>JBJBBH010000001.1:0-10750 GCA_047286485.1 Synechococcus sp.
GCGTTGCCGCAGCTGCTCTCAACATCCTCGATGGCAAAACCACTGTTGCCATCAATGCCAGCAACATCACCACACTCACAGGCGCAGCCGCTGACCTCAACACCGCCTACACCGCCAACGGCAACGGCTCCATCACAGGGCTCGGCAATGAAGCAGCCACCCTCTCCGATACCAACCTCGCTGTTGCTGTCCTCAACGACCTCAATAGCAATACATCCGGCGCCATCAATGCCTCATCCATCAACACCCTGTTGGGCACAGCGGCAGATCTGAACACCGCCTACGCCGCGAATGGCTCCGGCATCACGGGTCTCAACGATGAGGCCATCACCCTCACGGACACAACCCTCAACGCATCGGCCCTCAACATCCTCGATGGCAACACCTCAGGCACCATCAATGCCAATTCCATCAATACGCTCACCGGCACTGCTGCTGATTTGATCACCGCCTACGCCGCCAACGGCTCAGGCATCACGGGCCTTGGCAATGAAGCGATCAATGTCAACAGCGGCACTGCCTCCATCTCACAGGCCAATGCCCTCGCCGCCGATACATCCGGTGTCGTGACCGCCACCATCTCCGAAGGAGACATGGCCACCCTTGCCGGTCTCACCGAAACCAGCAACGCCTACGCCGTCACCATCACCGATACACGCGTCAATGCGGATGAATTAAATACCTTAAATAGCAAAACAACCGTCAATATTGATTGTGGAAATATCACCCAAATTGTTGGCGCAATTAGTGATATCGCAGCCGCTTACACATCTGGAGGTTTCAGCGGTCTAGGCGACGAAGAAATTATTTTTACATTCGCCAATATCCAGGCAGATCTTTTAAACGCAATTGATGCGGCCAACAGCAGGGTAATCAATGCATCAGGCGTTGCCTCTTTAACGGGCAGTGCATCAGATCTCAACACCGCCTACGCCTCCAGCGGTGTTTCCGGCCTTGGCAATGAGCCCGTCACGCTCACAGACACCTCTCTGGCCGCATCGGTCCTCAACACACTCGATGGCAACACATCCGGCACCATTGATGCCAGCTCCATCAACACCCTCACCGGTACAGCCACTGACATCAACACCGCCTATGCCTCGAATGCGGCCGGTGGTATCAGCAACCTCGGCAATGAGGCCGTCACTCTCTCCGACACCTCACTCGCTGCATCGGTTCTCAACACGCTCGATGGACGTACATCAGGCACCATCAATGCCTCCTCCATCAACACACTCTCCGGTACTGCCTCTGACCTGAACATCTCCTACACCTCAGCCGGCATCTCTGGACTGAACAACGAGGCCATCACCCTCACCGATACCTCGCTTACAGCCTCCGTTCTCAACACCCTCGACGGACGCACCTCCGGCACCATCAATGCCTCATCCATCAACACACTCACTGGCACGGCCGCTGACCTCAACACCGCCTACACCTCAGCCGGCATCTCTGGACTGAACAACGAGGCCATCACCCTCACCGACACCTCACTCACCGTCTCCGTTCTCAACACGCTCGATGGACGCACCTCAGGTGCCATCAATGCCGCCTCCCTCAACACACTCACCGGCGCAGCAGCAGATCTGAATACGGCCTACACCTCAGGCGGGATCAGCAATCTCGGCAATGAAGCCGTCACTCTCTCTGACACATCCCTCGCCGTCTCCGTTCTCAATGCCCTCGACGGACGCACCTCAGGTGCCATCAATGCCAACTCCATCAACACGCTCACCGGCGCAGCAGCAGATCTGAATACGGCCTATACCTCAGGCGGGATCAGCAATCTCGGCAATGAGGCCGTCACCCTCACCGACACCTCACTCACCGTCTCCGTTCTCAATGCTCTCGACGGACGCACCTCAGGTGCCATCAATGCCAACTCCATCACCACCCTCACCGGTGCAGCTGCTGACCTCAACACCGCTTACACATCAGGCGGCATCAGCAATCTCGGCAACGAGGCCGTCACCCTCACCGACACCTCACTCACCGCCACCGTTCTCAACACCCTCGACGGACGCACCTCCGGCACCATCAATGCCAACTCCATCAACACACTTGCCGGCACTGCCGCGGACCTCAACACCGCCTACACATCAAGCGGCATCTCTGGACTGAACAACGAGGCCGTCACCCTCACTGACACCTCTCTCACCGCTTCCGTTCTCAACGACCTCGATGGACGCACCTCAGGCACCATCGATGCCAACACCGTCACCACACTCTCTGGCGCTGCCGCCGACCTCAACACTGCCTACGCCTCCTCCGGCATCAGCAACCTCGGTGATGAAGCCGTCACCCTCACTGACACCTCACTCACAGCCTCCGTTCTCAACACGCTCGATGGACGCACCTCAGGCAGCATCAATGCCAACTCCATCAACACACTCTCCGGCACGGCCGCTGACCTCAACACCGCCTACGACTCCTCGGGCATCTCAGGTCTTGGCAACGAGGCCGTCACCATCGCCGACACCTCACTCGACGGATCGGTGTCGTTCACCCAACTCGGCCCCGACATCGATGGAGAAGCTGCCAGCGATTACAGCGGCCGCAGCGTTTCTCTCTCCAGCGATGGCAGCATCGTTGCCATTGGTGCCTTCGCAAACGATGGCAATGGCTCAAATTCGGGCCATACGCGCATCTACCAGTGGGATTCAGCCTCCTCCTCTTGGAATCAACGCGGTAGTGATATCGGTGGAGAAGCTGCCGGCGATTACAGCGGCTTCAGCGTTTCTCTCTCCAGCGATGGCAGCACCGTCGCCATTGGTGCCTTCTATAACGATGGCAATGGCTACAACTCGGGCCATACGCGCATCTACAAATGGGACGGCTCCAGCTGGAATCAACGCGGTAGCGATATCGATGGAGAAGCTGCCTACGATTACAGCGGCCGCAGCGTTTCTCTCTCCAGCGATGGCAGCACCGTCGCCATTGGTGCCTACTATAACGATGGCAATGGCTCAAATTCGGGCCATACGCGCATCTACAAATGGGACGGCTCCAGCTGGAATCAACGCGGTAGCGATATCGATGGAGAAGCTGCCTACGATTACAGCGGCCGCAGAGTTTCTCTCTCCAGCGATGGCAGCATCGTTGCCATTGGTGCCTACGCAAACGATGGCAATGGCTCAAATTCGGGCCATACGCGCATCTACAAATGGGACGGCTCCAGCTGGAATCAACGCGGTAGCGATATCGATGGAGAAGCTGCCGGCGATTACAGCGGCTTCGGCGTTTCTCTCTCCAGCGATGGCAGCACCGTCGCCATTGGTGCCTACGCAAACGATGGCAATGGCTCATCTTCGGGCCATACGCGCATCTACAAATGGGACGGCTCCAGCTGGAATCAACGCGGTAGTGATATCGATGGAGAAGCTGCCAGCGATTACAGCGGCCGCAACGTTTCTCTCTCCAGCGATGGCAGCATCGTCGCCATTGGTGCCTACGCAAACGATGGCAATGGCTCAAATTCGGGCCATACGCGCATCTACCAGTGGAATTCAGCCTCCTCCTCCTGGAATCAACGCGGTAGCGATATCGATGGAGAAGCTACCGGCGATTACAGCGGCCTCAGCGTTTCTCTCTCCAGCGATGGCAGCACCGTCGCCATTGGTGCCCAATCAAACGATGGAAGTGCAGCAAACGCTGGGCACGTAAGAGTCTTTGATCTCGGCAATCAGATCACCCTCGCCGCATCGGTCCTCAACACCCTCGACGGCAACACCTCAGGCACCATCGATGCCAGCAACATCGCCACACTCACCGGTGCTGCCGCTGATCTCAACACGGCCTACGCCTCATCCGGCATCAGCAATCTCGGTGATGAGGCCGTCACCCTCACCGACACCTCTCTCACAGCGACCGTTCTCAACACACTCGACGGACGCACCTCAGGCACCATCGATGCCAGCAACATCACCACACTCACCGGTGCTGCCGCTGATCTCAACACGGCCTACGCCTCATCCGGCATCAGCAATCTCGGCAACGAAGCCGTCACCCTCACCGATACCTCACTCGCTGCATCGGTTCTCAACACGCTCGACGGCAACACATCCGGCAGCATCAACGCCAACTCCATCAACTCACTCACCGGAACGGCCGCAGACCTGATCACCGCCTACAGCTCCTCCGGCATTTCCGGCCTCAACGACGAAGCGCTCACCCTTTCCGGGGCTTCATTTACTGCTTCAATCCTCAACAGCCTTGATGGACACACCACAGGAGTCATCAATGCTGCATCCGTCAACACCCTCATTGGCTCGGCCTCAGACCTGATCAGCGCCTACTCCTCTTCCGGGATCAACACACTTGGTGATGAGGCCATCACGCTCATTGACACCTCACTCTCTGCATCGGTTCTCAACACGCTCGCCGAGCACACCTCAGGCACCATCAATGCCGCCAACATCAGCACCCTCATCGGTACAGCTACTGAACTGAACACCGCCTACACCTCATCCGGCATCAGCAATCTCGGCAATGAAGCCGTCACCCTCACCGACACCTCACTCACCGCCTCCGTTCTCAACACTCTCGACGGCCATACCTCCGGCACCGTCAATGCCAACTCCATTGGCACAATCTCAGGCGCAGCCGCTGAGATCAACACCGCCTACGCCTCCTCCGGCATCAGCAATCTCGGCGATGAGGCCGTCACCATCACCGACACCTCACTCACCGCCTCCGTTCTCAACACCCTCGACGGCCATACCTCCGGCACCGTCAATGCCAACTCCATTGGCACACTCTCAGGCGCAGCAGCTGAGATCAACACCGCCTACGCCTCAGCCGGCATCAGCAATCTCGGCAATGAAACCGTCACCATCACTGACACCTCACTCACCGCCTCCGTTCTCAACACTCTCGACGGCCATACCTCAGGCACCGTCAATGCCAACTCCATTAGCACCCTCGCAGGCGCAGCAGCTGAGATCAACACTGCCTACGCCTCCTCCGGCATCAGCAATCTCGGCGATGAAGCCGTCACCCTCACCGACACCTCACTCACCGCCTCCGTTCTCAACACTCTCGACGGCAACACATCCGGCACCGTCAATGCCAACTCAGTCAACACAATCTCAGGCGCAGCAGCTGAGATCAACACTGCCTACGCCTCCTCCGGCATCAGCAATCTCGGCAATGAGGCCGTCACCATCACCGACAGCTCACTCACCGCCTCCGTTCTCAACACCCTCGACGGACGCACCTCAGGCACCATCAATGCCAATTCCGTCAACACGATCTCAGGCGCAGCCACTGAGATCAACACCGCCTACGCCTCCTCCGGCATCAGCAATCTCGGCGATGAAGATCTCATTGTCAGCATCGGAATGGCAACTACCGCTCAAGCCAACACCCTCGCAGATTCCACATCCGGTGTGGTCACAGCAACCATCTCCGATGGCGATATGGCGACACTCTCTTTGCTGAATGAGAACGGCAATGCTTACACCATCGTGATTACCGATGCATCCGTTTCAACTGCTGCTCTGATCACTCTTGGCAACACAACCACCGTGGCCATCAATGCCAGCAACATCAACAGCCTCTCTGGAACTGCTGCAGACCTCATCAACATCTACACCTCATCAGGCATCGCCAGCCTTGGCGATGAGAGCGTCACCCTCACAGATACATCACTTGCCGCGTCCATCCTCAACACGCTGGATAGCAAGACGTCCGGAACCGTCAATGCAAGCTCCGTCAACACACTCACAGGCGCAGCCGCAGCCTTAAACATCGCCTACGCATCAAGCGGCATCAGCAACCTCGGTGATGAAGACGTCACCCTCACCGATGCCTCACTCATCGCATCAGTTCTCAACAGATTAGATCAACACACAACGGGCATTATCGATGCCAGCTCCATCAAAGAACTCCTTGGCAGCGCAAGCGATATCGCAACAAGCTACGCATCAGAAGGAATCAGCAATCTCAACAAAGAAGCAGAAACTCGCACACCATCCATCGCTCTGTCTTCGGAGACAACATCACTGAAGAAAGGACAGACAGCCAAAGTCATCTTTACTCTCTCGAGTGCGTCGACTGATTTCACGGAATCAGATATCGGCTTTTCAGGCGGATCGATCTCTAACTTCACTGGATCGGGAACCAACTACAGCGTGATATTCACACCAAACACAGATAGCACAGAAGAAGGAATAATCTGCGTTGAATCAAACAAATTCTGCGACTCATCAGGCAACTTCAACCGCGATGGGTCAGAAACAAATAACGCTCTAAAGTTTTCAATTAACACCATGCCGGATGATGAACAATCAGATCCTCAGCGGTCAACCACATCAAAAACTTCAAAACAAAATAATGACAACTCAGCCGACAGGGAAAAATCAAGACAAAACATTGATTCAGACAATGATGGCGTTGCAGACATAACTGAACGCGAAATTGATCCCACAAGCCGACAGCCGTGGGATCACAATAAAGACGGCATTCCAGACTTCAGGCAAAGAAATGTCGCGACCTTCCCATCCAGCAACAATGGAAGATCAAGCCTTAATTTACTCAAGGAGACACTGCTCGATCAAGCGACTCAATTTGGCGGAGCAATAACTTCACGAATTGCACTTCGATTCCAAGGAATCAAAAAGAAAGCAGAGCATATTCAAGGAGACAGCATCAAAGCACTCAATGAACTCATCCGAAGAAAAAACAATGAGAAGGTGAAAGAAAGCAGCAACTCAGTTCTAAATACACATGATCAAGTAGGCTTCCGTCTCGTCCCTGAAGTCATTGTCGAAGGAGACGTTTCCAAATCAGAAATAGCAGCCTACAGAGATGCTGCTAATCAAGAATTTGCAAATAGGATTCACAGAGTTGATTATCGCTTCGACAACAATGCTTCGTTGTGGCATGCATTGATCAAAACGGATGCATCCGGTCAACTGGGCTTCTTTGGTTTTGACCCGGTCACTGGGCTCGGAGGAATCCTCATGGATCGAGATGGCGATGGAAAGCCAGAGGGAGCAACCTTATTCCTCCAAGACAACGGGCCAGGAGACCTCAACCCCGACCCGTTCATCATCGAAGACCCGATCGGAGCAGCTGAACTACAAAGTCCACCCAGGCTGATCAGCACAGCAGATGGGGAAGGCCTCACCGTTGAAGGACCGAAAGGCCTGGGCCTCTGGGTCAGACTTAACACCGAAAGTGCTGATGAAGAATGGCAAGACAGCCTCCTCTTAATCAGCAACAAACGCAAGCAAATTGGTCAAATCGGAGCAGGCATCGACAATAAAAATCTTGGTCGCAACGAAATCTACTTACAGGCTGGGGAAGAACTCCGATTCAAGAAAAAAAGCAACGACAAAGCAGAAGAAGTTTCTCACTCAATAACACTGCAGGAGAACAGCAAGGATGGAACTTGGTCGTTATTCTTGAATGAAGAAGACGATATTGCGGACCAAGAGAGCAACAACTTAGAAATCTCCATTAGCAGCCATCTAACACCGGAAAATCTGGACAATTACATCATAGCTCGCTCACAAAACCAACTTCAAGCAGGCGTTTTTGATCTGCAGTCACTGCATCGAGAATCGGTAACTCTAAAAGTCGAAGTCAATAGCGAAGCCAGGGAACAAAACCGACTCGCCTTCATCCGCTTTGACGACGACAGCGAAGCCTTGAGTGTCAATGGAATCAAGGCCGATGGTAGTGCCAGCTTCCAGGACGTGGTTCGAAAATCACTCATCAATCCCAATGATGTGCACATTAGTCTCAATGAAAATATGACAACGACTCTTGAGTGGAGCATTAGTTCCAGTGAATACGGACTTTACGCTCCCGTGCTGATTAACAGTAATGGACAGGTCTTTACAGCCAGCAATGCTTCCTCCAACAATCCACCAAGCAGTCTCAAAATCTTAGGCATGAATCACTTTGGCTTCGAAGACACTCCGCACGGTGAAAGCAGTCTTTGGGATTACAACGATCTCACTGTTCGAATTTCCGTGATGTAGCTAAAGAACCACAAATTTTCAAAGGGAAGTACATTGATAGCGATGAGTATAGAATCTTCAAAGCAACTTGATTGTGGCCAAAGACTCGCCTCCAAGTGGCGCTGCAAGCCAACACTCTTACGAAATAAAGCCGAGAAGCTTATCATAGAAATAAGTTGATTATCACGCGGCTACCTGAGCTGTCTACGTCAAATCCAAATAGTCCCACCCTGCCTAGGGCAAAACGAGAGATTCGCCATGAGGCTGACATCAAGTTGGCGAATGGGCACGCGAACCACGCAAGAAAAACACGATCCGCAAAGCACTGGATGATCCAGACCGTCACCTGGAGGCAGATCACAAGGAAGATGAAGCAATCGGAAGCACGTTCAGACCCGACGGTCTCCAACGCTTAATAAAAAGCAAGCGTTTACACGCGACAATATCCTCATCCCACGCTGATCCTGAGCAGCACTCAGCAATCAAATCAAGCCTGAGATTCATTTCTCGCACTATCAGGCCCATGCGGACGTTGCCAATGGTTGGAAATGGCTAAAAATTGGATGATGGCCTGCTGAGACGACACAGAATGTCCAAACCATCTGCTGGTTGCGTTGTGCTCATCAGCAGATGGCTGCACCAAAGCTGATGGAAGCTGCGATGAGAGCTCCAGCCGAGAAATCTTCGAAACCTTCAGCAGACGATAGGGCCGAGGCTGCGGCTGCGATTCAGGTCAAACCCAACCAGGACAATCCACCAAGAGCTTCCCACAGCGTTCCCCAGCAGATTTCACAGAAGACAACCCACTCCAGCGATCTTCACAATGGAATAGGGCACAGCCTTGCTGAACATGAAAACGCATGGCAAACCAGCCTGCACAGAGCAGCAAAAAATGGCGATCTAGTTTCCTCATGCAAAATAGCTCTAGATCTACCTGAAATACCTGCAGATCTGCAGGAAATCAACGCTCAGCTAACGGGAGAAAACTACTCATTACTTCCTGAGATTGTTCTACTTCCAAGCCAAAAGATGTACGGCCGTAGCGGCGCGTACTCTTCGACAAATGGCAAGATTTTTCTGAACCAAGACTGGCTCAAAACGGCATCATTTAAAGATACCACCAGAGTGCTAAATGAAGAGCTTGGCCACCACTTTGATCGGTTACTGAACAGCAAAGACACAAAAGGCGACGAAGGAGAATATTTCGCTGAATTGCTTGCGCGAAATGATCAAGGCCAGCCAATTGATGATTTAGTAAGGGATGAAATACAAAGCGATGATGACCATGGAGTCATCATCCACGAAGGTAAACGACATGAGGTTGAATTTTTTTCACCCCCCAGTAGAAAGAAAAATGTAAAGGCAGGGGTGGTTTATGTAGATGCCGACAAAAAAGCAACCAAAATCACTGGTACTGCGGGCAGAGACAGCATTAATGCTGGCTGGGGAAACGACTGGATTTACGCAGGAAGCGGCAACGACAAGCTGATAGGCGGATCACACTCGGATCATTTATTTGGCCAAGATGGCAATGATTACCTTGTCGATAAATCAACGAATAGCCGAGATACAAAAACAAATTACATGTTTGGGGGAGATGGCAATGACATCTTTATCGGCGGAAATAATTGGGATATCCTGCGAGGAGATGGTGACGATGAAGCAAGAGAAACATCCCGCAATAGCGGAAGCGATTGGATCAGAGGCAATAAGGGCAACGATCTGCTGACTGGTGGGATTGGCAATGACGTCTTAGAGGCAGGAGCGGGGAATGACCGTCTCCATGGTGGCCCCGGAGCTGATTCGCTATCTGGTGGAATCGTTTCAGGAAAGAAAAAACATGGACTCAACCCTTATGCCCACATTTTTCAAAATGATGGCGATTCTCGTATCTGGACAAACGCAGGCGGGCTAGAGAGCAGCCCAACTCTTTCACTCGGAACAACCATTGAATTCGATAACGGCGTTGATGTTATCTACCAATTCAATCATCGAAAGCACAAACTTTATCTACCGAATAATACGTACAATGTTTTGTCAGAGGGGGACTCTCTAACCAACCTCACCATTGGCGACAATTATTTTATTCAAGGCTCTTACTCAAAAGCCACGATTCAATCCAGAATCAATCCCAATGTTCAAGGGACTTTTACGACAGGTACAGGAAATTCCCACATATCGTACCTTGCTCTATATAACGCACAGTCAACAAGTTTTTTTGACAACAAGAACACAAATCTCCTGGTCATCCAGTTTGACCCACACAATGGCTCAGACCCGGAAGACCTTAATAAAAAGCTAGCCGATAACTCATATGCTTTGCAGAAGGTTCCGGTCCTGATTAAAGGACCAACAGGCAGAGCAGGAGATCACTCTACATCAATCAATTTACTCGAGAACACAAAGATTGTTCATACATACACCAACGCATCGACTGCTTACTTTGGCCCGAATGTCAAACCATCGGACAGAGATAAGAAAACATATTGGTTTATCCGAGGAGGAAATGATGAAGACAAATTCCTAATTAATCGCAGCACAGGCTTATTAGAGTTCAAGGATGCTCCAACGTACAACAACAAAGCTGATGCCAATGGAGATGGAATCTATGAGGTCAATATTCATGCCACTCACAGCCCAATCGAACTCTCAAATGGTTTCTTAAAGAGGAATATTAATAGCGTTGATGTTTGGCAATCTTTATCGATAACGATTACGCAGCCAAGCGATCCCAACATCGCTGATGTCACTGTTGCCAAAGATGAAGACATCACTCCTGGCAC
>JBJBBH010000002.1:0-564785 GCA_047286485.1 Synechococcus sp.
CATCCTTGAGCCCCAATGGCACTTCGCTCCTCCCTTGGCGTGATGGCGATACTTCCGAGATAACGCCCCACAGCAAACCTCCATCCGCTTGGCGTTTCACCAACCTGCAGCCCACCAACTCAGGTCCAACAACTTCTGCAGGGCGGCAAAAGAAAGAGAGAGGCAGGGCTGGGAAATCCTTGGCGATGCGCTGGGTGGCTATGGGCGTGGCTGGAACAACAACCTTCTTTACCCAAGTCTGTCAATGCTGCTTGCAGAAGAGACAATGAAATCAACAAAGCCCTTTCTCTCAGATGTCAGAAGAACAACTCAAAGCGTTCCTAGAGAAGCTCAAAGACGACAGCAGCCTTCAGGAGAAGCTCAAAGCTGCAGCTGATTCAGACGCTGTTCTTGCGATTGCCAAAGAAGCAGGATTTAGTATCTCTGCTGATGAATTCACTAAGGCTCAATCAACTGAGCTTTCAGACGAAGAACTGGAAGGCGTGGCTGGCGGATTAATATTCTTTTCGTGGCTGGCGGGGAATTGCAGAATCACAAAACAAAGGAATTTCATAAATTGTAGCCAGGCGCCCTCACAATGTAGAGCTGAGTAGTCTCGGTAACTACAGAAGAGCCTTGGAGTATCCTACACACTCAAAGCCCCTGCATTAGCAGGGGCTTTTTATTTCTTCAATCACCCCAAAAAGACCATCAATCAGCCTTCAATACCTGGCACTAATTAATACTTAGTTGAACCATCAGCGGCTTAACTACTGAACCAGTGCTACAACGGCTCTATTAGCACCTATCCCATGTCAGAAGAACAACTCAAAGCCTTTCTAGAAAAGGTCAAAGCAGACACCAACCTTCAGGAGAAGCTGAAAGCCGCTTCGGATGCTGATGCTGCTAGTGCTATTGCCAAAGAAGCAGGATTTAGTATCTCTGCTGATGAATTCACTAAGGCTCAATCAACTGAGCTTTCAGACGAAGAGCTGGAAGGCGTGGCTGGGGGGGCTGGGACGACGATAAGTTATGAGGTTTGTCCTTCACTGGGTCGAAGGGTTTGTCCATAAGGGTTTGTTAGTTAAGTAACAGTGCCAGACGGTAACTAGCACAGCAAAGCCCTTGCACCCACAGGGGCTTTTTACTTCTTCAACCTCGCCAATAAGCTCATAAATCAGCCTTCAATACCTGGCACGATTGAGCGCAGCAATTATCAGCAAAAGACACTTCAAGACATTATTGCTATAACCGTTAAAGACTCCTGATACCCATGTCAGAAGAGCAACTCAAAGCCTTTCTAGAAAAAGTCAAAGCAGACACCAGCCTTCAGGAGAAGCTCAAAGCAGCCGCTGATGTTGATGCAGCTCTTGCAATTGCGAAAGAGGCTGGCTTTGCAATTACCGCAGAAGACATTCAATCAATGCAATCGGCAACGGTAGAATTGTCAGACGAGGAGCTGGAGGGCGCAGCTGGCGGTTTTGGTTTTGGTCCTTTCCTGTTTGGCGGTACTGTATGGCCGGTTTTTACTAAAGTGTGTTGTGACTAGTTTGTGTTAAATGTTGTAGAGCAGCCTACACACCCGCGAAAGCCCCTGCATTGACAGGGGTTTTTTATTGCTTCAATGGTCTGACTGACCCCATAAATCAGCCTTCAATACCTGGCACGATTGAGCTCAGTAAATATTAGCCAAAGACACTTCAAGTTATTGTTGCTATAACCGATAAAGACTCCCGATACCCATGTCAGAAGAGCAACTCAAAGCCTTCCTTGAAAAAGTAAAAGCTGACACCAGCCTTCAGGAGAAGCTCAAAGCAGCCGCTGATGTTGATGCAGCTCTTGCAATTGCGAAAGATGCTGGGTTTAGTGTTTCTGTTGACGACTGGCAAGTCACAGAGCTTTCAGATGAGGAATTGGAGGGCGCAGCTGGTGGAGGAGCTTTCAGTTACTCAGGCTGCAGGACTGCGGAATCGGCAAAAGGTGGGGGCATCTGCGGATAGCAAGCTACACACCCGCGAAAGCCCCTGCATTGACAGGGGTTTTTTATTGCTTCAATGGTCTGACTGACCCCATAAATCAGCCTTCAATACCTGGCACCATTATCCATAAACAGTCACTAGTTTCACCCATCCAACCGCCTAATCCATCCACAAAAAATACAAGGCAGAGCAAATAAAGCCTCAGCTTTCTTTAGTCCTACATCTACCCTTATTCCCTCAACGCAACTGCCAAAACCTTCGCTCCCTATCACCATCACGGATGCCATTCGCCTTGCGAAATCTCGCCGCAACTTGATACCACTCCTCTGGGATTTGATTGAGCCGAACATCAAAAGCAAAAGGGAGTTGCTGTTGCCCTGGTGACAGCCACAAAGTTCGCAGCATCTCCCACAGGATTTCGTTTTGCGGTGAGCGGCGGCGGTAGCCGTGGCAGGCAGGCTCATCCTGTGAATACGCCTCTGTTTCGACAATCACGCCCCAAAGCAAACCTCCATCCGCTTGGCGTTTCACCAACCTGCAGCCCACCAAGTCAGGACCCACCACCTCTGCAGGACGGCAGAAGAAGGATTGAGGCAGAGCTGGGAAATCCTTGGCGATGGACTTGGTGGCTGGAGCGACAACTTTCTTCGCCCAAGTCTGACAACGCTGCCTGCAGAAGAGATAATGAAATGAACAAAGCCCTTTCTCTCAGATGTCAGAAGAGCAACTCAAGGCATTCCTCGAAAAGGTCAAAGCAGACACCAGTCTTCAGGAAAAGCTGAAAGCAGCGGCTGACAATGATGCTGTTGCTGCGATTGCGAAAGATGCTGGGTTTAGCCTCTCTGCTGATGACTTGAAGAACGCTCAATCAGAGATTTCTGAAGAAGAGCTTGAAAATGTGGCTGGAGGAGCCTGTACCTCTAGATTATTTAGCCTGCCTTTTGAACGGGCAAAACCAAATAGCTGCAATGGGTAGCTGACTAACTCCTGTGTCAGCCTCCTGACTACTGGGCAGCCTATTCATTGCAAAGCCCCTGCATTGACAGGGGTTTTTTACTTCTTCAACCTCGCCAAAAAGACCATCAATTAGCCGTAATACTTGGCACGATTGAGCACTTTAGTTGTTAGTCGAAGACACTGCAGAAGACCGTTGCTATAACTGTTAAAGACTCCCGATAGCCATGTCAGAAGAACAACTCAAAGCCTTCATAGAAAAGCTCAAAGCTGACACGAACCTTCAGGAGAAGCTGAAAGCAGCGGCTGATGCCAATGCCGTTGTTGCGATTGCCAAAGAAGCAGGGTTTAGCATCTCTGCTGATAATCTGACTAACGCTCAATCCGAGATTTCAGAAGATGAGCTGGAAGGCGTAGCAGGCGGCGGGTTGGGGTTTGACGGTGAGAAAACGGTGTGCTTCGTACGGAATCTCGTAGGTATTTGGACTAACTGTATGGGAATACCTGGCTAGGTCATTAATTGTTAGGCAGAGACACTTGAATATATCGTTGCTATAACCGTTAAAGACTCCCGATAGCTATGTCAGAAGAACAACTCAAAGCGTTCATAGAGAAGGTCAAAGCAGACACCAGCCTTCAGGAGAAGCTCAAAGCCGCAGGTGATGCTGATTCTGTTGTCGCGATTGCGAAAGAGGCGGGATTTATGATTTCTGCCGATGACCTAACTAAAGCTCAATCAGAGGTTTCTGAAGAAGAGCTGGAAAGGCGTGTCGTGGCTGGCAAAGACGTTTGCTATTGGTCAACGGCTGGAAATTTAAATTACCAAACCTTAATGTATAATGTCGACCATGCGACAAACAGACATGGGAGAGTCATACCTCTTAGAGGGAGACAGTGCGTTTTCTAGTTTGCTCACTCATCAAAACCCCTGCAACCGCAGGGGCTTTTTACTTCTTCGACCTCGCCAATAAACTCACAAATCAGCCTTCAATACCTGGCACGATTGAGCACTTTAATTGTTAGACAAAGACACTGCAGCAGACCATTGCTACAACCGTTGAAGACTCCTGAAACCCATGTCAAGAGAACAGCTCAAAGCCTTCCTCGAAAAAGTCAAAGCAGACACCAGCCTTCAGGAGAAGCTCAAAGCAGCTGCTGATGCCGATGCAGTTCTTGCGATTGCCACAGAAGCTGGCTTTAGCATCTCTGCTGACGACCTAACTAAGGCTCCATCAGAAATTTCTGAAGAGGAGCTGGAAGGTGTAGCTGGCGGGTCTATTATTCCAATGTGCTCTCTCATTACTTGCGGCCATAATTGTTGCACAACCCTTTAATGATTGAAGCCTTACGCCCTCAAACCCCCTGCAATCATAGAGAGTTTTTTATTGTTTCAATCACCCCAAACAGCCCACAAATTAGCCTCCAATACCTGGCACCATTATCCATAAAAGAGTCACTAATTTCACCCATCCAACCGCCTGATCCATCCACAAAAAAAGCAAGGCAGAACAAATAAAGCCTCCGCATTCTTTAGCCTTACATTGACTCATATCTCCTCAACGCAACTGCCAAAACCTTCGCTCCCTATCACCATCACGGATGCCATTTGCCCGTCTAAATCTCAGTGCAACTTAATGCCACTCCTCTGGGATTTGATTGAGCCGAACATCAAAAGCAAAAGGGAGTTGCTGTTGCCCTGGTGAGACCCGTTTCTTCTTGCTTCTACTGCTCCCAACCAATCGCTTCAGCATCCGTGAGCCCCAATGGCATTTGGCTCCTGCCTTGGCGTGATTACGATACCGTTCGCAAAAGCGCTCATAACGCCTGGAACAGCCCTTCAGGCTTGATGCCAGTTGCAGGAAGCTGGGGTGCCACTCGCTGATGCCATCACACGCCAACCTGCCGTAGTGCTCGTAGGCGGAGACCGACGCCGGTAGCAGTGGCAAGCAGGTTCGTCCTGGGAATACGCCTCTGTTTCCACAATCACACCCCACAGCAAACCGCCATCGCTCTGGCGTTTCACCAGCCGGCAGCCCACCAACTCAGGTCCAACAACTTCTGCAGGTCGGCAGAAGAAGGATTGAAGTAGAGCGGGGAAATCCTTGGCGATGCGCGGGGTGGCTATGGGCGTGGCTGGAACAACAACCTTCTTTACCCAAGTCTGTCAATGCTGTTTGCAGAAGAGACAATGAAATGAACGAAGCCTTTTCTCTCAAATGTCAGAAGAACAACTGAAAGCCTTCCTCGAAAAGGTCAAAGCAGACACCAGCCTTCAGGAAAAGCTCAAAGCAGCCGCTGATATTGATGCAGCTCTTGCAATTGCGAAAGATGCTGGCTTTAGCATCTCTGCTGATGTCGTTCGGACCGAGATTTCAGAAGAGGAACTGGAAGACGTGGCTGGGGGAGGGTACTTTTCTTTTGGTGGGGGATGCAAGTGTTGTACTAGAGGAGCATGCGAAACCAGCAGACCGCTCTAGTTTTTTAGAAAAAGATTAATAAAGAGATTGAATCTACTCAACAAAGCCCCTGCCGCCGCAGGAGTTTTTGTTTCTGCAGTCAACCCATGATTCCATAACTCAACATCCAACCACTGCAGCATTAGCCAGATATTTACAATCAATCGGAGAGGCACTGCTTGACATAAGCATATGATTTAATGGTGCTGTCTTTACCCGGCTCAAGACAGATTTTGTAATGACTAAGCACCGCTGCTTGCTGATATTCATGCTTACTCACCATCTTCTGCGAAAAATCAAAACGCCCCTGCATCATGTCAACCAATCTTGCATCTAATTTTTGACCAATAGGCAGATGTTGATGCACGGAGCGAACATGCAAAGTAGCCGACATCGCAAGACCAAAAATATCGGCAAGCTGATCCAGGACAGACCAGTTTCTAGTTTCAGATATTGCCTGCAACGGAAAAATTTCAAGGCAAAAACGGGGTGCAATTGCAGCTCGTTGCGAATTTATATCGAGACACAATCGAAAGGTTATGTTGCTCACTTTAAGCAGACCCAAAACAGCAGAATTGACTTGATTCAAAAACTCTGCTGGTAAATTGATGCAATATTCATCACCCAAGGCCTTACGAATATCAACGGGGCTTTTCAAGCAATCAAATATAAGCTTAAGATCTTGCGGACGACCAACCATCACACCCAGGTTAACGGGCTCTCCTAACACTTGAACGAGACTACTGATTAGACTTTTGAAGCCATTTTGATGCTTAATTGACGATTCACTTTGAGCCCGCTGGATCTCAAGGACAACATCAAAGACTGACGAAAATACAGGCTGAGCATCCTCATGAATCTCATGACTCAATGGAATAAAAATACCAGCCACAGAGATTTGACCATTGCGCGCCTCACACTCAATAATGTGATCACCTCGCAGTTGCAAAGTAGAAGTGGCATGAGTGATCAGCCGGCCAGAGCTTGAATCATTGCTAGAAAAGAGACTGCCACCAAAATCACCACTATGACCAGATGATTCTAAGCAGATTTTTTCAATCTCAGCCCACCATTCAGGCATGATATTTTTCTGGATTTTTTTGCTCCATTCATTGCCAAAGAAAGATATGTCAACAATTTCTGATTTGTCGTGATGGAACTCAAGGCCTACAATAATTTCATCTACTCTTGAATATTGATCAACGCATTTCAGACAATTGCTGATGGGTAAGCATTGCGCTTTGATCAGCTGAAACATCTCCGGATAAGCAAAACTTGCTACATCACGCAGAACATGTGAAATCTGTGCTTTAGAAGGATCAGCGACTGGGATATCAGAGGGAACAACTTCCACGACTCAAGCCACCAGGACCTTCTCTAATTCGATTTCCACTGTTTCCACTGTTTCCACTGTTTCCACTGTTTCCACTGTTTCCACTGTTTCCACTGTTTCCAAAGACTCACACAGGAGATGCCATAGCACTATCGTATAGCAACCAAGTTCTTACAACCTAAAAAATTTACAGTCTGTCCAGAAGCTTTAAATCCAAACAAACATGATTATTATTTCGAGCTAAACGCATTCTTCACAAACACCTTTCAAACCCAAAGGTCGCATCAAACTCACTAAGATTAGACAGGAGTTAAAAACAAGAGAAGGAGAACAGGCTTGGTTCATGCATAAACCAAAGCCCTCATATGGTTTAAAAAGAGTCAAAATCAGATCATTTAACCAACACAGCTTGGTTTTTTTATTTAAAATTGTTTAACTGACTGCTATTCAATCTCAATACCCCTCAGCAACGGATATTGAAGAGTCTTCTCCGTAGCACGTTGCAAGATGATGGTCTGGCAAGCCTCGTAATCAGGCTTGGGATTACGTCATCACTGAATACACCCAGGGCAGATGGGCACCATGAGTGCAACCTTTGGAGCTCCACACCTTGGCCGCCTGCGCGGGAGCATTGACTGGACTTGCCCACGGGAATCAGGCAGGAGTGACACTGCGGAATATGCGTGGCGAAGTGTTTGGCCTCACCAGCCGGATGTAACCCAATGGCGGCAACGCGGTCAAGAGGATTCCATCGCCCAGTCGCCCAATCAATCCACACAAAAAAGGTAAGCACAGCAAATAAAGCCTCCGTATTCTTTAGCCTTACATTGACTCATATCTCCTCAAAGCAACTACCAAAACCTTCGCTTACTATCGCCATCATGGTTGCCATTGGTTCGTCTAAATCTCACTGCAACTTGATGCCACCCCTCTGGGATTTGATCGAGCCGAAGATCAAATGCAAATTGGAGTTGCAGCTACCCTGGTGAGAGCCAGAAAGTTCGCAGCATCCCTAAACAGGGTTTCGTTCTGCGGTGAACGGCGGCGATAGCCGTACCAGGCAGGCTCATCCTTGGAATACACCTCCATTCCCATAATCACGCCCCAAAGCAGGCTTCAGTGGACTTGACGTTTCGCCACTCAGCAGAACGTAAGCTCAAGCTGCAGCGCCAGACATTGCGCCAGGACCAGGACTAAGACATGAGCAGGGATCGTTAGCAGCTAGAAAGCCATACTAAAATAATGCAATTTCCCTGCAAAAGACGTGAGCAAGCTCATACATGTAATCGCTGTGGCCTACGAAAGACTGCCGGAGCTACGCATCTTCATACAATCTTGGATCAATCAAACAAATGACGACTGGAAACTAACCATAATCCATGACGGAAAAAGTCAAGAGTTCACAAACCTAATGAACGAAACCAACTATACCCACCCCAATATAGAATTTTTTAGCACAGACCAAAGGCACAACGACTATGGACACACCCTAAGAGACTTAGGGCTAAAGCAAGCAGAAGGGATGTATACAATTCTCACAAATGCCGACAATTACTTTATACCAAGAACAACAGAATATATTTCAACATTGATACGCGGATTGGACAAGACGACTGACCTACCTGATATTATTTTGTTTGACATGATCCACTCGCACAATAACCCTGGAATACTTAAGCAGCCTGCCTACAATCTTTTCAAGACGGAATTCAAACCATATTTTATTGATGTGAGTTCAGCAGCCGTCAGAACAGAGCTCGCCAAGGCAGCAGGCTTCAGAGACAAATCTCACGATGGAGACCAGACTTATTTCAAAGATATATCAACAAGAGCGAAAAGACTAAAAATTGCGAAGATCAATCGCGTCTTACTGGTACACAATTAGCTCACAATAATACAAACGTTCGAGCGCTTGGGAATCACCATTAAATCCCTGAATTTTTTGGCTTTTTCAGGAACCTTGAAGACCATAGCTGCCACAAGCCAGTAAATCCTTGACCCTATTTTGTGAGTCCAACAGAATGGCTGCTTTAAAGCCAGGAAGCCGAATGGCAATGATCCGTTGCTGCAATGGCAGTGGCGTCATACCTCGCTTCCCCAAAGCACCCACAACAACCACTCGAGCGGTTGCCTGCCATCGCTGAAGACCAGCCAAACCAATGCATCAGCTCTGACAATTCTGTTGCATCATCAGGTCGCAAAAGCAATGCAGGTGATTTGCCATGAAGCAGACGGCATACATGCTGCACGCAACCCTCTACTGAATTGAGACAAGCTCTAACAAAAGTGACGCATCATTGCTGAAAACCATCAATACGCCAAGCAGCAGTGGCAACCTGTACAAAACGCTAAGCAACATCTTTACAATCAGCCAATAAAGATTAAAATCACGAGCATGAGTTTCTCATGCAAAACGAGAATCAAGAGTCTTGCCAAGGCATCAGCTGGCTTGAGTCTGCTGGCCTTCAGTCAAATGCCGGCGCAGTCCAATGAAATTCAATTAGAGAATCGCGATACACCAACAAACCCTTCGGAGAAATCAACGAGCCTGCAAAACACTGAACTAGATTCCGATCAACTTGTCAAAAAGCTGGAACAATTACAATCCGAGGTAAAAACAAAGAGTATTGCCGTAAGCATCGAAGACGCGATTGCGCTTGGGATCAAAAACAATCCGGACCTCGAAATCGCATTTCAAGACATTCAATCACTTGAATGGCAGTTGATTAGCGCGCAGAGGAAATGGTACCCGACACTGAACCTGAGCGGTGGACAACCGTTTACAGGCTATCAATGGGCAACCTTTGTGCAAAATTATGCACCAATGCCAACGAATCTAGGAGCCGAAAAGGGCACAAATAGCAAACAAAAAACAAGGTCGAAAAATTACACCACACAAGTCAATGCAAGCGCCAAATGGAACTTCTTTGACCTGTCAAGGCAAGCAGACATCAATGCAGCAGCAGAAAGCTTGAAAAACCAAAAGTTACTCTTTAATGTTACTGCTAGAAGCCTTATCCTGGAAATCCAGCAGAACTACTACGCGCTTCAAAGCAGTGCACAACTCATCAATAGCTTCAACGCCATCTACGCAATCAACAAGCAACGGTTAAGAGAACTCAGCGAAAGACAAAGCATTGGAATGGTCACTGTTCTTGATGTAGAGCAAACAAAATCACAGCTCTTTCTTGATCTCAATGAATTAATTAAGTACACAGAGAGCTACATCGAACAAGCAGGCCGGCTGGCAGAAAAACTTGCACTCAGCCCTGGACGCCTTGCCGTCCCCAATGAAGAGGCAAAGCCTCAAGGCATCTGGACGCAAGACTTGGAGCAGACCATTGAAGAAGCGCTACGGCAACGCGAAGAAATTCCTGCAGCGATTGCCAACGCAGAAGCACAAGAATGGAGAGGAATCGCAGCTCTTCGACAATACCTGCCGGTCTTTTCGCTACAAGCGACAGGTGGATTGATAGGCCTCAACGGATACGCAGAAGTCCCAGCAAACACAAATATCAACAATCAGACGAAAGATACTCAACAATGGAACGCGTCGATTGGCATTGGCTTTGAATGGCCACTATTTGATGGCGGGCAAAATGCTGCGAGGGCTCAATCTCAATTTGCGCTCAGCAAAAAATTCCTCGCCACAGCAAGCAAAAGAAAACTACAAATTACTCAAGAAGTACAGTCAAGTTATGGCCAAATGCAGACTGCACGTATTGGGATAACAAGTGCAGAAGAGGCCTATCGCAGTGCAGAAATTGCACAAGAAGCAGCAAGGGCGCGATTTGACATTGGAGTTGGAGACATCGTTGGCGTCGTGCAAGCGATTGGTCTGCTTTCACGAGCTGCCACCCAAAAATCGCAATCAATCCTTCAATACAATACAGCGATCGCCAAACTTTATCGATACTCCGCAAATTGGCCAATGGACAGCGAACACAATGTAGACCAAAGAATCAAAACAAATAAGCAGACAACACAACCATGAATCAACTCTTCAATGATCGCGCACTCAAACGCTACAGAGTTGGCGACCAAAATGGGCCTGTAACCCTATTAACCCCACCATTACGAGCCACACTTGGGCTGGGTGCACTCATCGCCATAGCCGGTGGACTATGGGCAACTTTCGCCAGAATTCCAGTGAGCGTTCAAGGCAGCGGAGTGTTATTGCCTGTTAGCACGATTAATGCAAGCCTCAGTGGAACCAATGGGACTGCAATCTATATGTTTAATAAAAAACAAACAGATTGGCACAAAAAGGCTCGTTATTTTTCCACTTTCCCTGAAAAAGTAAGCAATCAAGAATTACTTAATCTTGCAAAAACAATCTACGAAGCAAGTCATAACTCAATGCCTCTCTCGTCAAACACGACCGCTTCGGAGGTTTTCGCACAGAATCTCAAAGAAACTTTCACCGGGCTCGAAGTTCCGAAAGGGCACTTGTTGATGTGGATCCAATCGGCGGGTGAACTCGAACGCTTGAGCAGTGCGATTGAAGAAGTAGAGCGCACCATCGCAACAAACAAGGCCCAAAAATTAAATATCCAAACAAAGCAAGTCATCCTAAGAAATGAGCTCAAGAGCAGATCCGCATTCTTGCGAAGCATGAATGCTCTGGCAGAAAGAGGCTTTGTCAACGTCGAAAGCCTACTGCGAGAACAATCACAAGTAGATAACGTCAAATCACAAATACTCAACAATGAAAACCAACTAATTGAGACGAATAATAAGCTTGCCGAGACGTATTCCTCACTTCGCGGACAAACTGCAAAGCTCATTAATGAGCAACTCATTTATGCCGGCAGAAATCTGTATATCTCGAGCATCATTCCCAATAACGGTGAAGGTGTTGAAGAAGGTGAGGTTCTGATGCAGCTCAGCAACAATCAACTCGACCAACCCGTCATGGTTCCTGTCTTTCTCAGTAGCAAAGATATGGCACAGGTCTTTCCAGGAATGAAAGCACTGGCAACACCCTCAGGTTACAAACGGTCGGAAGTTGGCGGGATCCGAGGCGAAGTTGTATCAATGGCAAAACTGCCGAGTGGCGTTGAAGAAGTCAAAGCCCGAACTGGCGTTAAAGCTCTAGCCCAGTCCATTGTTTCAAAACAGGCGGTGCCAACACTTGCTGTTGTCGCACTTGAAAAAAGCAACAAAAGCCCAATCAATGGTGGAGGCTATCGATGGAGTTCCGATTCAGAGCTTCCCTATCCACCAACACCAGGTGATGCCCTCAGTGTAGAAATTACAACAAGGAGGGTCGCACCAATCTCTCTTGTCATCCCTGCAATACGCAGCTTTTTTGGCATTACGCCTCCTGACGCTCAGCAAGAGTTGATCAAGCAAGAAGGCTTAGGCGAGCGGACGCAAGGGAAGAGTCGATGACGAAATCGCTGCAGAGAAAGCGAATCAAAGCGCGAACACGGCTGCAGTATGAAGCTGCAGAATGTGGGGCTGCATCGCTGGCAACAATCCTCGATTATTTCGGAAAAATTGTTGAACTCAGTGAATTAAGAGCGGCCTGTGGAGTGAATCGCGATGGATCGAACGCAAAGCAGGTGTTGGTAGGTGCTCGTCAGTACAACCTCAAGACCCGAGCCTATCGCTGTTCAGGTGAACATCTCAAAGAGGCTGGTCAATTTCCATGCATAGTGTTTTGGGGATTTAATCATTTTCTTGTTGTTGAAGGTTTTGAGGGAGATCATGCCTATTTGAGTGATCCAGCACAGGGCCGGGTGCGCGTGTTGATGGAAGAGTTTCTCGATAACTTCACAGGTGTTGTACTTGAATTTGAACCTGATTCCAACTTCGTTCCCGGAGGGAGGCAACCATCACTTGTCTGGAGTTTGATCCGCACACTGGCTCCCTATCAAGCATCATTGCTTCAACTCCTGATCGTGTCCACTGGCCAAGCAGTTCTTACCTTGCTCGTAGCAGGATTAACCTCCACATTCATTGACAGCTTTTTACAAAATCAACGCTTATACTTTGGAATTCCAATTATTTGGCTTCTACTTTTAAGCATCATTGGATGGCTTTCATTACTGGCAATTCAGTTTGTCATCTTAAGAAGGATGGAGCTCTTACTTTCAAAGAAGTTGACAGCAGATTTGTTCAGGAAATTATTCCAAGTAACATTCGACTTTTATCAGACTCGCTTTCAAGGTGAAATAGCCAGTCGATTACTTCTGGGCATGGAAACCACTCAGGTTTTGGTGGCACGCCTGATTCGCTTCATGAGCTCGATTTGGATTGCAGCCCTAATTCTTATATTCGCTTTTATCATTTCACATTGGTTAGCACTACTGGTGCTCGTCATCATGGCTGGCAATCTGGTCTTGAACTGGTGGCTCACAGATCAACGCTATGACGCAAACCGCAAACTAGCCATCGAGGAGGGCAAGGCTCAAGGGAAAGGATTGCAAGGCATTAATAATATTGAAACCTTAAAAGCTTCAGGGTTGGAATTCGACTTTTTGAGCCAATGGCAAGCAAACTTTGGCAATGTCGTGATTCAAAATCAACAGCTGGGAGCACAAATGGCTCTGGCGACGATTACTGCAAGTGGCAGTAGTTTCCTCCTCAATGCTCTGATTATCGCAGCCGGCGGATTCCTGATCATTGCAGGGAAGATCTCACTTGGTACGCTCGTCGCGTTCCAGTTCCTTCAGGGACAACTCACCGCACCCATTTCCTCGCTTCCACAAATCAATTCAACCATCCAAAGGCTCATTGGCGACCTTGGACGACTCGAAGATCTGCGTAAGAACAAAAATGATCCATTGGTGCGAAGCTTCCAACTGCTGAATAGTGAAGACTTAACAGCACAAAAAGAAACAACGAAGCTCTCAGGACACATTGAACTGAGGAACCTCAATTTTGGATTTACACCCAAATCAGAACCTTTTATCAAGGATCTCAATGTGACGATACCAGCAGGGTCTCAGTTATCCATCGTTGGTAGTAGTGGCTCTGGCAAAACAACACTCATCAGAATTCTGGCAGGGCTGTACTCGGCGACCTCAGGTGATCTTTTATTTGACAACCAACCATGGGAACAACATGGAGACCAAACCATGCGCAGCAGCTTGGCCTATGTTCCGCAGCAAGTCTTTATTTTCAACGCAAGTATAGAAGACAACATTACCTTATGGAATCCCGAATACAACTTAAACGATCTTGAAATAGCGGCAAAAGATTCTCAAATCCTAACCACAATCAACAATCATCCAGAAGCCTTTCAACGCCAACTGAAAGACAATGGTAAAGATCTGAGCGGTGGCGAACGTCAACGCATTGAAATTTGTAGAGCACTCTTACGACAGCCAAGCATTCTGTTATTTGACGAGGCCACCAGCGCTTTGGATAATGCAACTCAATCCAAAGTTCTTGACACACTCAAGAAAAAAGCAATTACAGTTGTCAATGTATCGCACCGGCTTGATGCAGCACTGCGTAGCGATGCTGTCTTAGTCATGCAAAATGGCAGAGTTGTTGAATACGGATCTCCAGATGAATTAATCAGTAAGAGGTCCACTTTTTACGATTTAGTGCAATCCGAAAAGCCTCACTCAGCGGGAGCATAAACATGAAAATGACGAATTCACAGGATGCACTTCTATCTGCTCAAAACATCGAGGAGGAGCTACTTTTTCGCGTCTCTTCTGACGATAATCATCAACCTGAAATCCGCCTCATTGGATTCTGCCTTTATAAGCTAGGCCGCCGGGATCAACAGATCGAACCTTTGGCAGGGGCAAGCATCATTGAATTGCTTGACTACAACGACATTCATCATCGATCGGTGATTGCACCTCGTGACTTGAGCACTCGCCACTGGGATCTTGATCCTACAAATGACAACGAATTCCCGTTAATGATTGTTTTCGACAGGAGCAATCAAGAGCCACTAGCCCTCTATCGAGACAATGGTGAAAATTGGCTTTATAGCGGGCACACACAAACCCATACGCTGGCGACAGAACACCATGGGTTAGAAGAAAATGCCTACGAAATATATCCCTCCTTGCCTGCAGTTGTTAAAGGCCCACTCTCGGTTTTAAGTTTCGCGTTTTCCTCTGAAATAAGCCCTATCTCAGCACTCTTGGCCGCTTCTGGCGTTGTGATGCTATTCAACCTATCAATACCAATACTCACCAACACCTTGGTGGAGAAGGTGCTACCTCAAAATAATCAGCAATTATTGATAGAAGGAGTCAGTGTAGTCTTCCTCATCGTGATTGGCTCAGTCACAACATCTTTCCTGCAAAACCTCATGATGCTACGGCTTGAGAGCGTCGCTGATTTAAGACTGCAATCAGCGGTTTGGGATCGACTCATGCGCTTACCAATGAGCTTTATTAGTCAATATTCAACGGGCGATCTTTCCTCTAGAGTCAATTCCATTAGCCAGCTTCGCCAACTCTTAGGGAGCGGTGTATTAACAACTTTTCTCTCAACACTTTTTTCCTTAAGCTACTTCGTGTTGATGTTTATCTACGATCGACAATTGGCTTGGTGGGCCTCAGCATTCACTCTGATTGCTGTCATCAGCCTTCTTGCGATCACGTGGAAGTCAATTCAATTGCAGCTACCACTTCTTGAAAGTGGTGCCGAAATCACGAATTTCTCGCTGCAAGCAGTCATGGGCATGCCACAAATTCGCAGTGCCGGGGCAGAGCCTTTTTTACTTTTACGCTGGATTCGCGAGATTAATCGTTATGCACTTATCCAACTACGCAACAACATTTACAACGATGCGATTGAGCAATATGGAACGCTTGTGTCTCCACTTGCATCGCTATTCCTTTTTTCAGTCGTTGCCTACAGAATCCTCACGAGCACAGACCAGGCAGATGTTAATCAGACCATTGTGGCTTTCATTTCATTTAATGCTGCATTTACCAGCTTCAATAGTGCTGTGACCAATGCAGTGAATCTCATTGCAAATACAGCTGGGCGCGCTGCTGTGCTTTGGAAGAGAGCAGAACCAGTGATGTACGCCGATGTGGAACAGGGATATCAATCAAACGCACTCCACCATCACTTACGAGGTGACTTCAGGCTTCAGCACATCACCTATGAATTTCCTGGAAACTCTGAACCCCTCTTTGAAGATCTCTCCTTCTCAGTTCCCGCGGGTGCGCACACTGCCATTACGGGACCGAGCGGTTGCGGAAAAACCACATTGGTGCGCATGCTGCTTGGCTTCACGAGCCCGCAGTCTGGAGAAATTCTTGTGGATGGTATTCCTCTCAGTCAGCTTGCCATCCGCTCGTATCGCAGACAGATGGGAGTTGTGATGCAAACAGCAAGGCTCAATTCGGGCTCAATTTATGACATTATCTGTGGCGGTATTCAAAGAAAAGAGAGCGAGATCTGGGATGCCCTTGAAAAAGCAGCCGTAGCAGATGAAGTGAAAGCAATGCCCATGCAGCTTGAAACGCTGCTCAGTGATTCGGGCGGCAATATATCGGGGGGACAAGTGCAGCGAATTGCGATTGCCAGGGCACTGATCACCAACCCCAAGGTTTTAATCATGGATGAAGCCACCAGTGCTCTCGACAACAAAGCTCAACAGCACATCACGGAAACGATTAATCAGCTTGGAATCACACGAATCAGTGTTGCTCACCGTCTGTCAACAATTCAGAATGCTGATCAAATTGTGATTCTTGAAAGAGGGAAGCCATCTGAATCTGGGAACTGGGATAGCCTCAGAAATCATGGTTATTTAAAACGGATGCTCGCCAGTCATTGATGAGGGAACAGGCCAGCACTCATCAAATTCCATAACATCAATTGGGCCTTTTGATCATTGATTAAGGCCAAACCCATTCCACTCAGGCCAGTCATCAGGCCTGGAAGGAATAACGAGCCTTCCTGAGTTTGGAAACACCTCAAATCCAATCTGCCACTGCTGCATCGCTCGAGCACCGATGCTCGATAACGGTCTGCTTTCTGTGCGGCCATCGCACGTGTTTCCGGATCCACGCACCAAGGCCCACCCACCGCAGCTTCAAGCACAGCCATTAAGCCCAGTCCACCGCAACAGAGATGATCCATCCCCGGCTCAGACTGAGCGACCGTGGTTTGAATGGCAATCTTGATTTCCTCCTCACACTGTTGATCCCAAAGCTCGGTTCCCCATAGACAGGTCCTGCCAAGAGCAATACCAGGTGCGCCATGACACCAGGCAACCATGAAGGAAGGGTCAGCATCAGCAGCCTTTGATGAATCCCGAAAGTCAGGCCAATTGCCGTGTTGAGGCTGAAAGAAACCGCGTTCATAGGCCAAGGCCGCTTCAGCCCCCTTCCGAAAACGCTCCTCACCGGTGACAGCATGCAAACGAGCAAGAGCCGCTGCATAACCGGCCGTTCCATGGGAGAAACCAAGCAGGCCTTTCGTGTCTCGACCACAAAGCCAACTGCCTTGAGGTTGTTGTCTTTCCAGCAGATGATCACCGGCTCTCACAGCCAGAGAAAGTGCATCCTCTGTGTTTTGAGCTAACAGGGAGCCGATCAATCCTGCACTGCCACCAATCACATCCAACTGCTGATCCGCTTCGATAAAACGCGGGAGCAGAGCATCCAGCAACACGTCCACCCAATCGCTGTGACCAAGCTGCTGCAAGCCGAGCAGGATCCCGCCACATCCACTGATCCCAAGCGCCTGATCTCTCCACCAACGCAACCGTGAATCCGCAGATTGCGGACTCATCAATGGTTTCAATGCAATCAAAATGGGGCTGGACAACGATTCGCCGTCAGCAAACGTGGGCACCTCTTGACGCAGACATGCCTCAAAGCAAGCAATCCCGATCGAACCGCCATACAACGACAATCCCACCGGACCAAACGAGAAACTTTCCCCATCCGCGCCTAAATCCATTCCAAGCCACTCCACCTGGCCATTGGAATCATGAATCGCCATTTGATTCAAACGATTGAAGATCGCGATTGCGGCATGATTGGCACGATCAGAATCAGCTCCTTCATTGATATCAGAATCAACAACTGATGCCGGTGTGTTCTGAACATCAATTTCAGATTCACGCAAGACTCTTGCAGAGGTTGAACCCGCAATTAACCTCAATTGAAATTCAATTTCCTCAGCAGAAAGCTGCATGAGACGTTCACGGGCTGAAGCCAACCCACTCGTTTCAAGAAAGCCAGGAAGCAGCCCGTCAGCTTCGTCAAGGTGCAAAGCATCTCCATCAAGCGGATGCGTGAAAAAAGGAATATCCAATTGCCGCATCTGCTCCAGCTCAGAAGCAAAAACTGGCCAGTGATGGGGCCGTGATTCTGCGAGCAGAAAACTACGCGATAGCTGCTCCAATTTCAGGGACTGTGCCAATGAAGAGCGCAGGGATTCCGGTTCAAGTTGTTGACGCTGAATCGCGAAGTAGACCCGGGTGGCTCGCAGCACAATGCGGCGGGGCAATCCAACAAACAGCGACAAGATTCCGCCCGGCTGCAGCCAGGAATCACGCACAGCGATCAACTCTTCACACTGAGCTTTAAAACCCTCTTTAAAATCATGAAGGTAGCGGTCAAATACATTTTTTGAACCAATTCCTACTGGCAGACTGGTAGGAACCTCTGCATCAACACTGACTCGGCCAGGCATCATCCCATCGCTATTGAGACCGAGCCAACCAGCCATCTTGGTTGTATCGTGCCTGGGAGGCATCACACCAAAAGCACTGATATCAACGGCTATTTTCTGCCCTCCAAGAAACATCCATTGAGGCAGAAGCCCTGATCGCAAAACCGAACGCTGAAAGCGCTTCTGCAATCCCGAGGCTTGAATCAGATCAGGCTGATCTGAAGCATCAGTGACGTGATCAAAAACATCCGCC
This sequence comes from Synechococcus sp., assembly GCA_047286485.1. Taxonomy (GTDB): domain Bacteria; phylum Cyanobacteriota; class Cyanobacteriia; order PCC-6307; family Cyanobiaceae; genus Synechococcus_C. Next base: position 18,571 of record JBJBBH010000002.1, read on the forward strand.
TCCAGCAAAGTTTCCGTATCAATCAAGAGCAACTGATCTCCGCAGGCGATCAGATTCTCATGGTGACAATCCGTGCAGCCAAGAACATGGAGAACCGCTGTTAATCGCCCAGAATTATAATAAAACTGATTCAACTCTTGGTCATCAACGCAGATTCGATGCGACACATACTCCATATATCCATATCCACTACCGCAGTGAATCTGTAGCGTTCTCAACGGATCCATATTGCTACGCTGATTAAGATCCAACAAAACCTGCTGATAAGCAGCATCAAGCCTCATATCTTTGGGCTTATAAACAACTTTTAGAGCTGAAGCTTCATCACCCTCCAAGCCAAAACTCAAAATCGCTACGGCACGACCGCCGCGATGTGGATCACTCAACCCTTGCTTAATACCAACTAAACAGTGATGGGCTGAAATTCCAAATTTGGACTCAAATACCGGGCGGTCGGAAGCAACCCGCTCAAGCATGTCTGCAGAGGCTTGCAACCACAGCTCAATCACCGTGCCAACCAATCGGCCCAACACAGGAAATTCCTTGAGCAAAGACTGCAATCCATCGCGGCGATGGCGTTGCACAAATGCCTCGTAATGCTCGCGAACGGGTGGACTCGAGCCATCGCCGGAAGCACCCAGATGGGCGAGAAGCATCGTGCCTGGCGTTCGCTCAGCGCTGAAGCAAGACCACAACGCCTGTTCCGCCACGGAGCACAACCGCTTGATCAGAGCATCGGCCAACTGCGCGAAGACCGCTGGTGCAATCCCCCCATCCAGAGCAAAGGAACCGATCCGCTCTTGCAGCCATTCCGTGGCGGGAGCATGCAACGGCTGCCAAAGATCCACAAACAGCTGCTGATCCTCCTCAGAGGACACCGGCAACAGGGGCAAGTCCCATGACTCCTGCAGCAGGGCAGAGACGAGGGCCAGCCTGTTCTGCCAATCCGAGCGCCCCTGCTGATTCTCCGTTCCGTCCGACTTCAACCACCTTTCAAAGCCCTCTTCGGACAGACCATCCCAGGACAGACGCCGCGCAAACTTATGCGGCTCATCCGGTGCCACCGTCGCCTGCCAAAGCGCCACACAGGACGACTGCGCCATCGGTACAACTCTCCGCTGCGTGCATTTTGATCAGACACAACGAATCCGGCAGAGCCGTCACAACAAGCAAAGCAACGCCAAGCGATTCATCAGACTGTCAAGACGCCAAAGATGAACGACGACACCATGTCGGCATCACCGACAACCACCGCGGGCCCCATCCAAGCCAGGCGAGAGTTTTGCTTTCTGGTGCTGGCCGGATTGTTTCTGGGCACGCTGGGCATGCTCAACATCCTGGGCCTGACGCGTTTCCTCGAGCTCGGGCACATCGGCTCCTGGCCCATCGTCGTAGCCGTGGGTGCCCTGCCCTACCCCATCACCTTTCTCTGTACAGACCTCATCAGTGAACTCTGGGGAGAGAAGAGGGCTGGCCAGGTTGTTTGGGTTGGTCTCCTCCTCAACGGCTGGGTCGTGCTGATCCTCTGGCTGGGCGGAATCCTGCCTGGGGTGGAAGGTGCTCCTGATGGCACCTTCTTCGAAATCCAGCGCCTCGCTTTTGGATCCGTGGTCGCCTCCATGGCCGCCTATCTGACCGCACAGTTCGTGGATGTGCGGATGTTCCATTTCTGGAAAAGGGTCAGCAATGGCAAGGCCCTCTGGCTGCGCAACAACGGCTCCACCCTCGTCAGCCAGCTGGTGGACACCAGCGCTGTTGTGCTGATCAGCCACTACGCCTCGGGAGTGCTGCCTGTGCGGCCCGGTGAGCCTGTGGCGCCGCAACTGATCTCCTTCATCGCCAGCGGCTATCTGTTCAAATCTTTCGCCGCACTCGCGGACACCCTTCCCTTCATCTGGATCACAGGGCGTCTGAGACAGTGGCTTGAAATTCCCATGATCGGCAGTGAGATCGGCGGCGGTGACGATCCCTGCATGCGGAGATGACAAGCGCCAATCTCCTGCCAGGCTTAGGGAAATGGATCTGACGCCATGGATGCTGCACTTTCCGGCTTCAACCTGGGCACCGTCCTGTTGTTCAGCAGCGGTCTGTTTGTGACAGCCACCCTGTTCTTCGGAACTCAGGGTGGCTACTACAACACCGATCAATACGACGGCAACGGCACAGCTCACTAGAGCCAGTTTTCACGATCGCTCATCACGCCAACGCCACGCTCGGCATGCCTTCCATCCTCCCCGGCCCGGCCGCCAGCAAAGACGCCATTCGCCTGGCTCTGCAGAGCTGGCCCGATGTTGATCAGTACCTCAAGACCTGCAAGGGAATCATCGTTCCCCTGGGATCCACAGAACAGCACGGCCCTACAGGAGCCATCGGTACCGATGCTCTCACCGCCGAAGCAGTCGCGCTCGAACTGGGGCGCCTGAGCGGCGTGCTGGTCGCGCCCGTGCAGGCCTTCGGCATGGCCGAACATCATCTGGGTTTTGCCGGCACCATCAGCCTGCAGCCCGCAACGTTGCTGGCGGTGATGCATGACCTTGTGATGTCACTCGCCACCCATGGCTTCGAGCGGATCCTTGTGGTCAACGGGCACGGCGGCAATATCGCCACGACCAAGGCCGCCTTCGCCCAGGCCTACGGCAGCGCCGCAAGCCGCGGCCTGGAGGTGGCTCCACGTTTGCGCTGCAGGCTGGCGAACTGGTTCATGGCCGGTCCGGTGATGCGGCGCGCCCGAGAGCTCTATGGCGATCGCGAAGGACAACACGCCACTCCCAGCGAGATTGCCGTCACCCTTCACCTCCATGACAGCCTGATCAGCAAGCAGAGATCGCTCCCGGAGGCAGCGCCCTGTGGCTCGATTCATGGGCCAGCGGACTTTCGCCGCCGTTACCCCGATGGCCGCATGGGATCAGACCCCTTTCTGGCCAGACCCGAACACGGCCAGGAGCTGTTGAACACGGCAGCGATGGCGTTGCGCGAGGATCTTGAAAATTTTCTCGCTGCTGCATGAGCAAGATCACAGCCGACGACGTGCGCAAGGTGGCCCATCTGGCCCGCCTCGATCTGCCCGAGGAGAAAATCACGACCTATACAGGGCAGCTCGAGCGCATTCTTGATTATGTGGATCAGCTCCAGGGCGTGAATACCGAAGGCGTGCCTGCCACCACCCGCGCTGTGGAGGTGGTGAATGCCACCCGAGAAGACAAGGTGGAGCCCACCCAGGTCAGGGAGGAACTCCTCGAGCAAGCACCCTTGCGAGAAGGAGATTTCTTCCGCGTACCCAAAATCCTGGCGGAGTGATCAGCGAGAGGAGGGGCGCCGTTGCTCGGTCTTGATCGCAATCTGATTCACGAATCCAAGCCACGGACGCTGCAAACGGCGCAAAGGCATGAATCTGGCCACACGACGCATCTTGCCCCTGCGCCGTTTGTGGCTGCGCACACCGACAAGAATGTCGTAGAGGAAGTTATATCCATCGCGCCTTGTTTCAAAAATTCCCAGGCGCTGTGGTGAACCCTTGGAGTCGAGCAAAGACTTCGTGGCTTCGTAAGCAGGTTTGTAATCAAACCAGGGAATTGAAGGCCAGAGATGATGAATCAGATGATAATTCTGACCCATAATCAACCAATTCATGAGTCGTCCTGGGTAGATCCTGGAATTTTTCCAGCGGTTGCGCGAGGTGAAAGGGCGGTGGGGTAGGTAATCAAAAAAGAGTCCCAAGGTCACGCCCACCATCAGGGCTGGAGCAAACCAACAGTTGAAAATGAAGGGAAGAAATTGAAACTTGGCCGCAGCAAGCACAATCACCAAAAACACACTGCGCTCGAGACCCCACTGCATCAGTTCCCAGCGCTTCCACAATCTGCGCTGAAAGAAAAACCACTCGTGATAGAAGAATCTCGGAGCGATCAGCCAAAGAGGCCCGAAGGTGCTCACGATGTGATCCGGATCGTTTTTCGGATCATTCACATGGGCGTGATGCTCGAGATGAACCCTCGTGAAAACGGGGAAACTGAAGCCGAGCAACAGTGCTGATCCATGGCCCATGGCCTGATTGATCCAGGGCACGGGATGCGCTGATTTATGGCAGGCGTCATGGATGACGGTGCCTTCCAGATGCAGAGCCAGAAAGCCAGTGGTCAACAGCACGGGCAGGGGCCAACCCGCTGAAAACCAGCCCCAGATGGTCAGAGCGGCCAACACATAGCCGCCAATGAACAACCCCACAGTGAGATTCAACGCTGCAGGTGGTGCCAAAAACTCCCTCGGAACGGAGCGCAAGCGGGTCTCAGCGCCTTGCGTTGCAGGTTGTGCGAGGGCCTGTGTCATCAGCGAGGGGAGATTGGCCGACCGTAGTAAGTGAAACCAAATTAGGAAAAGGGATGCCCACCGGGGGACTTGAACCCCCACGACCGAAGCCACTGGTACCTAAAACCAGCGCGTCTACCAATTCCGCCAGATGGGCAGGTTGCAACTTTAGGCAGAGAACCAGAATGCACTCAGACACGCGGACGCCTTGATGCTGGCCACAATCGCCGGAGACCTCTGTCTGCTGCTGGGTCTGGCGGTGCTGCTGCTGCCGTTGCTCGCCACTGAGCTGAGCCGGCCCCGGGATGGGGTCTGGGGAGGCGTCGTGCTCTTGCTCGGGCTGGTGCTGGTCACCAGCAGTGACCGTCTGCGCGGTGCGCCCATGCTCGCCGTGATCTGCAGCACATTGCTGATCAGTCGACTCGGCGCAGAAGTGGCCCAAGCACGCTGGCAGCGACTCAGCCAGGACGAGCAACAGCGTCTGCAGTCCAAGGAACGCTGGGCGACGAGCGTGCAACAACTCGGGACCTCTGTCACCGCCCTGCTGGGCAATCTCGGAGCTGCGGTTGGCAGCCTGAAACCGGAGGCCCCAGCTGCCAACCGTGAAGAGGGCAGCAGCCGCACTGGCAAACGCTGGGTTCGTCCGGAGGACTCCGATCCACCAGGGATGCCGGAGAACGCTGTTTCAACAGCCTTGGAACAGCCGAAAGAGGTAAACCCGCCCAAGTCGGCCAGCGAGGACGGATAATTCCGTCTGCAGCTGCCCAACCGTGAGCAAGGAGACGCGCGACGCCAACGCCGAAGGACGCCCCTCCTACAAGGACACGCTCAACCTGCTGCAGACCAGCTTCGGCATGCGCGCCAATGCGGTGAAGCGGGAACCAGAGCTACAGGCGTTCTGGGCCGAGCAAGGCATCGACCTGAAGCTCGGTCTCCACAACCCAGGGCCGGTCTTCACGCTGCACGACGGACCTCCCTACGCCAATGGCCCCCTGCACATGGGCCACGCCTTGAACAAGGTTCTCAAGGATGTGATCAACAAATATCAGATTCTTCGAGGGCGAAAGGTTCGCTACATCCCTGGCTGGGACTGCCATGGCCTGCCGATCGAGCTGAAAGTGCTGCAGTCGATGGATCAGGAACAGCGCCAGAGCCTCACTCCGATCAAACTGCGCAAGAAGGCGGCTGCCTACGCCCGTAAGCAGGTCGACAGCCAGATGAAAGGGTTTCAGCGCTGGGGCATCTGGGCTGACTGGCAAGAGCCCTACCTCACCCTTCAAAAGAACTACGAAGCGGCCCAGATCAGGGTGTTTGGCGACATGGTTCTCAAGGGGCACATCTACAGGGGCCTCAAACCGGTGCATTGGAGTCCCAGCTCGCGAACAGCACTGGCCGAGGCTGAGCTCGAATACCCCGATGGCCACACCAGCCCCAGTGTTTACGTTGCCTTTCCGGCAGTGGAACTGCCGACGCCGCTGCGCGACGCCCTGACAACGGCGGGCATCACGTTGCCCAGTGAGGCCGATGCGCTCGGGCAAGCACTTCAGGTCGCGATCTGGACCACAACCCCCTGGACGCTCCCAGCCAACCTGGCGGTCTCGGTCAACGAACGGCTGGACTACGCCCTGGCAGACGATGGCCAGGGGCGGCTGCTTTTGGTGGCCACCGACCTGATCGACTCCCTCGCCACAACGCTCGAGTTGCCACTCGCGCGCAAAGCAACGGTCAAAGGTGCACTGCTCGCCGGCCTGAAGTATCGCCATCCCCTGATGGACCGCACCTCTCCGGTAGTGATTGGCGGCGACTACATCACCACGGAATCAGGCACTGGTCTGGTGCATACCGCTCCTGGTCATGGTGTTGACGACTTTCACACCGGCCAGAAAAACGGGCTGCCGGTTCTCTGTCCCGTCGACGAAGCAGGCACCCTCACAGAGGAGGCGGGAGCCTTCGCCGGCCTCAACGTGCTGAAGGATGCCAACCCAGCAATCATCGATGCGCTGGAGACGGCGGGAGCACTGCTCAAGCAGGAGGCCTACGGACACCGCTACCCCTATGACTGGCGCACGAAAAAGCCCACGATCTTCCGTGCCACTGAACAATGGTTCGCGTCCGTCGACGGCTTCCGCCAGCAGGCCCTCGATGCCATTGATCAAGTCGAATGGACTCCCGCTTCAGGACGCAACCGCATCGAAGCGATGGTGAAGGAGCGCGGCGACTGGTGCATCTCACGGCAGCGCACCTGGGGTGTGCCGATCCCTGTCTTCTACAACCGCAGTGGAGGCGACGTACTGCTTAACGCCGACACACTGGCTCACATCGAGGCGTTGATCGGCGAACACGGCGCCGATGTTTGGTGGGAAAAAGACGAGGCTGATCTGCTGCCACCCGCCTATGCCAATCAGGCTGACCAGTGGCGCAAGGGCACCGACACCATGGATGTCTGGTTCGACTCCGGCTCCAGCTGGGCTGCAGTGTCCAGCCAGAAAGAGACCCTCAGCTACCCCGCCGACCTGTATCTGGAAGGTTCCGACCAACATCGCGGCTGGTTCCAGAGCTCACTGCTCACATCGGTCGCCGTCAATGGTCAGGCCCCTTACCAGCGGGTGCTCACGCACGGTTTCGCCCTGGATGAGAAAGGCCGCAAGATGAGCAAATCGCTCGGCAACGTTGTCGACCCGATGGTGATCATCGAAGGCGGCAAGAATCAGAAGCAGGAACCTGCCTACGGCGCTGATGTGCTGCGCCTGTGGGTGAGCTCGGTTGACTACTCCGCGGATGTGCCGATCGGTGCCGGCATTCTTCGTCAGCTCGCGGACGTCTACCGCAAGGTGCGCAACACCAGCCGCTACCTGCTGGGCAATCTCCACGACTTCAACCCAGCCGCCGACGCTGTGCCTGTGGCGGAGCTGCCGTTGCTGGACCGCTGGATGCTGCAGCGCACTGCAGAGGTGATGGATGAAATCACAGAAGCCTTCGAAAGCTATGAGTTCTTCCGCTTCTTCCAGTTGCTGCAGAACTTCTGCGTCACCGATCTGTCGAACTTCTATCTCGACATCGCCAAGGACAGGCTCTATGTGAGTGCCCCCTCCGACCGGCGACGACGAAGCTGCCAGACCGTGATGTCTCTGATCATCGAACGCCTGGCCGGGCTGATTGCTCCTGTGCTGTGCCATATGGCCGAAGACATCTGGCAGAACCTTCCTTACAAGGTGGAGGAGACCTCGATCTTCCACCGCGGCTGGCCAACCGTTCCGGCCGAATGGCGCGATCCCAGTCTTCGTGAGCCGATTCAGCGGTTGCGCGAACTGCGTGCTGCGGTGAACAAAGTTCTGGAGGACTGCCGAAGCCGGCAGGAACTGGGGGCATCGCTGGAGGCAGCCGTCAGAATCGAAACCCGAAACCCAGAGCTTGAGTCAGCCCTCAACTGGTTGAACGAGAACGGCGATGCGGAGGCGGATGGTCTGCGCGACTGGCTGCTGGTCTCGCAGCTGCAATTAGGCGGTGAGCCGTGGGCGGAACTGCTGGCCAATCAATCAGACGACACCGCGATCATCGAGGTGAGCCGGGCACGTGGGATCAAATGCGAACGCTGCTGGCACTACGAAGGGGATGTCGGCCAACACAGCCAGCATCCAGCCCTCTGCGGGCGTTGCTGCAGTGTTCTGGATCGTCGCGATCACCAGTTGGCCTGAGCCAACAGGTCTTTCGGATTCAGCGGTCCAACAAGACGGGTTTCGCCGGCGGGATCCAGGGGTCCCTGAAGCAGTTCCGCCCACTCCAGGCGAGCGTCCTCGGGAAGCACCGAGGCATCGGGATCAAATGCCGTTGGATGCGTTGTGCTGCTGCTGAAGCCACGAAAGATCAACAGTTCGAAGGGCTCATCCAGCACAAAACCGTGCAATCTCACCACCCGATCAGGGCTCAGACGGGTGCGCTCTTCCAGCTCCTGAACCAGGGCAATGGACTCCATGATCAGAAATCTCCAGCAACCCTGCCCTGCTTGGGAAGACGCACCAGAGCCCACTGCAGCAGACCGACGCCATAGGCCACCAGCGCCACGTAGCCGATGAAGGCAGCCACGGCCATCGTCCACTCACCGCCGAACACGAAATCGAACACCTTCTCAGCCACGCGATGCAGCCCCTGGGGTGCCTCCAGCCACACCCGACAGGCATCCGTCGAGAGCTGACGGGTGCAGCCCAGTGCTGATCCGGACATCACGGCAGCAAAGACCGCGAAGATGGTGAGCGCCCAGCGCCAGACCCGCACCGTGAACGGCAGCGCACGACCCGGAGGGCTATCGGCCAGCTCCTCATTGAGATCAACCCAGAACCACAGAGACGCAGCCATCAGAAGCGGCGCGAGGAATGCCGTGAGATAGCCGATCGGCCTCTGGTCAGTGAGCAGCAACACGCTGATGGCCAGCAGGCTGGCCACTTTCCAGTAGATCCCCAGCAGCCTCATCAAGGCGGGGTCGCGTCGCAACCCCGACCAGATCAACAGCACCAGAGGGATCCCCAGGGCAATCGTTGCTCCCAGGCGATAGGTCAGCCACACCAGGGCGCGTGTTGTGAAATCGGACACCGGCCAGGGACATCAGTGGGCCATTATCACGGTCATCCAGCAGGTCCACAGGATTGGTAAGGTCCAATTCATGGTTCCGTTCAATCCTGTCGACTGGTTCCGGAGCCGCGGGCTGCAGGCCCGATGCCGACATGCCCTTTCCAGCAACCCTTCTCTGGAGGACGCTGCACGGGATGTGACCAGTGCTCTGGGCTCGAATCAGGCGGATCTGGCGCTTGTGTTCATCTCCAGTCACTTCGCGAGTGATCTGCCCCGCCTGCTGCCGCTGCTGCAAAAACGTCTGAACGCCAAACACTGGTTGGGATGCCTTGGCGGCGGTGTTGTGGGCACCACGTCCTCAGGCGAAGCCCATGAGGTGGAGCGCACAGCGGCACTCAGCATCACGCTGCTCAACCTGCCAGGGGCAGAACTGAGCAGCTTCCGTCTCGACAGCAGCCACTTACCCGATCTCGACGGAGCGGCCAAGAACTGGCAGGACTGGGTGGGGGTGAACCCTGCCCAAAGCCGCTCGCTGCTGCTGCTGCTCGATCCCGGCTGCAATGCCATCAATGATCTGGTGAGCGGGCTGGATTACGCCTACCCCGGCATCGCCAAAGTCGGAGGCGTCGCCGCACCTCACAACGCCGATCATGGTTCCCTGCTCTATGGAGATCAGGTCGTCGGTGGAGCGGTAGGGCTGAGCATCGGCGGCACCTGGAGTCTGGATCCGGTTGTCGCCCAGGGATGTCGACCGATTGGACCGGTGTTCGCCATCGAACAGGCGCAACGCAACGTTCTGCTGGAGTTGAGTGACGGTGATCGCAGGGCCAGCCCTGTGGCATGCCTGCAGCGCGTGCTTGCCGACCTCAGTGCCGAAGACAGGGAATTGGTGCAGCACTCACTGTTTCTGGGTGTGGAGCGGGAGGAATTGATGGCCGACGCCATGCTCGCCGGCCTGAATCAAGGGGGCATCGCAGCTGATCGCCCCGAAAGGGCCTTTCTGGTGCGCAATCTGATCGGCGTGGATCCACGCAACGGCGCCGTTGCCGTTGCCGATCGCGTCCGTGCCGGACAAAACGTGCAATTTCAGCTGCGTGAAGCGCAGGCCTCGCGACAGGAGGCCCGCCAACTGCTGCAGACCCGGCGAGATCAGTGCAGCGACCAGGCGCCCTTGATGGGATTGCTGTTCGCCTGTCTGGGTCGGGGCAACGGCCTGTTTGGAAGACCCGATGGCGATGTGAGCATCGCTCGTGATGTCTTTCCGCAACTTCCGGTGGCAGGCAGCTTCTGCAATGGCGAGATCGGGCCCCTTGGAGGTGCCACGCACCTGCATGGCTACACGGCCTGCTGGGGTCTGTTGCGCTGCGATCCGCCCCAGGGTGCAACGCGGTCCTGATGCGGCAGCACGTCAATCCCCTCAGCCGCTTCTTTCAGCTGCCTCTGGAGCTGCCAGGCCCTGATCAGCTGTTCGACGACGCGACTCGCCCCATCCATCTTGATATCGGCTGTGCCCGCGGCGTCTGTCTGCTGGAGCTGTCAGCACTGAAGCCCGACTGGAATCATCTCGGTGTGGAAATCAGGCGTCCCCTCGTGCTGGCAGCCCAGCGTGATCGCGACAGCCTCGAGCGCCACAATCTCCACTACCTCTTCTGCAACGCCAACATCAGCCTCGAGGGTTGGTTGGCAGGGCTCTGTGAGGATCAGCTGCGTTTGGTGAGCATCCAGTTCCCGGATCCCTGGTTCAAGCGGCGCCACCGCAAACGCCGGGTGATGCAACCATCGCTGCTGCTGGCCATCGCGGCGGCCCTCAGTCCCAACCGGGAACTGTTTCTGCAAAGCGATGTGCTGGAGGTGGTGCAACCGATGGTCACATTGGTGGAACTGAGCGGTTGCTTCGAGCGTCCTGCCGAAGACGGCCGTCCCTGGAGAGCCGACAACCCCCTGCCGGTACCCACGGAACGCGAGCGCTATGTGAAGGAACAGGGCCTTCCCGCCTACCGGGTGCTGTACCGCCGCAACAATCAGCCACTGCCGAAGCGCGAAGAACTGGAGATCGCCTGGCAACGGGTCGATAATCCCGCTGACGTTCCTCTCAATCCCTGATGGCTGAGGCTTCGGCCCCGACCCCTTGGTTGCTGCGCTGGCAGGGGCTCCTGCCAGGCTCCGCAGCACAGCAGAAGCGCCTGAGCGACCTGGCGGGGATTGTGCTGATCCTGCTGATGGCAGGTCTTCCGGTGCTCACACGCGCCGGCCTCGGCCTGATCGTGCTGGCCTGCGGAGCGCTCTGGCTGCTGTGGTCACTCACCCGGACTCCCGCGCGTCTCGGCCCCATCAGTGGCTGGCTGCTGCTGTTCCTGGCCGTGGCAGTGCTGGCCACCGGTGTTTCACCGGTCCCGATTGCCGCGGCCAAAGGGCTGCTGAAACTGATCAGCTATCTGGGGGTCTATGCACTCATGCGCCAGCTGCTGAGTGACAGACCTGAGTGGTGGGACCGTTTGGTCGCGGCCTTGCTGGGCGGATCTCTGCTGAGCAGCGTGCTGGCCTTGCGTCAGCTGTACGCCCCCACGGAAGAGCTGGCTCGCTGGGCCGATCCCAACTCAGTGGCGGAGGGCACCATCCGCATCTACGGGCCACTGGGCAATCCCAACCTGCTGGCGGGATACCTGGTGCCGATCCTGCCCATCGCCATGGTGGCGATGATCCGATGGCGTGGCTGGGGATCCAGGCTCTACGCAGCCACAGCACTGATCCTTGGCTGTGCGTCAACCCTGTTCAGCTACAGCCGCGGAGGCTGGCTCGGGATGGTGGCTGCGGTCGGAGCCATGCTGCTGCTGCTGCTGCTGCGATACATCCGCCATTGGCCCGCGTTCTGGCGGCGGCTTCTGCCCGTCGCCCTGCTGGCCATCACTGGCATGGCGCTGGCCTTTGCTGCCACTCAGGTGGACCCGATCCGCACCAGGGTCGCCAGCCTGCTGGCAGGTCGAGGCGACAGTTCCAACAACTTCCGCATCAACGTCTGGCTGGCTGCGATCGACATGATTCAGGACCGTCCCTGGCTGGGCATCGGCCCGGGGAATGCTGCCTTCAACAGCGTTTACCCCCTGTACCAGCAACCGAAATTCAACGCCCTGAGCGCCTACTCCGTGCCCCTTGAAATCCTGGTTGAGACCGGCATCCCTGGCCTGATCGCCTGTCTGGGTCTTGGGGTTGCAAGCCTGCGCCATGGCTGGCGAGCACTGACGGCAGAGTCAGAACTGGCGCTGCCTTGTCTGGGCTGCCTCGCGGCGATCGCCGGATTGCTCATGCAGGGTGCAGCCGACACGATCTTCTTCCGCCCTGAAGTGCAGATCAGTGGCTGGTTCTGCCTCGCCACCCTGAGCCAGATGCGGCGAAACTCTTGAACACGCCCCCGCCCCTCCTGGCTGGATTTGATGCCGGACAGACCCAATGCCGCTGCCGGCTCAGCGCCTGGGATGACGGCAAGCTGCACAGAGTCGCTGATGGTTCAGGCCCTGGAGTCAGTCATCTCGATGCCGCTGACGGCGAAGAACGCTTTCGTGCCGGCATTCGCATCAGTTTCAACAATGCCCAACTCCAGCGGAGCCAACGATTCGGCCTGGATCCCAGCGAGGTCGCACCAATCGCGGCGGCTGCCATCGGAGCCAGCGGCATCGAGGCGGAGACGCCCCTGCAGGCCAGAGGCGGCGCGCTTCTTGCTTCAGAACTGCAACTGCCCGAAACGCGCTGCATCGCAACCGGCGACGAACGCACCGCCTTGCGGGGCGCATTTCCTGATCAGTCGGGCATCGTGCTGATCAGCGGCACCGGAATGATCGTGGTGGGTCGGGAGGCCAACGGACGCGAACACCGCTGCGGCGGCTGGGGCTGGCGCCTGGATGGTGCAGGGTCTGCCTTCGACATCGGCCACGATGCGCTTCAGCTGAGCCTGAAAATGGCCGATGGCCGCGCTCCTGATGGCGCGCTGCGCCACCAGCTGTGGGAGGCCATGGGTTGTCGCACCGCCTTCGAGCTCAAAGCACGCGTGGTGAGCCCGAGCCATGGCACCGACGCAGAGGCGAAGCTGGCGCCGCTGGTCGACGACGCTGCAGCACAAGGCGATCCTGCCGCTCGAGCCATCCTGCAGCAGTCGGCCTCCGCACTCGCGCAGGCAGCAGCAGTCACGGCTCAAGCCCTTGATCTGACCACTCCATCCCTGTGTGCGCGTGGCGGAGCGCTGGAGCATCTTTCAGAGTTCCGTGAACTCGTCAACACGGCGATCTTCGAGTTGCTACCGGGGAGCAGCTGGCAATCAGGATCGGGGGATGCCTGTGATGGTGCGCTTGCCTGCGCTCTGGATCGTTCCGCCCTCAGGCCACATTGAGATGGCGATCGGCCGCCTCGGCCAAACGGCCGGTCCAGAGTTCCACCACATCTGATTCGGCCGCTTCCACCATCACCCGCAAGAGAGGTTCGGTGCCGCTCGCCCGCACCAGCACCCTGCCGTCTTCAGCCATCGAGCGTTCAGCTTCGTCGACCAGCTCTCGCAGAGGGGTGCACTCGGCCCAACCCTTGCGCCGCTCGAGGTCAGGCACGCGCACATTTACAAGCTTCTGTGGATAGGCCTGGAAGCTGCGGTCCAGCCAGTCCGCAAGCGTCATCTGCTGGCCATGGCAAAGGGTGGCGAGCTGAAGCGCCGTGAGAACCCCATCACCGGCGAGTCCATGGGCGGAGGACAGGATGTGTCCGGACTGCTCACCTCCCAGGGCTGCACCACTGCTCACCATCGCTGCGTGCACATGCTGGTCTCCCACCGGAGTGCGCTCCAGCTGACCACCTCTGGACTGCCAGGCCCGCTCAAATCCGAGGTTGGACATCACCGTGGCAACCAGGCGCTGGTCAGGCAACGCACCGCTGTCTTGCAGCACAGAGCCCCAGAGGTAGAGCACGTGATCACCATCAACAACCCGGCCGCGACCGTCCACAGCCAGCATCCGGTCGGCATCACCATCGAAGGCAAAGCCCATGGCCGCGCCGCGTTCGATCACCGCCTCCCGCAGCGGTCCCAGATGGGTAGACCCACAGCCCACGTTGATGCGTTCACCGTCTGCCGCCCCATGCAGCACGGTGAGGTCGGCCCCAAGTGAGCGGAAAACCTCTGCACCGCAGGCGGTTGCTGAACCCCAGCAGAGATCGAGCACGATCGGCACTCCGTCCAGACGCTGATGCTGAACGCTGCTCAGCAGACTGTCGCGATAGTGCTCCAGCAATTCAGCACGATGACTGGCAGCGCCACAGGCGCCCATCGGCCCAGAGGCGTCTGCCTCCCCTCGCAGACCGGATTCAATGCGGCGCTGCAGCGAGGAGCCCAGCTTGCTGCCATCAGGCCCGAACACCTTGATGCCGTTGTCTTCAGGCGGGTTGTGACTGGCCGACACCATCAACCCGCCTGATGTCTGAAAGCGACGGATCAGACCGGGAACCGCCGGTGTGGGGCAAAGGCCAAGAGTCCAGACCTCACGACCTGCTGCAGTCAGACCTGCGGTCAGAGCGGCCACCACCATCGAACCGCTGCAGCGGGAGTCCATTCCGATCAGAACAGGACCATCCGGCGGCAAGACACGACCGCACCAGAAACCCACCTGCAAAGCCAGAGCGGGCGTGATCGCCGAACCGACACGACCCCGCAGTCCATCCGTCCCGAAACTGACCTCCGGGGACTGGAGTGAACCAAGCGGATGAGCAGCGGAAGAGGCCATGAGGTCTCATTTGTGGACTGAACCTTAAGAGCCCTGAGACAACCCATCACTGAACCAGTGACAGGGCTACAGCCGCACGATGCCGATCAAGTCCATCGCTGAGGCATAAGCAGCAGAGCTGCCAGTTCCAGCAGAGCCCATAAACCCACCAGCAGCACCACCCAGCCAGGCAACCACCGCAACGGCCAGAGCCAGCGCAGGCCCCAAACCACAAAAGCCAGTCCTAAGGCCACAACCAGGCGCAGGCGTTGGCGCTGGCCAGGTCGCGGTTGCCGACGCTGAGCAACCATCCAGATCGATCCTGCTGGCCACAGAATGCCAGCAGTTTCCAGCCATGGCTTGAACGCTCGAGAGACCCGCGGACCGCTGCTTCTCGGCGGCACCACGCTTCTGACTGTTCTGGCGATTCTGGGTGGCCGCGCCATGTTGCGCAGTCAGCACAGTCCGATCACGCCGGAGCTGAGCGATGCGCAGCTCTGGAGGCACTACCGCTGGTCCGCGAACCCAGAGCAGCGGCGCGAAGCCGCCCTGATGCTGGGCAGCCGCAGCGACGATTCTCCGCAAAGGCGCTGGCACCTGCTGAGCGGACAGGGCTGGGGGCCAGCTCCCATGGCCGCCGTCGCCCTCAAACAACAAGCTCTGGCGGCAAAGTCACTGGGCCGCGATGGGGAGGAGCAACAACACTGGCGGGATCTACTCCGACGTTTTCCCACGTCAACGGCCAGTGCCGATGCCCGTTATCACCTTTCAGATCGCCAGCCGCAGCTGAGGGAGGAGCTGCTCAGGCTTCAACCCGCCCATCCAGCCGCGCTGGCGGCCGCCGCCGAACTGCCGGACGACGCCGATCAGGCCCTGGTCCAGTCCAGTGCCCTGCATCTGGCCCGCTGGGGAGCGAACTGGCCTGGGGCGCAACGGCTGCTTCGCAAGGCCTGCGGTGCCATCACAGGCGAAGGACTGGAACAGCAGCAGCGTCTGCAACTGGCAGCGGCCCTGGCTGAACTTGGTGATGGCCGATCCGCAGAACTTTGCCTGCAGGGAACCCCCCTGGCCCCGTCGCAGGCGCTGACGATCGGACGCACACTCCTTCGAGGCAACCAGGATCAGCAACAACGCGGTGAAGCGATGTTGCTGCAACTGGCCAAGGATCACCCGGACAGCGAGGAGGCACTGCAATCTGCAGCGCTGCTGAGCGAGCCTTTGCTGCCGAAACAGGCACTGATCAACGCTTTGCCTGAATCTCTCCAGAAGCGATCAGCCGATGTCGCCGCGGCCCGGGTCCGTCTGGCAGGGGGCGAAGGAGGGCTGGTCGTGCTGAAACGCTGGCCCGGCCATCCCGCCAGCTGGCAACTGCAGTGGGACCTGGCTCGTGAAGCACTGCTCAAAGGTCAGTGGGAACTGGCAAGGTCATGGCTGACTGCGATCCCAGCGGAGCAACTGCCTGACCCCCTGCGGGCGCGCCAGCAGTTCTGGCTGGGGATGAGCCTGAACAAACTCGGAAATCGCCAGGCTGCAACAGAGATCTGGCAGACGCTGACGCGTCAGCAGCCACCCGGTTACTACACCTGGCGAGCTCAGGCCAGGCTGGGGTCCGGAAACCTGCCGGCTCTCTCAGGCGACAAGGTGATCACGGCCACAGAGGCTGACCGTCTGAACTCTGGTCAAACCTGGAGCCCCCTCGACAGCGGCAATCCTCTGGTTGACCAGCTCTGGCGCCTTGAGATGAATCAGGAAGCCTGGGAAACCTGGCGCAGCGACGCAGGAAACGCTGATCCATCGCCACAGCAGCTCCTGCGGGAAGGCCGGCTTCGACTGGCGGTGAATGACCACTGGACCGGTCTCAGCCGGCTGTGGCGGGCCAGCCTGCGACTGGTGTCCCCGGACTGCAACACGCGCCAGTTGCTCCACAACAGTCTTCACCCCAGACCGCTGCTGCCTCTCTTCCTGGCCGCTTCAGAACAGGAGAAGGTGCGATTGGAACTGCTGCTGGCCATTGCCCGCCAGGAATCTCGCTTCTCGCCCGGAGTGGCTTCACCCGTTGGTGCCGTGGGTCTTCTGCAGCTGATGCCAGCCACTGCCGCGGAACTGGCAGGAGAAGAGCTCAGCAGCGACGATCTACGCGAACCAGAACGCAATGCGATTCTCGGAGCCCGCTACCTGGCCGATCTGCTGGAGCTTTGGCAGGGCAACCCCTTGTTGACAGTGGCCAGTTACAACGCGGGGCCTGGAGCGGCAGGATCCTGGGTGAGCGCTGAACTGGACCAGGACCCTGAGCTTTGGGTCGAACGCATTCCATATCCTGAAACCCGGCTCTACACCAAGAAGGTGCTCGGCAATCTCTGGGCTTACCTGAACAACGACGGCTCAAGCCGCGATCGCGGCACTGAACCCTGCACCGAGTGACGTCGGAGGGTTGGGCAGGTCTTGCCCGATCCAGATGCCGGCGAGCACGATCAGCGCGAGCCAGAACGCCGTTAACTGCGGAGGGGGAACGACTTTGATCCGGCTCAGGTCGAGGCGTGCCAGCAACGTCGCCGACCCCAGAATCAACACATCCGACAAAAGACTCAGACTGAGAACGTAGAGACCAACCGTGATCAACAGGGTGAGCGTGACCACCAGGCTGAGGACGCGGCTGGACGCCATCAGCATGGACAGCTGACGGAGCAGCAGATCGGGCATGGTGCAGATCACCACCACCACGACCGCCTGGATCATCTCCAGAGCCCAGAACGTGCTGACTGAAATCGAATGGGCCTCAGCCAGCCAGGCCTCCTGAATAGCCCAGTGATGGCCGAGGAACAGCGACACCACGAACAACACGATCAGCAGCGGAGCCCGAAGCGGTAGCAGAAGAAAACGCAAGACGGGCATCGGCTTGGAGGCAGATTCGCGGCGGACAAACGTCGATCAACGACGCGAACATCTGCGGTCAGACGCTAGCAACAGCAAGCGGTTTGTCCTGCCAGAGTGGAATGGTTGATGTCAGTCCCCGATGACCGACAGCGCTCCAAACTCCAGCCTCACCAACCTGCAGAAAATTCTGCTGCTTGTCTCAGCACTGGTCCTGGCTGTGGGCCTGTTTCTGGTGCGCAACGGCGGTTCCATCGAATCACCGCTTGATCAGCTCGCCAGACGTTCGTTATCTCCGGAAGTGGCTCTCAGCAACGGTCGGCCCACGATCCTCGAGTTCTATGCCGACTGGTGTGAGGTCTGCCGGGAGATGGCTCCAGCGATGCTGGAGGTTGAACAACGCCACAGCACTGATCTCGACGTCGTTCTGGTCAACATTGACAACCCCCGCTGGCTTGACCTGACGGATCGCTATGACGTCACGGGAATTCCTCAGCTGAACCTGTTCTCAGCCGAAGGCACCATGCGTGGCCGCTCACTCGGAGGCCGTAGTGAAACCGAGCTGAATTCAATCGCAACCGCCCTGATCGATGGCAGCCCCCTTCCATCGATGGCCGGCGTTGGCAGCACCAGCCCTCTCCCTGAGACCGCCGCCGCGGATTCCACCGGTCCACGAAGCCACTCATAAATCGGCCCGAAGCTGACTGGAGAGGCGATGATCGATCCACAGACACGCACCCGAACCCTCAAAACCTCATGGATTCCCGCTTCCGGGTCGAACTGATCGCCGCGACACCCAACCCCCAGCAGAGCGTGTACGCCGGCATGCACCAGGACTACAGCGAGGGGTTCGTGGTAATGGAACGCGACCAGTGGCCGAACGAAACGAGGGCTGGCGAAATCTGCATCAAACGCTTGCTGGGCGGAATGAAAGGCCATTACGGCCCTCTTGAACATGCCCAAATCGTGCTGAACGTGGGCTGGTTCCCTCACTCAGTGATGCAACAGGCGAGAACGCATCGGGTGGGTGTGAGCTTCGATGTGCAATCGATGCGTTACACCGGTGAACGCATCTGCCGGGCAGCTGATGGAGAACTTGATCTTGAGGAAGTGTTCTATCTGCGTCCGGTCGGGGAGTACCGAGACCGGCTGGGCAAGAAATACACCTATGTCAATGAGCAGCGACTGATCGATCTTCAACTCTGCAAACAGGCTGCAGAGCGCTATCGAGATCTCCTGCGCGACGGCTTTTCCGAAGAACATGCCCGAGGCATCCTGCCGTTTGACTACAGACAGCATTTTGTGGTCAGTTTCAGTTTGCGTGCCTTTCTCCACTTCCTTGACCTGCGCTCCAAGCTCGACGCTCAACAAGAGATCAGAGAGCTTTGCGATCTGATGTGGCCCCATCTGCAGAACTGGGCGCCTGAATTCGCAGACTGGTACGAAAAAAATCGCCTTCACAAAGCCCGCCTGGCTCCCTGATCAGCACGAGATCGCTCGGTTTTGGCGACCTAAACCTTGGCCAGTGTCACCCTTTCAGGCTGATGCTGGTACTTACCCTGACGGTCGCTGTAAGTGGTGTCACAGGGGTCGCCTTCAAAGAACAGCAGCTGACAGATGCCTTCGTTCGCATAGATACGGCAGTCGGCTCCTGAACTGTTGCTGAATTCAAGTGTGAGATGCCCCTCCCAGCTGGCTTCAGCAGGAGTGGTGTTCACGATGATTCCCAATCGCGCATAGGTGCTCTTGCCGAGACAGATCACGGTGATGTTCGGCGGAACTTTCATTTTTTCCAAAGCCACACCCAAGCCATAGGAATGGGCGGGGAGGATGAAATAGTCACCATCCTCATCGTGGTGAAGCTCTGTGGGTTCAAGGTTCCCAGGATTGAACCGTTTGGGGTTCATGACGGTTCCGGGAACATGCTTGAAGATCAGAAATTCCTGCGGCGACAGACGCAAGTCGTAGCCGTACGACGAACATCCGAAGCTGAGAACAGGCGCCTGCTTCTGCTCAGGATCAAGATGGCGGATCAAGCCTTTCTGAAAGGGCTCGAGCATGCCGGCAGCAGCCTGTTCGGTGATCCAACGGTCGTTCTTGAGCATCAGAAACCCCTGCGCAGTTCCGTCACTTGATCCGCCAGGCCCATGAGAGATTCAGGAATCGACGGTCCAGTGATGATCACATCCATGGAACCAGGGCGAGCATCCAGGCTGTCACGAACTTCCGCTTCCTCGAGATAGCCAAGCGCAATGGCCAAGCCCAGTTCATCGAGCACCAACTGATCAAGGTCACCGCTGGCGAGGTGGCGTCGACAGATTTGCCAGACAGCCTGAACGGCATCCACCGTCATGGGGTCGGATGCGCTGGCCGGGTCTGACAGACAGCCCATGACCGCAGGTCTCATCCAGACCATGCGATCGCAGAGCGTGATCGCCGCATCAGGCCCCTGAGCGACTCCACCCTTGAGAAACTGCACCACTGCAACACGGCTGCCAAGCCCAGCAGAACGCAGGGCCTGACTGAGCACGGTGCCAAAACTTCCGCGATAGGGAGCGGTATGAACCTGCAACTGTCCTTCAGGGACCACCAGATGCAGGGGCTGCTGAGGCTGGAGCGAGGGCAGGGAATGCAAGCCGGCACGATTCAGAGCCCGATGATCGGCACCGCTTTGCTCACGGGATCGATGGTTTGGGCTCAGGCTTGCGGTCATCTCAGTCGCGTCCGTCGGAACTGGAATCGAATCGACCCAGCGGATTTTGAATCTAGCGGCGAAAGTGCAAATCACAATCCCTTTGACACCATCCCTGGTGTCTGTGCGTCGACTGGCAGGCTCAACATCCAGATCTGTTTCCCCATGAGCGAGACCCAGCACAACGTTGGTCGCCAAGATGGTCGCCAGGCGGCCGAACTCAGAGCCTTCTCGGTCGACTGGGATCCCATGGGCTTCGCTCTGAGCTCCGTCATCGTGCGCACCGGACGCACCACCGTGCTCTGCAGCGTCTGCCAGGAAGACGGCGTCCCGCGCTGGCGACGTGATCAAGGCCTGGGGTGGCTCAGCGCTGAATATCGCCTGCTGCCGGGATCCACCCCTGATCGTCAGCGCAGGGAACTGATGAAACTGTCAGGACGAACCCAGGAGATCCAGCGCCTGATCGGCCGCAGCCTTCGCGCCGCAATCGACATGAAAGCGTTGGGCGAAAACACCCTGCTGATCGACTGCGATGTGATTCAGGCCGATGCGGGAACCCGGACAGCGGCCATCACCGGCGCATGGCTCGCTCTGCAGAAAGCCTGCGAACGACTGCTGGCGCAAGGCCGCATCAGCACCAATCCGGTCGTCAGTCAGGTGGCGGCGGTCTCTGTGGGCCTGATCGAGGGGCACCCTCTGCTCGATCTGGACTACAGCGAAGACAGTCGGGCCGATGTGGATCTCAACGTAGTGATGAACAACGCCGGCGACCTGCTGGAGCTGCAAGGCACCGCCGAGGGTGCACCATTCAGCCGGCAGCAGCTCAACAGCCTGCTAGACCTTGCCGAACCAGGGCTCAAGCAACTCATGGCGGCACAGCTGGCTGCACTGCATGAGGACTGAGCCAGAAGAACCGTGTTCGTTGCTACAGGGTGACCACGCATCGGTCCTTAACTTCCCCGCATTGATGCGTTGGTCATGGCCGAAGTGATGCGCGGCTTCAGTCGGACTGCTCCCCAGCTTGGGCGATCCGCAGAAACAAGCCTGACCAATGCGCCCACCCCCTCCAGCCGCACCCTGCTGGAAGTGATCCGTGATCTGGAAGGTGCCAGCACCGAAATGGTGGAACGGAACAAGACGATCTTTTTCCCTGGCGACCCTGCCGAACGGGTGTATCTGATCCGCCGGGGAGCTGTGCGTCTCTCGAGGGTGTATGAGTCGGGCGAAGAGATCACCGTTGCCCTGTTGAGGGAGAACAGCCTGTTCGGCGTTCTCTCACTGCTCACCGGGCATCGCTCCGATCGCTTTTATCACTCCGTGGCCTTCACCAGAGTGGAGATGGTCACGGCACCAGCAAGCTCCGTGCGCCAGGCGATCGAAGCAGACACCAGCGTGGGGTTGCTTTTACTTCAGGGTCTCTCCAGCCGAATTCTGCAGACCGAGACCATGATTGAAACCCTCACCCACCGGGACATGTCGTCCCGTTTGGTGAGTTTTCTGCTGGTCCTCTGCAGAGATTTCGGGATGCCCGGATCCCAGGGCATCACCATTGACCTGCGCCTGTCGCATCAGGCCATCGCCGAGGCGATCGGCTCCACCCGTGTCACGATCACGCGCCTGCTGGGCGACTTACGCAATTCAGGCCTGGTTGAAATTGACCGCAAGAAAATCACCGTTCTGGATCCCATTGCACTGGCCAAACGTTTCAGTTGATCCCGTGACAGGTGAAGATGGGCAGCACCTCAGCGGCCCGCCGCATATTTGACCTTCCGTGACCGGCTGGCTTCTGCTGCTGTCTCTGCTGATCCTCGGGGGGGTGCTCTCCACCCTTGGTGATCGACTGGGATCAAGGGTGGGCAAAGCCAGGCTGAGTCTCTTCGGTCTGCGCCCACGCCAAACCGCCGTGGTGATCACGGTGCTCACGGGCAGTCTGATCAGTGCCCTGTCGCTCGGCCTGATGCTGCTGGTGAGCCGTCAGCTGCGCGTCGGCCTGTTTGAGCTCAACGACCTTGAAGCCCGTCTGCGCAGCAGCCGCTCCGACCTGAAGGGAAGCCGCAAGGCTCAACGCAAAGCCCGTGAGCAACTCGAGGAGGCTCGCGCCGATGAAATCAAAGCCCGAAAGATCCTGGCTGATGCCCAGGCACGGGCCAGTGAGCTGCGCAGCACCCTTCAACCTCTGCAGGAGCAGACGCGCCGACTGGAGGCGGAACGGCAGAGACTCAGCCAGGACGTGCGCAACCGTGATGCGGAAATCCAGCGCACCGACGATGAGCTCCGGGCGGTGCGCGAACGCATCAGCTCCGGGGAAGCAGAACTCCAGCAACTCGAAGAGAACCTGCTGGCCCTGCGCCGTGGAGATGTGGCCATCAGCAGTGGCCAACCACTGGCCACCGTGACCCTCAAACTGGATCGTCCTGATCAGGCCCGGCAAGTGATTGACCAGGTGCTGCGAGAAGCCAATCTGCAGGCCTTTCAGAAGGTTTTGCCTGGTCAGGCGCCGGATCGCCAGATCATCCTCGTGCCCCGCCAGGACATTGAAAGGCTGGAACAAGCCATCCGAAAACCTGGCACCTGGGTGGTGCTGCTGCGCTCAGCCGCCAATGTGCTGCGAGGTGAGCGGGTGGTTTACGCCTTCCCGGACGTGCGTCCCAATGTGGCCATCACCATTGAAGGAGAGGTGCTGGCCAAAACCGCTCTTGCAAGCCAGGAGACCAATCCAGAAGCGGTGCGGAACCGCATCAACCTGCTGCTGGCATCCACCCTGGCGGAGGTCCGCCGGCGTGGGTCCCTCAGCCAGGGACTTCAGTTCGATGCCAATGCCGTTAACACCCTCGCCCGGGAGCTCACCGACCGCAGCGGTGGGCGGGTTGAACTTGAGGCCGTGGCCATACGTCGCAGTGAAACAGCCGATCCCATTGCGATCGAGCTGCGGCCCAGCCGCAGACTGCGTTCAACCTCAACGATCGAGCGCGATATCCCATGAGCCGGATCGTCTCGATTGACCCAGGGCGCAACAAGTGCGGCCTGGTCCTGGTCGATTGTGAGCGTGACTGCGTGCTTCAAGGGGATGTGATTGCCACTGAGGCTGTGCTGGACACCCTGCAGCGCTGGAGTCAGCTCGCTCCAATCGAGCGCATGGTGCTGGGAAACGGCACAGCCAGCGAAAGCCTGAGGCACCAGCTTCCTGCAGATCTTCCCGTCAAGCTGGTGGATGAACGCGGCACCACACTGCAGGCACGCCAGCGGTACTGGCAGCTGTGGCCGCCTCGAGGCTGGCGGCGTTTCGTCCCTCAAGGCCTGCTGCTGCCGCCCACCGAACTGGATGCGGTTGCAGCCCTGGTGATTCTTGAATCAGAGCTCGGCCGCGACATCCTTTGGCCAGGACCAGCTCCACTCAGAAACGGGCCCGCACAGTGAAGCTGTAGTCACCGCCGGCCTCCAGCCTGTAGTCGGATTTCACAAGAAAGCGCAGCAACGCGTCCTGAATCAACGCTCTGCCCAGGGAAGGCTCCACACTCAGCTCGCCCCGGTCAAACAACCACTGAAAGGACCAGATAAAGCCACCCGCCTGAACCTCTCCCTGCAGACACTTGTCTCGGAAACTGTGATGGTGCACCCGGAGATGAGCCGTGGTGACAGGTAAGGGCGCCATCAGGCCGGCTCGCCCTCAGCCGCAGGCACCAGATTCACAGCGTTGATGGCGTTCCCAGCCCGATCCAGACCTTGCCGCTGAATGTGATCGAGACCCGACAACACTTCCCGAAGCACGTCTTGCAGCAGAGGTTCTTCAGCACGGCTGAACTGACCGAGGACGTGGGAGACCGTGCGGGCACGGCGTTCCTCGGGATTGCGACCGGGAGCACCGATGCCAATGCGAAGGCGGGCGAACTCCTGAGTGCCGAGATGCTGAATCGTGCTCTTCAGACCGTTGTGTCCACCAGCACCGCCCTGTGCACGAAGCCGAAGCCGTCCCAGCGGCAGATCCATGTCATCCACGAGCACGATCAGCTGGTCAATCTCCAGATCAAACCAATCCAAAGCGGCACGGATTGACCGGCCACTGTCATTCATGTAGGTCTGCGGCATCAACAGCCTGAGTCGCGCAGCACCAGACCCAACATCAGCGAGATCGCCCTGCAGCTTTGGCATCGCCTTGAAACGACCCCCTTCTCGGCTCGTGAGCCGTTCAAGAGCCATGAAGCCGACGTTGTGCCGGGTCGATGCATATTTCTCACCGGGATTGCCCAGACCGACCACCAGACGGAGGTCACCACGCTTGATCACCGGTTAGTCCTCAGAGTCCTTGGGCGATGACACGGCTTCCGAAGACGAGGAGGGAGGGAGCTCCTCAGGCTCTGCCATCGCCTTGCTGATTTCGCGCTCAAATTCCTTGGAGGCCGTCTGAAAACCTTTCAGCGTCTTTCCCAGCGTCCGGCCGAATTCAGGCAGACGCTTCGGGCCGAACACCAGCAGCGCCACGGCTCCGATGACGGCCATCTCTGGAAGTCCGATGCCGAAGA
Organism: Synechococcus sp.; assembly: GCA_047286485.1. GTDB lineage: Bacteria > Cyanobacteriota > Cyanobacteriia > PCC-6307 > Cyanobiaceae > Synechococcus_C. The sequence continues at coordinate 43,260 of JBJBBH010000002.1, forward strand.
TGTTCATGGAAGGCGCTTCGCGGGCCGAATCAGGCGCCGCCGTTCCAGTTCACATTGATTCCTTCAAGAATCAGAGACTGGTTGTAGAGCTGAAGAATCACCAGCAGGAAAACCAGAAACAGCACCATGAAGATGCCCATGACAGGGGTGGTTCCCCAGCCGGGGACAACCTTGCCGTACTCGGAGTTGAGAGGACGGAGCAGATCGCCCAAACGAGTGCGTTGTGCCATAGCGGCCCTGAGGTCTCGGGTGAAGTTCAGTCCCGATACTGTAGGGGCACCGGTCCTGAACAGGGCCGATCCTGTCGAGAGATGTGATGGAAAGTTCTTCCCCGGCGCTGTCTGTATCGATCGCGGTGCTAGCCGCACTGCTTGGACTCACCGGTTTTGGCATCTATACAGCCTTCGGGCCGCCGTCAAAACGTCTTGACGACCCCTTTGATGATCACGACGATTGACGTGTCAGGCGAAGCTCCTGCAACGCCCCTGGCGGAATCACGATGGAATTTTGCTGGTCCTGAATCCACCAGCCTTCGTCGCCAGGTGACCAGCGCACCCTTGCACCACCTGGATTCATCAGCTGGATGAGCACGGCCTCATTGCCGGAACCAACAGCGGTATCAGGGCGGATGGCGACTGGCACCAGTGCCTTGGGTAGGGCAGGAAAACCTTGCCAGGGATCACAGATGTCAACCCGATCCAGCCAACCTGGTTCACGGAACTGAAGCGCCGCCTGCGCGAGGCCATCCTCATACCACCCGTTTGCAACAGGCATCAGGGCCAGGCGGTGACGATGCAGGCGTCGATCAGCCGACGGGTCAGGCCAGGTTGGGCCGCGCAACAAGGAAACCCCCAGATGATGCGGTCCGGCATCCACTCCCTGAGGACCATCGAGCAAAATGCCAAGCCCGCCGCCCGGTGCTGCTGCCTGACTGGCCATCCAGGAAACCACAGGCACCTCCCAACGCGCATGCTCCCGAGGCGTTAGGGCGACCGCAGGACGTTCGATCACACCTCCGCTGGCGTCCGCCGCCCAGCGCACTGCTGGTCTGGCAAGGGGACAGACCATGCGAAGCAGTTCATGGGTCTGACGCCAGTCGATGCTCAATTGCAGTTCAACTGCAGGGCTGTCGGCTCGCAGCAACACATCCAGTCGCATTGCACTGTCGCCCCATGAGCGGCGCAGCACAATCCTGGCCACCAGTGGGCCCTGCTCCAGCAGCTCCAGCTGCCAATCTGCATCCATCGGCAGGGGTTGCTGCGGATAATCCGCCGCCAGATCCCATGCATCCCAGAACTCACCACGGTCGCGGAAACGCCTGAACTGCAGTGGCGCTGACAACTGATCAACCCCCTGCGCATCCTGCAGTCGGGTCAGCCCACGGGTGTCCAGCTCAAGCGTGAGAAGACCGTTGTCAAGGCGCCAGCTCTGCTCGCCGATGCCCTGCAGCCGCACCGGATTCCGAACACGCGGAGTCACTGCAGCACCCGCAGCAGGATCAGACCAACACTCCAGAGGAAGTGCCATCACCCCCTTGGCCTCCGGCAGTTGAACCCAGAGATCCCCTCCAGGAGCCACCTGTGATGGCAAATGGTTGCCCTCACACGACCACCGGCCTCGTGGCAGTCGAACCAGGGGAGACCAGCGCTGCAGAGGCTGAAGGCCGCACCAGGCCCAGCGCTGACAACCCTTTTCAGAACTTGAGTCAACAGATGATGCACGGCACAGCAACTGCTGGAGACCGGCAGTCCGCGCCGCAGCCGCACGACGGCGGGCCGCTCGCCACTGTGACTCCGCCTGATCAAACACTTCAGGAACCGATGTTCCGGGAAGGATGTCGTGAAACTGCTGGAACAGAAGCACCTGCCAGTCTCTCCGCTGCGTGGATTCAGCCCCCAGGGCTGCCACCACATCAGCTTCCCTCAGCAACCTCTCCAAAGTGCGGTTGTGTCGTTTCTGATCCGGGCGTGAGGTGGCACATCCCCGGTGCAGTTCCAGGTACAACTCATCCCTCCATACAGGTAAAGAGGACCGGAGCGGCTCCAGCTGCTTGAGGTACTCACGAACCGTTCCTGCTCGGCGTGGGGATGTTTGTGGATGGTCTTGCCAGAGCTGCATCTCCTCCAGCATTTCCCTGGTCGGTCCGCCGCCGTGGTCACCCACACCCGGCACCCACAGCGCCTGATCCACACCTGTGTCTGCCAGGAACCGCTGCTGTTCCTGCTGCATGGCCAGAGGGTCGGCATCCGTACCGATCCCTGGCAACATCAACGCCAACAGCTCAGCACCGCCGCGGCCACGCCAGCGGAACAATCGGTGCGGGAAGGGGTTGGTGGCATTCCAGGCCAGCTTGTGCGTGCAGAACCAGCGCACGCCGGTGGCGTGCGCAACGGCCGGAAGCCCGCAAGCAAACCCGAAACTGTCCGGTAACCAGGCCAGATCGTGACACCACTCAGGGAACTGTCTCTGACTGGTCTCCTGACCCAGCGCAAACTGCCGCCAGAGAGAGGCTGTGCTCACCAGAACACAGTCGGTTTCAACCCAGGGGCCGTTGATGGGCTCCCAACGTCCCAGACGGCTGGCTTGCTGAATACGTGCGAACAGCGCGGGGCGATGGCGCTCCATCCATTCGTAGAGAGCTGGGGTGGAGTGGGCAAAATGCAACTCCGGGAAGCGCTCCATCAACTGCAGTGCAGACCGGAAGGTGCGTTCCGCCGCCTGCCAGGTGTCAGCGACAGGCCATAACCAGGCCAGGTCCAGATGGGCATGGCCCACCCAGTGCAGTCCACCGGAGGCACAGGCCTGCCCCGCAAGGTGTTGGTGCACCCGAGCCGCCGCCTCTGCCGACTGCGGCTTGCAATCCAGCCACAGGTCGGGCAGCGACTCTGCAGTGATCCCTGTGAGGTCAAGGGACTGAGGGAGCAGACATCCCTGGGGATCCAAGGCAGGGTCCACAGGCTCCCGGACCAGAGCACTCGTGATCAGTGCGCCATCGTCATGACAGGGACTGCGCAGCTCCAGGAGCACCTTCAGGCCTGGCCCATGCCCCCAGGGGCCCGGCAACTTCCAGCGGCAACGGGTGTCGAACAGATCTCCTTCATGCACAAGGACTCCATCCACCCAGAGTCTGACCTGGTCCGCCCACCAACTGAGCACAAGCCTTTCAAGGCTGTTCTCGCAGTGCTGCCAGTGCTCCGGCCAGGTGATGGTTTGCTCGAGACGCAACCAAACACCCCCCCTTGGCCAGATCAACAGTCCACGCTTCGCCCAGTCAGGTCGGTGCTGCGCCCCCCAGGGCTCCTCGAGAACGGAATTCAGCCGGGAATCACCGCATCGATGCCAAAAAGGGAGCAAATCGAGGCGGCTGCGACTTCGAAACGTTTCAATCCACGCCAATCGCCGGGGATGTAGAGGGGGCAACATCGTGATCTCCCAACCTTGACCCATAAGATGATGGCGCTATCCCAGACGCCGGTCGGTCTCCATGCTCGCCCTCAAGATCTCCGTTTACTCGGTCGTCTTCTTCTTTATCGGGATCTTCGTCTTTGGTTTTCTGGCGAGTGACCCGAGCCGCACCCCAAGCCGCAAGGACCTCGAAGATTGAGTGCAGACGTGATCCGAACGTTCAACGTTCAGGGGTCACGACGAACACTGGTCATTCATGGACAGATGCTGAGGATGCTCGTGTGAGGATCACCGGCCACTCCTGAGCGGATTTGCCAGCTTCCCGAACTCCCATCACCATCACGGGACTTCTGGCTGTGGCGGCAGTCCTTGGATCCCCTGCACGATCAGAAGACGTTGAAAATCTGATCGACTTTGGAGTGATTCCACCCACGCCCGTGGAATCATCCGCTGAAGAAGATGCCAACAGTGCCCCTCTGGCTCCCGAGCCGCAGCAGGCTGGGATTGCTGATCCAGCAGCAGCTGTTCAGCCGCCGCCTGAACTACTCCTGAAGGCCGACCGCCAGACCTATGACGCCAGGCGGCAGCTGTTCGTGGCCGAAGGCAACGTCAGAGCGATGATCAATGGCGGTGTTCTGAAGGCGGATCGCCTCGAGTTCGACACCAACTTCAACAGCCTCTTCGCTCGCGGCAGTGTTCGCTATCGCAAGGGCGCTCAGTATTTCCAGGCCAGCAGCCTGCGGTTCAGCCTGATCCAGGGCAGCGGATCGCTGGAAGACGTTTACGGGGTTCTCGATCTCGACAGCGCTGCGGTTGATTTCAACCCCCTGCCAAGCAAACAAGCAGCCGCTAGTCCCAACTCACCTCCATCAGGCCAGGCCCCTGAAGCGGATGTCAGTCAGCAGAGGCTGCTGCCTGTGATGGAAAGCTCTGGCCTGGGTTTCCCGTCTGCCATTGACATTGATCTGGAGTCATCCACCGCCAATCGCATCAGCCCTCAGGGAGATGATGAGAGCTTCTGGACCGTTGAGCAGCCGCTGCCCAGCGAAGAATGGCTGGCTCCAAACACCAGCCAGCCAGCGCGAGAAGCCGATCAGGGCATGGCTTGCCCACCGGCCATCCCAGCCATTCCCGACTGGCATCCGCACCCCTGGGCCATCACCGCCTGGGGCGGACAGATGATTGATTCCAACTTCGGCGACACCTTCCTGTTCAACGGAAGGATGCGTCCTGAGTATCTGCTTGGCGTCAGCATGCAGAAACGCATCTGGCGAGCAGGACCTCTGCAACTGGAGCTCGAGGCTGATCTGTTTGCCCACCAGGCCTATGAACAGCAAGGTGGCCCGTTCAATCAGACCATTCCCAACGCGAACACCCCGGCCCAAACCTTCGGCGAAGGCATCCTCGGCATTGGTGCGCGCCTGTGGGTGCAACCCTGGCTCAGCCTCGGCTTCGTCGAAGGCATCAGCTACAACTCTGCGGTCAGCAATTACGAGCGCACCTACCGCGAGAATTACGCCAATCTGCTCAATTACCTCGCGTTCGAACTGGAAGCAGCGTTTTCTCCGGAGCTTTCCATGGTCGGTCGGATCCACCACCGCTCCGGAGCCTTCGGGACTTACAGCGGCGTCAAGGAAGGCAGCAACGCTTACTTGATCGGCCTGCGCTATCGCTGGGGGCAGGATCAACCAGAGCCTCTGGCTCCCGATGCACCCCCACCGCTGGGTTGCCCTGATTCCGAACGCGCAACAAGGATCCGATCCGAGAGCCTGAGCGCACAACTCGAAGACATCACCCTGGGGAATCCTTTGCGTGAAGCAGAGGCCAACGCTGCCGCTGCAGATGTTTCACAGCCTGCAGCGCAGCCCGAAAACTCGGATCTCTCGCCAGCGGAACAGGAGAAGCGTCGCAGCGAAGCCATCGCTGCCATCGACCAACGGATCAGCAGTATCCAGCTGCAGCAGCGGTTCGTGATCGAACGCAACGAGGGTGTTGGTGAGAACGTGCGCAACAGCGAAGTGCTGGCGGCCAATCGCTACGGCGGAGTGAAACCTTCGCAGCTCAGCACTCGCGGTAAATCGAAGTTGATCACTGGCGAGATCAGTCGCTGGCGAATCCAGGCGGCCGAAGTGCGCCTCACCCCCGAGGGATGGACAGCAAGCCGAATGAGCTTCACCAATGATCCCTACACACCGGCTCAGACCCGTGTGGATGCTGAAGATGTGGTGGCCACGGAAGAGGAGAACGGAGACATCCTGATCAAGAGCCAACGCAACCGCCTGATTGTTGAGGAACGGCTGCCCATTCCTGTCTCCAGAACACAGAGAATTCAGAAACAAGAGGAGGTTGTGAACCGCTGGGTGCTGGGCATCGACAACGACGATCGCAGTGGTCTCTTCATTGGCCGTGAGCTTGAGTCCATCGAACTGACAGACAACATCAGCCTCGATCTGCAACCTCAGTTCCTGCTTCAGCGCGCCATTAACGGAAAGAACGACAGCTACGTCGCTCCGGGGACATCCATCGACAGCGCCAAGGTCACACAGGACAACAGCATCGGGGACCTGTTTGGCCTGGAGGCCGAACTCAGGGCTGAAGTCCTGGGCTGGGACGCCACTGCAGAAGCCGATATCAGTACGTTGAATCCCAGCAATTTCATGAACGGCAGTCGTTTCTGGGGGGACATCAATCGCTTCATCAAGCTGCCGTTGCTTGGTGAGGTGGAGACCCGCTTCTTCGGCGCCTATCGATACCGCACCTGGAACGGCTCACTGGGTGAGACCGACGTCTACAGCGCCTACGGAGCCTTCGCGGAGCAGAAGGGCGACTGGAAATGGGGCAAGCTCTCCAATAACTACATCTGGCGTTTTGGTATCGGCAATTACCAGGCCGAGAGTTTCACAAGCACCAACCTCATCGACACCACGCGCGCCAATTTCTACGGTTCGCTGAACAGCAGCTATCCCCTCTGGCGCGGCAAACCCGCTGCGCTCACTCCGGAAGCGGCCTATCGCTACTCACCCGTAGCCATCGTGCCTGGCCTCACCATGCGCACCAACATCAATACAACCCTCGCTGCCTTCGGAAACGGAAAGAGTCAGAACACGATCAGCCTCACCGGCGGACCAACGCTCACTCTGGGCACATTCAGCAAGCCTTTTCTTGACTACACCCAGCTCTCGATCGCCGGTGGCGGCACCCTGAAAGACGGAGACAGTCCATTTGAATTCGACCAGTCCGTGGACCTCGCCACCCTCGGCTTCGGCATCACTCAGCAACTGGCTGGGCCGTTGCTTCTGAATGCAGGCGTTGGCGTGAACATTGATCCCAACTCCGAGTTCTACGGCAATGTGATCAATTCCAACATTGAGCTGCGCTGGCAGCGCCGCAGTTATGACCTTGGTTTCTACTTCAATCCCTATGAAGGCATCGGCGGTTTCCGTTTCCGCCTGAATGACTTCAACTTCACCGGGACAGGCCTGCCCTTCATCCCTTACACACCACGGAATCTCCCCAACGAACTTGAAAGGCGACCGTTCTGAACAAAGGTTGGCTTAATTCGGTCCACCCCCATAAATCAGATGACTGCCGGTGAGATCCGCACCTGCAAAACGCATGCCATCGGTGCGTACATTCGGCGCATAGGCATTGATCACCACAGCGCCACGGAGATCGGCACGACGCAAATCGGTTCCGGAGAGATCAGCATTGCTGAGTTGCGCCCCCTGCAGATCAGCACCATCCAGACGGGCGCCACTGAGATCGGCTCCCTCCAGGTTGGCTTCACGCAGATCGGCATCGCGCAGGTCGGCATCGCGAAGATCAGCGCCGATCAGGTGAGCACCCTGCAAACGCGCCGAGCGCAGATCACAGCCGGAACAGGCACCGCTGTTGAGCAATCGTTCCCTGGCAGTCCCATGAGGCTGCACGATCAATGACTCAATCCGCCCAGCCTTGGCAGCAAGAGGGATCAGTGCGCTGACGAGAAGGGCCGCGGCAAGCTGAACAGGTCGGAACTGAGTCATGGCGGCAGTGCCTCTGTCTCAGTCTTAGACAATTTGGTCGCTGTCTGCCGTGGGCCCTTCATCTGAATGGCCCTCCGAGCTCAGAAACCATGCAGATAGGGGAGTGCCGCCATCGTGCGTGTGAGCTCTTCATCTCGTGCCACGAGCTGACCTGTGGCATCCCACTGACCCGTGCGAAGCATGTCCAGTGCCCCTGAAGCCAGAGAAATGGTCTGCGACGTGGATCCATCACTGAAGGTGAGGGCCTGAAGATCGAGCGTCCATTCAGCAGTGGGATCCGCTGCCACTGCATCCTGAAGAGCACGGATCTGATCCGCCGTGGCCGTGGCACAGGGGATTCCCAAAGCGAGGCAATTGCCATGGAAGATCTCGGCGTAACTGACACCGATGACGGCGCGGATCCCCCAGCGCATCAGCGCCTGCGGTGCATGCTCCCGACTGGAACCACAGCCGAAATTGTCATTCACGACCAGAATCGATGCTCCCTGATGCACCGCCTGGTCAAAGGGGTGTTCACCCGCCAGTTCCTTGCGGTCATCGGCAAACGCCTGTTCCCCAAGGGCTTCAAAGCTCACACATTTGAGAAAACGGGCTGGAATGATCCGATCGGTGTCAATGTCATCACCACGCAGCACAAGTCCACGGCCGGATACGCGGCCGATCGGCCCCTGAGGGAAGGCGATGGTCTCAGTCATCACGAACAAACAGCGTGGAATGAAATGGTCAGCATTGAACTGAATGCGATGCGCTGTCAGCTCAGCTGACGCACATCGCTCACCCGTCCGGCGATGGCAGCAGCGGCCACCATGGCGGGACTCATCAACAGAGTCCGGCCACTGGCGGAACCCTGACGACCCTTGAAATTGCGGTTGCTTGAACTGGCACTGATCTGGTTACCTTCAAGGCGGTCAGGGTTCATGGCCAGACACATGGAACAGCCCGGCTCACGCCACTCAAACCCTGCCTCGCGAAACACCTGATCAAGGCCTTCCTTGATCGCGGCACGAGCCACCTGTTCTGATCCGGGCACCACGAAGGCCTTGATGCCCTCCGCGACGTGCCGACCGCGAGCCACAGCTGCCGCAGCCTGAAGATCGCTGAGACGACCATTGGTGCAACTGCCAATGAAACACACATCGACAGGAACACCTTCAATCGGCTGGCCAGGAGCCAGGTCCATGTAGCGATAGGCCTCTTCGGCAATCGGGCGGTCGGCCGGATCAAGCTGCTCGGAAATCGGTACGCGTTCGTCCACACCAATGCCCTGTCCTGGTGTGATGCCCCAGGTCACCGTGGGCGCAATGGCAGCCGCATCGAAGCGAATTACATCATCGAACGTCGCATCGTCGTCCGACGCAAGTGAACTCCACCAGGCAACAGCACGGTCCCAGATCTCCGCAGCTGGAGCCTCGGCGCGACCCTTGAGGTAATTGAAGGTGATCTGATCAGGATTGACGTAGCCACAACGCGCTCCGCCCTCAATCGCCATGTTGCAGAGGGTCATCCGCTCCTCCATGGAGAGAACCTCAATGGCAGGCCCTGCGAATTCGTAGGCATACCCGACGCCGGCCTTCACCCCGAGAGTGCGGATCACATGAAGAATCAGATCTTTGGCAAACACGCCTTCGCTCAGACGGTTCTCCACCCAGATGCGACGCACCTTCAACTTGCTCATGGCCAGGCTCTGGCTGGCGAGCACATCGCGCACCTGGCTGGTGCCAATACCAAAGGCAATCGCCCCGAACGCACCATGGGTGGAGGTATGGGAATCACCGCAGGCAACGGTCATGCCTGGCTGGGTGAGGCCCAGTTCAGGCGCGATCACATGCACGATTCCCTGACGACCGCTGCCCAGCCCGTTGAGGGTGATGCCATGACGCGCACAATTGCGCTCGAGGGTGCTGAGCATCTCCTCGGCCAGCGGATCAGCAAACGGTCGTGCCTGACTCGTCGTCGGAACGATGTGATCAACAGTTGCCACCGTGCGTTCTGGGCAGCGCACCGGCAGACCCTTGTCATCCAAGGCTGCAAAAGCCTGAGGGCTGGTCACCTCATGAATCAGGTGCAGACCGATGAACAGCTGCGTGGCACCTCCTGGCAGATCGGCAACGCGATGCAGATCCCAGACCTTGTCGTAGAGGGTTCCGCTGCTCATTCCAGGTCAGCCGTCAACATTCAACCCTAACGGCCAACATCCATCACATCGTTGCCATCAGACGCAATCGCAATCGATTGAGTGCCTCTCCAACGCTCACGGTGCGGACCCAGTCACGTCCGCGACTTTCACCGAGACGGATGGGTGAGCTGACACACCCATCAGGACCTGCAACGGCGATATGCACCAACCCAACCGGCTTCTCCGTTGAGCCCCCCCCGGGGCCGGCGACGCCGGTGACAGCCATCGACCAATCGCTCCCCGTGAGGCGTCGTGCGCCCTCCGCCATGGCTTGAGCCACAGGGTCACTGACCGCTCCGAACTGCTCAAGCAACTCCGCTGAAACCCCAAGCAGATTGCGTTTAACGGCATTGGAGTAAGCGATCACGCCGCCCAGCAGCACATCCGAAGATCCAGGAATCGCCGTGAGTTCAGCTCCCAGCCCACCGCCGGTGCAGGATTCCGCAACCGCAAGCGTTTGTTTCCTCTTGCGCAGCTGCTCGAGCACCACGCAAGCCAGCGACTGATCGTCACAGCCAAAACAGAGCGTGCCAGTGCGCTGACGCAGCTCAGCCTCAGTGGCATCGAGCAGCCGCAGAGCCTCAGCTTCAGCTGAAGCATGAGCGGTGATCCGCAGTTTGACCTCACCACGGCCTGCATACGGCGCCACTGTGGGATTGGCCTGCTCCAGCAGGTCATGAAGCTGCTCAGCAAGCTTGGACTCTCCGATACCCCAGAACCGCAGCAAACGACTGCTGAACACTCCTTTCGACAGCCCCGAGCGTTGAAACCAGGGCACGGCGGTGGTCTCCCACATCGCCCGCATTTCGCTGGGAACGCCCGGGAACGTGAGCACCGTGAATCCCTCGATCGGAGACCAGATCATTCCTGGAGCGGTTCCAGTGGGATTGGGGAGCAACGCTGCTCCGAGCGGCAATAAGGCCTGCCGGCGTGTCTCAGCTCCAGGCTCCCGGCCGCGACTGCGCGCTTTGGCCGTGATGTCGTCCCAGACCTCGGGGCGTTCCTCGAGGGGTGTGGAAAATGCAGCTGCAATCGCTTCGGTGGTGAGGTCATCGGGCGTCGGGCCCAGTCCACCGGTGGTAATCAGCACCCGTGAACGACGGGAAATCGCCTGCACCTCGGCCATCAACCGTTCGCGGTTGTCTCCCAACACGGTCTGACGGAAGTGAGGCAAGCCAAGAGCGGCCAGTTGATCTGCAAGCCAGCGTGCATTGCCGTTCACAATGTTGCCGAGCAACAGCTCAGTGCCGATGCACAGAATCTCCACCCCAGAGGGTGGGGAGGTCTCAGCCACGGGAATCCGTGCAGCAGGACTCAGCGCACTCGTCCTGAGAGTCCTGCTCAAGCGCCATCGGCACCATCTCGTTCTGACGATGGCGCTGCATCACCATCACGGTTCCCACGAGAATCGCTGTGGCCAATGCCAGCCAGAGAAAACGCATCTCAACATTGGCCACCACCATGGCGATGGAAGCCAACCACTGGGTGAAGACGTAAATCAACAGAACGGTTCTTCGATGACTGAAGCCTGCACGAAGTAAACGGTGGTGGAGATGACGGCGATCGGGATAGAAAGGAGAACGGCCCGAACGCAAACGGCCCATGATCACCGCTGACATGTCAGCGAGAGGCAACGAGAGAATCAGAAGTGGCAAGAGCAGGCTGACTGTGGTCAGTCCCTTGGCGGGCCCGACGATACTGATCGCCGCCAGGCTGAATCCCAGGAAATAGGAGCCCCCATCACCCATGAAAATGCGGGCGGGATTGAAGTTGTGCCGGAGAAATCCGAAACAACTTCCAGCCAGAGCAGCTGCCAGGAATGCGGCTGCCACCTGATGCAGGGAAAAGCTGACTGAAACCAGACCGATCGCTGCAATACCTGCAACGCCGGCGGCCAGCCCGTCGAGTCCATCCAGCCAGTTGATCGCATTGGTGATGCCAACCAACCAGATCACGGTGGCCAGGAGACTGATCACATCCGGCAGGATCACGGCCTCTGCGCTGCTGGAGAGCCAGGGAAGATCGATCGCACCGATTTGAACCCCTTGTGACCAGACCACCACAGCCACAGCCACCTGACCAGCCAATCTCGGCCAGGGAGACAGGGAGAAGAGATCATCGGCAAGGCCGATCACGAAAAAGCACAGTGATCCAGCCAGGGTGGTCCAGATGAGCTGATCACGTGCGGGGGTCAACATGCCAAACCCCCCGACCAACCAGGTGAGGCCCAGTGCGAAACAGAATCCCAGCACCATGGCAATGCCACCGAGACGCACCATCGGAACGCTGTGCTGTTTGCGAGCGTCGGGAGTGTCGGTGAAACCGTGCCTGAGTCCGAGCCGCCTCACCATCGGCGCAATCGCTGTGGTGATCAACGTCGAAGCGACGAAGATCCCGACAGCGACTGCGAGGGGAGTGCTCGCGAGAGTCAAGCAAAACTCCAGAAGTGGCGGCCCAGAAGGTGCCGAAGTATCAGGATCCTAGGCAGACCTCCGGGCAGGATCCAGTGGGCCGTGGTCCAGTCAGGCAATCGCCGGTTCCGCAGCAGTGGCATAGAGGGGAAAACGGCTGCAGAGGCTGGCAACCCTCTCGAGACAACGGGCCTGTATGGCGTCATCCTCAGGATTGAGCAGGCGGTCAGCGATCACATCCGCCACTTCTCGGAAGGCTGCCGCATCAAAGCCACGGGTTGTGAGCGCTGCTGTACCCAGACGCAGGCCACTGGTCACGAAGGGCGATTCGGGGTCAAAGGGAACGGTGTTCTTGTTGGCGGTGATGTGGACGTCACTGACGAGCAGATCCGCGACTTTTCCGGTCATGCCGATTCCCCTCAGATCGAGAAGCACCACGTGGTTCTCGGTGCCACCGCTCACCACATCAATGCCGCGCTCGATCAATCGCTCCGCCAGAGCGGAAGCATTGGCCACCACCTGCTGGCTGTAGGTCTTGAACGAGGGCTGCAAAGCCTCTCCGAAAGCCACCGCCTTGGCCGCGATGACATGCTCCAAAGGGCCGCCCTGACTGCCGGGGAACACGGCCTTATCGAATTTTTTGGCAAACTCCGCATCGCGGCACAAAATCAGGCCACCACGGGGGCCGCGCAGTGTTTTGTGAGTGGTGGTGGTGACGACATCACAGTGCGGCACAGGGCTTGGATGTACACCCGCAGCCACAAGACCGGCGATGTGAGCCATATCCGCAAGCAGATAGGCGCCCACTTCATCGGCGATCGCACGGAACGCTGCGAAATCAATGATGCGTGGATAGGCGGAGTAGCCGCAGACGATCAGCTTCGGCTTGTGCTCGAGAGCCAAAGCACGGATCGCCTCCATATCGAGGCGCTGGGTTTGCCGGTCAACGCCGTACTGCACAACGTTGAACCACTTGCCGCTGACGTTGACCGGAGAACCGTGGGTGAGATGGCCCCCATGGGAAAGGTCAAGACCCATGATCGTGTCGCCGGGCTGAAGCAAAGCCAGGAACACCGCAAAGTTCGCCTGAGCACCGCTGTGAGGCTGAACGTTGGCCCAGGCAGCACCGAACAGCTTCTTGGCACGCTCGATCGCCAGCTCTTCGATCGCATCAACGTGATCGCAACCGCCGTAGTAGCGCTTGCTGGGCAAACCTTCGGCGTATTTGTTGGTCAACACCGAGCCCTGAGCTTGCATCACCGCTCTGGACGCGAAGTTCTCGGATGCGATCAGCTCCAGATGCGTCTCCTGGCGGTTCTGCTCCTGATCAATCAGACCGGCAATGGTCGGATCAGACGATGCCAGAGAGGCATTGATCGGGGCCGAAGCGAAATCCGCCATACGTCGCAATATTGCTTTGCTCAAATCGTAAGCAACGAGCCCTACGGACAAGTGAGCAAAAAAAAACTGCCCTGAGGCAGTTTCACAAGCGCGCCTGGAGAGATTCGAACTCCCGACCCTCTGATCCGTAGTCAGATGCTCTAATCCGCTGAGCTACAAGCGCTGGCGTGACACCATCTGACCCCACGAAGGTGCCGTTCGTCAACTGGGGCACATCCGCGCGCCAGAATCGTTGCACTGCAACGACACTTCTCAATGCCCATCCGCTGGTACGGCACCGGTGACAACACGGATCCCAGGTACCGGCACTTCAGCCGGATTGTGAATTTCACACTGCATGCGGGTGCTTTCGCTGCAGTGAACAGTGGCCTCTGGTTTGTCCAGTCGATGCGGCACCCCTGGAATCATCTGGATCTGTTGACAGAACTCTGGTTTGCCGCCCTCTTGATTCACCTGGCGGTGGTTGTGAAACAACGCCCGATCGAAGACGCGGACAACCGTGAGTCCTGACGGCACGATGGTTCAAGACACCCTCTCTCCATGACTCTGGATGCGGCTGACCTGAAAGACCTCACGGCATCCCTGAGTGACCGTCTCTATCTGCAGGTGGCTGGCTGGCATCTCTACCTTGGTGATGCAGGTTTGGCTGAGACTTTGGCCATCGAGTGCAGCGCTCTGCTGGACCAGGGCCCGGCCGTCTGTGCTCGACGCGCACTCGAGGCCGTGCAGGTCCCCATCGGCGCTGGAAGCAGTCGACTGCCGCTGTCCCGCTTGTTGCCGTCCTCGCAACTTTCCGAGTTGGAGCAAATTCTCGAGGACCACTGCCGATAAGGTTGCTCACCTTCAGGGAGTGCGCGTGCTCATCATCGAGGTCACCAATGCCCGCGACGTGGTTCGTCAGCGCCTCGGTCGTCTGGGTGAGCGGCTGATCGGCAAGGTGGTCGATCCCGAAGCACAGGTGGAAAAGGCCCTGATTCAGGAGATCGACACGGCTTTCAGGGAATTTGGAATCGAAGCCAGAATTCTCTCTGTGCAAGGTCCTCAGCTCGTTGGCCGCCAGCACCTTGAGCTGCCGATCCAAGTCCGTGAAGAGCGCGAGGTTCGGCTCAACGACGCCTGAAACGCCCGGAGATCCCAGCGGTGATTTCGCTGACTTCCGGAACTGACAAAGCTCGAGCGCAGAGAACAAACAACAGCAAGCCCAACGCAGCGGAAAGGGCCACCTGGAAGGCGCGTCCGATGAAATCCGCAGGCCAGGCGATACCAACACTGAGTGCCCAGGCCACCAGCCCCGCAGCAACCGCAGCAACGGTGAGCTTGAGCGCATCGAGTCCCCACTCACGCAGCGGCAGCCCGCCGAGTCGCTTCTGCAGAGCCAGCAGCAGAGCAAGGCAGGTGAGCAGGTTGATCAGAACTGTGGCCAGCACTAGGCCAGGCGCCCCAAGGTTGATGGGGAACTGAGGTCCCCAAGGAGAAGGACCGCCCACCAGTGCCCAGTCAAAAATCACATTGAGGCCGATCCCTGCCATCGAGAGGCGAAAAGGGGTTGTTCCATCACCAAGGGCATAAAACACACGCACAAGAACATCCCGGCCCAGATAGGCGGGCATGCCGATCCCATAGGCCATCAAAAGACCCGTCACCAGCTGCACCGCTTGTTCATCAAATGCTCCGCGTTCGTAGACCAGGGCGACGATTGGTGTGGATAGCGCCAGGAACAACGCTCCCAGCGGCAGCATCGAAGCGGTCGACAGCATCAGTCCCTGCCGGATTCTGGCGATCAATGGCAGACGGTCTTCAGGAGCCGTAAGCCTGGAGAACGTGGGCAGCAATGGCACCAGCAGAGCATTGGAGATCAGGCCCAATGGGGTCTGGACCAACAGATTCGAGTAGCTCAGGCCTGCCGCAGCACCAAGGATGCCTGAAGCAAAAAACATGTCGGTGAACACATTGATCTGCAGCATTCCCGAGGACAGGGTGGCGGGGCCCATCACCTGCCAGACCTCACGAACACCGGGATGATTCCAGTCCCAGGACAGACGAAACCGCGCCATCCCCTGGCGGGCCAGGGCCGGCAACTGCAGCAGCCACTGCAACAGAGCCCCGACAAGCGTGGCGAGCGCCAGGACCACGCCCCCCCAGAGAGCATTCACCGGCAGTGCAATCTCCGCACCGAGCTGCCACCACAACAAACCCACCCCGAGCACGAGAGCCACGCTCGACATCAGCGGTGAAATCGCGGGGATCCAGAACTCATCAGCGGCGTTCAGCGATCCAAAGCCGAGGCCGATCAGGCCTGCCAGCAGGGCCATGGGAGCCATCACCTGCAGCTGCGCCACCGCGATTCGGTGCAGCTCCGGCGTCAGGCCAGGCCCGACCAGCGTGATCAAAGGATCGGCGGCGAGCACTAACGCCACCGTCACCACGAGCAGCAAGGCGCTCACGGTGGTGTTGAGCGTGGTCAGGATGTGAGCTCCTTCCTCACGGGGCCGGCGGCTGAGCACACTGACCATGGCGCTGTGAAACGGGCCATTGATCCCTCCCAGCAGAATCAACAGGAAGCCCGGAAGGATGTAGGCGTAGTTGTAAGCGTCGTAGGCCGCGCCCACTCCAAAGGCCGCAGCGATCACCAGCTGGCGAATCAGGCCTCCGGCTTTGCTGAGCAGGGTGCCGTAGGTGACCACCAGAGCAATGCGCTTGAGAGATCTCCCCATCGATGCCCGCTGAACCTTGCCATCACTGGGAGAGATCTTCGGTCCATCACCAGGCACCATGGCGCCAGCCAGCCCGCCTCCATGACCGGCACCCCTCTGCTTGAGTTCACTCCACTGACCGAGGGAGTGCTGATTAAGCGGTACAAACGCTTTCTGGCCGATGTGGAGCTCAAGGACGGTTCAGTGGTGACAGCGCACTGCGCGAATACAGGCCCGATGACCGGCGTACTCCACCCAGGCGGCCGGGTCAGAATGCGCTACGCCCCTTCCCCCAAGCGCAAACTGGCTTGGACCTGGGAACAGGCGGAAGTTCCCAGCTCCGATGGCGGCTTCTGTTGGGTGGGAATCAACACGGCTCTCCCCAATCGTCTGATCAGAGCTGCCATTGAGGCCGGTTGCCTCAGCAACGCGCTCGGGCCGATCTCTGGGATCCGGGCCGAGGTGCCCTATGGCGAAAACCGCCGCAGCCGCATTGATCTTCTCCTCACTCCGGATGAGGGATCGGATGACCAACGCCCGATCTACGTGGAGGTGAAAAACACCACCTGGTGCGACGGACCGCTAGCACTGTTCCCGGACACAGTGACCGAACGGGGCCAGAAACATCTGCAGGAGCTGATGGGTTTGCTGCCTGATCAACGCGGCCTTCTGGTTCCATGTCTGAGCCGCCCTGATGTGTCGAGCTTTGCCCCAGGAGACAGTGCTGATCCTCGCTACGGCGAGCTGTTTCGCGAAGCTTTAAGGGCAGGCGTTGAAGTCGTTCCCTGTGCCTTCAGCTTCCACTCAGACCGAATCCTCTGGGAGGGCCAGCGCCCCGTGCAGTCGCATCAATCGCCAGTTTTGTAGCAACGGCGACTCGAAAAGTGTTCACTATTGAGCACTTTGTTGGAGTCTGATGGTCCTTAACAAGACTTTCTGAACTGCAGTTTCGCTTTCTTTCTATGACAACTGCTCTGCATCCGCCGTCGCGGCGGCGCAAAGCGCGCCTCCAAGAGGCAAGCCTGCTTGAGGGCCCCATGCTTCTTCTTCAGAGCATCCGAGGGCTCCGCAGTCATCGTGCCCTGCTTTGGCTGGCCTGCGCACCCGTTGCACTGCTTGGGCTCGGCGTATTTAATCTGTCCGCCCGGGCCGGTGTTGGCCTGACTGACCTTGACGGCATTCAGGCCGCAAAATTCCTCGCTGACAATCTCTGGTTGCTCGTTGCAGCAGCCCTGGTGATCTTCATGAACGCCGGCTTCGCCATGGTCGAAGCCGGGATGTGCCGCCAGAAAAACGCTGTCAATATTCTCGCCAAGAACCTCTTTGTGTTCGCTCTGGCTGTAACCGCCTACTGGGTTGTTGGTTATTCCTTGATGTATGGCAACTCAGTCATCGACGGATGGCTGTCCTTTAAGGGATTCTTCTTTGATTGGAGTGCTGCAGATGCACTCGCCTGCGCCGCGGGACAAGGCCCTGAAGGTTGCTCCCAACTGGTGCCCTCGGTTGACTTCCTCTTCCAGGCCGCCTTTGCAGGAACTGCAGCCACCATTGTTTCGGGACTCGTGGCCGAGCGCGTCAAATTTGGCGAGTTCGTGATTTTCTCTCTTGTTCTGACCGCTTTCATCTACCCCATCTCCGGTTCCTGGGAATGGAACAGTGGCTGGTTGAACAGCGTTGGCAACAAAGAATTCATCGATTTCGCAGGCTCCTCGATCGTTCACTCCGTCGGAGCCTGGGCAGGCCTGGTGGGCGCCATGCTCCTTGGCCCCCGGATCGGCAAATACGTGAACGGCCGCACTCAGGCCATTCCCGGACACAACATGGCCATTGCCACCCTTGGCGCGCTGATTCTGTGGATCGGCTGGTATGGATTCAACCCCGGCTCTCAGCTGGGAATGGATGAGTGGGTTCCCTACATCGCAGTCACCACAACCCTTGCTGCTGCAGGTGGTGCGATCGGTGCGACCATCGTTTCGACACTCACCTCAGGCAAGCCGGACCTGACGATGATCATCAACGGCATCCTCGCCGGCCTGGTCAGCATCACAGCTGGATGTGCAAACCTCACTTGGGTTGGCTCCTGGCTGGCAGGACTCGTTGGTGGAATCATCGTGGTCTTCGCGGTGGCAGCCCTGGACAACGCAGGCATCGATGATCCAGTCGGCGCCTTCTCCGTCCACGGTGTCTGTGGCATCTGGGGCACGGTTGTGATCGGACTCTGGGGTTTCGACATCCAGGGCGATGGCTCACCTCTCGGCCTATTTGTGGGCGGTGGCGTTGAACAATTGGGTATCCAGGCTCTTGGTACTGCAGCCTTCGCCATCTGGACTGTCGTGACCTGCTGGATCGCCTGGAGCGTGATTGGCGCTCTGTTCGGCGGCATCCGCGTCACCGAGGAAGAGGAAATCAATGGTCTCGATATCGGTGAGCACGGTATGGAGGCCTATCCCGATTTCGCCTCGGCCGGCAACTGACGTTCCATCCGTAACGCTGAACCCCGGTCCACAGGGACTGGGGTTTTTTCTTGTTTTGGTCAGCACGGCCATCCACCGGAGACAGCTCCGACCCACACCCCATAGAGTCATCGCACTGCCGAAGCGGCCATGGATACCCACGCCTTCAAGCGCTCCCTTCATAATTCCGACCGCTACAACCGTCGTGGCTTCGGGCGCGCTGAAGAAGTGGCAGGCAGCCTGGAGCAGGCCTATCAGAGCAGCCTGATCGGATCCATCCGTGAAAACGGTTATCAACTCAGCCACGGTCGCCTCAACGTGCGACTGGCTGAAGCCTTCGGTTTCTGCTGGGGCGTTGAACGCGCCGTAGCCATGGCCTACGAGACGCGTAAGCACTACCCAAGCGAGCGATTGTGGATCACCAATGAGATCATCCACAACCCTTCGGTGAATGATCATCTGAGGAATATGAATGTCCATTTCATCCCTGTGGACCAGGGGGTGAAGGATTTCTCCGGTGTGGAATTCGGCGATGTCGTGATTCTTCCTGCTTTCGGAGCCACCGTGCAGGAAATGCAGCTGCTCAATGATCGAGGCTGCCACATTGTTGACACCACTTGTCCCTGGGTTTCCAAGGTTTGGAACACCGTGGAGAAGCACAAAAAGCATGTGTTCACCTCGATTATTCACGGGAAGGTGAAACACGAAGAAACCCTCGCCACCAGTTCCTTCGCTGGGACTTATCTGGTGCTGCTTGATCTGGAGGAAGCTCAGTTCGTGGCGGATTACATCCTCGGCAAAGGGGATCGAGACAGCTTCATGGCCCGTTTTGCCAATGCCTGCTCTCCAGGCTTTGACCCAGACCGGGATCTGGAGCGTGTCGGTGTCGCCAACCAGACCACGATGCTCAAAAGTGAAACCGAAGAGATCGGCCGCCTGTTTGAACGCACGATGCTCAGCAAGTTCGGGCCCTTGCAGTTGAACGAACACTTTCTGGCGTTCAACACCATCTGCGACGCAACCCAGGAAAGACAGGACGCGATGTTCTCACTGGTCGATGAGCCCCTTGATCTGATGGTCGTGATCGGTGGGTACAACTCCTCCAACACCACCCACCTTCAGGAAATTGCCATCAGTCGTGGCATCCGTTCGTTCCACATCGACACGCCGGAGCGGATCAGTGAGGACAACAGCATCGAGCACAAACCACTCGGCGAGGACTTAACCCGTGACCAGAACTTCTTACCGAGCGGACCGATCACCGTTGGCATCACCTCCGGAGCTTCAACTCCAGATCGCGTGGTGGAACACGTGATTCAACGCATGATCGCCATCAGCGACGCAGATTGATCGCCACGAAGCTTTACATTGTCTTTCTACAGCAATTCCCCTGATCGGGGCTCGTCCGTCCTGATCTTGTCGAGACCATCCGACGAAGCACTGCGCCACCACGAGAACGTGGATCCACAGGTGCGTTGCTATCGCAGCCACTTCAGTGACCGCATGGAAATGCGGTCGGATCCCAACACCATTGCTACGTATCTCGACCAACACCAGGGTTGGTTTCACAGATGTGCCTCACCGATGGAGGTCGAAGCTCTCGATCCCCAGGCTTACGCGCTGACCCTTGGACGTTTTGGGAATTTCGGCTTCGAAGTGGAGCCGACCATCGGCCTGAGGTTGCTGCCTCGCCAAAAGAAGAGCTATGCGATCGAAACAGTTGCCCTTCCCGATCACGATCCTGCTCTGGTGAAGCTGTACGACGTTGATTTCCAAGCCAATCTCAGCCTGGTGGACCAACCTGAAAACGACTTGGAGCATGATCAAACTTGGGTCAACTGGTCTCTTGATCTCACCGTCTGGATTGCACTGCCCAAAGTGATCACCATGCTCCCCAATGGCTTGGTTCAGTCCAGTGGTGATCACCTTCTTCGTCAGATCGTGCGCCAGATTTCACGCAGACTGACCTGGAAAGTTCAGGAGGACTTCCACGCCACCCATGCATTGGCATGCCCGCCACGGCGCCGAGCTGCGTTCTGACCGTCACGCCAAATCCAGTCAACAATGATCAACGGGATCAGCCCTCAAAAAACCTGGCCCATCGCCTTCTCCACGCAACAGACTTGATCACTACCTGAAGCGCTGAGGAGCACCAAAAAACTCTCAAAACAACGCTTCAGATCAAACCTGAACCCCCTCAATTCAGTCGATCAGTTTTTATTGCAAACCGTGAAGTGGTCATATGTTATGTTTTCGTTTTCTCGGCCAATCAGCAATGGCATTGTCAGGGTTTGAGATCGCCATTGGCGGCATCACGTCCATTCCAGTTGTAGGCGGCCTGGTTTTCCTGGGATACAAAGCCTTCGGCGAGAAAAATCTCGACACATCCAAGCTGAAACCCAAAAAACCAGCAGCTGCTGCAGCCAAGAAAGCAGCTCCAGCTGACAAAAAGCCAGCAGCCGCTGCAGCCAAGAAAGCCGCTCCTGCTGACAAGAAACCGGCAGCCGCTGCAGCCAAGAAAGCGGCTCCTGCTGACAAAAAACCAGCAGCCACTGAAGCCAAGAAAGCGGCTCCTGCTGACAAAAAACCAGCAGCCCCTGAAGCCAAGAAAGCCGCTCCTGCTGATAAGTAAGAGCTTTCAGCCCATCCTTCAAGAGATGGGCTATTCAGAGAATTGACCAGGCTCACATTCAGATTCAGTTTTTATCATCGCGGACCCATACATGAAAAGGAGGGCTCAATTCCCTTTTTAGCCGTCAAGGAAGAGACATTCCAATCCTTACTCAAAACACTGCCTCAAAGATCCAAGCGTGACCATTGAATCATGCGTCAGATAAAAAAGATGCATGATTCAATTCATTCGCGACTAAGGTTCGAGAGCAAAGATCAATAAGCATGGGTGACTGGAGTCAGCAGCTTCTAAAGCTGAATTTCCAAAAAGAGAAAAAAGATGATGGCTCGATCTCTTACACGCTGACTCCAGGGCATCGAAGAGACTCTTACTGGACAAAAATCACCGTGAAGCAGGTTGGCTCACCGAAGCCTGATGCATGGCAAGTCACCTGCGCAAGATCAGAAATTCGAATTGGCCTCTGGAAAATTCACAACACGACTCAAGATATTAGCGTCGTCGTTCACACAAGTGCTCAAAAAATGATCGAAGATATTAATTACCAAAGAAGCTTGAAGCCAAGCTTTTTAGCAAAAATCAGTAACTAAATCGACAGTCAACAGAAACGCTCAGCACGACCTTATTTTTTGTGCACTCTTAACTTAAAAATCAAATGAGAAGCAACAATTTATTGTTAAAGTCTTGATCAAATCTGATCAGCGCCCAACGACCCGCTACACGTTAATCAATGAACCCCGCAATAACCAACGTGAGGCCAATTCTCAATCCCAATGAGATTGACAAAGCCATAAGCGAAGCCAATCTCAGCGAGATTGAAACCGAAATCATCGAATATATACGATATATCGGCGTCTTCAATGAGCTCAGCCTCAAGAAGGCGCTGTCGATGCCAGCCAAGCCCCCGGCGTTATATCAATTGTGCAAAGCATGCGAAAAGATTGGCCATCAACTCCCCGATCAATTCCAAATCATGATGACCTGGTCAAAACAACAAAGTGACGACGATATTGCGTGGCAAGGAAATTTAGTTTGTGCAATCGCCTACACATGCGATGGAATTAAGTTGCAACCTGAAAACAAAACAACCCCTTATCACACTTTTGCCGTGCATAAAGAATTATTCAATGGCCTTGAGTTTGACTAAACAGCCTGCTCAGCGCAAAAACAAGCTGTATACTAAGTGACAATACATTGTCAAATACTATTTGATCATTGCCATATGGCAAGAAAAAATAGTACCGAAGGGTTTCTCTATGAAATTTACGATTGTCTTTGCATCAGCGACCGGGCATACGGAAGACATCGCTGAAAGACTCGACCAGCTGCTTCCAGATTCTGAGCTCAAAGAGCTCAGTGATTTTCAGGACATCAAGGACATGGAAGCCTGTGAAGCACTGATCTGCTGCACTCCAACCTGGAACACCGGCTCAGACGTCAAACGGTCCGGAACGACATGGGATGAACACATTGAACAGATCCCGGCCCTCAATTGCTCAGGAAAACCTGTGGCCATCGTTGGCCTTGGCGACTCGGCGGCATTCAGCAAATTTTTCTGTGATGCGATGGAAGAGCTCTATACAGCTTTCCAAAAAGCGGGCGGCAAGTTGATTGGACATGTGTCAGGCGAAGACTATATTTTCGATGATTCAAAAAGCATGATTAACGGGATGTTTTGCGGGCTTCCGATTGACGAAGACAATGAGTCAGAAAAAACGCAAGATCGCCTGGAAGCCTGGTGCAAAATAATCCTAGAAGAGTCGAAACAATAATATCTAACAGATCAGTTTAAAAAAGCCGTCATCCCCCCATACACCCCTCCTATATTTAAATATCCAACATTCATTCATTCTCGAGGTGGACAACAATTAATCGGTTTGCTTGTTCTGAAAAGACATACAGTTCACGGGAAGCCCGGCAATGATGCTGACTAAGATAGGTGTCATCACCATGGCAACAATCAGAAGTCCAATCGGCTGCGGGGTTGATTCGCGTGTTGCCTGAAGCAATGCCAGCGCGCAACTGATCACATACAACAGAGATATCAACAAAGGCTTCAGCATCTGAACGTTGTTTTGATGAAAATATTCTATGACAAAAGCAGAGAGTGCGTGCTGACGCCGAGCCCAAGCCCTTCATGAAAACCTTCAGACCCTGCTGAATCAGACTTCATCCACAGGAGAAAAGTTAACTTTAATAAAGCCATCGGAACGATACTTAGCCAGCAATCAAAAGTGCTGTCAGTCCTATCGCCTTGAAGGAATTGAAGCAACAGATTACTCGCTTAGCCATAAAGAATGAACTGCTTTGCCGTGAAAGATTCGCCAAGATCAATCAACTTAAAGCGGCCCATGGTTGAACCGAATTGGGATTATTTCATCAACGCTCCTTTGGACCAGGGCACCATTCGGTTTGAGACGAAAACCGAGAGAGCTCTGCACGCAAGGGTTGTCGCAGCAGAAACAAACTGGATGGAATACAAAACCTGCGAGCAACTCAGCGCTTATTGGTCTGCCAAACGTGATCTAGCTGCGTTCCGAGAAGGTCGTGAACAAGCCAAGCAGAAGTGAAGTTCACTGCGCAACATCAAGCTGAGCGCAGGTCGAAATACCTGATGTCGATGTAAAAAAAATTCGAATCCCACAGTCGATGTAATATAAATAACTTAGGCAAATAAAATAAGCTACACGGGTGGGTCACTGTATAATAAGTGAATTAATGCCAAGATCTCGATGTATCAAGACTTCACTGCGATTGCGGTCTTGCTCTTAACTGCAATTCCAGTCCTGGCAGTCGCCGCAACAGTGTTCTTTTACGTGAGAAATAACGATAGAAAAACTCCTCTCACTCGAGAAGATTTTTATCGTTGATATCACTCAAAGACTTCAACGATTGATCCAGATTCGGTTCATGATTTGCATCCCACTGACCGCTTGCCAGAGAAACAGTGTGAGCATCCCCATATTCAGGCCAACGTGAGCTTTACGCGCCACAAGATTTCCGCGCTGCATTAAGGGTGAAAGAGCCGAGGCTGCTGCAATCATTCCGGTCATCACAAGACCAACCAACAAATGCGGGCCCACAAACAGCTTGCCGTTGTTCAGATAGGTCACCGCCATTCCACCAAGCGTTCCAAAGACCATCACAGCCATCAGAGCGCTGCCCCAGAGATAGTGCCTCTGAGCGAATTTCCCTTTGACCAGGGCCTTGCGCTGCTCCGGTGTCCCCGTGCGCACCTTTTTAGCCTTGATGCCCAGATACATGGCATAGCCGCCTGCAGCCAGCAACAGCCACATCATCAGCGGATGAACGAAGTTGAGGCCAAAAGACAGGGACTCAGGCATCAAAAATCACAAGACTGGCCGAAGACTAAAACTGCAGGCTTCAGGGCGTGGATGCCCTGAACCTCATCACCATTCAGATCCTCAGTGCAGGAAGTGACGGCGTCCTGTCAGAAGCATCGACAAGCCGAGTTCGTTGCAAGCCTGGATGGAATCCCCGTCACGCTTGCTGCCACCAGGATGGATCACAGCCGTAATTCCATGTTCCGCAGCCAAGCGAACCGTGTCGTCGAAGGGGAAAAAGCCATCACTGGCAAGCACAGCACCTTTGCTGCGATCACCAGCGGCCTCGAGGGCAATCTGCGCTGAGCCCACCCTGTTCATCTGGCCGGCTCCCACCCCGAGACTCTGACCATCCCTGGCGACGACGATCGCATTGGAACGAACGTGACGAACCAACTGCCAGGCAAAACAGAGATCTTCACGCTCAGTCGGCGTGGGGACCCGCTCGGTGGCCACGGTCCAATCGTCGGGCGTCACAGGTTGGTCATCAAGATCCTGCACGAGGACACCACCAAGAATGCTGCGCACATGGTCATGGCCGGCACCGTCAATCGCTTCAGGGGAGAGTTCAAGCAAGCGCAAATTGGCCTTGGCCGCGAGGATCTCCCGCGCTTCGGGTGCAAACGCCGGTGCGACGACACATTCCAGGAAGAGGCTCGTCAGTTCACGGGCAGCCGTCGCATCAACACAACCGTTCAAGGCGACGATGCCGCCAAAGGCGCTGACGCGATCCGCATCCAGAGCTCGATTCAAGGCGGCAGCAGTGCCATCACCGATCGCCACCCCACAGGGGTTGGTGTGTTTCACCACAACAGCGGCGGGGCGACTGGCGGGGTTGCTGCCATTGGCGCCGTACCCGAATTCTCGGACCGTTGCCAGAGCAGCCTCCAGATCCAACAGGTTGTTGGTACTGAGCTCTTTGCCTTGCAGCTGAATGGCTCCGCCCCAGCCTGTCTTGGCAGCGCTGTACCAGGTGGCCTGTTGATGGGGATTTTCTCCGTATCGCAAGCGCTGACGCAAAGGCAAGGCCTCAAGCCAGGGGAGATCGGCTGCAGGGAGATCATCTGTGCCACTCACCTCTGGTCTGGCCTGCATCCATCGGGTGATCGCGGCGTCGTAAGCCGCCGTATGCGCGAAAGCTTCCACAGCAAGTTGACG
The DNA here is from genome assembly GCA_047286485.1 of Synechococcus sp. Lineage (GTDB taxonomy): Bacteria > Cyanobacteriota > Cyanobacteriia > PCC-6307 > Cyanobiaceae > Synechococcus_C. The sequence continues at coordinate 68,955 of JBJBBH010000002.1, forward strand.
GCGCACTGCATCCGTAAGAACTCCCCCCGAAGCATCCAGAGCAGCTAAAAAGCGGTCGTACTGATCCGGAGCGGTCAGCACTGCGACGTGCGCATGGTTCTTGGCGGCGGATCGGACCATCGTTGGACCGCCGATATCGATGTTCTCGATTGCGGTCTCCCAGCTCACCGCGGGATCAGTAACCGTTTCCCGGAACGGATACAGATTGACGACCACAACATCGATCGGTGCGATGTCATGCGCGGTCAGATCGGCTTCATGGCTGGCATCGCCACGCCGGGCCAGGATGCCGCCGTGAATTCGCGGATGCAGCGTCTTCACACGTCCCCCAAGAATCTCTGGTGCTCCGGTGTGCTCTGCCACGGGGGTCACAGGCAAACCAGCTTCCTTGAGGACCTTGGCTGTTCCACCGCTGGAGAGCAATTGAAAGCCGTAGCGGTGATGCAAAGCCTCAGCGAGAGGCACCAGTCCGCGCTTGTCGGACACGCTCAGCAGCGCAGTGGGAGCCATAGCAGCAGGACAGGAAGGAGACCTTGGGCCAACCTACGCAGCAGCAGGTCAACACGTTGATGCCTGATTCAGTGATTCATGCCGGCCGGGAACCGGCACGCATTCGCCTGGTGCTTCTGCATGGCTGGGGGGCCGATGCAGAGGATTTGCTCCCTCTGGGCGAAGGGTTGGCAGCAGCATCCAGCATCCCTGCGGAATGCATCGGACTGCAGGCCCCCGAACTGCACCCAGGCGGCCAGGGTCGCCAGTGGTATGGCCTGTTCCCAGCCAACTGGCAGGCCGTTCCATCGGCCACGCAACAGTTGCGTCGTCGCATTGAAGACCTCGACCTGGAGAGCATTCCCCTCTCCAGAACTGTTCTGATCGGGTTTTCCCAGGGCGGTGCCATGGCCCTGCACGTTGGCTCCAACCTGCCACTAGCAGGAGTCATCAGCTGCAGCGGCTATCCCCATCCAGGCTGGCAACCTTCATCGACCCGTCCGCCGGTGCTGCTGCTGCACGGCCTCGATGACGACGTTGTTCCGGCTGCTGCTGCAGACAAGCTGCTGGAATTGCTCAGGACGGGTTCAACCCCCTGCAGCCTGACCACCTTTGCCGGTGGGCACAGCATTCCTCCTGAAGCTCAGACCGCGATGGCGCAAGCCATCCAGTCCTGGCTGGGATAACCCAGCCAGGACTGCGTTGCGCTGATTCAGACGAAGGCGTATTCGTACTCTTCCATCTCCTCCCAATCGTCGGAGGAAAGCTCCAGGCCTTCAAAGATCACCTCTTCGCCGACGCTGTCAACGATCGTGCGCAACGAAGGGAAGAGAAAGTGATTTTCCTCCGCGTACTGCGCACTAAACAAGCCCTTTTCACCCCAGAAGAAACGGTCGGTGGTGTGCTCGTTGCGTCGCACGTTCAACAGTGCTGGAGCAACAAGACAGCCTTCAGCGATGAAGCGGCGGGCCGCTGTCACGGGCTTGTGTTCACCGGTTTCCAGATGGAACGTCGGAACATGGGCCAGCACACGCTGACCGGCAAGACGGCGGCGGCTAATCCGCTTGCGCTTCTTAGACATAGGGTTGCCTCCCGCAAACGGGAGCTGAGAGGTGGACTGAAGGGAGCTGTTGGACTGAGCCGTTGTTCAGGCAATGCCCTGAATGATTCCTCGAGGGAAAACTTCAGGTCATCAGCGTTCGGACTGCGGAAATCCGGAGAAGGCCGGCTCGCAATAAGACACACTCCATTGCTCACAACGACGAAGAAGTCGACGTCAACAGGGGATTCATCAACCTCTGCTGTAACCTTGGCGGCACGGAAAGTGCAACCTCAATTGGAGCAACGAAGGAGAACGGCCTCCCAGGGGCCGAACTGTCGGTCGCATCTCCGATCTTAAGACTTTTTCCCAATTTGGCAAGCAGTCCAGATGCCGTACCGCACGACCGTCTGTATTCCGTGATGCAGTTCGGCTGATGCAACTGTCCGATCGGTTTCTCGAGCTAGCGCAGCAGCAACTGCAGTCTCTGGCTGCCGATACGGCCATGGCGCGTCTTGCCCTGTACGTCACCGATCGGGATCAGGGCTCCACCCCAACCCTGACACTCGTGGCGCAGTGGCCCCTCGATTCAGCGCTGCCACCGGCCATTGCCGAAGATCCAAGCCTGCGCAGCGTGGCCGAGGAACGGCGCTGGTACCCGCTCAGGTACGAAAGCCTCCTGCTGGGGGTGCTCCGTGCCGAGCAACGACCGCTGCCAGGCAAGCCCGTCGAACATGACCCGCGCCTTCAGGTCTGCGCGGAAACGCTCGCTTGCATTCTTGGTCTTGAGCAAGATCGCCGCAAGCTTCATCACCAGCTGGATGCGCAGCGTCAGCAACTGAATCTGGTGGTGCATCAGCTGCGCAATCCGCTCACAGCACTGCGCACGTATGCCCAGCTTCTGCTTCGTCGCATCGGCCCAGAGGACCAGCAGCGCTCGTTGGTGGAAAGCCTGATTCAGGAACAGGATCAGCTGGATCGTTATCTCCAGTCCCTCGACCGGATTGGCCAAGGCGACCTCAGGCTGGAAGCGGACTCTTCCACCCCCCTTTTGCTGCCTCCCGTTCCGGCGGATGCGGCCGACCTGACCGTGGCAGATCTGCTGAATCCTCTGATCCAGCGGGCTTCTGCCACAGCAACCCTGCAGAACAGGTCGTGGCATGGCCCCAACCATTGGGCGGCCTGGACCCAGGCCGCTCGCCCGGCCGCCGATGCCGTGATGGCTGAAATCGTGGCCAACCTGCTGGAAAACGCCTTCCGCTACAGCCCGCCCGGATGCGCACTGGGCCTGAAGCTTCTGGACCATGCCATCTGCGTCTGGGATGCAGGTCCACGCATTCCCCCCGAAGAGCACGATCGCATTTTCCAGCAAGGAGAGCGTGGCAGCAGCAGCATTGATCGCCCAGGCTCAGGCCTGGGCCTGTCGCTGGCCCGTCGCCTGGCGGAAAGCCGCGGCGGCTCACTCCACCTGCACACCGAACCCCAAACCCTGGATGCGGATCTGCCTGCGCAGGGGAATGCCTTTCTGCTCAAGCTGCCGACAACAGAACAGGAGCAAGCAGCGCTGAACCCAGCAGAGTGAGCGTTTCACAGACCATCAGCGTGGCGCCATAGCTGTCGCCGGTATGGCCCCCAAGGCGCCGGCCCAGCCACTCAGCCGGCAGCGCAGCTGCCGCAATCCCAAGCACGGCAAAACCGACCCAGGCCATCAGCAGCTGGGGCTGCAGACCCCACACCAGCAGCCCCGCCAAAAGCAGTAACAACAGGGTTGGGTGGCCTTCACGCCAACCGCGCCAATTGCTGCGATGGAACGCCGCGGTGCCCGTGTCCTGCTGGCGCAGATAACGGAAGTGACCCATGGCCCACAGCGGCGAAACCCTCGCGAAGATCGCGGAAAAGACCAGTGCCGCCGGGGCGCAACCACCCAGCTGGACCAGCGCTGAGAACTGGAGCAACAGAACGATGACCGCCGCCTGAACTCCACTGGCCCCGACACGACTGTCATCCATCGCCTCCAGACAACGGCTGCTCCCGGCAGCCATACCGTCGGCCGTATCCATCAGTCCATCCAGATGAAGCCCGCCTGTCAGCCAAAGGCTCAGGGCCAGTGCGACAGGAGCAATCGCCACAGGTGGCCAGTTCAGAGCACTGAGCAGCAGCCAGAGAGCTGCCGCCAGAGCGCCGATCACCGCGCCGATCCAGGGGGCGAAACGGGCAATGCGCTCAAAACGGGGTGCGGGCCATGGCCAGCCAGGCAGCACTGAATAGAAGACCCAGGCTCCGGCCAGATCACGCAACCAGGAGGGACTGAACAACCGCAGAACAGGCCAGATCACGGAGATCACTCACCGTAGGGTCAGAGGTCGGACTGAGGTGCGCGTGTTCGACTTCAAGATCAGCGCTCACTGTTCACGGACGGATGCGCGCTGCGGCACGTTCTCAACTCCGCATGGAGTCGTCGACACACCGCGGTTTATGCCGGTGGGGACCCTCGCCACCGTGAAGGGGGTCAGCACGGATCAGCTGGCAAGCACCGGTGCCCAGATGGTGCTGTCGAACACTTACCACCTGCATCTGCAACCGGGCGAGGTGGTTATTCAGGAGGCAGGCGGACTGCATCGGTTCATGGGCTGGAACGGACCGATGCTCACCGATTCCGGTGGATTTCAGGTCTTCAGCCTCGGCGATCTCAATCGCATCGACGACCAGGGAGTGGATTTCCGCAATCCACGCAACGGCAGTCGCATCCTGCTCACCCCAGAGCGATCGATGGAAATCCAGATGGCACTGGGGGCGGACGTGGCCATGGCCTTCGATCAATGCCCGCCCTATCCCGCAACCGAGAACGATGTGGAGGAGGCCAGTCGTCGAACCCACGCCTGGCTGGAGCGCTGCGTGAGCGCCCATCAGAAGCCCGATCAGGCCCTTTTCGGCATCGTGCAGGGAGGCTGCTTTCCCCATCTGCGTGACGCCAGCGCCCGCGCGGTGGCCGGCTTTGATCTACCGGGAATCGCCATTGGCGGAGTGAGCGTGGGCGAGCCCGTGGAAGACATGCACCGGATTGTGCGGCAGGTCACTCCACTGCTGCCTGGTGATCGGCCCCGCTATCTAATGGGGATCGGCACGCTGAGAGAAATGAGCATTGCCGTGGCCAACGGCATCGATCTGTTCGACTGCGTACTGCCGACCCGGCTTGGTCGGCACGGCACAGCCCTTGTCGGTGGAGAGCGATGGAATCTGCGCAACGCCCGTTTCCGCCACGACCACACACCGCTGGATGCGACCTGTCCGTGTCAGGCCTGCCGGCAGCACAGCCGCTCCTATCTGCACCATCTGATCCGCAGTGATGAGCTGTTGGGCCTGACCTTGCTGAGCTTGCACAACCTCACCCACCTGATCCGCTTCACCACCGCCATGGGCCAGGCGATCAAGGACGGCTGTTTTTCAGAGGATTTCGCTCCCTGGGAAGAGGACTCCCCAGCTCATCACACGTGGTAGCGTCCGCACACTGACCGTATTCCGCCGGGATGGCTGCTTTCTCCCTCGATCTGCTGGCCCAACTTCCAGAGGCCTATCAGGCATTTGGTCCGCTGATCGACATCCTCCCGATCATTCCCCTCTTCTTCCTGTTGCTGGCCTTCGTCTGGCAGGCATCCGTCGGCTTCCGCTGAAGCGTTCAGCGCGCTCTCTCACCACGCCTCAGCACCGACCAGGCGAACTGAGGCAGGGCGAGATAACGCTTCCAGCGGCTGGGGTCCTGCAACAGCCTGTAAAGCCATTCCAGTTGCAAACGGCTGGTCCATTCCGGCGCACGTTGCTTCAAGCCTGACCAGACATCAAAGCTGCCACCCACGCCCATCCAGAGACCGGGGCGTTGATCACGCATTCTCTGAATCCAGATCTCCTGGAGGGGCACGCCAAGAGCCACAAGCACCAGATCGGGGCTGAGTCGCCGCAACCTCGCTTCAAGCTCGGGCCAAGCACTGGCATCCTGATATCCATGTTCCGCGAAAACCAGCTGCAGAGCTGGAATCTGCTGAGCAAGGCGATCAGACAACCTCTCCATCACTTCAGGAGACGCGCCGACGAGTGCAACACGCCAGCCATGGGCTTCCGCGTACTGCAGCAACGACCAGGCCAGCTCGATTCCTGGACTGCGTTGCACTTTGATGCCCTGGCGAGCAAGAGCCCAAACCACGCCTGCTCCATCGGGAACCACCAAATCGGCGGCTCGGATCACAGCACCCAGATCAGCGTTGCGGCGAGCCAGCATCGTCATTTCTGCATTCAGGGTTACGATCTGTCCTCCGCCCTCCGCATGCAGGCCGATCGCGGAGGCCGTCACATCCCTACAGGCATCGACGGGAATGCCGAGAACTTGGCAACGACGTTGATCGCGCGGACCCGTTGTCAGTGCTTCCATCCGCGTGTCCGCTGCACGAGAGAATCTAGATCCGGTCGCGTTAGACACCATGGTTCTGTCGCATCCGACCCGTGAAGAGGATGAGCTTCGTGCGCAGCGACTGACACAGCTCGACCGCTCCATCGAACGGGTGGTGCTGCAACGACAGAACCCAGTCAGTGGTCTGCTGCCTGCCAGCACAGCCCACACCGTGCATGGCAATTACGGGGATGCCTGGGTCCGCGACTGCATCTATTCGATTCAGTGCGTCTGGGGTCTGGCCATCGCACACCGTCGCCAGAAAGGAGCCTGTCAACGCTGCTGGGAGCTCGAACAACGCGTGATCGACCTGATGCGCGGATTGCTGAACGCCATGATGCGTCAGGCCGGAAAAGTGGAGCGCTTCAAAAGCAGTCTCGATCCCCTGGATGCCCTGCATGCGAAGTACGACAGTGCCAGCGGATCGCCTGTGGTTCCCGATGACGGATGGGGGCATCTGCAGCTGGATGCCACATCACTGTTTCTGTTGCAGCTGGCCCAACTGAGCTGCAGCGGCCTGGCCGTCATCCATAACAGCCACGAAGCATCCTTCATCCAGAACCTGGTGTATTACGTGGCCAGGGCCTACCGCGTTGCCGATTACGGCATCTGGGAACGGGGGGACAAGGGCAATCACGGCCTACCGGAACGCAACGCCAGTTCGATCGGCATGGCCAAGGCCGCCCTTGAAGCACTGGACGGGGTTGACCTTTTCGCTTCCCACGGAGACGGAAGCATGCAGGTGCTGATTCCACACGGTGCTGTGGTGCGTCTGAGGCGTGCTCTGACAGGGCTTCTGCCCCGTGAGTCAGCCAGCAAAGAAGTGGACAGCGCCTGCCTCTCGGTGGTCGGTTACCCCGCCTGGGCTGTGGAAGATCGAGCGCTTGTGGAACGCACCAACAAGCGGATCAGGCGCGAGCTGGGAGGTCCCTACGGCTACAAGCGCTTTCGCAGGGATGGTCACCAAACAGTGGTGGAGGACATCAGCCGGCTGCACTACGAGCGTGAGGAACTGGCCACCTTTGAAGGCATCGAATCGGAATGGCCACTGTTCCTGGCCTACGAACTGATCACCGCCTGCTTCGAGCAGCGCTGGGACGATGCCGGCCTCTGGCGTGAACGGCTGCAGGCTCTGCAGGTGGAACGCGATGGAGAACGACTATTCCCGGAGCTGTATCTCGTACCCGCTGAACAGCTCGAGCTGGAACGACGTGCGCCTGGGAGCCAGCGGCGTATCGCCAACGAAAACGTGCCGTTGCTCTGGACCCAAAGCCTCGCCTGGATTGGAGAGATGCTCCTGGATGGACTGATCAAGCCAGAGGACCTTGACCCCTGCGGACGGCGACTGCCCGCCACGCTGGGTGCCGACACAGTGCTGGTTTCGCTGGTTCCCGGGAGTGATGCCGTCGCCCGAAAGCTCCAGAAACTGGGATTACCGGTGAGCGATCCTGAATCCATCGATCTACCGGTGCTGCCATCGGAGGCACTGCGAGAACGGCTCGGCAACGTTGGCGCCGACGACGCTCTGGGGCTCAGCGGCCACCCTCCACTGCGACCGGAGACGGCGGTTACAGCTCGCCTCTATCGCCAAGGCGGACAACAACTGGCGTTTCTACCCGCAGTGCTGGAGGAGGACACGTTCTTTCTGAGCCATGACCCGCAACAGCTGGTCGAAAGCATCGTCAACGAGCTGCATCTGCTGCAAAGGCATTGGCAGGGCCAGGGGGCACCCCTGCTGCTGATCCCTGTGCAAGCCGCTCTGCTCGAGCGTCACGAAACGCTCCTGCTGGACCTCACCCAGCGCCTGCAAACCGGCAGCATTGAAGGCATTTCTGTGGATTTCGCTGATCTGGTAACCCTGGCCAGCAAAGCCCAGTGGTTAACGCTCCCGGCTGAAAGGGAGAACAGCAAACAGCCCGACAAAGCACAACGAGCCGCTGAACTGCTACAGGCCTCCACCGATCTGAGCGACCTCACCGCGGCCCAGGAGCAGGAACTGGATGACATCCCCCTGGAAAAGCTGCGCCAAAGGCTGTGGAGCAGCCATTCGCTGCGAGAACAAGCAGAGGTGCTGGAGTTGTTGACACAACGACTCGGGCAGCAGGCCATCCTCAGCGGACCCAAAGGAACGCCTGTTGAGCTGGCCACACTGCTCGAGGAGATCTACCGCCGCGGCCTCAGCCAGGAGGACTGGAACGTGGCCAGGCGCTGCGCCGGCGCCATGGGTCTGATCCATCCCCAACTGGAGGATGCACTGACAGACCTGCTGAGCCGCCAGAAACAGGTCGTGATCGGCCGGAACTACAGCAGCGATTCCAGACTGACCAGTCCGATCTCCAGCCAGTCGATCGCAGCCCTGATCGAGCGCACCTGCGGCAACGACGGCCGTGAACGCATGCTGCAGCAGGAGTTGCTGTTGGCACTGGACGGGATCGCCAGGCGGGAGCCGAGCATGATCAAAGGCTCGCTGACCTTCCAGCTCGGGCAGCTGCTGCTGCTGCTGACCTCAGAGCTGGCCGCTGAGCAGCAATGCGGCCAGGACGAAGCCTTTGAGGCCCTCTGCGATCAACCTCCACATCGCATCAGCCTGCGCCTGCGCACCGTGCTGGCCGACGTCGATCACGCCAAAGCGGCCCTGCAACGGCGTGAACTGCTGCACCTGAGCGGCAAGGTGCAGTGGAACATTCCTGAACCCCTCGACGAAAGCCCCAGCGGGAGTGACTGGCTCCAGCATCGGATCCGCCTGGGCTCACTGCAACAGGTGCCCAAAGAGTTCTACGCCGGAATCTGGTCGCTGCTCCATCACTGCCGTGGGCTGGTCATCGGCGACAAGCTGGAGCGCCGCAATCGTTTGACCAGTGCCCTGCTTCTGGAGAAAACACCGGGCGAGCGCAACTTCGCGATTCAGGTGGAGCATCTGCTCAGCCGCATTGGAGCCCCTGAATACAGACAGCTCTGCACCGAAAGCCTGCTCTCGCTGATGGCCTTCGCAACCGCCAATCCCGAGATGCGCTTCGACGACGACATCGCCCTTGATGTGGTGATCGGCCACGCCGTGAGGGTGGGCTGGAGGAATCGCCATCCGGAGCAGAACACTGCCGACTACTTCCAGCACAAGGCCGCTGCCTGGGATCAGTTCTATCGGTCATCTCCGGCCGAATGCCGGCAGTGGCAGATTGAAGCGCTGAGAGAACTCGCGGATCAGGAAGGACTGCGCTGATCCAGATCAGATGGGTGTCTCGATCGCAACACCCACACCGGGTTGCTCCACGGCCTGTTCAATCAGATCAGCCAGACGCAAGGCCCGAGACGCCTGCTGGCCGTCCACTGCGGGAGTCTCACGTCCTCGCACACACTGCAGGAAATGTTCGAGCTCGGCATACAGGGGCTCAATCGACGTGGTGCTCACCTCCTCAATGAAGCCATCGTTGCGATACAGCAGCTCCCCGTGATCGGCGGAGTACCACTCATGGGCCCGGCGGTGGATATGCAGGTTGTGGTTGAGGAAGTCGGTCTCCACAAGGCTGGCCCGGCAGTGGGCACTGAGCGTCCGGATCTTGCGATGACTCATCTTGCTGGCCGTGAGACTGGCCACCACGCCGTTTTCAAATCCGAGCGTGGCGTTGACGTAATCGATCGGCCCCTCCGAGCTTCGACCTCCCGCCGCCGCGAGCTGCACCACCGAGGAACTGGCCAGCTCGAGCACCAGATCCAGATCATGAATCATCAGATCGAGAACCACAGACACGTCGTTGGCACGATCAGCGTGGGGGCTGTGACGACGGGCCTCGAGCACCACCACCTCTTCATTGGCCACCACCTTGGTGAGCTCACGGAACGCGGGATTGAAGCGTTCGATATGACCCACCTGAAGCAAGCGACCCACCCGGCTGGCGGCATCAATCAGGGCAGCGGCTTCCTCCTGACTGGCTGCGATCGGTTTCTCGATCAGCACGTGTGAACCAGCCTCAAGACAAGCCAGGCCTACGGAGTGATGAAGCAAAGTCGGCACGGCGATGCAGACGGCCTCAACCTCCTCGAGCATGGTGCGGTAATCGGAGAACCAACGACAGCCGAACTGTTCGGTGGCCAGTGCTCCACGCTGCCCATCAGGGTCCGCAACCCCAACCAGGTCAGCGTCCTTGAGCAGGCTGAGCACACGCGCGTGATGCCAGCCCATGTTGCCAATCCCGATCACGCCGACCTTCACCGGAACCATGGCGTCGGTCATCAGTGGGACTGCGCGAACCGGCTGATTATCGGTGATCAGTGCAATGGGGGGTGAATCACACCAATCCCTGGTCTTGATTGAGGGGATCGATCGACGAATCAGGCTCTTCGATGAGCACCAGAAGGACCCGCACAATGCGGGGACCAGCCATGGCAACAATCTCGAACTGGATGTTGTGGTGACGCAAGGTCTCACCGGGTGAAGGGATTTGCTGGAGCCGTTCCAGCAGAAAACCAGCCAGGGTGTGATGGTCGCTTGCTTCAGGGAGATCCAGCTGAAGCTGCCGATTCAGCTCGACAATCTCCAGGTCTCCAGCCACCAGCCATGTTCCCGGCTGATCCTCCATGGGCACCAGATCGGGTTCATCTGTTTCGTCGTCCGGTTCATCGCCAACGATTTCTCCGGTGAGATCGGCTGCGGTGACAAGGCCCTCGGTTCCACCATGCTCATCGACCACCAGCAGCAGGGGATTCCCCGAACGGATGATGGCCAGCAAATCGGCAAGGTTGCTGGTCTCAGGCACCGTCTGCGCAGGCATCAGGTAGGGCTCCAGCCAGGAGTCTGCGCGCAGCTCCCCCCGGGCGATCGGCTCGGCGAGACGCCGCAGATCAAGAACTCCCCGCACATCATCCAACGACTGACCGATCACCGGGAAGCGCGCATGGCGGGTGCGATGCACGGCCTCCATCAGCTCCGCGAAACGCACTTCAAGGGGGAGGGTGACCATTCCAGATCGCGGAACCATCACCTCACGGACCTGGGTGTCGTGCAGAGCGAACACACCCTCTAGGATGTTACGTTCGTCGGGCTTGAGACCGGTCACCGCACCACTCTCGATCAGGGTCTCCAGCTCCCCTGCCGTGAGAGCAGGAACCGGTGCATCCCAGCGCTGGGTGAGTCCTACCAGTCGCAGCAACAGTGAAGCGAGGCTGTCGAGAGCCGACAACAGTGGACTCAGCACCCGGATCGCGCCCTCGAGAACAGGGCCAAGCTGCAGGGCGGCGAACTCGGGACGGCTGAGCACCCAGGCGCGTGGCAAGAGGCCTGCAACCAGAGTGGCCAGCACAACCAGCAGCAAAAACCAGGCGAGATCCCACCAGCGGCCTGCAGGCATCTCCAGGGGCCACCAGCGCTGACCGAATCCACGACCGATCCAGCCGAGAGCCACCAGCGACAGGCAAGCCCCGAACTGTGTCATCAGCAGAGCAATGCGCAGATGCCGCTGCAAGCGCTGCACCGACTGGGCACCAGGGCGGCCTTCTTCGCTCAGGGCTTGCACCTGACTGGGCCTCAGTCTGAGGAGCGCCACCTCAGCAGCTGAAAACAAAGCCGGCAGAACCAGCAGCGCGATCAGCAGCAGGGTGCGCATTGGAACCAATCAATGGGGGTCGCGGGGATCGAACCCGCCTTAGGCGAATTATGAGTTCGCTGCATTCACCAGATTGCTAGACCCCCCCTTGAACCGTGGATTTACCACAGGGCACGGACCGGCGAAAAGACTTCCACCTCCTGAACGCCATCAGGAACGGGGGAGGCAATGTCCTCCGCAAGACTGCCGCTGAAGCCGTTGGGAATGTCAACGGTGCGCCAGGGGATCGGATCACTCTGATCTTCAAGCAACATCCGGTAGGTGTTCTCAACGGCCGAGCCATCCCAGACGATCGTTTGATCAGGGAAACCAAAACCAACGAAACGCTCGCCATCAGGACCCGCCACAGCGAATCCAAACATGTCGGCGAGCTGATGCCGGATATTCACACCGCTGGCGTAGGGGGCTGTCCAGCTGTAGAAGCGATCCTCCATCAGCGCTGCGGTGCTTTTCACACGGCTGCAACGGGTCACTTCAACCGGTGAAGCAGGTCCTCCGTCGTCCATGAGCAGGACTGAGGGGGCCTCCAACGTGGTGGAGCAGACCACTGGGCGTGCCACGGCCGCGGCCTGCAACGAGCTCAGTGACAGAACCAGAAGCACAGATCTGAATCGAAGCCTGTCCAAGGGAAAAGGCACCACTGCGCGCAAACTAGGCAGAGGATCCGCGAAGCACCAGCCCCCATGCCCGTCAATTCCGACCTGTCTATGGATCGCCAGGTCCTGCTGGACCGACTGGCCCGGGAGGCTTACCGGCACGGACAGTTCACCCTCGCGTCCGGTCGCAGCAGCGAACACTATGTGAATTGCAAACCGGTGGCCCTGAGTGGCAGCGGCCTGGCGTTGCTCAGTCCAGCCATGCTGGCCTTGGTGGAGAAGGACGCCGTGGCAGTGGGAGGCCTCACGCTGGGGGCGGATCCCCTGGTGAGCGGGGTGGCCATGGCGGCGGCGCAGCAGGGCCGTGATCTGAATGCGCTGATTGTGCGCAAACAGGCCAAAGGCCATGGCACCGGTGCCTGGCTAGAAGGCCCACTGCCAGAGGCCGGTGCCCTGGTGACGGTGCTGGAGGACGTTGTCACAACTGGTGGATCCTCCATCAAGGCTGTCAACCAGCTCAAGGAGGCCGGCTATGCCGTTCGGCGCGTCGTCACCATCGTCGATCGTGAGGAAGGAGGCCAGGACGCCATGGATCAGGCCGGACTGCAACTCGTCAGCCTGTTTCGCCTGAGCGAAGTCGCGGCCAAAGCCAGGGAGCTCGACCTGTGATGAACAGCCATCAGGACGCAACGGAATTGATCTGGGAGGCACGATTCCCACTCATCCGCCTCGAAGGCAAGGGATGCAGCAGCTTCCTGCATGGCCAGACCAGCGCCAGGGTGGACGGGTGCGCCCACGGCGATCTGATCCAGGCCTGTTGGCTCAATGCCACAGGCCGTGTCAAAGCCCTGCTTGAGATGCGTCTGGATTCCGCTGGCGCCGATGTGCTCGTGCTCAACGGAGACATTGACCAAGTCGCCAGTGGGTTTGATCGGGTGATCTTTCCTGCAGACCAGGTGCGGCTCGGAGAGCAACGCCAGCAGCGCCGGATGCAACACCTGGTCGCGGGCAAGGCGCCAGACCTGAATCAGGTGGTTTGGCTGGATGAGACCAGCGAGCCACCACCAACCTGGGCAGATCTCTCACCCTGCAATGCCACTGAATTGGAACGCTGGCGTCACAAGCAGGGCTGGCCGCTGGGACAGCAGGAGCTCACTGGTGAGACCAATCCCTTTGAACTGGGTTTATCGCATTGGGTCGAACTGAGCAAAGGCTGTTATCTGGGACAGGAAACCGTGGCCAAGCTGGCCTCCCGCGGGGGCGTGAAACAGCAGCTGCGCTGCTGGCACAGCTGCTCAACAACTGGACAGGTCCTGAACAGCGGAGACCAGCTCAACTTGAATGACTCGCGTGCCGGGATGATCACCAGCGTGTCGATGGACAGTGGATCGGGGCGCAGTTTCGGCCTTGCCCTGGTGAGACGTCAGGCGCTCGATGCGGAAACACTGCAAGCGGGAGACAGTGGCGTGGAGGTCTCCATCGCACGACCCAGTGCCTTCTGCGACCCACCCACTCGCGATTGAGAACGGCTGTCGGCTGCCAGCATCCAGGCAGCCACGGTCCAGGTGGCCAAGCCGTCATCACGGTTGTAAGTCAAGATCCAGCGCAGGGCCTGAACATGCCCTCGGTCACTCGGGCCGGTGCCACGCCACTGCCTCCACCAGAGCAGAGCCCTCGCACCATCCACCCCAGCCTGACTCCAGCTGAATCCGAGCCAGTCAGCCACAGTCTTCAGCCCGTAACTGTTGAGGGGAAGTCGCCACTGACTGCGCAACCGTGCATGCACATCCACCAGCCGACAGCGCAGGGCATGCCGATCCCCATCACTGACGCCCTGGCGCTGAGCCATTTTGCAAAGGGCCAATGACTCTGTCTCGCCGTAGTGGAGCACCGGCCAGCCCTCAAAACGGTTGAGGAATCGCTTGATGCGTTGCCAGCAACGGGCTTCACCGTGCTCCTGCAGCATCAGCAGAGGGTGATAGGTGGCCCGTTCGAGAGCCCAGCGACCATCGCAGTCACGGGGGAGACAAACAAACCCATGCAGAAAATCATCGCGAGCATCAGGATCGGATTCGATGTCGTAGAGCAGCACCCCGGGCGCTTTGATCAGTTCCGGCAGGGCCGGGGCATCAACCAGTGGCTCCACATGTCCATCCCGCTGGGCTCGGGCCTGAGCGACCAGGGGAGCCGCCACGGCTCCGTGCTGGTCTCCATACCGCTTTAACTGCTCAGCCAGGTGCTGAGGATCGGCATCCGCAAGGGCGTTCAAGCCATCAATCCCCAGCTCAAGGAGCATCTCCCGCCGCTTGGCGCCGATACCGCTGACCTCACTGAGATGTCCAACCCTGCGGGCCTCGGCATTGCACACGCCTCTCCAGCTGCAGAGCGAACATTTGCGCCGATCTGATGCCAGTGGGGGTGGCTCGGTCCGCTTCAGATCAGCTGCCAGTTTGCGCAGTGCTTCATCCAGCTGGCGTTGCAGGTTCTCACCGAGAGCAACCGTGTCCTGATCGAGATAACGGCCGGCCCCAGCCAGGGCCAGCCCATCGGCCACCGGAGCCTGCTGAAAATGTGCAAGCAGACGAGCTGATAACGCCAGCTGAAGTCGATGCTCCCTGGTGAGTCTTCGCCCCTGCCTGGCCAGAACAGGGCGGTAGACGTAATCGCCCCAGCGACTACGGCCGGGCTGACGCTGCAGCAGAGCTGGATGCGCCTCGATGCTGAATCCCTCTGCGGTGCGTCCGCGCAGCCTCAGGCCCACCACACCGACATCACCCCGCTCGCAGGCAGGGAGCCCATGGCCAGGCTTTTGAGGGAGCAATGCGACAAAACTGCGTTGCTGATCATCCAGCTGCAGGGTGCGATGGGCGGTGTAAACCCTTTGGTTCTGATCACCATGACGATCAAGCCATGCCCGGCGCCGGCAGCGGGTCCAGCTGCGCAGCAGTCGGTCAGTGAGCGGCTTGTCAGCAGAAGGGGTGTCACCCATGGTTCGAGGTTACGGCGGCCAACTGCTAAATCCAGATGGACTCAAGGCATGCCATGGCGTCGGCTCCCCTCCCTCTGTGCGCAGCTCCGATCCATTTCGGCACCGATGGATGGCGGGGGGTCCTCGGGGTGGACATCACCGTGGAGCGGCTGCTGCCGGTGGCAGCGGCCTCCGCACTGGAACTGGCCCATCAGGCACCAAAGCAGCTCAACAGCAAAACGGTGGTGATCGGCTACGACCGCCGTTTTCTGGCACCGGAGCTGGCCGAAGCGATCGCCTCCTCAGTCCGCGGAGTCGGGCTGGAACCACTGCTCACAAGCACGCCTGT
This sequence comes from Synechococcus sp., assembly GCA_047286485.1. GTDB lineage: Bacteria > Cyanobacteriota > Cyanobacteriia > PCC-6307 > Cyanobiaceae > Synechococcus_C. The sequence goes on from JBJBBH010000002.1 coordinate 84,437, forward strand.
TCCCACACCGGCATGCAGCTGGACCGTGGTGCAGCGACAGGCCCTTGGAGCGCTCGTGATCACCGCCAGCCACAACCCGCCCGAATGGCTGGGTCTAAAGATCAAAGGACCATTCGGCGGATCGGTGGATGGCACGTTCACAGCCGCAGTGGAGCGACGATTGGCCGCAGGCAGCATCAGCGTGCCGATTGCGGGGCAACTGGACCGTTTTGACGCACGCAGCGAACACCTGGAAGGGTTGAAAACCAAGCTGAATCTGAGCGCCATCACGGCTGGGCTCAAGGCCATGGGCCTGCGGGTGATCGTGGACCCCATGCACGGTTCAGCGGCAGGCTGTGTCTCAGATCTGCTCGGATCCGATGCCCAGGGGCTTGTCTCCGAGATCCGCAGCCAGCGTGATCCTCTGTTCGGCGGCTATCCACCGGAGCCCCTCGCCGCTCACCTGCAGGATCTGATCACAGCGGTTGAGACCTCAAGCCGCAACGGCCAGCCTGCGGTGGGCCTTGTCTTCGACGGTGATGGCGACCGCATTGCCGCCGTGGATGAACACGGGTGTTTCTGCAGCACCCAGCAACTGATGCCGTTGTTGATTGATCACCTCGCCGGCGCGAGGCAGTTGCCCGGGAGCGTGGTCAAAACCGTCAGTGGCTCGGACCTCATGCGCCTGGTGGCGGAGGACCACGGCCGTGAAGTGCTGGAGCTGCCGGTCGGCTTCAAATACATCGCAGCCGAGATGTTGGCCGGTGATGTGCTGATTGGAGGCGAGGAGTCAGGAGGTGTCGGCTTCGGCATGCACCTGCCTGAACGTGATGCGCTGTTCGCAGCCATGCTCGTGCTGGAGGCCCTGGTTCAGGGCGGGCTGCCGCTGGGAGAGCGGATGCAGTCTCTGCATCAGCGCTGCGGTGGCTCGAGTCATTACGACCGGCTCGATCTGCGCCTGGCGGACATGGAGTCACGCCGTCGCCTGGAGCACCTGCTGGCAACCCAGCCTCCGCAGGAGGTGGCGGGACAGCGCGTTGCGGAGGTGATCACGACGGACGGTGTGAAGCTGAGGCTGGGCCCAAGCCACTGGTTAATGCTGCGCTTCTCCGGCACTGAACCCTTGCTCCGGTTGTATTGCGAAGCACCCGACAGCGCCCGGGTGGCCGCTGTGCTCGCCTGGGCCCGCAGCTTTGCGGAGAAGGCTTGAGCATGAAGACGCGAACACTGGTCATCGCCAGCGGCAACGCTGGCAAGGTGAGGGAATTCGAAGGTCTGCTCAGGGGACTGCCACTGAAGGTGCAAGCCCAGCCCGAGGGGTTGGAGGTTGAAGAAACAGGAAGCACGTTCACCGCCAACGCCCGCATCAAAGCGATTGCCGTGGCTGCCGCGACGGGGGAGTGGGCTCTCGCGGATGACTCAGGGCTGAGCGTGGACGCTCTTGATGGAGCTCCTGGGGTCCACTCCGCCCGCTACGCCCCCAGCGACCCAGAACGGATCGCTCGACTGCTGCAGGCGCTCCAAGCGGAAGTCAATCGCAGGGCCCGCTTCTGTGCCGCACTTTGCTTGGCGGCTCCTGACGGCACCGTGCTGCTTGAGGTGGAGGGCTACTGCAAGGGATCGATCACCCAATCACCCAGGGGAGATCAGGGCTTCGGTTACGACCCGATTTTCGAGGTGGATGGCACACAGACAACCTTTGCGCAAATGACTCTGCAGGAGAAAAAAGCACTCGGCCACCGCGGCCGAGCCTTCGCCCTGCTGGAACCACGCCTGCGACAACTGCTTTCTCAGCAGTGAGACCCGCAGATGCACTGATTGTGACGAGGTGCTGACAAACAGGTCCTGTACGGTGTGATCTGTCGCTGACGAGGTCGATGGCCATCGCCATGACCACCGGTTACAGCGCACAGACTGAAGGCGCTCTGCTTTGCATCGAAGCCGCCTCGGACTGGGCCCTGACTTGTGTTGACCAACTGGCTGTTGCTGACAGCCATGTCCTGATTGATTACGGAGCCGCCGATGGGGGCACCGCAGTTGGTCTTTGGCACCAGGTGCTGGATCGCCTGCATGCCAATCAGCCCCAGGCCCACCTGACCCTGATCGGCAACGATCTGCCCAGCAACGACAATGTTGCCCTGGCGGAGAATCTGGCACTGCAGATTCCACGCACACCCAGGCCCACCGTGCTGGTGAGCGCCCGAAGCTTTTATGAACCGTCCGTGGGGCCCAACACGGTGAGCTTTGGGTTTTCCGCCACCGCCATGCACTGGCTGAGTGAATCACCGGGTCCACTCGATACCCATACCCACGTGCTGGCATCGGGTGATGCCGATGCCCTGAAACGCTTCACGGAGCAGGCACTCAAGGACTGGACCTTCATTCTGGAGCTGCGCAGCAAAGAGCTGAAGGTCGGTGGTCGCCTGCTGACAGTGAACCTGTCCCGTGATGGAGAAGGGCGTTACCTCGGCCACAACGGGGGCGAAACCCGCAACGTGCACGATCAGCTGCATCAGATCTGGAAGAGCCTTGCCAGCGAAGGCGTGATCTCAGAGGAGCAATACCGCAAGGGAACGGTGCTGAACTTCTACAAGTCACCCGATGAGTTCATGGCCCCTCTGAAGGATCAGAACTCGGCGCCCTACCGCAATGGTCTGCGTCTGGTGGATGAGCGCACGGTGTACGTCAAGTGCCCCTACCGCCGCCGCTGGGAGGAGAACGGCGACACCGCAGCCTTCGCAGCCGGACTGATGGCAACGATCCGCAGCTGGAGCCGTCACAGCTTCGCCAGCGCTGCAGGAGATGCAGCGGCCGATGAGGTGTACCGACGCCTGGAGCAGCGCATCGCGGATGCCCCCTCCGAGTGGAGCCTGGATTACGTGGAGCACCACCAAATGATGGAGAAAGTGGCCTGATGACAACAACAACCCGACCCGCGCCGGACGTTTCGGTGCTTGCTGAACATGTCTCCGAGCATCTGTCGGTGTTCGTGGTGGCCGAGAACACGGATTCACGCCGCCCCGCCAACGGCGGCCTGCGATTGCTCAACTATCCAAGCGATGAGGCCTGCATTGCGGATGGACAGCGCCTGGCGGGGCTGATGACGCACAAGCACGACCTGTACGGCACTGGATTCGCCGGCGGCAAAATCGTGGCGCGTGCCGCAGAACCGGAAGCGGTCAAGGACGAACTGATCAGCATCACCGCTGGGCTTCTGGAGTCTCTCGACGGAGCCATGATCACGGGCTGTGATCTCAACACCAGCCTGGAGGATATGGAGCGCCTGACGGAGCTCACTCCTCACGTACTGGCGGCGGTCGGCAGCCCTGTTGATGCCAGCGCGGCAACGGCTCATGGCACCCTCGGCGCCGTTGAAGCCGTGCTCGAATCGACCCTCGCCGATGCGACACCCGGTCGGGCTCTGGTTCATGGATGTGGCGCCGTCGGCGGAACCGTGGCGCGCGTGTTGGCGCAGCACGGCTGGACCGTGTTCACCGTGGATCTGAGCCCCGAACGCGCAGGCTTCCTTGGTGCGACTCCTCTGCCACAGGATTGTCCCTGGTGGGAACTGAAGCTGGATCTCCTGCTGCCCTGTTCGATCTCAGGTCTGATCACCGCTGAAATCGCCTCGGCCCTGAGAGTCAAATCCGTGGTCCCGGCGGCCAATGCTCCGTTCCAGAGTTCTCAGCTGGCCGATGACCTGCGTCGCCGCGGCATTCGCGTGCTGCCTGATCCACTGGTCAATGCGGGTGCTGTGATCGCTGACTCCATTGAGCGTTTCTCCCCCGATGCCTGGAAAGGCGCAGGCGCGGAGGATGTCTACGCCTTCGTGCGGAGTGAGGTGCGTCAGCGGGCCACGGACTACCTGAATCAGCGTGATCAGGGCCTCTCCGTAGGCGCAGCTCTGGTTGAAGTGACCGCCGAACGGGAAACTGATCCGATCGGACTCAGCTTCGGAGATGCGGCATGAGCTCGGCTTCTCTTCCGTCCAAGGCCGCAGTGGTGATTGTTGGCGGTGGCATGGCTGGTCTCAGCTGTGCCGCGTCCCTGGCCCGTCGCGGCATCACCGACGTGGTGCTGCTCGAGGCCAAGACCCTGGCACACGCCAAAGCCAGCAGTTTTGGCGAAACCAGGATGTTCCGGGAGATGTATTCCGATCCCGTGCTCTGCCGTCTGGCGCAGGAAGCGAACCGACTCTGGCGTGAGGAAGAGATCCACGCAGGAGAACAGCTGCGCGAAACCCATGGATTGCTTTTTTACGGCGAAAGCTGGGACGAGGAAACCATCGAAGGCTCGATTCCAGGAGCCCGACGGGTCATGGACGAACAGGGCATCCCCTACGAAGCCCTCAATGCCGATCAGATCGCAACCCGTTTTCCCCTGAAGCCCAAGAGCGATTTCACCGGCCTGTTTGAGCCGACCGCTGGTGCGGTCCGCAGCGACAAAGTGATTGCCCACTGGATCCGCACGGCCCGCAACGCCGGACATCAACTGGTGGAGCATTGCCCGGTGGCCAACCTCGATGCCGATGGTGGTGGCGTGACCTTGGAGAGTGGACATCACATCGCCGCCGAACAACTGGTCGTGGCCTGTGGCATCTGGAGCCAGCTGATGTTGGCTCCACTGGGTCTTGCGCCGAAACTCGAGGTATGGCCCATGCTCTGGGCTCACTACACCGTGGACCCTGCGCTGGCCGATCGTTATCCGCAATGGTTCTGTTTTCAGCAGGAACGCGGTGATGACGGCGGTCTTTATTACGGCTTCCCAGTGCTCAGCCACACCGAAGACGGCCGACCGCGAATCAAAGCGGGAATCGACTGGGCACCCAAGGAGCTGCGTGTCGCAGAACCGAATGCCATGACCACCGAACCACCGGCCAGGCTGGTCGAACTGCTCGATACGTTCCTGTTCAACGAAGTCGAAGGCGTCCAGGAACGGGTCGAAACTGTGATCAGTCCCTACTCGATGGCCAGCGACGTCAATTTCGTGCTGGACCGCCTGAGCCCCAAGCTCAGCCTGTTTGCCGGCGGCTCTGGCCAAGCCTTCAAATTCGCTCCCTTAATCGGCGACTCGCTGGCACGACTGGCCAGCGGTGAAGCCCCTGCTGTGGATCTTTCCTGCTGGAGTCACCAGCGTGAAGCCGTCAGCGCCTGAAGCCCTCTCGCGAAGACATCACCCTTGCCTGACCCATCCAACCTCCAGGACGGCCCGCCAGAAACCAATCCGTGGTGGCAACGCAGACCCCTGTTGATCGGCGCAGGACCGCTGCTGGTTTTTCTAGTGGTCGCAGCCATTGACCTGAAACTGGCGAAGCATTTCACCAGCTCAGGCAAAGCCATTGTCAGCAACGCTCTCGGCGGACTCTGGCAATGGATGGTGCTGCTGCTGTTTGTGATTGCCGTGGTGCTGGCGATCAGTCCGATCGGCAAGTTGCGTCTGGGAGGCGCTGATGCCAAACCGAGCCTGAAATTCTTCGACTGGTGCGCTGTGCTGATCTGCACGCTGCTGGCCGGTGGTGGTGTGTTCTGGTCCGCCGCCGAACCGTTGTTCCACTTCCGCAGTCCAGCGCCCTACTTCGCCGGTGTGGAGGGATCGACCGCGGCTGCAGTCGATCCCTCCCTGGCCGTGAGCTTCCTGCACTGGGGATTCCTGGCCTGGGCCTTGGTGGCAACAACGGTGACCATCACCCTCTCCATCCAGGAGCAACGGGGTGAACCGCTCAGGCCGCGCACGCTGTTGGTGGGAATCCTTCCCAACAGCTGGGTGGAAGGTCCTCTTGGAGACCTCGCTGACGGCCTCTCCGTGGTAGCCGCCATCGCAGGCACCGTGGGGCCTCTGGGTTTCCTCTCGCTCCAGCTCAGTAACGCCGCGGGAATGCTGCCGGGTTTCAGCGACAGCGCCGGACTGCAATCCCTAGTGGTGGTTTTGCTCACAGCGGTGTTTGCCACCTCCACCGTGAGTGGAATCCAGCGGGGCATCAAGTGGCTCTCTGAACTGAACGTCTGGCTCACCCTCGGTCTTGCCGCAGCTCTGCTGCTGCTGGGCCCGGGGCTCTGGCTGATTCAGCATTTCTTCAGCGCATTCGGGCTCTACCTCATCAACCTGCCGCGCATGGCCCTCGCCCACAACAGCAGCCCGGGCAACTGGGTGAATGGCTGGACTGTTTTTTACTGGGGTTGGTTCCTCGGCTATGCCCCGCTGATGGGTCTGTTCACCGCAGGGGTGAGCCGCGGCCGCACTCTGCGCGAACTGGTGTTGGCCGTGGCCATCCTCTGCCCGATCGTGACTAACATCTGGTTCACACTTCTCGGCGGCTCCGGCATGCAGCTGGAACTCGCCAACCCCGGCTCGATCAGCGGCCCGCTCACTGCCAGTGGGGAGTCGGGAGCACTCATGGCCATCCTCGGCCAACTTCCCCTGTCATGGCTGCTGATTCCCGTCGGTCTTGTGTTGGTGGTGCTGTTCATGGCCACCAGTGCCGACTCGATGAGTTATGCCGCAGCCATGGTGGTGAGTGCCAAGAGCACACCACCAGCGCTGCTGCGTTTGTTCTGGGCCCTGATGATTGGCAGCCTCACCCTGGTGTTGCTGCGCATCGGCACCAGCCTGGGCGACAACACCTCGATCAACGCTCTGCAGGCCTTCATTGTGATCACTGCCGTGCCGGTCACCCCTCTGGTTCTGCTGAGTCTTTGGACGGCACCGCGTCTGGCCTGGAAGGAATGGCGGCAGCGGCAGCCGGCTCAGGGCTGAAACTGATCCAGCTGGCCATCGCCACACCAAACAGGGCCAGTGCGCCATAAATCAGCAGCACCAGCGACAGGTCTCCCTGCGGAGAGGCCTGAAGAATCAGTCCTGAGACAATCGTCATCAATCCGCCCATCACTGTTCCCGAGGTGTTGACGATCGACACCGTCAGCGCCGTCTGCCCTGAAGGCGCAGCGGCTTCCGCGATCGGGAACGCCAAAACCGACGTACCGATGCCGACGCCGAAGCTGAAGGCGGGCAGCATCAAGACCCCGCGCGGCAGAGAGGGCATGATCAGCAGCAACAGCGACAGCAGGGTGATCACAGTGCCGGCCAGCAGCAGGCCGCCACGCTGCTGAGGGTGTCCGCCGAGTGCCCCGCTGCCAACCATCCCCACCACCAGACCAATTGACATGATCAAGGTGAGACCCTCCATCAGCGGGCTGGACCAGCCCCTGAGGCTGGAGAGCAGGCCGTACTGGGCCATCCCGAACACAAAACCAAGCCCCCACGCATAGAGCAGACAGCACTGAATCAGACGGTTCACACCAGCCCTGGTCCAGCGCTGCACGCGAACGTGCTGCTCGGCAGCTGGCAACACGGCCGGCGAGCGACGGCTGGCGCCAAGCAGAAGCATCGGCAACGCCACCATCAAAGCCAGTGAAAGGCCCTGAAGCAGCACCAGATCCCGCCAACCGAAGCGACCCAGCACGAGGGGCAACACGGCCGCCAAGGCCGCACCGATTCCCAGCAAACCATCGGTGAATCCCATCGCCAGAGCGAAGCGATCGACTGGCAGGCTGCGACGCGCCAGCAACGCGGATGCTGGGAACGCCACAGCACAGGCCATGCCGGTGCCGATGCGTGACAACAGCAAGCCCTGAAGGCTATCGCTGCTGGCAAACACCAGGCTGCAGCATGCTGCTGCCAGCGCAGCCAGCAACAGCCAGAGCTCAACCCTGCCCCGGTCAATCAGGCGACCAACGGGCACTTGCACCAAGCCATAAGGCAACAGAAAGCTGCCGGCCACCAGAGCCACCCCCGCGGAATGCAAACGCAGATCCGATCCCAGGGAACCCTCGAAATACTGAAAGCTGGTTTCCACCCAGACCAGCCAGACCACGAACAGAAGGCTCGTGATCCAGAGCAGTCGATCGCTGCGTCTCCCCTCCATGGCGCTTTACCGCCCGCTGAAGATCAGTGTGGAGGAATGGCTCAGTTGAGGCAGTAATCCAGCGCAAGCGTGAGGCTCGCTTGGGGCAGCGGCGCTTCCTCCGGCCTGAACCGGCTCACCGCACCGACCGCCATCGGAGCCGGGCGAGCTGTGGCATGACGGCGCTGATCGATCCGCAGCAACGCAACCCGACGAAGCCCGAGGGCAGCTGCCGTCCGCTCAGCCTCTCTTTGACCGCGCTGCAGAGCCTTTTCAAGCAGTTGGTCCTGCAGGCGATCCTGCCCCTCTGCGGATGGAAGGGACGTCATGCCCTGAAGCCTCACACCCGGCAAACGACCGGCGCGCTGAATCAGGGTGTCGTAGTTGCTGCGACCCACCGTTCCAGTGATGGTCGTTGCAGACCGGTAGCCGCTGGATGGCTGAGAACCGGCCATGGCATAGGTGTTTGGAGCGGGAATCACAAGTCGTCCATCAACCAAGGGCTCCAACACCTGGCGCAGCCTGGCCTGACGTCCACTGAGTTGTTCCAACGCCCCCGATGTGGTCGAAGCTTCCGCCTCGAGCCGCAGGTTGAACCGGAAACGATCCGTGCGGCTTTCACCGCTCTCGCGCAGATTCAACTGCAAAAGGGTGCCACGGCAAACAGGACCCTGAATCTCAGCTTTGGCCGCACGAGGCGACAGCGCAGCCGACTGCAACAACAACAGCGCTGCGAGCATCGACATGCCGGGTGGTTTCAGGACAGAAGTGATCACTAACCAGACTTCAGACAGACCTTGGGTCGCTGTCTAAGTCAGGAGCCGCCTCGGAACCTTTCCGAACCATGACCAGCGCCGCTTCAGATCCCACCAAATCCGACTGATTCAACGAGCATCAACCCAGCTGCCATGCAGGCCGTGGGGTATGGCCAGAGGCAGCTCGAACACCGCAAGCTCGCGCAGATCAGCCGCGTCAAGGATCACAAGATCAGACCCTTCCCGATCACCATTCCACACCAGTTCCAGGACCCAGCCATCGTCTTCAGCGCTGGCACCAGGCCGAGGAACCATCAATGGCTCACTCACAAAACCGTGGGGGACGGCACTCCAGATGCGGCGCTCACCGCTGACCAGGTCAAGCTTTTTCACCACCTGAAGCGGATCATTACCCTGCTCACGCGCTGCGGCTGCCATCCAGGCGAAGCGACAGGGCAAACCCTCTTTCTCAGGATTCACCATCGCGAACTCGCAGCAGCGTTCACTCAGACGCGTGGTCTGCACCGTGGCGTTCTGCAGGTTGATGCGGCACTGCTCAAGCAGTCCCTCAGGGATCAGATCGAAGTCAACAGCCGCAAAGTCGACATCGGGCCCGATCGAGGGGAAATCGCTGTAGTAAATGCTCTCCACCACCACATCATCCTCCTGTTCCCAGGCGTTGAGGTGATGAAACACAAATCCCTCGGGGGCATCCACAATCCGCGGGGCCTCTCCTGCATGGGCGCCACTGTCCCGGGGAATGAGCCAGAACTTGGCCTGACCATCGGGCTTGGACTGCAGACACTGGGCCGCACCCTTCCTGCCGAGCACAAAAGGCAGAGGGTTGAAGTCGATCGCGTTTTGAAGAAACACCGCCCAGTTCGGTGTGATGGCGAAATCGTGCAGGAACGCGAAGCCGTTGAAGCTGTCACGACGGTCGCTGAGAAGATCTCCGGCCTTGATCCCGGCAGCGGAGTCATCGTCCGTGGCGAATTCCATTAAACGAATGGTGCTGCGTGGGCCGGTATTGACCCCGAAGGTGACCATGCGCGGCCGATCATGATGGCCCGGATCGAAGCGAGGGTGCGCGCTGAAGGCCTCGCCTTTCTTCAGAACACCCCCCAGGAGACTGATGCCATGGGTCTCGAGGGTTTGGGGGTCGAGCGCATGGGGTTCGGCTGCTTCCCAGAGCGCGAGCAGTTGGTCGCCAAGCTGCACAACGCCGGTATTGGCGATGTTTTTCAACCGCAGATCAAAGGCATTGGCCAGCGGACCTCCAGGTTTCTGGCTTCCGAACACCCCTCGATACAGCACCTTGCCCGCCGCTTCCTCGGCCTGCCAGCCGGCAGTGCGCACAAACCGGTTAGTGAGCGAAACCCCCTGAGCATTGAACTGAATCGCCGTGATCATGCCGTCACCATCAAAGGGATGGTGAACACGCTGACCATCACGCTCCAGCAGTCCGGGGCCATTGCGATAGAGGGTTCCCAGCAGCTCAGCGGGCACCTTGCCCCTTGCCGGCTGAAGTGCCACATCGGTGAGCTCCTGCTCCACGTTGCGGAAAGCACTGGCCCATTCGGACCGGTTGAAACGTTCAGCGGCGGGCGCGACGGTCACGGAGAACAACTGCTGCGATCCCCATCCTCTCGTAACGGACTGTGAAGCGCGGCGAAGACTCAGTTGGCTCCGGCCTGCTCGAGCACACCCTTGCTGCTGGGAACAGCGCCGGCGCGCCGGGGGTCAATCTCCGTCGCCATGCGCAAAGCCCTTGCGAAGGCCTTGAAACAGGCTTCGACGATGTGATGGGAATTGGTTCCATCCAGCTGACGAATGTGAAGGGTGAGACCGCTGTTGTTGACCACCGCGACGAAGAATTCCTTGACCAGCTCCGTGTCGTAGCGGCCGATCTTTTCGTTCGGAATGCTGAGGCTGAACGACAGATGAGGTCGACCGGAACAATCCAGCACCACCTGCACCAGCGCTTCGTCCAACGGCGCGACGAAGTGGCCGAAACGCACGATGCCGCGGCGGTCTCCCAGAGCCTGTGCCAAGGCTTGTCCGACGGCAATGCCGACATCTTCGTTGGAGTGGTGATCATCGATGTGGGTATCACCCACCGCATTGATCTCCAGGTCGATCAGGCCATGGCTGCTGATCTGATGGAGCATGTGATCCAAGAAGGGCACACCGGTGCTGGCGTGACACTGGCCACTGCCGTCGAGATCCAGGCAGACCTTGACATCGGTTTCGCCAGTGACTCGATGGATCTCACCTGTACGCATGCTGTTCAGCTCCGGAAGCGGCAACGTCCCTGTCCCGATCATGCCGAAACAGACGGCGCTGACCAAGGGCCTTCATCGCAGCGTCACATGCCATTGATGCAGTAGCCGGCATCCACGTAGATGGTTTGGCCGGAAATGCCGCTGGAGAGGTCACTGAGCAGAAAAGCAGCGGTGTTGCCCACTTCCGTCTGTGTGACGGTGCGGCGCAGCGGTGCTTTCTCCTCCACGTTGTGAATCATGTCGAGGATGCCGCCGATGGCGGAACTGGCCAGGGTGCGGATTGGGCCTGCACTGATGGCATTCACGCGAACCTGCTTGTCGGGACCCAGCTCGGCAGAGAGGTAGCGCACGGACGCTTCCAGAGCGGCCTTGGCCACACCCATCACGTTGTAGTTGGGGATGGCGCGTTCAGCGCCCAGGTAAGTCAGCGTGACCACCCCGGCTTTCTCACTGAACAACGGCTTGGCATGGCGACACAGGGGAGCCAGGGAGTAGGCACTGATCTCGAGAGCACGGGCAAACCCCTCGGAGCTGGTGGCGCTGTAATCGCCGATCAGCTCCTCCTTGCCCGCGAAAGCAAGGCAATGCACCAATCCATCGAGCACACCCCACTTCTGCTTGATCTCTGCAAAGACCGTTTCCATCTGCGCGGCATCCTGAACATTCAGCGGCAGGAACAACGAGGGTTCCAGTGGAGCGGTCAGCTCACGCACCTTGGTCTCAAAACGCCCTTTCTCGTCCGGCAGATAGGTGATACCCAATTCAGCACCCGCCGCTTTGAGCTGCTGAGCGATGCCCCAGGCAATCGATCGATTGTTGGCGATGCCGGTAACGAGGATCTTCTTGCCCGTGAGATCGAGAAGCATCGGACCGGTATTCGCTGAACTGTTGGGGGATTCTCCACCATCCCCGACCCGCACTCCCAGGGGTGGTCGCGTTTGAGCCCTTGGATCGACAGGATGACACCCAGAAATTCATCGTCCGGTGCCGCCGCAACCCAGCCCAACTGCTCTGTCATGGTCTGAACGGCCTGGGGACCTTCCCAGGGATCTCAAGGACCGCGGGGCCCTCGAACGCCTGCTGGAGCAGGAGTTCCCTGAAGCGGACGGAGATCTCAGCCCACTGCGCGGAGGTCAAGACGCTGCAGAACAAGCGCTGAGTCGGATCGACCCACGGCGCTACACCAAAAGCCGCAATCACCTCAAGGGTGCGGTCACCGGTTTATCGCCTTATATCCGCCACGGCGTGCTCAGCCTGGCCGAGGTGCGTGATGCCGTGTTCCAGCGCATTCGCAGCCGGGACGAGGGAAGCAAGCTGATCAATGAGCTGGGATGGCGCGACTTCTGGCAGCGGATGTGGCGTGATCTCGGTGATGGCATCCACGACAGCCAGGAAGAGCTGAAGACAGGGCATGATCCGGCCTCCTATGCCCGGGAGCTCCCTGAGGACATCCGCGATGGGACAACAGGCCTGGCCTGCATGGACGGATTCCAGAACGAGCTCATCACCCGTGGCTGGCTGCACAATCACGCCCGCATGTGGATGGCGGCTTACGTGGTGCATTGGCGCAAGGTGCACTGGAAGGCCGGCGCGGACTGGTTTCTGGAGCATCTGCTTGACGGAGACCCCTCCAGCAACCATCTGAGTTGGCAATGGGTGGCCAGCAGCTTCAGCCACAAGCCCTATTTCTTCAACAAAGGCAATCTGGAGCGGTTCAGCGATGGACAGTTCTGCAGAACCTGCTCCAGCAGTGAGCGCTGCCCATTCGAAGGCAGTTATGAGCAGCTGGAAGATCAGCTGTTCGCCCACCAGGGCGCGATTCGCGACGTGCCCGCCAGACGCAACCGCAACCACCAGCAGCGCCCAGGGCGAAGGCAAACCCTGAAGAGAAGCGGTAATGCGGCGATGGCCCGACCGAAGCGCTGAACCATGACTCTTCAACGACCCATCATCTGGGTGCACGAGGAAGCGCTTGGCTCCCGCAACCCGGCACTGCTTGAGCAGCCCAACCGACCGGCCATTTTTGTTTTTGACACGCGATGGATCCGGGAGGCCTGCATCAGCCGCAAACGGCTTGGCTTTCTCTACGAAAGCGCCCTCGACCTACCGATCACGCTGCGCAAGGGAGATGTGGCCAAGGAAGTGATCGCCTTCGCCGAACGGCACCAAGCCGACGGCGTGGTGAGCAGCCTGCCTGTCGATCCGCGCCTGGAACGCATCGCTGCCTCGATCGAACAGCATTGCCCGCTGGAACTGCTGGAACCGGAACCATTCGTGGATATGCCGCGGCCCCCGAGGCTCGGACGTTTCAGTCGCTACTGGCGAGAGGCTGAACCGGTGGTCTGGGAGGGGTTCTGATCGTCACCCAGCAGGTCGTCTTCTCGCTGCTTCTCTTCGGCGGGGTTGGTCAGTAGATCCCCCTGCTCATAAGCCGGCAGCTGGACAGGCCTCAGCTGCGAAGTATCAGTGGGCGGAGCGATCCACTGCCAGCGGGCCTCGGGCGCACGCTGCTGGCACAGCGCTTCCAATTGCGTCTGCAGCGCGCTGCGCACATCACTGCGACGCACGGCGGCGAAGAATTCCTCTCGTGGCGCCAACCCGGCACTGAACGGTGCTGTGCCGTTGCCGTTGAACAGACGCGCGGCATCCGGAAACCAGCGAGGTGAGCAAACCGCTGGATCATCAGTGTCGGTTTCAAGAAAGAAATGGAGACCGAACCCATCGGGCTGAGTCACCACCGCAAGCCCGTCATGGGGCATCCGACGCTGCAGCGGAAACACTTTCCAGCTTGGGCTTGGCGACGTCGAACACGCCGCCAGCATCAAGACCACTGTGATACCTGAGATCCCACCTGCCTGGGCACGCCTGAGCACGCGTTCTCTGAACCGAAGGGCCGGAGTCTGAACCAGGATGACGGGCGATGCACCATTTGTTGCTCGTTCGCCATGGCTCTCACTCCCTCGACCATGCTGCCGCTGGGCGAAGCGTTACCTGCCTTCCAGTTACCCGTGGTGAGCGGAACCCTGAAGCCTGGTGATGCCGCAGCAACTCTCAGCGAAAGCGAGTTACCGGCACAACCACTGCTGGTGATGCTGATCTGTGCACACTGCCCGTTTGTGAAGCATGTGGAACCCGAGCTGAGCAGGCTCGCTGAGCACTACGGCCCAGCCGTCACCCTGCTGGCGGTCTCCAGCAACAGCCTCACCACCCATCCACAGGATGGGCCGGAAGGCCTGCGCCATCAGGCCAAGCAGCGGCAGTGGAGTTTTCCCTATCTCCTGGATGAGCAGCAGACCCTGGCCAAAGCCCTCAAGGGTGCCTGCACCCCGGAGTTTTATCTGTTCAGCCCCGATGATGCAGGCCTTCAGACGCTGCGCTATCGCGGACAGCTCGACGGCAGCCGCCCAGGCAACCAGGTGCCATTGGATGGTCGCGATCTGCGCAAGGCCTTGGATGCGGTCCTGAATGGCCAGCCTGTTAACCAGGAACAGCACCCGTCCGTCGGCTGCAACATCAAGTGGCATCCCGGACAAGAGCCACCGTGGTTCGGGGCACCGGCTTAAGGTGCCCTCCATGCAGGTGCCTCCCTTCAGTCTCAGTCAGCAGCTCGCCGACCTGGGGCCGGAACTCGATGAAGCCGCGCTGCGTGTGTTGCGCAGCGGACAGTACATCGGTGGCACCGAAATCCAATCGTTTGAAACAGCCTTCGCAGCATTGGTTGGCACGGACCATGCCGTGGGCTGCAACAGCGGCACCGATGCCCTGATCCTGGCGTTGAGAGCCCTCGGTATCGGGGTTGGTGATGAGGTGATCACAGCCTCCTTCAGCTTCTTTGCCACAGCCGAAGCCATCAGTGCCGTGGGCGCAACGCCCGTGTTTGTGGATGTGGATCCACTCACCTACCTGATCGATCTCGATCAGATCACGTCAGCGATTACGCCGGCAACCAAAGCCCTGATCCCAGTGCATCTGTTTGGTCGGCCTGTCGACATGACCCGGCTGATGACAATCGCCAAGGATCACAACCTTGCCGTTGTTGAAGACTGCGCTCAAGCCACGGGCGCGAGCTGGAACGGGCGACCCGTCGGCAGCTGGGGCGACATTGGCTGTTTCAGCTTTTTTCCCACCAAAAACCTGGGAGCAGCTGGCGATGCTGGAGCTGTGACCTGCCACGACGCCAGCCTTGCTCAGCGCATGCGCGAACTTGCTGTGCATGGCATGCCCCGCCGTTATCTGCACACAGAGCTCGGTTACAACAGCCGGCTGGATGCGATGCAGGCCGCTGTGCTCAACGTGAAACTGCCTCGGCTCAACCAGTGGGTGGAGCGCCGACGAGGGATCGCCCAGCGCTACCGAGAAGCGCTGCAAGATGTGCCAGGTCTGCTGCTTCCTGATGCATCCGCAGGCCATGGCCACGGCTGGAATCAGTTTGTTGTCCGTGTCACGGTCTGCCCGGCTCATATCTCATCCAGCGCCAGCAATCACCCCAGCGAATTCGGACTGCCCAGCAGTCATTGCCGCGATTGGCTGAAAGAGTCCCTGCAGGAACGCGGGATCAGCACAATCATCTACTACCCCATTCCCATCCATTGCCAACCGGCCTACGCCGATCAACAGCAAGGCACTCGGCTGGCCGTGACCGAACAGCTCTGCAGCGAAGTGCTGAGTTTGCCGATCTTCCCTGAGCTCTCCAGCGAACAGCAAGAACAGGTGATTGCCGTGCTGCGTTCGCTGCTGATCCAGAACGCCCCATTGGATTCACAGACCTGCACTGTGGCGGCCTGAGATCAGGATCGGATCGTGGCGTAGAGCCCCTTGAAGTGGGCCTGCTGTTTCCTGTGATCAATCAAAGGCTCGGGATAGCCGCGTCGCTCCAGTGCACCAATCTCCCCGCTGAGCAGATCCTTGGTGTTCACATGACGCAGCTCCGGCAACCAGTAACGGATGTAGTCGCCTTCGGCGTCGAACTTTGATGCCTGCGTAGCGGGATTGAAAATCCGCAGGGGTTTGGGGTCCATGCCACTGCTGGCACTCCACTGCCAGCCGCCATTGTTGGCCGCAAGATCCCCATCCACCTCCAACTCCATAAAGGCCCGCTCGCCCCAACGCCAGTCGCAGATCAGGTCTTTAACCAGAAAAGAGGCAACGATCATGCGGCATCGGTTGTGCATCCAACCGCTCTGGTTGAGCTGACGCATCGCTGCATCGATGATCGGCATCCCGGTTTGGCCCTCTTTCCAAAAGGCAAACCACTCTTCGTTGTTCTCCCAGGGGAAGCGTGTCCATTGCTCGCGGTAAGGACCATCAGCCAGTTCGGGGAAATGGAACAACGCCTGTTGGTAGAACTCACGCCAGCCCAGCTCCTGCTCCCACACCGTGATCGCATGATGCTGTTCATCACTGCGCACAATCTCCTTGGCGCTCTGGGCAGCACACCAGGCCTGCCTGGGACTGATCGTGCCGACACTGAGAGCCGCACTCAACGAAGAGGTTCCTTCTTGCCCAGGGAAATTACGGTCGGGCTCGTAGCCAAGCAAGGGACCATCAGCAAACGTCGCCAGCTGGTCGGCCGCTGCTGTTTCTCCTGGCCGGCAAGGACACAAGTCCGTTCCCGCGAATCCATGGCTGCTGGACAATCGCTCCAGCGCGGACTGTCCCTGGGAACAGAGCCGACCCAGATCACCCTCAGCAGAGCTGATCCTCTGGAGCTGGGACTGGGTCAGATCCTGCAGACCTTGAGGAGCTTCTGTGGTGCGTGGAGCGAGGCGCTCGACCTGACCACGCCAGTTGCGCAGAAAAGGGCCATACACCCGGTAAGGGTCACCGCCACCGGTTTTGAGTGACTCCGGCGCCACCAGCAGCTGGTCCCAGTCGACCAGCAGCTTGCGCCCATCGGCCTGCAGAGCCTTGGCCACCTGACGGTCGCGCTCGCGGGCATAGGGCTCCACATCGCGACTCCAAACCACGGTGGGCGCGTTCAGCAGAGCCGCCAGTTGGGGCAGCAGCAGGACCGGATCACCGGCCAGCACCAGCAGGCGACTCCCGGCTTGACGCCAGCGCTGTTGCAATTCGACCAGACTCTCCACCAAAAACCACAACCGAGCCGGCGCCATCGGCGGCAGCTGGGTTGGGGGGGTGATCAGAGCTGGATCGAGCACATAAACACCGGTCACAGCCGGGCCCAGCGCCACGGCGGCCTGAACACCTGAGTTGTCCGCCAGGCGCAAATCGCGGCGATGCCAGAACAGCGTGCGAGAAGTACTCATCCTTGGTCGCGAATTTCAGAAACCGAGCAACTGCTTGGCCCGGTACCAAGCGGTCACGCTTTTGCCATCCAGCCACTCCTCGCCAGAACTCAGGCGAGCATCCAGTTCGGCAGGACTCATCTGCAGAACCTCCAGATCCTCATCGTCGTCACCTGCCGGCGGATTCTCCAGCGCTGTGAGATCCCTGGCCAGGAAGCAATGGATCACCTCATCGGAATATCCAGGGCAGGGCAGCATTGGACCGAGGGCGTCCCAGCGCGCGGCACTGAAGCCTGCTTCTTCCCCAAGCTCCCGCTTCATCGACTCCAGAGGATCTTCTCCGTCTTCCAACGTGCCGGCCGGGAACTCCAACAGCCTGGCCTGCACTGCAAAACGGTACTGACGCAGCACCACCACCTGACCCTCGTCCGTGATCGGCACAGCCAGGGATGCGCCTGGATGCTTGATGATCCCGAAGCTGCCCTCCACCCCCATGGGCAACCGGATGCGGTTGCGCTCGAAGCGGACCTTGCGCGCATCCAGGGCATCGATGGTCTCCAGCAGCTCATAGGGCTCTGGAGCCGGCAGCGGGGCCATGGCTTCTCAGGACATCGGGCACCAGCATGGCGGGTGAGCGTCAGGATCGACGGACGACCTCCCCTTCCTTCCGCATCGCGCTAACTGATCAACCACGGCGGCAGCAACTGCAGCTTCTGAAGGCCTTGGCCCAGGAGGCGGGCTGGCGACATCTCAGTTTGCAGACCCTGCTGAGCATGGTCAGCAGCCTGCTGGACATCGCTGGACTTGGGCTCGCCGTCAGCCTCTTGCTGAGCTCGGGAACAGAATCCGCGACATCACCGGCTTGGCTGAGAGAGCTGCCCCTGTCTTCCAGCCTGGCTCTGCTGGTGGGCCTGATCCTTGCTCGAGGTCTGATCCAGGCGCGAATTGCCGTCAGCAGGGAATGGCTGCGCTCAGGCTTCACAGACCGGCTTCGGCAGCAATTGCTGCATGAGGTGTTCTCCGCCTCCTCCCGGCAGCTGGATCAGCTTGGCCGAGGTGATCTGCTGGCCTTGCTGATGGCCGACATCACTCGCTCAGCCATGAGCCTGGATCAGGCCTTGCGCATGGTTCAGGCGCTGCTGGCGATGCTGATCTACCTCATGAGTGTGCTGATGGTGGGGCGCACCGCAGCCTGGCCGCTGTTACTGGCACTGGCGGCAACCGCGAGCGCAGCCCTGCTCAAGCGTTCCGGCAGCTGGGGCCTGGGGAGGATCCAGAGCCGCCTGAATGCAGCCCTGCAACGCACCGTGGGGGATGGCCTGCACGGACTCAAAGCCTTGCGTGCCGCTGCCGCTGAAGACTGGCTGCTGAACCGCTTTGCGCGGGAGACCGCCAAAGGCCGCTGGCTGCTGAAGGAACGCGTGCGCAGACGCGCGGGTTACAACGCGTGGCGCGACACGCTGGTGGTCGCGATTGCTGGCCTCTGGATGCTGATGCAGGGGGAAGCACTCACGGCTGAGGTGCTGGCAACAACGCTGGTGCTGGCCTACCGAGCCGGTACATCCCTGAGCGCTGTGGTGCAGGCCCGACGCCTGTGCCTCGGCAGCCTGCCTGGATACGAGGCTCTGCGGGATCGCCGCCATCAACTGCGGGCCAACCCGCTCCAGACCAGCGGAACAGCTTTGAGCAAACACACCCTGCAAAGGCTCGGGGTGGAACGCTGGAGCCAGCTTCACTGGCAAAGCACAGATCCCGGCGCAGCTGCACCGACATCCATCAGCCTTCAACCCAAGCGACTGGTGGCGATCACTGGGGCTTCAGGCTGCGGCAAAACCAACCTTCTCGATCGCATCAGCGGACTCCGAGACGAAGAGAACAGCTGTTGGACGATCCACGGCCAAGACACAACCGTTCAGCTGTCCGGGCTGTCGGCTGCTCGGCAGCTGCGCGGCCTGATGGCCTGCGCACCACAACATGCCGGTCTCTTTGAAGCCAGCCTGCGCGACAACCTGCTGCTTGGCGCTGATCTTGCCGACCAGACCATTGAGGAGTGGCTGCATCGCCTGGGACTCAGCCACCTGCTGGACAGACAGGACGGCCTGGATGCCCCCATGTCACTTGCCCAGACACCCTTCTCCGGCGGAGAGATCCATCGCCTCGGCTTGTTGCGAACCTGGCTGCGGAACCGACCGGTGGAAGTGCTGGATGAGCCCACGGCATTTCTGGATGCCAATGCCAGCGAGCTGGTGCGGGACGTGATCCTTGAACGGTCCCGGGTGCGACTGGTGGTCTTCAGCAGCCATGATCCAGATCTGCTTGAGCAGGCTGACGTGGTGATCGACCTGAGCTCTTCAGAGTTGAAGGTTTGATTCAGGCACGCCAGTCGACTGAGCGCTGCATCGCTTCCAGCAAAGGCTCCAGAACAAATTGGCGCAGATGCAGGCGGGGGTGAGGCAGCACGAGGCGCGGATGGTCCAGACGCCACTCCCCCCAGAACAGGAGATCCAGATCGAGGCTGCGCGGACCCCATGGCAGCTCCTGATCTCGATCACGCCCAAAACGTCGCTCCAGCTGATGCAGCTCTGTGAGCAACTCCAACGCCCCAGCCTCGGATGCAGGGCGCTGCACTCCTTCGAACAGCACCACGGCATTGCAGTAGAGAGGCTGCCCGGGAGGCCCTCCCACAGGAGCCGTCTGGAGCAGTGGCGACCAGGAGCAGCGCATCAGTCCTAGTGAAGCCCTGTCCCAGGAGCACACAAGACGCTCCAGCTGCGGACGCACCGTGATCAGGGTCTGACGAGGCTCACCTGCGCGACTGGGCAGGTTCGCCCCAAGGGCGATGGCGAGAGATTGAGCCTGATCAGCGAGACTGGCGCTCACGCGCAGGGCTGGCAAACATTCATGGTTTCAGGTGGAGGGGTCGCCAACGGTATGGCCAGCACAGCTGCTCAGGAACAGGCGAACCGCGCCTTCCCCCTGGCAGCCATCACAGGCCATGGAACGCTGAAGCTGTCACTGATGCTGGCAGCGGTGGACCCTGGTTTGGGGGGCGTGATCATTGCCGGAGGCAGGGGCACCGGCAAATCAGTTCTGGCACGGGGCCTGCACGCCCTGCTTCCGCCAATCGAAGTGCTGGATCAGGACCAAGCAAGTGTCCAAGCAGGACCAGGGCTCAACCTCGACCCGACCCGACCCGAGGAATGGGATGCGAGCTGGCGCGAGCAGCTGAGCTCAGAACCACCCTCCAAGGTGATCCCCGCTCCTTTCGTACAGGTGCCTCTCGGCATCACCGAGGACCGACTGGTCGGTGCCGTGGACGTGACCGCATCACTGGCCAGCGGCAGCCCTGTGTTCCAGCCGGGATTGCTCGCCGAAGCTCACCGCGGAGTGCTGTACGTCGATGAGCTCAACCTGCTTGATGAAGGCATCATCAACCTCCTGCTGGCAGCCGTGGGCGCCGGCGAGAACCAGGTGGAGCGGGAAGGCCTCAGCCTCAGCCACCCCTGCAGGCCACTGCTGATCGCCACCTACAACCCCGAAGAGGGCAACGTTCGCGACCACCTGCTCGACCGCTTTGCCATCGCCCTCTCAGCCAATCAGCTGGTGAGCACTGAAGAGCGGGTGGAAATCACCAATGCGGTGTTGAGCCATGGCCAATGCAGCCGCAGCTTCGCTGAGCGCTGGAAGGAGGAAACCGATGCCCTGGCCACCCAGCTGCTGCTGGCCCGTCAGTGGTTGCCGGACGTGCGCATCAGCCATGAACAGATCGAGTATCTCGTGACCGAAGCGATCCGCGGAGGCGTGGAAGGTCACCGTTCTGAGCTCTATGCCGTTCGCGTCGCCAGGGCCCATGCAGCCCTCAGCGGCCGTGAGCTGGTCGAAGCGGAAGACCTGCAGGTGGCAGTGGCCCTCGTGATTGCGCCACGTGCATCACAACTGCCACCACCGGACCAGCAGATGGAGCCACCGCCGCCGCCGGAACCGCCTCAGGACCAGAATCCACCGCCGCCGCCGGAGTCTGGCGAGCAGGGCCCGGAGAACCAACCCCCTCCGCCTGAAGGCTCTGATGAAGATCAGAACGAGCCGCCCGAGGAGGACTCCAGCGACAACGATGACGACAACAGCGACGATGAGTCGGACCAGGACGAGGCACCGCCCTCGGTCCCCGAGGAATTCATGCTGGATCCGGAGGCGGTGTCCATCGATCCCGACCTGTTGCTGTTCAATGCTGCCAAGAGCAAAAGCGGCAGCAGTGGCAGTCGTTCGGTTGTGCTTAGCGACAGCCGTGGGCGCTATGTCAAACCGATGCTGCCCAGGGGCCCCGTGCGGCGCATCGCTGTGGATGCCACGCTGCGCGCTGCGGCGCCTTATCAGAAGGCAAGGCGCGCACGCCAGCCCGACCGCAGCGTGATCGTTGAAGAGGCCGATCTGCGCGCCAAACTGCTGCAGCGCCAGGCCGGAGCCCTGGTGATCTTCCTGGTGGATGCCAGCGGCTCCATGGCCCTGAACCGCATGCAGAGCGCCAAAGGTGCCGTGATTCGGCTGCTGACCGAGGCCTACGAAAACCGCGACGAAGTGGCGCTGATCCCCTTCCGAGGCGATCAGGCCGAAGTGCTGCTGCCTCCCACACGCTCCATCACCGCCGCGCGACGGCGCCTGGAATCGATGCCCTGCGGCGGAGGGTCACCACTGGCCCACGGCTTAACCCAGGCAGCCCGGGTTGGCGCCAATGCCCTGGCCACAGGCGATCTGGGCCAGGTGGTGGTCGTCGCAATCACCGATGGGCGTGGCAACGTGCCTCTCAGCACATCCCTGGGCCAACCTGAACTGGAAGGCGACGAGAAACCAGACCTCAAACAGGAAGTGCTGGATGTGGCGGCGCGCTATCGCATGCTGGGCATCAAGTTGCTGGTGATCGACACCGAGCGCAAATTCATCGGCAGTGGCATGGGCAAGGATCTGGCCGAAGCAGCCGGCGGCAAATACGTTCAACTGCCGAAGGCCAGCGATCAGGCGATCGCTGCCATCGCCATGGATGCCATCAATGCCGTGACCTGAGGCTGCAGGACTACTTCGATGTGCCGCCGGTCTGTGCCGGATAAACCTCATCAAACAAGGCACCCAGTCCGATCATCACGCTGCGCACACCTTTCATGAAACGAGGGTCATCGGTGAGCTGTTCGATGTCGCCTCCAACAGAGTCAATACGCGCAGTGAGCTCTCGGGCATTGGTCACCGTTTGCTTCAGATCACTGACTGTTTCAGGGTTGTCAATCGCTCCTGCCAGGTTGTTGATGTGTGCGGCAGCCTGGGCGGCCTCGGCAGTGGCCCTGTTCAGATTTGCAATCGTGGGCTTGGCTCTGGCCACTTCAGCGCGCAGCTGATGCACCAGCGTGTCGACGTTTTCAGCGGCCACATCCGCAGTGTTCAGAAACTTTGAAGCGTCCTGACTGGTGATGCCGAACTGCTTGGTGGACTCGACCAGTTCAGGGATCAGGTTCGACTTCTGAGCCTCATTGAGCAGCTGCTCCAGGGTCGCTGTCACGGTCGAAAGACTCGCCGCCGACTCTCCTGGAATTGTTGCGCCGTTGCAGAGAATTCCGCTGTTGCGACAACGGCCTGATTTCGGCTTGGGTGCATTCTTCGGAAGCGGTGCTCCGGTCGTCACCAGTTCAACCTGCGAATCACCCCCCAGCAGTGATGCCGAGGAGACCGAAGCCTTCACGGGCAGAGGCAGCTTCAGATCATCAGCATTGATCTCGAGCGTGGCCTTCACCGCCATCGGTGTGACTTCAACCGATCGCACCGTGCCGACCATGATTCCCCGGAAGGTCACGGATGAGCGGGCCGCCAGTCCTCCAGCATTGGCGAAGTCTGCCGTGACGGTCCAGGTCTCCGACCCCAGACGCACACCTCTGAGCCACAGCATGGAGCCGGCAAATCCTGCGATCGCTCCGATGATCGAAAACCCAACAAGGGCTTCGCGGACACTACGGCGCATAGCTCATTGGTCGGAGGGCTGCATTGGTCCGCGCAGGTTACCCGTCCTGAACTGAACGACGTAGGGGTTATCGGTGGAGCGATACTCATCGACGGTTCCGTCCCATTGGAAACGGCCTCCGTAGAGCATCACGATGCGTTCCGCTGAACGCTCGATGGTGCTGTGCACATGACTCACCACAACCGAGCAGCCCTGGGCCACGGTGGTGGTCTTCACAATCAGATCCTCGATTCGGGTTGAGGCGACAGGGTCAAGCCCTGCCGTCGGCTCGTCATAAAGCAGAAGAGGCATGGCCCCCTCGTCGCGATCGGGATCATCAATCAGAGCCCTGGCGAAGCTAACCCGTTTCTGCATGCCTCCGCTCAGCTGGCCTGGATATTTATCGGCCACATCGTTCAGTCCAACGGCCTCAAGACACTGCTGAACCCGCTCACGAATCTGGGCAGGTTTCATGCGCCCAAGCCGCATCAACAGAAAACCGACGTTTTCCTCCACCGTGAGAGAGGCCAGCAAGGCAGGGTTCTGGAAGACCAGACGCACATCCGGCGGACGGCGCTGATCCAGGCGCAGGTACTCCTGCGTTTCGCCGAACAGGCGCAGCTCTCCCGCGGTCGGTAGCTGTAGACCGGCCAGCAAGCGCAGGACCGTGGACTTGCCCGCTCCTGATGGCCCAACAACGGCAATGCGCTCTCCCGGCTGCATGCAGAGCGAAACATTGTCCAGCACTGGCTTAGGCCCCCACTGCATCGTGAGGTCACGCATCTCCACCACAGGAGTCTGGGTTGCTGGAGAGTTCGGTTCCAGCCTGGGCTGCACGGGGCTTTTGCGCATCACGCGCCCATCTTGCCTCGTTTGCACTACTAGGGATGGCCATCAGGAACAACTTCCGTACAGTTCCCTCATCGCAAGGGACGCGACGACCCTGGCCCCGGATTGCACTTGACCAGCCCCAGCCACCGCGGACGCCGTCAACGCATCCGGGCCATGCAGGCCGCACGGCAGCGCGATCTGATGATGCGCTCTCGCCGAGCTGTGCGTTGGCTCCAGCCAGGTCTGGTGGTGAAGCGCTGGCTGCTCACCTCAGGAATTGGACTGATGCTGGCCCTGCTCGGCGGAGCCGTCTGGGCCGATTTACAGCCGATCTACTGGATGCTCTGGGCCATCCAGGAATCCCTGAGCTGGATCACCCGAGTGTTGCCGAGGGGAATTACCGGGCCTTTGGTGCTGCTCGTGGGCGTCGGCCTGCTGCTCTGGGGTCAGAGCCGCAGCTTCGGCTCGATCCAACAGGCTCTGGCCCCTGAAAAAGACACCGTGTTGGTGGATGCGCTGCGCGCCAAAAGCCGGCTCAACCGTGGGCCGAACATCGTCGCCATCGGCGGCGGCACCGGGCTGTCCACGTTGCTGAGTGGCCTCAAGCGCTACAGCAGCCACATCACGGCCATTGTCACCGTGGCTGATGACGGTGGCAGCAGCGGCGTGCTGCGCAGGGAACTGGGCGTGCTGCCACCTGGCGACATCCGCAACTGCCTGGCCGCGTTATCCACCGAAGAACCCCTGCTGACCCGTCTGTTCCAATACCGGTTCTCCGCCGGGGGAGGCCTTGAAGGTCACAGTTTCGGCAATCTGTTTCTTTCAGCGCTGACCGCCATCACAGGCAGTCTGGAAACGGCCATCACCGCCTCAAGCCGCGTGCTGGCGGTGCAGGGGCAGGTGGTGCCCGCCACGAATGTGGATGTGCGGTTGTGGGCGGAACTGGAGGACGGTCGCCGCATCGAAGGGGAATCGGCGATCGGCCATGCACCGAGTCCGATCGTTCGTCTGGGCTGCCTTCCGGAACGCCCCCCAGCGCTGCCAAGGGCTCTGGAGGCCATCGCCCAGGCTGATCTCATCCTGCTGGGGCCCGGCAGTCTCTACACGTCACTGCTGCCCAATCTGTTGGTCCCTGAGCTGGTGACCGCAATCCAGCGAAGCCGCGCACCCAGGCTGTATGTCTGCAATCTGATGACGCAGCCCGGAGAAACCGATGGTCTGGATGTGAGTGGACATCTCAGAGCCATCGAGGCGCAGCTGGCCTCTCTGGGGATCAGCCATCGCCTCTTTGATGCAGTGCTCGCTCAGGAGCCCATTGCAGAATCACCACTGATCAAGCATTACCGCTCACGCGGAGCGGAGCCGGTCACCTGCAATCGCCGAGAGCTGGAGGCCGAGGGTTACGACGTGATGGAAGCACCCCTGCAAGGAAGCAGGCCAACAGCAACCCTGCGACATGACCCCCGAAGCCTGGCCCTGGGAGTGATGCGCTTTTACAGAAAACACAAAACGGATAAAGCCTCAGCTGCGAGCTAATTCATGCTTAGTAAGCGTCCTGCATCTCGTAAAAGTCAGGCTGCACATAATCCTTGCGCAGCGGCCAACCGGTCCAGTCCTCAGGCATCAACAAACGCTTGGGATGGGGGTGGCCTTCGAAGGTGATTCCGAACATGTCGAAGGTTTCACGCTCCTGCCAATCGGCACCACGAAACAGCCCGTAAAGACTGGGAACACTGGGCTGGCCTTCTCTTGAGAGAAACACTTTCAAGCGCACTTCGCGCAACTGATCAACAACACCGTCGGCAACCTCTGCCATGGCAATGAAGTGATAAAAGCTGACCAGTTGCTGCCCAGGTCCTTCGTCGTAGCCGCCCTGGCACTGCAGGTGATCAAAGCCATGGCTTTTCAGAGCTGCTGCAATCACGGGAAGAAACAGTGCTTCAACACCGATTTGCTCAACCCCAACATGGTCGGGTTCCAACACTGCATGGTCGAAGCCTTGCTCGCTCAGCCAGCTGCTGACGGGCCCTGGCTCAGGACCTTGAGCAACGGGAACATCTGATTTGGCTTCCTTCTCTGGGGTTGGGCTCATGATTCCTCAGGGATCGTGACGGGCTCAGATGTCTCCAATGCGGGCATCGGCAGGCCTGCACCGGGCTTGAGAGCGGCGACTTGCGTTTCAGCACGCAAGTAAGAACCAGTGACAATCGGCTCAACTGGCGTCATCGCATGCTCCACCGTGCAATAGCGATGGGTCTGCGTCAGCAGGCGACGGTCGGCCACGGATTCGTTGGCCACTTTCTTGCGGAGCTTGATCACCGCATCAAAAATTGCCTCAGGCCTTGGCGGACAGCCGGGGAGGTAAAGGTCAACAGGGATCAGCTTGTCCACACCACGGACAGCGGTGGTTGAGTCTGAACTGAACATGCCACCGGTGATGGTGCAAGCGCCCATGGCGATCACATATTTGGGCTCGGGCATCTGCTCGTAGAGCCGCACCAATGCAGGGGCCATTTTCATGGTGACCGTGCCAGCGACAAGCAAGAGATCGGCCTGGCGCGGTGAACTTCGCGGCACAAGACCGAAACGATCGAAATCGAAACGCGAGCCCAACAAGGCAGCGAATTCAATGAAACAACAAGCCGTTCCGTAAAGAAGTGGCCAGAGGCTGCTCAGTCGAGCCCAGTTGTGGAGATCATCCAAACTCGTGAGGATGATGTTTTCGCTGAGATCCTGGGTCACCGTTGGAACACCCTCAGCTGCTCCAGCCATTGGGCCGCAGCTGGATTCCCTCAGGTCACGAAGCGCCTGGATCGAGGGGGCTTCACCGGTTGTTGCAGCTCGTTCGATGGATGAGGTCATGGGATCAGCTCCACTCCAGGGCGCCCTTACGCCAGGCATAGGCCAAAGCCACCACAAGGATGGCGATGAACACCAATGCTTCTATGAAAGCCAAAATACCTAGCCGGTGGAATGCCACGGCCCAGGGGTAGAGAAAAACCGTCTCCACGTCGAAGATCACGAAGACCAGCGCGAACATGTAGTAGCGGATATTGAATTGGATCCAGGCACCACCAATCGGCTCCATGCCCGATTCGTAGGTGAGCTCGCGTTCACCAACCTGACTACGCGGCGACACAAGCTTGTTGGTCACCAAGGCCAGAACAGGCACAGCACCGGCAATGAGCAGAAAGCCCAGGAAGGCGTCATACCCCGGGAGCACAAACATCTGGGCTGAACCAATCTGCGTTTCAGTCTGGCATTTGCAGCCTCTCGCTGACGTTTGACCAGGCAACGTCGATAGGATGTTGACCCCCAGCCAGACAGCGGTGAGCGACGAAATCCAGGCACCGCAGGACTCTGCAGTTCAGAGCACAACTGACGAGGAGCCAAACAGCACAGAAGCTGATTCACCAGAAGGGATTCCAGCCGAGGTCAAGGTGCGTGCCCCAGAGAAAACGCTGGCGGAACAAGCGAGTGATCCACTGACGCACCGTTTTGAGTGTCGAAGCTGCGGATTCGTTTACGACCCTGAGGAAGGCGTCAAAAAATTGCGCATCGAATCTGGAACGCCCTTTCAGCAGCTGGATGCGCTCACCTTCCGCTGTCCGGTCTGTCGCAGCAAAGTCGGCGCCTTCCGCGACATTGGACCACGCTCGAAAGCCAGTGGCTTTGAAGAGAATCTCGATTTCGGCCTCGGCGTCAACCGTTTGACCCCAGGGCAGAAGAATGTCCTGATCTTCGGCAGCTTGGCTCTCGGATTTGCCTTCTTCCTCTCCTTGTATTCCCTGCGTTAAGCACTGAATGATCAGCGCAGAGTGTTCTGCGCTGAATCACCCGCATTGCTCCAAGCCTGCCTTCATTCTCAATCCGGCATGAACTCCCTGATTAAATCCCTGGCCCAGCTGGCACTCGTGGTCTGTATCGGCTTCGGACTCGGTGGTTGCGTAACCACCAAAGTTCCGACCGCAACGGCCAGCCCCTGGCAAGTGATCGATCTCAACACCCAGGCGAATCCGTTGGATATCGCTTTTACCAGCGCCGACCACGGATTCATGGTGGGCAGCAACCGTCTGATTCTCGAGACCAATGATGGTGGTGCGAGCTGGAACGAGCGCAGCCTTGATCTTCCGGAAGAAGAAAACTTCCGCCTGATCAGCATCGCTTTTGACGGTGATGACGGCTGGATCGCCGGCCAACCTGGCCTACTGATGCACACCACCGATGGCGGTCAAAACTGGACGCGGCTGTTCCTGGACACGAAGCTGCCAGGCGAGCCTTACCTGATCACGGCACTGGGGCGAAACAGTGCGGAGCTTGCCACCAACGTAGGAGCCGTGTACCGAACCGGCGATGGCGGCAGCAGCTGGGACGCCGAAGTGAGCGATGCAGCAGGCGCAACGCGTGATCTGCGTCGCAGCCCAGACGGCGCCTACGTCAGCGTCAGCAGCCTGGGCAACTTCTATGCCACCTGGGATCCCGGACAACCGGTCTGGCAGGTTCACCAACGGGTGAGCAGCCAACGACTGCAGAGCATTGGCTACCAGCCTGATGGCCGGCTCTGGATGTTGGCTCGTGGTGCTCAGATTCGCTTCAACGAAGACGCCGCTGACAACGAAAGCTGGAGCAAACCGATCATCCCCATCACCAATGGCTATGGATATCTGGATATGGCTTGGTCAGACGACGGGGCAATCTGGGCCAGCGGTGGCAATGGCACCTTGCTGGTCAGCCGAGACGAGGGCAACAGCTGGGAGCGCGATCCCGAAAGCATGCAGGCACCCACCAATTTCACCCGATTTGTTTTCGACGACACGGATCGCCAACGGCATGCGTTTCTTCTGGGCGAAAGGGGTCTGATGCTGCGCTGGTCAGCGCTGAGCTGAGAGCGACTTCGGGCTCCTGGCGAACAACGCTCTGTAACCAACTGGCAGGTCCCGGCGCAGTCGCCGGACCCCTGCCCTTAGGATCTCCAAGCTGATACTCCCGAAGTCATGGCCGCCGGCTCAACCGGGGAACGCCCGTTTTTCGAGATCATCACCAGTATTCGTTACTGGGTGATCCACGCCATCACACTGCCTTCCATCTTTCTTGCTGGATTTCTGTTCGTGTCCACAGGCCTTGCCTACGACGCTTTCGGAACTCCTCGTCCCGACGCCTACTACCAAGCCAGTGAGAGCAAAGCTCCGGTGGTCAGTCAGCGCTACGAAGGCAAGTCGGATCTCGACCTGCGCCTGAAATAATTACTTTTCATGACCCAGACACCCACCTCCTCCAAGCCCCGCGTTTATCCGATTTTCACGGTGCGCTGGCTGGCTCTCCACACCCTGGGAGTACCCACGGTGTTTTTCCTAGGCGCCTTGGCCGCCATGCAATTCATTCGCCGCTGATTCCCCGAAAGTTCTGAGACACCATGGAGCGCAACAAAAATCCCAATACTTTGCCGGTTGAACTCAACCGGACCAGCCTTTACCTGGGTCTTCTGTTTGTGTTCGTCACAGGCATTTTGTTCTCCAGCTATTTCTTCAACTGAGGGACTAAATCATGAGTGGTAAGAAATCAAGTCTCCCCGACGGTCGAATTCCCGATCGTCTTCCCGATGGCCGTCCAGCCGTTGCCTGGCGTTCCCGCTGGACTGAAGGAACATTGCCTCTCTGGCTGGTTGCCACAGCAGGTGGAATGGCAGTCCTGTTTGTTGTTGGACTCTTCTTTTACGGCTCCTACACAGGCGTTGGCTCGGCCTGATTGATTCGGTATCAGCATTCGAAACAAAAGCTCCGGGTTCATACCCGGTTTTTTTGTGGGCTAATTTGCGATCAATCAATGTCATAAGAAAGAACTTGATCAAAAAGCTTGGATCACCTACCAAGTCCGATAAACCAGCCGCCCAAGCAATTCGCGTAAAGCCCGGGAGCTGCCATCAAGAGCGCCAGCGGTTGGAAGCCACTGGGTAGGGTCGCGCCAAATCGGCCCTGCCCATTGGCCACGGGCCTGGAAATCCACCGGAAATGGCAACACCGTCAAACCCTGGCGTTCGAACAAGCGTTGCGCCCGGTGCATATGGAAAGCACTGGTGACCAGAAGAATGCGCGGGCTGTCGTATGAGCGATCAGAGCTCTGAAGCAGCTTGCGAAGCGCGACGGCTTCCTGCGCTGTATTCACCACAGGCGGCGTGCTCTGCATCGCCGAGATAGGGATTCCCAGCTGCTGAGCTTCCACCAAATAACGCTCCCCTTCCGGTGGCTGGCCTGGGCTGAACGGGCTAGCACCGCCGGTAAACAACAAGCGCGGTGCTTTGCCTTCACGGAAAAGCTCAAGCCCTGCAAGGAACCGATCCGGATCATGCCACTCGCTAACGCGCGCTGCTCCTGGGGCGGGGTGACGTCCGCCACTGAGCACAACGATCGCATCAGCAGATGCCGCTTTGGCTGCGGATTGGCGACGCCAAGGGTTCTCCAACCAGCGCCAGAGGATCTGGCTCACCAACCCCAGAGAAAACACCCAAAGCAACACCACTGCAGTGATCACTGGCCAGCGCCAGCGGCCGATCAAGCCAACCAAGAGCATGATCAGACTCAGGCCAAGAGGCAACAGAGCCAGAGGCAGGATTTTGCTCAGCCAGTAGGCCATAGGAAAGGTTCAGCCCAGTGGCAGTAACACTCAGACGCCGTAAAACTCGCGATACCAACGAGCAAAGCGCTCGACACCCTCTTCGATCGGCGTGCTGGGACGGAATCCAACCCAAGCCTCTAAAGCCTGAGTGTCTGCAGCAGTGGCGACAACATCACCAGGCTGCATCGGCTGGAAATCCCTGATTGCTTCTTTGCCTAACGCCTGCTCCATCACTTCAATAAAACGCAAGAGTTCAGTGGGCTGACTGTTGCCAATGTTGAACACACGGTGCGGAGCAGCAGCCGTTGCAGGATCTGGCTGAAGCGGATCGAAATTCGGGTTAGCGGTTGCAGGTTTGTCGCAGCAGCGCAGCACTCCTTCAACGATGTCGTCGATGTAGGTGAAATCACGCTTCATCTTGCCGTGGTTGAACACCTTGATGGGATCACCGGCGAGGATGGCCTGCGCAAACAGCATCGGCGCCATATCCGGCCGACCCCAGGGGCCATACACGGTGAAAAACCGCAGCCCTGTCGCCGGAAGACCATAGAGATGGCTGTAAGTGTGTGCCATCAACTCATTGGCCTTCTTGCTGGCGGCGTACAGACTCACTGGATGATTCACGGGCTGCTGCTCATGAAACGGCAGGTTGCGATTGCCTCCATACACCGAACTACTGGAGGCATAAACAAGGTTCTCAACGCTGTGATGGCGACAGCCCTCAAGGATGTACCCAAAGCCGACCAGATTGCTCTGGATGTAAGCCGCTGGATTCTCCAGCGAATAACGAACACCGGCTTGTGCTGCCAGGTTGACCACAACTCGTGGCTGCTCTGCCGCGAACAGAGCCATCAAGTATTCCCCATCCTCCAAAGCCAGCTGTTCAAAACGCCAGGAATCAGTTGGAGCTACTGAATCAATGCGAGCGAGGCGGGCACGTTTGAGCTGGGGATCGTAGTAGCTGTTCAGGTTGTCGATGCCGACAACCCGTTCTCCCCGTTCCAACAAACGCAGGCTGAGGGCCGAACCAATGAAACCAGCAGCACCTGTGACCAGAACAGGTCGTTTCATGGCTGCCCCTCACCCACACGCCAGAGGTTGAGACCAGCGGACTGAACCTCTGACGGCGCCACCACCGATCGGGCATCAAACACCCAGGCGGGCTGACGCATCAACGGAGCCAGTGCTGACCAATCGAGCTCTCGATAGTGATTCCACTCCGTGAGGATGAGCACAGCATCCGCTCCCTTCAATGCCGAGGAGATGTCGTCACTCGGCCACCAAGTGCCCTCGCCGCTCAGTGCCGCACGTGTAGGGCCCGACTCGGCATCCGGTGCAGTACTGGCAGGCAAGTTCAGATCACGGGCAATTTGATCCGAATCAACCTTGGGATCATGGATGGCGAGCTGAGCGCCCTCTTCCAATAAATCCTTGGCAATGCGGATAGCCGGGGCCTCACGGGTGTCGTTAGTATCGGCCTTAAAGGCAAAACCAAGAATTGCCAGGCGTTTACCAGTCACGGTGCCGAAAAGTTTCTGGACCACCGTGCGAGCTATTCGGTGCTGCTGCCAGCTGTTGAGCTGTACAACTGATTCCCAGTAGTTGGCTACATCAGGGAGACCAAAATGCCTACAGAGATAAACCAAGTTGAGGATGTCTTTCTGGAAGCAACTGCCACCAAAACCCGGGCCAGCCTGAAGAAATTTCGAACCAATGCGGCTGTCAGATCCAATCGCCCGGGCCACCTCACGCACATCAGCGCCAGTAGCTTCACAGAGTGCCGCAACAGAATTAATCGAGCTGATTCTCTGAGCAAGAAAAGCGTTGGCCGTGAGCTTTGAGAGCTCGCTGCTCCAAAGGTTCGTGCGCAGAATGCGATCCTGAGGAACCCAATGGCCATACACCGATGCCAAAGCATCGATGGCCTCAGGATGTTCGCCGCCGATCAGCACCCTATCTGGCGATTCAAGATCGGGAATTGCAGTGCCTTCCGCAAGAAATTCAGGGTTAGAAAGGACCGAAAAGGATTTCTGTGCTTCCTCACTGGCCTGTTCAGCAGCAGAGAGAATCGCTTTGACCGCTTCAGCGGTACGCACTGGCAAGGTGCTTTTCTCAACGACGATCGTGTGACCGGTCGCCGACTTAGCCACCTGGCGAGCACAGGCTTCCACCCAGCGCAGGTCACTCGCCTGACCAGCACCAAGCCCTTTGGTTTTAGTTGGCGTGTTCACCGAAATGAACACCATGTCTGCTGAGGCGATCGCCTCATCTACATCTGATGAAAAATGCAGATTACGACCACGAGCCCGCCGAACAACTGCATCCAACCCAGGTTCATACACAGGCAACTTGCTGAGATCACTGTCATTCCAGGCATCGATGCGGGTCTGATTGATATCTACGACTGTGACCTGAACCTCAGGGCACCGGTCAGCAATGACGGCCATGGTCGGGCCGCCCACATAACCGGCACCAATGCAACAGATAGAACGAATTGAAGCAGCAGGCATCCAGTGGTGAGGACTAAGCCATCAAACGCAGGCAGGTTATCGCTGATTTCCTACGCCGATATGGCTCTCCGTGGTGGTCTTCAAGACGGCCACCACTTCGTCAGGGGCATTCAGATCAAAACTCTGCTCGTGGCCTGCAAACGTCAAAGGCGTTAGACGCACTTGGCCGACTTCAGCTTCCTCATCACCGATCACCCCAGCCCAAGCTGCACCACTTCGATCGGCCCGCTTGAACTGCTTCCCGAACGAAGCACCAGAACCATCAAGTTCTACTGACAATCCACTAGCCCGCAACTTTCTGGCCAGAGCCAAAGCCATAATTTCAGCTTGGTGACCGCGGTTCACAAGATAAAGATCCGGAACACGCGCTGACGTCAGCCTGGCCGCTGGTCCATCCGGATTTGCCGTTGCCGCTGCCTCCAACACCAACATCAGCCTCTCCATCCCTAGCGCCCAACCCACTGCAGGCGTTGATGCCCCCCCTAGCTGTTGCACCAAGCCGTCGTAGCGACCACCTCCACAGACGGTGGCCTGAGCACCGAGTTGATTGCTGGTGATCTCAAAAGCAGTGTGGCCGTAATAGTCGAGGCCACGTACAAGCCGAGTATTTAAACGGAAGGGAATGGCCAAATGCTTTAGCAGGACCTGAACGGAATCAAAACGTTGGGCACTCTCCTGGCTGAGAGTCTCAAGTAAGGTAGGGGCATCTGTAAGCAAAGCCTGTGTAGATGGGTTCTTGCTATCGAGAATGCGGAGTGGATTCGTGGTCAATCTCCGCTGAGAATCCGCATCTAACTGATCGGCTCGGGCTTCAAGCCAATTCACTAGCTGCTGTCGATAGCGCTGGCGATCCTCGATGGTGCCCAGACTGTTAATTTGCAGTTCCAGTCCAGACACACCCAGGTCGCGAAGCAAATCCCAGGCCAGAGCGATCACCTCAACATCACTGCGTGCGCTGATCACGCCGAGGCACTCAACACCGATTTGATGAAACTGACGCTGGCGGCCAGCCTGGGGACGCTCATAGCGGAACATAGGACCTGCATACCACAACTTCTGAGCACCCTGACTCAGTAAACCGTGCTCAATAACTGAACGAACGACAGAGGCTGTACCTTCAGGGCGAAGGGTGCAGGACCGATCACCGCGATCAGCAAAGGAATACATCTCCTTTCCCACTACATCGGTGGCTTCACCGATACCTCTAGCAAACAGTTCAGTGGACTCTAGAAGTGGTGTGCGGATCTCCTCAATCCCAGAACGATGGAAATGTGCGCGCGCCGCAGCCTCCACAGCTTGCCATCGCCTTGCCTGGGCAGGCAGCAAATCAACCATGCCTCGAAGTCTTTGCAGCTTAGCCACTACTAATTACTCCTCAGAACCAAGTGTGCATGTAGGCGAGAACAGGAAAGCAGGCTCAAACAACTTAAAGCGTTACCAACCAAGTAAATACCAATAGCAAGCTTGAATCCATCTGCCGAGCCTGCAACGCTTGCATCAAACATGCCGATGCCAAAATACAATTCAATCAAAATTAGCAATAGACTCAAGCGATGGGGAGAACATGCATGCAGACAGTTGCAGACCCAACAAAAACCCTCACTTGCAAAAACTTCTGCCAAAGAAAAGTCAGACCTATAAAAGGGATTGAAGACTAAGGCGTTAGCAACGAAAACCCAGAAGGACTTATCGTCAGCCCCCCTCAATAAATATAGAACAATAACATAGAGCGAGGGCAAGGTCATCAAGAAGTCACGAAAGCATTCCATCTTTCTCATATTGCAAAAAACTTTGGCAACCAGGGTTGAAATCGACTCTGGTTCATTTAGACAAATACAATACCGGACGATGCATAAAAACCTCGGCCTTTTAAAATCAACCAAACATCTTACAATTTACACCTACAACAAGGACTAAACCACAACTTTCACCAGATCGAGGCATAGATCTTTAGGTTGAGCAGACTCCGTGGTGATGATGAAGCGGATATCATAACCTGGAGACTTAAGCCTAAGTTCACGGTCAACAATATCAAGAGCAAATCAGTAGATTGGACACTCCTGAAGAATACCTGCTTTTTGAATTGAGCTGATGGCGCAACTCAGCAAGTGGCATGAAAATTAGAAGCGGAAATACAAAAAAATCTAAGCACCAGCCTTCATCGCAGTCCTAATGCTAAAACAGGGCTGCAGAGATACACCAAAAAACCAACATTCGCAAAGCAGTTCGCTCAAACGAAGAAGTGTCAAAAACAACAACGAAAAACTGATACTTCTAACCATAAAGAGCAAAACCAAGAAGACAAGTTAAACTTATAGAAGCAAACAACTCAAGGGTCAATACTAAAAGATCGAATGAGAATTATCAAAGCTCAATACATTAAAAACAGGCCAGGAGTAAAATATATACCCTAACTAAAGCGAAATGAGAATATCTATCAGCCTGAGCAAACGTCGATTATCTAAATTTGCTTGGGCACTGTCCCTGAGAGTAGGGTTCAACAATGCCATGATCAAATAAGAAGTCAAGAGCCTGTAATAGAGAGATAATGACGAAAGAGGATCTACTGTATCAAGTGAGAAAATAAACGATTTAAAAAAATCATTGCTTACGTCGAAAGCTTTAATTGGGTCAAGGGTTAAATATATATTAGCTGCAAGCCAGGCCAAGTCAAAAACAAAATGCCCCTCATAAGCATCCTCAACATCAACAAGAACAGCTTTTAACAATGACTGATCGTAAATAATATTGTGAAGACTTAGATCTCGCAAACAAAGAGACGTCAACCAAGGAGAAGTTCTGTCTTGAAAAATTCTACTAGCAGAAGTAATTTGGCGAACGTATAATTCTTCCAAACCAGATGGCATGAAAAGAAATTCAACCAAATCACTAAACCGAATAGCCGAAGGCACTTGTCTCATATAAGCATGATCGCGAATCAAAAAACTATTAAATAGAGAAACATTTAAAGGCTCAGACGAAAGCGTATGTGAGTAAAATGAGCGGAGACCAGTAAAAATTGATGAAAGTATCCGAGGAAGAGCAGACAAATCATTAACTTTATCAAGGTAATGATTTAGGGGAACGCCCTGTATATAGTCGATAGCAATAGACTCGCGAGTGCAAAATCGTAGAGCAGGAATAAAACCTCCAGTGTACGGGGCAATTTCCCCATGAACATGCATGTCCACTTGCGGAAAGCCAATACACTGAAAAGTAAATAGTGACGAATAGTTAATCCATTTCACAACAATTTCCTCACCTTTAAAGGCATACGCCTTGAAGACAACCTTGGCTCTACTAGTATTAGTCTGTAAAATCTCTATATCTCCAACAATTTTTTGACTAGACCTCAAGCTTTCAACAAAGTTGTTAAAAGGAATTTCTATAAATTCTTCAATATTTGCTCTACCAATCAAACCAAATCCATTAAAAATGGGCAGCATAGGTCTAACAGTGGCGCGACCTAAACGAAATCCAATCAGTGCAAGTAAATGGTTAACAAATAATATAAGCATTAAAGTTAAACTTAAGAAGGTTTTCTAGCTATAAAAAACAAACGACTTCCGAGTAGGTTATCGTGTATATAAGATGGAGTGAGCCAATTGAAGGCAGATTCATTTGATGGAGACGAAAAATAAGGCTCACTAAATTCCAAATAATTTCTACAGTTGTCAATCTCAGATATTACTGTATCAGAATGAACTACTTGAAAACCAACCTCGTTAAATTCATAAACTAAACTGTCATGGCTGAAATAGTGGATGTGATCGATTTGGAAAACGGGGCTACGTTCACGCATCAGACGAGTAGCAAGGCTCAAGAAGTTAGGAACCATGACCAAGCAAGCCCCTCCAGGCTTAAGCGCCCGAAAAACTGATTGAAGCATCCGCTTGTGATCATGTATATGCTCAAGCACGTCCCAAAGAGTAATAAGTGACAAATCACAAAATTGAGGTGGAATATCTAATAAAAAGCTCGAAGTGATCCTAGAATCTATGCCTTGAGACGCATAAGGGCTTGGATCAATCCCGCTGACAGAAGAAATTCCACAAGAACTATAAACATCGAGGGAAAGACCAGTTCCACAACCAACATCCAATACGGAAGTGATCTCAGGCAAGTATCTTGAGGCGACTTGAATACCATATTGATATTTGATAGTATCTAAGTGTTTGGCGACAGGAGATTCATAAACAGAATTCATTACATAGTCTTCTTCATAAACTGTAGATACAAGATCAGCTTTTAATCTAGGATTTTGAAATCCATACGAGCAAGCGTTACACTGAAAAATAGAAAGTCCACTTGGAACAGTGAGCTTATGCTTGATGTCGGATGTATTACAACAAGGACAAAAAGATATGGTCTCAAAAAATTCGGTTTTCACGCTCCGTGTAGATGATTCGCCTTTGAAAAATTTACTTCCCCAAACCCCACCCACAATGTCCTCTATTACGTCAGCACGACCGGTAGACTCTTGAAAAGTCTTTCCACCATAAACAATATTGCCATCAAAATCATCCTTTGATAGAGGTTGTTCTATGTACCTATCGCTAGTCATATTAGTTGGATGTCAATCTTTAGAAAGCACAATTCATCATACCATTCCAAAAGGACAAATGAGTTTTATTTCCCGCTGTCGGCAGTAATATAGATGAACTTTACCTGACAATCAATGCAAAATGCTGAAAAAGCAAATTACAATCAAAGACTAAAGCATAGAAAAAATATCCAAAAAACTAAGGCGATAGATTTTGCAAATATATTCAATACTGGTGAAGCTTTGAATATAAAACTGTGAAGAGAATATAGCGATGGCAATGTACCAAATAATCCATAACAGACTAAGCGTCAAGAGTGGCAATAAAGAAAATAATATGGCCGATTTTTAGTGCGATAAGAGAATGATGGATACTAGCGAATGGAGAATAGATGTATTAAGTTGATCCTAAATAAAAAGAGGATCAAAAAAGAATCACGCAGACACTCTGTAATTATTATTATCAAATTAATTCTCTCTTTTGCAGCCTTTAGTTGCAGAATTTTCAATCAGACGAACATATACTTTTAAAATTTTTCCGGCAAGTCGGTAATGGCTAAGCACTCTAAATACAAAAGCACAACAATCAATGTACCAGCGCTTAAAGAAAAGAAGGTATCTGTCACAATACTTTCCGCAATCCTCAAAATATTCTAAATCAACTAAGCATTATAAGACATTAGTTTTCAGTTGAATTTGAATATGCCAAGCGAAATTGATTCATCGGAGAACCTATTGAATTCAGCGAAGAATGTTTCAATAAAACCCTGTTGCAGTAATTTTTCTCTCAAAACTTCATAAGTTAGCCAGCGATTTGTGAATGAATCAGGTGATTGATTGTATACGAAACAGAAATAGCCAGAGGGTATTAAATAAGATTTAATATTATTTAAAACAGAATCTATCTCAGGAGCAACATAATATAATGTTTTTGATGAAAAAATCAGGTCAAATCGCTGATTAAACTCAAAATTTGCTTTCCTGCAGTCATCTACAACAAAAGTAGCTGAGTTAGAGGCAGGATAAAGTTGGCTTGCTTTAGAGACTACGGTAGGAGAAATGTCAGTTCCTGTGTAACTACAGAATGGGAAAATATCAATAAAATGCTTAGCATGATAACCATCTGCACAACCAATGTCGAGAATTGATGGCGATGAACTTACTAATTCAGGGCACAATACTTTTAGGAAATAAAATATAGACATGGTTGCAACATCCTTCTGATAGTATTCATGCTGACTCCACGGATCCTCTTCATTAGCGTACATCGCCTCAAAATCACGAAGGAAAACATCTCCGTCAATAATATATTTATTGCATTCATGACTCATTAGCTTAACTAAAGCTCCACAACTAACGACTTACTTAAAAGTATATCATAGGTTTTCTGGATTAAAGATGATTTCGTTGACAGCTTGGCCGCAATACAGTCAACGCTTAGTCTTCCATCAGTGTAAAACAAAACCCACATTATCAAGTCTAATTGACTCATTTCAGTATTAGTCGGGAGAAGAGAACCACCAACTTTTGGATATAGATCATGCTTAGATAGCATTATCTCGCCATGTGGTTGAGTACGCTTATAAATAGTTTTATGCTCAATCTCTGCAAACAAATCTATGTAAGCATAGTACGATTTAAGCATATTTTGAGAAGTTACAAAAGAAAGGTCATCATCTGATGTGTGATACTGGGGATACTCATAATATTTATCCTTACAAATAGAAATACAATTTATTCTGAATCCTGGTGAAGAATATTGCCTTTCATCACTTCCATGAATATCGAAATCATAGGTGATGAAATCAGGATCATGTTTACTGAGAACTTTACGGGCGGATGAATTAATAAAATGACTAGAATCCCAACTTTTTTTAAAAGACAAGGGGCCTGGCCCTCCTGCTGTGGTGATAACAATGCCGAATTCAATATTTTTGACAACTTCGCGATTTTGATGAAGATAGGTAAGTGCTCCTATTGTTTCTGGCACAAAGATGAATCTATAAGTCCAATGCCTATTATTTAGAGACGAAATATGACGAGCTAAGAATGCTGTAAGAACTACACCGCTAAGGCTATCATTAGCCATTGAAGGATGGCATATATAGCATGATATAAGTACTTCGCGGGAAGACTTGCCTGGAACCACAAATTGGCCGTAGGTTAATGATCCGTTAGAAAAATCGGAATCAATATATACATGAAACATTCCACTATGATTGGCTAAAGACTCGTATTGTTCTCTATTAACGCAAAAGCCCCAGTTTTCACTGTAATAAGAAGTCCTGTATGGTACAGAGAACGGCTTTTCTTTATCAGAAAATAAGTGCTGGGACAAAATATCCCAATCAATAAATTTATTTATCGGTTGACTATAGCTCAGTACGTGTAAATTGGACGATTCAAAATCTATAATTTTGCGACCATTC
Organism: Synechococcus sp.; assembly: GCA_047286485.1. GTDB lineage: Bacteria > Cyanobacteriota > Cyanobacteriia > PCC-6307 > Cyanobiaceae > Synechococcus_C. The sequence goes on from JBJBBH010000002.1 coordinate 124,503, forward strand.
TCATCAGCAATAAAGGCATTCCTTATATTCCATTCGCTAGGTATAGTCCAATCAAAAACTTCTGTACCAGAACACACCTCATGTGTGGAGAGAGGTATGATCTTCGAAAGGATTTTCAGAGTCTTACGATTATTATTACCAGTTATACTTCGGCACAACGGGAAAAGACTTCGGAGACACTTGTCAATTTCTGAAGAAAGAGAATCCTTCGGGAGTAACGGATTGCTCAAAGCAACATTAATGATTTCTGAAGCAGGTGAATCAACCCCTATACCACATTCAACAAGAGATTTCAAATAATTTAAGTCATTATATTGATCAACATCAAAACGAAGGTTAGGATAATTTAAATATGAAGGGACTTCAACGGCACTAAAATTAAAAAGATTTGGATTATCCCAAATAAACTTCGTTACGTGCTCACACTGAGATTGACTAGGATTTGAAGCAATAATGAGTTTAAGTGCACTGTTTGATAATATTTCAGCGCCGAAGCCATCGGCTATGCCGTTATCTAGACGGCTCTGATGATTAAAAGCATAATCAAGTTTATTATTATGAAAAAAATTGACCAATCTATTCAATTCAGAAGGATCAATAAATGGATTATCAGCACAAATACGCACAATAGAATTACTTTTATATAATTTTGAGCACTCACCAAATCTTGATAATACATCTTTTTCGCTACCACGAAAAACTAAAATACCTAAATCATTAGCAATATTGCAGAGACAATCGTCAATTGGCAATGTAGAAGTGGCCAAAATGACGCGGTCAATTAATGCAGCTTTAGATACTCGATTAATAACCCACTCAAGTATAGAAAAATTATCCAGCTTAGCACTCATCTTGCCAGGCAATCTAGAAGAACCCATACGAGCCTGAATGATGCCAATAGTGTTATATTTCATACAATAATCGGCTTAAGGTCCTCCCACTGAAGAATATGATCTGCGGGTAAAAATTTATTCACTTGTCTATTAACAACGTCATCCCAATAGGTAGGACTAATGCCAGTACCCGGTCTTTTATATGTAAGATCAGCTTCGGTAAGGATAGTTGAAGAATCTACATCTTTAGCGAGAACAATGCTGCGACGAGCATTTTGTCTCGAAATGTCTTCAGTCAAGATGGGTGCTTTGGTAGTTATTTCTCCCAACAATCGATATGTATGATCTATCGATTCGTTGCAACGCAAAAGATCGTCATGGTCCATAGCATGATAATGATCATTGCCTGGAAGAGATTTATCATGAGTAAAGTGCTTCTCTAATATGACGGCACCAAGAGTAAAAGCTGTGGTTAAGGAAGACATATTAGAGTCAGGTAGTGTATGATCTGAGTAGCCAATGATGTGAGTGGGATATAACGATTTCAAACTAGTAATCATTCTTAAATGAGCATTTTGATTGCATGTAGGATAATTAAGAATACAATGCAAGAGAGCTATGTCCTTGCATCCAACTTTATTTAGAGTAGAGATAGCAAGGTTAATTTCGTCGAGGTTGGATGCACCTGTAGATAGCACTACTGGTTTTTTCTTCAAGCCAACTTTGCGCAAGAAAGGAATATTAGTTAAATCTGCTGATGCAATTTTATAAAATGGTACGATTGACTCGAGGAAATCGATAGAATTGTCATCAAAGGGTGTAGAAAGAAAGTCAATATCCAGAGTTTTAGAATATTCTGCAAGACTTATGTAATCGGATGCTTCAAAAGAATCGTACTTTTTAAAAAGCTCGTACTGACTAAGTGTAGCCTCTTTATTCGTGTCCCAGTAAGCTGGTGAGTTCTTAGATGCTAACGTACTGGCCTTATAACTTTGAAATTTTACAGCATCAGCACCACCTTTCTTTGCCGAAAGAATCAACTCATGGGCCAACTCTAGAGAGCCTTCATGGTTCACACCTATTTCTGCAATGATATATGGACGACTAGTCGCAGAAATCACACGACTACCTAGCTTGATTGAATTGCTCATAATTAAAAAAAATTAGATTAAACTAAGAATTGAAGACTTGATGGCCATGCTTATTGATTAATTGAATTTTATGAGAGTTCATTTCTTCAATATCATTAGTAATGTTATCGGCATGTCGTCGATAACGGTACAAAGGGATATTAAGTCTGTCTACAACATATTTTTTTTCAAACCTAAATCGCAAATCCTTGTCTTCATGGTATCTAAAATTTTCATCATACAGACCTATCTCAAAAAGATGCTGGGATCGAAACATAATACCGCAAGCTATGGGGTCTTCGGCACAGTTTACGCGTTTAATCCAATCGCCAGTGTCATTTACTAAAAGATAATCACATGCAACCGCGTGTGAATTTGGATTAAGATCAAGATAAGTTGCTAGAAAATTCAGGAAATTAGAATTCACAAAATCGTCTGAATCAACTCGAATAATGTATTTAGATGATGCTCGTCTTATGCCAATATTTAGCGCTGCAGGTAATCCTAGATTTCTAGGATTTGTAATGGCAGTGATAGACCCATGAAAAAGATCTAAAGCATAAGGTGTTAGATCAGTACTGCCGTCATCAACGACAATTATTTCATATTCAGAGCTGCTAATGGACTGATTTAGTAGAGAACGCAAGCATCTGCCAATAAATTTTTCTTGATTATAAACGGCAACTATGATAGATATTTTTGGGTGGTTTGATTTCATGCTAATAATGCTTTTCCAATTGCTTGCCGAACAAGCTTAGGGTATTCTTCGCTCATTTTAACATGAACGGGTAAAGCAACTGCTCTGGAAAGAATGGCATGTGACTTTTTAAATGAAGACATTAAATCGCCTGAATGAGCATTAACTAAAGGAGTCATATGATCCCAGGACCCAGCAAAATGCCATGTATATGCCTCAGGTAAAATTTTTGTTGATAAACCCAAACTAATCAACTCGTCTCTGCATTTAATAGCAGTATCATTATCAGATACTAAGAATACAAGAGCATCGGCAGTCTCATAGGAACCAGTAGGTTCAGAACGAATTTCAATACCTGTAATATCTGCAATAGAATTCCATATTGCCCGCTTATTAGATCTTTGAGACTCCACAATTTCGGAAAGTTTTTTTAACTGTGCTAATCCAACTGCACCTTGTAACTCCATCATTCTGTAATTAAAGCCGCTACTTGATCGTGAATCCTCCCATCGCGGAAGTTTAGGATTGTTTTCATGACCATGGTCATGCCATGCTGCTGCTCTTTCAAAGGCTTTTTGATCCTTGAAAACAATCATTCCACCTTCACCAGTGGTGATTGTTTTAGCAAAATCAAAGCTATAAGTACCAGCATCTCCCCAAGTGCCTAAAGGTTTATCGTGAAGAAAACCGCCACATCCCCAAGCAGTATCTTCGATTAAAAAAATACCATGTCGCTTACAAATTTCTGATATCTCTTCTAATCGGGCTGGAGTACCGAGCATGTGCACAGCGATAACTGCTTTCGTTCTTGAATTAATTCGAACTTCTAAATCGTTAGGATCAAGATTTAACGTTGCATCAATGTTGGCACATACTGGGGTTGCTCCAGATTCAATAATAGCCTCCACAGTTGCAACGAAAGTAAAACTCTGCGTTATCACCTCGTCACCAGCGCGAATACCGAAAGCGGCAAGCGCGACTCTTAGCGCAGCAGTTCCCGAACTCACGGCCAATGCACTACTGACATTCATCTTTTTTGCAAAAGCTTTTTCAAAATCTCTTACCTTATAGCTATTATTTCTTTTATCGTTAAATCCATTTCGGAATAAAATCCCACCATTTTCAAAAACAGTAGACACCTCAGAAAATTCCTCTTTCCCGATTAATTCAAACCCAGGCATAGTCTCTATCCTTAAATTGCTACCATGCTAGCAAGCTAGCCATAAGCAAGGCAAAATAGAGATAAGAGTAAATACCAAAAGCAATCAAATAATCCTTTAAATCATCGCAGAATTAAATCACCTATGTTCGGATGACCATCCCAAACAGTGAATTTCATTAAAAAACGAATAGTCACTAAAGCTGAGCGAAAATGTCGCCAAGCTATTAAGTTTGCCGGCAAAATACATTATTTTAATCAAGCAATTTCTTGTGTGCTTTAACACATCTCATATAATTTGCCTCCATGTCTAATGAGACTTTATAATTTTCAGGTTGATAGCGAAACACAAGAAACATAACCGGCTTCCCCTGATTTCCATATGAGTAATGTATTGAGTTAAGCAAATGGTATGAAATATCTCCTATTTTATAATTATAAGATGTGCAAGTAAATGGTAAGAGTCTTATGAGCTCATCACTTATAAAGGACGAAAAGTTCCTTGTATTGCTAGGGGAATGTGGTTGCACACCAATCGAAGAATTACAATCTAGGAATACAAGCCCACCATTATTAATTGATAATTCTGAAAAAGGGACCAAAAATTTCAATCCTGCTCCATCTACTACACAATGATAAAAGTTATCTTGATGCGGTGGTATAGGTGTTGATCCAGTGGGCATATAATGAAGTTCGACATTCATTAATTGAATCTCTTGAGCCTGCAAAAGGCTTTTAGCGAGATTTAATATATTGTTGTCTATCAGGTTTTCTATATCTGGAAACATTTTTTCAATGCCCGATGTATAAGTAGGCCAGTTATTATTTAAAAGAAAGGCACTTATTCTAACAGCATAATATTCAATTAGTTCAACGGAGCTAGAGGCTGGCAGAAAGCCATGAGTTGCTTGTCTCTGATTCATGCTTTTCTTGGCATATTTAGCATGCCTTTGAAATAATACTTAGGTTTTAGAACTTTGGGCCTCTCCAGGAGCGATCTGCATCAATGCCCAATGAATATAGATAGATATATGATAGGTGCCTTCGAAACTTAAAAATCTCCGGCCTATGCGTTGAGCCAAGTGACCTCGAAAACCACAGCAACGATATTATCGCTCGGATGTCAAGACAATGCAACCAGCTCATCTATCTTATCTGCTTCGCAAAAAGCCCACTATTCGGCGCTTTTGAGATAAGGCACTTACTTCACACGAAGCTCATCATATTTTCCTAAAATTGGCGAATTTAAGCAAGAAAAATATCACTAAAACATCCTAAAATATCAGAACTTATATTTAAAAATCAACTAAATCCGAGCATCACCCAGACAAGCAAGGGAATTCGGAAAGGCATTAGCATAGCCTTGGGCATTAAGGCATGGCATATTACAATGATCAATTAATATCAGCTCAAACTAACAAGCTATCCTATTCCGGCTGAAACTAAAACACCTAAAAGGAGTAAATTAATGGATTCAATCAGGAATAGTTATTGACTCTAAACTTCTCCGCTGCCACTCTGGCACTAAAACTGCCAATACAGCTAAGGCACACTCCACATCTTGGCGTTCAATCGCATTATCCAAAACTTCGAGTTGAGCCCAAAGCTCCTGAGGATCAAGAGCTAGCTCACGAGCCAGATATATCAAAGGATGAGACGTCGGTTTACTCTTAGCTTCAATCAGTAACTCTTCATAGAGCTTCTCTCCAGGGCGAAGGCCCGTACAAACAATCTCTATGTCTCCGAGTGGATTGTGAGTATCACGTACAGAGAGACCACTAAGGTGCACCATCTGTTCTGCTAAATATTTAATCCGAACCGGTTCGCCCATATCGAGCAAAAAAACCTCACCGCCCTCGGCGAGGGCTGAGGCCTGCAACACCAATTGAGCCGCCTCGGCGATCGTCATGAAATAGCGAATGATCTCTGGGTGAGTGAGGGTTATCGGTCCACCAGAAGCAATCTGGCGGCGAAACAGTGGAACAACTGATCCAGAAGAACCCAGCACATTGCCGAATCGAACCATGGCAAAGCATGTGGTGGTGCACTCCTCGGCCGAAGCCTGAACAACAAGTTCAGACAGACGCTTACTCGCACCCATCACGTTGGTAGGACGCACTGCCTTATCAGTAGAAATCAGCACAACCTTGCGAACTCCAGCGGAAGCCGCAGCGGAGCAAAGCACTCGAGTAGAGCCGACGTTGTTGGCAAGTCCCGCAAGGGGATTGGCCTCAACTAAAGGAACGTGTTTGTAAGCAGCTGCATGGAACACAATTTCTACAGCCTGCTCTACCAACAGCTGCTGCATCAACTTGTAGTTGTTAACACTACCGAGCACGGGCTGAAGAATCAGACCATCAGGCAAAAGAGGCCTTAACTCCTGCTCAATGTAATAAAGAGATACTTCACTAATTTCTAAAAGAATTAAGCGTTTTGGGCAAAGTCCAAGGATTTGACGGCAAAGTTCCGAACCAATCGAGCCACCGGCACCGGTAACGCACACCACCGAATCACGCAAGCCAGGGCCAAGCAGCTCAGGCAAGGGTGGAACGGGATCACGGCCAAGCAGGTCTTCAATGACGACGGGGCGGAGAGCATCGATGCGGGCCCGTCCTGAAGTGAGGTCGTCGACAGAGGGGATCTGTAACACTGGGATCGCCTGACGTTGCAACTCAGCAACTATGTGACGGCGTTCGCTTCGGGGCATCGAAGGAATTGCCAGCAACACCTGATCGAGCTGGTCTTGGATCTCACTCAGAACCTGGGGGGTTTGGATCGGAATGCCGTTGATCGTGCGCCGCCAAAGATTCGGCGAATCATCAAGAAAGGTGATGATCTGGTGGTTTCCGGCCAGACGCAGGGCTGCACCGAGCTGGGCTCCGGCCTCACCAGCCCCATAGATGGCAACGCGCACCATCTGCTTGTGCTCCACCGACCGCAATGACAAGAGGAGATCGCGCAGGGCAAAGCGCACCGTTCCGGTGAAGCCTGTGAGCAACAACCAAAGCAGGATCCAGCTGCTGCGCGGCGGCATTGGCAAACGCAGCATCACGCCGATGCCCGCCAGAAGCAGCACCAACAGTCCATTGCGGCCAGCGAGGGGATAGATGGCTCGGCTGCCGACGTAACGTGTAAGGCCCTTGTATTGGCCGGTAAGGGCATAGAGGGGCAGACCGACAAGCAATACTGTTGGTAACAACCATCTGCCTGCATCCAGGAAACTGGGGTGGAGAGGATTGGCTAACCGCAACCAAAAGCTGAGCCACATCGCAAGTTGCATCAATAGGGCGTCAATGCCGATCAACACAAACCGGCGAGCTCGAGGTGGAAAGCGAACAGCTCGTTCAGCTCCTATGAGATGAAAAAACGATTTCTCAAATTTCAATTGCTGGATACCTCGGCAAAGGGAACCGCTATCCGTTGATCCAACCAGAAGCCGATCAACAGCTCAATCGCAGCAAGGGCGATCACCGTGGGCAAACCTCCGATCAAAAGAGCCATGGCGAGCAAAGCTGTGCCACAGATATAGAGGCTGGAGACGCGAGCATGGGGCCAGCCAGCCTGATGCAGGCGCTGGAAAAGGTGCAGGCGGTGGGCTTGGAATACCCGCTGGCCTGCGAGCAGGCGGCGGGACACACAAATGAAAGCGTCTCCCAACAGCGGAGTAACTACTAGGAGCATCCCAAGGGATTCCTGCCAGTTGTGAGCTTGAAGCACTAGGCCAGCAAGCACTGCCCCAAGAAAAGTGCTTCCAACATCTCCCATAAATACTTTGGCTGGGCTCCAGTTCCAGAGTAGGAATCCAAGCAAGGCACCCACCAAGGTCCAGAGGGGCCAGGGAGCTGACAGCTGGAAGGCCAAAGCACTAATGGCCACTGCCATGCAGCCGGCCGCTAAGCCATCGAGGCCGTCCATGAAGTTGATGAAGTTGATCACGGCAGTAACGGCGATCAAAAGCAGAGCGAGGACAGGCCAAAAGAGCCAACTGCGCGAAGTAATGGAAAGGCCTAACCCTTGAACGGGGAGGCCGCAAACAAGGATGAGAGCAGCAGTCAAAAGCTGAGCGCCATAGCGCCACGATGAGGGCAGGTCGTGAAAGTCGTCGAGTAAGCCAACAACCGCGAGGGGGGCAGCTAGCAGGGGAAGTACGGCGGTAGCCGAACCTTGCCCACTGAGTAGCGCAATCCCAGAGGAAGTAGAGGCCAAGACGACGAAGGCAACACCGCCAGCACGTGGGGTAGGAAGGTGGTGGGAACTGCGCGCATTGGGGTGATCCAGGAGCTTGCTGCGCAGCTGAGGAATCAGACCACGGAGCAAGAGCCAGCTGCAGACAGCAGCCAGAAGAACAACAACCATCAGAAGCTCAGGCCATCACCACCGGAGTGAAATAGAGCGACCTCTTGGCGTATGCCCTGCTCAAAGGTCATCGGGGAGTAGCCGAAGGCATCGGCAGCTTCCGCATGGGAGAAGGCTTTGTGCTCATTAAGGCGAAGAATCTGCTCCGCTTTAATGGGCAATTTAAGGCCAAGGCGCTCTGAGGCCTGGAGAGCAGCCACAATGGGCTTCGCTGGAATGTGCAAGCGCTGGATGCAGCGACCGAGAGCATGCGCTGTAAGACTCACCACATCGTTGTAGGTGAGCGGAGCAGAGCCGGAGATATTGAAATTACGTCCAATGGTGACTGGTGCATCCAACGCTTGAACCAAAGCCCAGGCAACATCGGACACGTGAACGGGCTGCTGTAGTGATCGGCCGTTACCGAATACAGGAAGCATGGACCAGCGATCGAGCCAGCGGACAAGTCGAATAATGTTGCGATCTGCTGGCGTCCCATAGATCATCGTGGGCCGGAGAATCGTGGTTTCCAAACTGCTGGAGTTGATAGAGGCTTCTGCTGCCAGCCGCACAGCTTTGGATCCAGCGTTCAGCTGCGTAAAGATCGCCGTGGTGCTTACAAACACTGCGCGACCGACACCAGCGGAACGACACGCCTCCAGGATGGATGGAGCCGTACCAAACCCAATGGAGGCGACATTAAGCAAGGCACTGCAATCCATCAATTGCAGGGCAAGCTGTTCGGCTTGATTCAGATCTGCAAAACGCACAGGAATGTGATGGGCATTCATCCAGGCCGTATCGCTACCTGGACGGAGCAAAGCGATAAAAGGGTGCTGGCGGCGCTGAAGTTCGGCGCAGACAAAGCGCCCAGTGAAGCCATTGGCGCCGGAAACAGCAATCGTCATGCAGCGATCACCCGACGTAGCAAGTCGTTGTACTCGGCATTGATGCGCTGACGTGAGTAAGTGGTGTGAGCCAACTGGATCGCTCTCTGTGCCATGGCCTTCCGCTCAGCTCGAGAGGTGTTCATCAGGCCCTTGATGGCGGCAGCGAGAGCTTGGGGATCACCAGGTGGAGCAGTTACACCCACACGACGTTCCTCAACTTCTGTATTAATAGCTCCTGCAACAGTTGTGATCACTGGCCGTCCCAGGGCGTAGGCGTCGTAGAGCTTGTTGGGTGATACTCCGTAACGAAAGAGGGGCACATCCTTCAGAGATAAAAGAATCGCATCGGCCGCCTCCATCAGATCAGGGATGTGCGCTTTAGGAACGGGGGATTCGAATGACACAGACTTCAGGTCTGCTGCCAACTGCATCAAAGCTTGCTTCTCAGGACCATCTCCCACTAAGCGAACTCGCACCGGCATCTGATCCAGCTCAAGCAAGCGTGCTGCCTCAATCACATTATCGAGTGCATTCGCGTCACCATGAGCGCCGGCATAGAGGATGGTGAAGACAGAGCAAGCTGGCGGCAAAGGCCGCGGAGCAAATAAACAAAGATCTGGACCGTTGGGGAGCCAGACAGTTTGTCGTGCACCGCGATCACGGACAAAAGACTTTGCACCTTTCGCAAGTACCACCACAGTGGAGGCATTGCGATATAGCTGGCGCTCCATCCAGGCTAGTAACCGCACCATGGGGCTCTTGGCACTCTTGCCTCCCTGGTCGATCAGAACCTGGGGCCAAAGGTCCCGCACCTCAAGCATGAAGGGTATGCCCGTGAGACGAGCTATCCAAAAGCAAATGAAAGCAGCAGGAAGCTGTGGAGAGCTGGCCAGGATTACATCAGGAGCTTGCCCTGTTAATCGGCCAAACGCAGCTGCGGGGCCCAGCCGCAGAGCTAGATGGAGACAGAAGCTCAACATGTTGAGCTGTCGCTTCCAGTTGTTGTTTCGGTAAGGAGACGTCCATAACCAAACCCAGCGGACCCCAGCAAGGCGTTCAATAAACCACAACTGAGGGAAGCGAAGACGGCGATATTGACGTTGGGTGAGATTGAAATCAGACGCGAACACCTCAACGTGCCAGCCAAAACTCGCCAGTCCTGCGGCCACTTCGAACTGGCGGGTATGTCCGGGCAGGGCAGGCGTATTAGCGAACTGGTTGATCAGCCAGAGGCGGGGCATACCGAAGGGAATGAAATTGTGGTTACCGAGAGAGGAAGAGTAATGCGAAGTTGGTGATACCCCGGGGGCAAATAGCCAGTAATGCAGAAGCTTTGCCGGGGCGTGCGTTGGCCGAAGCCTTCAGAAAACCATGTGGTATGCCAACTGGTTTGGATCGCTTCTGCGGTGAGCGCTTCAAAACCCAGAGCATCAAAAATCTCATTAGGAATTGCTGGAGCAAGATGCCACCACTGTCTTAAATACAGGGATGTACGGGTAGCGACCATGTCATCAACGATGAGGGTAATGAAATCAGGGCTGGCATCACTGAACTGAACACGGCGACCATGGCTGGCTCCGATGCCATCAAAGCCATCGTGACTGCCAGCTGCGAAACAAGATCCATCGCTCAACTGACCGCTCTGGCGATTACGGGGCTGAGATTTACGGGCTGCTCTAAAACCGCTCCACACCTCAACAGGTTCAATCCATCGAATTTCACCTGAAGGGTCAGCAAGGCCTAGCTGCAATACGTTGTGCGCCGCACCTGAACGCTCGTAAGCCCTGTCAGGGCCATCGCCGTAAGTGCTCGTTCCTGCTTCACTCAGCACCGAATGGCCTCGGTAGCTCAGCTCCACACTGAGCTGATCAGAATGCACATGAGCAGGAAGATGCGGCGGACAGGGCTCTCCGCACTTAAAGGCCAGCTCCCACCCGTGACCAGGCCTAAGGAGAGTCCAGCCAGTAGCAGGTAGATCAGTCACAACGGCTGGCATCCAAAGTGGAGGAGTAGGTGCAAACAAAGAAGGACTTGGTCGTGTGGCCGAAACTTGCAGCAAGCTTCGACGCAAGCCTGAACAAGCTGGGCGCTGTTGCAGATAGCCATCTGCAAAGGAGAGCACCTCATCCAGCGGTGGTGCCGCATCCAGAGCACTGTCGTTAAAGCGGGGAGCAGCACCGCCTTCAAAACGAACAGCTCTGCTCCAGGTTGCCATTGCCTCAATGGATCCCACAAGCCAGGAGGGACATTCACCATTGATCACCGAAAGGGAGCAGGCAAGCTCCACGAGGCGATCCAGCATCAGCAGGTGATAGCTGGCGCTGCGTTCTTCGTGGCCACCATCGGCAAGCACCTGGCTGGAAAGTTCCTTTTGAAGCAGACGCATGGCACGACGATGCATCGCCTGAGGCTGAGACCCAGAAAATTGAAGTCCTCCGAGGGCCAGAGCCGTGAGATTTTCGAGCCAATGGTTCCCACCATGGCAATACTCAGGATGAGCCTGTAGCCAAAGTAATTGCTGCCAAAGTGACTGAAGCCGCGATGGAGTGGCTAGTTGAGGGCAGCAGCGCAACAACCAGATCCAGTTGCGCGTGCGCAAAGAAAGTGTATAGCTGTGCCAACCATCGCCATTGCCGGGAAGGTTGGCCTCAATCCATTGATCAAGCAAAGGAGCGATCAGCGCAGTCTGATCAGGCCACTTTCCAGTGGTCAAGGCAACCTCAAGCCATTCCCGAGCCCAGTCAAAATAATGAAGATGAAACTGCCAAAGACGAGGCCAGCTGGCATCGTTCCAACTAATCGGCCAAGACAGTTCCTGCTCCAGCTGCAAAAAGTGAAAGGTGACTGATCCCGGAGTAATGAATTCCGAAGGGAACAAACCTTGAGTTTCCAGTCCCCCTAAAACTGACAACCATTGAGGAGCTATCGAATTGCAACCAGCCCATGCAGAAGCCAGCCGATGGGGCAGCCGCCGATCCATATGCTGCCGAAGGTCATAACGCAATCGACGTTGCAGTCTTCGAGGGCCAATATCAGAAAGCGTACGGATTAGACGACGATTCGGCAAAAAGCTCACACTAACTCTCCTGGATCAGACCAGCTCAGTGACACCACAAAGATCAAAAAGAAGACGATCAGACAAATCAAGACCCTTGAAGGGTGTGTGGGCCACCAGGAATACCAGGAGATCGGCTTCTTTAAGAACCTTCTGCAATGGATGTAGCTTGATGATGGAGTGTTCGAGGAGATTGGGTTCACAGGCGAGCACTTCGAGTCCGGAGACAAGAAGCTCAGTGGTGATATGCAGTGCAGGGGATTCGCGAAGATCATCTACATCTGGCTTGAAAGCCAGACCCATGCAACCGATACGAGCCGGCCGACCGAGCTGAACTTCCAAGACAGCAGCACGGGCCTGGACCTGTTCGATCACCCAAAGACTCTTTCCGTCATTAACCCTGCGGGCACTCTGAATCATAGTGGTGCAATGAGGTGCCGCAGCGGCAATAAACCATGGATCAACTGCGATACAGTGGCCGCCAACTCCACAGCCAGGCTGCAAAACATTCACGCGGGGGTGATGATTGGCAAGGCGGATCAGGTCACGAACATTGATATCGAGGTGATCACAAACAAGCGAGAGCTCGTTAGCAAAAGCTATATTCACATCGCGGAAACTATTCTCGGTGAGCTTCACCAACTCGGCGGTGCGAGAGGTGGTTTGCAGAAGCTCACCCTCACAAAAACTAGAATAAAAGTTACTGCCAGCCAATGCGGCAGCGGGGGTAAGTCCACCAATCACCCGATCGTTGCTAATCAACTCCTGCAAAATGCGCCCCGGGAGAACCCGCTCAGGGCAATAAGCGACATTAATCTGGTCGCTGTCCAAATCAGAAACGGTGTGAATTTCCTGGGCCACTAACTCAGTGGTGCCAACCGGCGAGGTGGATTCGAGTAGGACAAGATTGCCAGGCCGTAGGACGGAGGCAATCGCGCGTGCCGCAGAAAGGACATAGTCGATGTTCGGCTGAGGGATGCCATCAGATCCAGTGCGGAAAGGCGTAGGAACAGCAATCAAGAACACATCGGCCTTGACAGGCGTCAGTTGAGCTGAGAGGGAACCGGAGCTCACGGCATCAGCAACTGCTTCGTCAAGATCGGGCTCAACAATGTGGATTCGGCCCTGATTCACAGTCGCGACCACCTGAGGACTTACATCCACTCCAATCACCCGATGACCAACACGGGCAAGCACGGCTGCAGTTGGCAAGCCGATATAACCGAGGCCAAGAACGCAGCAAGTGCTCAATTTTTTAAAGCCTCCAGAAGACAACGCTGAACTTCAAAAATTTCAGATGTAGGTATCGGCGACGGTGTTCCGAATTCGATAGCATGCAAAAAAGCTTCGCAGCAAGCCACTTGACCCTTGTCTTGCTGAAGTAGGCGACGAGATCGGAAGCCAGGGATACCCCAAGCCCTAAGCTTGCGATAATTATCTAACTGCAGAACTTTGCCATCGGCAAACACCTCAAGGCGTTCCTTTGGAAAGGCTTTGCTCCCCTTGGCAAAGTAATGCACGGTGCCAATAGACCCGTCAGCAAATGACAACTGCAGGGAGAATGTATCTGGACATGGATTACTATCTAAAGTGCTAAGAAGCTGAACATTTTCGATGTTGCTTCCAGCCAAGAAGCGCAATAAGTCAACGAAGTGACATGCCTCCCCAAGGAGACGGCCGCCCCCAACAACTGGGTCTTGGATCCAGTGATCGGCAGGGATAAAACCTGCGTTGCAAGTGTAAACAAAGGCTTTTGGACCACTAAAATGTTCCAGATGCTTCTTGAGATCAATAATAAGAGGGGCAAAGCGCCGATTAAAACCAACCATTAGAAGCTGCTGGCCATTATGTACGCCTTCAATAGAGCTGAACTCTTCAAAAGTAAGACAGAGGGGTTTTTCTACAAAAACGTGTTTACCTGCAACAAGTGCCTGCTGCACAAGCGAAGCGTGGCTGTCATGCCGAGTGGCAATAATCACGGTGTTGCAGCCCGGATTAGCTAAAACAGATTGAACATCGGTGCTTGCCTCGCGAAAACCAAACTTGCGACCAACATGAACAGGACCAATACCAGTAGAAGAAACAAGGGTATGGAAATAAGCCCCTGATTTGGCAAAAGCAGGAATAAGCATGCGGCTGGCATAGTTACCCACCCCAATCACTCCCAATATCGGTTGCCCAGGACGAATTGAAGCAGCGGAATCCTCTTCAACAGAAAGGGGGATGATGCTTTCCTGAGGATCGGCAGCACCTTCGTACTGGAGCAGGATTCCAAGCGAAGGACTTGGACTGCTGAGCAACTCATAAGCTTCAGAAGCCTGCTCGAGAGGAAAACGGTGAGAAATAAGATTTTCGGTACTAAGTGATCCACTGCTGAGTGCATGGAGAACAGCTTGGAAATTACGTTGCTCGGTCCATCGCACGAAACCAATGGGATAGTCCTGACCCTGCTGCTCATAGCCAGGATCATAACGGCCGGGACCGTAAGAACAACTCACCTGGAATGAAAGCTCTTTTTTATAAAAAAGATCGCGGCGGAGTTCTAGCCCAGTGACACCAACTAAAATAATACGACCACGCTGGCGACAAGCCTGGGCAGCCAAATGAACGGGTTCGCTTGAAGAAGTAGCAGCAGTGATTAGAACTCCATCTACACCAACACCAGATGTATGCTCCAGACACCATGAAAGGGTATCCACACCTGGAGTCAGAGTTAAAGATGTAATGCCTAACGATTGTGCAAGTAAACATTTTGAAGGATCTGGGTCCAAACCCAAAACACGGCACCCATGGGCTATTAGCAACTGAGCTGTAATCAGACCGATCAACCCCAGCCCACTGACAATAAATGTTTCGCCTAAGGACGGCTGAGCAAGCCGAATGCCCTGCAAGCCAATAGATGCCAGAACGGTAAATGAAGCCGCTTCATCACTGACATCAGCTGGGATAACAGCACAAAGATGCTGAGGGACAACCACTAACTCAGCATGAGGTCCATTAGAAGCAACTCGATCACCAACAGAGAAACCTTTCACATCAGAACCAACTTCTAATACGGTTCCGACATTGCAATAACCGATTGGCAAGGGCTTATCTAACTTACTTTGCACAGAATCAAAAGTGGTCAACAGACCATCAGTCCTAGCCTTATCGATGACCTCCTGAACCTTATCGGGTTGCTGTCGTGCCTTATCAAGCCAATTTGCCTTACCAAACTCAACCAACATGCGCTCCGTACCAGAAGAGACAAGAGAACATGAAGTAGAAATCAACAAACTACCTGGAGAGAGAACAGGAGCAGGAAGATCCGACAACGTGCTAATACCGGTGGAAAGAGATTGAAAAAGTTGCTTCACCGAGAAAAACGCAAGAAGAATAAGGTACGATGGAATAAAATTATTTAAACACTACAAAGCAATTTTTTCTCCTCAAGAAGGGGATACTGAATTAAAACAGCTCGATACTTTCCTTTGAACACAAAGAGACTACCGGCAGCAGCACCTATGACGCCATAACGAGAAAACAAAGAACGAAGATCATGAAGAGAGCCAGCTCCTCCCAGAACAGTTATAGGTAAACGAACAACAGGTCGAACAATATCTATAAGAGAATAATCATAGCCTTTCAAAGTGCCATCATTGTCAATAGAATTCAATAAAACTTCTCCAGCTCCTAAATCCTCAGCTCTGCGGGCTAATACACCAGGCTCAAAGCCGGTACTTCTGGACCCATTGTGTGTGAATACTTCATAACGACCGAAAATGCGCTTCTTCCGTACATCTAAAACCGCAACAATGCTCTGACTACCAACATGCAAAGCAGCTCTCTCAATCAAAGTAGGATCTTCGACAAGTGCACTGCCTAGAGCAACTTTTTCAACACCAAGGCCGATAATACGATCAACTTGATCAACTGTTTTAATTCCACCTCCGTAACAGAGAGGCATACGGCACTCAGAAGCCAAGTTGGATATCAAAGAGTAATTAGGTTCATAACATGAAACGGAAGCATCAATATCTATAACAACGAGCTCATCAACATGCTTTTCATTAAAAATACGGACAGCATTCAAAGGATCTCCAACATACTTAAGAGAGGAAAATTTAACAGATTTGTACAAACCACCGTTGTGAAGTAGAAGTACAGGAGTGACACGAGGTCGAAGCATAATTAAAGGGCTGCAAAGTTACGAAGTAAATTTACGCCGCTAAAATGACTCTTTTCAGGATGAAATTGGACTCCAAAAATATTGCCATTGGCAATGGCAGCACAAAAGGTATTGCCATAAGACACTGAAGCAACAGAGTGAGACAATAAGTCTGGAACAAAATGATATGAATGAAGAAAATAAAAGCTAGGATCATCAATGCCAGAGAAAAGCTGATGAGAAAAAATATCTAAGCTATTCCAGCCCATATGTGGGAGAACTATGTTTTGATTATCTAAAGTACGCATAGATCGAACTGAGCCCGGTATCCAGCCTAAGCCTGGAGAGACTCCTTCTTCACTAGAAGAGGCCATGATTTGCATGCCAACACATACACCGAGAACGGGTAGATGCTTTTGAATAACTAATTCATCCAATATGCTTCTAAAACCAGATGAAATAAGAAGGCTCATTGCCCAATCGAAAGATCCAACACCTGGAACTATCAAATGGGTAACTGAGGTCAAGTCATCAGGCGTTTTGGCAACAATATAATTAATTCTAAGAGAAGAATATATGTTTGCAAAGGCTTTGACATTGCCAAGACCATAGTCAATTATCCCAATCATCGCTTGGTACCTGTGAAAATACCTGTAAATCGTGCCAGAAAAGAACCGAAGCTGTAAAGAGCTGATTGAGATTTATAATCCGAATAATACTTTAATGGTGAATTTAACAATTCGTCAAAATAGCTCCTATCAATCTCTAATTTCTTGCATACAAAGTTGATTTCATCATCAATGGTAGTGGAATCCCAGGGTTCAGAATTCAGTTCCTCAAGTGCATGTGATCTGGACATTTGGCCAGTAAGGATGAGACTTGAAAACTGAACTTTACGGACATCATAACCAAAACGTTTAGGAAGCCAATAAGACTCATAAAACCTGGTAAATCTGGATTCAAAATGCTTTTGTGGGTAAGGTGTCCAACCAAATTCATTTATCAAAAGATCCTTTGCTTGATCCTTGGAGTAATACAAATAATCAAGTGGACGTACTACCTTAATCCCACGGATATATGGCAAGTATATTTTGTGCCAAATAATATTCGTAAAAGGAAATTCAGACAAGTCGTCTTCGCCAAAAATTCGATGTATATCCTTTATCTGAGTAGAATCAGACTGATAATACATCCAGTTAACAGGATTTCTAATTCCTTCTGTGGATATATTACCACCAGTGAAAATGTACTTAATTGAATGTTTTGCGGCAAAATTATAAAGTGTTGCAAAAAATGCATGATCTTGAGGAGTGTCGATATGAGAAACACCGGATTTCAAAAATGCAAGCTGTAGATCTCTCATCTCATGCCAAGGAATGACATGGGTATACAAATCAAGTTTTAACTTTTCAACTATTTTCTCAATATTACCAACGGCAATATCGGAATTCCAACCACCATCAACATGAAAAACCAATGGTCGCAAACCCAATATTTTAGATGCGTAATAGGTCAAATAAGAGCTATCAATTCCTCCACTCATACCAATGATACAATCAAAATCGTTATTTTTACTCTGAGATTTTATCTTTTTAGCAAGTTTTGAGAGGTATTTATGGTCAAAAGGTTTCCACGATGGAACAGTTTTGGAAAAAAATGTATTACAATGATCACATACACCACGAGAGTCGAAAGATATATCAGAATCAGTTGTGTCCATAACACAAGACACACAACGTTGATAAGGCTTTTTCATTAATTAACGAGTAAAAACAACTACAAGACGCTCATATTGTATGATGTCGTCTGCTGAAACAGGATAAGGAATTTCGGTTTTACTAAAAGGACACATGCTAACACCAAAAACCTGGCAAGGCAATCTAACAGTATCAATAAGCCTAAAAAGAGAGAGTGGTTCGTACAAATTTTGGTTTGATCTGTCAATTGTGCCTTTACGAACAATTTTTTTTATTATATTTTTAATAAATCGAGCGATTTTAAAGCGATTAAAGCGTGACGAATGAAGACGCTCTAAGTTATAATATGTAGATGAATTTAAAGGGAAATATATAGAGGGGAATTCAATTATATATTGCGGAATATTTGGAGTATTTTCAACAAGTGATTTAATTGCTACATATGGTTCCGGAACGCAATGGATGGAATGATAAATGAATAAGCAATCAAAAAATTTCAAAGTATGGAACGTATGAATATCCTCTACAACACCTTCTAAAGGTAGTTGATGATCGTTGAATTGCTTTATTAAAATTTCTGAGATATCAAACCCAAAAACTTTAATTCCCTTTTTTGCTAAAGAACGTGAATAAGGTATACCATTACCGCAACACGCTTCTATCACTGATAAAGATGATGAAGGTACTAGTGAAACAAGAAAATCATCAAATTCAGTATTGATATAACCTATAGGGCGCTTAGATAACCAATACCTAGAATAGATTTGTTTGTAGAATTGATTTGATGGTTCCATCATAAGGAGATTTTTGTGTATACAGCAAAAAATGCTTTGGATACAGAACTATAGTTTAAAGCATCATAAAAATCCGATGGTATGTCATATTCATTGCGAGAATTATTTGACGATGATTGTAAATACTCATTTATAAGGAGGGCATCATCTTTTTCAGAACCCGTTGAATACATAAATGGAAAATTTGAAAAAGATGGTATCCAATCAAAACAGCGCAGATCTGATATAAATAACTGTTTTTTTAATGCTATAGCTTCATAAACTGTCCGAGGACTAGAATCAGATTTAGGTATAGATACAATCAAGCGCGATGCTTTCAGAACAGAAAAGAAATTTAAAGGATTTAATCTGTCGAAAAAGGTAAATTTAATATTTTTTGATTTAAGCAGAGAATGAGGAATCTTGGTATTACCGAAAGCGCCAATTATGCAGACATGCAATGGAAATGTAACTATCGATGATAAGTGCAATAGAATGCTAAGGAAATAATCAAACTGATATATACTTGATAAACCTCTAGGCCAGCAAATGTCAAATTTGGATGAAGATTCAGGAATTGATTTTAGCATTGAAAAGTCTATACCGTTCTGTATATGAAAAAGTTTGCTTGTATCTAGATTGGACAAAGAAGTGCATACATCTAAAATCAATTGGGAATCAGCAGTTATAGAACGTAGTTTTGATAAAAAATATAATAAGAATTTCTTGACAAAAATATTTTTGAAAGGAAGAACTAAAATATCAGAGCCTTGGGGAGTAAACACTATACGCGAGCAAGGTAAAAATGATGATATAGCAATGACAAGAGAAAACAAACCATGACAATGAATTATATTCGACGAAAATCGAACGCGGAAGAATATATAGATAGACCACATTGGTAATCCTGCGATACGCCAAAACCGTTGTAGAAGTTCAAACGAGATAAAGCGACTTATGAATATTTTTCTATAAAAAGACCTTGCAAGAAAAGGTGGGGTATCGTAAACAAGGCAGTAAGAATATAATCCATATGACTGAAGTTTAAGCAAATCTTGTGTATGCCAGCATTGCCGTGGAGCAATTAGAAAAACATTAATCATAGATTGAGATTATATTCACTTAAAACATATTCTACATCGCGGGAATCCATCGAAAAAGTAATTGGCAAACAAGTATGAGGCGTAAAGCGAGAGCTGCCCAAAAAAGTGTAAGGATAATTGTTCATATCTAAAATTGAACTAATTTGATTTGGCAAATCATAGACTGGAGAGGTGCAAAAATCATTACTATCAACAAATGCAATATATTTATAATAAGAAGGTGTAACTTGCGAAGAAGCAGCGTAGTGTTGATTCAAGAAGGAATTAGAATCAAAAAATTTATCGTAAATAGAAGCGACATGACATTTGGCTGATAGCAACTCATCATAATAATCAAGCAGTGTGTTAACAATGCACGCTGTAAAGTCACTCATTCTGCAGTTAACGGAAGCTGGAAGTTTATGATAAATAGTATTATCTGACTGATACTTACCATAATTTCTAAGACGTTTGGCTTCACAAGCTAGAGATAAATCCTTTAACAAAAGTAAGCCGCCTTCTCCTGCGGGTATTGGCTTAGTTGGGTAAAAAGACAAAATACTCGCATCACCAAAAGTGCCAACTTTGCGATTATCAATAGTTACTAATGGTGCGTGAGCACAATCTTCAATGAGTAATATATTGTGTTTAGAACAAAGATCCGCAATAGAAGCAATGTCAGGGTTGGGATAACCACCAATATGAGTAAGTATGAGCGCATCAGGATTGTGAGGGATAATCTCTTTAACACGATTGAGGTCAGGCATTAAAAG
Organism: Synechococcus sp.; assembly: GCA_047286485.1. Classification (GTDB taxonomy): domain Bacteria; phylum Cyanobacteriota; class Cyanobacteriia; order PCC-6307; family Cyanobiaceae; genus Synechococcus_C. The sequence goes on from JBJBBH010000002.1 coordinate 145,074, forward strand.
ATTATGAGAAGAACCAAGAAGAAGGATCTCGCAGGAAGAATCTAACCAAGGCAAAATACTCGCAAAATATGTATTTGACTGAACAGCAATCTTTTTGATGTTTGGATATAAAAGTTGAATAAGATGAAGAGCTGTTCCACCACTGGAAGTAGCAACAGCAGACAAATTATAAATATCAGAAAAACGTTCCTCTAAAGAAGAAGTTTTAGGACCAGTAGACCAAAAATCGGAGGATAAGGTATCCGACAGAGATGACTGAAGAGCACATGAAATATGCTCAGGAAAATCAAGAAATTTAAAGCCCATCATCACCCCTCCAAGACTGACTCCAACGTGAATCAACAGAATTCATATCAACGGAAAACCTAAGATCACATGAAAGACGGGGGATAACATTTGTAGTATCAAAAGAAGCGTGCACATTATTCAGACAATGAAACACGACATCACCTAATTCAACTTTTGGAGCAAGCCAAAACATTTTAAACTGATCTGCTAACGCCTGCAGATTGGAAGAAAGCGTTCTATCGGAGCGAACCGAATGCTTGATAGAATCGGGAAATAAATGACTATTATTGAGATAAATTAATTGTCCATGCTCGAAATCAGCAGGACCAAGTGGGATCCACGCGGTTAGTGCTTTAGAGTTGTCAGGAATTTTAAAATATTCACAATCACGATGCGCATATGTACAACGCTTACTCAAATGAGAGAAACTGCGGACGATAGCTCGAGGACATAGAAGCGTTTGCTGTGAACGTAATAGATATGAAGAAACCTTCTGAAGTGCTGGATTAGATATAAAGTTAAGAAAAGATCTAGACCGAACAAAGGAGGCTGCTGGATGGTTACCGGCTCCGTGCGAGTCGATAGATGGGTGATCATGATGCCAATTATTATCATAATAAGAGTATGAACCATCGTCAAAAGAGCCAAAATATAGGTCACGAATATTGGAAATAGCTACAGGATCAAGCAATCCTTTGACTACTACAAATCCAGAGAAGGGCGAAAGAAGTGGTTGTAATAAACCGGAAAGAATATCACTGGCAAATAAATATGAGGAAGATGGGGCATCGTAAATCAAAAAACGCTCGCCCGAAGCGGAAAGAGTGGTCATCGATGAGGCCGTTTTAAGAATTATACCATTTCATGCAAACTAAAACATATGTTGTCGATCATAAAAAAGGAGAGGAAACAGCAACAAGTTAAGCTTCACTAGAATTATATATAGAATCAATAAAATGGTCAAAATTTACAATGAAATAGACCACAGATATGGAAAAATAATTACAAATAGCTGACAGATTAAAAATAAGTTGTAGTTTTCAAAACCAAAAATTCAAGCAAAAGTGAAAAAGGTAGGATGCTTCAAACAAGGAAAAATGAATAAAAAGTGCAGATATAGTCGGGCTTGAAATGTCCGATAATTACTTTGTTAGAACGACATTAATTCTACCCAGAAAAAATTCTTCCAAAAAAGGCAGGTGAGCAGGTATTAAAAATAGGTACCTAAGTAGATTATAGGGAAAACAATTTGATCTCCTACCATCAGTGAAGATTGGTCTTATACTATATTGAGCTTTGGTCCAATCCATTTCATTAACAATCTTTCGGAATTTTTTAATGGAAGTACCATTAAGATCAAAAAGGACCTCCCACTCTCTCAATGGATATTCCGGTAAGTACCAAGCAGCCTCAGGCTTATTTTTATATATTCTGTAAATAGCTTTAGCTATCACATGGCCAGGAAAAAACCAATGTAAGGCCTGTAATGTAGTAAACATTCCAAGATGCGCCTCAAGAGGCTGTAAATATTGCGGAAAAGCAATGAGCATTTGTCCACCATCCTTAAGTACACGGTGACATTCAAGTAATGTTTTTCGGACATCAACTACATGCTCTAAAACATCTGTAGAAACGATAAAGTCAATGGAGGAATCTTCATATGGCAAGGCTTCTCCAAAACCAGTACTAAATGAAATATTATGAATACCTTTATGTGAAGCAAAGTCTTCTGACATTAATTTAAAAACTGGATTGATATCAATACCCAATCCAGTCTGAAGAGCATAATGTTCAGTCCAATAAGCAAGTCGCCCACCACAAAAACTTCCTAAATCAAGCAAGACAGAATTATTAAAACTGTCCGTAGAAACTCGATCTGAGAAATACTTTATAAGCCAAGAGTCTCTAAATGAAGACTCGTAATCGTATGAAGCCTGAGCGGTTGAAATATGAAGTTGGCGTTTGTCATCTCTTGACGCGTAGATGTATGCATCGTTCTTAAAAATTTCCCATAAATGAGGGTTTGAAGGATCGGGGGGGTCTGCCGGGAAAAACCTAATTAATTTCTCACAGAAAAAACCTTGGAGGTCCATACAGGAAACATTCTCAATCAATTATAGGTTCAAACAAGCACGTTGAAGTATCATTCATAAACATATATAAGATAAAGAAAAAGATTGATTTTGTTGAAAGGGATCGAAGAAGGCACTAGAGAGAATTTAAATATAATTGGACAGGCATATGCCTATATTTAGTACAAACTAAATAGAAAAAATACTTGGATCTTAATTCTGATATAAATACGACTCAAGCAGATAATAAATAATATTCATATAGAAACATAGATTTGTTATGATTTCAAACGCGATTTGTCAAGCAATGAATATGAATAATATCAATTGAGAATAAATGACAAAATTAGGTGAGCCAATAGAAATGAAGTTTAGTCATCACGTAAGGCATAGAGATTGGAATATGTAAAATACGGAAGCAAAACAAGAATAGAAAAAGCAAATGTAACGACTGGGTTAAAGAATTGATTGTAATGAAAAACACAACCAAAATAGATAAACAATAAGCTCAATGAATAAAAGAAAAACTGTTTACGACCAATGGGAGGTGTCGCGCTAGAAAGCGAACAACGGTGTAGAGAGGTAAGATGTAGATTGTATGCAATAAGTGTAGAAATAAGGATGAGAGACACTGGTATAATATGAACTAAAATGCCTGACATGTATATAGACTCAACGAAAAAGCTTTCTTTAAATACAGTAACCCCCTCAGATGCATATCCTCTTCCAAAAAGAAGATCGAATAGTTGCAATGATGTAAGACCGTTAATAAAATGATCAGAAATCGTCGAAAAAGAATTACCGAACAACTTGCCCGCGAGATGACCTGTGAAAGTAATCTCAAATACAGTGAGGGACACAATTAAGGCAAAGAAGCTTTGAAAAATATTTATTATAGATGAACGTGAGATAACAAGCAGCAATGCAGCTATAAGTGCAGTGAACAGTGCTGTGGTTGAAAGTGTGCACGACAAAGCAACAAAAGCAAAGAACAAATACGAATATTTTTTTCGATACGCAAAATAAAAGAAAGTAATAACTGAAAGGCCAGCAGATGTATGAAGATCACCATAGAACCCCAATGTATTAGAACCTTCGAATATTCCTGTTACCGCACCATGGTTCAAATATTCCAATCCACTAGCATTTGTGAGAGAAAAATATGAAGTTAAAAGAGGAGAAACAAAAGGAATGATGCGAGAGAATATTTCCAGGGCAGAAAAAATGCAAACAAAGAGGGTAGTACAAAAGAAACGATCTATCAACTTAATAATTGAATTATAATTAAAACCGCGTAAGGCAAGAAAGATAAAAGCTAAAAAAGAGGGTAAGAAAGTATAAGTTTTGATAGAAGCTAATACCATAAGAGGGCTTGAATTTATAAGTGAAGATGCAAATAGTATCGGAAAAAAAATGAAGAATAATAAGCGACTAAAGGATATAGAAACTGAGCCAGAAAAAATAAATATCGAATTAAAAATCCAAGACAGGAAAAGTGGTACTACTGTAGCGAAACTGGTACCTACAAAAATCGCGATAACCGGATAAAATATGGTGACAAGAGAAACGAAAATCCACTGATTTTTACGAGTAAGAATCATAAGTAGTCGCAACAGAAGATCATAAAAAAGCTATGGACAGGGAAACTAATATGTATAGATAATCTTAATACATCAAGACAAAAAGTGAGCAATAGCCAAATAATACAACGATGCAAGTATAATATACATAGATTTAAAAATGATCTCTAATCTAGAGAGTCTTGTCTTTGCATAGAAAGAACTTATAAAGGTTGAGAATGCATATCTAAGAGCAAAGAAATAGTTTCCCGTTTTAAAATGACTGATAGAAAACCCATAATTTAACCATAAAGGGAGGAATCTTGAAGTCTTTACCTCAGAGAAATAAGCTCGTTTAAGTTTGTCCAAGCATTTTAATGATAACGAACTCGAAGCAGAGAGATTTTCTCCACTAAAGTTATAAAAAGTATCTGCTGATGGAATACGTACAAATTTATTGGTTAACTTTGATATACGCAGCCAAGCATCAAAATCCTCAACAGAGACAAGCTCTGGTTGTTGTGAAAAACCAGAAATGGAATAAATTAAATCTGATCTTACGATAACACTTGAACAAGCAATTGGACAACCATAGTCAAGCAAATCATCAAATATCGGTGAAACTAAATTCCATTGAATAATTTTTCGAGAAGATTTGGTGACAGAATTAACAAGAATATAATCTGTATAAATGAAATCATAACCGCGTTGTAAATACGATACCCCAATTTCTAATTTATTATTCGTCCACCAATCATCAGAATCTAAAAAAGCAATAAAGTCACCATTTGCTTTTGAAATTCCATAATTACGTGTAGAAGCTGGGGCCGATCCGTCATTAATTGTCTGATAAAATTTAATACGAGAGTCAGTGAAAGCACTCATGATTGATATAGTATTATCTTGAGAAAAGTTATCAACAATTATAAGCTCCCAATTTGTATAACTTTGAGATAAGACAGAGTTGATCGCACGGGGTAAGGTGTGTGCTCTGTTGAAGGTCGGAATAATGATGGAAACAAGTCCTGAACAAGACATAATACACTGATAATACAAATAATTATTAGTGCCAAGGAGCACCACTGAGCCAAAGGTTCTCTAGTGTGTCACGATCTTTTTTGGTATCCATGCATTGCCAAAAACCATCATGCTTGTACGCCATTAACTGATTATTAGCAGCTGCCAGCTCCATTGGTTTTCTCTCAAGCGAGGTTTGGTCATCATCAATATAATCTAAAAATTTTGAATCAATAACGAAGAAACCTCCATTAATCCATCCTTCAAGCAGTTGTGGTTTTTCCACAAATGTACGTACAGAATTACCATCGAGCCCAAGTCCACCAAATCTTGCAGATGGTCTTACTGCAGATACTGTCATTAATTTTCCATGGCTTTGATGAAATGATAAAAGCTCACAGATATTAATATTAGAAAGACCATCTCCATAGGTGAGCATAAAGGGCCCATCACCAATATATGATTTCAGACGTCGGAGACGCCCACCTGTCATAGTATGCAGGCCGGTGTCTACCAAAGTTACTTTCCAGTCGACTGGTGAAAAATTAATAGGCTTGACATCGCCTGATGAAAGGTCAACAGTAAAATCAGAATTGAGTGACGCATAATTCAAAAAGAACGATTTAATGATTTCTGATTTATAACCGACAGCTATAATAAAATCATTAAAACCAAATTTTGCGTACGAATTCATTATGTGCCATAATATTGGTTTTCCGCCAATAGTAACCATAGGTTTTGGTGTAACATCCGTATATTCAGATAGTCTTGTGCCAAAGCCACCAGCAAGGATAACAGTTTTCATTATTTATAAAAGGTGAATCAAAGAAAGGCAATTTAATCAAATTATAACTGATGAACTTGGTACCAATCTGTTCTAGACGACAGTTAAGAAACTTTGTTCTCGGAGGTGAATGAGGCTCAGCATAGTTTGAAATATTTCAACCTTATACATTTGAAACATTTTAATTCTAGCGAGGGGGATTAGATAAAAATTAGGAAGCTGAAGAAGAAAAGAATAATATCAATGAGCAAGGTTATATTGAACCAAAACAATAACTAATTCCTAGAAAAGAGGGGAAAATATAACATGGCTTACTGTAAGCAATAGCATTAAAAACTGTATTATAGACAAGATATTTTAGCAAATTGAAACATGCTATTGGGCTGATGTGAAGGGTATTGATATCATTTACTCAGCGGTCAAGATTAGATTAAAAAAAGCAATACAAATGCTGAGAATACAGTTATGAGAAATACTGAGAAATCTGTGAACGCGTAAATGCGGAAATATCAGAGCCGTCAAGATAGTGCTTATACCAGAGCGCTGTGGCTTCTAATGATTGATCGATTGACCAACGTGGAGACCAAGAAAGGAGTTTCTGAGCTTTATCTGAATTGACATGCAAGAAATTGGATTCATGGTAAACAGGTGAATTAGCAGTAGTGACAATATGACCAGAACCGAAATGATATACAATAGATTTGGCAATATCATAGACAGTTCTTTCATCTCCAGAAACGGGGCCAAAATTCCAAGAACCAGACCATTTATCAGAATTATCAGAAAGCAATAACGCTAATTTTAAATAACCGGATAATGGCTCAAGTACGTGCTGCCATGGACGCGTTGAATGTGGGTTACGTAACTCAATCGGTGAACCAGACTCAATCGCTTTAATACAATCTGGAATAATCCGATCGGTGGACCAGTCACCACCTCCGATAACATTCCCAGCTCTGACAGATGCCACTCCAAGCTTTGGATTAGAAGAAAAAAAAGAACGCTGATAACTAGAAAAGATTATTTCAGCAGCAGACTTTGAAGCGCTGTAAGGGTCACTACCGCCCAGCCTGTCATTCTCTCGATAACCCCAAACCCACTCAACATTTTCGTAGCACTTATCTGATGTGACATAGATTAGAGAGCATACGGACGGAGTGAATCTAATTGCATCAAGTATGTTCGCAGAACCAAGAATGTTAATTGCAAAAGTCGATAATGGGTCATCATAAGATGCTCTAACTAAGGCCTGAGCGGCAAGATGAAATACAAACTGAGGTTTAAATTCAGAGAAAACAAAACGAACGAATTCTAAGTCACGTATATCACCATAATAATTTGCGATACTGTCTCCAAAATTTAAAACATTAGAAATATCTCTTGGGTTATTAGATTGAAGAGAGAGGCCTGCTACAACAGCTCCAGAATCAACAAGTATTTTCGACAACCAAGCACCTTTAAAACCTGAATGGCCTGTAATAAGAACTCTTTTAGAAGAGAAACGTTCCTGCAAGTAATTGAGATTTAACACTCTAAGATTAAAATGCTATGCTTATTTGATGGCTTTACATTAGCACGTAATGGATGACGGATGAGTTGCATGTGACAAAGGAGAAGAGAGTTAAATAACACAGAAAGGTCTTGGCTTGAGCGCACTACAACAAAAAATAAGCATTATAGGCTGGAAAAAGGTTGATTAAAGTGTTGACCCATAAAGAATTCAGGGTGCTGGAATATGTAAAATTATAAAAAAGAGGAATTAATAAGCATGATAAATCGGAATACCGACGGTAGACTGTAAGTTAGATCAAAATTATGTGTTCCAAACACGCAAGAAAAGGGATCGGCTAACTTGAAATGGATTAAAATAAAATCAAAGAACAGTCTGCATTCGCCAAGCACAAAGAATGCTTAAGTGGACGCAAGGGGTGCTTGAATAGTATAAAATATAAGCGGAACAGAACAATGAATTGATTTAATGAGTGATAAAATATAGGGAGCATGAGAGTATTGCGAACTAGCTGGAATATGTCACTGTATAAATAAATAGCCTAGCAGATTAATCTCTTGAGGCCATAATCTGTGAATTGATTTAGCTAGAAGTAAGGCGAGAGAATAAAATTTTCGTTTTTCTGGCAAAAAAATAAAAGGGCGATAAGTAAAAGTTTGGATAAAAGATATTTGAGAAAAATATGCGTCCAAGAGGCAGTTTAAAATTTGAAAATCTCTTGAAACACAATATTTGAAGAAAATCTGAAAAGAAGTTGCGAAGCGCAAAGTTTCGGCAACGATAATACTGCAGTAGAGGCAAGCCGTTACGTCGATATAGCTCAAGTGCCTGAACGAGGCGTATGCTCATGACTAGAGGGCCTAAAGGAGCCCATTCACGGGCACCAGTAAGGCATACATTGAGTGGTGAACTATTGAAGTAAGCGACAGAGGAAGCAAAACCATAAGAAAAAATCTTTAGATGAGGGAACGTGTTATCAAAGTGTGAGAACGTCAAATCAGAATAGATCGCTTCATGATCAAGCGATGAAACAGAATTTATCCAATTCTCTCTTCTGAATACAGAGAGGAACATACCTCCAAGAAAATCAAAAGATATATTGGGATTAATTAATTTTAAAAAAGGAAGTTGGCCGTCTAGAGTATATGAAGAGAAAGGTTCCATTGACGAAGGAAGATTTTCAATGTCAAATGGATGAGGATAAGAATCAAGATATTCAGTATTTAAATGATAGGAATTTACGTAAAAGAAGTCTACATTTTGATTATTATTGATCAATGCGTGAATTCGTTCGAGTGAATCGTGCAATAACAAATCATCGTCACCCAAAAGCCAAACAAATTGAGCGTCAGACAAAGATACAACTTTCAAAAAATTGCGTGGAATACCAATGTTGCATTTATTTCGATGATATTTAATATTCAAGCGATCTTTGTATACTTCAACGACTTGCTGAGATAGGCAGTCCTGAGAATTATCAGAGATGCATACCTGAAAATCTTGTGTTGTAAAATATCTAGCCTTTAAAATAGAAGCAAGGCAGTTGCTTAAATGATATGGTCTATTATAAGTTGGTATGCATATAGACAAGGTATAAAGTGAATTATGCATCGTAGACATTAAACCTTTGAAAGAATAAAAGTAATGTCATCCATAGGAACGAAATGGCTAAAATAGCGCTCGTAAAATCGGGGAAAAATATTAGCAAATTTCTTAAATAGTTTTATAATAATGCGATTATTTAGCTCTTCGTTGAATACAATTTTTTCAATATTAAACCTTGCATCTGTATAGTCATAACGAATGCAAATTGGATGCTTGGGATCATAGTAGGAGAATGACTCTACTGTAAAAAAGTGTTTATGCGTTGGGTCATGAAAAGCGTAAGCGGAACGAAAATAGGGAACAATTACCTTAACAGTAGAGTATGGTTTTAAAATGCGGTGTATTTCCTCCATGACATGAAGGGGATTATCTAAATGCTCAAGTACATTGTCAAGGTAAATATGATCTACAGAAGAGCTTGAAAATGGATACGGAAAATTGTTTAAATCATGAATAACATCCGCATCATGACGATCAGAAAAATCAACACCAATTGTACCAACGCGTTTTTTCTTACCACAACCGAGATCTAGAATCAATGGTACAGTCGATGATGGCATTGATTAGGATGAGGTTAAAACTACTATAGTCCATCATAAGAAGAATAGTTGATAGAGGATAAAAGGCGAATGAGATCAAATGATAAAAATCGTGTTCGGTTAGCAAAAGTTTTGCAAAATAATCTACGGGCAGATTGCAATGAAGTTGATTGCCACCAAGAAGCTAAAGTGGTATAATTAGAATTCAAGAATGAAGCTGCAGATTCTGGTGAAGTATGCAAGATACCTTCGTTGATAAGTAATTGGTACATATCAGCCGCCTCTTTAGAGAGAGGGGAAAGTGGGTTACGCCAAAAGCCAATTACTGGAAAATTTGAGGAAAGTGATTCAAGAAAACCAGTGGAGTCGTATGAAAAGACAAGAATCTTGCAACGATCTCGGAAATAACGAAAATGTGATAAACCATCATCAATATCTACTTGAGGATCAACATTAGACCAGCGAAAATAGTCCTCGAATGCAGAGTTAACGTGTTGGGAATGGAGGCGCACTAAAAGCTCATTATGAGTAAAAGATGATAGTGAAGACAAAAAAGTAAGTTGATCATTAAAATACAATTCATGTTCGTGCCAAGTGTCAAATGTACGACGCTGATGATCCAACGGGAACTGAATTAAACCAATTCGTGAAGATTTGTAAAAGAAATTCAAAGACATTCGAGGGGGTCTAATCTGAAAAGCAGAGATATATTTTGTGCTTCGGAATATGGTCCATCCCCAGGTAAGGAAATAATCGGCAAATTTTTCTTCCGAAGAAGGAAAAGATAAAGTATGCGTACCATATTTGTTTCCATGCTGGAAAACAAGTAAGCGAGTGTTAATACACAAATTATCGGCAATATAAAGCTTAAAAAGTTCATGAAATTGATATTGAGCGGAGGTAAGTATTATTGAAGGTGAAACAGGAAGCTTTAAGTTCCTGACAGCAGCTAAATTGGCATGAAAGCCTTCAATATAAGAAATAGGCATTATCTTAAATACTAAGAAAGCAATTAGTTTTTCAAGAGAACTGTATTTAGTCGTAAGCGAAACTAAATTATTAGAAAGTACATTACGATCGCTAAGATTAAAACTATAATGCTGAGATGTACTGGGAATTTTCCATGGCATGTAAAACCTATTAAGAAAGAAATTGAGAGTCATTTTAACTTCAGGTCGTATGGGGATATGATAGATAAAATAAGGGAATTTAAATATGCGAATAACAAGTTCAGCGAAAATATTATAAATAGTCGTAGGTGCAGGGGTATTATGAAGTGAAGAAAAAGGCCGACTATTAATACTAGAGCTATGTGAGATATACTTGATCTGTAATGAAGAATCTATGTGACTAAGAAGAAGTCCATAGATCATACTATTCCATTCGGGAAGATTATAGAGTTCAACAGATTTTAGCGAATCGAGCGGAATAAGAATATTGTAATTTTCAACAAATGAAATAGCACAATCTATGGGGTTAGCTTCTAAACAAGATTTTAGGGTCTTAACACGATTTAAAATAACCTCAATATGTCTGCGAAACCACGAACCTATGATAACCCCCCAAATCCTTTCGGAATAATTGACATCATGATAATCATTAAGCAAGTTTACTATAAGAGGAAATAATTTATCCTCAATCGAAAGAACTTCGTTAAAGTCTTTATATTTCTCTTTGAATGTAATACCGTAAGGTTTTGCGATTACAAAGTCTAAATCTTTCCAGATCTTTGCTCTTGAAAACTTAGTACACCAGCGACCTAAGAAGATGATTGGGGAGTTAAATTTCCAAGTGCGTTCATCAGATGTAGTGATAAGCGTTCTTGTTTTTATGCCCATAGAAAGTAAAGCAACAAGGATGGTTAAAATATGCTTAAAAATTAACTTTCATGTGGCTTATGAAGAGGCGGTAATGAAAAACATAAGGGGGGTTTCATAAACAGAATAGCACTATAAAAGTCAAACTTGCAATCAGAAAATCATCAAGGTCATTCAAATAGATAAAAAATACTTTAAAGAAATCATTGTCGGTCACGAAAACATGCACTCAAGAAGTAATCTTAAATACTTGCATAAGGGAAGCCGCTACATGAAATCATAACAAAGGGTAGGCAGGATAAAGATTTAGCGAAGACAATGGAATTGAATATTTTTAGCAATAAAATAGACTAGTGTCCTAAAATAACTGGCAAGAAAGTTAAGAGGACTCAATAAAGCGTATAAAACAACAAAAAAAGCGTACAACGCAAAAATCTAATGAGATTTACTGCTCAACCTTAACACCGTCAGTGATAACAATATGCCGAAAACTTGAATGAAAGAAGTCAAGGAGATGGGTCAATTACTTAAAATAATAATGCTAAAATAAGGAATTTAAATCTCTTGGAATAACGCAGCCATCCTGTATCTGATAAATTGAATCACAATTGCTTAAAGTGGAATGTCTATGAGCAACAATGATCATGGTTAGATTACTAGAAAGATCATTGATGGATTTCATGACCGCAGATTCTGTTCGAGTGTCTAAGGCACTAGTTGCCTCATCTAGAACTAATATCTCAGACCCTTTATATAGAGCGCGGGCTATACCGATTCTCTGTCTTTGTCCACCGCTAAGTCGAACACCTCTTTCGCCTACAACAGTTTGAAAATCAGCAGTAGTGCTGTAAATGAATGAAGACAATTGGGCGCTATCTGAACATTCAATCAACTTTGAGTTGTTTATATGAGAATTAGGTACACCGAATGCAATATTTGAGGCGATTGAATTATCAGTTAAGAAAATATCTTGAGGGACATGAGATAGTGAAAGACGCCATTCCAGTAAGCGACAAGGGTAATTTTTATCATATAAATCATGACCGTCAATCAATATTTGTCCAGAAGTAGGTTCCAGGAGACCCATTAAGATATCTTGAAATGTACTTTTACCACTACCAGTTTTTCCAACAACACCTACACATTCACCCTTATTAATTCTGATATTTACATTTTCTAAGACAAAAGGCAAGTCAGAGGCATAGCGAAAGCTAACATTTTTTAATTCTATACACTCTTGCATGATTAATGGTTTCAGATTCTTTTTATTAGCAGAGAAATCGATTGGCTGATCAAGTGAAGTTATTACGTTTGAAACAGATTTGCTATAGCTTCTAACCGACGAGATCCCTGCATAAAGTTGCTGAAGCGAAGGCAGAAGACGCTGCGCTCCCAAAGCAATCGCCCCTAATGTTGGTAAGAGGGACGATGAGTCACCTCTTTGGCTCAAAAGTAAGATTGCTAGAAGTGTTATAAATACAAGTCCCAATGCCTCTAAGCCGTAACGAGGAAAAGTGCTTAGAAACGAGCTATTGGCCTGGGTAGATCGAAATGAGTAGTCTGCTTTGCGAAATTCTTCGATATAAATTCGTTGACTACCATCTAAAAGTATCTCACGAATAGCACCTAGACCCTCCTGTAATGCTTTAATCTGTTGCTTACTCGAATAAGCAGTTATTAAGCTATTGGAATAGAGCCTGGCTTTGGTAAGCAAAATTATCAGGCCATAAGCTGATATAAATACAATGCAAGCTATAAGTGCAGCATACCAATCAATTAGTATAAGCGCGATAAGAATTGAGATTGAAATAATAAAGCCTGTACAGAGACCAAGTGTCGACGAAACGACTGTAATAGTATGACTAATTTGAGTTGTTGAAGTGCTCATTACCTCGCTAGTATTTTTCTGCAGGTGATTTAAGTAAGGTTGATATAAGGTTCTTGCAAATGATTCGGTGCTCAGGTCAGACCCTATTACTGCTGATAATTTTTCATTAAACCAAAGATTTATGAGCCTAATTGACGCGGAGAGAATTGCCGCCAATGCAAACAAGAGAGAGCACAAACAAATAAGCTGAAAATCAGAAGAAATATTCAAGAATTTCAATATAGGGTTAATATAATTATTCTGCCAAAGTATGTTTGGCGAAGTAAGTACGCTAAGGAATGGGATAATTGCACCCATTGTAAGTATTTCCGAGAGCCCACTTGCGAGCATGATAAACATCAAAACAACAAGTTGTGCTCGTCTTCGTGCCGCAAGATGACGCCAAATACCAGAAAGAAGAAATTTAGTGGAACCCTTATTTTTATTTGCCATGGTAAAGTTGGAAGATGAGCTTAATCCAGAATTACTAGACATTCAAAAAAGAAAGTGCGGGGCTTGTCATTTGATAACCTTGCAAACTAATCATGCTTAATCGATGAAAAAATGAAAACCAGGAAGCGTTAAGGGCTTAATGGGAATCACAAAAACCAGGTGCCGTAATTGGAGTTAAAATCTAGATTTATAGTAACAGGATTCTCTATAGCTTTTTTTATTTGATCGACGACTATTAAGTAAATCATAACCACATATTCTCATTATGACGGCAAGAGGAGTCAGTATCAATAAATATACCAATACCAAGAAAGTATCCAAAAACAAATGAAAGATTTTCATGGAAGATCCGGAGAAACTGATTAACGTGGGAAAGAAGAGTGACTACCGTCGGGCCAAAAAGCTACAGTATGATTAAAAAAATCTATCAATCTAATGCAAACTCCTGCATCCAGGACTGATCTTTCGGCAAAGGAGGTTGTTCATGTTTATAAAGAACAAAATTCTCCAATATGAGAATATCCATTTCAGTTCTCATAAAACATCTATAAGCATCTTCCGGTGAACACACAATAGGTTCACCTCTGACATTAAATGAAGTGTTGACAATAGTCGGGCAGCCAGTCCGAGCCTTAAATGCTCGAATTAATTTGTAGAAGCGAAGATTTTTGTCCTTGGTGACAGTTTGCACTCGTGCAGAAAAATCAACATGAGTGATAGCGGGGAGTGTTGACCTATTGACATTTAGTTTGTCAATTCCAAATAGACTATTCTCGTAATCAGTCATTTGCCGGCAAAGAGATTTCTTAACTGGATAAACCAAGAGCATATATGGACTAGGCTTTGCAAAGTCGAACTGGGAATTAACATCTTCTTCTAAAACAGAAGGAGCAAAAGGGCGAAAACTCTCTCTATACTTTATCTTTAAATTCATTTTCTTTTGCATCTGTTTATTTCGAGGATCTCCAATAATTGATCTTCCTCCAAGAGATCTTGGTCCAAATTCCATACGCCCATTAAACCAACCAATAACCTTGCCAGCATCTAATTCCAAAGCTATTAGGTCAAAGATAGAATCATCACTGTAAAAATGTGAGGAAGCTTTTAAACTTTTAAGAAATTTTCCTATGTCATTATTAGAAAACTTAGGACCAAGATAGGTTCCTTTCATTGAATCATTACTAAATATATGTCTAGGTTCCCCAGCGAATTCATGCCAGCCGATTAAAGCTGCACCAACAGCTGAACCTGCATCACCGCTGGCAGGTTGAATCCAAATTTCATCAAAGATTGACTCACGTAGTAATTGTCCGTTTGCAACGCAATTCAACGCAACGCCACCTGACAAGCATAGATTTTTAAGGCCAGTTTCATATCTCAAAGAACGAGCAAGTTTAAGTACTATTTCTTCAGTCACCTTCTGAATTGAAGCGGCCATATCCATATGGAATTGAGAAATTTCAGTTTCTGCTATACGCGGCTTTTGTCCGAACAAGTCGTGAAATTCAGTAGAAGTCATACTAAACCCCCGATGAAACTTAAAATATTTTAGATTTAAACGAAACGTGCCATCTGGTTTGATGTCTATCAACTCTTCTTTGATTTTATCGACATATATAGGCTCGCCATAAGGCGCTAAACCCATAAGCTTGTATTCACCAGAGTTGACACGAAAGCCACAATATGATGTAAACGCCGAATAAAAAAGACCAAGAGAGTGTGGAAAATTGATTTGCCAGAGTTTTCGTAATTTGTTCCCTTTACCAACCCATGCAGAAGTAGTAGCCCATTCACCAACACCATCCATACAAAGAATTGCTGCTTCGTGGAATGAACTTGGGTAAAAAGCAGCAGAAGCATGAGAAAGATGGTGCTCTGAATATAATAAATTAGGCCGAAACTTAGGAAGCTTTGTTTCTTCATCAACAAAATGACTTAATTCCTCTTGTATTAACCTATGCGTAAAAAGCTTCCGCGTTAACCATAATCGCATTGAGGCAACAAATGGCTTAATGCCTCTTGGCGCTGTACCCAATGAAGTTGCAATTAATCGTGTGAAAGTCAGAAGAGGTTTTTCATAATATACAAATTGAGAGACCTGCCGAATATTTATACCTTGTGAGTCGAGGCAATAACTTAATGCTTTACTTGGAAAACTTGGATCATGCTTTATACGTGTAAATCTCTCTTCTTGAGCAGCAGCTACTATTTCTCCGTCTTTCAAGAGAGCAGCGGCGCTATCATGATAGTATGCAGATATGCCAACTGTGTATATTGCCATAGAATTTTTGATTAGTGTAGCACACTCAAGGTTAAGACAACTAAAATAGAAGTATCAATCAGTGCCAACCATGCCTTGCATCAAGCTTTTCTTTTTTGCACTTAACAAATTTATGATTAGAAAACAAGAGTATTTACGTCAAGTGCTCGAACAAATATAAATGTGGCTCGACAATCTGTAGGCATAAAGGCAATTTTGAATGCAAATAGTTAAATATCTATCATAGACTTAATGCTAAAAAAGACTTGAATAAGATCGCATTATTTCTTTGCCAATATTTGTGGCAAGCATCTTCATTCCTTCTACCGAAAAGTGTATGCTATCGACAAATAATTCTTCCTTGAAATTAATATTTTTTACATTATCAATCAACAGTAAATCATTGTCGGAAGCGAGACTGGCCATAATTTTATTTTCACAAGAGACGATAGATGAGTATTTTCGATGAAGCCGGGAATCGCTGATACTTTCATACAAGTAATGGCAAAATGTGTTTAGCACAACAATAGTATTATCATTTTTACACATACTTATTATACTTTGCAAATTTCTTTTATAAACTGCTAGCCCTTCACTAAAATCCCCCTCTAAGTCAAATTCACCGCAGGATACTGCCTTATTCAAGTTGTTAATGACACCTCTAATAGGTATCAACTTATTTACAAGGATCTGAAGAGAAAGCAATGGAATGCTCGGGAAAATGCTTGCAATTCTAAATTTCCAATATGATCTTGCAAGATTTACTCTACAATGGGAGTAATCAGATACAAAGTCCCTAGTAAGATAAGCAAATATATCATTATAAGCATGATATATTACGAGTATATCGGGATTTAGATCTTTTATTTGAAAAGCATACCTGGCAAGCAAGTCAGCAGAATTTGAGAGTCCTACTCCACAATTTACTACTTCAATATTTTTTTTACTGTATTTTTTTAAATACTTCTGAAGCTCTGAAGGATAAGAAGTTATCTCTCTTGTAAGTTTATCTCCTATTACATTTCCAGTCGTAGAAGCTCCAAGGCAACAAATTCTAATTGTATCGGGGTCTTTATCAATCGAAGTTGGTTTATTGGTTTGGTGGTCTATAATTAAACCTAAATGATCTATTTTGACGGAAGGAAAGAAAAAACGATTTTTATGCAGAGGATATTCAGCATCCTCGCGCAAAGGACTGCATGAATTCTTTTTTAATGCAAAAGGCATGTAAGGGTGGTCAGATATTGACATTTTTGAAAAATCAAACCTAGGCTCTATTTTTACAGAAATATGCTTCGCAGAGATTATATATCTTAGAATAATTTCTAGAAGAAATATCCCCAGTGCTACAGCAATTAATAACGACATTAATGAGTTTCACAAGCAGAGTTAGATGATCTTACCACAAAGTATAGTTATCATGAGAAATCTCTTTGTCAGTTTTTTCCGCTTTCTTTGAAATCCCAAAATAAACTAGAACTTTTTTGAAAATTTTTTTTAGTTTTTTCATGCGCTTTTCCAGTTTTAACCATTATAGCAGATAAGCCGGGCTTCTAGTAACTACTCAATAACCAACTCAATTAAGATAAGCAATCTCTTGAGTAAATTAATCCAAAAGAAAAGTGAGTGCAACGCGTCTGATTTAAAATTTTTGCCGAATAACAAGCAGAATCCCCCTTTCTTAATATTTGCGGAAGTCGCGATTCAGCCTTACCGCTAAGGCACACTTTGACAATTAATTTCATTTGAAAATCTACCATTAAATGATGTTTTGTCACTCAAAGTGCAAGCTTGGGTGGAATAAGAGAACCTCAAGCATTTGCTGTATGGGCTTAATAAGCAGTCTCAATCATCAATTCCAAAATTAGATAACTTTCAAATATGGATACTAGTTCAAGTCGACGATTTTAGCCTTATGAGAAACAGGATAAGATGCTAACCAATTGGGTTGCCGGGCAACGAGAGCGGTTTATTCTGGAAATAAACTATTGGGACATTGGCTGCAGAACCGTGTTTAAAAGAATAATAATCTATACCGCACACTTAGCCTGCTTCCACCAAAGCATTGTTCTAGATAAAAACTCAGGTTATGATTCTGTACAATGAAATATTGCAAAATATCGAACCGCTCATTACAGAGAAATAGATTTCCTTCAACCAACAAGCCTGCACAAAGATTATGGGACAAGCAAGTCTGTAATGAGCATGTTTTAAAAGAATGCCTATGCTATATATAAAAACTTTAACGCCGAGGCTACAAACACACCAACACATCACAGAGCCGGAAGATCATCAGCTGCCGATCCTTAGCAACAACAGCTTTCGTCTTCATGCCAAACATTGAGATCAGTTAATCCTTCATGCTCGAAAGCCAAGGCGTCAAGTTAAAGGTATAAATATTGATGCTGTTCTAAGCATCAAAGACTTCTGATCCGATCTCCCTTAGTTCGGGAAAACCCTCGAATAGTTGAAGTTCAACAAAGTGATCACTCGTATAGGAATCCAAGGGGCTCTGCACATCTTCAGCATCGCGTGACACAGGTTGAGCCCTGAGGGCAATGTCACTTGATCAACTGAAGAGCCATCATCAAGTCACGATCAGTGAGCTCTCCGCCCAATTCTCTCCCTGGCTACATCCCACTTTCATCTTGGAGCGGAATGCCATAAGTTTAAAAGTCCCCGATCGAATCAGCATTGCTGAAGACCCGTTTCCTATCAGCAATCGCACTAGGAGCCTTGATAGCTCTTCCGCCAGTTGCGGTAAAAGCTGAGCAGATTTTTGAAACCGAAGAGAGAACGACTACGCAGGAGCAGCCCCTGCCTTTAGAACAGCGAGCTCAGATCTCATACGACGCCTACATTCTTGGGCCTGGTGATGGTCTTCAGATTGAGTTGCTTGATTTACCAGAACTCAGCGGAACCTTTTCGATCGGTCCCGATGGGACCCTTTACTTACCCCGACTGCGTGCCCTCTACGTCGAGGGACTCACCGTCGAGGAATTGCGCTACTTCCTCACCGAGCAGTTCCGCACGTATGTGCGAGACCCCCAGGTGTACGTGCGCCCCGTTACTTACCGGCCGATCCGCGTCTACGTGGGCGGAGAAGTGAGACGCCCCGGTTACTATACCCTTAGTGGGGCAAACGATCTCACTCGCATCTCAGAATCGGCAGAAACCAACGTTCTAGCGAGAGGTAACGCAACCGAGATTGCCCGACGCGTGCTCCGCCAGTTACCTGGCGGGACTTCGCAAAGCCCTGGAGCAAATGGTTTAAGCACATTTGGAGCAGTGTTCCCAACCGTCTTTGATGCAATCCGTGCTGCACAAGGCATCACCCCCTATTCAAAGCTCGCTGAAGTGCAGGTCACACGCAGACGGGCTGAAGGCTTAGGAGGCGGTCGCATCCGCACCAATCTCGACTTCCTCTCTCTGATCACCGAAGGCAACGAGTCGCAAAACATCCGTCTTTTTGATGGTGATGTGCTGAGCGTAGGCAAGAGTTCTGTAGTGCTGAAAGATCAACTTTTAAAAGCTGGGCAATCGAATCTCAGCCCGCAATTCCTTGAGGTTTTTGTCACTGGTCGCGTCAATCTTCCTGGTGGCGTACAAGTGCCTCAAGGCAGCTCTCTTAATCAGGCCATCTCCTTGGCAGGCGGAGTGAAAATCATTAAGGGCAAGGTGGAATTTGTGCGTTTCAATCGAGAAGGCACGATTGACAGAAGAATATTCGCCTATCAACCTGGTGCAGCTGCTGACGCACCCAACAACCCAGTCCTGGCAGCTGGTGATTTAATTCGCGTCCAGGATTCTCTCTTAAGCGGAGCAATCGGTGTCTTAAATGAACTAACAGGACCCTTTGTTGGGGTCTACTCCGTTTATTCTCTTTTCAACGAGGTTGGGCAATGACAAAGCATCCTTCCTCAAACCAAGCAGTGAATGTTACAAGCGCTCAAGCTGACGACGAAATTGATCTCAGGCAGGTTGCCGGTGCATTGTTTCGCCACAGATTTTTAATTGCAAAAATTGCTGCGGCTACGCTTGTCTTTTCTGGGCTGTACGCCTTCACGCGAAAACCTGTCTGGGAAGGTCAATTCCAGATCGTGCTTCAAAATGAGACAGAGACCTCGAGTCGGGCAATGTCTTTGTTGCAGTCCAACCCAGGACTAGCCAATCTGATTGGCGCTGGAGCTGGTTCCAGCGACTTGGAGACTGAAGTGCAGATTCTTGAAAGCCCCTCAGTGTTGAAACCCATTTTTGATTTCGTCAAAACCCAAAAAGCCAAATCCGGTGAAGATGTCAGCAAGTGGCGATATACAAACTGGGTTGAAGATAACTTATCAATCGAGCTGGAGAAAGGCACATCAGTTCTCAACCTTGAATATCGCGACACTGACAAACAACTAGTACTTCCTGTAATAAATCGCATTTCGAAGGCTTATCAAAGCTATTCGGGTCGAGATCGGGCAAGGGGGATTAGCCAGGCCATCAATTATCTCGACGAACAAATCAGGATCTATCAAACAAAAAGCATTACTTCTCTAAGAGAGGCTCAAAATTTTGCCATCGAGCAAGACCTCACTGCTCTCCAAGGCAATGGAGAGAGCGACAACGAAATCAAAAATGCAATCAACATTGAAGCGATCCGAGTTCAGGCAGCCAATGAAATACGCAACATTAACGAGCAGCTCAAGCAACTGAATCAACTGAATGACAACTCCGAAACGTTGATGTACATCGGGCGCAATATCCCTTCGCTCGCCTCTCAGGGCTTACCCCAAACTCTTGATCAACTCGAAACAGACTTAGCCTTACTTCGCGCTAAATATAATGATAATGATGATTCTGTCCGCCGACTCCTCGAAAGGCGTCAGCTCTTGATCGAGGTCTTCAAACGACAGACCTACGGTTATCTCTACGCCCAGCGCACAGCAGCCCAAGCTCGACTTGCGGCGGCAGAAAGACCTAAAGGAGTTTTAATCAAATATAGAGAACTCCTACGAACATCTCTCCGCGATGAAGCCACTCTGACCCGTTTGGAAGAAGAGCGTCAGTTATTTGCTCTTGAGCAAGCACGCAACGAAGAACCCTGGGAGCTGATTTCAACACCAACGCTTCTCGACAACCCAGTAGCTCCTCGTAAAAAAAGGATCATGGCCCTTGGATTGCTCGCGGGCTTGGTTTTTGGGAGTGGCGCTGCTCTTGTTGTGGATCGCCGCACAGGCTTGGTGTTCAGCATTGATGAACTGCAAAGTCTGCTGCCATGTCCGCTGCTCAAGCACTTGCCTGCCCTGGCCCAGGAGACCTGGACCGATGCAGCAGACCTGCTCGCCTCGGGCCCCTTGGCAGAACCCGGTGGGAAAACTGCCATCGCCCTCATCCCCGTTGGCAACATGCCAAATGAGCAGCTTCAAGCTTTTAGCGCAGAGCTGCGCCGCGCTCTCAAAGGCCGTGAGCTGGTTGTGAGTAGCGACTTGAGAAAAACAAGCGAGTGCGCCACCCAACTTCTGCTTGCTGCTCCAGGAGTTGCCACTCGCACCCAGCTCTCACAATTCAGCCAAAAACTTGCGCTGCAAGGAGCCCCCGTTGCCGGTTGGGTGCTGCTGGATCCTGAACTAGATCTGGGGTGAATTACACACCAACTTTCCAAAGCAGTGTGCGCAGGCTTCTGATTTCCAGCTCCTTTTTGACAATTGGGGTGAGTGGAATTTTGTCTCAAGCCACACACGCGCAGGTGGTTTGGGAGGCTATTGACTCGCCTGTCATCGCCCCCCCTCCAGTGATCTGGGAGCCTGTCTCTAACGCAGACAAGAAAGATCCGTCGCTGACGGATGTTTCTTGGCAAGTTGTGCCGGGATCGGACAAACAAGATCGACCATCGAAGGTTTTGGCTTGGGAATTGCTTGACGCTGAGGATGTAACCAATCTCCCAACGTCGGAGATTGCGGCGACAACTGAGAGAAATCCACCCACCAGCGTGGAAGAAGCTGAAGCGCTACTCAGCACCATTCCTCTCAAACCCGGCGATTATTTACCCCTGCTGCGGCTGTCACCTTCAGTCCCCACAGCAGAAACCCTGCCCGCTGATCAGTGGCGCATCTCTTTTGGGACTATTTCGCCCTTCAAAAGTGCTGCAGGCACTGGTAATCAAAATTATTCGATCAATCTCGACGTTGGCTTTAACGACAGCCTGATGCTGTCATTTTTTGTCAGTCAGGCCGATGACCCGCTCAACGCCCCACTCACCGGTTTCGCAGTACAACCGGCCAATTTTTGGCAGAGCTACGGTGCCGCTGCCCAGTGGAAAGTTCTCAACCAAAACAACTGGAAGCTTGCCATAAGTGGATCACTTGAAGCCTGGGAAGTGGGCAGTGGCGGAGACGACTCGTTCTCCGACTCAGGCGACAACGCCAGCCCCAACATCTTCAATGACTCAGGCAGCCGAGTCTTTACGCGCAATTTCGTGGGATCCCTCAGCCTTCCGGCGACCTGGCAAGCCAGCGAACAGTGGCAATTCAGCTTTGCTCCGGGTGTGAGCTTTCTGCCGTCCACTCAAGGCGCTGGCCAGGGTGGAGCTGGAGCATTCTATGGAACCAACCCCTACGTCAGCGGGGGAGTTCTGTTCCAACCGTTCCCGGAGCTGGGCTTCACCGCCAGCATTGCCCAACCGATCGGCACCGGCACCAACAGCTTCGATGCAGATCTGGTGTTTTCGCGCGTTCCCATTCTGTCCGCAGGGATCAACTGGGATCTCAATCCGCGAATCGGGCTCAAAGGCTTGATCACCAATGGCTTTGGGGCCACACCTGCAACAGCACTGCTCGCTTTGCCCTCCGATAACAGGATTGGCTATTCCGCCAGTTTCGTGTTCACTCCCGGCACTGCAGACACACCACAAGCGCCGCTCACGCCAAGGCAGCAATCGCTCGCCAAAGGCGGGCTCACGGTCAACACCGCCCTAGTGCCACCGGACACCAACACAGAGGCTTGGATCAATGCTGATAGCGGCGGAAACGTCAACGGGTTCGTTGGCTATTCCCTCTCCAACATCTTCCAACTCACTCTGTTCAGCGGAGGTCTTTACAACAACGTGCCCCAGACCACGCCCCAAGCCCGCCTCTACGCCAACGATGGAGCTTGGAACTGGCGCATCGGCGGCAAAGCGGTGGCCTTTAGTCCTCTCCGTGGTGCTCCCTTCTGGGGAGGGGGGCGTATCACCCTGGGAAGAAGCAATCAAGAGAGCAGCAGCGGCCAGGGCTATGTGTTCGCAGAAACCATGGCGACCTGGGAAGCAACCGAAGGCTTAGCCATCAACTTCAATCCAAAAGTGGCCTTGAGCGGAGCAGGCAACCTTTGGGGCTTAGGGATCAGTTCCAATCTGCAACTCTTCCCTGGTTGGGAGCTCGTACCCGAAGGCAATGTGGTGATCAATCAACTCTCCCAAAGCAACGGCACCCTGGGGCTTCGTTGGCACGCCACGGACAGCATTGCGATCGAGGCCTACGGAAGTACTGCCGCCTCACTTCTGGATATTGGTCAGTTGATCAATGCCGAACAGGTGCGCTGGGGCGGACGATTACTCATCGGTTTCTAACTGATGATCTCGGGACGAGCCTCAACGCAACACCCGCAGCACTGCGCAACGTGAGGCGCCCGGTCCATTCAGGGACTGGGCTCTCATCACCAGGGAAGAGCTGAAAGTGCTTGATGAGTTCAGCCAGCACTAATAGCGCCTCCTGCTGGGCAAAAGCAGCTCCGGGGCATTTGCGCGGACCTAATCCATAGGGAAGCCAAGCTTCTTTGCGGCAAAGGATCTCCTGATTCGTCGCGGTGCTGTCCAAAAAGCGTTCCGGGCGGAATTGATGAGGTTCCGGCCAGTAGTCGTCATGACGATGAATCACCCAAGGCGAGAACGTCAGCAACGATCCCACCGGACATCGGCTGATCGCTTGCGCTTGCTGCGGGCATTCCATCGATGGAACCGAGAGGTAAGTGTCTTCACGAACCCGTTCACGAATGAAGAAACTCACCGGCGGGTAAAGGCGCAAGGTTTCCTGAAACACCGCTGCCCCGTATCGCAGCTGCCTCAAGCTTTGGTGCGTCAGCACCTCAGGGAGAGATGCCACCTCGGCATACAACTGGCCCTGAGCCTCTTGATCCAGAGCCAACAGCCAACAGGCACTGCTCAAGGCACTGGCTGAGGTTTCATGGCCCGCCAGGAACAGAAAGCAAATCTGATCCACCAATTCCTCGGCCGTGAAGGAACTGCCAGTTTGTGGATCCACGGCGGCAAGCAGGGCACCCAGCAGATCCTTCACACCAGCCTCAGGCTGCGCAAGCCGCTCCTCGATCACACCTTGGATCCAGTGACGAATCACCAGCGCATCGCGCGTCAGCGAGCGCTGCACCCAACGCCGTGGCAAACGCGCGAAGCGCAAGATCAGTGCCCGGGCAGCCTTGCGTTGATAGCGTCCAAACGCCTCAAACACCTCGCGCGCCTCTCCCTCTTGCACCGGTCTGCTGAGGATCGTGCGCACAATCACATCAGCCGTGACCCAGGTCATCGCAGCCTCGATATCGATTTCAGCGCTTTGTTGGCTGCAATCGCCTTGCTCAGAGAGCTGTTGCGCAAGGCGCTCCAACATGGCGTCTTTTGCAGCCTCCATCGCAGGAAACACCTGCTCCAACTGGGCCACCTGAAACGCCTGATCAACCAAGCGCCTCTGGCGTGCCCATTCGTCTCCATTGACAGAAAAGATGGCTCGGCCAATGAGAGGTTCAAGAATCCACAGCGTGTAGGGGTGCTTTGGAAAGGCCTCCACCTCCTGTACGAGCACGCGCCTCAGCAGTGTTCGATCATTCACCAGAAACACCCTCAGGCCCAGCAGATTGAGCTCACCGAGAGCGATGCGGAAATCCCATTCATTGAGCAAACCAAACCAACTACTCCATCCCCGCTTGAGGCGCCGCAGCACATTGGCGGTGTAGGGCAAGGGCTTTGGCCAAGGGGGTGTGATGGCCATCAGATCGTGATCTCACGAGTCATCAGTCCGCAGAGATCCAGGCCCGTGGCTGAGTTGGTCAAATAGTCGAAATGGAGGTCAAACAGCTGGGCCAGCCATTGCCGCTTGCGCTCTAAACCGTTGGCTTGTCGAAGATTCAGCAACTGCATCCGCGGGTAGTCACTGCCGTCACTCATTGGCACAGGCAAACCACAGGCTTGGTAGGGATTCACTCCCGCAAAACACAACAAATCATCGAAGGAGGTGACATCTAGCCAGGGCAAACAGGGTTCAATCGCCAGCGTCTTGAGATCATCTCGAAAAGCCTCCGCACCTGGATACAAGCCCAGATTGGCCAGGTTCTGCCCCAGGCTCAGCAAACGCAGCCTGGGCGTAATGGCCATCGAATTGGGATGGCGTCGCAGTTCAGCTGCCACCATCGCCAACACAAACGATCCGGAACTATGACCCACTAACAGAATTTCATCAGCGGGATTGTTGTCTTCCAAGGCCAGCAATGCCTCCACCAACTCCTGCACCCGCTGGCGCAACATCGTGTCTCTCAGGCTGCCCAGGCGATGGGTGAACAGGATGGAGCGGCAGAGCCACACCACACCCAAGCGATCCGCCAGCCGCCAGCCCTGCCAGAGCACAACAGCCACCACCAAAGGTGCCAACGGAAGCCACAGCAAGGCAGCCATGACTCCAGCGGCAATCGCTGCAAGCGTGACCAAAATCAAAACCATGACGGGATAAAGCCCGCAAAGCGCCACACCAGGGCACAACCGCGCCGTACGCATGACTCCCCCCTGCAGCAGATAGGCCCGCGCAAATCCAAGCAACTGGGTCAGCAACGGCCAGGGATGCTTTGGCCAGTTCGCACGGGCAATGTCATCCCAATGCAAAAAAGCAAGCTCATAGTGTTGATCAACCTCAGGATCCAACACAGGCCAGCGAGTGATCCTTTCACCTTCCTTCCGAGACCCCAAACGCCAACCACGCTGTTTCATCAGCCGCGCAAATAAACGCTGATAATGCGCCACACCACGGGGGTCAAACCCGCTGAGGAAGTACGTGCGTCGCCTGCACGATGTTCCTGTCGTCTTCAACTCGTCTGCTCGATTCACTGCCATGACCATCCAGCCTCACCTGCGATCAACATTGCTCGGGCTGGGGATCGTGCTGACACATCTACCAGCAACGCCAGCGGACGCTGCGCAAGCAACGACGATCCAGATCCAACAATCAGGCAACACCCGTACGGCAGTCATGACACTGCCCGTGTCACCAGCGCATGCCTGGACAGTGCTCACGAACTATGTGGCCACGGGAGAGGCGATGCCTGATATCAGCAAGGTCCAGCTGCTGAGCCGTAAAGGCAACGTGATTCGCATGCGCCAGACCTATCAAGCGCCGTACACCTTTGGCTTGAAAATCAGCGCAACCCTGGCCGTGAAAGAAAGCCCACAAACGGCGATCAACTTTCAGATGCTTCAAGGCGATCGCATTCGCAAGCTCAATGGCAGCTGGACGATCACGCCAACACCAACGGGAACTCGTCTGCGCCACACCATCACCCTGGTTCCCGAGCTGCCAGGCATGCTGCAACCAGTCTTCGCTGAACTGACCCGCAACAGCTTGCGTGAATCAATGCAACGCCTCAGTGGGCTGATGCAGGCCAACAACTAAACCTCAACACCCCGATCCCTGCAGAGCACCACGCGCGAGGGCCTGACCTGTACGGCGTAGTCGACACCACGCCATGAAACATGACGGATTAACAAGGCCGACAAGGTGGCCAGTCCATCCACCAATTGGCCAAGGAGAAGTCCTACGAGCCAGCCCCAAACCCGAACAGGGTCCTTTGGGCGCAGCAAATATTGGATCCAGCAAAGCAGGCACACACATCCCAGCTCATAAAAAAGCACGGCCAACCAGGCTCCTTGAAACAGTGCAAACATCAACAGGAGCACGCTGCCAAGACCATGCAAGGCCACCAGTGGCCAGGCGGGGTGATGCAGGCGAGCTGTGAGCAGTTGACGGGTGATCCAGCGGCCCAACGGCAGCATGGGCTGCGCTGGATCGGGATCCACCATCAGCAGGCTTGGTTCAAAGCGGTACCCCAACCCCAACTGCCGCAATGGCCCGAGCAAACCCGTGTCTTCACACAATCCACGCCTTAACAGCTCGCTCCAATCACCGGCCTCCACCAGCTCACGGCGAACGCAAAGGGTGCCTCCCCAGGGAATCTGCAACAACGTCATCAGCACCACGGCACCTGCATTCCAGACGGCTCGCGTCCAGCTGCTCCAAACCAAAGCTCCAAAGCTGGGTGAAGGGGGACGAAACCAGCGATTTCCAGAGATGGCACCCACCCCTGGTTGGAGGCAAGAGCGCGCACAACGTTCCAGGCCGTTCGCTGGGAAACGAATATCGGCATCCAGAAGCACAACCAAAGCGCTGCTGGGGTGAAGCTGAGAAAACGCCTGGTTGAGTGCTGCGCATTTCAACGACCCCTGGTCGGGGCGCTTAAGCAGGGTGCAGCAGCGCAACTCAGCCCAGGCCGCATCTTCACGGGCTCGCCAGGGCTCAAGCAAAGCCCAGGCTGGATCCTGATCACTGTCCACCACCACCTGCAACCGCCAGGGAGCGGGATAGGTCTGAGCAGCCAACGCCTCCAGCAACCGCGGCAGGCAGGCATCGGCACCGCGCAAACACAACACCACTTCCAAGGGAGGCCAAGCACCTTCAGGAAGAGATGCTGGATCGGACGAACGACGCAAAACCCGCAAACGTTGGCTGAAGGCAAAGACAAGCAGGGCTTGCCCAAGCCATAGGACCAACAACAACACCGAGGCAGGCATCAGCGAGCCAGTTGCTCCTGCTGAAGCAGAACTGAAGCCCAGGGCCCGATCAACTGATGCCAGGGAGGGCAACGCACACCATGGGTCTCCAACACCTGAGCCGTGAAGACACAACTGGGGCGAGCCCGCTGACCCACGCAGTTGCGCTCGGGGTAAGTCAGCCCGTCCTCACCCCAGCTCTGCTGAAGGAAGGGCAGTAAAGGCTGGAGAGGATTGCCGAAACTCCGCTCAATCTCAGCGATCCATTCCTGCATCGGCAAAACGCGCCAACCGTCCATGCCATTGGTGAGTTGCCTCAACAGAGTGGTGAGCAGGAGAGGTTCAGGATGCTGAAGATGGAAAGCACGCCCTTTGGCCTCATCACTCCAGGCCAGAGCCGACACGGCATCAGCAACGTAATCAACAGGCACCACATCCAATTCCCAGGCCAAATCAGGCGAAGCACCCAACGCCAAACAGCCCTGCAGAAGGCGCTGAAGCAAGTCACCTTGGTGCCAGGAACTTCCAGAGGATGGACCTGCAATCAACGGGGGCCGGTAGATCGAAACAGGCAGTCCGGCTACTGAAGCGCGGCGCACCATCCGGTCCGTGACCCATTTGGTTTGGGAGTAGCCGAGCTGGATACCTCGCCAATCCTCAAGAGGATCGTCTTCCAAAATCAACTGATCGCGGCAGGCATCGGCCTCAAACACCGCCACGCTGGAGATCAAGGCGAAGCGTTTGGGTGTGTCCGCAGCTGCTAGACGCAGAAGCTCGCGCGTTCCGCCCACATTGGTGGCCGCCAATTGGGCATAGCTCGCCATCTGGCTCAACTGAGCACCGTTGTGGAGGATGCCGCCAATGCCTTTGCCAAGCGCAGCAAACTGATCGGCATCCAAGCCCAACTGAGGCTGGGCCAGATCACCAAGAACCACCTCCAATCGCTCTTGCCAGGCGTGCTGCCAAAGCCCATAACGGCGCAGGTTCTGCTCCAACCGCTCCATGCCCTGCTGCTCGGAGGCCGCTCGCACCAAACAGCGAATCCGCAAATCCGGCCATTGGCGGAGTTGCCCCGCCAGCAGATAGGCGCCGAGGAAGCCACTCGCGCCAGTGAGCAGAACCTGTTCTCCAGGCACCTCCAAGGAAGGGCCCTCCGGCAATGACCAACGGTCATCCAGCTGAGCCTCCTGATCAAGATCCAATCCCTCCGGTGCCGCTGCCGAGCCGTCTGGCAACAAGCGCTCGAGAGCCATGCTGGCCAGATCATCCAGGCAGGGAGCATCGCTGAACGCAGCCAGATCAAGGCGCCAGCCCAGTGCTTGCTGCACTTCGGCAGCAAACTCAGCCGCCATCAGCGAATCGAGCCCTAGATCAAACAGGCTGGCGTGAGCATCGAGCTGAGCTTCCGGTTCTTCCATCACTGCGGCCAGAAGTTGTTGAAGCGTCGACAGCAGCCAGGGCCTGCGCTTGTCCGCTGACAAGGCCTGCAACTGAGCGCGAACCTGGGCTTCTGATCGGCCCGGAAGTTCATGGATCAGGGAGCGGAACCAAGCCGCCTGGCGGGGCAACGCCTGACTGACGAGCCGCGGCCAATCGGCTGCCATGACTGTCACCACTCCGCTGCGACCTCGCTGCAGCAATGACTCCAGAGCCGCCAACGCTTCGTCTTCAGCCAGGAGGTGAAGGCCAACGGATTCAAAGCGCCGCTCCAACCCTGCAGCCATGCCCGAACCAGCCCAGGGCCCCCACTGAATCGCCAGCTGAACTGGCCCTTCAGAGGCCGCATGGCGGCAGCTGGATTCAACAGCCCCATTGGCAGCCCCATAGACCAACTGGCCAGGCGAGCCCAGGGCCGCGGCGATTGACGAGAACATCACCTGGAAGTCGAGGTGTTCAAAAGCTTCTGGCTGCAGCTTTTGAAGCTTGTCCAGCTGCTGCTGGGGGCACAGTTTTGCCTCAAACACCGCATTGAGACTGGAACGTTCAATCTCACCGACGCGCTGATCTTTCAGCACTCCAGCAGCATGGAAGACGCCACGCAGCGGCATGTCATGAGGTAACCGCGCGAGTGCTTGCGGAAGGTCGTCCCAGCAGAGCGGCGCAACCTGCACACCCTGAGAGCGGAGACGGTTCAACCACTCGGCCGTTTCCGAGCCTGGTGCGGGCAGACGTCGGCCCACCAACAACAACGAGCGCGCGCCCCGATCCAGCAACCAGGACTGCAAACGTTGGCCGATCCCTCCAAAAGCACCCACAACCAAATAGGTGCCGTCGGTGCGAATGGCACGAGGAGGGGCTTGTCTGGGCAGGGTGATCACCAACTTGCCCACATGCTTGCCCTGCGACATCCGCCGAAAAGCGTCCTTGCACTGCTCCACAGCAAAGGCTGAGACCGGCAACGCGGGCAGGGTTTGGTCCTGGGCAGCCGCCACCAATCGCAGCAATCGCTGCCTCAAGGGTTGGGGATCGCGAGCGGCCACTTCCAGCAGGTCAAAGCGGAAATAGCCCACGTCTGGCCGTCGTTCGCGCACCTGCTGGTCGCTCCAGATCTCCAGCTTGCCAAGCTCCACAAAACGCCCGCCGGAAGCAAGCGCCTGGAAACTGGCATCCACCCACTCACCTTTCAGGCTGTTCAGAACCACATCAACGCCTCGGCCATCGGTCTGCCTGAGCACCTGATCAGCGAAATCAGTGGAGCGGGAATCGAAGACCGCTTCCACGCCTCGCTCCAACAATCCAGCCTGTTTGGCCTCACTGGCGGTGGCCAGGATGCGAGCCCCGCAGCGCAAGGCCACCTGCACAGCTGCCTGCCCCACGCCGCCAGCAGCCGCATGAATCAAAACCGTTTCTCCAGCTTGAAGCCGGGCCAGCTGCTCCAGCCCATGCTCTGCCGTGAGATAGGCCGTTGAAAGGCTTGCCCCCAGCACGGGATCCAACTCTTCCGGCCAGGGCACGCAGAGGGCGGCCCTGCAAGTCACATGGCTTGCCAGACTTCCAAGGGTGAGCGCAGCAAGCATCCGCTGGCCCACCAACGAGGAATCCACCCCGGGACCGACAGCGACCACCCGCCCGACGGCTTCTCCCCCGAAGGGCAATTGAGCATTGGCTCTCAGCCCGAGGGATTGATTGTGACTTTGCAGAAGCCCCAAAGCGTTGAGAACATCGCGAAAGTTCAGCCCCGTGGCCTCCACCGCCAACTCCAGCTCTCCTGGCAGAAGACGCGCCAGCGGCAAGGGCGCCTTCAGCAGCCCCTCTAGTCGACCAGTTCCATCGGAGAGCATGCGAAACCGCTCTTGATCAATCGGCTGAAAACTGCGGGTTTCAATGCGATCAGGACCACACCAGCGGACCTCAGCATCACCGGCGGTGGCCGCCAAAAGCTGGTGCCACTCAGCGGATGACAGCCCTGCAGCCAGGACAGAAGCGGACGCCGTGATCGTGCTGCAACGCCATGCGGAACAGTCCTGGGACAGGGAACGCACTGCCGCCTGGACCGCCTCAGCAGCAGGGGTGGAGAAAGCCGACATCCACAACAGCACCTGGCGCGGCTGAGTGAGAGGAAGCGCCTGGAGTTGTTGCACCAGCGCTGAAGTCACCGATTGTGGATCCGCTTGTGGATCCAGTTCAAAAGGCGTGATCGCCTGCTGCTCGCTCCATTCCCTAACAGCATCTGGCAATGGCCCCATCGCAATCAGGCTGATGGGCTCAGCCGCTCCTGGGCTCCAGTCGCTGAGTGCATGTGCCGCAAGGGGTTGCCAATTCTCCTCCAGGAGTTGCGCGGCAGGTCTGGAAGGGTCCTCAGGCAGCATCAACTCCAGCAGAGTTCGCGTCAGACGCCGGAACTGCAAGCCACGGATCGCACCGATCAGGTCTCCGGAGAGATCAAGAACATCCAAGTCAGCGGTCACATGGGCGCGACTTCCGTCATCTCCCTGGCTGTGATCGTCCCGGCGAAGTTGTAAGCGACAACGCAGCTGGTCAGGCAATGGCCATCGCAACATCTGCATCTGCTCAACTCCCACAGGGAGTAGCAATTGGCCATCGGCGTGCGTTTGGGCAAGAACCGCAGCCACCAATTGAAAACAACCATCGATCAGGCAGCGATCAGGCGCCGCCTCAGGGCGATGCAGCAGGGCTTCAGCTCCTGTGGCGTTCGCGTGCAAAGCAACAAGCGGCCGGTAGCAGCTGCCGTAATCCAGCCCAAGACTCTTCAAGGAGCGATAAAAGTTGGAGATATCAAGGTCGCCACTACCGTCAAACACCAATGCCGGCAGGGGGTGAATGGGTTGTTGAGCAGCTGTGGTTAACCGAAGCTGGCCATGGAGCTGCCAGCTGCCGCCGTCTTCTGCCTGAGGGGAGCGCGCATGGAAGCTGAACGCATCACCATCACGGACAGCCTGAAGCTGGACCGATCCGGCGTTGAGCCACAGCGGACGATCGAGATGGAGATCAGCACATTGAAGTGGCTGTTGTTGGTCGTT
Organism: Synechococcus sp.; assembly: GCA_047286485.1. Lineage (GTDB taxonomy): Bacteria > Cyanobacteriota > Cyanobacteriia > PCC-6307 > Cyanobiaceae > Synechococcus_C. Next base: position 177,168 of record JBJBBH010000002.1, read on the forward strand.
CAACCAATCCAGGAGAAGGGCGAGATAACCCGCTGCCGCAAACAGGGGATAGCCGCACAACGCATGTTCACGTAGGTCACGAGCATCAGCCGGATCCAACACGGTCTGCCAATGCTCTGACGCTCCTGGAAGATCCAACTTCTGCAAAGCCAGTCCTGACTGCTCAGCGGTGACACTGCTGCCAAAGCCGACGTGATCCAGCCAAAGGCTGGCTTTGCCTTGGTCGAGACCCTGATCCCGTGGTGTCCACCAGAAACGTGAACGCAGAAAGGGATGACCTGGCGGCCGCAGCTGATGCCAGGAGGCACCTTGATGCCAAGCCGGCCAATCCATCGTGGCTCCATGAGCCAAAGCCTGAACAAGCTCTTGGAGCTGCTCAACCCCCGCGGCACCCTCAGACAGAGTCTGTTGTTGCAAATCTCTCAACGTCTCTGGCAACCCCCCAGATCCACGCGCGGCAACGACACCGGTCCACGCCGCAGGGGCTTGCCCGCGCAACTGGCGTACCAGGTCCTCAAGACTGCTCGCAATTAACCCCACCGCATTGGGGAATTGGGTGCGTCGCAGATGGATGCTGGCGCAGAGATCCTGCAAGCGGAAAGCAGCCTGAGCCTCAAGCCAATCCGCTGTTTGCGCACGAAGCAAATCAAGTGCTTCCTCGTTGCGCGCGCTCAACCAGAGCAGGTGCCATGAAGGCGCTGATAACGACGTTGACGTGGGTTGAGAAAGCTCAACAGGAGCACTGCTCAGGACCGCATGAGCATTGGTGCCGCCGAATCCAAAAGAGCTGACACTGACTACAAGCTCCTGTTCAGGTCTTGGGAAAGGTTGCAGCGTGGTCGAAACCTTCAAGCCCAGAGCAGGCAGATCCACACTGGGATTAGGCCGCGAATAATGGAGACTGGCAGGCACCATGCGCTGCCTGATGCATAACACGGCTTTGATGAAACCCGTAATGCCTGCAGCGGTTTCCGAATGACCCACATTGGTCTTCACTGAGCCCAGCAAACAGGGCTCGGTGCTGGGCCGCTCCTGCCCCAGCACCGCTCCAAGGGCCCTGAGTTCAATGGGATCCCCTTGGCGAGTACCAGTGCCGTGGGCTTCAACCAATTGCGCTGAAGCCGGTGACAAGCCAGAGCCTTCATAGGCGGCTTGCACACAAGCGATCTGAGCTTTTTTGCTGGGTGCGGCCAGGCCTTTACTGCGCCCATCGGAATTCACAGCCGTGCCCCGAATCACAGCTTCAATCGGATCACCATCACGCAACGCCGCCGCCAACGGCTTGAGCAGCACAGCCCCCGCCCCTTCAGAACGCACATAACCATCAGCCGCGGCATCAAAGCTGCGGCAACGCCCCTCTGGCGACAGCAAACCGGCTTTGCAGAAACTCATCTGAATGGCGGGGTGAATCAAGGCCTGAGCGCCGCCTGCAAAAGCCAATTCCGATTCACCACGCCTCAAGCTCTCGCAAGCCAGATGCAACGCCACCAGGGACGAAGAACAAGCCGTGTCCACCGTGAAGCTGGGCCCTTTCAGATCAAAGGCGTAAGAAATCCTGTTGGCCGCAATGGAACCGGTGTTGCCGGTGAGAATGAAGGGTTCGTTATCAGGCGTGAGGTATTGGTTTTCAGAGGCCCAAAGCAGAGCTCGGTAATCCGAGCTGGAAATGCCCATAAACACTCCCACTGAGCGTCCACGCAACTGCTCCATGGGCTGGGCACCCGCCTCCATGGCCCTCCAGCACACCTCAAGCAACAGGCGCTGCTGAGGGTCCATGCATTGGGCTTCCCTGCTGCTAACGCCAAACAAGGCTGGATCGAACTGGTCGATCCCATCCACGAAGCCCGCTCGGCGCACATGCTGGTGCAACGGCGTGCGCGGATCAGGATGATGGTGAAGCTGAAGATCCCAGCGGTCTGAGGGAATCTCAGCGATCGCCTCCCGTCCTTCAGCCAGCAGTTGCCAGAACTGTTCAGGGCTTTCAACCCCGCCAGGGAGTCGACAGCCCATCCCTAAAACGGCAATGGGCTCTTGCGTTGATGAAACCGGACGGATCTGCTGATTCATGTGCCGGGGACATCCTGTCCGTTCTGGCGCATGGGACGAACACCCTTACCGACGCAGTTCAATGCGTCGAGACAGCGAGTCCACGGCAGTAGGGGCTTTTCGACATTGCCAATGCAGCAAACAATCCCACTGACTGGCAAAGACTGAAAAGCCAACGTTCCTTGGGCCTGTTAGATCCAAACCCATTGAAAACCAGCACGCCCCCCGCAGCCCCTGCTTTCGTCACTGCATTGGGTCGAAAGCACTTCACCAAAAGCCAAAACCGCTGATGGAAGGGCGATTTTGGTGATTTAAGACATTGAGCGACTTTCAAAGCCCCTCAGCCTCGAGATTGGATGGATTTGCACCCAAACAAAGATTTTTCCAAGACAGGCCAGCGGCAATCACCCAGCCCAGGGCCCCGATAGCAATTGCCATTACTCGACCCTGCCCGGTGCCAAGACTCTCTGTTAACCAAGATGGCCAAACAGGCCATTCGAGTGCCGGGCTCAATCCGTAGTCAACCAACAGCGGTACAGCAAGAAAGGCAAACAACCGGGTTGCCCATTCGCAGCCATAGCGCAATGAAAAGTAGCGAGACAATGCGTCTCGGGGTGCCAGGGTCACCCAGGCTTGGTGCAGTGCTGCCATCACAACGGGCAACGCTGCACTGAACACCAAGACAGCTCCAAACCAAACCAAGTGTCGATGCGCAAAGGCTTGCAACCCAGTGCCCATCAAGATCAACGCCTGGATGATCAGGCTCAAGGGCAGGACAGTTCGCCAGTGCTGTCCCAATCGCCAGCGCCAACCAGCAAACCCGATCAAATACCCCAAGCAGCCTGTAATCAGTACCCAACCCATCCGCTCAGGCGCATAGGCCAGCGCCACCCAAGCAGGAAACAGCACCTCCAAAGAGGCATACACAAATGCCGTGAGCGCAGTGAAAACAAGAGCTGATCGCGCTGGACATGAACGCTGCCAGAGCGCAAACAAACGATTCAACGTGCGAGGAGCCGTTAGCTGATTCGACGCCCCCGGTGCGGTCCAATCGAGCTGCTGCCTGGCCTGCGACCAGGGAGCCACCACAACGCTCAGCAGAGCCAACAAAAAACTAATGCCATCGAGCAGCAAGACCCCTCCCAGGCCCTGACTGGCGACAAGCCAGCTCCCCAGGAAGGGAGCCATGGTGATCACTAAGCCATCCACGGTGGCAAACAATCCATTGGCTCGCTGTAAACGCTGCTGATCGGAGATCAGCAGCGGAATCAGGCTGGAGAGACGCACCACCAACATGGCTTCAGCCACAGCGGCTAAGGCTTGAATCGCTAAGACGCCGAGCAACCGAGGTGGCTCATCAGCGGAAGAGCCGAGCAACACCACAGCCAACAAAGCAGTGCACACTGCACCTGTGGCATGGCAGAGCACCATCAAACGACCTGGAGGCCATGCTGGGAAAACGCGCAAAAACAGCGGCAACGCCAACAAGCGTGCCGCCTGCACCACCATTGCCACCAGGCCAAAGTCGAGTAACTGGCCCGACTGCGCAAACAACCAAAGCCCGATTCCATAGAGACTCGTTTGAGTTCCCAGATTGGAAATCAGCTGGCCGCCCCAGAGGTAGCGAAACAGGCGACTGGATCTCTTGGCCACTGGACAGATCTAGGAAGAATTAGAGAAGCAACGAATAAGACTGCAACCACATCAGACCAGTGCCTTTGGACCATGAAAGAGAAGCTGACGAATCGCTTCTCGATCGGCGCTGAGTCGGTGACGCTGCATGCGTGCCTTCAGCTGTTGATAAAGGTGCGGCTGCTCAAGCCAGCTTCGACACAGTGCAACAAGGTCTTTGGGCTGACGGATACAGCGATCGATGTCGCGAGCCTGGAAATAGCGGCGAGCCAATAATTCCTGAGGCATCGTTGTGCCAAAGCCATTGAAAATGAGCACACAACCAGAGGCCAAAGCTTCGGTGGATGTTCGTGCCCCTGGCCGCGCCACCATGGCCCAGGCTGTTCTGTAGAGCGATGCCATCGCTGCTGGGCCTTGAAAAGCCAACGGCTCAACCTTCAGCTGAGGATGCTGCGCCGCCCAGTCCTGCACCTGCCGAAATGCCGCCTGACGACGGCCGCAGAGGGCGACAACCCTGATCTTCCCCGCCAAGGGGAGCAGCGTCTCCAGCAAACGGATGTGGTTATTGGCCCCATTGGCCCCAGCTCCCAGCACCAGAAGTGGCAGCTGCTCGAGATGACTCTCTGGAATCTCGCGCTCCAGCTCCTCCTCAAACGCGGGATCAAACAACGGACCCAGGGCCGGGGTCGGCAAAGCGCGGTAGCCACGACGGCGAACGTCGTCACTGACTTCCTGAGAGAGGGTCCAGAACGCTTCGGCCCGTCGCGTCAGCCAGTTGCGACTGAAGCCAAAGCCACCCTCCAACTCCGTACAACAGGTAATGCAGCGCAGACCTGGGACGACCCGCTTCGCCAGATCGAAGTGACCGCGGTTGATATGGGGGTGCGTGGAGATCAACAGATCAGGCTGGAGACGCCGCAATAGACGAATCACGTAAAAACGGCCGGCGAGCAGGGTGCCTGGCTTGGTGACGTCTTCCCACTCCACAACACGCCAATAGATCTGATGCATCCAAGGCCCATGGCGCTGAATCCAGTTGTAGAGAGCAACTCCTGCGCGGGTAAAAACGCTGGCATTTTCCAGCACATGCTCAACCCACACTTCACCGGTTGGATCCCAACGCTTGAGCCAGGCCTCCAGCGCATAGGCGGCGGCGTCATGGGCTGTGCCACCACTCGACGTGAAAATCAAAACCCTCATCAGATCAGGGTCTCATGAGTATTGACTCAGGCTGATGGACCACAGCCATAGAAGAATCAACTTCCGCAGACACCCATAGGCCTTGATCCATGGCCAATAGATTCGTTTGGTTGAGAGGCACTCTCCATGGCACGGCTGCTGATCACAGGCGGGGCTGGATTCATTGGTAGCCATACCTGTGTCGTGCTCTTGCAAGCAGGTCACAACTTGCTGGTGCTCGACGACTTCAGCAACAGCACCCCACTGGCCCTGGAACGGGTGTGTGCACTCGCCCAGCTTGACTCACAGTCATCCCAAGACCGCTTGCAGGTTCGACGAGGAGACATCCGCGATCAGGCATGCCTTAACGACCTTTTTGCCAATGCGGCTTCATTGGGCGCACCCATTGATGCTGTGATCCACTTTGCAGGGCTGAAAGCTGTCGGTGAATCGGTGCGCAAACCGATCCACTACTGGGACGTGAATCTGACTGGCAGCCAATATCTGCTGGCTGCCATGAGCGTCCACAACTGCCGCACCTTGGTGTTCAGCAGCAGCGCCACGCTCTACGGCTATCCAAAAGACGTACCGATCCCAGAGACAGCGCCCATTCAGCCGATCAACCCCTACGGCCACTCCAAAGCAGCGGTAGAACAGCTCTTGCACGACCTTGCCGCCAGCGCTCCCAAGCAATGGCGCATTGCCTGCTTGCGTTATTTCAATCCCGTGGGAGCGCACCACAGCGGCAAGATCGGAGAAGATCCGTTGGGCACTCCTAACAATCTGTTCCCTTTCGTAAGTCAGGTGGCCGTGGGCAGACGCAAATATCTCCAAATCTTTGGAGGCGACTGGCCCACTAGCGATGGCACCGGTGTTCGTGATTACATCCACGTGATGGATCTGGCGGAAGGCCACCTCGCGGCCCTCGAATGCCTAATGGCCGAGCAGGCTCAGCTGCTCACCCTCAATCTGGGCAGTGGTCAGGGAGCTTCGGTGCTGGAGGTGGTGCATGCCTTTGAACGCGCCAGCGGCCGCAAAGTGCCCTATGAGCTTGTGGCTCGAAGGGATGGGGACGCCGCCATCACGGTTGCCGATCCCTCCCTGGCTCTGCAACGGCTCGGCTGGCAAACACAACGCGGCCTCGACGACATCTGCCGCGACGGCTGGGCCTGGCAATCGGCCAACCCAACTGGCTACGACGACCCCGAATGAGTGGTCTTGTACTGGCCGGTGGCGGGCACAGCCATGCTCTGGTCTTACGCCGCTGGGCCATGCAGCCCAGCAAGCGTCCCAGCGAACTGATCACGCTGGTGAGCCGAACCAGCACCGCCCTGTATTCAGGCATGGTGCCTGGCCTGATCGCAGGGCTGTACCGACGCGACCAGGTGGCTGTGGATCTACGCGACTTAGCCGATCAGGCAGGCGTTGCACTGGTCGTGGCCGAGATCACCAGTCTGGACCTTCAGAACCAACAGCTGCAACTTGATCAGCGGCCAGCACTGCCTTACGAGCACCTCAGCCTCAACCTGGGTGCTGAGACTTCAACAAGCCCAGCACCAACTTCCGGACTGGTTCCAATCAAACCGCTGGAGCCTGCACTGGCCTTTTTGGCCGACCAGGACCAAAAGATGGGCAATCAGGCTGTTGCAGCCTCGCCTTTTCAGGTGGTGGGCAGCGGACTGGCTGCAGTCGAGACGGTCATGGCCCTCAGGCAACGCTGGCCAATGCGTCCTCTTGTTCTGCGGGTCCGCCCCAGGCATCTGAAACCCGTGCTGGTCAGAGCTTTACGGGAATCCTCTATCCAGATTTTTGAAACAAGCGAACTGGACCCAACCGAAGAGCTCAAGACAACTCCAGGACTGATTTGCACCGGCAGTCGAGCTCCTCAATGGCTGACCTCCAGTGGCCTGCCTAGCTGCCCAAGCAGCGGCCGCATCCGCACCGAGGCAAGCCTTCAGGTGATCGGACAGCCCACTCTCTTCGCCGCAGGCGACTGCGCTGTGATCAATGAGCAGCCCCGTGCCCCGTCAGGAGTCTGGGCCGTGCGCGCCGCCTTGCCATTGGCCCGAAACCTGGAAGCCGCTTGCCAAGAACGACCTTTAAAACGCTGGCGTCCCCAACGCCAGGCGCTGCAACTGCTCGGCGGGTTCAACAACGGTCAACCAACAGCCTGGGCACTAAGGGGGGAACGTCTGATCGGCCCTCATCCGCTGCTGTGGCGTCTAAAGGCAGCCATTGATGCGCGCTTCATGGCCATGTTTCAGCGCAGCAGATCCATGGACAGCACTGAGACCATGGCCTGCCGGGGATGTGCCGCAAAGCTTGCCGCTGGGCCACTGGAAAGTGCTTTACAGCAGGCCGGCATCGCAACCCTTGGAAAAAACCCGGAAGATGCTGCAGTGGTGCCGTTGAAGACCGGCGCAGGCCGCGCTCCAGTGCTGCAAAGCGTGGATGGCTTTCCAGCCCTCGTCAGTGACCCCTGGCTGAACGGACGACTCACTGCCCTGCATGCCTGCTCCGACCTCTGGGCCTGCGGTGCGCGCGTGCTGGCTGCCCAGGCCGTGGTCACCCTGCCCCAGACCACAGAATCCACTCAGGAAACCCTGCTGGCCCAGAGCCTGGCGGGCATCCGCTCCGCGTTGGATCCTCAGGGTGCCCAGCTGATTGGGGGTCACACGCTGGAGGCCCGCGATGGCCTCGCCCAACCGCCGCTCAGCCGGGCTGTTCAGGTGACCGTGAGCGTCAGCGGCCAAGCCGTTGAACTGTTCTGGCCCAAAGCAGCACTTCAGGCCGGAGACCGACTGCTGCTCAGTCGTCCGCTGGGAACGGGGGTGCTGTTCGCCGCTGCCATGGCTGGAGCAGCACCAGCCATGGCAGCGGCCCTCGAGCAGATGGCCACCAGTCAGCACCCATTGCTGGAACAGCTTCTAGAGCTGCAGAGCGAGCATCCTCGTGCCATTCATGCGGCAACAGACATCACCGGCTTCGGGTTGCTGGGCCATCTGGGCGAAATGCTGCGCAATCCAGCGCTGAAAGTGGTGCTCAACGGCTCCGAGATCCCAGCGCTTCCAGGAGCTCTCGCGCTACTGGCCAAGGGCTACGCAAGCAGCCTGGCACCCGCCAACAGACGAGCCTGGAGCTTGCTGGACAATGGCTGCGTGGACCTCCCACTGGACGGCATCGATCCCGGTAGCAGGGAGCATCAAGCCCTGCTCGAGCTGCTGGTGGATCCACAGACCTGTGGACCACTGTTGATCAGTGTTACGGCCGAGATCGCCCAGCAGCTGACGCAACAACCCCATAGCCCCTGGACTGAAATCGGCAGCGTGCAAGCGCGCTGAGTCAGAACGACATCAGCTCTCGAGGATTTCAATCGGCGCCAGACGGGGATCAAGGATCTTGGGCCCCATCCCGGCAAATTTCACAGCGATCGAGACCTTCTCGCCACTGCCGAAGGTATGCGTCACTTCGCCTTCTCCAAAGCTGCTGTGGATCACCCGATCACCCACACTCCAGCTCTTTCCAGGGGCAGGGCCCGCCTGACGGCGACGCACGGCGTTGGCCGCAGCACTGCTGCCATTGGGCTTGTCCCGATCCACACGGGTGAGTCGGTCCAGCCGCTGTTCCCGGCGAATCGCTGCACCGCCGGAGCGAGGGATTTCGCCCTGCACCAGCCCTTCCGGTAGTTCAGAGAGAAAAACACTGGGCACGGCCGGTTCTCGCATCCCGCCCCAGAGGCGGCGCTCACTGGCATGGGAGAGAAACAGCCGCTCTTTGGCCCGCGTAATGCCCACATAACAAAGTCGTCGCTCCTCCTCCAAGGAGGCTGGGTCGTCCAAGGAGCGGTAGCTGGGGAAAAGGCCCTGCTCCATGCCCACCAGACAAACCACAGGAAACTCCAGGCCTTTGCTGCTGTGCAGCGTCATCAGAGTGACCCGATCGGCTGCTGTGTCTTTGCTGTCGGCATCGCTGGCCAGGGCCGCCGATGCCAGGAAGCCCTCAAGATCACCTTCATCGTTCTCTTCCTGGTACTGCAAGCCGGCATTGACCAGCTCCTGCAGGTTGCGCCGACGCTCTTCGGCTTCGTCGGTGCCCTCGGTGATCAGCTCACTGACGTAGCCGCTCTGCTCCATCACCTGCTGGATCAGTTCCGATGGCGCCGTGTTGTAAACGCGCTCACGCAGACCATTGATCAATTCACAGAACTGCAACAGCCCTTTAGCGGAGCGTCCTCCCAAGGAGCGCACCGCTTCACGATCACTCACCACATCCCAGAGGGGGATTCCCAGCTGGTTAGCGGCATCGGTGAGCCTCTGAATCGTGGTCTTGCCGATGCCTCGCTTGGGCACGTTGATCACCCGCAAGAGGCTGACGGTGTCAGCGGGATTGATCATCAGGCGCAGATAGCCGAGCACGTCCTTGATCTCGCGCCGGTCATAGAAACGCAGGCCGCCCACCACCACATAGGGGATGCGCCAGCGCACCAGCGATTCCTCCAGTGCCCGCGACTGGGCATTGGTGCGATAGAGACAGGCCATATCCCCCCAGCTCAGCTCGGGATTCGCGGCCTCCATCATTCGCAGCCGATGGACCACCGCTTCGGCTTCAGCGATCTCGTCATCGCAGCGGGTGAGTGAAATCAGCTCGCCTTCGCCGCGGGTGGGACGCAGCACCTTGTCGATGCGCTCGCTGTTGTTGGCAATCAGGGCATTGGCCGCCTCCAGAATCGTTGCGGTGGAGCGATAGTTCTCCTCCAGCTTCACCATCGTGCGCGTGGCTTCGTCAGATGCCTGGTCACCGAAGTCGTCCTGAAAGCCCATCAGGATTGTGAAATCGGCGGCGCGGAAGCTGTAGATGCTCTGATCGGCATCCCCCACCACAAACACCGAACGCCCCGACCAGTTGTCGTAAACCTGGGGATCCTTGCCATCAGTGACCAGCAACTTGATCAGGTCGTACTGGGTGCGGTTGGTGTCCTGATATTCATCCACCAGCACGTGCGCAAAGCGGCGATGCCAGTAGCTGCGAACCTGCTCGTTCTGCTGGAGCAGCTGAACAGGAAGCAGCAGCAGGTCATCGAAGTCGAGAGCGTTATTGGCAGCCAGCGCCTTGCGATAGCGGCGGTAGACATCCGCAGCAAGCTTGCCCCTTTGCCCTTCGGAATTGGCCTCCATCTGATCCGGAAGCCAGCCCTGGTTTTTGGCATTGCTGATCGCCCAGCGCACCTTCTTGGGCTCAAAACGCTTGGGATCGAGCTGGAGCTCCTGGGTCACGATCTCCTTGACGAGGCTCTGTGCGTCGGCTTCGTCGTAGATCGAGAACTGCTTGGTCCAGGTGAGTCCCTCCTTGTCTTTGAACTTGTCGATGTCGTAGCGCAGCATGCGCGCAAACAACGCGTGAAACGTGCCGATCCACAGCTCCTTGGTGACCTCGCGATAGATCCGTGATCGCAGCTGTCGCTGCTCGACCGAAGGCAACGTGCTCCAGGGCTGCCCGAATTGACTCTGCGCCAGTCGTTGAGCAAGGAGCAACTCCAGCCGCTCCTTCATTTCCCGAGCTGCCTTGTTGGTGAAGGTCACCGCCAGGATCTGGGATGGGTCGGCACCGTGCTCACCGATCAAATGGGCGATTCGGTGAGTCAGAGCACGGGTTTTACCACTACCCGCACCGGCCACGACCAGCAAGGGACCTTCATGGTGGTCCACCGCCCTTCGCTGGGCGTCATTGAGGCCGGCAAGAAAGCTCATGAGGCGAGGATACGCAGCACATTCGCTTGCCGCTGGCATGCCCTCTGGTCTGATCAAGGCTTCGCAGAGCGATCACCTGATCAACAGCCTGATCCCTACAACCGTGGCGTTGCACCTCTCGGCAGGTTCTCGCCAACTGGGGCTGCTTGCGCTTTTCGCCTGGGTGGTACTGCAGCTGCTGAACCGCATCCGCGCACTTGTCCAGAAAGGAGCGACACGAGAGACCTGGTTGAGCTGGGCACTGCTGCTCGGGTTGTTTCTGTTCAACGTGCGCAACATCGTGCTGCGCGACAACTACAGAGGATCGGTTCTGATTCTGTTGATTGGAACCGGCTTGCTGCTGGGAAGCCAGTTCAGTCCGCGTCAGTGGCGGAATCTGCTGGCCTGGCTGGCAGTGGGCATCGTGCCGATCGCCCTGTTCTTCGTCATCCAGCTCAGCCTTGAAGGAGCCTGGAGTATTCCAGCCAATGCATACGTCTGTCCGGAACATCTCAACGCTTCGGCCATGTTTTGTACCTATTACAAGCTGGTGCAACCCAGCATGGGCAGCATCAATCGACTGGCCACGCTGCTGACATTCCTGACCTTGGCGGCCTGGTACAGCTCAACTGTCGCGAAGTTGCGCTGGTCTCGCGCCATCCATCTGCTGCTGGCGGCGACCGGCTACTGGATCATTCTGAGAATCGACTCACGCATGGCCGTGCTGGCAGTGCCGTTCGCAATCGTGCTGAGCTGGCTTGGACTTCGCCTTCGTCAGCGGTTCAGCCCGCGGGCATGGTTGCTCTCTCTGCTAGTGGTTCTCGCGCTGCTGGCGGTTGGAGCCTGGGAAATCATCCTCAAGACAGAGGTTCTCAGCAACACCCAGCGCCTGCGCCTGACCAGCTGCTGGATCCGCAAAGGCATGTTCCGATCATCAGAACGCTTCTGGATGGGATCGGGCTATGACTCCAGCGGCATCGGGGACGCCTGCGAGTTCATCCGGCCTGGAGACCCATTCGGTCATGCTCACAACACCATTGCCCAGATTGCCGGTAACCATGGCCTGCTGGGGCTGATCGGCCTGATCGCCTTCACGGCACTGATCCTTCATGGTCTCTGGCGCCAGTTACAACCACAGCAACATCGAGTGGAATGGTCACCCTGGAGCTCGACTGCGTGGGGTGAAATCAGCCTGGGATTGAATCTGGCGCTGCTGTTCTGTGCCCTCTCAACCACGGTGCAGGAATTCAGCCCGGTGAATCAATTACTGATCGGCCTCGTGGCGGGATCAGCATGCGTGGCACTACCCGGTGAATTCAGGCCGGGAATGCCTGACAATCGAAAGGCTTAAGGGCTTACGCGCGTTGTCTGCACTCACCCGCTGTCTGCAGGAGGAAGCCGCCGCCATCGCAGCGGCAGCTGAGCGGCTCAGCGCCGAACAAGTGGAAGGGGCACTGGCCCTACTTGAACGCTGTGCCAATCGAAAAGCAAAGCTGGTGATCACCGGTGTTGGTAAAAGCGGAATCGTGGCTCGCAAGATCGCCGCCACCTTCTCCTCTATCGGCCTGATGGCGCTCTACCTCAATCCCCTCGACGCCCTTCATGGCGATCTGGGAGTGGTGGCACCTGACGATGTCTGCCTGTTGCTCTCCAACAGCGGTGAAACCTCTGAGTTGCTGCAGGTGATGCCCCATCTCAAGCGTCGCGGCACCGCACGCATTGCCCTGGTGGGCCGAGCAGACTCGTCCTTGGCCCATGCCAGTGATGTGGTGCTGGAGGCCTCCGTGGATCGTGAGGTCTGCCCCCTCAACCTGGCGCCCACCGCCAGCACAGCGGTCGCCATGGCCATTGGCGATGCCCTGGCCGCCGTCTGGATGGAGAGGCGCGGCATCTCACCCGCCGATTTCGCTGTCAATCACCCAGCGGGATCTCTCGGCAAACAGCTCACCATGACCGTGGCCGACCTGATGGTGCCGGTGTCGAACCTGCACCCCATCGCCCCAGACACCCCTCTTCCAGAGGTGATCAGCCGGCTCACCCAGGGAGCCATCGGCAGCAGCTGGGTGGAGGATCCACAAGTTCCCAGACGCCTGTTGGGCCTAATCACCGATGGCGATCTGCGCCGGGCCTTGCGCGACCATGGACCTGAACGCTGGTCTGCGCTCACCGCCGGCGATCTCATGACATCGGATCCCATCACGGTCGCGACGGACCTGCTGGCTGTAGATGCACTTCAGAGGATGGAACACAATCGGCGCAAACCGATCTCGGTGCTGCCGGTGGTGGATGAACAGAACCTGCTGAGCGGCCTGCTGCGTCTGCATGACCTGGTTCAGGCCGGCTTGGCCTGACGAGGAAACGGCCGAATGCGAAAACTGCAACGCGAATGGAACTGGTACTGGCAACGCGGCTCCCTCGCTGAACTTGAACTGTTGGTGATGGATGTCGATGGGGTGCTCACCGATGGCGGGCTCTGGTTCGATGCACAAGGAGAACTGCAGAAACGGTTCGATGTGCGCGACGGTCTCGGCCTGCGCCTGTTGCAGCAACAGGGCCTACAGCTGGCTTTCCTAAGCGGCGGCAGGGGCGGGGCCACCGAGGTCCGCGCTCGCCAGTTGGGCATCCAGCACTGCCTGGTGGGGATCAAGGACAAACCACCCGCACTGCAGCACCTGCAGCAGCAACTGGGGGTCAGCAAAGAGCGCACCGCGTTCCTCGGCGACGATCTCAATGACCTCGCACTGCGCGACAGTGTTGGCATTCTGATCGCACCATCTGACGCCTGTGGTCCTCTACGCCGTCAGGCCGATGCGGTGCTTCACCGCCCCGGTGGCCACGGAGCCGTGCGTGAGCTGGCGGAACGAATCCTGCAGGCCCGTGGGGAATGGAGCTCTCTGCGCAAGAACGGTTGGCGGGATCGCAACGACTAAACCCCGACAACCGCTTTCAACGCATCCCCTCCAATAACTGCGCCCGCGCCTGTCGCAGAGCTTCACCGAGCTGGGGGCCCGGACGCAATCCCTGAGCGATCAACTCGCGCGCACTGATCGGGGACACCACATGCCGCCAGCGCCCCCACCAGCGCAACAGAGGTTGCCGGCAAGGGGGGTTTTCGACCACGGCCAGCGCAACCGCCTCAACAGACCAACGACCGGCCTCGATCCTTTGCGTCCAATCCAAGGCAGTCCATTCAAGCCAGGGGCGCTCGATCACCTCCTGCGAAAGCCACCGCCGCAGCTCGATCAATTCCTCCAGCCAACGCTGCTGCTGAAGAGGGATCTGCAGGCGCTGGCCCAAAGCAATCGGATTGGAAGCTGCAGCAACTAAGGCAACCAGTGCTGGCAGGCCAAGACGCTCTGCCCAGCGAAGCCGCCGCTTCAGCCTTGGTTCGTTCTGCAGCCCGGGGTCCAGCAACGACATGGCAGTCCATTCCTGAAGAAAAGCCAGAGCCTCGGGCCAGGGTTCCCGCTCCAGCAACAGGTCCAGTTCCATCCGCAACCGCGTTCCCAGCGCCGGCGGAACTGCATCAACAGGATCGCCGTGATGCCAAGCCCAGGGCCATGCCGCCAGAGTGCGCTGAACCTGACTGAGAGCTTCAGGCGCAAGGCGAAAGCCCAGACGTGCCCCGTAGCGAGCGGCTCGGATCACCCTGGTGGGATCGTCCTTGACGCTGCCTTCATGCAGAAAAACCAGTAGCCGTTCGAACAGATGCTCCAGGCCTCCGTGAGGATCCATCAGATGCTGACTGCCATCAGACTGCAACACCACAGCCATGGCATTCACGGTGAAGTCTCGGCGCGCCAGATCCTCGTCCAGCGCACCAGGCTCAACAATGGGGTTCTGACCAGGTGCCGGGTAGATCTCGATGCGCGCCGCAGCGAGGTCAAGCAAAACGCCGTCGATCAGCAGCTCTGCGGTGCCGAACTGCTCGTGCAGGAGTACCTGAGACACGCGCTGCGAGCCAAACGTGTCCTGCAAGCGATGGACGAAAGCCTCACAGGATCCCTCGAGAACCAGATCAAGATCAGTGGGTTGACGCCAAGGATCACTGCAACGTTGGTGCAGGAGTGCATCACGCACAGCACCACCCACCAACGCCAAGCGCCCTAAACCCAGGCCATGAACCTGTTGAGCCAGGGATGCGAGGAACCCTTCGGGAAGGCTCGGAAACATCAGACCCATTTCTGTCTTCATGGGGTCTGCTTTCAGCGACGTCGCAAACGTCTAGAGAGGGAGAACAACACGAGCCAATTCTGCTCATGACAAGGCCAAAACAATGGTGGCTGGTCAAAATCCTGTTCCACAGTCATCAAACATCAGATGAAGGCTGAACGCCAGTCACAGCCAAGACACGTGGTGGAGGAGGCAATACAGACAACCCCAGAAGCAAAGGGAAGACCATGAATTACGCTGAAATTTCGAGAAAGTGATCGATGTCGACCTCAATAATCATTCCTTGTTACAACGAAAAAAACGCGATTCGTGACACCATCGAATCCATTCGATCGGTCATTCACAATTCAAAGATGAATGATGTTGAGATCATTTGCGTGAATGACGGATCAACTGACGGATCCGAACATGTTCTCAACGCGTTAGCTCGCGAACATCAAACCGGTGACTTGCTGGTCGTTCATCACAATCGCAACCAGGGCTATGGCGCAGCCTTGAAAACCGGCATCCGCCGAAGCCAAAAAGCCTACATCTGCATCACAGACGCAGATGGGACTTACCCGAATGAACGCATTCCTGACCTGATCGATCAAATCACCAAACACGACCTCGACATGGTTGTTGGCGCACGCGTCGGGCCCAATGTTGATTACTCAAAGATTCGCTCGATCCCAAAAATGATCCTGGTGCCATGGGTTTCTTTCCTCTGCGGCACGGATGTACCTGACATGAATTCAGGCTTAAGGATCTTCAGACGCGATCGATCACTGGATTTTCTCAAACTTCTTCCAGACGGATTCAGCTTCACAACAACCATCACGATTTGCCTGCTGAGGAATCGCTATGCCGTTGAATTCACACCGATCAGCTATGCCAAACGAATTGGCAAAAGCCATATCAAGCCCGTCAGAGATACCTTGAGATTCACCCAGTTGATTCTGCGAACAGGCATGTACTTTGCCCCTATGCGGCTGCTCTCTCCCCTCATCGTCATCCTGGCAGCACTGTTCACAATCAGCGGGCTCTACGATCTCGCAATTCTCAATAACCTCACAGACAAAACCGTACTGCTTGGATTCGCCAGCCTCAACATTGTTATGTTTGCCTTGCTCGCTGACATGATCGACAAGCGATCAAAATAAAAGGGCAGGAGCAATCACTTCTCATTCAGCCTCACTGGAGGACGGCTTCCTGGCAGAAAAAGAGCATACAGAGATCCAAAAATGCTCACGATCAACATGCTGAGGCAAACGATTGAGCTGGGGACAATAGGCAATGAGTATCTTGGCAAGAAATGGCTGACCAAGCCATAAAAAGCAAAAAGAGAGACTGGCACAACAGACACCATCAACCATGAAATGCGTCGCTGCACAACTGACAAAACAGGTGCCAGAAAAAGAGCAACAAAGGCTATGAAGTTCAAGACAACACCTTTCCAATACAAAGCACGAAAACCCCAAAACCCCCGCCAGGAGAGAGGAAGACTTGTTGTCAAAACACGAATGGGATGCTCTTTAAACTGTTGCAACGCATAAGCCTTCTGCTCATCTGCGTTTAGCGAAAGCTCATAGGGCAATGCCCGCTTTCCTCTTTGATACAGAGAACGTACATCCTCGTAACGCTTTTGCGATAACGCCAAACGATCGCATTCAAGGTCGCGATTAAAGACAGCAAGCTTGCCATCACAAGCGAACTCTGCATCAGAAAGACCCATCACGGGACCCAACAGATCATGACGCACAATTGTCGGCGAAAAGGCATAGAAAGAATCACGAAACTCCTGCAGATTCATCTGATTAAAGACAGATCGAATCAACAACACATCTCCACCACCTTTGGCGATCGCAAATTTTGAAAATTGAATCTGATTGCGAATCACCCAAGGACTGACAACAATCAAGAAACCCAACGAAAAAGCGATCAACAAAGTCCAGAAACGCTTTCGATAACCAGAGAACGCAAAGGGGATTAAAGGCAACACCAACAACGCCACATAAGCCACCGAAGACTTCGTCAAGGCCATGACCCCAAGCACTGAACCAGCGATCAACATCCACTTCAATGAATGGCGGCGGGATGCGATCAGCAGCACAACACTCAGCCAAACCAGAACGGCAGCTGCTATCAATTCGGTATTCATTCTCTTCAACTGTGCAATCACAAAAAAGTGATTGACAGCAACAATTTGAGCCATCGCCAAGACATCAGCAGCATACGCTGGAGCAAAGATCAATCGAGAGCTGAACCACAGCGCAATGAATAAGGCAGCCGCCCAGACCAAATTAATCGTCTTCAAAAAAATCAGAAATGATTCACCAAAAGGCTCCCTAGCTTGATCCAAAAAGCCCGACCGAAAAGCCTCAGCAAGTCTTAAATAAATTGCAAGCAAAAAATTAGGGAATGGCTCTCGCCTGTATCCAGGAGCAACAACATCCGAAACCGGAAGCTCACTGTAAACACCATACTTAGCAAGATTCAAACCGGAACGAACATTCTGAGATGCATCTCCACCAATTGAGTCAGCATCCAACAGACCAAAATCCTGAACCAATAAATAGACAATCAGCAGAATAACCGCCGCCGGTAAAAGTCGAACTAGAGATCGAATCAACAATCTAGGCATTCAAATTCAGTCAGTCATCACCGCTAATTGACGCGCCTGCTCCAACTGTTCCGGAGTATCCACAGACAAGGAGGTTCCATCCACAGGGAAGGTGGCGATCGTATGTCCGGCCTCAATCAAGCGCAGCTGCTCCAAGCGCTCCAAATCTTCGAGTGGTGACATCGGCAATTGATCCCAACCGGCCAGCACATCTCCTCGAAATCCGTACATCCCTACATGTCCCCAGTAGGTGGTGTGCCGATGCCACTCGGCAGCATCCACATCTCGCACGTGTGGTACAGCGGAACGTGAAAAATAAAGAGCTCGACCGTCATGCGCCAACAACGTCTTCACGACCGCAGGGTTGTGAATGGTTTCTGCGGCAAGGCGATACACGGGAGTGACCACCGCCGGCACAGGGTGACAACGAGCAAACTCAGCCACCATCTGCGCCACCACAGCAGAATCGAGAAAAGGCTGATCCCCCTGCACATTGATCACGGCTGTGGTCTGGAGCCTTTCCAAACGCTGGGTGTCATTCCAAGCCTCAGAGCACTCGTCCCAGGCCAATGCCACCAACTGGTCGGCAACCGAGGCAATCCGCTCACTGCCTGAACGACAGGCTTCAGAGGTCATGAGTACGGGGAAGCCCCAACTGGAAGCCAGCTCCCGCAAACGTTCGCTGTCGGTACAGAGCACCACTGCGGACAGATCATCAACCTGGGAACAGCGTTCCAGCACACGCTGAACCATCGGTTGACCGCCGATGTCCGCCAGGACTTTGTCGGGAAGGCGGGATGAGGCCAGCCGAGCTGGCACTGCAACCACTGATCGCTGGATGATCGAAGACCTCATCGCCAGATCAATCCCAACACTTCATGGCATCATCTCGAGCACCGAACCATTCAGCCGCGAGCACACCACCCATGGTGCGCTGCTCGCGAAACCAAGGTCCACCCAGGGTCCAGTGCAGCAGGGGCGGCCCATCATGAGCGACAGCCGCAGGTGCTTCCTGAACATCAACCAGATGGTTCCACCCCGGATCAAGAGATCCGATTTCGTGATCGCCTTCAAGCCAATGGAAGCGATGCAACTCGAGGCCAGTGGCCGTATTGACGTAGTCCACCGTGAGCTGTGCGCACCGGCTGCAATTCAGGAGCATCAGCGAGCTCCAGTTCTTCTTGGGATAAGGGCTCTGCACTTCACCGAGGAACTTGACCGTCTCGCCAGGCACGTGCTCATGCTGCACACACATGGCAGCAAAGCGATCGTCCCGCAGGTCCCATAGGGCCTTGATATCAGCGCGACAGAGCATGTCGCAGTCCATGAAAAGGGCCCAGCCCTCGTAGCCCATCAAATACGGGACCAGAAAACGTGTAAATGAGAAGGCAGTGCTCTGCTTGGGATCGCGTTCCCGCCTGTAAAGACCTTGAGCCTCAAGCTGCGGCGTCACCAGAGGCGTGATCGCCAGAGGCGCGGAACTGTGCTGATACAAGCTGTCGATCAACACATTCGTCGCCGCCCGTTCGCGCGGGTCATAACCGATGAAGATCGGGATCGGACTCACCGTCACCACTGCATGCACTGTTGAATCCTCAGATTACGGCCAATGCATACGCGTTACCCCAACCTTCACCACCCCCTAAGAGACCGACTGTCGAGCAGCCATTCGTCAAAAGCAATCATCAATGATTACATCGTCAAACAAAGAAATTAACCACTATGCCTATCGCTTCACATGCAAGCTAAACCATCAAACAATGAGTTGCAACGCCCTTCGAAGATCCAACATTCGATGAATCCCAACCCTGAACAGAATGATCAAGGGCCAAGCCTGAAATACCCAGCGTGGATCAGCGCGATCACTGCATCCATTGGGGCCACAAGTTTTGGATTGTGGTGGCTACTCATCAACACTCAAAACAGCCTGCCAACTCCGGACACAAGAGAGGGTAAAGAATTATTAGGTCATTACCTAAGCACAACACACAATACATTCCTCATTTGCCTTGCCATTGCATCACTGGCACTGATAAGGCTTATTACACGAAACGGTGACGAGACTCCAAGCACAAAGAAACGCTCACTGATCAAAAATCTCATTGATTTTTGCCAGGAACAACCTCTGGTGGTGATTCTTTTCAGCGCCTACACCGTGGCAATGGTGCACGGCACAACTTGGCTTTACCCAGAGATCGTGGGTTGGTACAGCGATGTGATTGACGACCATCTCTTCAATAACTTTGCTCTCAACCAAGGATTCATCAGCGAAACCATGCGAAGGCGCGACTTTCGTTTTTTCCCATTAGCGCACCAAGACCTTCATCTTCTGAGCTGGTTCACAGCGTATGTGAAAGTTTGGATGCTCGTCAGCGCAGCAGAGCTGATTGCCATTGTGGTGCTCGCAACACGCTTCGTTCGACGCCTGAGTGGCATCAGCACTCGGAACGGACCTGCACTGTTATTGATCATGGCACTGCTGTTGATGCTTCACCCCTCAACAGCATCCGGCTTTTTTCAACTCATCTACTGCGAGAGATTTTTAACCTTTATCTTCATTCTGTACATTTCATCTTACCTGCATTACCAAAAGACGCGAAGCAAAAGGACGTTTTATAGCACGTGCCTGTTCGGGCTCATCGGAGTGTTCATCAAGGACATCGCCATTATTTTGTTTATCGGCCCCCCGCTCGTCATCCTTCTGCTTGGCTGCATGGGATGGTTTCAACACGATTCACAATCAAAGCCAAATACAACGAACTGCTGGGTGGAGTACTACCGGCTTGAGCTGTGGCTTTTAACGCTTCTACCAATTTTCCTGAGCAGCTACGTCCTGCTTTCACTGATACCCAGCAGCTACAAAAGCACAGGTGCATACAGCCAAGGAAAGACAATCGATTTTCATGCCGATTGGCGCTTCTGGTTTCTTTTTACAATCACCGCAATCCGTCTGCCATTGGCTGCCGCTGGAAAACTTCGGCTGCACTTTTTGGACGCACTCAATGTCTCCTGCATGGGCTATGCCGCGGCTGTCTATTGTTTAGTGGGATTCCACAGCAGCAGTTATCTAAGTCTGCCTTTACAGCTCATCACAGTTCTCAATCTCACATGGCTCTGGGCCTCAAAAATCGCTCCCCAACTCAATCGCCAATTACCCTGGCGCGTCACCGGAACACTTGGCAGCGCAGCAGCTGTCATGGTCGTGGGCCTGGAATCCAACTTCAATCAACCGTCATTCGCACAAACCGTGAGCGGTACTAAGCATCGGCAAACATCATGGCTTGAAACATACCAACAGATTGGAAGACTTGGAAGAGAGATCAAACAAAATGGCGAAGCAGTTAACATCATTTACAGCGAAAATTCGTGGTTTTCAAACAAACGCCATCTTAAAAATCTGAAATACGATCGCTTGATTGAATACGATCCTGAAACAGAGATCTACACGGTCAAAAATGGGGCCGACAGAAAATCAATTTACCATCCAAAACCCGGAGACTTGGTCATTAACATTGACAAACCACTGGCCAGTCTAAAGCCGATTCTCAGCGACAAAAACCACAGTCAATTGTATCGACACAACAACCGCGAATTGAGCGGAGCTGTCTTTCGGCTGCAATGACCCAGCACTTGGGGACGAGATTTATGCTTTCGCCCGCAGCTCCAACAGCATGGCCGCCCGGCAAGTTCCACTCGGATCAATCACGTTCGCGAACAACGCCCCATTTGTGCTGATCGGCGGGGTCAATGTGTTGGAGTCCAAAGCTTTCGCCTTGGAGGTCTCAGGGCACTACAAGCAGATCTGCCAGAAGCTCAACATCCCATTGGTCTTCAAGGCGTCGTACGACAAGGCCAATCGATCATCTATCCATTCCTACCGCGGCCCGGGGCTCAGGGAAGGCCTGGAGATCCTCGGCGCTGTCAAGGACACCCACGGAATCCCCGTCATCAGCGATGTCCATACGGCTGAGCAGGCGGCACCTGCAGCCGAAGTCTGCGACATCATCCAGCTGCCGGCCTTTCTGGCCCGCCAAACCGACCTCGTGGAGGCCATGGCACGCACCGGGTCGGTGATCAACATCAAAAAACCACAATTTCTAAGTCCATCCCAGATGGGGAATCTCGTGGAGAAGTTCCGAGAATGCGGCAATGATCAGCTGCTGATCTGCGAGCGAGGAAGCAACTTCGGTTACGACAACCTTGTGGTGGACATGCTCGGTTTCGGGGTGATGAAGCAGTGCTGTGATGACCTGCCCTTGATCTTCGATGTCACCCACGCGCTTCAATGCCGTGATCCGGGTGGTGCCGCCTCAGGTGGCCGCCGCAGCCAGATTGTCGATCTGGCCAGAGCAGGAATGGCGGTGGGATTGGCCGGACTGTTCCTTGAAGCCCATCCAAATCCAGATCAAGCGCGTTGCGACGGCCCCAGCGCACTACCACTGGACCTGTTGGAACCTTTCCTGCAGCAAGTGAAAGCGATCGATGATCTAGTGAAAACACTGCCCAACCTGAACATTCACTGAATCGATGCAAGACAAGGGCTCACAGTTCGCACAACGCTGGAGCATCTGGCTTTCTGGAGCATCTGGTTTCACGTTGATCGTTGGCGCCGTTTTAGCGCTGTGGATCCAATCCGGTCAAAGCGGCATCGGCAGTCTCGAGAAAGAAGCCAGAGATTCTTTACTGAGGCAGTACAACGACATCGCCCATGCAGGACTGATCATCATCTTGATCCTGCTCGCTGGAATCCTGATTCGCGCCATCAACAACACTCCTGAAGAGAAAGAAAGCACTGCAAATCAATCTGGCTGGCTGGCAAGCATCATTAATTTCATCAGGCGGCATCCAGCCGTCACCATTGTTCTTTCGGCCTATACGGTCGTCATGGTGAGTGAAAGCAGCTGGTTCTACAAAGAGATTCTCACCTGGTATGACGATATCTATACCGACCAGTTGCTGAATAATTTCAGCCTCAGACAAAGCTTCATCCGAGAAACCATGGGGCGAAACGACTTCCGCTTCTACCCTCTCTCCCATCAGGACCTACACATCCTCAGCTGGTTCACTCCTTACATCAAAGTTTGGTCGCTAGTCAGCGCTCTTGAATTAATTACAACAATCATTCTTGGCTGCAGAATTGTTCAATTCGCCAACAAGGACAAGGCCAGCTCCTCACTATTTCTAGCAGGATCGCTGCTATTTTTATTCACGAGTGCAGCCGCATTTAACTATTTCCAATTCATCTACAGCGAAAGAATACTCACTTTTCTACTGGCTTTGTATATCTATAATTACTGCATCTACCAACGCTCAGGCCAACAACGCAACGGACTACTGGCCTTACTTTTCGCACTGTTTATACCCTTTTTCAAAGACACCGCAATTCTTCTGGCAGTCGTCCCGGCAGCCAGCACCATCCTCCTTGGCAGCCTGGGCAGGATGCAGAATTATCCACGCTGGGGCTCTCTCAACCTTTCGGCGTGGCTCAAGGCGTATGCCCTGGAAATCTCTTTGTGCAGCCTGACCCTATTTTTCCTGGCCTGCTTCGTGATGCTCAGCGCTCTGCCAAGCCTCGCAGCAGGAGTTGAACGCTATGACGCGCACCTTGGCTTCTCGGTCTTTGCACTCGATATTCGCCTGATGTTCTTCATTGGCTTCATCGCAACACGCCTTTGGCTCATCCAGCGTAACCGCACAGAAGCGACAACCTTGGATGTTCTCAACGTTGCCGCTCTGGCCTATGGATTCGCCCTTTATGCACTGGTTGGGCTTGAAGGCAGCAACTACATGACACTGCCGATTCAGTTCGTCGCAGTTCTGGATATTCTGCTGATCTGGGAGGCGCTTGCCGCTCCGACACTGAATCAGCGCTTCAATCAACGCCAGGCACAGGCCGTCGCACTGGGTGCCACACTTTTACTCCTGACCGTCGAGGATCGACAAGCCAAGACGTTTCGAGAAAGAGCAAGCTTCATCAGCTGGAAGCAAAGATCATGGCGCAAAACTTACAATAGAGCCGAAGAGATTGCCGAAAAAGCAAGAGAACGAGGAGAGGTTGTCAATCTCATTTACTCAAAAGGCTGGTTCAAGCATTCTGATCAAATGAGACAATTGCCCTATGACCGACTCGTGTTCTACGACATCGAATCCAAGCAATACAAAATCAAAGATGGCATCAACAAAGGCATGCCTTACACGCCTGCCAAAGGGGATTATTTAATTGACATCGACACAGGCTACAAATTAACAAAATTTGGCATTGACCTCTCAAAATATGAGGTGCTTTATCAGGAGAACAAAGACTTTGAATATGCCAGAATTTTTCGCCACCTCTGAGAACCACTTCAGCAGATAGCACTTGCCTTTCAGTAAAGCTCGACTCGTTTCAGCTGTTCTCTGAATAAACCAATTTGCGATTCAAGCGCGCCACCCAAGGAATCAGCAACGCCAACTGCGCCAGACCTGCCGGCTGATTCAACCAGGCACTGTCGTAACGGATCGAGGCACTCTGCTTGGCATCAAAGCGCATCCGGTTTCCAGAAAGAATGTGACTGTTGGAATGCTGTGCTGGTGCCAGCATCCGAGCATCAAAGTCAATGTCCAGCCACCGACACAGCCGCCTCAGGCTTCCTTCCGGATCGAGCGCCAGCTGCTCATAACCCAGTCGATACACAGCCCGCCCCGTGGAGTCGAGTCTCGAAGCCTGCCGCGCATTGACGCGACACCAACGCAGGAGGGGCTTCAAACCAGGCAACCATTGCCGGCGGCGCCGACCATCACGGGAGCGGGAATGCACCCAGCTGCGAAGATCCCGGGTGAGATGAACGATACGAATCTCCAGATCGGGATCCTCCAAAAAAGGAAGAACCATGTCGTCCTGGTAGGAGTCGACCACCCAGCGGGCCTCAGGATGATGCATGTTCACGCCGTCCAGAAGCCGCAAGGTTTTTTCTGCCAGTGAGCGTCCGTCATGGGCAGGCAGCCAGTCCAGCATCGGGCCCCACACAGGACACTCCGCAGCAAGCGCACCGCAGGTGCAGCTGCGCTTGAAACGCAGTTCACGGCGGAGCTGGGCAGGGCCACGACTCTCATCCCCTGGGGATGGCCGCTCCAGGATTCGCGCAGCTTCCCCGAGACCCACCAGCTGAGGATGCGCTCCCAGAGAAAGATCCAGGATCGTTGTACCGCTGTGGCCAAGACCGCGGATCAACAGCAACCTGCGCCTTTGAAGCGCATCACCGGTCATGACAGCGGCTCCGACCGGTATTGCATGACCTGATGCAAAAGCTGCGAAACCTGCTGAAGGTGGTGCTCGATGGTGAAGTGCTCCTGAACACGCTGGCGCCCGCAGTCTCCCAGACGTGCTGCGAGAGCTGGATCCTGCACCAACTGGGCCATGGCCTGGGCCATCGCGGTCTCATCACCTTCCTCCACAAGCAGACCGCTCTGTCCGTCCAACACCACTTCAGGAATCCCGGCGTGGCGGGTGGCCACCACGGGCAGTCCACTGAGCTGTGCCTCCATCACCGCAACAGGATTGCCTTCACTGTCGCCATCGGGCGCCACCAGCGAATGCTGAACAAAAGCCCGCACTTGTCGCATCAGATCAGCCACCTGATCCTGAGGGCGCGCTCCAAAGAAGCGCACACAATCCTTCAGCCCCAAATCACCCACCAGCACACGGGCCTGCTTCAACAGAGGTCCCTCGCCAACCATCCAAAGTGACAGCTGAGGCATCACTGGCCCAAGGCTTTGGCGCATCAGGGCAAAGGATCGAATCGTGTGCAGAGGACCTTTTTTGGCAACAAAGCGACCGACCGCCAACAATCGCGGCGGTGTCCGCGCAGGGTCGCTGCCATGAAAAAGATCACTGTTGGCTCCGGAAGGACTGATCAACAGTCGATCGGATCGGGCACCCAGGCTCAGCAGGGTGTCAGCCATCGGCCTGGATTTAACAATCACACCCGAAGCGATGGCCAGCAGTCGCCTGTATCGCTCGCGCAGAAGACCCAAACGACCCTGGGCAGAGGCATCAGAACCACGGAAATGCACCACCAACGGCACACCACTCCAGGCACACGCCTCCATCACCCGCACCGCCTCAAAGCCGAACTCCACCATCACCACATCGGGTTGATGACGCCCGATCAAAGCGCGCGCCACCAATGCCGCAGGCCAGCCAGCTAAGCGCAGCCAATGCAGGCGGGTGAACAGCTTGCTCAACCCAATCGCCATGCCATAGGCCAGTCGCCAGGGTGCGTTGAGAGGTCGCTCATCGCCGAAGTAGGCCGTCACCGCAAACGGCAGGCCCTGAAGATTGGCGCGCACAAAGGTTTCGCTGGCGGCCCGTGCCGTGGGTGCCAACACCAACACCCGTTCCCTCTCCCCCTGACGGCGCTGAGCGGCCCCGATCATGGCTGTGCGGGGAAAGCCAGCACCGAACGCCAGTGGGGCTCGACCACAGCCCAGTCAAGAGAGCGCAGCGTCTCCCGAGCCGAGTTACCACAGCGCTGGCGTAGATGGGCATCCTGCATCAGACGTTCCAACGCAGCCGCAAAAGCAACATCGTCGCCCGTTCCCACCACAAGACCCTCCCTGCCGTCACGAACCATCTCCAGCGGACCGGGTGAAGCGTCACTCACCACTGAAGGCAGACCCGCAGCCATCGCCTCCAGCAAGGCATTGGGCATTCCTTCAAATCGTGATGGCAACGCGAAGATCGAGGCCCGCTGCATGAATTGAAGCGGATCGGATTGGAAGCCCTCGAAGCAGACCTTCGAGCGCAAGTCTTGCTGATCCACCAAGTCTTCCAAGGCCTCACGCTCCGGGCCATCCCCCACAAGCGTCAATCGCCAGCCCTGCCTGACGGATCCCGGAAGCAGGGCGAATGCACGAATCAGGACATCGAGTCCTTTTTGCGGCACCAACCGCGCCACAGCCAGCACTTCCTGCTGCCGCTGAGAGGAGCATCCATCCCCTTCTCGCAGACTGAGACCCGCGGGGAGTGGATTGGGCAGCAGGTCTAACCGTTGCCAATGCCCCATCTCCTGCAGAGCCTGCAGAACACCTTCGGTGTTGGCCGTCACCACGTCGGCACGGCGGTAATAAACGCAGCGCAGGCGATTCCAGAGTCGATCCAGACGCTGCAGTCGGGGGTCATTGCGTTCCGACACCACCAGATGAATCGGCAGATCCCAGACCGCAGCGCAGCAAAGAATGTTGGTCTTGGTGAGAAGCGCCAGGACGCGGCGGGGGCGATGCTCCAACATCAGCTCGCGCAGGCGGCGATAGATCACCCCTCCACTCCCGCGCATGCACCAGTTGAGCAAGCGAATGGGAATGGCATCGGAACCAGGCTGAATCTTGGCCTCGATCAGGGGCCAGGTCCATTGCATGGAGCGCAGCACCAGCGCCATGGTCACCCGAATCACCAGGCGCCGCAGCTTGATGCACTGAGCCACGCAGAAGCGACGAGTGCGCGCCAGCAACGATCGATTCCAGACGTCCCTCAACCAGGGATGCACATTGAGATCGTTGTCTGGGCCAAGGTCAAATGTCGTGATGTTCTCCGGCAGACGGTGTTTGATCGGATGACCATGGCGCAGCGAAAGCACCCGCACCTTGTAACCCTGAGCAGCGAAGTGCTCAGCCGCCAGCAAGCCGACTTTCTGGGCTCCGCCTGCGCCGAGATGAGGCAGCACCACCCAGAGATCATCCATGGCACAACCGCCGCATGGCCTCTAGACAATCACGCCGCAGACGCTGCTCGGCGTATTGCTCCCGCACCAGCAGGGCCCTCTCGCCCATCCGCAGGCGACGACCCGGATCCTCCAACAGGCCAGAGATCGCCTCGACCCAGTCGTCAACAGTGGCGTCCGCCGGCAGCAGCAGGCCGTTCTCTCCATGGCGGATCAGATCAGCAGGACCCGTCAGACAGTTGCTGGCTATACAGGCACAACCGGCAGCCATGGCCTCCAGCAGCACATTCGGGAAACCTTCAAAACGCGATGGCAAAACAAACACCGTCGCCCGGGCATACCAGCGGGACATGCTGCCGCTGACCCCTGGCATCAGCAAACGCTGCTGCAGAGCTGAATTGTTTCCGAGCCTCTGGCGCAACCACTGCTGCTGATCAAGGCCTTGGTACAGCCCGGGGGCGAGACCGAGCAGCGCCAGATGCAGACTTGAATCTCGCCGGGCGAGCCTTGAGAAAACAGGCATCAGACGGTCAAACCCCTTCTGACGCGCTTTGGTGCCTGCCGCAAGAATCAACGGCGCGTCAGGCACCAGCCAGTCATCGGGCTCAAGCAAGGGATCTCGATCAGGCAGTGGCCAGCTCACTGCATTGGGGACCAGCTGTTGCCTGCGGACTCCACAGTGCTGACGAAGCCAATCGCCGGTGACCCGGGTCTGCACCCAGTGCAGATCAGCCCAGGGGTAGGTGCAACGACGCAACCAGCGCCACGGCAGAGCAGGAGGTTTGGCGGGGGGGTAGTTGCGTTCTGAGATCAAGGTTCTCAAGGGCAGGCCGGCACTGGCCAGCAGCAGCTTGACCGCCGGCAGGGTGGTCACCCCCACGGCAAGATCGCTGCCATGGCGACGCAACAGCTGACGCAAGGCCAGCACACGAAAAGGAAAGGCAAACCAGCCAAGCCAACGCAGCAATGGCGCCAACGGTGGCTCCACCCAACGCTGCACCCCCAACGGCACGGGATAGGCATCCAGCTCCGGACCCTGGCGCGTGATCACCACCACCTGCCAGCCCTCGTCCCTGCACCACCGTGCCCACTGCAGCAACACCCGTTCGGCACCACCGAGCTTGAGAGAATCAATCGTGAACGCAACTCGGATCCCTGCCATCACAGTGGCTGGAGCGACTGCAGAAAACGCCGCGCTTTCTCGGCACGCTGGCGGCGAAGGTCGGGGAAATAGACGAGCAGCACAGGGTCCACCAACCGCTCCAAATCAGGACGGGCCTGCGGTTGCTCCGGCGACCAGCGGCATTGCTGCAGCATGGTGACCACCGCTTCAGCAAAACCACGGTGGTCTTCATGGGTCTCGTTGGCGATCAGGTCGAAACGATCGGCATGGCAGGCCTGGCGTAAACGCTCCATCTCAACGACAACGGCATCAAAGCGATCAGCATCTTCGGCATGCCAGGCCATCACAGCAGCAATCGTGAGGCTGCGCATGATGTTGCGGGTCATGCGCGTTGCCGTGGTGAGATCGATGGCGAACGGGTCATAGCGACGAGCACTCGCCAGCAGTTCGCACGAGGCTTGCTCAAGGGCTGGGGTGTCCTTGAGGGCCATCAGGGCCCGAAGTCGGGTGAGTTGTGCCGAGATCAGCAATTTGGCCCGGTTCTCACGATTGGGCTTCAAACAGCGATAGGTGTCGGGATCCCCCTCCAGAACAGCAAGGATCATCTCCAGCCCCGCAACACCCCGACGCAAGGCCTCGCCATCCTTGGCATCAATCGCCCGATAGGTTCTGACGACTCTGCAGTAGCCCGAGTAATGAAGGGGCAGCGCGGTGCTGGAGGCCAACACATCAAAGAGGGCCAGTTGATCGATGCGACTGCCAGGGCGGGCACTGCGGCGAAACAGCAGCTGATGAAGAATTTCCGCAACGCCGTCTTGCTGCCAGATCCGTTCGATCAGACGACAACCTCCAACGTTGTCAGCCACCGCCAGACGGCGACTGGCGAGATCACTCAACAGGGTGATGTTGGTTGGATTCCTGTTCAGCCAGCCCTTCAGCACTCGCTCAGACAAGGCTTGCTGTCCACAGCGGTCCAGCAGCGTCAGCCCTGCGAGTAAGAGCTGCGCCGAAAGCCGAGATCGACTCCATTGACTGCGCACTGCGTGGTACGGGGGTGCCTGCGGCGCCAGTGGTTCATCAGGCATCAGGCCGTGGTGATCCAGGCAATCGAGCATGGCCCTGGTCCGCGTGAAGTAGGTGTTGAGTCGCGATCGTTCCAGACGCTGACCCAGAGCCGGACCCTGTTGCGCAAGGGCACGCTGGATCGCAGCTTCAAATGCCGGAGCATCCGGCGGGCAGAGCATGGCCACATCAGCCTGATCCGCAAGGGCAGGGATGGCCGTCGCCACGACAGGACATCCGGCAGCCAGGTACTCGAAAAATTTCATCGGGTACATATGCCGGGTGTAGTCGTTGAGTTGCAACGGCAGCAATGCCACATCGGCATGGGCTAAGTAGGCCGGCAGGGTGCTGTAGTCCCTCGTGCCGAGGAGATGCACATTGGCCAGGCGTCGCCAACCACTGACATCCGTGCTGGGGTCTGTTTCACCCACGGGCCCGATGAAGAGATAGGTCCACTGCGGAGTGCGCTCCATCAGCAGCTCCAACATCCTCAGGTCCAACTTGTAGGCATCGATGGCGCCGATGAAGATCAGAACCGGACCAGTGCTTTGAGGCCAGTCGGACGGTCGTGGCAGATCACCCGCAAGTGCCTGACCAAAGTGATTGGCATCAGCCACATTGCCGAAACGATGGCTGCCAGCATTGAGAGGTCCTAGAGCAGCGTGCAGCTGGGGGGACGTAGTGAACAACGCGTTGGCGGCAGCGCAAAGGTTGCGCTCGGCCGCCTCCAGCACTTCAACCGGCATGCCCGGCTGAGCCTGAATCCGGTCAACACACAGGTAGATCACAGCCTGAAACCTGCTCAGACGCAGATAAGCCCGGGTCTGAGGATTGAAGGTCCACAACAACGGACGACGAAGGTCGAGAACCAAATCAGCCACAAACAGGCTGAAATTGAGGCTCCAACGGTTCAATAAACCAGCCCAACCGCGGACCTGCCCTGGCAGAACCAGCGGCGAGACCACCCAGACCCCAGGACGCACCTGTCTGGGACAACGCAGCCCCCGCCTTAAGCGCCTGAAAATCCTTCCCGAGTCGGAACGATCAACGCGTGGTCCACGCACGCCGAGTGAATCGACATAAAGCACCCGATGACCGAGATCTGCGAGGGCCGTCGCCACATGTTGTTTGTTCGTCCAGAGCGGATGGTCCCAGTCGGCGGTCGAGAGAACGACAAAATCAGCCATGCCTGATTCAGGTGGCACCGAACAGAGTCATTTCACGGAAACTCTCGGATCGCTCACAAAGCTCGTCAAAACTTCCACTGGCCACAATCCGGCCATCGACGATTTCATAAATGCGATCGCACTTTTTCACCGTGGACAGACGATGGGCAATCACAATCGTCGTGCAGCGCCGGCCGACGATATCAAGCGCCTGCATGACGTCATGCTCAGTTTTGTTATCAAGGGCACTGGTGGCTTCGTCAAGCACGAGCACTTTGGCCTCGCGATAGAAGGCGCGAGCGAGTGCCAATCGTTGACGCTGCCCGCCGGAGAGCTTGGCTCCATCATCTCCGACCATGGTGTAAAGCCCGTAGGGCATTCCGCCGACCACATCATCGAACTGGGCGGCTTCCAGAGAGGTCCAGACGCGGGCGTCGTCGATGGAGTCTGAATGCTGGCCGAAGGCAACATTGTCTCGAACACTGCCACTGGTCAGCCTCACATTTTGTGGCACAAAAGAACAATTGGCTTGCCATGCCGGCAGCTCCTGAGCCGTGACAGGAATCCCATCAATGCACAAGGTTCCTTTGGTGGGGTTGTACAAACCAAGGATCAAATGAGCCAACGTGGTTTTTCCACTGCCGGTTTTACCAACGAAGGCGATTCTTGAACCACTCGGAATCGTTAGATCAACATCATGGATGACGTCGGTTTCGGTTTGTTTGAAGGAAAAACTAACTTTTTTGAGCTGGATGAACCTTTGGGGCATCAAGCCACTTGGGGAAGGAACATCGGCAGAATCCAGCAGCAAACGGTCAGGATTCAGTTCCAGCAGATCAAGAGCCTCCTCCATCTGGGGAAGACCACCACGCAGTTTATTGACGCTGCGAAACAGAGACTGCAAAGGCCCCGAAATCCTCAACAGCGCAATCAAAATTGCTGAGATTTCCGGCAACGTGTCCTGGAAGGAATTCAGATCTCCGGTCAGCAACGAGGGGCTGATAAAGACAGCAAATAAGATTGTGATCCCCGCAGGCTCAATCACCAAGCGTGGAATATCCGGCAAGAGACGACTGATGCGGTCATAACGCTTTGCGATCCCACCATCTCTGGCGAACCTCGAAGCAAAAAATCCTTCAGCCCCGTAAAGCTGAACCTCGCGCATGGAACCAATTGATTCACTTAAGATCATCGATATTCGCTTGCGATAACGTATTTTTTGCTTCGTCGCTAAACGCAAATAAGGGGTAATCAGCCTTGACGCAACCACATAAGAAAACACCATCAATGAAAAAATGATGAATGCCTTAAGCCCCAAAACGAGAACAATTCCCGTAATCAGCGACAGAATTGAAACAAGATTGCCAGCACTGGTGATCAAGGGAGCGATCACTCCAGTGGAGACATTGTTGAAAATACGATTGAACTGAAGAGCAATCCCTTTGGATTTCCCCCCTACAAAGAACTCGTACTCCTGACGCATCAGCGTGAGGTAGACACGGTTCACGAGGTCATTCCAGATTTCTGCACTGAGCAGGCTCTGCATCAGTGAGACCCCGAAGCGCACACCGGATGCAAGCCAGAAGGTCAGAATCAACAATCCAACGATCCAGCCCGCCTGGTCCAGCAAGGCGCCACCAAAAACCTTGATGCCAGGAATCTTGTCCTGCAGGTTATTCCCGGCAAGCAATCCAACCAGGCGGGCTAGCAGAGCAACCAGAAAAACATCCATCACCCCCTGAAAGAAGGCGGCCACCATGACCACGAGCAGCTGCTGGTTCCGCCGGCGAGGCAGATACGCCAGCAGCTTGCGCAGGTTGATCAAGGTCTGGCTTTGAAACGGCATTGAAGCCCTCAGCTTTCAACCTTGAGCGTTCAAGGCGCAATCCACGTCCTAAAACCTTAATTCGCAGCCATCAGTCAGCCTTGACGCCAAGGCCAGCCGGACAACCGATTGACCACCTTGTTGCGCAAGCGATCCCAGCGCAGCGTCCAGCGCAGTTGCCGGGTCGAGGGCGATCGCAATGCACCATCCTGCGACAGACCCATGGCACCTTGAACGCCCAACTCATCCAGCTGCGAGAGAACCGCACGCCAGCGCTCGCACCATCGGGCCTCACTGGATTCCGCCAGAAGATTCTCGATCATCGATGCAGAGGGGAGCCACTGACTGGGGCTGGAGACAGCCGCTGAGATCCGCACCAGATCATTCTCGAGCGTGCCTTGGCCGATCTGATGGGCAGTGACACCAGGCGTCAGGGTGTCGGCAAGAGCATGGTTGAAACTGCCGAACACCACGCAGCCACAAGAGAGGGCTTCCAGAGGGGGCAGCCCAAAGCCCTCACTCACACCATGGCCTCGCCAGTACTCCGCCGAGTCGTAGAGATAGACCTTGGAGCGATTGAACAGATCCACCAGGTCGTCGACCCAGCCGCTCTGCACCTCCACTTTCAGGCCCTCGGCGATCAGCGCTGGAACCAACTGTTTCAGCACATAGGGACTACTCTTGCGCCGCTGCACCAACACATCAATCGGCCGATCGGTGGCTGCATCCTGGTCGGACGTCAATGGGCGGGCACCCCGTTCCAACCATTGAGGCTCCAGTGCGTTGGGCACCCAGAACAGCGGGTTGCGTGGGGCACGATCGCCCCAGTACCCAAGCGTGTTGCGACTGACCGCCACCACGGGCACCCCCGGAGGCAAATCGAAACCGTATCCACTGCTATGCGCCTGATAGACGACGGGTCGTCCTCGCAGACGAACCAGTGAACGAGGCACATCAAAGCCCCAGCTCACAACCCAGAGAGACTGGCCGGGAGACCCTTCCGCCTGCAGCAAGTCGTCCAGATAGGGGTGGCGATCACTGCGTTCCCGGTAGGTGACCACCTCTGTCGGGCGGAGGGTTGAAAGCAGACGAGCCGTCTGCAAGGCCACACTCAATCCGCCACAACGAAAACGGGTTCCGGTGCCAGGCACCAGAACCCGAATGGAGTTGAACCCCCCAGGCGAAGGCTCAATCGAAGACATCAAGCAGCGGCGGTTTCAGTGCTGCCGCTGCGCTGACGACGTGTCAGGAAGCCAAACAGCACCTTGCCGATGGCTGCCACCAGGTTTCCTTCGAGCTCTTTGAACATGTGCATGTTCATGTGGAAGGCGTTATTCGCCTCTTCCACGATGCGGTCAGCAGTGTCCTGATCGATCGGCAGCTCATCCATGGTGGCGCGATAGGTCGTCTTGAACGCCTTCTCGTCAGCGATTTCGTCAAACACGTAGAAACGCAGACCATCATCTCCATCCATGTTCATCGCTTTCTGAGCGATGTTCTTCAGGATCTGACCACCGGAGAGGTCACCCATGTAACGGGTGTAGTGATGGCCAACGAGCAGCTCGGGAGATTCCTTTGCCACTTGATGAATCCGCTCGACGTAAGCCACAGCCGACGGTGAAGGCTGGATCTCATCCTTCCAGTTCTCACCGAAGTAGTAAGCAAGATCCTTCTCGAGGGACTCACGTCGGTTCAGCTGTTCCATGCCGACTGGTCCGACCACGGGGTGGTCCTTGAGTTGATCCACCTCTTCCTCCATGGCGGAGTAAACGAAGTACAGATCAGCAACAAGCTTGCGATAGCTGGATTTATCGACAACGCCCTTGAGGAAGCAGCTAACGAAACCGGTGTTCTCGGCCATCGTGTGAGCCTTCTTGGTGCCTTCACGGAGCTGAGCAGCCAGAGCTACGGACATGGGTTGAACACTTGATCGATGAAAGCAACCATAAAATCGATCTTCGTTTGCGAGTCGGAAGGGTTGCGAAGGGTTACGCCGCTGTGCCCGTCGCTGCCGGATTAGCGAACAAATCAAACAAGTCCCGACAGATTCCACGCAGCTGCTGAACCTGCTCGGGCTGCGGTAGGTGCGAACCCTCTGGCTGCCAATCGCCCATCGTCACCAGACGCCAGCGTTCACCCTCGTAGGTCATGCCGCGCATCAAGACCCCCAGCAGATCTGGGGCGGCCGGAGATTCACCCTCATCAGACTTCTCCTGAAGCCGTAACTGCAGCAGCAGACTTCGGCACTCGAGACGGGGGCTCCAACCGGGGAAATGAAAGGCCAGATCAAGGGTTTGATCTTCCTGCCAGCGGCGCGTCTGGGGATCATCCCGCCAGGGATTGAGATTGACGCTCGCGGCCGGGAAGCGATCCCTTACCAGGGTCACGGCCGAAGCCAGAGCCTGAGCGAGCTGCACGCTGTCAATCGCTTCGCCTGCGTTCACCAGTTCATCGTCGATGTCCACAGGTTGAAGGCTGCTGACCCGAAGCGCCAGTGGCCGTTACGGTTGCGACCATGAATCCGAGCTCTCTCAGCTCCCGACTCAGCCTTTACGGACTGGTGGGAGTGGTCGCCGCAGCCGTGCATGCCCTGGTGCTGTTGGCACTGGGCCTGGTCATGCCCCTCTGGCTGGCGAATCCCCTGGCCTTTCTGGCCGCGTCGCTGGCCGGCTATCTGGGGCATGCACGGTTCACCTTCCGCCCGGAAACCGGCGGGCAACGCTTTGCGCGACGCTGGCTGGTCGTTCAGTACGTGATCAACCTCACCGTGAGCGGCGTTTTGCCTCTCGCTCTGCCAAAGGCTCTGGGAGAGCCGGTGCGGGTTGCCATTCTGGTCTTCACACCCACGGCACTGAATGCACTGATCTGGTCCAAGGCCGCGCGATTCAGCCGGCGTCGCCGGGATCACCTCATCACTCCCCTGCGCCATGCCGATGATCTCGGCCTGAGCCCGGCCACCAACCAGGCCATTCTCGAGCTGGCCAGTGAGGGAAGGCTGGATAGCAGCAGCCTGCTGGTGAATGGCCCGGTCGCGGCCGAGGGCTTTCACGCTTGGCAAACGCTGACACACTCTCGTTCACAGCTGCAGATCTGTCTTCACCTCTGTCTGACCGAGGGGCCATCAAGCGCTGAGCCAGCGTTGGTCCCTGACCTTGTGGATTCACACGGTCACCTGAAGCGATCGTTCGGACAGTGGTTGTTGCTGTCGCTGCTGCCGCGCAGCCATCCCTCCCGCCTCCGGATCGAACAGCAACTTGGACTGGAAATCGACGCCCAGATTCAAAAATTCCGCAACTTCTGCGGTGACGCACCCATTCATCTGGATGGCCATCAGCACATTCACTTGGTGCCGATTGTGCTGAGGGCCGCTCTCTCAAGAGCTTCTGACAACGGCATCACCTGGATGCGCCTGACGGAGGAACCACTCCCCACTGGATTGCCCTTGCGCTACTGGGGAAAAGCCATCCGTCAGTTAGGCCTGCTGAAGTGGCTGGTGCTGCGACTGCTCAGCTACAGAGCTCGTCCAGCGCTGCGGCGCTGCGGCCTGGCCAGCAACCAGAGCTTTGCCGGCGTGCTCTTCACTGGCCAGATGGTAGACGCTCCAATCCGAGCGGCCTGGAGAGAACTCAGCAGCGGGGAACCACAACAAGGAACCACCCCGCCACTGCTCCTGGCCCATCCCGGCGCTCCGCTCGACATCGATCTCATGAAAGCAGGTTTCTCCGTCTCCCAGACATTCGCTGCCTCAACATGGCGACAACGCGAATGGCGTGCTCTTCAGGACTTGTGAACCCGACGAATGAAGTAATGAGGCCGTGACTTGGCTTCGACATAGATGCGACCGACGTATTCCCCCAGAACGCCAATACCGATCAACTGAATCCCACCGATGAACAGCACGGCCACCATCAAGGAGGCATAACCCTCGACATCGACACCAAAAAGGGCTGTGCGCAGGATGATCACCAAGGCATAGAACAAACTCAGCGAAGACACCAAAACGCCGATCCCTGTCCACATCTTGAGTGGCAGCACAGAGAACGAAAAGATGCCATCGAACGCATAACCAAACAGCTTGAGAGGACTCCATGAGGTCTGCCCTCCAACCCGGCTGACCCGCTGATAAGGCAGTTCCACACTCGTGTAGCCGGTCCAAGGAAGCAGCCCTTTGGAGAAACGACTGGACTCTCGCAACTGGGTCACCGCATCGAGAACAGCGGCATCCAGCAGGCGGTAATCACCAGCTCCCTCCTGGAGCTCAATCGAATCCACCACCTTGTTGAACACCCGATAAAACCAGTGAGCGCTGGCCACCTTCAGGCGCGATTCCTGGTCCTGGTCATCCCGAACTGCCGTGACCACTTCAGCTCCCGCATGCCATTCGCTCACCATCGCTTCAATCAGCTCTGGAGGGTGCTGAAGATCGGAGTCAATGAGCACGGCTGCGCCGCAACGACCGTTGACATGATCCAAACCGGCGAGCATCGCCGCCTCCTTGCCGAAGTTGCGCGTGAGTTCCAGCAACGTCACCGCTGAGCCGGCATGACCCTGCATCCAAGCGCGGATGCGCTCAACGGTTGCATCCGACGATCCATCGTCGATCAGCACCAGCTTGTCGACGCCGGGCACCGCCAGCACACGCTCGATAAAGCGCGTGATCACATCCTGTTCGTTGAAACAGGCCGCCACGACCCAGACACCCTCTGACTTCGGCATGGGATGGAGGTCGGATCAAAAAGACTTTAGGGATCACCCTTCGAGTCATAGGCTCGCGGCAACGTGATGTCGCCCTGCGGCAACCCAGCCATGGCTCAGTTCGAGAAGCTCACTGCCCCCACAGAGGGAACGCCGATTCGCTTCGAGAATGGTCAGCCCGTGGTGGCCGACAACCCGATCATTCCCTTCATCCGTGGCGATGGAACGGGCGTGGACATCTGGCCGGCGACGCAGAAAGTGCTGGATGCAGCCGTGGCCAAGGCCTACGCAGGCGCCAAAAAAATCGAATGGTTCAAGGTCTACGCCGGTGATGAAGCCTGCGATCTGTACGGCACCTACCAATACCTGCCCGAGGACACCCTCGAAGCCATCCGTACCTATGGGGTTGCCATCAAAGGCCCCCTCACCACGCCTGTTGGTGGCGGCATCCGCTCGCTGAATGTCGCTCTGCGTCAGATCTTTGATCTCTACTCCTGTGTGCGCCCATGCCGCTACTACGCAGGCACTCCGAGTCCCCACAAACGTCCACAGGATTTGGACGTGATCGTCTATCGGGAAAACACCGAAGACATCTACATGGGAGTGGAGTGGGAGGCTGACGATGCTGTGGGCCAGGAGCTGCGCAAACACCTCAACGAGGTGGTGATCCCCGCCAACGGCAAGTTGGGCCAACGCCAGATTCCGGAAGGCTCAGGCATCGGCATCAAGCCGGTGAGCAAACACGGCAGCCAGCGTCACATCCGCAAGGCGATCCAGCACGCCCTGCGCCTTGAAGGCGACAAACGCCACGTGACCCTGGTGCACAAGGGAAACATCATGAAGTTCACGGAAGGCGCCTTCCGCGACTGGGGCTATGAGCTGGCCACCACTGAATTTCGAGACGTTTGCATCACGGAACGGGAAAGCTGGATCCTCGGCAACCTGGACAAGGATCCGGCGATGAGCGTGCAGGCCAACGCCCGCATGATCGAACCCGGCTACGACGGTCTCACTCCTGAAAAAAAGGCCGACATCGATGCCGAAGTGCAAGCCGTGATCGACTCCATCGGCAGCAGCCACGGCAAAGGTCAATGGCGCTCAATGGTGATGGTGGATGACCGGATCGCCGACAGCATCTTTCAGCAGATTCAGACCCGGCCTCAGGAATATTCCATCCTCGCCACACTGAATCTCAATGGCGACTACATCTCAGACGCAGCCGCAGCGATGGTGGGCGGACTCGGAATGGCCCCGGGAGCCAACATCGGTGAAACGGCTGCGATTTTTGAGGCAACCCACGGAACAGCGCCCAAGCATGCGGGGCTGGACCGCATCAATCCGGGCTCGGTGATTCTGAGTGGGGTCATGATGCTGGAATTTCTTGGATGGCAGGAAGCCGCTGATCTGATCACCAAGGGGCTGAGTGCAGCCATCGCCGATCAACAAGTCACCTATGACCTGGCCCGTCTGATGGAACCTCCAGTGGAACCTGTGAGCTGCAGCGGCTTCGCCGAAGCGGTCATTCAACATTTTTAGGCATGAGCATCACCACGAACGGTGCCGAGCTGCAATGAAGTCTCAGAGAACGGTTCTTTTTCTGCTGGGAATTGCCCTGATCGTCGCGACAATCCTCATCCATCACCTCTGGGGGTTGAGAGGAGCGGAACGCCTGGCGAGCAAAGACATTTATTACGTCTGGGAAGAAGGCAAAAAAATTGCTGATGGAATCAACCCCTACGCAAGAATTATTGGAAAGTCACTGCGTGACAACAACAAATACCCAACTTATTTACCTCTTAGCTACTACTTTGCTGCCATTCTGGATCATCTTGGCATCAAAAGCTTTATTGAATTCATCAGCATATGGAGGCCGTTCAATGTTATCTGCCACCTGGGAATCGGCATTTTAACCTTCAGCATCTACAACCAACAACGCAAACCAATTTCCGGGATTATTGCCTGCAGCATCCTTCTGTTGGGACGCTGGGGCGCTTATATCATCAATGTTCAGCACCTGGAATTTGCGGCAATTCTTCCGATTTTGCTGGCTGGCCAACAACTCAATCGAAGACCGAATGTATCGGCACTGATGTTCGGTTTATCGCTTTGCATCAAGCATGTCGGCATCATTCTTTTACCTAGCTTTCTCCTGGGGCTAACCGCTAGCTCTTCATCAGCCAAGAGCTCTGGGAACAAAAAACGGATCCTGGTCTACAGCGCAGTGGCACTCGCCATACCACTGATCATTTCGTTGCCTTTCCTGCTGGATCAGCCCTCAGGATTCCTGCTCAACGTTCTGTTCTCAACCACACGTGACTTCGGAGATCACGGCAAAGCCACAGGCACCAGAATGATTCTGACCGGAGTCGATGGGACAAGACTGATCATGATTGGCTTGATCATCATGAACTGGGTCGCGCAGGCCAAGGAAAAGATCAACTTCTGGTTTGCAAGCACGATTACATTATTGATCTTTCTGCAATTCAATGCTGTGATCTTCGCCCAGTACTACATTTGGCTGGCGGCATTCCTGCTGATTTCCTGCGCGTTCCTCACCCCAAGCACACCCAGAGAAGCGAAAGCGGACCATTCGATTGGGTGACAGAAAATCTGATCCACAACGAAAGAATCAAGAGGCGTGTAGCCAATCAAGACTTCATGCCCATCAGCCATCCCGGACAAGCTGAATCGACCCAGTCAATCAATTCTCCTCAACGCATCAAACCATGGTGACCAGATGAGTCAAAGCGACTCCAAAACTTCTGCTCCTGTCAATCAGCGCAGGCAGATACACCTGGCGATGGGACTGTTGATCGCACTCATCATTGGACTGGCGATCAGCCTTTGGGTCAACAGCAACCCAGACATGCTTCCCGCAGCTGACTCAGCAGCAGGGGAATCTCTCCTCAAACAATATCTGAGAATTTCACATCAACTATGGCTGCTCGCACTGATTGCAACAGCAGGCTGCTTGCTACTCAAAATCATCAGAGCCGACAGCAAGCAAGACGATGATTCGACGAGAGAGGCGCAGAACAAACCCTTCCATCAAAGCATCATCAGATTTATCAGAAATAACCCATTCGTCACCGTTCTGTTTATTGCCTACAGCATTGCGATGGTCGCGGGTACCACCTATCTGTACGCAGACCTGATCGGATGGTATCCAGATGTGATCAAGGGTCACTATCTGGATAATTTTTCAATCAAAGAAAGCTTTGTCAAAGAGACAATGCGTCGAACAGATTTTCGTTTTTTTCCCTTAGCCCATCAGGACATCCACATTTTGAGCTGGTTCAGCATCAACATCAAAACATGGATGCTGTTCAATGCCGCTGAACTAATTACCACCACACTTTTAAGCCTCAAATTTCTCAATAAACTATGCAGTCGCAAAAGAGCAAAAGAATCAACGTTAATACTGCTCGCCTCACTCTTGCTGTTCCACCCCTCCACCGGAACAACGTTCTTTCAAGTGATTTATTCGGAGCGCATTCTATGCATCACGTTTATCCTCTATATCAACTCATATATCAATTACCAGCATAGC
Source organism: Synechococcus sp. (assembly GCA_047286485.1). Lineage (GTDB taxonomy): Bacteria > Cyanobacteriota > Cyanobacteriia > PCC-6307 > Cyanobiaceae > Synechococcus_C. The sequence goes on from JBJBBH010000002.1 coordinate 217,645, forward strand.
AAACAGAAGAAAGATCTTTATTTCACTTTGCTGTGGGCAGTTCTTGGGATTTTCACGAAAGATACGGCAATTATTCTGTTCACGACTCCCGCACTAGCAACACTCACGATTTCATCCATCCAAATCTGGCGTCAACATCAGATCAGCAACCAAGCCCGATGGAAAGAATTCAGAGAAAACTGTGATTTAGAGATCTGGATCTGCTTACTGAGCATCGCATTTCTGACAAGTTATGCCTTCTTGTCTCTCATACCTAGCCTTTATGCAGGAGAGGGGGCCTACAACAACGACACACTTGAGGGATTCGCTCCTGATTTGAGATTTTATATTCTGATGCTCATGATCACGATAAGAGCAGTCGCGATCATTTCAAAGCATCTTCAATTCAATCTCCTGGATGCCATCAATATCGCCGCCATTGGCTACACAATTGCTCTCACCAGCCTCTACGAATTCAACTCGGCAAGCTACCTCACGCTGCCAGTCACCCTGATTACCGCGATTAACATTGGCTGGACCTGGATGACACTCTTTGACTCCAAAACTAGTCGATCCAATGAAAACAAGCGGCTCATCAGTGGAAGCATTGCAGCTGCAGCAATGTTCATCTCAATCGAACATCTGGGGTCGGAACAAACATTTGCAAACACCATCATAGGAATGAAAAAAGAGCAAGACTCCATCCAAATGACTTACAACACCCTTTACGACTTAGCCAAGCAAGGGCGTAAAGACGGCAAGCCGATCAACATTATTATCAGCAGAAAATCAAGACTTTCAGCGAGAAGACACCTTTACAGAATCCCTTATCGCACATTGATTGAATACGAACACAACACTGGTTCATTCGTGATCAAAGATGGCGGCAATGAAAAAGACAGCTACACCCCAAAAGAAGGCGATATCATTGCCAATCTCGACAAAAACATCAGCTTGATTGATCCAATCCTTGAGCATGTCGAAACGACCATGATTTACCGACACAATTCGAGCGAGCAAACAGGCATGATCCTCAAAGTGAAAACAACAAATCCAAAAAATTGAGCATTAAAGGCAAAGCTCCAACAAATCAGAACGAAGGGCACGCTTCAGCCCCAGCAGGGGTCTGTCCTGAGCAAAGCCCATCCACGCCCAAAACCTGCACGTCTGATGAGACCTGAAGAACCCGGTCGAGCAGCAGGGCAGAACACACTGACGCTGATCCAATAGATTCTTCATAGGCTCAAGTTGCGGACAGAAGCCGCATCACGATGAGACAAGACCGATTGCAGGAACTGGAGAACGGCTTGGTGGCCCTGGTTGGGCAGCAGCAGGTCTTAACCAGCAGTGAGCAGACCAAGCCCTACACAACCGGCATACGCGTCGGTCAGGGCATGGCCTGCGCAGTGGTCATGCCGAAGACTCTGTTGCAGCTTTGGAAAACGCTTGAATTATGCGTCAAGCTCGACAAAATCATCATTCTCCAAGCAGCCAATACTGGGCTGACAGGGGGTTCCACACCTGATGGAGACAACTACGACAGGGATGTCGTGATCATTAATACTCTGAATCTCGATCAATTAATTTTACTCAATGGCGGCAATCAAGTGATTGCTTTTGCGGGATCAAGTTTATATCAGCTGGAGGAAAAGTTATCACCACTGGGACGAGGCCCTCACTCCGTGATCGGCTCATCGTGTATTGGTGCGTCCGTTGTTGGGGGCATTTGCAATAACTCTGGCGGTAATTTGGTCAATCGAGGTCCTGCATACACGGAATATTCACTCTTTGCCCAACTCAATCAAACCGGGCAGCTTGAGCTGGTCAATCATCTCGGGATTGAACTCGGCACATGTCCGGAAGAAATATTAACCACACTTCAGAAATCTGATTTCAACACTGAACATTTAGCGCCTTGTGAGCGATTAGCATCAGACCATGATTATCAGAAGCGGGTCAGGGATGTCACATCACCAATTCCTGCTCGATTCAATGCCGATCAACGTCGCTTGCGTGAGGCCAGTGGATGCGCAGGCAAGCTGGCAGTTTTTGCTGTCAGACTTGACACGTTTCCAAAACCAAAAACAGAAAAAGTTTTCTATCTAGGCACCAACAAACCGGAACAGCTCACGGAACTGCGCAAACAGATTCTCACAGGATTTCAACACCTGCCTGACATGGGCGAATACATGCATCGCAGTTATTTTGACGGCGCAGACTTCTATTGCAAAGACGCTTATCTAGCCATCAAATATTTTGGTACAGGCTTTATTCCCAAGCTGTTCGGCATCAAGCGGAACGTTGACCGAATCGTCTCGCAGTGGCCGACACCACTTTTTCAGGATCACTTTTCCGACCGAACTCTGCATTGCATCTCTCAGATGGCTCCAGACCATCTACCAGCCAAGATGAGAGCTTTTCGCGATCAATATGAACACCACATGATCATTCTGGCGAGCGATCAATCAATCCAAGAAACACGACAGTTATTAGAAAAAAACTGGGGAAGTGACGAAGATCACGCCTATTTTGAATGCAGCGAATCCGAAGGAAAAGCCGCCTTACTCCATCGCTATGTTGCCGGAAATGCGCCAGCACGTTATCAGATCTTAAATCAAGACAACTCCGGAGAATTGCTTCCACTGGATATCGCTCTCCCCCGCAACTGTGAAACATGGCACAAGATACTCCCCGAAGAGATTCTCTCTCTGATGGCCGAATCGTTTCAGATGGCACACTTCCTTTGCATGGTCTTCCACTGGGACTTTGTCGTTAAAAAGGGAGTGGATGCTGATGAACTGAAGCACAAAATTCTCGATCTACTCGATCAATCGGGAGCCAAATATCCTGCCGAGCACAACGTTGGGCATTTATACAAAGCCGAGACTGATCTATCCAACTTCTACAAAAAAATTGATCCAACCAACAGCTTCAATCCTGGAATTGGAAAGATGTCAAAGCTGAAAAATTATCAGTAACCGAGCACGAAAAGGTTCTCACTCCGCTGCTTCAAGCTCCATCAAGCTCCATGCCTTGGCAAGGGTGTCTGCGTCACCAAGATTGCCAGGGAAGGTAATCACGGGAAGGGCATTCACACCAGCAATGCCTTCCCCAGCGATCGGACGCACCATGGAAAGACCGGGCATCAACTGACCATCCAGCAGAACAGTCCCAAGGCCCAGTCCATCAGCCAGAACAGAGCCGGTCGTAATGCCACCCTTGCTGATCAAGTAGCCAAGCCGAGGGACCACCGCAGCCACCAACCGGGCGGTGAGCTGAGCCAGTGCAAGACCGAAGTCCAAACGACGACGGTCAGCCGTGGGCCCCTCTCCAAAATGAAGTTCGCCGCGACTTGTATACAGCACAGGGGTTTGGTTCCGATCGAGCACAGCCAACATCCACTCCACCCACGCGTTCTCCAGATCAGCCAGAAGCACATCCGGGGTGCCGCCCTCCAGCACCCTCGCAATCCGACGCACCGGCAACTCAAGGCCACAGCACCCTGACTCGCTGAGCAACCTCTCCAGCTGCTGATCGGCCAGCGGAACATGAGAACCCACCAACACCAGCCCAGGACGACGCTGGCCAGCTGAATCACGGCGCCGAAGCTTCACCAACTCGTCGGCCTTGATGGGCTGAGGGCCAAGTGGGCTCAAGCCCCCATCCACCAGGCCGTTGATCAGACTTGCAGCAGAGCGAAACAAGAAGCGGCGCCTGCCCAGCAGGTGATGCACGGCCGCACCGAGTGCCTCCAGCTGCTCTTGCCTTTCGGCATCAACGATCACCGCACGATTGCCATCCAGTGCCTCCAGCCAGGTCACAAGCTTGGTGAAACCATTGGGGCCATCAGAGAACTGTTCCCCACTGCGTTGCGCCGCAGCGCGATCCAGCTGGTCTCCCTGCAGCCGCAACACGGAGGTTGATGGGATCGCCCCATCACTCTTTTCCTCCAGCCAGGCATCCAGACAACTCGTGCTGAAACCAAAGCTGCGATCTCGGGCGAAAGCGGTTGTATGGACCGGTTGACCATGCAGCAGATGGACCCCATCCACCGTGGTGCGTCCACCGGGAAGAAAAGCGGGCACATGCAACGTGGCGTGCACCGGACCGAAGCGATCAGCAAGCTCGTCGGCCAGAACCGCCGGCTCCAGCACCCCATGGCCGCGAAGGGTGGAATCTCCCCTGCTGACCAGCAGCAACTGCTGATCACTGATGCCTTCTGCGTCAAGAGCTTGCTCAAGCGAAGCAACGATCTCACGATTGCGCTCCGCCGCAGCCTCCGGCGCCAGAGCACGGGTGTTCGCCAGCACGAACAAAAGCGGTGAAGGATGTCGCAAACCCTGACGCAGGGTCTGCACATCCCAGCGCAGCAGCAAGGGACAGCTGTGCACGGTCTGCGATCCCGTGGGATCGTCATCGATGACGACGATTTTCAAGGCGTCAGCTGACGCTGTAGCGGCAGGCCAGCGTGGTGCTTTCACCACTACCAAGTTCGAGTCTTCGATCACCGCTGATCAGCGCCTGCCGCGGGCCGGTCCAAGGCTCAAGGCAAACCATGGCTCGAGGGGGGTCGGTCCAGACCACCGTGAGGTCCATCGGCTCATGATGCTGGAGCTGCAGCCTGGTGCCTGCCTGCTCATCGACGAGCGTGACGGGTTCGGCCGCATGCGTGAGGAAATCGACCCCCTGATCCAGGCGATTCAACTGCTGGGCCGTCTCCGCTTCAGCCATCTCCAGATGATTGAAGCAACGGCCAGGGAGACCTTCCACGGCCGTGCGAGTGAGGTCACTCACATTGAAGTAGGGATGGAGCCCGAAGCTGAACGGCATCGGCTCGCTCTCAGACGCGGAGGTGTTGCGGATGGTGATGGTGATCTCGAGAGCAGAACTGAGCGGCCTGATCTCCATCTGGATTCTGAATCCGAAGGGGTAGGCCTTGCGGGTGTCCGCACAGTCCTCGAGGCTGAGCATCACGCCACTTTGATCACCGAGCAAGGCGATCTGCCAGGGAAGGTCACGGGCAAATCCATGCTGCTTGAGGGTGAAATCACCGCTGGCGAGCGGCAGACAATCATTCGGCAGATTGCCGCAGATCGGGAACAACACCGGAATGCCGCCGCGGATGCTCTTGGCTGGATCGGCAAAGCGCTCCTGGTCGAAATAGAGCATCTCGCGGCCATTGCATAACCATTCGGTGACCAGGCCACCTCGCTCGGGCACTACCCGCAGGCGATCGCCACTGCCGGGATGCACAAACTCCCAGTGGGCATAGGGAGCGGACTGTTGGCGAAAGGTCATGGCCACAGGACCGGAACACCCAAGATTGGCCAAAAACTACCGGGAAGGCTGCAGATCCTGCTTGTTTTCACCGGCCAGAGTCGTCAACCACTCCAGCAATGCCGCGTTCACCTGATCGGGAACCTCGTCATGCGGACAGTGACCGGCTTCCAGCACCACTTCAGTGGTGGCCTCAGGCGCATGTCGCTGAAAACTGGCTCGACGTCCAGCGGCATTGATCCAGGGATCACGAATCCCCCAGAGCAACAGCAATGGAGACTTCAGACAAGCGAACAATTCATCCAAAGGCTGTCCGCGTGGGATATCAAACACCGTGCGAAACACTCCAAAAGCGCCGGCATCCAGAGAGGGGCGCCGGATCGCCTCGACCAACCAGTCATCAACGTTGGTCTTGTCGATATAAACCTGATTCAGGGTGCGTCGAATCGTGGCTGGGCGCCTGAGGTTCTCAAACAGCAGCCTCTGCAACACAGCATTTTTGAGCAGTGCTGAGCTGATCGAACGCCGCGCACTTGGCCACCAGCCCTTGGGCTTCGCCGACTGCTCATCGCTGAACGGTCCTGCCGCATTCAGCAGCACGACCCCGGCCGCCTCATCCCCCAACTCAGCACCAGCGGCAAGAGCGGCGAAACCACCCAGTGAATTGCCTGCGATCACGGTGGGCCTGCCGATGCGCTCACGCACGTAGGCGACCAGCTGATCACGCCAGAGAGCACCGCCGTAGGCCAGACCAGCGGGCTTGGCACTGCGACCGAAACCGAGCAGATCGATGGCATGCACCTCATGCGTGCTGGCCAGCACAGGGATGTTGTGGCGCCAGTGATCGGTGGAGGCGCCAAAACCATGCACCAGCAGAAGAGCAGGACGCTGGAGATCCCGGGAATCTGAATCCGGTGTCGGTCCGACACAGAGGCCATGCACGGCATGTCCTTGGAACTGCCACCAGGGCTGCTGTGCCTCGCTCACCACACCTTCCGCTTGTGGCGGCGATGCTAAGCATCCTTTTTCACCACCGCCCTGCCGGGCCGAAGTCGCCGCGATGCTCGATCAGACCCCAGGCCTGCTGCTGCAGAGCAGCACACTCAGCGGCGGACTGTTCTGGGCCATCGCCCTCTATCTGCCCCTGAGCGCTCCACTCAGCCGTTTTGAAGCAAGCCTCGAAAGCAGTTCGCTGAGCGCGCCATGGCGACAAGCCGCTTTGGTGATCAGCAGTCTGCTGCTGGCCCTCGCCGTTGGTGTGCTGATTCAGCTGCTGCTGGGATGGGCCCTGGGCCCAGGCTGGGCTTCGAGCCTGGCATTGATCACCATCGGTTGGAGTCTGTTTCTGTCGCTGGCGCGCAAGAACTGAACTTCGGGCCGAAACGGCCAATTAGCTCAGAGCAGACCCACCGGATCAGCGGCGACCTCATCATCAACCTTGTCGTCATCGTCTGGCTTGTCGTCGCCGATCACCAGACGCAGGAGCACGGGAGCCAGGAAGGTCGTGCCGATCACCATCAGCAGAATGGCCGCCTCCAGGGAGGGAGACAGCAACTTGGCGCTGGTGCCAAGACCCAGGAAAATCAGGCCAACTTCGCCACGGGGCATCATGCCCAGGCCCACCACCAGGCGACGGGTGGGTTGCTTGCTGACAAAGGCCCAGCCCGAGGCGATCTTGCCGATGATCGACACCACCAGCAGAAAGCCAGCCACGATCAGAGCCGTTTTGCTGGAGGGATCGGATGGATTGATCACAGAGAGATCCATCCCGGCGCCCACGAGCACAAAAAACACCGTCGCAAAGAGCGTCACGATCGGCAGAACCGCCTCCTGAATGGCGTGGTTGTGCTTGGAGCTGCTGAGGATCAGACCGGCAGCGAACGCACCCAGGGCAGCTTCAAGGCCGATCGCGGTTGCTGTGAAGCAACTGATAGCCAGGATCACAAAAGAGGCCACCAGCACTTCGCCAGGGGCCTTCAGCTTGTCGATCAACCAGTCAAAAGCGGGAGCGGCAGTGCGGCTGAGGCCAATGGCCGCCACCACGAACACGGCGGCAGCCGCCACCAGCTTCACGATCGGGCCAATCTCCAGGGAACCGCCGGAGGCCAGCGCCACCACAACGGCCAAAATCACGATGCCGAGGATGTCATCGAGAACAGCAGCGCCGATCACGATCTGACCTTCGCGAGTCCTGAGATAGCCCAGCTCACCGAACACGCTGGCGGTAATGCCGATGCTGGTGGCCGTCATCGACGCACCGGCAAAAATCGCTGGAATCGCATCCACCTGGAAAATCGCCATCAGGCCCCAGGTGCCCAGCGCGAACGGCAACACCACACCAGCCACCGCCACGGTGAACGCCTGTCCACCCACAGCGATCAGTTCTTCCAGCTCACTCTCCAGACCGGTGAGAAACAACAGGGCATATAAACCAAGCTCAGCCACCGACTCCAGCGAGGGAAAACTTTCGCTGTAGATCTCCGGAACCGCGTCAGGGGGGACATTGACCAGACCACTCACCAGGCTCACCAGGCCCTGACTCAGCTCCACCTGGGTTTCCGGAGGCACGAGCAGGTGCAGTCCGGAGGCACCAATCAGCACGCCGGCCAGGAGCTCACCAAGGATCGTGGGCAACTGCAGGCGCACCAGCACCTCGGCGAGAATGCGGGCTGCCACAAAGATGAGCACAAATCGGGCCACCCCGATCAGGGTCTCCGCCATCTCCAGGTCATGAGCCGAGATCTCAGCCAGCAAGGGCGTAAGCAGTGGCGGCATCGCAGCAGCGAGCATCAGCAATGTTGATTCCTCTCGGTGGGACCTTATCCCTAAACGGGTTTCCGCAATGCTCAGAGAGCAGCTTCACGGCGACAACGGCACCACGGTCTGACTGGAAACCCTGAATTTCCTGCACTCCTGGCGCGATCCGAGCCAACCTCAAGTCATCTCCCGAGAAGCGATGAGCACCTCCGAGCCCCTCGACCTGCGTTTACCGACTCCGGGATGCTCTGTGGATCCTGAACGTGCAGGTCTCGATGCCGATTCCGTCTTTGACGGAATGACCGAGCACCTGTTCTTCACGCTCGGCAAACTCGCGCCCTCAGCCAGCCCCCATGACCTGTACATGGCGCTGAGCTACGCGGTGCGTGACCGGTTGATGACGCGCTTTCTGGCCAGCAAGGAAGCGATTCGCTCTCGGCCCCAGAAAACCGTGGCCTACCTCTCGGCTGAGTTTCTGATCGGCCCACAGCTGGCCAACAATCTGCTCAACCTGGGGATTCAGAAAGAAGCGGAGGCGGCTCTGAAGCGATTCGGGATCGAATCACTTCAGCCGATTCTGGAAGTAGAGGAAGAGCCCGGACTGGGCAACGGCGGGCTTGGCCGTCTTGCGGCCTGCTACATGGAATCGTTGGCCAGCCTTGAAATTCCGGCCACGGGCTACGGCATTCGCTACGAGTTCGGCATCTTCGATCAACTGATCCGCGACGGCTGGCAGGTGGAGGTCACCGACAAGTGGCTGAAGGGAGGCTGGCCCTGGGAACTACCCCAACCCGATGAGGCCTGCTTCGTGGGCTTCGGCGGCCGCACCGAGAGCTACATCGACGACAAGGGCAACTACCGCTCCCGCTGGATCCCCTCGGAACATGCGATCGGTGTGCCTCACGATGTGCCGGTCCTCGGCTACCGGGTGAACACCTGCGACCGGTTGCGGCTCTGGCGTGCCGATGCCACCGAGAGCTTCGACTTCTATGCCTTCAACATCGGCGATTACTACGGCGCCGTTGAAGAGAAGGTGGGCAGCGAAACCCTCTCCAAGGTGCTTTACCCCAACGACGGCACCGATGAGGGACGTCGCCTGCGCCTGAAGCAGCAGCACTTCTTCGTGTCCTGCTCCCTCCAGGACATGCTGCGCAGCCTCGACAACCGGGGGCTGCCTGTGGAGGACTTCCCCCTGCACTGGACCGTTCAGCTGAACGACACGCACCCGGCCATCGCCGTGGCCGAGCTGATGCGTCTGCTGATCGACGATCGCCACCTGGAGTGGGACAAGGCCTGGGACATCACCAGCCGGTCGGTGGCGTATACCAACCACACCCTCCTGCCGGAAGCGCTGGAGAAGTGGGACCTGGACCTGTTCAGCAGCCTGCTGCCGCGTCACCTCGAGCTGATCTATGAGATCAATCGCCGCTTCCTGCAGCAGGTGCGCCTGCGCTATCCGGGTAACGACGCGATCCAGCGCAAGCTCTCGATCATTGATGAAGACGGTGGCAAGGCTGTGCGCATGGCCCACCTGGCCACCATCGGTGCGCACCATGTGAATGGCGTGGCGGCTCTTCATTCCGACCTGGTCAAAAACCAGCTGATGCCGGAATTCGCAGCGCTCTGGCCCGAGAAGTTCACGAACGTGACCAATGGCGTGACGCCCCGTCGCTGGGTAGCGCTCTCCAACCCCGAGCTCTCAGCCCTGCTGGATGAGCACGTCGGGCCGGACTGGATCACCGATATGGATCGGCTGCGCTGCCTTGAGGAACGTCAGCATGACCACGGTTTCCTCGAACAATGGGGCGAAACCAAGCTTTCGGTGAAGCGGAAGCTCTCCAGCTATATCCACCGCAACACCGGGGTTCTGGTGGACCCCTCCAGCCTGTTTGATGTGCAGGTGAAGCGCATCCACGAATACAAGCGTCAGCACCTGAATGCGCTGCAGATCATCACCCAGTACCTGCGCATCAAGAACGGGCAGGCCGACGGATTGGCTCCACGCACGGTGATCTTCGGAGGCAAAGCGGCTCCTGGCTATTACATGGCCAAGCTGATCATCCGCTTCATCAACGGTATCGCCGAAACGATCAACGCCGATCCTGATATGGACGGTCGGCTGCGGGTCGTCTTCCTGCCGGATTACAACGTGAAGCTCGGTGAGCAGGTCTATCCAGCCTCTGATCTCTCTGAGCAGATCTCCACGGCCGGCAAGGAAGCCTCAGGAACCGGCAACATGAAATTCGCCATGAACGGCGCACTCACCATCGGTACCCTCGATGGGGCCAACGTGGAGATCCGCGATCGGGTGGGTTCCGAAAACTTCTTCCTGTTCGGCAAGACCGTGGAAGAAATCGCTGCACTCAAAAAGAGTGGCTACCGCCCCCGCGAAGTGATCGGTGCGATTCCTGAGCTCACGGAAGCGATCCGGCTGATTGAAATGGGTCACTTCAGCAATGGCGACGGCGACCTGTTCCGACCGTTGCTCGACAATCTCACCGGCAACGATCCGTTCTTCGTGATGGCCGACTTCGCGGCCTATCTGAGAGCCCAGGATGCGGTCAGCCGCGCCTGGACGGATCGCATGCACTGGAACCGGATGAGTGTGCTGAACGTGGCCCGCACCGGTTTCTTCTCCTCAGATCGCTCCATCCGCGACTACTGCCGAGAAATATGGAACGTGGAGGCGATGCCGGTGGACATCACCTGCGACATCCGCTGAGGCTTAGTTCAACAAAAAGGCCCCGATTTCATCACCGGGGCCCATCAAAAGCAGAAATCATTATTTGAACCAAGAGTTCAAAGGGTCGAAAAATCAACTTCGATCGGGCAGATCAGGGGTCTGATGCAACAGGCGGTTGAGACGCAACCGATCTGCATTGAGGGGATCAGGGGCAAGCTCACCGGCGAGTTCACGAAATTTCTGCTCGATTTCCTCGGGTACGCGAACGTCAAAGATGCGTTCCATCAACGCCTCAATAGAAAAGAGGTGTGCATTGATGTTCTCCATATCAGCCATCGCCTGCTGCAGCGCATCGGTGGGCTCGTCAGCACTCCCGACGGGTGTGGCATGCACCTGTGCGTCGCCAGTACGAGGACCATGCTGCTTCTGCAGATCCTCGAGAACGCGTCCAGAGAGTGTTCGAAACGCCTGCAGAGCGGCCCAGCTCAATTCCTGCTGCTGACGCAGCGTGGGGTTCTCTCGGATCAGCCTGTCGTGCTCTCGGTAAAAGCGTTGACAGTCAGGACATTGGCAGGGCTCTTCTGGCACGTGGAACCCGAAGCTCGAGAACCATCATGACATCCAATCAGGCGGCAAGGGGCGGTTCCGACGAAAAACCTCCATCGCTATCGCCACCGCCATCGCGACGATTCTCACCCTCTCCATCGGCGAGACCTGGCAGAGGGATTTCGATCGAGGTCACCACCTGGATCACGTCTCTGAGGCGCATGGAATCCGCAAACCAACCCATAGCCTGCTCCGTATCTCCGCGACGCTCGGCATCACTGGCCTGATCGTCATGGGCTTCTGCAAGAAGAGCCAGCCAGCAGAGGCAACGCGCCTGAACCACCGAAAGATCAAGCTCGGCTGGCTGAGAGTCGGCGATGCGCTCGCTTTCCTGCTGCACCAGAAGCTGAAGCCGTAGATCGTGAAGCTGGGTCATGGAGCCGGTTTCACTACACCAACGCTAGCGAGGGCGTCGAGCCTGGCTACCCCACCAAATGTAGTGTTTACTACCGATAAGATTTTGCACCAATCCAGGGATAGCGTCTAAACAGCGGTCAAAGCTTGAAGACCAGATCATCAAACAACAGAAGGCTGAATCACGGGGCTGGCGGGACTCGAACCCACGACCTACGGTTTAGGAAACCGTCGCTCTATCCAGCTGAGCTACAGCCCCATCAAAAGTCATTATGGGGTTTGAAAGCAGGAGAGGTGATCGCAACCGAAGACCAGTCTCGTGCTGAGCTGCGGTTGAGGAAAGTCCGGGCTCCCCGATGGCCAGGCTTGCTGGGTAACGCCCAGTGCGGGTGACCGTGAGGAGAGTGCCACAGAAATACACCGCCGATGGCCGGTTCGCCGGCACAGGCAAGGGTGCAAGGGTGCGGTAAGAGCGCACCAGCAGCATCGAGAGGTGCTGGCTAGGTAAACCCCGGCCGGGAGCAAGGCCAAGGAACGACGACTGGCCATCTGTCCCGTTCCGCTGTGTGAGCCGCTAGAGGCCGCCGGAGACGACGGTCCCAGATAGATGATCACCCCCTTCCCTTGGGAAGGAGAACAGAACCCGGCTTACGACCTGCTTTCACACTTTTAAGCGAACTGCTCAAAGCCCATGAGCCCACCACAACGGCCACTGCAGCAGCTCTGGGACGCGCTCAATCAGTCTTCCAAGACCCTTGAACCGGCCGACATTGCCCTGTTGCAGGAGGCACTCACCCACACCTCAAGCGGTCTGAACCCTCATCATGAGCAGCTGGAATTTCTCGGCGATGCGGTGCTGCGGCTCAGCGCCAGTGAATTCATCGCCTCCGCCTATCCCCAGATGCCCGTGGGCGAACGCTCCAGCCTCAGGGCCCAGCTGGTGAGTGACCGCTGGCTCGCGGAGCTTGGCGCCAACATTGAGATCGAGCGCTGGTGGCAGATCGGCCCCAAAGCCAGCGGCGACGCCACTGCGGCAGCCACCATCCGCGCAGAACTCAGCGAAGCGCTGATCGGAGCGCTGTACAGAATCAATGGTCTGACAGCAGTCCATCAATGGCTGACGCCCCACTGGCAGCGCAGCGCTGAGGCTGTTCTTTCCGACCCGCACAGGGGCAACTGCAAATCCGCCCTGCAGGAATGGAGTCAGGGTGAGGGCCTGGGCCTGCCCACCTACAGCAGCGAAGAGATGAGCCAACGCCATGGTGACCCGCGCCGCTTTCGCTGCAGGGTGACATTGCCGCCGCAATTGGCAGCGGAAGGATGGGGCCGCTCACGGCGTGACGCCGAACAGCAGGCCGCCCGCGCTGCCCTGGATCAGCTGACTGGCAGCTGAGCGGAGCCCTGCAGTTCAGCCCCGCACTGATCGCAATGGCTGGCCTCGCGGCGATGATCGCGATGACCGCAGCGGCTGCAGGGGCGCCTGTCTTGCCGGGCCTGCTGAATCGATTCCACCGTGACGATGCCGGTCGGAATGGCAATGATCCCGAAACCCAGCAACATCACCACCGCCGCCAGCAAGCGGCCGAGCACCGTCTGGGGCACGAAATCGCCGTAGCCCACCGTGGTCATGGTCACGATGGCCCAGTACACGCCCTGACCAACGGTCTGGAACTGGGTGTCGGGATGACCGCTCTCGATCACCACCATCAGATAACCCAGCACCACCTGCGCCATCACCACAAAAAAGAGAAACACGCCGATGCGGCGGGCACTGGCGCGCAGTGCACGGCCCAACATCTGCGCCTCATCCAGAAAGCGCAGCAGCTTGAACACACGCAACACACGGGCGAATTTGAAAACCCACAGCACCAGGCCGCTGCGGATCTGCGGCACGAAAAAAAACAGAACCGCTGAAAGATCAATCAGCCCGTAAAAGCTGCGCGCATAGGCCAATGGCTTCGGGGACACCCACAGATGCAGCAGGTAATCCGCCATGAACACCAGCAGGCAGAAGTGTTCAAGCGTGTCCACCCAGGCAGGAATTTCCCCGGGCGTTGCCACGCGCATCGGGTGCGGTTCAACCAGCAGTCCTGCCACGCTCAGCAGGATCGTGCCGAAAATCACCAGGTTGTAGACCCTGCCTGGACGGGTGTCGGAATCGAGAACGACTCGCCGGAGTCGCTGGCGTAGAGCGACCTCCATCGGCGTCAGTCGGCGCTGAGATCTTTGATGCGCAGCGTGACGAGCTTGTCCCAGTTGCCACCTTCAAACAACACGGCGGCCCGGTCGCCACTGATGCGCTGCACGAAACCGGTGTAGCCGTTGTAGATGGAGCGCTGATCCACCACCGTGACCGTGGCACCGGGCAGGATCGGAGCAGCGGAAGCCATGCAATCAAGGGGCAGTCGTGGGGCCATTATCGACAAACGCCTCCAGAGCTGTCATCCGTGGCCTCAGACTCCGATTTCCAGACAGCATCAGCGGGCGGAGAGTGGCTGGCCGTTGGCAAGGTGGTGGGAGCACAAGGTCTGCGCGGCGAGCTCCGCGTGAACCCAGCCAGTGATTTCCCCGAACGCTTCACCCAGCCAGGGCCGCGTTGGCTTCAGCGCAAAGGCGCAGCTCCCCAGGAGATGACGCTCACCAGCGGTCGGCAACTCCCGGGCCGCAGTCTGTTCATCGTGCGTTTCAAGGGGGTCGACAGCCGCAGCGCTGCCGAAGCGCTGGTGGGTCAGACGCTTCTGGTGAGTGCCGATGACAGACCCGAGCTGGAGGAGGGAGAGTTCCACCTGCTCGACCTGGTGGGCCTGGAAGCCCGTCTGGATGCGAACGACAACGCTGTGGTCGGCACCGTGAGCGATCTGATCAGCGGAGGCAACGACCTGCTGGAAATCACCCGGCCGGATGGACGCAAGCTGCTGGTTCCCTTTGTGGAGCAGATCGTTCCAGAAGTGCATCAAACTGAAGGCTGGCTGCTGATCACCCCACCCCCGGGATTGCTGGACCTGTAACGCCTTCCGGGTGACAGCGACGAAAAAGCTGCGCAACAATGGCGCCAAACACCGAGCGTGTGCCGTGACCACCCCTCTGATTCCGGTGATCCTCTGTGGTGGCACAGGAACGCGCCTCTGGCCCCTCTCCCGGGCGAGTTACCCGAAGCAGTACTGGGCTCTCGGCGGCAATGGTGATGAAACCCTGCTCCAGCAGACCCAGCAACGTCTGGAAGGCATCGAAGCGCTGGGTGATCCTCTGCTGATCTGCAACGACGACCACCGTTTCATCGTGGCCGAACAGATGCGTCAGATCGGCATCCAACCAGGTGCCATCCTGCTGGAACCCATGGGGCGTAACACAGCTCCAGCCGTGGCGGTGGCCGCTTTGCAAGCCACAGCCAACGGCGATGATCCTCTGCTGCTGGTGCTCTCGGCTGACCATGTGATTCGCGACGCCGCACACTTCCGCAGCGCTATCGAAGCCGGTCGCAGGACCGCCGAAGCCGGCCGACTGGTGACCTTCGGCATCGTGCCCACCGCTCCGGAAACCGGCTACGGCTACATCGAGGCCGCAGACGCCCTTCAGACAGACAGCCTCACACCGGTGCCGATCGCCCGCTTTGTGGAAAAACCAGACCAGGCGACCGCCGAACAGTTCCTGGCCAGCGGACGCTTCACCTGGAACAGCGGCATGTTTCTGTTCAGGGCGAGCGCGATGCTCTCGGAGCTGGAACGCCTGGCACCGGAAGTGGTGAGCTGCTGCAGGGCCGCCCTCGAGCAGGAACTGGCAGACCTCGACTTCCTGCGACTGGAACGGGAAGCCTTCGCCAAATGCCCCAATGTGGCCATTGATGTGGCGGTGATGGAGCAGACCCAGCTCGGATCCGTCATGCCCTTGGCAGCAGGCTGGAGTGATGTCGGCAGCTGGAGTGCCCTCTGGGAAACCGCCGACCGCGATGAGGACGGCAATGTGCTGCGCGGCAAGGTGATCAGTGAGGGCAGCCGCAACTGCTACCTGCGCAGCGAACACCGGCTCGTGGTGGGGCTCGGTGTGGAAAATCTTGTCGTCGTCGAAACCGACGACGCGGTGCTGATCGCTGACCGCAGTCAGGCACAGAATGTGAAGACGATCGTGAAGCAGCTGGAGGCGGATGGCAGCCCGGAAGGCAAGGCGCATCGCAAGATCTATCGCCCCTGGGGCCACTACACCAGCGTGGTGGAAGACAGCCGCTGGCAGGTCAAGCGGATTTCAGTGAAGCCAGGCGCCAGTCTTTCGCTGCAGATGCACCACCACCGCGCCGAGCATTGGATCGTGGTGAAAGGCACTGCGGTCGTCGAGCACGACGGCGAATCGAAGTTGATCGGCGAAAACCAGAGCACCTACATCCCCATGGGCTGCAAGCACCGACTCAGCAACCCTGGCCGAATTCCGGTGGAGCTGATCGAAGTGCAGAGCGGGGCTTATCTGGGTGAAGACGACATCGTGCGCTTCGACGATGCGTATGGCCGCAGTGTGGTGGCAGCTGCTGCAGCCCAGGCTCTGATCACTCCACAGTGACGCTTTTGGCCAGGTTGCGGGGCTGATCGACATCCAGACCGCGATGGGCCGCAATGTGATAACTCAGCAGTTGCATCGGCACCACCGTGAGCAGAGGGCTGATCCATTCGCTCACCTCCGGAACCGGCAGCAGTGCATCGAATAACTCCGTGTCTGCGCAGATGGGGGCCACACCGATCAACTGGGCATCGCGGGCCTTGGCCTCCTGGGCATTACTGAGCACTTTTTCGAACACCACCCCTGGCACGGCAATCGAGATCACCGGCACATGGGTGTCAAGCAAGGCGATGGGGCCATGTTTCATCTCCCCTGCCGGATAGCCCTCAGCGTGGATGTAACTGATTTCCTTGAGCTTCAGAGCCCCTTCCAGTGCGATGGGGTAGTTGATGCCACGCCCGAGGAAGATCACATCCTGGGTTTCAGCGAAACGGTGGGCCATCGCCTCCGAAAGCTGGTCGTGCTGCTCCACCAGGGCACTGAGCTGGTCAGGCAAACCACGCAGCTCATTCACCAGGGCAGCAATCTCGGCTTCGCTGCGGTTGCCGCGCCGTGCTGCAAAGGCCAGGGCCAGGGCATAAAACGCCAGTAACTGGCCGAGGAAGGTCTTGGTGGCTGCAACCCCCACTTCGATGCCGGCACCAATGTCCAGGATGTAGGGCACCTGACGTGCCAGAGAGCTCTCCACCCGATTGGTCACGCCCAGCTGACGCGGGGCATAAGCGGGGTCGTTCTGGTCCCGTCGCCGATCGGCATCCATGGCCAGAGCAGCCAGGGTGTCTGCCGTTTCACCAGATTGGGTGACCCCAATCGTGAGCGTGTTGGCAGCCAGCGGTGGGGGCGCGTAGCGGAACTCACTGGCGTAATGAACACTGGTTGGCACGCCGGCAAACTGCTCCAGCAGATGGGCTCCCACCAGCGCCGCGTGGCGGCTGGTTCCACAGGCCAGGATCTGGATGCGCTCAATCTCGGCATAGAACGCATCGTCGAAAGGCAAGGCCACGGGGTTGGCAGCCTGCAACGTCAACGGCAAATGCCTCTCCACCCACAAGCGTGCGGTCTCCGGCTGCTCATGGATCTCCTTGAGCATGAAATGGCGGAACTCCCGCTTATCCGCCACATGCTCCTGGCCGCTGAGCAGCGACGGACTGCGCTGCTGACGCTCACCAACATCGTTGTAGAGCTCAATGCCCAGCGGGCTGAGCAACGCCACCTCTCCGTCCTCCATGGGCAGCACGGTGCGGGTGAAGCCAGCCAGTGCAGGCGTATCGCTGGCACAGATGAATTCGCCCTCCCCCAGACCGATCAGCAAGGGTGCCGCCTTGCGAGCCACCACCAGAGCCCCGGGGACCTCTGCCCACAACACCGCCAGGGCATAAGCGCCTTGAAGCCTTGGCAACACGGCCTGCACGGCCCGCAACAGCGTGTTTCCGTCGGCAGGCTGGCCAGCTGCCCGCTGTTGCTGCAACGCGTCGGAGACCAGATGCGGGATCACCTCGGTGTCGGTGTCTGAGCGGAAGCTGACCCCGGCGCCAGTGAGCTCTTCCCGCAGGGCCCGATGGTTTTCGATGATGCCGTTCTGCACCACGGCCACAGCACCGGCACCATCGCAATGGGGGTGGGCGTTATGCACCTCCGGCTTGCCGTGGGTCGCCCAGCGGGTGTGGCCGATTCCACAAAAACCGGGCGCACCCTCCTGCTCAACCCTTGCGCTGAGATTGACGAGCTTGCCTTTGGCGCGAATGCAATGCAGCTGAGCAGTTGCAGTGTTCGCAGACTCTTCGATCGTGGCGATGCCAGCGGAGTCGTAACCGCGATATTCCAGTTGCCGCAGCCCTTCCAACAGAAGCGGTGCTGCCTCTCTGGAGCCAATCACCGCAACGATTCCGCACATACAAAAAAGCCCGGCAATGCCGGGCTGAGCTTATGGGTTATTGAACTCAAAAACGAATCTGGCGTTCAGTACGCCAGGCCCATGCTTCGAGTGGTCTCATCACCGAGATAAACACGGATGCTGAGGAAGTCTGTTGGGCATGCGGTTTCACAACGCTTGCAACCAACGCAATCTTCCGTGCGTGGTGAAGATGCGATCTGGCCAGCTTTACAGCCATCCCAGGGAACCATTTCGAGCACATCCAGAGGACAGGCGCGCACACACTGAGTGCATCCGATGCAGGTGTCGTAGATCTTGACGGCGTGGGACATGAATCCCTCTGGGAACAGGTGACTTGAAAACAAGGTACCGGGGCTTGGCGACACTGAGGCCAAGCACGCGGCCGGCCGTCACCGTTGTTAACGCCAGGCCGTTGTTCAGACCCAGAGATTGGAAAGGCCCAGGCCAGCCCGTAAGATGCGGCGTCCCGTCTTCACGGCCATGTCCCAGGAAGCGATCCTCGAAAAAGTCCGTTCGATCGTGGCGGAGCAGCTCAGCGTCGACGCCGGCGAAGTCAAGCCCGAATCGAATTTCCAAAATGATCTCGGTGCTGACTCTCTCGACACCGTCGAGCTGGTGATGGCATTGGAAGAAGCCTTTGACATCGAAATTCCAGACGAAGCCGCTGAGGGCATCGCCACCGTCGGCGACGCCGTCAAGTACATCGAAGACAAGCAGGCCTGAGGATCGGCAGCATGGTGGAGGGTCTCCAACGCGTCGTGGTCACGGGCCTCGGCGCGGTGACACCGATCGGCAACAGCGTTTCCGATTATTGGTCCGGTCTGACCTCCGGCAGGAACGGAGTGGCATCAATTTCTCTGTTTGATGCTTCTCGGCACGCCTGTCGATTTGCAGCTGAAGTGAAGGACTTCGATCCTTCGGGATTCATTGAGCCCAAGGAAGCGAAGCGCTGGGATCGATACTGCAAATTCGGTGTCGTCGCCGCCAAACAGGCTCTCGCTGACTCTGGTCTGGAGATCACTGAAACCAACGCCGAGCGGATCGGCGTCAGCATTGGCTCAGGCGTTGGCGGATTGCTGACGATGGAAACCCAAGCCCACGTGCTTGAAGGCAAAGGCCCGGGTCGTGTCAGCCCCTTCACAGTGCCGATGATGATCCCGAACATGGCCACAGGCCTGGCAGCGATCGCCCTGGGAGCCAAGGGACCAAGTTCAGCCGTTGCCACCGCCTGTGCCGCGGGTTCGAATGCCATCGGCGATGCCTTCCGTCTCCTGCAGATGGGCAAGGCTGACGCCATGATTTGCGGCGGCGCAGAGTCCGCCATCACCCCCCTTGGAGTGGCCGGGTTCGCCAGTGCCAAGGCACTGTCGTTCCGCAACGATGATCCAGGCACCGCCAGTCGTCCGTTCGACAAGGAACGCGACGGCTTTGTGATCGGTGAAGGATCAGGCGTGTTGGTGCTTGAAACACTCAGCCATGCTGAAGCTCGCGGGGCGACGATCCTGGCCGAAATCGTTGGCTATGGAACCACCTGTGATGCTCACCACATCACCTCGCCAACACCCGGAGGTGTTGGCGGAGCAGCTGCCATGCGCCTGGCCATGGAAGACGGTGGCCTCAGTGCTGAGAGCATCGATTACGTCAATGCCCACGGCACCAGCACACCGGCAAACGACAGCAACGAAACCGCAGCCATCAAGAGTGCTCTCGGCCAACGCGCCCTGAAGATTCCTGTCAGCTCGACCAAATCGATGACAGGGCATCTGCTGGGCGGCTCCGGCGGCATCGAAGCCGTGGCCTGCGTGCTTGCACTGCAGCACAATGTTGTTCCGCCCACCATCAATTACACCAATCCCGATCCCGACTGTGATCTGGATGTGGTGCCGAACTCCGCCCGCGAGCACACACTTGGAAGAGTGTTATCCAACTCCTTCGGGTTCGGCGGCCACAACGTCTGCCTTGCCTTCCAGCGCATGAACTGAACCCTGAGGTCAGGTTCACCCTCGGTGACGCTGACCACGCTGTTTCAGACTGATCCAACTCCTTACTGCTTCCCGAATCTCACGCCATGGTCGCCGCGCCCGCATCTCTCGACACCCTCTGCATCAACAGCATCCGCATGCTGGCCGTTGATGCGATCAACAAGTCCAAGAGCGGCCACCCAGGTCTGCCCATGGGTTGTGCCCCGATGGGCTACACGCTTTGGGACAAGTTCCTGCATCACAACCCGAAGAACCCCAAGTGGTTCAACAGAGATCGCTTCGTGCTGTCGGCCGGTCACGGCTGCATGCTGCTGTACGCACTGCTTCATCTCACCGGCTACGACTCGGTGTCGATCGATGACATCAAGCAGTTCCGGCAATGGGGCTCCAAGACACCAGGACATCCGGAAACCTTCGAAACCCCTGGCGTTGAGGTGACCACAGGCCCCCTTGGTGCCGGTATCTCCAATGCCGTGGGTCTGGCCATCGCCGAGTCTCACCTTGCGGCGAAGTTCAACAAGCCCGATGCCACCGTTGTTGACCACTTCACCTACGTGATCATGGGTGACGGCTGCAATCAGGAGGGTGTGTCCTCCGAGGCAGCATCCTTAGCGGGGCATCTGAAGCTGGGCAAGCTCATTGCCCTCTACGACGACAATCACATCACCATCGACGGCCGCACGAACGTGTCCTTCACGGAGGACGTGCTCAAGCGCTACGAAGCCTATGGATGGCACGTGCAGCACGTTGCTGATGGCAACACCGATGTTGATGCCATCGCCAAGGCCATCGAAGCTGCCAAAGCTGTCACCGACAAGCCCTCGATCATCAAGATCACAACCACGATCGGCTTCGGCTCACCCAACAAAAGCGATACCGCCGGTGTCCACGGAGCCCCCCTTGGCGACGAAGAAACAGCACTGACCCGTCAGCAACTGGGCTGGAACTACGGTCCCTTTGAAGTGCCCCAGGATGCTTACGACCAATTCCGTCAGGCCATTGATCGTGGTGCGAGCCTCGAGGCTGAGTGGAACCAAACTCTCGCGACCTACCGCTCCAAGTACCCCGCAGAGTCAGCAGAGTTTGAGCGCATGTTGCGCGGCGAACTCCCCCAAGGCTGGGACAAGGATCTGCCCACCTACACACCAGATGACAAAGGGCTTGCCACCCGTAAACATTCCCAGATCTGTCTGGGTGCTCTCGGCCCCAATCTGCCGGAGCTGATTGGTGGCTCTGCTGACCTCACTCACTCCAATTACACCGACATCAAGGGCGAAACAGGCTCTTACCAGCCGGAAACACCTGAGAAGCGCTACCTGCACTTTGGTGTGAGGGAGCACGCCATGGCCGCCGTGCTGAACGGCATCGCTTATCACAACAGCGGGTTGATCCCCTACGGCGGCACCTTCCTCGTCTTCGCCGACTACATGCGCGGCTCGATGCGTCTATCGGCATTGAGCGAATTGGGTGTGATCTACGTTCTCACCCATGACTCCATCGGCGTTGGCGAAGACGGACCGACACACCAGCCGATCGAGACCATCCCTTCACTCAGGGCCATGCCAGGACTGCTGGTCTTCCGACCCGGCGACGGCAACGAAACCAGCGGCGCTTACAAACTGGCGATCAGCAATCGTCACAGGCCCAGCGCGCTGTGCCTCAGCCGACAAGGCATGGTCAATCAAGCCAATTCCTCAATTGAGAAAGTGGCACTGGGTGGTTACATCCTCGAAGACTGTGATGGAACACCCGACCTGATCCTGATCGGCACCGGCACCGAACTTGATCTCTGCGTGCAAGCCGCCAAACAGCTCAGCGCTGATGGCAAGAAAGTGCGCGTCGTCTCCATGCCCTGCGTCGAACTGTTCGACGAGCAAAGCGACGCCTACAAAGAAGAAGTGCTTCCCAGCGCTGTTCGCAAGCGCATCGTTGTCGAAGCAGCCGAGTCCTTCGGCTGGCATCGATTCATCGGTCTTGATGGTGACAGCGTCACCATGAATCGCTTTGGAGCCTCCGCCCCCGGTGGAACCTGCATGGAGAAGTTTGGCTTCACCGTTGAAAATGTCGTCGCCAAGTCCAGAGCGTTGCTTCAGTGACTGACTGACAACAAATGCTCAGCACAGCAATTCAATCCGGGCGCTAATTGCCTGGATTGAATTGCTTCCATGAAGGCAGCGACAACCAATCAAGATCGCATGACATTCAGCGGGGTCAGGTCAACCCTGACCAGCTGGTGCTTGATCATCGATTCAGTTAATATTGCGAGATTCCAGAGAGATCTAGGGTGAATCGCAGCAAAGCAGACGCACCCTCACTAACGCCCAAGAGCAAGCTGATCATTGGAATCATTTTTATTCCAATGATCATTTATTGGCTGACCACCAGCGGCCAGCCAATTATTGACAACTACTCGTTCAGACAAGCTCAAACGGCAATCTCAGCGGAGTACTTGTTCGAAAATGGGGTTCATTTATTCAATTACGAAACGCCTGTCCTTGGCAAACCGTGGGCAATTCCCTTTGAATTCCCAACTTACCAGGCATTAGTCAAACTAATCAGCACAGCGACCAGCCAATCCTTAAGCCAAGTTGGAAGAATCACGAATAGCGCATCAATACTACTTTCTGCGCTGGCTTGCATATCAATTCTTTCACGTAATCGAGTCAAGGAATTATACATCATAATATTTTCAGCGCTATTAGCAACATCACAAACATACCTGTATTACGGAAGAAGCTTTCTCATCGACGGCACCGCATTGCTCCTGACCCTGGCAACGGCCCTCTATTACATTGACTTGCGGAATTTATGGACCTGCGATCAATCAAACGCTCGAAATCAAGATCAATTTTTCCCTCTAGGCAAAGCCTTGCTTTTTGGCGTCTTCTTAAACCTTGGGATGCTGACAAAAGCAACAACAACGTTGCCCTTAATTGGCTTTATTGCAATCGATCAAATTTACCTAGCATGTCTATCTCTGGTTGCAAGAGAACAGTTTTTCAAAGCCATTAAAAGCGGACTATTTTTTGGATTTGTTTCATTACTCTCTGTTTTCTTGACGAAGTCATGGGTCAACCATGCCGATCAATTAAAAGAATTAAATTCGAACGCAAGTTTTATTGTTTCTAAAAACCTCACTGCCTGGAACTTTGGCTCATTGAGCGACCGCCTGGAGCCAGAGAATTGGTCATTGATATTCAGCACTACTGGCTCGAGAGATCTCGACTTCGGACTATTACCCCCAATAGTTATTTTCTGTGCATTTATTGTAGCCAATCTATTAATGATATCCTGCAAAAATTCAGGCGCTCGCAGATCAACCTATATTTGCAATTTTGGCTTTTTCATGTATGCGGCCGGGCCAATCATATTTTTCAATCTATTCTTTGTTCATGAATATTACGCCACAGCCAATCTAATCTTTGGATACCTTTCCCTTGCGGCAGCTTTAAATGCAATAAGTCAATACGCAGAAACAAACAATGTGATTAAAACCATGATGCTAGGCTCTATTTTTATAACTGCATTGATCTGCACCATACAACTACATTCTTTTGGCATGAGATACTGGTCGGTATCAACAAAAACATCTAGTGACGCCCTAACTATAGCTACTTATGTAAAAAACCATTCCAGCAGGCATGATCGCTTACTCACCATCAGATGTGATGACTGGAGCTCCCAACTGTTTTACCTATCTGGCCTTAAGGGCCTGGCCGCCAGAAACTTAAGCCCAAAAAATAGGCCATCATTGAAAACCGATATACAAAAAATGATGAACAATAAAACAAGTTCTATTTACATTATCGAAAACACAAAAGACTTGAAACAACCTTCTCTAAACTACTTGCCAAAGCCCAACAGGGAAGACTGCAAAGTTATCAACAAAGTTGGCATTTATAGTGCCTATCAGTGCAACCTTGACCACTTCAAACCTCCAGCCCCAGTAGCGAGCAAATGAGTTTCCATAAAACAATAATCACAGCCTTAGAAGCGAGTCGCGTTCGGCAGTGGAGTAAAAACTTTCTAGTTTTTGCTGCGGCAATCTTCACGAAAGATCAATCTATTTTTTTATGGACAAACTGCATCAAAGCCTTTTTCAGCTTTTGCTTTATCTCGAGTTTTATTTATATCATTAACGATATCATCGACCTCGAGGCAGATAGGCAGCACCCTCGCAAACGCTTCAGGCCAATTGCATCAGGCCGAATCAAAATATTCGATGCAGTCGCCCTCGCAATCGTCTGGCTGATTTTGAGTCTGACAATAAGTGCATCGGTCGACTTTTCACTTCTTGCAACAATTTTAATCTATTTAGCCATTCAAATCGCATATTGTTTTGGCCTTAAGCGTCAACCACTACTAGATCTTTTTTGCATAGCATCAGGTTTTTTATTACGCGCTATTGCAGGGGTTGTTGCGTCCCAAGGGCATTGGTCACCTTGGTTCCTGCTGACAGTCGGCTTACTTGCTTTGTTTCTGGCAGTAGAGAAACGCAAAGCTGAATTACGCACCGCGATAGATCGTGGAGTGATCACCCGCAAAGTGCTTTTACGCTATTCATTACCTCTGCTTCAACGGCTCGAGTCCCTTGTGGCAAGCACCAGCTTTATGGCTTATGCACTTTGGAGTGCTGGTCCCGCTCTTCAAGGTGCAGAAACCAGCTGGATGCTTCTCAGTGTTCCTTTTGTACTGGTTGGAATTTTCAGATACCAACTTCTGAGTGATCCTGATGAAGCGGAGCGTCGACTGCAGGCTTCGCCTGACCAAACAACAGAAAAACCTGAGGAGATTCTTCTGAATGACAGAGGTATTCAGGTGACTCTGATTGCTTGGTTGATCACCGTGATCACTGTTAATTTACTCAATCGATTTGGACTGCTGCCATGACCTTTTCATCAGCCTGGATTCTGGGCAGCACCAGCACAACAGCCAAAGCGATCATCACTGAGCTCGCCCGTCAAGACTGCCGTCGCTTTCATCTGATTGCCCGCAACCAGCAACGCAATGAGCAGTTGGCCCAAACGCTGAGATCAGATCACCCCGGTCTCGATGTGACCACCGATTCAGTGGACCTAGCCTCGCCCAAGCCCATCGAGTCTCCCGAACCATTTGATCTTTACCTGATCACAGCAGGCGTCATGGGGGATGCCGAACAAGCTCGCGTCGACAGCGATCAAGCCCAATGGATCACTCAGGTGAATTTCACCGGTCTCATCCCCTGGCTGACGGCGATTGTCTCCGAAGAAAGGATTCAACAGCCGGGGGCTCTTTGGGTCTTCTCTTCCGTCGCTGCTGATCGCGGCAGGCCTTCGAACTACCACTACGGCGCCGCCAAGGCAGGATTGACGCGTTTCTGCGAGGGTCTCCTTCTGCGCTGTCAGGGCCATCCCTTTGCTGTGCGCATTCTCAAAGCGGGCTTCATCACATCCCCAATGACGGAGGGCAAAGCTCCGCCTTTGCTCTGCACTGCACCAGAAACAATCGCTAAAGACCTCCTGCGTCACCCGCAACGTCGGGGAATTGAATACATCCCCTGGTGGTGGGATCCCGTGATGAAACTCGTCCGTCGACTACCAGCTCCATTGGCTTCCAAACTCTGAGTCTCCAACCGTCTGCAATGACCAGCTGCCTTCCAGCAAAGGAACAATCCCTCACTGGGTGGGGATGCACAGATGCCACCAACGCCGAAGTGGTGCGACCGGAACGTCTTGACCAAATCAGCCATTTGCTCCAGAACGCACCGCCTCGCAGCGTGATCAGCCGCGGGCTGGGTCGCGCCTACGGCAATCCCGCACAGTGCGAAGCAGGCTCTGTGATTGATCTGTCCCAGTTCAACCACATCCAGCTGGACTCCGAAAGCGGAACCCTATTGGCAGGAAGTGGCGCCAGTCTTGACGCCATCCTCCAGGTGATCGTTCCTGCTGGCTTCTTCTTACCGGTGACCCCTGGAACTCGTTTCGTCACCGTGGGTGGCGCGATCGCAGCCGATGTGCATGGAAAAAATCATCACCGCGAAGGAAGCTTCGCGAACCATGTGTTGGAAGTGAGGTTGTTAGACGGTGAAGGGCATGAACAACTGCTGACCCCCAACAACCCAACCACTGCCGCTGCTTTCTGGGCCACCTGCGGTGGGATGGGACTCACTGGGGTGATTGTTGAAGCACGCTTTCAGCTCATCCCAATTACGACATCACTCATCAGCGTGGACACGCAGCGTTATGGAGATCTCGAAAGCCTGATGGCAGCCATGGTTGAGGGCGACGACCATTACCGCTACAGCGTGGCCTGGGTCGACAGCTTGCATGGACCCGGCCGAGGTGTACTGACACGGGGGGATCACGCCAACCTGGATCAATGGAAAGACCAGCATTCAGCCAGCGATAAACCTCTTTTTTATGACCCAAAGGCTTTAGGGACTGCGCCATCACTGTTGCCGGGGGGCCTCCTCAACAATTGGACCGTTCGGGCGTTCAACGAAGCTTGGTTCCGAAAAGCGCCGCGAAGCAGACAGGGAGAACTGCAGGCCATCACGCCGTTTTTTCATCCTCTAGACGGGGTGAACAACTGGAACCGCATTTATGGTCCCAGTGGATTTCTCCAGTATCAGTTCGTGGTGCCAGACAGTGCTGGAGACCTTGTGAGTCGCTGTCTCGGTGCCTTGCGCAAAATCGGTGCTCCAAGTTTCCTGACTGTGCTGAAACGCTTCGGTGAAGCCAATCAAGGTCCTTTGTCCTTTCCGATGCCCGGATGGACTTTGGCGGCAGACGTCCCAGCGGCAGTTCCAGGCCTGATGGAAACACTCGACGAGCTGGATCAACTGGTTGCTGATGCCGGTGGTCGTCTCTACCTCGCCAAGGATTCCAGGCAATCCGCCGCGATGTTCGCCCGCTCTTATCCCGGTCTTGAAGCCTGGAAACAGGAGCGCGACCAATTGGATCCACGCCATGTGTTCGAGTCCGACCTATCTCGCCGTCTGGCGATCTGATTTTTCCGCCCTGTCATGAAGATCTTCATTCCCGGCGGTGCCGGACTCGTCGGCCTCAATCTGATTGCCCGACTGCAAGACAATCACCCAGATTGGCATTTAATTGTGGTCGACAAAAAAGCTGAAGCTGTTGCGATCGCGCAGGATTTATTTCCAAAAGTCACCTTTATTGAGGAAGACCTGTGTTGCCTGGAAAATCAGGATTGGCCTCACCAACTTCAAGGCTGCTCAGCCTGCGTGATGCTCCAAGCTGAAATTGGCAACACCGACAGCAGCCAGTTTGAACGCAACAACGTGCAAAGCACGATCACGGTGCTGGAAGCCCTCAAACATCATCCGGTCCCACGGCTCATCCACATCAGTAGTTCTGTGGTCAACTCCGTGGCGAAAGACCTTTACACCAGCACGAAACGACGACAGGAGGAGTTAGTGCGCGAAGCCCGGCCGGATGCTGTTGTTCTGCGTCCCACCCTGATGTTCGGCTGGTTTGACCGGAAGCACCTGGGCTGGCTTGCACGGTTCATGCACAAACTGCCCGTGTTTCCCATTCCCGGATCTGGACGATTCATTCGCCAGCCCCTCTACGTCGGAGATTTCTGCCGTTTGATCGAACGCTGCCTTGAATCTCCCGAGTTACGCGGCAGCTATGACATCACCGGATTGGAGAAAGTGAGTTACATCAGCTTGATGCGTCAGCTGAGACGTGCGGTTCGGGCTCGCACCTTGATGATTCACCTGCCGATCCCCCTGTTCGGATTTCTCCTTCAGTGCTGGGCATTCATCTCCAGGCAGCCTGCCTTCACCCGCTCTCAACTCAAGGCGCTGACGGCTGGCGATGAATTTGATGTCATCGACTGGCCAGGCATCTTTCGAGTCACACCAACACCCTTAGCTGATGCGCTAAGGATCACGTATCAAGATGCGCGTTATTCCCAACTGGAGATGCCGTTCTAATGACATCCATCGCTGTGATTGGTGGCGGCCCCATGGGGCTGGCTGTTGCCTATGAACTTTGTCTTCAAGGTCATGCTCCAGTGCTATTCGAAGCCGATGACCGCTTAGGTGGAATGGCCGCCAGCTTTGACTTTGATGGTCTTCAGTTGGAGCGTTATTACCACTTTCACTGCCTCAGCGACCATGCGTTCTTCGAAATTCTGGAAGAGCTCAATCTCAGCGATCAGCTTTGCTGGCGACAAACCAGCATGGGATTCTTCTTCAACAATCGCCTCTATCCCTGGGGATCGGTTGGAAGTGTCTTGTCATTCCGCCACCTGGCCCTGCTGACCCGATTCCGGTACTTACTCCATGCAGCACGCTGTCTCACCATCCGCGACTGGAAACATCTTGATTCAATCACAGCCACAAGATGGCTGCGCAAATGGCTTGGTGAGCGTGGATATCAGCTGCTCTGGCATAAACTTTTCGCCTTCAAATTCTTCCAATTTAGTGATCAAATTTCTGCAGCCTGGATCTGGAGTCGAGTACGCCGACTGGGGCAATCCCGCAAGAAGCTGAAAGAAACCCTTGGTTTCTTGAACGGCGGGTCACAACAACTGGTGGATGCCCTGGAAGCCTCCATCCGACACCACGGTGGTGAGATCCGTTGCAATTCACCAGTTCAATCGATCCAGCCCAGCCCTGAAGGTGGCGCCAAGTTGCAGACAACCGACCATGCTCAACACTTTGATCGAGTGATTTCAACGGTGCCATTGCCCTTGGTCGCACCCATGCTCGAAGCCGGAGGGACGAAGCCCGAGCTCGTGAACCGCTACAGCAGTCAACCCTCCGTGGCCTGTGCCTGCGTGGTGTTTCAGACCAGTCGCGCAATCACAGGCAATTTCTGGACGAACGTCAATGATGACCGTTTTGCCATTCCGGGAGTCATCGAAATGAGCAACCTGCGGCCGTTATCACCCCATGTGAGCTACGTACCTTTCTATATCCCGGCCGATCACCCTGATTACCAGCGAAACAACCAAGCCTTCATCGACGATGCCTGGGATTGCCTCAAAGCCATCAATCCCGATTTGCGAGATGAGCATCGACTGGCAAGCCATTGCAGCCGATACCGCTTCGCCCAACCGGTCTGCCGCATCAACTTTCAAGCCACACTGCCACCCCTGGAGCCATACCCCGGAGTGATCACCGCAGACACCACCGTCTATTACCCAGAAGACCGAGGCATCAGTGAGAGCGTTGGCTATGGACGATCGCTGGCGCGTCGTGTGCTGGCCAACGCCGCGGCAGCCGCGCCATGAATCAACCCACAACTACCTCACCCAAACGTCAATTTTTTCTTTTCTTGATCACGGGCGGAATCGCTGCTCTGATCAACATCGCAAGTCGTATCGGATTTTCTCAGGTTCTTCGTTTCGAGCTCGCCGTGCTCGCGGCGTACGCAATCGGAATGGTGACTGCTTATGCATTAGCCCGCCGGTATGTCTTCCTCCAAACCCAACAATCGGTCAAGCGATCGTTCGCGGCGTTTGCACTCATCAACCTCGCGGCCGTGCTTCAAACCTGGTTGGTGAGCATCGGAATCCGCACTTGGCTCTTACCCGTGATCGGAGTGGCCGCGCTCGTTGATCTGATTGCTCACAGCTTCGGAGTGGTCGTTCCTGTGATCACAAGCTTCTTCGGACACAAATACGTGAGTTTCCGCGATGTCTCCAGCGATCGCCGCCTTTGACTGCGACGGCACCCTGATCAAGGGAGACGCCACGCGCTGTTGTTTGCTTCTACTCCAAGGTCCTCTCGGACTCATACGACTCCTGCCCAGGCTTCTGCCGCATCTGGTGGCTTGGCAGTTCAAACGCTGCAGTACCGGGCGAATGAAGGAGATCCTCCTCGATGTCGTGCTCCAGGCCACACCACGGGAGCATCGGCAGCGAGTGCTGGAAGAACAACTGCCCATCAAACTGCGATCGCAGTTAAGACCTGAAGCCCTGAAACGACTGCAATGGCATCGCCAACAAGGCGACCGCTGCATGATCATCACAGCCTCGCCGGAACCGTTCATCCGTCCGCTGGCGGAGCTTCTGAAGATCGAACTGATCGGGACCTGCTGCCAGGATCCTCTTGAAGTGAGCCCTGACCAGCCGTTCAGGCTGCTGTCAGCCAACTGCAAAGGGCCAGAAAAACTCAAACGACTGGAGTTAGCGCTTGGTGAACTGCCATGCCCAGAGAAGCTGGAGGCCTATGGAGATAGCTCTGGTGATCGCGAACTTCTCCAAGCCAGCGGGCGTCCGCATTACCGCAGCTTTTCCGCTGAACCCCGCGCCTACCGCCAATCCCGTTCGTGGCTCCAACGACTGCTTCCCTGGCTAGCACTGGCTCTGCTGGGTCTTGGAATACAGACCTGGTTCGGTCTGCCAAGCGCGACGAAATCGCAGCTGGTTGAAGCATGCACTCGGCTCTTGGCCTGGTTGCCGGTCATCTATGCACTGCTCACTCTCAGTTATGTCGGGCGCTACAGCCGCTGGCGGGTTCTTCTGCGATCGGTTCGAGTCGGTCACTGGAACTGGGCCGATGCCGTGGGCTGGTTTCAAGGATTTGCCCTGACAGCCACTCCAGGAAAACTTGGGGAGCTCAGTCGAGTCGAGCAGTTACATGTCGAACTTGGCTATCCACGGTTACCTCTGACCCACGCCTTTATCGCCGAGCGTCTCTGCGATGGCGCCGCAGTGCTGATCTGGCTGGGCGTGATCACACCGGCGATGGTGGCCCAATTAGTGCCGCAGGCAGGACCCTCTTGGTGGTGGGTGCTCATCCTTACGGGCTTGATCCTGATCAGCCTCAGCTTGCGCCGACAGCGCATCGTTCGCTCTGGATGGCGCACCCTCAAAAAAGCCTGGGACAAGCATCGACCCCGTGGTGCCATGGCGCGCGCCTGCCTACCTGCCCTGGTTTTAAGCCTGCTGTTCTGGGCTGTGGAAGGAATGATTCTCTGGTTGCTCGTGATGGTTTTGTCCCCGACATCAATCAGCCCACTTCAAGGAATCGGCATTTATTTGTTGTCAGGCACAGCAGGGCTGATCAGCAACAGTCCAGGCGGTATTGGCGTGAACGAAGCCGCCACCACGCTTCTGCTTCAAGACGCTGGCATTGACGTGATAATTGCCCTACCGATCGCCATCCTTCGAAGGCTGCTCACGATCTGGACGATTACAGCAGCTGCAGGACTGAGCCAGTTGATCCGGGGTCCATTCACACAACGCTGAAAAGCATCCGACAAGCCAGGCCTGATACCTTCAGCTGAGATGCAACTGGCTTCCCTTGTCCAGCACCCGCAATCTGATCACAGGCGGTGCCGGATTCCTCGGCTCCCACTTAGCTGATCGATTAATGCATGCCGGCGAGGAAGTGATCTGCCTCGATAATTATTTTACGGGCCGCAAAGCCAACATTCGCCAGTGGATCGGACATCCCAACTTTGAACTGATTCGTCATGATGTGACTGAGCCGATCCAGCTTGAAGTCGACCGAATCTGGCATTTAGCATGCCCTGCTTCTCCGATTCACTATCAGTTCAACCCAATCAAAACAGCCAAGACAAGTTTTTTAGGCACATACAACATGCTGGGGCTGGCTAGGCGCGTTGGAGCACGCTTCTTACTGGCCAGCACAAGCGAAGTTTACGGAGATCCAGAAATTCATCCTCAACCGGAAAGTTACCGAGGCTGTGTGAACACCATCGGAATTCGCAGCTGTTACGACGAAGGGAAGCGCATTGCCGAAACACTCTGTTTCGATTACCAGCGCATGCATGGCTCGGAAATCCGGGTGATGCGCATCTTCAACACCTACGGTCCTCGCATGCTGCCTGACGATGGACGCGTTGTGAGCAACTTCATCGTTCAGGCTCTCCAAGGAAAACCACTAACGCTGTATGGAGATGGCAGTCAAACCAGATCATTTTGCTACGTCGATGACCTGATCGAAGGCATGATCCGCCTAATGAATGGGGACAGCACGGGCCCCATCAACATTGGCAATCCCAATGAATTCACCATCCGCCAGCTGGCCGAACTCGTGCGCGATCGGATCAATCCCAACCTAGAACTGATCAACAAGCCCCTACCCCAGGACGATCCACTTCAGCGTCAACCTGTCATTGACCTTGCCAAGCAAGAGCTGGGCTGGGAACCCAAGATTTCCCTTGAAGAAGGCCTCCAGCCCACCATAAATTGGTTCCGAGAAGTGCTCGGAAACAAAGCCGAATGAGCCCAGCACTCCATGCATCATCACCAAAAGACAGAGTGAATGACTTTTGGTGATGATGCATGGAACTCATTCACTCAGCCTTATCCATCTTCACCCCAGACAACTCTGCACCCCCTTTCACTTCGAGAACTTTTTCCAAGCCTTCCAGATCCTCATCGGTGATCTTGGTTTGCATCGGACAGTGCTTGGGCCCACACATGGAGCAGAACTCAGCCTGCTTGTAAATATCAGCAGGAAGAGTTTCATCGTGATACTGCTTGGCCCGCTCGGGATCCAGTGACAATTCAAACTGCCTGTTCCAATCAAAGGCATAACGCGCCCGGCTGAGCTCATCATCCCGATCACGGGCACCTGGGCGGTGACGAGCAATATCAGCCGCATGCGCAGCAATCTTGTAGGCGATTAAACCCTCACGCACATCGTCAGCATTAGGCAGTCCGAGATGCTCTTTCGGAGTGACATAACAGAGCATCGCCGTGCCATGCCAACCGGCCATTGCCGCTCCGATCGCCGAGGTGATGTGGTCATACCCAGGTGCAATATCGGTCACCAAAGGGCCGAGCACATAGAAGGGGGCTTCGTTGCACTCCTCCATCTGCTTCTTCACGTTGAATTCGATCTGATCCATCGGCACGTGACCAGGACCCTCCACCATCACCTGAATGTCTTTCTCCCAGGCACGACGGGTCAGTTCACCCAGCGTGTGCAGCTCAGCCAGCTGCGCCGCGTCCGAGGCATCATGCTGACAGCCTGGGCGCAGTGAGTCACCCAGAGAAAAGGTGCAGTCGTAGCGCTTGAAAATCTCGCAGATGTCGTCGAAACGGGTATAGAGAGGGTTCTGACGGTGGTGATACAGCATCCACTGGGCGAGAATGCCGCCGCCACGGCTGACGATGCCGGTGATGCGTCCCTTCACCTTCACCAGGTGCTCGATCAGCAATCCAGCGTGGATGGTCTGATAGTCGACACCCTGCTGGCAGTGCTTCTCGATGATGTGAAGGAAGTCGTCTTCGGAAAGACGTTCGATCGAGCCATGCACACTTTCCAGTGCCTGATAAACAGGAACCGTGCCGATCGGCACGGGTGAAGCCTTGATGATTGAGGTGCGCACCTCATCGAGATTGACGCCACCTGTGGACAGGTCCATCACGGTGTCAGCGCCATATTTCACTGCGAGGTTCAGTTTCTTGACCTCTTCCTCAGCATCCGAGGCATTGGGTGAAGCGCCGATGTTGGCATTGACCTTGCACTTGCTGGCAATGCCGATCGCCATCGGCTCGAGATTTTCATGGTTGATGTTGGCGGGAATGACCATGCGGCCTCTCGCCACCTCCTCCATCACCAGGGTCTCGGGCAGGTTCTCCCTCCTCGCCACGTAAACCATTTCTTCGGTCACCACGCCCTGACGGGCGAAATGCATCTGGGACACGTTGGCCTGTCCACGACGGGACTGAACCCAGGAAGCACGCATGATCCATTCAGCGAAGGAACTGCCAGGAGCCGGCCAACAAACCGCAGATCACATCGGTCACTTCCCTGTCGCCGGAATAACCCGGATCAGGTTCAGAGGGTGTGATCTCAGCCATGGGGATCGCGAACGACCCTGGGCACCCCTAGTGGTCCTCAATTACTAGCAACGCCTGTGAAAACACACCGTCAACGCAGCTGCAATCCGTTCAGTGCAGCTGCCACAACACGGTGGTCAGCGTCTTTCTGGAGTGGCTGCAACAGCGTTCTGGCTTGCTCACCAATCGGCTGATCAGCACGCTCGCGAACGATCCGTCCCAAAATCTCCGCGCCGCTGACGCGCACAGTGCCGTCACCGTCAGTGATCGCGGCACCGGCCAGATCCAGCAGCCAAGCAAAATCGATCTCAGGCTGTTCCGCCAGAGCAGAAAGAATGCTGCAACGCACAAGCCACGCCGCGTCGGCATCGAACGCTGCCTTCAGCAAGGGCCAGGCCCGGGCAACGCCATAGCTGGCCAGAGCATTGGCCGCCTCGGCGCGCACATTCGGATCAGGATCAGCGCGCAGAAGCCGTTCCAAAACGGTCCAACCCTGCTCAGTGCGCTTATACCCCAAACCGCTGCAGCTGAGGGAGCGCACCAGAAAGGCTTCCTGCTCACTGCCCAGCACCAACAGCGGAACGGCTTGCTCATCGCTGCAAAAGCGCAACTGGGTGAGCGCCGGCATGGCCCGCAATGGATCTCCAGAACCGATCGCATCCCTGAGGGCATTGAGATCAGGTTCACCTCCCGGAGGCTGCTGCGGTGTGGACGCCATGAACTCAATTCTCCTGAAAACGACTGCTCCGCAAAGCCACCAGCAGCTTGTGGCGCCGGCGACGGCGACCCAACACGGCGTGAATCACCAAGCATGAGCCGACCAGGATGGCAGGAACGGACTGCCATCGCTCCGTTCCCTCCCTTTGCACAAGTGCCAAAACCCCGAGGCACACCAGCAACGGCGCGGCCAAGGACAACAACACATGCAGACGGGTGCGGGGAGGACGGTTCATCGCAACGGCTCCCAAGCCAGCATCGCGGCGGTAAGCACCCGGATCCCAACCCCCAGACAGCGTTCATCAGGAAGGAAATGGCCGTTATGCAGCGGTGCACATCCCTCCGGACCCGCCACTCCAAGGCGAAACATCATCCCCGGCACATCACGGATCAACTCCGCGAAATCCTCGGCCCCTAACGATGGCTGGTCCAACCGCAGCACCTGATCCGGACCTAGTTGCTCGATGGCACAGCGCTCGAGCAGGGCCGTGAGCTGGGTGTCGTTGTGAACCGATGGAGCGATGCAGCGATAGCGCACCATGGCCGTAGCACCGAAACCCTCGCAAAGAGCTTGCACCGTCTCCTCAATCCAACGCGGCAGATGGTCGTGCAGCTCGCTGGACAGACAGCGCACCGTTCCCAGCAACGTGACCTGATCGGCAATTACGTTGAACGCCTTGCCTCCTTCGATGCGCCCAAAGCTCACCACCACTGGCTGCAAGGCATCAAGTCGGCGACTGATGGCTTCCTGGAGACCGGTGACCACCCTCGATGCAATCCAGATTGCATCCACCGATTGATGGGGCCTGGCACCATGGCCAGCCTGACCATTGATCTCAATCTCCAGCTCACCTGCCGCGGCCGTCAGGCTGCCGCTGCGCAAACCCACGCTGCCCACCGGCAAGGAGGGGAAGACATGCAAACCCAACAAAGCATCAAGACCCTCAGTGGCTCCTGCGTCGCGCATCCAGCGAGCGCCCTGAGCAATCTCCTCAGCAGGCTGAAACAACAAGCGCATGCCAACGGGTAACTGCGGCTCAGCCGCCAGCAATCGGGCGACCCCCAACCCAACCGTGCTGTGCAGGTCATGGCCGCAGGCATGCATCACTCCCTGCCGCAGGGAGGCATAGGGCAAGTCTGTTTTCTCCTCAATGGGCAGGGCATCCATATCGACGCGCAAGCCGAGTTTCGGCCCGTGCTCAGGGCCAAGATCAGCCACCACACCCGTGCGACCAACACCTTCGCGAACACGCCAACCGACCTGGCGCAGCTCACCGGCGATCAATGCCGCCGTTTGATGCTCTTCCCCACTGAGCTCAGGATGGGCGTGTAGATGACGGCGAAACTCAATCAACTCCGGCAAGAGAGCATCCAGACGCTCACACCAGGTGGCTGTGAGGTTCATGACACCTCCAAAGCAAGAAAACGTTCGAGATCAGCAATCGGCCGTGGCGGCCAGCGGCGGACCTCAGCGAGCCAGGCGGTATCGCGATAACTGGGATCGAGCCCCGAGGCGGCGGCCCAGTGGCTTTCCGCTTCACCTCGGGAACCTTCACTCCAAAGCAAAGCACTTAAGGCCGCTCTCGCATCGGCGAACAGTGGGTAGCGACGGATCAGATTGCGCAGGTTTCGTTCTGCTTCGTTCAGATCATTGAGCTGGTAGAGAGCCAGAGCATCACTCGATCGAGCCATCGCGAATCCTGGTCTGGCATCGGCAGCTAAACGGTAAAGACGCTGGGCTTGCTCCCAATCACCCTCGGATCCACGCACATTGCCGAGGTTGTAAAGAGCAGAAGCATCATTGGGGTCTCTTGCCAGAATCCAGTCGTAATCGGCGGCGGCCTCTGACCAGAGCTGCAAGGCCTCTTCAGCCGTACCGCGATTGAGATGGGGGTCAGCATCCTCGGGAGCCAGCTCCATTGAGCGGGTTTGATCGGCGATGGCTCCCTCCGGATCACCCAGCATCAAACGCACATTGCCGCGGTTGCTCCAGCCCGCCGCATCGTTAGGGGCGATCTCTAGAACCTGATCCCAAACCGGCAGTGCCTGCTGCGGATCCCCCGCACGGCTGAGGGCAAGAGCACGATCGAAGAGCTCAGGCAAAGCATTTTTCTCAGCGGAGCTTGCCACCGCGGCATCCAATGGCATTGGGATCAAAACCACCAAAAGAGACAGAGACAAACCGAAGAGCAGTTCCACCCACCTCATCTCAGAGGCTCCCTTTCATCGAATGACTGGCGCTGAGCAAGTCCGACACCATGACCGTGGCTCTGTCGAAAAAATGCGTCAAAGAAGGTCAGGATGCAATGCAGTGGGATCAGCCACTGGCAGCAAGCGCTTCAAAGACTCCAGACAGCGTATCGAGAGCGGCACAGAAGAGGAGAGTGTGCGATCCATGACGATCGACTGCAGAACAATCCCTGGGTTCAGTCAGAAGCCATCGAGCGTCTTGCATGGCCATGAAGCAACCATTAAATTTCAGCTTCTATCCGGAAGCCGAGCCTCTCTTCTCGGATGAAAAAATCTGTCTCCAGATTATTTCTCGGAACTTGTGCAGCCATGTTCGGGCTTGGCCACTCGCAGCCGCCAGTGCCATCGGAACTGCAGCCTGCCCGAGAGCTTCTGAATCAATCAGAACAGATCCATCTCGCCGATGCGATTAACGCATCACTGCGCAACAACCCACAACTCTTGGCCGCCGCTGAAACGATCAAGGCGCGCAGAGCCATGCTGGCCTCGGAACAACGTCGCTGGTCACCAACAGCAGGGTTTTTCACATACAGCGATGAATCTCCGCTACTGGGACAATATTTTGAGACAGATATTATCTCCTATCCAAGCAGCAATAATTCAAATACGACCTATGAATTCAACAACTACAGCCTAGGATCACTTGGCCTGCAAGTTAGCTGGAGCTTTTTAGAACCAAGCCGCCAACCAGCCATTAATCGGTACACCTCTTTACTAGAGGCAGAACAGTTCACATTCGATGTAATCGCGCGAAGTATCGTTCTTGACACACAATTAAATTATTACGAGCTGCAAGAAAACCAACGATTGATCCTGATTTACGAGAATATTTATAAGCGCAACCTAGATCAACTCAACATCATTGAGGAGCAATACCGAGGTGGGTTGCTCCACCTCGGTGACGTTTCTCAGCAAAAAACTCTGCTACTCAGCCAGCTGAACCAGCTCGACGGGTTCTACAGGTCACAGCTGCAGATCGCATCAGATCTGGCACTTGTCATGGGTCGACCACCAGGAAGTTCTGTTGTTCCAGCTGAGATCAGCAGCAACACTTTCACAAGCTGGGAACTCTCCTTGGCGCAAACGATCGAAGAGGGTTTAGCACTGCGCGAGGAGATCCGCCTTTCCCTAGCAGAAGCTGAAGCGGATGATTGGGAAGCCAGGCGACTTCTCAACCTTTATCTGCCGGTGTTATCAGTTTCAGCGAATGGATACGGAACCTACTCAGAAGGCGTGATCGATGGTCCAATCGGAAACAGCAACTCCAATGACCGAGGCAGGTCCATCGACACCGATCTGGCGATTGGGCTTGGCTTCAACTGGAACTTCTTTGATGGTGGTGTACAGGCTGCCCGCGCTGCAGCCAATCGCAGTTCGGCAAAAGCCCAGAGACAACAAGCCCAGCAGGAGCGTGATCTGGTGGGCAATCAGATCCGTCGCAGTTATTCCGCTTATTTGACTGCCAAACATGCACTGCCGGCATCGCAAAAAGCTCTGGAAACCGCAAAGCTGGCCGTGCAAGTCGCATCAGCGCGCTACGCCGCCGGCGTTGGTGACATCACAACCGTGGTGCAGTCCACCGAGCTACTTGGCGATGCTGCTGAGCAGAACAAATCCCTGCGTCTGATCTATCGCAATGCGATCGCGGAGCTTTACCGCTACTCCGCCCAGTGGCCAAAACCCTTTCAGACACAGATCCGCACCCTGATGACGACGAGGACCACGGCGCCATGAAAAAGCCCGCCACAAGCGAGTACACCACAGTCCGTCTGATCTCGTCGCCTTTGAGGGCAGCGATCATCATCACGCTATTAATCAGCGCTGGTGGGCTGCTTTGGGCCTGTTTAGCCAAGGTTCCGATCTACGTGGACGGATTCGGACTGATGATTCGCAGAGGCAATGATCGCCGTCTGCTCAGCCTTTCCGAAGGCGAAATCCATCACAATTTCAATGACAGCGGGGTGGTGGCGAGTGAGCGCAACCAAGCACTGTTTGAAGTCAGCCAGCTCGGAATCAAGAAAAACACCACCCAGATCGCTGAACTGGCTGCTCAGGTACTGGCACTAACGGACACATCCAAAATCGATCAAGCCGGTCGTTTGAGCAAACGGGAAATTCCACGAGGATCTCTGTTGAGCTGGATCGAAGCACCAACGCAATGGGCTGCTTTGCAAGACAGCCTGGATGCCTATCGGCTCAGTGAGAAAACCCTGCAATTAACAGAAGAGGAACTCACAACCATCGACCTGGCATTGAAGAAAAAAATCAACCTGCTGAAGAACGAAGTCGTTACACAGACTGAATTTCTGGAAACGATTCTTGAGCTCAATTCCCGTGGATATGCAAGCCGGGCTAAGTATCTGACCCAGCAAAGTCGCGTGGATGCCATCCGCAGCGAAGTTCTCTCGCATCAGGAGAGGCTTGCTGTCAACCAGGCGCAATTACTCCGGTCCAAGGTGGCAGTGGATTCAGCCGGAACAGAGCTCATCAAGGCTTTACGCACCTATGCCGACGCCAGTCTGATCTTTGCCAAACATGATTTGTTCATTACCGATGTCCTGGCACCCCATCTGAGCGAAGTGCGGCAAAACGAAGCCGTACTCCGGGTCTCCAGACAAGCGCTCAGCCGACTACCTGACCAGATCCCAGGATTTCTCTCACAGGCGGCAGCCCAACAAGTGCGGCCAGGCATGAAGGTTCTGGCCACCCCAACAGGCATGAGCCAGGCTCAATATGGAGGAATGCTCGCCAAAGTGGTGGACGTTGAAGTGTTACCTGCTTCCCTCACAGAAATCAGGCAGAGCCTTGGAAGTGAAGGGGAAGCGAACGAAATCTCCAACCTGATCCCTGAACCGATTCTCGTCACGATCGAACTGGAAAAAGATCCCAAGACTGAAGACACCAACAAGGAGGGCTTGAAATGGTCCTCAGCCGGTCGTATCCCGTATCCGGTCCGTCAGGGTGATTTGCTCAGCCTGCAAATCACCACCCAAACGGTGCGGCCAATCAGCTTGCTGATCCCATGGCTCAGACAATTCAGCGGAACGAGTGCACCGATGCTCACTCCGGAGCGGGCCGGCGGGTCGCAAGGCTGAAGACAATGCCAGACCAGCATCCATACAAATTGCCCCAGCTTCTTCAGAGCGTGGAAGCTGAATCCGGAGCTGTTGCCCTGGGCATTGTTCTGGCCTGTCAGGGGAAAACCTGCACCCTTCGTGAGCTCAGCGCAGCCTCCGGCGTCACCCGTGATGGCACAACGCCCGAAAAGCTTCTGAAAGGAGCTGAATCCTTTGGACTGAGCGGCCAATGGGAACGCCTGGCCGATGACGACGCCGCTGATAAACGCATCCAGAGTTTGAGAGAACCAGCCATCAGCGTTGATCACCGGAACTGTTACTGCGTCATCCTCGGGAGCCACCAAGATGCCGCGGAGATTTACGCCACTGCCAATGGAAGAAAAGAACAAAACCTCAAAGACTTCAGAGGATCTCAGCTTCTACCACTAACAACAACGACAAACTTCAGCCGCAGCCAAAGAACGCCCTACTGGCAAAGCACTCTCAAATCGGTGACACCACTGCGCAGATCGGTTCTGGCCTTGTTTCTGTTGGCCACTGGATCAGTGGTTCCAACCTTGATGATTGCGGCCTGTTCATCGCAATTCATCGATCAGTTTCTGCAGCAAAACCGCCTTTCCTTCGGCATCCCGATTGTCTGGCTTTCTTTGATCGCGCTGTCGCTAAGCGTTTGCATGGCGCTGCTCTCGAACTTGCTGCTGCGAAGGATGGCCTACGTCATTGAACGGCGGATGGCCGATGAAGTCTTCGAAACACTATTCACACGAAGCTACGGATTCCTAACGCTGCGCAGTCGTGGCGATCTGGCTTCACGACTCATGTACCCCTATTACATACCGGGAACAGGAATCTTTTCATTTCTCTCTCCGATTCTCGGACTCTGGACTGCTCTGCTGATCGTCATCTTCTCAGCGTTGATCTCGTTCCCTCTCTTTCTACTTCTGCTGCTGGGCTTCGTGGTGGTTCTGAGAGCTTCCTACGTGGTGACAATCAACACTGCTGACAACCTGACCATCCGCCAGCAAGCCAACAATTCGCGCTATGCAACAGCATTCCAACTGATTAATCACCTCCACTCTTTCAAAGGAAGTGCCACGGAATTCAGCATGCTGCAGAAGTGGCAAAGTTTTTTTGCCGAAGGTGTCAACCAGAATCAGATCATCGGCAAGCAAAAAGTCAATCGCAATGTGACCATAAATGGAACAATTTTCGCCACTCAAGTGTTGCTTCTTGGTGTCGGCGGCCTGTTAATCATCCAAGGAAGCGTTTCCCTGGGAAGCCTGCTTGCGTTTGTTTTCATTCAAGGGCAAATCAGTGACTCTCTGCAATCCATTCCGGCCATCAGCAACGGCTGGCAATCACTGCAGGGTCTGTTGCTTCTCTATGACGACCTTTGCCAGGGGGACAAGGATTCCTGGCATCGCGGCCTCGATCGCAGTGACCATGACACCAACAGCGATGAAGGAGCCAACGAAATAAGCAGTCTTGAAATCACTATGAACGAGCTTGGCTGCCGTTTCAGCAACTTTGATGAGCCCGTTTTGAAAGATTTCAACGATCACATCAGCCAAGGGGAGCAGATTTCACTGCGTGGTGACAGCGGATCAGGCAAAACACTCTTGTTACGGATGATCAGCGGGCTCATTCAACACACTGAAGGTGAGCTGCTGGTCAACGGAAAGCCAATCACATCGATTGACAGCCGCCAGTGGCACAACAGGGTCAGCTATGTGGACGACAGTCCAGCTCTTTTCTCAGGAAGTTTGCTCGAAAACATTACTGCATGGCGAGCTCATTGCGATCGCAACGATGCAACACATGCTGCTGATGTTGTTGGCCTAACAGATTGGATTGAATGCTTTGAAGCAGGGTTCGAACATCATCTCGAAAATGCAGAGCAAATTCTCTGCAGCAGCCAGAAAATTCAATTCGCGATCGCAAGAGCCCTTTGCGGACGCCCTCTGATGCTTCTGCTGGATGTTGATACCAGCAAACTTCGCAAGGACGATGAACAACGGATCCATGCCCATTGCCGGGAGCAAGGAATCACCCTGATCACCCTTTCAGAACGAGGCTCTGCCCAGGGATATGACCGTGTGATGCAGCTGAACAGGAGAGCCCTGGCATGAGCACAAGCGATAGCAGCTATCTCAAACGGCTCGACCGACAGATTTATTCCCTGCGCCCCAGACAAACAGAAGAATCACACACGGCCTGCGATTCAGTGCTGCTGATCAGTGCTGCGCTACGCCTACTCAATCTGACCAACAAACGACTGGATCGTGTCGAAGGGAACATCCTCACCTGCCTTGATTTCAACAACATCTACTACAGAACTGTTTCCCTCCCGGAGGATCTCGAAACAGGGGAATACCCGCTGTTACTGCTTCACAAAGCCGACGATCTCAAGCCTTACTTGCTTTACAGGGATGGCCAGAAAAACAGCCTGATCACCATCAGCAACGGCCGTACCATTCAAATCAAGAAGGAGCCATGGCCCGTCTTCGCTGATACCGCACAAGAGCTTCATCGCAGCTTTCGTGACCGAATTGATGGGGTCGCTGAGATTGTCCGACTCGCCTACCAGCCGGAGCTGGGTGCTATTGGCCTGCTTCTGCTGATCTCCCTGATCGTGCTGGGATTCAGCCTCTCGATTCCAATTCTCACCAACACACTGGTCTCCTCAGTGCTCCCGCAAAGCGATCTCGGTTGGCTCGCTGAAAGTCTGCTGGTGGTGGCCATGGTGGTCGTGGCGTCAATCACCAGCCAGTACCTCCAAGGACTGATGATTCTGCGGCTGGAGACCATTGGCAACCAACGCCTGCAGATCGGGATCTGGGAGCATTTCCTCAAGCTTCCATCTGGATTTACATCTGCTCACAGCAAGGGAGAGATCTACGTCGGACTGAGCGCCATCTCCAAGATCCGCAGATACGTCGGTGCAGGTGCACTGACCTCGGCACTCTCCGCTTTGTTTTCCTTTGCCTTCCTGGCTCTGATGATCAAGTACAGCCCTGGTCTGGCGGTCTGGATGGTGCTGGTCGTCGCAGTGGCAGTGCTGGTGGTGTTCCAAATCGCCAGGCAGTGCATTCAGCTCAATGAAGAGGTCTTTGATCTCAAGGCTGAACTCAACACCATGAGCAACGAGCTCAGCTTCAATGCGCTGACCATCCGGTCGATGTCATCAGAAGTGCCGATGCTGCAGCGCTGGATGCAGCGCTACACAGCGATGAACAACACCTACCTCCAGCTGAATGCTCTGGAGCAGACCATCGATGTGATTCTGCTCTTCCTGTCTCCACTGGGTTCTGTTGTTCTCTTCGCGGTAGTGGTGGCTGAGGTGCTCAATTCACCTGAGTCCACTGGCGATCCGCGTCTAGTCGGCAGCTTCATCGCCTTCTATTCGGCGTTCACCGCCTTCACAGGTTCAGTAGCAGGGGCAGCCTCCAACCTCACCACTGTCTTTGCCACAGTCTCAGTTCTCTGGAAAAAAGCCAAAACGGTCCTGGATGAACCGATCGAGGAGGGCTGGGAAATTCAGGCCATCAACCATGTCTTTGGAGGCGAGATCAGCCTCAGAGACGTTCGAATCCAGCCATCGGGGCTGCGCTCACCACTGCTGAAGAACATCAGCCTGACCGTTGACAACGGAAACATTGTTGTCATCGCAGGGCAGAGAGCCTCAGGAAAATCATTGCTGCTGAAAACCATGGTCGGAATGACCACTCCCGACCTCGGAGAGGTTCTGATCGACTCCATGCCCCTCAACAAAATTTCCATTCGCGGCCTGCGGCGACAGATCGGCTATCTGCCTCAGGAAGTGGTGCTCGAAAGCTTGTGCCTTCGGGAACTGCTGCGTGAACAACGCAATGACAGTGATGAGATGCTCTGGGCAATGCTCAAAGAGGTCGGAGTCGAAGCACGCATCCGCGCTCTACCTCAACAGCTGGATACTCAGCTCAGTGAAGCTGGCGCACCACTCAACGGCGCAGAACGCAAGCTGGTGGCCCTGGCTCGCGCTCTGCTGAGACAGCCAGCAGCTCTCCTGCTCGATGAATTACTGGTTGGGATTCCTGAGGAAGCGCACTCTGATCTGCTTGCCCTGCTCCAAAGACAGGGATGCACGACTGTGATGGTGGCGAGCCATCGCAGTGAACTAGAAATCGCCAACTCGATTGTGCTGCTTGAAAACGGAACGATCGGATGCCAGGGGAAGCTCGGCTCAGCGGGGCTGGAGCCCGAGGTGTTTGATCTGAATTGATCTATTCCTTCAAATCATCGATAGCACACCTGTATGCTGTGTAGTCACCAGACCGATGCACAGGCGAACATTCTAACTGATTTGATACCGACCAATCGCTAGCTTGAATTTGATTAGCAGAACTTGTTTTTTCGACAAGAAAAATAGAGCTTGAAGCGCCATCAATCATTTTTTCGATCTCATTTTCAATAGATTGCATCGATTGCGGACTCGGAGATCTAATGGCGAGCCCCTTCCGCCCTGAGAGAAAAAA
This sequence comes from Synechococcus sp., assembly GCA_047286485.1. Taxonomy (GTDB): domain Bacteria; phylum Cyanobacteriota; class Cyanobacteriia; order PCC-6307; family Cyanobiaceae; genus Synechococcus_C. The sequence continues at coordinate 262,056 of JBJBBH010000002.1, forward strand.
TAATTGAGAGCTCCAATCTTCTCCAACGGTAATTAATCGATCGCCTGGAAGAGAATTACTTTTTACATACTCTGAAATCAGAAAAGCATCATTCGCCTCTTTGTACGAACTACTCCTGTAGTGCTCATTAAACCAACTGAGCTGTATAACGCAGATAAATGTGACAAGAATGATTGAGAATACCCTGAATTCATTACCCCCTGATTTCTCCTTAATGCAGCAATCAATTGCATTGGATGACGCCGCCAGCGACAAATAGCCAAAAATTAGATTTGCCGAAGAATAGTATTCGTGCACATAATACAAATTGAAAAAGACTAGCGGACCGCATATATACATAAAAAATCCAAAGTTGGCAATATAAGCTGATTTTTGCGATCTGATCGATTGATCCATCAATGCCAAGGCGTTGTTACTTAAAATGAGCGCAAAAATAGCGATCGGCATTACAATTCTGATATTAGGCTCTTGTTCACCTGTAAGAACATCTAACCAACGGGATAGCTCCAAACGATCACTTAATGAACCAAAATTCCAAAGCGTCAGATTTTTCGAAAGAATAAACTCAGCATTTGCATTTAACTCTTTTAATGCGTCCGCGTGACGGATCCACAATCTTGTCAAAGCTGTGACGAAAAAGGAAATGGCTGCAAATATCAATCCGCTTCTGAAAGCCATCAGAAGATGTTTCTCTGTGCGCATAAAAACGCCAGCAATATAGATTTGATCTATGGCAACAAAGCCAATCAAGGGAAGCGCTGTCGTTGCTTTAGTAAGCATTCCCAAAGCCAAAAATATAGTAAAACAGAGAAACTTAAACAAACTGACTAATATTTTTTTTCCAAATATAGTCTTAAAGCTGCGTCTAAGCTCATCGCGAAGATTGAGATAAACCAATGCTGCTAATGCCGTAAAAAGCAAAGCAGTAATTTCAATCAAAAAGCTTCTTCCCCAATACAGATAAATATAAGATGTTGCCACCAAGGCCGAGAACATGATGATATAAACTTCCTTGACCCTGCTTGCCCACAGAATTGATAGGCAAGTGATCACTGACAGCAGGGTCAAGAGGCTGTTGGTCAACCTGCCAACTTGACCTAATTGCCACCCTGTCGTGGAGCTGATGATTTTTACAATGGCTTGATAAGTCGGAAATTCAAATGGTATTGACCACGGCTTTCCAAGCACTGGTGTTTGATAATTAAAAACATTAACTCCATTTTCAAACAAATATTCTGCCGAAATCGCTGTTTGGGCTTGCCTGAAAACATGCCTGTCAATAATTGGCTGCGAGCTTGTTGACAACCAATAAATAATCGGAACAACAAATATCAACAGGATCAAAAATATACCACTGAGGCTCAAATATTTTTTACCTTTACCGTGTATCACTTTGACAATTTAAATCATATAGATTTCACGATAACATGGAAATTGCCTGGATCGTCAATCAACCACATCTCATAATTGAGAGCTTCTTCTTCTTGGCCTGCCCATGTACTGAACCAATGCTTGGCATATCAGTCAATCTGAAAATCGACAGACCGCCTCAAGGCCTCCAGAGAATACTATGTTTACATGCACATTGATGGATATTTCGAGTCAACAATTGAAGTTCATTTTTAGCAAAGCCCTGGACTGTTTCACCATCGTTTCAATAACAAAGCCGGGCTTCTCCATGCAGTTTCTGCAGATAACGGACAGGCCATTAAAAGAAAGCTTCCTCAAGCAAAGAGGTGGGGCTTTGGGAATGGGAAAGAAGCGATCAAGCCGCTGACAGATGATCACGTCCCGCATCAGTGACCACCCGGCCACGCGGAGTGCGCTGCAGGAATCCAAGCTGCAGTAGATAGGGTTCAACCACTGACTCCAAGGTGGTGGGATCTTCCCCAAGCGCGGCCGCAAGGGTATCCAATCCGGCGGGCCCACCTCCATGGGATTGCAGCAGCAGCTGCAGAAGCCTGCGATCGCTTGCATCGAGTCCACGACCATCGACCCGATGCAACGTGAGAGCTTCATCCACCAATGACTGGTTGATCGGTCCGGAGCAATCACGAACGCAAGCCACATCCCGCACGCGGCGAAGCAATCGGTTGGCTATGCGAGGCGTCCCCCTGCAGCGGAGTGCAATCTCAGCACACGCATCCGCCGTCAGCTCCAGTTCGAGCAATCCGGCAGCCCTCTCAACAATCGCCTGCAAATCATCCAAGCCGTAAAACTCAAGCCGCTGAATCAAGCCGAAGCGATCGCGCAGCGGTGAACTCAGCGCACCTGCGCGGGTCGTGGCACCAACCAGTGTGAACGGCGGTAATTCGAGCGCACGGGTTCGGGCAGTGCTTCCTTTACCCACAGTGAGATCGAGTCGTCGATCCTCCATGGCTGGATAGAGCAGCTCCTCAGCCACACGACTGAGTCGGTGGATCTCATCGATGAACAACAGCTCCCTTGGCTGGAGATTCACCAACAGACCGACGATGTCGCGAGGTCGCTCAAGAGCCGGGGCACTTGTGATGCGGCATTTCACCCCCAGCTCCTCAGCCAGCACCATGGCCATGGTGGTTTTACCCAAACCAGGAGGGCCGTAGAGCAACACGTGGTCAAGTGCATCGCCGCGGCCCAGCGCTGCTTGCACGGCAATACCCAGAACCTGCTTGAGCTCACGCTGACCGATGTAGTCCTGCAGACACTTGGGCCTTAAGCCGTCGTCACGAGACGTCAGCGCCGCGGGGTCGAGATCGTCTCCTGGCTGCCGGGCTGCATCGACCACCCGATTGGCCTCACGCTCCTTGCGTGGACGTGGAGATCCTGCGCTTGAGGAAACAATGGCCATGTGGGAAGAGTACCGAGACCTGGATAGGGTCGGAGCACCAAGCGGCCGAAAGGCCAAACAGGCCATGGCCAAAGGTGGAAGCAAGAAAAACGCGGCAGCTCGAGCAGCGGCCAACCGCTTACTGGCCGACAACAGGCTGGCCAGGCATCAGTACGAGATTCTGGAAACGCTGGAAACCGGCATTGAACTGGTTGGTACCGAGGTGAAATCCATCCGAGCCGGCCAGGCCAATCTCCGGGATGGTTTCTGCCTGATCCGCAACGGTGAAATGCAGCTGCACAACGTGCACATCTCACCCCACACCCATGCCAGCGGTTACTACAACCACGATCCGCTGCGCGTGCGAAGGTTGCTGGCCCACCGCCGCGAGATTGACAAACTGCGCGGCCAACTTGATCAGAAAGGCTTGACGCTGATCCCGCTGAACATGCACCTGCAGGGTTCCTGGATCAAGCTCACCATCGGTCTCGGCAAAGGCCGCAAATTGCATGACAAGCGCGCTGCCGAGAAGGACAAACAAATCAAGAAAGAAACTCGGGCCGCCATTGCCCGCTACTGACTACCCCCATCTGGCCGTGCCATGGAGTCAGGGGTGGATTCAGTGGTCGATGGATTCGGTCCATCGGCTTCTTCAACAGGAGGCTCTTCAGCACCTGCAGGCCTGGGACCGGGGGGTTCCGGGAGCTCCTCGACCGGGCCCTGGACCCCGGTCGCCGGGTCTGGGATCGGGTTGAGATCAATCTCCGGCAATGGCTTCGGTGCCGGAGCATCGGCACGGCAGGAGAGCGTCAACAAACCGGAGGACACACCGTCGTTGGTGACCAGCACCTGCACAGGCGAACCTGCCTCCTCGGGCAGGGTCACCACGCGTAGCGGGCCGCGGTCGGCAGCCACCTCACCATTGGCGCCATAAACCGTCATCTGCATCAAAGGCGTGCCGTTGATGCCCAGCACCAGGCGACGACCAGCTGGAACCGAAATTGAGATCAGGCGTGCACCACCAGCGGGAACACGACTGGACAGAACCGTCGGCGCCTGCGCGCGTGCTGTGACCTTTTCAATCCGCACATCCTCAAGGCTGCGCATTGCGGCAGCGATCCACAGCTGACGGAAAGGCTCCGGCGGCTTCACCCCTGCCGGCACACCAGGAAGCAACGCCTGCGCCGAAGCACTGACTAGCTGCTCCACCACCTTGTTGTTCAGGCCCTGCGAGACCAGGGCCTGGCGCTGCCTCTGCCAGTCGTCAGGCTTGAGCTGTCCGAGGCGACTGCGCAACGCAGGGGGAAGTTGCTCCACCCTGGCCAGCCACTCCTCAGCGAGTTCATTCCAGACACTCCTCAAAGGAGCATCTTCAAGGGAGTCACTGGGCAGGCGACCGCCACGCTCAGGGAAACGAGCCATCAAGCTTGCATCCACCAACTGCAGAAACCAACTGCGATCAACCTGCAGAGCTCGCAAACGACTGAGCAGCTGCTGACGTTGATCCACCTCCGCAGGAGGAAGGCTTGCGGAAGGGGAACGTCCGATCACATCGCGATCGGTGGAGGGGGCACCCGCAGGGGGGTTACCGCGAGTGAGCAGAAACCAGCCGATGGCTGTGCCGACCAGGGCCGAGACCAACAGGGCACCGACCACGGGCCATAAACGGCCTTCCGCAGCAAGCTGTCGCTGTTCCGCCGAGGGACGCCGCCGTGATTCTTCCCGCACTGGAGTGAGAGATGGGTTGATCGGCGGCAGATCTGGCGACCCACTCGCCGCAGGCGGTAGGTCATCTGAAACCACTGGAGCCAACACCAGGGTGCGCTCAGCCCGCGCCTGGGGCCCCGTTGTTTCAGGCATCGACACAGCCTGCAGAGCCTGGAGGGCCTCAGCGGCGGTCTCAAAACGGTGCCCGGGCTGTTCAGACAGCAACCGTTCCAACACCTCGCGATAGGAGGGGTCCAGATCGAGATCGTTGGGTAGCAACCATCCCTCTGCATCAGCCTGCAACAACTGCGCAGGAGGACGGCCGGTGAGCAGGGAGAGTGCCGAAACTCCTAAACCATGCAGATCCATCCAGGCCGCCGCAGGATCCCTGCGCACCTGGGCACGTGGCGCATACGCCGGTGATGCGGCAGTCAGAGGGTCCTGGCCGCAGCGCTGCAACAACCCGAAATCCAACAGCACAGGCAGACAGTCCTGATCGCGCCTGAGCAGATTGCGGGGATTGATGTCTCCATGGACCAACTCCTGACCATGCAGCACCGCAAGCGGAGGAAGCAGCTGCCTCATCAGCAACAGCACCTCTCCAGAGCCAAACACCAACTGACGCTGGAGGCGTTGATCCTGGATCTGGCTCAGACTTGAACCCTCTTGCCATTCACGCACCAACCAGAGACTGCCCTGTTCCTCAAGCAGTCCTCCAAAGCGTGGAATCTGAGGATGCAGCAGTGACTGCATCGATGGCCACAACTTGCGAAAGCGCTCCTGGGTCGCCTGATCATTGAGTTGCCGCAACGCAACGGGCGCCTCAGCTGCCATCTGATCAGCGGCACGCCATAGCGTCCCCTGGGGATGGTCCGGATCAGAGGACAGACAACGGTCTAGGCGATACCGGTCGGCCAGCAACGTGCCGATCACAGAGGAGTTGCGATGTGGGCCGATGGTAGGGGCAGTCCTGCGCTGACACCCGTCGGGGATCCCACTAACGTCACCGCCAGCATGTTCCCCCTGCATGGCCTCCGGCTCGCTCCTGAATCGACTGATGGAGGTGCGTCGGACGAGTGAGGCGCTGATTGAACCCCTCAATACCGAAGACCTCAATCTGCAGGGCATGGCCGATGCCAGCCCACCGAAATGGCACCTGGCTCACACCACCTGGTTTTTCGAAACCTTCGTGCTGAAGCCGCACCATCCCGCCTATGTACCCGCGGACCCTCGCTGGAGTTATCTGTTCAACTCCTATTACGAAGCTGTTGGGCCACGCCAGCCGCGACCGCAGCGAGGACTGCTCAGCCGACCACCCATGGAGGAGGTCTCAACCTGGCGAAAACGGGTGAATCTGGCCTTGGAACAGCTTTTGGAGCGCCATCCAGAAGCACCATTGCTGGACCTGGTGGAACTGGGCCTTCACCATGAGCAGCAGCATCAGGAACTGATGCTGATGGACCTGCTGGATGGCTTCAGCCGTCAGCCGCTGGAACCGGCCTATCGCAGCGACTGGTGCGAACGGTTGGAAGATCACCCCATCGCCACGGGCCAGCAGGCACCCTGGCTCAACTGCCGCGGAGGCCTGGTGGAGATCGGCCACAGCGGTGATGGCTTCCACTTCGACAACGAAGGCCCCCGCCATCGCACCTGGCTGGAACCCTTCAGCATTGCGGCGCGGCTGGTCAGCAATGCCGATTACCGATGTTTTATCGAGGATGGCGGTTATCAGCGTCCTGAGCTCTGGATGAGCGAGGGCTGGGCTGAGCGCAGTCAGCGCAACTGGGAAGCACCCCGTTACTGGCGACGCGATCTGCAGGGCCATGGGCCCTGGCACTGGGAGTTCACCCTCGCTGGCCGCAGCCCACTGGACGATCAGCTGCCGGTTCGTCACCTCAGCTGGTTTGAGGCGGATGCCTATGCACGCTGGGCAGGGGCACGCCTGCCCAGCGAAGCGGAATGGGAGCTGGCCAGCTGTGAGCACGGAACAGCACTGAAGCAGAGCCATGGTCAGCTGTGGCAGTGGACCTCAAGCCCCTATCGCCCTTACCCCGGTTTTCAACCTGCGCCAGGGGCGGTGGGCGAATACAACGGCAAATTCATGACCTCCCAGTTCGTGCTGCGGGGAAGCAGCCAGCTCACACCCCGAGGGCATTCCCGCGACACTTATCGGAACTTTTTCACCCCAGCCAGCCGCTGGATGGCGGCAGGCCTGCGCCTGGCCCGATGACAACCCAAACGCCTGCGCGTCCTCAGCTGATTGATCTGCATCCACCCAGTGCGGACATCGATCGACTCGTACAGGACGGCCTACGACGCGAACCCCGCCAGCTACCAGCTTGGTTCCTTTACGACAACGAGGGATCGCGACTGTTCGATCAGATCTGCCAGCAACCTGAATACAGCCTGACCCGAACGGAGATCGCCCTGCTGGAGTCATCCGCAGCGGAGATCGCCCATGCCATCGGTTCAGGGGTGATCGTTGAATTCGGCGCAGGCAGCGCCCGCAAGGTGGGGCCGCTTCTGGAAGCGATGCATCCTTCGGCCTATGTGGCTCTGGACATCAGCGCGGACCACCTGCATCAGTCAATGGCGACACTTCAGGCCCGGCATCCGCAGGTGCCCATGCTGGGAATCTGCTGTGATCACAGTCAGCTCGATGCCCTTCCAGACCATCCGCTGATCCGTGGGAAGCGGCATGTGGGGTTCTTTCCAGGCAGCTCTCTTGGCAACTTCAGGCGTGATGAGGCCATTGCGCTCTTGCGCAGATTCCGGATGCTGCTCGATGGGGGACCGCTTCTGCTGGGTCTTGATCAACCCAAAGCAAGCTCCAGGCTGGAAGCCGCCTACAACGATGCTGCAGGCATCTCTGCAGCCTTCGCCCGTAACCTGCTTCAGAGACTGAACAATGATCTGGGAGCCGACTTCAACCCAGACCAGTTCCGCTATGAAGCCGTCTGGCAGGAGGCAGAGAGCCGGGTACAGATGGCCCTGATCAGCGAAACCGATCAGTCGGTTTCGGTGGGTGGTGAGCTCTGGACGTTCTGCAAAGGACAACCGCTTGTCACTGAATACAGCGTCAAGTACTCCGTGGAGATGACCCGTGAGCTGGCGCAGGACGCAGGCTGGCTCTGGTGCGGCCGCTGGCACGATCATTCCGATGATCTCTCCCTGCACTGGCTGCAACCGGCAGACTGATCAGAGATCCTTCCAGCCCTGACTGCAACATGAGCATGAGCAACGCTGGCAGGAGTGCCTGATGTCGCCAACCTGGCTGGATCAGCTTGAACGAAACCTGGAAGAGCGCTTAGACGCTTTCCTGCGCAGCAATCCTGATCAAGACCGCTTGCTGCAAGAACAGCATCTGCAGGATCGTCAGCGCGATCTCAGCAGCCGGCGCGATCAGATGCAGATCCAGGCCAAAGAGCTGAGACGCCAGCTGCTCTCACTCGCAGAACAGGTGCAGGCCTGGGGAGAACGCACAAAAAAGGCCCGCAACGCCGGAGCCGATGAGCTGGCCTTGCGAGCTGAAAAGCATGTGAACAACTTGATGGATCAGGGGAGAGATCTCTGGAAAGAACTCGACCAGCTTGGTCGAAATTTCAGAGATCTCGATCAACAGATTTCCCAGCTCAATCAGCAGGCATCACAACACCGAGGACGGCGCAGCCTGGATGAAGACTGGGCTTTGTTTGAAGCGCACCAAGAACTCGAAGAGCTGAGGCGCCGCCAGGGACTCAGCTGATCGAGCCTGCAATCAGGCCTTGGGAGCAGGGGGCTCGAGGCTGACGTTCTCTGGCGGAGGGGTCGGATCAGGATCGGCAATCAGCATGTGCTGAAGCACGATCTCAGGACGCTCACTGTCACGCCAGCGAATGCGATAGGCAGGCATTTTTGTGCCTCGACTGGTGGTCTGCTCAACGGGCTCCATCACCCAGCCGCGTCGGGAGCGCCCCTGGGGATTGCGCTTGACCACCGCATCGGCGTGCTTGAAGCGGAAACCTACGCGCTCACCACTCATTGGAAAGGGACCATGCCACTGTGCTCCATTATCCACCCTGAGGGCGCAAGGCAAGCTCCCTTCACACTCAAAGCTCGGGACGCAGAAGCGGGAAGGCAATCACATCGCGAATGGAGGGGCTGTCCGTGAGCAGCATCACCAATCGATCAATGCCGATGCCAAGACCGCCCGTTGGTGGCATCCCCACCTCCAGAGCATTCACGAAATCCTCGTCCAATCCTTGGGCTTCCAGATCGCCAGCGGCTTTGCGCTCCTGCTGGGTCTCCAGGCGCTGACGCTGATCGACTGGATCCGTGAGCTCACTGAAGGCATTGGCATGCTCTCTGCCGACGATGAACAGCTCAAAACGTTCCACCAACCCGGGCTTGCTGCGATGCGGACGCGCCAGAGGCGAAATCTCCAGGGGATAGTCCATCACAAAAGTGGGCTGGATCAAGGTGGACTCCACAGCCTGTTCAAACGCCTCATTGAGAAGTCGTCCGACGGAATCGGCCAACGCCGGAACATGCAGGCCCTTGGTCTCCATCGCCGCTGCAGCCTCGTCCCGAGAGCTGAAGGCATGGAAATCCAGGCCGGTGGCATCCTGCACCAACTCATGCATGGTGGCCCGCCTCCAGGGCGGTGTCAGATCAATGTCCGTGCCTTGGTAGGTGATGGTTTGGCAACCGCAGACCTCCTGACACACAGCACTGATCATCTGCTCCGTGAGCTCCATCATTCCGAGATAATCGGAATAGGCCTGATACACCTCAACTGAGGTGAATTCAGGGTTGTGTCGGGTGCTGATGCCCTCATTGCGAAAGATCCTGCCGAGCTCGTAAACACGCTCAAAGCCACCCACCACAAGCCTCTTGAGGTGCAGTTCCGTGGCGATTCGCAACGTCAACGGCAGGTCCAGAGCGTTGTGATGCGTTTCGAAAGGCCGTGCATCCGCCCCACCCGGCTGGCTCTGCAGAACGGGTGTCTCGATCTCCAGGAAGTCGCGATCGTCCAACCAACGCCGGATCGCACTCACCGTCACCGCACGCCGCCGGAACGTTTCCCGCGACTGAGGGGTCACGATCAGGTCGAGATAACGCTGTCGGTAGCGCTTCTCCACATCGGCCAGGCCATGCCACTTATCCGGCAACGGCTGCAGCGATTTGGTGAGCATGGTCCACTCGGCCACTTTCACCGAAAGCTCACCGCGATCGGTTCGGCGCAGGATGCCACGCACGCCGATCAGATCGCCTGCATCCACAAGCGACGTGATCTGGGCAAACGACTCGCCCAGTGTCGACTTCTCCAGAAACAGCTGGATGGTGCCGGTCTCATCAGAGAGGGTGAAGAAAGCAAGCTTGCCCATCACCCGTCGGGTCATCACTCGACCCGCAACCGCCACGGTGAGATCCCGTTCTCCCCCCTTGGGTAGGTCAGCATGGGCATCCTGCAAATGAGCCATTCGATCGGTTGGATCGAAATGGAGCGCATAGGGCTCCACACCCTGCTCTTTGAGGGCCTTCGCCTTCTCCAACCGGGTCTCGCGCAGTTCTGACACGGAAAAGTGCTCACATGAGCGCCATCCTGCCGGTCGACGGTGCCAGCCAGTGATCAAGCAGCGTCAGATCGTCAGCAGGACGATCTCAACTGGCCACAGCAGCAGGGGCGTTATCACCCATGCGCTGCGAGGAATAACCGATGCCACGCACCGTGAGAATCAATTCCGGATTGCGAGGATCCGGCTCAAGCTTGCCGCGCAGCCGAGCCACATAAACGTCAACAACGCGTAGATCCGCCGCACGACGGGGTGGATAGCCCCACAGCTGCTCAAGAATTTCTGCACGTGGAACAACACGTCCAGGCTCCCTGAACAAGAGCTCAAGAAGACTGAATTCGGTGTAGGTCAGCGAGATGCGCTCACTGCCGCGAGTCACCTGGCGGCGATTGGTATCCACCACAAGGTCACCAACGCGCACAACGCCCTGTCCGGTTGGCAGTTCCCGAGGTTCCGCTGTGGCTGAACCTCGACCGACGCGACGGAGAATGGTGGCGATTCGGGCTTCGAGTTCTTTAGGGCTAAACGGCTTGGGCAGGTAATCATCCGCGCCCAGGTCAAGGCCAGCGACTCGCTCAGAAATGGCTTCCAGTGCCGACAAGAAGATGATCGGCACACAGGATTCAGCCCGCAGACGCCGGCAGACAGCGAAACCATCCAGTTTCGGCAGCATCACGTCAAGAACCACCAGGTCTGGCGATTCGCGATGGAAGACCTCAAGGGCCTCTTCACCATCTTCTGCACAAACAACTCTGTAACCGGCGAGTTGCAAGCGCATCACCAGGACGCGCCGTACTGCAGGCTCGTCGTCAACGACGAGCAGAGTGGCCTTGGCGGACTCTGGAGCTCCCTGGAGAGACCCATCGCCATCAAGTTGGTGGGATGGGCCTTCGGGCATACACTCCATCGGGTAAGAATTGCAACCCTACCGTTCGACGTGAACGGATCGGGCTCTGGGATCCAAACCGGGAACAGGTTTTGGCTTCTTTTAAGAATTGAAGCAGCGGTCAGCGACTGGTTTCAGGGCCAACGGGCACTGGCGTAACGGTTCCATTGCCGCTCCGCTTCAAGCACCGCCTGATCACTGCTGATCTGACCCAACATGGCCCGCTGAAGCTGGGTGTAAATGATGCTCTGCAAACGCTTCAGACCTGGGGTCGCAGGCACAAGCACCCGTGCACTGTTCAACGTTTTGGCTGACAACAGACGCGCATCACGGATTTGAGCCTCAGCCGCATCGGCTGGCTGCTCAGCCTCAAGCTCCGCACGAACAAGCGCCAACGCTTCAACAGACGAAGGCAGCACTCTCGCCTCGCGGGCGAAACGAGCTTGATTGGTTCCGTTGGTCAGGAACAGGGCCAGTTCAACAGCATCACCAGCCTGCTGACTCTGACGGGGCACGGCCAGCGTCATCAAAGCCACGTTGGCCGTACCGTCCGAACCAGTCAGCGGTGGCTGAGGCGAGGTCACCGCAGCCACACCGGGGGCATTGGTCTGAATGCTGCGCAAAAACTCAGCGCCGCTGGCAAGCAATGCAAGTTCACCACTCTGATACAGCTCAATGGCTCGCCGCTGCCCCTGACTCACCACTTCGCGAGGCAACAAACCTTCGCGATACAGATCAGTCCAGAACGCAAAGGCCTTGCGACCTGCCGGCGTGTTGAATGCGGCTCTCTGACGTGCATCCAGAAGATTCACGCCCATCTGCACGAGCGACTCCAACAGCTCTGCGGAATCGTCGGGCACGACCGTGACAAAGAGTCCGTAACTCCCCGTGCGCTCGCGAATGCTGCGGGCATAGGCAGGCACCTCATCCCATCGATGAGGTGCCCTGGAGAGACCAGCCTGACGCAGAAGATCACCATTCACCAGGCTCAGACGGACCGTCAGATACCAGGGGATGGCGATCTGACCCGCCACAGGATCCTTGGCCGCCTCCCAGACCGAGGGCAGGTAGTTCTTGTGTGCACCAGGCGGCAACAGCGGTGTGAGATCGGCAAGACCACCCTTGCTGGCCAGATTGGCTGCGAAAGGAGGATTGAGGTTCACCACATCCGGCGCGGTGCGGGCAAACACAGCCGCCAGCAGCTTGCGCTCCACCGATCCCCAGGGAAGATCGGTCCATCGCACCGGTGACTCCGGATGAAGCCTGTCCCAGGAGCCGAGCACGTCGTTCATGTAGGGATTGAACTTTGGGGCCAGCTGCAGGGTCCAGAGCTGGAGAGTCCCCTCAGGAGCTGTAGCCGGACGACACCCCCAGGCGAACACCGAAAGACCGGAAAGAGCCAGGCCGGCCAGAAACCGGCGCCTTCGTAAAGACAAAGTCATGCGGGTGATCGCCGTCGCCACAAAAGCAACTGCCAGGATCCAACCAACGGAGCCAGCAGTCCAGTGATCAAGGCCTGGGCAAGGGTGGTGTGCAGCGCCCACGACTGGATCAGACCATCAGACAATCCCAGCACCAGCCATTGGAGCCAGACAGACAGCCCCAATATCAGCGTGCCAATCCAGGCAAGCAGGCCCAGATTGAGGCTACGCTGAATCGGAGGACTGCGGCGTCCCAGACGCCCCCACCACCAACCCATCAAAACAAGAGCAGGCACCTGACTGACATCCCCGAGGCTCAAACCATCCAGCACGAGCCCTATGGCAGCTCCTGAAACCGCACCGGCCAGCGGGCCATCCACCAGCGACCAGGGAAGTAACCAGAGGATCGCCCAGCTGGGCGGAACCCCATCCAGACTGATCCAGGACGGTGCTGCCATTTGAAGGATCGGCACCAGAAACGCGGAGGCCACACAAATGGGTTGTCGGTGCAGGCGCGGCATCGGTCAGCGCACCTTCACCTGAACCCAATCAATGGCATCAGGCGGAGCGATCAGCTGCACCAGAGCGGTTGGCGCCGGGACCGATCTGGCATTGAGTGACTGCACCACTGCCACGGGCAGATTGGGGGGCAACAGGGTGCTCGCGGGAGAGGTGCTGACCAGATCACCTGGACGCACCTGGATGTCCTTGTCGAGAAACTGCAACTGCGGACGAGCCGTTCCAACGCCAACGAGCAGCCCATGCTGCTGGGTGCGCGGCAACCAGACGCCGATGCGACTGCCAGGAGCCGTCAGCAGACGGACGCTACTGGTGGTGGGCGTCACGCTTTGAACCCTGCCGACCAGCCCTCCAGGACCGATCACGGCATCATCCTTGGCCACACCCTCGACAGAGCCCTTACCCAGCAGCAACTGCTGCCACCAACCCGAGGCCTTGCGTGAGATCACCGCAGCCTGAAGCCAGTCTCCGGATGACTGCTGATCCAGCGCCAAAAGCCCCCTCAGACGGGCATTGTCCTGCTCCAGAAGCTCCAGGCGGGAAAGCTGCTCCTGCTGTTTGGCCGTAATAATCCACTCACTTTGGGCAGAGCCCGGCCAGAAGGGCCGACTCAACAAAGCAAAGGCATCAGCAAATCCAGCCCCTTTGCTCCATCGCACCAACCCGAGAGCCAGCAACAACAGCACCCAAGGCCACAGCCGCTGGATGGATCGCAGCCTCGAGCCCTGGGGCCTCTGAGAGGAGCCCATGGCGATCAGAGAGCAGCAGCGGAACGAACGAACTCAGGGGTGTCCAACACTCTCTGCAGACGTTTGTAGTCCTCAAGAACCTGACCACAACCCTTGACCACACACAGGAGTGGCTCCTCGGCGATGTGGGTGAAGATGCCTGTCTCGTGGCTAATCAGATCACTGATGCCTCGAACCAAAGCTCCGCCACCGGCCAACATGATTCCACGGTCAACGATATCGGCGGCAAGTTCGGGCGGAGTGCGCTCGAGGGTGCGCTTCACCGCCTCCACAATCACGTTCAGCGGCTCAGCGATGGCTTCACGCAGGTCCCCTGCCTGCAGCTGAATGGTGCGCGGCAAACCTGACAGCAGGTGCAAGCCGCGCACGTCCATCACCGTCTGATCGAACTCGTCGTCGGGGAACGCGGAACCAATCCGGATCTTGATCTCCTCAGCGGTGCGCTCGCCCACCACAAGGTTGTGCACTTTCTTGAGATAAACGCCGATGGAGTCGCTGATTTCATCTCCAGCCACGCGAACAGATTCACTGAGCACAGTGCCGCCGAGACTGAGCACCGCCACCTCGGTGGTGCCGCCGCCGATATCCACGATCATCGTGCCGACAGGCTCCGTAACCGGCAGACCGGCACCGATCGCAGCCGCGACAGGCTCGTCAATCAGGTGAACCTCACGTGCTCCAGCCAGACCCGCCTCACGCACGGCACGGCGCTCCACGCCGGTGACCCCACTGGGGATTCCCACAACAAGACGAGGGGCCACGATGCCGCGGCCTTCATTGCCTTTCTGAATGAAGGTTTTCAGCATCTGCTCAGCCGCATCGAAATCGGCAATCACACCATCGCGAAGGGGACGAACAGCACGGATATTGCCAGGTGTGCGACCGAGCATCAGCTTGGCCTCGTCTCCAACGGCCATGGTCACGCCGCGTTCGAGATCAAGGGCCACCACGGAAGGCTCTTGCAGAACAATCCCCTTGCCGGAGACGTAAATCAGGGTGTTGGCAGTACCCAGGTCGATGCCGATATCGCGGGACAGCTGGAAACGGCGGAACAGCACTGGCGAGCACACATTTCGGCGAATCATAGGGGCAGTCTCAGGCCCCATCTGTTACAGATTCGTTCGAAGGTGGAACTTCTAGAAGGCAGCCACAACCAACGTCAGTTTTGACAACCGTGGCGCATCATTGACCCACAAACAGGAGAGATTCAATGGGTGTCAACTCCGTGACTCTGGTCGGCCGTGCAGGCCGCGATCCAGAAGTCAGGTATTTCGAATCGGGAAGCATGGTGGCCAACCTCACCATCGCCGTGAACCGCCGCAGCCGCGACGACGAGCCCGACTGGTTCAATCTTGAAATCTGGGGAAAACAAGCTCAGGTCGCAGCGGACTACGTCAAAAAGGGATCCCTGCTGGGCATCATCGGCAGCTTCAAACTGGATCGCTGGAACGACCGGAACAGCGGAGAAGAGCGCAGCAAGCCCGTTGTTCGGGTTGATCGGCTGGAACTTCTGGGCTCGAAGCGAGACAACCAGGAAGCCGGCGGCAGTTTCGGAGGCGGCAGCCCCAGCGACGAAGAAGTGCCCTTCTGACCTGTTGGCCTCATGGAGTCAGTCCGCCATCAGTCGGCGGACTGACGACGCCTCCAGATCCGCAGTCCCAACCAGATAGCCCCAGCCAGCACGGCCACGACCAGCAGCACCTTGATCACCTTGCTGACTGGATCGATCCAAGCTTCCACATTGCTGTAACCCTCGCCGAGAACCATGCCGGCGACTGTCAGCAACAAGGTCCAAATCAGACTGCCGGCCGTGGTCCAGATCAGGAAGGGGGTGATCGGCATTAATTCAATGCCAGCCGGCACTGAAATCAGCGTGCGAATGCCTGGTACCAGTCGCCCCCAGAACACAAGAGCAGTTCCATAGCGGCTGAACCAACGGCGACTGCGAGACAACTCCTCAGGACTGATGCCGATCCAGCGGCCATGGCGACTGAGCCATTGCTCGATGCGTTCTTCATTGATCAGTCGGCCAATGCCATACCAAGGCAAAGCGCCCAAAACGGTACCGAGCAGGCCTGCAATCACGACCGGGACCAATTGCAGCTGACCTTGCTGCACATAGAAACCTCCCAGAGGCATGATCAACTCGGAAGGAATGGGAGGGAACAGATTCTCCAGAAACATGGCCGCAAAGATTGCGGCATATCCCGCCCAAGGGTTGGACTCGACTGCCTGACCAATCCACTCAGGCAGCTGTGAAACAAATTCGGTGAGCCCCATGGAGCGCGTTAAAGACGAGGCAAGTCTTCCATGAAGTGGTACTGCTCAGTCCGAAAGGAACAAAGAGGGCCTCAAAAGCACAAAGGCTGGACACAAAGAGCCCTTAGAAGCCACATTCCATACAAGCCTGGAATTCAATTGACAATCAAGAAGCAAGACTCACTCAAACATGAGGCGCAATCTTCATTGATCGCAAAAGATCACTGACTTAAAATAAAAACTCAATTCAAGCCTCTACAGTTGCAGCAGCCCAGTCAAGTGCGAGAACGCTTCGGAAGAACAGGAGTGTTGAGCTGAAGCAGCAAATCATGCTGATCAACCTTATAAAGTGAAAACTCTCCGGCACAAATCGCATCAACAGAAGGCACACATTCAGCGGGAAATGAATCCTTCAGTTTTTTAGGTCTGCGTTCAGTGAGCTCCAGACCATGGTGACGCAACTGAGTCACAGAGAAGGTTTTATTGCCATCCAGCAAAGGAGGAATCAAACGATCGATCAGCGGAAACTTACGGACCGTATTCTGCAAAATCGGCGAGCGAGGCATGGTCCCTTTCACAGCCACGGAACGGAAAGGCTGACCTGGGGCACTGGCCTGAAGCGAGGATGCCGCGGCCACGATTCTTGAAATTCGCACCTGCTCAAAATCAGCTTGGGCAGAAAATGCATGACCATAGGCATAGGAAAACACAACCATCAACCAGATCATTGGCAGAACTACCAAGCTCCAAAAAGGTCGATGCAATCGCCGTGACATCACCAGAAGCTGAAGAACCAGGCTTGTTGCAAACGGCCCGAAATACAACAACACACGCGGATGACGAACAAACGACTCACGCAAAAACAGCATCCCGCCCGGAGCAACAAGAAGCACAACCAGCAACGCAACAATCGCGATGACAGCAACATTCCATGAACGCCATTGAATCAATACAACCGCATAACTCACCACCAGAATCAGAAAAGGCAGCACCACGGGCCAATGGCCGAAATCCTCGAGGAGTTGCTCAAACGGTTCAACGGCAAAGTTGAGCACTGTGCCTGGCCAAGCCGCATCCAGTGGCGTCAGCGTTGCCGAATTCACTGCGTAACCATTCAATCGTTGCTCAAAAAACAGTGCAATCAGCAGGCGATAAATCCCATATCCTCCTGCATAGATCACAGCACTGATCAACAAACGCAGACGCAGCGAGAACGCACGCATGGGGCGCGCAAGAAGATCCAACGCCGAAGCAACACAGAGACAACCGGTCATCACCAAAAAGCCATTGGCACCCGGTTGATACAGACCGAACGACAACAGCTGCAGCACGAATGCAGCCAGAAGCAATCGCCAACCGCTGCCTCGATGCACAAGCAATGCGGCCGAGATCGCGCAGGCCAGAGACACCGCCATGAACAGCGAATCAAAGCCATACGACATGGCCTGCAGGGCATAAGGCTGAGCCATCAAGGGCAAGCTGGCCATGGCCGTCCAAAATGGAGAATGGATGCCATAAGCACGAGCGCAAGCCACGCCAACAGCAGACAGCACAGCAATCGCCACCAGTGTGTAAAGCGGTGCCACCGCCGTTGCGGGCCGGCCGAAGTTCAAGGACTCAACCAGAGCATCCGCTAGAGGGCGCCCCACCCGCACCCAATAGAAGCTCCCCTGCATCGCCCGCTCAATGTCATCGATGTAGAGATCAATCGCGATCAGCAACGGGAAGAGCGCCAGCACCCCCGCCACAAAGGCAGCCGACCACTGACGCTGCAGTGCAGGCTCCTGGAGAACACCAAGCCAATGATCAAAAAATCGTTGTTGTGCCATTGCTCAGACAATGAACATAAAAAAAGCCAGGACGCCGAAGCACCCTGGCTGAAAGAAAGAACACAGCAGTGCTGGTCAAGAGCAGATCAGTAACGATAGTGATCGGGCTTATAGGGACCCTGAACAGGCACATTGATGTAATCGGCCTGATCCTTGCTGAGCTCGGTGAGCTGGGCGCCGATACGACCCAGGTGCAGGCGAGCCACCATCTCGTCGAGATGCTTCGGAAGAACGTAGACCTCCTTTCCGTACTCTTTGCCCTTGGTGAAGATCTCAATCTGAGCCAACACCTGATTGGTGAAAGAGTTACTCATCACGAAGCTGGGGTGACCCGTGGCGCAACCCAGGTTCACCAGACGTCCTTCGGCGAGAAGAATGATCTTGTTACCGCTGGGCAAGGTGATGTGATCGACCTGGGGTTTGATGTTTTCCCACTCATAATCTTTGAGTGAAGCAACATCGATTTCATTATCAAAATGACCGATGTTGCAGACAATCGCCTCATCCTTCATCTTCACCAGGTGCTCATTGCGAATCACCTGATAGTTACCGGTGGCTGTCACGAAGATGTCCATCTCTTCAACAACATCCTCCAGACGGACGACGCGGTAGCCCTCCATTGCTGCCTGCAGAGCACAGATGGGATCCACCTCAGCAATGCAGACGGTGGCACCTAGCCCACGCAAGGACTGGGCAGAGCCCTTGCCCACATCGCCGTAGCCGATCACCAGTGCCTGCTTGCCAGCCACCATGACATCAGTGGCGCGCTTGATGCTGTCAACCAGTGATTCACGGCAACCGTAGAGGTTGTCGAATTTGCTCTTGGTGACTGAGTCGTTGACGTTGATAGCAGGGAAAGGCAACTCGCCACTCTTCTGCATCTTGTACAAACGGGCCACACCCGTGGTGGTCTCCTCGGTGACACCCTGGATCTGCGCCTTGGTGCGGGAATAGAAGCTGGAATCCTGAGCAAGCTTCTTCTTGATGGAAGCGAAGAGGTAGGTCTCTTCTTCGTTACCGGGGTTATCCAGAACGGTGATGTCCTGCTCAGCCTTGCTTCCCAGCATCACCAGACCGGTGGCATCACCACCATCGTCGAGAATCATGTTGGGTGAACCACCATCACCCCACTCAAGGATGCGGTGAGTGTATTCCCAGTATTCCTCCAAAGTTTCGCCTTTCACGGCGAACACGGGAACTCCTGTGGCTGCAATCGCAGCTGCAGCGTGGTCCTGCGTCGAAAAAATGTTGCACGAGGCCCAACGCACGTCAGCGCCAAGCTCGACCAGGGTTTCAATCAGAACTGCGGTCTGAATGGTCATGTGCAAAGAACCGGCGATGCGGGCGCCCTTAAGGGGCTTTTCGCTGCCATATTTTTTGCGCAACGCCATCAGACCAGGCATCTCGGTCTCGGCGATATCGAGTTCCTTGCGCCCGAAATCAGCCTGATTGATATCAGCAATGACGCAATCGACGCCAAGCTTCAGCTCAGCCGCGGACGTGGGCGCTGCCACCATGGTTTGTGTGCTCCCTAAAAGAGTGTGGAGTTGAATATCTGCGGAGACGCCGAGGCTTCGGGCTCGCTGATCCAACAATCTACTGATCGGAGCTGGATCCTGAAGGACCTGGAGGCCACTCGCGCCCTCGGCAGGTCTCTCGTGCAACAGCCAGACCGTCCATCACTGCTTCTGCTTGAAGGCACTCTTGGTGCGGGAAAAACCTCTCTGGTGCAAGGGATTGCCTCTGCTGCGGGAATCGATGAACCGATCACCAGTCCAACCTTTGCCCTTTCACAGCACTACTCCCAGGGCCAACCACCGCTGGTTCACCTGGATCTTTACCGGCTGGAGTTGCCTGCAGCGGCCGATGACCTGTTCCTCCAGGAAGAAGAAGAGGCGCTGGGGATGGGCGCCCTGCTCGTTGTGGAATGGTCGGAACGACTCAGCCTGTCCTTGCCAGACGCCTGGCGACTGCAGTTGTCCCACCGCAGAGAAGGAGGCAGGCGGGCAACCCTCACCAGGAGCGGTTGATCAACGACCGATCAGGTACGGAGTTGCTCAAGAAACTCGACCACTCTGTAAGGAAGAGGTTGGGGATCGATCCCTCCAGCACCGGAGCAGACCAACGCTCCGCAGGCCGCCGCGTAGCGCACAACCTGCTCCACCACGGCCTCACTGAGATGAAGTGGCTGGCCAATCGACGGGGTAAGCGTCACCAGTTGATGCAATAGTCCGGCCGTGAAAGCGTCGCCAGCACCGGTGGTGTCAACGATCTGAGGCGGCGCCAGAACCGCCATCGAACCCTGATGGCCGGCCATGAACCAGCGCACCGGATGACCGCCGTCAGTCACCAGAACATCCGGCTGCTGTGGCAACGATGCACTGATTTCTGCGGGATCACTTCCACTGAACAGCCACTCGGCTTCTTCCCTGGCCAGCTTGATCAATCCGGCTTTCTCAAGAAAGGGTTGCATCAAAGCCAGAGCCGGCGGTGGAGGACCTGCCACCGGATCAGCAGCAGGATCCCAGAAGGTGGGTCTCCAGTTCACATCAAGGGCAATCCGCACCCCATCCCGCTCGGCCTGGCTGACCGCAGAGCGCAAGGTTGCCGCCGAGGCCTCTGTGGCCAAAGGAATGGTGCCGATCAAAAGCCAGCGAGCTTCCGCGGCCAGAGCGCACCAGATCGGATCCAGACTGGTCTGATTCAAAGCCTGATCGGCAAAGCCCTCGCCGCGATCGCCTGAAAATCCCTGAAAAACACGCTCACCACTGGAATCACGGCGCACAAGTACCACCCTGCTGGGCCGTTGAGAATCAATCTGGAGGCCGCGCAGATCAACACCACGATTGCCAAGCAATTCCTGAAAGCTGTTGCCGATGGCATCGGCACCCAGCCGACCGATGAAGGCCACCGGTGTACCAAGACGTGCCAATGCGCAAGCGACATTCGCAGGGGCACCGCCAAGTCGGTCATCGCATTCCAGTGGATCAGCCAAGGCAGGATCACAGCCCAGTGGTCCGAGCCGATCCACGAGAGCCTCCCCAAGACAAAGCACCTGCGGAGCGGAATCAGACATCGGACCTGCAGCTGCTAACAGCAGCCTGGCCAGAAATTCCACTGACGTCAGGCAGTGCTAATGCTGATCAACGTTCAGACCAGTTCAGTGATTCGTTGACCGGCACAACAAGCAGTGAACGCACTGCAAGCCAAGTGCTTAGCCAAGACGTTCAAGCAATGCGTCAATGATGCGCACATTGGCCGCCGGGAAGGGGTATTCAGCGAGATCGCCCGGCTTCACCCAGCGAACCTGCTGACTCGCCAGGGGTTGGGGATCTCCTGAAATCCAACGACAGAGATGAACCTCAAAGCGCAGCTTTTTGTGGCTGTAGGCGTGATCCACCGTGATCAGATTGTCATCGACACTGACTTCGATCGCCAACTCTTCTCGCAGCTCGCGCCGGATGGTGTCCGTAATCATTTCATCAGGCTCCTGCTTGCCGCCTGGGAATTCCCAAAGACCGCCAAGCAATCCTTCATTCAGGCGCTGATCGATCAGAACCTCACCTGCCGCATTCAGGACCACGCCCACACCAATCACCTGGAAGGGGATGTCTCGTGGAGCCTCTTTCACGGGATACTGCTGCGGGGTACCGGAAGCGTAAGCAGCGCACTGTGCATCCCAGGGGCAAATCTCGCAAGAAGGATTGCGGGGAGTGCAGACCGTGGCACCGAGATCCATCAGTGCCTGATTGAGATCGCGGCTCAGGCCTGGCACGGAGTCAATCAACCGTTCACTCCAGGCCCAGAACTGAGCCTGAGCCCGCATGGGCGGCTGTGGAAAAGCGTGCAACCTGGCCAACACGCGACGCACATTGCCATCAAGAATGGCCAGAGGACTGTTGAAAGCCGAAGAAAGGATGCCGCCAGCTGTGCTGCGTCCAATGCCTGGCAATGCCAGCCAGGTCTCCAGATCAACAGGCCAACGACTGAACGGAGTGGAACCGCTGGTGTCCCCTCGATCGCGCTGCCGTTCAGCAAGCAGTAACCGGGATGTGGCGTGCAAACGACGTGCCCGTGAGTAGTAGCCCAGGCCCTGCCAGAGCATCAACACCTGCTGCTCCGTCGCCGCGGCAAGCACCTCAAGCCTGGGGAAGGCCTCCATCCAACGGCGCCAGTAAGGAAGCACCACCTGCAACTGGGTTTGCTGCAGCATCACCTCGGCAATCCAGATGCCATAAGGATCGACACTCTCCTCAGGAGCAGGCCAACGCCCGGTGGCGGGAAACATCCAAGGCTTTTGCGCAACATCACGCCGACCACCCGCGACCCACCACGCCAACAGCTCAGCAGCCAAGACGGAGGCCTGGGTCCTAGTCGTACACAACTGGCATGCCCGCTGCAGGTGGCGTCATCAATGCCTCGACCTCTGGCTGTACAGACCGCTTGAAACGCTGCCACTGAGGGCTCAGCAGAATCTGTTTGACAGCAGCTTCCCCCAGGCGCTGCCCCGCTTCCACGTCACTCGGGTAGTGCATGCCGCAGGTCACGCGAGCTGCCATCCCCTGGTGCCCAACAGCCAGCAGGCGCTCTCGACGTTCCGGCAACAGATCCGCCAGGAGCAAGCTGGTGCTCACATACCAGGCGGCATGGCCACTGGGATAGCTCTCCGAAGCCTCAAGCGGGAGACAGGGTTTGAGATCCGGATGGGTCAGAAACGGGCGAGGCCGGCGATGTACAACCTTGAGCTGGTTTTTGACCTCATCAACCAAGCGCACAAACTGAGGCACGCCTGCTCCGATGCGTGGCGCTGTCTTCTCAAAATCCGAACCAATGGCCGCTTGAAACCGACCGATCTCCCGACCGAGATAGCTCCATGCATGGCCCACCAACTCGGAATCACGCGCAAACTGCTGCCAGCGCAACACCGCCAGATCCCGTTGCAATCGATCACTGCCCGGAACAGGTGGCTTTCCGACCACATCAGCCAAGGGAGCCAAATTCAGCGAGAGTCCATTCGCAGGATTCGCTCCTGCAGGAGCCATTGCACCTGCGCTCAAACCAGCAACCAATCCACAAACAAGGACAGAAGCCCGAATCTTCACTGATGGTTGTCGAGAGGCTTGTCCCATGACTCAAACCTATCCACTCCAAGCGCATCGGGTAAGGATCAAGCCTCTCCCCAGCCACACTCCAGCCCGCTCCAGCAGCGCTGTGGATCGATCCTTCAAAGCGTGCAGGACTCTCGACGGAACAGACCTCCGAGGTAATGACGCACGACCGAAGGATCCTTGCAACCCTGCTGAAACAGAAATCCTGCAATGGCGGCCTGCACCAGCCGGTATTGGTCCCACTGAGGATGCTCTTCGATAAAAGCGCCCATGGCGCGGTGAAGATCCTCCGCCAACTGATTTTCCACACTGATGTGCGGGGGCATCGCATCCGGGGTCTCGTGCAACTCAGTCCATTGGCTGTCAACACTCCCATCAGGCCATGCCAACCGAAGAGCTGTCAAAACAGCGGATTCTTGGCAAGCAAAAAGCCACGGTTCGCGAGAAACAGGTGCTGCACTGGCTTTTGGCGCAAACCAACTGCAACGAATCGGAAGCAAGAGCGACTTTGCCACCTTTCGTCAAGGGGTTTGGGACTTTTCCCCTGCGTCAAGCAAAAGCTCGGTGCACATCTGAGATTCACCCGGGCTGTCCTGTGGAAAAACTGTGCAAAACCCCACGATCAACGACAAAACAATCTCTGTTCACGGCTGCTGATCAGTCCAACCTGGATCACCAGAAACATCCAATTCTTTGCTCCAGATGACCGTCCAACAGAAATGTGCACGCATGCCCTCTGATGCAGTGCGGTCTGCAAAAAACCGGTAACGTCCGGCCTATCCGAGTGGGACTCTGTGCGGCGAACCCTGTTGTGCACTCTTGCCGCCGCAGCACTGCTGATGAGCTGCGGCAAGCCCAAGCAGGCTTCAAGATCAATGTTGACGGTTCAAACCGCAACGATCGCCGACTCCACCTTTGAGCCGAACATCCAGGCCATCAGCATGCTGGAGTCCACCACCACTGTGGCCCTGATGCCTGAGACCGATGGCCGTGTGGTCCAGGTCCTGGCCAGGGATGGCGAGCAGGTCAAAGCCGGGCAACCGATTCTGGTGCTCGACAACGTGCAGGAAAGCGCTGCTCTTGATGCAGCCAAGGCACAGGCCAACACCGACAAAATCAATGCCGAGCGCTACGAATTCCTGTTCAAAAACGGAGCCGTTGCCGCCAAGGAACGTGATCGGTATGTCACCCAGGCGATCACCTCCCGTGATCAGGCACGGACTGCGGCTGCAAATCTGGGATACAAATTTGTGAGATCACCGATCGACGGCGTCATTGGCAACCTCGACACAGTGAAGCTCGGCGATTACGTCAAGACCGGACAAAACATCACCGGCATCGTGAACAATTCCACCCTGTGGACCCTGATGGAGATCCCAGCCACTCAGGCAGGAGAGGTGGCGATCGGCCAGACCGTCAAAGTGGCCTCACAGGGCGATCCTCCTGTCCAGGGGGAGGGTTCGGTCGTCTTCATCTCTCCCTACTTCGGGAATAACAGCAATTCCAGTGCGCCCAACACCGTGATGGTGAAGGCGGAGTTCCCGAATCTGACCGGTCAGTTGAAAACAGGGCAGTTCGTTAAAAGCGCAATCATCACTGGACGCAAGCAGACTCTCGCTGTGCCCGTACAGGCCGTGATGATGCAGGCGGAGCAACCGTTCGTTTACAAGCTGATTCCTCTGAGCAGAGCCCTGCCAGGGCTCAAGGCCTCAACCAACGTTCCTGAAGCAACAAAAAAAACACTCGAAAAGTTGCCCCCCACCACGCCGATTGTGCTGCAGACCAAGGTTGAGCTGGGTCAACTTCAGAACAACCTCTACCCGATTAAATCGGGTCTGAACCGAGCAGACGTTGTGGCGGTCAGCAACACCAGTCAACTGCGCAGCGGCATGCCGGTGAAAGTGGCACCTGCTGGCTCAACGAAGAAGGACTAACCAGCGATGTCCTTCTCAGACAAATTCATTAAACGGCCGGTTCTGACCACGGTCTGCAGCATTTTGATTGTGCTGGTGGGTGTGATCAGCATCCCAACGCTGCCGATCGCCAACCTGCCGAACATCGCCAACCCAGTGATTCAGGTCAGCTCTGGATACAGCGGTGCCAATGCGGAGGTGACCGAGCAGGCAGTGACGAATCCCCTGGAGCAACAAATCAACGGCACACCCGGGGTCAGTTACATCACCTCCAACAGCGATATGGAGGGAAACAGCTCGATCAGCGTCTATTTCGATGAAACAACAGACATCGATATCGACCAGGTCAATGTGCAGAACAGGGTGAGCCTGGCGATGCCCCAGCTGCCCTCCCAGGTGTCAGACACAGGTGTTTCGGTCAAGCAAAGCACCCCTTCAATTCTGTTGGCCTACCAGGTGGGTTCGACCGAAGGCCAGTTCGACAACAGCTATCTCAATGGCCTGATCTATGAGCAGCTGTATTACCCACTATCGAGGGTCGAAGGTGTCGCAACGGTGACCGTCTACGGCGGAGCCAATCCTGCCTTCTGGTTGTTTGTGGATCCAGACAAATTGGCCGCCAATGGGCTGACTTCCGAGGATGTGATTTCGGCCATCAAAGCACAAAACAGCGTGGCAATCGGCGGACTCATCGGAGGACCGCCAGCTTCAGGAGATCAGACATTCACCTATCCAATCCTGGTTGAGGACAACGGCAATCTGATCACGATCGAACAGTTCGAAAATCTGATCATTAGCCGTACCAAGACAGGAAATCTCCTCAAGCTGCGTGATGTCGGAGAAGTGCGCTATGGGACCAACACCTACACCGTTCAGTCCACCGATAAAAAAAGTCAACCGGCCCTAACGGTGGCCGTTTTTCAAACGCCTACGAGCAATGCTTTGGACGTCTCCAAGGCAGTCGTTGAACAGATGAAGCAATTCGCTGCGTCTGTTCCTCCGGGCGTGCAGGTCGATCAGATCTACGACGTCGGCCAGTTCATCGAGTCCTCTGTTGAAGGAGTCACCGATGCACTTGGCCTGGCCATCATCCTGGTGCTGGTGATCCTGTTTCTGTTCCTTCAGAACTGGAGGGCCACCATTATTCCCAGCCTCGCCATCCCGATCTCCCTGGTCGGCGCTTTTGGCTTTCTGAAGATTTTCGGCTTTTCAATCAATCAGTTGACGCTGCTGGGCTTAGTGCTTGCAACGGGTCTGGTCGTGGACGACGCCATCGTTGTGATCGAAGCGGTCTCGACCAACATCGAGAAGGGAATGCGGCCCCGACAGGCAGCGATGGAGTGCATGGGGGAGCTCTTTGGCGCCCTCGTGGCAACAGCCCTGGTGCTGATGGCCGTGTTCGTTCCAGTGGCCTTCTATCCAGGAAGTATCGGCATCATCTACAAACAATTCGCTTTAACGATTGCTTTCTCAATCGCAATCTCTGCGTTCAATGCCCTCACCTTCTCGCCCATGCTTTCGGGTCTGATCCTTCCGAAGGAGCAGCCGAGACAACCCCAGGGCTGGGGCTGGATTGTCGCTGGCGTGATCGTTGGGCTTGCCTTCGGCAAATTCAGTGCCAATTCCTTCGGGAGCTGGACCTATGTCGCTGGGGTGCTGGTTGGTGGCTTCGCCGGTGCCAATCTGAAAAGAATTTTCGACAGCTTCAATGCCGGCTTTGGTCGACTTCAGAAGGCCTACGCCAATCTCCTTCAACGGCTGATTCAAGCGAGAAAACTTGTGATGGCAGCACTGGTGGCCGGCATGGTGCTCACTCTGCTGGCCTTCACCGCCATCCCTGGTGCCTTCATTCCCGAAGAAGACCAAGGCTATGGAATGGGTATTTTCCAGCTGCAAAACGGTGCATCCCTGGTCGAGACCCAAAAGGTCGGCATACAGATTGCTGAAATTCTCGGAAAGGAAGAGGACATCGAAAATGCATCCGTGATCAACGGCGCTGGCTTCAATGGTTCAAGCCCCGACCAGGGTCTGTTTTTCTATGGTTTCAAACCGCTCTCAGAGCGAAGAAACGCCAAAGACAGTGCCGACGCGATTATTGAACGCCTCAATGCACAGCTGATTGAACTGAGCAGCGGCCTTGCCATTGCTGTCGGTCCACCGGCAGTGCCTGGATTTTCACCATCGGGTGGTTTCTATTTCCAGTTCAACGATCTCAGCAATGGCACCTATGGCTTCAACGAGTTCTCTGAGATGGCTGGAAAGCTGATCAAGACAGCCAATGCCAGCGGTGATTTCTCCAGCGTCTACACCCAATTCAATCCCAGCTCTCCCGCCGTCGGTCTGTCCATTGACCGCGATGTGATGGGTGCACTCAACGTTGACTACCAGGACGCAATGGACACCATCGCCGTACTGACTGGAGGCAACTACTCAGGGCTCACCTACGAAAGCGGCCAGGTCCGAAACATCTACGTCCAGGGAACTTCGGAGCAGCGGGAGAACTTCGACGACATTCTCGATATCTACGTTCGCGATAGAGACGGAGGACTGGTGCAGGTGTCCCAGTTCGCCAGCATCGATCTCAGCAGCGCCCCACCAGTGATCAATCACTACAACCTGTACCGATCGATTCTGATCCAGGGTGCTGAGGCTGCCGGCAAGAGCAGCGGTCAGGCTCTGGACTCCATACAGCAGATCTTCAAGAAAGAGAATTTCACCAACATCGGCTCTGCCTTCACCGGTCTCGCAGCGCTTCAACTCTCCTCCGGTAACGCCAGTCTGGTGGTGTTTGGACTCGGCCTGCTGATCGTTTATCTCGTGCTTTCCGCCCAGTACGAAAGCTACGTCACCCCTGTGATCATCCTGGCGACGGTTCCATTGGCGATGCTTGGTGCGCTGGCTTTCCTGAGTCTGCGCTCCATTGATCTCAATATTTACGCGCAGGTCGGGCTTGTGACCCTGATCGGTCTGGCCGCCAAAAACGGAATTCTGATTGTTGAAGTCGCGGAGCAACGACTCGAACAAGGCAAATCCGCGATCGAAGCGGTCATCGAATCCGCAGAATCGCGTCTGCGTCCGATCCTGATGACAGCGATCGCGGCGCTCGCCGGTTTTCTACCACTGGTGGTGGCCAATGGAGCCGGGGCTCACAGTCAGCAGTCGCTTGGAACTGTGATTTTCGGTGGACTTTTAGTTGCCACGGTGCTGTCTCTGGGTGTGGTGCCGCCTTTTTATGTGGTGATCAAAGGTCTGGAGGCACGCTTGTTCAACCAAAAGCAGCAGGATGGCAGCGACGATGCGTCAATCGCTGGTGCCAGCTGAATCAATCTGGACCTGGGAGCAAGCCGACGGCAGCACCCTTGAGGTCGCCTGGCAGTGCCATTCAGACACTGCAGAAGCAAGGCAGAGCAGCAAATTTCCAGCTGTCGTTTTGGTGCATGGCTTCGGCGCCAGCGGCCATCACTGGCGACACAATCTGCCAGTTCTGGGAGGACAAACCCGCACGTACGCCCTCGACTTGATCGGCTTTGGTGGCAGCAGTCAGCCGCAGGCCCTGCTGGCAGGGGAACAGCCTGCTGTTGATCGCGAAAAGAGCAGTCAAGCCCTTGTCTACAGCTTTGATCTTTGGGGCCAGCAGGTGGCCGACTTCTGCAATGCAGTGGTGCAAGGTCCGGTGCTTCTGGTCGGCAACTCGATCGGTGGCGTGGTGGCGTTACGCGCTGCGCAGCTTCTGAACGAGCACTGCAAAGGCATTGTGCTGATCGACTGCGCTCAACGTTTGATGGACGACAAACAACTGGCAACCCAACCAGCATGGATGGCCTGGATACGACCGCTGCTAAAGACACTGGTCAGCCAACGCTGGCTGAGCACCGCCTTGTTCCGCAATGCCGCTCGACCCAGGGTGATCAGAAGCGTGTTGAGACAGGCTTATCCCAGCGGCGAGAATGTCGACGATCAGCTGGTGGAGCTTCTCTACAAACCAACGCAACGGGCTGGAGCAGCAGAAGCCTTTCGAGGCTTCATCAATCTGTTTAATGACCACCTGGCACCGGATCTACTGGAAAACCTTCACCAACCGGTGGATCTCATCTGGGGTGAGCGAGACCCCTGGGAACCTGTTGCGGAAGCTCAGGAATGGGCAAAACGCTTTGACTGCATTCAGTCGATCAAAATATTAGGTAAAGCAGGTCATTGCCCCCACGATGAAAGCCCGAAAGAAGTCAATCAAGCATTGCTAGAAATAATCAAAAAATATTGATTTAATATCGAAGATATTGCCTGCTCTTTTCAACAACCGCGATGTTGGGTAATGACTGAGAGGATTCAGCAGGCGACATACGCCTCGACCTGATCACTGAGGCGGCGGAGTCCAGCCAAACCATCGCGCTCCAGATTCCGAACCCGATCGCGACTGATCCCGATCACCCGACCGATGCCCGTCAGGCTCATGGGATCCTCGCCGTCCATGCCGTAGCGCATCCGCAGCACACGCTCCTGCAGTTCAGGCAGCTGACCCAGCAGATCGCGCAGATCTCCCTTCAGGCATTCGCCTTCCACCTGCTCGCTCGGCAGTTCACCATCACCCGCCAGCAGATCCAGCAGTTCGGTGTCATCACCGTCGCCCACCTTCATTTCCAGACTCACAGGCTGACGCGCGCGGCACATCAGATCCTTCACTTCCTCCTCAGGCAGTTCCACAAATCCAGCCAGTTCCGTCACCGATGGCGTTCGTCCCAGCTCTTGGCTCAGCTCACGCTGGCCTTTCTTCAGTTTGTTCAGCATCTCCGTGATGTGGATCGGCAACCGGATCGTCCGGCTCTTCTCCGCAATCGCGCGAGTGATGCCCTGGCGGATCCACCAGTACGCATAGGTGCTGAACTTGTAGCCCCGCGTCGGGTCGAACTTCTCCACACCGCGCACCAGACCGATCGTTCCTTCCTGGATCAGATCCAGCAGTTCCATATTCCGCTTGGTGTATTTCTTGGCAACACTCACCACCAGGCGCAGATTTGCCGCCACCATTCGCTCCTTGGCACGGCGGCCGGCCTGCAGCTTGCGCTTCAGTTGCGCTGCACTCAACCCGGCCGCCTTCGCCAGCTCTGCAGCGGGCACCATCTCGCCACCGCGCTGATCACTCAGCTCCGCCTCCTGCGCTTCCAGATCCATCAGCTCCTGCACCTGACGACCCAGCGTGATCTCCTGCTGATGGCTCAGCAGCGGCACACGACCGATGTCCCGCAGGTAGGAACGCACAAGGTCGACATCAGCACCTGCCGAACGAACAGCAACAGGCTTACCTACAGAACCCTTGGAGGGCGCAGCTTTTGAAGGAACAGCCTTGAGGGGAGTCGCTACGGACGCAGCGGCGATAGCAGGAGCCATGACGCTTCATTGAGTTGTGTAAAGCGTACTCCTAAGAAACGTAAACGTCCTCTCAGAAATGGGCGACAGCGAGTAAATGGGTAGAAATACCTGTGGTTGCGAGCAGCTGAGGCATGTTCAGCAGCAGCCATTCAGCGGTTTTCAGATAGATGAGAGTGCCCACCACATCTGTGCAGGTGGTGATGAACGGCGTGGACATCAGCGCAGGATCCCAGCCCAGACGGTTGAACAACAAAGGAAAACCAGCGCCGGCCGTCGCAGCCAACGTGGTGATCGCCAGCAAGCTTGTTCCCACAGAAAGGCCCACCAGCGGACTTTGACCACGCCACCAGGCGAAAGGAACAACCAGCACCATCATCAACAGACCAAGCAACAGCCCGGCAGTGGCCTCACGTGCCACGGCCCTGAGCTGGCCAAGAGAGGTGATGCTCTGAGTGCTCAAACCGCGGATCACCACAGTGGAGCTCTGGGCACCCACATTGCCGCCTGTTCCTGCCAGCAGCGGAATGAAAGCGGCCAGAAGCACCACTTCCTTGAGCACGTCTTCATTGAGGGCAATCACCTCAGAGGTGACAAAGCTGGCCACAACCAGCACCGAAAGCCACACAACGCGGCGTCGAGCCACGGTGAACAGATTGCTCTGGAAATAATCGTCTTCATCACCGGCCTCCACCGCACCCGCGGCATAAAGATCGCGCGTGGCCTCCTGCTCGATCACATCGATCACGTCATCCACAGTGACGATGCCCACCAGACGGCGCTCACGATCCACAACCGGGACGGCCAGAAAGTCGTAACGCTGGATGGCTCGAGCCACCTCCTCCTGATCCGTGTCGGTGTTGACGCTCACCACCTCCCTGGTCATGACATCACCAATCCGGTCCTCAGGATCTGCGGTGACAAGGTCCCTCAGCGACAGGATGCCGGTGAGATGGCGCTGGCCATCGGTGACGTAGAGGCTGTAGACCGTTTCGGTCTCGCGTGCACGGCGGCGCACGATCATGAGTGCCTGGGCTGCGCTTTGAAACTCCTTTAGATCGATGTATTCGGTTGTCATCAATCGACCCGCCGTCTCACTGGCGTAACCGAGAAGTTGAGCCGTCACGCGACGCTCCACCGGACTGAGCTCCGTCAACAGACGGCGCACCACCTTGGCGGGAAGTTCATCAAACAGACGCACGCGATCGTCCGGTGACATCTCCTCCACAAGCTCCAGCACTTCACCGGAGCGCAGGCGTTCCAGCAGGCTCTGCTGAATCGGCGGCTCAAGGTACTCGTACACCTCGATCGCTTCGTCTTTACCCAGCAAACGAAACGCAAGGGCCTGCATCGTGCGGGGCAGGCTGCCGATCGCCTCGGCCACATCTACGGGTTGGACAGGGGCCAGAAGAATCTTGACGCCGTCGTAGTTGCCCACACTCAGCATCGACTCGAGCTGACGAGCCACCACTTCCACGACCATCTGGTGGGAAGGAACGTCGCCCAAAGCGACACTTTCACTGGAGTCCGGTGCCTGATCCATGCCCCGTGCCCAGCGCACCCAAGTGTATGTCGATGCAGGACAGTTATCGTCGGCGCCAAACCCCAACCAAAGCCATGGCTCCCAGCATCAGCAGCGTTTCCGTGCGCACCCCAGACGGCAGCGAGAAATCCCTTGGCGCCTATGCCGGCAAGGTGCTGTTGATCGTGAATGTGGCCAGCCGCTGCGGCTTCACCAAGCAATACGCAGGCCTCCAGGTCCTGCAGGACAAGTTCGGCGCGCAGGGCCTTGTCGTGCTGGGATTTCCCTGCAACGACTTCGGAGGGCAGGAACCCGGCAGCCTTGATGAAATCAAGAGCTTCTGCTCAACCACCTATGGCGTCAGCTTCGAACTGTTCGACAAAGTGCATGCCACAGGCAGCACCACGGAGCCTTACACCACGCTCAATCAGACAGAACCTGCTGGAGATGTGGCCTGGAATTTTGAAAAATTCCTCGTCGGCAAGGACGGGACCGTTCTGAATCGCTTCAAGAGCGGCGTCGCCCCTGAAGATGCTGAACTCAACAGCGCTATCGAGGCGGCTCTGAAGGCCTGATCAACAGCGAGTCGACACTTCGGCCAATCCATAAACCGAGGGCTGCGCCACCAAGGCCCAGCCCCAGGGTCATCCCAATCAGCCCAACAGCAGCAAGAGACTGGCCTGACTGCATCAGGTCGACGCTGTTGACCATCCAACTGCTGAACGTCGTTAACGATCCGCAAAAACCGATCCCGACCAGTAGCTGAATCCTGGGCCGATATGGCAGACCCAACAGCAGGCCCAAGATCAGAGACCCAAGCACGTTGACGACCACATCTCGGTCGTGCAACACCACACCAAATTGCCATCGCAACACAGCACCTGGCACCGCACCGATGCCGACCAACAGCAGCTCCTGAAGCTCAGTGCCTAAAGAAGGAGTCTGTTCAGGCATTGGCCAAACCCAAACTGAAACCTGCAGCAGCCACTAAAAGTCCGGCGATGACCGAGCCAGCGGAGAGCAGCAAGGCTTCTCCCCAGCGGCGATCACGCAATGTGGCGAGGACCTCGACAGCGAAGGTGGAAAACGTGCTCAGGCTGCCAAAAAACCCCGTTCCAACCAACAAAACCAGCGCAGAAGCACCTGCATGATCGCAACGGCCCGTGCGCTCGAGACCGAGCACCAAGCCCAGGGCAAATGCAGCCACGAGATTCACCAGAAACGTTCCCCAGTGCTTACGCGGAACCAACGGTTCAAAGTGGTTGACCACCCTCAGACGCAGCCAGGCTCCGGGAATGGCACCCATTCCGACCATTAACGCCTCGTAGGAACTGAACTCAGTGATGAACCCAGCCTCGTTGTTGATCAACAGAGGCAGACAGCGGAGAGCCTGAGGCAACCTTCACCTGGATCCAGTCGCTGCCGTCCTCACCGCGCCAGCTGCGCAACATCTGCAGGGGGGTGCCGATCTCCAGTCGACGCAGAGAAGGAGCCGCAACGATCGGGCTGGCATGGAGCACACAGTTGCTGCCACTGAGCAGTGGGCCGCTGCCCTGCTGACGACGAACCTGAGGTAATCGACGTTCTGCTCCACCTGCCGGAAGAGCAACAGGACCGAACAGCGACACGCCAAGCAACCAACCCCAGCGCAGCATCAGCATCGCGGACTGATTCATCAGATATCAAGTGCTGACATATCGAGCTCAGCACTATGGGTTTCGATGAATTCACGCCGTGGCGCCACTTTGTCACCCATCAAAATGGTGAAAATGCGATCTGCTTCCATCGCATCCTGAACTTCAACGCGTTTCATCGTGCGGGTGGAGGGATCCATGGTGGTTTCCCAGAGCTGCTGGGGCATCATTTCGCCCAAACCCTTGAATCGCTGGATGTTGTAGTTGGCTTTTTCACCAAATCCATCCAACGTTTGTTGCAATTGCTGCTCGTTATAACAATAGGAATGCTTTTTCCCGCGCTCAACTTTGTACAGGGGAGGACATGCAATGTAGATATATCCACCCTCCACCAATTCTTTCTGGTATCGATAGAAAAACGTGAGGATCAAAGTACGAATATGGGCGCCATCCACGTCAGCATCCGTCATGATCACAACCCGGTGATAACGCAGATTCTTGGCATCAAAGTCTTCTCCCTTGATACCCAAACCCAGAGCAGTAATCAGGGCCTGAATCTCAGTGTTCTTATAAATCTTGGCATCATCCGTTTTCTCGATATTGAGAATTTTGCCTCTCAACGGCAGGATTGCTTGAAAACGACGATCACGGCCCTGCTTGGCGGATCCACCAGCCGAATCCCCCTCAACGATATAGATCTCAGATTCAGCGGGATCGCGAGAACTGCAATCAGCCAACTTGCCTGGCAGGGTTGAACTTTCCAAAACGCTCTTACGACGCACCAGCTCGCGAGCACGGCGGGCAGCCTCTGCAGCATTGAAGGCCTGAATCGCCTTCTCGAGGATCATGTCGATCACACCCGGATTGAACTCCAGGTACTGACTCAGGGCTTCGCCAACGAGATTGTCGACGATGCCACGAACTTCGGTGTTGCCCAGCTTGGTTTTGGTCTGACCCTCAAATTCAGGCTCAGGCACCTTGACCGACAAAACTGCCGTCAAGCCTTCGCGAATATTTTCACCGGCGAGATTGCTATCGGCCTCTTTTCTTTTACCTCGCTTACGCGCAAACGAATTGAGTGTGCGAGTGAGAACAGTCTTCAGGCCTTCAATGTGCGTGCCACCATCCACGGTACGGATGTTGTTGGCGAATCCAAGAATGCTGTCGGAGTACGCATCAACACACCACTGCATCGCAGCCTCAATAGAGACCCCATCTTTTTCAGCATTCACATAAATGATCTCGGGATGCAATGCATCCTTCTCAGCATTCATGTATGCGACATATTCCTTGATTCCGCCCTCGTAGAAATAAACCTCTTCATGAGGATTGCCTTCAGCATCGCGGGCAGCCTCTCGCTCATCGCGGAAGACAATGCGCACGCCTCCATTGAGGTAGGCCAATTCACGCAGACGAGCCGAAAGTGTGGCGTAATCAAACTCGATGCCGACGGTGAAAATTTCAATGTCGGGCTTGAAGCGCACGCTGGTGCCGGTCAGGCCATTCTCAGAGGCTGGCTGATCTTCAGAAGCCAGACTTCCGATGGGTGCACCACGCTCAAAGCGCTGACGGTAGACCTTGGCCTGACGGCGAACGGTGACTTCCACCCATTCGCTCAAAGCGTTGACCACCGAAACGCCAACACCATGCAGACCACCTGAAACCTTGTAGCCGCCAGCGCCGAATTTGCCACCGGCATGCAGCACGGTCAGCACGGTTTCCAGAGCACTCTTGCCAGTACGAGGGTGAACATCCGTGGGGATGCCACGACCGTTGTCGGTGATGCAAGCGGACCCATCCTCTGCGAGGACCACCTGAATCTCGGTGCAGTGGCCCGCCAAGGCCTCGTCCACCGAATTGTCCACCACCTCATAAACCAGGTGATGCAGTCCTCTCGGCCCGGTGGAGCCGATGTACATGCCTGGGCGCTTGCGGACGGGTTCGAGACCCTCGAGCACTTGAATTTGTTCGGCGCCATAGGCCGCCTGTACTTTCGCGGCTTCGCTCATGCGATCTAGGTCGGCCAGGCTTCCTGTCAGGCTGAATCTACCACTGGCTTGCCAGAGGCGCTTGCAGAGGCCTCTGAGACGTCATTTTTTCAGGGGGTGCACCCCCCCATTCCGCTTCATGTCTGACTCCAGCCCACCGGCAGCGCCAGGATCTGCGCAGCTTCCCCCACTGGTGGTGGTGCTGCTAGGACCCACCGCCAGTGGCAAAACAGCTTTAGCCCTCGAGCTGGCGGAACGCTTTGGGCTGGATATTCTGAACATCGATTCACGGCAGCTCTACAAGGAGATGGACGTGGGCACCGCAAAACCGACCTTCGAGCAGAGAGCACGGGTGCCCCATCACCTGCTCGACCTGCGCCAGCCTGATCAGCCGATCACGCTCCGCGAATTTCAGGACGAAGCGCTGACCGCGGTGAATCGCAGCCTGGAACAACGCGGTGCCGCTTTCCTGGTGGGAGGAAGCGGTCTTTACCTCAAGGCGCTCACCGCTGGCCTGAAGCCACCCTCAGTGCCGCCCCAGCCGGGCCTGCGACAGCAACTGGCGCAGCTGGGCCAGGCAGCCTGCCATCAGCTGTTGATGAATGCAGACCCTGAAGCAGGCAGAAGGATCGCCGCGGCGGATGCGGTCCGCACCCAACGCGCTCTGGAAGTGCTCTATGCCACTGGCCGAGCGATGAGTTTGCAGACCAGCGCCAGTCCACCCCCCTGGCGCGTGCTCGAACTCGGCCTCAATCCAGCCGATTTGCGCCAACGCATCAGCCAGCGCACCCAACAGCTTTATGCGCAGGGGCTGATTGAAGAAACCGAACGACTGAAAGAGCGGTATGGAGCTGATCTGCCCCTGCTGCAAACTATCGGCTACGGCGAAGCACTCCAGGTGTTGGCGGGGCATCTCGATCACACCAGCGCCGTGGAACAAACCACCAAACGCACACAACAGTTCGCCAAGCGCCAGCGCACCTGGTTCAGGCGTCAACACCAGCCTCACTGGCTCAGTGATACCGATCCTCTCAACGAGGCCAGTCATCAGATCGAAGCCGGTCTAGGGTAAGGAGTGAAACCCCGCCGGGCCCTGGTTGTTCTCCGGCAGCCTCTTCATCACTGAATGCCACCACGTCCTCGTTTTGACCGCCGTGCTCCCGTCAGGGAGCTCCCCAACATCAACGATCGCATCAACTACCCACAGCTTCGTGTGGTGGATGCAGACGGCACTCAGCTTGGAGTGATTGATCGGGAAGAAGCGTTATCAGTGGCCAAAGAGCGGGAACTGGATCTTGTTCTGGTCAGCGAAAAAGCCGATCCACCGGTCTGCCGGATCATGGACTACGGCAAATACAAATTCGAACAGGAAAAGAAAGCCAAGGAAGCCAAGAAGAAATCGCATCAAACCGAAGTTAAAGAGGTCAAGATGCGATACAAAATTGATCAGCACGATTACGACGTTCGGATCGGCCAGGCCCAACGTTTTCTCAAAGCTGGTGACAAGGTGAAATGCACCGTGATCTTCCGCGGCCGCGAGATTCAACACACGGCGCTTGCTGAAGTGCTGCTCAGGCGTATGGCCAAGGATCTCGAGGAGCCAGCTGAGATCCAGCAGCCCCCTAAACGCGAAGGTCGGAACATGATCATGTTCCTCACGCCGCGCAAAACACCCCTGGCCAAGCAAGACGAGAAAGAGGAAGCTGCCAACAAAGCGGTGCGCACGATCACGGCTCCTCCGCGCGCAGCAGCTACGAGGCAGATCAGCAAACCAGGAACGAACGGCTGAACAAGCCAGGCGGGCTGATCATTAATACGTTCGCTTGATCCAAAAAAATGCGAGACACCACTGCCGCTGATGCGTCGGTGATGTTCAAGTGCGTTAATCGGGTGCAGTCACGGTTGGCTGAATTCTCAGAAAACATTCAGCCAACTGACTCCGTCTTGACCTGCGGCTTTGACCGGCAGAGAGTTGGTCCGCAGAATTTTTTAAACAAAAAATCAACGGCATCGCCTGTCAAATCGCGGCTCGGCAAGTCTTTGACTTGCTCAACACTGGCTGGCGATCGCGACGCAAGAGCCATAACAGAGCGCTTGCTGGAGGGGACAAAACCAACACTTCCGAAACCCAGGAAGTCTCATCAATAGGCACTGATCCACAAACGATGATCAGCTGAAACGAACTGGCCTAGGGGAACCAACCACACCAGCAATTGTCACCGAGCCAATCAGTCTTTAAGGTGGCCGCATCTTGATCTGGCCCACCGGCGTGCGATTCCACATCCAACAGGAAAGCGACATACCGGCTTCAACCCAGCTCTACAACCAGATCTGTTTTGCGATTGCGGCACGGCACTACCCACCAGGGCACCGACTGCCAAGCACGCGGCAGCTGGCCATGCAGACCGGATTGCATCGCAACACCATCAGCAAGGTGTATCGCCAACTGGAAACCGATGGCGTGGTGGAAGCCATGGCCGGCTCCGGGATTTACGTGCGTGATCAGCAAAAGCCAAGAGAACTGCGCACCCCCACAAACATGCGCAACCGCGGGGTCACCGATGTGGACCGCGAAGTGCGCAAGTGTGTGGATGGCCTGTTGAATGCGGGCTGCACCCTGCAGCAAACCAGGGATCTGCTGACTCGAGAGATCGACTGGCGCTTGCGTTGCGGCGCCCGGGTGCTCGTCAGCACGCCACGAGAAGACATCGGCGCGTCGATGCTGATCGCCGAAGAACTGGAACCCTGCCTTGATGTGCCTGTCGAGGTGGTGCCGATGGAAGAGCTGGAAAGCGTTCTGGAAAGCGCCAGCAATGGCACCGTTGTGACTAGCCGCTATTTCCTTCAACCGGTGGAGGAGCTGGCGAAGCGACACGGAGTACGCGCCGTAGCCGTTGACCTCAACGATTTCCGAGAGGAGCTGGCCATGCTCAAAGAGTTGCGGCAGGGCAGTTGCGTGGGTCTTGTAAGCATCAGCCCAGGCATCCTGCGCGCGGCGGAAGTGATCCTGCACAGCATGCGCGGCAACGAGCTGCTGCTGATGACGGCCACCCCTGATGTGGGCAGCAGGTTGCTGGCCCTGCTGAGAGCCTCCAGCCATGTGCTCTGCGACCGCCCCAGCATGCCTCTGGTTGAGCAGAGCCTGCGCCAAAACCGCTCCCAGCTGATGCGCATGCCTCAGTTGCATTGCGCAGAGAGCTATCTCAGTGGAGACACGATCGAATTACTCCGCAAGGAAATCGGCCTGCAGCTCAGCTAGCGCAAGCAACGGGTGCCGGCGACAGGTGATGATGCCTGAACCAGGCAAGCGTGCGGTCCAGCCGGAGTCATGTTCAAGTCGATTCGTGCCGACCTGGCCCTCATCCGTGAACGCGACCCTGCGGCCCGCGGCACCTTGGAGATCCTGCTCTGCTATCCAGGGTTTCAGGCCCTAACCCTGCATCGCCTCAGCCACCGCTTGTGGCATTCACGTTTACCTCTGAAGCTCGCATCCAGATTGCTCAGCCAACTGGGACGAGGCCTGACAGGTATCGAAATTCATCCGGGAGCCAACATCGGCAGTGGCGTCTTCATCGACCACGGCATGGGCGTGGTGATTGGCGAAACAGCAGAAGTGGGAAACCGTTGCCTGCTGTATCAGGGCGTCACGCTTGGAGGCACCGGGAAAGCCAGTGGAAAACGTCATCCCACGCTGTCCAGCAATGTGGTGGTGGGCGCTGGTGCCAAAGTGCTCGGAGCCATCACCGTTGGCAGCAATACCAGAATCGGAGCTGGATCCGTGGTGGTGCGTGATGTGGAAGCGAACTGCACGGTGGTCGGTATTCCCGGACGCGTGATTCATCAAAGCGGCGTGCGGATCAATCCCCTGGCCCACTCAGCACTGCC
Source organism: Synechococcus sp. (assembly GCA_047286485.1). Taxonomy (GTDB): domain Bacteria; phylum Cyanobacteriota; class Cyanobacteriia; order PCC-6307; family Cyanobiaceae; genus Synechococcus_C. Next base: position 301,204 of record JBJBBH010000002.1, read on the forward strand.
AGACGCAGAAGCCAATGTGATCCGCAATCTGATGGAACGGATCGATCAACTCGAAAGTGAAGTGAGTGTTCTTCAGGCATGCCTCAAAGCACTCTCAACAGGTCGACCCATCAGTGAGGTGCAACCTGGAGAATCCCAGAATCTCAAGGACCGGGAGATCCTCGAGTTTCTTGGTGATCGTGAGGAACCATGAACCGAGCAGAACACCTTCGACCCAAGTCGCAGAATCCACGCGGTCTGAGTTTTGCCAGAAGTCTGTTGCGGAATCGAGAATTGTGGCTGCGCTTAAGTGAGCGCGAAATCGCTGGCCGCTATCGCGGTTCAATTCTTGGTTGGGGGTGGAGTCTGCTGACTCCATTGATGATGTTGGCGGTGTACACCTTTGTGTTCTCCACAGTGTTTAAGGCACGCTGGGGCGATCTTGAACAAGCAGGACCATTCGGGTTTGCCATCAATCTCTTTGCTGGCCTGATCACGTTTGGCCTCTTTGCCGAGTGCGCCACACAAGCACCAACACTCATTCTCAAAAATGTGAATTACGTCACCAAAGTGATTTTTCCCTTGGAATCACTGGGTGCTGTGTCTGTCACCGCGGCGCTATTTCACGCTTTGACCAGCACCATCGTGCTCATTGTTTTCGAGCTGATCGCAATCCAGCAGGTACCAGCCACCATCGTGCTGCTTCCCATCGTCTGGTTGCCCTTTCTGCTGGGCTGTTTGTCAATGAGCTGGTTGTTATCAGCACTAGGAGTTTTTCTGCGCGATCTTGAACAACTGATGGGTGTCGCCGTCAGCATGCTGATGTTTCTCAGCGCTGTGTTTTATCCGCTGTCTGCCCTACCTCCCAGCTTGCAAACCTTGATGGGACTGAACCCATTGGTTGTGGTCATCGAACAAAGCAGGCGCGTTTTGGTGCAAGGAGAACTGCCAAGCGTGAGCTATGTCGTGTTTGGCTCACTGCTGATGCTGGGGGTCTGTGAGTTCAGCTACAGATTCTTCTGCAGAGCTCGCCGGGGATTTGCCGATGTCCTCTGATCTGGCCCTTGAAGTGGAAGAGCTTGGCAAGCTCTACCCCATCTATGACCATCCTCGCGACCGGCTGTTGCAAGCCGTCTGGGGAAAGCGAAAACAACTGTATCGACCATTCTGGGCCTTAGAAAATGTGAGCTTTCAACTCAAACGAGGCCAAACTCTCGGCGTTGTTGGGCGTAATGGATCTGGCAAAAGCACGCTTTTACAGTTGATCTGTGGCACTCTCACGCCAACAACAGGCAGGGTCTGGGTTGAAGGCCGCATCGGAGCTCTGCTCGAGCTCGGCAGTGGATTCAATCCAGAATTCACGGGCCTCGAAAATATCTACCTCAACGGAACTCTCTTAGGACTGACAAGAAGCGAGATCAATGCTCGGCTTGAGACGATTCTTGAATTTGCGGGGATCGGTGATTTCATCCATCAACCGGTGAAGACCTATTCCAGTGGCATGGCGGTGCGCCTGGCTTTTTCAGTTCAAGCGCATGTTCAGCCTGATCTTCTGGTGGTGGATGAAGCCCTGGCCGTCGGCGATGAAATGTTCCAGAAGAAGTGCTACACCCACCTGGAGCAACTGAAGGCCAACGGCACATCAATCTTGCTCGTGACCCACAGCTGTCCACAAATCCTCCAACACTGCGATCAAGCACTTCTTCTCAGCGGCGGAGAACTCAAGCTGATGGGTTCGCCAAAACTGATCACCAGCACCTACCAACGGCTCAACAATGCACCAGCTCATGAATGGAGCTCTCTCTTGGCTGAGGCCGCGGGTCGACGCGATGAGGGCAACAGCTATGCGCGTGAAACTGATTCGCTGGATGTCAACAACGCAGAGCATGACGCCAACTTGGTCCCCAGCTCAAGCGTGAGCTATGAAGCCCGCGGCATTTGCATCGAAGCTGTGGAAGTCCTGGATCAAGACGGAACAGCAGCCAATCTGATTCCAGTGGGGCAAAGCTTCAGTTTGCGCTTCTCTTACCGAGCCGATGAACCCCAGAGCGATCTCCGTCTGGCCTGCAACATTGCCAACCAGACCGGTCTGCGCATCACCGGTCAGAACCACCAAGGGCCGAACTGCAAAGGAGATGAGTCTTTCAGCATGACCTTTCACTTCAACGGAGGTCTGCTGCCGGGTTTGTATTTCATCGGAGGCGGGATCTGGCACAGCGATCGCCCCGGCGACTTCCTGCATCGCGTGGTCGATTCCTGTGCTCTACGCATCACCACTGATAAACCAGTGACAGGATTTGGCCTCTGCGATCTCAGCTCCGGAGCTCCAACTTTGCAGCAGCCACTCCTCTAAATGTTCAGCTCTATTCCCTGCGGAGATCTCGAACTGAACATCTCGCATCCCCATGGGATGCCCACCCTCGTGCCATCACCGGCACTTGAGCAGCGCTTGGACTGGAGACTGCAAAAGGACTCAGCAACAACCAACAAGGGGATAGAGACGAAGCCTGAAACCGGCGAAAGCCAGCTTCCACCTGTGGCCGTGCATCTGCATGTGCACTATCTCGAAACCCTGCCAACGCTGCTCCGAGCCCTGAGAGCTTGTCAGTCGGGACTGGAAGATCTGCGGCTCTTGATCAGCACAGACACCTCAGCCAAAGCTGACTCCATCTCCGCAACGCTTCAGCAAAGTGCGATCGCTGAACAGACCACAAGCATCGCAGTGAGGGTCTGCCCGAATCGCGGACGCAACCTCGGGCCTCTGCTGCTGCATCTCTGGCCCGAGCTGAAGCAGGAAGCACTATTTCTGCATCTGCACGGGAAACGGTCCCGCGAAACTGACCTCGGAGAGGCTTGGCTTGAGCAACTGCTCCAACGACTGCTTCCTGACGGAAACACTGTGCTGGCTCTTCGCAAACAGTTCCACAACGATCCAACAATGGGTCTGGTCATGCCACAACCCCCTGATCTGATCCGCCCTTACCTGAATTGGGGAAACAATTTCGAACTGGCACGCCAGTTGGCCAAACCGATGGGACACCCCCTTCATCGTGATGCTGTTCTGGTCTTCCCAGCTGGTGGGATGTTCTGGGCCAAGCCGACAGCACTGCAACCCTTGGTGCAATGCATCCAGCAGCTTGAAGAACTGCCGCCGGAGCCACTACCCGTTGACGGGAGCGGTCTTCATGCCATCGAGCGACTGGTGGCGCATGCCTGTGAGAACGCTGGCCATCACTGGCAACTTTTCTGTCCAGAGCACCCTGGCATCAACTCATCAACGCCATCACCAACCCAGGCAATGCTCAGCGTTTTGAAGGCTCGGCCCGACGATTTTCAACAGGCAACAGCAGTGATGGCTGCTTGTATTCGCCATCAGGATGAGCAGCTGCAATGCACAAAAGCCAATTTGGAGCGCAGCACCGAACAACTGAAATCGGCCGATTCGCAACTCAAAGAAGCCAGTGAAACCATCCAGCGGCTTCTGCAATCCATCCACGAACGCGATCAGCAGATCGACCTCATGAGGCCTTGGTGGTGGAAACTCATGCGGATGTTCAAGAAGCTAGTGCGAGATGGAATGTGAGGTTGATCAACTTCTCGTATTCGATCGGAGGGGCTTTCTGGCCATAAACACAGGCCGACCGTCCTGAGCAAGACGTCCATAGCCTGCAAATTTTCGTGCCATAACATGCGATCCGAGGCTGAGCATGCAGGATTCAAACTGCATACCTTCGAGATCCGGAACGCATCCATCAAAACGACGATGCACTCAGCGCCAAAGACGCGCAAAAATTTGTCGCCTAGACACAACATGAATCGGGGGCACCAAACCAACCAGCACTCCGCAGAGCTCATCCAGCTGGCCATCCAGAAGCTGTGGCTCAACAACAGGAAGCGCCCGTCGCTGCAACGGACATGTGCCTCACTGCCAGCATCAAGCTGCAAAAGGAAGGACACCTACCCACAGGCATATATGGGCAGCTTTCATGCCAAGGCAATTTCGCAGCACGAAATTAAGGAAAACCTCGAAGCAACACACTCACCTAGCAGAGAGGGATATGTTCAATGTCAGAGGTTGGAAACAGGGCTCATGCCCACTTTCCTTGCTGTCACAGCTGAAGAATATTTTTATTGACCGACCACAAATCCAGCTCTACGATTGTCAAGTTACAATTCCCTAGCACTTTGGCTTTCTCAACTCAGCAGGGCTCCGGCGCCAACGACACCACTTCTTTCGTCGGCACCACAGGAGTCGATTCCATTGTTTTCGAAGGAAACACTCAAAACTTTTTTGTCGGCGCGAACGCAGACAACGATCTCATCGGTTTTGACAACGTCGCATTTCTGACAACTGGCACCTACACCAGCGGCGTAGTTAAGGGTGGTGCCGGAAACGATAGTATTAACGCATTTAACGGTGTCCAACTTGTTGGCACCTGGGTTAACGGCAACGGCGGCGATGACATCATCGGCAACGTTGGTGCCAATACCATGGATATCTTGAACTCCACTGTTCAAGGTGGTGCTGGTGAAGACACAATCACAGTCAACGCCGCAACAGGTGCGCTGATCAACGGCAACAAGGACGATGACACTATCGGCCTTTCAGGTCTCGTCAATTCTTCCACCATCGGTGGTGGCCAAGGCGAGGACGCTATTGCGACAGCTGCAGGCAACGTAACCAGCAACAGCTCATTCCTCCTGGGAATCGCTGATGACACCTTTACCGACGCTGCAGCAAACCTGGGCGCTGGAAACACCATTGACGGTGCTGATGGCAATGACACCATCACAGTTGCTTCCGGAAACAACGTAACTGTCACTGGTGGAGATGGTGTTGACACAATCACCACTGGTGCTGGCGATGACAACATCGATGGCGGTGCCGGAAGTGACAGCATCACCGGCGGTGCTGACAACGACACCATGGCAGGTGGTGCTGGCTCCAACTCCTTCAACTACGCCACAGCTGCTGAAAGCATCGGTGATACTGCCGGCGACATCAACATCGGTGTCGTTGACCAAATCACCGACTTCACGAGCGGAACCGATTCAATCACCGCTACTGCAGCTGGTGCTTCAATCAATGGTGGTGCTTTGGCTGCTGCTATCACAGCCGTTAGCTACCAGGATGCTCTTGCTCAAGCCGTGGCTCTAGGCCTCGCTGCGGACAGAGCTGTCATGGCTTCTGTCGGTGCCGCCGGAAGTGGTTCATTCAGTTCCTACTTGTTCGGTCGTTCCAACGCTGGAGCTGCTATTGACACTGTCATCCAGATTGGAACTGATGGTGGATTCGCGACAGCCGCTCTGGCTCAAGGAGCAGTAGTAGTAACTGATTTGGTTGGCTGAATCCAGCATCATTGCAATCAAAACTGTGGCCCCGCAATGCGGGGCCTTTTTTTATGAGAATAATCTGTTATCCACAAAGCAAAAGCCTCACTAATTCAAAGCTATATGCGATTTAGGCTTTAAACCAGAGAAGACAAAAAGCTAGATAATTAAATCGTTGATACAGAAGCGCAATAGGATTAGATCAACCAAAATATTTCGACCATACTTGTCCTGCAAGCAAAAACCTCAGAAAAATTTCCACGCGCAGAAAATGGCTATATAACAATCTTGTCGCCAACTTTGCGCAAGGCTTCATCGCTTGGTTTGACAAGAATGATTCAAATAACCGAAATCTCGCGACTCAAGATTGCCAGGTCATCAGCAATCCAACTTCAAACTAAATCTGAACAAAGAAAATTTTCAATCAACCAGTCTTCCTTCACTGAATCCGCAAAGCCATCTACCTGAGCCACACGTTCAACCGCTCCAAAACCACGAGGTGCTGAGAATTCAAAGTGGCTTTTCCAATAGTTCGCTAAAACCACCTAAAATTGATGAGCGCGCTGAGTGAGCTGACGCGTGACCCAGCAGGCCCGCCAGGATCTCGACCTTCATGCCAGCTCTCGTGGCGGCAGCTGATTCAGCAGCTGCAGGAACGATGGATTGCCGTGCTCGAGCGTAAGAAAGTCCCGGCAAGCCCAGCTGGGTTTGAGCACGGGGAAGCGACCCAGCAGCGTGCCAGTGGCCGCTGTTTCCAATGGGCCCACAAAGTTTGGCGGCGGCCAAGAGGCGCTGCGCAACTGCTCAAGTTGAGGTGCGCTCACGCAGAAACTGCCGGAATGGGGATTCGAAGCTTCCACAAAGCTGAGCTCCTGGCCATCAAAGAAACGACCCCTGGCCACCACCGCTTCATCACTAGCCCACACTGGCTGCATCTGGCCCTCTGGCTTGATCGGTCCATCCACATAAAGATGCTGCGGTGCATTGGCCACCGTGGGCTCACGGCGATGGGGCATCAGCACAAAACGGTGATCCGTGCTCTGGTGGAACCAGGCCAGCTTGTCGGCATACTTCGGGTCCTGAATCACCAAATCATCTTCCAGATACAACGAAAGATCTGCCGGTGCTGGCATATCGAGCAGCTGGCGGACTGCCGCCAGGGGCAGCTGACGCGGATCCTCCAGATCCAGGCGGCGCAATTGGAGCCGTGGCGCATACAGGTCAACCACCTCCTGCAGCCAATGGTCCCCGCAGACGAACAGATGGAGCTCCACCTGCAGCGCTGCCACGCCAGCAAGGCTCGAGGCCGGCGTCAGCTCGATCTGCTGTTCAGCGATGTTGAGAATCAGGTCGCGCGGAGCGTGGTTCAGCGCCAGAACGCTTCCCAGACAGCGGGCCAGCGCCAAGCTGCGCGGCAGCCGATTGTTGCTGCGCCCCGAACCATAGCCGCCGCTGCCATCGCTTGCCCCCTCCCGAAAGAAGTGGGGGATCACCACCCGCAGGCGCAGAGTTGACACGACCAACGCTTGAAGTAGCAGAACCATAATGAGCCACGCCAGAAGCCCATGCCATGAAGCTGCTGTTCGTACACCAGGGCTTCCCGGGCCAATACATCCATATCCTGCGGGCACTGGCGGCCCAGGAGGGCCACCAGCTGGTGGGGCTCGGGATCGCCGAGGCTGCCGAGGAACTGCCCACCGGCGTGCAGTACTTCCGCTATGCCCTATCCCGCGGCAATCAACCCGGACTGCATCCCTGGGTGCAGGACATTGAAACCAAGGTGATCCGCGCCGAAGCCTGCGCTCGCGCCGCCACCAAGCTCAAACAAAAGGGGTTCACGCCTGATCTGATCTGCGGCCACCCCGGCTGGGGTGAACTGCTCTTCCTGCGGGATGTCTGGCCCGATGTGCCACTGCTCACCTACCAGGAGTTCTTCTACAACACTCGAGGCTTCGATTACGGCTTCGATCCCGAACTGCAGGGCGAACCCGACTGGGCCAGCTGTGCGCGGATCCGGATGAAAACGACGAATCAGCTGGTCAATCTGGAAGCCAGCAGCTGGTGCGTGACACCAACACAGTTTCAACGCAGCAGTTATCCCCAAGCCTGGCACGATCGCATCAGCGTGATTCACGACGGGATCGATACCGACAAGGCCTGTCCCAGCCAGGATCCCAAGGCTGTACCCCTCGCCGACGGCACCGTGCTTCGCCCGGGCCAGAAGATCGTGACCTTCGTGAATCGCAACCTGGAGCCCTATCGCGGCTGCCACACCATGATCCGTGCGATTCCGCACCTGCAGCAGCTCGTGCCGGATGCAGAGCTTCTGATCGTGGGCAACACCAGTGGCGTGGCCTACGGCGCCGCATGCCCCGACGGCGAATGGAAGGATGTGTTCCTGGCAGAGATCGAGGGCCAGTACGACCCGAGCCACGTGCATTTCGCCGGCAAGGTGCCCTATGAGCAGTTCATCCCGATCCTGCAGCTCTCCCAGGCGCATGTGTATCTCACCTATCCCTTTGTGCTGAGTTGGAGCCTGCTGGAAGCGATGAGCTGCGGCTGCGCCGTGGTGGCCTCGGCCACCGCACCAGTGCAGGAGGTCATCCGTGATCGCCACAACGGCTTGCTGGTGGACTTCTTTGCACCACAACAGCTCGCGGAAGCGATTGCCGAACTACTCAGCGAGCGCAAGCTGGCCCAGGAGCTCGGCGAAGCAGCACGCGCCACCGTGCTGCAGCACTACCGGCTGGCCGACTGCGTGCAGCGCCAGCTGGCCTTGATGCATCTGGTGGCCAGCGGTTCGATCGGCGCATAGAGCTGCACTGAGTGTTCTGGACAGGCCTCATCATTTGGAGGGAATAGCTTGGAACCTCCAACAGTCCTTGAAGAAGCAAACCTCCCCATAAGGTCTAGAGGAAGACGAATACCTCGTCCTCCCACCTGGAGTTAACGATGCCAGGCCTCAAGACTGTCTCATCAAAAGCGCACACCTCACATGATCCCTCTGCCCCCGGCTGAATGCGTCAGCCGCTTCATGCAGGAATCGCAGCGGCTCGGCATCGAAGTGCGTTGGACCAGCGAAGGCATGACCAATCTTGATGCGGCCTACCTCGCCCGCCCTGGCGCACCGGGGGTGATCAAGCTGCGCGACAGCCCCCAGCGCCCCGGACCGCAGCAGTTATGCACGCTGCTCGCCCATGAAATGGTCCATGTGCTGCAGCACTGGAAGGGCAATTTGCGAGCCGTGCCACCCATAGGCTGGCCGGTGGATGGTGCACCTCAGGGGCGACAGCTGTCACCACAAGAAGCCGAGGCTTACACCGCCCAGGCCACACCAGCCAAGGTGCTCAAAGCCGTGTCATCACTGCAACCCGTGGATCCCTGACGGGTCGTTTTCAATTCTGGAGTGCACCAAGAGGACTGAAATCTTCACCAGTTGTCAACTCTCACTGGACCGAAGCGTTGCGGCTGAGGATTTTCAAGAATCCGGGTGGCGATAGACCACCATCACCTGGTCGCGCGGATGGCCCCAGTCACCGATGTAGTCCATCCGATAGCCCTGATCCGAACCAAACCTCTCCATCTGCTCGCGCGTGTAGGCGAAATAGCCGTGGTCATGAGGGTCGCTGGGATTTTCCCGTTCCTGCTCCACCTCAAAGAATGTGGCAAAAAAGCGTCCATCCTTCTTCAGCCACGGCCGCAGGTTCTTGAGACAAAGGCCGATCAGCGACGGTGGCAAATGGGTGAATAACGATTGGGCGATCGCCATATCAACAGGCGTTGCAAACTGCTCAAAGGAAAAATCAGCGGAACACAGCAACCAGGGGCGCTGGCTCGCCATCAGCGCCTCGCCCAGCTCTTGCTGTGCGCCCGCATCGAGCAGCTGCTGCTCCTTCTCCATCCCCAGGTAATGACCAGGCTGCAAATAAGGAATCACCTTGACCCCGAGCCTCAGGGATCCACAAGCAATGTCAAGCAGTACTTGCTCCGGTCTCAGCCCCTGCTGCTTCAGAAAGGCAAACTGAAGATCACCAATTTCATCCCACTTTCCACCCACATAGTCTCGATGGCCAATCTGGGTAATTCCTTCAGGGCCCTGAGCTTTTGACGAAGGAGTCGCTTCAGCCATGGGTTTGCTTCGACGCCACCACCAACCCATTGGCCACTCTGCTCGTGGAGCCGACCTTAACAGTCACCATTGCAAGCCATATCGACGCTCCATCAGCTCATAAGTAGGAGCGAGCTGCCTGCGCAGCATCTGCACCAGGGCTGGATCAACATGCTCAGCTTCTCCAGCACCGGCATTGAGGCGCCCCACGCCATTGGGTAGCTCCCTCTGTTCAAGCTCCAAAAACGACAGCACCCGCCGCCACAGGCCCTCAGGATTCTGGAAGAGATCCTCACTACGAAGCAGCAGCAATTGCTCCCGCGGGAACCACTGCTCGTAGCGCTCTAGCTGTTGCTCATAGCGGCTGCGACTCAGATAGCTGTGCACCTGATGGGACAAGTGGCGACCATCCGTGGCCGCCAGCTCCGCCTCCGCCCCTGCCAACCGGCCAGACTCAGCCTTCAGGGCTTCCTCAACTTGCAGGGTCTCAAGCCCCAGCCGGCGGGAATGGAACAACCCCGAAAGACAACGTTCCACCGGATCCCTGAGAAGCACGATCAGGCGTGCTGCCGGCAGCAATCGTTGGATGCGGGCCGGAGCCTCTGGGTGAAACAAGTAGTAAGGGGTGATCTCGCCGCAGCGCTGCCCCGGCTGCGTTGCCGCGAACTGCTGGCGATACCACTCCTCTCCCTCGCCGTAATGCAGGCTGAAAAAATGCAGTTCCTTGGCGGGCGGCAGAAAGACACCGGGATGCTCTTGCAACATGGCCTGCAGGGTGGTGGTGCCGCCCTTCTGCACACCCACTCCTAGAAAGTCCGGCAGCCTGCCATCCATACACTGCTCCTGCTGGAGGGCTCATCGCGTCATGATCATCGCTGATTCCTTCCTCTGGCTCCATCTCCCAAAAACTGGGGGAACCTCCATGAACCGTCTGTTTCAAGAGAGGCAGTTCGGCGGTATTGAAGTGGACGATGACTCCACACCCCTCAAGCATGACTCCATCGCCCTACGAGAGAGTCGAGGAGCATGGCGCGCCAACGCACGCCAACGTTTCATCACCAGCCGCCGTCTGGAAGATTGGTTAATCAGCGACTGGGAACACAAACGCCGGCACATGAACTTGCCGGATCTGGATTTCGAACCCGTACGCAGCGGACTGACGTATTCCCTGCGACTGGGTGGAACCTGGGTGGCTGCCGACTGGTGGCTCCAATACTTTGAGCTCGATCAGCAGGTCACCGCATTGCGTCTCGAGACACTGCATGAGGATCTCAACCGCCTGCTGCTCCCTCTCCTGCCAGAAGGCACAGCACCCTTTCAGGCTCCACCACGGGACAACGCAAGGCCACCCAGGCTGGCCGAACACCCTGCCTTCAGCCCAACCGAACGGCATCGCATTGCGGCAGTGAACCCACGTTGGGACGCATGGCAGAAGCAGGTCTATGGAACAGGAATCGCACCATGAATCGTGCTCCATTAATCCTGGTGGTGGGCATGCACCGCAGTGGAACTTCCCTGCTGGGATCGATTCTCGAAGCCCTTGGCGTCGCCTTGCCAGGGCCCCTCATCCCCGGTGATGACCACAATCCCGCGGGCTACTTCGAGCGATCAGACATCACGGCCCTCCAGGAAGAGCTGCTGATTGATCTACAGCGCTGGTGGCCAAGCGAAGAAGGAACAAAAGCGCTACCCCAGGATTGGTTAACAACACCGCGCGCCCAGCGCTCCGCAGCCTGCCTCAAGCGTCTGCTCACGGTCGACCAACAACAACAACGCGGTCCCTGGGCCATTAAGGACCCGCGCAGTTCGCTGCTCTTGCCGCTCTGGCGACAGGTGGCTGCGGAGCTGAATCTGCCTTTGCGGTTGCTGCTCGCCTTTCGTGACCCTGCAGAGGTGGTGACGTCGCTCGTCAACAGGGATGCCGCCAACACCGGCATGACCACAGCGCGAGCGCAGGCTCTATGGATTCGCCATCAGCAGCAACTGCTGGTCGATTCGGGTGATCTGCCTCTGCATGTGGTGAGTTACAGCAGGTGGTTTGAGGCGCCCGAAACTCAGATCCAGGCCCTGCAAACGTTCTGCCAGCCAGAAAACGACGACCCAACTGCCTTGCAAACGGCATCGGGCTGCATCTGCTCCGACTATCGCCGCAGCCAGAGCCACTCCCAAGCCCCCCGCCTGAGGCGCCAGGTCAGGCGTTGGCATCGACAACTGGAACAGGCCGCAGCCGGATCGGTGGAAGCACTGCGGCAATGGGCCAGACAACAACCGGAGCCATCGGCCCGTGTCAACCCCTGGAGCCCATCAACACCCAATGAGCATCCCTGGAGCCGAGCACTCACGGCTCTAGGACATGATCAAACGGAAACGCGGGCTGTTGGGATTCGAGCCTGGACAGAAAACGGCCTTGCTCCCATCAGCCTTGCCCAACTGAGAACTCTCAACCATCCAGGCTTCCCCGGTCATGATCCCAGTGCTGACCAGGGAGGACCTCTCCCTCAGAACCTGAAGCTTGGCTTGATTGGCGGTTCCCTGGAGGAATGGACGTCACACCTGTGGATCCATTGCCTGCCACTCGGCCCTGCTGGCAATCCTGAGATCTGCGCTCCTGAAGCCACAACAGAAGCTGCGTTGCATCTGCAACCGCTGGAGCTCACCGCGCAAGACCCAACACTGCTGTTGCATCTCACCCAGGTGGAGCGGGTGTTCGATCCCGATCCCGATCAAGTCAGGCTTTTACGGATTCTCGGCGTGAATGCGGAACAGCTCAGGATTCACAACACCCTCAAGGGCTCAGCGAAGGAGGGCTGGCTCAACAGCAACAGTATTGACGCTGTTGACGCTTCCTCCCAGTTAGGCCTGCCGTGCCCCGAAGCACTGGTGAGGCTTGGCGGGGAGTGGCTCTGTCTGGGCAGCAGCGAACCAGAAGCCAGCTGGCAAAGGCTCCCTGAGGCACTACTGCATCTACCCATCTTTCCCCCTGCACCGGCCCTCTCGCAACAGCAGGCCAAGCTGCTCGCAGCGTGGATTCAAGCTTGCTTCAGCGCAGGCCTCAATCTGGTGCGCATCAACCCCAAAGCATCAGAGCCATTGCTCTGGAAAAGCCTTGGTGTTGACTGTTTTCAAAATCCAATCACCCCCGAGGAGCTGCTCGAGGAGTTGGCTTGGCACCAGGCAGGCAAACCTGCCCCAGGCACGATCCACACGCCATCGCCAACAGCGCAGCTGGTCTGGCAGCACGCCAATGGCATACCGCCTGAAATCTCGATCTGCATCAGCTCGTACAACTACGCGGAACAAATCACCGCAGCACTGGAGAGCTGCCTTGGTCAATCATTGCAAGCCGTGGAGCTGTTGATTGTCGATGACGCCTCCACCGACGACAGCCTCAAACGATGCCGTGAATGGCTCTTGGCAAACGGGCAACGATTCTGCAGCGTGAAACTCCTGAAACACGACAAGAATTCTGGCCTGGCGGCTGCACGCAACACCGCATTCTCTGCCGCCTCGGCTCCCTGGTGCTGGGTGCTCGATGCGGACAACCAGATCGATTCCAAGGCTTGCGAACTTTGCTTAGGACTGGCCAAAGCAAGCCCAAACAAAACCGCTGTTGTGCATCCGCTCATCCGGATCTGCAACGAGCACGGGGAGCCGCTGGGATTGGCTGGCGGCGGCCATCCCTGGCAACGCGAGCAGCTGCAATCCGGCAACGTTGTCGACGCGATGGCGATGATTCGTCATGAAGCCTGGGAGGCGGTTGGTGGTTACAGCCACATTCCCGGGGGCTGGGAAGATTTTGATTTCTGGTGCAAGCTCATCGAGGCCGGCTGGCATGGTGTGCTGTATCCCCAACCTGTTGCGACCTACACGCAGCACGGCAAGTCGATGCTGCAAAGCCAAACCAATCAACGCCAACGCAAACTCAGCCGCCTTCTGCAACATCGCCATCCATGGCTGCAACTTGCTTTTGCGGCTGAGAACCGTTGATATCACCTATGCAACCCGTTCGCGCTCTGATCAACTCTCCTCTCGGGCAACGCATCAAGCCCTTCGGACGCAGGATTGCGAGTCGGCTCATCATCACCCTTGGAATGGTGGTGCAGCCAGGAGCACAACCCCACGATCCCTTGAAACCCACAGCGGTGGTCGCCAGCCATGAAGCATCCACCACCGGCGCCCCGATCCTGGCCCTCAACCTCGCGCAGCAGCTGAGTGCAACGCACAACGTGGTTGTGCTGCTCCTGAGAGGAGGAGCCCTAAAGCAACAATTCAAAGGCTCCAGCACGGCCTGCATCCAGGCGAGATTCGGCTTGGCAAGCCGCAGACTGCTCCGAAAAGCTCTGCGCAAGGCTTCACCTCAAGCAAAGCCATCGTTTGCTCTCGTGAACTCAGTGGTTTCTGCGCCGCTTTTGGAGCCTTTGCGTGGAGAGGGGATTCCCTGCCTGTCTCTTGTGCATGAATTCGTGACCTACATCAAGCCCCTGGATGTGTTCTCGGAAGTCGGGCTTTGGTCATCCCGCGTGGTGTGTTCCACACCACTCACCTGGAGCGACATTTTGCGCAGTTGTCCTCACTTAAAGGACGTCCAGGTGAACATTCTTCCCCAAGGGCGCTGTCAACTTCCTGCATCCAGAACATCGGAATCAACACTTGTATCCCCAGAATTGAAGAACGATGGAACAACGGCATTTTTAAATCGCTTACCCAAGAGCACACATCTCGTGCTGGGCGCCGGTGCCGTTCAAGCCCGCAAAGGCGTTGATCTGTTCATTGCCGTTGCAGAGCAAATTCGCAGGCAGGCACCTGAGCTCAACGTGCAATTCGCCTGGATCGGAAGCGGTTACACCCCCGAGCATGACCTGAATGTCTCTGTCTGGGTGAAAGACCAGATCAGCCGTAGTGGCCTCGACGAACATCTGGTGATGCTGGATGAATCACCGGCTTACCGCGACTTGATCAAGCGCAGCGATCTGTTCGTGGTGAGCTCACGCCTGGATCCTTTACCCAATGTCGCCATCGACGCCATGCAGGCGAGCACACCGGTGCTCTGCTTCGACAAAGCATGCGGTATTGCCAACCTGCTGGAAGAGCAACCAACCCTCCATAGCGCTGGAGTAGCCCATTATTTCGACTGCGCATCAATGGCCAGCAAAGCCGTGACCCTGCTTCGTTCTCCAACACAATTAAGGGAGATCGCAGAGCTGACGAAGCAGCAAGCAGACCGATGGTTCCACATGCCCACTTACATCAATAATCTGATCAATCTGGCGAACATCTGCAATACAGCAGTGCATCAAGAAGAGGTCGATGTTCAGACACTCTGTGATCAACAGCTGGTTGTTCCTGGCTTTGCATTCCCAGGACAACAACTCAGAGAACGAGCTCGCAATCAGCGGTACCTTCTGAGCTGGCGGAACAACATCCGCCCAAGAAAGCCATTTCCGGGGTTCCATCCTGGAATTTATCGAAACCAACAGCTTCCATCAGATTCATGCCATGACCCTTTGGTTCACTGGCATGAACAGGGACGGCCTTCAGGCCCCTGGCTTGTTCCACTCATTGAACCCACTCAGACCATCAAGGACCTGCCGGACTCCAGCACGGTCGCACTACACATTCACGTGTTTTACCCCGACCTACTGGATCCGATCCTGGAGCGTTTGGCCCAAAACAAGGTGCAACCAGATCTATTCATCAGTTTCAGTGATGCAGGCTGTGAAGCCGAAATTGTTCGAATTCTGACCAAACACAAACGAGACGCCAGCCTCCACCGTGTACCCAATCGTGGACGCGACATCGGGCCCCTCCTGAGTGAACTGGGGACAACACTCGATCGCAACTACCAGATCCATGGACACCTGCACACCAAAAAAAGTGTGTTGGTTGATGGTGGGACCGCGGCCAGATGGCGCGAGTTTCTTTTGACGAATCTTCTGGGGAATCGCAATGAGCCAATGGCCGATGCCATCCTCTCAAGCATGCACAATGATCCCGATCTGGGTCTTGTCTTCCCCGATGATCCGGGCTGCCTCGGGTGGACAGAGAATCGGAAACACGCCGAAGCTCTTGCTTCACGCCTACAGCTGAATCCACTCCCTGATGCCATCAACTTCCCTGTGGGGACGATGTTCTGGGCTCGTCAGGGAGCCCTTAGCAATCTCTACAATCTTGGACTTTCATGGGGAGATTATCCCGATGAACCAATCGGCTACGACGGCACCATGTTGCACGCCATTGAACGACTACTCCCCCAAATCTGCATCAGCAATGACAAGCACTATGCCATGACCCACGTGCCTGGCCTTAGCCGTTAAGACTGTCGCAAAGTCGCCTTAAACCTTCCTCAACAGGAATCTGCGGTTTCCAATCCAGGGCACGCCTTGCCCGATCAATACAAAGAACATTCGTCGGAACATCGCAGCCTCGCGATGGAAGATACTCCACCTGCAGAGACCTCTTTAACTGACGCTCCAACAAAACGATTAATTGGTTCAGACTGATGCCCTGACCTGAGCCAATATTGAAGAGAGTCTCTTCACCTTGATACACGACTGCAGCAAGCAAAGCAGCTACCACGTCAGCCACATTGAGGAAGTCACGCACTGTCGTTCCATCGCCCCAGATCTGAAGCGGTTCATGGCGCAAAGCTTTCCCTAAAAACACAGGCACAACCCCTTGGGCAGCATCCAGCCGTTGGCGTGGACCAAACGGATTGGCGACGCGCAAAATCAGACCATCCAGTCCGTGCAATTGACGATAAAGAGCCACATATTTCTCAATCGCAAGCTTGGTGATTCCATAGGAACAAATCGGATTGGTGGGATGGGTTTCAGGGATTGGCACCGCGGAAGGAATCCCATACACCGTTCCACCCGATGAGACCATGACGAAGCGATTCACCTCATTCAAGCGAGCGGCCTCGAGCAGATTGAGTGAACCAAGAAGGTTCACTTGCACGTCCGCGTGAGGATCACGGTTGGAGCTCTGGGGGAGGCTTCCACTGGCGAGATGAAACACCACCTCAGCTCCCTCTAGTGCCTGTTGCAATGCCAGTCGATCAGACAGGCTGACGGGGGAAAGAGAGAGATTTGGATTGGATTGCGCCTCTGGACCAATCAGTCCAGGGAGATTGCGCCCTAATGCTTTCACGCGATACCCCGCCGCAAGTAAGCCATCGACCAAATGGGAACCGATAAAACCACTGGCTCCAGTTACGACGGCTTGCATGAAGCACAATTTTGAATCCTAAGATCTTAGAACCTGATAAAAATCAGAAGCAAAAAAGCTGGAAGTAAAAAGCAATTGTCCTAAGAACGCCATGCTTATAGGGCCATTGCGCAATCGGAGTCTTCAAAAACCACCAAACACGTCTCAACCTGCTCAAACGAATCAAGCGAGGGAGTGGCGAAACAGAAACGGAGTAACGCAGCTCTAAACACTCGATCTGCCGAATCGCCTGCATGGTGTGCCCTCCAGCTGCAGGGTGGAGCAGCCATTGATTCAGACGCTGCAACCAGTAATGCCACCCCAGGCCCTTGGCACCAATGGAATTCGCTAAATGCTGCCGATAGAGAATTGCACATGAGGGATGAAAATGAATGCAACCAAAAAGACTGGCCACAAGTGCCAACCACCAATCGTGAACAAGCGCATCTCCTGGCAAAGGAAGGGCGCGGTCCAGTAAAGAGCGATTGCATAAAATGGTGCAACCGGTCACAACGTTGGTCAGGGCAAGCTCAGAGGGAGAGTTCAAAGCAGGCTTAATCAGCTGCTTTTGCATGTAGGTCTCACCAAGATCTTGCAGACGCTCATTCACAAGCATGAGGTCAGTGTGGACCAGGACTGGAGACTGTCTGCCTCTGGCCAACTCAACCGAACGAAGATCGTGATACGCAAGCTCCAACTTATTCGGCAGCCAAACATCATCCTGATCAGCAAGCGCAACATACGGAGCAGACGTAGCCTCAAGCAACGCATTCACATTCGCTGTACAACCAAGATTCCGCTGGCTTGGCAAAACCTCAATCCACGATCCGTACTGATCAACCAGTTGCTGAATCAACTCCTGGGTTCCGTCAGAAGAGCCATCATCACGCACCAATAATCGACAGGGGCGCAGTGTTTGCCGAGCGATTGAATCAATTTGCTCCCTCAAAAAGCATGCACCATTAAAGGTGGGCAAGATGACTTCAATGGGAGCTGTGGTCACCACAATGCCCAACCCCATTTACGGAAATAGAGCCAAGCACTTTGAAAATTCACGAACATCAATCTGAAGCTTTTGTAATTTCCGCGTCCCCAAGAATGAACCACTGAAGCTCCTGAAAAATACTGACAACGACCCAATGAGGACATCTCACGAGTTAGGTCTGCATCTTCCAGATAAAGGAAATAACGCTCATCAAAGCCACCAATCTCCAAAAAAGGCTTTGATTGCATCAGCATGCAGCAGCCACTCAAATAGGGAACATCGAATTGATCGTCATAGGAACAATCAGCCATGACATACCATCGGTCATATCTCTTCAACCAACCTGGCTTTAACCGATTAGGAATAAATCGCCTGCTCAGTAAGCCCAAAACAGTGGGGTTTCTCTTGCAGAGCTTCTGTTCGACGCCTAACGGGTCAAGAATCCGGGGAGTCGCCAGAAGCACATCCGGATTCTGATCCATCCAAGCCATCATCTTTTCAAAAGTACCATTTCTCCAGTGAAGATCTGTATTAAGAACACCTAAATATTTTGGATAATACGGAAAAGTTTTAACCAAACGGTTAACAGCAATCCCATAGCCTGGATTATCTGAATGAGTCAACCAATAATCCGCATTGGCAGCCATATCATCGATGGGCTCCCCAGGCTGGTAATCGTTAACAACGACCGCGTAACCAATCCTATCCGGCAAATATTTCAAGCATGAATTGAGACAGTCGACTTCCTGCTGAGAGGGATGAAACCCTACAAAAAGCAGTATCAGGGAGCGATGTGTTGGCTCAGCTTGTGTCATCTATCAGGACTGTTTGCCTTGTCAGTCATTCCAATTCGCTCGCCAACATATCCAGACTGTTCACGCACCTTTTGACACCACTCAAGATTTGCCAGATACCATTCAACTGTAGCCTGAAGACCTTGTTCAAAACTGTGCTTGGGTTTCCAGCCAAGATCTTGTGAGATCTTGCTCGAATCAATGGCATAACGACGGTCATGGCCAGGTCGATCTGAAACGCGTTTGATCAAACCTGCATAAGGCTCATCCTGAGGTCTCAGACGGTCAAGAATTGAGCAAATTGTTTCAACGACATCGCGATTACTTCGCTCACTCGGAGAACCATGATCGCCAGCACCTCCGACACAGTAATGATCACCAACTCGACCACGCGTTGCTGCAAGCAGAAGAGCATCAACATGATCTTCAACATACAACCAATCACGGACATTTAGACCATCTCCATAAAGAGGAATTGATTCACCTGCGATTGCCTTAAGAATGACAACGGGAATCAACTTCTCTGGAAATTGCCAAGGCCCGTAATTATTGGAGCAATTGGTTAGAACAACAGGCAAACCAAAGGTGTGGTGCCATGCATTCACAAGATGGTCACTTGCGGCCTTGCTCGCAGAATAAGGACTGCGAGGATCATAAGCAGTGGCCTCAGAAAAGCGGCCCTGCTCCCCCAGCGAGCCAAACACTTCGTCCGTACTGATGTGATGGAAGCGAAAACGATCTCTGCGAGGCTGCACCAAATGCTCCCAGTGTCGACGCACGGACTGAAGCAAATGAAAGGTGCCAAGGATATTGCTTTCAACGAAGACCCCAGGGCCGTCAATTGAACGATCGACATGACTTTCTGCAGCAAGATGCATCACGAGATCCGGATCGGCGATTCGAACCGCCTCCTCCGTGGCCTCGGCATTGGCTAGATCTACCCTAAGTAAATGGTGATTGGGATGGTCACCGATGCTTGTGAGGTCACTGGCGTAACCAATTTTATCCAGATTGAAGACCTGAACCTCTGGCTGATCCAACAGCCTGCACACAACGGAGCTCCCTATAAAGCCAGCTCCGCCTGTCACCAACACGCGGAAATCAGCTGGCAGGGAAAAAGACATCTCAATTCAAGTTCTGATGGAAGGATAAACCCCTACCCCCCCAGAGAGGCCAGCTGCTGACCAAGCTTGAATTCCTTTCTCACTTTCCAGAAGACAACTTTCAAACGAACGAACGAACCAGAACAGATCGCGATGCTCAGGCCAGGCAACTAAAGCTGACACTGTGCCAAGCCAAAGGAGACAACTTCAAATGCATTAATCAAAGCCTTATGCCAAATGATGACGCTTATCAGCAATGAATCATCAACAGAGCAAACCGAAACAATTGACGTCAATTCTGAATCGAATCAAAGCCACGCAGGGAAAGAATAAAAATGTTCAGCGTCCGTTGTCCAACAGCTGAATTAAATAATGGCCATAACCACTCTTTTTCAGAGGTTCAGCCAAAGCCCCGAGCTGATCATCAGAAATCCAGCCATGCCTCCAGGCCACCTCTTCCGGGCACCCCACCTTCAAACTTTGTCGATGCTCAAGTGTTCGGATATAACTCGAGGCTTCATGAAGCGAGTCGCAAGTTCCAGTATCTAACCAGGCCATGCCTCGACCCATCAGCTCAACCTTGAGCAAACCATCCTTGAGATAATCACGGTTGAGATCAGTGATCTCGAGTTCACCACGTGCGGAGGGCTTGACCTGTTTGGCACGATCAACAACCGTGCTGTCATAAAAATAGAGACCTGTCACTGCATAACGAGATTTGGGTCGAACTGGCTTCTCCTCAATGCTGATGACGCGTCCATCAGCAGAGAAATCAACCACTCCATAGCGCTCAGGATCTCTCACCGGATAGGCAAAAACCGTGGCTCCCTGATCCTCCAGATCAGAAGGCACAAGATCCTGACCATGAAACAAATTATCACCAAGGACTAATGCCGCTGGATGACCATTCAAAAAGTCAGCACCAATCAAAAAAGCCTGAGCCAGGCCTTCCGGATGCGGCTGAATTGCATAGCTCAACTCCATACCCCATTGGCGGCCATCGCCAAGCAAGCGTTGAAATGCTTGTTGATCAGCAGGTGTCGTGATGATCAACACTTCCCTGATATCTGCCAACATCAAAGTGCTCAATGGGTAATACACCATCGGCTTGTCGTAAACCGGCAATAACTGTTTGCTGACGGCCTGCGTAATCGGATGCAAGCGAGTGCCGCTACCCCCCGCGAGGATGATGCCTTTTCGTGCTTGACCCATGTATTGATCCTCACTGTATGAATCCTGACATAGAGGCAGCCAAGAACAACAGCTCACACGGTGAGGTTGTCTGATCAGAGGAGTAGAAACATCTGATTTGACCCATATTGGAATCAGCTGATCGAGAATCAGATGCTGAAGTTCTCAACAACTGAATTTCATCAAACGGTGAACAACAATGATTTCCACGGCGAACCGAGCAAACAAGAGCAAATCATGGTTCGACGTTGAACTAACCCAGGCTGTCAGCGTCCTCCTGCTTTGAGAACTGTCTTAATCGTGCGGAACAGAATCACAAGATCAAGCCAGGTGCTGAAGTTCAAAAGGTAATAGAGGTCATAGGACAGTTTGAGATCCGAGTCTTCAACACTGCTGGCATAGGGAGCACAGACCTGCGCCCAGCCACTTAACCCTGGTCGCATCCAGTGGCGCTTTCGATAATGCGGAATTTGTCGTTCAAGCTCCTGTTCCATTTCCGGCCTTTCAGGTCTTGGACCGATCAGACTCATCTCCCCCTTGAGCACGTTGAACAGTTGGGGCAATTCATCAATCCGAAACCGTCTCAACCACCCACCCACTGCTGTAATCCGATGGTCTCCGGGTTTGGTCCAGGACGGAGGTTCGTGACTGGGCTGAACGGTCATTGTGCGTAACTTGACAACCCAAAAAGGGCGACCGAGCCAACCACTGCGCTGCTGGACATAAAACACTGGCCCCTGATCTTCGAGCCAGATCAACAGGGCGGAGATCGCAACGAACGGGAAGGTGATCAGCAGCAGAACTACTGCCGTTAGCAAGTCGGCCATGCGTTTGAGCTGAGCCTGCACGCTGAAGGTGGCAGCCCAGGGGAGATCGTCATAAGCAAGACCGTCTTGGCCGATGAATGCCGGAGGCAGACGCTCCTGCTGCTGCTGAAACAAGCTGAGAAGCGACAGCACCCGAAACTCGCGAGGATCACAGGTCTCGGAGCGCTCCAGTAACGGAAGCAACTTAGAGTTCTGACGCATGGCTGGAGTGATTGCAAGCAGCAAAGGCTCATCCTTTCGCGTCATCCGTTCGAGCAACACCTCAGGCTGCGTCGGCCAGAGCCTCTGGTGCTCAGGCACACGTTTCCAGGCCCGCATCACATGCGCGATTTCATCGGACTCCGCCAACAAAAACAATCGAGTGGATTCCGGTAACAACAAGCCATTCCGCAATGCCAGCCGCACCGCAACTGCCCAGCAAGTGACTCCACCCATCCAAAGGAATTGCACCCTGCGGTGCACAAGCCAAACGTCAAGTCCGGGGTTCACGAGCCAGCGAACCATGGCGACAACCATCAGTGTCGCCAAAGCGGTGAGCAACAGACGCTGCAGAAGCACGGGAAATGTCAGCCTGCGCCAGCGCAACACCGTGTAGCTGCCAAACAACCATCCCAAGGCTGGATAGAGCAACACCATGAACAGCAACCAGCCTCCCTGGCTGAACAAGGAAATGCCACCACCCGGCAAACCCGCCAGGTTTGGGAACAGCATCACCAGCGCCAGAATCAACAGCTGCCCGAGCCAGTCGAACACCAGAGCACGCAAGAGCAGGGTGCGGGGATCATGCATTCAGCTCACCCAGCACGTCATCAAGCATGGATTGCCAATGGCGTGAGGTCACCCCCAAGCGCTCGTGAGTCGACGTGCAATCGAGCAAGGAGTAAGCAGGCCGATGGGCTGGAGTGGGGTAATCAAGAGTCCGAATCGGCTTCACCTCAGCAGCAGCTGAGATCAAACCCCGTGCTGCCGCTTGATCCCCAATCGCCACAGCAAAGTCAAACCACGTGGCAGCACCGGCATCACTCCAGTGCAGCACTCCCGATACTTGTCGGGTCATGGCCGCCCAGCATGCCTTGGCCAGTCCAGACGTGGCCGTGGGGCACCCCACCTGATCGGCAACAACCCGCAGAGGTTCATTGGCGTCTGCCTTCAGCTGATGCAGACGCAACATCGTGAGTAAAAAATTGCGTCCCACCGGGCCATACACCCAACTGGTCCGCAAAATCGCGGCGCAGCCATCCACTCCTGTGCCCAGCAGCTCAACCACAGCCTGTTCACCAGACGCCTTGGTCGCGCCATAAACCCCAAGAGGATCAGGGCGTTCGTCCGTCTGATAAGGACGCCCCTGCTCTCCGTTGAAGACAAAATCCGTGCTCAGCTGCAACAGACGACCTCCTGAGCAACAGGAGGCCAGGGCCTGGGCGAAAGCACGCGGTGCACCAGCATTCACGGCCTGCGCCAGAGCCGGTTCGGATTCAGCTTGATCGACAGCGGTGTAGGCGCCGGCATTGAGAACCCAATCGGGGCGATGGGCATGCACCGCTCTCTGACAAGCATCGGGATCAGCCAGATCAAGGGCTTCCAAGCCTTGCCCTCCACTGCGGCTTGTGCTGATCAACTGCACCCCGGGAGGCTTTGATCCGATCAGCGCCTGACCAAGCTGACCCTTGGCACCAGTGAGCAGAACTTTCAAGCAAACACCTCGTTTGCTGCCTCTAAGGCATCCAATAGTGGAGCCTCAGCGTCCTTTTCAGCGAGAGACGGTTCAGCTCCAGAGAGCTGTTCCAGGGGCCACTGAATCGCCAAGGTTGGATCGTCCCAGCGCAGAGAACGTTCACAGTCACGGTTCCAAAAACCACTCGCCTTGTATTGCACCTCAGCGACCTCGCTGAGGGTCAAAAACCCATGGGCGAAACCCACTGGCACCCAAAGCTGCTGATGGTTGTCGGCACTGAGAGTCGCCCCCACCCACTGCCCATAAGTTGAGGAATGCCTCCGTAAATCAACTGCCACATCAAAAATGCTGCCAAAGCTGCAACGCACGAGCTTGCCCTGGGGCTCGGGAGGCAACTGAAAATGCAGGCCTCTTAAAACACCACGACTTGAACGAGAGTGATTGTCTTGCCGGAATCGGAGGGCCTGAACCTCATCTTCGAGACATCCTGAAGCGATGAGTTCGGAGCGGAAACGTCGCTCATTCCAGCTCTCAAAAAAATAGCCACGGCTATCTCCAAAGACCTGGGGAGTGATCAGCAAGGGCCCCTGAATCGGCTCTCCAGAGGCAGTTTTCAACGTTTCAGCCGACATCAGTGAACTCCCGAGACAGGCTGATCAGGAGAGACAAATGACAGTCTGAAAGAATCACTCCCCCCACCGAGCACCGACACAATCCATCATCCGAAGCCCTTGAAAGCTTCGCATGACGCTCATCCTCAGGCGGTGGTTGTCTGCTGAGCAGCTGGCGGCGCTGGCTGGAACATGAACATGGAGTAGATCACGTTGCGGCGCATGTTGGTCATCATGTCCAGAAACATGTCATAGCCCTCGTTCTTGTATTCGATCAGAGGGTCTTTCTGGCCATAACCGCGCAGACCGACCGACTCGCGCAAGGCGTCCATCGCCTGCAAGTGTTCACGCCAAAGCGTGTCGATCTGCTGAAGGATGAAAAACCTCTCGGCTTCGCGCATCAGGCCAGGCCTTTGCTGTTCGATCTGACCTTCTTTCAGGTCATAGGCATTGCGCAGCTGTTCTTGCAGGAAGGCCTTGAGCTCCTCCATGGAGAGTCCCTGCAACTGATCAGCCTTGAGATCTTCAAGCAGATACACGAACTCCTGCACCTTGCTCACCAGCTGAGCCACATCCCATTCCTCGGGTGGAAGATCCGGATTCACGTAGGCCTCCACGATCTCATTCATGGTGCGCTCGCCGTAGCCCACAACCTGCTTCTTGAGCTCACGGCCATCGAGCACGCGACGCCGTTCTGAGTAAACCGCCTTGCGCTGGTTGTTCATCACCTCGTCGTACTCGAACACCTGCTTGCGGATGTCGTAGTAGTACGTCTCCACCTTTTTCTGAGCTCCCTCCAAAGAGCGGGTGAGCATGCCGGATTCAATCGGCATGTCTTCCTCCACGCGGAACGCATTCATCAGACCGGCGACGCGCTCACCGCCAAAGATGCGCAACAGGTTGTCGCCCAACGACAGGAAAAAACGGGTCGAACCCGGGTCGCCCTGACGCCCGGCTCGACCACGCAGCTGGTTATCCACACGGCGAGATTCATGACGCTCGGTGCCGATCACGTGCAGGCCTCCTGTCTCTCTCACACGGCCCTCTTCCTGCTTCACGACCTCGTCGTATTCGCTCTTCACCATGGCAATGGCAGCACGCAAAGCCGCAATCTGAGCATCGTCGGTGGGAGCTTTCTCAGCCGCTGTGGCGATGCGGTCTTCCAGTTCGATCACGGTTAGAGCGCGATCGCCCCAGGCCTTGACCAGATCCCTGGCCAGCTCAGCAAGAGCCTGATCGGTTGAATCCGTGAGCTGACAGGGATAAAGGCTGCCGATGGCTTTGGCTTCACTGGGAGCACTGCCATGGGGCCCTGAAGCTGGCGCTGCTTTTGCAGCAAAGCCATCACCACCATCGCTACTGCGCTGCAGCGGCACCGGCGGTCGATGACCCTCTTCCGGCCGCACAAGCCGGGGTAACAGCACTTCCCGCAGCTTGAGGCGTGCCATGTAATCGCTGTTGCCGCCGAGGATGATGTCAGTACCGCGTCCGGCCATGTTGGTGGCGATGGTGACGGCGCCGGAGCGACCGGCCTGAGCCACAATCTCGGCCTCCCGCTCCACGTTTTCCGGCTTGGCGTTGAGCAGGTTGTGAGGAATGTTCTGTTCCGCCAGCAGGGAGCTCAGCAACTCGCTCTTTTCAACACTGGTGGTGCCCACCAACACTGGCCTGCCCTGCTGATGCACCTCAGCGGTTTCCTGGGCCACCGCACGCCATTTGGCCTCTTCAGTTTTGTACACCTGATCCACCCAGTCCTGACGGGCACGCACCCGGTTGGTGGGCACGATGGTGGTTTCGAGCTTGTAGGTTTTTTCAAACTCGGTTTCCTCCGTCTTGGCCGTGCCGGTCATTCCCGCCAATCGCGGATAGAGAAGGAAGAAGTTCTGGTAAGTGATCGAGGCCAGCGTCTGAGTTTCTGGCTGGATCTGCAGTTGCTCCTTGGCTTCAATCGCCTGATGCTGGCCATCACTCCAGCGGCGACCAGGCATCACACGACCGGTGAATTCATCCACGATCACCGCTTCACCATCACGCACGATGTAATTCACATCGCGCGTGAACAGGTCCTTGGCCTTCAGAGCATTGGTGATGTAGTGAGCCCAGGGATCCTGAGGGTCATAAAGATCATTCACACCGATCATCTGCTCGGCTTTGGCAAAGCCTTCATCGGTGAGGGTGCAGCTGCGCTGCTTCTCATCCACCTCGTAATCGCCTTCAGGATCAATGCCGTCCTTACCCATCTCTGCAGCACGATCCAAGGCAGACGCCACCTCAGCGGCTTTCTGATATTTCTCCTGAGGACGTTCAACCTGGCCGGAGATAATCAGAGGCGTGCGGGCTTCATCAATCAGAATTGAATCAACCTCATCAATTACGCAATACTGGAATTCGCGTTGAACCACTTCACTGATATCTGCCGCCATGTTGTCGCGCAGATAATCAAAACCAAGCTCGGAATTAGTGGCATAAGTGATGTCGCAGCCGTAATTGACCCGGCGTTCAGCGGGCGCCATATCCTGCTGAATCAAACCCACTGAAAGGCCCAGGAAACGGTGCACCTGGCCCATCCACTCCGCATCACGACGGGCGAGGTAATCATTCACGGTCACGACGTGAACACCACGACCCGTCAGGGCATTGAGGTAACTGGGCAGGGTGGCCACCAGAGTTTTGCCCTCTCCCGTCTTCATCTCACCGATCTGCCCCTCGTGCAGGACCATCCCGCCGATCAACTGGACATCGAAATGGCGCATGCCCAGCACCCGCTTGGCGGCTTCGCGCACAACAGCGAAGGCTTCGGGAAGGATTTCATCCAGAATCGGGCGCTGATTCTCAAGGCTTCCAGCCTCGGCAAGGCGTTGCTGAAACGCGGTCGTCTTGGCGCGCAGCTCGTCATCACTGAGCGGAGCAATCTCCTCCTCCAGCAGATTGATGTCGGACACAATCGGCTGATACCGCTTCAGCTTGCGGGCATTGGGGTCACCCAGCAGGAGCTTGAGCATGGTGTTGACAACTACCCTCGAGCCCGAAAGCCTACCGGGGTCTGGGAAGAATTCAGGGGGTTGCTCCAGCGGTTGAGCTGATCCAACCAGATACTGCGGCAGAAAAGCTGCTGATAACGGAGGCGCGCCTGCTCGCCCAGATGGCGAAGCAACGCTGGATCGTCCGCAAGTTTCTGCAGCACCAACGGCAACTCCTCCGGCGTCTGCGACCAGTTGAGATCAGCCAACTGACAAACCCAGCCCATGCCCGAGCGCCAGCGCTGAAAGGCGAGAGCAGGCAAACCGGCAGCCATCGCCTCGAGCTGAACAATCCCAAACGCCTCATTGGAACTTTCCGAGGGCAGAACCAGCAGATCGGCCTCCAGAAGGCGACTCAATTTGTCGGCCTCCGACAAGCGGCCATGAAATCGCACCGTCCCATCAGGGCGGGATTCGATCAGTCGATCACTGAGTGCTTCAAATTCAGATCGCCGCGGCCCGTCACCCACCACATCCAGCAACCAGGCATGTTCAACCCTGGCAAGACTGTTCAACAGCCAATCGAGACGCTTGTAGCTGCCAAGGCGACCAATGAACAGCACCCGCATGCGCGGATTGGTTTGCATCTGAGGCAACGAGCGAATCGCCACCAGTGCCGCAGCTTCCTGGTCAGCGCTGAGGCAGCAGGGCAGAACCGCAACCCGTTCAGGCCGGCAACCGCATCGCACCAATTCCGCTTGCAACAAAGGAGAAGTGGTGACCACACCGGAAAGCCAGGAGACAACCCTGAGTGCCAGCCACTGGTAGACACCGAAAAAGTGTCCCTTCAATCCTGAAGCCGGTTCGAAAAAAAAGTGCCAGTGAGCCGTGACACGACGCCGAGGGCGGACCAGACGGGCGAGCAGCAAAACCAGCAGCACCCCGATGGAAGGCAGATGGCCATGCAGAGGCTGATCTGAACGCAGCAATGACCACAACCGGGCCGAAGGCAAAGGCAAGACCAGGCGCCCCAGTGCTGGCGTCCGCGCAAGCCGTCTTCGCGGGTAATGAACGGGGATGGCATCGTGCTCGCTGAGGCTGCGGTCCTGCGCATCAAGGCTCCAGACCACACCTCCCCAGACCATCGCCAGCTCATGAGCCACCCGTTCAACGCCGCCATAACCCGGAGGCCACTCGCGCAACAATTGCTGGATGACCTGGTTCCGCTGTTCAGGAAGCACTGGCGTCATGGCCTCGGCGCTGCAAACCCTTGGAACACGTGAATTTTGTTGCACACATCAGGTGAGGACACGGTGCGACGGATGATGAAGCCAGCATCCAATGACCATGTCCCGCATCCATCTGGTTGAACATGCACCAGGAGCTCCAGGCCTGCGCCTGATGGGGCTGGGGCCAAACCTACGCCCAACGCGCGGACTGCTCAAACTGCGACGCCTGCTCAACAAACACGCCTTCTGGGCCCAGGGCCGCAGCCGTCAACATCTGCGTGAAATGCTGAAAGGGAGCCAGGTGGTTGTGAGCCTCTGGCGTGGCAAGCGCATGGTGGGCTTTGGCCGGGCCAGCAGCGACGGGATCTACCGGGCTGTGCTCTGGGATGTCGTGGTGGCAGGCGACCTTCAAGGTCGTGGGCTCGGACGACGCGTTGTTGAAGCCCTGCTGGCTTCCCCCAGTCTTCGCGAGGTGGAGCGGGTCTATTTGATGACCACCAACAGCAATGGGTTTTATGAGCAAATGGGCTTCAACAAAGTTGCTTCTCAGCACCTGCTGATCCGAAAACAATGAAGTAATCAAGCGGATGAAGAGATTCGAACTCTCGACCCTCTCCTTGGCAAGGAGATGCTCTACCACTGAGCTACATCCGCAGGCCAGTCGGTGAAATTCAGCCGACGACCCGTGAAGCATGCACTACGAAGGGGCCGTTGGTCAATCCACTGTTCAAGCCGCTGGTAATGCCTTAACAAGTGAACCCATTTCCAGAGCCTGCAGGGCATAGCTCCAGCCAAGATTGCTCTTGATGCCTGCCCGCTCAAGAGCCTGTTGCATCGTGTCGGTTGTGAGGACACCGAAGATCACCGGCACACCTGTGTCACGGGACACCGCAGCAATCCCCTTACTGGCTTCAGCCACCACAACATCGAAATGGGGAGTGTCACCCCGGATCACAGCACCCAGGGTGATGACCACCTGGTAACGACCGCTGCGCGCCAACTGCTGGGCGACCAGGGGCAACTCAAAGGAACCCGGAACCCAGGCCGTATCGAGCTGGTTGCTCTCTGCACTGGTATCGATCCCGTGCCGTCCAAGACAGTCGAGGCAACCACTCAACAATTTGGCGGTCACCAGATCGTTGAATCGAGCGATGACAACGGCGATGCGCAGGCCCTGCACATCCGTAAACCGTCCTTCAAAGGTGGCCATGACGCCTTGATCGTTCAGTCCATGTTCACACCCGAGGGGCGTGGACTGGAGAAAAAAGATGCGTGACGGACTGGCTTCAGACCACGAAGAAGCTCATACCCCAGTTCACCAGCACCAGGGCCACCCAAGCGATGCCTCCGAGCAGGATCAGGCGGTTGGAGCGGCCGCTGTCCTCATTCGAGGCGTAGAGAACAGGCACGGCCACGATCAACGCAAAGGACATCACCACCAAGGCCAGAACGGTGAGGGTGTTAAGGATCTGCATGGTGAATCAGTCGACGCCAGGTCGTTCCCGGGGATTCTCACATGGAGGGGAGAGTCGTCTCCGTCGTCTCCGCATCAAGCTTCACAGCTTGTGGTGAACGCCATCGGTACGATCCAGCCACTTCCGGATGTCCCATGCCCCGCACCTGCCCCCAGCCCGAGGAGCAGTCGCTGCAGGGAAATCTGTTCGGAGCTCCTGAACCGACCCATAGCGCCACAGCCCCATCCACCAGGGCTTCGGAGGCATTGGCAGCGGATGCACTTGCGGAGCTCAGTGACGCCAGCCTCAGTGCTGATGCAGCATCTCGCCCAAGGCAGCGTCAGGCCAGCTGTGATCCAGAGGAGGCCTCCAACCCGGTCGACGACCTGAGCAGCTCAGACAACGACGACAACGACGCCCCTGCCTGGGCTCACCACAGCCAGGTGGATCAGCTCCTGCTGACGCCGATGTTGCGCCATTACGTGGAGCTCAAGGCGGAGCACCCTGAGCGCGTGCTGCTGTACCGACTCGGCGACTTCTTCGAGTGCTTCTTCGAGGACGCCGTGGAGCTCTCGCGAGTGCTGGAACTCACCCTCACCGGCAAGGAAGGGGGCAAAGCGATCGGACGGGTGCCCATGGCGGGAATTCCCCATCACGCCGCCGAGCGCTACTGCGCTGAGCTCATCCGTCGCGGTTACTCCGTGGCGCTGTGTGACCAGCTGGAGAGCACCCCGACCAAAGGAGCCCTGCTCAAGCGGGGCATCACCCGGGTGCTCACTCCAGGCACGGTGCTGGAGGAAGGCATGCTCGCGGCCCGCCGCAACAACTGGC
This sequence comes from Synechococcus sp., assembly GCA_047286485.1. GTDB lineage: Bacteria > Cyanobacteriota > Cyanobacteriia > PCC-6307 > Cyanobiaceae > Synechococcus_C. Next base: position 331,488 of record JBJBBH010000002.1, read on the forward strand.
TGGCAGCGGTGGTGGTGGAACCTGCCAGCAGCAAGCAACCCTTGCGCTGGGGCCTGGCCAGCGCCGATGTGAGCACCGGAGATGTTCAGGTGCTGGAACGCAGCGGCAGCGACGCTCTGCACCAACACCTGGCCCAGCTGGAGGCCTCGGAACTGCTCTGGGCCGCCAGCGATGACACCAGTGCGCAGCGACCTGCCTGGTGTCCCGAACGACTGATGCTCAGTCCAATGGCGCTCACACCCTTCAGCCAACCTCAGGCCGAGCAGGCCCTCAAAGACCATTACCGGCTGGCGGGACTAGATGGTCTTGGCCTGCAGGAACTACCCCTGGCCCTGCGAGCCTTTGGCGGGCTGCTGCAGTACGTCAATGACACGCAGCCTCTGGAAGAGGCAACGCGGGTGCCTCTTGATGTGCCGAAGATCGTGCAGGCCGGTGATGCGCTGGTGCTCGACGCCCAGACCCGCCGCAATTTGGAACTGACGGCCACCCAACGGGACGGACAGCTCCAGGGTTCGCTGCTCTGGGCCATCGACCAGACCCTGACCGCCATGGGCGGAAGGTGTCTGCGCCGCTGGCTGGAAGCGCCGCTGATGGACCTCAAGGCCATTCAGGAGCGACAAAGCGTGGTCAGCCTGCTGGTGAGCCAGAGGCCCCTGCGCCAGGCCCTGCGACGACTGCTCAGACCCATGGGTGACCTGGAAAGACTGGCGGGGCGAGCCGGCGCTGGGCATGCCAGCGCCCGTGATCTGGTGGCCATCGCCGACGGGCTGGAACGTCTGCCCCGCCTGGCCAGTCGACTGGAAGGAACTCTGAAGACGTGGCCCGGGGTTCTCGACGCACTCCTGAAGCCCGATCCAGCCCTTGCTGAGCTGGCTTCCGCCGTTCGCCATGCCTTGGTGGAGGCTCCACCGCTCTCCCTAAGCGAAGGCGGGCTCATCCATGACGGCGTGGACCCTCTGCTCGATGGCCTGCGCAATCAACTCGATGACCAGGACGCCTGGCTGGCAGAGCAGGAGCGCTTGGAGAAAGAGATCAGTGGCATCAGCAACCTGCGACTGCAGTACCACCGCACCTTTGGGTATTTCCTGGCGGTGAGCAAAGCGAAGGCGTCCTCCGTTCCCGACCACTGGATCCGGCGCCAGACCCTGGCCAATGAAGAACGCTTCATCACCCCCGAACTCAAGGAGCGGGAAGGCCGCATTTTCCAGCTGCGGGCGCGGGCTTTTCAGCGCGAGTACGAACTGTTCTGCCAGCTGCGCGATCAGGTGGGGAGCATGGCAACACCGATCCGCGAAGCCGCCCGCGCCATAGCCGGATTGGATGCACTCGCTGCTCTGGCTGACACGGCCGCCACCTCAGCCTGGTGTGCTCCACAGCTGAACGACGACCGAGAGCTTGCGATCACCGCTGGCCGTCACCCGGTGGTGGAACAGTTGCTGGTGGAAGCGGCCTTCACTCCGAACGATCTGGCGCTTGGACGTGAAACAGACCTGATCGTGCTGACAGGCCCCAATGCCAGTGGAAAAAGCTGTTATCTGCGCCAGATCGGCCTGATCCAGCTGTTGGCCCAGATCGGCAGCTGGGTGCCCGCATCCTCGGCTCAGATCGGCCTGGCCGATCGCATCTTCACGCGCGTGGGAGCCGTGGATGATCTGGCCGCAGGCCAGTCCACCTTCATGGTGGAAATGGCTGAAACCGCCAACATCCTTCACCATGCCAGCGATCGCTCGTTGGTGCTTCTTGATGAAATCGGGCGCGGCACGGCCACCTTTGACGGCCTTTCGATCGCCTGGGCCGTGAGCGAGCATCTGGCCGGCGATCTCAAGGCGCGCACGGTGTTCGCCACCCACTATCACGAGCTGAACAACCTGGCAGAGGAACGGCCCAACGTGGCCAATTTCCAGGTGATGGTGGAGGAGACCGGCGACGATCTCGTGTTTCTTCATCAGGTTCAGATCGGCGGTGCAAGCCGCAGTTACGGCATCGAAGCGGCCCGCCTGGCCGGAGTGCCCTCACGCGTTGTGCAACGGGCCCGGCAGGTGCTCGATCAGCTGGCGGCCTGAGCCGCTCGGAGCAGGGCATTCGCAGCAGCAGCCACCAGTCCGGCTCCGCCACGGGTGCCCTCCAAGCGGATCTGAGCCAACGCCGTGTCTGCCAGGCGACGTTTACTTTCCGGCACTCCCACAAAACCGACCGGCATGCCGATCACCAGCGAAGGCGGTGCCGCACCTTGCTCCACCTGATCCAGAAGCTGGTCCAATGCGGTAGGGGCACTGCCCACCAGCACTAGAGGCATCGACTGTCCCTCCGCGGAGGCCACCGCAATGAGCTCTGGCCAGGCCCGCTGCATCGCTGCTGCTGATCGGGTGGACCCTGGCGGTGACTGCGCTGGTGCCCAGTCGAGCAAGCAACGCACATCAGTGCCAAGAGTGCGTGCAGCCATGGGGGTGACAGCAGCCGCGGCCATCGCCGTATCGGTGAGGACCACTGCACCGGCCTTCAAAGCCGCAAGCCCTTGCTCGCAGGCCCCTTCGCTGAAACGCAGCAGCGTCTGCAGACCTGGATCTCCGCTGCTGTGCACCAGACGCTCCAATACCTGCTGCTGCAGCGGATCGAGTCCTGTCTCCCCCAGCAAGGCCCGAATTCGACGGATGCTTTCCGTGAAGATCGGATGGTCGGCCATTGCAGCAATTTCCTCTCACGGGGCCTGCCAGTCAGGGCAGACTTCGACATTGTCCGACGACACGCCCCAATGCCGATCCAATTGTTCTGGGGCGATGATTCCGCCGCTCTGGAACGGGCCGTTCAGGCCTTGATCGACAAGGAGGTGGACCCGAGCTGGGCAAGCGTGAACGTGAGCCGGCTGGATGGCAGCGAGGGGGGGCAGGCCAGGCAGGCACTGGAAGAAGCACGGACACCACCATTCGGCGCTGGCTCCAGGGTGGTGCTGTTGCAGCGATCTCCCTTCTGCAACGCCTGTCCCAGTGAGCTGGCCGATCGCTTCGAGTCCTCTCTGGATGGCATCCCTGAAAGCACCCAGCTGCTGCTGTGTCATCCCTCCAAACCCGACGGTCGTCTGCGCACCACCAAAGCCCTGATGAAACGCATCAAGGCGGGGGAGGCCTGCGAGCGCAGCTTCAAGCTGCCGGCGGTCTGGGACGGGGCCGGCCAGCGCCAGCTGGTGGAGCGCACGGCGGAGGAGCTGAACCTGAAGCTGGAGCCCGTTGCGGTGGATGCCCTGATCGATGCCATCGGCAACGACAGCGCCAGGCTGACCATGGAGCTGCAGAAGCTGGCTCTCCATGCTGAAAGCAGCGGCGAATCAAGGATCAGCGCCAGCTCGGTGAGCAGCCTCATTGAGGGCCTCAGCACCAACGCTCTGCAGGTGGGGGACGCCCTGCTGGCAGGCGATGCCGGACAGGCGATCGCTCTGCTGGATGCCCTGCACGATGCGGGCGAACCGGCCCTGCGCATCGTGGCCACGCTCACCGGTCAGATCAGGGGATGGCTCTGGGTGATGCTGCTGGAACAACAGGGAGAGCGGGACGTTGGGGTGATCGCCAAGGCGGCTGGAATCGGCAACCCCAAGCGGATCTATGTAATGCGCAAACAGCTTCAGGGGCGTTCACCCCAGCGCTGCCTCAATCTGCTGGGCCGCCTGCTGGATGTGGAAGCGGCACTCAAACGCGGTGCACAACCCGGGGATGCTTTCCGAGACGGGCTACTGGGAGCAGCACAGTGAGACAATCGCCTGCGACATGAGGCGGCATGGATGGCCCTGCTGGTGCAGAAGTTCGGCGGAACCTCCGTCGGCAGCGTGGAGCGCATCCAGGCCGTGGCCAAGCGGATCGCCGAGTGCAAAGAGGAGGGGCACGACCTGGTGATCGTGGTTTCGGCCATGGGTCACACCACCGATGAACTGACCGCCAAGGCCAGCGCCATCAGCAGCAATCCACCCCAGCGGGAGATGGACATGTTGCTGGCCACCGGCGAACAGGTGTCGATTGCGCTGCTCTCCATGGCGCTGCATGAGCTGGGCGTGCCGGCCATCTCGATGACCGGGCCCCAGGTGGGCATCGTGACCGAATCGGCCCATGGCAAGGCACGCATCCTCGATGTGCGCACCGATCGCCTGCGCAGCCGACTGGCCGAAGGCCGCGTCGTGGTGGTGGCAGGTTTTCAGGGCACCAGCCAGAGCAGCGGCGGCACCGCTGAAATCACCACCCTGGGCAGGGGCGGCTCCGACACCTCAGCCGTGGCCCTGGCTGCAGCCCTTGGTGCGGAGAGCTGTGAGATCTACACCGATGTGCCTGGGGTGCTCACCACCGATCCCCGCAAGGTGGAAGACGCCCAGCTGATGCCTGAGGTGAGCTGCGATGAGATGCTCGAACTCGCCAGCCTTGGCGCCGCCGTGCTGCACCCACGCGCCGTGGAGATCGCACGCAACTACGGCGTCACCATGGTGGTGCGCTCCAGCTGGAGTGATGAACCCGGCACGACACTCACCAGCCGCAGCTCTAGGCCGATCGGTCGCGAAGGTCTTGAACTAGGGCGACCAGTCGATGGCGCCGAACTGGTGGAACACCAGACCGTACTGGCTCTCTCCCATGTGTCCGATCAGCCCGGTGTTGCCGCCCAGCTGTTCGAAAGCCTGTCTGAGGGCGGCGTCAATGTGGACCTGATCATCCAGGCCACCCACGAAGGCAACAGCAACGACATCACCTTCACGGTGGCTGAAAGCGACCTGGAGAGGGCTCGCAGGATCTGTGAATCGCTGATCCAGAAGCTGGGCGGTGAGCTGGTCGCCCAGCCCGGGATGAGCAAGCTGAGCATCAGCGGTGCCGGCATCATGGGCCGCCCCGGCATCGCCGCCGGTCTGTTCCAGACCCTCTCACGGGTGGGCATCAATCTGCGTGTGATCGCCACCAGTGAAGTGAAAGTCAGCTGCGTCATCAACGCCGATGTCGGCGGCAAAGCCCTCCAGGCCACCCAGGAGGCCTTTGAGCTCGAGGCCGATCAGATCAGCCTGAACCCCTGCGCCAGCGGCGAAGGGGAGCCTGAAGTGCGTGGAGTCGCCCTCGACCGAGACCAGGCCCAGGTCAGCGTGCGCCATGTGCCAGACAAACCAGGTACCGCCGGAGCTCTCTGCAACGCCCTGGCAGACGCGGGCATCAGCCTCGATGCCATCGTCCAGTCGGAACGGCAGCACGCCGATGGCAGTCGTGATATCAGTTTCACCCTGAAACGCGACGACCGCAGTGCTGCAGATCGCGCCTTGAGCGCTCTGCTGGCCCAGTGGCCTGGAGCACTGCTCGAGGATGGTCCAGCCATTGCCAGGGTGAGCGCCGTCGGCGCCGGCATGCCGGCCACGGCAGGAACCGCAGGTCGCATGTTCCGTTTTCTCGCGGAAGCAGGCGTGAATATCGAAATGATTGCCACCAGTGAAATCCGCACCAGCTGTGTGGTTGCTGAAGCCGATGGTGTGGCAGCTCTTCAGGCCGTTCACGCCGGTTTCAAGCTGGGAGGGAGCACCCGCCACGAAGCTGAGGGAACTGAATCACCTCTGGTGGCCTAACGGAGCCTGAGCCACTCAACTCTGACCCACCAACTTCTGACGCAGCTTCTTGATCCGGTCGCGAAGATTCGCAGCCTCCTCAAAATCAAGCTTTTTGGCCGCATCTTTCATCTTGACTTCAAGCTGATCGATGAGCTCGGGCAAGGCATCGAGAGCCATGCCGTCGGAGTCATTTTCCAGTGCCTGCACAGCCTTGCCCGCCACCTGCACCAGGTCGGCATCGGGGCCATCGGTTTTGAGTTTGCGGGAGAGCTCCAGAAACGACAGGATCGAATTACTGGCTTTTTTACCCGCAGCCGTCGGCACGATTCCGTGCTTTTCGTTGTGGCTCTGTTGGATCTTGCGCCGCCGTTCGGTCTCTTCAATCGCCTTGGCCATCGAATCGGTCATGTTGTCGGCGTAGAGCAGCGCGACACCCTCCACATGCCGTGCTGCCCGGCCGATGGTCTGAATCAGTGAACGCTGCGCTCGCAGGAACCCTTCCTTGTCGGCATCAAGGATCGCCACAAGACTCACCTCGGGCAGATCGAGACCTTCCCGCAACAGGTTCACACCCACGAGCACGTCGTACTCACCCAGGCGCAGATCCTGAATGATCTCGATGCGCTCAATCGAATGAATCTCCGAGTGCAGATAACGCACCCGAACCTTGTTCTCGGCCAGATAATCCGTGAGATCTTCCGCCATGCGCTTGGTCAGCGTGGTCACCAAGACGCGTTGCTGCTTCTCGGCCCGCGTTCGAATCTCTCCAAGCAAGTCATCCACCTGACCCGTCGTTGGCCTGACCTCCACGATCGGATCGAGCACTCCGGTCGGACGGATCACCTGCTCGGCCACCTGGCCGTCGCTCACCTTCACTTCCCAGTCACCGGGGGTGGCACTGACAAACACGGTCTGGCGCGCCTTGGTCCAGAACTCTTCGCCTTTCAGTGGACGGTTGTCCGCTGCACTGGGCAAACGAAAACCGTGATCGATCAGCACCTTCTTACGGGCCTGATCGCCGTTGTACATCGCCTGAAGTTGTGAACAGGTGACATGGCTCTCATCCACGATCAGCAGCCAGTCGTCGGGGAAGTAATCGATCAGGCATTCCGGAGCGGAACCGGGTTCACGTCCTGCCAGATGACGGGCGTAGTTCTCAACGCCATTGCAGTAGCCCACCTGCTGCAGCATCTCCAGGTCGTAGGTGGTGCGTTGCTCCAGGCGCTGAGCTTCCAGCAACTTGCCTTCGGTTTGCAGGAATTCCAGCCGGTCCTTGAGCTCAGCGCGGATATCCTTCACCGCCGAATCCAGACGATCCTTCGGCGTCACGAAGTGCTTCGCCGGATAGATGTTGATGGTTTCAAGACTCTGCAGGATCTCACCGGTGGTGGGATCGACGTAGCGGATCGCCTCCACCTCATCACCAAACAACTCCACCCGCACTAATCGGTCTTCGTAAGCAGGCCCGATTTCAAGCACATCACCCTTCACACGGAAGCGGCCGCGGGTGATGTCCATGTCGTTGCGGCTGTATTGGTTGTTCACCAATTCGCGCAGAGATCCCCTTAGATCCAGGGACTCGCCCACCCGAAACTGCACGGATGCTTTGAGGTATTCACTGGGTATTCCCAGGCCATAGATGCAACTGATCGAGGCCACGACGATCACATCGCGGCGTTCAAACAACGATCGCGTGGCCGAGTGCCGCAGCATGTCGATCTCTTCATTGATCGATGCTGTTTTGGCGATGTAGGTATCACTGACCGGCACATACGCTTCCGGTTGGTAGTAGTCGTAATAGGAGATGAAGTACTCCACGGCATTGTTGGGAAAGAATTCCCTCAGCTCGTTGCAAAGCTGTGCCGCCAGGGTCTTGTTGTGAGCAAGAACCAGTGCAGGACGACCGGTCTGAGCGATGACATTGGCCATCGTGAAGGTCTTGCCCGTACCGGTCGCACCCAGAAGGGTCTGATAACGACGACCTCCATTCACACCCTCGACCAGCTGGGTGATCGCCGTCGGCTGATCACCTTTGGGGCTATAGGGCGCAGTCAGGTCGTAGGCAGGCATGGTCCTCGCGCTGTGAACCCTGATTGGGCCATCCACGTTACGAGGCGCGTTGGGGGGCGCGTGTGCGCTGCAATCAGACCCGGCTGGTGACCTCAGCGCCTAAGGCTTCACGCAGGCCACGAACCACAGCCACCATGGCCAGCTGATCGTCAAGGCGATTCACCGCGGAACCAACCCCAACACCCGCTGCGCCGGCTGCGATCGCCATCGGCACGGTGACGGCCGAAAGACCGGATGCACACAGCACCGGTGCTGTCTCGCCGGCGTTCTGCAAAGCCGCGCTGATGCTGTGAGCCGCGGCCAGGGTTGGCGCAGCTTTTTCAATCAGACCAAGACTGCCGGCACTGAAGGGCTTGGCACTGGTGCCGCCTTCGGTCTGGATCAGATCCGCACCGGCCGCCACCAGATCAACGGCCAGCTGTTCCTGCTGATCCATCGGCAACACATGGGGAACGGTGACACTGAGCACCACCTCAGGCAGCAATTCCCGGGTCTGGCGTGTGAGCTCCAGCACCTCCTCAGCTCCGAAAATGCGCCCCTGGGGATAGAAGGAATCGAAATTTCCGATCTCCACCATTGCGGCTCCTGCGGCCACAGCGGCAGGAAACTGCTCGGGCTCAACAGACGAAACGCAAACCGGAAGGCCACCGGAGGCCTCAACCGCAAGCTTGACGAGCTCCGGATCACAGGCCACATCAAGCAGATCAGCCCCTCCCAGACCAGCCGCGCGGGATACGCGAGCGACGGAGTCAACATCGAAATTCATCAGACCGGCGATCACCTTCAGCGCGGAACGCTGTTCAAGGCTGCGGCGGAGAGCAACTGGCAGCAGAGAAAGGCGGGACATCAAGCTGATATCAGATGACGACATCCTCCCACCGCACGAACAGGCAGGATCAAAGTCACATTCACCCAACTCAATGACAGCCAGCGAGCCTTGGCTGACCTGGCACGACAAACTCCACCGGCAACTTCTGCAGAACCCTCAGCTGCTGCCCGAAGACTCGACGCTGCTGCTTGCGATTTCCGGTGGTCAGGACTCGATGGCTCTGCTGGGGCTGCTGCGGGATCTGAGCAGGCGGCATCGCTGGACCCTGCAGCTGTGGCATGGCGACCACGGTTGGCACCCGGGATCGGCACGCATCGCCAGCGAATTGGCTGAATGGTGCCAGTGCCAACAATTGCCGCTACAGATCAGCAGCGGCACGAGCAGTAACACCGGCAGCGAAGCCAAGGCCCGTCAATGGCGTTACGCCCAGCTGCATCAGGCCTGTCAGGAGCTCAACCTCAACAGCACCGGCCACCACTGCCGCACGGTGGTGACAGGACACACCGCCAGCGACCGAAGCGAATCCCTGCTGTTGCAACTCAGCCGAGGAACGGATCTGGCCGGCCTGGGCAACCTGCGCTGGGAGCGGGTTCTGAATGACAAGACAGCTGATGACATTCGCCTGGTGCGACCACTGCTGGACTTCAGTCGCGACGACACGGCAGCGATCTGCCAGGACCTGCAACTGCCGACCTGGCCGGACCCAAGTAACAGTGATCCAGGCTTCGATCGCAACCGGATCCGCCAGGAAGTTCTGCCGGTGCTGGAAGCACTGCATCCCGGCTGCAGCAGGCGGATGGCGGAACTGAGTGAGCGGGTGTCCCAGGTGCAGGACACCCAGAGCGCCCTGGTGAAGCTGAGTCTGGAGCACTTGCAACGAGAGGACGGCGCCCTGAAGCGGCCGCCGCTGCAACAACTCCCCGGTTCAGCCAGACGTCTGATCCTGCATGGTTGGCTGCAGGCCCAGGGCGTGCCATCGCTGCCGGCCCGTCAGCTCCAGGAGCTGAGTACTGCCATCGGTCCACGGCAACCACCCGGCGAGCGCCATCTTGCCGGGCGAAAGCGATTCCACTGGAGCCGGGACTGGGTACAACTGGAAGACAAGAGCTGAATCCACTTGGACGGCGACTTCCAGACGAACTACTTAGCTGCTGAACAGGCCTACGGCGCTGGTGATTTCGAAGCTGCCCGCAAAATCACACTTGAACTGCTCAGTCAGCTGGAGCCAGTCCCGAATGAGGGGGCAGAACGGGATGCGGTTCTGGCGTGGCGTGCCTTCGTGGCGCTGCTGGCCGGCCATATCTCCCTGTATGGCTTTCAGGATGCTGCTCAGGCCGAAAACTTCTACAGGCTGGTGCTGACCAGCAACCCTCAGGACACACTGCGAGAACTGGCAGAGCAGGGCCTGGAACGAACACGGCACGATCTGGAACAGGAACCGCGGATCAATCCTCAGACGGTGAGTGATCCCATCGAGGATGCATCGACGGAGCCTGTGACGGCCACAGGCTCATCGGCCTTGATCGCTGACCCTTTTCTCAGCGATGCATCCACCAGGGTGAACTCTGTTCCGACGACCGTGATCACAACGGCAACGCCCTGGCTCAAAGACGAGCAATCAGTCACCGCTCCCGGCCAAGCGCCCTCAAGCCAGACCAATACGGTCGCTGCCCCGGAGCCCGAAGCCGTATCTGAACCTGAACCTCAGCCCAGCGATGAACCGGAACCGCAGCCGATGACACCATCCGTGGTCACCGAGATCAACGACCTAGCTGATCCTGAACCCGAAACCGAATCTGAACCTCAGCCCAGCGATGAACCGGAACCGCAGCAGGAAACACCATCGCTGATCACTGAAATCAATGTCTCAGACCCGGAGCCCGAAGCCGAATCTGAAGCTCTGCCAAACACTGAGCTGGTCGAGAGCACGGCGACTGACATCGTGACCGTTGAAACCAACTCCATCGTCATCTCGGAGATGAGCGATGAGATTCAGAAACGACTTGAGGCAGGCCGACTGGTCGTGAAACTTCCAGACCGAGCTTTGCCGCCGTCAGAACACAGTTCGGACAGCGGCCAGGCCAAGACCCGATGGTCTTGGCTGCGGGCAGCCTTAAGCCGCCGCTGAACGACGCCGGCGTGTCCGCCCGGTGGGCATGTCCTGATCCACGGCTGGCGATGCAGCAGCGGGCGCCGGCACCTTGGCAGGTGCGGAAGATGCTGCGGGTGCAGGATCCTTGACCGGCGCCGCAGACCTGGTCTCAGCAGCGGCTGAGCGTGTTGTCGTGATCACCCGCGCTGGCGTGGCGTCCCGATTGCGATCACGGCCGCCACCATGACGGCCACCGCCATGACCCCCGCCATTGCGTCCACCACGTCCGCGAGGTGCTGGACGATCATCAGGCTCCGCGTCAGCACGGCCCTTGTACACGGGTGTTCCTGCAGGCGCGGGCTGCACCAGACAAAGAATCAAAGGCTCCACCTGAAGTTCGCGGCGCATGCGGCGGCTGAGACCAACCTCCACCTCTCGCTGCACACCCATCCAGTCCACATCCGGAGCCTTGCCACCGGTATTGCGGGTGAGCTGCTTCCAACGATTCTCAAGCACCCACTTGATTTCGCGTTCAGTCCACAGCGACATCTTGCGAGCATCGGCCGTGGTGACGACACCGCGAAGATTCACGCGAGGCGGGGCCACCATGGCGCCGTCGGTACTGATCGCAGCCAGGATCGTGACGATGCCATCTTCCGCCAGTTGCTGACGCTCTTTGAGCACGCGGGCATCAACAATGCCGTTACGCGACTGATCCAGCAGCTCAATACCAGCCTTCACCGGATCCGACTTGGTGATGGAGTCTGCGGTGAGCTCAACAACATCGCCGTTGTCAATGATCAGGGTGTTGTTCTCGGGAACGCCCATGGAATGACCGGTCCTGGCATGGCGCACCAACATGCGGTGCTCGCCGTGCACCGGCACGAAAAATTTCGGACGGGTGAGCGCCAGCATCAGCTTCTGGTCTTCCTGGAAGCCATGGCCAGAGACATGGATGCCTTCGCCCTTGCCGTACACCACCTTGGCGCCGAGCATCATCAGGCGGTCGATCGTGTTCACCACGGAAATGGTGTTTCCGGGGATCGGGCTCGCCGAGAAGATGATCGTGTCGGAGCTCTTGACTCTCACCTGAGGGTGTTCACCACGGGAGATGCGGCTCAGCGCTGCCAAAGGCTCACCCTGACTGCCTGTCATCAACAGCAGTGTCTCGCGATCGGAGACATTGTTGATCTGCTTGATCGGCACAAACAACTCATCGGGAGCACGCATGTAACCCAGCTCACGGGCCTTCGCGATCACATTGAGCATGGAGCGACCCAGCAAGCCCACCTTGCGGCCGTTCTTGAGGGCAAGCTCAAGAATCATCGACACGCGATGGATTGAACTGGCGAAGGTGGTGACGATCACCCGGCCTTCGGCCTCGGCGATATGACGATCGAGATTGGCGAAAACAGACCGCTCGGGAGGGCAGAAACCCGGCACCTCGGCATTGGTGGAATCGCTGAACAGGCAGAGAACACCCTTGTCGCCGTGATGAGCCAGACGAGCCAGATCGAAGTGCTCACCGTCTACGGGGGTGTGATCGAACTTGAAGTCTCCGGTGAAAATGATGGTTCCCACGGGTGTAGAGATGGCCAGCGAGAAGCTGTCGGCCATCGAGTGGGTGTTGCGGATGAACTCCACGGAGAAGTGCTGACCCACCTTCACCACGTCGCGAGGTCCGACGGTCTGAAGGGTGGTGCGATCGGCGACCCCAGCCTCATCCATCTTTCCGGTGAGCATCGACAGAGCCAGTCGCGGCCCGTAGATCACTGGGATGTTGAAGTGCTTGAGATGGTGGGCAATGCCACCGATGTGGTCTTCATGACCATGGGTGACGATCATGCCCCGGATGCGCTTCTGGTTCTCGCGCAAAAAACTGGTGTCGGGCAGAACCACATTCACGCCGTGCATGCCATCGCTGGGGAAGGCGAGGCCGGCATCAACCAGCATCAAGTCATCGCCATATTCGAAAACACAGGTGTTCTTGCCGATTTCATGCAGTCCTCCGAGAGGGATCACTCGCAGGGTGGGTTGCTTGGTCTGGGTCGTTGTGACGGTCATTGAATCGCTTGCGTATGGAAAAAATCAATCAGGAAGGCGCATGTCAGCGCTGTCAGCAGCCTTGGCGTCAGGTCTGACGCAGGGCATCAAGGGCTTCGGAGAGGGCAACGCGCATGGCGGGCTCCAGCGGAACGAGGGGAAGTCGGGGAGCACCCACCGGCCAGCCACTCAACTCGAGAGCGGCTTTCACCGGAATGGGATTGGTGGTGGCGAACAGAGCCTTGAACAAAGGCATGAGCTGTTCATGATGCGAGAGCGCGACTGCGTTCTGCCCCGCCAGATAAGCCTCGATCATGTTGCGGAGTCTGCGACCCACCACGTGGCTCGCGACACTGACAACGCCGACGGCGCCGACCGACAGCATTGGCAGCGTGAGAGCGTCATCACCGCTGTAGATCGCCAGGCGATGACCACAGGCCTGTCGTAACTGGGACACTTCTTCCGTGGTTCCACTGGCGGCCTTGAAGCTCACCACATTGGCGCAATTCATCAGCCTGGCAACGGATGCCGGCTGCATGTTGCACCCCGTCCTGCCGGGGATGTTGTAGAGCATCAACGGCAGGTCAGACGCAGCCTCCGCAATGGCCCGGAAGTGGGCTTCCATGCCGGCCTGAGGTGGTTTGTTGTAGTAGGGCACCACCACCAGTGCGCCATCAGCCCCGGCTGCCGCCGCCTCGCGCGTGGCTTCCACCGCTTCACGGGTGCAGTTGCTGCCGGTGCCCGCCAGCACATGCACGCCAGGGCCCACGGCCTGCCGCACGGCCTCGAACATCTTCAGTTGCTCGCTCCAGCTGAGTGTTGGCGATTCGCCGGTGGTGCCGCACACAACGATGCCTTCGGATCCCTCGTCCACCAAATGGCGTGCCAGGCGACCGGCCAGCGCCAGATCCACGCCGCCATCTGCATCAAAAGGAGTGACCATGGCCGTCACCAAACGGCCGAATGGTGTGGGAGAGAGTTCTGCAGCGGTGCTCATGGCATTCAGGCGGCGGGCAACAGCAGTTCAGCGATCTGGATGGCATTGAGCGCCGCCCCTTTGCGGATCTGATCTCCACAAAGCCAGAATTCAAGTGCCTTCTCTTCACTGATGTCCTGCCGGATCCTTCCGACAACCACAGGATCGCGGCCAGTCACATCCGTGGGCATGGGAAAGCGGTTGTTGGCAGGATCTTCCAGCAGTTCCACCCCTGGCGCAGCTGCGAGAAGTTCGCGGGCTTCTTGGACTGGAAAGGGCTCGCCGAATTCCACGTTGACTGCTTCTGAATGAGCGCGCAGGACCGGCACCCGTACACAGGTAGCCGTGAAGCGAAGCTGCGGCAAACCCATGATCTTGCGGGTTTCATGCACCATCTTCATTTCCTCTTCGCAGTAGCTGTTGGCCTGAAGCGGTGAGTTGTGCAGAAAAAGGTTGAAAGCCAGCGAATGGGGAAGCACTTCACTGTTCGGCGTGCCGCCATCCAGCACCACCCGGGACAAATCCTTCAGTTCCTCCATGGCACGGGCCCCCGCTCCACTTGCTGACTGATAAGTGCTGACCACAACCCTGTGCAGTGGACGCTTCGCGGCAAGAGGTGCCAAAGCCAGTGTGAGCAGGATCGTGGTGCAGTTCGGATTGGCGATCACGCCCTTGTGATCACCAGCCGCCTCAGGATTGACCTCCGGAACCACCAAGGGCACGCCGTCTTCCATGCGGAAGGCGCTGGAGTTGTCCACCATCACCGCACCAGCGGAAACAATCGCTTCACGCCATTGGCGCGACACCGAACCGCCAGCGGATGCCAGCACCAGATCGACTCCCTGAAAGGAAGACTCGCTGACTTCCTCAACCGTGATCGTCTGGCCGTTCCATTGACAGACCTGCCCAGCTGAACGAGCCGAGGCCAGAAGGCGCAGCTCACCAACAGGAAAGTTGCGTTCCTGAAGCAGCTGAAGCAATTCCTGCCCCACCGCACCACTGGCACCAAGGACGGCCACCGTGAGAGGTCGATTCGGTAACGAGTTAACGGGGGTCAAACGGACGGGGACACAGATACAGACGGGCAAGTGGTGCAACCACCGGCTGCAACGACCCTGAACTCATGTCGCCAGGGTGTGGCTTTTCCTACAAAGCAGCTTACGCGGAGGTGATGGTCAGGCACTTAATTAATGTGTTGGGCTGCTTGTACCTGCGACCCAGCCAATGAGTGCCGCCAGCCTGAAGGTTTCCACCTCCTCCCGTCCCGGCAGCCGAATGGCTGTGGAGGTTGCTGTTCCTGCGGAACGCTGTGAGGCCAGTTACGAGGAAGCGATCAAGCGGCTGAGCCGCACTGTCAATTTGCCGGGCTTCCGCAAGGGCAAGATTCCCCGCACCGTTCTGGTGCAACAGCTAGGCGCTCTGCGGATCCGCGCCACAGCTCTGGAAACACTGGTTGACAGCGTTTGGCGCGATGCACTCGAACAGGAAACCATCGAAGCTCTCGGCCAGCCCGAACTGAGCGGCGGCTTCGATGAATTGCTGGAGAGTTTCAAACCGGGTGAAGGCATCACGGTGACGCTGGAAACCGATGTGGCTCCCACTCCGAAACTGAAGAGCACGAAGGGGCTGAAGGCCGAGGCGGAGAGCGTCAGCTATGACCCGGCCCGCGTGGACGAAATGCTTGAGGACTCACGCCGCCAGCTGGCCACCGTGGTTCCCGTGGAAGGACGCAAAGCCGAGAAGGGAGATATCGCTGTTGTGGGATTCAAGGGCAGCTACAGCGACGACGGCAGTGAGATCGAGGGCGGCAGTGCCGATTCCATGGATGTGGACCTCGAGCATGGCCGCATGATCCCCGGCTTCATTGAAGGCGTGGTGGGCATGGCGGTCGGCGACAGCAAAACCGTGGAGTGCACATTCCCCGACGACTATCCCAAAGAGGATGCACGCGGTCGCAAGGCCAACTTTGAGATCGAACTGAAGGATCTCAAGACTCGCGAGCTCCCTGAACTGAACGATGACTTTGCCAAGCAGGCCAGCGAACAGGAGTCTCTGGCCGATCTGCGCAGCGACCTTGAAAAGCGCCTGAAGGATGACGCCGAGCGCCGCGCACGCAGCAACCGGCACGACGCCTTGCTGGCCGCACTCGTGGAGCAGCTGGAGGTTGAGCTTCCCGAAAGCCTGATCCAGCAGGAGGTTCGCAATCTGGTGGAACAGACCGCTGGACAATTTGCCCAGCAGGGAATGGATGTGAAATCCCTGTTCACACCCGAACTGGTCCGCAACCTCATGGACTCCTCACGCCCTGAAGCGGAGGAGCGCCTGCGCCGAAGCCTGGCTTTAACAGCCCTGGCAGAGAGTGAAAAGCTCACTGTCGAGGACAGCGATATCGACGCCAAGCTCGATGAGGTGAAGCAACAACTCGCCGGCGAACGCGACATCGACCCTGAGCGTCTGCGTCAGGCCGTGTTGGATGATCTGCTTCAGGAGAAGCTCTTGGGTTGGCTGGAAGAGAACAGCACCATCACCGACAAGGCTCCTGAAGACTCTGCGAAAGCAGAGAAAGGAAAGGCCAAGAAAGCCGCGTCCAAGAGCGCCAAACCGGCTGAGAAGAAAAAAACAACCAAGGCAAAAACCGCCAAGAAAGACAGTGATGGCGCAGAAGCCTGATCTTCAGCCATAGATTGCATGCAAAGCCCGCCAGCCGCCGAGTGATCGACGACCGCAGTCACCATCCGATTCAGAACCGCTGGCGGGGCATTCAGCCTGTCTCGCAGCATCCTCAGGCCGCTCCTGGGGTACTGCCCACAGTGGTTGAACAGTCCGGTCGAGGGGATCGGGCCTTCGATATTTATTCCAGATTGCTGCGCGAGCGGATCATCTTTCTGGGTACCGGTGTGGACGATCAAGTGGCCGACGCTCTGGTGGCTCAGCTGCTGTTCCTGGAAGCGGAAGATCCCGAGAAGGACATTCAGATCTACATCAATTCCCCAGGGGGCTCCGTCACGGCCGGCCTGGCGATCTACGACACCATGCAGCAAGTGGCACCTGACATCGTCACCATCTGCTACGGCCTTGCAGCATCGATGGGAGCCTTTCTGCTCTCCGGAGGGACCAAGGGCAAGCGATTGGCCCTTCCCAATGCCCGGATCATGATCCACCAACCTCTTGGTGGTGCCCAGGGACAGGCTGTGGACATTGAAATTCAGGCCAAGGAAATCCTTTTCCTCAAGCAAACTCTCAATGGTCTGATGGCCGATCACACCGGTCAACCACTGGACAAGATCGCTGAGGACACCGACAGGGACAACTTCATGTCTCCTGCTGAAGCCGTTGATTACGGGCTGATCGATCGCGTGGTGGACAGTTTCGGAGACGGAGAAATCGTTACGGAGGGCTGACATCAGCCCGTTCTGTCGCGATCCTCAGTATCTGGGTTGAGATCTCTCCGACCCAGCTCCGTGTTCCGACTGTCCTGCAAAGCGCCCGATGGCCAAGTTCGACGCCCATCTGAAGTGCTCCTTCTGCGGAAAGTCCCAGGAGCAAGTGCGCAAACTCATTGCAGGCCCAGGTGTCTACATCTGTGATGAGTGCATCGATCTCTGCAACGAGATCCTGGACGAGGAACTCATCGATGCCCAGGGCGGGGCCCGCCAGGGAAGCGAGCCGACGCGCAAAAGCGGCTCAAACCAGACCCGCAAAACCAGCAAGCCAGCCCCGACCCTCGCGTCCATTCCCAAACCACAGGAGATCAAGGGTTTCCTGGACCAGCAGGTCGTGGGACAGGACGCTGCCAAGAAAGTGATGTCAGTGGCGGTTTACAACCACTACAAGCGTCTGGCCTGGCAGGGCGACGGCAAAGGAGAAACCGAACAGACCGCCACAAGGCTGCACAAATCCAACATTCTTCTGATAGGCCCCACCGGCTGTGGCAAGACGCTGCTGGCCCAGACCCTGGCGGAGATGCTGGATGTGCCCTTTGCCGTGGCCGACGCCACCACCCTCACGGAAGCGGGCTACGTGGGCGAAGACGTGGAAAACATCCTGTTGAGGCTGCTGCAGAAGGCTGACATGGATGTGGATCTGGCCCAACGCGGAATCATCTACATCGACGAAATCGACAAGATCGCCCGCAAGAGCGAAAACCCATCGATCACTCGCGATGTCTCCGGTGAAGGAGTGCAGCAGGCCCTACTCAAGATGCTCGAGGGCACTGTGGCCAACGTTCCACCCCAGGGTGGCCGCAAGCATCCTTATCAGGACTGCATCCAGATCGATACCAGCCAGATCCTGTTCATCTGTGGGGGTGCCTTCGTGGGCTTGGACGATGTGGTCCAGAAACGCATGGGTCGCAATGCCATTGGCTTTGTGCCCAGCGACAGCCGAGGTCGCGGCAAGGCCGTGCGGGATCTTCAGGCTTCACAGGTGCTGCGTCACCTCGAGCCAGACGACCTGGTGAAATACGGACTGATCCCTGAGTTCATCGGCCGGATGCCTGTGAGCGCCGTTCTTGATCCACTGGACGAACATGCCCTCGAATCCATCCTGACGGAGCCAAGGGATGCCCTGGTCAAGCAGTTCCGAACGCTCTTGAGCATGGACAACGTGAAACTTGACTTCGAGGCAGGAGCCATCGAAGCCATCGCTCAGGAGGCCCATCGTCGCAAGACCGGTGCCAGAGCCTTGCGCGGCATTGTTGAAGAGCTGATGCTCGATCTGATGTACGAGCTCCCCTCCCGCAAAAACGTGCCGGACTTCACCATCACCCGCGCCATGGTCGAAGAACACACAGGCGGCAAGGTGCTGCCTCTCCCCGGCAAGGATCGTCAACAGGAATCAGCCTGATCGGACCCAACCAGTGCGGTTCGGAAGCCCCCCACTGACTGAGGGGGAACGCCGCGACAGACTCAAGCGAGCCCTTGCTCACGGCCATGGCCACCGCCGACCATCTGAGGGTTCCTCGTCAGCACGGTTTGTTTCTGCACCACGGGATTGATCTGGGCGACGGCACAGTCGCCCATTACCTGGAGGGTCGGGAAATCCTGCGCAGCTCCCTGGAGGAATTCAGCCGCGGTGAGGAGGTCAGCATGGTTAGCCATGAACAGGCCTCACCGGCGGGGGTGACCCTGAGAAGGGCCATGAGCAGGATTGGCGAACAGAACTACAACCTGCTGTTCAACAACTGCGAACACTTCGCCAACTGGTGCAAAACGGGCCGCCACAGAAGCGGCCAGGTGGAGGACTGGCTGCATACCAGCAGCCTCGGTGCACTCGCTTTCGGCCAGCTGATGCCCGCGGCACTGCTCACGGGCCTGGGAATGCTGCTTCGCAAGGGGGTGATCGATGAACGATCACGCGAACGTGCCCGACAAGCTCTGGAACAACTGCAGAAACTGCGAATACGTCTGATGGAAAAACTGGACAGCACCCTGGAACAGGCGGAAACCTGGATGCAAGGAATGCCTGGTCAGGGGGCCGATGATCGGGTCGATCGACGCAGTCGGCAGCTGTTGCTCACGGGCCGGAGCATCGCCGATGAACTGGCAGCCGTCGAAGACATGGAAGACAAGCTCCATTCATTGCTGGATGAGACCTCTCGAGAAGAAGACACAGTTTCAGAACCAGAACCTCGGTAGCCTCAGCGTCCTGCCGGCAGTGCATGAGCCAGCCGTATCAGCCACTGCATCACAAGTACCGGCCTCAACGGCTTGATCAGCTGGTGGGTCAGGAAGCGATTGCGGCCACCCTCGGCCATGCCCTGCGCACCGGCCGCATTGCGCCGGCCTATCTCTTCAGCGGACCTCGCGGAACCGGTAAGACTTCCAGCGCCCGCATCCTTGCCCGTTCACTCAACTGCCTCAGCAACGACGGACCGACGCCGGAACCCTGTGGCACCTGCGAACTTTGCAACTCAATCGCCGCAGGCACAGCACTGGATGTGATCGAGATCGATGCCGCCTCGAACACCGGCGTCGACAACATCCGCGACCTGATCGAGCGCTCCAGATTCGCTCCAGTGCAGGCGCGCTGGAAGGTTTATGTGGTCGACGAGTGCCACATGCTCTCCACAGCCGCATTCAATGCGTTGCTCAAGACCCTTGAGGAACCGCCTCCACAGGTGGTGTTCGTGCTGGCCACAACCGACCCACAGAGGGTTCTGCCCACCATTCTCAGCCGCTGCCAGCGATTTGACTTCCGTCGCATCCCCCTCGATGCGCTGGAGCAACACCTTCAGTGGATCGCTTCAGAGGAATCGATTCCGATCCAACCGGATGCGCTGCATGTGGTGGCCCAACGAGCCCAGGGCGGCCTGCGCGACGCCGAGAGCTTGCTGGATCAGCTCAGCCTGCTGCCGGGACCGATCGAAGCCGGTGCGGTGTGGGATCTGTTGGGAGCGGTTCCCGAACAGGAGCTACTGGAGTTGGTGAAAGCCATGAGCACCAGTGAGCCGGTGACATTGCTGGAAGCCAGCCGGCAACTGCTTGACCGGGGCCGCGATGCCGGATCAGTGCTGCAGGGAATGGCCGGGATCCTGCGGGATCTCGTGCTGATGGCTGCTGCACCAGACCGACCTGAACTCACGGGTGTCTCTCCACAGTTCCGCGATCAACTGCCTGCTCTTGCTCAATCCATTGGCCGAACACGACTGCTGCAGTGGCAGGCACAACTGCGAGGAGCTGAACAACAGCTGCGTCAGAGTGTGCAGCCTCGCCTCTGGCTGGAGGTGCTGCTGCTCGGTCTGCTGGCTGAACCCACCAGCGCAGCAACTTCAGCACCGGCAGCAGCTCGCGTGAGCTCTGCAGCTCCGGTGCCCTCATCGGCTGTTCCACACCCAGCTCCTGCCCCCGCACCATCAGCAACAGCGGTGCCAGCTGCAACAGCCGTGCCAGCGGTGAGCCTTCCCGACACATCCACCACCCCTTCGCCACCAACAGAGACCGCTAAAGCATCCGAACCGCCCGCACAGGAAGCTGCAACGCCTCCGGCCCCAAGCCAAGACCTCGGAGAGCTTTGGCAGCAAATCCTGGCCAGCCTGGAGCTTCCCTCCACGCGCATGCTGCTCTCACAGCAGGCCCGACTGACACGGATCGACAGCCACCGGGCCGTGGTGCAGGTGTCCGGAAACTGGATGGGCATGGTGCAGAGCCGTGCAGCCTTGCTGGAGAAAGCGATTGCCAGTGCCATGGGAGGCAACCGTCAACTGGTGCTGGAAAACCATGGCTGCGCAGCACCCATGGCAGCCATGCCGAGCACATCTGCCCCCAAACCTGCACAAGCGCCTTCATCAGCTCCCAGCAACGGAGCTCAGCTGCCGTCACCCCCGCAGCCTTCACCCCCTCAGTCAGCCGCTGTGCTTCCAGGCAATGGAGCATCTCCAGCGCCCCCATCAGCAACGACTTCTGCCCCGCCGCCGGTCAGCGCAGCTCCATCGATGACCACCGGCCAGACACCGGCCGTTCCCACACCTACAGGCCATCAGGCCGTCACGGGTGAGCCAACAACATCGTCGCCAGTCCGCCCTGAGCCTTCGGCCATGGATGAAAAGGTGAAACGCTTCGCTGACTTCTTCAATGGCCAGGTTCTGGACGTGGACCTCAACAACTAGAGCCCAGGTTCTGAGGTCTGAAGCGCCTCCTGCTGACCACTGTGAGTGGTCTTGGCCCAGACCAGTCGTTTGGGAAGACATGCCATGCGCAGAGTGACCCAGGGGATCACCAGGAACCAATGACTGAGGTAGGCAATGCCAAGCAGAAGATTGAACGGACCGGGCGTGGGCAGATCAGGCCCTTCGCTGGGGCGTCGACAGCCACGCCAGTAAGCAACACCAGACACGCTGAAGGCCACGATCGAAAGGGGCCAGTAAGCCGGTGTGGTGCGACTGATCACACTCGTGAGCAGATCAGCCCAGGAGACCACCGGGAGGGCGTACTGCAGCAGGAAAAAACAGGCCACGTCTCTGCGCTGAGAGAGGGTCAGCCGTGAAGAAATCAACCCAGGCCAGTAGTCGAGAAAGCGTTGCAGCCCTCCTTCGGCCCAACGCTGACGTTGCTTCCAGAGTGCCTGAAGCGACTCAACGGCTTCCTCCTGCACCGGTGGATCCCAGAGGATGCCAATCCGGGCTCCCTGCAGCATCAAGCGAAAACTCAGATCCAGATCGTCGGTCACGGTGTCCTCGTTGAAACCACCGCAGGCCTCCAGCAGATCGCGACGCAACAGCTCACCATTGCCGCGAAGTTCAGCCACTCCACCACCGGCAAGCCTTCCATCCTGCAGCTGAGCGTCAAAGGCCATTTCCATGGCCTGCACACGGGTTAACCAGTTGGTGCTGGCGTTGGTGACCGCTTTGCGCATCTGAACAGCTGACCAATCACCGCTTGTGGCGAAGGGAATCAGGCGTTCAAGCTGATCTGAGCACAGCTGAGCATCCGCATCAAGAATCAGCAGCCATTCACCCTGGGTTTCAGCCAGAGCGGCATTGAGTGCACCTGACTTTCCCCCACCGGCATTCCGAGGCCGACTGATCACCTGTAAGGACGGAAAACGGATCTGAAGCTCCGCAAGGCGTTCGGGAGTGCGGTCTTCACTGCCGTCATCCACCACACACAACGTCAGACGACCATCGGGATAGCGCAGGGCACTGAGGCGCTCCACAAGGCGCGTGACAACAGCT
This sequence comes from Synechococcus sp., assembly GCA_047286485.1. Lineage (GTDB taxonomy): Bacteria > Cyanobacteriota > Cyanobacteriia > PCC-6307 > Cyanobiaceae > Synechococcus_C. The sequence continues at coordinate 353,726 of JBJBBH010000002.1, forward strand.
TCCTCATCGCGAGCAGCAACCACCACATCCACCGTTGGATAACGGTCCGCTGACCTGGACTGGGAATCATCCAGATCGCTGTCATCGGTCTGCGCGGACTGCTGATCATGACCTCGCATCAAGGTGCGCAGGGCGTACCCCCCCAGCAGCATCGCCAGAGTGAAGGCAGGGATCAGGCTCCGTGATGGATCCAGCCAATGCGGGGCCGCACCGGCCCAGCCACAGGCCGCCAGGAAGAAAACCGTCTTGCCGCGTCGGTGATCTCCAGTCCCTGCGGCCACAGCCCTCCCCACCACGACGAATCATGGCGACTTTAAGGGGCCCCAGCAGGAACGGACCCGGCAGGCACGGTGAAAGGCCCCAGCTGGGTTCCGGGGTAATAGTGCTGAAGGATCCGCTGAGCATTCCAACCACGGTCGGCCAGATCGATGGCACCTGCCTGAGACAACCCCACTCCATGCCCAAAGCCTCCGCCTCGGAAGCGCCAGACGCCCGCCCCTTGCGCTTCAACAACGAACAACGTGCTGGGCAAACGGCGGAGCGTGCGCCGGATTGCATCCAGTTTCAACACCACAGGTGATGCTCCACGATCCCGGTCGATCTCAAGGGCAAGGACCCGTCCGCTGGGCCCGCGCGTCTGAACTTTGATCGATACAGGGGCGGCATCCCCCTGCCCGGCAGCCGCCAGTGCCTGACCCAGCTGTCCTGCGGTGTAAACACGACTCCAGCGAAAACGGGGATGACCTGCTCCATAAGCACCATCACCGCCGTTCAGCAGAGATTTCACATTCTGTTCACTGCGCAGAGGCAGGGAGATCGACTGCCCCCAGGCGTCGACACCATCCGCCTGAACCCTCACATAGGGGAGTGGATCCATCGCCCAGGCCTCCTCAGCATGCGCACTGACGCCGCCATTGGTGGCGTGATAAACGGCATGGATCGGCTTGCCATTCCACAACAGAACCTCACCGGACGTGGCACGGATGGCCTGTCGTACCGATGGGCTGGCCAAGCGTGGATCGCTGTACACCTGGCATTGCGTGTCACTGCAGAGGTGATATCCATCCAAGGCAAAGCGATGGCTGTTGGCCAAAGCCCAGGTGCGGGCCAGCACGGCCTGGGCCTGCAAAGCCGCCGCTGGTGATCCCGCTCCGATCTCATGCGGCACCACACCCTCGAGGTAACGCTCAAGCGGAAGCTTCTCCAGCAAGGTCCAGCTGCCATAGGCGTCCGGCTGAAGACGGAAGGGTCCGCGCAGAACACCACCCTTCCAGTGCATGCCGTCGGAGGCGTGTACCTGCAGAGGCCCCTGCAGGGTGCGTCCTCCCGTGGGCCCCTCGAGCACGGGCATCACAACACTGCTGATGCGCTCACTCACATCACGCAAAGACACACCTGAAAGATCCGGCGCATCGGCAGGAGCCCAAACCTCCCATTCACCCGGATGGGCCACCTGCGCCTTGACCCCCTCATCACGCCATCGCTGAGCGATGCGATCAGCTGATTCGAAACTCGCGAAGGGGCCCGCAATCCGTCGGGCCACATCGAGAGGTTCCGGAAGAGCAACCCGACGCCAACTGAAACGCAGCTGATCGGCCGACAACACAAGCTTTCCGCCCTGATCCCGCAGTTGAAGAGGAGCCGCTCCCGCACTGGTCAACAACAATTGAGCAGCCGATCGATCGGAACGCGTTCCCGCCCCGAGGTGATCGTCGAGTGACACCCAAAGAACGGAAGTCCTGGCCGAGGGCGGCAATGGCACCGGTCGATGAGTCGGCACCACACTCGTCTCAGGCTGAGGCGAAACCGGCTTGATCCCTTGCGCTTGACAGCCCAGGGCCGCCCAGGCCGGAAACCAGATCCAGGGCAGAAGCCTGAACACTGCAACTGGGGCGGAACGGGGCATCGCAGCGGACTGGACAACACTTCTGAGCATGAACCTGGACCGAGGGTTTGGCTGATGGGAGGGTGAGGTTCTATGTTTGTCGTTTGTGCCACGCGCCGCCAGAGAAATGCCCAAGCTCAAGACCCGCAAAGCAGCCGCCAAGCGGTTCAAAGCAACAGGCACCGGCAAATTTCTGCGTCGTCGCGCATTCCACAATCACCTTCTGGATCACAAAAGCCCGAAGTTGAAGCGGCACCTGAAAACGAAGGCCGTCGTCGATCGCACCGACGAAGAGCGCGTGTCCCTGATGATGCCCTACGCCTGAGCCTCAGACTGCTGCCCCAGCAGTGACAGATCCGATCACATCTCCCTTACTTCCCTTCTTCAAGACCCATGGCACGCGTTAAAAGAGGCAACGTCGCCCGTAAGCGTCGCAACAAGATTCTCCGCCTGGCTCGCGGCTTCCGCGGCAGCAATGGAACGCTGTTCCGCACCGCCAATCAGCGGGTGATGAAGGCTCTCTGCAACGCCTACCGCGACCGCCGCCGGCGCAAGCGCGATTTCCGCCGTCTGTGGATTGCCAGAATTAATGCCGCAGCTCGCCTCAATGGAGTGAGCTACAGCCGCTTGATCGGCGGCCTCAAAAAAGCTGATGTGCGCCTGAACCGCAAAATGCTGGCCCAAATGGCCGTGGTAGATCCCTCCAGTTTCGCCAGTGTTGTGAATGCAACGCAGGGTTGAATAGCCTCCCTCCACGGGAGCTCAACCAGCCTTCATGAATTCCTTACTGCCGCAGACCTACCTGCTTGGACTGATCGGCTTGCTGGCCATTGCTGCCGTGATAGCAGGTCGTCAGCTGCTGAGAGTTCGTCGTGATGAGTTAGAGCTCATCCGTCTTGAACAGTCGCAAGCGGGTTCCTCCAAGGATGCCGGTGATCTCTATGAGCTCGCCTGCGTTCAATTGCGGAAGCGTCTCTACCCCAAGGCCACGGCAACATTGCGTCAGGCCGTCAAGCGCCTGAACCAGGAACCTCAGGAAGCACGAGCCCTCATCCAGAACGCGCTGGGATTTTCTCTGGCTGCCCAGAAGGATTTTTCTGGAGCAGTGCGTCACTACAAATTCGCTCTGCAGGCGAAGCAGGACTATCCAGTGGCCCTCAATAATCTTGCCTTTGCTCAGGAACGATTACTCAACAGCGAGGAAGCCGCAGAGCTCTACCGCAAAGTGCTGGAACTGGAACCGTCGAACAAAACAGCCAAGAACCGGCTCAAACGCCTGAATCGTGGAGCAGGAGGTCGAACAACCAGCTCATTGATCGAGTCACAGAAGAGCTCACCAGAGAGCTCGGATGGCAGGGGATTCTGAACCAGGGCAGCCAGGAGCCAGACTGAGACTGCCTCCTCGATTGGTTAGCCGGGGAGCCTGCCAGGTCGAGAGGGTCATGCCTTGAAGACCGAGGTAACTGCCACCCGGCTCGAGTTCATTCGTGAGCTCACTCGACAGCGGCAACAGATCAACCTGATCCGATGAGGCATTGAGATTGCCCTGCACCGGCGTGCTGATTGCGCCGATCTGCATGTCCCCTCTCAGATCGACCATCTGTCCGATGGGCTGAACACTCGCCAAGGTGAGTTTCACCTCCACGCTGTTGCCGCTTGTGAATGACATGTAACTGCCACACCACTGTCTTGGCATCGAAGTTGCGATATTGGCTGCTCTTGCGACCGGATCAAAACGCTGAACCGAACCTTCCAGCACGAGTGGATCCTTCAAGGCAGAAGCATCCAGAGGCAAAGACGGTTCGAACGTCGCCGGAATCTCGATCGGCGCGTTCATGTCCATAGTGATGGGCATGACGTGAACGGATGATGGCAGCAGGGTAGGTCCCTTAACCGTGGCCTGTTCGACTTCCGATCCGGTTCCCCACCAGTCCGCAGCTTCTTCAATGGCTTCGACCCCGTCCACCACCGACCCGCTTCTGATTGGTGGTCGGCAGTTCAACAGCAGGCTGTTCACCGGCACAGGGAAATATCCGAATCTCGAAGCGATGCAGCAAAGCCTCATCCGCTCCGATTGCGACATGGTGACCGTGGCTGTCAGGCGGGTTCAAACCGTGGCAGCGGGGCATGCAGGCCTCATGGAAGCCATCGACTGGACCCGCCTTTGGATGCTGCCCAACACTGCAGGCTGTGCCAATGCCGAAGAAGCGGTGCGTGTGGCCAGGCTGGGCCGCGAGCTGGCCAAGCTGGCCGGTCAGGAAGACAACACGTTCGTGAAACTGGAGGTGATTCCCGACAGCCGGCACCTCCTGCCTGACCCTTTCGGAACTCTGGAGGCTGCGGAACAGCTCGTTAAAGAAGGATTCACGGTACTGCCATACATCAATGCCGATCCGCTGCTCGCCAAGCGACTGGAGGAGGTGGGCTGCGCAACGGTGATGCCACTGGGCTCGCCCATCGGATCCGGGCAGGGGCTCCGCAACGCATCGAACATTGCTCTGATTATTGAGAATGCGGGTGTTCCGGTTGTGGTGGATGCCGGCATCGGCGTCCCCAGTGAAGCCGCCGCCGCCCTGGAAATGGGTGCCGACGCCGTCTTGGTGAACAGCGCCATCGCGCTTGCTGGCGACCCTGCAGCGATGGCGGAAGCCATGGGTCAGGCTGTTCAAGCGGGGCGCACGGCCTACCTTTCAGGCCGACTGCCGAAGCTCGAGCAAGCCAGTGCAAGCTCTCCCACCACCGGCCTAGTCAGGTAAAGACTGATGAAGTGACATGAAGCAAGCGACATAAAAAGACGTCGTTAAGCAATTGCACCCATAAGGTCCGTCCAGTCACTAAGGACCCATGCAGGTCACAACCGAAGACGGTGGACGTCTGAACGCCTTCGCCAAGGAGCCCCGCATGGAGGTGATAGCCAAGGAAACCAGCCGCAGCAGTGCCTCCAGAGTGTTGATCATCAGCGGTTCAGTCCTGGTGGTGGCACTGATGGCCCTGACCGTGGCGATCAGCTGAAAACCCTGTAGTAGCTTGCACCTCATTGGCGGCTCGCACGCTTCAGCAGGAGTTTGGGGTGAAAGTTCTCGTTCTGGGTGGTGACGGCTTCTGCGGTTGGCCCTGCGCCGTGAATCTTGCGGATCAGGGCCACGATGTTGTGATCGTGGACAACCTGAGCCGTCGCAAGATCGACATCGATCTGGAAGTCGAATCGCTCACACCGATTGCGAACATCGGTGATCGCCTCAAGGCCTGGGAAGAGATCGGCGGCAAGCCCATGCGCTTCGTGCACATGGACATTGCGCATGAATATGAGCGACTGGTCGATCTGCTCAACCAGGAAAAACCTGAATCGGTGGTGCACTTTGCCGAGCAGAGAGCAGCCCCCTACTCGATGAAAAGCAGCGCGACCAAGCGCTACACCGTCGACAACAACGTCAACGGCACTCACAACCTGCTGGCCGCCATCGTGGAATCAGGCCAGGACATTCATGTGGTGCACCTGGGCACCATGGGCGTCTACGGCTACGGCTCCCACCGAGGCGCCACCATCCCAGAGGGCTACCTCAAGGTGGAGGTCCCCCAACCCGACGGAAGCCGCTTTGAGGAGGAGATCCTGCATCCAGCCAGCCCTGGCAGCGTCTATCACATGACCAAGACGCTGGATCAGCTGCTCTTCCTCTACTACAACAAGAACGACAAGGTTCGGATCACGGATCTGCATCAGGGCATCGTCTGGGGTACCAACACAGAGGCAACCGATCGCGACCCACGCCTGACCAACCGTTTTGATTACGACGGTGACTACGGCACCGTGCTCAATCGCTTCCTGATGCAGGCAGCCATTGGCTATCCACTCACCGTGCATGGCACAGGTGGCCAGACCCGTGCGTTCATCCACATCCGCGACTCCGTGCGCTGCGTGCAGCTGGCGCTCGACAATCCCCCCGAGCAAGGTGAACGGGTCAAAATCTTCAACCAGATGACGGAAAGCCATCAGGTTGGCGAACTGGCCAAGAAGGTGGCAGCCCTCACAGGTGCGAAGGTGAACAACCTGCCCAACCCCCGCAATGAAGCCGTTGAAAACGACCTGATCGTGGACAACCGTTGTTTCATTGAGCTGGGGCTCAACCCCACAACGCTCGATGACGGTCTGTTGAAGGAAGTGGTGGAAATCGCCACCCGTTATGCCGATCGCTGCGATCGCAACCGCATCCTCTGCACCTCCGCCTGGACCAAAACCCAGGCGCAAGCCATCGGCTCCGCCTCCTGATCAGGCTCTTCCCTTGAAAATCGCCTTCTTCACCGAAACCTTTCTGCCCAAGGTCGACGGCATCGTCACCCGCCTCACCAAAACGGTGAAGCATCTGGTGGACGCCGGAGATGAGGTGATGGTGTTCTGCCCGGAGGGCTGTCCAGAGGAGTACATGGGTGCCCGCCTGATCGGCGTACCAGCGATGCCTCTGCCGCTCTATCCGGAGTTGAAGCTGGCGCTACCTCGGCCAGCTGTATCGGAAGCGATCGACAGCTTCGATCCTGACCTGATTCATGTTGTCAATCCAGCCGTGCTGGGGCTGGGGGGCATCTGGCTGGCCAAGACCAAATCCATCCCTCTGGTTGCCAGCTATCACACCCATCTGCCCAAGTACCTCGAGCACTACGGCATGGGCATGCTCGAGCCACTGCTGTGGGAACTCCTGAAAGCCGCGCACAACCAGGCCCTGCTCAATCTGTGCACCTCCACCGCCATGGTTCAGGAGCTCAGTGACAAGGGCATTCAGCACACCGATCTCTGGCAACGCGGGGTGGACACTGAGCTGTTCAGTCCTGAACTGCGCAGCAATGCGATGCGTCAACGCCTGATGGGCGATCAAGACGATCGCGGGGCTCTGCTGCTCTACGTCGGCCGGCTCTCCGCCGAGAAGCAGATCGAGCGGATCAAACCTGTGCTTGAAGCCCTTCCCGATGCTCGTCTCGCACTGGTCGGCGATGGCCCCCATCGCCAGCAGCTGGAAAAGCATTTCGAAGGCACGGCCACCACGTTTGTCGGCTATCTGGCCGGAGAAGAGCTGGCAAGCGCCTATGCGAGCGGTGATGCCTTCCTCTTCCCCTCCAGCACGGAAACTCTCGGACTGGTTTTGCTAGAAGCCATGGCCGCCGGTTGCCCGGTGGTTGGAGCCAACCGCGGCGGCATTCCCGACATCATCACCGACGGTGTGAATGGCTGTCTCTATGAACCCGACGGCAGCGATGGAGGCGCTGCCAGCCTGATCACAGCCACGCGTCGCCTGCTCGGCAATGACATCGAACGCCAGTCGCTGCGCAGGGCAGCCCGAGACGAGGCGGAACGCTGGGGCTGGGCAGGCGCGACTGAACAGCTGCGCGGTTACTACCGCAATGTTCTGCAGAAGCAGCAACTGAGCGCTGCCGCCTGACTCATTGCTTACCGCGCGTGCGGTTCCAGACCTCCATCACCTTTTTGGCCATCGGCAGTGCGTGCACTGATCCACCGCCAGGTGTGTTCTGAGCGAACGCAACGATCACGATCTTCCCCTCCGGATAGGGCGCATAGGTGGCGAACCAGGCATGGTCCGGTCCGCCGGTGCTGTCTTCTGCAGTACCCGTCTTGCCACCGGCCGGTGGAATGCCAGGACCATTCAATCCATAACCGGTGCCATCAGACACCACCTTGCGCAAACCCTCGCGGATCTTGTTCAGGGTGGAGGGTTTGATCTCCACCTTGGTGCGCCTGGCAGGGTCAGTCCAGTCCAATCCCTGATCAGCCAGATGGGGCGTGACCAGCCATCCACCGTTCGCGAACACCGAATAGGCCCTGGCCAACTGCAGGGGTGTGATCTGCACCACCGACTGGCCGATGGAGGCACTGGCCATGTCCTCTGGAATCCAGGGGGTCGTGCCGGGGTCGGCCCAGCCACGGCCAGCCGCGGCCCAGTCTTCATCACCCACCAGACCCACACTTTCCTCCCAGCCGATCTCGATGCCGGTCTTCTGTTGAAAACCCAGTGCGTTCGCCGCTTTCTTGAGCGCAAGGGATCCCGAGCCAACACCCACTTGGTAGAAGAAGGTGTTGCTGGAAAAACGCAGAGCATCGGCATAGCCAATACGACCAAAGCCTGCACCGTTGTGATCAGGGAAGCAATGCCCGCCGTAAGTGATGCATGCAGCGGTGTTGAGTTGCGTATCGGCGGGAAACTTTCCTGACTCCATACCAGCCATCGCCGTGACGGCCTTCCAGGTGCTGCCGGGGTCATAGGCATTCATCGACCGGCTGAGCAGGGGCTTTTTCGGATTGGAAAACAGGGCGTCGTATTCCTTCTGCGTCGTGACGAGTTTGGAGAAGAAATTGGGATCGAACGTGGGTTTGCTGGCCAGAGCAAGGATGGCTCCGTTACGGGGATCCATGGCGACGATCGCGCCACCAGGCTTGTCGGCCAAGGCCTGCTCCGCAGCCTTCTGAAGATCCAGATCCAAGGTGAGCTTGAGATCCTTTCCGGCAACCGAAGGACGATCCCCGAGATGACGCTGCACCTCGCCCATGGCATTCACCTCCAGCATCTGCCCACCCCAGGCCCCGCGAAGGTGGCTTTCATAGGCGGCCTCCACACCAATCCGCCCAATGCGATCGCGGATTTTGTAACCCTTTTCAGCGAGGCTCTTGTATTCCTCCTCGGTGATGGGCTGGGTGTAGCCCAGGGCATGGGCTGCCAGGGTTCCGTGGGGGTAGAAGCGCAGGATGTCCACATCCACCTGGGCCCCCTTCAATCCCTGCGACTGCTCCCGAAAACGCAACACCTGTTCAGGCTTGAGATCAGTAGCCAGATTGATGCGATAACCATCCCGCGCCTGTCCACTGCCACGACGCTGATCCAGCACGGCTGCATCGAGGCTGAGCAAGCGGGCTAGACGGTCGCGCAGGTCGGGCCAACTGGCATCGTCCACCAATCGAGGCTCGACATAGAGGGAATAGGTCAATTTGCTGGAGGCCAGCACCCGCCCTTTGCGGTCCAGCAGCCGTCCACGGGTCGGTGAACGGGGGACCAGGCGAATGCGATTCTCGTCGGCCAGTTGCCGGTAGCGGGACCCTTCAAGCAGCTGCAACCAGACCAAGCGAGAGACCATCGCAGCACTCACCAGCAGCACGAGGGCAAGAAGCACCAGTGGCTGCTGACGCAAACCGCTCTGACGCTGACCATCCCGTTGCGAGAAACCCGAACCCGCCATCTCGCTCAACTCACCTTGTTCAACAGCGCATCCAGGCGCTGCAGACGCCCATCAATCCGTGCCAGGACGTCGTGCAACTGGGGCGAATCATCCGGATCGGAATCAAGGCTGTCCTGCGACTCGCCAGGCTCATCCACCTCCACCTGAACAGACATCACAGGATTTCCCAGCCCCGGGCTGATCTGATCCAGGCGTTCACGGACCGCCCGTGCCGCGGCCTCGCCCTGCTCTCGCAAATCGCCGAGGGGATCATCGCCCCTGGCGACAGACTCCACAGCCTTGGCAGGACCGTCCGTGCGGACACGATCAACAAACGCCAGACCCATCGGCAGAACCTCCTGCATCAGTGCCAGACGCAGCGTTTCGAGTGGTTGGCTTTCGGCCATAGAGGCGGGCCTGGAGATTCAACGAATCCCAGTCTGCTCCGAAGGGAGAACAAGTGTCGGGCAGGCTGAACGGGACGATCCCAAAGACCAGCCGATCACACCAGACAGCACGACAAGCGCCACGATCGGGGCCAAAGCATGGTGGGTGGTGTCGAGGGCAAACCACTCGGACCAGCCGCGCCAGAAGCGATCGCGGGCGAACCGCCGCTTCTCCCGGGTTTGAAGTCGAGCCCTCCTTCGGTAGGACTTCTCCACCCAGCGTTCGAAGGAACGCTTTTTGGTGATCGCCATCTTGCGCTCAACCTCCAGCAACTGGCCGGAGGTGAGTTCGGGGTGAAACGTGCCGATCAGTTCCAGGCTTTTCAGGAACATCTCCACAGCACCATCCTTGATCTCCTGATCTGTGGGATCCAGCAAAGACCACTCCAGCTCCGGGTAAAACCGACCACGGTTCTGCTGGATCTGATCCTCATGCAGCTGTCCGGGCTCTCGCAGCCAACGATCCGTGTTGCTGTCGAAACGTCGCCAGTAGAGGAAAGGGTTGATGTAGATGGTCTTGCCAGCAAGCTGGATGCTGTCCTGCTGGAGACGACGCTGCAGTTGCTGGTCCTGCTGTTGGGCAGCGGTCACATCCTTGAAGCCGGGGGCCAAGGATATCGGTGCTGGCAGTGGCCTACCAGCCCCCTGAAGAGACTCGTTGACACTCGAATCCCTGCCCAACATTGAAAAGTGTCAGGTCAATGAACCATTTGAATCAAAATTGAGCCAGTGCTCTCAACTAAGCAAGAAGAAACTTGGCCACTCATTCAAAAAAGAATATTTCCCATTAGCCAACAAGTTCTGGTTTTCAACGCTTGCACTATTCCCACTCAATCGTGCCTGGCGGCTTGCTGGTGATGTCCAGAACCACGCGATTCACGCCTTTCACCTCATTCACAATGCGATTGGAAATCGTTTCCATCAGGTCATAGGGCAACCGCGACCAGTCAGCGGTCATGCCGTCTTCACTGGAAACGCAGCGCAGAACAATCGGCCACGCATAGGTGCGCTTGTCACCCATGACCCCCACCGATCGCACAGGTAAAAGAACCGCGAAGGCCTGCCAGATGTCGTGATACAAACCGGCCTCCTTCACTTCTTCACGCACGATCAGGTCCGCATCACGCAGGCAGTCGAGCTTCTCCGCTGTGACTTCGCCAAGGATGCGAATGGCCAGACCCGGACCAGGGAAGGGATGACGGCGCACGATCTCCTCCGGAAGGCCAAGCGATCGACCGACCTTGCGCACTTCGTCTTTGAACAACTTGCGCAGCGGTTCCACCAACTTGAACTGAAGATCCTTCGGCAGACCACCCACGTTGTGGTGGCTCTTGATCTTCACTGCCACCCGCTCGCCGGTCTTGGGATCCACATTGGTTCCAGCACTCTCGATCACATCGGGATAGAGCGTGCCCTGAGCCAGGTAATCAAAAGGACCGAGGCGACGGCTCTCCTCTTCAAAGACCCGAATGAATTCGGTGCCGATGATCTTGCGCTTCTGCTCCGGATCCGTCACGTCCTTGAGCTTGGTCAGAAAGCGTTGCCTGGCTTTGATGTACTCAACGTGAATGTTGAACTTGCGGTCGAAGAAGTCCATCAGGAACTCAGGCTCGCCCTTCCGCATGAAGCCCTGATCAATGAACATGCAGGTGAGCTGATCACCAATGGCCTTCTTGAGCAAAAAGGCCAAGGTTGATGAATCCACGCCACCTGAGAGAGCGAGCAACACTCTCTTCTCACCAACCTGATCACGAATCTGCTTGACAGCTTCCTCAATGAACGCTGCTGTCGTCCAGTCAGGCTCGCAGCCACAGATGTGATACACAAAATTGCGGATCATCGCCATGCCGCAGGTGGAATGCACCACCTCGGGATGGAACTGCACTCCGTACAACCGCTGCTCATGGTGGGCAACAGCCGCCTCAGGGGTATTGGCCGTATGGGCAAGCCGCACGAAGCCCTCCGGCAGAGCCTCCACCGAATCCCCATGACTCATCCACATCGTGGAACCGTTGTCCACGTTGGTGAGCAGATCCGTGGGGTCATCCACCTCCAGTGGTGCTTTGCCGTACTCAGCCTTGCCGGTGGCTGCGACAACACGTCCGCCCAGCTGCTGAACCATCAGCTGCATGCCGTAGCAGACGCCGAGAACCGGAATCCCCATTGACCAGATCTCTGGATCGCAGAGAGGAGCGCCATCGGCGTACACCGAACTTGGGCCACCGCTGAGAATGATCCCCTTGGGCGCCAATTTGCGCAGCTCTTCAACGGAGGTGCTGTAGCCCAGCACCACGGAGAACACTTCGGTCTCTCGAACCCGGCGGGCAATTAGTTCGGAGTACTGGGAGCCGAAATCAAGAATGACGATGGCCGGCTGACGCTGACCTTCAATCGGAACCTGTGACATCTCGCACGTAAGCCGTGGAACGGTAGGCCGCGGAAATCGGCCGCCAAGGGATCAGCGTAGAGAAGGGCCTTGACCTGGATCAGAAGCCACCGGATGCGGTTGAACGCCGCAATGCCGCAGCATCAGCAGCGCTTCAGGTCCGGCCCAACGCAGCTGACGCTCGCGGTTGAACAAGGCGGCGCCCACGCGCATATCGGTGCAGCCATAGCGCTTCAGATATGCCTCACTCCGCCGTTCAACCGCCTCTGCCACGGCCATCCAGAGATCCATGGCCTGCTCCAGATCGTGGGCTTGCAGCCAACACCAGGCCTGTTCCATCGAGGTAGATTGCAGCAACGCGCGAATGGATTCCAGACTGAGGCCCTGCTGCACGGCTAGGGCAGCTAACACTTCCAATCGTGCATCAGCAAGGTGGTGATGGGTGTGAAAGATCCCTCCCGCCAATTTGATCAGTTTTCCGTGGTAACCGAGCACAAGCAATTGCCGCACTCCCGATTCGGCAGCAGCCACCAACAGGGGCCCGATCCAATTGCCTGACTTCAGCAGGGGCTGCTGATCAGACAGACCCAGCTGCTGCGCCAGATCCAAGCCGTTTTCGCCAATGACAAGCGTCAACCGACCTGCGAAACCGGCCTGATTCGTGAGTTCGCATAAGCGCTCCCGAGCCAACTGCAGCTGATCAGGGGAAGCGCTGGTCTGCACCTCCGCCTGGGTGCCAATCAGCGCGAGACCCTCCACCACACCGAATGCGGCATTGCTGGTTCGCAGTGCCAGCTCGCGCCCGCTGGGCAGCACCACTTCAACATTCAGCCCGCCCACAAGCGGCAACAGATCACGGAGATTGAGCTCCAGCAATTCACGGGCGAAGCCTGAGATACAAACTGAACCGTCGTCCTCCAGTCGGCCAACGCCTTCGCCGGCGTGGATCTGCAATCCGTTCCCGGAGGAGGCGCGGCCCACACGCACCCAGATCTCCAGGCCACGGGTGAGATCCAATCCGGCACCTGGATCGCAGATGCTGATCGCCAATGCCTGCTGACCACCGTCCAGCAGCGACGCCGCATGCACCTTCACCCGGCGAAATCCCTGTTCAGAAGGAATTCTGAGGTCAACGTGCGTGGGCACGGCGGACCCTGTCAGGACAAGCGCCGCAGCGCGCGCTGCAGCTGCCACCCAGACAGGGAGGATCAGCCCGGTTCCTGAATCAGCAGACGTTGCGGCGATGGAAAACCCTGCAGATCATTTTTTAGGATGGACGATTGGCACCCATCGAGCCCGTGCAGGACAAGCTCACCCTGATGATCCCGGGACCCACCCCGGTGCCCGAAACAGTGCTCAAAGCGATGGGCCGCCACCCGATTGGCCATCGCAGCGGCGAATTCCAGGCCGTGGTGGAACGCACCAATGCACAACTGCGCTGGCTGCATCAAACCAGCAGCGATGTGCTCGTCATCACCGGTAGCGGCACGGCCGCGATGGAGGCAGGCATCATCAACACACTCAGCCGCGGAGACAAGGTGCTCTGTGGTGACAATGGCAAGTTCGGTGAACGCTGGGTGAAGGTGGCCCGCGCCTACGGGCTGGATGTGGACGTGATCAAAGCCGAGTGGGGCCAACCTCTCGATCCAGACGCCTTTCGCAGCGCGCTGGAAGCCGACACGGCCAAATCGATCAGGGCTGTAATCCTGACCCACTCCGAAACCTCCACCGGAGTGATCAATGACCTTGAGACCATCAGTGGACATGTGAAAGCCCACGGAACGGCTCTCACCATTGCTGACTGTGTCACCAGCCTTGGAGCTGCCAATGTGCCGATGGATGCCTGGGGCCTTGACGTCGTCGCCTCAGGTTCCCAGAAGGGCTACATGATGCCTCCCGGCCTGAGCTTCGTTGCCATGAGCGAACGCGCCTGGAAGGCCTATGAACGTTCCGATCTACCGAAGTTTTATCTGGATCTAGGCCCTTACCGGAAAACGGCTGCAAAGAACAGCAATCCCTTCACCCCGGCAGTGAATCTCTATTTCGCTCTGGAAGCAGCGCTGGAGATGATGCAGGCCGAAGGCTTGGAGGCCATTTTTGCTCGCCATTCCAGACATCGCGCAGCTTCCCACGCAGCCATGAAGGCGATCGGTCTGCCACTGTTTGCCGCGGAAGGGTTCGGCAGTCCGGCCATCACAGCTGTGGCACCGGATGGAATTGATGCTGAACAGCTGCGCAAGACTGTCAAAGACCGCTACGACATCCTGCTCGCCGGCGGCCAGGATCATCTCAAGGGAAAGGTTTTCCGGATCGGACATCTCGGATTTGTCTGTGACCGAGACGTGCTGACGGCGGTCGCAGCCATCGAATCAGTTCTGCAATCACTCGGCCTGCACAAGGGATCGATGGGTGCTGGATTGAGCGCAGCCTCGGAAATCCTGAGTCAGTGAACAGTCAGAATCGCTGTTGAGAAATTTCTAATGTGAGATAGAATGTAAAAATGCGGGTGTAATTCAGCGGTAGAATGTCAGCTTCCCAAGCTGAACGTCGCCGGTTCAAATCCGGTCACCCGCTTGAATGAATTGATTGGCAAGAATCGATCATCCATCAACTTCGATTGCCCCAGTTGGAAGCTGAAGCTCTTGGTTTAATCAGCTGTACAACCTGCGGACCCACGCTGCCTGCCCTGCGCTCATGATTGAGAGCCTTCAAAATCAATTGAGCAGATCCTGCAGTGTTTCCTTCACTGGCCTGCGCGCGAGCTTGATCAAACCATTGACGGGCACGAGTGAGCAACTGTTCTCGGTCGGGCTCCGCGGATTGAAGGGATACAACAGATTTCAACAACGCCGTCACAGCGACTATGCAAGCTTTGCATCAAGAATAACAAACGATCGCGGAAAATAACAATCCACAAAAAGGTCACATAAGGATGTTTTGAACTCAGGCAACCACTGAATATCGTTCCAACTCAGAGCCAAATTCATAGCTCAGGTGCCGGGTTCTTCAACATTGCCCCCAAGCTCAGCGATCTGGGCACGCAACTGATCAGATCGTTGTTGATCGCCTCGGGTGATTGCCACGGCAAGCGCGAATTCAAGCTTTTCAAGCTGATGACCACCCTCAAAAAAACCGCTGGAATGTCCTGACAACATTCCGGGGTTGCCCGAAGCAACGGAACAACGAGGGTTGCTAGCGGCGCGAGAGCCAGCGGATGAAAAGGGGTTGCGTGCCATGGTCAGCTTTCTTTTCATTTTGCCACCCTCAACCAGCATCATGCAGCTGCGACCTCCTGATCAGACTCAGGATTTGATGGCTGAGACAACACACAAACCGGATCAGAGGCTTCGTCCGTGCTGATCTCAGCACTATTCAGCAGCTCCTGACAGTCCAAGAGCAACTGATCAACCACATCCAGACGCTCCCTTTCTTCAGCGGGCATGGTCTGGGCCTCGCTGCGCTGCTGACGCAGCTGGAGCTCAAGACTTTCCAGACGCTGTTCAAGCTTCACCAGACGCTGCGACAAGGTATTGAGCATCTGGGCGACATCTTCCGCCGTGCGAGTGATGCGAAAGGACACGGACTGAGTCATCCGAAGACGGGCGAGTGCTGGCCTGATGACAACACATGGGTGACCAAGTCTCAAGAGCTGTCCGACAACGCGATCCCGCCCTGGCCTCAAACTGGAGATCTCCTGCCTGCGGGTGCCATGCCTTCTCTGATGACCCTGCTGGTGTATGTCCTCGCCGGAACAGGCATGGGACTGCTCGCACAGAAAACTGGGATTCCAGCCGCACCGCTCGCGGGAGCGTTGATCGGCGCCGCTGTCGTCAGCATGAGTGGGCGTCTGGAGATTGCCGAATGGCCACCCGGCACTCGCACCGCGCTTCAAATCGGAATCGGCACGGTGATCGGCACCGGACTGACGCGAACATCTCTCGAGCAGCTGCAGGAGCTCTGGAAGCCAGCGGTACTAATCACACTCACGCTGGTGATGACAGGTCTGGTGGTTGGTCTCTGGGCCAGTCGCCTGCTTGGAGTGGATCCACTGATCACCCTGCTGGGAGCCGCACCCGGTGGAATCAGCGGCATGAGCTTGGTGGGAGAGGATTACGGCGTTGGCGCCGCAGTTGCAGCACTGCATGCTGTGCGACTGATCACCGTGCTTCTGGTCCTCCCATTGGTGGTGAAACTGCTCACACCTCTCGGGCTCGGCAATTCCTGATTGCCCTCTGGACAGCCAAACGCGAGCCGATACGTTGACGCAGATCGCCTTCTCTGTCCATCAATGGCCAGCCTCCGCACCCGCTTCGCCGTCCTGCTGCCTCTGGCAGGGATGCTGCTCGCAGCTGCACCTACTGAGGCAGCGAGCCGCGACTCCCAAAAGGGCGCTCAGGTTTATTGCTACATGCGGAGCAACGGCAATGATCACGACGTGAGCTTCAAAGCCTCCTATGCCCTGATCAAGCGTCAGAGCAGTGGGGTGTTCAAGACATCTCCTGAACATGCCGCCGTGATGATCACCGAAACCGTGGTTGAGGAGCCCGGCAGCTACCCCGATTGCGGCCGTTATCTCGGAGATCTCTTTGGAGCCAAAACCTCCAAGAAATCCTCAAGCTCCAACAGTGCGAGCACAACCAAGCGCAGCAGCTCCAGCAGTGAGTCTTCAACCGACTGGGATGCTGATGATCGATACAGCTACTGAACCCTTTGTCATTGCTTAGGTCTCCGCGAGTCGATTGGCGATCCACATGGCCGCAGTGGGTTGTCTTGATCGGTGGTCTGCTGCTCACGGTGCAAGCCTGCAAGACCGCTGAGAGCCCTCGCGCTGCGGCATCAAATGCTGAGGTGAAAGCATCCAGCTGCCTCGAAGATCTCAATCTTCAGCGGCTGGACCAGGCTCTGGAGCATTGCAACGCAGTTGTGAAGAGTCACCCCAACAATCCCGTGCCACTGGTGGACAGGTCACTGATCCACACGCTGATGGGGAGTGATGACGAGGCCTGCGCTGATGTGAGCCAGGCCTCGTCTCTGTTGAAAGACCGAAACACATCCAGTGATCCCCTGCTCCGGCACGAGCTGGACGTCCGTCAGCAATCCTGCAAACAACGGGCCACCATGGCCGGCAATGGCTGACGCTCCACGCTCAGACGGCGTGGACCCAGGATCAACTCGATCTTGTCAGCCTTGCTGGCCACGAGGGCATCCACGAGCTGATCGGCCAGACCAAGCTGAAGCCAATGACTGGTGAGCCCGCCATCCATGCCGATGCGGTGGCAACGATCTTCCGCCTGATCAACATCGCCTGGGGTCCAGGGCCGCTCCAGAAGCACGACCTGACGGGCGCGATGCAAGGTGAATCCCAACCCTCCACTGCCATAGGTCGCCAGAAGCAGATCCGTTCCACCGGCCTGAAAATGATCCACTGCAGCCTGACGCTCCTCCGGTTTTTGCCGACCGGTCAATAACTCACCACCCAACCGCTGCTGCAGTAGCTGAAGCGGTGACACGAAGGAGCTGAACAGCACGATCGCCTCACCATCAGCACGCAACCGCTCGACCAGCGCCTGAGCAGCCGGAAGCTTGAATTCCGCCGCGATCATGCGCAGAGAGGTGAGCACCGCAAGCGATTCAGCGTCGGAACGCACTTCACCGAGCTGGACACGACGTCGATAGTCATCCACCACAAGACGCATGCGGTGATCAAATCCAAGAGCCTGATCAGCAGCCAATGCAACGCCATGGAAGCGACGCTGCTTGGCCGGAAGACCCAACACCTGTTGCTTGCTTCGATGCAGGACCAAAGGTCGGGTGAGACGCCGCAACTCCTCTAAACGGCTGGCCCCATCAGCGCGCCAGCGGCGCTGACCACCCTGCTCACTCCAGTGACCCTGGCAGAAGATCTCTTCAAACGAACGCTGATCACGAGCCAATGGATGATCCATCGCGGCGAGCAGCGGAAAGAACTGAATCGGCCGACCATTGCGGATCGGTGTTCCCGTGAGCATCCAAACCGCCCGCAACCGCGGATGGCGTGCCAAACGCAGGAGCGCCTGGGTCCGCTGAGCCTGAAGTGACTGGGCGTAATGGGCTTCATCCACCACCAGCAGTGTTCCTGCTTCCGGAAGATCCCCCGGCAAACGGGCCCAGCTGTGCAAGGTGCACTTGAGATCAAGGGATTCAACTTCACGCTGCCAATGCGGATGAAGGCCCACAGGGGCGATCACCATCAAACGCAAAGGCACAACACGCAGCATCGCGCGGGCCGCGAGCAAAGACGTGAGCGTCTTACCCAGTCCCATCTCATCCGCCAGCAACGCGCCGCGACGGGCCAGCAACCAGCGAGCGCCTGAACGTTGATGAGGAAGCGGGGTACGGCCATCGGCAAGCGGCTGATCCAGGTCAGCCCTGGCCATCAGCTCCCGGTGATGAGGAAGTGGGGGTAGTGGATGGCGGTGCCAGTCCAGCCAACGCAACAGTTCCTCTTCAACGCGAAAACGTGACCCAAAACGGTCGAGCAGGCCTTCGGCTGCGGACAATGGAAATTCCCAGCCCTGCTGCGAACCTTTCCAGAGTCCTCGCGGGCGGATCCGGCCCACTTGCGCATGGGTCACCGCGTCGAAGGGATAGGTGACCCTCACCAGTCCTGAAGGGGTGAGCCCAAGGCTGCAGCAGGACGTTGATGAAGCCGTGACGACAACTCAGCAGATGTAATTGTATTGCTTCTTGTGGTCACCACAAGGGGTTTGAACTTCAAATATCACACTTGCAAAGGTTGCAAAAATGCAGCGAAGAACACATTGACGAATCCAGCGAAAGCGCCAGAATTCTGTTAACCGAACCACTCGGATGCATAACAGGGACGCGGTTTTCCTTGAAGATCTATGCCCCAAACTGCGAGTCCGAAGATGGCGTCAATCGCTACACACTTACACAGGAAAAAGCTGTATTTATTGTGGTAAACAATCGGAATCAATTGACCATATTCTTCCAAGAGCCAAGGGCGGTTTAAGTATTACTGAAAATTGTGTTCCAGCCTGTCTCTCATGCAATGGGCACAAATCGGATTCTGATGTTTTCGACTGGTATCGACGCCAACGCTTTTACGATCCCCGCAGAGCTATGGCGATCCGTGCCTGGATGGATGGGGATTTGCGGCTTGCCCTGAGACTGCTGCAATGGGCACAGCCTGAACTCAGCCAAACCACCAACGCATCCCTGGCACCTGATTCAGCTCACAACAATCAGGGGCATCAGAACTGGGGCCTTGAAGCGGCCTGAACCGAGTCAACCTGATCCCTGATCACCAGACTCTGCAAGCCTCTGCGGAGTGGTGCTGCTGACAGATTGAAGCCTGTTGCTCAGGCTGCTCGGGAGCTAAAACAAAGGCCGCACTCACCAACATGGAGGCGAACAGCGTTGCTGCCAGGCGACGCAGAGCATTGCCCTCACCAGTCGAGATGACAATGCTGCGATTGCCGACACTTCGAGGCAACATGGTCGCCTGGGACGACATCAGGGGAAGACAGGAACTGGTCACGGCTGCATTGTCACTGATACGTTTGTACTCATGCCGGAATCACTTGTCAACCGTTGCCAGCCGCTGCCCGCAGGATCCACGCTGTGCATCCTTGGAGCCGGCTTCAGTGGGCGTCGGGTCGCTGCCCTGGCTGAGGCCCTGAACATCAAGGTGCTCACCACGCGTAGAAACCCCGATCCCAAAAGCAGAGCTCTCCGCTTTGACACGGCCGAAAACGTGGTGCCAACGGATGCAGACCTGCAAGGGGTGACCCATGTGCTCAGCACCATCCCCCCAGGGCGTGATCAGAACGACCCTGTCTTGCGGACACTGGGAGCTCAGCTCAGTCAACTACCCCTTCGCTGGGCTGGCTATCTCTCCACCACCGGCGTCTACGGCGACACCGGAGGGGCCTGGGTCAATGAAACAGATGTGCCAAAACCGAGCCAGGACCGCAGCCTCAGACGTCTGAACTGCGAACAGGAGTGGCTGAGCAGCGATCTGCCGGTACAGATTCTGCGCTTACCGGGGATCTACGGGCCAGGTCGCTCACCGCTCGCCGCTGTGAAGAACGGAACTCTGAAGCCCTTACACAAGCCAGGCCAGGTGTTCTGCCGGGTGCATGTCGACGACATTGCCGCTGCTTGCCTGCACCTGATGCACTGCTCCGCCGCTGGGCAGCACCCTCCTGTGGTGAACATCTGTGATCACGAACCAGCTCCGAGTCATGTGATGCAGCGCCATGCCGCGGATCTGTTGGGATGCGACCTGCCGGAGACACGCCGTTACGAGGATGCTGAACCAGAGATGAGCCCCATGGCCCGCAGCTTCTGGGCCGAAAACCGCAGAGTCAGCAACGATCTTCTATGCCAGACACTTGGATACACCATGGTGCATCCCAACTTCCGCAGCGGGCTCGCCCACTGTCTGGAAGCAGAGAGGCTCATGGAGGTTCCGACTCGGACCGCTCCGGACTGAACAGGGGAACCTGATCCAGCTTCAAGGGCTGATCAGGATCGATGAAGTCCAGACCCGCATCGTGCAGAAAACGACTCCACTGAACCTCCAGCCAACCCTCCCGAAGCGCCGTCCCCAGGCCGTAGAGCAACAGGCCGATCACCAGCCAACGCAGCATGAGCCCATCCATCGAATGCCATGACGCTAAGCAGCGCCTTGTGATCGCACTCGGTGATCCTGCTGGGATCGGCATGGAAGTCACACTTAAAGCCCTGGCTGATCCCAGACGGCCAGCCGACATGCCGATGCCGATGCTCGTGGGCTGCAGGGCCAGCCTGCAAAAAACGGCTGACAGACTCCAAGCGCAGACGACCGATCCCTTCGCCAATCCCGATGCACTGAACATTGTGGATCTACCGGTGCCGGGAGGGCCTCTTGAGCCAGGCGAGGCAGGAGCCAGAAGCGGAGAAGCCGGTTTCCGATGGCTGAGCAGGGCTGTGGAGTTGGTGCAACAAGGACACGGACGAGCACTGGTGACCGCACCGATCGCAAAACACGCCTGGCATGACGCCGGACATCGCTATCCAGGCCAGACCGAACGGCTGGCTGAACTGGATGGGCACAAAGCCGCATCCATGCTGTTCACGGCAGTGTCACCAACAACCGGATGGAGGCTCAACACGTTGCTGGCCACCACACACATCCCGCTTGGACAGGTCCCAGAAGTTCTCAGCGCAGAGCTGGTTGAACGCAAGCTCAATGAGCTGGCAGGGTTCTGCCTGCGCTTCAATCCCGCCCCTCAGTTGCTTGTGGCTGGCCTCAACCCCCATGCCGGAGAACAGGGACAACTGGGACGTGAAGAGCAGCAGTGGTTGAATCCATTGCTGGAGCAATGGGCGAGCAACCATCCCAGCGTGCAACTGAAGGGCCCCCTACCTCCCGACAGCTGCTGGTTGAGTGCAGCGGAGGCCTGGCGCAACGCTGCCCGTCAAGACGGTCCTGATGGAATCTTGGCCTTGTATCACGATCAGGGCCTGATTCCAGTGAAGCTGCTGGCCTTCGATCAGGCCGTGAACACCACTCTGGGCTTGTCTTTTCTGCGAACCTCCCCCGATCACGGCACAGGATTCGACATTGCCGGACAGGGAGTGGCCAGGGGTGCAAGCATGCTGGCCGCCATTCAGGCGGCCTGGGAACTCAGCCGGGCTTGACGCGCATCAACACCTGCCCGAATTCCACCGGGGTGCCGTTATCCACAAGGATTTCCACCACTTCGCCTGCGACCTCCGCCTCCAACTCGTTCATGAGCTTCATGGCTTCAAGAATGCAGATGGTCTGACCGGCATTGATCCGATTTCCGATCTCCACAAAAGGAGCTTCCCCCGGTGCAGGAGCGGTATAGAAGGTGCCCACCATGGGTGCGGTGACATCGACCAGATCAGAACGGGAACCGGCCGCAGGGGGTGGAGCGGCTGGAGCAGTGTCTCCCTGAGCAGCCACATCAACCACAGGGGCCGGTGGAACAGCCTGGGCAACAGGGGCCGCTGGTGCAGCAACGGTTGTGACCGGCATGTTGCGACGGACCTCAAGCCGGAAATCATCGCCTTCAAGGCGGAATTCCTGGATATCACTCTCACCCAGAGCGTCCAAAAGCTTGTGAAGCTGATCGTGATCGAGTTGCATGATCAGCTGTTCTCCCGACCCAGGTAGGAATCATTGCGGGTATCCACCTTGATCTTCTCGCCAATCGAGAGGAACAGAGGAACCATCACCTGAGCTCCCGTTTCGAGGATTGCAGGCTTGGTTCCACCGGTGGCGGTGTCTCCCTTAACGCCGGGATCAGTTTGGGTGATTTCCAGCACAACGGAATTGGGCAGTTCCACTTCGAGGGGCTTCTCGTTCCACGAGACCACATTCACTTCCATCCCCTCCTTGAGATATTTGCGGCTGTCTCCGATCTGTTGAGCCGTGAGGCGGGTCTCCTCATAACTCGACATGTCCATGAAGACATAGTCCTCACCCTCCATGTAGGTGTGCTGGAGCGTGGCTTTCTCCAGCATTGCCTGAGGAACCATCTCTCCGGCGCGAAAGGTTCTGTCAACAACGCTTCCACTTTGGACAGCCTTGAGCTTGGTGCGGACGAAGGCCGAGCCTTTGCCAGGCTTCACATGCAGGAACTCGACGACGCGCCAAACGGCACCGTCAAGCTCAATCGTGGTGCCGGTGCGAAAGTCGTTGCTGGAGATCATTCCCGCCGAACGGTTCAGGGGATCATACGGCTGTGCCAAAGTCCTTTCAGCACCTGGGGTTCTCCTTGGCGATTCGGTTGGGATTTCAACGCTTGAGCGCTTGGCTTATCAGCCTGCTGGCGATGGTTGGGCTGGCGTGGACTCCACCAGCCTGGGCCGGACTTCCCCAAGGAAACGCCGTGCAGGATCCGGCCGCGATCCTGCGCGACTCCTTGCCCATGAATCAGCAGGACCTGCGCGATCTGCAGCATCAGCTTGAAGGCACCAGTGATGACCTGCGTGCCAAGCGCTGGAGCGCGCTCAAACGCGGAGTCAAGCGCACGCAATCCCTGCTGAGCGACAGGAGGAGTGCCATCGTCGCCGCAATGCCCAACGATGATCAATCACGGGCAGGGCAGATCCTTGATGCGGTGGCCGATGACCTGAACGTGCTTCAGGAACGGGTTGAAGAGAAAGACAAAGCGGGCTTCATCCAGTCGCGCCGCCAGACCCTGAGCCAGATCGGTGATCTCGAAGCGCTGCTGATTGATGACCGTCTGCCCGACATCCCATCGGAGTTCGACAACCTGCCGCGGCTTGCAGGCCGCGCCACCGTGGTGATCGAAACCACAGAAGGCGATCTCACCGCTGTGGTGGATGGTTACAACGCACCGCTCACCGCCGGTGCATTCATTGATCTCAGCCTGAAGGGGTTCTATGACGGCCTGCCCTTCAACCGTGCAGAGGATTTCTACATCCTGCAGAGCGGCGATCCCAAAGGGCCAGACATCGGCTATGTGGATCCAAAAACCAAGCAGGAGCGCCACGTGCCCCTGGAAATCCGCGTTCCCGGTGAACCGGAAACCCTCTACAACCAAACCTTCGAAGACGTCGGTCTGTTCAAGGCCACTCCGGTACTGCCCTTCTCCACCCTGGGAACGCTGGGTTGGGCACACTCCGATCAGGCCCTCGATGACGGCTCATCGCAGTTCTTTCTGTTTCTCTACGAAGCGGAGCTGACACCGGCTGGGCTGAATCTGGTGGATGGGCGCAACGCAGCCTTCGGATATGTCGTGGACGGCTTCGATGTGCTCGAGGAACTGGGCGTCAACGATGAGATCAAGAAGATCAAAGTGGTTGATGGTGCAGATCGACTCCAGCAGCACGCCTGAGCTCAGTGACGGTCACACTGGCGGAGCTGGGTGAAGCGGAATTGCTCAGGCGACTGGCCCGCTTCGCTCCACCGGGCCAGCTGGCTGATGACACCTCTGCCCTGGCCGTCGACGCCCGGCAACTGTTGGTGAACACCGACGTGCTTGTGGATGACATTCACTTCAGTGACGGCACCACAAGCCCAGCGGACGTGGGCTGGCGGGCCGTGGCGACCAACCTGTCGGATCTGGCGGCCAGCGGTGCTGTTGCCGTGGATGGGATCACAGTGGCTCTGGTGGCACCAGGAAGCACCCCATGGAACTGGGTGGAGAATCTTTACTGCGGCATCAGCGAAGCTCTGAGCTGCTATGGAGGCATCCTGCTGGGAGGAGACTGCTCCGCAGGCAACCAGAAGCTGATCTCGGTCACCGCATTCGGCCGCCTGGGGCCTCTGCGCCTGCACCGCGCTGATGCCTGTCCAGGCGACTGGCTGGTGACCAGCGGAGCCCACGGTCTGAGCCGTTTAGGACTGGCACTGCTTCAAGGTGACCCTGCGCTGGATTGCAGCGGGGGAAGTGCACTAGCGGACAAGCTTCAACAACAAGCCATCAGCCAACACCAACGCCCCATTCCACGACTGGATGCCTTGACCAGCTTGCTGGAGAGCAAACCCGAAGGCTTGCCCTGGAGAGCCGCCGGCACAGACAGCAGCGATGGCCTTCTGGCGGCAGTGAAGGCTCTGTGCAACAGCAGCCAATGCGGAGCCCAACTCAGCCATGACTGGCTTCCGCGGGCAGAGGGGTGGCCTTCAGGCGACCTCTGGGATCAATGGTGTCTCAACGGTGGTGAGGATTTTGAACTGGTGCTGAGTCTCCCAGCCGTCTGGGCGCAGCGCTGGCTTGAACACCAACCCAACAGCCACCGCATTGGCAGCATCACCGCTCAAAGCGATGAGATTGTGTGGACTGACAGCAGAGTTCCTGTTGCCAGTGATGGATTTGATCACTTCAGCTCTGGGCTTCAGCACGCATGAGCAAAAAAAATCCCTCCCGGCGGGAGGGATAAAGATCAGCTCTGATCCTGATTATTTCCAGTTCCTGGCCACAACCTCGGCAAGGTCCACAACCCGCTGGCTGTAGCCCCACTCGTTGTCGTACCAGGCAACGATCTTGAAGAAGTTGTCACCCATGGCCAGGGTCAGATCCGCATCAAAGATGGTCGACTGATTGGTACCGGCGTAGTCACTGGACACCAGAGGCAGATCGCCGTATTTGATGATTTTGTTCATGGGGCCATCGGCAGCCGCCTTGAGGATCGACTTGATTTCATCGACCGAGGAAGCCCGGTTGGACTCAAACACCAGATCCACAGCCGACACGTTCGGAGTGGGCACGCGCATGGCGATACCCGTGAACTTGCCCTTCACAGCGGGGTAAACGAGAGCAACGGCCTGAGCTGCACCTGTGGAGGTGGGGACCATGTTCACAGCCGCCGCACGGGCACGACGCAGATCGCGGTGGTTGTTATCGAGGATCCGCTGGTCGCCGGTGTAGCTGTGAATGGTGGTCATCAAGCCGCGGTTGATGCCGATCGACTGGTCAATCACTTTGACCAGAGGGGCGAGGCAGTTGGTGGTGCAGCTGGCGTTGCTGAGGATGTCGAAATCCTCGTGGCGGTATTGGTCTTCGTTCACACCAACCACAAAGGTGCCGACCTTGGGCCCTTTACCAGGGGCGGTGAGAATCACCTTCTTGGCGCCAGCCTGAATGTGCATGCTGGCCTTTTCGTCGGTGTTGAAGACACCGGTCGACTCAAGAACCAGATCAACCCCCCAGTCCTTCCAGGGGCAATTGAGGGGGTTGCGGTCGGAGAAGAATTTGACCTGCTTGCCATTGACGATCATCGAGTCGTCCGTGGTCTCGATCTTCACGCTCGGATCAAGCTTGCCGAGGATGGAGTCGTAGGTCAGCAGGTGAGCACTGGTCTTGGGATCCGAGGTGGCATTCACACCCACAATCTCGATGTCGGTGTCAGCACCACGGCTGATCCAACCCCGCATCACATTGCGACCGATTCGGCCGAATCCATTGATCGCAACGCGCAGGGTCATAAGAGGAGCGGACAATCCGCAGGGAATGGCCGCTGATCATACAGAAATCGCTAGTTTCCTCTGAATGAATCTCATCAGCGGGATGTCGGGAGTGGCTCTCACGACAGTCTGCGCCAATTACTGGTCAGCAGGAAAAGCTGATTTATGGTGCGCGTTCATGGCATTCGTTCTTGAGCAGATCGCTTGACAAGCCTTCATCAGTGCACTTCATCGGTGCAGGCGGGATCGGCATGTCTGCTCTGGCGCGAATTCTGCTCAGCCGTGGTCACAGGGTCAGTGGCTCCGATCGACGCATGTCTCCCGCAATGGAAGACCTGCAGTCGCTTGGGATGCTGGCTTTTGGCTCCCAGACGGCGAAAAACTTTGATGAACTGAAAAACCAGGATCTGGCAACGCCGCTGGTGGTGATCAGCAGCGCCATCCCAGAGAGCAATCCAGAACTGATGGCAGCGCGGCAGTTGCAGCTGACTGTCTGGCACCGCTCCGATCTGCTCGCGGCCCTGATCGATCAACAGCCTTCAATCGCTGTGGCAGGCAGTCACGGCAAAACCACAACGAGCACAGTGGTCACCTCACTTCTTCACAGTGCCGGAGAAGATCCCACTGCCGTGATTGGTGGCATTGTTCCTTGCTATGGAAGCAACGGACATGCGGGTTCAGGCCGTCTGTTGGTGGCAGAAGCCGATGAATCCGATGGCTCCCTGGTGAAATTCAACGCCAGCCTGGGCGTGATCACCAATCTTGAATTGGATCACACCGATCACTACAGAGATCTGGATGATCTGATCACCACCATGCGCCGCTTTGCTGCCGGTTGCGGACGAGTGCTTGCCAATCAGGACGATCCAATCCTGAGTGAACACTTTCAAGCGGATGCCTGGTGGTCGGTCCAACGCAGCGACAACGTTGATTTCGCCGCTTTGCCGGTCGCCCTCGAAGGGGATCACACGGTTGCAGATCTCTACGAACAATCTGAGTACGTCGGCCGGATCACATTGCCCCTGCCAGGCCTGCACAACCTGAGCAATGCCCTGGGAGCTCTCGCTGCTTGCCGCTTGGAGGGAATTCCGCTTGAGCGTCTGATCACTCATCTCAGCGAGCTGAAGACACCGGGTCGCCGCTTCGACTACCGCGGTGACTGGCAAGGTCGTCTGGTGGTGGATGACTACGCCCATCACCCCAGTGAGGTGGCCGCCACACTGGCAATGGCAGCTCTCATGGTGTCCAGTGGACGCAGCCCGCTGCCACGCAGCCCGAAACGACTGATGGCGGTGTTTCAACCCCATCGATTCAGCCGCACACAGGAATTTCAGAATGCTTTCGCCCTGGCCCTTGCCAGCGTCGACATCGTTGTGCTCGCGCCATTGTTCTCAGCCGGAGAGGCCCCCATCCCTGGTGTGAGCAGCGAAGCCCTGGCGTCCTGCATTCAGGAACACAGCGCCGATCAAACGGTTCTGGTGGCATCCACCATGGAAGAACTCACCGATCTGGTGAGGCAGCACAGCCGCGCCGATGACCTCGTGCTGGCAATGGGGGCCGGTGATGTGAACAGTCTCTGGTCGCGGCTGTCACCGAACGCATTGCAGGAACAGACGCCATGTCAGTCGCCACTGACAGCTTGAACGGGCTCAAGGAGCAAGGAATCCTGCAGGAGCGGGTTTCCCTGGCCAACTACACAACCTGGCGAGTCGGTGGACCGGCGCAATGGCTGGCCGAACCCAATGAGGCGCTGCAGATTCCCACTCTGCTGAACTGGGCAGCAAATCAGGGGTTACCTGTCCGCGTGATCGGTGCAGGCTCCAATCTGCTGATTGCGGACGCAGGTCTTCCAGGGCTCACTCTCTGCCTGCGACGCCTGCAGGGGCTGGATCTGAATGCCCAGACCGGGAGAGTGAGGGCCAGTTCGGGTGAACCGATCCCCACCCTGGCCAGACGTGCCGCCAGAAAGGGATTGCAGGGGCTGGAGTGGGCCGTCGGCATCCCTGGCACCGTGGGCGGAGCTGCTGTGATGAATGCCGGGGCTCAGGGTGGCTGTACGGCTGAACGCTTGGTCAGCGTGGATGTGGTTCCTCTAGAAGGCGAGGATTTCAGGATCCGAAGGCTTGAGCGGGAATCACTCGATTTCGCTTACCGCCACAGTGCTCTGCAGACCCAACCGTTCCTGGTGGTCGCCGCCGAATTTCAACTTGAAGCAGGGCATGATCCGGCTGAGCTGCAACAACGCACCAGCGGAAACCTCAACCATCGCACCAGCACCCAGCCCTACAAGCAACCGAGCTGCGGAAGCGTCTTCCGCAATCCCGAACCGGCAAAGGCCGGACGGCTGATCGAAGGCCTGGGACTGAAAGGCCGCCGTGTCGGCGGGGCTCAGGTCTCTGAAGTCCATGCCAATTTCATTGTGAATACAGGAGGAGCCAGCGCGGCAGATATCTGCAACCTGATCGGCCTGGTGCAACAGGAAGTGGCCGATGCCCATGGCATCCAGTTGCAGCCTGAAGTGAAACGACTCGGATTCGAGATGGCGGCCTAATCTTTCCGTTCCTTCAGCGATGCCATGGCCGGGTTCGGACTTCCCAATTTTGGACAGCTCACCGAAGCCTTCCGCAAGGCACAGCAGATTCAGCAGGACGCTCAGAAGCTGCAGGAAGAGCTCGATGCGATGGAGATTGAAGGCAGCAGCGATGACGGTCGAGCCAGCATCTGGCTCTCCGGAAACCAGCAGCCTTTGCGTGTGAAATTGGATCCCAGCCTGCTGAGTGAAGGGCAGGAAGCTGCTGAGGCCGCCACACTCGCCGCGCTTCAATCAGCCTATGAACGCTCCACTGGCACCATGAAGGAGCGGATGCAGGAGCTCACTGGCGGGCTCGATCTCAACCTGCCCGGAATGGGCGGTTGATCTCGAGAAGTTCCTCGACAGCTCTTCGATACATGGGATAACGCTCCCAGTCGCGTGTCACACCGCAACCCGGTTCATCCCTGTGCAGGCAGTCACGGAACCGGCAGGGATGAGGGTCAAGCTGAACACGCAACTCTGGAAAGAGCACTTCCAGATTGGACACATCATCCGGTAGGTCCGGTCGGTTGAATCCGGGAGTGTCGGCAACCCTGGAGCCAGGCGAAAACGCATGCAATTCCACATGACGCGTGGTGTGACGCCCCCGCTGCAAGCGACCAGACACCGCTCCCACCCGTAACGCCAGACCGGGCAGAAGGCCGTTCAGCAAGGAGCTCTTGCCCACCCCCGATGGGCCGCAAAGCACCGAAATCGGAACGGTCGACAATTGCGTGCGCAATTCATCGAGCCCCATTCCGGAGCGAGCCGAGACAAGAATCGGGTCATAGCCCCATCCCTGAAGGCGTTTCCGAAGTTGCGACAAAGCAGCGGCATCGAGCAGATCACACTTGGTCAGGACGAGCAGAACCTGCAACCCGGTCTGCTCAGCTGTAAGAAGAAACCGGCTGACCTGATCGGCCTCAAAGGCGGGTTGCTCAACCGCAACGGCCACAAGAATGCAGGAGGCATTGGCCACGGGCGGGCGGACCAGAAAACTGCTTCGAGGTTCCACTTGCGCAACCACAGCCCTGGCGTGATCACAGTCGATGGCTTCCACCCGCACACGATCGCCCACATGGACCGCAGCTCCACGATGATTCAGTCGGGTGCGTCGCGTGCAGAGAAGACGGTGAGGAACATCGACGGGTGGAGCCTCAAGCTCCACCTCGAGGTAGTTGGCCTGCAAGGCAACGACCATGCCCGGATGCAGCCCCTGACTAGCCACTGGCACAGATCACCATTAGCCGCACCTGAACGTCCGAAACATGCTCCACCTGGACCTGATGACCATCACGACGCAGTCCGGGAACCACCATCTCTTCAGGCTCACCAGGATCAAGATCCACCTGGAGGCACTGGCCGGCGCTCATGCTCTCCAACGTGAGCCGACAACGAATGAAATTGAGCGGACAGGGCGTTCCACACAGATCGAGCTGACGATCAGGGAGACGTTCCGTCATGGTCAACGTTGCCCGAACAAACGCGCGAACAGGCCACTCTTGTGGTGATGGTGCTGCTCTCCCCTGGCGGAGTGATGACCGGCGAGCTCCTCGAGCAATCCCCGTTCTTCATCATTGAGCCGGGTCGGGAGCTTCACATTGACGCTGATGCGCTGATTGCCGCGGGCCACAGGATTGCCCAGCTTGGGAATGCCCTTGTTCTCCAAAGTGAGCACGGCATTCGGTTGAGTGCCTGCAGGAATTTCAAGGCTGGTTGGACCATCCACAGTCTCCACTTCGATGGTGTCGCCAAGAATCGCCTGGAGATAGCTCACCTTGACCTCGGAATGGACCGTCAATCCATCCCTCTGCAAGGAGGGATGAGGTTTCACGGTCAGAAACACGTACAGATCACCAGCGGGACCACCGCGCAATCCAGCATTGCCCTCACCTGTGACCCTGAGACGGGTGCCGGTGTCAACGCCAGCAGGAATATTGATCCGTAGCTTCTTGCGCACCTGGGTCACACCCTGCCCACCACAGGCATTGCAGGGATCGGCAATCACCTGACCACTGCCGTTGCAAGTTGGACATTCGGCGACCTGGGTGAAACTGCCAAATGGAGTCCTGGTGGCCCGGCGCACCTGGCCCACACCACCACAGGTGGAGCAGGTGGTGGGACCGCTGCCGCTCTTGGCACCACTGCCACCGCAGGTGCTGCAGGTTTCCAGATGAGGAACACGAATCTCCCGCTCCTGTCCGAACACCGCCTGTTCGAAATCAATCGTCAGGTCGTAACGCAGGTCATCACCCTGCTGCGGTCCACGACGACGCTGCTGACGGCCACCCCCGGCGGCTCCGCCGAAACCACTGAAGAAGGTTTCAAAAATATCGGCAAACCCGCCCATATCGCCCATGTCGGGCATGCCAGCTGCGCCACCGAGACCGGCTTCACCGAACTGGTCGTAGCGACCGCGGGTCTGGGGATCGCTGAGCACCTCATAGGCGCGACCGATCTCCTTGAAACGGTCTTCAGCCCCTGGTTCCTTGTTGATATCGGGGTGGTACTGACGTGCCAGTTTCCGGTAGGCGCGCTTCAGGGTCTCGGCATCGGCATCCCTGCTGACACCGAGCAGGTCGTAGTAATCGGCCATCAGCTGTGACTCCCGGAGATCACAGTAGGAGCAGGGGTCTGATCAACCGTTGGCATCATCCGAACCCTCCCCCTCAGACGCAGAAGCAGCATCCGCGGTTGATGGCTCGCTGCCGGCAGACTGCTGCGGACCTGGCCCCATCGACACCTTGACCATGGCGTGACGCAGAACGCGTCCGTCGAGGTGGTAACCGCGCTGCAACTCTTCAATCACCACATCCTCTGGGTGCTCCTCACTGGGTTCGCGCAGCACCGCCTCATGCAGGGTTGGGTCAAACTCCTGGCCGACCACTCGCATGGGCGCGACACCGAGCTGCTTGAGGACATCAACCAGCTGTTTGTAGAGCCCCTGATAACTGCGGTGAAGCCCCTGGGCTTCCTCGGTCTGAGGATCGAGCTGCTGACGGGCACGCTCGAAGTTATCCACAACCGGAAGAATCTCGGTGAGGGTGCTGCAGATGAGCTGCAGCTTGAGATCATCCTGGTCGCGACTCTGACGCTTGCGGAAGTTGTCGAAGTCCGCAGCGATGCGCACGTACTGACCGCGCAACACCTCATGCTCTTCTCTGAGAGCGGAATGCTCCCGCTCCAGCTGCTCCAGACGGGCTTCGTTGTCGACGGACTGAGGAGCAGGCTCCGTTTCAGCCACCGCTTCCGTGGTCGGTCCTTGGTCGACCACTGGCGTCGTTTCAGACGTTTCGTTTGGATTCACGGCAGGTTGCTGGCCGTCGGAACCAGCCGATGACGGATCCTGCGCTGGGGTGGAAGCATCGCCACTCATGCTGACCGGTTGCGAATTCACGTCTAGACATGTTGATAGGTGAGGCAGTCCTCCCACAAGCGGGGGAAGCCCGCACCTTTCTACGAACTGGATCCGTGAGCGACAAAAGCCGGCCTCTGGAACTGGAACTGCTCCTGCAGCGGGCCATTCCGGGCGATCTCGGCATCGCTGATGAACCTGTTCTGCTCGAGGAACTGAAGACGATGGGATTTGATCCCGCTCGTCATGCCGCGCTCGCGAAAAGCCTGACGGAACTGCTCAGCAACAACGCCCCCGTCAGCGATGAAGCTCCTCCCCCCCTGGAAGAAGCCATCCCGGAGACACCACCAAGATCCAACGCCGCCATTCCGACCAACACCCCCACCACCGTTTCAAAAGCTGCAGAGACCGACGCTGGAGAGACCAAAACCGTGGCGGAGACAGCGACCTCGTATCTGAAGGATTTCAGCGCGGACGGGGTGCTGGAAGCCGATCCCGACGAAGAGGATATCGACTCCTCGAAACCGGATGACCTTGAATCCGGGCTCAACGATGCAGAACGCTCACCGGTCATCGATCTGGTGGATCGCATCCTGATGCAGGCCCTTGAACTGGGTGCCAGCGACATTCATGTGGAACCTCAGCAGGCCGGACTCCAACTGCGCTTTCGGCAGGACGGCGTGCTGCAGAGCCAGATCGAACCGCTTCCAAGCCGACTGATACCAGCTGTCACCTCCAGGTTCAAGATCATGGCGGACCTGGACATCGCTGAACGCAGACTCCCCCAGGACGGCCGCATCCGCCGCCGCTTCCAGAACAGGACCGTGGATTTCCGGGTCAACAGTCTGCCGAGTCGCTACGGGGAGAAAATCGTGCTGCGGCTTCTGGACAGCTCCTCTACTCAACTGGG
Organism: Synechococcus sp.; assembly: GCA_047286485.1. GTDB lineage: Bacteria > Cyanobacteriota > Cyanobacteriia > PCC-6307 > Cyanobiaceae > Synechococcus_C. Next base: position 386,440 of record JBJBBH010000002.1, read on the forward strand.
TCTCGACAAGCTGATCACCAGTGCTGAAGCCCTGAAGCTGGTGCGCAACCTGGGGTCCAAGCCCTTCGGGATGATCCTGGTCACAGGACCGACCGGATCGGGGAAGTCCACAACGCTGTATTCCCTGCTGGCGGAACGCAATGAGCCAGGGATCAACATCTCCACAGTGGAAGATCCGATCGAATACGCCCTGCCAGGAATCACCCAGTGCCAGGTGAACCGGGAAAAAGGCTTTGATTTCAGCCAGGCCCTGAGAGCCTTCATGCGCCAGGACCCGGACGTGCTGCTGGTCGGCGAAACACGCGATCTTGAAACAGCCAAGACAGCGATTGAAGCGGCTCTCACCGGTCACCTTGTGCTGACCACCCTCCACTGCAATGACGCTCCCAGCGCCATCGCCCGCCTCGACGAGATGGGCGTGGAGCCCTTCATGGTCAGCGCCTCACTGATCGGGATCGTCTCCCAACGGCTGCTCCGACGGGTCTGTCCGCAATGCCGCATCGCCTACCGGCCCGATCCCGAGGAACTGGGTCGCTTCGGACTGATGGCAAGCACCGAGGCAGACGTCAGTTTCTTTCGGGCCAACCACCATGAAGGTCAGGCCAACCCTTGCCCCAAGTGTCAGGGCAGCGGTTACAAGGGCCGAGTAGGGGTCTACGAAGTCCTGCGCATGAATGAGGCGCTGGCGACCACCGTGGCCAAGGGGGCCACCACCGACATGGTGCGCCAGCTGGCTCTTGAAGGAGGCATGAAAACCCTGCTGGGCTACAGCCTTGATCTGGTCAGAGAAGGACACACAACTCTGGAGGAGGTGGGCCGCATGGTGCTCACCGATTCCGGCCTGGAATCAGAGCGACGGGCCAGAGCCCTGAGCACGCTCACCTGCAGCGGCTGTGGTGGCGGACTCCAGGAAGGTTGGCTGGAATGTCCGTACTGCCTGACCCCACGTCACTGAGGAGCGAGCCATGGAGCTGATGATCGAAGACCTAATGGAAGAGCTGGTGAAAGGCGGAGGCAGTGATCTGCACATCGCCAGCGGCCAGCCCCCTTACGGACGCTTCAGCGGCCAACTGCGGGCGATGCGAGAGGAAGCCCTGCTCGAGGAGAGCTGCAATCGGCTGATCTTCTCAATGCTCAACAACAGCCAACGCAAGACGCTTGAGCAAACCTGGGAACTTGACTGCGCGTACGGACTCAAGGGAGTCGCCAGATTCAGGGTGAACGTCTATCGCCAGAAAGGGAGCTATGCGGCCTGTCTGAGGGCACTGGGCAGCTCGATTCCAAGCATCGAGTTGCTGAATCTGCCACCGGTGGTGGTGGAAACCAGCAAGCGACCCCGAGGCCTGGTGCTGGTCACCGGGCCCACGGGCTCAGGCAAGACGACCACCCTGGCGGCACTGCTGGATCACATCAATCACAGCCGCGCTGAACACATCCTCACGATCGAAGACCCGATCGAATTCGTCTACAAAAGCGACCGAAGCCTGGTGCACCAGCGCCAGCTCAATGAGGACACCCGCAGCTTCGGAAATGCGCTAAGGGCAGCACTGCGCGAAGACCCAGACGTGATCCTGGTGGGTGAGATGCGCGACCTGGAAACGATTCAACTGGCGATCAGCGCCGCTGAAACAGGTCACCTGGTCTTTGGAACTCTGCACACCAGCTCCGCAGCACAGACGGTGGACCGCATGGTGGATGTGTTCCCTCCGGCGCAGCAGACCCAAATCCGCGTGCAACTTTCCGGAAGTCTGGTCGCAGTTTTCTCCCAGACACTCTGCCGTCGCAGCAATCCCGCGCCTGGTCAGTTCGGCCGGGTGATGGCGCAGGAGATCATGATCAACACCCCGGCCATCGCCAACCTAATCCGCGAAGGCAAGACCGCTCAGCTGTACTCACAGATCCAGACCGGCGGTGAACAGGGGATGCAGACACTGGAAAAAGCCCTGGCGGATCTCGTGACTCATGGAGACATCGATTTAGGGGAGGCACTGTCAAAAGCCAGCAAACCCTCTGAACTTGAGCGGCTTGTGAGCAGCTGAGAGGTCAATCACTGCCATGGCCACGTTCACTGCCACCTACACCTCCGCAACCGGTCAGGACCGCACCGTGACCGTCAAAGCCAACGATCTGGCCACGGCCAGGCGTCAGTTGAGGCGACGTGGCATCAAAGCCAACCAGTTGCGTGCCAGTGAAGCCGGTCCTGAACGAGGCCAGAAGAAAGGAACTTCTGCCACGACCGATGAGTCATCCGGTGGAAGCTTGCTCTCCATCGATCTGGGGGAAGCCTTCCAGAAACCTCCAGGAGTGAAGGACAAAGCGGTCTGGGCCAGCAAGCTGGCGGCGCTGGTGGATGCGGGGGTGCCGATCGTGCGCAGTCTCGATCTGATGGCCAAGCAGCAAAAGCTGCCGATGTTCAAGAAAGCACTCACATCAGTGGGTCTGGAAGTCAACCAGGGCACAGCGATGGGCGCCGCCATGCGCCAGTGGCCCAAGGTGTTCGATCAGCTGACGGTGGCGATGGTGGAGGCTGGAGAGGCCGGAGGAGTTCTCGATGAATCACTGAAACGGCTGGCCAAGCTGCTCGAGGACAACGCTCGTCTGCAGAACCAGATCAAAGGTGCCATGGGCTACCCCGTGGCGGTGCTGGTGATCGCGATTCTGGTGTTCCTGGGCATGACCATTTTTCTGATTCCAACCTTCGCCGGCATCTTTGAAGATCTAGGGGCGGAACTGCCCCTGTTCACGCAGCTGATGGTGGATCTGAGCAAACTTCTGCGTTCTTCAGCGTCCCTTGTCTTTGCAGGCGCTCTTCTGGTGGCTGTCTGGCTGTTCAGCCGCTACTACGCCACCCAAAAGGGCCGGCGTGTGGTGGATCGCTTCTTGCTCAAGGTGCCCCTGTTCGGCGACCTGATCATGAAAACGGCAACAGCCCAGTTCTGCAGGATCTTCAGCTCACTGACCAGAGCAGGTGTTCCCATCCTGATGGCGCTGGAGATCTCCAGTGAAACGGCAGGCAATTCGATCATTTCTGACGCGATCCTCGACTCCAGAGGGCTAGTTCAGGAGGGGGTGCTGCTGAGCACGGCGTTGACGCGGCAAAAGGTCCTGCCGGAGATGGCCCTGAGCATGCTCTCGATCGGCGAAGAGACTGGCCAAATGGACCAAATGCTCAGCAAGGTGGCCGACTTCTATGAAGATGAGGTATCGGCCGCAGTGAAGGCACTCACCTCAATGCTGGAGCCGGCGATGATCGTGGTGGTGGGCGGCATCGTGGGCTCAATCCTGCTGGCGATGTATCTACCGATGTTCAGCGTGTTTGATCAGATTCAGTAACGATTGACTGGGCTGCGATGGCTTGTCCCGCCAGCCAGCCGCCGCTCCAGCAGGCCTGAAAGTTGAACCCACCGGTGACACCATCCACATCCAGCAGTTCACCGGCGATGTAGAGCCCAGAGCAGCAACGGCTTTCCATCGTGGCCAGATTCACCTCACCCAGGGCCACCCCACCGGCAGTGACGAACTCCTCACCGAATGGCCCGCGGCCCCGAATCGCCAGACGCTGAGCGCAGAGGATCTCAACCAGCTGACGCTCAGCTTTCAACGGCAGATCCGCCCAGCGAAGCTCGCCATTCACCCCGACTTCTGAAAGGAAGGCCTGCCAGAGGCGACGCGGCAGATGCTCGAAGGGTTTGGCCGATGAAAGCGTGCGCCGGGCCTTATCCAGGCGCCACTGCCGCAGCGTTGACTCAACACCCTGGCGACCGAGACCGCAGCTCCAATCCACCTTCAGTTCACCCTTGTAATGGCTTTGATGAAGGGCCCGCGCAGCAAAGGCAGAGAGTCGAAGCGTTGCAGGACCACTGAGGCCGCGGTGAGTGATCAACACCCGCCCGGTCTGTCTGAAGCGCTGAGTCCCGATCTTGAGATCAAGGCTCACATCATCAATGGCAATGCCGCTGCAGGCCGCCAGTGCTTTGGTCTGCAGCGTCAGGCTGAAGAGAGAGGGAACCGGCGGCACCACGTGATGACCAAGCGACTCTGCAAGCTTTCGGCCACTGGGATGACCACCGGTGGCCAACATCAGCTTGCGAGCGTTCAATGGCTGCTCAAGCCCACGCCCGCGAACCACAAAGCCGCCATCCTTGTGCGCCGCAACCTGCTGGACCATCACCTGAGTGCGCAGCTGTACACCCACCGCACTGGCAGCGTTCTGCAGGCAATGGATCACCGCTTCCGAGCGGTTCTGCTGCGGAAACAGGCGTCCATCGGGTTCCTCAACAAGGGTGAGGCCGTGCTCATCAAACCAGGCGATTGCATCACCACAGGCAAAGCGACTGAACGGACCGCGCAACGGCCGGCTGCCGCGGGGGTAGTGGGTGGCAAGTTCCGCCGGATCCCAGCAGGCGTGTGTCACATTGCAGCGGCCACCACCGCTGATGCGCACCTTCTGGAGGGGCTCCGGGGTGGCTTCGAGAATGCAAACCTGGCGCAGACCCTGCTCTGCAGCAGTGATCGCGGCCATATAACCGGCAGGCCCACCACCGATCACAATCAGATCAAGCGGGCTGGAAGCGGAGGGCGACGCCGTTGTTGCAGTAGCGCTTGCCGGTGGGCCTGGGACCGTCATTGAACACATGACCCTGATGACCGCCGCAGCGGCTGCAGTGGTATTCCGTACGCGGAACGATCAGTTTGAAATCTACTTTCGTATTGATGGCCTCAGGCAAGGGTTGCCAGAAGCTGGGCCAGCCGGTGCCACTGTCAAACTTGGCCTGCGAGGAGAACAGAGGCAGATCGCAACCAGCGCAGTGAAAGATACCGGACCTTTTCTCATTGTTGAGCGCACTGGTGAAGGGGGGCTCAGTGCCTTCCCTGCGAAGCACCTGATAGGACTCAGGCGACAGGCGTTTCCTCCATTCCTGATCCGAGAGATCCCACTTGGAATCCGATGCCTCAGAAGCAGCGAAAACCTTCTTTGGAGCACGGAATGCACCAAACAGCCCGGAAACCGTTGCAAGCAGCATGGAGCGCCTGCTCAACAACCACTTTTCGATGGTGGAGGGCATCACTGATGTCACATCTCTGGTGAAACCGTTCTAAGCAACTCGGAACCTGGAACCAGGCAGCATGGAGGGATGGATTCCCTCACCAGCGAACACCGGGAACCTTGCTGGCGCTTCAGCATTGCTCCGATGCTCGATTGCACAGACCGGCATTTCCGCCAGCTGATGCGTCAGATCAGCTGCCGTGCACTGCTGTACAGCGAAATGGTGGTGGCTCAGGCGCTTCACTACACCAACCGCAGAGGGCGCCTGCTTGATTTCGATGCAGAGGAGCATCCGATCGCCCTCCAGGTCGGCGGTGATCAACCACAACTGCTGGCAGAGGCCGCTCGCATGGCAGCGGACTGGGGTTATGACGAAATCAACCTCAATGTGGGCTGCCCTAGCCCACGGGTCCAGGCCGGGAATTTCGGAGCCTGTCTGATGGCAGAACCCGAACGCGTGGCCCGCTGTGTGGAAGCGATGGTGGCCGCCAGTACCTTGCCGGTCACGGTGAAACACCGGATTGGCATTGATGATCTGGACAGCGACACGCTGCTCACGGCCTTCGTGGATCAGGTGGCCGCGGCCGGCGCCACCCGCTTCAGCGTGCATGCGCGCAAAGCCTGGCTGGATGGCCTCGATCCCAAACAGAACCGCACGATCCCTCCCTTAGAGCACGAGCGAGTGATCGCACTCAAACAACGAAGGCCTGAGCTCACGATTGAACTGAATGGCGGACTCGACACACCGGAGCAGTGTCTATCGGCCCTGAGTCACTGCGATGGCGCGATGGTGGGCCGGGCCGCCTATGCCCATCCGCTGCGCTGGGCAACGATGGATGCGCTGATCTACGGCGATGCTCCACGAACCGTGATGGCCTCGGACGTGATCACAGGCCTCATGCCCCACGCCGAACGTCATCTGAAGCGGGGTGGCCGTCTCTGGGATCTCTGCCGCCACCTGGTGCAACTGGTGGAAGGGGTGCCGGGTGCACGCCACTGGCGCCGGAATTTAGGTGAGCAAGCCCAGCGGGCAGGGGCTGATCTCAGCGTGCTGGAACTGTCAGCCCGGCAACTGACTGATGCCGGGCTTTAAACGGTGATCTGAACCGATCGGCTCCTCAGCCTTCGGCACCGCCGTAACCGCCGTAATCATCTCCGCCGCCATAGCCGCCACCGCTGCCACCACCATCGTTCTGGGAAGCACCACCACGACGTCGACTGCGACGGCCGTCTTCAACGCCGCCACCGTAAGGAGAGCCTGACTGGTCGCCGCCGCCGTAGCCGCCACCGCCACCGGACGAACCGCCGCCATAACTGCGATCTTCCCAACCGCGAGCACCGGAGCGTCGGTCGCCACCACCGCCGCCGTAGCCACCACCGCCGCCGCCGTAGCCGCCACCGCCGTAGCCACCACCGCCACCGCCGCCGCGACGAGGTGCACTACCCCGGGGCTCAGCCTTGTTAATGCGAAGGGGACGACCCATTAATTCAGCGCCCTGAAGAGCTTCGATCGCCGCGGCTTCCACCGCTTCATCGACCATCTCCACGAAGGCGAAACCACGTTTGCGACCGGTGTCGCGCTCAAGAGGAAGGGCACAGTTTGTGACCTCTCCATGAGCGGCAAACAGTTCGATCACGTCCTCCTGCTCAGCGCGGAAGGGCAGATTGCCGACAAAAATGCTCACTTGACTGCTGGACCTGAAGAGAAAGGACCCAATCGGATCAGACAAGCCGTTGGTTCAGGAGTCCATTGAGGACTCAAAAGCCTCTGGCCTTCACAGGGTAGACCCGGTCTCGCGAAATGATCAGTGATTCGTTAAGCCCAGCCGATCGCTCCAGAGCGCCAACTGCTCCTCGACCCGTTCAAACCCTGTACCGCCTTCACTGAGGCGAGCGGCAACCACCTGGCGAGGGGCCAGAGCATCAAAAAGGTCGGCATCAATCGAGGGATGAAACTGCTGCCAGCGTTCGAGGCTGAGATCACGCAGCAACAGTCCCTCGCTCAGACACTGCTTCACCACGGAACCAACGATCTGATACGCCTCGCGGAAAGGGACCTGTCGGGCCACCAGATAGTCGGCCACATCAGTGGCGTTGGAGAAATCAGAGCCAACGGCGGCTTCCAGCCGATCAGGGCGAAAACTCAACCCTTCCTCGATCAGGATCGTCATCGCCTCGAGGCACTGGGCGCTGGTCGTCACCACATCAAACAACGCTTCCTTGTCTTCCTGAAAATCCTTGTTGTAGGCCAGGGGCAAGCCCTTGATCATGGTCAGCAACCCCTGCAGATGGCCGAACACCCGACCGCACTTGCCACGGACCAGTTCAGGAACATCAGGATTCTTCTTCTGGGGCATGAGGCTGCTGCCGGTGGCGCAACGATCACTCAGACGCACAAAGCCGCATTCCTCCGAAGCCCAGAAGATCACCTCCTCGGCCAAACGGCTGAGGTGCACCATCAACAACGATGCAGCAGCTGAAAACTCCACAGTGAAATCACGGTCACTGACAGCGTCCAGGCTGTTGGCATAGATCCCGTCAAAGGCCAGGGCTGCGGCCGTACTGCGCCGATCAATCGGCACAGGCGTTCCAGCCAGGGCTGCCGCACCGAGCGGGGAAAGGTTGACGCGTTTGCGCACATCCTGAAACCGTTGCCGATCCCTCTCGAGCATCTCCACATAGGCGAGAAGATGGTGCGCCAAACAAACGGGCTGCGCCCTCTGTAGATGGGTGTAACCGGGAATCAGTGTGGTGCGGTGATCGAGCGCCTGACGTAACAGAGCGATCTGAAACATCCGCACCTGTGGGTCGAGCTCATCGATTCGACGACGAAGCCACAGACGCAGATCCGTGCCCACCTGATCATTGCGACTGCGGCCGGTGTGCAGCTTTTTTCCCACTGGCCCCAGCAGGGCAATCAAACGGCGCTCAACAGCGAAATGCACATCCTCATCCTCCAGGCCAGGATTGAAGTTGCCGGCAGCCGCCTCGGTGCGGATCTGTTCCAGACCGCTGCAGAGCTGATCAGCCTCCGCCGACTCGATCACACCGCACTCAGCCAACATGCGGGCATGGGCCACCGAACCATCCAGATCCTCCTGAAGGAGAGTGATGTCAAACCCGATCGAGGCGTTGAAACGCTCGATCGCCGGATGCAGTCCCTGTTCGAACCGGTCACTCCAGGTGGCGGAGCCTCCGCCCGTCACTCCACCGGCCATGGTCCAACCTCAACACAGACCCACTCAGCTTGTCAGGCCGGAGACCGTGGAACCGATGGCAACATCACCTCTTCCCGAACCTTGAGAACCACCATCGAGGCATCGTCTTCGAGTTGTCTGTCTGGTCCCACAAAGCGATCAAGACGAGCGAACAACTGATCAAGAATTCCCTGCGAACCCGTTCCCGAACGACAGGCGGTCTCGAGGTTGCGAATCAGACGCGCCTCATCAAAGCGATCTCCGGTCAAGCCCGGTGCCTCGGTCACTCCATCGGTGTAATACAGCAGCACATCTCCGGGTTCGAGCACCGTGGAACCACTTCCGTATTCCGCCTCAGGCTGAAGGCCGATCAACAGACCCGGTGCATCCAGACGACTGATGCAGCGTTGCTGAGCCCGCCAGATCAAGGGCGGATTGTGCGCTGCATTGGCAAAGCGAAGTCGACGCGTTCGCGGATCAAAATCCGAATAGAACAGCGTCACAAAGCGATGGGACTGGGAGAGATCCTCAAGTGCGAGCTGGTTGAGGTCATGAAGGATGCGATCCGGCGGTAATCCGCTCAGCACTTCTGCCCGCAACATGCCGCGCAGCATGGTCATCAGCAGGCCGGCTGGAACGCCCTTGCCCATCACATCGCCCATCACCAGTGACCAACGGCCTCGCTCTCGACGACGACCGATCAACTCCGGACGCGTGGGGATGAAGTCGTAGTAATCACCACCCACTTGAAAAGCAGGTCGGCAACGGGCCGCCAGTTCGACACCCTCAATCACCGGACAGTGATCTGGAAGCAGCTGGGCCTGAATCTCGGCGCCGATGCTCAGCTGGCGATCCACCCGCTCATGCAAGCGGGCCTCCTGAAGCATCTGATCGTTTTCAATCGCCACACCGGTGAGATCAGCAATCAGCTGCACATTGCGGCGATGAACATCGCTCCAGACCAGCGAACCGGAGGTGTTGAACACATAGAGGCGTCCGCGCTGGCGACCTCGAGCCACCAGAGACGTGGCGAACACACCGGCCGATCCAAGGTGACTCTGCACCAGTCGATCCAGGCCGAGCACCAGGGCATCATCGGAACCAAACCCGGCCGAACGTCCGGGTTCATGGTTGATCACCGCCTGCAGCAACGTCTCCGAGCGCAGCACGGAAAGCATCTGCAACTGATCAGTCCACAACCGGCCATCGGCCTGAAATGGGATGAGCAGTGCTCCATCAACCCCCACCAGACGAGCAGCCACCACGGGGACAAGCTCAAGAAAACGATTGAGGTTGGTGAAACTGCGCAGAGCAAAACCAATCGAAACCAGCAGCTCCTGATTGGCGCGCTGTTCCTTGGAGAGACTGTCGAGCAACTGCCGCAATGACGTGGTCGCCGTCAGGGAGGAAGGTCCTGGGCGTCGCGGAGAAGCCGAATGGCGCCGTGATGGATTGCTGCTCACGGCAACCCCTGGCAGGAACCGCAAGGTAGCAACTCTGACCGGAGAAAGCTGAACCCCTCAATCCGCCGTTGAGGGATGGACGTCAGCGACCCGCCAGCAGGGCTTCAACAAACTCGAAACTATTGAACGGACGCAGATCCCGGATCCCCTCACCGGCTCCGATGAAGCGGATCGGCAGACCAGCCTCAGAGGCCACAGCCAAAGCCACCCCGCCTCGGGCCGTGCCGTCGAGCTTGGTGATCACCACCCCCGTGAGTCCAGCGGCTTTGGCAAACGCCATCGCCTGTTTGAGGCCGTTCTGCCCCTGACTGGCATCGAGCACGAGCAGCGATTCCACATGAGCTTCTGGAGCCAGTCGATCCACAACGCGACGAATCTTCTCCAGTTCCTCCATCAGGTTGTGCTTCGTCTGCAGACGACCGGCCGTGTCCACCAGCACCAGATCAGTGCCCTTGGCACGAGCGGCTCCAATGGCGTCGAACACCACAGCTGCCGGATCCGCGTTGGATGAGGCATTGGCAATCACCGGCACATCACTGCGGTCTCCCCAGACCTGCACCTGCTGAACCGCCGCGGCCCTGAAGGTGTCGGCTGCGGCGATCATTGCGGAGTAACCACTGCGGACCGCGAGGTTGGCGAGTTTGCCGAGAGTGGTGGTCTTGCCGACACCGTTCACACCAACCATCAGCCACACGTTGAGCTGATCACGCTGAGGAGCCAGCAACTTCACGCCACTGTCCAGCGTGGGCTGGTCGAGCAGATCACGCAATTGTTCCTTGAGGAAGCGGATGCCCTCAGTGGGGTCCACCACCTGTTCATTCATGCGCCGTCGCAACGCATCAAGCACCTGATCGGTGGCCTGAACTCCAGCATCTGCGCGCAGAAGCAGCGTCTCGAGGTCATCCAGTACCTCCGGTGAGAGCGGATCATCACCAAGATTTTCCAGCAGACCTGTGACAAAGCCCTGACGGGTCTTTTCGAGGCCCTGACGCAGACGGCCCAGCCAATCGATCTCTTCGAGGGTGATCTGATCAGCCCGAACCCCTTGGGCAGCAAGGACCTCTGCTGACCAGGTGAACGTGTCATCGAACTCACCAAGACTGGGTTCATCGGACTGATCAACGGTCTGCTGAGGCTGAACAGGCTCAACCTTGGCTGGCTGAGGAGCGGGAGCCGGGGGTGAAACTGAAACCTGCTCCAGCTGCTGCTGTCGCTCCTGGCGTTGTGCCGCAGCCTGCTCAAGCAGAGAGAGTCCGGGGGCAGGAGTTTCAATAGGGGCAGCAACTGGTGCAGAGGGCTGTTGCTGTGAAGAAGGCTGTTGCTGTGCAGAAGGCTGTGGCGCATCCGATTCCGATGCTGGAACCACCGGGTCAGGGGCAGGTGGCTCCGGCGACATTGCAACCGGTTCGGCAGTCACCGGTTCAGCCTTCTCAAGCTCCTTCTGGGCTTTCAGGCGCGCATAGGCCTGCCGTGCCCACTCCAGTGGGTCATCCTCGGCGGAAGCATCAGAAGACTGCCCCTTAGACGCCGGATCCGTTGAATCCTGAGCAGGCTCGGGCTGTTCGGCACTGTCCTGAACGGGTGAAGCATCAAGGGCCTGCTCAGACTTCGATGGCTGCTCAGGAGGTTGGGGAGCCTCGGAGCTTCGATTGAACCAGTCGTAAACCATTCGAAAAAAAGCAGCGCCTAGGCGGTGGCGTTCTGAAGACGACGCAGAACGCCGTTGATCATGCGACGGCCCTGTTCATCGCTGTAGCGATTGGCCAGTTCCACCGCTTCACTGCAAGCCACGGAAGCCGGTGTGTTCATGGAACGGAGATCAACCACCGCTAGTCGCAGGATGTCGCGATCAATGCGAGGTAGCCGGCTGAGTCTCCAACCCTCCATCACGCCGTCCAGTTGATCATCAATCTCCTGACGAGACTTCAGGACAAGCTCAATTCGACGCATGGCTTCCTGACGGACTTGTTCCTGATCAGCAAGCGCCAGAAGACGAGGCAACTCAAGACTGGCCGATAGACCATTGAGAACCTGCTCCGCCCCCGTGAGCGTGTCGCACAAATGGCTGCGCACAGAAGCCAAATCGGTGGAAGCACTGCCGTCCTGCAACTCGCTGTCGAGAAGCGACTGCTGAGCCTTTTCCAGATCGCCAGCGCAATGATCAAGCACCTCACGCCAGTGCTGCATCAAGCTGTCGAGCGCTTTCTGAAGCAGTGTTTCGAGGTTGTCCTGTGCCGCTGAAGAACGCTCTCGTTCAGCGCACTGACCGAGCACAAACAGCGCAAGCTCACGGGAGAGGGTTCGGGTCTGCATAAGCGGCGGAAGGTATCGAACGGACGACTCAGGACGATGAGGGTGCCACAGATGCTCTGAGCTGAGCGATCAGACTGGAAAAACTGCGATTCACCGGTGCTTCGCGTTCATCCGGATTCACAATGCCAGCGGAAATGATGGTTCTGAACGCATCCTCAACAGAAATATCGAGTTCTCTGACGGATGTCTCAGGAACAAGGGTGTACCAACCCGTGGTGGGATTGGGTGCCGTGGGGATGAACACACTTAGCAGGTTCTGACCGAGATCTGATTGCAGTGAAGGTCCCACCTGACCTGTGACGAAACCAACGCTGTAAAGACCTTCGCGCGGGTACTCAACCAGCACAACGCGTCGAAAACGCCGGGAATTGTCGCGAAGAAACGTTTCCAGCAACTGCTTGAGCGTTTTGTAAACGGAGCCGGCGAGAGGGATGCGCTGCAGGGTTCCCTCACCGAATTCCAACAACCATCGACCAACGATGTTTCGCGCCATCAAACCGATCAACAGAATTCCCATCAAGGGAACGGTCAGCCCAAGCGCCAGATTGATCAAATCCTGGAGCAGTGGATTGAGGTTGATGAAAGGATTGAACTGTTTTGGAATCGATGTCACGAACGCCAGCACGAATCTGCTGACGATCGTGGAAAGCCAGATGGTGGTGGCGAGCGGAATCACCACCAGAAGACCCGCAATCAGATCGTTCTTGAGATCGTTTTGAAGCCTGGCGCTAAGCGGCAGGTCTGGTCTTGGATTGGACTGAACCAAGGAACGCCGGGGGCCTGGAGCCAACGAGTTCCACCAACCTAACCAGCGGTCAGAGGACGGCGCCGAGAGCAAGCAAGACCAGTGCCACAGCCAGCACGGCAGCACTGATGGTGCCGCCGAAGAAACGCTGATTGATCGTGAGATCACGCTGGCGTTCCGCCTGCTGAATCTGCTCGGTCATCTGTGACAACTGCTTGTCGATGAAGGTCTGAGCAGCCTGGATCTTGTCCTCCTCGGTGGCATCAGCTGGAAGCTGACCTGCCTGAGCCAACTGCTCGCCGAGAACCTTCACATTCTCTGGATTGGCTGACTGCTGACGGGCCATCTCCAGTTGACTGCGCCTCTGCTCAAGAGTCTGATCGGCCTCTCCCATCAGGGATTGGTTTCCTGTGATGCCAAGGGGTATCACCGCGATCATGACCACGGCGAGGATGGCGGAGATGATGCAGACGACCCAGCGGATCGGTGTACGCAGCTGCTGCGGATGATCCAGACGGGAGCCAATCAGCATGAGCAGCAAACCGACGAAACCCATCGGAGCCTGATTCACAAGCCGTTCAATCAGAAGCTGCTGGAAGACCCCATCACTCCATTCGGCAGCACTGAGCACCACACCGATCTGTAGTGCGAGCAGAAGCACCAACGTGATTCCCAACCAGCGCAACAAAGGCGCGGCACGCAAAGAAGACTCTTGGGAGGGAGTTGACAAGGCACGATGCCAAAAGGGAGCCCAATTTTAAGGTCAGCTTTTTGAATGTTCCAGCCAACGTTGCAGAGCTGAGTCTGGCCCTCAAACAACGGGCCAGAGAAGAGGGATTCGACCCTGTAGGTATCGCCTCACTGCCAGGTAGCCAACGGTTGCAGATGCGCACCGCAGCATTGCAGCGATGGCTCGAAGCGGGCCATCAGGCGGATATGAACTGGATGGCGGCACCGCGTCGCCTTTCAGCAGCGAGCCTGCTGGAAGGCGCTCAAAGCATCCTGGCGGTGGGCTTGAACTATCACGTCGCTGCCGAGCGCGATCCAAACCGTCTGGCGGTCGCCCGCTACGCCTGGGGCCGGGATTATCACCGGGTGGTGAATCAGCGACTTCGACGGGTCGGCCGCTGGCTGGAAACCATCCGACCAGAGTGTCACTGGCGCGTCTGCGTGGATGCTGAACCACTTCTCGACAAAGCCTGGGCGGAAGAGGCAGGGCTTGGCTGGATTGGCAAACACAGCAACGTGATCCACCCCAGAAGGGGTTCATGGATGGTGATCGGTCATCTGATCACCACGGAAAAACTTCAGGCCGATCAACCGGCCAAAGCACGATGTGGTCAATGCCGTGCCTGTATCGAAGCCTGTCCAACCACGGCAATCACGGAACCCTTCGTGGTGGATGCACGACGCTGCATCGCCTTTCACACTCTGGAAAATCGCAAACCGGAGCTACCCAAAGCCATGACTGAGGCCATGGGGCCATGGGTCGCCGGATGCGACATCTGCCAGGACGTGTGCCCGTTTAATCAGGGCGGAATTCCATCCAGCGACGATCCGGATGTGCAACCAAGACCCTGGCTGCTGGACCTCAAAGCCGAGCATATTCAGGCCTGGACGGATGAGGACTGGGATGAGCGGCTGCGGGGATCGGCCCTACGCCGGATCAAACCCTGGATGTGGAGACGCAATGCCGCTGCAGCGAGACCTGACAACCCCCCTAGGGTGGGCTGATTCTTGGATCAGTGATGGGAGTTCAAGCTCGTAGGGGACGGAGCTGGCGTCAGGCTCTGATGATCACGATGCTGACAGGAACCATCGGTGCTCTCGGCACTGCACCGGTTAGGGCTCTGACTCCCTATGTGTACACGCCCAGTGCTCAGGAACTGGAAGGTGCCGGCGTCGGCATCGGCCGCACAGCTGCTCAGTTGCTGCGCCTGGGGCAACCGGAAGAAGCGGCAAGTCTCGCTGCACTGGCCGTCAGGCTCCAGCCCAATGACGAACGACTTTGGTCAGTTCTCGCTGAAGCGCAGCTGCGCAGTGATCAGCTCAAAGCGGCCGCCGGGTCACTGGCCAAAGCCAAAGCATTGAAACCTGGAAAAGCCGGACTCTGGTTTGCAGAAGCATCGATCGCACTACGGGACGAGCGGCCGGATGACGCCATTTCCCTTCTCGATGAGGGTCTGCGACTGGATCCCAAAAATGCCGGTGCCTACTTTGATCTGGGCAATGCCCGCGTGATGCAGTCAAACCTCAGACAAGCTCTGAAGGCTTTTGAACAGGCCACAACCATCAAACCCAGCTTCTGGGAAGCCTTGAACAACCAGGCTCTTGTTCTGTTCGAAATGGGCAACACACCCGAAGCGATCAAACGTTGGCGTGCCGTGCTGTCGATCAAGCGCAATCCAGAACCGATGCTGGCGCTCGCTGCTGCGCTCAATCAACAGTCTCCGGGCGACGCTGAATCGCTTGAACTGGCTCGCAAAGCGCTCGCTGAAGATCCCAACTACGTGCTGCCGGGCCATCAGGAGAATCAACTCTGGGGCTCGAAACTGCGCCAGGCAACTGAAGTTCTGCTGACAACCCCCAGCCTCAGAGGGGCCGTTGAACGTGCTGAAGCGAACGCCGATCCCAAATCAGCTGAGTGATTCAGGAGGAAGATCTGTAGGCTAAGCGCCTTCTGCCTTCTTGATTCCGGAGCGGATGGCCGAGGAGCGCGTTCAACCGATCGCCCTGCATCAAGAGATGCAGCGCTCCTATCTCGAGTACGCGATGAGCGTGATCGTGGGTCGAGCACTGCCGGATGTTCGTGACGGTCTCAAACCGGTTCAGCGCCGCATCCTTTATGCGATGCATGAGCTTGGGCTGACTCCAGATCGCCCTTACCGCAAATGCGCCCGCGTTGTCGGCGATGTTCTCGGCAAATATCACCCCCATGGTGATCAGGCGGTCTACGACGCTCTTGTCAGGCAGGTCCAGACTTTTTCAAGCCGCCATCCACTGCTGGACGGCCACGGCAACTTCGGCTCCGTGGACGATGACCCACCAGCCGCAATGCGGTACACCGAAACGCGGCTGGCACCCATTGCCCACGAGGCGCTGCTGGATGAAATCGGTGACGACACGGTCGATTTCGCTGCCAACTTCGATGGATCCCAGCAGGAACCGACGGTGCTGCCGGCACAGCTTCCGTTTCTTCTCCTGAATGGCTGTGCCGGAATCGCGGTGGGCATGGCCACCAGCATCCCCCCCCACAACCTGGGGGAAGTGGTGGATGGCCTGGTCGCACTGGTGCGAAAACCGGATCTGAGCGATGAGAAATTACTGGCTCTGATCCCAGGGCCTGATTTCCCGACAGGCGGTGAAGTGCTCCTGGGCAGTGGAATCCGCGACACCTATCTCCGCGGCCGCGGCAGCATCCCCATGCGGGGCGTCGCCCACGTGGAGGAAGTGCAGCCAGGAAAGGGCAAACACAAGCGCAATGCTGTGATTGTCACTGAGCTGCCCTATCAACTCAGCAAGGCTGGCTGGATCGAAAAGCTTGCTGAACAGGTCAACGACGGAAAAATCGGTGGCATTGCCGACATTCGCGATGAAAGCGACCGCGAAGGCATGCGGATTGTCGTGGAACTGAGGCGAGACGCCGACACGGACACCGTTTTGAAGGATTTGCAGCGCCGCACCTCTCTGCAAAGCAATTTCGGAGCCATCCTGCTGGCACTGGTGGACGGTCAACCGAAGCAACTGTCGCTGCGGCGAATGCTGCAGACCTTCCTTGAGTATCGAGAACTCACGCTGATCCGGCGGACCACCCATGCCCTGCGCAAAACGGAGGACCGGCTTGAGGTGGTGGAAGGCCTCATCACGGCGCTGGCTTCCCTACAGAAAGTCATCGCCATGATTCAGGAGGCGCGCGATGCAGCAACGGCGCGCGCAAGCCTGATGGTGCAACTGGATCTGAGCGAGCGGCAGGCTGATGCGGTTCTGGCCATGCCCTTGCGTCGGCTCACAGGCCTGGAGCAGGAAAGCCTGCGCCAGGAAGCCGAGGAACTGCGAGCTGAACGCCAGAAACTGAAATTGCTGCTGGATCATCGCGACCAGTTGCTGGATGCCCTGGTTCAGGAACTCCGCCAGCTGAAAAAACGTTTTGCCACCCCACGCCGCACACGTCTGGTGGAAGGAGGTGATCACCTGCTGGCGGAACGGGCAGCAAGCCAGCGCCCCAATGCCGAACTGCAACGCCGTCAGGCCCTGGATGCGCTGCCACCTGAATCGCGGATCTTGATCCAGACCGACGGTCAGGTAAAGGTCGTGAGTCCTCAACTGCTCGGCCGGCTGCATCTCAATGAAGCGGTCGATCTGGGAGATGAACCCTCGCCTGCACGACTGATCCTTCCGATCAACCCTGCACCGCGGCTTCTGGCCCTCACCGCAAGTGGCCGCATCGCTCTGGTGCGCTGGGAGTTTGCGGGTCAACAACCTGGTGGACTGGAGCGTTTCCTGCCCACCGCCTTGGAAGGCGAAACGGTGATCAATCTGCTTCGACTTCCTGCAGTGGATGACAAAGACACCAACAGCCGCCTGTCTCTTGGTCTTCTGACCACAGATGGGCGCTTCAAGAGACTTCCCTTGGATGAGATCCAGGAGCTCTCAGGACGCGCCGCCACCATCTTGAAACTGAAGGAAGGCGTTTCTCTGCTGTCAGCAGCAATCTGCGAGCAGGGTGGAACGGTGGCGTTGGTCAGTGATATCGGTCGAATCCTCTGTCTCCCGATCGAAGAGCAGTGCCTGCCCTTGATGGGCAAGTTGGCCCAGGGGCCGATGACCATGCGCATGCTTCCCGGAGAACATCTTGTGGGGGCTGTCAGCCAACCTCCCAACAACAACAGCGACGAATCCAAAAACAGTGGAGAAGTGCTGATCGGCACCATCAACGGTGGTCTGATCCGCCTGCCTCTCTGTGACCTGCGCCGCTGCAAACGTGGCGATCTGGGAGAAATCGCGGTGAAGCTGAACGGCGATGGCAAGGAAACCGATCGTCTTGTCTCAGTCTGTGAAAGCGCGGATCTGGTGGGTGTTGTGACGAACAAGGGTCGCCATGCCCGCATCCTCAACACGACAGTCAGCACAGAGAGCAATCAACCCACGCAGCTGATGCTTAAAGGAGATGAATCGCTGGTACAGCTTGTTCCTCTTCTGAGCTGAATCCGTTCAGATCACAAAACTATCGTTCAAGAACTGCAGTTCCCCTCCAACCATTCAAAATAGTTCTCATCAATATCTCCGGTCACGTAGTGACCATCAAAACAGGACATCTCAAGGTCCTGGATATCAGTTCCTTGAACAATGCTTTTCTTGAGATTATCAACGCTCTGATACACAACATGATCCGCAGCGAGCACATCTGCGATTTGATCAGTCGACCGTCCATGGGCCAGAAGCTCTCCCCTGGTGGGCATGTTGATGCCATACACATTGGGAAAGCGCACAGGGGGCGCAGCCGATGTGAATGTGACCTGATTCGCTCCGGCGTCGCGGGCCATTTGGACAATTTCCCTGGATGTCGTTCCACGCACAATGGAATCATCGACAATTAAAACATTTTTTCCAGCAAACTCAGTACCCAATGCATTGAGTTTTTGCCGTACTGATTTTTTCCTTTCAGCCTGGCCTGGCATGATGAAGGTACGACCGACATAACGATTTTTGTAAAATCCTTCTCGATATTCAATGCCAAGTTGTTTTGCAACCTGCATTGCAGAAGGCCTGGCTGAATCTGGTATCGGCATCACAACATCGATATCGCCGGCTGGTAATGAGTCTGAAATTGTTTTTGCCAGCAGATCACCCATGCGAAGCCTTGTTTCGTAAACAGAAATTCCGTTCATAACCGAATCCGGCCTTGCCAGATAAACGTATTCAAAAGCACAGGGAACAAGCTGGGATGACGTCGCACACTGACGTTGGTGCAGGTTGAAATCAAAGTCGATAAAGATTGCTTCTCCAGGTTCAACATCACGAACAATTTCATAACCACTATTTTCGATCACGAGAGATTCACTCGCAACGATCCATTCATCACGTCCGTTTTTCGCGGTCCTGCGGCCAAGAATCAGCGGTCTGATGCCAAAAGGATCTCGGAAAGCAAGAAGGCCGCGGCCTGAAATCAGAGCAATCGCTGCGTAGGAGCCCTTCACTCTGCGATGCAGAGACGACACTGCATCAAACAACTGATCGGGAGACAGATCAGGACCAGTGAGATGGGACTGGATCTCCGTTGCAAGAACATTCACCAACATCTCCGTATCACTGGAAGAGTTGGTGTGTCGTCGGTCAATCTTGAACAAATCCTGTTCAAGCTGACTTGTATTGGTCAGATTTCCGTTGTGAACAAAAGTGATTCCATAGGGAGCGTTGACATAAAAGGGTTGAACTTCATCTTCTGCTGCCGCAGCCCCTCGAGTGGCATAGCGAACATGGCCAATTCCAACATTCCCGAGCAGTTTGCGCATATCGCGCGTTCGAAATGCTTCACGAACCCTCCCACGTTGTTTATGAACATGAAATGTATAGTGATCCATCGTGACGATTCCTGCCGAATCCTGTCCTCGATGCTGAAGTAAAAGAAGGTTGTCGTAGATCTGTTGATTAACAGAATCAACAGAAAACATTCCGATAATTCCACACATAACTATGAACCACCTAAAAGAATATTGAATGAGCTCAATACGTCCTTTGAATTCATGGATGAATGATTCATTTGTTCACCGGCAAAGACGAACAAAACTGAAACCAAAATCATCTTAATTTTAGCAAAGCGGCCGATGATCATTGGCCAACCTCCCCGATGCCATCAAGTCGCCGCGGCAATGCACTGCTGTAGGCATGACGGCATTGCTCAATCTCCAGATTCAGGCAGAGATCCTGATCAACACGAACGTGCAGTGCAGGGTGTTCAGTCACAACACCAATCCGCGTGATTGGCAGATCATCCTTCGCGGCTAACAACGCTTCCCATTGGCCAACGCAATCGGCCTTCACGGACACCACGATCCGACTGCCCCCTTCCGCAAAGAGAACGCGATCCAAGCGCACACCCTGAACGCTGAGCTCAATCTCAATTCCCAGCCCGGAAGCCATTGATGATTCCGCCAGAGCGACAGCGAGACCGCCATCGCTGCAGTCATGGGCTGAGCCCAACAGACCCTGCGTGATGGCCTCACGCACAACGAGGCCAACCTTGGCCTCCATCGCAAGATCCGTGAGAGGTGGTCGACCCGCCAGAGCGCCCGTCATCAGCTGTTGATAAGCACTTCCAGCCAGGCCCAGGGAAAGACCTTCGGCGTCATCAGGGCTGACACCAATCAGATAGATCGAATCCTGAGCCTGTCGCCATCCAAGACCAATCACGCTGGAGATGTCGTCAACAGCACCCACCATGCCGATCACGGGTGTGGGATGGATCGGCTGAAGGGTGCCATCGTCTTTTTTGATCTCGTTGTAGAGCGAGACATTGCCACCAGTGACTGGTGTGTTGAGAGCTGTGCATGCATCGGAGATCCCGCGACATGCCTTCGCAAGCTGCCAGTAACCCCTGGGGGTTTCAGGAGACGGGAAATTGAGATTGTCAGTGACAGCGAGCGGTTCAGCGCCAACACAACTCAGATTGCGAGCTGCTTCGGCAACGGCAGCCTGAGCTCCCCGTTCCGGATCCAGTGCAACCCACCGATTGGGACAATCCACCGTGGCAGCCACTCCCTTGGTGGAAGCATCCAGCGATCCTTCACCCTGCTGGGGCCTGAGTCTGACGACAGCTGCGTCTGCGGATCCGGAAGACACCACCGTGTTGGCCAGAACCTGCTGGTCGTACTGACGATGCACCCAGCGTTTGCTCGCAATCGTGGGATCGTCCAACAAGCGCAACAGACTCTGGGCCCAGTCGTGGCCTTGGCTGGGGAGAGGAAGATCCGCTTCCGACCAGCGCCACAGCTCCTGAATCTCAGCAGGAGGCTCACTGAGCAGTTCATGGTGATTGATTGGTGTGTCTTCCGCCAATGCCCTTGAAGGAACCTCAGCGGCCACAGCTCCTGCCTGAAGCACCCGAACCACAGGCTCAGCCAAAACACGACCCACCACAGCCGCCTGCAAACCCCAGCGCCGGAAACGCTCCATCAAAGGCTCTTCGCGGCCGGCACGCACCACAAACAGCATGCGCTCCTGCGATTCAGACAACAGGTATTCGTAAGCGGTCATCCCCTGCTCTCGAGCAGGCACCTTGTCGAGATCAAGCTCAATTCCCAGATCGCCTTTGGCTGCCATCTCCGAACAGCTGCAGGTGAGACCGGCAGCGCCCATGTCTTGCGCGGCCACCACATCTCCGCTCTGGAATGCTTCCAGACAGGCTTCAATCAACCCCTTTTCCAGAAAAGGATCTCCCACCTGCACAGCTGGACGATCATCCAGAGAGGCAGAACTCAGCTCAGCGCTGGCAAAACTGGCTCCACCCATGCCATCACGCCCCGTGGTGCTGCCCACGTAAACCACGGGATTACCAACCCCTGAGGCTCCTGATTTCACAATGTCGTCGGTCTCCATCAGACCGAGGGCCATCGCATTGACCAGAGGATTTCCGCTGTAGGAAGGATCAAAAGCCACTTCACCGCCCACGGTGGGAACACCCACGCAATTGCCGTAATGGGCAATGCCAGCCACCACGCCCTGCATCAGTCCAACGTTGGCGGGATCCTCCAGAGGGCCGAAGCGCAAAGCATTCAGCAAAGCGATCGGACGAGCACCCATGGTGAAGATGTCGCGGAGGATTCCACCGACACCTGTAGCTGCTCCCTGAAAGGGTTCCACAGCCGAGGGATGGTTGTGGCTCTCGATCTTGAAGGCAAGGCGATGGCCACCTCCAAGATCCACCACACCGGCGTTTTCACCGGGTCCCACCAGAATGCGAGGCCCCTCCGTCGGGAAGCCACTGAGCAGCGGTCTGGAGTTGCGATAACAGCAGTGCTCGGACCACATCACCCCGAACATGCCGAGTTCAGCCCGGTTCGGGTCACGACCAAGCCGGCGCTGGATTTCGACGTAATCCTGCTGCGTGAGCCCTTCCTGGCGGAGGGCGGCCGCGACATCAAACGTCTCAGCCGCAGAAGAAGACTGGACCACAGTCAACAGGTCATCTGCTCCCAGTGTTGCCGACGGCCCGACCTGATCCCGTCAGATCCAGGGATCCCCATCCCGTTCGACAGGTCGGCGGTTGCGCATGGCCGGCTCATGATCGATCCAGTCGTGATCGTCCCAATCCTCCAGTGGATCCGAATCCATCGCCTCGGGCCGAACATCAGGCTCATCGCGATCGCGGAGAGACGCCTGTTCATCCCAGGGAGGTTCCTCCAGCCAACCCTCAAGACGTTCGCCGGCACGATCACCAAAATTCTGCAGCTGCTCGCGCCAGTGACGGGACCGACGGACAAGATCCTGGCGAACACTGGCACGAGCCTCCGGAAGATCATCGAGGTCTCGCAGACCTGTGGAAACCACTCCTGGTTGCTGATCAACAATGCGATCCGGTGTCAGCCGCCAGCGGCTGCTGCCGGGCAGACGTGGATCACTGCGGGAGACCAGGTAGTGAAGAATCTCGCCAGTGGAGGGAACAAAAGCAAGGTCAGCGATCTGGCCAAGGCGCTCACCTTCGGCATCGAGCAAATCAGCATCAAGCAGGGTGGGAAGTCGCTCAAGGGTGAGCTGATCAATCTCTGAAGGCGCCCCCTTCACAAACACCTGTTGATCATCCAGGCCACGGCACTGATCCAGTCTCCAGACCGTGCGGGAGTTGCGCAACGCGGAAGGACGGCTGACCCAACCCAACAAGCGGTGAACCGGAGGATGCATCCAGGCCATCACGCCGATGCCGTGATCAAGTCCCTGATCACAGCGCACACGGTGTCTCAGCAGATCGCTGAGCAGGAGTGGATCAGGCAGCGTCAAGGTCAGGAGCGAATCTGAACAGGCATCACCAGATAGGTGAGTCCCGAGGCATCATCGGACGGCGAAAGAATGGCTGGGGTGGTCGGGGCATTGCACTGCAGGCGAACACCTTCCGAGTCCATCGCTTTCAAACCATCCAGGACATATCGCACGTTGAATGCGATCTGAACGGGGTCACCTTCGATGTGGGCAGAGAGCGACTCCGACCCACTGCCCACATCCTGGGCATCAGCGCTGATCTGAACCAGACCCTTTTCAGGATCACTGCCGATCCGCACAACGTTGTTGTGCTGATCAGCCAGGACGGCGATGCGTTCGAGTGAAGCGACAAATGCCCGACGATCCAGCTCCAGGGTGCGATTGAAGGAATCAGGAATCAGCTGGCGGTAATTGGGATACGTGCCCTCGAGGGTGCGACTGGTCACCATCTGATCAGCAGCCAGAACCACCACCTGACCGCTTTCGCAGAACAAGCTCACAGCATCGGTTCCTTTCCATCCAGCCATCAGACGTTCAACCTCCCGCAGGGAGCGGGCCGGCAGAGTGACTGAAAGGCCTGACTCGTCCGAGGGTTCCTGGTCGGAGAGAGCCAAGGGATCCTGCAAGGCGTCAGCGACGCTGAGCACGGCCAGACGATGACCATCCGTTGAAGCAGCCTCCAGGCTGGTGCGATCAAAACGGAGATGCACTCCGGTGAGCAACTGCTTGGCTTCGTCTGAACTGCTGGCAAACAGCGTGCTGCGCAGTGCTTTGACCAGTGCCGCTGGATCGAGTTTGAGCGCTGTGCCGTTCTCGACCAAGGGCAACTCAGGAAAATCATCAGCAGGCATGCCGCGCATCTGATAGCTGCCACTCAGGCTGGTGAGTTCCACCTGTTCTCCGACCTCGTCGGTCACCAGGGTGATCGGCGAATCACTGGAAAGACGGGACACGATCTCACCAAAAAGGCGTGCCGGCAGAGTCACCGCACCGCTGGTTTCAACGGTTGCGGAGAGAGAGGTCTGAATGCCCAGGTTGAGATCAAAACCCGTGAGGCTCAACCGATCCGTTCCGGCATCCGCAGTTAGGAGCACGTTGGCAAGAACCGGATGGGTCGGTCGTGCTGCAACCGCTCTGCTGACCAGTTGCAGCGCAGCGTTGAGTTCCGTTTGGGAACAAACCAGTTTCATGGCGACGTTGTCCGCTGCAAGGCCTGAGGTCACCCACGGTTTCACAGGGACGCACGAAGCGCAATGGTCCAAACGAACATGCTGTGTTTGCTGCTTACGGGCTGTTTAAGTCTTTTAGAGAAAACAACTAAAACAGCCGTAGTAGGGACTGTGGAAACCGTGGAAAACCATTTAAACCAAGCTCCATCAGTGCTTTTCTGATCACACACCCCTGGGGAATGATTTTTCGGCAATGAGGAGAAACAGCTGTTTCTCACAGAATCAACAGCCTGGGGAAAAATCAAAGGTCACCCAGGAGGGCTTTTGGGTCCGAGTCTCCACAGCTTTCAGGCATGGTTTTCAGTGCCCTTCCGCAGGCAGTTCGTCATCCGGTTGCTCTTGATTGTGGGGGTCATGACATCAAAAAACCCCTTCAGGGAAGGGGCGTTTTGCGATCGCGGTGATCTTCTGCCGTGCTGATGACTGCAATGACTCAGAAGCCCATCACTTGGGCCACCGTGCCCAGGTCAGGGTTCAGGTCGGTATGGAAGGCAGCGTCATTGTTGTTGATGGCGCAATCAGGATCTTTCAGACCATTGCCGGTGAGCACGCAGACCACAGTGGCTCCCGCAGGCACTTCGTCCTTGCGTTTGAGCAGACCAGCCACGGAGGCAGCGCTGGCAGGTTCACAGAACACGCCTTCCTGACCTCCCAGCAGTTTGTAGGCCTCAATGATTTCCTCATCCGTGACATCCAGGAAGGCACCGTTGCTTGCGGCCCTAGCGGCAATGGCTTTTTCCCTGTTCACAGGATTGCCGATGCGGATGGCTGTGGCGATCGTTTCCGGATCGCTCACGGTGGTCTCATTGACCAGTGGAGCTGATCCACTCGCCTGGAATCCCATCATCCTGGGCAGAGTCCGGCATCGGCCCGCCTGGTGATATTCCTGGAAGCCCATCCAGTAGGCCGTGATGTTGCCGGCGTTGCCCATGGGGATGCACAACCAGTCGGGGGCTTCACCAAGGGCGTCGATCAGTTCAAATGCGGCGGTTTTCTGGCCCTGAAGGCGGTATGGATTCACCGAATTCACCAGGGTGACCGGGTACTGATCCGACACCTCACGAACGATGTCGAGTGCTCTGTCGAAGTTGCCGCGAATGGCGAGCACCTCTGCTCCGTAAACCAGTGCCTGAGCCAGCTTTCCTTGGGCGACATACCCATCGGGGATCAGCACGAAGGCACGCATCCCTGCGCGTCTGGCATAGGCCGCGGCGGCAGCTGATGTGTTGCCTGTGCTGGCGCAGATCACGGCCTCACAACCAGCTTCCTTGGCTTTGCTGATCGCCATGGTCATGCCCCGGTCCTTGAACGAACCGGTGGGGTTCAACCCGTCGTATTTCACGTAGACCTTCACTCCCTTTCCGATCCGTTCAGCGATCGAAGGCACGGGGATCAAGGGGGTTGCGCCTTCCCTCAGGGTCACCACCGGAGTGGAGTCGCTCACTGGTAACCAGGTTCTGTAAGCCTCAATCAGCCCTGGCCAGTCCTGCATGACAGGGGCCGGGGAGAAGCGGCGACGGAAGCTGTTGAGCAGTGACACCTGCGCAGGGCAATGACCTCAGGAATCTATGTGGCAGACACTGCAGTCTGGTTCAGTTGCTGCCGTCCTTCAGACCGTCCAGGGGGGAATCTGAGAAAAACTGCACCAGTCCGGCGATGGATTCCGCTTTTTCGATCACGGCGATCAACGCTGGGATATTCACTTCCATCACGTCCGATGGATAGGCCTCAAGAAATTTGATGGCTGTTAAGCCGCCTTCGCCCATCTGAAGACCGTTGATCACGCCGGCGCGGATCGCCGGAACACTCACTGAGGGAGAGGGCACCTTCAGTGGATAAATGATCCGAGCCACCCTGGTCAGAATCACATCACCGATTTTTGTCGACATCAGCCTGCTGGTCAGCACCAGTGGCAAATTCAGTTCCTGGTTGAGCAGTTTCGCCACATCCTCAGGATCCTGACGGCTCAGCTTCAGGAGATCCACCAAGAGTCCACGCGCTTTTCCCGTTTCAGCCAGGTAAGCCAGGTCTTCAACACTGATTGATCGGATGAAGGCTCCACTGACCAGGGCAACATCCTTGGCGGCGTGAACGGGTTGAAAACAACTCAACAGGCTCAAAGCCATCGCCGAGCCTGTTGCCAGAGCGTGCCTGCGAAGGCGAGATCGTGCAGACATGGGCTGATGGAAGTTGCCGGAATCTAGGGGGAGACTCCTGCTGCTGCTTTGACCAGTCGGACAACTCCTCGTTCGGCCAGACCCTGGGCGAGTTCAACTCCCATGCGACGGGCGTCGGGTTCACGCATCAACCTGGGCAAGCGACTGAACAGAAGATCCGGACTGAATCCAGGCAGCTGTTGAAGCACCTGGATGAGCTGACGGACCGGTTCAAGATCCATATAGAAGTCCTGATCCAACTCGGCTCCCGATGCCATCAGTCGGGAAGGTTGCAATCGACGGGGCAGACGCCGTCCGAGGCGTTGCAGGGTCATCCATCCGAGTGAATCGATGCGATCGGCTGCGGTTTCAACAAGTTGATGGCGCAGCATGCCTCCATGGGTGGACACCAGGAAATCCAGCACCTGATCCAGCAAGGCTTCCAGATCCAGCTGATCCTGACTGGCCGCACTGGCGACAAGATTTTCCAGTCGCGTCCAGCTGAAGATATCGCCGTCGAACAACATCTCCTTCAGGCTCTGGCGGAGCTGTGGATCCGGATCCTCCATCAGCCGGCGGGCGAAGTAGGGATAGGCAGCTCCGAGAATCTTGAAGTCGGAATCCACGCTCAGAGCAATGCCCTCCAGGGTCACCAGCGAGCGGATGATCAGTGCGTAGTAAGGCGGAACTCTGAACGGGAATTTGTACATCACGCCGGACAGGTCATCGGTGACCGCTTTGAAGTCCATGCGGCTGACACCGGCTTCCAGCGCTTGACTGAACACGGTTTCAAAGGCCGGAACAATCGGTTCGAGATTGACGTCCTCAGCCAGGAATCCGAGGCTGACGAAATCCTTCGACAGTTTTCCGAAGTTGCGGTTCACCAGGTGAACCACGGCTTGGATCAGACCGGTGCGCGATTCCCGCGACACCTCACTCATCATTCCGAAATCCAGGTAGCAGAGTCGGCCGTCAGCGAGGGCCAGCAAATTGCCGGGGTGGGGATCAGCATGGAAGAAGCCGTGTTCAAGCAGCTGTTGCAGGCTGCAGTTCACGCCTACCGACACCATGTCATCGGGATCGATGCCCATGTCTCTCACCGCTTCAAGGTTGGTGAGTTTCACGCCGTCGATCCATTCCATCGTCAGCACCCTTCGACTGGTGGCTTCCCGGTAGATGTGCGGAACGGCGATGCGGGGATTGTGTTTGTGCAGCTCGCTGAATTTCTCCGCATTCGAGGCTTCATTTAGGTAATCCATCTCCTCGAAGACCCGGCTGCCCAGTTCATCGATCAGGGCGACGAGGTCGCTGCGGATCAGCCCGATGTTGCTGTTCAGCCAGGCGGCGATGTTGCGCACGATGTAGAGATCAAGCGTGATCTGTTCGCGCAGGCCCGGCCTTTGCACCTTCACGGCGACGCGTTGACCGTCGTGCAGGGTCCCGCGATGCACTTGGCCAAGGGAGGCAGCGGAGATCGGTTCGCGTTCCAGTTCCGCATAGATCGAGTCGACAGGCGCACCAAGGTCTTCTTCGATGCAGGCCATGGCCAGATCGCTGTCGAAGCCGGGAAGCTGGTCCTGAAGTTGGGCAAGTTCCTCAAGAAGGACCGGTGGCACGATGTCGGGTCGTGTGGAGAGAGCCTGACCAGCCTTGATGAAGGCAGGCCCAAGCTCCACCAGCAGCTCTGCGCATTCCCGCGCTCGGTTTCGAGCCCTCTGCTGATCCTTGAGCAACTGGAAGATCCAGTCGACTCCGATGCCGATCAGCAGCATTCCAATTGGAACCAGCGTTTGCCAGAGCCGCCGCAGCAGACGCTGGGGATGACCCGCGTAGATGCGGGTAATGGCGGCCGGGTCATACGTGAGCAGACCGGCGGCTTCGATGAAATCTCCGAGTTCTTGAGGGGCCACTGGCCTCTATGCCATGTGCACCCCTTCTAAACGAGCTGAGCCACCGCTACGGTCAGCTCCAACACCGGGGTCTGCCGTGCTAACCGGCCTGCGACTCGAGAATATTGCTCTGATTGACAGCCTTGATCTGGCATTCGATCAAGGCTTTTCCGTGCTGACCGGCGAGACAGGTGCAGGAAAGTCGATCCTTCTCGATGCTCTGGATGCCGTGCTTGGTGGTCTGCAGGCAGGTGCAGGTGCGCGTTTGTTGCGGTCCGGTTGTGACCGAGGCGTGATTGAGGCCAGTTTCCGTCCTGGCGCAGCCGCCAGCCGCTGGTTGCTTGAGCAGGAGATCAGCGATGGAGAGGAAGACTTGGTGGTGAGCCGCGAATGGCGGCGTCAGGACGACCGCCTCAGCAGCCGCTCAAGGCTGAATGGCGTGATGGTCAATCGTCAGCAGCTTCTGGTGCTGCGTCCCCTGTTGATCGATCTCACCGTTCAGGGTCAAACCCAGCAGCTGGCACGCCCGGGTCAGCAGAAACGCTGGCTCGACAAACTCGGCGGAGCTTCCCTCGATGCCGAGCTCAGTCAGGTTCGTCGTCATTGGAGCGACTGGCTGCGTTGCCAGACCGAGCTTCAGCGGGCTGAAACCGATCGCCTGCGTCTTCAAGAGCAGCGTGAGGAGCTGGACCTGTTGCTGGGTGAACTGGAGCGAGCCGAGCTTGAAGACCCTGACGAGATTGATCAGCTCGAACGGGAGCAGGACCGACTTGTTCATGGTGTGCGCCTGCAGGAGGGGCTGGGCGTGCTGATCGGGCGTCTTCAGGACGGTGCTGATCAGGCGCCTTCAACGCTTGATCATCTGCACGCCTGCAGCCATGAGTTGCAGCAGATGAATGCTCTCGACCCATCGCTGAATCCTCTGAGCGAGCGTTGTCTGGATCTTGAATCAGCTGTTCAGGATCTGATTCGGGATCTGGAGGGTTACGGCGCCTCCCTCGACAGTGATCCCCATCGTCTGGCCGTTCTTCAGGATCGTCTGGCCGAGCTCAAGCGTCTGGAACGACGTCATGGCCAGGATCTGATCGATCTGATCAGGCGTCGCGATGAGCTGCGTGACCGTCAGCAGTCCGGTGGTGTCGATGCCTTGCTTGAGCAGTTACGCAGCCAGGAGCAGGCGGCCTGCATGGTTCGTGATCGCAGCAATGCTTCTCTGCGTTCGCAGCGACTGGCGGTGGCGGTGGAGTTGCAGGAGCGGTTGATGGCCCACCTCAGGCCCATGGGTTTAGCCAATGTGCGCTTCGAGGTCGCTGTTGAGCCTTCCGAACCTGGTGAGAGTGGAGCGGATGCGGTCTGTTTCCTGTTCTCTGCCAACCCTGGTCAGCCCATGGCTCCGCTGGCTGAAGTGGCTTCCGGTGGCGAGATGTCGCGTTTTCTGCTGGCACTCAAGACCTGCCTTGCCGAAGTGGATGGATCTAGCACCCTGCTGTTCGATGAAATCGACACGGGCGTCAGCGGTCGTGTCAGCGGGGCCATGGCCGATTTGCTTCGCATGTTGTCCCGGCATCGTCAGGTGTTCTGCGTCACCCATCAGCCGCTGGTGGCCGCTGCGGCTGACCATCATTTCCGCGTCAGCAAAGACGTCTGCGATGGGGTCACCCACTCGCGAGTGTCCCAGCTGCGGGACACTCAGGAGCGTCAGCGTGAGCTGGCCGAACTGGCGGGCGGTGATCGCCGCGAAGCTGAGGCTTATGCAGCCAGCCTTCTGGATCAGAAAGCAGCATGAGCAACATCTGATCTCAGTAGAATTGTCAGCTCTTGAGATCCAGCCGTATGGGGCGAACCGCTCCCAAATCAAAGGCATCGTCTCCGGCGAAGCCGGTGAAACTCACCGCTGGATCTGAAGAGGACGTCATCCGCGTTCGCGGTGCCCGTCAGCACAATCTCAAGAATGTTGATCTCACCATCCCTCGCAACAGGATGGTGGTGTTCACCGGGGTGAGCGGCAGCGGCAAAAGCTCTCTGGCTTTTGACACGATCTTTGCTGAAGGTCAGCGGCGCTACGTCGAGAGCCTTTCCGCCTATGCCCGTCAGTTTCTCGGTCAGGTCGACAAGCCGGATGTCGATGCCATCGAGGGGCTCTCACCGGCGATCTCGATTGATCAGAAATCCACGAGCCACAACCCCCGCTCCACGGTCGGCACCGTCACGGAGATCCAGGACTACCTGCGCCTGTTGTTCGGTCGGGCCGGCGATCCCCACTGCCCGAAATGTGATCGTCCGATCCGGCCGCAGACCATCGATGAAATGGTCGACCAGATCCTCACCTTGCCCGAATCGACCCGGTATCAGCTGCTGGCTCCGGTTGTGCGTGGCAAGAAGGGCACCCACGCCAAATTGATCAGTGGTTTGGCCGCTGAAGGCTTTGCCAGGGTCAGGATCGATGGAGAAGTGCGCGAGCTTGCGGACAACATCGAACTCGACAAGAACCAGATCCACAACATTGAGGTGGTGGTGGATCGGCTTGTTGCTCGCGAGGGAATCCAGGAACGGCTTACCGATTCCCTGCGCACTTCCCTGAAACGTGGGGATGGCTTGGCCATCGTTGAGGTGGTTCCCAAAAAGGATGAGCAACTTCCTGAGGGAGTCGATCGGGAGCGCCTTTATTCCGAGAATTTCGCCTGCCCCGAACATGGGGCGATCATTGAAGAGCTTTCACCAAGACTGTTCTCTTTCAACAGTCCTTACGGTGCTTGCGAGGCATGCCACGGCATCGGCCACCTGCGTAAGTTCACCCCTGAGCGAGTGGTTCCGGATCCGTCACTGCCGGTGTATGCCGCAGTGGCTCCCTGGGCCGAGAAAGACAACTCCTATTACTTCTCTCTGCTGTATTCCGTTGGTGAGGCCTTTGGCTTTGAGATCAAGACTCCCTGGAAAGACCTCTCTGAAGAGCAGCAGGATGTGCTGCTCAACGGCAGTCGCGAACCGATCCTGATTCAGGCCGACAGCCGCTATCGCAAGGGAAATGCCGGATATCAGCGCCCCTTTGAAGGGATCTTGCCGATTCTTGAGCGGCAGTTGCGCGATGCCAGTGGTGAGGCCCAGCGTCAGAAGCTGGAGAAATACCTAGAACTGGTCCCCTGTTCCAGCTGTGCAGGCAAACGGCTGCGCCCCGAGGCATTAGCTGTGCGCATGGGTTGCTTTCGAATCACGGATCTCACCGCCGTGAGCGTGGGCCAGACCCTTGAACGGATCGAGCAGCTGATGGGTGTGGGTGCGTTTGAGAACAGTGAACCGCTGCTCTCGAATCGCCAGATGCAGATCGGCGATCTGGTACTGCGTGAGATCCGCATGCGGTTGCGGTTTCTGCTGGATGTCGGGTTGGATTATCTGAGCCTCGATCGGCCAGCGATGACGCTGTCCGGCGGTGAAGCCCAGCGGATCCGTCTGGCGACTCAGATCGGCGCCGGTCTCACAGGGGTGCTTTACGTGCTCGATGAACCGAGCATCGGTTTGCACCAACGCGACAATGACCGCCTGCTCGCCACCCTCGAGCGTCTCCGTGATCTGGGGAACACCCTGGTGGTGGTTGAACACGATGAAGACACCATTCGTGCCGCTGATCACGTGGTGGATATCGGTCCTGGAGCCGGTGTGCACGGAGGCCACATTGTGGCGGAGGGATCTCTGGATGATCTTCTGAATGCGGAAGACTCCGTGACAGGTGCTTATCTCAGTGGTGAGCGAAGCATTCCCACGCCTCCGGAACGTCGATCGGCAGGGACTCGCAGCCTCAAGTTGCTCAATTGCAATCGCAACAATCTCAAAGACCTGAGTGTGGAGTTTCCGCTTGGACGTCTTGTCTCCATCACCGGGGTGAGCGGCAGCGGCAAGAGCACACTGGTGAATGAGCTGCTTCACCCTGCGCTCGAGCATGGCCTTGGTCACAAAGTGCCTTTCCCCAATGGGCTCGGGGAGATGCGTGGCCTCAAGTCGATCGACAAGGTAATCGTGATCGATCAGTCACCGATCGGCAGGACTCCGCGTTCCAACCCCGCCACCTACACCGGTGCGTTTGATCCGATTCGTCAGGTGTTTGCAGCCACGGTTGAAGCCAAGGCCCGCGGGTATCAGGTCGGTCAGTTCAGTTTCAACGTCAAGGGCGGTCGCTGCGAAGCCTGCCGCGGCCAGGGAGTCAACGTGATCGAAATGAACTTCCTGCCCGATGTCTACGTGCAGTGCGATGTCTGCAAAGGCGCCCGATTCAATCGTGAGACTCTTCAGGTCACGTACAAGGGCCACACCATCGCCGACGTTCTGGAGATGACCGTTGAGCAGGCTGCCGAGGTGTTTTCAGCCATTCCGCAGGCGGCTGACCGACTGCGGACGTTGGTGGATGTGGGTCTCGGTTACGTGAAGCTGGGTCAGCCCGCACCCACCCTCTCCGGTGGTGAGGCGCAACGGGTGAAGTTGGCGACGGAGCTGTCTCGTAGGGCCACCGGCAAGACGCTTTACCTGATTGATGAGCCCACGACCGGCCTGAGTTTCTATGACGTGCACAAGCTCATGGATGTGATGCAGCGTCTCGTGGACAAGGGCAATTCGATCATCTGCATCGAGCACAATCTCGATGTGATCCGCTGTTCCGATTGGTTGATCGATCTTGGTCCCGAGGGTGGTGATCGCGGTGGACAGTTGGTGGCCTGTGGAACGCCAGAAGAGGTGGCTCAGCACCCGACCAGTCACACCGGCCGTTATCTCGCCAGAGTTCTGGAGCAGCATCCCCCGCAGACCGTTCCTCTGGCGGCATGACGTTCTCCCTGTTTTTCCGGTTCCGTGGCCTCGCTGCAGCACTGGCTTCGCTGTTGGTTGCTCAACCGGTGGCGGCGGTTGAGCGACTCACCTTCTTCCTGCCTTTGCTCGATGAGACCATCAGCCTTGAGTTGAGCCAGGCCACCAACGCCCGGGAGTTGATTGATTCCAATTCAGTTCTTCAGGAGCTGGATCTGGTGGGCGATGGATCAGTGCAGAAGCTGATCGAATCCTTGTTGACGGCTCCTCTTCCCGAAGAGACCAGCGGCATTGTTCGTCAATCGGTTGGGCATCCTCTGTTTGAGCAGCTTTTGTTGACGGCTTCCGAGATGGTTGAGGTCAAGGGGCTTCCGCCGGATACCAGCGGAAGCATGGTGTCGGAAGCTCTGGCCGCGGCCTATCGCGATGATGAGCCCCATCTGCTGGGATTCCTGCGTCATGTCCCGGGGGATGAGATCACGATCAATCTCCAGGTACTGGCCTTCTACGCCAAGCGACTGAGAGACAATCAGGACGACGCCAGAGCTCTGGTGCAGAAGGGCATCGCAGCCAAACCTGTTTCTTCAACGATCGTTGAGGCGGCGGCATCTGGCTGGACCCGTCGGCAACGCTCCGTTGCGGTGAGCCATCGGCCGCAGCCCCTAGAGGTCACAGTGATCTCTCCCACCGGACCTTCCAACGGTCGCCTGGTGGTGATCTCCCATGGGCTTTGGGATGAACCTGCCAGTTTTGAGGGCTGGGCCCATCTGCTTGCTGCCCATGGTTATTCGGTTCTGCTTCCGGGTCATCCGGGCAGTGATTCCCGGCAGCAGGCGTCACTGCTCAAGGGCAAACAGCCCCCACCGGCAGCTAAGGAACTGCGTCTGCGTCCGATGGATGTCACGGCTGTGATTGATGCGGTCGAGACCGGCAACCTGCTCTCTGGGGCTTCGGTTCAAACCGATTCAGTGGCGGTTGTGGGTCATTCCTGGGGAGCCACCGCGGCTTTGCAGCTGGGTGGTCTGAAGACCACGAGCCGGAAGCTGAGTTCCCGTTGTCAGGATCCTCGTGATCCAGACCGCAATCTGAGCTGGGTTCTGCAGTGCAGCTGGCTCAAAGGTGCCGATCAGGGGTCGTTGGCTGATCCGAGGGTTCGGACCGCTGTTGTGGTGAGTCCGCCTCTGCGACTTCTGTTTGATGAATCCAGTGGCCCTTCCATGCATGCCAAGGTGCTGCTGGTGAGCGGTACCCGTGATTGGGTGGTTCCATCGGATCCCGAAGCGATCGTTCCGCTCCGCAATGGTCAACCTCTGGCCAATGGCCATCGTGTTGTGCTGGCCTCAGGCGGTAGTCATTTCAATCTTTGGGCCCCAGCGGGCGCCGACCAACCACCGGTTCTGGGGCCCCTGATCCTTGCCTGGATCAATGACCATCTGGGAATCACCGATTCGCTCAGTTTCAGGAGCGGCGGTTGGGGCAATCAACGTGTGCAACTGATCGATGTCACAGGTCAATTATGAAAATTCTTTACGTCATCGGGTTGTTGTAGGCAAGGCTTTTTTGTCTGCATTTCTACATCAAAAATCTTTGCCAGTTGCAGTGCAGGTCTGCCTTAAGCCCTTTTAAAGCAAGGAGATTTGCAGATGTTTCTGATCTGAGCTTGTTGAGTTATCAGATTGTTTTCATCTTTTCGAATCTCTATCTCACCTAACCCTTGATCGGACACCAGGACCTGTTCCTGACCGTGTTGGAGGTCTTGTGGGACTGAAGCTGCTGCATCTTCATCTCCACGGTTTGTTTCGCTCGCAGGATCTGGAGCTTGGCCGTGATGCAGACACTGGAGGTCAGACCCTCTATGTGCTGGAGCTAGCCCGCAGCCTGGCGAACCGCGCCGAGGTGGATCACGTCGAGGTCGTCACGCGTCTGATTCAGGACCGGCGGGTGTCGCTTGACTATTCCAAATCTCTCGAGCCGATTGCACCCGGTGCATCGATTCGTCGTTTCAGCTTCGGACCACGGCGCTATCTGCGGAAGGAACAGCTCTGGCCCTATCTGGATGAGCTGGCTGATCAGTTGGTTCGTCATCTCCGGGAGAGTGACAACCGGCCCGACTGGATTCATGCCCACTACGCCGATGCCGGTTATGTCGGGGCACTGGTCAGTCGACGCCTGGGCATTCCTCTTGCGTTCACAGGCCATTCCCTGGGGCGTGAGAAGTTGCGCCGGCTGCTTGCCGCAGGTGGAGACCATGAACAGATCGAACAGAATTATTCGATCAGCCGCCGCATCGACGCTGAAGAGCTGGCACTGGCCTATGCCGATCTGGTGATCACCAGCACGCGCCAGGAGCGCGATGAGCAATACGCCCGTTATGGATCGTTCAACTCTGACCATGCCGAGGTGGTGCCACCGGGTGTCGACAGCAGACGGTTTCATCCCCACGGCAACTCGGATGAGTTCAGGGAAGTTTCAGAGCTCCTCAGTTCGTTTCTGAGAGAGCCTGGGCGTCCGCCATTGCTGGCCATCTGCCGCGCGGATCGGCGTAAAAACATTCCTGCGCTCGTTGAAGCCTTCGGGCGATCCGCTGTCCTGCGCCAGCGCCACAACCTGGTGCTTGTGCTGGGCAATCGTGATGATTCCCGCCAGATGGATCGTCAGCAGCGGGAGGTCTTTCAGCAGATCTTTGATCTTGTGGACCGTTATGACCTCTACGGCTCCGTTGCCTATCCCAAGCACCATCGCCGCGATCAGATTCCTGCCATCTATCGCTGGGCAGCGGCCCAACGCGGTTTGTTTGTCAATCCAGCGCTGACTGAGCCTTTCGGTCTCACGCTTCTGGAGGCTGCTGCATCGGGCCTGCCGATGGTGGCCACGGATGACGGTGGTCCTCGAGAGATTCTCAGCCGTTGCGACAACGGCCTTGTTGTTGACGTGACCGACCGGGAATCGCTCCAGGATGGATTGGAGCGTGCCGGAGCTGATCGGGATCGCTGGCGGCGCTGGAGTGACAACGGCGTGGAGGCTGTCAGCCGCCACTACAGCTGGGATGCTCATGTGTGTGGTTACCTGGCGCTGATGCAAGAGCGGCTGAAGCGCTCCAGCACGGTGACGGTTTCCTCGCAGCTGCTGGCGACGCCATCGGGCCTGAGTCCTTTCGGTTCCCGTCTGCTGCTGCTGGATCTCGACAGCAGTCTTGAACGGCCGGATCTCAAGGATCTGCAGAATTTGCGTCAACAGCTGATGGCACCGTCGGCCCAAGCTGCCCAGACGGGTTTCGGCATTGTGACCGGACGGCCTCTGGGTGCGGCCCGACAGCGTTTTGCCGAGCTTCATCTGCCTGACCCGCAGGTCTGGATCACCCAGGCTGGCACCCAGATTCACTACGGCCAGGAGGAGCAGGCCGATCGCTTCTGGGAAGCGCAGATCAGCGTTGACTGGCAACGCGAGTCTGTGGAACAGACCCTCTCCGATCTCGGAGATCACATCAAACTGCAGAAGCCTGAGCATCAGGGCCAGTTCAAGGTGAGTTATCTCCTGGAGCAACCGGGCCCATCGGTGTTGCCGCTCATTCGCCAGCGTTTACGTCAGAGCGGCCTGCCTGCGAGGCCTCAACTGCGCTGTCACTGGTTCCTTGATGTGTTGCCCATGCGGGCCTCACGCAGTGAGGCGATTCGATTCCTGTCGCTGCGCTGGGGTTTGCCTCTGGAGCACATTCTGGTGGTGGCCAGTCAGCAAGGGGATGTGGAGCTGCTTCGAGGTCTGCCAGCAGCCGTGGTCACTGCTGATCATGATCCTTGTCTGGATGGCTGCCGCCAACAGCAGCGGGTTTACTTCGCCAATCGGTCTCGCTTGATGGGCGTGCTGGAGGGTCTCCAGCACTACCGCTTTCTCAGTGCAAAGTCCCGTCTGGATTAGTCCTCGATCTGAAGCGTCACAGCACCAGCGCTGCGATCGGCCTTGGCCTGAGCATCAGCCCGGTGGTCTCCGCAAGCCAGAGCCACACCCATGCGCCGGCCTGGACGGGCTTGATCTTTTCCGAACAACAACACCTTGGTGTCGGGTTCGCTCAGGGCTGATTCCAGGCCGCTGAAGCTGACCTGGCTTCCATGGCGGTCCGCAAGGATCACTCTGCTGGCAGCAGCTGTGGCACAACGGATCGTGGGGATCGGCAAACCAAGCACAGCTCTCAGATGCAGTTCAAATTCACTGAGGTTCTGGCTGATCAGAGTGACCAGACCCGTGTCATGGGGACGAGGGGACAGCTCTGAAAAAATCACCTCGTCCCCGCAGAGAAAGAACTCCACTCCGAACAGACCGGCCCCGCCCAGGTTGTCTGTCACCGTGCGGGCCATGGTCTGCGCCTGTTGCAACTGGTCTTCGCTCAGTTGAGCGGGCTGCCAGCTGCATTGATAGTCACCGTTGACCTGTTCATGTCCGATCGGCGGACAGAACAGCGTTGACCCGTTTCGCTGGCGGATGGTGAGCAGTGTGATCTCCTGATCAAAACGCAGAAATTCTTCCACGATCACCTGGTTGGAGGTCCCGCGGGCGTTGGCCATGGCCGCCTCCCAGGCCTGATCTAGCCCTTCGGCGTCGTTCACCACGCTCTGACCCTTCCCGGAGGAGCTCATCACCGGTTTCACAACCACCGGCCAGCCCAATGGTGCTGCAGCTTGATGCAGGTCTTCGGCACTGGCCGCGTAGGCGAAGCGAGCGGTGCGCAGCTTGAGCTCTCCTGCTGCCAGGTCGCGGATTCGATCACGGTTCATCGTGACGGCAGTGGCGCGGGCCGTGGGGATCACGGTGATGCCTTCCGACTCCAGTTCAGCCAGTGCATTCACCGCCAGCGCTTCGATCTCGGGAATGACCACGCTCGGCCTGTGGCGACGCACCACCTCCAGCAGTGCATCCGGCTCGGTCATCGGCAGCACCTCCGCCAGATCAGCCACCTGCATGGCGGGTGCTCCGGCATAGCGATCGCAGGCGATCACTCTGCAGCCCAGGCGCTGGGCGGCGATGGCCACCTCCTTGCCCAGTTCACCACTGCCCAGCAGCATCACGGTGGCGGGAAACGTCGTCATGGCCTTTTTCAGGGCAGCATGGACTGATCCTCGCTCCACGCCTGATGCTCTCAACCCTGAGCTTCACTTCCGTCGCCTTCACGACGGCGGGAGATGCCGCTGATGGGCTGATCTTCGGCTGGGAGATCGCCACCGTGCAGAAATGGGCCCTGATCTATCTGGGCGTCTCGATACTGGCGTTTGTTGTGGTCTGGCTGGTTGGAGCCTTGCGCACGAAGGCCTGAGCACCATCGTTTCAGGCTTCGAGTTCATGCATCAGGGTCAGTTGGCGCTCCGCCGGCTCTTCATTCACAAATCCCCACGACTGAAAAATGTCGGCATCCGTGTGGGTGATGTGTTGTGCACCATTGCGCTGTTCCAACACGAATCCCCGATCGGCCATGCGGCGCATCAGGCTGGCAGCCTCTTCAAACCGCGCGGCCATCGCTTCAAGGCTGGCGCAATCGGCGGTCAGACCCGCTTCCTTCCAGGTGAAGTAACTCATGATCGATTGGCTCAGGTGGGGCGAAGCACGATACCCAGCATGACCAGGCCTGCTGTCGCAAGCCAGAACATCGGCACCACGGTCTGCTCAGCAGTGCCACCCAGTTCGAAATGGTGATGGAGTGGGGCCATTCGGAACACACGGCGTCCCACACCGTCCGCTCCCTTGGTCGCTTTGAACACCCACACCTGGATGATCACCGAGAGCGATTCAGCCAGAAACACGCCACCCATCACCAGCAGCGGCCAGAGACTGTCGGACAGCAAGGCCACGGCACTGAGTGATGCACCCATGGCCAAGGACCCCGTATCTCCCATGAACACCCGTGCCGGGTTGCGGTTGTGGATCAGAAAGCCCAGCCAGCAACCGGCCATCGCCACGCAGAACGCTGCCATCGCAGGATCACCCTCGTTGCCACGCAGCATCAACTGCAATCCCAGGCCTGTGAACACAAGGGCGCCACAGCCTGAGGCGAGGCCGTCCAGCCCGTCGGTGAGATTGGTGGCGTTGCTTTCCGCGAGGAAAACAAACAATCCCAGGGGCCAGATCAGCCAGCCCAAAGCCATCACCACCCCAAGGGGCAGGCTCACCGTGTCAGGGATCCAGCCGTGCCAGGCAGACCAAGCCAGAAACAGCACGGCTGCTGCACTCTGCAGCAGAATTTTTCCTCTCGGTTTCAGGCCAGTATTGGTGCGTTTGGTGAGGCTGCTCCAGTCATCGATGCCACCAATCACCATGTAAGCCAGCGTGACCAGACCAACAGCCAACAACTGATCAGCGCTGCGACCTTGCCAGCTGATCAGGCATCCCACCATCACTCCGATGGGGACCACCAGAAGCCCACCCATCGTTGGAGTGCCGGATTTACTTTGATGTGCTTCAGGACCCTCTGCTCGGATCACCTGGCCCATCTTCAGTGCCCGCAGCCGCGGTGCTCCCCACCAGGTGACAACAGCAGAAATCAGGGTGGCCGCCAGCAGTGGCAGGCTCAGCAGGCTGTTGGGAATCCACCGGTCTGACGCAAAGGCCACGCTTACCACCACTGCGATCAACACAGCAGCCGGAACACGGCCGTCGAGACGGGTGGATCGGTCCGCAGAAGCGCTCAAGTCCCGAAGACGAATCGCAGGGACCTTAGATCAGTCTTCCCAGTTTTCCTCGTTCTCTTCGTCGGCCTTGTAGTCCTCTTTCTCACCCATCAGCGCGGAGAGTTCCTCCTCTTCCACCGTGCTCACTTCGGGAGAGTTGGATTCCTCGTCTTCCACCAGTCGACCGCTGGTTTCAAGCCAGCTCAGCAGATCAGGCTCTTCACGAAGAGGCAGCACCGGTGCAGGCTCCTTGCGTCCGTAGCGTGTCAGTGCCGGGTTGACGTTGTCGAGGGCGCTCAAGTTCGTGAGAGCTGAGGACAAGATCTCTAGAGCCAATCCTTCATCATAGAAGACAGCGCATTTTCAGTTCTTGAAGAAAGCGGCGATTCTCGCTTCCGTTTGGGGAATCTCTCTACTGATCAGTGCGCTGCTGCGGTTCTGGGGCCATCAGCATCCACAGCCTCTGCAGCCCAGTGCCCTTCCTGTGCTGGCTCTGCTGTTTGTGCCCTCAGGGCTCATGGCGGGCTGGCTGTTGTGGTCGTCCCGCGGGAGTGGAGAATCGGAGTAGTTCCGAAACAGATCAGGAGTCCGCTTGATGGGACGCGCCAAGAAGGTTGTGCTCGCGTATTCCGGAGGTGTGGACACCAGTGTCTGCATTCCCTACCTGAAGCAGGAGTGGGGAGTCGACGAGGTGATCACCTTCGCTGCAGATCTGGGCCAGGGTGACGAGCTGGAGCCGATCCGCCTCAAGGCTCTGGACGCCGGTGCAAGTCAGTCCCTCGTTGGTGACCTGATTCAACCCTTCATTGAAGAGTTCGCTTTTCCAGCGATCCGTGCCAATGCTTTGTATGAGGGTCGATACCCGCTCTCCACAGCACTGGCCCGTCCGCTAATTGCAAGACGACTGGTGGAGGTGGCCCGGGAGGTTGGCGCCGATGCCGTGGCCCATGGCTGCACCGGCAAGGGAAACGATCAGGTGCGCTTTGACGTGGCGATCGCTGCCCTGGCTCCTGATCTGAAAGTGCTCACACCGGCCCGTGAATGGGGAATGAGCCGGGAGCAGACCATTGCCTATGGCGAGCGTTGCGGGATCCCTGCTCCGGTGAGCAAGAAGTCTCCCTATTCCATCGACCTGAACCTGCTGGGCCGCAGCGTCGAGGCAGGTCCGCTCGAGGATCCGATGGTTGCGCCGCCCGAGGAAGTGTTTGCCATGAGCGTGTCCGTGGACGCGGCGCCGTCTCAGCATCAGGAGATTGAAATCGGCTTCGAGGCTGGTAACCCCGTCAGCATTGATGGTGTGCGCCTGGCTCCGGTTGAGCTGATCCGGGAAGCCAACCGTCTGGCCGGCATGCACGGCATCGGCAGGCTCGACATGATCGAAAACCGGGTGGTGGGCATCAAGAGCCGGGAAATCTATGAAACTCCCGGCTTGCTCCTGCTGATTCAGGCCCACCAGGAACTGGAGAGCCTCACGCTGGCTGCTGATGTGCTTCGCACCAAGCGTCAGCTCGAGATGCAGTGGGCGGATCTGGTGTATCAGGGTCTTTGGTTCGGGCCGCTCAAGGAAGCGCTCGATGGATTCATGGATCGCACCCAGACCCATGTGAATGGCACGGTCCGCCTGCGTCTGCACAAAGGCAACGCCATCGTCACGGGTCGCAGCTCCAGCGACAGCAGCCTTTACGTTCCTGAGATGGCGTCCTACGGCAGTGATGATCAATTCGATCACCGCGCTGCAGAGGGTTTTATCTACATCTGGGGGTTGCCCATCCGGCTCTGGTCGGCAGCCCGCCGTCGCTGAGCGATCGGCAAGCCAGGCAAGGAATCAGGCGGCGTTCCGATCGGATCGCCGTTGAGTGGTGTGTCTTGTGTGGCGCCAGCGTTCCAGAAAAGGAATCGGAATGTCCCTCAGGGTCTCTGAGGGCTCCTCAATCAGCGGCAGCGCAGGTTCGCCCAGGATCTGCTGAGCTCTCGCCAGCAGTCGGTAACGCTCCATCAGGGGTTCGAGGCGTTGCTGGAACTTGCGCTCGAAGAGCTCTGGGAGCTCACTCAACAGTGATTCATAGCTCTCGACGATCTGTTCGAGTTCAGTGATGCGCGCTCGCAGCACATCGTTCTCGTCTTCATGGGGTGAATCAGCCTGCACCAGCTCCGGCGATGGGCTCCAGAGAGGCAATGGTGCCTGATGCTCGGCGTCCTGAAACTGCATGACCGAACGCTATCGCCCGGTCAGCAGTTGAACAATGCCTGTTGCTCAGGCGGAAGCTTCGGCAGTTTCGGGCTGTGCTGCGGGTTCACTGCCTGGAACCACACGGGGAGCCGGAAGAGGGCCGTCCTGCTTGACGGTGAGATAGCGGATGACATCTTCGCTGAGGCGCATCGCTTTCTCAAGAACCGCAACCTGCTGACCATCACCGTTGTGGCTCAGCTGAACGTAGATCCCTTCTTTGTGCTTCGCGATCGGATAGGCCAGGCGACGCTTGCCGCGCATCTGATTATCCAGAACATCAGCACCGGTTTCCACCAGGATGTCGCGGTATTTGGTGAGATGAGACTCGACTTCTTCTTCCGGAATATCCGGACGAAGGATGTACATGGTCTCGTAGTAAGGCTGCTGGGTCATGGAGACAGATCCGACGGGGACTGAAGGCTCACCGCGTGAGCGACGGATTCAACAGCCTATCTCCTTGGGGTTGACAGACTCAGTAGAGCTGCATGCGTACAGCCTGGCTCAATCCGGGCAGGTCAGGCTCTCTGCCGCGAATGCATTCGATCAAAGCGAAGATCACCACGGCCAGCACCGCCACCACCACCGTGCTCGAGAGGGTGCGCAGCATCAGGCCACTGCTGAGTGGCTGCACGAGGATGGCGAAGGCATAACCGAGCAGCACCACGATGATGTCCACCAGCAGAGCCTGGAGTGTGTTGAAGCGCAGGAAGTAAGGCACATTCGGATTGCGCACAACAGCCAGGAACAGCACGAAGAACACCAGCAGATTTCCGAAGGGGATGCCCCGTTCGAGCAGCACGAGCGGCAATGCAGGCAGGGTGAGCCACTGCATCCAGGGGAACTGACCCATCAGATGGCTTCCGAACGGGATTGCATCGCTCCAGGGCAGGACATACACCAGTAGACCCAGCAACCGTTGCCAGACGGGAATCGGCATCGCAGCCTCAACAATGGCTCGAGCGTAGGTCGTGTGATTCAGTTCGTTGATTCAGTCGGTGGATCCTTCAGGTTGATCCTGATCGGCACCCAGGCTTCTCAGCGCTCCTTCCCGCATCAGTGCAACCGGAACATCCGCGCGGCCCGACCATCGACGCAGGGCGGCAGCTCCTTGCTGAACGAGCATTTCCAGGCCATCGATGGTGCGGCATCCACGCTGGTGACCCAGCTCCAGCCAAGGCGTTGGTCGTGGCGTGTAGATCAGGTCGTAGAAGGTCATGGAAGCATCAACGCCTGTCCAGAGATCCCTGCCCAGGGGCATTGCGTTGTCGTCCCCGTGACCCTGCATCCCCACAGGAGTGGTGTTCACAACAAGCTTCGATCGTTTCAGGATCCGCTTGAGGGGTTCCGGTTCAAGGGCCATGGCAGTCAGCGGCACGCTGTCGCTGCCTTGGCCTGAACTCAGATCCTTGACGAAGGTTTCAAGCGCGTCAGGACGTCTCCCGCCGATGTGGATTGCGCTCAGAGGCAGCTGCTGCAGACCGGCCACCACGGCTCGCGCGCTGCCACCGCAGCCCAGCACGACGGCCTCCGCACTCTTCCACAGCTTCGGAGAGGACTGCAGCGGTGCCAGAAAACCTTCGGCATCGGTGTTATGGCCATGCCATCCACCGTCTTTGAGAGGCGTGAGCGTGTTCACGGCACCCAGTCGCCTGGCCAGGGGGCTCAGCTCCCGGCAGAGGTCTGCAACCTGCTGCTTGTGAGGAATGGTCACGTTCAGTCCGCGGCAACCCACGGCCTTGAGTCCGTTGAGCACTGCCTCAAGATCTTCGGCTGCACAGGGCAACGCCAGGTAACGCCAATCGAGATCCATCGCTTTCAGCGCGGCGTTGTGCATCACCGGCGACAGGGAATGGCTCACGGGTTGTCCCAGC
This sequence comes from Synechococcus sp., assembly GCA_047286485.1. Classification (GTDB taxonomy): domain Bacteria; phylum Cyanobacteriota; class Cyanobacteriia; order PCC-6307; family Cyanobiaceae; genus Synechococcus_C. The sequence continues at coordinate 429,996 of JBJBBH010000002.1, forward strand.
AAGCCAATCAGTCCTGTGGTTCCGCTGATCATTCCGGGTCGCGCCATCCTGCTCACCAGCCTGCTGCTTGATCGGTCTGTTCGGGAACCACACCTCGCCTGGAGGCATTCCCTCTGCCGAAGATGCAAGGGATCTAATCAGTCACTACGCGACGTAAGGAGGCACGGATGGGCAAGGTTGTCGGCATCGATCTCGGAACCACCAACAGTTGTGTGTCGGTGATGGAGGGCGGCAAGCCCACCGTGATCGCCAATGCCGAGGGCTTCCGCACCACGCCGTCGGTGGTGGCTTACACCAAGAACCAGGACCAACTGGTGGGTCAGATCGCCAAGCGTCAGGCGGTCATGAATCCCGACAACACCTTTTATTCCGTGAAGCGTTTCATCGGCCGTCGGGTCGATGAGGTGAATGAAGAGTCGAAGGAAGTGAGTTATTCGGTCGAGAAGGCCGGCTCCAACGTGAAGGTGAAGTGTCCGGTTCTTGAGAAGCAGTTTGCCCCTGAGGAGGTCTCTGCACAGGTGCTGCGCAAGCTGGCAGAAGATGCCGGCAAGTACCTCGGAGAATCGGTGACCCAGGCGGTGATCACTGTTCCCGCTTATTTCAACGATTCCCAGCGTCAGGCCACCAAGGATGCGGGCAAGATTGCCGGCCTTGAGGTGCTGCGCATCATCAATGAGCCGACTGCGGCTGCGCTGGCTTACGGGCTCGATAAGAAGAGCAACGAGCGCATCCTCGTCTTTGACCTTGGCGGCGGCACCTTCGACGTGTCGGTTCTTGAGGTTGGCGACGGCGTCTTCGAAGTGCTGTCGACTTCCGGTGACACCCACCTCGGTGGTGATGACTTCGACAAGGTGATTGTTGATCACCTTGCTGACACCTTCAAATCAAACGAAGGCATTGATCTGCGTCAGGACAAGCAGGCGCTCCAGCGTCTCACCGAGGCGGCTGAGAAAGCCAAGATTGAACTCTCCAGCGCCACTCAGAGCGAGATCAATCTGCCGTTCATCACGGCCACTCCAGAAGGACCGAAGCATCTCGATCTCACCCTCACTCGCGGCAAGTTCGAAGAGCTGGCCTCCAAGTTGATTGATCGCTGCCGCGTTCCTGTTGAGCAGTCACTCAAGGACGCCAAGCTCTCCTCCGGTGAGCTGGACGAAATCGTGATGGTGGGCGGTTCCACCCGGATTCCAGCTGTGCTCGAGCTGGTCAAGCGTGTCACTGGCAAGGATCCCAATCAGACCGTGAACCCTGACGAGGTTGTGGCCGTGGGTGCTGCCATCCAGGGCGGTGTGCTCGCCGGTGAAGTCAAGGACATCCTGTTGCTGGACGTCACTCCTCTCTCTCTGGGTGTGGAGACCCTCGGCGGTGTGATGACCAAGATGATCACCCGCAACACCACGGTGCCCACCAAGAAGTCTGAGACTTACTCCACCGCTGTGGACGGCCAGACCAACGTGGAGATCCACGTGCTCCAGGGTGAGCGCGAAATGGCCTCTGACAACAAGAGTCTTGGAACCTTCCGTCTGGATGGCATTCCCGCTGCTCCCCGCGGTGTGCCTCAGATCGAGGTGACCTTCGACATCGATGCCAACGGCATTCTCAGTGTCACGGCCAAGGACAAGGGCAGCGGCAAGGAGCAGTCCATCTCGATCACCGGAGCTTCCACCCTCAGCGACTCCGAGGTGGAAACCATGGTGAAGGATGCCGAGGCCAATGCCAGCGCCGATAAGGAGAAGCGCGAGCGCATCGACCTCAAGAACCAGGCTGAAACCCTCGTCTATCAGGCTGAAAAGCAGATGGAGGAGCTTGGCGACAAGGTTGATGCAGACGCCAAGACCAAGGTGGAGGAGAAGCGCACCAAGCTCAAGGAGGCCACTGAGAAGGAGGATTACGACGCGATGAAGACCCTGCTGGAGGAACTGCAGCAGGAGCTTTACACCGTGGGAGCTTCTGTTTATCAGCAGGCTGGTGCTGAAGCTGGTGCAGCTCCAGGAGGAGATCCTGGAGCCAGCACCGGTGGAGCATCCGGTTCCAGTGATTCCGGTGACGACGTCATTGACGCCGAGTTCACTGAATCCAAGTGATCAGATCGCTCCTGGTTTGAATCCAACTTTCAACCTCTTCCCCGTCTGTCATCAGACGGGGTTTTTTGTTGTTGAACAAGGACCGAAGGCTCAGTTGATGGAATCGGCCGCGGCTTTGGATTGATTCACCACGTCTGGTGGCAAAGAGACGTAGCCAAGTCCAGGCGCTTGCGACTGTGCTTCCTCGGACAGCATGTAGTCGAAGGTCTTCTTCAACGTTGTTGTTTTGTCGTCGTTGCCAGTTTTGTAGGCCAGCACCCAGGTGAAGGTGACGATCGGATAGCCCGCTTTGGGATTGGGGTTACCTCCGATCAGATCCGGGCCGAGGTCAATGGAGCCCAGAGCTTCGCTGGCCGTGGCATTGGTGGGCTTCACCTGTTTCCCCGAAGCGTTCTGTAATGCAGCGGCCTGCAGATCACCCTTCACGTAGGCCAGTTCCACGTAGCCGATTCCACCGTCGATCTGACTCAGCTGGGCGGACACACCTTCATTGCCTTTGGCTCCAACACCGGTTGGCCATTTGACCGACTTGTCAGCACCAACATCCTTTTTCCAGGCAGGGCTGATGGCTGCCAGATGTTTCGTGAAGTTGTAGGTGGTGCCTGAGCCATCGGAACGGTGAACCACGTTGATCGCCTTGTCAGCGCAACCGAGTTCGCTGTAGTTCTTGATCTGGCCGAGAAAAATTCCTGCCAGTTGGTTCTGCGTGAGTGAGAGATCGCAGCCGGGGTTGTTGTAAGCCACGGCGATGGCACCGGCTGTCATGGGGATCTGCACCACACCACGGCTCACCTTGGCGATGGCTTCGGGTTTCATCGGCTTGTCGGATGCGCCGAAATCAACTGTTTCTGCCGTGAATTGACGGACACCAGCACCAGAACCCACCGACTGGTAGTTGACATTCACGCCTTGGGACGACAATCCCTGAAACCATCGCTGGTAAATGGCCGCAGGGAAGGAGGCGCCTGCTGCGGAGAGGTTGCCCTGAACCTTGCTTCCATCGCCGCTGCCGTTTGTGCAGGCAGACAAGGTGAGACCTGCGGTCACGCCGGCGACAGCAGTCAATACCCGGGCGTTGAGAGAGCGAGCCATGAGTCGTTGGTGAAAACGGAAGAGCTGAATGAATGCTCTTCAGGGAACTTATGTCAGTGCGCTGCTTCTTGATTTAAGAGCTGGTAATCATTGCTTTATCAACGTGTTGGCCAACCCATTCAGCGGTTGCGGGTGTCAGCAACACGCCGTTGCGGTAGTGCCCTGATGCCAGCAGCAGCCCAGGTTCGAGTTCTTCCAACAGTGGAGCAGGTCGTTCTCGTGGTCGAGCACGCAAGCCATGCCATTGGCCGATCACTCGGGCGTCGTTCAGCCATGCTGGCGCCAGGTCGTTGAGCCGTTTCATGGTCTCTGTGGCGGCCGGATTCGCTGTCGTTCCAGGCTCCAGCGTGGCTCCAATCCACAGGCGATCTTGTCCGTGCGGAATCAGATTGATGCCGCCGCAGGTCAGCACCGCCGGCCATCCTGACCATTGTTTGGTTGATTTGTTGAGCTGAAGCTCAAGAACCTGGCCAAGGACAGCATCCATGGGGCGTTGATGTCCGAGGCTCTGCAGCAGTTTGCTGCTGCCCAAAGCAGAGCAGATCACCACCACATCGATGTCTTCGATCTGCCCGTCCGCAGTGATGATGCGCCACTGGCTCCGATCTGAGCTGCTTCGCCGCTGTAGTTCCACAACGTCTGACGCCCGAAGTTCGACGTTGTGCTCAACCAGGCTCCGCCTCAAGGACCGCAACAGCTGCAATGGATCGATCCGTCCATCGCGTTTGGAGAGCATCGCCCCATGACCAGCCTGTGGCCATGCCGGATCAGCCTGCTCCAGCCTCTCGTTGGTGATGAACTGCAGTCCTGAATCGGGTCTTGCACCCGCAAGCTGCTGCATCCGCTGCGCTTCTTCGGCACTGCCTGCGAGTTGGATGAGCGGAGTCTCAAGATGCAGCGGCGACTCCGGATGATTCAGTTGTTCAACCCACGCCGGCCACAGGGCCATGCTGCGTTGACGCAACCTCCAGGCCCGGCCGCTCGAACGGCGGAAGGCATGCCCCATCAGCACGCCTAGAGATGCGGTGCTGCCATTCAGATCACGATCAGCCGGCTTGGATGGGATCGGCCTGGCCAGCAGTGGGTCCGCGAGCAGAACACTGTGCCCATGCTCGGCAAGATGCCAAGCGGTGCCGGTGCCGGTGACACCGGCACCAATGACGGCGATGGCGGCAATCAGCTCAGGGCCTGCTCGGGGATCACCTCGGAGTAGCTGGTGAAGCCTGCCACTAAATCTTCGTAGGACTTCTGAAGCTTGGCGGCATCCTGCAGGCGAGCCGCTTCATCGAGATCAGCCATCGCGTCCTTCAGGGATGTGGCCAGTTTGTTGGCTTCTGCCCGGTCCTGGGGAAGCAGCCGTTGATTGATGTAGAGCATTTCGCGGCCCACTTCCTGCATGGGGCCATGGATCAGGTTGCGCGTGAAGGTCCAGTCGCGTTGCTGAACGAGCTCGGCAAGTTCAGGCAGCCGATCTCTGGCAGCCGTGAACCCGTCCGCCTGACGGCGGATGACGGCCATATCTTCAGGGCTGATCGTGGCAGGCTTGGCATTGGCGTTGCCATCACAAGCTGCGAGGCCGAAACAGAGGGCGAGGCAGAGGCAGAAGGCGGCCACGCGGCGCAGGGCACTCAGCATCGGAGTTCAGAAGAATCGTGGCGACTTTAACCGCCATCTAAATTTGGTTGATCCATCGTTGTGACGGGTGCGCTCATGCGGGTGGACATGGTGCCGTTGGCTTCTGTCCGCAGACCTCTTCAGCGATTTCTTGATGAAGACAAGGTGGAAGCCCTGATGGCCTCCATTCGTGAGGAGGGATTGCGTGAACCGATTGATCTGCTGGAGGTGGAGGGTCAGCTCTGGGGATTCAATGGCTGTCACAGGGTTGCAGCCCATCAACGTCTCGGATTGCCAACCATCCGAGCCCGGATCCGACAGGCCACCTCCAGGGATCTGAACCTGCATCTCCGCTGAGAATCAGGGAACCCTTCGGGCCCACAATCAACGTTTTCATCTCTCTGAGATCCTTGTCCTCCGCTTCGGTCATCCTTCAGCTGATCTGTCCAGATCGACCTGCACTCGTCAGTGAGCTCGCCGGATGGGTGGCGGCGAACGGGGGCAACATTCGTCATGCCGATCACCACACCGATTCCGGTGCGGGCCTGTTTCTCAGCAGAATTGAGTGGGATCTGGAGGGCTTCGGAATACCGCGCCAGGCGATTGCACCGGCGGCGCAGTCTCTGGCGCAACGGCTCGGAGGTGAGGCTCAGCTGCATTTCTCCGATGAGCATCCCCGTGTGGCGATTCTGGTGAGCAAGCAGAGTCACTGCCTGCTTGATCTGCTCTGGCGGGCTCGCAGTGGGGAACTGCCCATGCAGGTTCCCATTGTGATTGCCAATCACCCTGATCTTGAGAGCAGCTGCAAGGAGTTCGGGGTGCCGTTTGTTCATGTGCCCGTGACCCGCGAGACCAAGGCTGAAGCGGAACAAACCATCCTTGAGCTGCTGATCGAACATCGAGTGGAGCTGGCGGTGCTGGCCAAATACATGCAGGTGCTCAGCGGTGCCTTCCTCGACCAATTTCCCAATGTGATCAACATCCATCACTCATTTCTGCCCGCCTTCAAGGGTGCACAGCCCTATCACCGGGCCTGGGAACGGGGCGTGAAACTGATCGGTGCAACGTCCCATTACGTGACCGAGGAACTGGACGACGGCCCGATCATTGAGCAGACCATCGCCCATGTGAGCCATCGCGATGAGGTGCAGGATCTGATCCGCAAGGGTCGTGACACCGAGCGACTTGCTCTGGCAAGGGCCCTACGCCTGCACCTCTGCCGTCAGGTGATGGTCTATCGCGGCCGTACGGCAGTGTTCGCATGATCGCCTGGCTGGATCAGGGCCGTCCCTCCCTGGCATCTTCACGTGGTTGGCGCTGCTTTCAGCTGGGACTGTTTTTGCTGCCTTCGTCAGCTCTGTTGGGAAGTCTGTTGCTGTTTCCAGCGCTGTTGTTCGGCTGTGCCGGGCGTGATCGCCCCTTTTGGCGTGACCCCTGGAATGCTCCGCTGCTGGCGGCTGCAGGCCTGATGATTCTGGGTTGCTTTGGGGCCTATGACCAGGGACTCGCCTGGGTGGGGCTGGCCAATTGGCTGCCTTTTTTCTGGGGCTTCTGGGGTTTTCAGCCCTACGTGATGAGTCCAGAGTCCCGGCGTCGCTCTGCCCTCTGGTTGGTGGCCGGCAGTGTTCCTGTGGTGGTGACCGGTCTCGGTCAGCTGTGGTGGGGATGGCAGGGACCCTGGCAGTTGCTGGGTGGATTGATTGTGTGGTTCATGGCAGCAGGGGGTCGCCCTGAGGGGCGCCTTTCCGGCCTGTTTGATTACGCCAACATCGCTTCTGCCTGGTTGGCTCTGGTCTGGCCACTGACCCTGGCGGCCCTTGTGCAGCAGGGGTTGAACCGCTGGCGCCGTGTGGTGGTGGTGGTCCTGGCCGTGTTGGTGGTGGTGGCGTTGGTGCTCACGGAATCCCGCAACGGTTGGGGTTCATTGGTGCTGGTGGTGCCGCTGGTTTTAGGTCCACCCAGCTGGCCCTGGTTGATTCCTCTGCTGGCACTGGCACTTCTGCCTGTGCTGCTCTCGGTGCTTCCAGGGGTGCCGCTGATGTTCCAGGATCCCGCCCGGACTCTGGTGCCTGAAAGTCTCTGGGCGCGTCTCAACGACAGTCAGTACGGGGGGGAGAGAGTTCTGGCGTCCACGCGCATCAGTCAATGGAACGTTGCTGCCCAATTGATTGCTGAACGGCCTTGGTTGGGCTGGGGAGCGGCGGCGTTCTCTGTGATCTACCCCCTGCGCACCGGTCAGTGGCATGGCCATGCCCACAACCTGCCGCTGGAGCTGGCCATCAGTCATGGCTTGCCGGTCGCAGTCCTGCTGGTGGGTTTTGTCTTGGCTCTGTTGTTGGTCAGCCTGCGCCGAGGACTCTCTGGACTGTTCGATCGGGCCTGGTGGTCAGCGTTGTTCGTACTGATGGTTCTGCACGGCACAGATCTGCCCTTCTTTGACAGCCGGTTGAATATTGCCGGCTGGATCTTGCTGGCTGGTTTACGCAGCAGTTTTAGTGAGCGGGCTCATGCCCAAGATGGTCCTCTGGCTTAGCTCAGCAGGTGAAGTTTGTGTTCAAGCGATCAGAGCAAAGACGGGGCAGTTGTTTCTTCTAATGATCAAGCCCAGCTCACGATGGGATCGAGTCCATAGGTGGCCAGTTCGCTCCAGCGGGCTGTGAATGTGTGATTACTGCTGCCACTGCTGGATCCCCAAGGATTCACGATCGTGAATAACCCAGTGCTGGCGTCATAGGCGGTGATAGCGAAGGCGTGGCCAGCGACAAAATCTCTTCGACCGTTGCTTCCCCAGGTATCACCCCATGATCCCAGCCACAGAGCTTTGTTGTTGTTCAGTGCATTAATCGCTTGGGTTTCGAATGCATTCCAGCTTCCTTGGTTCCCATATGCACTTGACCAGCCATTCAGCCCAATTCCGGATCCACCATATGTGTAGTAGTAGGAGACAGTTGTGCTTGTATTTCCTGAGAGGTGTGACAGAGCGTCCATCAAACCTCCTTCGACAGCTGCATAACTGTTTTTGGAGCTGTCGCTACCTCTCGAGAAAGCTCCTGTTTCATTGGCTTGTGCATAGCCTTTCTCCAGTAAGGCCACCCACTTCTCGCCTGTTAGGCCCCAAGATGCGTTGCCTGCAAGTGCTGTGCTGTAGCCGTTCGTGCTTGGCACGTAGGAATCGACCGTCACCCAGACTTCACTGAGGCTGTTGTCATAAAAACGAACCCCATAGGTACCATCACCATTGTCTTTAAACATGTCTGTGATGATGCTGGAATTAGCGTCTGCGTAGGAGCAAGCAGCCGCTAATAAGTAGCATGTTCCTGCTTGTCCTTGTCTGACATCGTCAAAATCAACTCCGTCGACAAAGAGATCACCCACCATTTCGTAGTAATCAAATGTCATCGCGCTTGCACTTGCGGCAGAGTCGCCTTGGACGAAGTTTGTGGGACGATCAAGACCGCCATACCACTTATCCACGAGTGAATTAAGATGAGCTTCAGTGGAGCCTTCAGAGAGGTTGCCGAGACTGATGCGACTTGATGTGCCACCCGTCCACCATTGGTTTGCGCTGTTGCCATTGACTACTGCATCGAAGATATAGCTTTGGTATGAGGATTCGGTTGCTGATAGATATCCATCGAGATTGGTTTCAATGGTTTGTAGATCGGCAAGCTCTGTTGCAGTAACTCCTCCGCTTGCAACATCAACTAACAGTGATTTGAGCTCCTGGTGGGTGAAGAGATCATCGCTTAAAGAGATGTTGATGTTGTCGGTGATTGAGCTGTTTGTGATGCCACTTATTTTTTCAATAGCTCCAATGGTTAAGTCACCATTGAAGTCCTGATTGAAATCAGATTCAGCCTGGAAGTAGCTGTTTGATCCGGTGGCTGCATAGCTGCCTGCAGTGGTCCAGTTCCAGTTGCTGTCGTGCTGAGCGATGAAAAGATGCTGATCGGAACTGCGCTTCCAGGATGTGGTGTTATTGCCATCGATGGATTCAGCACCGATCAATGACCATCCAGCCCAGGTTGAATCACTCATCTGAGCGCCAGTTTCGTCATTGATGGTGACGGAGTGACCGGAGGAGTCTTGTGCGTAGGCGTATCCGCTGAAGTCTTTGAGAACGGAGATCGAGCCAGCTGATTCGGTGGCGGTCAGCGGTGAACCTGTGAAGCCATCACTGTTGAAGTCCTGATTGAAATCAGATTCAGCCTGGAAGTAGCTGTTTGATCCGGTGGCTGCATAGCTGCCTGCAGTGGTCCAGTTCCAGTTGCTGTCGTGCTGAGCGATGAAAAGATGCTGATCGGAACTGCGCTTCCAGGATGTGGTGTTATTGCCATCGATGGATTCAGCACCGATCAATGACCATCCAGCCCAGGTTGAATCACTCATCTGAGCGCCAGTTTCGTCATTGATGGTGACGGAGTGACCGGAGGAGTCTTGTGCGTAGGCGTATCCGCTGAAGTCTTTGAGAACGGAGATCGAGCCAGCTGATTCGGTGGCGGTCAGCGGTGAACCTGTGAAGCCATCACTGTTGAAGTCCTGATTGAAATCAGATTCAGCCTGGAAGTAGCTGTTTGATCCGGTGGCTGCATAGCTGCCTGCAGTGGTCCAGTTCCAGTTGCTGTCGTGCTGAGCGATGAAAAGATGCTGATCGGAACTGCGCTTCCAGGATGTGGTGTTATTGCCATCGATGGATTCAGCACCGATCAATGACCATCCAGCCCAGGTTGAATCACTCATCTGAGCGCCAGTTTCGTCATTGATGGTGACGGAGTGACCGGAGGAGTCTTGTGCGTAGGCGTATCCGCTGAAGTCTTTGAGAACGGAGATCGAGCCAGCTGATTCGGTGGCGGTCAGCGGTGAACCTGTGAAGCCATCACTGTTGAAGTCCTGATTGAAATCAGATTCAGCCTGGAAGTAGCTGTTTGATCCGGTGGCTGCATAGCTGCCTGCAGTGGTCCAGTTCCAGTTGCTGTCGTGCTGAGCGATGAAAAGATGCTGATCGGAACTGCGCTTCCAGGATGTGGTGTTATTGCCATCGATGGATTCAGCACCGATCAATGACCATCCAGCCCAGGTTGAATCACTCATCTGAGCGCCAGTTTCGTCATTGATGGTGACGGAGTGACCGGAGGAGTCTTGTGCGTAGGCGTATCCGCTGAAGTCTTTGAGAACGGAGATCGAGCCAGCTGATTCGGTGGCGGTCAGCGGTGAACCTGTGAAGCCATCACTGTTGAAGTCCTGATTGAAATCAGATTCAGCCTGGAAGTAGCTGTTTGATCCGGTGGCTGCATAGCTGCCTGCAGTGGTCCAGTTCCAGTTGCTGTCGTGCTGAGCGATGAAAAGATGCTGATCGGAACTGCGCTTCCAGGATGTGGTGTTATTGCCATCGATGGATTCAGCACCGATCAATGACCATCCAGCCCAGGTTGAATCACTCATCTGAGCGCCAGTTTCGTCATTGATGGTGACGGAGTGACCGGAGGAGTCTTGTGCGTAGGCGTATCCGCTGAAGTCTTTGAGAACGGAGATCGAGCCAGCTGATTCGGTGGCGGTCAGCGGTGAACCTGTGAAGCCATCACTGTTGAAGTCCTGATTGAAATCAGATTCAGCCTGGAAGTAGCTGTTTGATCCGGTGGCTGCATAGCTGCCTGCAGTGGTCCAGTTCCAGTTGCTGTCGTGCTGAGCGATGAAAAGATGCTGATCGGAACTGCGCTTCCAGGATGTGGTGTTATTGCCATCGATGGATTCAGCACCGATCAATGACCATCCAGCCCAGGTTGAATCACTCATCTGAGCGCCAGTTTCGTCATTGATGGTGACGGAGTGACCGGAGGAGTCTTGTGCGTAGGCGTATCCGCTGAAGTCTTTGAGAACGGAGATCGAGCCAGCTGATTCGGTGGCGGTCAGCGGTGAACCTGTGAAGCCATCACTGTTGAAGTCCTGATTGAAGTCGGATTCAGCTTGATACAGAGATTCTCCCGTCAACCAATCGCCATCAATGGGATCCCAATCGCCATTCATATTATATCTGTAAAACTGATCTGATAAAGAGTTGCCGAAAGCGAGCTGGTTGATTTCGTTGACTTTTTCGGCGCCGATTATGCTCCAGCCGTTGAAGTCTGTGTAGTTGATGAAGTTGTATTCAGTTTCGTTGTAAACCCAATAATTATTGCTTGCGCTTTTATAGAGGCTAGTGTTTCCAGTTTCTTCAACCCATCCGTAAGAACTGTTAAGTTGATTTTGAGTGCTGCCGCTTTGGTCTACATTGTGAATGTCGAATTGATTGATTTGGCTTATTCCAAAATCGTCTTGTAGTGTTGTTGGAGACTCGCTAATAGTAGAAGTAGACGCACCACTGTATTCTTTCCCTTCAATCGAGTTTTGCTCATTAAGAGAGCCATTCAAGTTGATTTTTGTGTCGATGCTAATTAGGGGCAGGGCTGCATTGTTTTCTGAATAATTGTTGGAACTTTGCTCAAACCCATAGCCTGCATTCGAATTAAAAGCCGTAGAAGTGGAAGCACTAAAAATATCGTCCGTTGTTCCGGAGGTCGAGGATAATTGAGGTGTATTGAGGTCTTCCATGGTCAGGCATTTAAGTGTTCAATTCAGTTCCATGCATTGAGGATGGCTTGATCTCAGGCTATGAGCTGTGACTGAGATCAACCATGGTTGTGATCTTGATCACTGATTCCGGACGACTCCTTTGAGTTTGCTGCCGGATTTCGCCGTTTCTGGAAGTGTTCCCTGTAATGAGGCTGAAAAAACGGTGAGAGGGTGTTGGATTTGGCTGAGATGCGCGACTGTACTGATCAGCTTTGAGGTGCCTGCCAGCGTGAGACTCTTGTTCCGGCGAGATCTGCATCCGTTTGTGAGTTTCAGATTTCATCACACCTCTGGCTGATTTCTAGCTGTGGTTTCGCTTAACCGAGAGACTTTTCTTGATGTTCGACCAGCCGTTCCTTGCTTAAAGGACCGTTGAGATGCCCCCACGGTAGCTCTGATTCGGTGTCCCAATTGTCGTGGACGACATGGTCCCAGCTTGGGGGTACAGGCAGAGTGACGCCTCCGCTTTGCGCTTGAGGAAGATCACCTGCCAGTGCGGCCCGATAAGCTTTCTTCCAGCCTCCGAGGCTTTCCTGTGATCCTCGAACTGCGGCGATGACCGGAGCCAGGCGTCGATCACTGCGGGAGAGCAGGGCCTGGATCACACTCCAGCCATAGCTCTCCGGCCTCAGATCAATCCCTTTTGGTTTGAGTCGTTTGGCTAGCCGTTTGAGGCGTTTGTCGGCTTCAGGTCTCACTCCCTGCCATTGGAAGGGGGTTTGAGCCTTGGGGACAAAGGTGCTGACGCCCAGAGTGAAACGCAAGCCAGGGGTGGCCTTCTTGAGCAGAAGCAAGAGATCAGCGGTTGCTTCCACATCCTCGTCTTGCTCACTAGGAAGCCCCACCATCCCGTAGAGCTTGAGGGCACGCAGCCCACCTTCCTTGGCATGGCGCGCAGCGGCGCTGATCTCTTCATTGCTCAGTTTCTTGTTCACCACCTCGCGCATGCGTTCGCTGCCGCTCTCGATGGCGATCGTCAGTGATTTGCTGCCGCGTCGGGCCAGTCCGCTGGCCAGTTCAGTTGTCACGGTCGCTGCCCGCACCGAACTCACACTGACCCGCACGTCATCAAAACGCTCATGGCCCAGCCAGCGGAGCAGGTCTGCGAACTGTGGATGCTGAGTCACGGATGCACCCAGAAGTCCCAGCCTGCGCGTTGCCACCAGTCCTTTTTCGACAGCAGGGATCAGGCCGTCGTCCAGAGACGGCGTGCGGAAGGGAAGTGTGAGGTAACTGGCCAGGCAGAAGCGGCACAGTTCCGGGCAGCTGCGCACCACCTCCACCATGTGGATATCAGGCCAGGCCGATTCGGGGGTGATCACCGTTGAATGGCTGAGGCTGTTGCCGCGCCAGGTCTGCTTGCTGATGGTTGCTGGCAGATCTGTCTCGATCGGTTCGATGCTTTGCAGACTGCCGTCGGTTCCATAGCGGGGGGCGTAGAGCGATGGCACGTAAATCCCAGGCACCTGAGCCAGTCGCCGTAAGCGCACGGAACGGGATTCAGACCGCACGTCCTGGAGCGCGTCGATGAAGCTGGGCAGCAGCTCTTCGCCGTCTCCCAGGAGAATCACATCGAAAAAAGGTGCCAGAGGTTCCGGGTTCGCCGTCAGCACAGGACCGCCACCGAACACGATTGGATCCTGATCCGTGCGTTGTTCGCTCCAGATCGGAATGCGCTGCTGCTCCAGCAGATCCAGCAGCACCGGACCATCCAGTTCCCAGCTCAGGGAGAGTCCGAACAGATCGCACTGCCGATGCGGTGGGTCGCTCTGGTCGGTGAACAGGCGACGCACATCCAGATCCGAGCGCATGGCCAGGGTGGCCCACACGATTTGATAGCCCAGGCTGGTAATTCCCACCGTGTAGGTGCTGGGAAAGGCCATCACCGCGCGCAGGGCTCCGGTTTCCGGCACGGCCGGATCAAACAGCAGCGTTTCCTGGTTCAGGAGGTCCTGAGCTTCCGATCTTCATCCTGAAGGATCAGGGTCACTTCGATGGTCTGTTGGTTTGTGCTGGGTTGTTGGATTCGGAGCCTGAAACTTGCGGCGTCGGATGGATCCCTCCCAGGAGTGATGGATGCCACCTCGCCGTTCCCTGCGGGCCTCCAGGTGATCCTCCTCCAAAAGCTCCATCCCCAGCTGGCGCTCGTAGATCGAGCGGTCATCAAACAGACGGGCCACAAGGAAGCTGGCCAGGCAGGCCACCAGGATCGGCTTGAGGATCAGCAGATCCTTGGTCAGCGCAAAGGCCAGAAACATGGCCGTGATCGGTGTGCGTGAACAGCTGGCCACGAAGGCACCCATGCCGGCGAACACATAGGTGCTCGGCACGTGTCCGGTGAGCGCTTCCACCCAGATGCCGCAGGCCAGACCAATGGCACCTCCAAGGGTGAGCATCGGGAAGAACAGACCACCTGGAGCTCCCGACGCTGCAGCCAGACCGGTGCTGAAGAACAGCACGATGAAGGTGCCGAGCGCCATGGGGATATCGGCTTTGCCATCAGCAATCAGATGCTGCAGCCCTTCCAGGTTGTGAAAGGCCTCGGGCAGAAAGGCGTACACCCCCCCGAGCACTCCGCCACTGATCACCATGCGCAGCACCAGGTGATCACCGAACCAGGCATTGCCTTTGCGTTGCATCGCAAGCACGTAGCGGCAGTAGAGCTCCGCAAGCACTCCGACCACCACGCCAAGGCCGATCAGATAACCGAGATCAATGGGCAGGAAGTTCACCAGTGGTGTGTACTCCCGTTCCAGCTGGAATCCCTGCGTTGCATCCAGGCCACCACTGGAACTGAGGCCTGCCAGACCGAGCACGTCGGCCCAGGCATCGGCCCAGAAGGTGGTGACGATCACCAGCAGCAACACCACCGGTCGGGCGGAGTGGAGCAGTTCCTCCACGGCATAGAGGAAGCCTCCGATCGGGGCACTGAACACGGCTGCGATGCCGGCGCCACCACCGGCGGCCACGATCACGCGGCGAAAAGCCACGGGTGCCTTCAGCCAGCGCGCCATCTGCCATGCCACCGACCCACCCATCTGAACCGCCGGTCCTTCCGGGCCCAGAGGGAAGCCGCTGCCGATGGCCACGATTCCTGCCACCAGCTTCACCAGGCCCACCTGCAGACCCATCGGCACCGCTCGGTGTTTCAGGAATCCCATGATGTGGGTGATGCCTGAGCCGCCAGCGGCTGGAGCCAGGTACGCCACCATCAGACCGGAGACCAGACCACCCAGGGCTCCGAGCCCAGGCAGGACGGCCCAGGCAGGGAGATCAGACAGCAGTTCCAGGCGCCAGCCACCCAGGATTTTGATGCCGGCTTTAAACAGAACACCGGTCAGGGCAGCGCCCAGACCGGTGAGCATCAAAGCCAGCACCACAACCCACCAGCGTCGTTCCAGCAGCCGGCGGATGCTGCGGCTGGATCCGAGTTGGTGGCGGCGTTGTTTTAGTTCACTCAGAACGACCATGTCATTGCCAGGTCGGGATCAGGCCCCGGCCAGCACCTGGGCCTCCTCATCTGCGCTGACCACTCGACCCTGATCCTCGAAACCGCTGATCTGGTCAAAGTTCAGATAGCGGTACAGCTCATCGGAGAGAGGATCGATCTTCTCAGCGGCGATGCTGCGGTATTCGTCGGCTGTGGGGATCCGGCCCAGCTGAGCACAGACCGCTGCCAGTTCAGCACTGCCCAGATACACCTGGGCCCCTTTGCCCAGGCGGTTGTTGAAGTTACGGGTGCTGGTGGAGAACACGGTGGTGTTGTCTTCGACTCTGGCCTGGTTGCCCATGCACAGGGAGCAGCCCGGCATCTCCATGCGTGATCCAGCCGCTTCGAAGGTGGCGTAATACCCCTCGGCCTTGAGGGTTTCTTCATCCATCCGGGTTGGCGGGCAGACCCAGAGGCGTGCCTTGTTTTCACCGGCTCCCTCGAGCACCTTGGCTGCGGCGCGGTAGTGGCCGATGTTGGTCATGCAGGAGCCGATGAACACCTCCTGCACCGCATCACCAGCCACCTCACTGAGCAGCTTCACGTTGTCGGGATCGTTCGGGCAGGCCACAACGGGTTCGGTGAGTTCATCGAGGTTGATCTCCAGCACCTCGGCGTACTCGGCATCGGCGTCAGCACTGAGCAGCTGGGGATTGGACAGCCAAGCCTCCATCTCCTTGATGCGGCGGGCCAGGGTGCGTGCATCGCTGTAGCCACGCGCAATCATGTTCTTGAGCAGGGCCACGTTGCTGCGCAGGTACTCGCTCACCGTTGCTTCAGAGAGCTTGATCGTGCAGCCGGCACAGGAGCGCTCGGCGCTGGCGTCGGTGAGTTCAAAGGCCTGCTCAAGCTTGAGATCAGGAAGGCCTTCAATCTCCATGATCCGGCCATTGAACAGATTTTTCTTGTTGGCTTTTTCGACCGTCAGCAGGCCGCGTTGAATCGCGACCCAGGGAATGGCATTCACCACATCGCGCAAGGTCACACCGGGTTGCAGAGAGCCGCTGAACCTGACCAGAACGGATTCGGGCATGTCGAGCGGCATGGCGCCAATTGCTGCGGCGAAGGCCACGAGGCCTGATCCAGCCGGGAAGGAGATGCCCAGTGGAAAGCGGGTGTGGCTGTCACCGCCGGTGCCCACGGTGTCGGGCAGCAGCATGCGGTTGAGCCAGCTGTGGATGATGCCATCACCGGGGCGCAGCGCAACACCGCCGCGCTGCGCGAAGAAATCGGGCAGATCTTTCTGGGTCTGAAGATCCACAGGCTTGGGATAGGCCGCGGTGTGGCAGAAGCTCTGCATCACCAGGTCGGAGGAGAAGCCCAGACAGGCCAGCTCCTTCATTTCGTCCCGGGTCATCGGCCCGGTTGTGTCCTGGGAACCGACCGTGGTCATCAGCGGCTCGCAGCTGGTGCCCGGGCGCACACCTTTGAGGCCGCAGGCCTTTCCGACCATTTTCTGCGCAAGGGTGAATCCCTTTCCGGTGTCTTCCGGAGCGCTGGGGCGGATGAACAGTTCAGAAGGCGGCAAACCAAGCTTGGCGCGCACCTTGTCGGTGAGGGCCCGGCCGATCATCAGAGGAATGCGTCCACCGGCGCGCACCTCATCGCTGATCGTGGCTGGCTTGAGTTCGAAGCGGCTCACCACCTCACCATCCCGTTCGATCGTGCCTGCGTAGGGACGAATGGTGATCACATCTCCGGTGTTCAGACCGGTCACATCACATTCGATCGGCAGCGCACCCGAGTCTTCTGCGGTGTTGAAGAAGATGGGGGCGATTTTTCCGCCCAGAATCACTCCACCGGCACGTTTGTTCGGCACGTGTGGAATGTCATCGCCCGTGTGCCAGAGCACCGAGTTGATGGCGCTCTTGCGTGAGCTTCCCGTGCCGACAACATCTCCCACATAGACAACGGGATGCTCACCCTGCTTCAGCGTTGTAATCGTCTGAAGGCCTTCGGGATCGCGGGTCTCCAGCATCGCCAGAGCATGCAGGGGAATATCCGGACGTGTCGTGGCATGGGTTGCCGGAGACAGATCATCCGTGTTGGTTTCACCTTCAACCTTGAACACCGTCACGGTGATGGATTCAGCCAGTTCCGGTTTGGAGGTGAACCACTCCGCAGCTGCCCAGCTGTCCACCACCTGTTTGGCAAAGCGGTTGTCGGCCGCCAGCTCCATCAGCTCGTTGAAGGCGTCGTAGACGAGCAGGGTGCGGCTCAGTCCATCCGCGGCGCATGCGGCCAGCTCGTCATCGCTGTGTTTGAGCAGCTCAATCAGGGCCGCCACGTTGTAGCCCCCCACCATCGTTCCGAGCAGGCGGATCGCTTCCAGGGGTGAGACCAGCGGGCTGCTTGCCTCGCCTTGTGCGACCGCACTCAGCCAGGTTGCTTTGACGTAGGCCGCTTCATCCACCCCCGGTGGGATGCGTTCACTCAGCAGATACAACAGTTCCTGCTCTTCTCCGGCGGGAGGGTCCTGGAGCAGCTCCGTGAGCGCATTGGCCTGGCTGGCATCGAGTGGCAGCGCTGGGATTCCTTGGGCAAGGCGTTCTGCAGCGTTCTCGCGGTAGGTGCTCAGCATCGGAATTGGCGCAGGAACGACAAATGCAGTTCATTCTCCTGCGTCACCGTTCCCTGCTGACGTCATGCGCCTTGAAGAAGCTTGCGTAACCTGAGCTCACTCAATGCTCGGGGCATGACCACCACTCACGACCTGCATGTGGTGGATACCCGGCCACTGGTTTCCCCAGCCCTGTTGCATCGGGATCTGCCTGCCGATTCCAGGGCCACCGAAACCGTTGCCACCGCCAGAGATCGCATTCAGGCCATTCTCCGGGGCCAGGACCATCGCTTGCTGGTGATTGTTGGCCCCTGCTCGGTTCATGACGTTGATGCGGCGCTTGATTACGCCCGCCAACTGGCGCCCCTGAGAGCCCGTCATGCGGGGGAATTGGAGGTGGTGATGCGGGTTTACTTCGAGAAGCCTCGAACGACCGTGGGCTGGAAAGGGTTGATCAACGATCCCCACCTTGATGGTTCTTACGACATCAACACCGGTCTGCGGCTGGCGCGTTCATTGCTTCTGGATCTCGCCAGGGAGGGCATGCCCACGGCGACCGAACTCCTCGATCCTGTGGTTCCGCAGTACATCGCCGACCTGATCAGCTGGACAGCCATCGGTGCCCGCACCACAGAAAGTCAGACCCACAGAGAAATGGCCTCGGGTCTCTCTATGCCTGTCGGTTACAAGAACGGCACCGACGGCAGTGCCACCATCGCCATCAATGCGATGCAGTCAGCCTCCAGTCCTCATCATTTTCTGGGGATTAATTGTGAGGGGCATGCCTCCATCGTGAGCACCACTGGCAATCCTTATGGCCATCTGGTGTTGAGGGGCGGCAACAGCGGCAGCAACTACCACCTGGAAGCGATTCAGGAGGCCTCAGCTGAACTGGCTGGCGCTGGCCTCCCGGATCGATTGATGGTGGACTGCAGTCATGCCAATTCCAATAAGGACTATCGCCGTCAGGGCGAGGTTCTCAGGGCGGTGGCTGCGCAAGTGCAGAAGGGATCGACCCATGTGATGGGAGTGATGTTGGAAAGCCACTTGGTCGAAGGCAATCAGAAGATCAGTGCTGATCGCTCTTCACTCACCTACGGACAGAGTGTCACGGATGCCTGCATCAGCATTGAATCAACGGCCGAGTTGCTGGCTGAGTTGGCTGAATCTGTGAAGCAAGCCGGCACATAGGCGTCTGGCCTTTCGATGTCTTGAGCTGTCAGGGCGCGGGCGATTCGTTAAACGGTCATCCAGGCCCAGCACAGTCCCACTGCCAACGGCACGCTGAAGTTGTCGATTCCCCAGCGGCCGAATTGCTCCAGGCCAACGGCTAGAGCACAGACAGCGATCAGACGCAACGGATGCAAAGGGCTCTGACTGAGCAGCACCAGTAGGAGCAACACCGATGCGGTAACCAACCCCATAGTGGCGGTGCCAGCCACTGATTTCCGCTGTTGCCAAATGGTCCAGCTGGTCGATGGCACGCCACGGCCAATCAGTCCGGCCAGCCCATCGGCAAAGGCCATCACCAGGACCCCAGCGCACACCGCAACGGCTTGGTCGGGCCAGAACAGGAGAAGCAGCAGACTGATGGCCAGCCCATACGCCACGGTTCCGTAGCTGTTGCGGTCCACATCCTCGACGGCTGGCAGCAGCTGCATGCGGTGATTGATCGCCGTGACCACGGTGACGCCGAGAGCCACTGGCACAGCAATGGATGCAGGAATGGCGAGCCACCACGCCATCACAACGATTGGGCCGGTGCCGATGTGGACGATCTTGCGACTCAGTTCCCGTCGATCCGGCCAACGCTTTCGACAAATCACAGCTGCTGAGAGCACCAGCAGCATCCAGGTGCCGATGATCAGCAGGGATGAGAGCAAAAACTCAGGCCGCCTGCTGATGGTTGGTCATGACACGCAATTTCAAGATGGCCTTGGCTTCCAGCTGTCGCACCCGTTCCCGCGACACATTGATCTGACGACCGATTTCGGCAAGAGTCAGGGGCTCGGCTCCATCAAGTCCGAAGCGCAATTTGAGGATTTTTTGCTCCCGCTCATTTAGTTGGGAGAGCCATCCGCCCAGATGTTCCTTCTGAATACTGCGATCCATTCCCTCCATTGGCTCGGCACCATTGGGGTCTGGGATCAGTTCGCCGAGCGTGCTGCGATCTTCTTCGCCACGGGCATGGGCATCCAGGGATGCGCAGGGGGCGCTTTGAGCAATGAGGTCTTCAAGATCGCGTGGTTCGATCCCCATCGCGTTCGCCAGTTCCAGCCGGTTCGGCTGACGACCGAAGCGGTGTGAAAGCTCGCGCGTGATGCGACGCATCTTGGAGAGCTTTTCGCTGATGTGAATCGGCAGGCGAATGGTGCGTGCGCTGTTGTCAATCGCGCGAGTCATGCCTTGGCGAATCCACCAGTAGGCATAAGTCGAAAACTTGTAGCCCATGGCAGGGTCGAACTTGTCGACCGCTCGTTCCAGGCCGATGGCGCCTTCCTGCACGAGATCGAGCAGTTCAAGACCCTGGTTCTGATATTTCTTGGCAACACTCACGACAAGGCGGAGGTTGGCAGCCATCATCCGATCCCGAGCACGCTTGCCCATGCGGATGCGGTGACGTTGCCTGGGAGTGCGATCTTCCTCGGCAATTTCAAGCAGCTCTTTCATGGCTTGCACGTGATGAGCAAGCTCAATTTCTTCGGCTGCAGTCAGCAATGGAACTCGTCCGATGCTGCTGAGGTAATAGCCAATGGAGTCGGTGGCTAAGCGGCCGCTCTGGCGCGCTGAGCGAGTGGAAGTTGAGCGTGAACGTGCACTGCTGTCACGGCGACCAGTGGTCGGCAACACAGGTTCTGATGAAGCAACTTTTTGAGTTACTCCTTCAGATTCCAGAGGGATCCCCATCACCCTGGCCTCCTGAAAATTAGATTTGCGAAAAATTTAGCACCCAGGCCAAAGAGTGAAGTGATTAATTCGAAAGTTTTTACGAATCAATGATGTAGTGTTAAGTCTCGTGGATCGAATGTGAAATAAAGACAAAAAGCACAATTTCGCTGTATCGAAGAACACGGCTCCCGCTGGTTCAGTTTTTCGCTATGAGCCCTTTTCTCCAGGTTTCAATCAGGCTTAGCTGAGAATTACGCTCCTCGCCTTCCGGATGGCGCTGACTGAATGATCCATCGGTTTGCATATCGAATGAGCCACGGTTGTCATCGAGGTAGATCTGCATCAAGCGCTCCAGTTGCTCCCGAAGTGCTGGTTCTTCCACTGGGGTCACGGCTTCGACGCGTCTGTCCAGATTTCTGGGCATCCAATCAGCGCTGCCGATGTAAACCTCGGGTTCGTTGTGATTGGCGAACCAGAACAGGCGTGAGTGTTCAAGAAAGCGTCCGATGATGCTCACCACGCTGATGTTGTCGCTCACTCCCTCGCGTCCGGGGTAGAGGCAGCACATTCCGCGGATGATCAGTTCGATCTTCACGCCTGCCTGCGAGGCTTCGTACAGGAGGGTGATGATGCCTGGATCGACCAGCGAATTCATCTTGGCCCGGATATGGCCTCCACGGTTGTTCTGCGCGTGTTCGATCTCACGGCGAATCAGATGTTCCATTCCTTTACGCAGTGAAACCGGGGCAACCAGCAACTTGCGGAATTCCTGTTGTTTGGAGAATCCTGTGAGGTAGTTGAACAGCTCAACCAAATCCTGGCCCAGTTCTGGTCTTGCCGAAAGCAGGCCAAGATCGGTGTAAAGACGAGACGTCTTCGAGTTGTAGTTGCCGGTGCCGATATGGACGTAACTGCGGAGACGTTCCTTCTCCTTACGCACCACCAGCACGATTTTGGTGTGGGTTTTCAGGCCCAGAACTCCATAGACGACATGGACGCCTGAGCTCTCCAGATGCTTGGCCCACTGGATGTTGTTGTCTTCATCAAAGCGTGCTTTGAGTTCCACCAGTGCCATCACCTGTTTGCCGTTTTCCGCAGCGCGGATTAACGCGGCGATGATCGGTGAATCCTTGGAGGTGCGATAGAGGGTCATCTTGATCCCCATCACCAGGGGATCATCGGCGGCCTGGTTGATGAATTCCTCCACTGAGGTGGAGAAAAGGTCATAGGGGTGATGCAACAGCACATCACGTCGGCGGACCACAGAGAAAATGCTCTCGAACTCCTCTTCTTTGATTGAGCCGTCTTCGAGCATGTTGCGCTGGGCGCGCCGAAGAACCGAGGGTGTCTGGCCGGAGTGGGACTCGTTCTTGAGATCAGGCAATGGAATGCCCATCAGACTGAACAGATCGTCGAGGCCCAGAGGCCCGTCAACTCTGTAGAGGTCCGCTTCCTCAACGGACATGCCATCCATCAGCATCTCGACAACGTCCTGCGGCATGCCATCAGCCACTTCGAGCCGCACCACTTCGCCACCCATGCGTCGCTTGCGCAGCCCCTGTTCAATGGCGATCATCAAATCGTCGGCTTCCAGGTCGCGCAGTTCTAAATCGGCATCACGGGTGACACGGAAGAAATAGTGCCCCTCGATGCTCATCCCCGGGAAGAGAAGATCGAGGTTGAAGGCCACCACCTGTTCCAGGGGCACGGCTGTGTGAATTGCCTCCGATTGTTCAGCGGCGAGGTCGGTGGGTATGGCAACGAATCGAGGCAAGATTGTCTGAGGCACCTTCACGCGGGCCAGCAGCCGCTGACCGGTGTCGGGATCGTCAATCAGAGCCGCCACATTCAGACTCAGATTGCTCACGAAGGGAAAGGGATGAGCAGGATCAACCGCTAGAGGGGTCAGTACGGGAAAAATCGCCGTCTGGAAGTAGTTATCAACCCAGAGTCGCTGACGTTCGTTGAGCTGTTCGTAATCGAGCAGATGGGCACCTTGAGTGTGCAGTTCGGATCTGAGCTGGCTGCGGTAATGCTCCTGCTGTCGTTCAAGCAGGGGTGTGAGATGGTCCCGTATGGCCTGCAGCTGTTCCAATGGGGTGCGGCCGTCTTCACTGCGCTTATCAATGCCGGCTTCCACCTGGGCCTTGAGGGAGGCCACCCTCACCATGAAAAATTCGTCGAGGTTGTTGCTGAAGATGGCGCTGAATTTGGCCTGCTCCAGCAGTGGGGTCCGTGCATCCAGCGCCTGAATCAGCACGCGCTCGTTGAAGCTGATCCAACTGAGTTCCCGGTTGATATAGAGATCAGGATCCAGGGAACGCTCTGCCATCAGAGAAGAACAGTGGTTGCGGAGGCTGTTACTCGCAACGTAGCAATCACGTTGCGACTGCAAGGGCCTCTGGATGTCTTGTCAGACCTGGGTCACCTGAGGTCGATTCCGGATGCTGCCAGCCACGAGCAAGGCAACTCCGATCAACATCAGGCTGCCGAACCAGAACGGACTGGTGACTCCGATTCGGTCATAGCTGAAGCCAGCGGCGGAGGCGCCAAGAAAGGTGCCGAGGCTTTGCAGGCCCTGCAGACCGCCCAGGGCTGATCCTTGGCCATCGCTGCCAAGACGACGGGACACCAGGGCACGCAAGCAGGGGGACACCAGACCGGTGCCCAGTGCCAGCAAAGACACGGCGGTGTACACCACCGGAACTGAGTTGCTGGGAGTTGCCAATGGCACCATCAGGCATCCGGAGGTCAGAAGTCCAAGGCCGGTCAGGGTCAGGCGGAGTTCACCGAAACGTTTTACCAGCGGGCCGATCAACCCTCCCTGCACCACCATCGCGATAACCCCGACCAGGGCGAACGCGGCTCCGGCCATGCCTTCGGTCCAGTTGAAACTGTTGCGCAGATACAGCACCAAAACGGTGGTGAAACCGTTGAAGGCCATAAAGAAGCCAAAGAAAGCGATCGACAGGCGACGCACCTCTGGCTTGGCAAACACACGGGCCAACAGGGTGACCGGATTGAGCTCGCGTCTGCGGGGCAGTTGCTTTCGGGCCTCCATCGGATGAGTCTCCGTGAGGAGTCCCAGCACCACGATCAAGTTCATGACGGCAAAGGCTGTTGCAGCCCAGGCGGGAAGGATGCGGTTCACATCGCCAAGCACTCCACCAAGCCCAGGACCCAGGACAAACCCGAGGCCGAAGGCCACGCCAATGAGGCCAAAGGCTTTGGCCCGGTTTTCGGGTGTCGTGATGTCAGCCAAGACAGCTGTGGCCGTGGCGGCAGTGCCTCCGCTTGCTCCATCGATGATTCGCGCCAGAAACAACATGGCGAGTGGTAGGCCTGCTGCTGCTGCCCCTGGCCATATCTGTTGCCATGGCAGGGTCAAGGTGGTGGCGAACAGGCCCATGCCGATGACCGAGCCAAACACGCAGAGGCTGATGACGGGCTTACGTCCGAAGCGGTCACTGAGCGCGCCAATCAAAGGTGCAACGGCGAATTGCGAGAGGGCGTAGGTGCCTGAGAGAAGTCCGACGGTGCTGCCATCGCTGCTGAAGTCTTCCAGCAGGAAGGGCAGCAGAGGCAGAAAAATGCTCTCGCTCAGGCGGTCATTGAGCAGCGTCAGAAAGGCGCTGAGCAGGGTGGGGACGCGTGGTCGCTGCAAGGCAGCCGCTGGGCAGGTGAGACTCACATTCCCATAGGCACTGGCCATGGTCCTGCGTTTGATCGTTCCTGCCGATGTGGCTCTCCTCCGAGAGATCTATGCCGATGCCATCGAAAGTCAGGCCTCAGAGCTCTATTCGGATCAGCAGGTGAAGTCCTGGGCAGCACTCGCCTGGTTGCCGGGTGTGCTGGATCAAACCCTGATGGAGGGATCCGGCTGGATCAGCGGTGGAGATGCAGCTTTTGCCATCCGTTACCCGCCGGACCGGCTTGCTCTTTTGTATTGCCGAGGCCGCGCTGCTCGCCAGGGCCATGGAAAGGCTCTCCTGGACAGGATTGAAGCCGATGCCATTGCCGATGGTGTGACCTGTCTGCGCACTGAAGCCAGTCAATTCAGTCGTCCGTTGTTCGCGCGACGTGGCTGGAGGCTGGTTGCTCCGGAAATCATCACGATCGCCGGGGTGCCATTCGAGCGCTACCGGATGCATAAAGCACTTGGCAAGCTGCGCAGCTGATCCAGCTGATCCAGCGCTCGCCCCTGTTCCAGGACTTGGGTGGCCATCTCAATGCCCGAGTCAAGACTGTCGCTTAGACCAGCGATCCAGAGATAGGCGCCGGCATTCCAGCGCAGAGCATCACTCAGGGGTCCACGGTTCTTGAGCGCGTCGAAAGCCTCGCTCTGCCAGTCACTGTCTGATGACCATTCCCGATCTGCGTCATGGCAGCCGTGATCGCGGGGATGAAGGATCAGGCGTTCGGCCTGGCCATTGCGCACTCGGGCTGTGATGCAGGCTCTGCCGATGGGAAGGTCCGTTCCTCCTTCGAGCCCTTTCACCGTGAGCAGGTTGGTTTCGCCGGCAAGCCTGAGGGCTTCCCAGGCACGACTTTCCGTTGGAGGGTGCACGAATCCACTCACCAGCAGATGGGCTCCCTGATGTGCGGTCCAGAGAAGCTCAAGGCTGGCCACGGGAGGCCGTTTTCCCAGCTCTTCCCGGTAATCAATCAGTGATTCGGCGATCCGGAAATGATCAGGCTGGTGGATGAGCGCGAAACCATGCTCGTTGAATCCCTCCTGAACAGTGCTCAGTGGCAGTCCACCCAGATTGAGATTCAGCAGACGAAACAGATCAAGGGCTGTGATGCCGTATTTGATCGGCATGCGGTCACCGCCCTGCAACACAACCGGTTGACCACAGGCCACCAGAACCAGGCTGGTCAGTGGGTAGATCGGTGAAGTCCGCGTTCGACCATCAAACGGCATGCCGAAGCACATGGGCATCCGTTGATCTGCAGGACTGTGCAATACAGGCCCCATCGCTCTGTAGGTGTCCAGCATGCCGGTGAGCTCCTGAGGCTCAGGGCGGCGAATGCGGTGAGCGATCAGGAAAGCGCCGATCTGAGCTGGCGTGGCTTCCTGTTGAAGCATGAGTGCCAAAGCATCGGCAGCTTCATCACGAGTCAAACCCTTGCTGGTGTGCTCGCCACTCCCCACTTTGCGAAGGTGCTGCTTGAAGCGTTCGCGACCGCTGCAGACAGTGCTTGTCAAGGGCCGTACCATCGCTTCAGGCAGTGTTCTGCAGTGGGGTCACTCTCAGGGGTAGCGATTGCTACCGATCGCTTTACCCAAGAACGGAAAGTCCATGAAAACTTCCGTGCAGAGGATGGCTGGGGTTGTGTCGACCATCGGCGTAGTAAAGCCGTTCAAGCACCAGACTCGTACTGGCACTGGAGTCAAGATGCTGAATGTTCAGCAATGACGTGAGTCTGCGAAAGAGTGTGCTCATCGGATGCATGATCTGTCCATTCAATAGAGCAGTTCTGAATCCGTGAAGATGTAGTCAATGAATCCAAAATGGATTTTGGATTTGGTTGTCTTTGTTGCTGTTTTATGGCGTGAAGCGCGACAGTCTCATTTCCTGTCTCAGTATTTTTGATGACTGTTTCGTCTATGTCTGCTCCATCTCTGGCAGCACCATCTCAGTCCACATTGACAGCTTCATTGATGGCTGCCAAGAAAGCCAAAGGGATGAGTTTTGCAGACCTTGAGGCAGCTCTTGGGCTTGATGAAGTGTGGATTGCTTCGCTGTTCTATGGACAGGCCACAGCATCAGCCGAGGAGGCAGAGAAACTTGCATCCTTGCTCTCGCTAGATCCTGCGATCACAGCTGCGATTCAGGAATTTCCTACCAAGGGCAGTCTGGAGCCAGTGATTCCCACTGATCCTCTGATCTATCGTTTTTATGAGATCATGCAGGTGTATGGAATGCCACTCAAAGATGTGATCCAAGAAAAGTTTGGCGATGGAATCATGAGCGCTATTGATTTTACCCTTGATGTAGACAAGGTTGAAGATCCCAAGGGCGATCGCGTCAAGATCACGATGTGTGGTAAGTTCTTGCCCTACAAAAAATGGTAAATCTTGTTTCAAGCTTTCACTTGAAATAAATCGTTCCCAATATTCAAGCCCGACTTTGGTCGGGCTTTTTGTTGTCTCAGGATCGAAACTGTTGCTGCAGCTGTTGGCAGGCCAGTTGTTTCCGCGATGCATCATTGAGGTTCTGACTGAGTTCCTGCAGGCAGCGTTGACTGACCGGAGTTGCAATGCATCCGAGGGCTCTGAAAGCCGCGGCAGCCACCACGTCGGATCCGCTTTTGCAGAGCTCAGACAAGCGTTCGCTGATGGCTGAGCCATCGCGCCGTTGCAACACCCGAATGGCGGCAATGACCACTGGATCGCGGAAATCGTTCAGCGGTTCACTGCAGAACAGCAGCAGTTCATCGTCGCTCAAACTGTGAGATCGGAAACCGAGGAGCTGCAATCCCGCCAAGCGATGATGCTGGCCAGGATGATGCAAGCACTCTTGCACCACACTCTCCGGAACATCCGCTCCCCAGCAGGACAAAGCCTCAAGAAGACAGAGGTTGAACTCAGCGAATTCGGAGTTGTTCCTCAGTTGATCAAGCAACCAGTCCCTTGCTTCTGGTTGGTGGCAGAGTCCTGCTGCCATGACGAGATCCGGAAGTGCTCCGTGGCGCTCAATCAACTGTTCGATCAGAGGCCAGCCCTGTTCGGCCAGCATGCCAAGTTTTTCGCAGAGAGCCCGACGCAGCTCAACAGAAAGGCTGGGAGAGTAAACCTCTCCCAGCCATTCAGGCTCCAATGGAGCGCGGCGTGATTTGGAAAGCCGTTCCCAGAGAACGGATTCATTCACGGGTAGTGACACAGAACGTTAATCAGCGGGCGCCAAGTTCAGCGGCCAGTTCACGCTCCAGTTTGTCATCATGTTCGCTGGGCAGAACGTTACCAATGTTTGTTCGGTGCGTGCTGTAAAACAGCATGCCGATGAAGACCATTCCGCCAATGATGTTACCGATAGTAACAGGCAGGAAGTTCCAGAAAATGCATTTCCAGAAAGGAACTCCGGAGCCAAGAATAGGACCGGCAGTGTGCAGAAACTGGTTGACCACAATGTGTTCCATGCCCATCGATTGGAACGCTGTGATCGGCAGCCAGCAGGCCAGGATCTTTCCAGGAACACTTTTGCTGACCAGTGCCATGGTCACACCCAGACAAACCAGCCAGTTTGCAATCAAGCCACGAATGATGGCCAGGAAGAACCCAAGAGTCTGAAGGTTCTCGTATTTGGTCACAACATTGGTTTTATTCAATGCGATGATTTTTGCAGCAACTTGCTGCCACATTCCGCCGCCATCAGCAGCCGAAGCTGGCTCAACAGTTCCTCCGCTTGTGAGACTGATCGCCATCAGAATGGCGACAACGGCAGTTCCGATCCAGTTGCCGAGCCACACCCAGGTCCAGTTTCGGAACGTGGCGCTCCAAGTGCTTTTCCCTGCCCAGGTTGCCATCGGCAGAAGGGCAAAGTTTCCTGTGACCAGCTCCATGCCGAACAGGACGATGCTGGCGAAACCAAATGGGAAAAGCAGAGATCCCAGCCAGGGCTGACCACTTTTGAGGCCAACAGTGAGTGCAAGGATCACGGCCAGGCCGAGAATCGCACCGGAATAAAATCCCCTCAGCAGCAGGTTTTTGACACTGACTGTGGATTTCTTGCCTCCGGCACCGATCATGCCGTCGACAAGTTCATTGGGCAGGACGTAGTCCATCTGCGACGCAGTGACACTCATAATTTCAATGCTGGTGATAAGAGATGAGGTGGTTTTTACTGAATTTCGAAATCAGTGGTTAACCGCTGATTTTGTTCATCAACTTGGAAAATGCATCCTGTTGATGAGGAGCACGTGAAATCGGTTGTTTGTCTTGCCCGGTTTTTGTGAACCAGTTGACCATTTTTGAAAAGAAATCGTTGTTGCCAGACATAAGAAAGCTCGTCGAGGGTTGTAATCAGATCAGGTCAGCGGTTGTGATGGTCTCAAAAAGTCAGCACCAGCACTTGCTCGTTGTTGAATGGCTCAGGCGTTCAACACTTCGGCCTTCGGTTTCGCGCCGAAGCGCTCGATGAGAACTTCCCGGAGAACCTCCTTGATGTTTTCAGCGGGAATGGCTTTCTGATGCAATTCACCAACTGTTGGGTTGGGCCCTTGAGATCCGCCCAGGGTCATCGTGTAGCCATCATCGGTTTTGCCCTCACTGTTTTTGGCTTTCGCGCCTGTCAGGCCGATCGCACCCATGTAGGCCTGCCCGCAACTGTTGGGACAGCCTGTCCAGTGAATCTTCAATTCCTCAGGTAGTTCGAGCTCCTGATCGAGTTCCTTGGCAGCAGCAAGTGCCTGATCCTTGGTGTTGGTCAGTGCAAATCCGCAGTAGGTACTACCAGTGCATGACACAGTGCCGGCGGAGATTGCACCAGGATTGAGTGGAAATCGCTCAATCAGTGGATCATTTTTGAAAGCTTCGACCTGGTCTTGCTGCAATCCAACGATAATCACATTCTGGTCTTCGGTGAGACGCACTTCGCCGCTGCCGAAGTTGACGCTTGCTGTGGCCAGATCGTGTAGATCCTGTGCTGTCAGGCGACCAACCGGGACGTGAAGTCCGGCGAAAGACAGACCATCCTGCTTTTGAGGATGGATCCCGTAATGGGACCGGGGTGTTGTGTCGAAGACCGAGCCTGGGTCAGGTGTTAATGGTCCGAAAACCTCTTCAACCTGACTGCGGAAATTGTCATGGCCGACTTCGTCGAGGTACATCCGGAATCGGCCCTTTGGTCGTTTGTTGCGTTCTCCGTTGTCTCTCCAGAGACGGACCACTGCATCGGTCATCCGGCAGATTTCATCCGGCTTGACCCAAGCGTTCAGAGGAATCGCATAGGCATTCATCTGTGATGAGAGAACGCCGCCAATCCAAACACCGAATCCCATCACTCCATCCTTTTCAACAGGGTGGAACGCGATGTCGTTGTGGAGAAGAAAGTTGTCCTTGGCCCCTGCGACCGCGGTGTTCCACTTGCGCGGAAGATTGGAATATTCAGGATTGCCTTTGCGATTGTTCGTTAAAAATCTCTCCAGCTCATCTGTGTAAGGCCTTGTGTCCACAATTTCATTTGGGTCGATACCAGCCAGGGGATTTCCAGTGACATTGCGAGGATTGTCAAATCCCGACTGGATGGTGCTCAAGTCAGCTTCTTCGAGCCGTTTGAGGATCTCGGGCAAGTCGCCCAGAAGGACACCTCTCAGCTGCAGGTTCTGGCGTGTGGTGATGTCGCAGCTGCCATTATCTCCATAGCGTTCAACGATCGATCCAACGACGCGCAGTTGTTGTGCTGAGAGCACACCGTTGGGGACGCGTAAGCGCAGCATGAACTTGCCTGGCGTTTTTGGCCGCCAAAACATGCCATACCACTTAAGACGAAGTTGCAGATCGGTTTCATCGACCTGCTCCCAACCCATCTCCGCAAATTTCTCGATTTCACTGCCTACAAGCAGACCATCTTTGGCAGCTTTATTTTGCTCAATCTTATTCAGCTTCTTACCATCCAGATAAGGCCTGGAAGGAGAGCTAATGGTCATGTTCCTGGTAAGCAAAGGGCGGAATGATTGGTCGTAGATGTTGCTGATCAATCAAAATGGCCAGAAGACCAGCGCTTCAAAAAGAAGGGGAGCGCTTCGAAAGTAGTCAACAAGCTTGTGACGGACTTGTCCGTAGTGGTTCGAACAGTTTTGACAGTTGGCCCAAGAAATGACCGTCGATCAAGGAATTGGTGCCTGTGGCTACATC
The DNA here is from genome assembly GCA_047286485.1 of Synechococcus sp. Taxonomy (GTDB): domain Bacteria; phylum Cyanobacteriota; class Cyanobacteriia; order PCC-6307; family Cyanobiaceae; genus Synechococcus_C. Next base: position 460,193 of record JBJBBH010000002.1, read on the forward strand.
TCACCCGCTTGACGGGGCCGTAGAAGGCTGCCTTTCGCGGACTCAGTATTGACGTCCAACTTCGCCGATCATTCGGACGGCCCCGTAGCGGAGCATCTGCCAGACCCGCTTCATCGCGGCGAAATCTCGGTCCAACTCGCTGTTGAACCGGGTGTTTCCATCGCCAGATCTGCGTCTGCTGTCGAACTGCCGCTGACCGCGAATCCTTTCCGAGCGATAGCTTTGAACGGTGAAATCTCGCTCAGTACGACCTTCACGGAACGAGCGATCGGCGTATCGGCGGCGGGACATGGCAGCAGAGGAAATGATGATCCACCGATGACAACAGTCGGCTCAACCATTGATCCGTGGCCATTGCTACGGAATGGCGATTTGGGTTGTCAACGAGCCATCAGGCTGGTCGTTCATGGTCGCTCGGGTGGTGTCGTCCCCGACTCCCTGATCGAATTGAGCCAGTCACTCCAGCAGCGACGCTCAGCGCCTGTGCAGCTTGAGGTTCTTACCGCCGAGTCGGCACCGGTTTGTCCCAAAGAAGCGAGTTGGTTGGTTCCCCTGCTGCTCTGGCCAGGCTCCCATGCACGGGAGGATGTGCCTGAGATCAGAAATCGCATGCAGCGTGAAGGCGCAGAGGTCTCGCTGCTTCCCTTTCTTGGCTCCTGGCAAAGCTGGTGGACGCTCGTCGCCGATGCGTTGCAGCCGTTTGCTGTTCCGGATTCTGTTCTGGTGCATCACCCGTTGAGTTCTGAGGAGGCCGATCGATTCCTTTTGCAGTTGTCCGAACGGATTGGGCTTCCGCTGCTGTCCTTTGACCACTGGTCTGACTATCAGAAGAGCCATCCACAGGCTCGTCCGCTGATGCTTGCGCTCGCTCCCAATCGCATGACGGAGGCGCTGAGCGAGGCTGGAAGTCTTCCACCGCTTCTTGACCACTCCCTGATCCGTCAGGGCCTGATCGATCTGCTTGCCGCTCTGCCGTGACGACTGCTGAACTCACCGGAACCGTTTATCTCGTCGGTGCAGGCCCTGGTGATCCCGATCTGCTCACGGTGAAGGCCCATCGCCTTCTCGGCAACTGTGATGCCCTCGTTTACGACTCCCTGGTTCCTCGAGAGGTTCTTGATCTGGTCCCCGAGACCTGTGAGCGTCATTTCGTTGGCAAGCGTCGTGGTCATCACTCCGTCCCGCAACCAAGCACCAATGCGGTGCTGGTGAAGCTGGCTGCCCGTCATCGCTGCATTGTGCGTCTCAAGGGCGGTGATCCTTTTCTGTTCGGGCGGGGTGGCGAAGAAGCTGCGCATCTTGTGAAACACGGCGTGACGGTTCAGGTGGTGCCTGGCGTGACCGCTGGAATCGCAGCACCGGCTTACGCGGGGATCCCGGTGACCCATCGTCGTGCTGGCTCTTCCGTCACCTTCGTGACCGGTCATGAGGAGATCGACAAGCGCCGGCCCTCGGTGAATTGGCGGTCTCTGGCGACAGCCAGTGATGGCCTGGTGATTTACATGGGTCTCCACAACCTGCCGCGGATCGCTGCCGAGCTGGAGGCAGGCGGTCTCAGTGCCGAGACCCCGGTGGCTGTGATTCAGCAGGGGACCGTGGCTGGTCAGCGCTGCCTGAAGGCCACACTCTCTGACGTGGCCGCCAGGACGCGCAGTGAGGGCTTTGCCTCGCCCTCCGTGATTGTTGTGGGGGATGTGGTCAACGAACAGGTGGACTCCTGTGCTCCCAGGCCGGCGGATGTCACGATGCCGATCCCGTTCTGATGCTCAGTTGGCTGGTTTGTCTTGAGATTCCTTCAGCCGGGATCTGAGTTGTGCCAGGTTGCAGGGCTGGGTTTCGGAGTTCAGCTGGGCTGCGATCAGGCGATCCCAGGCTGTGGTGACGGCATCCTGAGATCCCGGCAGCACAAAGAGGAAGGTGCCGTTGGCCACGCCGGCGAGGCAGCGACTCTGCAGGCTGCTGGTACCGATGGTCTGGAAGGAGAGCACCCGGAACAGTTCACCGAATCCATCGATGGTTTTGTCCAGCAAGGGGCCGATGGCTTCCGGGCTGCCGTCGCGTCCGGTGAGGCCTGTGCCGCCACTGGTGATCACCACGTCAATGCTGGGATCGACGATCCACTGGCTCACCGCTGCTCGGATCCGATAGCGGTCGTCCGGACAGATCTCGCGGCTGTGCAAGTGATGACCTGCTTCGAGCAGGCGTTCCTGTAGCAGGTCTCCGCTCGGATCGTTCTCCAGGGTCCGACTGTCTGAAATCGTCAGCAGGGCAATGGACAGCACGCAGCGTTGGTGTGAGGTTTGATCGGCAACGCTAGAACCGTGATGGTTTCTCAGTGCAGGGATGAATGAGTGGCACCCCAATCCCGCTCAGACGGTGAAGGTGTTGCTGTTTGCCGCATTGCGTGAGCAGGCAGGTTGGTCTGATCGCTGCATTTCACTGAATGCCTTGACTGTCAGTTCAGCCAGAGAGATTTGGGACCGACTCGAACTTGGTGACCTGCCCCCGGTGGTGCTCGTCGCCATCAACCAGGAGATCGTGAGTGTCGATCATCCGGTGCATGCGGGTGATGAACTGGCGTTCCTGCCACCGTTCACCGGAGGTTGATCGTGGCGGCGAAGCCTGTTGACCTGGAGATTGTCATTCTTGAACAACCCCTTTTGGGTGTCTTTCAGCTCGATGGTTGGTTGCGCTCCCAGATGGATGCCGCCACAGCGATGTTCATGGGCCGCGTGCGTGATGTCGCCATCGATGGACGACCACTCGAGGCCCTTGAACTCAGCCATTATCCGGGTCTCTGCGAACGTTTGATTGAGTCGTCTGCTCGCCAGTTGCTGGAGCAGCACGGTGCCTGTTCCGCTCTTGTGTTGCACCGCGTAGGACGCTTGCTTCCAGGGGAGTTGATCGTTCTGGTGGCCGTCAGCGCTGATCGACGTGGACCTGCCCAACGTTGCTGTTCAGCGTTGCTGGAAGCTCTCAAGCACGACGCTCCGTTCTGGAAGCGCGAATGGAGCCATGGCGTTGGGACCTGGCTGTCGGAGAACACACCGCTTTGATTCTGAACGCTGTCTCAGAGCATTCGCCGTCGCAACAGTTGTGCCCAGAGCTGATCTCCGCATTTCAGTTCGCCTGACTCTGCAGGGATCTCCAACAGCAGATCCGCACTCTGCAGTGAGCCGATCCGTGAGGAGGCCTGGGATCCACTGACTCGGGCGAGCAGCTGCCCGCTATCCGTGCAGATCAGTGAAGCTCTGGCCAGTTCCGGCCGTCCCGGCCTGCGCCGGTAAGGCGTTTCAAGACTTACACGCAGTCGCGGTAACAGCTCGGGTTCCTGCTGGCCTTCCATCAGCTGCAGTGCCGGCCAGAGCAGCTGCAGTGCTGTGATGGCTGCGGCAACGGGATTGCCGGGCAGGCCAAAAAACGGCACCTGATTGCCCACAACGCCAAAGGCGAAGGGGCGGCCGGGTTTGAGGAACAGTTTCCAAAAGTCCACCTGGCCAAGCTCCGTCATCAACGGCCGGATCCAGTCGCTGTCTCCGGCGGAGACACCTCCGGTACTCACCAACACGTCACAGCAGGCGCTCAGCTCAAGGATCGTTTCGCGTAGTGCCTGCGGTTGATCGGCCACCACCCGGCAATCCCATGCCCGATAGCCCAAACGCATCAGCAGGCCTTTCAGCAAGGTGCTGTTGCTTTCCCAGATGGCTCCTTCAGGTCGGTGTTCACCCGGAGGCACCAGTTCATCGCCGCTGATCAGCAGTCCGATTCGTGGTTGCCTGTGAACACTGAGTTGCTGAACGCCGCAGCTTGCAGCTTGGGCAAGATCGGCGAGTCCGAGGCGTTGCCCAGGTTTCAGCAAGGTGGCTCCTTGCCTGCATTCCTCATCGGCCGCTCGGATCCAGGGATTGGCGGAGGCCGCGTGTTTCAAGCAAAGGGTGTCGTTCAACCTCTGCATCAGTTCCTGAGGGACAACCCAGTCAGCGCCTTCCGGCAAGGGCGCACCGGTGAGAATTCGGATGGCTTCACCGTTGGCCAGGACAGCTGGATAGGGGGCGGCTGGTGCGGAGCGACCAACCAGCGTCCAGATGTCATCCACCTCGGGTTGCTGAGACTGACCCAGGGCATAGCCATCCATGATCGAAGCCCTGAAGCCAGGAACATTGGCCTTGGCCAGCACTGGAGCAGCATTGACGCGTTCAAGGGCTTCGTCCAGTGCCACCGTCTCGATCAACGGTTCAGCAGGATGAGATGTTTGGGCTCGGATGGAAGCCAGGACCTGTTGTCGTGCTTCAGTCAGTGCCAGGCCTTCGCGGCCGTAGGGGTCAGCAGCTCCAGCTGCCATGGCGACCTCCGTCCTTGTGCACAAGCTGAATGCACTGGATCGTCATTCCCGGCTCCACCGACTTCAACATGTCGTAGAGGGTGACGAGCCCAATGGAGACCGCTGTCATGGCCTCCATTTCCACGCCGGTTTGTCCGGTTGTACGGCAGCTCACTTGCACAGTCAGTCCTGGCAGTGAGGCGTCCGGTTGAATCGTCACCTCCATGCCGCTGATTGGCAAAGGGTGACAGAGAGGAATCAGTTCAGATGTGCGTTTGGCAGCCTGAATGGCAGCAACGCGAGCCACTGCCATCAAATCTCCCTTGGAGGTTTCGCCGTTCAGAACCAGCTCCAGTGTGGAGGTGCTCATCACCAGCGACCCCATGGCGGTCGCTTCACGTTTGGTGATGGCACGGTCACCCACCTCAACCATGTGCACCTCACCGCGACCGGTGAGGTGTGAAAGCTGTTCTGACATGGCTGGATCGGATGCTGACGGATTCGTCAGTGTTGGTCAGCGTTCGCCCAGCACTGACCACATGGCTGCCTGGGATGTGACGACGGGTTCCACCTGAGTTGCCGATGCCGATGTCACAGCAGGAGCAACAGCAGCTCGTTGGCTGCGCACCATCTGCACGGCCAGGGAGGCAACGATGAACGCACCGATGAAACCTGTGGCAATGGTGATTGGGCTGCGACTTGAGCTGGTTGTTGAGTAGGAGGGACCCATGTGGTGATGCACAATCTGCAATCACTATGGATAAAAACTGTAAGAACCGCTACTGAGCTCACTGAAACTTTGCAGTGATGAGTTCTCTTGCTGGGTATTGATCAGCAAGAGGCCGGATGCGAGTCCCTCGGAGGCCAGCCAACCATGGGCTGAACCCAACATCATTCCCAGGCAGAGAGCGAGACGCATTTCTGTTAAAAACCTTGCGCTGAGCATCCCTTCTTTGCGTGGTGCTGTTGGTCGTTGTTGCCACTGTTTCCAGCTAGAGATAGGCAAAGCGTCGTTGTTACTACCAATGCATCCGCAGCTGGATCAGGCGCGGCACTGTTTTGCATTCGAACAGGATTTCATCGGCTCCTGGCGATGCATTCCGTTGTGCGTTCGCCGCAAACTTGATTTGGCAGGAATCAAACTCAAGCTCAGTCACTGGTTGGCGATGAGTCATGAGCAGCGTCAGGACCTGGTGGACTGGGGTGATTCGCCCGAGCACCTGGTTCAGATGCGCGAGTATCTGCGCTCCCGTACTGCCGCGATGGCTGATGGCATGGTCAAAGATCTGCCTCCTGCAGTGAATGAGCCCTGGCAATTGCCGGCTCGACTTCCGGATCAGCTTCTGGAGGCGGCTCGGCTTCGTGGCATCGACCTCACCTCTCAGAGCTGGATGATGCTGCGCGAGCTGGATCGCTTTGCTCTCTGCAAGCTGGCGCGCCCGGGCCATGATCATCACAACCTTGATGCTGCGTTCAGCGAAGTGCTGGGATGAGCATCCTGCGCAGCCTTTCCAGTCGACCGCTCTGTTGTTCAACCGGTTGCACCACAGAGACGGCAGGGGCGACCACTACCGCGGTTGCCTTGAGTTCCGGTTGTTTGGAGATCGGACAGGCCTGATCATGCATCAGGGTGTTGGCCTCACAGGCTTCGGCTTGTGTGAAACCCCAATGCATTGGAAGAAAGACTGAGCCCCTGCGGATCCGATCCGTCACGGTGACGCGTGCCGTGAGGGTGCCTCGCCTGGAGGTGATTGCCGCCAGTCCTGCATCCTCGAGGGCGAAGCGTTCGGCATCACTGGGATGAATTTCCAGCCGGGGTTCGGAGTGCATGCTGTTCAGGCGCTTCACTTTTCCGGTGCGGGTCATGGTGTGCCACTGACCGAGATAGCGACCAACGGTGAGCACCAGTGGATACATCTCACACGGTGGTTCCGCCAGTCCAAGAGGAGCATCCGCCTGAAAGCGGGCGCGACCGTTGGCCGTCGGGAATCGTTTGCCGACGTACAGACGCTTGGCTGCTTGCGTCGGTTCGTGGTCGCTTGGGAAAGGCCATTGCTGGGGGCCATGCTCCTCGAGCAACTGGTGGCTTAGCCCTGAAACATCACACACCCGGGTTCTGGTGAGAGCAGCAAATTCGCTGTACACCTCCGCTGACGTGGCATAGGTGAATTGATCGACGAACCCAAGCCGACGTCCGAGTTCTGCGAAGACCTCCCAGTCGGGCCGACTGTCGCCATGTTGTGGTCGAAAGGCTGGGCAGAGCGTCACACGACGCTCCGAATTCGTCATCGCTCCTGACTTTTCGCTCCATTGCGATGCAGGCAGCAGGAGGTGCGCGTAGTGAGACGTTTCCGTGTCGGCGTAAGCCTCGCTCACCACCACGAGAGGGCAGCGTTCCATGGCGGCCTTCACCCGTTCCAGATCAGGCATGCTGACGAGTGGATTCGTGGCAGCGACCCACCAGAGATCCAGTTCACCCCGCTCCATTGCTTCCACCTGCTGCCAGGCACTCAGCCCAGGCTCTGCAGCAATGGATCCTGATGGAAATCCCCAGGCCTGCTCCACTTCGGAGCGATGTTCGGCGTTGGTCACCAGCCTGTAGCCCGGAAGCAGGTGGGCCAGACCTCCTGCTTCACGGCCGCCCATGGCATTGGGCTGGCCTGTTAGTGAAAAGGGACCAGCACCGGGTTTACCGATTTCACCGGTGAGCAAATGCAGATTGATCAGGCCGCTCACCACGGCTGTGCCTTCCCTGCGTTGGTTCACGCCCATCGACCAGAGGCTGAGGATGCCTTCCTTGCGGCTCCAGAGCCTGCCCACCTCGCGAAGCTCTTGCTCCGTGATCCCGCAGAATTTGGCTGACTGCTCAGCCGTCCAGGCATTGATGGTCTTGGCGTAGGCCGAGAAACCTTCCGTTGCGGCATCGATGAAATCGCTGTCGAAGCCGTTGTCTTCAATCACGAGCCGTGCAAGGCCGTGGAGCAGAGCAAGATCGGTGCCCGGAGCAATGGCTAGATGATGGTCGGCAATCTTGGCGGTGTCGGTGCAACGTGGGTCCACCACCACGATGGTGAGGCCCTTGGGATCACGTTTTTTGCGTTTGAACAGGCGCTGGAACAGCACGGGGTGGCATTCGGCGGTGTTGGTGCCGATCAGGAATGCCACGGAACAGTGATCGAGATCCTCGTAGCAACAGGGAGGACCGTCCGAGCCAAGGCTGCGGGTGTAGCCAGCCACGGCTGAACTCATGCAGAGCCGTGAATTGGCATCGAAATTGTTGGTTCCCAGAGCTCCTTTCAAAAGCTTCTGGGCCATGTAGTAGTCCTCGGTGTGGAACTGGCCCGATCCATACATGGCAATGGCATCGGCACCTTTCCCTCTGAGCGTGCTGCGAATCCTCCCTGTCAGCAGATCAAAGGCACTGTCCCAGCTGATCGGCTGGAAATCATCATTGAATGTTGGTCGGTAGAGAGGCTGAGTGAGCCTTCCCTTGGCCAGGGTCTCTCCCACCGTGGCCCCCTTGATGCAGACCTGTCCCAGGTTCGATGGATGGTGTTTGTTGCCGCGCGCTGTCCACATCGGGTTGCCTTCGGCATCCCGTTTCACGGATTTACCTGCTTCTCCCGGTGGCATCAGTTCAAGACCGCAACCCACACCGCAGTAGGGGCACTGACTTTGAATGCTCATGCTGGGACTGGTCATCAAAGGAGTCCGATGGAATGAAAGATCCCCGGTGCTTTTGGCACCAGGGATCGGTGATCTCAGCCGAGAGTGCTGATGCTTCAGCGAGCCATGGCAGGAGCTGACGACGCGGGACTTTCACCTTCATGCAACTCATCGAAGGATCCCTTGGGTTCCTTGAGGAAGAAGAAGCAGAAGAAAGCCACGATCAATCCTGCGATTCCCAGAATCTGGAAAAACGCACTGTTGGAGGCTGCGATCACTTCAGCGGAAGGATCCTTTCCTCCACCCATCCACAGCGGCAGAAGGCTGAAAATGGTGAGGTAAGTCACGGCGCCCACATTGCCGTAGGCCCCAACCAGACCAGCCACCTGACCGGTGACGCGGCGCTTCACCAGCGGTACGAGGGCGAATGTTGCGCCTTCTCCGGATTGAACGAAGAAGGAAGCAAGCATGGTGATCACCACGGCAATGAAGATGCCTGTGGCACCACTGAATGTGCCCGGCTTGATCAGGCTCATCACCAGATAACCGATGCCGAGGCCGGCTGTCAGAAAGCCCATCGTGTTTTTTCTGCTGCCGAGTTTGTCGGAGATCAGACCACCAGCAGGACGAGCGATCAGATTCACGAAGGCGAAACAGGAGGCCAGGATTCCTGCCGTCGCTTTCGGCAGGTCGAATGTGGTTTCAAAGAACGTTGGCAGCATCGAAACGACAGCCAGTTCGGAACCGAAGTTCACGATGTAGGTGAGTTCGAGGATGGCCACTTGACGGAACTCATAACGATCTTCCTTGGGATACACCTTGGTTCCCATGATCAGATCACGGTTGGTCCGGATGATTCCCCAGGTTTGGAAGATGAACCAGATGAGTACAGCCAGCAGGGCCAGTGGATAAGTTCCAGCGTTCAGGAATCCAACCTTTTGAAGTCTCCAGCAGAGAACACAGAGGATTGCTGCGAAAGGAACATTCATGCCGAGCAGTCCCCAGAAATCCCTCATCGAGGTGACTTCAAGACCTGCGGTCTTTTCAGGACGTTGATATTCCTTCCCTGGTGGGGTGTCGCTGACGTTGAAGAAGTAGATCACTCCATAGACGGCCGAGATGATTCCAGTCAGAGCAATCGCTCCTCGCCAGTTCAGGGTCACGCCAGATGGAAGATCGAATCCCCCCGAGAAGGAGAGAAAGCCAGCCAATGCCACCAGGCTGAGTGCCGAAAAGGCGGAGCCAAAGTTGCCCCAGCCGCCATAGATCCCCTCTGCCAGCCCGATTTCTTTGGGCGGAAACCATTCGGCCACCATGCGGATGCCGATCACGAAGCCGGCGCCCACGATCGAGAGCAGCAGACGAGCCACCACCAGCTGGTTGAAATCCTGTGCCGATGCAAACATCAGGCAGGGAATCACCGAGAACACCAGCAGGGTGGAATAGGTGAGTCGAGGGCCAAACTTATCCAGCAACATGCCAATCAGCACGCGGGCTGGGATGGTGAGCGCAACATTGCAGATTGCAACCGTGCGGATCTGACCCACGGTCAATCCAAGATCAGCTTTAACGGTTGTGGCCAGTGGTGCCAGATTGAACCAAACGACAAAAGTTAGAAAGAATGCAAACCAGGTGAGATGAAGTGTTCGAAATCTTCCCTGGAATGACCAGAGTTCGCCAAGCATGGGGTTTGTTGGTGTGGAGATTCAAACCCCGGTGTCGAAACGAAGGCACTCAGGATTTCAAAATGCGGCGCTCATGCAGACCGCCGAATAATTGCACCATTCAACGGGTACATAAATCGTTGCATTGGCTACAAAAATGCAGTGGTCAGGCCCGAATGTAAATTGTGAATCCTGGAGATCTGGGTCTTTTTAGTAGTCGTTGTAACTGCAATGTCGTTGGCTTGAGGTGTTACCAAGGCTCCAGTTCTTTGGCTCTATGTCTCGTCGTCTGTTGGGCGTTGTCCTTGCCGGTGGTGCCAGTCGTCGTATGGGTGCAGACAAGGCCCTGCTGACCCATCCGGATGGATCGAGCTGGCTTGAGGCCCAGATCCAACTCTTGCGTTCAGCGGATCTTGAGGTGTGTGTGCTGACGGGTCATGGCAGTCATCATGAGCTTCTCGGTTCCCGCCAAGGCGTGACTGTTCAAGCGGAGCCCTGGCAGCCGGCAGGACCGCTCTGGGCCTTGAGTTGTCTGCTGAACGATCGTGATGACGAAGCGCTGCTCACGTTGCCTGTGGATATGCCGAGCCTGCGGCTGGATGCATTGCAGCAACTGATCCGTTGCTGGAGACCGCAGCCAGCGAGGGCGCTTGTTGCCGATGACGGCTCCAGGCTCCAGCATCTATTCGGGATCTATCCATGCGGTGCGCTGTATCGACAAGCACTTGATGATGAGCTGACGGAGGGCAAGGGCCGCTGGCGCGGTTGGCTTGAACGCATTCCCCATGACACGGTGAAACTTCCGCCTGATCAGTTGGTCAATGTCAATCGGCCCATTGATCTGGCAGCGTTGACAAGATGATTGCCGCATCTCCCCCGATTGACCAGCGGGCTCGAGCGCTCGGGGTGCTGCGGATGTCGCTCACGGCGCGCTGCAATCTGGCCTGCCCTTATTGCTGCCCTGATGCAGTGGATCCTCCCGGTTTGCTCAGCCTTGAGCAGCAACTGCGCCTGATCCGGGTTGCTTCTCGGCTGGGGGTCCACACCCTCCGTCTCACCGGAGGTGAACCGTTGCTGAGCGATCGCTTGCTTCCGCTGCTTGAGCAGGTGGCCCTGGGGCGGGTTACCTCCGGAGATCCTCTGCAGGGTTTGCGGCAGGTGGCACTCACCAGCAACGGCGTTTTGCTGACGGAGCAACGGGCTCGTGCTCTTCGCGCTGCTGGCCTTGAACGGATCACAATCAGTCTCGATGCGGTTGAAGGTGCGGTGGTTGCCCGCATGGCCGGTCTGCGCGGTGGTGAACCCGTTGGAACCCGCTTGATTCAGCAGGTGCTGGCAGGTCTGGAGGCAGCTCGTTCCGCTGGTTTTGATCCTGCTGCCGGAGCTCTGAAGCTGAATGCTGTGATCCAGCGCGGCGTTAACGATGATCAGTTGATTCCTCTGGCGATGTTGGCGCGTGAGCAACGGATGGAGCTGCGTCTGATCGAATACATGGATGTGGGCAACCGCAACGGCTGGGCGATGGAGCAGGTGTTGCCTGCTGCTGTGATGATTGATCGCATCAATCGGCGTTGGCCGTTGTCGTCACTCGGACGCTCCCCGGGTGGCACTGCCCTGCGCTGGCGTTATCGCGATGGTCTCGGTGCCATTGGTGTGATCGCCTCAATCAGTGAGCCGTTCTGCGGAGATTGCAACCGACTGCGCATCACCGCGGATGGACAGGCCTTCACCTGTCTGTTCGCAGCCCGTGGAACGGATCTGAAACCGGCTCTAACCAGTGACGACGACCTCGAGCATGCGATCTGTGCTCTCTGGCAGGGGAGACTCGACCAATACAGCGAGAAGGGCCGGGCTGCTGCCGGGACAGCACCTCATGCGGAGATGGCTTATCTGGGTGGCTGAACCGTGATCGACAACACCCTGTCAGCAATCAGCTCTATCAGCTCAGTTTCTCTATTAGTTGGTCAATCAGCCTTTAAGCCTGCTGAATAGTGATTCCAGTTAATCAAAAGATGTTTTGGGACTATGGATTGACGTGCTTGCTTTCGCCGTCGGAAATAATCCTAAATCGTCTTCGTGTTGTTCTTGGGTAATGATGCATCAACCATCGCCATGACATGTTTGCAATGCTCTTCATAAAGGGTTGCACAGTCTCTTGTATCGATGTATCTCCAGGCTGCATGTGCCCCGCATGTGTCTCGATACTCCGTTTCGCAGCAAAAGCTTTCTACAACATTTGCTGGAGCAATCGCTTGACCATAAGAGTTGATATGTTTTGCAAAAAAGATGTCTTCCGCTTCGTCTATCGGAGATTCATTGGCATGTTTGATGCATATTTCAGCCATAAGCTTTGGATTTCTGATGCTTAATCCGCCGTTGCCGTTGATCAGTCCATCAGGCACAGAACTGCAATAGACACGAGATTCAATCGTTGATTCAATTCGATTCAACGTGTGTGAATATCTTGGGAATGAATGCGAGTCGTAGCGATTTTTGGCCCATGGAGATCCAATGTAGTCATATTTGAAGAACTCAATATCGACAGGTTTAATGAGCAACGTGTCGGTTTGAAAGATTAGTATTTTGTTGTAACTAAGGCTTTGCCAGAATTCAGGGTTTTTCAACAGTTGATTGTACCCGTTCCAGCCAAACTCAGAATCAGTGTGCTCCAGGCAATTGATTTCCACGATCGCTTCGAGATCACTGAATAGGGCCTTGACGGCTTCCAGTGACTTGGACGTGGTGTAAACAGCGACTTTCCATCGTCGCATCCCCATCAGCAAAGTGTTGAGAACGGAGGCTCTTAATTGAGGTGTCGCTCGTTCATCGATAATGATTGCTCCTACATTTTCTTTGGGCCAATCTTCTACAAGACCATCTGTGCTTTCGCCTCGTTTGTTTTGCATGGATTGAGCCCAAGGCTCGAGAAACTGCATCTGGATGATATGGCAGTGAGCTTGGAAGGCATTCACGCGGTATTGTTCTAGACTTCTCAAGCGTGCGGCCATGGTAAATATTCAAGCTGAAGTGAATGTTAAATCAAGTTTAGCCTGTGTCAAAAATATATTTTTCTTGGGCTCTCAGGCGTTGATTCTCTGACTTGCTCAGATTTCAGAAAAATATGCCTTGGCTTCTTGTTTGAAAAAATATTGCAAGTCCCCTCATAGTGGCCGATCTGGCACTTGCCAAGCATAATTAGATCCAGGTTTCCAATGGGTCATTAGCCGTTGAGTCAGTTAGCCATCTTTCATCCACCCGGGCGATTAGTGGATGTCAATAATCCTTTTGGTAAGGATGTTGCCAACGCAGCATTGTATCGAGCTCTGGTGCGTTGGGGAAACTTCGACATTGTTCATATCCTTAACCAAACCAATGTTTCTTTGGATGATCTTCGCAAGGATTTGTATGCGCTTGATCTGGAAACTACTGAGATTCGCTCGGTGCCAACCAGTGAGATCGATTTAGTTAAATCAGCGGGGATTGTGCTTCGCGGTCAACCCTATCTCAGTGAGCTTGCCTGGCTGAGACGATCTCAATGTTTAGATTCTGAATTTAGCCTTGCCGGTTTAATTCATACGGTCGCACCAGCTCATATACGCCAGCGCATTGGTGAGTCGTTGTTTGCACCTGTTCATCCATGGGATGCTTTGATCTGCACATCACCCGCTGTACAGGATAACGTTCGGCGCCTTTTTGATACATATGAAGAATACGTTGTTGAGCGTTTTGGAGGTCGTTGCCCTCAACGCCCTCAATTGCCACTGATTCCTTTGGCCGTCGATCTTCCTGAAACTTCTCCTGAGGTGTCGCTACAACTTGCTTCTGTACTTAGGTCAAAAGTGCAGATTGAGTCCGACGATATTGTTATTTTGTGGGTGGGGAGACTTTCCTTTTTTGAAAAGGCATTTCCTCAGAGCATGTTTCTTGCTGTTGAACAAGCAGCATTACAAACATCGAAGAAGCTGCATTTTTTAATGGTGGGTTGGTTCCCCCGAGGTGATGACGACTACAAGCTTTATTTAGATGCTGCGCAAAAATTAGCACCCAGTGTTAAAGTTTCATTTCTTGACGGTAATCAGTCAAAAGTTGTTTCCGCTGCCTGGGCTGTTGCTGATATCTTTTTGTCCCTTGTTGATAATATCCAGGAGACCTTCGGGTTAACTCCACTTGAGGCAATGGCTTCAGGATTGCCAGTTGTCGCTAGCGACTGGGATGGCTATCGGATGACAATTCGTGATGGCGTTGATGGTTATCTTATCCCAACTTTGTTTCCAGACTTGCAGGATATGGGTGCCTCATTGGCCAATAGTCATGCGCTGGAACTCATCACATATCAAGATTATGTTGGTTCTTTGGCCCAGCACACTTCTGTAGATGTTCGTCTTGCTTCTCAGGCGCTTCTTTCACTGATTGACTCTCCATCATTGCGTAAAACGATGGGAGAAGCCGGTCGTGCCAGAGTTAAATCAACTTTTTCCTGGCCTGTAGTTGTGAGTCAGTATAGAGAATTGTTTTCAGAGTTAGAAGCATGTCGTCAGCATTATCAACCTGAAGATGCTGAAGCAAAGCGCAAGCTTGCCAATGTTCATCCCTCCCGCGGTAACCCATTTGTGGACTTTTCGGGCTTCGCTTCGGCTTGTCTGGGTGATGATGAGTTTGTTCAATGTAGCGTTAACTCAGATCAGTGGATCTCCCAATGGGAACTGCTGCAGGGCGTGAAGCTCAACGGTGCTTACCCTGGTTTACGTTTAAATCAGCAAGAACTGATACTTCTAAAATCCTATCTACAGCGTCAGCCGCATTGCTCCGTTCGTGAATTGAAAGATCTGTTTCAACCGTCTCGCAGTGACCACGTTTTGCTGACGCTCACTTGGCTTTGTAAGTACGGGCTTCTTTCAATTGCTTCATAGCGTCAATGTGAATGCCATGATTCATCCATTTTTATTTGTTGATTCGATTGCTGTAGTCCTTTGTTTCTTCGCTTGGTTCTCAGTTCCTCTGCTGTCATTTAGCCCTTGGTGCAGAGGCAGTTGATAAGTCAGCAATCTTTCTCCTCCTCAATCATTGCTTTGATTGGCGTTGATGTTGTTACTGCCACTGGAGGTTGATTGGCCACTGTAAGCAAATGGCCCCAGCTTCACTTCGGGATCGATCCATGCGGTGCGCTGTATCGCCAAGTGTTTGATGATGAGCTGACGAGGGCAAGGGCCGACGGCGTGGCTGGCTTGAGCGCAAACCCCATGACACGGTGATCTGGCAGCGGAGACTTGATAGAAGCTCCGACCTGCTTCCGGGACAGCACCTCATGCGGAGATGGCTGATCTGGGTGGCTGAACCGTGATCGACGGCACCGTTTCACAAGTGAAAGCTCGGTAAAAACTGATCAGAGTTCGGGTTGTGATCGACCCATCGGTGATGTTCGAGCTGTTGTCTTACGAGCGGTTTCGCGACACGCCTTCCGTTCGCTTCTTTGATGTCACGGTCGAGACATCCAACGCCCGTGATCTGGTCATCCACTCAGGACCTGCTGTCAGTCCGCCGGATGATCCTGAGACAGGATCCTGGCAGTTTTATATGCACCCCCATCAGGAAGACAATCTGCTGGCAGCCAGCGGAGGCCGCACTTTCTATTTGGTCAACCTGACCTGGGAGCAACCGTTCCATCGGGTTCGGCTCCACAGCGGTGGCGATATCCTGCGCATCCCTCCCAGGACCTTTCATCGCTCCATCTCCGATCCGGATGGTTCGGTTGTGCTGAACCAGGCGGTGCGTGCGCCGGGATTTTCACTGGTGGATGAATTCCGTGTCTACAACAGCGCGCGGATCCCAGCACTGATGAAGGCGACGCTTTCGTCTGCACCGAAATCCCAGTTGTATGGGATGTCGTCACCCACTCAGGCAGCCTGAATCAGCACGCAGTTAATGGGTGTAGCCCAAGCCAAGGTATTTCAGTGCGACAGCCGCCCGCTGGGCATTGGCCTCCCGTGCCTGAATGCATGTGTCGCTGGTCGGTGAGTTGGACGGCAGGTTTCTGGGCGTGATCCGTCTGCTGGCTTTAGCTGTGGCCGCGATAGAGAAGCGTGTTCATGTTGATACCAGTGTTGAAAAGTTTTGACTTCAGCTGCTGCTGATGCTGAGCAGCTGATTGAACAAATTGGTGAAGAACTTGATGCCTGTCTGTTGCAGATGACCGCCGAGTCGCTCCCAGTCGCTGCGAAGTTGATGGGCTCCGTTTGGGCCAAGTGCGCGCAAGATATAGATGTGATCGGCGTCAATCCAGCGTTCCAGATTTGGGCTGGAGACTTCCAGATGGCACTGCAATCCGATTGCATGTTGGCCGATTCTGAACACCTGCTCGCGGCAGTGAAGGGATGATCCCAGCAGTGTGGCGTCATCGGGAAGTCGGATGCGATCTCCATGCCAGTGCAGCACCAGTGAACTGGCATCAAGCCCATCAAGCAGAGGTTCTTCGCTGGAATTCCGCATCCAGTGAATGGCGCCAATACCAAGCTCCTTCAGTTCTTGTGGAGGGTCACCCACCTCGAGTGGTCCCACCGATCCACCAGCCGCAACAGCGAGCAGCTGGGCACCCAGACAGATTCCCAGCACGGGTTTTTTCTGCTGATGCCAGATCGATAACCATTCCAGCTCGCGTTGAAGCCACTCCATGTGCGGCTCGTTGCGGTCGTTCACCCCCATCGGGCCGCCAAGCACCACGGCAATCGTGTCTGAGAGGCTGGCTGGATCGGGCAGGACTTCGCCGAGATCCGGACGGATGGTCCGCACGCGCATTCCCCGCTCCGTCGCGAGTGCATGAATCAGATCGGGGCCCTCGTGATCAACGTGTTGGATCACCAGCAGGGAGTGATTCACAACAAGAGGTAGCGCTGGGCGAGGGGCAGTGTTTCGGCGGGCTCACAGGTGAGCAGGTTGCCATCCGCGAACACCTCATAGGTCTGTGGGTCCACCTTCACCTTGGGCAGGGCGGCATTCAGCTTGAGGGCACTCTTGCCCACGCTTCGGGTCTCCTTCACTGCCATGCAGTTGCGTTCCAGACCCAGCTGGCGTTGGATGTCGGCATCCATCGCCGCTTCGCTCACGAAGGTGAGACAACTGGGGGCCAAGGCTTTGCCGAAGGCGCCGAACATCGGGCGGCCGTGCACGGGCCCCGGAGTCGGTATTGAGGCGTTGGCGTCCCCCATCTGGGCCCAGACGATCGAGCCGCCCTTGACGACGAGTTCAGGGCGAATGCCGAAGAAGCCTGGCTTCCACAGCACCAGATCAGCAAGCTTGCCGGTTTCGATCGACCCCACCTCCGTGCTGATGCCGTGGGCCATTGCTGGGTTGATCGTCACTTTGGCGATGTAGCGCTTGAGGCGGTGGTTGTCGTTGCGATCAGAGTCTTCCGGCAGTGCGCCGCGTTGAACCTTCATCTTGTGAGCTGTCTGGAAGGTTCGAGTGATCACCTCGCCGACACGGCCCATGGCCTGGGAGTCGCTGGCGATGATTGAGAAGGCGCCCAGGTCGTGAAGGATGTCTTCGGCGGCGATTGTTTCGCGGCGGATACGCGACTCGGCGAAGGCCACGTCTTCTGGGATTTTCGGATCCAGATGGTGGCAGACCATCAGCATGTCGAGGTGCTCCTCGAGCGTGTTGGTGGTGTAGGGCCTGGTGGGGTTGGTGCTGCTCGGCAGCACATTGGCTTCGCCGCAGATTTTGATGATGTCCGGAGCATGGCCGCCACCGGCACCTTCGGTGTGGAAGGTGTGAATCGTTCGCCCGTTGATGGCGGCAATCGTGTCTTCAACGAAGCCCGCTTCGTTCAGCGTGTCGGTGTGGATGCAGACCTGCACGTCCATCCGATCGGCGACCGAAAGACAGGCATCAATCGTGGCCGGTGTGGTGCCCCAGTCTTCATGCAGTTTGAGACCGCAGGCACCGGCGCGCACCTGTTCTTCGAGGGCTTCGGGGGTACTGGCGTTGCCTTTTCCGAAGAAGCCCAGATTCACAGGCAGCCCTTCGGCGGCCTGGAGCATCCGTCCGATGTGGAAGGCGCCAGGCGTGCAGGTGGTCGCGTTGGTGCCTGTGGCCGGACCCGTTCCTCCACCCATGAGGGTGGTGACACCGCTGGCCAGCGCCGTCTCAATCTGCTGGGGGCAGATGAAGTGGATATGGGTGTCGATGCCACCTGCAGTCAGGATGTGGCCCTCGCCTGCAATCGCTTCGGTGCCGGGGCCCATCACGATCGTCACTCCCTGTTGCGTGTCGGGATTGCCGGCTTTGCCGATGCCAACGATCCGGCCGTCCTTGAGACCCACATCGGCTTTGATGATCCCCCACCAGTCGAGGATCAGTGCGTTGGTGATGACCGTGTCAACGGCTCCTGCGGCTCGTGAGGTCTGCGACTGGCCCATGCCGTCGCGGATGACCTTGCCGCCGCCGAACTTCACCTCATCGCCGTAGACCGTGTAATCCCTTTCCACTTCAAGGATCAGATCGGTGTCGGCAAGACGCACGCGGTCGCCGGTTGTGGGTCCGTAGGTCTCAGCGTAGGCCTGTCGGGAAATTCGGTAAGACATGGATCAGGCGTCGAGTGGTCCGTTGATGCGGCCGTTGAAACCGATCACGCGACGGTCACCGGCGAACGGAACCAGGTTGACGTCGCGACTGTCTCCCGGCTCAAACCTGATGGCTGTTCCGGCAGGGATGTCGAGCCGCTGACCACGGGCGGCCGCTCGGTCGAATTGGAGAGCTGCATTGGCTTCCGCAAAGTGGAAATGAGAGCCCACCTGCACAGGTCGATCACCGCTGTTGGCAACGCTGAGTGTGGTGGTGGGCCTGCCTGCGTTGAGTTCGATTTCGCCAGGTTCGCAGAGAAGTTCGCCAGGAATCAAAGGGGTCATGGATCAGTGTTCAGCGGATCGGGTCGTGAAGCGTGACGAGCTTGGTGCCGTCGGGGAAGACAGCCTCGATCTGCACTTCCTCCACGAGTTCGGAGACTCCTTCCATCACCTGATCACGGCGCAACCAGGTGGTGCCTTCCTGCATCAGATCAGCAACGCTTTTACCGTCACGGGCACCTTCGAGAACCAGGAAACTGAGCCAAGCCGTGGCTTCGGGGTGATTGAGCTTGAGGCCCCGGTTGAGCCGGCGTTCGGCCAGCAGGGCTGCGGTCACGATCAGGAGTTTGTCTTTTTCCTGGGGGCTGAGTTGCATGGGAAGCCTTGGTCAGCTCCAGTGTGTAGTTGTCATGGTTGCTGCAGTGTTCGTTCTGAACTATCAGCGTTGCAGTGGTGCTTCCTGTAGTGGCCACACGCGTGGAATGCGTGGTGCCTGCAGTTTGCGCAGAGCTCTGGTTCGTGCCCAGATTCGACTGAACCAGAAGCGAGCATCCCGGCTGGAGGTTCCGACGTAGCGCGCTACCAGACCTTGATGCAGAGCACTGCAGCTCATGGTTCCACTGAGGCCTTCTCTATCGGAGCGGACGTCGCTCAGCAAGTTGGTGATGCGGGATTCCTCGAGGTTCATTGGTGCGGCCCACACCAATGAACCAAAGACTGGCTTGCCATTGAGGCCGTGCAGGTCGTTGACGGCGTCACCCCCCAATTCAATCCGATCCACGAGTTCCCAGTCCTCCGGTCGCCCGTTGTTCTTGTTGCAACGTTGAATCGATAGGTTTGATCGCCATTGACCCTGCTGGAGCGATTCACCTGAGGCGGTCCGGCCCAGACGCACTATTTCTGTACCGAGGAATGATGCGTCAGCGTGTAGCTGCACCATGAAATGCTGTTCATAGAGCCCGTCGGCGAAAACCACAAGTTCCTGCGGCAACCACTCCAAGTCACTCTGCTTGTCGAGATGGCAACGCACGTGTTGACATGCCCAGCGGCCTCTCGGTTCGAGCTGACTGCGACCCACCGAGCCGTAAATCTTCTGCGCCGCCACACTTGTGACCAGACCTCGGCTGTTGGGTTCGAGTGTGAGTTCGATACTCAGCTGATCTCCTCCGACCAGCCCCCCCGCTGTATGCAGCAACGGCAGTTCACAGCGACCGTTCTCGCCTTTCTCCGCGCGCAGCATTTTGAATGGCGCGCTGCAGCCTCCCTGGTGGCGGGTGCAATCACCACTGCGCTGAAAGGTCAACTGGCAGTGGCCGTGCCAGGGCTCGAGTCGTTGCATGGGGCCACGCTCGATGCTTGATCGTCAAGGCTCTGTAGCAATCCACACCAAAAGTCAGTTGGCTGCCCGGCAGTCTCAGCGTCTGACGGGAAGCAGCAGTGCTTGAGAGTCTGATTGTGTTGGAGCATCGCCTCGCTGCCAATCATTCATGCGGTGTTCGGAAGGATCGTCAGATGGAACTGCCATTGACTGCAGACGAGCGCATGGTGTTGCGAGCCCGCCGCCGAACACGATGTGGGAAGGAAGTGTTGTTGCAGTTACCCCGGGACCAGGCGCTTCAACCCGGCGATCGGTTGATGGATGGGGCGATGACGCTGCAGGTGGAAGTGATCGCGGCTTCCGAGCCTTTGCTGAGGGTGAGCGCAGTGACGCTGCTTGAGCTGCTTCAGGCTGCTTATCACCTGGGGAATCGCCATGTGGCACTCGAGCTGCATGAACAGGAACTATTCCTGCCTGATGACGCGGTTCTGGCTTCGATGCTGCGCAGTCGCGGACTCAAGGTGAGCTCCTGCAACCGCGCGTTTTTGCCTGAAGGTGGTGCCTACGGGGGTGGACATTCGCATGGTCATGGAGTCGCCTCGACATGACGACCCTCTCATTGCTGCAGTTGGTTAGTCCTGCTCTGCCGGTTGGAGCGTTTAGTTATTCAGAGGGGCTTGAGTCGTTGATTCAGTCCGGAGCTCTCAAAGATGAACAGGAAGTGGAGCATTGGTTGAATGCAGAGCTCCAGCAAGGTGCTTTGCGCTTTGAAGCCGCTGCGCTGAGTCATTTGGCCGAAGATTTGCTGTGTTGGTCCACCCATGCGGATTTGGATGCACGGAACCGGATTCGAGATCTCAATGGATGGCTTCTGGCAAACCGTGAGGCTTCCATGGTCAGGGCCCAGCAGCGTCAGATGGGGGGCTCATTGCTTCAGCTCATGGCAGAGATGGGACACCCCCTTCCCCAGCCTCTGCCCCTTGCTTGGCCGGCAGCTTGGGCTTGGGCCGCACTGTCGTTTCAGGTGTCTGAACAGGAGATGGTTGAGGGCTACCTCTACGGCTGGGTTGCCAATCAGCTCAGTTCGACGGTGCGACTGTTGCCATTGGGACCCACGCGGGCTCAAGTGATTCAGCATCGTTTGTTTCCCAGAATTGCTTTAACAGCCAAAGAGCTCTGCGGAGCCAATCCGCGTCAGCTTTGGTCGGGAGGTGTAGGTGCCTCGATGGCTCAGATGGCCCATGCTGAGCTGTATTCCCGTCTGTTCAGAAGCTGATGGCCAGTAAGTTGCGTCTCGGTGTTGCAGGGCCCGTAGGCTCTGGCAAGACCGCATTGGTTGAAGCTCTCTGCCGAAGAATGCGGGATCAGCTGGAATTAGCTGTTGTCACCAATGATATTTATACGCAGGAGGATGCTCAGTTCCTGACTCGCGTTGGGGCATTAGATCCAGATCGTATCCGGGGTGTAGAGACAGGGGGTTGTCCCCATACGGCAATACGTGAGGATTGCTCGATCAATCGTGCAGCTGTCACTGAGTTGGAAACCCAATTCCCCAGTCTCGATCTGGTCTTTGTTGAAAGTGGCGGCGACAATCTTGCTGCAAGCTTCAGCCCAGAGCTGGTTGATCAGTGCATTTATGTCATTGATGTTGCTGCTGGTGACAAGATTCCCCGCAAGGGAGGCCCAGGAATCACACGATCTGATTTTTTAGTGATCAATAAAATCGATCTTGCTCCACTTGTCGGGGCCAGCCTTGATGTGATGGCTCGCGATGCAAGGATCATGCGTCAGGGCCGCCCTTGGTGCTTTACCAACCTCAATTCAGGTGAGGGTGTAAACACAGTTGAACAGTTTTTGTTGCAACAACTACCTGTTTAATGTTGCAATAGATACCTCTTTAATTTTCGACCGGCTTTCAAAAAAGAATTAGTAGCAGCAGACACAAATACAGTTTATTTGAGCGTTCATGGTTAATGAGCTGACATGGTCGGCGCTCAATCAATTCTTTGAACGTGCAATGAAATCCTCGCTTTCAAAGCGTCTTATCGCCGGCCTTGCTGCCTCTGCGCTGGGCATTTCTGTCACAGCTTGTGGCGGTGGAAGTGGCGGCGGTAGTGATTCAGCTGGCAATTTTGATGGGGACATCAAAGTCGGCATCCTTCACTCTCTGAGTGGAACTATGGCCATCTCCGAAACCACCCTCAAGGAAACAGAGGAGATGGCAATTAAGGAGATTAATGATGCCGGTGGTGTCAAAATTGACGGCAAAAGCTTCAGAATTGTGTCCACTTCGGAGGATGGAGCGTCCGATTGGCCAACATTTGCTGAAAAATCTCAGAAGCTCATTGATGCCGACGGCGTAGCTGTTGTCTTTGGTGGATGGACATCTGCCAGTCGCAAAGCGATGCTCCCAGTCTATGAAGCAAAGGATCATTTCCTCTTCTACCCCATTCAATACGAAGGTCAGGAATGTTCCAAAAACATCTTCTATACGGGTGCAGTTCCAAATCAACAAGCTGAACCAGCTGTAGATTGGCTTTTTGAGACTTTTGCTGATAAGTATGGCAAAAAGGTCTACTTAGTCGGTTCTGATTATGTCTACCCACGAACTGCTAATACTATCATCAAAGAGCAAGTCAAGAGTCTCGGAGGGGAAACGGTAGGCGAAGACTACATACCCCTGGGGAACACTGAAGTTGCTCCAATTATTGCCAAAATCAAAAAGGAGTTCCCCGACGGCGGGATTATCATTAATACTCTAAATGGTGATTCCAACGTGGCATTATTTAAGCAATTCAAAGCTGCTGGAATTACTCCTGACAAGTACCCGATTATGTCATTCTCAATCGCAGAGGAGGAGATCAGACAAATTGGTCCTGAATATGTCGGTGGTACGTATGCAGCCTGGAATTATTTCATGTCTCTAGGTACAGAGGCTGCAAATAATTTCAATGAAGCATTCCTCTCAATGTATGGAGACGATCGAGTCACCAATGACCCGATGGAGTCTGCATACAACATGGTTTACCTCTGGAAGGCAGCTGTGGAGAAGGCTGGTACCTATGAAGATCTCGATGCGGTTAGAACTGCTCTGATCGGGATCAAGCTTGATGCGCCTCAAGGTCCGATCGAGATGTACCCCAACCACCACATCTCTCAAACTGTCCGAATTGGTGAGGCACAGGACGATGGTCAGTTCAAGATTCTCTGGGATAGCAAGACACCAGTTTCACCAATTACCTGGAATCAATATGTTCCAGAAACCAAGGGCTATAAGTGCGACTGGACTCAAGATCGTCCCGATGCAGGTAAGTTCAAGATGTAACTATTACGTCTGAAATCATTCCTTAGATGAGCCACAATTACTTGAGGCTCATCTTTTTTTCTATGAACTCATGGAATTAATTTTTTCACAGCTACTCGATGGCATCAGTATTGGTGCCGTCCTTTTGCTGGCTGCAACCGGCCTGGCAATTGTATTTGGATTGATGGGTGTCATCAATCTTGCGCATGGTGAGTTGATGATGGTTGGCGCGTATGTGACGTTCGTCACTCAAAATATGTTCAAGCCATTGGGAGACGGCATCTTTCAGCTCTATTACATTGTCGCTCTTTTTTTCGCGTTCATGGTCACTGCTTTGGTTGGTGTTCTTCTAGAGAGAACATTGATCCGGCAGTTATATGGACGCCCTCTCGAAACATTACTTGCCACATGGGGTGTCAGTCTTGTTTTGATTCAATTTATTCGGAGCGTATCGACAAGTATGGCAGTTGGAATTGCCATTGCTTTGATTATTGGATTTTCAGCTCGTAAATTCGCACCACTAAAACTTCGTAAGGCTCAGTTTTATCCCTACCTGTCTGGTCTCTTTTGGCTGATTTCCGCGGTTGTCGGATTCTTTTCCATTACGGCTATGTCTGGGTCAAAAGTGCTTGCAAAGCCTTGGTTTGGCCCTCGAAATATTGATGTGACGGCGCCTAAATGGTTGCAAGGAAGTTGGGGATCAATTGCCGGGATTGAGCTTCCAGGCATTCGTATATTTATCATCGTTTTGTCGTTCTTGTTGCTCGCACTAGTCGCCTGGTTTTTAACCAAAAGTGTCTGGGGTTTGCGTATTAGGGCTGTTACACAGAATCGTCAGATGAGTAACTGTTTAGGCATTCCAACAGACAGTGTCGACAGTATTACCTTTGGAATCGGATCGGGTTTGGCGGGAGTTGCCGGTGCTGCGATCACTTTGTTGGGATCGGTCGGACCGAATCTAGGTGCAGCTTATATTGTTTCCTGTTTTATGGTGATTGTTTTAGGTGGTGTAGGAAATCTTGTAGGAACAGTTATTGCTTCATTGATGCTGGGCATTATTCAATCAATCATTGGTTCTGGTTCGCTGCTGATTGCGTTCCCAGATATGCCTGCTTCAGCTGCTTCAGTAGTTGAGTTCTTTGCAACTACAAGCATGTCTTATGTGCTGATCTTTATTTTTATTATTGCTTTCCTGCAGTTTAAGCCAACCGGCATGTTCCCTCAAAAGGGTCGCTCGGTTGAAGTCTGATTTTTTCTTCACCTGATTCATCATGAAACTCTTTCGTCGTTTCGTCCCTTGGATTCTTTTGGCTTTTGCCTTCTTTGTTCTGCCTGCAATCCTTTCACAATTCCGCTTGAATCTGTTCGGAAGGTACTTTTCTTTGGCAATTGTTGCTCTTGGAATTGATCTAATCTGGGGTTATACAGGGCTTCTAAGTCTTGGGCAGGGCATCTTCTTTGCGCTTGGCGGATATGCAATTGCGATGCATTTGCTTCTGGTCACCAATAATGATTTCACCACAGGTGCTAATGGTTTGCCTAAGTTTTTTGAAAATTATGGAGTTGATAATCTTCCTTTCTTCTGGCAGCCATTCTGGTCGTTCCCCGTTACGCTGATTGCCATTTGGATTATTCCAGCATTGATCGCTGGCTTGGTAGGTTATCTTATCTTCAGGAATCGAATTAAGGGCGTTTATTTCTCAATCATTACTCAAGCAACGTTGATGGTATTTTACCATTTTTTCAATGGTCAGCAAAAGCTTGTTAATGGAACTAATGGTTTGAAAACATCTACAACCGAGCTTTTTGGAATGATTGTAGGCTCTGATGATGCACAAATAGTTTTTTACCGAATTACCCTAGTGCTTCTACCGCTTGCATATCTTTTGTGCAAATTTTTGACAAGCGGTCGTTTTGGAGATGCGCTGATTGGTATCAGAGACGATGAGGCGCGAGTGCGTTTTACCGGTTTTAATCCTGTTCCATTTAAGGTTATCGTTTTTCTTGTTGCCGGTGGACTAGCTGGCATTTCCGGAGCGCTTTACACAGTTCAATCTGGAATTGTCTCACCACAATACATGGCAATCTCAATGTCTATTGAAATGGTCATTTGGGTTGCAGTTGGCGGGAGAGGAACGTTGATAGGTCCTATCATTGGTGCTGTTTTAGTTAATTACCTGCGAAGTCTTGTCAGTGAGGCATTGCCGGAAGCCTGGCTTTTTGTTCAAGGCGGTCTCTTTATTTTTGTAGTGGTTTTGATGCCAGACGGAATTTATGGCTGGTTCACGAAGGGTGGTTTGACCTCAATGCTTGCTGCATTTGGAATTTCTAGAAAGTCAAAAACCTACCCGCGCATCGATGTTGATGAGCAGATTAATTTCGAGCCAAAAACGATTGTTCAGAAATAGTCCATTATCTATTGACCTTTTCACCTTTTCTTTAATTATGCCAACACCAATTCTTGAACTGGATGATGTCAGTGTTGATTTTGATGGCTTCTTCGCACTGACTGATCTTTCACTTGCACTCTATCCTGGCGAACTTCGCTCAATTATCGGGCCGAACGGTGCAGGGAAAACTACGTTTCTTGATGTCATCACCGGCAAGGTAAAACCAACAAAAGGTTCTGTTTCGTTGCGTGGTCAGAGTATTCTCGGATTATCCGAACAGAAAATCTCAAGACTTGGGGTTGGCCGCAAATTCCAAACTCCGCGTGTGTTTGAAAACTTGTCTGTTCTGCGAAATCTTGAATTTGCGGCCTCACCCAGCAAGTCACCATTCAAATTAATGTTTGAATCTTTGACTTCGGTTGTTAAGGATGAGGTTCATCGAATTATGGATTATGTGGGGCTGGCGCCCTACGCGAAAGTCGATGCTGGCTCACTCTCTCATGGCCAGAAGCAATGGTTGGCCATCTCTATGTTGGTAGCACAAGCTCCGGATGTCATTTTGCTTGATGAGCCTGTTGCTGGTCTCACTGACGAGGAAACGGCAAGAACTGCAGAGCTGATTAAATCTCTTGCAGGGGATCACACAGTTGTTGTGATTGAGCACGATATGGAATTTATTCGAGATCTAGGTGCACCAGTCACTGTGCTACATCAAGGTCAACTATTGACGCAGGGCATGATTGATGATGTGAAACAGGATCCCAGAGTTATTGAAGTCTATCTTGGTCAATCTGACGATGGCTAATTTATGATTTCTAGAATATTTTCTTCATTTCTTCTTATTCAAATTTAACTGGTTATGACTACTTCAACAGCAACAAAGACAATTCTACAGGTTTCTGGATTGAATGTTTACTATGGGGAGAGTCACATTCTACGAAATGTAGATCTTCATATCCCTGAGGGTCAAATGATTTGTTTGATTGGCCGGAACGGGGTGGGAAAAACAACTTTTCTGAAGACGATTATTGGACTCCTGAATCAAGAAAGTGGCACGATTGAGTATGATGGTCAATTGCTTCAAAGGCAGGCTCCTCATCAACGTGCCAGGCAGGGAATTGGCTATGTCTCACAAGGTCGCGACATTATTCCTCGCATCACAGTCAAGGAGAATTTACTCCTAGGTATGGAGTCCTTACCTGGCGGCCTTTCCAAAAATCGTCATATTGATCCGATTGTTTTTGAGCTCTTTCCGATTCTTGAGCAATTCCTGAATCGGCGTGGTGGAGATCTTAGTGGTGGTCAACAGCAGCAACTCGCTATCGCGCGAGCTCTGCTAGGTAAGCCAAAACTTCTTCTACTGGATGAGCCCACTGAGGGAATTCAGCCTTCTATCATTCTTGATATTGAGAATGCTGTACAACGCATTGTGCGAGATACGGGAATCAGTGTACTGCTGGTTGAGCAACATCTTCACTTTGTTAAAAAGTCAAGTTTCTATTATGCAATGCAGCGTGGTGGCATTGTTTCCAGTGGACCCACAGGAAGTCTGTCTGATGCTGTGATTGAAGAGTTCTTGACAGTCTGATTAGCTTTGTCTTTGATTAAAGCCCTTGTTGTGATTCTTTTATGACGTTGTTTTATTTTGAATTATGAGGTTCACCATTTTCGATATTTTGTTTTGAATTATTTGATTTGTTGGTATCTTAGGACTGCTTTTAATATCTTAACTGCCAATTATCATGGTGCACAAAAAAGCCTCAGGTGAAAACCTGAGGCTTGTATTGATTGACCTGGATGTGGTGCAGACTCCTATGCCATGGCTGGTGCTTCCTCCTTGATCGAGGGCGCTTCAGCACTATGGCCATTTGTCGATGCAGGCATAGGACCTAGTTGCACTCCATCTGGATAGTACTTCCAACCATCTCTGACTTTGATGTTTGCATCCCATGGAAGTTTGTATTCGCCGTTGGCAAGATCTTTGACCCAGGTGAGATAGTTTTCCTTTTCGCCCCCAGGCTTGCCGACATAAGCTCTGCATCCAAGGTTGAAGATATTGTTTTCAAGCGCCCAGTTTTCTCTTGCCTTGTCAACAAGCCGTGGGAACAGCTCTGCAGTTACGATCTCCCAGGGATTTCTTTGGCCTTGTTGGATCACATTGCCATCGTAGTTACAGACTGTTCCTTCCCCGAAGTAATAGAAGACGTTATCGTAACCCGCCAAGTTGACAGAGATGGTATACATCAAATTCTGCCAAGCATTGGTTTGGTTCGTCAAGATCCATTGGTCATTGACCTGGGTTGAATAACCTGAAATTCTGATGTAGACATTGGCTCCTTTGTAGGCCGCTTCTCGAGCAAGCTCCGGAAACATTCCGTCATGGCAAATGCAAACTGCCAGTTTTGAACCTTTAGGGCCATCACAGACCGGCATCCCATAGTTACCAGGTGACCAGGGTTCGATGGGTACCCACGGTTGAAGCTTTCTGTAGTGCAGTGCAATCTCTCCATCAGAGTTGATAATGATTGCAGTGTTGAAAGGTGGAAGACTGGGATCGTCATTTACTTCCATTAGGGAAAATACACCCCATACATCATTGTCTTTACATGCTTGGCGGAATCGATCGATTTCTGGCGAATCAATGCGAAGTAACATTTCATCGTAGGTCCAGATTTTTGTGTTCAGGCCCTGCGTTGAGTATTCGGGAAAGACAATGAGATCCAGGTCCGGGTAGCCAGCCTTTGTGTTTGCTAGGCATGTGCAGATCTTGTCGACCTGTACCTGAATATCCTGTGGACCTGTAATAACAGGGACAGGATATTGAACCATTGCTGTGAGCAATGCTTCGTCCCATGAACTGACGCTTCCTGTGCTTGCCATTGATAATAATGATGACCATCTTCATGGTTTCATTTTCCATAAAATCATCAAGTAGTAATAGTCACATTTCACGAAATTGCTGATTCGCGAGGTCAATTCTGTATCAATTTATAGTTAGCTTGTTATTTTTTAATTGCCTTAAATTTTCATTTTAAATTGGAAAATATTGCTGGATTGACTCCATGCAGAGTGTGGATTTTTGCTAAGAATTGCTGGCCTCAATGTTTTTATCGTCGAATTCACCCTTACGGCATAGATTTTGCGCCAATCGTCGTGCCCAGATGGGAGCTTCTTGTTTTCCTTTGGAGATCACCTCGCCATTAAATCTCAGCAGTAGTTGCCATTGCGTATTGCCACCTTCTTTCCCCGCTTCCTCAGCTTTGGATATTGGTTTCCCATAAATGTTGTCGTAGTCAGGCCAGCCAGGCAGCCCTGGCATACTGCAGACTGCGTTCACTTCGTGCAGAGATGCCTCGCCTGTCTTTGTGATGGCTTTCACTCCTCCGTCATAAAGGCCATTCGGCTGACCTGGTTTGAACGATGAAGTTAATATCACTTCGATTGATTTCGTGTTGACGAGCACATCTCCGATCTTTGCTCTGCTTGCCGGCACTTCCAGGGTTGACCTGCTCGGATTTCCGCGCTCGTTTGATGAGCAACCCATGCCTAGGCTGATACTTGCAATGACGAGTGCCTGAGTGAACGTTTTATTGTGTACTTGCATGCTGAGTGATTCGAATAGAACCCAACGCCAATCGCTACGTTTTGTGTCGAATTGACTGACTGAACTTTACTTTTATAGGACGTGCCTACAAGTTGAACTTGTAGCTCTCGCTACGAATTCGTTCACCTTGCTCACTTGCTCTGAGCATGGCGCAATCACTCCAGGCCATGGAACGGGGACTTGGATTGACCTCGGCTTGAACATGTCAACACTCATTTTTCGTGGCAATCGCTACGAGTCAAAAGTTCTGACGGTTGAAAAGCCTCGGGTGACCCTCACCTATCGAAGGGCGACGTACCAGTCACGTCAGAGGCAAGTCTCGGCTGAGCAGGAGCTTTGTCTTCCTGATGGATTCATTCGTTCCAAGCGCACGGCTGAACTGATTGGTCTGCCTTTGCAGCCTTGTTCAACCAAGCATCTGATATACCGCGGCATTTCCTACATCAAATGATGTGGGTTTGAATTCTCTCTTGATCAGGTGCTAATCGCTGCTTCATCGTTTTGAAGGCTCTGACGTGTGAACGATAGTTCTATTCTGCACTTGCCCAGTGCTTATCTATTTTACCCGCAGCATTATTACGTGCACTTCAGGATGGGGTGTCGGCCTTTGAGCGGGATGTGTCAACTCGCCCATGCTGACTCCTGCATAGATTCCTGGTCTATTGCATAGTCAGTGACATAAGCACGAATATCAAGCATCTTGCCATATGGAGACATTTTCCAGAATTCCAGTCTGGCTTCTTTTGGAGCTTCAAACCAGAACCATTCCTTTGGCATGACGACTTTTTCAAGGTAAAAATGAAGTTCGCCAATGCATTTAACGATGACCATTTTGTTGGTTTCGTTTCGGTACACACACTCGATCATTTGAAGCCTGTAAAGATCTTTCTACTAATGTCCTAAGGAACCGGCTGCGCAAATGTCTAATTGGTCACCAAAACGCTAATTTCTTTGTTTCAGTTTTCAGCAATGATACCAAGTCTATGGTTTAGGTAGTTGTTGCAACACCACAATAAGTTCAGCTTGTTACACATAGGGTTGGTTATCCCTGCGTATCCAGCAAAGGGTTTGATTGTGGATCAGGTCTCAAGCCGCTGCAGTTGTTGACGGGTTGCTTCGAACCTGCAGTGTTGATGGTGAATGGTTCGGTCGTCTGAGCCTGATGGCACTTGGCGTGTAGCTATGTGACTGGCGGCCTGCTCTTCCGGCTTGCGCGAGGTCCATGGCAAAGGAGGGATTGCAGCTGTTCAGCCGCGACCAGCTGGGCAGCTGATGCGCGATCGGTGATGCAAGCAGCCTGCTCAGGCTCGGACGCAGCAAGTCTGCAAATCGATGTAGAGCCAGCTCTTCGCCATGGCGGTCGTAGGGAAGACGGTTAATGGCGGAGTCGAGTCCGAATTGACGAACCCGGTCTTCTCCGACGCGTCGATACAGCACTTCCAGGGTTGGCAGTTGATCCATCGACATCACGCAGCCTTCGTGTTCCATCAAGCTGCGCAGCACGGTGCAGAAGATTTCACTGGCCATGCGTTGCAGTCCTTCGCCAGGCTTCTCCCCCAGGCTTTTGTGCTTGTGATCAAACAGTCCGAGATCCACCTGGGTGATCCGGCTGGGTGCGACGTGTCGATACACCTCGGAAAGCAAACCCATTTCGAGGCCCCAGTCGGAGGGGATGCGCAGATTCATCGCCAGGTCGCGTGTGAAGGCGAATTCCCCGGCCAGTGGATAGCGGAAGGTTTGCAGATAGCGGAGGTAGGGAAGTGCGCCGAAAATCTGTTCCAGGCTTGCCAACAGAGGGCCAACGAACAGACGTGTCGCGCGCCCCTGGAGTGCCTGGGTTTCCAGGGAAAGTCGGCTGTAGAAGGCCTTCACGTAGGCCATGCCGTGGGATGGGTTGAGCAGGGGACGCAGCATCCGCTCCGGATAACCGGAACCAAACGTGCGGATGTCGGCGTCGAACAAGCCGATGACCTCCGCTTCCTGGCAGGCCACTCCCAATCCTTGCCATACCGCCCAGCCTTTCCCAGGAGGGCCTGTGAGATCCAACCCGAGGTTGCCCATGGAGCAGAGCACCTCGCGCACTGCAGGGCTGTTGGTCCAGTGCACCTGGACCGGGAAAGGCATCTCTGCAAAGAAGGCTTCTGCGGCGTTGACGTCCTCGATGCTGTCGGCGGAGAGGGCAATCACCAGACTGGAAAGTCCCGTGAGCGTGGACAGGGTGTCGCGGATCAGGCTCAGGGCTGGCCGCTTGAATTCCTCCATCAGACAGGGAATCAGCAGGGCCGTGGGCCTTTGCCGCAGTTCCTTGTTGAAGTCGATGGCGTCGAGATTGCCAAGGCTGTAATCATGAACCGTGGTGATCAGGCTTTGCTGAAAATCCATGCGGTGTTCGATGCGACAACAGAGGAGAAGAACCTGTTCCATACCTGAACGACGTTCTGGTGGAACTTGATGCAGCCTCCGCGCGATGAAACGCTGCGAACCCTGCTAGGCGATCTCTATCCGAATAATTCTTCCGGCGATCTCCAAGCGTTGTCGTCGCAATTGCTGCAAATTCTCGGACCGGCTTCGGCACACGCCGATCCAGCCGTCGGTCACCACTGCTGGAGTGGAGACGATGTGGTGTTAATCACCTATGCGGATTCTGTCGTTGATGATGCAAAACCCGGATTGCAGGGGCTTCGCAGTTTCGTGAACCGCCATTTGCAGGTTTTTGCACCCGTGATTCACGTGCTGCCGTTCCTTGAGTCCACCAGTGATGGGGGTTTTGCTGTCTCGAGTCATGAGCAACTGGAGTCGCGTCATGGCGACTGGAGTGACCTGGCTGCCTTGGCAGAGGGGCGGCGATTGATGGCTGATCTGGTGCTGAACCATGTTTCAGCGTCCCATCCATGGGTGCGTCAGTTTCTTCGAGATGAGGAGCCCGGTTGTCTGTGTGTGCTTGAAGCTTCTCCTGATCCCTGCTGGGACAATGTGGTTCGTCCGCGCAGTTCAGCGCTGTTCACCCATCTGCAGAGCGCTGCGGGTCGTCGCCAGGTGTGGACCACGTTCGGACCGGATCAGGTTGATCTGAATTGGCGTTGTCCTGAAGTTCTGCTGGGCTTCGCGCGTTTGTTGAAACAGAAGCTCGTCCATGGTGTGCGCTGGATTCGACTCGATGCGGTTGGCTTCATCTGGAAGGAGCCGAACACGTCGTGCATTCATCGTCCTGAAGTGCATCGACTCGTGGAGGTTCTGCGTTACCTGCTGACGCATGCCTGCGCTGGTCGTGGTGTGGTGGTGACGGAGACCAATGTTCCGGAAGAGGAGAACCTGTCCTACTTGCGCAGTGGTCATGAAGCCCATCTCGCCTACAACTTTCCGCTTCCACCCCTGTTGATGGAGGCGTCCATGAGCGGTTCTGCTGATCTGCTGAATCGCTGGCTCTCGCGCTGGCCCCAACTACCCAAGTCCACTGCATTGCTCAACTTCACGGCCTGCCATGACGGCGTGGGATTGAGGCCACTGGAGGGTCTGATGCCTCAGCAGCGTCTTTTGAATCTGCTGATTGCCTGTGAGCAGCGTGGCGGTTTGGTGAGTCACCGTCGACTCGCCGATGGCGATGACGTTCCCTATGAGATCAATATCAGTTGGTGGAGCGCCATGGCTGATGGAGGCCTCGATCCAGCTCACCTTCAGCGGCAGCGTTTTCTGCTCACTGAAATGCTGAAGTTGGTGCTGCCAGGGATTCCTGCCTTTTATCTACCAGCCTTGCTAGCCAGTCCGAACGATCTGGCTCGCTTTCGTCAAAGTGGTCATCGCAGGGATCTCAATCGTCCTCAGTTCAAAGCTGCGGCGCTCGAGCGGCGTCTTGATGATCCCGACAGTGATGCCACTGCTGTGCTGACGGCTTTGCGTCATGCGCTGACGCTGCGCGCAGAGCTGCCTGCATTGCATCCAGACAGCACACTTGACGTGCTCAGTGTGGATCGGGTGGATCGTGTGGTTTTGCGTTGCTCTCATCAGGGTCACACGCTGGTGGCCGTGCACAACTTCACAGCCTCTCGCCTCACGTTTGATCCCTCCCTTCTGGGTGGGCGAGCTGATCGGGTTTGGTTCGATCGCCTCAGCGATCAGCGGTTTGCTCCGCAAAGGCGGCATGCACTGGAGCCGTATGCCGTGCTCTGGCTGGTGCAGCCATGACGATGATTTCACAATCCAGCTGGTGGGTCGTGACTGATCTGGACGGCACGCTCATGGATCATCACTACGACTGGTCAGCGGCGATCGATGCGATCCGCTGCCTGCAGCGTCGCGGTATCCCTGTGATTCCGTGCACCAGCAAAACGGCAGAGGAGGTGCTTGGTTTTCGTGAGGCTGCCGATCTGCATGATCCGTTCATTGTCGAAAACGGTGGAGCCATTTATGGAGAATCCGCGACTGGGGAGATTTGGCACCATGACTTAGGACCATCCTGGAGACAGCTCAGACCCCAACTTGATGCTCTCGAGCGTGAGCTTGGGGAGCCGCTCCTGGCCCTGGATGATCTCAGCGATCTCGAGGCCAATCGGCTCTTAGGCCTCAGTGGAGAGGCCCTGCGTCAAGCACAGCGCCGTCAGTGCAGTGTTCCCTTTGTCCCACCGCCGACCACTGAGTCTCGGCATCGCCTTCAGGTGCTGGCTGCGATGCACCAGCTGGGTGTGGTGCAGGGCAATCGCCTCGGTCATCTGCTGGGTGCGGGTGTGAGCAAGGGCCGGGCTCTGCAGATTCTCAAGCAACGGCTCGGAGTTCCGGATGTGAAGGTGCTGGCGCTGGGGGATTCGCCGAATGACCTTCCGCTTCTTGATGCGGGTGATTGTGCGGTTGTGGTTCCAGGGTCAGCTGGACCGCACCCTGAGCTGCAGGCCGGAGTTGCCGAGGGTCGTTATCAGTTGGCGCCTGCACCCCATGGAGAGGGTTGGTCTGCAGCCGTGTTGCGCTGGATTCCAGGGTTGCAGGACCACGACCCTGTTATTGCCTGAAACGCCGCATTGTTTCAGAGCTGGATCAGCTGCTGCCACAGCTGTTCAGCTTCTGCGGAGGGATGCAGCTCCAGTCTGTCGACCCGTTTCAGAGATCTGCAGCCCAGGCTGTTGAGCAGCATGGCCTGGTCGTCGGCTTGTAGCGAATGACCGATCGTGGTTTCTGTGACGAGGCCCTGTTCCAGTGCTTTTGCGCGCATCACACCTGGTAGGCAACCGCTGCTCAGTGGTGGGGTGATCCAGGAACCTTGCCGATTCACCAGCAGGTTGGCGCTGTCGCCGCAGCAGAGATCACCATTTGTGTTGCGTAGCAGGGCCAGCTCTGCTCCCCGTGTCTGCGCTTCCCGCCTGGCCTGGATCGCCTGGCCGTAAGCGAATGTCTTGCAGCGGCTGAGAACACTGTTGGCGTTGCGTTGTTCCTGAACACAGATCCACGCGTGCGCGGGTTCAAAATCTGGCTGGTGGGGTTGAAGCGTTAACCAGAAGCGGTGCTCGGTCGGATCCGGATCAGCTTTGGGCAAGCCGATGCCGCGGCCAGCAAGGCTGCCGCGGCTCCAGTTGAGGCGCAGGGTTCCTGTTGCATCCGCAGTGTTCAGGCCTGCTCTGGTGATGGCTTCATCAAGCAGCGGCTCAAGCCAGAGGCCAGAAGGAGGCGGTGCCATTCCCAGCAGAGCTGCGCTGCGCTGCCAACGCTGCAGGTGCTCAGCCAGCAGCTGGGGTTTCCCCTCCAGGATCAGCACGGTTTCGAACAATCCGTCCGCGAGCTGCAGACCTCGATCCGTGAGCGGCAGGTTCAGTGCATCGGCGCGTCCCCATTCGCCGTCGTGCCATCCGAGGATTGTTGCGCTCATCTCAGTGCCTCCAGCAACGGCAGCAGCTTCCAGTCGAGTTCGTCTGCTTCTGTTTCAGGGTCGGAGTCAGCCACAATTCCGCAACCGGCATGGAGCCGTAGCTCTGCGTCTTTACGCAGCAGCGTGCGGATCAGAATGTTGCTGTCGAAGCGGCCGTTCCAGTCGAGGTGCAGCAATGAGCCGCAATAGGGGCCGCGACCTTGAGCTTCCAGTTCGTGTAAGCGTTGACAGGCCCTCAGCTTGGGTGCGCCCGTGATTGAACCGCCTGGCCAGCTGGCTTCCAGCAGATCCACCCAGGTGGCGTCCGGACGCAACTGGCCTGTGACAACGGAGGTGAGGTGGTGCACGCGGGCGTAGCTCTCGAGCCGCACAAGGTCAGGCACCTGCACGGATCCAGGACGGCAGACACGGCCGAGGTCGTTGCGCAGCAGATCCACGATCATCACGTTTTCGGCTCGGTCCTTCGCACTGCAGACCAGATCGGCTGCGAGGTCGTCGTCGATGCATGGATCGGCATGGCGTGGCCGGGTTCCTTTGATCGGCCTTGTTTCGACTGCACCGCTGGCCTCCACCTGCAGAAAGCGTTCGGGCGAGGTGGAAAGAACGGCTTCCCCCGCGGCAGCGCCGCTGCCAACTAGCAAACCGCTGAAAGGCGCTGGACATTGATGGCGTAGACGCCGATACAGCTCCAGGTTGCTGACGTTGTTGTCGAGAGTGCTGGTTGCGCAACTGGTGAGGTTGGCCTGGAACAGATCGCCGCTGGCAATCAGCTCACGGATTCTGCTGACACCTGCTTTGTATGTGGACCGGTCGCTATGCCGCTGCCAGGAGCAGCCAAGCTTCTGCCAAGCCCTTGCGGAGCTCTGAGATGGGCCAATGTTTTCAAGTGTGCTTGCCATGGCGGCGTGGCGGATCGGGTCGATGCCCTCCAGATGGATCTCCCTGGCTTTGAGATCAAATCGCAGCACAGGATCGTGGCGTGCGATCCAGAGGCTTGCCATCACATCGCGACGCCAGGGGTTGCCGGGTTCCGTCCAGGCGGCTGCGTCGTAGCTGAGCCATCCGGTCCAGTGGCCATCCTTGAGTTTCCGGAGAGTCGTGAAGGGGTTGGTGGCTCCAGGGTCTCCCGGTAACCCTCGGCAGCAGTGCTGCTCTAGAGGATCAACCGCCAGGGTGATGTGGCGTCCGAGTTCGCTGCCATCACCATCGAGCCAGATCAGGCCATCCTCGCCATGAAGAGTTGCCAAGTGTTCAGCAACCACGGTTGGTTCGAGCCAGGCGAGTCGCCTGCGCAGCAAGGTCATCGGATTGCGCTGCTGCACAGATCGGGGCGACCGGCATCACGCAGAGCCGCATCACGAATGCGACAGCTATCGCAAACGCTGCACGGTCTGCGCCCTCCGCTGTAACAGCTCCAGGTGGAATCAATCGGAACGCCCAGACGCAGGGCTTCCTCCACGATCCGTTGCTTGCTCCATTCCACCAGGGGTGCCCAGAGCCGGGGGCCATGCCCTTCGCGGCCCACTTTGCTACTCAGGTTTGCGAGGGTTTGAAAAGCCTCCAGATAGTCGGGCCGACAATCGGGATATCCCGAGTAGTCCACGGCATTGACACCGAGAACGACCCGCTCAGCCTTGCGGGCTTCGGCCAGGCTGAGTCCGATGCTGATGAACACTGTGTTTCTCCCTGGCACGTAGGTGTTGGGGATGACGCCCTCCTGCACGCCATCGGTCGGTAGTGCCTGTTGCTGATCAGTCAGCGACGATCCTCCCCAACTGGCCAGGTTCACGCTGATGGTGTGATGCTCGGCCAGGTTCAGAGCTTTGGCGATGGTGTTGGCTGCCTGCAGTTCACGCCGATGGCGCTGGCCGTAATCGAACGAAAGCCCGATCACACGCCCGCCCGCTTCAATCGCCAGGGCTGCCGCAGTGGCGGAATCCAGTCCGCCTGAGAGAAGGGCAATCGCTGTGAAATCGGTCATGCTGTGCATTCTGTTGTCCATCGGGTGATGACGAAGCCTGCGCATCAGCTGTTGAAGCCGATTGTCTGCATGGGAGTTGCTCTGTCGCTCTCCGCTGTCGTTGCGCTGCCTGGTGATGCGGTCCCGCGACTTGATCTGAAGGGCTATCCGGAGCCTGCTCCAGGGCTCAAGCGCTGGGTGATCCAGCCGTCGGGTCTGCTGCCCAAGAGTTCAGACCCGTTCATCTCAGCGACACCGATCGACTGGCGGATTCAGTTGATCGTGGGCCAGACGGTCACGCTCGACTGCAACATCAAGCGGCTTGCAGGGTCTGGGATGACCATGCGCATGCTGCCCAAGACATCCGGTAAAGCACTTTTTGAAGTGAAGGCTCCAGTTGCTGTGCTCAGCACCAAGATGGCGTGTCCCGATGATGAGCCCGTCAGTACAACCTTCCTGTCTCTGGGTAAACAGCCCTATCTCGTTCCCTACAACGCCTCCTGGCCGATTGTTGTGGATTTGCCCGAGACCTTGCAACTACGCTGGCGGATCTGGAAAGCCGAGACCCGCCAGCAGCCAGGTCTCAGGCTTTGATCAAATCTCCCGCAATGAGTCGGTCTTACTTCGGAAGGTGTTAAGCAACAACTGCAAATAACTCACACTGCGCAACTTGATATTGGCGGTGAGTGACATGCCGACCTGAAGTGGCAATGTGGTGCCGCTGCTCAACTTAAGTTGTTGGCTCTCTAATTTGATGACCGCTGGGTAGGTGTATTCCTCGCGCATCTGCTGTGGGTTGGGTGGCAGTGCGTCTGATGCCACTGACTGCACTGTTCCTGTCAGCACACCAAAGTCGGTTGCGGGGAAGGAATCAATGCTGATGTCTGCAGGTTGGCCGGCGCGCACGAAACCAATCTTGTTACTGGGAACCTCAACATCGGCTTCCAGGTTGTTGAAGGGGACCACTTTGAGAGTCACCTCGGACGACATGGCTTGGGAGACAAAACCAGGATTATTCAGTTTCAAATCAAACACAATGCCGTCAACGGGTGCGCGCAGGATTTGATTTTTGTTGGTGACTTTTGTTTTCGTGAGGTCGGCATTCAGTCGAGCCCTCTCGCTGCGGAGACCCGCAAGTTCTGAATTGATTAATTTGACTTGTTGATTGCGCGTGTTGATCTCACGGCGCCCGTCGAGCTCTAGTTTGACAAGGTTGCCTTTGACTTCCTCCACCTTATTGCGCTGTTGAAGATATTGAATATCTTTTATTCCTCCTTCTTCGGCAAGGGTGCTGAGTCGGGAAAGAATATCTTCCTCAAGCCTCAGTTTGGAGCGCGTGGTGGCTACTTGTTCGCGATTTAAATCTTCGGTGCGTTTTATTTCCTGCTTTTTGAGAAGTAATTGTTGTTCTTTCTCGTTGATTTGACTGGTTTTCTCTTCCACGCCTTTGATCAATGACTTGAGCTGTTCGGCGGTGCTTTCCTGGTCAAGACGGATCAGTGGCTGCCCTTTCGTGACGCGCTCGCCGTTTTTCACCAAAATCTTTTCGACGATTCCGCCGGGTGGTACCCGAACGTTCTTGACGTTGCCGATCGGTTCGAGTTTGCCCTTGGCGACCACCACTTCCTCAGTTCGAGCCAGCGCCAAAAAGCCGATCCCTAGTGCGGCAGTGCCAATGAGCCCCCAGGTGACTGTCTTCATCCAGAAGCGACTTTGCTGCAGAACGTTTTCCTGCTCGCTGACCAGGGTGATGCGGTTCTCCAGTGCTGAGCGTGCCTGTCTGACAAGCTTTCCGGGGGCATTTTGCTTGTCGCTCCCAGGCTTCTGACTGCCAGTGTCGTTCTGAGAATTGTTGTTGGGATCCTGTGTCATCTCAGCTGGCCTCCTGCTGGCGGTAAAGGGCGTAGTAACGACCGCGTTGGCTCATCAGTTCGTCGTGCGAACCCTTTTCAACCACCGCGCCCTGATGCATC
Source organism: Synechococcus sp. (assembly GCA_047286485.1). GTDB lineage: Bacteria > Cyanobacteriota > Cyanobacteriia > PCC-6307 > Cyanobiaceae > Synechococcus_C. The sequence goes on from JBJBBH010000002.1 coordinate 499,084, forward strand.
ACCACAATCAGATCTGCCCGGCGAACGGTCGACAGGCGGTGGGTGATGAAGAACACCGTGCAGTCGTGCAAGGCCTGGATCATGTTGTCGCAGACCTTGCGCTCGGTTTCGTAGTCGAGTGCGCTGGTGGCTTCATCCATCACCAGGAGCTTTGGATTGGCCAGAAGTGTGCGGGCGATGGCAATCCGCTGACGCTGGCCTCCACTGAGAGAGGCTCCCCGTTCACCCACTGAGGTGCTGTATCCAGCCGGTAGCTCCATGATGAAGTCGTGGGCGCAAGCCACTTTGGCCGCCATCACGATCTGTTCGCTTGTGGCATCGGGCTGAGTCAAGGCGATGTTTTCGTTCACGTTCCCCGAAAACAGCAGAGGGTCCTGGGGAACGATGCCGATCTGGCGCCTCAGCGAATAGAGCTCCACTTTGTCGATGTCATATCCATCGATCAGGATCCGGCCCTGGTTTGGCGAGTAAAGCCGTGGCAAGAGTTTCATCAGCGTGCTCTTGCCGCTTCCGCTTTGGCCAACGATTCCCACAAACGTGCCGGGCTTCACTTGCAGCGACACATCGTTCAAGACCGGTGCAACCCCTGGGTTGAAACCGAAAGTGAGGTTGTCGAAGTTCACCGCACCTTCGATGGGGGGCAGGGGCACCTTGGCTTTGTCCTGATCGTCAGATTCCTGTTTGTGGTCGATCACATCCGCCAATCGCTCGAAGCTCACCCGCAATTCCTGCACCGTCTGCCAGATCGATGAAAGACGCAGCAGTGGTTGAGTCACATAGCCGGAGATGATTCGGAAGGCAATCAGCTGACCAAGGGTGAGATCTCCAGCCAGAACCAGGGTGGCGCCCACCCAGAGCACCAAGAGCTGGGAGATTTTCTGCAGAACCTGTGATGTTTGGGTGAGTGCTGTTCCAGTGATGGTTTGTTCAAATGTTCGGCTGATGTACTTGCCGTAGCGTTCCTGCCAGGTCCAACGGCTGACCATTTCAACGTTCTGGCTTTTCACCGTTTGAATTCCGGTGAGCACTTCAATGAGATGGCTGGCTGTCGAAGCATTTGCTTCAGCTGCTTTGCGGTACTGACGCCGGAATAGGGGAGCACCCAGCAGGGTGAGTGCGATCTGAATCGGTAGAACGGCAAGGGCGACCAATGTCAGCACCCAGCTGTAGAAGAGCATCACCACGATGTAGATGACCGAAAAAGCCGCATCAAGAACAGTGGTCAGAGCCTGACCAGTCAGAAAGTTGCGGATCTTTTCCAGCTCGGAGACTCGGGATCCCAGCTCACCCACCGGGCGGCGATCGAAATAACCAAGCGGTAGCCGGAGCAGATGATCAATGACTTCGGCGCCCAGGCGCTGGTCGATGCGGTTGGTGGTTTCGGTGAATAGATAGGTCTTGAGACTGCCCAGAACTCCTTCAAGCAACGTCACTGCCACCAGGGCGATGCCAAGGACCTGCAGGGTGTCAAGGCTGCGCTGGGAAATTACCTTGTCGATGATCACCTGGATCAGCAGTGGATTTGCCAGCGTGAACAACTGCACCACGAAGCTGGCGATCAGCACCTGCGCGAGCACACCTCGGTAGCGCTTCAGAGCCGGCCAGAACCAGGAGGGGCCGAATTTTTGCTCTGGTGTGGCGCTGGTGCGGTCGATCAGCAACAGATCGATTCCCTCTGGAAAGGCATTTTCCAGTTGGGTTGCGTCGAGTTCCACAAAGCCCTGGCTCGGTGACGCCAGCACAAGCCCGCGTTGATCGCTGCGCACGGCTAAGGCAAAGGCCTCTCTCCAGGGCACCAATGTTGGTGTCTGCAGGCGCAGGCCCATGCTCGCTGGCACCTTGGCACCAGAGACGTGCAGGCCTAAACCGGCAGCGATCTGGCCACAGAGTCGCAAGGTGGGTGTCTGGTTGCGGCGAAGCTGGTCGCGAAGAACCCGCTCGATCGCATCGCGCCGGAACGGCAGCTTCATCAGCTTGGTCAGCATCTGGAAGCAGGCCAATGTCTCTTCGACAACGCCTTCACCAGCAACGAAGAACTCGCGGTTGTCTTCATTGGTCTGGTTGAAACGGCTCACCGGTACTTGCCGAGGCGCCTGCGTGATCTCTCCGCGATCCAGAGGACTTTTGGCCAAACTGCCAGTTGACTCGAGTTCGGACTCTGGCTGGTGCCTGGCGGAATCGAACGCGGCTAAAGCCTCTCCTGGAAGGGCGATCACCCGCATGGGCAGGCCATGAATGTCGACCGGCATCGCGGAGATGAGTCCTGGGTCGGACAGCTCATCCGAAAGTTCGCGCTCAGTTCCTTCGACGGGTTGACTTGCCAGGAACAGTCGCTCTCCCTGATCAAGGGAGGTGCTGATGGCGTCCTCGTTCGAGGCGTCCAGCATGCGTGCCACAGGTAGCAGTTCCGTGAGCAGGTTGCTCAAGGAGAGTGATTGCTTCGCTTCACGCTCGAGTTGGCTTTGCAGCAGTGCTGCCAGCTCCGCTTCCCACAGCTGACTGCGGCAAGCAGCTGCGATTGCTGGGTCGCTGTTGACCAGTGCAAGCAGCTGCTCATCGCTGAGGCTGATGGCAACCAGTTCGGAGGCAGCTCGTACCTCTTCGCAAGGGGCGCCACGCAGGAGTGAAGCCACACCCACGAAACTGCCGGCTTGAAGACGGATCAGGGTGCTCAGCCGTCCGGACTGCTCACCAAGGAGCCTGGCGCTGCCACTCTCGATGAGCAGCACGCGGCCAGGGATGAATTGCCTCTCACAGAGAGGCTGGCCTAGGGCAAACCTCTGGGTTTCCCCCTGTTCGCGGAATCTGGCACGCAGGGTTTCGAGCCCGATCGACATTGCGGATTCCAGAGTCGTCAGGGCACGGCCGAATTATTTTCCACCTTTGAGAGGGATTTGACCAGTTCTTTGGTTTCAATCCGCAGCCAGTCTTCAAGCATTTCTGAAGCCATGCGCTGACGCATGGGGTCATTGAAGCTGGCTTCATGACGCTCATCGAGGCGGCTCACCACCCACCATTGATCAATGAGTATGGGTTCCAACACCACTCCTGGGGTGGCAGTGCGCAATCGATAACGCAGTTGGGGGTGGGCTCGCATCAGGCTGCCTGGTCCGACTTTGCCGCTGCTGCGTTTTTCGGGCCCTTCGCTGTGATCAGTGGCCAAGTTCTCAAAACTTGCTTCACCCGCTTCCAGCTGCAGGTAGAGCTCATGTGCCATGTCGGCGTTTTTCACCCGAAGCAGGCTGTAGGTCACTTGATCGAGCGATTCCTTTCGCTGCAGAAAACGTGCCTCTGCCTGGATGCCAAAACTGTTCAAAGCCAGTTCAGCCAGCTTCAGAGGCATGCTCAATTGAACAAGCAACTCATCTCTGCTTAAGCAACGGTCCTCCAACCAGATTTTTAGAGCCGCTTCATCTTTGATCTGCGCTTGCTGGCAGTGGTTCACCAGCGCCTTCTGAGTCAGTTCTGGTGAAAGGGTGAGTCCAGCGGTGGCCTCATGAATGAGCTGCTTTCTCACCAAGGAATGCAGTAGGTCATTGCGACGCAGCAGGTCGAGGGTGTCTGCACCCAGACTGGTGAGTGATGCCTGAACAGCGGGCCGGAAGTCTTCCATGCATCAGAAGTTAGCCGGATAGCCGCTGACCTCTGGGAGGGCGGCAGCTGTAGGGAGCAATGGACCAAGATCCAGCGCAAAGGCCTGATGTCCCTCCAGTCGTCTCAGCTCCACATGGAGATGGTCGGTGCTGGCTGATCCGCTGCGGCCGACTCGACCGATGCGGTCTCCGGCTCGGACCAACTGACCCACACGAACGTCCGCGCTCTGAAGATGGGCATAGACGGTTTGCCAGCCCCTGCCATGGTCCAGCAGCACCGTTAGCCCATAGCCGCTGATGGACTGCACCAGCTGAGTCCGGCCTGAAAGCATGGCCAGGACGGGTGTGGCCGCAGGAGCAATCAGGTCATGGCCAACATGCATGCGCCAGCGTTGGCGATGCTCTGAGTAGCGCCAGCCATAGGGCTGAACTTCCTCTGCAGGTTGCGGTAACGGATAGATCAGGCGCAGGGTTTCCCCTTTGCGGAACGGTCTGTGCGAGTCAGGTAGCCGTCGCGGTCGGGATTGACTCAGCAAGGCCAGATTCGAAACACCGGTCCGTTTTGGGACTTCTTCGGGAGGGAGATGTTGTGCCCCGAGGGTCGGTGCCAAACCGAGACAGGTCCACGCGGCACCGATCACAGTTGCTGTCATCAGCCGCTGATGGTTGCGCTGCATGGCAAACGGATCTGATGTTGCTGTTGTATCGATTCAGCGCACGCCAAGCCACTTGTGGTTCTGCAGGCTCAGTCGCCAGCGACCGTCCCCTTGAGCTTTTGTGACGGCCAGCTCCTGGCCTTCCTGGCTGTCCCACCCCGGTTGCACGAGCCAGTGAGCCTGAGGGGCCTGGGCGGCCACCACATCGGCGAACAGCAGATCTGCCGTTTCATGAATCACCACCTTCAGTTCATGGCAGCAGGAGAGCAGATCTTGTCTCGGTGGTTTGTGTCGTTTCGGCGACAGCGTGATCCAGTCGGGGCTGCCACTGAGGGGATCGACGCCACTGGTTTCAAGGTGGATCGGCAGTGAGCAACTGCTGCGGATGGCACGGGTGAGCGGTTCGAGCGGGTGATGCAGCGGTTCTCCGCCAGTGATCACCACAAACGCTGCTCCTTCCTTCGCGGCCTGTAAGGCATCCTGCGCCAGGTCTTCAACGCGTCGTTGCGGATGCACGTGAGCAGACCAGGAATGCTTGGTGTCACACCAGCTGCAGCCCACCTTGCAGCCGCCCAGGCGAATGAAAAAGGCGCTTCGACCTGCGTGCAGACCCTCCCCCTGCAGGGAGTGGAAGGTTTCCACCAACGGCAGGCCGTTCATGGACTCGGCAGTGCTCAAGGGTTGCGGCTGGCTTCAGGGAAGTCTCGGCTGCCAACGACGGAACCCTGTTGACGCAGAGCCTCACTGGGACTCGAGGGCAGGCGCTGCTGGGCGGCCTCGATCAATCCGCGGAACAGAGGGTGTGGTCTGCCAGGCCGCGACAGAAATTCTGGGTGGTACTGGCAGGCCGTGAAGAAGGGATGACCCGGCAGCTCGATCAGTTCCACCAGCCTGCCATCCGGTGAGCTGCCGCTGATGCGATAACCCGACTCGAGGAACAGGTTGCGGTAGGCGTTGTTGAACTCGTAACGGTGTCGGTGGCGTTCGTAGACCACCTGATCGCCGTAGAGGCGTGCGGCCATCGAGCCTTCCGCGATCCGGCAGGGATAAACCCCCAGCCGCATGGTGCCGCCGAGATCCACAACGTCCTGCTGCTCCGGAAGCAGGTGAATCACCGCATGCTGGGTGTCCGGATCGAGCTCGGCGCTGGATGCATCGGTGAGACCAGCCTGATTGCGAGCCCACTCGATCACCGCTGTTTGCATCCCGAGGCAGAGACCGAGGAAGGGCACCCGTTGTTCCCTGGCCCAGCGGATTGCGGCCACCTTGCCGTCAACACCTCGGTTGCCGAAACCACCGGGCACCACCACGGCGTCCATGCCCTTCAGCAGGCTTTCGGCTCCGTCATTTTCGATCTGCTCGGCGCAGACCCAGTGCAAATCCAGTGAGGCATTCTGCGCCAGACAGGCGTGGCGAAGAGCCTCCACCACCGAGAGGTAGGCGTCGTTCAGCTGCACGTACTTGCCGACCAGCGCGACCTTCACGGTGGGGCCTGGGTTGCGCATCTGGTGCACCAACTGGGCCCAACCGGCCATGTCGCTGTCATGGTCTTCCAGCTGCAGAACATCTAGTACTTCGCGGCAGAGGCCCTCGTCCTCGAGGGTCAACGGCACGGCATAGATGCTGTCGGCATCGAGTGAAGGGATCACGGCGCGCTCAGGAACACCGCAGAAGCCGCCGATCTTGCGCTTGAGCTCCTGGTTGATGTCCCGGTCGCTGCGGCAGACCAGCACATCGGGTTGGATCCCGATGGATCGCAGCTCCTTCACCGAGTGCTGGGTGGGTTTGGTTTTCAGTTCTCCAGAAGTGCCGATATACGGCAGCAGGGTGACGTGGATGTAGGCCAGGTCGTGGCGACCCACATCGCCGCGGAATTCACGAATGGCTTCCAGAAACGGCAGCGATTCGATGTCACCGACGGTGCCACCGATTTCTGTGATCACCACATCAGCACCACTGTTGGCGGCCACCCGGTGGATCCGTTCGCGGATCTCACCGGTGATGTGGGGAATCACCTGCACCGTGCCGCCGTTGTAATCACCACGGCGTTCTTTGTTAATCACCGATTGGTAGATCGAACCGGTGGTCACGCTGTTCAGCCGCGACATCGCCGTGTCGGTGAAGCGTTCGTAGTGACCCAGGTCGAGGTCGGTTTCAGCCCCGTCTTCGGTCACGAAGACCTCGCCATGCTGAAAGGGACTCATCGTGCCTGGGTCCACATTCAGGTAGGGATCCAGCTTCAGGATCGAAACGCTGTAGCCACGGGATTTGAGCAGGCGCCCAAGGCTGGCGGCCACGATGCCTTTGCCGATGCTGGAGACGACACCACCGGTGACGAAGACGAACTTGGCCATGAACCCCTGGTCGATTCTTCAATGTACCCATTGCACCAAGGGGTCCAGGCTTTGCTGAGGGTCAGCCCTCCAGCAGGCTCCTGAGCATCCAGGCTGTTTTTTCGTGAATCTGGAGGCGCTGGGTCAGCAGGTCAGCGGTGGGTTCATCGCTCGCGGCCTCCGCCAGAGGAAAGATGCTGCGCGCGGTTCTGGCCACGGCCTCATGGCCAGTGACGAGTTCCCGCACCATGTCGAGGGCGGCAGGCTGCGCGGTGACTTCCTTGATAGAGGCCAGTCCGGCAAGGGTCGCGCCGCCATAGGGGGCCACCACGCCGAGAGCCCTGATCCTTTCCGCGATCTCGTCCAGGGAGTTCCACAGCTCGGTGTACTGGTCCATGAACATCAGATGCAGGGTGTTGAACATCGGACCGGTCACGTTCCAGTGGAACCCATGGGTTTTTCCATAGAGCACATAGGTGTCGGCCAGTAATCGACTCAGGCCAGCTGCGATCTCCTCGCGCTGTTCCTGAGGGATACCGATGTTGATCTGGGGCGCGCTGGCCATGGGAGTGCTTGGGATAACGGTTGTTGGAGTCAGGAATCCAGGCCCAGGATGTAGTCCTTCACCTTGGATCGCCGCTGCGGTTGGCGCAGCTTGAGCAGGGCGCGTGTCTCGATCTGGCGAACCCTTTCCCGAGACAGCGCCATCGCTTCACCGATTTCCGCCAGGGTGCGCGGGTGATCATCCTCGAGCCCGAAACGGCTGCGGATCACTTCCGCTTCCCTCGGTGTGAGTTCATCCAGCAAGTGCTCCAGGTCGTCATGGAGGGAATCGCGGGTGAGGGTCTGCTCAGGTGTGGCACTGCCGTCTTCCAGCAGGTCTCCCAGCTGGGTGTCCTGGTCTTTGCCCACCCGGGTTTCCAGGGAGACCGAGCGAGGCACTCGCATCAGCGTCATGCGCACGGTTTCTTCGCTCAGCCCCAGTTCCTTGGCCAGGTCACTCACCGATGCCAGTCGTCCCTTTTCGGTGGCGATCTCCTGCTGGACGCGTTTGATCCTGTTCAGCTTTTCGGTGACATGCACCGGTAGGCGGATCGTTCGGCTCTGGGTGGCGATGGCCCGGGTGATTCCCTGACGGATCCACCAGTAGGCATAGGTGCTGAAGCGGAAGCCTCGGGTGGGGTCGAACTTCTCCACCGCCCGCTCAAGGCCAAGCGTGCCTTCCTGCACCAGATCCAGCAGCTCCATGCCCCGCTGCTGATACTTCTTGGCCACGGCCACGACAAGCCGCAGGTTGGCCTGGATCATCCGGTCTCGAGCTCTGCGCCCCTCCCGAAGCCGTCGTTGCAGTTCCTTGGCCTCAAGGCCTACTTCCTCTGCCCAGAGGCTGTAACCCTCATTCAGTTGTCGATTGAGTTCCTCAAGCGGCAACTCAGCGGCCCGTGCCCATTCCTGACGTGTGGGCCAATGGCTCACCTGATTGGCTTCGCGCAATTGCAGCTCCTCCAGATCCAGCAGGATCCGGATTGCTGCATGGTGATTGCTGAGGTCCCGCTCCTGCACGAGCAGTTTCTCCCGCGCCTGGACCTGACGAGAGAGGGTGACTTCTTCTTCGCTGGTGAGCAGGTCGACTCGACCGATGTCCTGCAGGTACAGGCGCAGCAGGTCGTTGCCACCGCTCCAGCGGATCGGGGCATGCCCCGTCGATCGGGCGTGTTTGGCCAAGAAACCCTGGATGGCTCACTGTCCCTCCAGGGTTGATGCTTTGGGAGTCCAGTGCTCCGAACCGCTGGTTTCTGTTCGGGTTCTAGTTCGCAGCCTCGTCGTTCTCTTCTACCCAGGTGCTGGCCACATGCAGCTCCTCAAGCTGCTGATCGGCCACACCGCCCGGTGCGTTGGTCATCAAACAACGGGCTTGCTGCGTCTTGGGGAAAGCGATCGTGTCACGGATTGATTCCTCACCGGCCAGCAACATCACCATGCGGTCGATGCCGAAGGCCAGGCCGCCGTGGGGAGGTGCGCCCACGTCGAGAGCATCCATCAGGAAGCCGAACTGCTCCTGGGCCTCCTCCAGGGGCAAGCCAACCGTTTGCAAGACCTGGCGCTGCAGGGCAGAGTCGTGGATGCGCAGGGAGCCGCCGCCGAGCTCAAGGCCATTGAGCACCAGGTCGTAGGCCTGGGCCCTGGCCCCCGGCAGGGTGTCAGCCCATTTCGATGCATCGCTGCCGAGATCCTCGGCATTGGGGGCGCAGAAGGGGTGGTGCAGCGCCTCGTAACGGTTCTCGTCGCTGTTGAACTCGAACATCGGGAAGTCCACCACCCAGAGGAAGTTCCACTGGTCGTTGTCCCGGTCGGCCTTGACCATGCCCAGCTCCTTGGCCAGGTACTGGCGCACGCGATCGAGGGCCTTGTTCACCGTGGCGGTGTCGCCGGCGCCGAACAGCAGCAGGGTGCCGGGTTCAGCGCCGGTGCGGCTGAGCAGCTCCTGCTTCTGCTCGTCGCTGAGGTTGTCCTTGATGGCGCCGATCGTGTCGATTTCGCCGCCATCGCGCACGCGGATGAAGGCCAGGCCACCGGCACCGGCTTTCTGGGCTTCGCTGAACACGTCGCCGCCGGGCTTGATCCGCACGTTGCTCACCGCATCGTTGCCGCCGGGAACAGCGATGCACTTCACCGCGCCGCCGGATTTCACGGCGCCGCTGAACACCTTGAAACCCATGTCCTTGACGATGTCGCTCACGTTGGTGAGCTCCATGCCGTAGCGGGTGTCGGGGCGGTCGGTGCCGTAGCGCTCCATGGCGTCATGCCAGGTCATGCGGGGGAAGGGCCGCGGCAGCTCGATGCCCTTCACGGCCTTCCAGATGGCGCAGATCAGCGATTCATTCAGCTCCAGGATCTGCTCCTGATCCATGAAGCTCATTTCGATGTCCAGCTGGGTGAACTCCGGCTGGCGGTCGGCGCGCAGGTCTTCGTCGCGGAAACAGCGGGCCACCTGGTAGTAGCGCTCAATGCCCCCCACCATCAGCAGCTGCTTGAACAGCTGGGGGGACTGGGGCAGGGCGAACCAGTCGCCGCCGCAGACCCGGCTGGGCAGTACATAATCGCGGGCGCCTTCCGGGGTGGAGCGGGTCAGCACCGGGGTTTCCACCTCGATGAAGCCTTCGTCCTCCAGGAAGCGACGGGCGGCCTGGATGGTCTGAGCCCGCAACCGCAGGTTGTCGTTCATGCGCTTGCGGCGCAGATCCAGATAGCGGTGGCGCAGTCGGAGCTCTTCGCGGGTGTTTTCCTCGTCGTGCACCGACACGGGGAAGGGAAGGTTCCCTTTCACGCTGTTCAGCACGGTGATGCTGCTGGCCAGCACTTCCACAGCGCCGGTTGCCAGCTTCTCGTTGAGGGATTCAGCTGGGCGACCTCGCACTTTCCCCTCAACCTGCAGCACGGTTTCGCTGCGCAGATGTTCGGCTACAGCAAATGCCTCTGCACCGAGATCGGGGTCCACGGTGATCTGCACGGTGCCGCTGCGATCGCGCAGGTCAATGAAAATCACACCGCCGTGGTCCCGGCGTCGATCCACCCAGCCGCACAGCTGCACCTGCTTATCAATGTGCTGCTTGCGCAGGTCGCCGCAACCGTTGCTGCGCATGGGATCAATTCAGCTGGTGACAGGCGAGTTTCCCATAGCCCGTGCCCCTTTATCCACGCCTGTAGAAGGGCCGCTTCACCACCGTGGCCGGTTGCACCTGCCCGCGGATCTCCACACCAAGTTCGCTGCCGATCTTGGCCAGCTCCTTGGGCACAACGGCAAGGGCGATGGCCTCCTCCAGGGTGGGTGACCAGCTGCCACTGGTGACCACCCCCACCTTTTCACCGTTGTGCAGCACTGGATAGTCATGCCGGGCAATGGCTCGTCCCTGCAGCTTCAATCCCACCAACCGCTGTGAGGGCCCGTCGGCAGCGACCTGCTCCAGAGCCTTGCGTCCAATGAAGTCCTGCGGCATCTCGAGGTGGACCAGCCAACCCAGGCCTGTTTCGAATGGGTTGGTGCTGGCGGTCATGTCCTGGCCATAGAGGTGCATGGCGGCCTCCAGACGCAGGGTGTCGCGTGCTCCTAGGCCGCACGGCATCACATCCAGTTCCAGCAGCAGTGACCAGAGTTTGCGTCCATCTGTCTGGTTCAGCAGGAGTTCAGCACCGTCTTCTCCCGTGTAGCCGGTCCGGGCGCAGAACACCTCTTCGCTCAGCCCTTGAAGTCGCAATTGGCGATGGCCAAAGCGGGGCAGTTCCCGCAGAGCTTCTCCGCTCAGTTTCTCGAGAATGGCAATGGCCTTCGGACCCTGCAGAGCCAGCAGCACGCCATCCTTCTTTTCATCCTCAACACGCAGACCTCGCGGTTCCAGCTGTTGTTTCAGCCAGGCCGTATCGCTGTCGGCGCAGGCGGCATTGATCACCACCAGCAGAGTGCCGTCGCCGGAAGCAGTCTCCCCCTGGTCGTAAACAATCAGATCGTCACGGATGCCGCCGTTGTTGTTGAGCAGCACCGTGTAACAGGCCTGTCCTGGGCCGATCCGGTGCAGGTCTGTTGGCACCAGGGTCTGCAGAGCATCCTTGGGATTGCTGCCTTCGATCCGGAGTACACCCATATGGGAGATGTCGAACATCCCTGCGGCTTCGCGCACAGCTTTGTGTTCGGCGATCAGCCCTGAGAACTGCACTGCCATCTCCCAGCCGGCAAAGGGAACCATGCGGCCCTTGGCCTCGCGGCAGAGGTCATGGAGCGGCGTGCGTTGCAGATCCATGACCGAGACCAGATGTTCACAGCGGATCTTATGGATGCAGTTCCGGTTTGCGTTGGAAGTGGAAGCAAAGCCGCAGATTGCTGCTCCGGCATCGACCGCAATGGAAAGCGTCCTTAGCTTGAACTCCACAGATCAGATCGCCAACTGTCCAAGTCCTCCTGCCAGTCTTGTCAACACTGCGTTCCTGCTCAGGGCGGCGGGGGTGGCGGCTGGTGCAGGCTGCGGAATCTGACGGTGCACGTTGAGCTCGCAAGGGTGATCTGGTGCCATCACTGGACAGCGCGCGCTCCTGTTCTCCCTGGCCTGGTGTCGTCTGAGCAGCCTCTTGTCGGAGGCGACCGGCAGCTGGACCTCGGGTCTTCCGTTGATGGTTTAGGGCAATCTGAAGAGCCAGCCCAGGTGCTGTGACTCATCAGGGTGTGTCGTTTCAGTTACAACAACCTCTGAATCGGTCGCGACAATGAAGAGACTGATGATTGTTTGCGTTCCCGTTGTCGGTCTCCACATCAATGCCGACCGCTGTTCAGCTGATTGCTGAGCATCGCAATGTTGATCAGCTGCTGCTGCCTACGGGCAGCATCCTGTTTGAGCGTGGTGAATCGGCGACAGCTCTCTACGCAATTGAGCGAGGACTGGTGGAACTCACGACCGGTGGTCGTGACCGCCTCCGCTACGGCGATGGAGAGGTCTTCTTCTATGAAGACCTTGTGGCGGATGACGCTCATCACAGCCGAACAGCGCGTGCGATCACGCCAGTTCATGTGCTCCGGCTCGATCGCAACAGTTTTCTGGAGCTGATTCACGGGCACCCCACACTCGTGCTCAGCCTGCTCAGTGGTCAGCACAGACGACTGCGGGAGCAGCGTCTGGACGCCGCACACTTTTATTGAGCCATCAGCAACAGCAGGCTGCGGGTCACCTTGGCTGCCAGAACGCTGCTGATGCCACTCGGATCCAGTTGAGGAGCGAGTTCAACAACATCGGCTCCGACCAGCTGGTGATGGCGTAATTCGTTCACCAGTTCAGCGAAGTGTTGCCAGAGAAAGCCGCCTGGTTCCGGGGTTCCTGTGCCGGGCATCACCGCCGGGTCAAACCAGTCCAGGTCAACGGTCAGATAAAGAGGTTGGCCGCGCAGACCCTGTAGCCGCGAGACCATCTGATCGAAGGGGACCAGTCGTTCGCTGCTGCGCAATTCCGAAAACTCTTCCTTGGTCCCGCTGCGAATGGCGATCTGCAGCAGCTCCCGACTGGGCAGCACCTCCAGGCAGCGCCGCATGGCGCATGCGTGGCTGTGCCGCGATCCCAGCCATTCATCCCGGAGATCGGCATGGGCATCCAGCTGCACGAGAGCCAGATCCGGATGTCGTTCGGCCACAGCGGCGACAGCTCCGGAGCTGATGGAATGTTCGCCGCCCAGCATCAACGGCTTGAGCTGAAGGTCCAGCACCTGGGTCGTGGCGTGATGTACCGCCTCCAGCACTGGTTCGGGGGCGCCGAAGGGGATCTCGACCGCTCCGAGGTCGACGTAGGCCATGGCCTCAAGGTCTTGGTCGAGCTGGGGACAGTAGGTCTCAAGGCCTGTGCTCACCTCCCGCACCGCAGACGGTCCGAACCGGGTGCCGGGTCTGAAGGATGTCGTGCCGTCGTAGGGCACGCCGAACAGGCCCACCTTGCAGCCGTTCGGATCCCGGCTGGCGCCCATGTAGATCGCCCCCTCATGATCAAACAGTGAATGGTCCGGGAGGGTCATGCCGACAACTCCCGTTCCATGAAGGCAGGCATCGCTGCAAAGGCACCGGACTGCCATCGAGGGCTCCAGATCTCGCAGCCTGCGGCGATGCTGGCCGCCCGCTCCGGGAGGACGTTTCGGTAACGGGGTTCGTCCATTGCAGCGAAAGTCCAGCTCCACCAGCCGCTGGGATACATCGGCACCCAGCCGTAAAGGGGATCGGCATGAGCGAACACATCCCGCAGCACCCGAACGGTGTCGATGTGGACCTGACGAAACGCTTCGGGCGATTCGCTCTGGGTGGCAAAGACGCCGCCCGGCTTGAGAATGCGGCGGCAGTGCTCAAAGAAGCTGCGGTTGAACAGACCTTCGGCCGGTCCTGCCGGATCAGAACCGTCCACGATCACGACGTCGTAGCTGGCGTCGGTGCCGTTCGCTGTCCAGGCGATGCCATCACCCACCGTGAGGTGAAAGCGCGGGTCCTGCCAGCAGCTTCCACCAATCGTGGCCAGATGCTGCTGGCTGAGCTCCACCACCCGGCCATCGATCTCCACCATGTCGAGATGACGAACGCCCGGATGGCGCAGGCATTCGCGGGCAGTGCCGCCGTCGCCCCCGCCAATGACCAGGATGCGTTCAATGGCCGCGGCACTGCAAAGAGCTGGATGCACCAGTGCTTCGTGGTAGTGCCGCTCCTGGTGTTCTGCGGTCATCCAGCACCCATCCAGCAGCAGTCCTCTGCCGTAGCGCTCGCTGTCAATCACGGTGATGCGTTGGAAGCTGCTTTGCTCATCCAGCAGCACCTGTCCGGCGAGTCCATAACGAACCCCTTCATGGTGTTCATCGATCCAGCCGCCGGTGGCCGGGGATGGTTCGGACATTGCAGAGCGCCTTGAGTTCTTGTCCAGCTAAGACCAACGTTGGCTCAACTCTGTTGTTCTTCGGCGCAGACTGTTCGCATCCATGCAGAGCTCAACATGGGATGGGTCCGGTCGCTGTTGTCAGTTTTCGAAGACAAGCGCGAACTGCTCGATCCCGCTTGTTTTGAGGACGAACTGGCCTTGCAAATCGACTGGACGCCGCTGGTGCAAGGGGGTAATCAGTTCTGCACGCATCGCGCGCGTTTGCGGCAGGGTCTGACGGGTTCGACGCTGACCTTTGAGGTCACGCCCGTTGTGTTGATGGTCGGTGGCTCAATAGTGGTGTTGGGCCTGGTTTTGAGCATTGGTCTGCTGGCTGGATCGCTGCAGGCTGCGCAGGCTCCGTGGGGGGTGTTGGGGACACTGGCAATTTCCGGGCTTGCAGGGTTTTCTCTCTGGCGCATCTGTCGACGGCAGGTTCGCTTTGATCAATCCACCCAGTTGATCACTCATCGGGGTCACCAGATCTCCCTCAGGGATGTGCACGCTCTTCAGTTGCTTCGTGAGTTTGTGCAGGGCAACAACAAGTCCTATGACAGCTATGAAATCAACCTGGTCTGCAGCGACGGCCGGCGGCTGAACGTGACCGACCACGGCACGCTTCATGCCATTCGTGAGGACGCCGATGCACTGGCCGATTTTCTGGGGGTGCCGATCTGGGATGCGATTGACTTTCGGCTTCCGGAGCCTCTCCAGGACCACAACCCCAAGCTGGAGATCTTGAGAATGAATTTGTTCGGCTAAGACATTGCTCGGGTCATCGTCGTGATGCAGGATCTGCCGATCAATGACCGTCTGGTGATTCCAGCTGCAGAGTTGCAGTGGCGGTTCTCCAGGTCCTCAGGTCCGGGCGGGCAAGGGGTGAACACCACTGATTCCAGGGTGGAGCTGAGATTCGACCTGGACAGTTCCAAGGCCCTGGGCCCCTTTCGCAAGGCCCGCTTGCGTGAGCAGCTGGCGTCGCGCCTGGAGGGGAATTGTCTGCGGGTGGTGGCTGCTGAGGAGCGTTCCCAGTGGCAGAACCGTCAGAGGGCCATGGCGCGACTGGCGGATTTACTGAGGGAGGGACTGAAGCCACCACCTCCGAAGCGCCGGCCAACGCGACCGGGGCGTGCTGCTGTCAAGCGGAGACTGGAGGCTAAAGGCAGACGCAGTGCACTCAAACGTCGCCGGCAAGGCAGGCCTTCATTGGATGACTAGATAATTGCCTCGACGGATGTCCTGGTTAAGGTTCGATTAACCAAGAGTTCTTGGAGGTGAATGGATGAATTATTCACAAGCTCACCACCCCTCAGCGGAACTGGTCAATCTGATGCGGCTGGAAGAGGGGGCGCGCAGCTGTACAACCCGTGAACAGGCCCGAGCGTTCATCCGTGAGGCTGATCAGGTCAAGCGCCATCTCTGGGGCACAACGGAAGGCACGATCGCTGCTCACGATTGAATCAGGCTTCGAAGCCGCTTTCTGTCTACGGTCCGCGCAACATCGCCGATCACCGTGCAGATTCGCAAAGACACTGTTGGGTTGACTGTCGATGAGAGCTTGATGCGGCTGCACGTTGTGCGGCCTCAGAGCGCTGGCCGCTGGCCGGGCATCTTGTTTTTTTCGGACATCTATCAGCTCGGCGCACCGATCACGCGTCTGGCTGATCGTCTGGCCGGCTATGGCTATGTGGTCGCTGCGCCGGAGATTTTTCATCGCCGTGAGCGGATCGGCTCGGTGATCGAGCCTGATCCCATCGGCCGGTTGCGCGGCAACGACAACGCTGCGCACACGTCAATCGCGGCCTACGACGCCGATGCGTCGGCGACATTGGCCTGGCTTGCTGAGAATGCTGATGTGGATGCCGGTCGCCTTGGGGCCGTTGGCTTCTGCATCGGAGGTCATCTTGCTTTTCGCGCTGCGCTCCAGACTCAGGTCAGGGCCAGTGTTTGCATCTACCCCACTGGACTTCAGGACGGCAAACTGGGTCTCGAGCCGGCTGATTCACTGCAACGGGCTGGTGAGATTCAGGGAGCCCTGTTCACGATCTTCGGCAGTCTTGATCCCCATGTGCCTGCCGAAGCGAGGGAGCGCATCCTTGCGACGCTCGCTTCGATTCCGGAGCTGCGGCACCAATCAAGGCTTTATGAGGCCAACCACACCTTCATGCGCGATGACGGTGATCGTTGGGATCCGCAGCGTGCTGATCAAGCCTGGGCCGAGCTGACCCGTTTCCTGGAGCGGGAGCTGAGCTGATCAGGTTCCGTGCCCCTGAGATTCGCTTTTGATGTCTCGCTTGGCCTGTTGCCACAGCCTCTCCAGTTCGTGGATGCTGTGACCCTGGAGATCACCGTCCAGAGCAGCTTCGACCCGTGAAAAACGATCCAGGAAACGTTGATTGGTTCCTGCCAGCCCTTCCTCCGGACTGATCTCACACCAGCGAGCCACATTCACCAGGGTGAACAGCACATCGCCAAGCTCTTCCTGAGCATGGGCCCTGTCGCCTGAGGCGACGGCTTCCTTGAGCTCTTCGAGTTCCTCCTTCACCTTGCTCCAGACGCCGGCGATGTCCTCCCATTCGAATCCGGCCTTTGCAGCGTTTTTGGAGATGGTCATCGCACCAGCCAGGGCAGGCTGTCCACGCACCTTGCCGGCGAGTTGATCGCTGAGGGGGGATGTCGAGATCTCAAACGTGTTGTTCTCTGATCGTTCCTGCGCCTTGATGGCCTCCCAGCTCACGCGAACAGCTGCGCTGTCGCGGGCTTCGGCGTCAGCGAAAACATGGGGATGGCGGCGAATCAGTTTCTCGCTGATGCCGACTGCTACGGCATTGAGATCGAATCGCTCGTCTTCTTCGGCGATGCGGGCGTGAAGCACCACTTGCAACAGCAAGTCACCGAGCTCCTCCTTCAAGTGCTTGTCATCGCCATGACGGATGGCATCGGCCACCTCATGGGCTTCCTCCAGTACATAAGGGGTGAGCGACTGGTGGGTTTGTTCCAGGTCCCACGGGCAACCCCCTGCGGGATCGCGTAACCGTGCCACCAACTCCTCCAGCCGACGCAAAGGGTCGTGGTGCCAAGACACTTGGGAGCCTGAGGCCATGGAAACCACACAAGGTTGTGGACACCCTCTCATCGACGTTGCTGTCTTCGCCAGGGTTTGGAGCATTCGGCGGGCAGTGGGTCCCCATCCAGGATCAGATGCAGCCACACGCTGCTTTCCAGACCCACCAGGACGGCGATCCAAGTTCGAGGGTGTTGCCTGAAAGCTTTGACCAGGTCTGGCCATGCCTGGGATGGGGTGGGAATGGCAGGGGACAACAGCGATGCAGTGGCTGTCCAGATCAGCAGCATCAGGGCTGACAGCCAGGCCAAGCGCAGTGTCATGCCGATCAGGGGGCCGTGGGATAAGAGGGATCGATGCGGAAGCAGTCGCCGATAGGGCCACCAGATTCCACCCAGCACTCCCCAGCGCCTGAGGGCGGTCGAGCGCACGTCAAGGTCAGGTGATAACCAGAGGCCTCCCACCAGGAAGGCCAGAGCCGTCAGAGCACCGTTCACCGATCCCAGCCACCATCCCGCCAACAGACCAATCGGCAGGCACCAGGCCAGGGTTGCCCGGTCATGGTCTCGGCCTGAGGCCACAGCAAGTCGTGTTGAGCTGCTCCAGCCTGCCTCGATCAGGCAGAATCGTCTCACCGGGCGATTAGCTCAGCGGTAGAGCACCTCCCTTACAAGGAGATTGTCACAGGTTCGATCCCCGTATCGCCCATCCCGGACCACCACTCAAAAAAGCAGTTCTGAACAAGCTTTTGGGAGTTCAAGTCAATGAGCGTCCGTGAAGCTTGACGTGGCTTGATGCACCGTTTTGGTTGACCTGTGCGCACGTCTCCGCGCACGAGCTGTGATGGATGAAGGGAGATCCTCAGCGCCGACTGCAGGTGGACCCAACTTGCAAACGGGTGATCGGCTTTCTGCGGAACCTGAGCTTCAAAAGGTCTGAGGCCACGGCCTAAATGGCCATCGCGATCAGCAAAAGGCTCACATTTTGGACAGTCGGAAGCAGCGAGAACGCCTCGGTCTGGTGAGCGACCCGCGTGTGGGAACTTTCAGCTTTCAGCCTGACGGCTGTAGAGCTTCGAACTGATCGACATCAGCATCAGGAAAACAAAGCTGATGGACAGAATGACGAGGCTGTCGATGGTCTTTGTCCGCGCTTGAAGCGGAAAGACTCTCGCAGAGATTTAATCCGAACTGTCCATCTCAACCTGGACAGTCAGCCGATCACTGAGCGGGGCGTGCTGCCTTGTAGAGGCTGAGCGTGAAGCAAGCAGCGCCGAAACTGACGATCAGAACTAGGAGGTCGGTGGTGCCGAACATGAGCTTTTTACTGATGAACAAACGTTAAGCGGCTCATTGCGGAATGTAAAGCGGATATCCGTAACGGCTTTCGCTGCACGCACTGTCCGGGTCCAGCTGGACAGTGGATTCGCTCGTTCGGAGGATGCGCCTTCACCACCCTTTCAGCGACGGCATCTTGCGTTCAACTAATAAACAATGTGCTCAATCGCGCCAGGTATTGAAGGCTGATTGATGGAACTAGTCAGGCTATTGAAGAAATCAAAGCCATTGCAGCAGCAGGGATTTTGGTGGATTAATGATTGTAGGTCCAGGACGGGCCAATTAACACAGCAGGGAAAAGAGTTCGCACCCCGGTCCATTCGTACAGGACTTGTTTGGACTGCTTTACGTCCTATTTCCCCCAGCCACGCTTTGTCACGCAAGGGTGCAAACAGTTGATTGATGCTGGTGTTGATGCAGTCGACCGCACTACGAGGAAGCGCCATCCAGGACGGCAACAGCGCTAAAGGCGACGCCAATACCCAGGAAAAGAGCAAGAGCTAAGAACACAGGACTAAAGAAGAACCCCTTCCAGCGAGTCTTAACGCCTAAGTACATCTACTCATGTCTTCTGGAACACGCTGTTTGCTTGTTCTCACGTCAGGGAGCACCTTCCTTCGAGGCAGATGCTCATCTTCAGAGCCTGCTCAATCTGGACCACTCTCGACATTTCAGGGGCATGCCTAGGACGCTCTCTGAATTCTGCGACCCAGAAATACGTTCAAAAACGCAGGAGTTGACTTTGAAATTTTCTCGCGTTCATGCAGATTGTCACAGGTTCGATAACACCACATGCCAGCCGGCGGGTGGTGTATGGGTGATCCCACTTATCAGAGCAAGGGTCTCAAGACTGGCGTGTGGCCTCAGCTGATTGATGTACGGGAAGTGCGTCAGACCCCGTCAACTTAGGGATGCTTTCAAGTCACAACTCAGATGGATAAGAGAGGGCCCAGTCATCGAGGAGAACCAACTCAATGAATATTGTTCTCAAAAATCTGCCCTAACTATGCTGCGATTGGATTAGTGCGATGTAGCTCAAGGGCGCTGCAAAGTAAGAGTGAAGCGACTGCCAACTCCAACTTCTGATTGCACACTCACACTGCCGCCCATACTCTCCATCAACATCTTCACGATAGATAAGCCTAACCCTGAGCTGGATTCGCCGCGTCGCAACGTGACTCCATCTGCGCGCACGAAGCGCTCAAAGATCCGCGCCAATTGATCCTCCGGAATTCCTTGGCCGTAGTCTTGAACAGTAAATAGAACACACTGATCCATGACATCAATGCCAAGATCTATAGCGCTCATTGGTTCTGAGTACTTCACTGCATTTCCAATCAGGTTTTCAATGCACTTCACAAGGCAATCTGGATCGCCTATGGCCCAGATAGAGTCCTCAAAGCCGCTATCATCTAGCGTAATAGTATTATTCGGAAAGGCAAATTGAGTTAGACGTAGTGCTTCACGACAGCTCATCAAACAGTCGAAGGGTTCACGCAAGACCTTGAGTTGATGATTATCAGCGCGACTAAGATCCAGTAAATCGCTTAGCATTCTATTTAGTCTAAAAGCTTCTTTATCAGCAATCAATAAAGACTCGCGATATCGAGAATCCAGATCTTGGGCGCGATTTAAGACTGACTGAATAAATCCGGCGATTACCGTGAGTGGTGTTCTGAATTCATGGGAGATCGTAGAAGCAAACTGCTTTTGATTTTGTGCAGAAGTTTCTAAACGCGAGACCATGCGATTGAACTCAGTCAGAATAGGCTGAAGCTCCACTGGTTGCCCCGTCAAAGGGATCAATGCAGTGTCAAGATTATTTAGCTGAATATTCGCAAGTCGAGAACGCACGGACCGAATTGGTCTGAGAATGTAGGTTAACGCTACGGCCAGCAAAACTACCAGCGAAAGCATTAAAATAATCTCAGAGGCAAAGCGTATACGGCTCAAAGTGATGAATAAAGACATGCTATAAATCGGTCTTATGTAAATCAACGCTCCAGTCTCTGGGCCCCCTGAAAGGTTGACGGACTTAACCGCTACAGCCTCGTCAGTGCCATAATCAATCAAGGCAAAACGATTTGGATTAGTTGTCGCTACTCTTGCAAAATGACTCAGTTGTTTTGACGTGTAAAGAGAGTCAGCCCTTGGTCCAGGGACCAGCCCAGCACTACCTAAAATCATCACCGCTTTACCATCTGCCAAGTTTATTTCAGAGAGAAAATGCTTGTAATCTTCCCTCGTACAGCATTCCATAGCCTCTTGGGCTGTTAGCAACTCCAATTTATTGTCAACAAGATTTAAGGGTCTTAAAACCTGACGTGAGAGAACTGAGTCTAGGTAGAGTGATGTGAAATCTCTCCATAATTTTCCAGATATTGCTAAGCTCAATGCAGACTGGGCTGCGATCAAAATAAATGAGGTCAGAAAAAATCTTCGAGCAATCGACCACCGTCTTACAGAAGTGGTTAATGATTGAGGGTCATGGTCTGATGCTTGCAATTCCCTTAACCTTGCCTTGCAACCAGCTTATTGAAAAAGTTGCACATTGTTCTGGTGATTTTCTGGTGATTTTCTGGTGAAAACTCTGTGAAAGGACATCAAAGTATCTACGAGCCGATTTTCTATTAGTTAACATTCTTCCTGCTGCAATGTGTATTGTCTCCTAGAATCGCAAGGAAATCAGCCATTTCTTTTATAGATTCTGAATTGATGTTGCCATCGGGCAACTCAAAACCCGTTACACCAAGGGCCTGGAGAATTTTATTGTGCCCATCGGATGGTTGATTGAGGGTTAGCAATGCTTTTTGAATCTTTGACACCATTACAGAGTTTGGTGGTCTCAATAAATTCGATGACGCAGTTACATAGTGATTACGCTTCACCTTGCTGATCCATCCCACAAAGACTTTCGGGCGCGCTTCGTCCGGGACATGCATTAAGGGATTTGACTTAGTACCTTCCATGAATGCAAAATCGTGATGATCGCTGTCGCCAAGAAACATTGCACGATGTTCATGCTTGGGTTCATGTATACAGCTCTTCAAATCGTTCAGGTAGACATCTTGGGATTTCATCTCAAGCAAAGGAGTTAAGAAAGTTGATCCAGAGTTGTGAGACCCAAAAACAACATCTCTCCCTTTCAATGCTTGAAGTGGTTTGTTGCTGGCAAGCTCGGCTTCAACCTCTTTAAAAATTTTCTGATTAACAAGTAACACATTTAAAAAGGACTTTTCCTCAATAGCAATCGGTTCGATCTTCTTATTGACACTCATGACTTTAGAAGTGCCCAAAGCTCCAGCAAATAACAGGTCGACTTTCCCGGAAACTAAGAGCAAATAAGAATGTGCATAGTTAATCGCAGGCACATACTCATATCTCAGGCCAGTGGCGCCTTCGAGATATGAGATAAATACCCTCATTTGTTCATTTAATAGGTCTTGGTCAAAATTAGGTTCCTGCGTAATGCGAATATCAACTGATGAGGCAGATTGAGCTGTTTCTTCGTTGCCAATGATGACTTTATTTTGGTTGCAGCCAGCCAATGCAATACATAAAATGATTGCTTTTAGACTGTTTCTCACTGTTAAATCTTGCAAGAACGATTTTTGATATTAATAACTTAGCAAACTACGCAAAGAGCCAACGGGTCCCTTTATCAAAAAAAAAGACTTTTAGACTTCTTTGGTCTCAGCGCTCAGAACGGCTGAGCAACGATCTTCATGATGGAAACCATTGATGACTTTGTTCTTGTCGCTGATGATGAAGCGAATATCTTGATGCTCCTGGAGTTGAATCTTTCGGTCGAGAACTTCAAAAGCATTCGCTGCGACGACGGAGCCAAAGCACTCGCTCCGAGCCTTGAATTGACTCCAGTATTGGCTCTGCTCAATTGGAGTATGCCGACCATCGCTCTGTTTGATGTCTGTTGTGTCGGTTGACACCTCAACAGCATTCGAGTGACGCGGTAGCGACACCAGCCGTCTCTAAGAGTTGGATCGGAGCTCGTTGATCCTTCTGGTGAACCACGACCTAGAGGTCTGATGGAGACGCCTGGAGGTTCTGTTGATTGTTTCTAATAGCTGGGATCGCTATTCCTGCAGTCACTGGATCATGTGGAGACCAGCGACTACAGGACTTCATGACACCCATGCGGGCAATATCTCTTCCAATCTGGCTTTTGCTTCGTTGCCTAGCCTTCACTCGCGTTGTGCCTGAGCATCTGCCAAAAGATTGGATTTACGCGGCAAGATCAGAGATCTGTTGCTGGAAATTCACCTTTACTACCTTGCTTCTGGTAGGTACGAGGGCTTCGTATGAATTACCTCTGTAGGTCAGGAGAACAGTTTCAAGGCAAGGCTGCACCTCTCTTTTGTGATGCGTCACAAAGCGATATTGCAACTGTTTCATGGAGTGATCCCGATCAAGCGGGCTCTTTTTACCGTGTGATTGGTCGATCAGTCAGGTTCCGCGAAGCACACTATTTGTGTATTTTTTGATACCCTATGGGTTCATAAATGACCCTTATGAGGTCATGTTTGTATCAAGTAACACAGATTTCGGCCCTCTGTCGTGCAAAGGGCCATGGGTGATCTTTGTTCGGCATCAGTGGAGTTTGCTCACCATCCGAATCGGATCGCCAAGTCCTGGACTTGCGCTCTTCAGAAGGGCCTATGGAGTTATATCTCTGCACGCATTGTCTAGAAACCGCTGGGTATTCAGTTCCCGTATTTCCGATTTCGGACCATCGACCCAACACGCGGTTGAGAAGCTTTCAGTGGGTGTTGAGCCATAGAAAGTTTTTATGTAGGAGCTCAACCATGTTCTGTCTGCTGGATTGCGCGCATGGTGTGTTTCAGCTCGGCAACATCAAGCAGCCCTTCGGCGCTGAACCACGGAGAAGTATCCCAACTGAAGCCTTCGCCGAAGGTGTTGTCTGGAGCGACGACATACCAGTGGCAATCAACGTCAGGAGCGTCAACGGAGCATTGCGACCAATCGGCTTGCCATTGGGGAACCTGCACCCACATGACAGCTGCAAGGACCATTGAAAACAGGCTTTGCAGCATGGCTTGATCGATAAGGAAGCCGACCCTAGTCGTGAGGCCACTCAGGAAGAGGGTCACGTTGTCAGTGTTGAACGGGATTCCATAAAAAACGCCCCTTTCTCAAGGGGGCGTGAAGTGAGGATCCGTGTCTTTTGCATTCAACTAGAGATCTTTGCGCTGTCCAGCCGGACAGTGATGACCAGTCATGACTCAACCCGTTCTGCGCAGTGGTGGGGAAGGTCGAAACGGGCAATCAGGACATCCCGCTCCGCAGCAGCCTCGCTTGGTTCTGTTCATGCGCTGACCCTAGAGACCATCAGCGCACTGGTGGATGGCACCGACGCCATCCAATTTTCTGCATGCTTTCCCAGGCTTCGATTGCGTTGTGCCTCAGCATGCGCCGCCGGGTTTGGGGCACTGGTGGGTGCGGTCTGATCCAGCGATAGGTGCTCAGCACAACCCACTGGCCGTGGGCAGTTGGATTTTCATTGCTGAACCTGACCAGCAGCTGCTCGTCGCCGTTGACCAGCCACCCTTCCCCACCACCTTTTGGCGGGGGCTCATCGGTGGCGCGATAACGATTGGGCATGGCGGAGAGTCTGCCTAAAGACCCGATCCAGTCGGATCAAAGACCCAGCGCCATCAGCAGTCCTTGATGGAGCAAGGCTTCACTGCCGAGCAACGCCATGAAGCCGAGCATGGCCAGCCGTCCGTTCAGGCGTTCCGCTTTCACCAGGCGCTCACGACGCATCTGAGCAGCGGCAAGGTCTTGCCAGTAACGCTCATGAGCGAGAAGGGTTGCAGTTGTCATGGGTGTCTCCGAGTGGGACCTGATCGGTCTATGCCCACCGGATGCCCCCCGATAATGCAGACAGCCGCCCTGGACGGTTCGGTTTCAGGACCTTCCCCAATCGCCTTCAACGGGGTCAGTTCGGCAATCGGGAGCCACGGAAGCCCTCACTCGATCGCCATCATTTCGGCGCGGGGAAATGAAAGGCCCACGCACGTTCTGGCAAACCCGGCGGAGTAATGCGGATTGCAGCGCCGGGTGAGTCAACGTTGCCGTTCAGGAAATCGCCGGCCTCTGTTGTCGAATCTTGTTTCGATGCCTCTGCTGACCGAGGTGGAGGTGTCTGCCAGGTGGATGCGGCCGAGCAGCGTGTTGGGCTTTTGAGCCAACTGCTTCTGGACATGGGATCCATCGCGGTTGACTCCACCGTGACGGAGCTTTGCTGTTGTGTCTGTCAAGCAGGGGACACATCTCTCGCAATGCTCGGTCGCCATGCCCCATGTTTTGCCATGTCGTTCAGGGCCGACATGTAGTTGCTGCTTGCTCGAGTCGGTCGAGCCTTTGTTCACGGGAGCCCCAGAGTTCAATCAGCTTTGGACGATTGATTTCTGGCATCACGGAGAAGCGTTCATCCCGGTAAATCTGTTTAAAGATCGCATCGACTTCTGCTCGGTAAGGAAGATCCACGGGGCGAATACCGTCATCCTCCATCTCAACCGGCCATCGATCAGTCATTGGAATAAAGACCACTAAATCGAGCCTCTGCAGAGTTTCCCTCACTCGTGGCACCATTGCGCTCACGAATGCATCATCAATATCGGTTGTTTTCTTGTCGGCTGTGTATTGCGAGTACGCGATGTAGTCCACCGGGGCGCGATCAAATATCACGCAGTCGTTGACCGATGGATAAAGGTTCACGCGACTGGCGTTGTAATACATCTGGATGCCGTTGTGAAGACGGTTGCTTTCCTGGCGGAATCGGATGTCGTACATTTCGCTGTCGAGAGCGCGGAATGGTTCTTCCTCGCGTGTGTATTCGGGATGCCGTTTCACCCAGTCCCAGACCAAGGTGCTTTTCCCCAGAGAATGGGACCCGCTGATGGCGATACGCATGTTGAGATCGGTGTTGAAGACCCTCCATCGAATTATGTGTTGACTTCAGCGAAATGGGGTGCGAGTACCTGTCTGTTGTCTTCAGGGTTCAACCAGGATTTCTCCGCCATTCGGGCGATGGTCGCGTGAGACCCCCTATTGGGGGATTCAACGGCTGGAATCATCACACCTTTGGGTGATGTGAGCTCAGTTGATTTCTGCGATGCTGAAAGCATTGGAGGGATAACCTCCACGACTTATGCACCGGGCAATCGTTGTGCGTCGGAAAGCCTTTCGGTGCCCTTTTAGGGGACGTGGGGCGGTCCAGTTGTGTTGATCTATTTCACGATCTAATCCCTTAATTAACAGGATCATTTGAATGAGCGAATCAATGTCAGGAACAAGTGCCAAAGCCCATTTGCTTGAGCTGTTGCTCGAGCCACTGAAAGGATGCAAGGGTCTTTACAACTACAAGCAGGATCTCATGAAAAAGATCATGGAAATGCCAGATCTCAAAGTGAGGGAATATCTCGATTATCACGAGCGTTGTAATGCTTCTGGATAAGGGACTCTGGGAATGTGGTTAAAGGCCAATCGTGCGGAGCAAGCCTTCGCCACTGATCAATTCTGTCGCGATCGCAGCCATAAAGCCGAGCATGGCCAGCCGTCCGTTCAACGTCTCTGCCCGTTCGTGGAACCCCCAGCCGGCGTCAGGCCCAGCAAGTTCCATCGTTGGCTCCTTGGGGTAGACGTTGTCATGCCCTTCAAGATCGTGAGTCACCAGTCCTGTCGGTGCCTGAAGTGTGGTTTCAGTCATGAGATGTCTCCGAGTGCGACCTGCTCTGTCTACGTCTGCTGTTAGCTCGACACGAGGCAGGGCAGCCGTCCATCCAGGTGCGGTTTCAGGATCTTTCCAGACGGCTTCCACGGGGGTAATTGCACCGGTCGCTGGGTCGTCCCAAGTGCGGGACACTTCACCGCTACCTACTCAGGCAGGTTCTCGACAGCACGGTGCATGAAACGCTTCACCAGAGGCATCGGCCAACCCTCGCGTTGCAGTGACTCAGCGATGTGATCAATCTGGAGGGCAATTTCTTCTGCGACCAAATCCTCCAGAAGGGATTCGCAATGGTTTGTGCTGCTGGTCATGGCGCTGGATGGCATCCATTCGCTCTAGCTCCGGTTCATACCTGCCTGCAAACGCTTCAGCAATGCAGAAAACAATCGCGTGTTTGCTTGCCTCGGCGATCCGGGTTGGCCAGAACTGAACCAATCGCGACGTCTTGATGGCACCGAGCGCTCCCCAGCGGCACCCCGACGACATCACACATCATTTGCTTCGAGCTTTTGCGGTTTTGGTTGGAGTCAGCGTCGTGGCTGTGGTGGCCTGGTTGGTGATGGCTTCGCAGTCCACCACATCCAGCCTGCCGATGGAGACTGCGCCCCATCGCATTGATTCATCTGAAACGACTCCGCTGCCGCAGCCTCGTTAACTCCACTGGCCTGGGCTGTGGAGAGTCACTGGAGAGTCATGTTTCCTGTGGAGAGTCACAACTTCCAGCCTTTAGTGCACCGGTGGTGAGCAGCGTCGCCAGCCGTTCTTGAGCATCGTTTCCCACGCTTCGATGGCGGTGTGCCTGAGCATTCGTCGACGTGACTGAGGCTCGGGGGGATGGGGTGGTTCCCATGCGTACGTTCTCAGGGAGACCCATTGCTCCTGAGTTGATGGTGTGTCGGGTTTGAACTGCACCAGCAGCTTTTGTGCACCATTGACCAGCCACCCCTCACCTCCAGATTTCACAGGAGGTTCTTGGGTCACCCGATTGTGGTTAGGCATGGTCAGCAGTCTGATCACAACGGGGTCAAACACCTGGCGGAAGGAGCATGCAATCGTTTCGGTGAGGGATGGCATTGGCAACATTTCAGTCGCCGGAGTGCGGCAAGTGATGCAGGCCATTGCGTCTGACCGTTGCCATGTTGTGAATCCAATCGTTGTCGGTGGGCGATTGTCGATTGGTCGCCAATGTGGGCCCGGTGCTGTTGGGATTCAGCGCCGGACTAGGCGGTGCAAGCTGTTGTCAACATCGGCCCAAAGATGAGTGTTGATGGATCGGTGTTGATTCAGCGTTTTGTTTTGCAGGTTTTGCACAGCCCGAAGAATTCCAGGGTGTGGAAGATCAGCTCGAAGTTTTCGGTTTTTGGAGCCTCCATCTTCATTTCATGGATCGGGCACTCCTGCAGCGTCTGGGTTGCTCCGCAGCTCACGCAGGTGAGGTGGTGTTGATCGCGATCCACCGGTGCGTAAAGCGCTTCGCCCGTCGGCAGGTGCCGACAGCGGACCTTGCCCTGTTGATGCAATTTGCGCAGATTGCGATACACCGTTGCCAGTCCCATGGCTCCCGGCTGCCCCTCCAGGCAGCGATGAAGCTGCTGGCCGGTCATTTCAGATTCACTCTTCTGCAGTTCTTCGAGCAGTAATTGCTGCCGTTGCGTTCCTGTGGATCCTTGGTTCTCCATGGTGACCTCCAACCTCACACTGCTGCACGTCGCGTTTGGATCAGTTCAGCACTGATCGACCAAAGGCGCGATCTTTGCTGCTCGCTGCGTGCAGCGCGGGCCACCGGCTGCCGCTTGGGAGCCCCGCGCATGCCCCCAAGCTGACCCGGGCCGTAATGCTCTCCACCTCTTGCAGAGGGGGATGTTGCCGCGAGCAGCTGTGGCAGTGCCCCCTGGGCTGCGCTCTGGAACATGGGATCCATCAATCGATATGCCAGAGCTTCCTGCCAGGCACCGCTGGACGCCACCGAGAGCGGTTGAAGATTCGTTCGTGCCAGGCCCGGATGGGCCGCCAGTGATCGGACGGTGCTTCCCGACTGTTCAAGTCGCTGGTTCAACTCCAGAGCAAACATCACGTTGGCCAACTTGCTTTGGCTGTAGGCCTTCCAGCGGTCGTAGCGCTGTTCTCCATTCAGGTCATCCCATGCGATCGCGCCGAAGTACTGCGCGCCTGAAGTCACGGTTACGACCCGCGCCTGATCTCGGCCTTCCATCAGCGGCAGCAGGGCCTGCGTCAGTGCGAAGTGGCCGAGATGATTCACGGCGAACTGCATTTCATGCCCCTGCTGGCTCAGCAGGCGTGGAGGCGCCATCAGCCCGGCATTGTTGATCAGCAGATCCAAGCGCTCATAGCGCGCCTCCACTTCACGGCAGCAGGCCTCGACGCTGTCGAGATCGGCCAGATCCAGTTCGAGCAGGTCCACACCCGAGGACCCCAGCTCCAGCAGTGCAGCCCGGGCAGCTTCGCCTTTACGGCGGCTGCGACAGGCCATCAGCACGGTTGCGCCAGACCTGAGCAATGCTCGGGTGGTTTCGAGGCCTAAGCCGCTGTTGGCTCCTGTCACGAGGGCGATGCGCCCTCGCAGGTCAGGCATGTCGTCGATGGTCCAGCCCATGCGGCGATGTCAGCGTGCTTGCAGTCTCGCGGGTCAGCTCAGTCTTCGGGGAAGAGCAGGCCAGCCAGTTCGTCGGCATCCACGTCGTAGACGCGTGCCAGTGAGGTTTCAATCGCGCTTGTCACCTCACCAGGGAGGAAGCGCATGGCATTGAGTGCGTCTTCCGCGATCTCGTCAGTGAGAAGGATGTCCTCGGAATCCAGTTTTTCGTCGTTGATGATGGCCATCACCCAGCTCTGATAGGCATAAACCAGATCCGAGAATTCGAGTTCGGGATCATTGAGATCCAGGGTCATGGTCAGGCGTAGACGTGCATCACCAGTCTGACCCCCGGGAGAGAGGATGTCTCTAAGTGAGGGTCAGCATGAGCCGTCCGGATCCCGAACAGTTGCAGGGCACGCTTGTGGACTTCGCACTGCTGGAGCTGATTCGCCAGCACCGCGAGAGTTTTCAGCCGCTCTGGAGCGTTGACAGCTGGGCCAAGCTGATGATCTGGCTGTCGCTCAATTGTGGGTTGTCGGGAGAGCGCGACAGCCTTGAACATTTCGCTGCTGCCCTCGGTGAGCGCATCACCTCGCGCTTGCGTCGAACGTTTTTTGAGCGGGAGCTGGCGGATCTTGAACTTCAAGTTCTTGCCGATCCTGCCGAGCAGCAGGTGCTGTTGTTGTCACAGGCTCCCCAGGACCCCGAAGTCCTGAATCCTGATTGCTTGGCTCGCGCGCTGGAGCGAGTTGAACTGACTGAACTGGTTGTGGCTGATCGCAGCCGCTGGCAGCAGCTGGAGGCCGTGGTGGCGATTCCCTGGAAGGGCTGATGTCGGAGCTGAATGGCATGAACTTGATCGGTCGCTATGGCAACGCCGGCTTTGAAGCGGTTGCCGATGGCGTGATGGCCTTTTTTGATCGGCGTACAGACCTTCACCGACCTGGCATCGCCTTTGGCTCTGCGGCTGATCAGGAGCCATCGAAGGTGAGCACGGACATCAGCCTGGTGGCCATCGATCGCAGTGATCCCGAGTCCTGCGCTCTATCGGAGCTGATTGTTCGGGGTGTCACTGCCGGTCTGGATCGCTACCTGGAGGAGCGCCCCTTGTTTCGTGAGGTCTGCCCTGACCAGGAGTTGTTCGTGTTGCCGATCTTCAATCTGCAGCGTTATGCGCCCGGTGAGGGATTTCGGAAGTGGCACTGCGACTGGACGATCAGCGAGGAGGCAACGGAACCGATGCATCGTGTGCTGGCCTGGATTCTCTACTGCGACACGGTCGCTGAAGCGGGCACGGAGTTTCACTGGCAACAGCACCACGAGGAGGCCGTGCGAGGAAAGCTGGTGATCTTTCCTGCTGGCCCCAGTCATATTCACCGCGGCAGGGTGAATCTGAAGCACAGCAAAACCATCGCCACCGGCTGGATCAATGCAGGGACCCGGGGGGGCTATCTCCAGCGCCTGGCTCGGTCCTGATCGCTGGGATTTCACGGACAGTGTTGACCTGTTGCGGTAGTGGAATTTCAATCCCTTCCCGTTTGAAGGCCGTCCAGATCGCCTGATTCACTTCGCTCACGATGCCGATGTTGTGCATCGGGTCGGAGATCCAGTAGCGCAGTGAATACTGGATGGCTGAGTCTCCGTAGTGCACTTGAAGCGCCCTCGGCGCTGGATCATTCAGCACTCTGGGCACGCTCCGTGCTGTTTGCTCAAGGAGCTTCAGCACGAGCTGGGGATCATGGCGATAGGCGGCGCCAACACGAACCTCACTGCGCCGCATTCGGTCGGTCGCGGTGTAACTGGTGGCCTGCGCGGTGAAAAACATCTGATTGGGAATCAGCAGTTCCGCGTTGTCGCGATCTCGCCAGAGCAGGGTGGCCCGCAGCCCCAGTTTGCGCACTTCGCAAGGATCTCCATCCACCATCAGGATTTCTCCCGGACGCACTGACCCTTCAAACAGCAACCAGATGCCGCTGATGAAGTTGGAAAACACCTCCTTGATGCCGAAGCCGAGGCCGACGGATAGTCCACCGGCGATGGCCACCAGAGCCGTGGAGTTCAGGCCGATGTGAAATCCCACGGCCGTAATCCCGATGCCAACGACGACATAGCGGATGATCAGTTCCAGAGCCTTGCGGCTGCTGTTACTGCAGCTCAGCAGCCTTTGCAGAATCCAGGCGAGTGCTGCTGCAGGAAGTTTGGTACCGACCAGCAGCAGGTAGGTCACCAACATGGCGATGACCACGTTGTTCACGGTGAGAATTTCGCCGAAAAGGCTGCCCAGCTTGATCACGCCGAGATCTGCGGGATTGTCGAACTTGCTGATCAGGTTCAGGCCCACAAGAACCAGGAACAGTGGTCTGAGCAGTCGACTTTCCAGTTGATGGATGCTGGAGGCAGGCAGCAGCAGCAGCAGCAGTTGATTCAACAGGTTGAGCAAATTCCAGCCCAGCCAGCAGAGGCCGGCATAGCTCACCAGCCCAGTCTTTCCTCCGGGAAGTGCGATCAGCCAAGCGACCAACAACATGGCGATGGGCGCGACCAGTGATCTCAGTGCTGGGTGGAGGCTTCCAAGCCGCCGTTCTGGGTTCATCAGCTGCCATCCCACGCCCAGCCCGATGATCAGAAGCACCTGGGCTACGACAGTGCTGCGCTGCAGGTACCCAAGCCAGCCGAGGATTTCCCAGACCAGCTGGCTCATGATCCACCCTCCAGGGCTTTGAGCAGGGATTCGAGACTGGATTGTGGGTTTGAGGCCCCAAACACCAGTGGTATGAGCACTTGTGACCCATCGCGATTGAGGTTGCGATGGTGAGCCAGCCCCGCGAGAGCTGATTCATGCAGCATCGAATCCTCCCTTGATTGCACCAGAGTGGCCAGCGTGCGGGAACTGCGCACCGGCACGGCAACAGCGGGATTGACAGGCAGGAATGCGAGGGAGCGCAGCGACAGATTCCTCTGCACCATTGGGTTGGTAATGAACTGGGCGAGGCTCACAGCCATTTCTCGTTGCCGTGGACTTGAATTGGCTCCCAGGGCCAGCACCCTCACGGCATTCATGGGGCTTGCAGTTCCGCCAGGGCCGTTGGGAAGCGGCGAAACTCCAAGGTTGTTGCCCATCTTTTTTCTGAGTCTCAGCAGGCTGTTGGAGTTGCAGCTCACCCAGTCGAGCTCACCATCGTTGAGCAGGTTTTCCAGTTGCCCCTGGTCCTGGAAAAAGGTGATGTTCTGCTGGGCGCTGGCCCGTTGCAACCAGGCCAGCCATCCCACCATCGTTTCGGTGTTCTGTGCGCTCAGTTTCTGGCCATCGCTGGCGTTGGCCAGGCTTTGAATGGCTCCCAGGCTGCCTGCGGTCCACAGCAGTTCCGAGAAGTTCACCGCCAACCCGACCCGTGTTCCTGATGCGCCCTGTTGGAGCAGCTCCTGCAGCGTGGTGGGAGGGGTTTCGACGGTCTCGCGGTTGAAGCAGGCGATCTGCGGATAGATGACGATCGGCTGGGCCGTGATTCGTCCATCGTTCAGCTTGACCCGTTCCCACAGGGCTTCATCCGTTTGTTGGCGATTGAATGTTTGGAATGGAAGGGGTTCCGTGAGTCCATCACTCAGCAACTGATTGGCCTGAGGGGCATCCGTCACCACCAAATCGGGCCCCAGATCCGAGGCATCGCGGCGCTGGAGTTCCTGCTTGAGATTGGCGCGCTGATACAGCGCAACCTGCACCTCAACGTTGGGTTTGATCTTGCGGAAATCTCTGATGATGAGCTCAATCCGCTGGCGAAAGTCGGTCTGTGTGGAGGTGTCGATCGTGCTGTCCTGATCAACCACCATCGCCAGGTAGAGCATCACCGGCAGCTCATGGCCGAGAAGGCTGCAACCGCTGAGCAGCAGGGTGGAGAGAACAACGCTGGCTGTCAGCCGAGCACGCACGATGCAGAGATGATGGGCCGCCCATTCTGAACTTCAAATTCTTGACTGTCTCGCCCTCAGCATCCGGTTGCCCCGATTAATCGCTTTGTTGAGCTTGCAGTTTCAGTTTTGAAGCAGTCAGCTGTTTTGCGAGCATGGTCCGCTGAAGTTGAGCGCGTCCCGTGTCCGAACTGGCCAAGACCTATGACCCGGTGGGCACCGAGGCCCGCTGGCAGCAGGCCTGGGAGGACCAAGCTGCTTTTCATCCGGATCCCAAGGCGGCTGGGGATCCCTTCTCGGTGGTGATTCCGCCGCCGAACGTGACCGGCAGCCTGCACATGGGCCATGCCTTCAACACGGCCCTGATTGACACGATCGTGCGCTACCAGCGCCTGGCTGGAAAGAACGTGCTCTGCTTGCCCGGCACCGACCACGCCTCGATCGCGGTGCAGACGATCCTTGAAAAGCAGCTCAAGGAGGAGGGCAAGACCCGCCATGATCTCGGACGTGAGGCGTTTCTGGAGCGGGCCTGGCAGTGGAAGGCTGAAAGCGGCGGGCGCATCGTCGATCAGCTGCGCAGACTGGGCTATTCGGTGGATTGGCGTCGCCAGCGCTTCACCCTGGATGAAGGCCTCAGCGAGGCGGTGAAGGAAGCCTTCGTGCGGCTGCACGAGCAGGGGCTGATCTACCGGGGCGAGTACCTGGTGAACTGGTGCCCCGCCTCCGGTTCGGCGGTGAGTGATCTGGAGGTGGAGATGAAGGAGGTGGACGGTCACCTCTGGCATTTCCGTTATCCGCTCAGCAGTGGTGAGGGCCATCTGGAAGTGGCCACAACCCGGCCCGAAACGATGCTGGGCGACACGGCCGTGGCGGTGAATCCAACCGATGAGCGCTACGCCCATCTGGTGGGCCAGACCCTGACGTTGCCCTTTGTGGGGCGGGAGATCCCGATCGTGGCCGACGACCACGTGGAGAAGGAGTTCGGCACCGGTTGCGTCAAGGTGACGCCGGCTCACGACCCCAATGATTTCGCCATCGGCCAGCGCCACGGTCTGTCCCAGATCACGGTGATGCGCAAGAACGGCACCATGAACAAGGAGGCTGGGCAGTTCGAAGGGCTGGATCGCTTCGAGGCCCGCAAGGCCGTGGTGGCGGGGCTTGAAGAACTCGGTCTTCTGGTGAAGGTGGAGGAGTATCGCCACAGCGTTCCCTACTCCGATCGGGGCAAGGTGCCGGTGGAGCCGCTGCTGTCCACCCAGTGGTTTGTCAAAACCGAGCCCCTTGCGGCGCGCTGTCGCGAGGCTCTCGAGAACAAGGATCCCTGCTTCATCCCGGATCGCTGGGAGAAGGTCTACCGCGATTGGCTCACCGACATCCGCGATTGGTGCATCAGCCGCCAGCTCTGGTGGGGCCATCGCATTCCCGCCTGGTTTGTGATCAGCGAAACCGGTGGCAGCTACACCGACACCACGCCCTACGTGGTGGCGCGCAATGAAGCCGAAGCTCTGAAGAAGGCCCAGGCGGAGTACGGCGCGGCGGCGGAGATCGAGCAAGACGAAGACGTGCTCGACACCTGGTTCTCCAGCGGCCTCTGGCCTTTCTCCACCCTGGGATGGCCGGATGCCGACAGCGCTGATCTGCAGCGTTGGTATCCCACCAGCACGCTGGTGACAGGCTTCGACATCATCTTTTTCTGGGTGGCCCGGATGACGATGATGGCCGGCGTTTTCACCGGCCAGATGCCCTTCCAGGACGTGTACATCCACGGCCTAGTGCGGGATGAGCAGAACCGCAAGATGAGCAAGAGTGCCGGCAATGGCATCGATCCGCTGCTGCTGATCGACCGTTACGGCACCGACGCCCTGCGTTTCGCTCTGGTGCGGGAAGTGGCTGGTGCGGGTCAGGACATCCGCCTGGATTACGACCGCAAGAAGGACACCTCCGCGACTGTTGAGGCCTCGCGCAATTTCGCCAACAAGCTCTGGAACGCCACCCGTTTCGCGCTGATGAATCTCGATGGCGAGACTCCCGCTCAACTGGGCGATCCCGATCCAGCGTCGTTGCAGCTGGCGGATCGCTGGATCCTCTCGCGTCTGGCCCGGGTGAACCGGGAAACCGCCGCGCGTTACGGCAGCTATGCCTTGGGTGAAGCGGCCAAAGGCCTTTACGAGTTCGCCTGGAACGACGTCTGTGACTGGTATCTGGAACTGAGCAAGCGCCGGCTCAATCCAGGTGAGAACCCCAGCGCTGACGCTCTTGCGGATCAGCGCGTTGCCAAGCAGGTGCTGGCCAAGGTGATCAGTCAAATGCATCTGATGTTGAATCCGCTGATGCCCCACCTCACCGAGGAGCTCTGGCACAGCGTCACGGGCGAGCCGGAGACCACCTTCCTGGCCCTGCAGCCCTGGCCGGAGCTGGATGGGAGCGCCCTGGATGATGCGTTGGAAGCCTCCTTCGCTGAGCTGATCGGTGCCATCCGTGTGGTGCGCAACCTGCGCGCGGTGGCGGGCCTCAAGCCCTCCCAATCGGTGCCGGTGCGTTTCGTCACCGGCCGCGGCGAGCTGGCGGATGTGCTGACCAAGGGCACAGCCGACATCACGGCGCTGACCCGGGCGGAGTCGGTGGCGGTGATGGCGCCGGCGGAGGCCGATGCGGCTCCAGTGGCCAAGGCCCTGGCGGGGGTGAGCGGTGAGCTGCAGGTGTTGCTGCCGATCGAAGGCCTCGTCGATCTGGATGCGCTTAAGGGCCGCCTGGAGAAAGACATCGCCAAGGCCGAGAAGGAGATCAAGGGCCTGGCGGGCCGGCTGGGGAATCCCAACTTCGCCGACAAGGCACCGCCAGCCGTGGTGGCGGAGTGCAAGGCCAACTTGGCCGAGGCTGAGGCACAGGCTGATCTGGCCCGCAGGCGTCTGGGGGATCTCAGCTGAGTCGCTTGCGCTGTGCCGATCCCTAGCCTTCAGCAAGCTCTGCCTCTGACCGCTGGACTCTGCGTTGATCACGGTTGAAAGGCTCAGCAAGACGTACCGCGTCGCTGACAAACAGCCTGGCCTGGCTGGCACCCTGAGGCATTTTCTGCGCCGCAGGCAGCGCGATGTGTCCGCGGTGCGGGACGTGTCGTTTGCGATTGCTCCCGGCGAGATGGTGGGCTTTCTCGGCGCCAATGGCGCTGGCAAGACGACCACGCTCAAAATGCTGTGTGGACTGATCTACCCCAGTTCCGGGCAGGTGCTGGTGGCTGGCCATCAACCCCAGCGTCGCCATCCCGATTTTCTGCGGCGCATCACCCTGGTGATGGGCCAGAAGCAGCAGCTCATCTGGGATCTGCCGCCCATGGATTCGCTGCGGGTCAATGCGGCGGTGTACGGCATTCCGGATCGCGTGGCCAGCAGACGCATCGCTGAGCTGTCGGACCTGCTGGAGCTGGGCGAAGAACTCACCCGTCCGGTGCGCAAGTTGTCGCTGGGTCAGCGCATGAAGGCTGAGCTGCTCGCTGCACTGCTGCATGAACCGGAGGTGCTGTTTCTGGATGAACCGACCCTGGGGCTGGATGTGAATGCCCAGCTGCGGGTGCGCCAGTTTCTGGCTGAGTACAACCGCCGTACCGGTGCCACCATCCTGCTCACCAGTCACTACATGGCTGACATCACAGCCCTCTGCCCGAGGGTGCTGCTGATTCACCAGGGTCAGTTGTTCCATGACGGCCCCCTGGATCGGCTTGCCAGTCGTCTGGCGCCGGAGCGCCACGTGCGCCTGGAACTGGAGCAGCCCGCGCCTGCGGAAGCCTTCAACGGCTTGGGTCATCTCGACAGCCTCGAGAACTGCGAGGTCAACCTGCGGGTGGACCCGGCCTCACTCACCAGGGTGCTGGCACAGATCCTGGAACGTTTTGAGGTGCGTGATCTGGAGGTGAATGATCCACCCATCGATCAGCTGATCGGTGAGTTGTTTCGCCAGGGAAGCCTCTGATGCGCATTTTTGGCCTCAACCGCCGCATCGTGCGTGCCCTGCTCGGCAGTCAGTACGCCCACATGCTCGAGTACCGCGCTGAGATCGCACTCTGGGCACTGTCGGGAGTGTTGCCGTTCATCATGCTCAGCCTTTGGAGCGGCAGTGATGCCCGCTCGCAGCTGGGTCTGGACGGGGTGGCTCTCGATCGCTATTTCCTCAGCGCCTTTCTGGTGCGTCAGTTTTCGGTGGTCTGGATGGTCTACGCCTTTGAGGAAGATGCGCTCTTGGGAAGACTGTCGCCCTATCTGTTGCAGCCTCTCCATCCTCTCTGGC
Source organism: Synechococcus sp. (assembly GCA_047286485.1). Classification (GTDB taxonomy): domain Bacteria; phylum Cyanobacteriota; class Cyanobacteriia; order PCC-6307; family Cyanobiaceae; genus Synechococcus_C. The sequence continues at coordinate 536,048 of JBJBBH010000002.1, forward strand.
GTTATGTGGCCTCCCATCTGGGTGAGCAGCTCACCCGGCTGCCCTTTGCTGCCGGCATCGCCGGTGTGTTTTTTCTGATTCAGCCGCAGGCCTTCTGGATCCCCTCGCTGGGTGGCTTTCTGCTGGCCTGGCTTGCCACCTGGATGGCGTTTGCCATCACCTTTCTGCTGCAGAGCCTGATTGCTTCACTGTGTTTCTGGAGCGAGAAGGCCACCGCGCTGGAGCGGTTGCTGTTTCTTCCCTTCCTGTTTCTCTCCGGACTGCTCGCTCCCCTAACGGCCTTCCCGCCGGCTGTGCAGGACTGGGTGCGCTGGACACCATTCCCCTATCTGATTGATTTTCCGGCCCGGGTCCTGTCCGGTGATCCTGTTGATCTGGCCGCGGGTTTCGCCGCACAGCTGGCCTGGGTGGGGTTGCTGCTGCCAATGGTGCTCGTGCTCTGGCGAGCCGGTGTGCGGCGCTACAGCGCCATGGGGGCCTGAGATGGGGCGTTACTGGCGAACCTTGCGCCGTTTCTGGGGCACCGCTCTGGCCACCCAGCTGGAGTATCAGCTGAATGTGGTGGTGGAGTTGCTGGCGGTGGCTCTCAGCCTGGGCGGCAGCCTGCTGCTGCTGTCTCTTTTCTTCGGCCCTGGTCGGGAGCTGGGGGGATGGAACTGGAACCAGGCCCTGATCGTGCAGGGTTTCTACACCGTGTTCGATGGCATGACGACCGCCTGGCTGAGGCCCAACCTGGGAGCGATCGTCACCTATGTGCGTGAGGGCACCCTTGATTTCGTGCTGCTCAAACCGATCGACAGTCAGTTCTGGGTGTCATTGCGCACCTTCGCTCCGGCGGGTCTTTCGGAGGTTGTTCTGGGCCTTGGCCTGGCCGCCTGGGGCGGGCATCAATCCGGTGTGGTGTTGACCCCAGCGGTGCTGGTCACGGTGTTGCTGATGCTGATGGTCGCTGCGCTGATTCTTTATTCGCTGTGGTTTCTGATCGCCGCCACCAGCATCTGGTTCGTGAAAACCTGGAATGCCACGGAAGTGCTGAGGGCGTTGCTGGCTTCAGGGCGCTACCCGCTTGAGGCCTATCCCGCGCCGCTGAGGCTGCTGTTCACTCTTGTCCTTCCCGTCGCTTTCCTCACCACAGTTCCAGCTGAGGTGTTGTTGGGCAGGGCATCACTGCCGTTGTTGGCTTTAGGACTCGTCCTGGCTACTGGATTTTTCGCGGCCGCCCGTGGCTTCTGGTTGTTCGCGCTGCGCCATTACACTTCGGCCTCCAGTTAACTGGAGACTGTTCTCATCCTTAGGTGGCCATTCCATGGGATACACCTGGCGCTGGGGGAAGGGGATGGTGATGTTGTTTTCTTCGAAAGCGCTCCAGATCTGCTGACGAAGTTCGCTGCCTACATTTAAGGCCTCTAGGGGATTGCGTACAGAAAATTTCAGCTTGTAGGTGATGGATGAGTCGGCAAAATCAATCGCAAACGCCCGGGCCGCCGGCTTGTTCAACACGCGTTTGTGGGACTGCGCAATCTGTTCCAGCAATGCAATGACTTGTTGGGGGTCGTGATGGTAGGCAGCTCCAATCACCACTGACTCTCTTCTGTAATTCTCTCCTGCCGTGAATGATTCCGCTTGAGTTGCGAATAGAACCTGGTTGGGAATCAGTAGTTCAGCGTCGTCACGTTGTCTCGTGAGAGTCGTCACCCTTAGGCCGAGGCTAATAACCCGACACGGTTCTTTCTCGATCATCAGAATTTCGCCAGGCTTGATGGCACCTTCAAGAAGTAGCCAGATACCGGTGAAAAGGTTGGAAAGTGTATCTTTAAGGCTAAATCCCAAGCCGATGCCGATGGATCCTGAGATCACTAAAAATGCATTGCCATCAATTCCTACGACGAGTGCAAGAGCTAGAAATCCAATGGCAACAATGAAATAACGGAGCAGAGGCTCAAGTATTTGGCGACTCTGGTCGCTAGTTTTGAGTATGAATTGCATCAAATACGATGTAAATGCTGCGAGTGTTCGACTGGTGACTAAAATCAAATAAAGGCCTACGATCAGCAGGAATGCGCCTCCAACGACAAAATCAGTATTAAAAACATTGCCTATACTGATTAAACTTATGGTTGCAAGGCTGCTGAGCCTTTCGATAAAGTAGATGATGGCAAATATTATTATGGCTGGCCTCACAATCCTGCCAAGCCAGAAGGCAAGTTGATTTTTAGGATTTCTGATTTTGAGTCTCGACTCAATCCAGTTAATCAGACTGAGGAGTGCCCAGTACCACCCAACTTGAACGATGATTCCTGACGGAATTTGCACAAGCCCCAGCAGCATGCCCGGGCCTAGCAGGGCTAGTGGGCCGAACAGAATGGCAACAATTTTATTGTTGTTGGAGATATGTGCGTACCGGCGTGTGATTGCTGTTGCAAACACAACACAGACGATGAAAGCCACCTGCCAGCTCACAGCCCATCGGTCGAGGTAACCCAGCCAACCAGTGAATTCAGTCTGTAAAGCCTCCATGATGATCAGTTTGTTGTTGTTGAGGTGATTATTTTGAATGCTTCATTAACGCTCAGGTAGCCATCTGTGAGTTCGCTTAGAGTGCTGGTTAATTGTTTATAGCGAAGCGCTGAGTCTTGTGGATTTTTTTCTGAGCCAAGAAGCCATCGAAATATCCCGGGCCATTCTTTTGAGTAGAATTTATTTTGTTCATTCAGAGCCGTATTGAGAGCGTTGAGTTCCCTGGAGCTTTTGGAAGGAATCGATACATTCTGATTGGCTGCTATGAATCCTGTATTACTCAGTTGTATTTTTCTTTGAGCGATCGTGTTCACGTTTGTTTTGATAAACTTTAATGCCATTCGTCGCTGGGCTTGGCTGGAATTTTTCCCTAGTGCGAATCCGTAAGTCCAAATTAATGGAGCTGCTTGTGCCTTAGCGCCGTTCGGTAAAGCGGCAAAGCTGAGCGTATTCCCCATCTTCTTTCTGAGATTTCTAATATGGAAACTCTTGCATGTAATCCAGTCCAACTTGTTGTTTTTAAAGTTTTCCAGAAGAAGTTCTTCGGGTTCAAAATAAATATTTTGATAAAGGGCTGCTTTGCGTAGCCATTCGAGCCACCCCCGTATGGCTGGATATTGTTGTTGGACGCCCGTGATTTGCTTGTCTACAGAACTTAGTTCAGCAATTGCTCCTTGAGTGCCAGCAGACCATATTAGATTGCCGGGATTAGATGCAAGTCCAAATTTGTAGCCACTGGCGCTGAGTTCTTCGAGCTCCTGAATGGTATCTGGTGATTTTTTTATTTTGGTGTTATTAAAGCATGCAAGTTGTGTACTGGCGACCCATGGTGCAAAACTATACTCACCATTATCCTTGGCTGTATATTGAATTTGAGAATTATAAATTGCATCGAAGTATTGTTTATCTGGAAGTCTTGTTGTGAGGTTATTGGTCAGCAGCTCACGCGGCCTAATTCCAAAATATCCCTCTACTATTATTAGATCCGGCCCTAGGTCGAGTTTGCTGTCGAGTGAGATTTGCTCAATAAATTTGCTGGTTGGGTAGGTGATATAAATGATTCGAGTTTCTGGGTTTGAAAGTTGAAACGCTTCCGTGTGTTTTTCTAGAAACAACTCCACTTGCGTTTTGTCTTCTTTAAAGTTATTGATGTTTGCTCCAAAAGTAATGAATAATGTATTTGGCGCTTTTAAGCTGCTGCAGCTGCTCAGTGAGATCGTCAAGACGCCCGCGATTGCACTGCTGAAAGTCCTAAGCCAATGTGCAGACACCAAGGCGGGCCCAGCTTCAATGCTTCAACTTTAGTCTGGTTTGCCGTTATTGCATTTCGCTTGAGTGGCAGGGTGCTTCTTTCTGGAAGCGCTTGGTCGGCAGCTCTTGGTAGGTAGCGATTGGCTGGTTGCTGGTTCTGGAAGTATGGATTTTTGCTCGATTGGTGCTTGTGTCTTCCCTCTTGATTGGCCAGCTATTGGGCTCAGGTTTTTGAATCTGTGCCTGGTGACTGATAAAGAGTCATGCAATCAAAGGCGAAATCAGCACCGCTTTGTTGAACAATTCCAGCAATGTCAAGGAAAATGGATTGTTGGATGTCGAGCCAGTCTTTCCATACGGTTGTTTTGGTGAAGCAATAAATCATCATGTTGATGGAGGATGCATCCCATTCATTGAAGTTCACGAGAATAGTCTGGTTTTGATCGATATCAGGATGCTGCTGAAGAAGCTTTCGAACGTCCTTGGTGATGCCGTCAATCTTCCCTAAATCTTCATAGCGTAAGCTGATGTTTGCTCGAATTCTGCGGTTATACATTTCGCCAGGGTTTTGAATCGGATTTGTTGCAAAAACCGAATTCGGAATATAAAGCGGTCTGCGGTCAAAGGTGCGAATTCTTGTGTAGTACCAACCAATGTTTTCGACCGTGCCTTCCAGGTCGTTGGCGTTGATCCAGTCGCCTTCTCGGAATGGCCGGTTGAAAAACAGCATGAAGCCCGAGAGAAAGTTCTGGCTGATCTGCTGGGTGGCGAAGGAGAAGCCGATACCGGCGCCGCCAAGCATGGTGGCAATGGCACCAGAGGGCACGCCGAAGTTCACCATCAGTGCCGCAGTGGCGATGAGCAGCACCGCAATGGTGTAAAGCCTGCTCATCACATTGATCAGCATGGATTCATCCTGCTGATCTTCGATCTGGATCCACCGCCTCATGGATGCAGACAGCAACACGGTTTGGCCGATGTTCATGACAGCCCAGGTGATGCTCGCGATCACCAGGGTTGTGGAGATTCTGTTCACCTCAGCCTGAGCGAGTAGGCCTAGCCCGAGGTCCTCGTTGAGCTGGTGGATAATCCAGCTGGCGTAGAGCGACACGCCAAGGCCGATCAGCACAGGGCGCCGGAGTGCCGCTGCGAGATGGCTCCCCATGTTTCGGCCATGACGGCTAAGGACCTGAAGCAGAAGCCAGGCCCCCACAAGTGCCAAGCTGCCCAGCAGCAGCCCGCTGTTTGTTTGCAGGAATTGCAGGTGGAACCTCACGGCTGAATGAGGCTCAGGCATGAGACTTGCGTGTTGCAGACGCGAACCTAGCTCAGCTCGTCCGTGGGTTCCGTTTCAATCAGGGGCTCGGCTTGCAGCTGAGGCCTGAGACTTTTTTGTGTTTTGGGTGGCCACTCCATCGGGTAGATCTGGCGCTGAGGGAAGGGAATGGTGATCCCGTCTTTCTCGAAGCGTTTCCAGATGGCACGACGCAGATCACTGCCCACATTGAAAGCATCGAGAGGATCTGCGACCCAGAACAACATCTTGTAGTTGATCGAGGATTCTGCGAATTCGGTGACAAAAGCCGCTGCAGGTGGATACTTTTTCACTTTGGAATGGTCTGCCGCGATCTCCAGAAGCATGTCGATGATCTTGTCGGGGTCATGTCGATAGGCAGCGCCCACCACCACGCTGTCGCGCCTTGAGGTTTCTGTCGCCGTAAACGAGGCGGCCTCCTGGGTGAAGAAGTTCTGATTGGGAATCAGCAGTTCAGCGCCATCACGTCCACGTCTCAATTGCGTGGCCCGCAGACCCAGTTTGCGTACGGTGCAGGGGTCTCCGTCGATCATCAGAATCTCCCCAGGCCGAACTGATCCTTCAAATAGCAGCCAGATGCTGCTAATGAAGTTGGAGATAATTTCTTTGGTGCCGAATCCAATTCCCACTGACAATCCACCGGCGATTGCAATAAAGGCGTTGCCGTTGATGCCGATGTAATAGGCCACACCGATGATGCCGATTCCGATCACGCTGTAGCGGAACAACAACTCCAGACCGCGCTGATTGCGTTTCTGGACTCCGAAGATCACACCGCTGAGCCAGGCCATCAGTGCTGCTGGCCTGGAGGCAATGGTCACGATCAGATAGATCGCCACAATGGCCGTATACATTTTGCCGAGAGTGATCTCAACTCCGAAGAGATTGGCGACTCCAATTCTCGCCAGGTTTTCGCGACTCCCCAGCAGGCTCAACAGCGACAACGTGGCTGTAAACACATAGATCGGTTTGAACAGGGTGGTCTCTATTTCTCCAATCGGGAAGCGGGGATTGGTTTTTTCAACCAGCATTTTCAAGGGCGTGAACAGATTCCAGCCCAGCCAGAGCAGTCCGAAATAACGCAACAGTCCAAAGGGAACCTGGATCAGGGCGAACAGCCCTGCCATCAGAAGTACCAGAGCTGGTCCGACCAAAACGCGGATGGAATCGGGAAAGCGTTGATGCAGGCCGGCACGGTTGAGCAGGCGTTGGAGACGTTGGTTTCGCTTGAGAAGGATGCTGCGTGCGCGCGCAATGAGAAGCACGAACAGCACCAAGATCAACTGAATCAGGACAGGCCAGCGCTGCACAAATGACAGCCAGCTGAGCATTTCGATCAGGATTTCTCCTGGAGCAACCGTGATCAGGAGGTCGGAGAAGTTGGACATCATTTGGATGGGCTCAAAACGGTCTGCAGTCGCTCAGCTGCCCTGGCAGGAGTTTTTGCACCAAAGATCACATCATTGATGATGTTTTGAATGGTTTTGGCGAGTTTTGGATCAGCATCGATGGCAGCGACAATTTCGTCGCCAACTTTGATTTCTTCCTTGCCTTTGAATAAGTAGAGGTTCTCGATTCCGGGGATTTGGCGGTTGATGATCGTGGCGGCTGCCGGATTCACTGGGTAGTTGGTGCGGTAACGCAGTGACCAGGTCTTTTGGGCCCACGGTTGAACGATGAATTGCATCAGCTCTTCAGCGGTCTCCCGCTGGCGTGTACTGGAGTTGCGGCCCAGACCCCAGACCTGGAGTTTGCTGATCGGTGAGGCCGGGGCTGCAGGTCCAGCGGGCAAAGAGGTAATGCCGAGATTGTCTTTCATCGCTTCCCTCAGTTGAGGTAGCTGCGAGGTCCAGCAACTGATCCAGTGAAGTTGACCACCAATCAGCTGCTTGCGCAGTGTGGCTTGATCCCTGAGGAACATCACGTTCTGCTGATAGCTGGCATCCCGCAGCCAGCTGAGCCAGCGAATCAGGTTCTGGGTTTGCTGTGCCGTGGGTTGTTCGCCGCGTAGGGAACTCACCAGTGCGCTGCCTGCCTTGAAGCCGCTCATGCTCCAGTAGAGGTCTTCAAAGTTCTGGGTGATGCCAAACACCTGCCCCTCACTGCTCTGCTTGGACATCAGCGCCAGCGTGGATGGCGGTTCTTTGAGTTTGCGTTTGTCGAAACAGGCCAGCTGGATGTACTGGGAGACCGGAAGACCTGTGACTTCGCCACGGGAGTTGGTGACGCGTTGCAGTAACCCTGGCGCGATGGCGCTGCGTTGCTCTGCTGTGATCGGTACAGGGTCCAGCAGATTCGCTTCGGAGAGCTCTTGGATGACGCGGGCATCGCCCATCACCAGATCAGGCCCAAGTCCGCTGAATGTTTGGCGCTCCAGTTCCGATTCGACGGCTGCTTCCGAATAGAGCGCGGGTTGGATGCGCAGGCCTGGAACCACATCCCAAAGATTGTTCTGAAAGCTGCGTAATCGTCTGCGATCCCTGGAACTGTCAACCGGGGTGACTTTTTCATTGGTCGGCAGGATGCGAGCCACCCGCAGCAATTTGATCGGGGTTCGACCGCTGCTGCTGCAGGAGCTCAGCAGCCCAGCTGTGCAGAGAAGCCCCAGCAGCAGGAGGCGACGACGGACTGGTGGTCCTGAGAAGGGAAGGGTCATCAGCCGTTCATCTCACCGCTCGGTGACCGATTAAGTGGAGGGGCATTGCTTCAGCTGGCCAGACTCTCATCGATCAGTGGACAGGTGTGCCGCTCAACACCACGACGCTAGAGCCTGAAAAGAGTTTGGTCAGTGTTCTGATGTGACTGGTTGTCCGAGCCGTTGGCTTGGGCTTGTGTTGTTGCTGCAGCCCATGGAACGGTGATGGCAGCGATGGATGACGGATGGAAGCAATCACTCACCTGGTCGACACCGATGCTCTTCTGGCATGGCTTGCTTCGCCAGCAGGAGCCCTGCTCTTCGTTCCCCTTTACGCCATCTGGGTGACCCTGTTGCTTCCAGGGATCTGGGCTTCGATGCTGGCGGGTGCGCTCTATGGAACCTGGTGGGGCAGCTTGATCGTGTTCGCTGGGGCGACCCTGGGAGCCGAAGCAGCATTTCTGCTGGGTCGACACTGGCTCAGGGGCTGGGCGCAGCACCGTTTGAGTCGTTTCCCCAAGTTGCTGGCGATTGAGAAGGCCGTCAGTCGGGAGGGGTTTCGGCTGGTGTTGTTGACGCGCCTCTCACCAGCCTTCCCGTTTTCTTTGCTCAACCTGGCCTATGGCCTCAGTGAGGTGAGCCTGACGGATTACAACCTTGGCTTGATTGGCATCATTCCAGGCACGATTCTGTTCTGCGCTCTTGGTGCTCTGGCCGGCAGTGCTGCCAGGTTTGGGGAGGTGCTGGCTGGAGAAACCTCCGCGCAGGCCTGGGTGCTTCGCGTCGTCGGCGTGTTGGCCACAGTGGGAGTGGTGTGGCTGGTGGGGCGTTCCGCCCGCCAGGCACTTCAGGAGGCCGGTGCTGATGTTCAGGATCCTGATGCCTGATCAGGGTCAGGCAGGCGCCAATCGCGCAGAGCGGCGATCACAACAAACCAACTCAGCCGGGCCCTGGCACCCATGCCACTGCGGCTGCTGAGGTCGGCATATTTGGCTCTGCCGCAGTCGGTTTTGATCCAGCGGAAGACGCGAGGACGATGGTTTTCTGCTGGCTTCATCGGGGTGATGGCAATGTCATGGCATCGCTGAATTTGTTGATCTGATTCGGAATCACGCTGATCGTGATTTTGATGTCATCGAGGCCGAGCGTCTCTTTCCCTCGCTTCACTAAGTCTGCAGACAGCTTGTTGGCCAAGTCTTCCGTGAGCACTCCCTTTGGCGCGCTGAAAACTAAATCCACAGTGGCTTTGTTGTTATTGACGCGGACATTGCTGAAAAGCATTCGCACCCTTTGCCAGAGATAGGGGTTCTCGCTGGTGAGCTTGAGCTGACGGACCTGTCCGGCTTTAAAAGCATCGAACTTGCTTTCGATGTCCTGCTTGATGCTGAAGTCATGCAGAGCCGAGGACAGGGGAATGCAGAGCAGTCCCAGAAGCCCAATCCACAGCAAAAGATTGCGCCAGCACTGGAGAACGCTTCCGTAGCGCTGCACAAGGAACACAAACAGGCTTGCCACCGTGATTCCAATCAGGTTGGCAAGGAACAGCAGGAAGGAACCCTCGGAGATCTGATTGGTGATGCCGGCCACCGTGCCGCGACCAAACACCGCCACCACCTCATTGCCCATGCTCAGGCCGATGCCGCAGACGCAAAGTGGTGGAACCAGCGCCACGGCGATGGCGACACCGGCCAGCGAATTGGACAGCCGTTCCCGGGTCATGCTGAAGGATCCGGCCACCGCCGCTGCCACCGCCACTCCCAGGTCGATCAGGTTGGGAGCTGTGCGGGAGGTCATTTCCCGGTTCACTTCACTGACATCCAGCAGCGAAGTCAGCAGTGCTGAGGTGGCGACCACGGTGATCACGCCAATCACCACCGTCAGCAGCGAGCGTTTTGCCAGCTTGTTGTTGCTGATGGAGAGTGCAAAAGCGAGGCTGAGGATTGGATCCATCAGCGGCGCCACGATCATGGCTCCGATCACCACTGCAGTGCTGTTGGAGATCAGTCCCAACGTGGCGATCACCGCTGCGCACAGCAGCAGGACAAAAAAGCCCAGTGATGGCTTTGATGATGCGATCCGGGCCTGGTAGAGCTCCTTGCGAGGGATGCGGCTTTCGAGGTTGATCTGCCATTCACCGGACAGATTGTTCAGAAAGCTTCCAAGGGGAGATAAGGAGTCCACTGGGGCTAGATGCTGAACATGACGGCCTGTTCAGTCTCCGCCATGACAAGTCTTGGTCTGACGCATCGACTTCGGGCGATGTTGTTCAGGGTTCGATCGATTGGAGCAAGGCGATCAGTCCTGCTTCATCGATCACGCTGATGCCCAGTTTGTTGGCCTTCTCCAGCTTGCTGCCGGCCTCCTCGCCAGCGAGCACGAAGGATGTTTTTTTGCTCACCGAGCCACTGACCTTGCCCCCTGCGGCCTCGATCAGTTCTTTCGCCTGCGTGCGGCTCATGGAGGGAAGCGTGCCAGTGAGAACCACGGTCTGACCGGAGAGCACTCCATCCGTGCTGCTGCGGCTTGCCAAGTCCTGGCGCTCTTGCTCACTGCTGGCGAGGGAGAGGCCGACGTCCTGAAGCTGCTCAATCAGCGTCTGATTGGCAGGGGTGTTGAACCATTGCTGCAGGCTTTGGGTGATCTCCAAGCCAATGCCATGCAGCTCGCTGATCGCCTCAGGCTGGTCAATGGCGGTTCGAGTCAGCATCCCCACGTCTGGAAAGGCTGCGGCGAGGGCTTTGGCGTTGACCTCACCTACATGGTGGATGCCGAGGCCATAGAGCTGGCGTGCCCAGGGCTGGGCACGGGATGCCTCCATCGCTGAGATGAGATTCTCAGCACTCTTCTCGCCCATCCTTTCCAGGCTGCTCAACAGCGCTGCGTCGAGGCGATACAGATCGGAGATAGAGCGCACGAGACCCCGCTCCACCAGCTGTTCGATCAATTTCCCGCCCATTCCCTCGATATCCAGGGCGCCTTTGCTGACCCAGTGACGCAGGGCGCCGCGCAGGATCGCCGGGCAGCTGCTGTTCACACAGCGGGTTGCGGCTTCACCGCTTTCGCGAACCAGCACCGAGTTGCAGCTGGGGCACTGAAGGGGAAGGTCAAGGGGCTTCGCGCCTTCCGGTCTGAGCTCGGGAAGAACTCGCAGCACTTCAGGGATGATCTCTCCGGCCTTGCGCACCACAATCGTGTCGCCGCTGTGGAGATCCAGTTCCGCTAGTCGGTCGGCATTGTGCAGAGTGGCGCGACTGACGCTGGTGCCTGCCAGGGCGACCGGTTCGAATTCGGCAACCGGGGTGATCACGCCGGTTCGGCCCACCTGGCAGGTGATGCGCAGCAGCCGGCTCGGCGCTTCCTCGGCCGGGTACTTGAGAGCGATAGCCCAGCGAGGCGCTTTCTGCGTGAAGCCTGCTGTGTCCTGGAGACGCAGGTCGTTGAGTTTCACCACGACTCCGTCGGTGGCGTAATCAAGGTCGTGACGTTGGCTGTCCCACGTGTTGAAGAAGGCTTCCACTGCAGCGAGATCCGGCAGCAGAGCTGCGTTGGGATTGACCCGGAAGCCTGCGTCTCTCAGCCAGTTGAGGCACTCCCACTGGCTGGTCGGGCGTGGTCCATCCCAGTCCTCCGGCAAATGCAGCGTGTAGGCGAAGAAATCCAGGCGACGTGCCGCCACGACTTTTGGATCGAGCTGGCGCAGGGTGCCGGCACAGGCATTGCGGGGATTGGCGAAGAGCGGTTCATCCTGCGCTGCCCGGTCGGCATTGATGGCAGCGAAGGTGCGATCGGGAATCAGAGCCTCGCCACGAACTTCCACCCAGGGCGGTGGGGGATCCAGGTGCAGCCGCAGCGGGATTGAAGCGATGGTGCGCACGTTGGCGGTGATCTCTTCTCCCTGTTCCCCATCACCGCGGGTCGTGCCTCGGGTCAGCACTCCGTTGTCGTAGCTGAGGGCAAGGGCGTTGCCGTCGATTTTGAGTTCACCGACCATGGCCAAGGCCGGCAGCGGAGCATCGCCCTGCGGCTCTCTGTCGAGCACCTTCAGCAGGCGTGCGTACCAGCCGCGCAATTCTTCGGCGCTGAATGCATTGTCGAGACTGAACAGCGGGATGCGGTGGGCCACGCTGGTGAATCCCTCAGAGGGTGCTCCGCCCACGCGTTGGGTCGGGCTGTCAACGATCACCAGCTCGGGGTGAGCTGTCTCCAGATCCAGTAGTTCGCGATAAAGCCTGTCATAAACAGCATCCTCAAGCTCGGGTGCATCCAGCACGTAATAAGCGTGGGCGGCGCGGGTGAGCAGCTGTCTCAGTTCAGCGGCGCGCTCGCTGAACTGATTCGGCGGGTTGTGTGGAGCTGGCGCTGTCACGGTCAGGACGACTCAGCTTTTGACGGTGGCGATGCGCTCGATTTTCCAGGTGTCTTCCACCTTGGTGAAGGTGAAGTCGAGGGGCATCTCCTCTTTGTTTTCAGCGATCAGCTTCACGGTGAGGATCATGCTGCCCTCCTGCAGACGGGGTCGGCCCGACTTGAGGTTGCGAAAACGGTTGAGCTTCAGACCTGCAAGGAAGCGAATGAATTGCTGTCGGTTGACATGCTGCCGATAGGACTTGGTGGTGAGGAGGTAAGCCGCATCCACACGGCCTGCGGCCACCTGGGTGAAAAATTGCTTGATCAGCGGGTTGATGCCGCGGGCGCTGAGCACCAGCTTCACGGCGGTGACCGTCCAATAAAGAAGCAGGGCGCCACCTCCTGCCAGCAGAGCCTTGCTCCCGATCTCCCGCACCAGACCCAGATCCATCAGCTGTTTCCAAGTGAGTGCAGAGTCTGACTGACGGACCGCGAGATGGAGGCAGACTGGGCCGACGTCGTTGTTCAGGGCCTCCGCCATTCATGCCGCTCGAGCCACTGCTCCCTCTGTTTCATCGCCTGAATCGGGAGCATTTCGAGGGAGCGCTCTGCCAAGGACAGCAACCCTTGCTTGCGTTGCGTTGGAGTGATGGCCGCCTGCGCCGAACGGCCGGTCTCTACAGACGAGGGCCAACGGTGGCGCCACCCTTCGGGCGCGAGATTGTTCTGTCCAGACCGCTGCTGGATCCGTTGCCAAGAGAAGCCACGGAAAGCACGCTTTGTCACGAGATGATCCATGCCTGGGTGGATCTGGTGCTGAAGCGAGAGGAGGGCCATGGACCCTGCTTTCGGCAACGCATGGAGGCAATCAATGCGGCCCAGACGCGTTTCGAGGTCAGCGTGCGCCACCGCTTTCCCGTGCCTCAGAGTTCCCCGCGCTGGATCGCGATCTGCCCTTGCTGCGGCCGCCAGACCCCGTATCGCCGCAGGATGCGTCAGGCAGCCTGTCGATTGTGCTGCGATCGGCATCATGGGGGTCGCTGGAATGCCAGTTGTCTGCTTCGCTACGAACCTGCACCGGAGGTCAGCTGAGCGAGATGGAGGTTTTTCTCTGGGTGTTGGAGGCCGGTGGTGTGTCGATCGTTCTGATTGGTCTGCAACGGGAGCGTTGGTTGCAGCACAGACGTCGGTAACGTCGGTGCATGGATTCACGTCGACAACGCTCTCAGCGCAGTCCTGATCCCTTGGATCGTCGGCTTGATCGGTGGTTGGACACCGGACGTCAGCTTGTGGATGGTGTCTCCGGAGCCAGACCCGGGCGACGAACTTTGGATCGCCTGGATGGCGCCTCCCGCTTGGATGCGATGGGTCGTTGGGTTGGTGACCGAATCGACTGGCTGTTGGACGAGGAGGACGACTGGCGCGATTTGTCTGAGCGACCGCAGAGCCCTCAGCCGCCCCGTTCCGCGCGAGCCGACTTCTCAACATCAGCTGAACCGTTACAGCGCTCAGGCCGCAAGCGTCCACTCCAGGCTCTCTCCCGTCGTCAGCCGGTGTTGCCTCCGCCAGGGGCCGTGAATTCATCTGTGAGGCCTTCCGATGACGATGACGTTTGGCCGGAAGATGACAGTTTTCGGGTGGAGCGATGGAAGCGCTCGGCGACTCGAGATGCCATGTCGGATCCTGGCTCGTCTTCAACACCTTCTTCTTCAACACCTTCTTCGAGCCCATCCGCCTCACCAACCTCCCGGTTGTCATCCCGTCGGCCCTTGCCGCGTTCCAGTCGCCGTCGCGATTAAGCGGCAGCATTTCTACCTACACTTGGCTGAGTTGCGGTAACAACATGAGCAATCTTGTGGTGATTGGTTTCCCCAAGGTTGAGGAAGCTGAGCAGGTGCGTCTTGAGCTGGTGGCGATTCAGGAAGAGCACTTGATCACCCTCGAGGATGCTGTGGTTCTTGAACATGGCAGTGATGGTCATGTGCACCTTCGCCAGGCCATCAACATGACGGCTGCAGGTGCCATGGGTGGAAGCTTCTGGGGACTGCTGATCGGGCTGATCTTCGCCAACCCTCTGCTTGGCGTCGCAGCTGGTGCCAGTGCCGGTGCCGCTTCGGGTGCCCTCAGCGACATTGGCATCAACGACAAGTTCCTCAAGGAGCTCACAGAAACCCTGCCCCAGGGCAGTGCAGCACTGGCCTTGCTTGTACGGGATTCAACCCCTGATCGTGTGATCGAGCGGCTGCGTCGTCATGTGCCCAATGCCCGCTTGGTGCATACAAGCCTCAGTCACACGGATGAGGAGAAGCTCAAAGAACAGCTTGAGCATGCTCGTAAGCAGGCCGAAGCCTTGCGGATGGCCTGAGTTGATCGGGTCAGTGCCGGTTGCTGAGCGGCCGGCAGACCTGATAGCGACAGCCGCGCCTGCTCAACTGGCGGTTGACATCCTCCACCAAATCGGCGGGTATCTCTTCGGCCATCTGATCCGCTGTGGTGGTGATCGATGGGGAGCCGTCATTCATGGCTTCCAATAGATCCGTCCACTGACCGATGTGCTGAGAACGGGTGACCGGTTGGTAGCCCTGTTGCTCCAGTAGTTCTGAGCAGAGATCGGCGTTCCAGAGCACCGAACGTCCACCCCTGTGTGGCGTGTGTTGATCAACGGCGCCTGCAGCGAGTGCCGCGTCTGTCGGGCGCCCATGCCTGTCACGCCACCCCTGATGTTCGAGGGCTCGTCCGCAGTGGAACGAGGAGATGCCGAAGTTGCGGCCCAGATCGTTGAGGGTTACCCAGGTGGAAGTCGCCATGGAACCATTGCCGATGTGGCCATGATTGCTCCAGCACAAAGGCCGGCAAGTTGTCAAGTGAAAATCCGCATCAAACGCTGATTTTCTTCATGACGTTGCATGAAGCGGTCGTCGTGGTGCTTCGCCCAGCCAGCGTTCAAGAGCTGGGCTGAACACTTCACGAATCACGGTGAGCTCCCTGCCCTGCCTGAAAAAGCGGTAGTGGCGACTCCAGAATGGTCCTCGTTCGCTGAATCCTTGCTCCAGCCATGGATCCGTGACAAGCGCAAGTCCATCCACCTCACGGAACAGTTCCGAACGTCCCTGGGTGAGGCTGAGCCAGATCGGCTGCTCGCGGTTGCTCAGATTGCGTTCCGCTTCGTCCTGGTTCCACCAGCTTTCGGCCCAGGCCAGTGTGGTGTCGCCACAGTTCAGCCAGACTTGTCGGCGAAGCAGAGGTGGTTCCAGTTCCTGAACCTCCGCTGGCCGTGGTCCTCCCGTCTCGGCGCTGAGCTTGGCATCCGAGTCCATGGCAACCAGGCGCACTTGCACGCTGTGGCCAGTGAGCAAGCGCAGGTGTCTGGTGGGGCTGCCATCTCCCAGCAGCATCAATCGCCAAGGACCTGGAAGCCAGCCTGGTTCCTCCCCCGCCAGCACGGAGGATGTGGGGGCTTCCCAAAGCACGGAAGGAGAAGGGATTAGGGAGCTCACCGTGTTCAGAAAGCACCCCCGACACTGAGGGATTGTGTTGCACCGGCTCGTTCAATCACTGCGCCATTGGCACTGACGCTTTGCAGGGTCCATCCGCTGTTGCCGATCGACTCACCGGGAACAGTTGAAAGGGAGAGGTCGCCGAGTTGAAAGATGGCTGAGCCGTCGCCGTTGCCGGCGTGGACCACGCCGACCAGTTGAGGTTGCGGTGTCAGTGCTGAGCCTGGATCGGTGAGTGCGGCATTGCTGGTGATCTCGGCTGACGGCAGTGGAATCGAGATCGGCCCCAGTTGCGTCGTCGATGCATTCGGCAGTGCCTTGATCTCCAGTTCGTCCGCTGTTGTGGTGTCGTCGGTCAATGCTTCCGCAGCTGCAGCTGTCGTCGATGAGATCTCTGGAGTCGGTCCGTCTTGTTTGTTCCTGGGTGCAACTGGTTGGTTGTTGCGCAGCCGCTCGATCAAGGCCAGGTTTCCTTCCCGCTCCAACGCCTGCTGGGTGAGCCTCCAGTGGAGTGTCAGTGCGCCGCTGCCCAGAACAGCAACCAGGCCCAGAGCGGCGAGGCTGACCTGCGGCCAGGACAAACCAGCTCGATGTTGAGGCTTCTCTTCGGTTTGTTGTGACTGCGGATTGACCTGCACTTGCACGGTGTTCAGGATGTTCTCGTCGTCGTTGAACACGCGGTCGAGAACCTGCTCAGCACGCAGGTTCCAGTAAGCCCTTGATGTGGGGATGCGAGGGGGCAATGCAAACCGTTCAGTTCGCTAACGCTATCGAGCGTTGGCGCTTGAGGCGAGGGATGTGCGCTTCTGGTCGCGACGCTGCTGCAGTTCCAGCCAGATGAGCAGGGCGCTGAGATCAGCCTGGCTGACACCAGGTATCTGACTGGCCTGTCCCAGGGTGAGCGGTCGCACGTCAGCCAGTTTTTCACGGGCTTCGCGCGACAACGTGCTGATGTTGGCGTAATCGATCCCCGCGGGCAGCTTGCGCTTGCCCTGGCGTCTCACCTGATCGATCTGCTGCTGTTGCCTCTGGAGATAGCCGCTGTATTTGATATCGATCTCAGCTCCTTCCCGGACAGGTAGGGGCAGATCGGCATCGGCCAGGCCGTGGCGTACCAGGTCTGCAGTGTGCATGCCTGGTCGGCGCAGCAGATCGGCCAGGGTGATCGATCCTTTGATCGGTGCGCCGGTTTCCGCTTCCACAGCCGCTGCCACCGGGTCGCTCACTTTGAGACGTTGGCTCTGCAGACGCTGTTTTTCGTTCTCCATGGCATCGAGCTTCTGCTCGAACAACTGCCAGCGGCGCTCATCGATCAGGCCGAGCTCTCGGCCGAGAGGGGTCAGGCGTCGATCAGCGTTGTCACCGCGAAGCACCAGACGGTATTCACTGCGGCTGGTCAGCACCCTGTAGGGCTCGCGCAGATCCTTGCTGACCAGATCATCGATCATCGTGCCGATGTAGCTGCTCTCCCTGGGGAAGTGCACCGGCTCCTGGCTGCGGACGCGTCGCACGGCGTTGAGTCCGGCGACCAGGCCCTGAGCTGCGGCCTCTTCGTAGCCGGTTGTGCCGTTGAGCTGGCCTGCGCTGAACAGCCCCTCCACCCGTTTGGTTTCCAGGGATGGCAGCAGTTGGGTCGCTGGCAGGTAGTCGTAATCGACTGAGTAAGCCGGTCGCAGCATCACGCACTGTTCCAGTCCTGGAAGGCTGCGCAGCAATTGCAGCTGGATGGGTTCCGGGAGCCCGGTGGAGAATCCCTGCACATAGATCTCCGGAGTGTCACGACCTTCCGGTTCCAGAAAGATCTGGTGGCTGTCCTTGTCGGCAAAGCGAACGATCTTGTCTTCGATGGAGGGGCAGTAGCGGGGCCCCTTGCTGTCGATCACGCCCCCGTAGATCGCGGTGAGATGCAGGTTGTCCTTGATCAGCTGATGGGTTGCCGCTGTTGTGCGGGTGATGTGACAGCTCATCTGTTCTCCACTGCTCCAGGAGCCTGGGTCAAAGGAAAAGAAGCGATCTGCAGCGTCGCTGGGTTGTTCCTCCAGCTGATCAAGGGAGATGCTGCGCCGGTCGACACGCGCTGGAGTTCCGGTTTTGAGCCGGTCGGTGTGGAACCCGAGCTGTTGGAGTGCTTCGGTGAGCCCCTCGGCAGCCTGCTCTCCGGCACGGCCAGCGGCCATGGACTGATGCCCGACCCAGATGCGCCCCCCGAGAAAGGTGCCGGCAGTGAGCACTACCGCTTTGGCTCCGTAGATGCTGCCGAAATAGGTGCGCACGCCCCTGATGCGTGAGGCTGCCCCCTGGCTGGGATCCCAGGATTCGCCGCCGCCGCCTGGATCACCGTCGATCTCCAAACCGGTGACCATGGCTTCGCGCAGAGCCAGGTTGGGTGTGTGCTGCAGCAGTTGCAGCATCTGGCGTGAGTACTGCCGTTTATCGGTCTGGGCACGCAGGGCCCAGACGGCAGGGCCGCGGCTGGCGTTGAGGATTCGCTTCTGGATGGCGGTGGCATCGGCGAGGCGCCCAATCACGCCACCAAGAGCATCCACTTCATGCACCAGCTGGCTTTTGGCCGGTCCGCCCACGGCCGGATTGCAGGGCTGCCAGGCGATGCGGTCGAGATTGAGGGTGAACAGTGCTGTGTTCAGCCCGAGGCGGGCAGCCGTGATGGCGGCTTCACAGCCTGCATGGCCTCCTCCCACGACGATCACGTCGAAGACTTCGGTGGGAGCTTTGCAGGCCGTCATCTCTTCATTCTCCAATGCCACCGGTTTGTTTGCCCCAGAGGTTCAGATCATTTCCACCAGCATGGTGATGTCGTTGAAGTCCCAGTCCGAGCTTGGCGATGAGATTGTGTCTTCATACCCAAAGAAGTTGCTGCCCAGATTTTTGATAGAGCCCTGTTTGTCCGTCGTGTTGGTGATGCCGAAAGTAAACAGACGATCTGTTTCCTGATTGATAAACACAGGAGCATAAAAACCTTCATCCCCCTGATTAAATATCCAATCGATTTGGGTTGTCTTGTCTCCGCTCATCAGGATCTCTGTGTTGTCGGGGTTGATCAGGCTGTCACGAACAGCTGCTTCAAAAGCGTTTTCATTTGACGATGCAATTCCGCCAACGGTGAATCCGTTGACATCGTCAGCAGTGAGTTTGACAAAAGCCACTCGATTGGTGTCGCCGCAGTCGCTTTTCAAGGTCAAACGAAGTTTGGTTGCACCTGGATTGAGATCCGTCATGTTCAGGATTGAATCATTGACGTGATCTTGCTCTGAGGCGAGCTTGAACGCGTTGATGTTCTGGGACTGTTGAGAGGTGGTGATTTTTAAGGATAAATCGTCGTAATCCCTTTCTTGATTATCAGTGTCTTCAAGATGGAGCATGAAGCTGTTGTCGAGCTGTGAATCGATTTGTAGATCTGGGGATTGAACGAGTTTCTGATTATGGCTTGATTGATGGAATTTGATTTCACTGCCGCCGCTGAGAAACAGTTCGGTTTGTCCCATGTTGGTGGAATCTCTGGTGGCGCCAATGGATCCCATGGCTTCTCCATCAGCATTCACGATTTGCAGGCTGTTCTGCCAGTCGGAGTTGTTTCTGAGAACGTCCAGCTGGACCCAAACACCGCTTTCTCCTGTGACACGGAAGCCAGTGTCATCGTTGTTTCTGACCAGTTCACTGGGTGTTGAAAGAGGTGGAGCAGGGTTGATGTTGTTTTGGCTGCTGCTGCTGGCCCTATGACCACCACCACTTCCTCCTCGGCCACCGCCAACGGAATCGTTGGCGCCGGTGATGTTGACCTGGAAGGATCTCATCGCTGTGAGGCTGCCGTCAGAAACGAATAGCTCAAAGGAATCGGAAACGCTTTCACCTTGATTGAGGGCTTCAATGACAGCGGTGGTGGGTATGTATTCATAGGCTCCGGTGGAGCGATTGATGCTCAATGTGCCGTAGCTACCAGATGCAGTTGAACCACTGTTGCCATTGATTCCGTAGCTCAAAACGGCAGATGCATCGGCATCGGTTGCTGACAACTGACCTGTGATGTTGCTGCTTGTCAGAGCTGATGAATTGGTTTGATCGGCAATGGTCCCGGCTGTGATGGCAGCTAAGACGGGTGCATCGTTAATACCCGTCACCTCAATCACCATTTCAGCGCTGTCATCGCTGCTGAGATCGGTGATCGTGTAAGTGAAGCGGTCGATTTCTCTGTCACCGCTATCCAATGCATCAGCCAGGTTGGCTGTGTAGCGAAATGAACCATCTTGGTTAACAGTTAAATTGCCGTAGGTCCCTTGTATTTCTGTGCCGAGGCTATGAGGGTGTTGAGGATTGAAGCGTTAAAAGAAGCCCCGGAAAGGGTGAGCGCCTCGTCTTTGAGGTCTAAATGCCGGTTGAGCTGTAGGCGTTGATCAGGTCTGCGGCCGTTCCGGTGAGTGAGTTGATGGAGTGGGTATTGATGCTGCCGGATGTGTTGCCGTCGAGCGTGTTGAGAATGGAGGGTGTATGTGAGAGGCGGTGAGATACTTAAAAAAAAATGAATCCAGAGTCGATCCATCCAGATTTGCTCAGGGGCAGTTGAGGTAAAAAGCAGTATATTTTCTGTTGTTTGGAGTGAAGGCCGAGGGAAATGGCGGTTCTCTTCATCTTTGAGGGGATCTCAGTGAAAAATTTGTCTGTTTGCTGACTTTTGAGCAGGTCTTTGTTTACAGATCGGTCGTGGCTAGAGGTTCTTCAAATCTTGCATTGCAGATGCCTGCGACGTTCAGAGAGGAACATGACAGCCTGGGAATGGTCTCCGTTCCTGCGGATAAGCTGTGGGGAGCGCAGACCCAGCGTTCGTTACATCATTTCGGCATCGGTGACGATCTGATCCCGAGGGAAATGATTGAGTCCTATGCACTGGTCAAGAAGGCTGCTTCACTTGTGAATCACAGGGCCGGTCGTCTTGAGCGGCACCAGAGTGATCTTATCAACTCCGTCTGTGATGAACTTCTTGATGGTCATCATGTTGATCAGTTCCCACTGCATGTGTGGATGACTGGGAGTGGGACGCAGTTCAATATGAATGTGAATGAGGTTATCTCCAATCGATGCTGTCAGTTGGCAGGTACGGAGATCGGCCACAAAGTGCCTGTTCATCCCAATGACCATGTCAATATGTCCCAGTCATCTAATGACAGTTTTCCGACAGCGATGTCAGTTGCTGCGGTTCTTGGTGTATCACGAAAGCTCTTGCCGGCTGTCAACACTCTCAGAGATTCGATTGCTTCAAAGTCAGAAGATTGGAATGATATTGTCAAAATCGGACGCACTCATATGCAGGACGCGACTCCGTTGACGCTGGGGCAGGAGTTGTCCGGTTATGTAGGCATGCTTGATGATGCGATGGAGCGTCTCAGACTGGCGATGGGGGGATGCCTTCGACTTGCGCTGGGTGGAACCGCAGTGGGCACGGGGCTTAATTGTCCTCCAGGGTTTGATCAGGAAGTGGCGGCTGAGATCTCTTCGCTAACAGGCGAATCGTTTGTGACCGCTCCCAATAAATTCACCGTGCAAGGTTCCCATGATGATCTCGTGCACCTCAGTGGTGCCCTGAAATCGGTCGCTGTGTCTCTGTTGAAAATTGCTAATGATATTCGGCTTCTTTCCTGCGGACCCCGTGCCGGTTTTTATGAGTTGATTATTCCTTCTAACGAACCTGGTTCTTCAATCATGCCCGGTAAGGTTAATCCAACCCAGTGCGAGGCTCTGGCGATGTTAAGTGTCCAAGTGATCGCTAATGATCAGGCGGTCGCTTTTGGTGGTTCAGGTGGTTACCTTCAGATGAATGTTTATAAACCTTTGATTATCTTCAATGTGATGAAGGGGATTCGTCTTCTTTCTGATGGGTGCTCCAATTTCGCTGAGTTTCTGGTCGAGGGTATGCAGCCAAACAAAGATAGAATTCAGGGTTATGTCGATCAGTCTTTGATGTTGGTGACGGCGTTAAGCCCTGTAATTGGATACGACAAGGCCTCCAAGGTCGCTCACTATGCTTTAGACCGTGGCATTACATTGAAAGCGGCGGCGTTAGAGCTTGATTTTGTAAGTGAAGCATTGTTTGATCGTGTTGTAGATCCCTTGAAAATGGTTCGCCCTTATGTCGCAACAGAGACGTAAAAGGCAACATTTAATCTCACATACTCTCATTTCATCATGACATCTGGTTTTTCTCGCATTCACGATCCCATTCAAAGCAAGAGCTATTCTTACTCTTCGAAGGAGCGCGACGAGCTTGGGCTTCGAGGACTTCTCCCCTGGAAGCAAAGGCCGATGAATGAGGAGCTAAAGGTTTGTATGGAGCAGATCTTGCAGAAGGATAGCGATCTAGAGAAATATATTTATCTGGCAGGCCTACAAGATAGAGACGAAAGGCTTTTCTATAAATTTGTTGAAAGTAATATTAAAATGGTGATGCCGTTGATTTATACCCCAACCGTTGGTCTTGCCTGCCAGAAGTTTTCGCATATTCGTCGAAGACCCCGTGGTTTTTATGTTACTCCAGGCGATAAAGGAAAGATCAGGTCAATGCTCGATAATTGGCCTCAGGACGATGTGAAAGTCGTGGTGGTTACCGACGGTCAACGCATTCTCGGTCTCGGGGATCTGGGGGCTAACGGAATGGGGATTCCAATTGGAAAGCTGTCTCTTTATACCGCATGCGCCAGGATTGCCAGCCACGAGTGTCTTCCCATAATGCTCGATGTCGGTACAAACACTGAAGAATTCTGGGAGGATTCTGATTATCTCGGTTGGCCTCATCCGAGAATTACAGGTCCTGATTATGATCGGCTTGTTGAAGAGTTGGTTGTTGCATTGAATGATAAGTTTCCGGGTATTTTAATTCAATTTGAAGACTTTCTGACGCCTAACGCGGTGGGGCTCCTTGAGCGATATCGCGACAGGGTCCTGTGTTTCAACGATGATATTCAGGGAACAGCTGCGGTTTCTCTCGCTGGCGTTATTGCCAGCACAAGGGTGACAGGAACTCCATTAGATGAACTGCGTATTCTTTTTCTCGGTGCTGGTTCTGCTGCCACCGGAATCGGAGAACTCATTGCAAGCGAGCTGGTGTCGAACGGAATGAGCCGTTCCGATGCTTACAAAAGACTCTGGTTCGTTGATTCTCACGGCCTGATCACCAGAACCAGGGACGACCTTGCACCGCACAAAATTCCGTTCATGCAGGATGTGCCGGACTGTGGTTTCGAGGAAGCCCTTGAGAAGCACCGACCACATATCCTGATCGGCGCCACTGGGCGGGGCGGGACTTTCACCGAGTCGATCATCAAACGAATGTGCGACTTCAACGATGTTCCAGTTGTTTTCGCGCAGTCCAACCCGACTAGCAGGGCGGAATGCACCGCCGAACAGGCCTACACTTGGTCTGACGGTAAGGTCATCTTCGTTTCTGGCAGTCCGTTTGAGCCTTTTGTCTGGAACGGCCGAACCCATATCACAGGCCAGGGCAATAACGCTTACATCTTCCCCGGGGTCGGATTGGGAGCTCTGGCGGCGAAAGCAACCACGATCCCAGAGTCACTGTTCCTCACAGCAGCACATGCCGTAGCCAGTTACGTCTCCGATGACGATCTCAACAATGGCTCCCTTTACCCCCCTCTTGAAGAGATCCAGAATGTGTCCGTGGCCATCGCCAGCGCCATCGTTGCGGAGGCTTCCAGGCTGGGCATCGCTCGGGCTGATGATCTTTCCGATCCTGTGGCTGCCGTCAGAGCAAGTCAGTGGAATCCAACGTATTGAGTTCCTTGCGGGTCTGAGCTCATGAAATGATCGAGCAAGGATATTGCTGTGTAATGCTTCTGATCAACCTTCAACGTTCGAACGTCGTTACTTGATCTCACGGATGGTGAATTGCTGCTGCAGCTGTGTTCAGGTTGCCTATCGCTGCTGGGAGCGTTCTGCGCAATAGTCCACGACTGATGATCCCCATGGGGGTGAGTGATCTCAATCTCATGTGTGCTATCACCTGATGCCGTCTCGCATCAGTCAGTGGGTGGCGGGTGGTGGTTTGCTGTGTTGTTTACACCCTTAAGCAGCCATTCGATGCTGACTTTGAGGAGGCTCTCCCGTTTTGCAATGCTCATGCTCTGGCTGTTTTGAGCTCCTCAGCAGTAAAGAAGGTGTTGGTGAGCTGATCGGGTTCTTCGGTTTCCCAGGCTGCCTGGTTTCAATCCACCGGATGATTGAGTGATTGCTGTAGACGGAGTCGCAGTTCTGCTTGAACTCCAGCTCATTGCTGGTCTTCAAGCACTTCATTATCAGGTTGTTGTTCCTTACCTGAAAACTTCTTGAATTTTGTTGAATCAATGACAGCTTTATGTTTTGATAAATGAAATGCCTTTTGTGTGGATTAAATTACAGAAATTTGAACAGTGACATCATTGTAATCCCGTTTATTGCTTTCGCTTTGCTGATTGTCTTCGAAGCTGAAGTAATTCATGCCTAAAATTCTGAGATTACCAGGCGGGCTGTTAGAGGAGGCATTGTTGGGTGTATAGATCGTTCAGTCGCTGCTAATCAGGACAGACGCGTAAAGACCGTATTCGTTGGATTTGATGGTCCATTCCAGCGTAGTTGTTTCGCTTCCAGTGAGATCAATCTGTTTTTTGTTTAAATTGATGAGTGATTGTCGAACCATATTCTTGAAAGCATCACTGCCATCAGCCACAACTCCATTGACACTCAAGACTTCTCTGTTGTCATCAAAGCGTACGAAGGCGAGTCGGTCTTGTGCTCCGGAATCGTAGTTTGCTTCGACTTTCAGAGTCACCTCGTCTTTGTGTAGATCCTGCAGATCAAGAACGCCTGCTTGTAGATGGTTCTGCGAGCGGGATATCAGGTAGTTGTTAAGATTCTCTGGTGAAAGATGACCGTTGATGGAGACTTCTAGATTGTTTGTCTCGTCACTCGAAAAGTCGGCTTCTTTATGGGTGAACAGTGCTGTGTTCAGCCCAAGGCGGGCAGCCGTGATGGCCGCTTCACAGCCTGCATGGCCTCCTCCCACGACGATCACGTCGAAGACTTCAGTGGGAGCTGTGGAGGCAGTCATTACCTCATTCTCTAATGCCACCGGTTTGTTTGCCCCAGAGGCTCAGATCATTTCCACCAACATGGTGATGTCGTTGAAGTCCACGACGGAGCCTTGAGCAAAGACTGTGTCTTCGTATCCAAAGAAATTGCTGCCTAAATTTTTGATCGAGCTCATTTCATTGGAAGTATTGTTTGTTCCGTAGGTCGCAAGATGGCCTGTCTCTTGGTTGATAAAGACAGGAGCATAAAAGCCTTCATCGCTTTGGTCGACTGTCCATTCGATTTGTCTGGTGCTCTCTCCATTCATCAGAATCTCTGTGTTGCCCGGGTTGATCAGGTTGTCTCGAACGGCGACTTCAAAAGCCTTTTCATATGTGGATGCAGTTCCGCCAACGCTGAAGCCAGTGTGCTCATCCGCCGTGAGTTTGACAAACGCAATCCGATTGGTGTCGCCGCAGTCGCTGTTCAGTGTCAGACGCAGTTTGGTTTCGCCTGCTTGGAGATCCGTGAGGTTCAGGATCGGATCATGAATGTGATTCTGCAGCGAGGAGAGTTTGAAAGCATTGATGTTCTTGGGCCCTTGAGAGCTGGTGATTTTGATTGATAGATCATCGTAGTCCGCATTTTGATCATCACTGTCTTCAAGGTGAAGCAAGAAGCTGTTGTCGATGTCTGGATTGATTTGAAGGTTTGGGGACTGATTGATTTTCTGATGATGGCTTGACTGGTGCAATCTGATTTCACTGCCGCCGCTAAGGAAGAACTCAGTTTGTCCCATGTTGGTGGAACGCCTTGTTGCGCCAATGGAGCCAATGGCTTGTCCATCACCATCCACGATTTGCAGACTGTTCTGCCACTCGGAATTGGCTTTGAGAACCTCTAGTTGGACCCAAATACCGCTTTCTCCTGTGACGAGAAAGCCAGTTCCATCCTTGTTTTTGACTAATTCACTGGGGGTTGAAAAAGGCTGAGCAGGGTTGACGTTGTTTTGGCTGCTGTTGTCGCTTCTGCTACCACCACTTCCACCACCACTGCTGCTACTTCTTCTTCCGCTACCACCACCGGCATCGTTCGCGCCGCTGATGTTGACCTGGAAGGATCTCGTCGCTGTGAGGCTGCCGTCAGAAACGAACAGCTCAAAGGAATCGGAAACGCTTTCACCTTGATTGAGGGCTTCAATGACAGCGGTGGTGGGTATGTATTCATAGGCCCCGGTGGAGCGATTGAGGCTCAATGTGCCGTAGTTGCCAGATGCGGTTGAACCACTGTTGCCAATGATTCCGTAGTTCAAAACGGCAGATGCATCAGCATCGGTTGCTGACAACTGACCTGTGATGTTGCTGCTTGTCAGAGCGGACGAATTGGTTTGATCGGCAATGGTTCCGGCAGTGATGGCGGCTAAGACGGGTGCATCGTTAATACCCGTCACCTCAATCACCATTTCAGCGCTGTCATCGCTGCTGAGATCGGTGATCGTGTAGGTGAACCGGTCGATTTCTTTGTCACCACTATCCAATGCATCAGCCAGGTTGGCTGTATAGCGGTAAGAGCCGTTAGCATTAACTATCAATTTTCCGTAGGTTCCTTGTATTTCTGTACCGAGGCCAGTGCTACTTAGGTTTTGCTTATTGGCCTCTGTTTGAGTGCTTTGGGCACTAGCGACTGACCCATTGTTGGGTTGGCTGGTTCCTCCACCACCATTGTGGGTATCACTATTGTCCTGATTATTTTGAATCGCGGCTTTGGGTTCGTGGTCCGGAGTTTTTAGGTTTGATGTATTAATTTGGTTTTCGGCATTGGTTTCAGTGTTCTCGGTTTCAGGCTCGATTTCGTTGTTTTGAGTCTCACTGCTTGTATTATTGTGTTGTGTTTTCGAGTTCGTTTTGTCGTTTTGATTTTTTGAAGGCGCAGTATTGCTCTGAATCTCAGTATTTCTCTGATTGCTTTGAGTTCCAGCTTTTATATTGCTGATTTGGGCTGTTGTGGTTGCCTGATGGCTTTGTGTTGAGCTGAGTGTTTCAGCGCCTGCTCTAACTCTTTTGATATAAAGCTGATGCGTATTGTCAGGATCGGTGTCATTTTTAAGTATGCCTAGATGTTCGGGAAATTGCTTGGAGCTGTTTTCGTAAACTTGAGCACTGTCGTTGATTGCTACTGGTGAATCGTTAACACCGGTAATTGTGAATGTAATTTCACCGCTATCAAGTCCTTCGTCGACTGTTTGGCTGTCCGTTATCGTATATGTATAGGTTTCAGACGCAGTCTCGCCGTCCAGTAATCGATACGCTGCTGTTTCCTGGGCTTTGTAGATGTATGAGCCATCCGATTGGATAGCCATCTTCCCGTAGTATCCAGTAATTGTTGCCCCTGCTGAAAATTCAGGATTCGCTTCCTGCTCGTTTCCAAGTCGGAATGATGTGATCGATAGAGAATGGTTTTCGGGGTCTGTATCGTTGATCAGAAGGTTGGTTTTTGTTGCAACTGTTGAGCCGCCTTCAACGCTTGCTGTTTCATTTTTGGCTTCAGGTGCATCATTCACGCCGCCCACAATGATCCTGGATTCAATGCTTGTTGAGTTGATGTCTCCGTCATTGACTAACCATTGGATGGCTCTTGCGCCAGTCTGGGGATTTGCGGTATTGGTGTTGGTATAGGTGACTGTTTGGAGAGCACTGACATAATTGGCCTTTGATGCAGAGCCATTGAGGCTTAATACACCAGTTGTTGAATTCCAGCTACCGGTGATTCCATGGGCAGGAGTGAATGATAGTTTATCTTCTGTGCTGACGAAGTTGCTTGGTGAGATTGTGACCGAGGCACTTTCGATATTGGCGTCGTCGACGTCGCGGATGTCTAGGCTGTCATCAATGATTAGTGGTACGTTAATCTGCCCTTCGGTGTATTTTTTGGTTCTAATTGCATCAACAAGAAAGGGCTGGTCATTGGCACCAATGACCGTAATCGTCAGCTCGGCTGTATCGACTGCTTTGCCATCACTCAATGTGTAGCTAAAAACATCATCTTTAGCTTCCCCGGCTTGTAATGCATTGGCTGCGTCTTTGTTGGCTGAATAGCTGAACGCCCCGTTGGCTTGGAGTCTTAAGACTCCGTAGTCTCCATCCAGGTCAGCGTTGAATTGACCAATCCTTGGCACATCTGTCTCAACATTTCCAGACTGAAATTCGATGATTGCCAGGTCATCGTCGTCAGCATCTGAATCATTATTCCGGATGACACCCTGTGCTTCTGCCCTGCTTAAGGTTGCGTTTTCATGGACTGATCCGCTGTCATCTTCAGCAATCGGTTCATTGTTGACATCGAGCACATTGATTTCGATTTGAGCAGTCGAGCTGCCCCCGGTGGAGCTTGCTGTAACTTCTAGGATGTGTTGATCACTTATTTCATGATTCAGTGTTTTTCCTGTTGCTAATGAGATTTTTCCCGTTGTTGCCTCGATGGAAAAGAGATTTGAGTCATTTCCATCGGTGATTGAGTAGGCAATGGCATCTCCATCTTTGTCAATGTCGCTATTTGAGTTTAAATCGGCAAGATCTAAGAGCACGATTTCATCACTGATGCTCTCGATAACAGTCTTTTTTTGATTGTTAATCGCAGGAGGATTGTCGTTGTCTTTAGTCTTAACGGTTGTTGTCGTTTTGATTCCGCCGTAACCACCTGTGTTGGAGGCGGTGGCGGCGAGTGTGGTGACGGTGTCGCCATCAACGATGTTGTCATCCACGCCGGTGACATTGATGGGTTGAGGTGTATTCCAGTTGGCGGGGGTAAAGGTCAGCGTCGATTTGTCGAGTTCGTGCTCCGTGTTGTCAGCCCCTGTGAGGTTGACAGTGACATTGGCGGTGGGTTTGGCGTTGAGAACAACGTTGAATGTGGCGGAGGTCCCGTTTTCTTTGGTGAGCAGATGGCTGCCTTCCGTGTCACCGGCCTTCGGCGTGATGGTGATGCCGGGGTTTTCGTTGTCAGTTGTTTTGACGGTGGTGCTTGCCGTTTCGCTGCTGGTGTAACCACCTGTGTTGGAGGCGGTGGCGGTGATTGTGGTGATGGTGTCGCCATCAACGATGTTGTCAT
>JBJBBH010000003.1:0-8270 GCA_047286485.1 Synechococcus sp.
CCGCCACCATCTCCGATGGCGACATGAGCACACTCGCCGGGCTCAGCGAAACCGGCAACGCCTACACCATCACCATCACCGACAAGAGCGTTGCGGCCGCGGCTCTCAACACGCTCGATGGCAAAACCTCCGTTGCCATCAATGCCAGCAACATCACCACACTCACCGGTGCAGCAGCTGACCTCAACACCGCCTACACCGCCAACGGCAACGGCTCCATCTCTGGCCTTGGCAATGAGGCCATCACCCTCTCCGACACCAGCCTCGCCGTCTCCGTTCTCAACACCCTCGACGGCAACACCTCCGGCACCATCAATGCCAACTCCATCAACACCCTCTCTGGTGCTGCAGCAGATCTCAACACTGCTTACGTTTCAGCTGGGATCTCAGGTCTGGCCAACGAGGCCATCACCCTTTCCGACACCAGCCTCGCCGCATCCGTCCTCAACACCCTGGATGGCCACACCTCCGGCGCCATCAATGCCAGCTCCATCCACACGCTTTCAGGCAACGCCGCAAACCTGATCACCGCCTACGCATCAGGAGGAATCACAGGTCTTGGCAATGAAGCGGTCAACGTCAACAGCGGCACTGCTTCCACCTCCCAGGCCAATGCCCTCGCCGCCGACACATCCGCTGTCGTCACCGCCACCCTCGCCGATGGCGACATGGCCACTCTCGCCGGTCTCAGCGAAACCGGTAACGCCTACACCATCACCATCACCGATAACAGCGTCGCTGCCGCTGCTCTCAACGCCCTCGATGGCAAAACCTCCATTGCCATCAATGCCAGCAATATCAGCACGCTCACGGGCACCGCGGCTGACCTCAACACCGCTTACACAGCCAACGGCAACGGCTCCATCACAGGGCTCGGCAATGAAGCTGCCACCCTCTCTGACACATCCCTAGCCGTCTCCGTCCTCAACATCCTTGATGGCAATACATCAGGTGCCATCGATGCAAGCTCCATCAACACACTCACTGGCAGCGCAGCAAACCTGATCACCGCCTACGACTCTGGTGGTATCACTGGCCTGGGCAATGAAGCGGTCAACGTCAACAGCGGCAGCGCTTCCACCTCCCAGGCCAATGCCCTCGCTGCCGACACATCCGGGGTCGTCACCGCCACCATCTCCGATGGCGACATGGCCACCCTTGCCGGTCTCAGCGAAACCGGCAACGCCTACACCATCACCATTACTGACAACAGCGTTGCGGCCGCTGCTCTCAACACACTCGATGGCAAAACCTCCGTTGCCATCAACGCCAGCAACATCACCACACTCACCGGTGCAGCCACAGACCTCAACAGCGCCTATGCATCAAGTGGCATCAGCAATCTCGGCAATGAGGCCGTCACCCTCGCCGATACCAGCCTCGCCGCCTCCGTTCTCAACACCCTCGACGGACACACATCAGGCACCATCAATGCCAGCTCGATCAACACGCTCTCCGGCAGCGCCGCAGATCTGAACACCGCCTACACCTCAGGCGGCATCAGCAATCTCGGCAACGAGGCCGTCACGCTCACGGACACATCCCTCGCCGTCTCCGTTCTCAACACCCTTGATGGACGCACCTCAGGTGCCATCAATGCCAACTCCATCAACACGCTCACCGGCAGCGCTGCTGACCTCAACACCGCCTACACCTCAGGCGGCATCAGCAATCTCGGCAATGAAGCCGTCACGCTCACGGACACCTCGCTCGCTGCTTCCGTTCTTAACACCCTCGACGGACGCACATCAGGTGCCATCAATGCCAGCTCCATCAACACGCTCTCAGGCAGCGCCGCTGATCTGATCACTGCCTACGACTCAGGTGGCATCACCGGACTGGGCAATGAAGCCGTCAACGTCAACAGCGGCACCACTTCCACCGCCCAAGCCAACACCCTCGCTGCTGCCACCTCCGGTGTCGTCACCGCCACGCTCTCCGATGGCGACATGGCCACCCTTTCCGGGCTCACCGAAACCGGTAACGCCTACACCATCACCATCACCGATAACAGTGTTGCGGCCGCTGCTCTCAACAGCCTCGATGGCAAAACCTCCGTTGCCATCAATGCCAGCAACATCACCACGCTCACAGGAAGCTACGCCGATCTCAACACCACCTTCACGGCTAACAGCAACGGTTCCATCTCTGGTCTTGGCAATGAAGCCGTCAACGTCAACAGCGGCACCACTTCCACCGCCCAAGCCAACACCCTCGCTGCTGCCACCTCCGGTGTCGTCACCGCCACGCTCTCCGATGGCGACATGGCCACACTCGCCGGCATCACCGAAACCGGTAACGCCTACACCATCACCATCACCGATAACAGTGTTGCGGCCGCTGCTCTCAACAGCCTCGATGGCAAAACCTCCGTTGCCATCAATGCCAGCAATATCACCACGCTCTCAGGCAGCTACGCCGATCTCAACACCACGTTCACGGCAAACAACAACGGTTCCATCTCTGGTCTCGGCAATGAAGCCGTCTCCGTCTCCGGAGCTGTCACCACCTCTCAAGCCAACACCCTCGCTGCTGCCACCTCAGGTGTCGTCACCGCAACCGTCTCCGATGGCGACATGGCCACACTCGCCGGTCTCAGTGAAACCGGTAATGCCTACACCATCACCATCACCGATAACAGCGTTGCTGCTGCTGCTCTCAACACTCTCGACGGCAAAACCTCCGTTGCCATCAATGCCAGCAACATCACCACACTCTCAGGCGCAGCCGCCGACCTCAACACCGCCTACGCCTCATCAGGGCTCTCAGGTCTGAACAACGAAGCGATCACGCTCACTGACTCGTCCCTCGCTGCCTCGGTCCTCAATACCCTCGATGGCAACACCTCCGGCACCGTCAATGCCGGATCGATCAACACGCTCACCGGCACTGCTGCTGATCTGATCACCGCCTACGCATCAGGCGGCATCAACGGCCTTGGCAATGAAGCGGTCAACGTCAACAGCGGCAGCGCGTCCACCTCCCAGGCCAACACGCTCTCGGCTGCCACCTCCGGTGTTGTCACCGCCACCCTCTCCGATGGCGACATGGCCACTCTCGCCGGACTGACTGAAACCGGCAATGCCTACACCATCACCATCAGCGACACATCCGTTGCGGCAGCAGCACTCAACACGCTCGACGGCAAAACCACTGTTGCCATCAATGCCAGCAACATCACCACGCTCACCGGTGCAGCCGCTGATCTCAATACCGCCTACGGCTCCTCCGGCATCAACAATCTCGGCGACGAGGCCATCACCCTCTCCGACACGTCCCTCGCCGTCTCCGTTCTGAATGCCCTTGATGGACACACCTCCGGTGCCATCAATGCCTCCTCCATCAACACACTCA
Organism: Synechococcus sp.; assembly: GCA_047286485.1. GTDB lineage: Bacteria > Cyanobacteriota > Cyanobacteriia > PCC-6307 > Cyanobiaceae > Synechococcus_C. The sequence goes on from JBJBBH010000003.1 coordinate 3,355, forward strand.
CCGGGGCAGCCGCTGATCTGAACACCGCCTACACCTCAGGCGGCATCAGCAATCTCGGCAATGAAGCCGTCACTCTCTCCGACACCAGCCTCGCAGCGTCAGTACTCAACACCCTCGACGGTCATACCTCCGGTGCCATCGATGCCAGCTCCATCAACATGCTCACCGGCGCAGCGGCTGATCTCAATACCGCCTACGCCGCCAACGGCTCCAGCATCACTGGCCTCGGCAATGAAGCGGCCACCCTCGCCGATACCACCCTCGCCGTCTCCGTCCTCAACCTCCTCGATGGCCATACCTCAGGCACCATCAATGCCAGCTCCATCAACACACTCACCGGTGCAGCCGCTGATCTGAACACCGCCTACACCTCAGGCGGCATCAGCAATCTCGGCAATGAGGCCGTCACGCTCTCCGACACCTCACTCGCAGTCTCCGTTCTCAACGCCCTTGATGGACGCACCTCAGGCACCATCAATGCCGCCTCCATCAACACGCTCACCGGCAGCGCCGCTGATCTGAACACCGCTTACACATCAGGCGGCATCAGCAATCTCGGCAATGAGGCCGTCACTCTCTCTGACACATCCCTCGCCGTCTCCGTTCTCAACACCCTCGACGGACGCACCTCAGGCAGCATCGATGCGGGCACCATCAACACGCTCACCGGTGCGGCCGCAGATCTGAACACCGCCTACACCTCAGGCGGGATCAGCAATCTCGGCAATGAGGCCGTCACTCTCTCCGACACGGGCCTCTACGTCTCCGTTCTCAACGCCCTCAACGGACGCACCACAGGCACCATCAATGCCTCCTCCCTCAACGGGCTCGGCGGCGCAGCGGCTGATCTGAACACCGCTTACGAGTCTGGTGGCATCACCGGCCTGGGCAATGAAATCGTCGCCCTCTCCGATACATCCCTCGCCGCATCCGTTCTCAACACCCTCAGGGGACACACCTCAAGCATCATCAATGCAGGCTCCATCGACAGACTCACTGGTAGCGCCGCTGACCTGAACGCCACCTACTCATCAAGCGGCATCAGCCATCTCGGCAATGAGTGGGTCACCCTCACCGACACCTCCCTCACAGCCTCCGTACTCAACACCCTCGACGGACGCACCTCAGGTGCCATCGATGCCAGCTCCATCAACACGCTCACCGGTGCAGCGGCTGATCTCAATACCGCCTACGCCGCCAACGGCTCGAGCATCACCGGCCTCGGCAATGAAGCGGCCACCCTGACCGATACATCCCTCGCCGTCTCCGTCCTCAACGCCCTCGACGCACACACCTCCGGTGCCATCAATGCCTCCTCCATCAACACGCTTACGGGTGCGGCTGCAGATCTGAACACCGCCTACACCTCAGGTGGCATCAGCAATCTCGGCAATGAAGCCGTCACTCTCTCCGACACCAGCCTCTCCGCCTCTGTTCTCAACACCCTCGATGGACGCACCTCCGGTGCCATCAATGCCTCCTCCATCAATACCCTCTCAGGCAGCTATGCCGATCTGACCACCGCCTTCACGGCTAACAGCAACGGTTCCATCTCTGGTCTTGGCAATGAAGCTGTCTCCATCACCGAAGTTGTCACCACCTCCCAAGCGAACACCCTCGCTGCTGCCACCGCCGGCGTTGTCACCGCCACACTCTCCGATGGCGATCTCGCAACCCTGGCCGGGCTCACAGAAACCGGCAACGCTTACTCGATCACCATCAGCGACGCATCGGTCGCGGTAACAGCACTGAACACTCTGGACGGCAAAACCACTGTTGCCATCAATGCCAGCAACATCACCACACTCACTGGTGCAGCCGCAGACCTCAACACCGCATACACATCAAGCGGTATCAGCAATCTCGGCAACGAGGCCGTCACCCTCACCGACACCTCTCTCAACGCCTCCGTTCTCAACGCCCTCGATGGACGCACCTCAGGTGCCATCAATGCCAGCTCCATCAACACATTCTCAGGCAGCGCCGCTGATCTGATCACCGCTTACGACTCCGGTGGCATCTCAGGCCTGGGCAATGAAGCGGTCAACGTCAACAGCGGCACCGCTTCCACCTCACAGGCCAATGCCCTCGCCGCCGATACATCCGCTGTCGTCACCGCCACCATCTCCGACGGCGACATGGCCACCCTCGCCGGTCTCAGCGAAACCGGTAACGCCTACACCATCACCATCACGGATACATCCGTTGCTGCATCAGCTCTCAACACGCTCGATGGCAAAACCTCCGTTGCCATCAACGCCAGCAACATCACCACGCTCACGGGCACCGCGGCTGACATCAACACCATCTACGCCGCCAATGGCTCCAGCATCACAGGGCTCGGCAATGAAGCTGCCACCCTCGCTGACACGTCCCTCGCCGTCTCCGTTCTCAACGACCTCGACGGCAACACCTCAGGCACCATCAATGCAGGCTCCATCAATTCCCTCTCAGGTACAGCCGCTGATCTAATCACTGCTTACGACTCTGGCGGCATCAGTGGACTGGGCAATGAAGCCGTCAATGTCAACAGCGGCAGCGCTTCCACTGCACAGGCCAATGCCCTCGCCGCCGACACGTCCGGTGTCGTCACCGCCACCATCTCCGATGGCGACATGGCCACTCTCGCCGGACTGACTGAAACCGGTAACGCCTACACCATCACCATCACCGACAACAGTGTTGCTGCCGCTGCTCTCAACACACTCGACAGCAAAACCACTGTTGCCATCAATGCCAGCAACATCACCACCCTCACCGGTGCAGCCGCTGACCTCAACACCGCCTACACCGCCAACGGCAACGGCTCCATCACAGGGCTCGGCAATGAAGCTGCCACCCTCTCTGACACATCCCTCGCTGTCTCCGTTCTCAACACCCTGGATGGCAATACCTCCGGCGCCATCAATGCCAGCTCCATCAACACCCTCACAGGCACGGCCGCAGATCTCAATACCGCTTACGCCTCCTCAGGTATCTCAGGCCTGGCCAACGAAGCCATCACCCTCTCCGACACGACCCTCAACGCATCGGTCCTCAACGACCTCGATGGCAACACATCCGGCGCCATCAATGCAGGCTCCATCAATTCCCTCTCAGGTACAGCAGCTGATCTAATCACTGCTTACGACTCTGGCGGCATCAGTGGACTAGGCAATGAAGCCGTCAACGTCAGCAGCGGCAGCGCTTCCACCTCCCAGGCCAACAACCTCGCTGCTGCCACATCCGCTGTCGTCAGCGCCACCATCTCTGATGGCGACATGGCCACACTCGCCGGGCTCAGCGAAACCGGCAACGCCTACACCATCACCATCACGGATACATCCGTTGCTGCATCAGCTCTCAACACCCTCGATGGCAAAACAACTGTTGCCATCAATGCCAGCAACATCACCACCCTCACCGGTGCAGCAGCTGACCTCAACACCGCTTACACCGCCAATGGCAACGGCTCCATCACCGGGCTCGGCAATGAGGCAGCCACCCTCAACGACACAACCCTCGCTGTTTCCATTCTCAACGACCTCAACGGCAACACCTCCGGCGCCATCGATGCCAGCAGCATCAATACGCTGACAAGTGATGACTACGACTCACTGAACACTGCGTACACAGCAGCAGGCAGTGGCGCAATCACAGGCCTGGGCAATGAAGCGATCACTGTTAACAACCGGATTCGCGCTTCAGAAGCAAACACACTGAATGACCACACGTCGGGAGTCGTTACTGCAACAGTGACAGACTCAAATGGAACCAGCGCTCTGCTTGTTTCCAACGCCCTGACACTTAACGGCACAGGCAATGCTTACTCAATTTTCATACGTGATAGAACCGTTGCCACCACTGATCTTTTAAGTATTGATGAGTTGACGACTGTCACGATCAATGCAGCACGAATAACGAGGCTCACCGGAACTTATGCAAGCATTATTTCAACGTATGCGGCCGAAACTGCCGGAACGATTTCTGGCTTAGGCAGCAATTGCAGCTTCACAGCAAGCGGGTCAATCACTGTTGCAGAAGCCAATACTCTTTCAGGATTAATTTCGCATGGCAGCCGAAGCCTGACGGCCACAATCTCCAACGGAGATATGGCCACATTGGCAGGAATCAGTGAGAGCGGACACAACTTAAGCATCACCATCACCGACACATCCGTTGCTGCTGCTGCTCTCAACACCCTGGACGGGAAAACAGACACCACCATCAACGCCAGCAACATCACCACCCTCACCGGTGCAGCCGCTGATCTGAACACCGCCTACGCATCCAGTGGCATCTCCGGTCTCAATAACGAAGCCGTCACCCTCTCCGACACGTCGCTCTCAGCCTCAGTCCTCAACACGCTCGACAGCAACACCTCCGGCACCATCAATGCCAGCTCCATCGACACCCTCAGCGGTGCAGCAGCTGACCTCAACACCGCCTACACCTCAGCCGGAATTTCTGGCCTCAGCGACGAGGCCATCACACTCACGGATACATCCCTCGCTGCATCCATTCTCAACGCGCTCGACGGACACACCTCAGGCACCATCAATGCCGGATCGATCAACACGCTTTCCGGCACGGCTGCTGATCTGATCACCGCTTACGCATCAAGCGGCATCTCTGGCCTGAATGACGAGGCCATCTCCGTCAGCAGTGGGACCGTCACCACAGCGCAAGCCAACACGCTCTCGGCTGCCACATCGGCAGTTGTCACCGCCACCATCTCCGATGGCGACATGGCCACTCTCGCCGGACTCACTGAAACCGGTAACGCCTACACGATCACCATCACGGATACATCTGTTGCTGCATCAGCTCTCAACACCCTCGATGGCAAAACAACTGTTGCCATCAATGCCAGCAACATCACCACCCTCACCGGTGCAGCCGCAGACCTCAACACCGCCTACACCGCCAACGCCAAC
>JBJBBH010000004.1:0-6167 GCA_047286485.1 Synechococcus sp.
CTTTGGTGTGCAGATGGGAGCCGTCGATGCTGCCGGTCTGCTTGATGGTGATGCCCGATTTATCAAAGATTCGTACTTGGCCAAGATTGTTTACTGATCCGTCATCATGGTTATATGCACCAACCGCAACTCTTGTTCCATCGCTACTGAGGCTTAAGCCATCAACCCAAGCGGCCAGATCATTGGCATTTTCTCCATCAATGCGGCGTGTTTGAATTTCCTTGTATTCATCATCATCTTTGTCGTACTCATAGAATCGAACTTGCCCTGTGTTGCTATAATTTGAATTGTCTCCATCCTTGTCGAAGTTGCCTGCTCCGACTGCCAGGAATGAGCCATCATTTGAGATGCTGATGCTGGTGCCTAATCGCCCATCAACTTGATCTCCATAAATTGGATCGCCGACCCGCTCATAAGTTGATCCGTTGCGTTTGTAGACACTCGCGAAGCCTTGGTCTTTGCCAATGCCGAAGCCACCAATATCATGATTTCTTCCGCCGACTGCCACATAAGTACCGTCAGAAGAGAGTGATACGGAATAGCCAAGGTTGTCACTCCTTTGAGCATTTTCGGGAAACAGTTCAGCACCGATTTGTGCCCATTCGTTGTTTTCATCCAGCTCATAGAGCTTGACTGATCCGGCATTCCTGATGGCTTTTTCTATAGTGACTCCACCGACTTCGACTTTTGGCTTGTCTCTGCCAAATGCTCCGACGGCGATGATCCTGCCATCATCAGAAATGTCTACAGCATGTCCAAACAAGTCCCCATTTAATTCGGCTGTTATTTTTTTCCCTTCCCATTTGCCCTTATTATTGTATCTATAGACTTCGATGTAGCCCCCATCTTTATTGGGGGATCCAAGAATCAGGGAATTGCCATCACCGGAAAGGCGAGCGGTCTCGATTTGTCCATCGGCAACGCTTCCCAGGATGACATTGCCATGTTTTTCCCATTCATTCTTCGATGCGTCATAGCGCAGTACTCTGACTGTTCCAGTCTTATCTTGCTTCCCGTCGCCATATCGGTTGACAACTGAGGCTGTTAACCCGTCGTTTGACAGGCTAACGGACCAGCCTCGAAGCACGCCAGCTTTCTGTCCTACGATTTTATAAGGGTTGCCAAATTTTTTCCATTCACCATCTTCTTCTTTCCAGAAAGAGATGCTTCCGTTGTTTTTCAGGCTCTTGCCATTTTCGTTAACTTCGTCATCGAAAGGTGCACCTACTGCAAGGATTTTTCCGTTGCTTGAGAGGCTGACTGAAACGCCTGCCTTATCCCCGCTGTCTTCGCCATTAATCTCACTCCCAACAGCAAGCCAAGCATAGTTAACATCTGTTCCTGAGAACTCAACATCGATAACCTCACCGTTGACTTCGATTTGGCCTGAATCACGAATGCCCGAAGGTTGTGGGTTGACGAATCCTGTCAGTAGCTTCGCGAAAATCTCTCCTTCATCCCCTCGGGTGTCTTCAGAGTTGACCAGTGCATCAAGATGATGGCCAAATTCTTCGGTCAGCACCCTGATGGTGTCTGATTTATCTGCGGTGTTGGCCCAGTCTCTGTTGAGATAAATCGTGTGCTTGGAAGCCGCATAAGCTCCTGCCGCATTGGGCATTGATTGCTGCTGCAGCAATGCAATTGGCGGAAGATCGCTGGTTTCCCCCTGGGCCAAACGCTCCACCAGACTGCTGAGTTGTGGCGGTGGTTGTTTGTGATCGAGTCCAAGGGCCTGTATGGCGGCCTTGAGCAGTAGGCCTTGTTCCGCCCACTTCTGCAGCTGTGGTTGCCAGATCTTCAGTAGGGATTCAGCGGTGACAGGCAGCTGCTGCTCAACGTCTAGGTGCAGATGCGGTTCCTGAGCTGACTGTGCTGGTTCGTTTGTGTCTGTCATTGCTCCTTTCATCTGCTCAGTTGCAGCGACCCGCCGATGACCACAACGCAACCAGCTGCTCGTTTTGGCATCCGGAGGCGGTTTCAGCACTGACTCATTCAATTTTTAGTCATTTCTCAGGATTTCCCACAGTTGGTTGAGCCTGATTGTGCAAGAAATTTGCAAAGTCTCGATCAGGGAGCTGAACCGTCTCGCTTGAGCGTGTTCTGAGGTTGTTCGCCGTACTGCTGCTCGTCCCGCCCTGCAAAGTTGCTGCGGCTGGCAAACCCCATCGCGGATGCGATGGCTCCGACTCCAGTCAGCCCTAGCTCAAGGCGTCTGCTTGGATCAAGCAGCAGTCGGCGAACCCGTTCCATGCGGATGGATCGTTGTAGCTCCAGCGGGGTGCAATCGAAGTGCTCCCTGGCTCCTTTCAAATCCTTGCTGAGGATGTCGTTTCAGTCAGGATTCATACAAAATCTTTCAAGGCTTGAGTCTTATGGGCAAAAAAGTTTTTGTACCAATCTTGTTTCAAACTATTTCCACCAACATTGTGATGTCGTTGAAGTCCACGACGGAGCCTTGAGCAAAGACTGTGTCTTCGTATCCAAAGAAATTGCTGCCTAAATTTTTGATCGAGCTCATTTCATTGGAAGTATTGTTTGTTCCGTAGGTCGCAAGATGGCCTGTCTCTTGGTTGATAAAGACAGGAGCATAAAAGCCTTCATCGCTTTGGTCGACTGTCCATTCGATGTGTCTGGTGTTTTCTCCAGTCATCAGAATTTCTGTGTTGCCCGGGTTGATCAGGTTGTCTCGAACGGCGACTTCAAAAGCCTTTTCATATGTGGATGCAGTTCCGCCAACGCTGAAGCCAGTGTGCTCATCCGCAGTGAGTTTGACAAACGCAATCCGATTGGTGTCGCCGCAGTCGCTGTTCAGTGTCAGACGCAGTTTGGTTTCGCCTGGCTGGAGATCCGTCAGGTTCAGGATCGGATCATGAATGTGATTCTGCAGCGAGGAGAGTTTGAAAGCATTGATGTTCTTGGGCTCTTGAGAGCTGGTGATTTTGATTGATAGATCATCGTAGTCCGCATTTTGATCATCACTGTCTTCAAGGTGAAGCAAGAAGCTGTTGTCGATGTCTGGATTGATTTGAAGGTTTGGGGACTGATTGATTTTCTGATGATGGCTTGACTGGTGCAATCTGATTTCACTGCCGCCGCTAAGGAAGAACTCAGTTTGTCCCATGTTGGTGGAACGCCTTGTTGCGCCAATGGAGCCAATGGCTTGTCCATCACCATCCACGATTTGCAGACTGTTCTGCCACTCGGAATTGGCTTTGAGAACCTCTAGTTGGACCCAAATACCGCTTTCTCCTGTGACGAGAAAGCCAGTTCCATCCTTGTTTTTGACTAATTCACTGGGGGTTGAAAAAGGCTGAGCAGGGTTGATGTTGTTTTGGCTGCTGTTGTCGCTTCTGCTACTACCACTTCCACCACCACTGCTGCTACTTCTTCTTCCGCTACCACCACCGGCATCGTTCGCGCCGGTGATGTTGACCTGGAAGGATCTCGTCGCTGTGAGGCTGCCGTCAGAAACGAATAGCTCAAAGGAATCGGAAACGCTTTCACCTTGATTGAGGGCTTCAATGACAGCGGTGGTGGGTATGTATTCATAGGCCCCGTTAGAGCGATTGAGGCTCAATGTGCCGTAGCTGCCAGATGCGGTTGAACCACTGTTGCCACTGATTCCGTAGCTCAAAACGGCAGATGCATCGGCATCGGTTGCTGACAACTGACCTTTGATGTTGCTGCTTGTCAGAGCGGATGAATTGGTTTGATCGACAATGGTTCCTGCAGTGATGGCAGCTAAGACGGGTGCATCGTTAATACCCGTCACCTCAATCACCATTTCAGCGCTGTCATCGCTGTCGAGATCTGTAAGCGTGTAGGTAAAGAGATCTGTTTCTTTGTCACCGCTATCCAATGCATCAGCCAGGTCGGCAGTGTAGCGATATGAACCGTCTTGGTTAACTACTAAATGTCCGTAGGCTCCCTTTATTTCTGTGCTTAGGCTCGTGCTGCCTAGTTTTTGATTGTTAAGCTCTGGTTGATTGCTTTGAATTTCTACATTGGATCCAATGGTTTGAGTTTCGTTCCTAGTGTCGTTACGTTGCGCTTGATTGTTTGACCCAATACTCTCAGTTTCAGCGTTTGTGTTGATGCTTTGCGGTGTGGCAGCTGTTTTCTGTGTATGAGACTCTGAATTTGGGCCGTTATTTTGATTTTCTGTATTGATCTGAGTGCTCTGAATTCCAGGTTCTTTTTCGTTGTTTTTGATTTTGGTGGTTGATTGATTGCCTCGAGTTTTGTTGTTGGATTCATCGTCAGTTGAGCTGTTGGCTTGTTGCCCAGGGCCTTGCCCAATATTTTGAGTTTCATTTCCTGTATTGATACTTTGAGGTTTGGCTTCTGTTTTTTGGCTTTGAATTTTTGACTCTGATGTATTGCCCTGGCTTTCAGAATTGACTTGATTATTGTCGATCCCAGTCTTTATTTTATTGTTTTTGGATTGTAATGGTGTTGTAAGGACTTGGGGCGTAGAGACTATTTTTCTTCCCGGTCTAACACCCAAGACGTAAAGTTCATCTCCATCAATGTCAATGTCATTAGACAGCACGCCGATGATGCTTGACCTGAACTTAGAGCTGTTTTCTTCGATCTGAAACGTGTCATTTTTTGCTATGGGCTTGTCATTGATTCCTCTAATGGTGATTTCGATTTCTCCGGTATCGACTGCTTGTGAATCTGAAACGGTGTAGGTGAATGTTTCTGTGCGAGTTTCGTCAATGAGTAATCTTTTGGAAGCTATTTGGTCTGCTGTGTAGATGTATGATCCATTGGCTTCAATTGTTATCTTTCCGTATACGCCGGTCAGTGTGCTGCCGGCGATGAATTCTACATTGCTTTCTTGTTCTTTCCCAAGCCGGAAGGATTGAATCGTGAGGGTGTCTCCTTCCGGGTCAGAATCATTGGCTAGAAGGTTTGATTTGGTTGCTGCACTGATGCTTGATCCTGCGTCGACTTCTTCTGCTTCATCGACACTTGTTGGCGAGTCGTTCCTGCCGCCAACGTCAAGTTGTGAGTTTACGGCAATCGAGTTGCTTTCACCATCGTTGACCAACCATTCGATGGTTCTTAGCCCGATGACAGGGTTGATGTCATCGCTATTTTTATAGGTTACTGTTTGTAGTGCATTGATATAGTTGGATAATGTTGCCGAGCCTGTGAGTGATAAGGTGCCATTGGATGAGTTCCAGGCTCCGGTGATTCCGAAAGCGTCGTTAAACCCAAGAACGTCTTCGCTTGACTCATAAGTTCCTGAGCTGACTGTGACGGAAGCGCTTTCGATATTGGTGTCGTCGGCATCAATAATGTCTAGGCTGCCATCGATAACAGTGATATTTCCTTGGCCTTCAATGTATTTCTTAGTTCTGATTGCATCCACTAGGAAGGGAGCATCGTTGACTCCAGTGATTTCAAAATCAAAATTTGCTGTGCTGTCTAGTTTTCCGTCGCTGACGATATAGTGAAATGAATCAAGTCCCGTTTCAGCGGTTGCTAGTGCGTCGGAATGATTCGCGACGTATTGATAAGAACCATCTTCTTCTAAAGTCAGCTCTCCCAGAGCTCCCTGAATCGCTTGGCCGAAGAAGCCCTCTTTTTTGCTGCTATCTTCTTTGCTTCCAGTGAAGAATTTAAATATTTTTAGTGGATCATTGTCGGCATCACTGTCATTGCTCTCAATCAGACCGTTGGTTTTATTAGCATTGGCGGAACCACCTTCAATGAGAGTGATTGTGTCTTCGACAGCAGTTGGAGCGGTATTTGAGTCCTGAACATTGATCGTTATTTGTGCCGTATCAGAAAGCGTGCCGTCTGTCGCTTTGATTTCGAGAATATGGAGGTCTGATCTGTTGAAATCAAGTCTTTTATTTGATTTCAGTTTCACTTTGCCGCTGTTTTCGTTGATGGTAAAAATATTTTTGTAATTTCCTGCAGTGATGGAGTATCGAATGGAGCTCCCTTCAGCATCTTTATCAGTCTTCGTGTTGTCATCATTGACATCCGTAATCTCCTTTCCGCTTGCAAGAGAGTCTTGGACATCAATGGAGACGTCCTTCAGCACTGGTCCAAGGTCATTCACATCGACGACGTTGACGGTGAACTGTTTGGAGATGGTTTTGGTGTTGCTGTTGGAGTCGGTTGAGGTGGCAACAACGGTGAAGGAATGG
>JBJBBH010000005.1:0-323990 GCA_047286485.1 Synechococcus sp.
TTATTTGCTCTGCCTTGTATTTTTTGTGGATGGATTAGGCGGTTGGATGGGTGAAGCTAGTGACTGTTTTATGGATAATGGTGCCAGGTATTGAAGGCTAATTTGTGGGATTATTGGCGAGATTGAAGAAATAAAAAACCCCTTTCAATGCAGAGGGTTTGAGTGTGTAAGCTATGCTTGTTTCAGTAAAATAGTGTCAAACGCAGTCAACCACTAGACTAACCATAATAGGAATTATACCACCAGCCGCCCCTTCCAGCTCTTCATCTGAAACCTCTGCCTTAGACTTCTTGAGATCATCAGCAGAAATCACAAAGCCAGCAGCCTTGGCAATCGCCACAACGGCATCGGCATCAGCAGCTGCTTTGAGTTTCTCCTGAAGGCTGGTGTTGCCTTTGGCGATAGCGATCAAAGCGGTGAGTTGTTCTTGTGTCATGGTTCTAAGGAATGAATGTTTGGGGGGTGCCCCCTGGACTCCTTCAAATTCACAGCTCTACTGGTGAACTCCACTACAAAGCTCTGGTGCAGCACCCAAGAAGTTCTGGTGAGCTTCTGGTGAATAGCTCAGAACTAAGTCAACACCTAGTTGGGCAACGCTTTGACCAGCCTGTTTACTGCTCAACGGCGCTCAATCGTGCCAGGTATTGAAGGCTGATTGATGGTGGGTATGGGGTGATTGAAGAAGTAAAAAACCCCTTGGGGCTTTGAGTGTGTAGACTCAAATCTCCAGGCGGATCTCATGGCCCAGCCCAATTTATAATATTGATGACACTCAGCAATTTACAATAAGGCAGCTAGCCGTAAAATTACACTTCATTTCAGAATGATAGTTACAAGTTATGTGATCACCTCCCGCCATGCCTTCCAGTTCCTTATCTGAAAGTTTTGATTGAGCGCTCTTCAAGTCATCAGCAGAAATACTGAAACCTGCTTCTTTGGCAATCGCAAGAACTGCGTCTGAATCAGCAGCAACTGCAGCTGCCTTCAGCTTCTCCTGAAGGCTGGTGTCTGCTTTGACCTTCTCTATGAACGCTTTGAGTTGTTCTTCTGACATGGGTTTCAGGAGTCTTTAACAGTTATAGCAACAATAACTTGAAGAGTCTTTGACTAACAACTAAAGTGCTCAATCGTGCCAGGTATCGGATGCTATTTGGGTCTGATTGATGGTGGGTATGGGGTGATTGAAACAATAAAAACCCCCTAGGGGCTTTGAGTGTGTAGGCTACCAGTAAGCTGCGCATGGAAAGGTATTCTGGAAGCATTCAGTCAGCACCCCACCCCCAGTCGCGCCTTCCAGTTCCTCATCTGAAAGTTCTGATTGAGCCTTCTTCAAATCGTCAGCAGAAATACTAAATCCTGCTTCTTTTGCAATCGCAACTACTGCATTAGTGTCAGCAGCTGCTTTGAGCTTTTCCTGAAGACTGGTGTCTACTTTGAGCTTCTCCAAGAAGGCTTTGAGTTGTTCTTCTGACATCTGAGAGTTGATGGTTCAAAGATTTTTGTTATGTTTTATCGGGACTAATGCTAACTTCGCTAGCAATAATGCCAATTTTTGGAGTGGTAGAGCCTGTTAGGTAAGTATGGTGGTTTCATAGTGCCACCAGCCACCCCTTCCAATTCTCCGTCAGAAAGTTCGTTTTCATCCTTAGTTAGGTCATCAGCAGAAATACTAAACCCTGCTTCTTTTGCAATAGAAACCACAACATCAGGATTAGCAGCTGCTTTTAGCTTTTCTTGCAAACTGTCGTCGCCCTGGACCTTCTCAATAAAGGCTTTGAGTTGTTCTTCTGACATGGCTATCGGGAGTCTTTAACAGTTATAGCAACGGTCTTCTGCAGTGTCTTCGACTAACAACTAAAGTGCTCAATCGTGCCAAGTATTACGGCTAATTGATGGTCTTTTTGGCGAGGTTGAAGAAGTAAAAAACCCCTGTCAATGCAGGGGCTTTCGCGGGTGTGTAGGCTTAGCTACCACAATCACAAAGAGGTCATTGAGGGATTTCAGACATACACATGACCGAATCCCAAAAGGACAAGTCGAACCCTCCAGCCACAGCCCCTTCCATCTCTTCGTCTGAAAGCTCTGATTGAGCGTTCTTCAAGTCATCAGCAGAGATGCTAAACCCAGCGTCTTTCGCAATCGCAAGAACAGCGTCTGAATCAGCAGCGGCTGCAGCAGCTTTGAGCTTTTCCTGAAGGCTGGTGTCTGCTTTGACCTTTTCGATGAAGGCTTTCAGTTGTTCTTCTGACATAGGTGTCAAGTCTGTTAATTATTTATAGCAATGGTCTGCTGAAGTGTCTTTGACTAATAATTACTACGCTCAATCGTGCCAGGTATCGGATGCTATTTGGGTCTGATTGATGGTGGGTATGGGGTGATTGAAGAAATAAAAAACTCCTGCCGTTGCAGGAGCTTTGAGTGTGTAAGTTTTGAAGCCGAGGGGAAAAGCTATGGCAAGCCCTCCTTCATAACCTTCGCCCCACAGAGCCTTTCTCCTTTATTCAGCTCATACTCGCAACGAACGAATCACAGCCAGCCATGTGTTTGCAGGCACCAGGATTGGCACCACCTCCAGCCACGCCTTCCAGCTCCTCGTCTGAAAGCTCTGTGACTTGAGCCTTCTTCAAATCGTCAGCAGAAATACTAAACCCAGCTTCTTTTGCAATCGCAACTACTGCATCAGCATCCGAAGCGGCTTTCAGCTTCTCCTGAAGACTGGTGTCTGCTTTGACCTTTTCTAGAAAGGCTTTGAGTTGCTCTTCTGACATGGGATAGGTGCTAATAGAGCCGTTGTAGCACTGGTTCAGTAGTTAAGCCGCTGATGGTTCAACTAGGTATTAATTAGTGCCAGGTATTGAAGGCTGATTGATGGTCTGTCTGGGGTGATTCAAGAAATAAAAAGCCCCTGCGCAGGCAGGGGCTTTGATTAAACTAGCACTACCCAGAGGCTTTGCAGCAATTAGGCAACGTTTCATAGGTAGACGTGTCCCAGCAATTAGGTCTCTTCGTCCAATTATCTCCAGTCCCTCTTCCACCAGCCACGGCTTCCATCTCTTCTTCTGAAAGTTCGGATTGAGCCTTGGTTAGGTCATCAGCAGAAATACTAAACCCAGCGTCTTTTGCAATCGCAAGAACTGCATCATTGTCAGCAGCTGCTTTGAGCTTCTCCTGAAGACTGGTGTCTGCTTTGACCTTTTCGAGGAATGCCTTGAGTTGCTCTTCTGACATAAGGGAAAGAATGTAGATAATTCAATTGTCGTTCCTCCAAGCAGCGTTGTCAGACTTCGGTGAAGAAGGTTTGTCGCTCCAGCCACGCCCATAGCCACTCAGCACATCGCCAAGGATTTCCCCGCTCTGCCTCAATCCTTCTTCTGTCGCCCTGCAGAAGTTGTTGGACCTGAGTTGGTGGGCTGCCGGCTGGTGAAACGCCAGAGCGATGGCGGTTTGCTCTGGGGCGTGATTGTGGAAACAGAGGCGTATTCACAGGATGAGCCTGCCTGCCACGGCTACCGGCGTCGGTCACCGCAAAACGAGACGCTGTTTGGTGAGCCTGGGCGGTTTTGCCAGAAGTATCGCCATCACGCCAAGGGAGTCGCTAAGTGCCATTGGGGCTCAAGGATGCTGAAGCGATTGGTTGGGAGCAGTAGAAGCAAGAAGAAACGGGTCTCACCAGGTCAACAGCAACTCCCATTTGCATTTGATGTGCGGCTCAATCAAATCCCTGACGAGTGGCATCAGGTGGCGGCGAGATTTCGCAAGGCGAATGGCATCCGTGATGGTGATAGGGAGCGAAGTATTTGGCAGTTGCGTTGAGGGAATAAGGGTAGAAGTAGGACTAAAGAAAGCTGAGGCTTTATTTGCTCTGCCTTGTGTTTTTTGTGGATGGATTAGGCGGTTGGATGGGTGAAACTAGTGACTATTTTATGGATAATGGTGCCAGGTATTGGGAGTTGATTGATGGTCTTTTTGGGGTGATTGAAGAAATAAAAAGCCCTTGTTAATGCAAGGGCTTTGCTGTGCTAGTTATGCAACCAAAGAATCAATTACACCATTCACACATCGTCTGAAAGCTCTCTGTCTTCCCCCCAGCCACGCCTTCCAGCTCTTCGTCTGAAAGCTCAGT
The DNA here is from genome assembly GCA_047286485.1 of Synechococcus sp. Taxonomy (GTDB): domain Bacteria; phylum Cyanobacteriota; class Cyanobacteriia; order PCC-6307; family Cyanobiaceae; genus Synechococcus_C. The sequence continues at coordinate 4,124 of JBJBBH010000005.1, forward strand.
TGATTGAGCCTTAGTGAATTCATCAGCAGAGATACTAAATCCTGCTTCTTTGGCAATAGCACTAGCAGCATCAGCATCCGAAGCAGCTTTGAGCTTCTCCTGAAGGCTGCTGTCGTCTTTGAGCTTCTCTAGGAAGGCTTTGAGTTGCTCTTCTGACATCTGAGAGAAAGGGCTTCGTTCATTTCATTGTCGTTCCTCCAAGCAGCGTTGTCAGACTTCGGTGAAGAAGGTTGTTGTTCCAGCCACTCCCATAGCCAGTCAGCACATCGTCAAGGATTTCCAATCTCTCCCTCAATCCTTCTTCTGCCGCCCTGCAGAGGTAGTGGGACCTGACCTGGTGGGTTGCCGGCTGGTGAAACGCCAAGACGACGGCAGTTTGCTGTGGGGCGTGATTGTGGAAACAGAGGCGTATTCACAGGACGAGCCCGCCTGCCATGGATATCGCCGCCGCTCACCACAAAACGAGACGCTGTTTGGAGAGCCAGGGCGGTTTTGCCAGACGTATCGCCATCACGCGAAGGGAGGGGCTAAGTGCCATTGGGGCTCAAGGATGCTGAAGCGATTGGTTGGGAGCAGTAGAAGCAAGGGAAAGCGTGTCTCGCCAGGGCAACAGCAACTGCCGTTTGTATTTGATGTGCGGCTCAATCAAATCCCAGAGGAGTGGCATCAAGTTGCGGTGAGATTTAGACGAGCCAACGGCATCCGTGATGGTGATAGGGAGCGAAGTTATTGGTGAATGCGTTGAGGAAATAAGGATAGAAGTAGGGAGAAAGATATTGAGGATAGTTTTGGTGTGCCTTGTATTTTTTGTGGATGGATTAGGCGGTTGGGCGTGTGAAAGCTTTGACTGTTTTGTTGGCAGTGGTGCCAGGTATTGAAGGCTGATTTATGGGGTCAGTCAGACCACTGAAGCAATAAAAAACCCCTGTCAATGCAGGGGCCTTCGCGGGTGTGTAAGTCTGGGCTTGCGAACCTGCAACTAACTGGGAGAAGGAACCCCAAACACGTCAACAGTGACAAAACTGGGAGAAGGAACCCGGTCTGTCTGGTCTTTTAGGAGGGCAGCCCCAGGAGAAGAACCCGCCCCCAGCCGCTCCTTCCAGTTCTTCATCTGAAATCTCTGATTGAGCGTTCTTCAAGTCGTCAACAGAAATCATAAATCCCGCCTCTTTTGCAATCGCAGTAACAGCATCGGCATTTGCAGCTGCTTTGAGCTTTTCCTGAAGGCTGGTGTCTGCTTTGAGCTTCTCTAGGAAAGCTTTGAGTTGCTCTTCTGACATCTGAGAGAAAGGGCTTCGTTCATTTCATTGTCGTTCCTCCAAGCAGCGTTGTCAGACTTCAGCGAAGAAGGTTGTTGTTCCAGCCACTCCCATAGCCAGTCAGCACATCGTCAAGGATTTCCCAGCTCTCCCTCAATCCTTCTTCTGCCGCCCTGCAGAGGTAGTGGGACCTGACTTGGTGGGCTGCAGGTTGGTGAAACGCCAGGCGGATGGCAGCTTGCTCTGGGGCGTGATTGTGGAGACGGAGGCGTATTCACAGGATGAGCCTGCCTGTCACGGTTACCGGCGCCGCTCACCGCAAAACGAAACCCTGTTTGGAGAGCCAGGGCGGTTTTATGTGTATGTGAGCTATGGCATCCACCACTGCGTGAATCGAGCCGTGAGCTCAAGCAACTCAGGCTGGGCTTGATTTTTGAAAGTTTGCTCTAGGTCAGTCAGCCAAGATTCAAGCCACTGCAGCTGATTTGAGTGATTGTTCTTGCTTGCAGATGCTCAACGGCTAAGTAGGGCTACAAGCTCTGGTGAGGTTGATGGATAAATCAGTGGTGCAGCCGTAGCCCTGGTGTCAGCAGCAATCCAGCACCTTGCTCAAGCCGCCATCGCTCCGCAACAACAACGGCACACTCCAGGTGAGGGTGCGGATTGATGGTAAGGATGCCTTTATCAATCGCCTGGGACGCTGGAACGACCCAGTGGCAGTTGCTAAAGCCCACGCCATCAGCGCCCAGATTTGGAGTGATTACCAGCAGGACAGCTTTGACCGCAGCCTGATGGCATATCAACCGCTGATAGGTGGCAAGCAGGTGGCACTGCTGGAGGCGCTGAGGGTGAGGGCAGAGAGCAAACGCCAGGCTGCTGCAATCCACGCCCATAAGCTGCTGGAGCGATATGGAAAACCCATCCGCAATCGCAGTGAAGCAGAGGAGTTTCTGCGCTGGTTGAGAGAGAAGCGTGGATTGAGCGACTGCACGATTGCTGGGTTGATGAGCCATTACCGCCAGTGCAGTGGAGGCAATCGCCATCTCTTTTCTCACAAGCTCAAGTGGCAGCGGCGCTCAGTGCAGAGCGAAGTGCTGAGCGTGGATGAAATCCAGTCAGTGCTTGCTGATTTGGAGAGCAATGAGAGCTGGTATTACCCGCTGTTTCTGCTGTGGCTCAGCACAGGGATGCGGAATGCAGAAATCAGGGGATTGACCTGGGATTGCATTCGCTGGGAAGACGGTGAGGTGCTGGTTTGTAAGAGCTTGCGGCGTGATGGCTATTCATCAGGTCATCACAGCTGGGCAACGACGAAGACAGGTAAGGAGCGTGTGGTCCCGCTGATGCCCCAGGTGCTGGAGGTGTTGAGGCAGCACAAGGCTGAGATGGAGCTGCTGGGGATTGATGACCCGTATGGGCTTGTGTTTGTAACCCCTACCAGCCACACGAACATCTACGACCACCTGGTGGGTCGTGTGTGGAAGCGGTCGCTTGAGCGTTGTGGCTTGAAGCCCCGCCGCCTTTACGCCCAGCGTCATAGCTTCCTGTCTCACGCTTTAGCGATGGGAAACTCCCCTGCTGATTTGGCAGCGGCAGCAGGGCACTCCACCAAGATGCTGCTTGATACTTATGCCAAACCAACAGGCAGATTGAAGATGCCGAGCTGGCAGACAGCTTGAAAAGAAAACTAAAAAGGATGCTTATTTCAAAGCTATAAAAGTGGGTGCGTCAGTGCTTGAAGTGCTGGGGAAATAGTAATAAAAACAAGCCTGCGTGATGTATCGCTCTCGTTGTCTTTGCCTGCGGAGATTGGAGTGTTGGTCAATCGTCGGCGACAGACCCTGTAAAAACAACAACTTGTATAAATAACTATCGCCTGCAGTGCTTACTCGGTGGATTGAGAAGCGACCGCTGCTGGCAATAGCAGAAGAGATGTGCTGGATGCCAAGGGATTGGTGTCAGGTGTCTCTGAGTGAGAAGAAACAGGAGAAACTCAAATGAAATCAATACAACAAGAAGAGCGAAAGCAAGCCCAAAGGTTGAAGCGGAATGTCAAACGCCTCATCACAGGTGAGCTCCAAGGTATCAACCCTTGGTGGTTTATTAGCTTTCACTACCGAGACCACCACAGCAAAGAAGATGAGTTGCTCCAAGATGTTGCCGACCTCAAGCGAAAACTGCATCGCATCATTTATAAGAGCCGTGATAAGAGTATCAAGGGTGCTGGTGAATATCCATACCCAAGAATGTTGTTTTTCCACGAAACCAGCCATCAGGGCACGGGTCAGTTTCACACCCATCTGATTGCAGAAAAGTTGCCAACAAGGCTAAATACTCAAGTTGAGATGGAAGTCTTATTCCGCAAGCGATTGCCCCATAAGGTCAAGGCGTTGTCTAAGTGGAAATCCATTGATATTCAACGCATCAACCAACAGGATGATGACTACAAACGCATCAGCAGTTATTTGGGCAAACAGACGAGTTTGGAGCTGATTGCCCTTGACCCATTCAACAGCGACCTATCAGCAAGAAAGTAATGAGAAGAAATCAACTCACCATCACTTACCCAGAAGGTGACGCCCAGCAACTGCATCAGGCACTTCTGCTCCTAAAGAGAAGCCGTTGCCTGAATATTTCAGCCTTCTGTCGTGCAGCGATTGCAGAAAAGCTGGAGCGATTGGAGCCAGTGGAAACCCAAGAGCTCGTCAAATGAAGACCATCACCATTCGCCTACCTGATGTGGAGGCAGCAATGCTGGTGGAGGTGCAGAAGGTCAATCGGGCGTATAGAGACATCCAAGGTTTTCTGGTGAGTCAAATCCAGCAGGAATATGCCAAGACCGCTAAGGGCAGAGCATCAAGTTGAAAGTGTCAGCCTGAGCAGCCGCAATGTCCCGCTCACCACGCCATCTGCCTCAGGGCTATTCGTTTCACATCACCTTGAGGTGCAACAGCCGTCAGTTTTTGATTGCCAAAGGATTGAGGCGGGATGTGCTGCTAGCAGTGCTCGCCAAGGCACAAGCCAAGGTGCCGCACAGGTTGTATGCCGTGTGCTTGATGGCAAATCACCTGCATTTGCTCTTGCGTCCTGATGATGCAAGAGAATTGCCAAGGCTGATGCACTGGTTTGGCTGGTATTCAGCAATGGCACTCAACCGCTTGAGTGGTCGTTGCGGGCACTTCTGGGAAGCGAGGTATTACGCCACTGCCATCGCAGCTAAAGACCACAGACGAGTGCTGAATACCTTGCGGTATATCCACGCCAACCCGAAAGCAGCTGGAGTGCGGCAGGGTTTCTATGACCCCTATTCCAACTACGGGCACTACGGCAGGTTGGCGTGTGATGGCATCAGCGAATGGCACACCAGTTTTCTGCAACTGGCATCAAGCCTCAAGGGATGCTCCAGGCGCTATGAGCGGTTCTGCCAGAAGTATCGCCATCACGCCAAGGGAGGAGCGAAGTGCCATTGGGGCTCAAGGATGCTGAAGCGATTGGTTGGGAGCAGTAGAAGCAAGAGAAAGCGTGTCTCACCAGGACAGCAGCAACTGCCGTTTGTATTTGATGTGCGTCTCAATCAAATTCCAGAGGAGTGGCATCAAGTAGCAGTGAGATTTAGACGGGCTAATGGCATCCGAGATGGCGACAGGGAGCGAAGTATTTGGCAGTTGTGTTGAGGGGATAAGGGTAGAAGTAGGGCAACAGAATGCTGAGACTTTATTTGCCCTGCCTTGAATTTTCTTGCGGATTGATTAGGCATCTGGTCCGGTGAAAGTCTTGAGTGTTTAGTTGGTGATGGTGCCAGGTATTGAAGGCTGATTTATGGGGTCAGTCAGACCATTGAAGCAATAAAAAACCCCTGTCAATGCAGGGGCTTTCGCGGGTGTGTAAGTCTGGGCTACATAAACACCCATTATTCCAGCGTATGTATGTTTTTATGATGAACAGAAAAGCTCGAGGAATGACCCCGTCCATTGACCACAGCAATTACCACCCCCAGCTGCGCCCTCCAATTCCTCATCTGACAGCTCAGAGGCATAGTCTTCAGCAGAAATACTAAACCCAGCCTCTTTCGCAATCGCAAGAACTGCGTCTGAATCAGCTGCAGCTTTGAGCTTTTCCTGAAGGCTGGTGTCTGCTTTGACCTTCTCTATGAAGGCTTTCAGTTGTTCTTCTGACATTTGAGAGAAAAGGTTTCGTTCATTTCATTGTCTCTTCTGCAAGCAGCATTGACAGACTTGGGTAAAGAAGGTTGTTGTTCCAGCCACGCCCATAGCCACCCAGCGCATCGCCAAGGATTTCCCAGCTCTACCTCAATCCTTCTTCTGTCGCCCTGCAGAAGTTGTTGGACCTGAGCTGGTTGGCTGCAGGTTGGTGAAACGCCAAGCGGATGGAGGTTTGCTTTGGGGTGTGATTGTGGAAACGGAGGCGTATTCACAGGATGAACCTGCCTGCCACGGCTACCGGCGTCGGTCACCGCAAAACGAAACCCTGTTTGGCGAGCCTGGGCGGTTTTATGTGTATGTGAGCTATGGCATCCACCACTGCGTGAATGTGGTGACCGACCGCCCTGAATGGGCGAACGGAGTGTTGCTGCGTGCGCTGGCGCTCCCGGATGAACCCGAACGGGTGGCTGCTGGCCCGGGCCTGTTGGCTCGACGGTTCGGGATCGATCGTCGTTGTGATGGCCTGTCGGTCTGCGGTGACGGTGATCTCTGGCTTGCACCCCGCCCGGTCGCGCTGAGCCAACCTGTTTTGCTCACCACCACCCGGATCGGGATCAATCAGGGCCAAGAGCTTCCCCTGCGCTGGTACTTACAGGCCAGTCGCAGCGTGAGTAAACGGGCTCGAGGCGACCGTTCCCCGAAGCCCGCAGAAGCTTTCTGCGCTGGTTCGCTGTGCAGTTGAACACTGCGGATCTACGATCCAACCAGGTGAGCTGACGTTCAGTTGAGCACCTGGACACACCGACACATCCTTGATCTCGCGGCCTTTTCCAGGGAAGACTTCGCGACTGTTCTGGAGTTGGCCCATCGGTTCCGGTCGATGCCGGTCACAGGTGCCCGTCGGCTGCCGGCGTTGCAGGGCCGCTTGGTGGCCACCCTCTTCTTCGAGCCCAGCACCCGCACGCGCAGCAGTTTCGAGCTGGCGGCCAAGCGTCTCTCGGCAGACGTCTCCAGTTTTTCGCCTTCCAGCAGTTCGCTCAGCAAGGGGGAGTCACTGCTCGATACCGCACGCACCTACGTGGCGATGGGAGCCGACATGTTGGTGGTGCGCCATCGCTGCACCGGTGTGCCTCGCCAATTGGCTGAAGCTCTAGAGCGCACGGGTGATCGCACGGTGATCCTCAATGCTGGCGATGGTCTGCACAGCCATCCCAGTCAGGGGCTGCTCGATCTCTACACCCTGGCCCATTATTTCGATGCTGCTAATCCTCTGCCGGAGGCTTTGCAGGGGCGGCGCGTCGTGATTGTGGGAGACATCCTGCATTCACGTGTGGCCCGCTCCAATCTCTGGGCCTTGAGTGCCTGCGGCGCTGATGTCGTGCTGTGTGGTCCGCCGACTCTGGTGCCGGATGCTTTCGGCGACTTCCTGGCTGAGCCTCCGCCTGGCCAGGCCGCGGATCCGGTCGCGCAACGCGGGTCACTGACCATTTGTCGCGACCTTGATGCTGCCCTCCAGGGGGCTGATGCCGTCATGACCCTTCGCTTGCAGAAGGAACGCATGCGTCAGCACATGCTCAGCGCGCTGGACCGTTACCACCGCGATTACGGCCTCAGCCATGAGCGATTGGCTCGATGCGGAGCCTCCATTCCAGTGCTGCACCCCGGTCCGGTGAACCGGGGGATTGAGATGAGTGGCGCACTGCTCGATGACCTGAGCGCCAACCTGGTGGAGAGTCAGGTGAGCAATGGCATCCCGATCAGGATGGCCTTGCTTTATTTGATGGCAGCGGCGGAATCCTCGGTGGACTCACCTGCCTTGGGTTGAGGCGAAAGACCGGAAACCTGATTGGAGTAGTAATCCATCGCTGCTCGCAGAGCTGCTCCGGGATCGGAGATCGATGGGCCTGCTCCTGGTGCCATTGGGAATGCGGCATCGGGTGAATCCAAGCCCATGTGCTGACTTGGCATGCCCGTCAGCAACATCGATGCTCTGGCCTGAGAGACCACCGCAAAGATCCATTTCACTAGCAATGAGAAGCGGTTCTCCTCATTGGGCATGAAGGCGAGGTGAGCGGCGGCCCACAGCAGCCAGCCAAGACCGCCCTTGAACTTGAAGCCACGCAGGTCAGCCACAGCGTCGACTCGATCGAGCACCGCCATGCTGCCGAAATCAAACCAGCTGAAGTTCGGACGGGATCCACCCGCCACAATCGCGGCGATGTCTTTGCCCACAAAGCCTCCGGCTTGGGTGGCCGGTCCTGCCATGCCAGGCAGCTGATTTCCGTCTTTGGTGTGCTTGTAGCAGCAGAGGTCGCCCACCACCCGGATCTCGGGATGCCCCTTCATGGAGAAGTCAGGCTCGACGACCACTCGGCCTGCCCGGTCTGTCTCGCAGCCAACGGCATCCGCCAGCTTGCGGCCCAGATGAGAGGGGCGCACACCGGCTGTCCAAATCACTGTGGCTGCCTGCAGCCTGCGCTCACCATCCGGTGTTCCCACAATCACTTCACCGGGTTGCATGCTCTGGACCCGTCCCTTGAACAGAAATTCCACGCCCAGAGCGGACAGGGATTTCTGTGCCGCTTGAGAGAGCTCTTCCGGCATCGCCCTGAGCACGCGGTCACCCGGGTCGACCAGCACGATCCTGGTATCCGTCAGATTCAACTGGCGAAATTCCTTGCGCATGGCATTGCGCATCAGCTCGGAGGCGGCTCCGGCCATTTCGCATCCTGAGGGCCCTCCGCCCACAATCACCACGGTCTGCAGGAAGCGACGGGCCTCAGGGTCAGGGGTCTGTTCGGCCTGCTCCATGGCCATCAACAGACGCCGCCGGATTTCCTCAGCGTGCTCCAGGATTTTCATCGGTGGAGCGAATGTCCGCCACTCTTCGTGTCCGAAGAAGGTGCTTCCAGAGCCAGTGGCCAACACAAGGTGGTCGTAGCTGTAGGCCTTGTTGTTGAAGACGATCTGCTTGGCGTCCGGCTTGATCTCAGTGACTTCTCCAAGCAGAACCTGCACATTGCTCTGGCGGCCAACCAGCTGTCGCAGTGGAGTGGCCACATCACCACTGGACACCAGACCCGTCGCCACCTGATAAAGCAGAGGCTGGAACAGATTGAAGTTGCGTTTATCGATCAGCGTGATGCGAACGTCGGCTTTGGACAGTGCCTTGCAGGCACGAACGCCGGCAAACCCGCCACCCACAATCACCACGTGGGGAGCGTGACGCAGACGCTCTTCAGGAGGATCCAGCTCGAGGAAGTAATGCTCTCCAGCCATGGATGCACCGTTAACAATCTGAATTCAGCGTATGGATGCTGAACGGTTTTGTCTGCGCTTTGAACAACTGAACGTCGTTAAAGCAATTTGAATCCTTCCAGAAGCAGCCCGTAAAGCAGTCCGATTCGCGTCATGTCGAGCAATTGTCGACCTAGGTGGCTCTTGCGATCCTTGGCCCAGTGCCGTCTCACCCGCACCATCACTTCCATCAGTCCCACGCTGAGCATTGCAGCCACGGGATCCATCAGATTGAGGGCACCGGAAACGGAAGCAACACCGTTGCCGATCATGAAACTTCCTGTGAGCGCGATCAGCAGGAGTGACGTTCGTCGCCAGGGATTGGTCGCCCATCGATCCAATCGTGTAGCCGAATCTCCAATCGTTCGTTGAAGGCGTGTTGTTTGAAGACGCGCTGTCAACTTGGCGACCTTTTAAAGAAGAGGCAGGGACAACAACCGATGATCCCCATCACCCGGCCCGAACCCTGCCGAACAATGTATACACCATTTGTGGGGTGATTGCCTCTATCAACCGCTACATATTGAGTCTTTTGATGCAAAAAGCCCGAAATTGTCGGGTTCAGTCCATGCCTTCCTTCGAAGAAAAGCCTGAACAGCGCTGCTTGGCAAGAGGACGCTTCAGAATTAGTTGGATTCGGCTTTGGCTTTGCGAGAGCTTTTGCCCTCGAGCAGTTCAAGCAGCGCTTCCATTTGCGCCATGACACCACGCACTTCACCGGCTTCTGGCAGAAGGCCGTCTTCCATGACGCCCTGATGCATTTCCCGCAGTTCTTGGCGGATGTAGCGCAGATGGCTCACTACCTGTTCCCGTTTCGACTGAGACATCAACCGTGGCTTTCTCAGCCTCTCTTTTACCTCATGGCCTGGCTGAAACGCATTCAGCAGCGTTAATCAGCGGCGAGAAAGGCCACTGGCCAGAAGAATCAGGCCGTAGGTCAAAAGAGCGGAAGGTCTCACGAGCACTGAAAGATAGGTCGTGAGACTGAGCGCGATCAGCAGCGAAGGCCTGATCGCACGCCGGTAGCCGAGCGTGGGCCTGATCATGGTTCAGCGCCTCGCAAACTTTGCCCTCGCTTCGGCGTAAAACGTGGAGTCGATGCAGTCGAGCTGGCACTCCTGGGCCATCGATTCAATTCTCCGGCGCACTGCCGGTCGCACAAAAAATGGAACTTCCTTGAGCGACTTCTCTGCTTCAGCACTCCAGTTCAACCTTGATCTCTTCAGAGATGAGTGGAGAATAGGGGATTTGAACCCCTGACCTCTGCGGTGCGATCGCAGCGCTCTACCAGCTGAGCTAATTCCCCGGGCAGGGCAACTTAGCGCCGATGTTCGATCGCACTCACAGGCAAAATGAACATCAGTGCCTCATGCCTGCATGCTGATCACTCCGGAGCGACTGGCTTCTTTTGATGAGGCATCCGTGGCCATGCTGGCGCGACGTCTTGAGTACGACGACTATCCATCGCCTTTTGAAGGCCTCAATGACTGGCATCTGTTGAGAGCCCTCGCGATTCATCGACCGGAGCTCACGGCTCCATACGTCCATTTGATTGATCAGGAACCCTTCGACGAGGACTGACCAATGCCGGGGCTGTTGAAGGGACGCCGAGTGCTGGTCGCTGCCTCGGGAAGCATTGCAGCTGTCAAGACTCCTTTGCTGGTCAGTGCCCTTGTGCAGGCGGGAGCTGAGGTCCGTTGCGTGCTGACGGCGAGTGCTGCCCGCTTGGTGAGTCCGGTGGCTCTGGCAACACTCAGTCGTCAACCTTGCCTGCAAGACGCTGATCAGTGGGATCCTGCCCGGCCACGACCACTGCATATTGAGCTGGCTGAGTGGGCCGATCTGGTGGTGGTGGCTCCTCTGAGTGCAACATCACTCTCCCGCTGGGTTCAGGGTCATGGCGAAGGCCTGCTGGCAAGTCTCTTGTTGGCGAGTGAGTGCCCTGTTCTGGCAGCGCCAGCCATGAATACAGCCATGTGGAATCACGTTGCCGTGCAGCGCAACTGGAACCTTCTGCAAAACGATCCAAGGGTCTTGCCCCTAGCGCCTGAGGGCGGTTTGCTCGCCTGTGATCGACTCGGCACAGGCCGTATGGCCGACCCCGTCAGGATTGAACTGGCTGCCGCCAGCGCTTTGCTGCAAGCCGATGCTGAGGGCCGGCTCAAATCCGACTGGCGTGGGAGGCATGTGCTGGTCAGCGCCGGTCCAACGCTGGAAGCGTTGGACTGTGTTCGCACCCTGTCCAACCGCAGTAGTGGACGCATGGGTGTTTTGCTTGCTCAGGCTGCTCGTCTGCGTGGCGCAACCGTGGATCTGGTGCATGGCCCACTCAGAGTTCCTGCGGCCTGGCTGGAGGGTCTGAACTGTCATGCCGTGGTTGGAAGTGCGGCCATGCAAGAGACCCTTCAAGAGTTACAGCCGAAAGCGGATGCGCTGTTGATGTGTGCGGCTGTGGCCGATTTGCGCCGGACCCGCCCTGTTGCTGTTGAGAAGCTGCCGAAGAAAGAGCTGATGGGCTCGATGGAGGCTGGATGGGACCTGGTCCCCGATCTTCTTGAAGGCCTGGTCAGGAGTCGTCCGGAGGGTCAGGCCTTGCTGGGTTTTGCCGCTCTGGCAGGAACCGATGAGCAACTGCTTGAGCGGGGGCGCCAAAAGCTCCTTGCCAAAGGCTGTGATCTGTTGATGGTCAATCCCGTTGATCGTCCAGGCCAGGGGCTTGAAAGTGATCAAAACGCCGGTTGGCTTCTAGGGCCCGGGGATCGTTGTCAGATCTGCCCTCTGGAAGACAAGCTCGAGTTGGCTCACCGGTTGCTGGATCAACTGTCAGAGATCAAGCCGCCATCTCGGCAGGGTCCTGTTCCAACAGGTCGATGAAGGTGCGCAGTTGCAGGCGGGGGATGTAGGGCCAGCCGCCGCTGCGTTCCATCGTTTTCAGCAGGGCGAATAACTTCCGGCGATCTTCCGGCAGGCTCTCCCGAAACGCGCCGTCCTGAATATCCCTGTGCAGCGCTTCGAGTTCACGCAAGAGCATCAGCAGTGACTCGGGATCATCCCGATGCTGCTCCACCAGATCATGAACTGTTTTCAGCGTCGGCTGCAGCTGGTTCTGGATGGTTTTGCCCCCGTCGTGCTGCATTGAGAACACTTCACGTTGTTGAGACGTGCAAAAGGCTAGCCGGTGCGGTCGTTTGACACCTGTAGGATCCGCCTGTCCGGTGGACATTGTCATCAGCCGGCGTTTCGGCTTCTCCTCCATGCGCATCCGTCCTCTGCTGGCCCTTGTGCTGGCTTTCTGTCTGACCTTCGTCACTGCCTGCAGCGGAGATGCTCAGGCGGTTGATCGCTCGAACATCACCTACGACGACATCCGCAACACCGGCAAGGCGAATGATTGCCCCACGCTGGATGATTCCGCCCGCGGGTCGATTCCTCTCACTCCCGGTAGCGACTATCAGTTGCGTGCCATCTGCATGCATCCCAGTCGGGTCTTCGTGAAGGGTGAGCCTGCCAACAAGCGTCAGGAAGCCCAGTTCATCGAGGGCAAGATCCTCACCCGTTACACCTCCAGCCTTGATCAGGTTTATGGAGACCTCGTGGTGGGTGAGAAGGGCCTGTCCTTCAAAGAACAAGGTGGCATCGATTTCCAGCCCATCACCGTTCTGGTTCCCGGTGGCGAGGAATTCCCATTCACGTTCTCCAGCAAGAACCTGAAGGCTGAAGCTGAAGGCGCTGCGATCACCACCAGCACCGACTTCGAGGGTGAGTACCGCACCCCCAGCTACCGCACCAGCAACTTCATTGATCCCAAGGGTCGCGCACTCACCACCGGTGTGGACTATCCACAGGGTCTGATTGGCTTGGGTGGTGATTACCAGCAGCTCGATAAGGAAAACGTCAAGCGCTACATCGATGGCCAGGGCGTGATGAGTCTGTCCATCACCAAGGTGGATCCAGATACCGGAGAATTCGCTGGGGTCTTCTCGGCCATTCAGCCTTCCGACTCCGACATGGGAGGTCGGGAAGTTGTCGACGTGAAAATCACCGGAGAGCTTTACGGTCAGCTTGAGGAATCCTGAGTTCTTCAACACAAGCTGTTCTGTGAAAAGGGGCTTCGGCCCCTTTTTTGTTGTGACCCCTGTTCGCTGAAGCCGCAGACGGTTGTCTGGGAGAATCGCGCCTTCCAAACCCACTCCGGCCTGTCATGACTGCCAGCACCCCTTCCTCCCAGACCGGTGTGATTGCTCCCTACGGAGGGACCCTTGTGGATCTGATGGCTCCGGAGGGGGACAAGGCCGCAGTGAAGGCCTCAGCCAGTACCAGCATCGAGTGCTCCGATCGCAACGCCTGTGACGTTGAGCTGCTGGTGGTCGGCGGTTTCTCCCCTGAAAGGGGTTTCATGCACCAGGCCGATTACGACGCAGTCGTTTCAGGAAACCGCACGACTTCGGGCTATCTGTTCGGGCTGCCGATCGTGATGGACACCGACCGTGAGGACATCACCGTTGGAGACAAAGTTCTGCTCACCTACAAGGGCCAGGACCTTGCGGTGCTCACCGTTGAGGACAAGTGGGAGCCAGACAAGGTCATAGAGGCCAAGGGCTGCTACGGCACCACGTCGCTCGAACATCCGGCTGTACGCATGATCGCCACAGAGCGCCGCCGCTTCTATCTCGGCGGTCTGATTCAGGGCCTTGAGCTGCCATCGCGTGTGTTCCCCTGCAAGACCCCTGCCGAGGTCCGCGCGGGCCTGCCTGAAGGCGAGGACGTTGTGGCCTTCCAGTGCCGTAATCCCATCCACAGAGCGCATTACGAGCTGTTCACGCGCGCCCTGCATGCCAGCAATGTCAGTGAGAACGCTGTGGTGCTTGTGCACCCCACCTGTGGTCCCACCCAGCAGGACGACATTCCCGGAGCCGTGAGATTTCAGACCTACGAGCGCCTTGCCGCCGAGGTTGACAATTCCCGCATCCGCTGGGCCTATCTCCCCTACGCGATGCACATGGCTGGCCCCCGTGAGGCACTGCAGCACATGATCATCCGCCGGAACTACGGCTGCACCCACTTCATCATTGGGCGTGACATGGCCGGCTGCAAGTCCTCCCTGAGCGGCGACGATTTCTACGGTCCTTACGACGCTCAGAACTTCGCCAAGGAGTGTGCGCCTGAGCTCACCATGGAAACCGTTCCCTCTCTCAATCTCGTTTACACCGAGGAAGAGGGGTACGTCACCGCTGAACACGCCGAGGCCAGAGGGCTGCACGTGAAGAAGCTCAGCGGCACGCAGTTCCGCAAGATGCTCCGCAGTGGTGAAGAGATCCCCGAGTGGTTCGCCTTCAAAAGCGTTGTGGATGTGCTTCGGTCCACCTGAGCTCTCAGCTTCCTATTAACATTCCTTCATCAGAGGCGGAAGACCCTTGAACAAACGTTGGCGGAACATCGGCCTTGGGGCCCTTTTAGTGCTCGCGATCGTTGTGATCGCACCGGCTTTCTTCGGTGGTGCCGGTGGTCCTCAACCCGAGACGCGCTCTCTCCGTTACAGCGATTTCGTCGAACGGGTCCAGGAAGATCAGGTCAGCCGTGTGCTGCTGTCCCCTGACCGAGGCACGGCTCAGATCGTCGAGACCGATGGCCGCCGCGCCGAAGTGAACCTTGCTCCCGACAAGGACCTTCTCAAGCTGCTGACCGACCACAACGTGGACATCGCTGTCCAGCCCTCACGTCAGCCCGGCGCCTGGCAGCAGGCTGCATCAAGCCTGATCTTCCCCTTGCTGCTGCTCGGCGGGCTTTTCTTCCTCTTCCGTCGGGCTCAGTCCGGTGGCGGCGGTGGCAACCCTGCGATGAATTTCGGCAAAAGCAAGGCCCGAGTTCAGATGGAACCCTCCACCCAGATCACCTTCGGTGATGTGGCCGGTATTGAAGGCGCCAAGCTTGAGCTCACCGAGGTGGTCGACTTCCTCAAGAACCCTGATCGTTTTACCGCTGTTGGAGCGAAGATCCCCAAGGGTGTGCTGTTGGTCGGCCCTCCAGGCACCGGTAAGACGTTGCTTGCCAAGGCGGTGGCTGGTGAGGCCAACGTTCCCTTCTTCTCGATCTCCGGCTCGGAATTCGTTGAAATGTTCGTGGGTGTTGGTGCAAGCCGCGTTCGCGATCTGTTCGAGCAAGCCAAGAAAAATGCCCCCTGCATCGTCTTTATTGACGAGATCGATGCGGTCGGTCGTCAGCGTGGAGCCGGAATGGGCGGCGGTAACGATGAGCGGGAGCAAACGCTCAACCAGCTGCTCACCGAAATGGACGGTTTCGAAGGAAACACCGGCATCATCATCGTTGCGGCCACCAACCGTCCTGATGTTCTCGACTCAGCCTTGATGCGTCCCGGCCGTTTCGACCGTCAGGTCACCGTTGACCGGCCTGACTACGCAGGTCGTCTACAGATCCTCGGCGTTCATGCTCGCGGCAAGACCCTGTCCAAGGATGTTGACCTCGACAAGGTGGCACGACGCACGCCCGGCTACACCGGTGCCGATCTTTCGAATCTCCTGAACGAAGCAGCCATTCTGGCGGCGCGGCGTGATCTCAGTGAGGTCAGCAACGACGAGATCAGTGATGCCATCGAGCGCGTCATGGCTGGTCCTGAGAAGAAAGACAGCGTGATGAGTGACCGCCGCAAGCGTCTTGTTGCGTATCACGAGGCCGGCCATGCTCTGGTCGGTGCATTGATGCCGGATTACGACCCGGTGCAGAAGATTTCGATCATTCCGCGTGGCAATGCTGGTGGTTTGACCTTCTTCACTCCCAGCGAAGAGCGGATGGAATCGGGCCTCTATTCCCGCACCTACCTGCAGAACCAGATGGCTGTTGCTCTTGGTGGTCGTGTCGCCGAAGAGATCGTCTACGGAGAGGATGAGGTCACAACGGGTGCGTCCAACGACCTCCAGCAGGTGGCTTCCACTGCACGGCAGATGATCACCCGCTTCGGAATGAGCGACAAGCTGGGGCCCGTGGCGCTCGGTCGTTCCCAGGGCGGCATGTTCCTTGGGCGTGATATTGCCGCTGAGCGCGACTTCTCCGAAGACACCGCGGCAACAATCGACGAAGAAGTCTCGGATCTGGTGGCCCTGGCCTACAAGCGTGCCACCAAGGTTCTCGTCGATAACCGATCTGTGCTCGACGAGCTCGCCGACATGCTTGTTGACCAGGAAACTGTGGATGCGGAAGAGTTCCAGGAACTGCTGATCCGCAGTGATGTCCGGATTGCTGAATACGTCTGAACCTGAACAGGGCTTGATCCGCTCGCTGCGGATCCAGCCCCTCTTGGTTGTCTTGCGTCCAGATCCTGCTGATCTGGAGGACGTTTTCCCCACGACCCGCCTCTGCCGTCAGCTGGATCAGCTGGTGGAGGCGGGTGTTCAGCATGTAGAGATTGCCTGGTGTGACCATCCCCGCTGGGCTGATCTCGTCATCGCGGCGATGTCTCGCCACCGATGTCTTCGCTTCGGAGCGGCGTCGATCACGCAGCAGTCGGCGCTTCAGCAGGTGGCTGAGCTTGGACTCAGTTACGCCATGTCGCCGTTGTTGCATGGCGCATTGCAGCAGATGGCGAAGCAGCTTGGCTTTTTGCTCGTGCCAGGGGTGATGACGCCCTCTGAGATCAGGGCGGCTTCCGATCTTGGTTGCCGTTTGGTGAAGTTGTTTCCTGCCAGCGTGCTTGGTCGTGGTTTTTATCGTCAGATCGCGGCGCCGATGGGCAGTCTTCCATTCGTGATTGCTGCTGGAGGCTTGCGTGCCGGTGACCTCTACTCCTGGCTGGAAGCGGGATATGACGCCATTGCGCTTGGTCGAACGGTGTTCGAAAACGATGGTGTTGACCCCTCCCTGGCCGCCTGGATTGGCGCATGAGTGGTAGCAATGAGACCCATCTGCTACAGATAAGAGAGATGTTTTGGTGACGATGTCTCAGCTATCCATCAAGTTGAGCGACAAAGCTGATGCTTTGATCGCTCAGTTGCAGAAAGAAATTTTCAATCGACGTCGCAAGAAAGTCACCGCCTCCGGCGTTGTTGAGACCCTGGTGGAGAGCGGGGCTCGTTCGCAGTCCGACAAGCGTTTCTCAACCTCCTGGGTCAATTTGATTCAGGACATCGAAAAAGCCGCCAAGCTCGCTAACGCCCATGGCAGCAAGCCCTCTTCGCTGACCGACGAAGAGTGGGTGATGGTGTTGAGCCATCGCAATCGTCAGTCCACCGGCAAGACCGTCCGTCAATCCGCTGCCAAAAAGCCGGCGGCCAAAAAGCCCGCTGCCAAAAAGCGTGCAGCAGTGAAGGCTTCAGCGGCCAAGGCCCCTGCCGCGAAAGCGTCGGTGGCCAAGGCTTCCGTGAAGAAAACGGCGACCCGTAAGTCGAGCACGCCCCGGGCAGCCAAAAAGACCACGACAACGTCAACATCCGTCAGCACTGTGAGCAAGCCACGAGCAGCCCGTCGTGCCCGCAAGGCGACCAAGTCATCGTCTTCCAGCTCAGTGGCTGGACGCATGGCCAAGGCAGCAGCTCAGCTGGGAAGCGGCATCACTTCTCCCGCTCGCAGCTGATCCACAGGGTGCGGCCTCACCAGAGGCTGCACTGTCCCTGTTGTCTCAGCAGGTGATCGGCTAACACCAGATTCACCATGGCCTCCACCATCGGCACGGCCCTTGGCAGCACGCATGGGTCGTGCCGACCTTTGGCGGCAAGGGTCGTGGCTTGCCCCTTGTCGTTGATCGTTTGCTGCTCCTTGCGGATTGTCGCTGTTGGCTTGAACGCCACGCGGATCACGATCGACTCGCCGTTGCTGATGCCTCCCTGAATGCCGCCGGAATTGTTGGTGGCTGTGCGCAACCGGCCCTCTTCACTGGGAAGAAAGGCATCGTTGTGCTCACTCCCTTTCAGTTGTGTGCCGGCGAAGCCCGAGCCAATTTCGAATCCTTTGGTGGCAGGCAGTGACATCACCGCCTTGGCCAAATCGGCTTCCAGTTTGTCGAAGACCGGCATCCCTAGGCCTACGGGAGGTCTGCGTACAACGCATTCGATCAGACCTCCACAGGAGTCGCCTTCGCGGCCAATCGCCTCAATCCGTTCGATCATCCGTTCTGCCATCGCCGCATCGGGACATCGCACGATGTTGGCTTCCACCGCTTCGCGGTTCACGGTGTCGAGATCCACTGTGGCCTCGAGGTCATGAATGCGTCTGACCCAGGCCACCACTTCGGTTCCATGGGTCTTGCTGAGGAGCTGCCGGGCCACAGCACCAGCAGCCACCCGGCCGATCGTTTCTCGCGCTGATGCCCTGCCACCGCCGCTGCGGGCCTGAATCCCGTACTTCGCCTGATAGGTGGCATCGGCGTGGGAGGGGCGAAAGGCAACCTCCATTTCTTTGTAATCCTGGGGCCGCTGATCCTTGTTGCGCACCACCATCGCAATCGGTGTGCCCAGGGTGATGCCATCCATGACACCGCTCAGGATCTCCACCTGGTCAGCTTCCTTGCGGGGTGTGGTGATCTTGCTCTGGCCTGGCTTGCGCCGGTCCAGTTCGGCCTGAATGGCAGGTAAATCAAGCTCCAGTCGCGGCGGGCAACCCTCCAGGACCACGCCGACTCCGCCGCCATGGGACTCGCCGAAAGTGCTGATGCGGAACAGGGTGCCGAAACTGCTGCCCAATGGAATGCTTTCTCTCGCTTGAGCGTAAGAGAGCTCAGATCAGCTCGCCTAGGGCCCCTGGAGGCCGTTCAGTCGCAGGCCGGTCTCGCAGCATCTCGAAGTCTGAGAAGTCAAAGCCCGGTCCAACACAGCAGCTGACCAGGGAGTATTGCCCCTCTGCCCGTGCCGCCATCCAGTGGCCTGCCGGCACCACATGGACCGGATGGTGCATGGACAGCACATGCTGCACGGCCTGGCCCCCCTCCGGTTCCAGTGTCCAGAGACTCAGCGGTGTCCCCTGGAGATGGGTCCAGACCTCATCGGCGTGATGCACGGCATGCCAGCGGCTTCTCGACTTTGCATCGAGCAGGTAGAGGATGCTGGTGATGGCTGCCCGTTGCTGACCATCGGCACGGGTGACCCTTGAGGCACTCCGATACAGCTCCCGGAACCAGCCACCCTCGGGATGGGGTTCGAGACTCCAGTCCTGAATGAGTTGATTCACGACCTCCATTGGTGAGCGGCCCGATGTTGACGACTCGTCTGTGATGGGCTCCATCAGCTCAGGGGTTTGCTGAAACGCATCAAGCCCCAGCTGAGCTTTCCAGAACGGCCACCATCAACCCAGTGGCCCAGCCCGGCGTCCATCCGATCCAGATAACCGGGTGTGATGCTGCTTTCCAGAGCATCACGACGCCGTCGCAACTCCTGGCGCACTCTGCTGTAGTGCTCGATCAGCATCGGTGTGCGGTCATGCCATGCAGTTCGCGTCAGTCCTGCTTCGCTGGCCCAGAGCTGATAGCGCTCGGGTGATCCGAGGTCAGCAAGATGAATGCGATCCAGAATCGCCGTGAGTGAATCAGCATTCACGCCATCGGCCGCCATCGGGTCGGTCATCACCATGACGCCGCCAGGCCGGAGCAAACGCGCTGCTTCCCGCATCACCGTCCGGCGGTCTCCCGAGTGAAGAATCGCGTCCTGACTCCAGATCACATCGGCGCACTCATCAGGGAGAGGCACCGCCTCGAAGGATGCATCGTGAACGGTGATCTGTTCGGAGAGCCCGGCCTCTTGATTCAGCAGGCGATGACGGCTGTTCTCAACGGCGGAGATGTTGATGGCATCCACCCGGATCCCGGGGTTGCTGCACAGTCGCCTTGCGGCTCCCCCGTAGCCGGATCCGAAGTCCACCGCCCGCAGCGTGGCTGCTTCGTTGGAGGGAAGGGGCTGGCCCATCAGTGCAATCAGCGCGTCGACGGTGCGACGGCTTGCGGTTGCGATCGGCTCTTCGGGGCTCTCATAGAGACCGATGTGAATGTCTTCGCCGCCCCAGATGCCGGCGTAAAACCGATCGGCATCGTCACTGTCGTAGTAATTCGCTGCAGTGCTGGCGGCCTCGGAATAGGTGCTCGTCATCGCTCAGATCGCTGTGGTGTCGGTGTCGAACAGATATTCCTTCTCAGCGACATGCACGTAGAAGTCGGGATCATCGTGGCCGCGTTGGTAGTCGCCGTAGCTGGTGATCCTCTGGAAGCCCACCTCGCGCATCAAGCGCCGCACATAGCCTTGGCGCAGCGGGAACATGTTCAGGTGATAGGTGCTGCCATCACTGAAGGCATAACGGAAACGGGCCAGTCCGTCGTCGACGTGTTCCGGTCCCACTTCAACATCCTTACCGCAGTAGACATTGCTCTTGCCGCTGGTGGAGGTTCCCTCCAGCAGGCGGTCATAGTTGCGGTGGTCAAGGATCAAGATGCCGTTGTGCTTCAGCACCGCGTAGTACTCGGCCAAAGCCTTGCGACGATCACGCTCTCGGAACAGATGGGTGAATGAGTTCCCCAGGCAGATCACGGCGTCGTACTCACCGTGGATGTCGCGATTCAGGAAACGCCAGTCGGCATGAACCGTGCGCATCAGCAGATCGCGATCCCTGGCGTTCTTGAAGGCACGGGCAAGCATGTTGGGGCTTCCATCCACGCTCACCACATCGAAGCCCTCGCGCAGAAGACGGACTGAATGAAACCCGGTGCCTGTGGCCACATCCAGGACTGAGCGGGCACCGTGCTCGTGCAGCAACCGCACAAAGAAATTGCCTTCGGCTTCTTCCCTGGCATCCCAATCAATCAGGCGATCCCAGCGGTCCGCGAACTGTTCGATGTATTCCTGCTGGTAGTGGTCGGTTTCACGGACGCGTTCTGGTCGTTGCCCGAAGCGTTGCGCATCACCAGATTCCGTTGACGGGTGACTTCTGAGTGTGGTCATGCCGGCGGGTCCTCTACTGCACTGAGCGGTGTGAAGGACAGCAGCGGCGCTGTCTGACAGCTCGTCACCGACCTTCTGAGCTGATTCGAAGTGGCGAAACGGGCTCAATTCGCAACCTAATCACGGCGTTTGCGGCTGTCAGCTATGTGGATCAGGGTGCTGCGGCCAACAGGCCACTGCTATAAGCAGCTCAGGCTTGAGCGGAGGCTCTGAAGTGCAGTCAGAGATCTCCATCGCGTCGGTCTGGAAGCTCTTCGGCAGATCCTCCCCCGGGTTGATTGAGCAGCTGCGTTCAGGTGTGGACCCTGAGCATCTTCATGCCAGTGATGGTGTGCGGGCTGCTGTGCAGGATGTCTCCATGGAGATTCGCTCCGGCGAGATCTTCGTGGTGATGGGGCTCTCCGGTTCTGGGAAGTCCACCCTGCTCAGGATGCTGAATGGTCTGATCTCGCCTTGCGCAGGCGAGGTGATGGTGAAGGGCCGTTCGCTGAGCTCGATGTCTCCACAGCAGCTGGCGGAGCTGCGCCGTCATCAGATGGCGATGGTTTTTCAGTCCTTCGCACTCTTTCCCCATCGCAGCGTGCTTGAAAATGCCGCCTTTGGGCTGGAGGTTGCGGGCATGGCTCGCAAGGCGAGGTTTGATCGCGCCATGCAGGCCCTTGAGCGAGTGGGTCTGGCGGCAGAGGCCCGCAAACGCCCGCGTGAGCTGTCCGGTGGGATGCAGCAGCGGGTCGGTCTGGCGAGAGCTCTGGCCCTTGATCCGCCGATCCTGCTGATGGATGAGGCGTTCTCCGCGCTGGATCCTTTGATCCGTAAGGACATGCAGGATCTGTTGCTGGACCTTCAGGCGGAACACCGTCGCACGGTGGTGTTCATTTCCCATGATCTCGATGAGGCGATCAGAATCGGTGACCGGATCGCCTTGATGCAGGCTGGGCGGCTTTTGCAGTGCGACACCGCGCAACGGTTGCTGCACCATCCAGCCAACGACGAGGTCAAACGCTTTTTCCGCGATGTTGATGTGGCGTCTGTGCTGACCGTGGAGGCGATTGCGCAGCCTCCTGCCCATCTGCGGGTGTGCGATCTGGGCGAACCGCTCCCTGACCATGGGGACGTCACGGTGTACGTGACGAATCGTCTCCAGCAGTTGCGTGGTGTTGTTCGAGCAGGTCTCGGCTGGGTTGACGTGGCTTCCATCAGCACCTTGTCAGCCGGTACGTCTGTGAAAGAAGCCATTGATGTGGTGGCGACTTGTGCTGAGCCCGTGCCCGTGCTGGATGACGAGCAGCGACTGCTGGGGGTGATCAGTCCACGTCAGTTGCTGCTTGCGATGGAGGCGGGCGCCTGATGTTGATCCTTGCTGCAGCACATCAAGCCGGTTGGCTGGGTCAGGCGATCGATCTCTGTGTTGAGTGGCTGTTGGCCAACGCCCAGGGATTGTTTGATGTGATCAAGGTGTCGGTCCTGGCCCTGGTCTCCGCGACTCAGTGGCTGCTGGAGTGGCCGCCGGCCTGGCTGTTTGCCCTGATCACCGCGGCACTGGGCTTGTGGCGAGTGAACGGTGGGTTCGCGCTGTTTGTGCTGCTTGGCTTCAATCTGGTGCTTTCCATGGAGCTGTGGAGCGAGATGATCGCCACGCTTTCGCTGGTGCTCACAGCCTCGGGCCTGGCCCTGTTGATCGGCCTCCCCCTGGGCATTCTCTCGGCACGTTCACGACTGGTCTGGAGGTTGGTGCGTCCCTGCCTTGATCTGATGCAGACCATGCCGGCTTTTGTTTACCTGATTCCAGCCGTGATGTTGTTCAGTACGGGGGCGGTTCCTTCCATTCTGGCCACCTTGATTTTCGCCATGCCGCCAGTGGTGCGTCTGACGCATCTGGGAATTGTTCAGGTTCCCGCTGACCTCATCGAAGCTGGTCGCTCCTTTGGGTGCAGTGATCGGCAGCTGCTCTGGAAGGTTCAGATGCCCAATGCCGTTCCCACCGTGATGACCGGGGTCAATCAGACCATCATGCTGTCTCTTTCCATGGTCGTGATCGCCTCGATGATCGGTGGCGGCGGTCTCGGTGATGTCGTCTTGCGTGGAATTCAGCAGCTTGATGTGGGCATGGGGTTTGAAGGAGGGATTGCCGTGGTGATCCTGGCGGTGATCCTTGATCGTCTCAGTCAGAGCTTTGCGGGGCGTCGGGGATCATCACTGCAAGAGCGTCTCCGCGGATGGATGGCTCTGTGGAGGTCGTCATGAGCGGCCGGCAGATTCGACGCCGGGCTTTTTTGCTAGGGGGCCTGGGGGTTGCTGGCGTCTCCGCTGCAAGCCTGGTCAAGCTCAGTGCACCGTCTTCGTCCGAGAGCTCGTCGACCGCGTCCGGTAAGGCGGACGTGCAAACCTCCCGCAGTTCGCTGCCCGGTTCCGCATCGGCACGACCCACGCTGCGTCTTGGTTGGTCTCCCTGGGCTGATGCTGAGGTGGTGAGCCTCATTGCTCAGACCGTGATCCAGCAGGCTTACGACGTGAAAGTCGAGCGGGTTCTCGCAGACATCGGCATTCAGTACGCCTCACTGGCCCGCGGTGATCTGGATCTGATGCTGATGGCATGGTTGCCGTTGACGCATCGCGACTATTACCGGCGGGTGCGCGATCGGGTGGTCGACTTCGGCTCGATGTACTCAGGCCGTTTGGGGTGGGTGGTTCCGGATTATGTGCCTGCTGCGGACCTCTCTGAAATTCCTGATTTGCGCGATCCTTCCCTGGCCGCCCGTTTCGATAATCGCGTGCAGGGGATTGATCCCGGTTCGGGTTTGAATCAAGCCTCGGCCCAAGCACTCAAGAGTTATCGCCTCAATGATCTGGAGCTGGTGGCGTCCAGCAGTGCTGCGATGACAGCAGTGCTGGATCAGGCCATCCGTCAGCAACGGTGGGTGGTGGTCACCAGCTGGACTCCGCACTGGATGTTCGCCCGCTACAAGTTGCGTTTCCTGCAGGATCCACAACGGGTGTTCGGCGGTATCGAGTGGATTCATGCGCTTGGTCGGCCCCAGCTGGATCTGGAGATGCAGGATGTGGCCGGTTTCCTCACGCGTTTCCATCTGCCCGATCAGGAGATGTCGGACCTGCTGCTGCAGGCCAATGAGCAGACGGCTGAGGCGGCTGTAGACGACTACATCGCATCACATCCGGAGCGCGTTCGTTACTGGAGCACCGGCGAGATTGGATCAGGCTGATCACTCTCGGGAGTCAAAGGTTTCGGCGCAACGGGTGCTGCAGAACCAGGCATGCACCTGACCTTTTTGTCGATGTGGCGTGGAGGGTTTGATGTGGACGGCCATTCCGCAGATCGGATCTGTTGTTGCCTTCACGTACTTCGCAGGCTCTTCGTCGAAATGCTGGGCACAGCGTGAGCTGCAGAACAGAATTGTCTCCTTGGCATGTTCACGCTGGCTGCCGGGTTTCTCAGGATTGACGGCCATACCGCAGATGGGGTCTCGAGCTGGCTTGGCAACCTCGTTGGCGTTGTCTTGGCTGACCTCCGAATGGGTTTTGGGCCCTGGTTCGCCTTGCTGATCGAAGTGCTCAGCGCAGTGATCTGAGCAGAACCAGAATTGCTTGCCATCGCGTTGTCGCGTCGCCGGTGCATTGGCTTTTTCCACCTGCATTCCGCAGATCGGATCGAGGGCATATCCGGCACCGCCTCCGAAGCGTTCCTTGTTTTGAGCCAGCCACCACGCCATCACCAGAACGCTGAGGGCGACCAGATTGAGCCATGTGGTGCTGTTCCAGCCGATCGAGAGGGTCTGCCCAGCATTGATTCGCGTCTCAGGAATCAGTCCTGAGACCCGGAACAGACCCTCAACGACCAGACCGCTGATGGACATCAAAAGCCAGAGACCGAGCAGCATGCCCAGAGCCAGCCGCGGTCCGTAGTACTTCCGGTAGATCAACAGCAGCGGCAGCGTGATCAGATCCGCAAAGATGAACGCGATCACACCACCGAAGGACACGCCACCCGTCCATAAAGCTGCAGCCATGGCGACGTTGCCGACTGAGCAGACGAAGCTGATGATCGCGATCAGGGGGGCAATCAGGGCGTTCTGGATCGATGTCCAGATCCCCTGGTTCTGCATGAACACAATCCGCCAGAGAGTGTCCGGCACCTGGGCGCTCAGCATGCCGGCCACGACAAAGCCGATCAGCAGCTCTTTGCGCAACATGCTCAGATCGGCCAGCGCATAACTGGCGGCGTTGGCCTAGGTCGCGGGTGACCGAAGCCTGCTTCCAAGGCGCTCCGGTTTGGACGACCCGGCGTCCGCGGCATTGGCGATGGCGCTTTCTCGAAGCCTCTCCTGGGCAGGTCGTGTGAGGCGAACAGGGAACAGATGGGTTCCCCCCCACGCCAGCAGAATGATCATCAGTGGACCGCCGATGAACTCAGCTGCGGCAAACTGCCAGCCCAGCAGCACGATCAGCACGAGTCCGAGCTCAAGCACCAGATTGGTGGAGGCCACCATGAACACCTGGGCCGTGATGAAGTCGGCACCTCTGGCGAAGAGGTTTTTGCTCATGGCCGAAGCGGCGTAGGAGCAGGACGACGACACCATGCCCAGCCCGGAGGCGCGCAGAATCGCTCCCGGCTTGTGTGATCCCATCACGCGTTCCATGGCGTTGCGGCTTGCACAGGCCTGTACCAAGCCCGAGAGGCAGAAGCCGAGCACCAGAGGCCACAGCGTGGCCCAGAACATGAGCCATCCGCCCCAGAGCGATTGGCCGATCAGCTCCGGCGCCACCTGGTTGATGTCCATGAATGGCTCAAAGGGCCTGGTCTCTTGATAGGCACGTTTTGCTGACCAGAGCAGAAGGCAACAAAAAGCCCCCTCGAAAGAGGGGGCTTTCCGATTCAGCTAAAGCTGAATCTCTTGGAGACTTCAGCCTCAGCCGATGGCAGGAGCCTGCAGAGCCACAGGAGTGGACTCAGCAGCAGCCAGGTCGAGGGGGAAGTTGTGAGCGTTGCGCTCGTGCATGACTTCCATGCCGAGGTTGGCGCGGTTCAGCACATCAGCCCAGGTGTTCAGGACACGGCCCTGACCATCAAGGATGGACTGGTTGAAGTTGAAACCGTTCAGGTTGAAGGCCATGGTTGACACGCCCAGGGCGGTGAACCAGATGCCGACAACGGGCCAGGCAGCCAGGAAGAAGTGCAGGCTGCGGCTGTTGTTGAACGACGCGTATTGGAAGATCAGGCGACCGAAGTAACCGTGGGCAGCCACGATGTTGTAGGTCTCTTCCTCTTGGCCGAACTTGTAGCCGTAGTTCTGGGACTCGCTCTCGGTGGTCTCGCGGACCAGGGAGGAGGTCACCAGGGAGCCGTGCATGGCGGAGAACAGTGAACCACCGAAGACGCCAGCCACACCAAGCATGTGGAAGGGGTGCATCAGGATGTTGTGCTCAGCCTGGAACACCAACATGAAGTTGAAGTTGCCGGAGATGCCCAGGGGCATGCCGTCAGAGAAGGAACCCTGACCGAAGGGGTACACCAGGAACACGGCGGAGGCAGCAGCCACAGGTGCGCTGTAAGCAACGCAGATCCAGGGGCGCATGCCGAGGCGGTAGGAGAGTTCCCACTCGCGACCCATGTAGGCAAAGATGCCGATCAGGAAGTGGAAGACAACCAGCTGGTAAGGACCGCCGTTGTACAGCCACTCGTCGAGAGAGGCAGCTTCCCAGATGGGATAGAAGTGAAGGCCGATGGCGTTCGAGGAGGGCACAACAGCACCGGAGATGATGTTGTTGCCGTAGATCAGGGAGCCAGCGACGGGCTCACGGATGCCGTCGATGTCGACGGGGGGTGCTGCGATGAACGCAACGATGAAGCAGGTGGTGGCAGCCAGCAGGGTGGGGATCATCAGCACACCGAACCAGCCCACATACAGGCGGTTGTTGGTGGAGGTGACCCACTCGCAGAAGGACTGCCAGCCATTCGCGCCGGAGCGCTGCTGAATGGTGGTGGTCATGAGAACGGGAAAGAATGTCTCCGAGGAGACGGTTACGGAAGGGCAGGAAGCCCTGCCAGCACTGATTGTAAAGCAACATTGCGCAAGATGTCGCCAGCTTTATGAAGCCCATGTGAAGAAGCGTTGAGAACTTCCTCAGGCGTTCCCGGGGGCATGGTTGTTAGCGTCCAGGCCATGCAAGGCCTACTGCAACCGCCTGAGCTCCTGCCTCAGCCCAAGCTTTCCGGCGAGAGGGTGCTGCTGGTCAGGCTCCCTTGCAATCCAATTTTTCCGATCGGCCCGATCTACCTCGCCGATCACCTGCACAAGTGTTTCCCCGGGATTCCGCAGCGAATCCTTGATCTGGCTGCTCTGCCGGTTCTGGATGTGCATCGGGTTCTGCGCATCACGATTGATCAGTTCCGCCCCACCCTGTTGGTGTTCTCCTGGAGAGACATTCAGATTTACGCCCCAGTGGATGGTCGGGGCGGCAACCCGCTGCAGAACTCCTTCGAGGTGTTCTACGCACGCAATCCCCTGAAGCGATTGCGTGGTGCCCTGGGGGGGCTGCGGCTGATGACCAGTCACTACGGAGAGCTCTCACGCAATCAGGCCCTCGTGCGCAGAGGCCTTCGTCGAGCCAGGCGTCATCATCCCGAGGCCAGGGCTGTGCTGGGCGGCGGCGCTGTCAGTGTTTTTTACGAACAGCTCGGGCGCTCCCTACCCAAGGGAACGATCGTTTCCGTCGGGGAGGGCGAGCCTCTCCTGGAGAAGCTGCTGCTCGGTTTATCCCTGGAAGGGGAGCGCTGCTTCGTCGTTGGCGACCCACCACGGGCTGGATTGATCCACGAACAACCGGAAAGCCGGCCGAAAACGGCTTGCGACTACGACTACATCGCCTCGATCTGGCCGCAGCTCGACTGGTATCTCGAGGGTGGTGATTTCTACGTCGGCGTGCAGACCAAGCGCGGCTGCCCTCACAACTGCTGTTACTGCGTTTACACGGCTGTTGAGGGCAAGCAGGTCCGTCTGAATCCTGTGGAGGCTGTCGTCTCGGAGATGCGCCAGCTCTACGACAGAGGTGTTCGAGGCTTTTGGTTCACCGACGCTCAGTTCATTCCTGCCAAGCGCTACATCGAGGATGCCAAAGAGCTGTTGCGAGCCATCAAGGCGGAGGGTCTCACCGACATCCGCTGGGCTGCCTATATCCGTGCCGACAATCTCGATCCTGAACTGGCCCAGCTGATGGTGGAGACCGGGATGAGCTACTTCGAGATCGGCATCACCTCAGGCTCCCAGGAGCTCGTGCGCAAGATGCGCATGGGCTACAACCTGCGCACGGTGCTGGAAAGCTGCAAGATGCTTGCGGATGCTGGCTTCCGTGACCATGTCTCGGTGAACTATTCGTTCAATGTGATCGACGAGCGTCCCGAGACGATTCGTCAGACCGTTGCGTATCACCGTGAGCTTGAGCGCATCTTTGGCGCAGATCTTGTTGAGCCCGCCATTTTCTTCATCGGGCTGCAGCCCCACACGCACCTTGAGCAGTACGGCTTTGACCAGGGACTGATCAAGCCTGGTTACAACCCGATGAGCATGATGCCTTGGACGGCTCGCAAGTTGCTCTGGAATCCTGAGCCGATGGGGAGCACATTCGGCAGGATCTGTTTGGAGGCCTTTGACCTTGATCCCTCCGATTTCGGCAGAACGGTGATGTCCCTGTTGGAGAGGGATTACGGCGTGGCGCCTCTTCAGGAAGCGCTGCGAGCACCGCTTCAGGGGCGTGCCGCTTTGGCTAAGGCGGTGAGCTGACGCCAGAGCAGAACGCTCAGAGCGATGATTCCGACCAGTCCGCCCAGGGGGTTGGCGTGCGCTCCACCGGGTCCGATCAGCCATTCGGGAGCACTGGGTGACATCTGCAGCAACCCCGATCGAAGCGCGAACCAACCGCCGACCAGGCCTCCATGCAAGCCGACACAGCCCCAGAGGGAACCACCATCCAGGCGCCTCTGCACGGCAAGGATCAGACCAAGAAGCAATAAACCAGTGAGCAGGCCGAGCATCGGCACCACACCCTGATCAAATCGGGTGTGCGCAAGGCTGAAAATCACGGCCTGGCCGATCACCGCTTCGCGGGGGCCCGTGAGTGCGTTGAGCTCTCCCCACAGCCAGCCTCGGAACACCAGCTCCTCTGCCAATCCCAGTCCAAAGCACAGCAACAAGGCGTTGATGGCATCTGCCGTAGTGAGTTCCCCGAGCCAGCGCCCCCAGGAACCCAGCAGCAAGGGCAGGCAGATCAGGGCCAGCAGGCCTGCGGAACGCCACAAGCCCTGGACCAGGCAGGTGCCTGGAGATGGCTCCCCTCGGCGGCTGCGAAGCCCCAGGGTCAGCCAAGGATGACGACTGTTCCAGCGTTGGCGCACCCAGCTGGGCAGCACCAGGATGAACAACACGAAGGTGATGACGGTGCCGATCAGCGATAGCCGGGGGGTTGAGGCCCCATGCATCACATAGGCAATGGGTTGTGCCATCAACCATCCCAGCGCGTAAAGCGCTGGAATCAGGGCGATCGCCGTGATCCAGCGGGGTTGAAGGCTGAGCAGCCGACCCCAGGCTGCGGCAAAGGGTTTAACGATTAGTCCTCCGGCTCAATGGTGCTGGTGAGCCCCTTGCCCTTCAGCGTTTCGCAGTAGAACTCGGCCGGTTCCAGGTCGCAGACGATCACCAGCCCCACGCCTGTGTTGTGAGCCTCGAGCATCACGGCCATGCAGTCCTGCTCACTGAGTTGGGGAACCACCTGTCGCAAGGTGGTGACCACGTACTCCATGGAGTTGACGGGGTCGTTGTGGAGCAGCACTTTGTACCGGGGTGAGCGCTTGCGGACCTGTTCCGGTGCCTTGTCCAGAACGGCCGCTCCACCTGGGCTACGGCTGGGGGTATCCACCGCCATGACCATGGTTCTCAGATAAAGGGAATCTAAAGGGGCTGGGAACATAGCGGGCGATTTCAGAGGGCCTTGATCCGCGCCATCGCGGTGTCGACATTGTTGCGACTGTTGAATGCCGAGAGGCGGAAGTAACCCTCTCCGGCCGCGCCGAAGCCGCTCCCCGGCGTTCCCACCACATTCGCCTGATTGAGCAGATGGTCAAAGAAGCCCCAGGAGTCCATGCCATCCGGGGTTTTGATCCACACGTAAGGGGCATGCTCGCCTCCATACACGGTCAGGCCTGCTGAGCTCAATTCGCGACGGATGATTGCGGCGTTCTCCATGTAGAAGGCCACCAGGGCCTTCACTTCCTTCTGGCCGGCATCGGAGTAAACGGCTTCTGCGCCACGCTGAATGATGTAGCTCACACCGTTGAACTTGGTGCTCTGTCGCCGGTTCCACAGGCCCCAGAGTTCAACTGATTCGCCGTTGGCGGTTTTGCCTTTCAGTCCTTTGGGAACCACAGTGAGTGCACAGCGGGTGCCGGTGAAGCCTGCGTTCTTGGAGAACGAGCGGAATTCAATGGCGCAGTCACGGGCTCCTTCGATCTCGAAGATCGAGTGGGGAAGGCTGGGGTCCTGGATGAAGGCCTCGTACGCCGCGTCAAACAGGATCAGAGAGCCGTTGGCGCGGGCGTAGTCCACCCAGGCCTTCAGCTGTTCTTTGGTTGCCACTGCACCTGTGGGGTTGTTGGGAAAGCACAGGTAGATGAGATCCACGGGTTCATTGGGGATCTCGGCGGTGAAGCTGTTGTCGGCACTGATGGGCAGATAGGTCAGACCGCCATAGCGACCTTCATCACCAGCCTCACCGGTGCGACCGGCCATCACATTGCTGTCCACGTAAACGGGGTAAACAGGGTCTGTGACGGCGATCCTGTTCCCCGCCCCGAGGATGTCCAGGATGTTGCTGCTGTCGCACTTGGATCCATCGGAGACGAAGATCTCCTCGGCGCTGATGTCACATCCGCGTGCCTGGAAGTCGTGCTTGGCAATGGCTTCTCGCAGCCAGGCGTAACCCTGTTCAGGGCCGTAGCCATGAAATCCTTCGGCGGTCCCCATCTCATCGATGGCTGTTTTCATCGCGTCACGGCAGGCCAGGGGAAGCGGTTCCGTCACGTCGCCAATGCCCAGGCGAATCAGTGCTGCATCGGGGTTGGCGGCAGCGAAGGCTTTCACCCGACGTCCGATTTCAGGGAACAGATAGCCCGCTTTGAGTTTGAGGTAATTGCCGTTGACCTGAACCACAGAAAGACCGATTTCTGCGGGCATCCTGCTACATACGATGAAGAAAGTCGGGTCGGAAGACCGTGACCGTCGCGTTGAATACATCCACCACTCCAGTGGCATTTGACGAGCTGGTGGATGCGGGCATCAACAGGCCCGCTCGCTACATGGGCCATGAGCTCGGCGTGGAGCCGAGGGACTGGCATGGTGCCAAGGTTCGCTGGGCTCTCACCTACCCCGAGCTCTATGAGGTGGGTTCCAGCAATCTGGGGCACATCATTCTCTATTCGATCCTCAACGCGCTGCCTGGACAGGCGTGTGATCGTGCCTACCTCCCTGCCGCTGATCTGGCTGACCGCCTCAAGCAGCGTCAGCAGGCGTTGTTCGGTGTGGAGAGCCGCTGGCCCTTAAACGCCTTCGACATCCTTGGTTTCAGCCTGAGTTACGAGCTGGGAGCCACCAACATCCTGGAGATGTTGGATCTCTGCAGGGTTCCGAT
The DNA here is from genome assembly GCA_047286485.1 of Synechococcus sp. Taxonomy (GTDB): domain Bacteria; phylum Cyanobacteriota; class Cyanobacteriia; order PCC-6307; family Cyanobiaceae; genus Synechococcus_C. Next base: position 35,468 of record JBJBBH010000005.1, read on the forward strand.
CCGTGCCGCAGACCGCGGAGACCTTCCGCTCAGCGATCCGCAGGCTCCGCCACTGATCTTTGCTGGAGGGCCCACAGCCACCAGTAACCCAGAGCCCTATGCCGCCTTCTTCGACTTCATCGCCCTCGGAGATGGCGAGGAGCTGTTGCCGGAGATCGGTCTGGTGCTGGCTGAAGGCAAGCAAGCAGGCCTGACCCGCTCGGCTTTGTTGCTTGATCTGGCTTCAGTGCCAGGGGTTTATGTGCCATCTCTCTATGCCCCGGGCCCTGATGGAGTGAGCCTTGAGCCGATCCAGCCAGGACTGCCAAAACGGGTGCTGAGGCGGGTTGCCACACCGATGCCCCATTACGCGATGGGTCTGGTGCCTCATGTGGAAACGGTCCATGACCGGCTGACGGTTGAAATCAGACGGGGCTGCACGCGTGGTTGTCGTTTTTGCCAGCCGGGCATGCTCACGCGTCCGGCCCGGGATGTGGAGCCCGAAGCCGTGATCGAGGCCGTTGAGACGGGCATGCGTCAGACGGGCTACAGCGATTTCTCACTGCTTTCGCTCAGCTGCAGTGATTACCTGGCGCTCCCCGCTGTGGGAGTGGAGCTGCGCAATCGACTGGCTGATCGCAACGTCACGCTTCAGCTTCCCAGCCAACGGGTGGATCGTTTCGATCAGAACATCGCCCACATTCTTGGAGGGGCACGCCAGGCCGGCCTCACCTTTGCTCCGGAAGCAGGCACTCAGCGTCTGCGCGACATCGTCAACAAGGGGCTGACCGACGACGACCTGCTGCAGGGCATCCGTACGGCCATGCAGAACGGGTATCGCAAGGTCAAGCTCTATTTCATGATCGGGCTTCCAGGAGAGACCGATGCCGACGTGCTCGGTATTGCCGAAACCTGCAGGATGCTGCAGGAGTGTTGCCGCGATCTGGGCCGCCTCAGCCTCAACACCACCATCAGCAACTTCACGCCGAAGCCGCACACGCCTTTTCAGTGGCACAGCGTGTCCACCGCGGAGTTCCTTCGTCGTCAGCAGCTTCTGCGCGATGCAGGTCGACGTCTTCGCGGCGTGCGGTTCAACTTCACGGATGTGCGCCTTTCGGCGATGGAGGATTTCGTGGGTCGAGGAGACCGGCGGCTGGCGCCTGTGATTGAAGCGGCCTGGCGTGCCGGTGCGGGGATGGATGCCTGGTTCGAGGCTCTCGATCGCACCTACAACGCCTGGACCACGGCCATTGCCCAGGCCGGACTGGAGGGGCGTTACCGGCAGATGGAGCTTGGTGGCTGGAGTGCAGTGGCGGCGCTGGATCGTGATGATCTTGAGGCGTTCTGCCGGCAACCCCTGCCCTGGGATCACATCGACAGTGGCATCGACAAGGACTGGCTGGCGAAGGATCTGCAGCACGCACTGGCTTCGAGCGTTGTGCCTGACTGCTCTTTCGAAGCGTGCAGCAGCTGCGGTGTCTGCGGCCCCGATCTGGGCCACAACGTTGTGGTGGCTCCACCTGAGGTTCCTGTGGCCAAACCTCAGCAGGCGCCACCGAGTGATCGTGCCTGTCGCCTTCGCTTTCGTTTCAGCAAAACCGGTGCGATGGCGCTGCTCAGTCACCTGGATCTCGTGCGTCTTCTGGAGCGGGCATTGCGCCGCAGCGAACTGCCGGTGAGTTTCACGGGTGGTTTTCATCCCCTGCCTCGGCTCCAGCTGGCGCTGGCTCTCCCGCTCGGGGTGGAGGGTCAGGGTGAATGGATGGACCTGGAATTCGTGGAGACGGTGGACCCGCTGATGGTCAAGGAGCGTTGGCAGCAGACGTTGCCGCCAGGATTGCGGCTGCACACGGCTGAAGAGGTGGCCGTGTCAGCCCCCAGCCTTGCTCAGCAGGTGCGTTCCAGCCGCTGGCGTTTTGTTCTCAGTGGCTCCGAGCTGTCATCGAGCGGTGACTCGGCTGCCTGGTCGCAGGCCATTTCGGCTTTGCTCGCGCAGAACGAACTGATCTGGGAAGACACCGATAAGAAAGGTCGCCCACGTCGTCGGGATGTCCGGGGCTTGTTGCAGGGGCTGCAACTTCTGGAGCAGGTTGAGCCTGTCTCCCCTGCGACCGGCTGCGCAGCGGAGCTGGAGCTGCTCGCTTCCGTTGATTCCCAGGGCCGCAGTCTCAAACCGGCCCAGCTGCAGTTCTGGCTCTCACAACATCTGGGTCTTGACTTGTCCCTCTCCCGTGTTCGCAGGGTGGAGCTGACTCTGCTGCAGTGCTAAATTCAATGCAGGACTTCAATCCAGAGGCTTGAGCCACGGATTCGTCCCGGCCTTCTTGTCCCAATCATTGTTTGGAACCAGAGGCCTAGGCCTCCGCTCCAGCCAGCGCCTCAGCGCTGATGTTGATCGGCCATAGGAGTGATTCACTCCGTGCCATTCCGACCTCAGGGTCCTCTCAAAGCAATTTCAATTCACCCCCGATCACTGAGCCCGAGGGCTCACTGGCCGGCATCTGCCCTGACGGGCGTCGTCAGTTCCTGTTTATGCCCCAGCAAATCGTCATCGCCGAGCAGCTGCGCATCGCGGCAGTTCTGACCGATGACCGCGTAGATGAGCTGATCGTGGCGCAAGGCCGCTATCAGATCGGTGATGTCTATCTCGGAACGGTGGAGAACGTGCTCCCCGGGATTGACGCCGCCTTTGTGAACATCGGTGAGAGTGAGAAAAATGGTTTCATCCATGTGAGCGACCTGGGCCCGCTGCGCCTCAAAAAAGGTGCTGCAGGGATCACCGAGCTCTTGGAACCGCGCCAGAAGGTGCTCGTTCAGGTGATGAAAGAGCCCACCGGAACGAAGGGGCCCCGTCTGACTGGAAATCTGGCTCTGCCAGGCCGCTATCTGGTGTTGCAGCCCAGTGGTCAGGGCGTGAACATCTCCCGTCGCATCAGCGCAGAAGGGGAACGCAATCGCCTGCGCGCTCTCGGGGTGCTGGTGAAACCGCCGGGCGCAGGCCTGCTTGTTCGCACGGAAGCAGAGGGCATCAGTGAAGACCTGCTGATCGATGATCTGGAGTCTTTGCTGCGTCAGTGGGAGGCGATTCAGAAAGCAGCTGAAACCGCTTCGCCGCCCGTTTTGCTCAACCGGGATGAGGATTTCATCCACCGCATTCTCAGAGACCACATCGGCCCTGATCTGGCACGTGTGGTGCTGGATGATGCCGCCGCTGTCGACCGAGTCACCGCCTTCCTGGGCCAGGAAGGCGCCAACGTGTCGGTGGAAGCCCATACCGAATCCGACGAGCTGCTCGAGCACTTCAAGGTGAATGCAGCGATCCGTGATGCTTTAAAGCCAAGGGTGGATCTTCCCTCCGGCGGTTACGTGATCATCGAGCCCACCGAGGCTCTCACGGTGATTGATGTGAACTCGGGCTCCTTCACCCGTTCCGCCAACGCCCGTGAGACGGTGCTCTGGACCAATTGCGAAGCCGCTGTTGAGATTGGGCGTCAGTTGAAGCTCCGCAACATCGGGGGCGTGATCGTTGTCGACTTCATCGACATGGATTCCCGACGTGATCAGCTTCAGTTGCTGGAGCATTTCATGACGGCGATGCGCGACGACACGGCACGCCCTCAGATCGCCCAACTCACTGAACTGGGCCTGGTTGAGATGACGCGCAAGCGCCAGGGCCAGAACATTTACGAGCTGTTCGGTCGCGTCTCCCCCGGTTACGAGGCCGTGCTGCCTGGCAAGGATCTTCCTCAGCCTCAAGCGGCTGCCACCGGCTTGGTGAGATCGGTGACTTCGGTGCGAGCCGACGTTCCAGCGGCTGCTGATTCAGGAGGGGGCCGTCGCCGTCGTGGTGGCCGCGGCCGGCCGAATGCATCGACCGAGACCAGGCTTGTGGATCCAGCTTTGGAGACGACGGTTGCTGGTGAATCCACGTCGGATGCCACGGAGCCTGCGGGCGCTAACCGTCGTCAGGATCCTGAACTGGTCGCTGTGCCGATGGATGACGATCAGGAAAGAGTCTTTGGCTGGTTGGGGCTGAACCCCGTACTCCTGCTGGATCCACCCCCGGACAATGACAACCTGCTGGTGCGTGTGGTGCGGCCGGGTGAGGACGCTGACGCGGTCCTTGAGGATGCACGCCAACAGCTGGCAGCCAGTTCAGGTCGCCGCCGGCGGCGGGGTTCCCGGGGTGGACGAGGTGGAGGTCGCAATGGTTCTGCGGCTCCGGTCCCTTCACCCGTGCCTGCGGCGGAAACCACTGAAGAGGCACCGCTGCTTGTTGAAATCACGCCGCTGGAGGTGACTCCGGTCCAAGACGCCCCAACACCGTCGCGAACGGCTTCCGGATCTGCGTCACAGCCGCCTGAACCTGTTGCAGCAGCAGTTGCCGAGCCTGAGAAGCCCGTGGAGGAGGCTCGCCCGGGTCGCCGTCGTCGACGGTCATCCGCTGCCGCAGAGTGATTGCTGGCGTCGATGAGGTTGGCCGTGGCTGCTGGTTCGGTCCAGTCTTCGCGTCGGCGGTCTGTCTCACTGAATCGGCCGCGAATGAACTGTCCGCCCTCGGCCTGACGGACAGCAAAGCCCTCTCCCCCAAGCGTCGAGCTGCGCTGGTTCCCGAGATTCAAGCCCGAGCATCCGGCTGGGCACTGGGTCAGGCGGCTGCGCGTGATGTGGATGCCAAGGGGATCAGGGTGGCGACGGAGCTCGCCATGCTCCGGGCTCTTCAAAAACTCCCCCATGTCCCCGAACTGGTTCTGGTGGATGGAGTGCTGCCCTTGCGTCTCTGGACAGGACCACAACGCACCATCGTTCGTGGTGACAGCTGTGAGGCGTCCATCGCCGCCGCCAGCGTGCTGGCCAAGGAAGCACGCGATGCCTTGATTCGTCGTCTGGCGCGACGTTTCCCTGGCTATGCCCTTGAACGTCATGCCGGCTATGGCACCGCTCTCCATCGAGCGGCCTTGCTGAAGTCAGGTCCCACTCCGATGCATCGTCACACCTTCCTCACCAAGGTGTTCGCCGGTGTCTGAGCTCGGCTGGGCCCGTGTGGCGTCTTCGCCAGGTGCCTCCAGTGCCCAGTCCTGAAAATCTCGCACCAGCTGTCTCCCGACACGCCCTTTGATCGTCATCAGGATGCCGCTCAGGATCGACTCGCCGGTGTTTTCCAGCACCCGCTTGGGAATCAATTTCAGCAGTGGTGGCTGACTGACCTGCACTCCAAGACTGGCCTCGCCCTGCAAACCCTGATCTGCCACTTCAAGCACCGCTTCCAGGCTCAGTTGGAAGTCATCCACCAGACCCAGTCCTTCCAGGGTGGCGTCGGTTGCCTGAATGGAGATCGTTCCATCACCCTGCTCGATCTTCAGTGACACGACAGGACAGACCTGCAGTTGAAACACCTGCAGGCTGGTGACGGTGTATCGGTACTGACCCGGCCCGAGCCTGTCGAGCTGACGTTCATCCAGAAGAGCTTTGATCACCCGGTCTTCCTGTCGCAGGTAACTGCGCAGGTGCTCGCTCTGGTTGGCGACCGGCAGATCGAGATGCTGACTGGCGCGGAAGGCAAGGGTCATGCCCCTTGTGCTGACGCGGCATGATCCTATCGATGCAAGTGCTTGGATCCATGCCGATTCGGATGGCGTTTCTTGGGCCGAAAGGCACCTACGGCGAACAGGCGGCCAAAGAGATGATCCGGCTGGAACAGATCGGTGATGCTGAGCTGGTGGCCTGCACCGGGCTGCGTTCCGTGGTTGACCACGTGGCTGATGGCCGTTGTGAGGCTGCAGTGGTGCCTGTTGAGAACTCTGTGGAGGGAGGTGTCACAGCCAGTCTTGATGCTCTCTGGTCTCACCCCGATCTGTGCATTCGACGGGCTTTGGTGCTGCCGATCCGCCATGCCCTGCTCAGCAGTGGTTCGATCGAGGGCATCACTGAGGTGCTTTCACATCCTCAGGCGCTGGCGCAGTGCAGCGGCTGGCTGGCAACCCACTTGCCGCAGGCGCTCCAGCTGCCGACCACATCCACCGCAGAAGCCGCTCGGATGGTGAAAGGCAGCCGTTTTAGAGCTGCGATCGCCGATCGTTCCGTTGGAGAACTGCAGGGCCTCGGGGAACTGGCATTCCCGGTGAATGACGTGGCGGGCAACAGAACGCGCTTTCTATTGCTTCATCGCGGCGAGCGTCTGCGCGGAGGTCAGCTGGCCAGCCTGGCGTTCTCCCTGCATCGCAATGCACCCGGGGCACTGATCGAAGCGCTTCAGGCGATTGCGGGCCTGGGGCTGAACATGAGCAGGATCGAGTCGAGGCCGTCGAAACGGGAGTTGGGTGAATACGTGTTCTTTGTGGATGTGGAGTTGCCTGCTTCAGGTGCGGATGCAGTGCTGAGCAAACTCGAGACCCTGCTCAGCCCGCTGTGTGAGCACCTGGCCAATTTCGGCGCTTATCCCAGCTCGGAATTCGACTAATCGGAGGCGAGGCGGAACACGCCGAACTGCATCATTCCCCGGGCGAATGCCCAGCGCATCAGCATCATCGTGGGCGTTTCACGCAGCCCCTGAAGCAGGGCGGGTGGGCCGAGTCTGAGCACCGCTGCGGGTCGGCGGAATCCTTCCAGGATCGATTCATTCCATGAGGGCAGCGTCGCCCTGGTCCAGTCGCCGGTTTCGATCAGGCCCCGGCGCTGGCTGCTGCCTTCCAGGTTGTGCTGGAAACCCGGGATGCTGGCGAATTCCGGATGAGCCCACTGGGTCAGCAGCTGGTGCATCACCCAGCGTTCGCGGGCATCCAGAGCACCGTCGCGAGGATCGCGACGGTTCCAATCAGCGACAGCCAGGGCTCCACCTGGTTTCAGAACTCTGAGCAGTTCATCAGCGAATCGTTGCTTATCAGGCATGTGTGGGCCTGCCTCCACACTCCAGACCCCGTCGAATTCAGCGTCCGCAAGCTGCAGATTCAGCGCGTCCATCACTGCAAAGCGGCAAGACAGGTTGTCTGGCGTCAGATCCGTGGCGCGTTGGATCTGAGCAGGACTGATGCTGACGCCAAGCACGTCAAAGCCATAGTCCCTGGCGAGAATCCTGGCGCTGCCGCCGATCCCGCAGCCCACATCGAGAACTTTTGAGCCGGGAGGCAGGCGATCCAAACCACTCCAATGCACGAGTTCGTGCACGAAATCCGCTTTGGCTCGGCGGAAATCGCGTCGAGTCGGAGGATCCCCGTAATGACCGAGATGCACGTGCTCACCCCAGAGGGTCTCGAGCAGACGGTCTTCGGTCCAGGCGTCATAGGCAGAAGCGACGCTTTCACTGGAGTGATAAGTCCGGCTGCGTCGCGTCCAGAGTGCGTAGGCGCCCGCGGCTGCGGCGAGCCCGATGACGGCCGGGGCCAGAACAGTGGAAAGAGACATCAACCGTTGCCGGAATCGGCGGAGGAGAGGGTGTCGCGCAGCACAGTGCGTGCTGCCAGCTGGCGACGGGTTTCATCCAGCATCTCGAACTCCTGCTCGAGCCGGGTGCGGGTGCTTGTGAGCTCTAGGAGTTGCTGCTGTTGATCGGCCACTGGGCCACCGAGGTGGGCGCCGATCCAAAACGAGAGTTCCCTCGGAAGATCGGGCAGATCGTCGGGAAGTGCGGTGGGAGAGTCGGTGAGCTTGCCAGTCAGCTCGACCACATCTCTCAGGGCTTTGGTGACCGAATCACTGAGGGTATGAAGCTGATCGAGATCGCTTTCCGGCTCATCTTCAATCCAGCTCACCATCGCGCTGCGGAAAGGCGTTTCACGGGTCACATTGAGCACCCTGAAACGCTGTTGACCGAGCGTCACGATGTTGCTGCGACCGTCATCACCCGTCTGATGCTGAATCACTTCGGCACAACAGCCGATGGTTGCCATGCTTTGACTGCGCGGGTCCCAACGCACCACACCGAAGCGTCGATCGCTTTCGAGGACGCTCTGCAGCATCATCCGGTATCGCGACTCAAAAATGTGCAGCGGCAACACGTCGCTGGGGAACAGGACGACATCCGGCAGAGGAAATAGGGGGAGCTCTCTGACGGACAGGTCAGCCACGCATGAAACCGCTGAGGAATCGAATCTTAGGCAGCTGACCCAAGGACCGTGCTGAGCTCAGAGCTTCACTTCAATATCAACGCCACTGGGAAGATCGAGCTTCATCAAGGCGTCAATCGTTTTGGCAGATGGGCTGTAAATATCGATGATCCGGCGATGTGTCCGGGTCTCGAAGTGCTCCCGTGAATCCTTGTCCACGTGGGGGGAGCGGAGCACGCAGTAGATCTTGCGCTTGGTCGGAAGAGGGATGGGGCCGATAGCAGTTGCTGCGGTGTTATCGGCAGTTTCAATGATCTTGTCGCAGGACAGATCCAGCATGCGGCGGTCAAACGCCTTCAAGCGGATGCGGATCTTCTGCTGGGCAATTGCAGTGGACATGAAGCGCGAAGAAATCTCCGAAGGAGATCACGAGAGGTGGATTGTCGAGGTGCAGATTGAACGTGCTCCGGCAACGTTCAATTCATTCTGAAATGGTAAAGGATGGCCTGACAGAGTTCAGACCATCCCTTGAATCATCCCGTGAAGATCACTCGATGATCTTGGAGACGACGCCAGCACCGATGGTGCGACCACCCTCACGGATGGCGAAGCGCATGCCCATTTCCATGGCGACTGGGCAGATCAGTTCGCCAGTCATCTGGATGTTGTCTCCGGGCATCACCATTTCCACGTTGCTGCCATCTTCCGCGGTGAAGGCGGTGATCTGACCGGTCACGTCGGTGGTGCGGATGTAGAACTGCGGGCGGTAGCCAGCAAAGAAAGGCGTATGGCGACCACCTTCCTCTTTCTTGAGAACGTAAACCTGGCCCTCAAACTTGGTGTGAGGGGTGATCGATCCAGGCTTCACGAGCACCATGCCGCGCTCGATGTCTTCCTTCTGAATGCCGCGAAGCAGCAGACCCACGTTGTCGCCAGCCATGCCCTCATCGAGCAGCTTGCGGAACATTTCCACACCGGTGACGGTGGTTTTGCGTGGCTCTTTGATGCCGACGATTTCGACTTCCTCGCCAACCTTGACGACGCCGCGCTCAATTCGGCCTGTCGCCACGGTGCCACGGCCGGTGATGGAGAAGACATCCTCCACAGCCATCAAGAAGGGCTTGTCGACTTCGCGCTCAGGCTCAGGGATGTTGGCGTCAACAGCCGCCATCAGCTCTTCAATCTTGGCTTCCCACTCAGCCTCTCCTTCGATGGCCTTGAGGCCGGAGACCTGAACCACGGGGATATCGTCGCCGGGGAAGTCGTAGCTGGAGAGCAGTTCGCGGATCTCCATCTCCACCAGTTCGATGATCTCTTCGTCATCGACCATGTCGCACTTGTTCAGCGCAACCACCAGGGCGGGCACGCCCACCTGCTTGGCCAGCAGGATGTGCTCCTTGGTCTGGGCCATGGGGCCGTCGGTTGCGGCACAAACGAGGATGGCGCCGTCCATCTGGGCAGCACCGGTGATCATGTTTTTCACATAGTCCGCGTGGCCAGGGCAGTCCACGTGGGCGTAGTGGCGAGAGTCCGTCTCGTATTCGACGTGAGCGGTATTGATGGTGATGCCGCGCTCGCGCTCCTCAGGAGCACCGTCGATATCGGCATAGTCCTGGATCTCTGCCTGTCCCTTTTTGGCGAGCACGTTGGTGATCGCGGCGGTGAGGGTTGTCTTGCCGTGGTCAACGTGGCCGATGGTGCCGATGTTGACGTGGGGCTTGTTCCTTTCGAACTTCTCGCGTGCCATTGTTTTTAAAGAATCGGGGGTGGAATTAAAGGGGGGTAGAGATCAGGAATTGCCCTGATTCTTGGAGATGATGGCCTCGGCCACGTTGCGAGGAACATCCTCATAGTGACTGAATTCCATCGAGAAAATACCCCGACCCTGGGTCATGGATCGGAGCTCGGTGGCGTAGCCGAACATCTCGGCCAAGGGCACCTTGGCCGAGACTTTTGACGTGCCATCGTCAATTGCCTGACCTTCGACCTGGCCCCTGCGGGAGGATAGATCGCCGATGATCGAGCCGAGGAAATCCTCGGGGACTTCGACCTCGACCTTCATCATCGGCTCAAGAAGTACTGGGTTGCACTTCTTGACCGCATCTTTGAAGGCCATCGAACCGGCAATCTTGAATGCCATTTCCGACGAGTCCACATCGTGATATGAACCGTCGACCATGGTGACCTTGACGTCGATCATGGGGAATCCTGCGATGACGCCGGACTCACAGGTCTCCTTCATGCCCATTTCAGAGGGCTTGATGAATTCCTTGGGAACGACACCGCCAACAATTTTGTTGACGAATTCAAAGCCGGATTCAGGTTCGCCCGGCTCCATTTCGATCACCACATGGCCGTACTGACCCTTACCGCCGGTCTGACGAGAGAACTTGCCCTCGCCTCGTGATGCTGCGCGAATGGTTTCGCGATAGGAGACCTGAGGCGCGCCGATGTTGGCTTCGACTTTGAACTCACGCAGCATCCGGTCGACCAGGATCTCCAGGTGGAGCTCACCCATTCCGGCGATCACGGTCTGGCCGGTTTCTGAATCAGTTCTGACCCGGAAGGTGGGGTCTTCCTCAGCGAGTGCGACCAGCGCCTTGGAGAGTTTTTCCATGTCGCCCTTGGTCTTGGGTTCCACGGCCACGGAAATCACCGGTTCCGGAACAAACAGAGTCTCAAGGACAATCGGATCTTCCACAGAGCACAGCGTGTCTCCTGTGGTTGTGTTCTTCAGACCAAGAACCGCACCCAGATCGCCGGCGCGCAGTGCATCGACTTCCTCACGATCGTCAGCCTTGAGCACGACCAACCTGGAGATGCGCTCTTTGCTGTCTTTGGTTGAGTTGAGCACATAGCTGCCCTTCTCAAGAACTCCTGAGTACATCCGAACGAAGGTGAGCTTGCCGTAGGGGTCAGCCATCACCTTGAAGGCCAGAGCACTGAAGGGGGCCTTGTCATCGGAGGGGCGAACCGCCTCCTTGCCATTGGGGAGAACGCCCTGGATGGGAGGAACGTCCACTGGGGCGGGCAGATAGTCGACGACTGCATCGAGAACAAGCTGCACACCTTTGTTCTTGAAGGCGGAGCCACAAAGCACGGGCACGAGGCCATGCTTCAGCACACCTTCGCGAATACCGTTTTTGAGTTCATCGAGAGAGAGCTCACCGGTTTCCAGGAACTTCTCAATCAGATTTTCGTCGTTCTCAGCAACGGTTTCCATCAGGACGTTGCGCCACTCATCCACCTGATCCTTCATGTCAGCTGGCACATCGGTGACTTCGATGTTCTGGCCGAGATCGTCTTTGTAGATGTGAGCCTGATTGGCGACAAGGTCGATAATTCCGCTCAGCTCTCCTTCAGCTCCGATGGGCAGCTGAATCGGAACGGCATTCGCTTTGAGGCGATCCTTGATCTGACCGTGGACCTTGAGGAAGTCGGCGCCGGTACGGTCCATCTTGTTGACGAACACCATGCGGGGCACGGAATAGCGGTCAGCCTGACGCCAGACAGTCTCTGACTGAGGCTGGACGCCGCCGACGGCGCAGAACACAGCGATCACACCATCCAGCACGCGCATGGAGCGCTCCACCTCAATGGTGAAGTCGACGTGACCAGGGGTATCAATGATGTTGATCCTGTGGTCTTTCCAGCTGGTGGAAATGGCCGCAGCCGTGATGGTGATGCCCCGCTCGCGCTCCTGGGCCATCCAGTCGGTGACAGCTGCACCGTCGTGCACTTCACCGATCTTGTGAACCACGCCGGAATAGAACAGAATCCGTTCGGTCGTGGTGGTTTTGCCCGCATCAATGTGGGCAGCGATACCAATATTTCTGACGCGTTCCAGGGGAAAGGCGCGAGCCACAGGAAACTCCGGGGTGGGGCGTAAAAAGGCGGGTGAGATCCTACAGGTCCGCCCTGAGCAATCGAGGCTTCAGAGCGGGGTTGGATCAGTAGCGGTAGTGGGCGAAAGCCTTGTTGGCTTCGGCCATCTTGTGGGTTTCTTCGCGCTTGCGAACAGCGCTGCCGGCTTCATTGGCCGCATCCATCAGTTCGCCAGCAAGCTTCTGAGCCATGCTGCGACCGTTGCGAGCTCTGGAGAAGCTCACCAGCCAGCGCAGGGCCATGGCGGTACCGCGCTCCTGACGGACTTCCATCGGCACCTGGTAAGTGGCACCACCGACGCGTCGGGCACGGACTTCAACAAGAGGAGTCGCGTTCTTGACGGCCGTCTCGAAGAGCTCGATCGGATCGCCACCGGTGCGGTCGCCGATCAGGCTGAAGGCATCGGACAGGATGCGCTGTGCCGTGGACTTCTTCCCGTGCTTCATCAGCCGGGCCACAAGCATCGTGGCAAGTCGGTTGTTGAACTGGGGATCAGGGAGGACCGGGCGCTTGACGGCGGCGTTACGGCGTGACATGGACTGTCAAATGAAAAAGGGAACGGAGAGGATGAAGGTGATCGTTCGCGATCAGTCCTTCGGAGTCTTGGCGCCGTACTTGGAACGGGACTGACGACGGTCCTTGACCCCTGCGGTGTCAAGAGTTCCGCGAATGATGTGGTAGCGAACACCGGGAAGATCCTTGACTCGACCGCCCCGGATCAGCACCACGGAGTGCTCCTGAAGGTTGTGACCGATACCGCCGATGTAGGCGGTGACCTCGAAGCCGGAGGTGAGACGCACACGGGCCACTTTGCGCAAAGCCGAATTGGGCTTTTTGGGAGTGGACGTGTACACACGGGTGCAAACACCGCGGCGTTCGGGGCAGGCTTTCAGAGCTGGCGATTTGGTTTTCGCCTTTGAGCTCTGGCGCTCGGTCCGGATCAGTTGCTGAATGGTTGGCATCGACGGTCGCGTAGCGGCCGGAGATCCGACCTGGTTCGACAATCCATCACAATACCGGTTCGACCTGCCCGCTCTGATCAAAGGCGGCTAAAAGCGCTGCCGCAGGCGCAGCAACGCACGCCACCGCTGCTCAGGATCAGAAAGCCACCGCCACTGATGTCACTTCGATAATCGAGCGTCAGCCCCTCAAGCAGCGCGTGCTGAGCATCGGGAACATGCAGGGTGACACCCTCCGCCCTGGCAACGGGTGTTCCGTTCAGATGGCCGGGCTGCAACCGAATCACGTTCTGCTCACAGTGGCCTGCCGTGAGATCAAGGTGCATGACTCCAGGGGTGCCTGCAACAGCAGCCTGCCGCCCCAGTTCGGCGGCTGCAGTGGCGGTGATTTGCAGCGTGGCGCCCATGGACCAAAGCTTTGGAGAAAGCCCAGTGTGCCAGCTGTTGTTCAGCGGCGAACCAGTCCCAGGCCGTTCTGAACCCTTGGCGTCACACCACGGCCGGTCATCACGGTTCGATTGGCTGCCATCAGTGTGGTGGAGCTGCCGCCATCGAGATTGAGAGCATCGAGCATTCCCAGTTGCTGAAGCGCCAGCGACGTTTCCAGCAGCGTGGGATCACTGCCTGATGTGCCCTCGAGGGTCATCAGCCACACATGGCTGCGGTTCTGGGCAACGACCGTGCGTGGTGCCGATAGGGAGAGAAATCCGGCACTGAAACCCTCCTGCCGCCCTCGCAGAACAACCTGTCCATCCTTCAGCAGGAGTGGGCCACCTGCCAGCACATTGGGTTGTTCCCCCACGGGACTGGACGGCCGCAGGCTGATGCTGATTCGATCACCAGGTTGGGCGGGTAGCGGTGCTCCGGCGCGGGACACGATCAGGGAGGTTCCTGGCCTCAGGGGAACTCCCCGATTCAGTTCGACCCGGTCGTGCTGAGCGAGGGTGACTCCATCCCTCACGGTGATGGCCCTCTCCTCGCCGCTCAGGGCCCTGTAGACAGGCCCCCAGGCCCGGGTGTAACGACTCAGCCCCCGCTGGACGTAGCCACTGTTGAGGAAGCCAAGGCCCCAGCGACGTCCTCCGTTGACTTGCATCGACTGATCGAGGCGCAGACGGTTGAACAGAAGTCGGTTCCCGGCCGTCCAGCCGATGGCTCCCCGATTGAGAATCGGTCCTGACAGCCATGTCCCGTCGACACGCAAGGCCCCTAGGGGAAGCTGACGCACGCGATTAAAGAACCCTCCGTTCACGGCCAACAGCGCTTTTTCGGGTTGGGCCAACTGGTTGAGAAAGCGAATCCCGGTCTGCGCCCCCCGGGCAGCCAGAGGGCGAAGCTCGAGCGTTGTGCTGTTGAAGGGGACTCCTGCTCGGTAGATCTTCACCGGCTTGACCCCCACACGAAGCGTGCGCGTGTCCAGCACAAGGCCATTGCGGCTCTCCGCCTGGATCTCTGGATGCACCAGAGCCGCCTGCAACGCATTCCCCGAAGAACGAACTCTCCGGGTGCGCGCGCTGCTCAACCCATCGATCACCAGTCGCCAGGGTGAAGCGAGGGTGAGCGTCGGACGATCGGCGCTGCCCTGCAGACGCAGCCCCTGCTTGTCGCGTTTGGCCTTCAGGCCGATCCTGCGTAACTGGGTTTCCTGGGCCGCAGTGATCTCAAGGCCAAGCAACAGGTCGTCGTTCTGACGCTGCATCAGTGCAGGACCACTGAGGTCGAGTACCAGCCGCCCGGCCGTGCTGCCGCGTCCCTGTCGCAGCTTTTGCACTTTGGGCGCTTTCAGTGAAAGGGCCAGGACACCGTTGCGATGGCTGGTCGCGACGTTCAACGCCTTGAGCCATGGTGCGGCGTCAATCGCCACTTCGTCCGCAAGAGTGCGTTTGGTGAGTGTTTTGAACGGGACGCGTTGACCGAACCACTCGAGCGTTTCGACCCCGTCCGTGCCAACGCGCCGGAATCCGAGGCGCCCGATCAGCAGATCCAAGGGAAGCCAGAGCTCAATCGGTGAGCTTTGGTCGTTTCCCACCCATTGCCATGTCCCCTTGGCGGCAATGCCCCCAACCGTCAGTTGGGAGCCAGTGATGCGCTCGGCTGTGCGCACTTCGGCGACTGGTGTTGGGGGGGGAGGCGGCAAGAACATGCGCAGACGCTAGCCGGGGTGGCCAATCCTTAGGATCGGATTTGCTCCGTGATGGATGTTGCATCCAGACCGGGGTCAGCCCGACTCTTATCCAGGTCATGACTCACCTCACCGGCTCTTCCTGGCCTTACAGCGACAGCGCTGCACCCCAGGCCGTGGCCGGTGAAAAAGACGCCTGTGGCGTGGGATTTCTTGCGCAGATGCAGGGGCGTCCCAGCCATTGGGTTCTGCAGCAGGCCCTGCGTGGCCTCGGTTGCATGGAACACCGCGGTGGCTGCGGAGGTGACTCGGATTCCGGAGATGGCGCAGGCATTCTGTGTGAAATTCCCTGGGCTTATCTCAGGGCCATCTGGCCAGAAGCGGCTGATGCCAAGGGTCTGGGGATGATGTTCCTGCCCACGGATGCTGAACGTCGTCAGCAGGCTCGTGAGTTCTTTGAGGCGGAAGCCGCAGGCTTGGGCCTGCAGTTCGCTGGTTGGCGCGAGGTGCCTGTCGATGCCGCAGTGCTGGGGCCCATGGCTCGCGAAACGGCCCCCTTGATTGAGCAGTGGCTCGTTAAGGGCGAGGCCGAAGGGGATGCGTTTGAGGCCTTGCTGCTCCGTCTTCGGCGCCGCGTTGGCGCGAGGGCCCGGGAAGCATGGGGTTTTGAGGCGTCACGCGATTTCTACGTGGCTTCCCTGAGCAGCCGAACCGTTGTCTACAAGGGAATGGTGCGTTCGGAGGTGCTCGCGAAGTACTACGCCGATCTGCGCGATCCCCGCTTTGAAGTGAGCTTTGCGGTGTATCACCGCCGATTCAGCACCAACACGCTTCCCCGCTGGCCCCTGGCACAGCCGATGCGGCTGTTGGGGCACAACGGTGAGATCAACACCTTGCTGGGCAATCTCAATTGGGCCAAAGCCTCTGAAGCCAGCCTCTCCGGAGTCTGGGGAGACGCTGCAGACGACCTCAATCCCGTGGTCAATCCAGCGTTCAGTGATTCAGCCAACCTTGACGCCACGCTTGAGCTGATGGTGCGCAGTGGTCGTTCGGTGACCGACAGCCTGATCACCCTTGTGCCCGAAGCGTTTCGCAACCAGCCAGACCTTGACAGCCGTCCTGACGTCACGGCGATGTATGAATTCAATGCCGGCATCCAGGAGCCCTGGGATGGTCCGGCTCTGCTGGTCTTCGCTGATGGCAAGCGCGTAGGCGCAACCTTGGATCGCAATGGTCTGCGTCCGGCTCGCTGGTGCTCCACGGACGATGGCTTCGTGATCATGGGATCCGAGACCGGTGTGGTGGATCTCAGCGGCAAGACCGTCGTCCAGAAGGGTCGGCTCGGTCCCGGGCAAATGCTCGCGGTTGACCTGCAGACCGGCCAGCTTCTCGACAACTGGTTGGTGAAGGAGGACGCCGCTGCACGTTTCCCTTACGGCGATTGGCTGAAGCAACACCGCCGCAGTGTGCGACCGCAGCCCTGGACCCCGTCTCAGCAGGTTGGAGAACTGGATCTGCTGAGACTGCAGACCGCCATGGGCTTCACCGCAGAGGATTTCGATCTGATCATCGGAGACATGGCCTCCCTCGGGAAGGAGCCCACGTTCTGCATGGGAGACGACATCCCACTCGCGGTGCTCTCTGACAAACCCCACCTCCTTTACGACTATTTCAAGCAGCGGTTTGCGCAGGTCACCAACCCGCCGATCGATCCCCTGCGGGAACAACTGGTGATGAGTCTGGAGATGCACCTGGGTGAGCGTCGTCCGGCCTTGAAACCTCAGGCGGAAGCCGCCTCGGTGATTCATCTCGAGACCCCAGTTCTCAATGAGGCCGAGCTGGAAGAGATCAGCCAGCAAGGTCTTCCCGTTCAGTTCCTTTCCACCCAGGTGCCGGTTGAATCCTGCACCGGTGGATTCCGAACCGTTCTGGATTCCCTGTGCCAGGCGGCTGAGCAAGCCGTGCAGGATGGAGCCCAGGTTCTGGTGCTCTCCGATCGGGTTGATTCCAACGGTGATCCCGCACCACTGACTGCAACGACGGTGGCGATGCCGGCGCTTCTCGCCGTTGGTTCGGTTCACCACCATCTGTTGCGTCGCAAGCTGCGTCTGCGCTGCTCCCTTGTGGCGGATACCGCGCAGTGCTGGAGCACCCATCACATGGCTTGCCTGATCGGCTACGGCGCGAGTGCCGTCTGCCCATGGTTGACCTGGGAGACCACCCGCCACTGGCTGCAGCACCCCAAAACCAGAAAACGGATTGAGCAGGGAAAGCTTCCCTCACTCACCGCTGATCAGGTTCAGGCGAATGTGCGGATCTCACTCGAGAACGGTCTCAGAAAGATTCTGTCCAAAATCGGCATCTCGCTGCTGGCCAGCTACCACGGAGCTCAGATTTTCGAGGCGATCGGGCTGGGTGCTGACGTGATCGAGACGGCTTTCAGTGGCACCACCAGTCGGGTTGCTGGCATGACCCTTGCGGAGCTGGCGAACGAAACACTCTCGATGCACGCCAAGGCTTTCCCCGAGCTGAACCGCAGCAAGCTCGAGTTCATGGGCTTCGTTCAATACCGCAACGGTGCCGAGTACCACCGCAACAATCCTGAACTGTCCAAGGCCTTACACAAGGCCCTGGCTCAAGGGCCTGGTTACGACCATTTCTCGACCTACAAATCCTTGCTGGAGAACCGGCCGGTCATGGCGCTGCGTGACCTGCTGGAGTTCAAGGTTGCGCCAACGCCATTGCCGCTGGATCAGGTGGAGAGCGTGGAAAGCATCTGCACACGTTTTTGCACAGGAGGCATGAGCCTCGGCGCGCTCTCTCGTGAAGCCCATGAGGTGCTTGCCGTGGCCATGAACCGCATTGGTGGTAAGAGCAACAGCGGCGAGGGTGGTGAAGATCCTGCTCGCTTCCAGGTGCTCACGGATGTGGATGACGACGGCCGTTCGGTCGCGTTCCCCAGCATTGGCGGGCTTCAGAACGGTGATACCGCCTGCTCTGCGATCAAGCAGATCGCCTCAGGCCGCTTCGGTGTGACGGCTGAATATCTGAGAAGTGGCAAACAGCTGGAAATCAAGGTGGCGCAGGGCGCCAAGCCGGGAGAGGGAGGTCAGCTTCCCGGTCCGAAGGTTGACAAGTACATCGCCTGGCTTCGCAACAGCAAGCCTGGTGTGGCCTTGATTTCACCGCCACCACACCACGACATCTATTCGATTGAGGATCTGGCCCAGCTGATCCACGACTTGCATCAGGTGCATCCCTCGGCTCCGGTCAGCGTCAAGCTGGTTGCCGAGATCGGGATCGGCACCATCGCTGCGGGTGTCGCCAAAGCTAATGCTGACGTGATCCAGATCTCCGGCCACGATGGCGGCACAGGGGCTTCCCCGTTGAGTTCGATCAAGCATGCAGGCGGGCCCTGGGAACTGGGCCTCACCGAGGTGCACCGTGCTCTTCTCGAAAACGGCCTTCGCGACAGAGTGCTGCTCAGAGCCGATGGCGGGCTCAAGACCGGTTGGGATGTGGTGATCGCTGCCCTGCTGGGTGCCGAGGAGTATGGCTTCGGTTCGATCGCGATGATTGCCGAAGGCTGTGTGATGGCGCGTGTCTGTCACCTCAACAGCTGCCCGGTTGGCGTGGCGACACAGAAGGAGAACCTGCGTCAACGCTTCACAGGGGTCCCTGAGCACGTGGTGAATTTTTTCTGGTATGTCGCCGAGGAGGTGCGTCAGCTGATGAGCCTGCTCGGAGTGGCCCGACTCGAGGAGCTCATCGGGCGCAGCGATCTTCTTCAGCCTCGCGACGTGTCACTGGCCAAAACCCAGTGCGTGGACCTCTCCAGTCTGCTGGCGCCGATCAACGGTTCAGAAGATCGCTCATGGCTCACCCACAGTGCCGAGGCTCATGGCAATGGGCCCATTCTCGAAGATCAGCTGCTGGCTGATCCCGAGCTGCTGGCGGCCATCGAAAGTCAGCAATCCATCCGCCGCACCGTTGAGATCATCAACACCGACAGGAGCGTCTGCGCACGTCTGGCTGGCGAGATCGCTCAGCGCCATGGCAATCGGGGCTTCCTGGGCCAGCTTGATCTCACCTTCCGCGGAGCCGCTGGCCAGAGTTTTGGGGCTTTTCTGGTTCAAGGCATGAATGTGCGTCTTGAAGGCGAAGCCAACGACTACGTCGGCAAGGGCATGAACAGCGGTCGCATCACGCTTGTGCCGTCTGACTCCACCGCGAATCCGGGTGATCAGGTGATTCTCGGCAACACCTGTCTCTACGGAGCCACCGGTGGTGAGCTGTTCGCCCATGGGCGCGCCGGGGAGCGCTTTGGTGTGCGCAACAGTGGAGCCCGCACGGTGGTCGAGGGTGCCGGTGATCACTGCTGTGAATACATGACAGGTGGTGTTGTGGTGGTGCTCGGCAGCACTGGTCGCAACATCGGTGCCGGTATGACTGGTGGCGTCACGTTCCTTCTCGATGAAGGTGACCGCGTCACTCCGCGGGTGAATCCCGAGATCGTGGATGTGTGCTCCATCACCACATCTGAACAGGAGTCAACGCTCAAGGACATGCTGGAGCTGCATGTTGCGGCAACCGGCAGTGAGAAGGCTCAAGCGCTCCTCTCTGACTGGTCTGCAGCAAGAAGCCGTTTCAAAGTTCTGGTTCCACCCAGTGAACGTGCAGCCATGGGGCTGGCGGATAAACAGGCCGTTGCGGCCTGATTGATCTCCCGCATCGTGCCCTGGTTCATCAAGACCGAGACCTTCACCCCGGAGATGGCCGTCCTGCCCATCGCGCAGAGGCGGCCTCACCTCGAAGCTCATCGCCAATGGGTGTCATCGCAGTGCAACAGCGGACGTCGGATCCACAGCGGTTATCTGGTCGATGCTGAACAGCGACCAGGCGGAGGCGGGCTGTTGATTTTTGAAGCCAGCAGCTTTGAAGACGCCCACCGCTGGGTCCAGGCCGATCCGATGATTCAGGCCGGACTGGTGAACTGGCAGTTGCAGGAATGGATCCAGATCGGTGGCGACGAGCTCTGACCGTCAGCGTGGGTGGCTGATCATCAGCCGCTGCACTTCTCCGGCGTGATAACTGCTGCGCGTCAGAGGACTGCTCACCACCTGCAGGCAACCCAGTTCTTCTTCCCCAATGCACCGATAGCGGTCGAACTGCTCCGGAGTCACGAAGCGGTTCACCGGTAGGTGCCTCGGTCCTGGGGAGAGATACTGACCAATGGTGACAATGTCGACACGGTGAGCTCGCAGGTCGCGCAGCACGTCGATCACCTCCTCATCAGTTTCTCCGAGGCCCACCATCAGACCGGATTTGCTGTAAGACCTGGGCCATCCATCTCTCACCCGTTGCAGCAGTTCCAGAGAGCGTTCGTAGTTGCCCTGAGGCCTGGCTCGTCTGTACAGCCTTGGCACCGTTTCGATGTTGTGGTTGAGCACGTGTGGAGCTGCCTCCATCACCGTTTCCAGCGCTTCCCAGTTCCCGCAAAGGTCGGGGATCAGCAGTTCGATGGTGGTGAAGGGAGAGCGTTGTTTCACCTGTTCGATGCAGGCGACGAACTGGCTTGCTCCTCCATCGCTCAGATCGTCCCGGTTCACCGAGGTGATCACCACATGCTTCAGTTTCAAGCGTGACACCGCTTCACCGAGCCGTTCCGGTTCGGTTGGGTCAAGCGCTCGCACGCTCTTGTCGAAGTCGATGTCGCAGTAAGGACAGGCGCGGGTGCAGCCTGGCCCCATGATCAAAAATGTGGCGGTTCCTCCAGCGAAGCATTCACCGATATTGGGGCAGCTGGCTTCCTGGCAGACCGTGTTGAGCTTGAGGTCGAGAAGCAGATCGGCAACAGCTCCGATGCGTTCCCGCTGCGGGGCTTTGACGCGCAACCAGTCAGGTTTCAGAACTGAGGTCATCTTCTACAGTCGGGCCATCGGGATGTGGCGCAGCTTGGTAGCGCACTTCGTTCGGGACGAAGGGGCCGCAGGTTCGAATCCTGTCATCCCGACTGCACTAAGTCGTCATGCGTTCAGTTCGGCACCTGGGTAACCCCTGGGGGTCACCATGCGGCCGTCCTGAACGCGGCTGCTGCTGTTTCCTATTACCAGCACCGTAAGCATGTCCACGGCTTCGGGCCGCAGGTTCCCCAGGTTGTGAAGGCTCACTTTCTCGTCGCTGCGTCCGAGCTGACGCGCCATCACAACAGGAGTGGTCATCGAACGCGCACGAAGCAGGATCTCCTTCGCCTTGGCCAACTGCCAATCGCGTTCCCTGGAGCGGGGGTTGTACAGCGCCACCACAAAATCGCCGGCAGCAGCAGCCTCGAGCCGTCGTTCGATCACCTCCCAGGGCGTGAGCCGGTCGCTGAGCGAGATGGTGCAGAAGTCATGCATCAGTGGTGCCCCGGCCCTGGCCGCCGCCAGTTGCAGGGCTGAGAGGCCGGGATGCACCTGAAACTGCGGCCGTTCTGTTTCGGGCAGCTCCATCCAAAGCTCCAAGGCCAGCCCTGCCATGCCGTAGATGCCACTGTCTCCGGAGGAGATCAGCGCCACGCGTGCCCCCTGTCGGGCCAGCTTCAGAGCTTGCCAGCAACGCTCCCGTTCACGGGTGAGTTGTCCGTCCAATCGCACCTGATCGCAGCGACGCAGCGGTTCAAGCAGATCCAGGTAAAGGCCATAACCCACCCAGAGGATGCAGCGGCTGAGCGCTTCGCGGGCATCGCCAGTGAGCAGCTGCAGTGACCCAGGCCCACTTCCGATCAGATGCAGTTCTCCCTGCTGGGGTGCCTGGGGAGGGTCAGCCTCTGCGATCGCCACGGTCACCGCGCCCTTCTCGCCGCTCTCGGCATGGACGATCCGCTTGGCTTGCAACAGCTTCGCGCTTGCTCCTGATGCCAGCAGTGCCGAGGCTTCCGCAACCGATGCAGTGCCCATCTCCGCCTTCACCACTTCAGAGGGTGTGGGTACGGCGACCGCAGCCAGGGCGGAGGCGCTGAACAGTTGTAAGGGCCACCCCCGATGCTCACAGAAGTGCAGCAGGGCAGGCTCATCGCCCTTGGCTTCAATGCTGCTGATGCCTGCCACGGCCTCTTTGGCCAGTCCAGCGGATTCAAGGGAGTGATCCACGGCCCTTTCAATCAGTTCAAGGCTGCTCAGGCGCTCGCAGCCGATGCCGATCCAGAGCGTGGCGGGATGCCAGCGACAGGGAGCCCCGTTGGAGCCTGAACCGATCGCCAGTGCTGCCCCCTGCTCGGTGTCGGCAGCAACGCGGATGTGTTGACCGGCTTCACTGCTGCGCCAGAGATCCGTTCCTGTCTGCTGAGCAATCCTGACCGGTTGCCCCGTGGCCTGGGAGACCATGAGTGCATGCCAGTCTTCCGGTGTACCGCCACGCACCCATCCCCAGGCTTCTCCGAAGGTGTCGAGAGCCAGGCGTTCCTGGCTTGCTGCATCACCAGTCAGGACGACCTGTCCTCCCAGGGTTGCCGCTAGCGCATGGGCCAGCTGCTCTGCCCCGGCCGCATGACCACCAATCAGGGGGACAACCTGTTGACCGTGTGCATCCATCACCACCACGGCAGGGTCGTTCTGCTTGCTGCTCAGTAGAGGAGCGATCAGTCGTGTGACGGCACCCAGGGCTCCGATCACGATCGTGGCGCCTCCTTCCAGCCACTGCCCAGCCAGAAGTTCCGCTGCCGGTGCGATCAACAAGTCGCTGGGAGGGGTCTCCAGTGCTGCTGCCGCCTTCGGTGTCAGCCCCACGCGATCAGCCTGGCCCATCTGTTGCAGCTGCTGAAGCAGAGGCCAGGCACTCACCGACAGGCCCAGTGCGAGTGAAGCTCCCATCGGATTGATGGAGGTGGTGTTGACAGCGTTCAGGGCTAGCGGCCTCAGTTAATCAGCAGTGAATCAGCGCTGGGTGCCGTCCTCGTTCAACAGCTCCCTGGCTGATCCTCCCAGGCTGCTGGTGATCTTCAGCCTCTCCGGCTCAGCTGCCAGTGGGGTCTCTTGGTTGCTTGTTTCAGGAACAGCCTTCTCGGCTCCGCTGATCTGAAGCGGCTGGTCTGTCTCAGCCACTGATTCATCAGCCACCACAGGCAGCTCCTGATCGGCTGCGATTGACGAAGGGCCGACGTCGCCCTGGTCAGAATCCACCGTTTGGCTCTCGACGGGTTGTCTTTCAGCTTCTTGTTGCTCAGCTACCCGCTCGGTTGGTCGATCAGCTGCCTGGATCTCCATTGACAGGGTCTTTGGGTCTGACGCTTCTTGTGGTTCCGGTTCCGGTTCCGGTTCCGGTTCGGGAATGACTTCGCCAAGCAGGCGCGCCATTTGTTCATCACTGAGCCGTGACTGCATCCAGATCGGACGGGCTCCTGCTCTCGCCTTGGTGGCTCGCAGCTGATTGTTGAAGACTGGAGTGATTGGATCCCCAAGACCGTCAAGCAGTTCCATCTGCACGCTGCCGAGTCCACTGCCAGCAGCCTTCAGCCAAAGGGCCTCCTGGCGATCCACAAGAAAACTGTCGCCATTCACGCTGATCCTGAGTCTCCAGCGCCCATCGCCCTCCCGCAGGTTCTGCAGAGGGGCGTTCCAGATCAACCAGTCGATCAGCAGAGGATCGCCGCTGTTGAGGTCGGAGGGGCTGACCACTGCAAGCCAGGGAGCATCCTGATCCGGCTGAGTTCCAGCAAGCTGTTGCAAGAGATTCAGTCGCCCTTGCAGGCTGGCCCCCTGAGATTTCACCGCTTCACCCCAAGGCATGGCGGCATAGGCCGTGAAGCGATGACTCCCTGGGCTGAGGCCTGGAAGAGTGATCTGGAGTCGACCGTTCTCGGCGTGGCTGAAACGTAGGGGTGGATCGTTGTCGATCTGGAGGGCCACATGGGCACCAAGGCCCAGTTGTGGATCCTCGGCCAGAGGCCAATCTTCGATCCGCAACGTGAGTTGCACGTTCCCGGTCTTCAGCAGACTGCCGTCAGAGGGGCTGATTAGCTCAAGTCGGGGCGTGTGAGTGCTCAGTGCTGCCTGCAGCTGCTGAACAGCCCCTGGGGGACTGACTTCCTGAAGGCGACCGGAAGGTGAAGAAATGCTGATGATTTCAGCGGAGCGGCCTCCATCGCCTGAGCCGCCGCCTCCCCAGGGCCAGGCCTGCGCGTCTGCGGCGGGAATCACCATGATCCAGAGGGCAAGCAGAGCCTGCAGCCAGTGATGGAGGTGGTACGCCCGGCCTGATGCCGCCATGGGGCAAAACTTGAGTCGACCCATTCTGGGCGCCCATGGAAGGGGCACGCTATTGGGAATGGTTTGCATTAAATAGGTCGATATGTGTTGTCTGTTTGTGTTGTTCAACGTGCCTAATCGGGCGCTGCTCGCTGATGCTCGAGCTGAGGCAGACCCCAGGTCTGGACAGGCCCGGGACCGGATTGAACCTTTGTAACTCCCTGTCGTGTGATGCCTGCTTCCCCTCCTATGCTTCCGCCAGCGGTCCCCTCTTAGGGGCCCTAGCTCCAGTGAGAGTCAGGGCTCATTGCCCTGAGTGCCACTGGCGCCCGAGCACGGAGATGCTTTGCCGATCCGCGCCCGGGGCCCCGGCAGTCCCATGGATTTCCGGAGGGGTGTCCCACCACCTCGATCCCGTCCCTCGAGGAACGACTCGATGACCATCAGCCCACCAGAGCGTGGGAGCACCGCGAAGACTCAGGTCGAGAAGGTCGACAATCCAGCGACCTTCGAACTGTTCGGCAAGCCCGGACATTTCGACCGAGCCCTCGCGAAAGGTCCCAAAACCACCACCTGGGTTTGGAACCTCCACGCCAACGCTCACGATTTCGACAGCCACACGAGTGACCTTGAGGAGGTCTCTCGGAAGATCTTCAGTGCTCATTTCGGCCATCTGGCCGTGATCTTCATCTGGCTGAGCGGTGCCTTCTTCCACGGCGCCCGCTTCTCCAACTTCTCCGGCTGGCTCGCCGACCCCACCCACGTGAAGCCCAGTGCTCAGGTGGTGTGGCCGGTGTTCGGCCAGGAAATCCTCAACGGCGATATGGGTGCCGGCTTCCAAGGCATCCAGATCACCTCCGGTCTTTTCCACATGTGGAGGGCCTGGGGCATCACCAACGAGACGCAGCTGATGTCTCTCGCCATCGGCGCCCTGGTGATGGCCGGCCTGATGCTTAACGCAGGCGTTTTCCACTATCACAAGGCAGCTCCAAAGCTGGAGTGGTTCCAGAACGTTGAGTCGATGCTCAACCACCACCTGGCTGGACTTTTCGGTCTTGGATCTCTTTCCTGGACTGGACACCTGCTGCATGTGTCTCTGCCTACCACCAAGTTGATGGATGCCATCGACGCCGGCCAGCCGCTGGTGCTCAACGGCAAGACCATCGCTTCAGTGGCAGACATTCCCCTGCCTCACGAATTCTTTAATCAGGATCTGCTCGCTCAGCTCTACCCAGGATTCAGTGCCGGAATCGGTGCCTTCTTCCGTGGTGACTGGGCTGCTTACAGCGACTTCCTCACCTTCAAAGGAGGTCTCAATCCTGTAACCGGAAGCATGTGGATGAGCGATATCGCTCATCACCACCTGGCCATCGCGGTGATGTTCATCGTGGCCGGTCACATGTACCGGACCAACTGGGGCATCGGTCACTCCATCAAGGAGATCCTCGAGGGTCAAAAAGGTGATCCTCTCCTCTTCCCTGCCTCCAACGGGCATGACGGGCTGTTTGAGTTCATGACCAACAGCTGGCACGCTCAGCTGGCCGTGAACCTGGCCATCGGTGGCTCAGTGAGCATCATCGTTGCCCAGCACATGTATGCGATGCCTCCGTATCCGTACATGGCGATCGATTACCCAACCCAGATCGGCCTGTTCACCCATCACATGTGGATCGGTGGCTTCCTGATCGTTGGAGCATCAGCGCACGCTGCGATCGCGATGATTCGTGATTACGACCCTGCCAAGCATGTTGACAATGTGCTCGACAGGGTTCTCAAGGCTCGCGATGCCATCATCAGCCACCTCAACTGGGTCTGCATCTGGCTGGGTGCTCACAGTTTCGGTCTCTATATCCACAACGACACGATGCGTGCTCTGGGGCGTCCCCAGGACATGTTCAGTGATTCGGCGATCCAGCTGAAGCCTGTCTTCGCACAGTGGATTCAAGGTCTCCATGCCGCTGCTGCCGGCAGCACTGCTCCTAACGCCCTTGCCGGTGTGAGCGAAGTGTTCAATGGCTCAGTGGTCGCTGTCGGCGGCAAGGTCGCCGCTGCCCCGATTCCTCTGGGCACAGCGGACTTCATGGTGCACCACATTCACGCCTTCACGATTCACGTGACGGTGCTGATTCTTCTCAAGGGTGTTCTCTATGCCCGTAATTCCCGTCTGATTCCAGATAAGGCCAACCTGGGCTTCCGCTTCTCCTGCGATGGCCCTGGTCGTGGCGGCACCTGTCAGGTGTCTGCTTGGGACCACGTCTTCCTGGGACTGTTCTGGATGTACAACTCCCTCTCGGTTGTCATTTTCCACTTCTCCTGGAAAATGCAAAGCGATGTGTGGGGTTCGGTGAGGCCTGATGGATCAGTCCAGTACCTCACCAATGGCAATTTCGCCAACAGTGCAATCACCATCAACGGTTGGCTGCGTGACTTCCTGTGGGCTCAGGCCGTGCAGGTGATCAACAGCTACGGCTCCAATACGGCCGGCTACGGAATCATGTTCCTGGGTGGTCACTTCATTTGGGCCTTCAGCCTGATGTTCCTGTTCAGTGGCCGTGGTTACTGGCAGGAGCTGATTGAGTCCATCGTCTGGGCTCATAACAAGCTGAAGGTTGCGCCTGGCATCCAGCCCCGTGCACTTTCCATCATCCAGGGCCGTGCTGTCGGTGTTGCTCACTATCTTTTGGGCGGCATCACCGTGACGTGGGCCTTCTTCCACGCCCACATCCTTGTGGTGGGCGGCTGACCTTTCCTGAACTTTCCCTCTAATGGCAACGAAATTTCCTTCGTTCAGCCAGGGTCTGGCACAGGACCCGACAACCCGCCGTATCTGGTACGGGATCGCCACGGCTCACGACTTCGAGAGCCATGACGGAATGACGGAGGAGAGGCTTTATCAAAAGCTCTTCTCCACCCATTTCGGCCATCTCGCCATCATCGGCCTCTGGGTTTCGGGAAACCTGTTCCACATCGCCTGGCAGGGCAACTTCGAGCAGTGGGTCGCCGACCCCCTGCACGTGAAGCCCATCGCTCACGCAATCTGGGACCCCCACTTCGGGCAAGGCGCGATTACCGCCTTCACCCAAGCGGGAGCTTCCTCGCCAGTGAACATCGCCTACTCAGGCCTGTATCACTGGTTCTACACAATCGGCATGACGACGAATGCCGAGCTGTATCAGGGCTCCATCTTCATGATGATCCTGTCGGCTTGGGCTCTGTTCGCCGGTTGGCTGCACCTGCAGCCCAAGTTCAGGCCCTCCCTGGCTTGGTTCAAGAACGCTGAATCCCGCCTGAACCACCATCTGGCTGTTCTGTTCGGCTTCAGCTCCATTGCCTGGACCGGTCACCTGGTTCACGTGGCAATTCCTGAATCCCGTGGACAACACGTCGGTTGGGACAACTTCCTCAGCGTGATGCCTCATCCCGCTGGACTCGCTCCCTTCTTCAGTGGCAACTGGGGCGTTTATGCCCAGAACCCTGATTCCATGGGTCAGGTCTTTGGCACAGCCGAAGGTTCCGGCACGGCGATCCTCACCTTCCTCGGTGGTTTTCACCCTCAAACCGAAGCCCTTTGGCTCACGGACATCGCGCATCACCATCTGGCGATCGGCTGCCTGTTCGTGATTGCTGGTCACATGTACCGGACCAACTTCGGTATCGGACACTCCATCAAGGAGATCCTCGAAGCGCACAACCCTCCCAAGGGCACTCCCGGTGATCTCGGTGCAGGCCATAACGGTCTCTACGACACCTTGAACAACAGCCTGCATATGCAGCTGGGCCTGGCTCTTGCCTCTCTGGGTGTTGTCACCTCACTGGTGGCTCAGCACATGTATGCGATGCCGTCGTATGCCTTCATTGCCAAGGCGTACACCACCCAGGCAGCGCTTTACACCCACCACCAGTACATCGCCATCTTCCTGATGTGCGGTGCCTTTGCTCACGGTGCGATCTTCTTCATCCGTGACTACGACCCTGAAGCCAACAAGGACAATGTCCTGGCTCGGATGCTTGAGCACAAGGAAGCGATCATCAGCCACCTGAGCTGGGTCACTCTCTTCCTTGGCTTCCATACCCTGGGCCTCTACGTTCACAACGACGTTGTTGTCGCCTTCGGCACTCCTGAAAAGCAGATTCTGGTTGAGCCAGTCTTTGCTCAATTCGTTCAGGCCGCTTCCGGTAAGGCTGTCTACGGCTTCGATGTGCTGCTCTCCAATGCTGGTGGTGCAGCCGCCAACGCCAATGCCGCCTACATGGGTGGTTGGATGGACGCCATCAATGGCAACACCGATCTGTTCCTGCCGATCGGCCCTGGTGACTTCATGGTTCACCACGCCATCGCACTGGGTCTGCACACCACCACGCTGATCCTGGTCAAAGGCGCTCTGGATGCCCGTGGCTCCAAGCTGATGCCCGACAAAAAGGACTTCGGTTACTCCTTCCCCTGCGACGGTCCCGGCCGTGGCGGTACTTGTGACATCTCTGCCTGGGACGCCTTCTATCTGGCCGTCTTCTGGGCCCTGAACACAATTGGTTGGGTCACCTTCTACTGGCATTGGAAGCACCTGGCGATCTGGCAGGGCAACGTTGCTCAGTTCAATGAGTCCAGCACCTACCTGATGGGTTGGTTCCGTGACTACCTCTGGCTGAACTCCTCCCAGCTGATCAATGGCTACAACCCCTTCGGTAGCAACAACCTTGCTGTCTGGGCGTGGATGTTCCTCTTCGGTCACCTGGTCTGGGCCACCGGTTTCATGTTCCTGATCTCCTGGCGTGGTTACTGGCAGGAGCTGATTGAGACCATCGTCTGGGCTCATCAGCGCAGCCCCATCGCCAACATGATGGGATGGCGCGACAAGCCTGTCGCTCTGTCAATCGTTCAGGCCCGCGTTGTTGGTCTCGCTCACTTCACTGTGGGTTATGTCCTCACCTACGCAGCATTCCTGATCGCCTCGACGTCAGGCAAGTTCGGCTGATCCAGCCTGAACCTGAATGCCCTGGTGACAGGGCATCATTCCATTCACCCCCGTTCAGATCATCTGACGGGGGTTTTTTGTTGGCTGTCGCTGAACTGTGTGGATGATTCAGGCATCAATCAGCCGCTGAACATAATGTCGAGCGTCCGCAGATAGGTGTGCAGTCCTGCGTCCTGGATCGGCAGCACATAGGCATCAGCACCTGATTCGTTGTGATGAGAGTGCCAGTACCCAGGTGGGGTCACGAACGCGGCACCTGCTGCCCAGTCTTCCCTGTGAGGGCGAAGGATTCTGCCCTGATCATCAAGTTCAGTTCCAATCAGGGTGTAGCAACCGGGCTGGCAGTCCACGGCGAAGTCCAGGGCGATGGATTGGTGGCGATGGGGCTTCTGTTCCTGTCCCGCGGGAAGAATGCCGAGCATGGCCCAGAGGGTGTGGCTCACCGTTCTTGTCTGGGGGAACGCCGCGTTGCCCATCAGCACACTCACGCGATTGGCGCGACAGCCGCTTGGACTGGCAGCTATCTCAGCCAGCCGCCTCTGGCTGTCGTGATGGCTGTAAAACGTTGGCTCAAAACGGGCCTCATTGGGTGTCACACCCAGATGACGCAGCAAGGGAGCATCGTGCACCCAGTAGAGAGACGCTTTGCCAGAACAGCTGTGAATGGCGTCTCCACCGGCAGGGAGAACGAGCATGTCGCCCTTGCTCCATTGAAAGTGTTCACCGCAGGCTTCAGATTCCCCCTGGCCATCGGCCACGAAGAACAACTGGCTTGTTGCGACTGCAGCAGTGCGCAGGCTGTCGCCATCCAGTCGGATGAAGTTGGCGCACAACGATGGGCCGGTGGCAGGTCCAATGCATTGCAGTTCCTCGCTGAGATCCAGAGGCAACACAGCACTTCCGCTTCCGTCAAAGAAAGCTGGGGAAAAGGACCGATAAGGAACGGTGCCCGTCAGTCCGCTGCGGATCGGATTGGCCGCTTCGCCGTAGGAGAAGTACTGAGCCTGGGCCGATGACGTTTGGAGAGTGGTTGCGCTGCTCAACATGCCGTGACTTTTCAGCGCTTCAGAGAGCACACACCTTACAAATCGGTGCAGACCGGTTTCGTATGCAAAGCGTCATGGCTTCGACAGATCTCAGTCATGTCTTGACCACGCTGTTCCCGTCTACTGGACTCTCCCCGGTTGGTTGACACCCGAATGTCGTTCCCTTCCCTGCCCCCCAAACTTGAGCTCGTGGTGCTCTTGATCGGCGTCGCGGCCGGTTACAACCTCACCCTCCAGATCCTGCCCAGAGAGCGAATTGACCTGGCTCAGCTCGAGGCGGATGAGCAGATTGCTGAACGTGAGGCGTCACCAAAGGCTTTTGCTCCCATTGCGAGCACCAATTCAGTCAAGGTGTCAGCCCCTGCACCGTCATCGGCAGGGATGTGCCTGGTTCCGCCAGGTGGAGGCCCTGCCTTGAACGAGCGCTTTGAGCCTTGTTGACCTCAGCCGTCCAACTCCGGTTTTGCTGGGCCAACTTTTCTCCAGCGCTTCAAGAGCAGATAGGCGGCGGGCACGATGAACAGTGAAAGCAGGGTGGAGACAAGCAGCCCGCTGAACACAACAGTGCCGATGCTGATGCGGCTTGCCGAACCGGTGCCGGTGGCGAGCAGCAACGGCAAAAATCCAGCCAGGGACGTCACGGCTGTCAACAGGATTGGTCTCATCCTGTTGAGTGCCGCCTCCTCGATCGCCTCCATCAGTTCGATCCCCTGCCTCAGCCGCTGATTGGCGAATTCAATGATCAGGATGCCGTTTTTGGCGGCCAGGCTCACCAGCACTAGCAGGCCCATCTGGGCAAACACGTCGAGTGTGAGACCACGCAGCTTCAGGCCGATCAGGGCTCCCAGCAATGCCATCGGCACCGTGAGCAGGATGATCAGCGGATCCACAAAGCTTTCATAGAGGCCCGCCAGAAGCAGGTAGACCACCGTGACGCCGAGGGCGAACAGCACCCAGGACACAGATTCCGCTCTGGTTTCCTCTCGGGCAAGGCCGGTAAAGGCCAGCGCCAGGTTGTCTCCGCCTGTTCTGTCACTGATGGACTCGAGCAGATCGATGGCCTGACCGCTACTGATGCCGTCTGCCGTGACAGCAGTGATGCTGATCGATCGGTTCCGGTTGTAATGGGTGATGCGATTGGCCCCTGAATCCCGTTTCAGCTGGGCAACGTTCGCCACTGAAACCAGCTGGCCGCTGCGATTACGCACCATCAGGCTGGTGAGATCTCCGGGTTCGCTGCGATCCGTTCCCTCCAGCTGGATGTAGATGCTGCGGATTTCACCGCCAGCAAAGGTGTCATCAATGAATCGGCCGCCGATCGCGGTTCCGATGTCTCTGAGCGTGGGGCCCACGGGAAGGTCCAGGGCTGCCATTTGGCTGCGATCAAGTTCCAGGCGCCATCGCGGTGAGCTCGCATCGAAGCGTGTGCTCACCCGCTGGAACTGTCCGGAGTTCTGAGCGGCGCTGATGAACTGCTGGGCCTGATCCTCGAAATCTTGCAGACTCAGCTGACCGCCGCTGCGATCGAGCAGTTCCATCTGCAGTCCCGACTCGCTGCTGAAACCGCGCACGGTCGGAGGAGTGGTCACAATCACCTGTGCATCGGTGATGCGTCGTCTCAGCTCGCGATTCAGCCGTTGTTTCACCGCTTCACTGCTGTTCTGACGGCCTGGGCGATCTTTCAGGGGTGTCAGGCGTAGATAAAAGGAACCGGTGTCCTCGCCGTTCTGCCCGAACGAGCTTCCGGCATAGAAGTTGCCGCTGCGGACCAGGGGCTCTTCGGCGACCACCTGGCGAATGCGTTCCATCACAGCCTCGGTTCGTTCCAGGCTGGCCCCCTCCGGCAGGGTGAAATAACCACGCACCTGGCCTTGATCTTCGTCGGGGATGAAGGAGGTGGGGATCGTTGCCAGGCCTATGCCGGTGAGCATCAGCCCGGCCAGCACCAGAGCGATCACCGTTCTGCCTCGAGTCAGCCAGACCGCCAGCATCCCTGCGTAAAGCCGTTGCAAGCGGCTCATGCCCCCGCGCAGTCTGCGACTGATCAGCCTCAGGGGGCCAGGCAATCGTCCGTCGCCCTGTCCGAGCACACGGGCGCAAGCCATCGGCGTGAAGGTGAGGGCATTGAAGGTTGAGAACAGAATTGCGCCGCTGATGGCCAGAGCGATCGGTTGGTAAAGACGGCCGATGGACCCGGGGATCAGCAACACAGGCAGGAAGACGGCAGCCAGCACCAGAGATGTGGCAAGCACTGGGCTCGCCAGCTCTGCCATCGCGTCTTCAGCGGCCCCCTGTGGCTCTGCGCCCTGCTCGATCCTGCCTGCGATGTCTTCGCTGACCACGATGGCGTCGTCGACGACGATGCCGGTTGCCAGCACGAGACCAAACAGGATCAGGCTGTTGAGATTGGAGCCGCTCAGGCGCACCACCACAAGACTGCCGATCAAGGCCACAGGCACGGCCAGGCCGGGAATGAAGGCCAGGCGCCAGCGGCCCAAAAACAGCACCAGCACCAGCAGCACCAGCAACACCGCATCTCGCAGGGTGTCCCTGGTGCGATCGAGATTGGCCTGAACGGTTTCCGCCACGTCCACGATCAGCTGAACGTCCAACCCGGGAGGGAAGCTGCTTTCCAGTTTTTTCAGCCTGTTCCGAACGGCACGGCTGACCTCCAGTGCATTCGACCCATCCCGCTGGAAGATGCCGATCGCCACTGAGCTTTCGCCTTGAAGATTCAGGGCGCTGCTGCCGTAGTTGCGTTGGCCCAGCTCAACGCGGCCCACATCCTTCAGCCGAATCAGGCCTCCGTTGGGGGTGCGTTTCACCACCATGGCTTCAAAGTCGGCCTGACTGCGCAGACGTCCTTCGGCATCCACTGGCAGGCTGAAAAGCTGTCCTGCAGGGGCCGGTGCCTCACCCAGATTTCCCACTGCGGCAAGAACGTTCTGCTCCGCCAACGCCGCGGTGATGTCGTTGGTTGAGAGGCTGAACTGCTCCAGACGACTTGGATCCAGCCAGAGGCGATACGCCAGCTCGCTACTGCCGAAAACGCGGATATCACCAACCCCAGGCGTGGTTCGCAGGCCTTCACTCAGTTGTTGCTCGAGCCAGCCGCCGATAAAAATCGGCTCATAAAGACCGGGAGGGGCGCTGAAGCCGAAGATCAGCAGCAGGTCATTCGTGGAGCGGTTCACCTTGAGCCCCTGCCGTGTCACGGTCTGGGGCAGTCGCCGGCTGGACAGGTTCACCTCGTTCTGAACCTTGATCGCGTTGAGCTCTGGATCACCAGATTCGAAGCGCAGGCTGAGGCTGGCTCCGCCCTGCCGGCTGCTGGAGGTCATGCTTTCAAGGCCGTCCAGTCCGCTGAGTTGGTTTTCCAGCACTGCCGTGACGCTTTGCTCCACCACTTCCGGTCCTGCGGCAGGAAAACTGGCGCTCACACTGACGCGGGTGGGTGCCAGCTGGGGCAAGTCTTCAAGACCGAGGCCCACCAGAGACACCACGCCTGCCAGCAGAACCAGCAAACTGCAGACAATGGTGAAGACGGGCCGTCTCAGGAACGGCTGGGAGATCGATCGCACTGCTTCAGCGGTAAAGGCAGTAGCGCCTAGACAATAAAGATCCCCTTCAACAAGTGATGCTTGTTGAAGGGGATGAATTGTGTGATGGATTCAGATGTTGAACGCGTCGATGATCAACCGACGCTCCAAACACCAGCTGCGATCTTGAACAGGTCCTGAACGTGAACCGTGCTGCAGAGGAACCACGCGAATGCTGCGCCACCACAACCTCCGAGCCAGAAGCCACTGGTGAAATCGGACCAGCCCATGCGCGTGAAGAGTTCAGCGGGGGGATTTTCAACCGTCGGATCTGACGGGGGCACGTTGGGCGAACGGCCCGGCTGGTTGTAAAGCAGGAACAGAAGCGTGAGGATGTGAACTGCTCCAACAGCGGCTAACAAGCCAGCTGTTTGAGAGTATTCAGTGTTGCGAAGCGGGCCACAGATTGTGTAAGGGCCGTAGAGCAGATAGCCAAAAGCGGCACCTGTTTCAAGGCCCCGCTGATTAGGTGAAATTCCCGGGCGGTACAGAGGCAGGTTGGTAATCAGTGCCTTGATGAAGTAGCCGCTGTTAACAGGTGTTGCCAGGTTCCCAACACAGGGATCTGCAACTGGTTTCACGGTCATTGGAATAAAAGCCGAAGTTGAGGTGTTTGCAGCTAGCGATTACTCAGCTGCCGTAATCACTCGTCCAACAAGAACGATGAAAACTGCGGGAAAAGCAATTCCGATGATCGGCACAAACATCACCGGCAGCCATGCGGCTGCAAAATCTCCTGTCATGGCACCGGCCAAAAGGTCCACCGGTACTGTAAGGACTGCCTTTCTGCTGGCACCCTGCCAGGCCGAACGGCGACATAAAAGTTCAATCCATCCGGCTTCCGCCGCTCAGACCCGATGAATCAGCTGCTTGCCGGTGGTGCCGCCCTCGTGCTGGTGGCGGTGCTCTGGGCTCTCGGCCGACGGCCTGGAAAAACCTTGTTGCGCAGCACGGATGCGACATCGGTGGCGGCCATCAACAGAGCTCAGCTGGGCCTGGTTCAGGCGTCGTTGCCCCAGCCAGATGTTCAGGTTCAGGCGGGATCTGCCACCGAAAGCAGCGATTCGGCTGCGTTCATGGCCCCGATCAGCAGTGCTGAGCGGATCTCCTTAGAGCGCCGGTTACGCGAGGCTATGGATCAAGGCGATCCAAGCCAGAGGCTTGAGGCCGTGAGGCTGGCCGGTGAGTGGGGACATGCCTCTGTTCTTCCCCTGCTGCGGCGCGGTCTGCGTGACGCTGACAGTCGGGTTGTCGAAGCTGCTGCAACAGCGATTGAGCGGCACCGTGGAGCGACGCGCCCCTCACCGGCTCAGGTGGCTCGCCCACCTCGCAACGTGGCCCGGATGCGATAGATCGGGCGTCCCTGGCTCTCGTGGTACGTCCGGATGAGCAGCTCTCCCAGCAGTCCAAAACAGAACAGCTGAATCCCGGCCAGACCGAGCACGACCGCCATGGTGAGTAGGGGTCTGTTGCCGATGTCTTCACCCATCAGTTTGATCACCAGCAGATAGGTGCTGGCAACGAGGCTGGTGGCAATGGCGAGGAGGCCTCCAAACCCGAAGACATACATCGGCCGGGTGAGGAAGCGTTTCATGAACCACACCGTGAGCAGGTCCATCAGCACTCGAAAGGTGCGATCAATTCCGTATTTGCTGGTTCCGTACTGACGCGCCCGGTGATTCACCTTCACTTCGGTGATCCGGGCTCCTTCGATGAAGGCCAGCGCCGGCAGAAAGCGATGCAGTTCGCCGTACAAGCGCATGTCGGAAAGCACGTCGCGGTCATAGGCCTTGAGCGAGCAGCCGTAGTCGTGAAGGCGGACCCCCGTGACGCGCCCGATCAGTCGATTGGCCAGCCTGGAGGGCAGTTTTCTCTGGAGCTCGGCATCCTGGCGATCAAAACGCCAACCGCTCACCAGGTCATAGCCCTCACGCAGCTTGTTCAACAGCAAGGGGATGTCAGCAGGATCGTTCTGTAAATCACCATCGAGGCTGACGATCACCTGCCCTTCGGCGACATCGAAACCTGCCGCCATTGCTGCAGTCTGACCGTAGTTCTTGCGCAGCAGAACGCCCACCAGCTCAGGGACCTGGGCGCTGATCCTCTCCAGCACTGATGCCGTACCGTCCGTTGAGCCGTCATTGACGAGCACCAGCTCGAAGCGCTCTCCGGTGGGTCGCAGCGCGTTGAGCAGCTGGTCCACCAGCTCAGGCAGGCTTTCCTCTTCGTTGTAGAGCGGCACCACAACCGACAGGTCCAGCCCAGCCGTCATTGAGATCGGATCAATGTCCAAGCAACCTAGTCGGCACCTGTTGGATGCACCCTGAGGCTGCAAGTCAGCTCTGTCATCAGCTCATCACCAGGATCGGTAGCGCCGATAGACGGTCTGCGTGCCCAGATCGATCTTGCTCCCGTCGGGGCAGACGCCTTGTCGCTTGACTTTGAAGTACCCGGAACTGCATTGCCCCAGTGGGGTGCGTGAGTAGCTGTATTCCTCGCCAGGACAGAAGGCGTCTTCGTCAATGGAGCGGAAATTTCGAAAGCGCTCGCGGTCTTCGGTGTTCACCATCAGCATTGCCGTGCCCTTGGTCGGCCCATCCGTGTTGCGGGCTTTGGTCACTGACCAGCCGAACTCGTTCTCGCCTGGTGTCACAGACAGAAAGCTGCCGTGGTGTCGGTCTCCCAGGCTGATCGAAAAACTCTCGGAACGCTTCCTGCCGCTGCCGTATTCCCGGTTGGTGTAGCCACCGGTTCGCCTGTTGCGGATCACAATCCGCTGGTTGCCTGCGGGCGGCAAAGCAGCCAGGAAACTCAACCCACGGACCGGGGTCACACTCTCGCCTGGGCAATCGCCCCTGTAGATGGTCCGCATCAGCGTCAGCTCCTGGACAGGCTGGCTGCGTTGAAGAAATTCACCGCTGGATGGCATGGAATTGGTTTCGCTGCTGCCAGGCGAGATCAAATTTTTCTGCGCGATCACAGTGCTGGCGAGCGCTGTCAGCGGATCCATCCTTCCGTTCAGCTGATGTCTCCCGCATTGTCTCTCCTTCAGGGCAGGGTGCTGCCGTCATGGCAGCGCATCACCCGACCGGCACCTCGCAGTTCAGCTCTGTAGTGACAGGCAACAGGGTGGAGATCCTCGGGGTTCAGGCCGTCGATACCAATGCCATTGCGGCCATGTTCAGTCCCCGAGCTGTGCATGTAGCGGCCGCTCTCGAGGTGGATGCCGACGTGGGTGCAGCGTTCAGGGGTGCCGAAGAAGATCAGATCGCCCGCTTGCAGGTTGTGCACGTCATCGGGCTGCACCGCAAGCGGCTGGCAGAATCGCTCCTGCTGATAGGCATCTCTTGGTAGCCAGATTCCAGTGCTGGCGAAAGCGGTCTGCACCAGGCCGGAGCAGTCGAGATCGGGACCGATGGTGCCTCCCCACAGGTAGGTGTTCTCCACGGCAGCCGCAGCGTTCAGCCACTCCAGAACGGCACCCAGTCTGCTGGTGATGTCCGAGCTGGAGAGCAGAGATGGCTGCCAGGGCTCACAGGCCACCGCCTGACCGACCAGCTCATCCATGGAGAGCCAGCACGGATAGCCGTCCTCGAGCAGCACCGCTTGCACTCGCCCATGATGCTCGGGATGGACGGGTGCAGCGATCTTGAAGTGTCGACCCGCTGCGGCCTGGGTGGCGAGTCCGTCATCCGTTGGTCTGGCGTAGCCGTTCTGTCCACCCAGCAGTTTCCAGCAGCCGCCTGGCTTCATCAGGTCCGCAGTGATCGGGGTGCCTAGGGTCGGCATTGCCAGTAGCCAGTGCCATGGCGTTCTACCGTCCCGAGCCGGCGATGCAGCAGCACCTGGTTGCTCTGATCGACAGGCTGGCGGCCGATGGCCGTCCAGGCCTGCATGATCAGGTGGCCGTGACCTGGGTGCGTTACGACACCGCCTCCCCAGCCAATGGCAGCGGCAGCGGTGCTGCCTGGGCTGACCAGAAGCTTCTGTATCCCGCCAGTGTGGTGAAGCTGATGTACGCGGTGGCGGCCGAACACTGGTTGCAGCGGGATCTGATCCCCGACAGCGAGGAACTTCGCCGTGCGCTGCTCGACATGCTGGCTGACTCCAGCAACGACGCCACCGGACTGATTGTCGACCTGCTCACCGGCACCACCAGTGGTCCTCCGTTGCGCTCTCCAGCTTGGGAGCAGTGGCAGCGGCAACGACGCCTGATCAATGACTGGTTTTATGGTTTCGGCTGGCCAGAGCTGGAGCGCGTCAACTGCTGCCAGAAAACCTGGGGTGATGGCCCCTATGGACGCGAGCGTGTGTTCTACGGGGAAAACAACGACAATCGCAATGCTCTCTGCACGGCCGCTGTCGCCAGGATTCTCGAGGCGGTGATGACCGATGGCGTGCTGTCTCCGCCTGCCTGCCAGCGGCTTCGATCCCGATTGGCCCGCTCGCTCTGCACATCAGACAGGCAGAAGGATCCGGAGAATCAAGTCGATGGCTTCCTCGGGGAGGGGTTGCCGGAGGGCAGTCAGCTCTGGAGCAAGGCCGGCTGGATGAGTCAGGCCCGCCACGATGCTGCCTGGTGGTGCATCGATGGCCAGGCCCCCAGCATGCTGGTGGTCTTCAGCGAGGGCCCGGATCGCGCCTGCGACGAACGACTGTTGCCCGAGATGGCCAAGCAACTCGCGAGCTATGGAGCCGATTGACGGCTCGCTGTTCAGTTCAACGGAGAGGGAGGGATTCGAACCCTCGACAGAAGTTGCCTCCTGTAACTCCTTAGCAGGGAGCCGCTTTCAACCACTCAGCCACCTCTCCAGCGGCTCGCCCACCCTATCAAGAGGGCGCCCGTTCAGACCACCAGTCTCGGCAGGCGGTGCTTGAAGCTGCACAACACTTCCCAGGGGATGGAACCCGAGAGTTCCGCCCAGTCCTGAGGGCGGATCACCTGTTGATCATCCTGTCCCAGCAGAGTGACGACATCACCGCTTTCAAGATCGGGATGGTCGGTGACATCCAGCATCAGCTGATCCATGGTGATGGCACCAACCTGGGGAAGGGTCTCACCGCGATGCAAGGCGTGGATGCGTCCTGACAGACAGCGGCTGACGCCATCGGCGTAACCGATTCCGATCACGGCCAGCCGGCTGGGCCGTTTTGTGACGAAGCGGTGCCCGTAGCTCACGCCCACGCCTGCTGCGACTTCGCGGATCAGGCTGACCCGCGCTTTCACGGTCATCGCCGGTTGAAGATCCAGGCTCTGCTCAAGATGGGCACTGGGGGCATGGCCGTAGAGAGCCAATCCCACTCTCACCTGATCGTGATGCAGGGATGGGTCCCGAAGCGTGCCTGCCGAGTTCGCCAGATGTCGCTGCAAGCCCTGTTGTCGGTGCTTGCGTGTGACGGCCTCGAAACGCTCCTGCTGCAGGCGTGTGGTCCGTTCGGCCTGGCCTTCCAGTTCGCCATCGGCCAGAGCCAGATGGCTGTAGACCCCGCGCAGATTCAATTGATCCAGCTGCAGGATCGCTTCGGTTAGGCGTTCCCCGTCCTGCCAATCGCAGCCGAGCCGCGTCATGCCCGTATCGAGCTTGAGCTGCACCGTGAACTGACGGCCACTGCCACTGGCAAGGTTCTGGCAGAGCAGTGCCTCGCGCATGCTGCTCAATGTGGGCATCAGCTGCCAGTGCAGGCAAGCGCGCAGTTCTTCGGGCTGGGTGAGATTGCCCAGCACGAGAACCGGCAGCTCCAGGCCAGCGCGACGCAGTTCGATCCCCTCCTGCAGGGTGGCGACACCCAGGCTTGTCGCGCCGCCGCAGATGGCAGCCCGGGCCACTGTTTCAGCCCCGTGCCCGTACCCGTCAGCCTTGACGACCGCCATCAGCGCGCAGTCTGATGCCAGCAAACGCTTCAACGCTCTGGCGTTGTTTTCAACGGCCGAGGCCGACACCTCCATCCAGGCTCGCTGACGCGGGTCTGCACCAGCAGCTGTCTCAAGGCCGGAGGTGCTGCTGCGATCGGCGGACAGGTCGGGCATGGGGGCCGGGTAGTGAAGGTCACAAAGCTGCCCTTGTGACCCCGATAGCATGCCGTGTAATCAGGGAGCTGGCATGGGCCAGGTTCTCGTTCTCAATGCGTCCTACGAGCCCTTGAACATCACCACCTGGCGTCGCGCCGTCGTGATGATGATCAAGGGGAAAGCCGAAAGCCTCGAACATGACTCCAAGCGCCTTGTGCGGCGTGACATGCATGTGCCCACGGTGATC
Organism: Synechococcus sp.; assembly: GCA_047286485.1. Taxonomy (GTDB): domain Bacteria; phylum Cyanobacteriota; class Cyanobacteriia; order PCC-6307; family Cyanobiaceae; genus Synechococcus_C. The sequence goes on from JBJBBH010000005.1 coordinate 75,554, forward strand.
CGCCTGCGTCAGTTCGTGCGAGTTCCGTTCCGCCAGGTGCCATTGACCCGCCGCAATGTGTTCCAGCGGGACAATCACACCTGTCAGTACTGCGGCAGCCGTGAACTCCTGTCCATCGACCATGTGATTCCCCGTAGCCGTGGAGGCACTGATGCCTGGGACAACGTGACCACAGCTTGCACCAGTTGCAATGTGCGCAAAGCCAGTCGCACCCCTGCCGAAGCCAACATGCCTCTGAAGCGGGTTCCGCGTCGTCCCCTCAGCAGTCTGAGTTTTGAGGCAGTGCGTCAGATCGATTCCGGTCGCCACAGCGAGTGGGCCAAATACGTGATCGGCGTCTGACCCGTTCTGATCAGTCGTCGGCCTGCTGGCTGAGTTCTTCCAACTTGCTGCGCTGCTCTTCGGCGACACAGGCGCCGATCACATCCTCCATCTGTCCCTGCAGCACTGACTCAAGACTGAAATTTCTGCCGAGTCGATGGTCGGTGACTCGGTTGTCCTTGGCGTTGTAGGTGCGGATCTTTTCGCTGCGGTCGCCCGTACCCACCTGGGAGCGGCGGGCTGAACTCTCCCGTTCATTGGCTTCGGCCAGCTGACGCTCGTAGAGCTTGGCTCGCAGAATCTCCATGGCCCGTTCACGGTTCTGCAGCTGAGAGCGCTGCTGCGTGCAGAACACACGGATGCCGCTCGGTTTGTGCAGCAGGTCAACGGCTGTCTCCACTTTGTTGACGTTCTGACCGCCGGCTCCTCCCGATCGAGCCGTGCTGATCTCAAGATCTCCGGGTTCGATCTGAACCTCCACGGGATCGGCCTCAGGCATCACGGCCACTGTGGCGGTGGATGTATGAACACGGCCCTGGGATTCGGTGGCAGGGACACGTTGCACGCGGTGGACACCGGCTTCAAATTTCAATTCGCTGAAGACGGCATCGCCTTTCACCGAAAGAATCAGTTCCTTGTAACCGCCAAGGTCGGCTTCGCTGGCGCTGACGGGCTGCACCGTCCAGCCGCGTCGGCTGCTGAATCGTTCATACATGCGGGCAAGATCCCCGGCCCAGAGCGATGCTTCGTCGCCGCCGGCACCGGCTCGGATCTCCAGCATCACGCTGCGTTGATCGCGAGGATCCTGGGGCAGCAGTGCAACCGTGAGCCGTTGGATCAGCTCGTCATGACGCTGATCCAGAGACTCCAGCTCCAGCTGAGCTAGTTCCTCCATCTCGGCATCGCCGCGGCTTTCACGCAAGAGCGTTTTCGCCTGCTCCCTTTCCTGGAGCACGTTCTGCAGGCTGATGTAGTCAACGACCAGAGGTTCCAGGCGCGACCGCTCCTTGGCCACGGACTGGAGGCGGTCCGGATCAGAAGCCACATCAGGGTCCGCGAGCTGGCGTTCCAGATTGTGGAAACTGCTGGTCGCGGCCTCAAGACGGCTGATCAGAGTTGAGGAGTCCATCGCCTCAGAAGCATGGTCGTGGAAAGACCTGACGGTGTTGTCGTGTCAGAAAAAAACCCCGAATGCAGATCAGTCTCTGCATTCGGGGGAAGAATCGTGGCGATCGATCGCTGATGCGTCGATGGCGGAGTGCATCAGGCTTATGCCTTAGCCTCGTCCTTTGCAGATGCTTTCTTGTCGTCGTTGACACTGGCGGTGCTGCCCATGCCGTACTTGCGCATGAAACGATCCACGCGGCCCTCGGTGTCGAGAATCTTCTGAGTACCGGTGAAGAACGGATGGTTACCGCTCCAGACGTCCACATGGATTTCGGGCTGCGTGGAGCCAGTGGTCATGACCACTTCTCCGTTGCAGATCACCTTGGCATCGGGGTACCAGGTGGGATGAATGTCGGGCTTTGGCATGACAGGGATCAGCGCTTGGAGAACTGGGGAGCCTTGCGGGCTTTCTTGAGGCCGTACTTGCGACGCTCCTTGGCCCGTGGGTCACGGCTGAGGTGACCCTCTGTTTTCAGGGGTTTGCGGTTGTCGGCGGAGAGCTCACAGAGAGCTCGGGCTGCGCCTTGCTTGATGGCGTCGGCCTGGCCGGTGAGACCACCACCTCTCACGTTGACGAGCACGTCGTATTCAGTGGTCAGCCCCAGGGTCTGCAGCGGTGCCTTGACGGCAGCGATGTAGGCAGGGTTGTAGTTGAGATAGTTATCTCCAGGTCGGCCATTGATGGTGATGGTGCCGTTGCCGGGGATCAGCCGAACGCGAGCAACTGAAGTCTTACGACGACCGGTACCCCAGTAAACGACGGAATTGGATGGGCTCATTTGGCGGAAGCGGCGGGATCGAGCTGCAGGGGCTGAGGCTGCTGGGCGGAATGCGGATGATCGACGCCCTTGTAGACCTTCAGCTTGCGGAACATCTGGCGTCCCAGAGAGTTGTGGGGAAGCATGCCCTTAATGGCTTTTTCCACGATGCGCTCAGGAAGACGCTCCTGGAGATGGGCGAAGGTTTCCACCTTCATCCCACCGGGGCGTCCGGAATGCCGGCGATACAGCTTCTGTTGTGGCTTGCTGCCACTCACTTTCACTTTTTCGGCATTGACGACAACGACAAAATCGCCGGTGTCCAGATGAGGGGTGTAGCTGGCTTTGTTCTTGCCGCGAAGCACGGAAGCCACTTCGGTCGCCAGGCGGCCGAGGGTCTGATTCTCAGCGTCCACCAGATACCACTGGCGGTCGATTGAATCGATGGAGGGGACGGAGGTCTTGTTCATCGCGCCGGCATGCCGGTTCGGTTATGCCCCGTCGCGAGCGACGAAGCTGGGCAGGGAGCTTCAGTCACGCCGTGGCGTGCTGTTCAAAGCTCAAAGATCGACTTTACCTGTCGGTGGTTCCCTCGCTGATCAAGTCAGGGAGTTGGAAGCGACCGCTCAGGTCGTGGTTGGCCATGGCGGAGGATCCGGTGGTGGATCTTCAGAGGCCAGAAAAAAAGTCGGTTGACAATCGTACCAGCCGCCCTTGCTGAAAACGCTCTCCGGATAACCGGCGCGCAGCAGACACAGTCCCTGGGCCGGGGCGCCATCCTTCACTTCACTGCGGCGTCGCTCTCGCCATCGCCGTTCAAAGTGTGCCGGGGTCAGACGGTGCTCTCCCACAGCCACCAGCTGGCCGGTCAGCAGACGCACCATGCCATACAGAAAACCGCTGGCCTGGATCTCGAAGTGGATCAGGTCACCCTGCCGCTGGATTGACACGTCCTGAATGGTTGTGCGCGAGTGGGATCTCCGGCTTCCCGCGCGTTGAAAGGCGGCGAAGTCATGACTGCCAAGCAGGCCATGAAGTGCCTGTGCCATCGCCTGTTCATCGAGTCGTGTCTGGTAGCGATGCCAGCTCCAGGGAGCAAGAAACAGGTTCGGCCTTCGTCCGTTGTAAAGGGTGTAGCGGTAGCGCCGGTAGCTGGCCGAGTAGCAGGCGTGCCATTCCAGCGGACGTTCCACCGCTTCTCGCACGCGGATGCTGGGCGGTAGACGGCCGTTGAGAGCCGGTGCCCAGCGCTTGGCTGGGATCGGTCCGCAGCTGTCGAAATGCACCACCTGGCCGGATGCATGCACGCCGGCATCCGTCCGTCCTGCCGCGACGGTCTGGACCGGCCGATGGGGGTCGAGTGCTGAGATGGCTTCGTCGAGCACCGACTGAACACTGGTGCCGTTGGGTTGACGTTGCCAACCACAAAAGGAAGAACCCTCGTACTGGAGACTGAGGGCAATCCGCTTGAGACGGAGGCCTTCAGAATCAGCCGAGGGTTTCGCGATGGTGATTTCCGTGATGCTGACGCCGGAATTCAGACCAGTTCGATGATGGCCATCTCTGCATTGTCCCCGCGACGACGCACCGTGCGGGTGATGCGGGTGTAGCCGCCTTTGCGATCGCTGTAGCGATCAGGAGCTTTCTCAAACAAGGCATGCACGAGCTGCTTGTCGTACACATATCCAAGGACCCTGCGGCGGGAGGCAAGGCTGCCCTCCTTCGCCAGAGTGATCATCCGTTCTGCCTCGTCACGCAGTGCCTTGGCACGGGCTTTGGTGGTGGTGACGCGACCTTCACGAATCAGCTGTGTGGTGAGACCACGAAGCATCGCTTTGCGTTGGTCGGCGGGGCGTCCCAGCTGGGGGACTCGGCATTGGTGACGCATGGTTCCTGAGGTGGCTGAAGTAAGGGGGGCAGAAAGAGTCAGACGCTGGTGCGGCTCTGAGGGATCTGGATGCCGATCCTTTCAAGAGCTTCAATCACCTCATCAGCCGACTTGGAACCGAAGTTCTTGATCTCCAGTAAATCCTCGTAGCTGAAGCCCATCAGATCGGAGACGGAATTGACCTGAGCACGTTTCAGGCAGTTGTAGGCACGCACAGAAAGATTCAACTCCTCGAGCGGAATCTGGGCTTCCGCTGTGGGCTCAGGTTCTGCCTGAACTTCTTCCACCATGGTGACGGTGGCGAGGGGTTGGAACAGCTCGATCAGCTGATTCGCAGACTGAGCGATGGCATCGTCAGGGGTGATCGATCCGTCGGTCACCACTTCCATGCGAAGGCGCTCTCTGGCTGATCCGCCTTCAGCAACCGCTGTCTCATCGATGGTGAAGTTCACCCGATGCACGGGCATGAACACGGAATCGATCTGGAGAAGATCAATTGCGCTGGTGTCTTCGTTGTGACGGTCAACGGGGCGATAGCCCACGCCGCGCTCGACGTGAACCTCGAGCTCAAGGCTGTAGCCATCGCTCACGGTTGCGATCACACGCTCACCATCCACAACCTGGACCTGCGAAGAGAACTGCAGATCGCGGGCTTTCACCGTTGCAGGACCAGCCACAACCAGACGGCCAATCTCCAGCTCGTTTGTGCGGCTGTTGACAGTGATCTGTTTGCAATTCAGGAGGATATCGAGCACATCCTCACGAACTCCAGGGATGGTCGCGTATTCGTGATTGACGCCGGCAATCCGGACGGCTGTGACAGCGGTGCCTTCAAGGTTTCCCATGAGCACACGACGCAGGGAATTCCCGAGAGTTGTGGCCTGGCCCCGCTCAAGGGGGCCGATGAGAAATACACCGGTCTGGGAGCGATCGTCAGCGATCTGATGCTCGATACGGTCGATCTGGTATTGCAACACGGTCTGAAGCGGGGGAGAGAGGGACCTGAACGGGAACGCGCTGGCTCAGACGCGCCGACGCTTGGCACGGCGACAGCCGTTGTGCGGCAAGGGGGTGACGTCGCGGATCAGCGTGATTTCAAGGCCAGCAACCTGCAAGGCGCGGATTGCGGTTTCACGGCCTGAGCCGGGGCCACGAACGAGCACTTCGATCTGGCGCATGCCCTGCTCGAGAGCTCGGCGAGCGGCTGCTTCGGCTGCGGTCTGTGCAGCAAACGGGGTGCCCTTGCGAGCGCCTTTGAAGCCACTGGCACCTGCCGAAGACCAGGAGATGACCTCTCCAGTCGTATCGGTGATCGAAACGATGGTGTTGTTGAACGTGCTCTGAATATGGGCAACGCCGTTGGGTACGTTGCGCTTGGCCTTCTTGGGGCCTGATTTCTTGACTGTTTTGGCCATGGGCCTGGAGATGGAGGGGGCTTAGGGAACTGAAGGATCCGATTGGCCGAAGCGGCTTATTTCTTCTTGCCGGCCACGGTCTTGCGAGCTCCGCGACGGGTTCGCGCATTGGTGCGGGTTCGCTGTCCGCGCACTGGAAGGCTCATGCGATGGCGACGCCCGCGCACACAGCCGATGTCCTGGAGGCGCTTGAGGGCCATTCCCTCCTGCCTGCGCAGGTCACCCTCGATGGTGTAGGTCTCGGTGGCACCGCGCAGTTTCTGCACATCACCGTCCTCAAGATCCTTGACCCTGGTGTCTGGGTTGACACCGGTTTTCGAAAGGATGGTTCTGGCCCGCGTGGGGCCAATTCCGTAGATGTAGGTGAGGGCGACTTCGATCCGCTTGTCGCGGGGAATGTCGACACCAGCAATCCGTGCCACTGAGCAATTAATCGAGGTGGACAATGACTTCCTTTGCCTGGGAAGTCTTCAATTCAGGTTGCAGAGCGATAGCTCTGCGTTGAGAAGGTCAACCGAGGCTTCAGCCCTGGCGTTGCTTGTTGCGAGGGCGCTTCTTGTTGATCACGTAGATGCGACCTCTGCGCTTGACGATTTGATCGTCAGGGCTGATTTTTTTAACTGAGGAACGCACCTTCATGGGGCGAAGCTCTCCATTGTTGCAAACAGCTACCGTACCACAGCGGGTCAAGCAAGAATGCTTTCGATTCGCTGAGCAATGGCTTCAACACTGCCGTCAGCCTGCACCGTGATCAGCAGGTTCTGGCTGTTGTAGTAATCGATCAGAGGAGCCGTCTGTTGCTTGTAGACCTCAAGACGGTTGCGGATGACCTCTTCGTTGTCGTCTGCACGACCGCGGCCGAGCATGCGTTCAACCAACACCGAGTCATCCAGCTCCAGCAGCACGACGCTCTCAATGGCCTGATTGAGGTCCTGGAGCAGCGGTGCCAGCGCCTCGGCCTGCGCCACGTTGCGGGGAAAGCCGTCCATCAACCAGCCCTGGCCGTTGAGAGCAGAAAGCTGCGCCTTGACGATGGCCAGCACCAGGTTGTCGGTCACCAGTTCTCCCCGGTTCATGACGGCTTCAGCTTCCTTGCCCAGGTCGCTGCCTGCGGCCACCTCAGCTCTGAGCAGATCGCCGGTCGAGAGGTGACGAAGTCCGTGTTTTTCGCAGAGGCGTGTTGCTTGCGTGCCCTTTCCGGCACCGGGCGGTCCCACGAACAGAAGGCGTTGTTTCATGGCGATTCAGGTTGAGGGGTTAATCAGAGGAGAGGTGTTGCGGGGCCGTCGCCGTTGCGATTCGGCGGAGCAATGGCTCGAACTGGCCTTGTTACTGGCGCACCATTCCCTCGTAGCGCTGGGAGATCACATAGGTCTGGACCTGCTTGGCCGTGTCAATGGCAACACCCACCAAGATCAGCAGTGAGGTGGCTCCGAGTCCCTGGAATGTCTGCACATTGGTCGCCCGTTCCACGGCGGACGGAATGATGGCAACAGCACCGAGGAAGAGTCCGCCCAGCAGGGTGAGTCTGTTTTTCACACCTTCCAGGTAGTTCGCCGTGGCGGTGCCGGGTCTGACTCCTGGGATGGCCACCCCTCCGCGCTTGAGGTTGCTGGCGACATCCACCGGATTGAAGGTCAGCGACGCATAGAAATAGGAGAAGCCAAGAATCAGGGAGAAGAACACCAGGGCATAAGGCCATGGATTGGAGCTGCCTGGATTCAGGGCTGTAGCTGCTCGGATCAGGAATGGGTTCTGGCTGAAGTTGGCAATCGTGATCGGCAGAAAGATCAGGGCCGAGGCGAAAATGATTGGCATCACACCGCCGGCGTTGAGTTTCAGGGGCAGGTAGCTCTGGCGGTTGGGTAACACGGCTCCTCCTCCCACCTGTCGTTTGGCACTCACGATCGGCAGTCGGCGTTGTCCCTCCTGCACGAAAATGATGCCCACGATCGTGACCAGGAACACCATCACCAGAATCACGATCCCGAAGACATCGTTGCGATCGCCTGTCTGTGCTTTTTCGATGGTGGAACCGAGAGCCTGAGGCAAGGTGGCCACGATGTTCAGGAAGATCACCAGAGAGGCTCCCTGGCCGATGCCGCGTTCCGTGATCACTTCGCTCAGCCACATCACGATCATGGATCCGGTGACCAGGGCGAGGGCTGTCTGCACCACGAACACGCTGTCCGGCAGACCATCCACCGCATACGGACGCAGGATCACAGCAAAGACCACGCTCTGGATCAGACCCCAGCCGAGGGCGACATAACGCGTGATCTGAGCGAGTTTGCGCCGGCCTGCCTCTCCCTCATTTTTCTGGAGATCCTCCAGTTGCGGCAGCGAGGCTGTGAGCAACTGAAGGATGATCGAGGCGTTGATGAACGGCAGGATCCCTAGGGCGAAGATTCCCAGCGTGGAGATGCCGCCACCCGTGAAGATGTCGAGGAATCCGATCAGCTGTCCACCCTGTTGGATGAACTGCTCAAAAGCCACACGGTCAATGCCTGGCATCGGGATGTAGATGCCGAGACGGACCAACATCAGCAGCCCAAGGGTGGTGAGAACCCTGCCTCTGAGCTCAGGATTCTGCACCAGCTGGGTGATGACTTCACTGGCGCTGGGATTGCGTCCCCGACTGACGAGCATGGATCAGAGGTTGGGTGATTGAGCTTGATGCAGCAAAGCCGTCCGCGGATGATGATCCGGCGGACGGCTCAGACGTTAGATCTGTGGAGATCGATCCGATGGATCTCAATCCAGCAGTTCGCAGGTGCCACCGGCTGCTTCGATTTTGGTCCGTGCCGATGCTGTGAAAGCGGCAGCCTGAACAGTGAGCTTGGCCTTGAGTTCCCCGTTGCCGAGGATCTTCAGAGGATGCTTAGGGCTGGTGACAACGCCATCCTTGACCAGTGAGTCGAGGTTCACGGTGCTACCGGCCTTGAGGTCATTCAGGGCTGACACGTTCACGACGGTGAAGTTCTTGGGATTCACCAAAGTGAAGTGCTTCAGCTTGGGCACTCGTCTGTACAGAGGCATCTGACCACCCTCGAAGCCGGGGCGGGTTGGTCTGCCTGAACGAGATTTCTGGCCACGCATGCCGAATCCGCAGCTCGCACCCTGGCCAGCGGCGATGCCGCGACCCTTGCGCAGTTTGCGGCGACGGGCGCCTTTGTTGGGCTTTAGGGAATCAAGTCGAAGAGTCATGGGGAATCAGGAATAGATCTGCTCGAGGGAGATCCCCCGTTCCTTGGCGGTCTCCTTGTGGGTGCGGAGACTGTCGAGCGCCACCATGGCAGCCCGGGCATTGTTCAGAGGCGTTTTGCTTCCGAGACGCTTGGCAAGCACGTTCTTAATGCCGGCAAGCTCGAGAACTGTGCGGATCGAGCCACCTGCAATTACACCCGTACCGGGAGCGGCGGGACGAATCAACACGCTGGCGGCACCATCGCGACCGTTGGACAGTGTCGGAATGGAGTTGTGACGTGTCAGAGGCACCTTGACGAGATGCTTCTTGCCGTCAGCAACACCCTTGCGCACGGCACCGATCACGTCGCCGGCCTTGCCGACACCGACGCCGACCTGACCGCGCTCGTTTCCGACAACAACAATGGCCCGGAAGCTCATCTTCTTGCCGCCTTTGACGGTCTTGGACACGCGGCGGATCTGAACAACCCGCTCCTGCCATTCGGAGTCACGCTCCTGGTTGCGACGGTCACCACGGCGTCCGCCACGGCGGTCACCGCGGTCGCGACCTCCTCCGCGGCGCTGTTCCTGCTGGCCTTCGGCCGCGGCGGGAACATCGGCTGCCGATGGCACGTCGTTGGGATTGGTCTGGGGGTTGGAATCGGTCATGTTGAGAGCAGGATCAGAACTGAAGGCCCGCTTCCCGGGCGGCGTCGGCAAGGGCTTTCACCCGACCGTGATACAGGTTGCCGCCGCGATCGAAGACCACCTGTTGGATGCCCTTGGCGAGGGCGCGCTTGGCCACCAGTTCACCGACGGCGACGGATGCATTGCAGCTGTTGCCGTTGGTTTTCAGGCTTGTGCGCAGATCTTTGTCAACGGTTGATGCTGAACAGAGCGTGCTCTGCGCGTCATCGTCGATGACCTGGGCATAAATGTGGCTGTTGGAGCGGAACACGGCCAGGCGGGGTCTGCCGGCAGTGCCGCTGAGATGACGACGCAGGCGCCGATGACGCTTCTGGGTCTGTTGTTTACGGGAGAGGGTCGACATGGTGGGTAAAGAGGAACAGCGTCTGGCAGTGGATTACTTTTTGCCCGACTTGCCTGCCTTGCGGAGGATCCATTCGCCCTCGTACCGGATCCCTTTGCCCTTGTAAGGCTCGGGCGGACGGATGGCGCGGATTTTGGCGGCTTCATTGCCGACCAATTCCTTGTCGATCCCGGAAACAATCACCTTGGTGTTGTTCTCAACCTTGAAGGTGATGCCTGCAGGAGCCGGCACCTCGACGGGATGGCTGTAACCAGCGCTGACGACGAGCGTGGTGCCTTTGACCTGGGCCCTGGAGCCCACACCGATGATCTCCAGACTTTTGCTGAAACCGCTCTCCACTCCAACAATCATGTTGTTGACGAGGGCACGGCAAAGGCCATGGCGCTCACGGGAGGTGCGCTTGCTGCTGGTCGGAGCCAACACGATGGTGTTCTCCACCTGATCGATGCTCACGCCCTCAGGCAGTGTGCGTTTGAGTTCGCCCTTCGGTCCCTTCACGGTGACTGCGAGGCCGTTCAGGCTCACGGTCACCTTTTCAGGGATGGGGATGGGGGCTTTACCGATACGTGACATGGTTGTGGCTCCGGATCAATAGACGTAGCAGAGCACTTCACCGCCCACGCCCTGTTTTCGGGCATCGCGGTCGCTCATCACACCCTTGGAGGTGGAGATGATCGCCACCCCCAGTCCGCCGAGGACCTTGGGAAGGCCACGTGTGTTCTTGTAGATGCGCAAACCGGGCTTGCTCACCCGCTGCATGGAGCGAATGGTGGGCTGGCGGTGCTTGCCGCTGTACTTCAGTTCCAGCACCAGGTTGGTGTGGACACCCTCGCCTTCTTCGCTGATTTCAGCGATGAAGCCTTCCTGCTGCAGCACCTTGGCGATGCTGCGGGACATGCGGGAAGCGGGTACTTTCGTGCTCTGATGACGTTTCTCACTCGCATTGCGGATGCGGGTGAGCATGTCGGAAATAGGGTCGTGATTGGCCATAGTGGTTTCCGAGGAGGGCTCAGTTGCTGCGGAATGGCATTCCCATCTCGCGGAGGAGGGCCCGGCCCTCTTCATCCGAACGGGCAGTGGTCACGATGGTGATGTCCATGCCCCTGATGGCGTCGATCTTGTCGAAGGAGATCTCAGGGAAGATGATCTGCTCTCTCACCCCCAGGGTGTAGTTGCCACGTCCGTCAAAGCTCTTGGGGCTGACGCCACGGAAGTCGCGGATGCGGGGCAGTGCCAGGTTGATCAGTCGCTCGAGGAACGCATACATGCGATCGCCGCGCAGAGTCACGGCACAGCCAATCGGCATGCCCTGGCGGATCTTGAAGCCGGCGATGGCTTTCTTGGCTCGGGTCACCACCACTTTCTGGCCGGTGATCTGAGCAAGTTCGTTCACCGAGGCCTCAAGGGACTTGGCGTTGGCGGCAGCTTCGCCGAGTCCCCGGTTGACGGTGACTTTGATCACCTTGGGGACTTCATGGACGTTGGAGAGACTTAAATCCTTCAGCAGTTTGGGCTGAATGGTCTCCCGATAGCGCTGTTTCAGTGACATGGCTGGGGAATGGGACTTCTGGGCTTGGTCAGAAGGCGGATCGGGGCGATCAGTCGATCACCTCGCCGGTTTTCTTGAGGCGGCGCTTTTTGCTGCCGTCCTTCTCAGTGATCAGCTCGACTCGGCTGGCCACTTTCTTGTCGGTGGAATAGATCATCACGTTGGAAGCATGCAGTGATGCCTCTTCGGTGACAATCCGACCGCTTTCACCCTCTTGAGTGGGTTTCACGTGGCGGGTGCGCATGTTCACGCCCTCCACGATCACGCGGTTTTCGTTGGGCAGGGTGCGCAGGACCTGTCCGGTCTTGCCCTTGTCCTTGCCGGTGATCACCTGAACGGTGTCGCCTTTGCGGAGACGCATCTTGATGCGCTGCGCTGCGGCGGATTTCGGAGTTGCAGTTGCCATCTCAGATCACCTCCGGAGCGAGGGAGACGATTTTGGTGAAGTTCCGGTCGCGCAGTTCACGGGCCACAGGGCCAAAGACGCGCGTGCCCTTGGGATTTTTGTCATCGTTGATGATGACGGCGGCGTTGTCGTCAAACCGGATCGAATTGCCTGTGTCACGACGCAGCGTGGCTTTGGTGCGGACCACCACGGCCTTGACCACGTCGGACTTTTTCACACCCATGTTGGGCATGGCGTCCTTGACGGCGGCCACGATCACGTCACCCACATGGGCGTATCGACGGTTGCTGCCCAGCACGCGGATGCACTGGATGCGCTTGGCGCCGCTGTTGTCAGCGACGGTGAGGAAGGATTCCTGCTGAATCATTTGTTGACCTCCTCAGCTTTCGGGCTGTGACTGAGCACCTCGGCGACGGCCCAACGCTTGTGGCGGCTGAGCGGACGGGTCTCGGTGATGCGAACACGGTCACCAACGCGAACACTGTTGTTCTCGTCGTGAGCTTTGTAACGGGTGGTCCGGCTGACCGTCTTCTTGTAGATGGGATGGGGAAAGCGGTTTTCCACCGCAACCACCACCGTTTTGTCCATCTTGTCGCTGACGACGGTGCCGACCCTTTCCTTGAGTGCCATGGGTATGAAGCGGAGGATCAGGAGGCGGTGGAGCTTTGGCGCTCCTTCTGCACCGTCAGCAGCTGGGCCAGCTTTGTGCGGCTCTGCTTGAAGCGGTGGGTGTTGGTCAGCTGCCTGGTGGCTTGCTGGAAGCGCAGATCAAACAGCTCGCGACGGAGACCGACGATCTGCTCTGTGATGTCTGCGTCGGAGAGCTGACGCAGTTCGGAGGCATTGGGACGGGCCATGGTCAGGACTCCACGGTGGCGGCAGCAGCGGCCGGTGCTTGTGCACCGGATGTCTGCTCCTGTTCATCGAGAGTGATGAACTTGGTCTTCACAGGCAGCTTGTACTGCGCAAGGCGCATGGCTTCCTTGGCGATTTCGGGGGTGATTTCGTCACCACCCATTTCGAACAGGATCCTGCCGGGCTTGATCACTGCCACCCAGAATTCCGGGTTGCCCTTACCGGAACCCATTCGGGTCTCGGCGGCGCGCATGGTGACCGGCTTGTCAGGGAAGATCCGGATCCAGATTTTTCCGCCACGCTTGACGTAGCGGGTCATGGCACGACGGCTGGCCTCGATCTGGCGCGAGGTGATCCAGCCACACTCCTGTGCCTGCAGAGCGAACTGGCCGAAGGCGATGGTGTTGCCACGGGTGGCGACACCGCGCATGCGGCCGCGTTGCTGCTTACGGAATTTGACGCGTTTTGGACTCAGCATGGTTCAGGCCTCCTGTTCAACCCTCGTTGGAGCGGTCTTCGAACTGTTGGGGCCTGCGACCGGCCCGACGCCGCGGGGTTGCCCCCACAGGCAGCTGCTGTTGGGCTTCATCGCCCAACACTTCGCCTTTGAACACCCAGACCTTGATGCCGAGCACCCCGTAGGTGGTGCTGGCGACCTTGGTGGCGTAGTCGATGTCAGCGCGAAGGGTGTGCAGTGGCACCCGGCCTTCACGCGTCCACTCGGTGCGTGCGATTTCAGCACCGTTGAGACGACCGGAGACCTGAATTTTCAGGCCAAGAACGCCGGCACGCTGAGCGCGCTGAACGGCCATGCGGATGGTGCGACGGAACGCCACACGCTTCTCAAGCTGCTGAGCGATGTACTCGGCGAGCAGGAAGGCATCGGCGTCGACACGCTCGACTTCGACCACATTGATTCGAACCTGACGATTCGGATCGCCGACGGTTTTCTGGATGCCGGAACGCAGCTCTTCGATGCCACTTCCCTGGCGTCCGACCAACACGCCGGGGCGTGCGGTTTTCAGCTCAACTTCGAGCTGATCTGCCTTGCGGGCGATCAGCACATCGCTGATACCGGCGGAGCCGTATTTCTTGTGGATGAACTTGCGAATCCGATCGTCCTCCTGAAGGAGGCTCGGATAACTCTTGCTGGGGGCGTACCAGCGTGACCGGTGCTCCTGGGTGATCCCCAGGCGTAAGCCGGTTGGATGGATTTTGTGTCCCATCAGTCGGGGTGCTCGGGGGTCAGGAGTCGGTCTGGGCTGCCACAGCAATGCTGATGTGGCAGGTCTGCTTTTTGATCGCGAAGGCGCGACCTTGAGCGCGGGGCCGGTAGCGCTTCATGGAAGGACCCATGTCAGCGCTGGCCTGGGAGATCACCAGGGTTGAAGGGTCAAGTCCGAGGTTGTGCTCGGCATTGGCCACTGCTGAGCGCAGAACCTTGGTGATGGGACCCGTGGAGCGGTACGGCATGAACTCGAGCATGATCAGCGCGTCGCGATAGCTGCGACCGCGGATCTGATCGAGAACCCGCCGGACCTTGGACACGGAACCGCGGATGAAGCGACCGTGGGCCTGGGCGGTAGTTGCCGTTGGGGATGACGTTGTCATGGACTCAGCGGCCTCCTTTCTTGTCTTTGATGTGGCCTTTGAAGGTGCGGGTGGGGGCGAATTCGCCGAGCTTGTGGCCCACCATCTGTTCGGTCACGAAGACCGGCACGTGGGTGCGGCCGTTGTGAACCGCGATTGTGTGGCCGATCATCATCGGCAGGATCGTGGAGGCCCTGGACCACGTTTTGATGACTGACTTGTCATCGGCGGCATTTTGCTTTTCAACCTTGCGAAGCAGGCTGTCGGCAATGAAAGGGCCTTTTTTAAGTGAACGTCCCATGGCGGATTAAGCGAACGACAGAGTGTTGAGCAGCATCATGAGTCGCGTCCGCCACGGCTCCGCTTGGACGTCTTGCGACGTTTGCGGAGGACGAACTTGTTACTCGGCTTGTTGCGCTTGCGGGTCTTGAGGCCCAGAGCGGGTTTGCCCCATGGGGTGACCGGACCGGAGCGGCCGATCGGAGCCCGACCCTCACCACCACCGTGAGGGTGGTCGCAGGGGTTCATCACACTGCCTCGCACCTGAGGTCGGCGTCCGAGCCAGCGACGGCGTCCTGCTTTGCCGAGGCTCGTGTTGCGGATCTCCGAGTTGCCGACTTCGCCGATGGTGGCGTAGCACTCACGGCGCACCAGACGCACCTCAGTTGATGGCAGCTTCAGGGCGACGTAATCGCCCTCCTTGGCCATGACCTGAGCACTGGCGCCTGCGGTGCGAACCATCTGACCACCGCGACCGGCATAAAGCTCGACGCAGTGAACGCTGGAACCGAGAGGAACATCAGAAAGCGGCATGGCGTTGCCGATTTCGATGGGAGATTCAGGCCCTGACACGACGGTCTGACCGATCGTGACTCCAGCAGGAGCCAGGATGTAGCGCTTCTCTCCATCGGTGTAGAAGAGAAGTGCCAGCCGAGCGTTGCGGTGGGGGTCGTAGTGAATGGCGGCCACCTTGGCGGGCACGCCGTGCTTGTTGCGTCGGAAATCAACGATGCGGTACTGGCGCTTGTGGCCACCGCCGCGATGGCGACAGGTGATCACGCCGCGGTTGTTGCGTCCCTTGCGGCGGTGTTTGGACACCACCAGGGAACGCTCCGGCTTGCGGCCGGTGACTTCGCTGAAGTCGGTGACGACCCGGGTACGGGTACCGGGTGTGTAGGGGCGGAAGGTACGGATTGCCATGACGTTTCAGACCCCTCAGGACTCAGGGAAGAGTTGGATGGAGTTGCCCTCGGCGAGGCGCACGATGGCCTTCTTCACCTGAGAGCGCTTGCCGGCGAATCGGCCGACCCGACGACTGCGGCGAGGAGGATTCATGGTGCTCACACCGGTGACCTTGACATCAAACAGCTGCTCAACGGCGGCTTTGATGTCTGGCTTGGCAGCTCGGTGGTCCACCTCAAAGGTGTACTGGTTCAGTTCCAGCGCTCGGGTGGCTTTTTCGGTGATCAGCGGCCTGCGGATTACATCAGCAAGGCGCCCTGTGAAGCGCTCAGTCATCTCCGTAGACCTCCTGGATGGTTGCGAGTGCCTCTTCGCCCACCACCAGTGAATTGGCGTGGAGCAGATCGAAGACGTTGAGCTGGTCAGCGGTGATCAGCTTCACCTTCTCGAGGTTGCGAACGGAACGCCGCACCACCTCACTGGGGGCTGTGAGCACGATCAGCACCTTGGCGTCGGCAGCAACGCCGAGTCGGCCAAGTGCGTCAACGACTTCACGGGTTTTCGGTGCTTCCAGCGAAGCTCCGAAATCCTTCACCACGATCACGTCGTCGATGCGAGCCATCAGCGCGGTGCGCAGGGCCAGACGACGCTCCTTGCGATTCATCGCAAGGTTGTAGGTGCGGGGCTTGGGACCGAACACGATGCCGCCGCCGGGACGCAGCGGAGTGCGGATGGATCCCTGGCGGGCACGACCGGTTCCTTTCTGCTTGTAGGGCTTGCGACCGCCACCACGGACTTCCGCGCGGGTGAGGGTGCTTGCAGTTCCCTGACGGCTGTGAGCCTGCTGGCGCAGCACTGCACGGTGCATCAGGTCAACGGCGGTGGTTTCCTTGGCCACCTTCAGGTCCAGGGAGGCCTTGCCGGCTTCCTTGCCCTGCCAGTCACGAACAACACAATTGGCCATCACTTACCTCCTTTGGCGGGCTTGGCACCCACACGATTGGCTGGCCGGATGTTCAGCAGCGATCCCGGCTTGCCAGGAACGGAGCCCTTCACCACGAGCAGGTTTCTGTCACTGTCCACCTTTAGGATCGTGAGAGCTCGCGTGGTGATTTTCTTGCCGCCGTAGCGACCAGCCATTCGCTTGCCGGGGTAGATCCGACCAGGAGTGGTGCCGGCTCCGGTCGAACCGGGCTCACGGTGGTTCTTCGAGCCGTGGGTCATCGGACCTCGGCTGAAGCCATGGCGCTTCTGATAACCAGCGAAGCCACGACCCATGGTGTCGCCGCTGACGTCAACCTTCTGGCCTGCCTCGAAATCACCCACGGTGATTGCGCCACCGAGCTCGAGACCGTTCAGGTCGTCGACGCGATATTCGCGGAGATGGCGAAGGATTCCTTCGCCGGATTTGGCGAGGTGACCTTTGGCGGGCTTGTTAATCAGCTTTTCGCGTGTTTCGCCAAAGCCGATCTGGACGGCTTCATAGCCGTCAGTTTCAGTGGTCTTGAGTTGGGTGATCCGGCAAGGCCCCGCCTCGATCAATGTGACCGGGACGGCTTTACCTTGCTCGTCGAAGAACTGGGACATACCCAGCTTCTTCCCAAGGATGCCGATGGACATGGGAGGTAATGACGCCAGCGTGGACAACCTCAGCCTCTGCAACATGACGCTGCTTGAGCTGTGGCCTGAAGGGCGCTGATTGAGGTGACGCAGTCATGGCCGAATGCTTCAACAAAACGTTGATGCAATTCGGATTGGGGCTAGCGAGCGAATCAGCTGGCTGGGACTTGATCGACCGAAGAGGGTCGGTAGTTTCCCGGCAACTCAACGAATGACTTCGTGTGTTGCGCTGGCCTGGAGATCCGGCGCACACGCCGGACCTGCTCTTGGAACTGGAGGCCCGGCTAGCGGACGGGCACAGATCGGCAGAGCAAACAAAAACCCTACACCACTGCCTTCCTGCTTCCATTCATCCCTGATCAACTGCCAGACTCATGCCATCTGGACTGATTCCATGCCGCTGCTGCTTTCAGGTCGGGGTTTCCGCCGTGAACTGGAATCCGCGGGTGTTATGGCAGTCCATGCCCCGCTTGAAGGTGGTGCAGAAACGCGCCTGCTGAGGCGACTCCGCGCGGCGGGATATCGAACTCAGATCTCCTCGGCCCGTGGCCTGGGAGACCCGGAGGTGTTTCTGTTGCAGAAGCATGGTGTGCGCCCTCCGCACCTCGGACATCAAAGCGTTGGCCGTGGTGCGGCGGTTGGAGAGGTGCAGGAGGTCATGCCCCAGCTTGGAGAGATTCTGCTTGGGGATAAGCCCGTTGTTCTCTGGTTGATCGAGGGGCAGGTGTTGTCCCGATCTGAGTTGCTGTCCCTCTGTGATCTTTGCCGTCGTGAGCCTCGTCTGAAGGTGGTGGTGGAGATGGGTGGTGCGCGCAGTCTTCGCTGGCAGCCGATGACAAGGCTGCTGGGAGCCTGAGCGCCTGTCTTCTGCCGGTCACCGGTTCATTGCTGGCCGGTGATGATGCCCTCGGCGAGGGCCGCTGGGTCAAGTTGATCTGTGGGGCCAGTAATCAGGACCTCGCTGCAGTGGCTGATCTTTGTGCGCTGTATGCGGTTGCGGGTGTGCAGTGTGTTGACGTGGCAGCCGATGCCGCTGTGGTGAATGCCGCTCGCACGGGTCTCAGCTGGGCCAGGGAACGCACCGGTCATGCTCCCTGGCTGATGGTCAGCGTCAGCGATGGGCGCGATGCCCATTTCCGCAAGGCTGTCTTTGACCCTTCCCGCTGCCCTCCGGATTGTCCTCGGCCCTGCGAGAGGGTCTGCCCTGCGGATGCCATTCACCCCGGCCCCGGTGTCGACCCAAACCGTTGCTACGGCTGTGGTCGCTGTTTGCCGGCCTGTCCTCTCGGCCTGATCGAAACCTCCGACCATCGGGTGGGGCTCGACAATCTCGCTTCCCTGCTCGCAGAGCTGCAACCCGATGCACTTGAAGTTCACACTGCCCCTGGACGGGTGCAGGAATTTGAACGCACGCTTGAGCAGGTCTCAGCTGCCGCCATCCCTCTGCGGAGGTTGGCGGTGAGCTGCGGTCTTGAGGGGCATGGTTTGCACTCGCAAGATCTGGTCACCGAATTGTGGGGGCGCCACGAGGCTCTGCGAAAGCGGGGGTTTCGTCCTCTCTGGCAGCTTGATGGACGTCCGATGAGCGGCGATGTCGGCGCTGGCACGGCCCGGGCGGCCCTGCGGCTCTGGCAGCAGGTTCGGACCAGCGCACCTCCTGGGCCGTTGCAGCTGGCTGGAGGAACCAACAGCGCGACCATTGGCTTGCTCAATGGTCTTGGGTTGCCACGCTCCTGCGGTCCAGCAGGTGTCGCCTTCGGTGGGATGGCCCGTTCGATCGTGCAGCCTCTGCTGCAGGAGGCCGAATGCCGCCAGACCACGCTGCGTGACTGGCCCTTGGGTTGGGAGCAGGCCCTTGAGCTGGCTCGGAATCTCGTGATTCCCTGGCTCGCACGCCCCTGACTGTCCCCGATCAGGGACTCAGTCCTGCTAAAAGGCGTTTAGGTCCTGATGAGCACTGGGAGCCTGGGCCATGAGTACCGAGCGCATCACCGATGATCTACAGCGGCTGCTCGCGCTGTTGCCCACGCCAGTTCAGGACGCTCTCGCCCCCGCTGAGCGACGTGATCAGCTGCTGGAGGTCGTTCTCGATCTCGGTCGGATTCCTGAAGCGCGTTATCCAGGTCGCTCGGTCGAACTCGGCGCGCACTGCCTGGAGCGCCAAGACCTCGAGGAGATGGTCAACAGGATCGGCCAATTCGGAGCCGATAACCGAGCCGGCATCGAGCGCACCCTGCATCGCATCAGTGCCATCCGCAATCGGAGTGGTGATGTGGTGGGCCTCACCTGTCGTGTGGGACGTGCCGTTTTCGGGACCGTCGCCATTGTTCGTGATCTGCTCGACAGCGGAGAGTCATTGCTGCTGATGGGACGCCCTGGTGTGGGCAAGACCACAGCTCTTCGCGAAATTGCCCGTGTTTTGGCCGAGGACCTGCACAAGCGGGTCGTTGTGATCGACACCAGCAATGAAATCGCCGGTGATGGTGATATTCCCCATCCAGCGATTGGGCGTGCCAGGCGTATGCAGGTGGCGAGGCCTGAACTTCAGCATCAGGTGATGATCGAGGCGGTGGAAAACCACATGCCTGAGGTCATCGTGATCGATGAAATCGGCACTGAGCTGGAAGCTCAGGCGGCGCGGACAATCGCAGAGCGGGGTGTGATGCTTGTGGCCACCGCCCATGGCAACGCACTTGCCAATCTGATCAAGAACCCCACGCTCTGCGATCTGGTGGGGGGGATCGAGTCCGTCACCCTCGGTGACGACGAGGCGCGACGTCGCCGAACGCAGAAAACGGTTCTGGAGCGTGCCGCCGAACCGACGTTTCCTCTCGCTGTGGAGATGCACAGTCGCCATCGCTGGGCCGTTCACGATGACGTCGGGCGCACGGTGGATCTGTTGTTGCGTGGACAAAGCCCCAGGCCTCAGGAGCGCGAGTTGCTGGCAGACGGAGGGGTCAGGCTTGTCGATCCCGAACCGTCGATGCCACAGCCTCCTCAGCGTCGGCCTGCTCTGGCCGTGGTTCCCTTGCCCGACCCCAGCCGTTCCGGTCCGAGTCGCCATGGCGCCAACAAGCCTGCAACTGTTGAAGCCTCGCGCGAGATGAAGCTGCAGGTGCTCTGTTGCGGTCTCAGTCGGCAGCGATTGGAAGAGGCGGTCCGCCGCCATGGCTGGCCCGTCACCGCCGTTGACGATCTCGCTTGTGCCGATGTGCTGCTCAGTGTGCGTCAGGGGCTGGGGCGTCAGCCTGAACTTCGCCGGCAGGCACGGGAGGCGGGGGTGCCGATTCTCGTGATCAAGTCGGATTCTCTGGCCCAGGTCGAGCGAGCTCTTGAGCGCCTGCTCAACCGTCAGCCTCTGTCCAGCAAGGCACAGGAGCCTGAGCGCGCCTCAGGTCAGCCCGATCCAGGTGATGCGCTGGCTGCTCTGGAGGAGTGCAGGCTGGCGGTGGAGCAGATTGTGATGCCGGAGGGGCGTCCGGTTGAGCTTCTGCCGCGTCATGAGCACGTCCTTCAGATGCAGGCGGATCTCGTGGCGCGTTACAGCCTTCAGAGCGATGTCTATGGATCCAGTGACCAACGCCGGCTCCGAGTTTTTCCCCCATGACTCACGCCCGGGTGGCCTGGATGGATTGACGAAGGTCACTCCACTGTGAGTAACTATTTGAACCCCAGGGTTGATCTCCGCAGGGAGTCTCAGCAATGGAGTCAATGGGCCGTCGCCAAGCGGTAAGGCAGCGGGTTTTGGTCTCGCCATTCCTAGGTTCGAATCCTAGCGGCCCAGTTTTTCTTGAAATTCGGTGCTTCCCAAGCGTCTGCTGGTCTTCGATTTTGACGGCGTGATTGTGGATGGGATGCATGAATACTGGTGGAGTGCGCGCCGTGCATGCCTGCGGCTGCATCCCGCTGTCGATCTTCCTGAGTCCGTGCCTCCCCAGTTCCGGCAGCTCAGGCCCTGGATTCATCACGGTTGGGAGATGGTGCTGATCGCGGCATTGATCGCAGAGCAACGCGGTCCTCTTGAACAGCTTGGGGTCGAGCGGTTTGTGCACGACTACGCGGCGCACTGCGCCGCTGCGCTGGAGCGTTTTGGCTGGACTCCTGCCTCCCTTCAGCAGACCCTGGAGGCGGTGCGGGCCGATGCTGTGCAGACCGATCGTGACGCCTGGCTTGCCCTGCATCAGCCCTATCCGGGCGTGCCGGAACGTTTGAATGCGTTGTCGCAAGAGAACATGGCCTGGGCGGTGCTCACCACCAAGGCACGAGATTTCACCGCCGAGCTGCTCATCTCGATGGGGCTCAGGCCGGATCGGCTTGATGGCCACGAGTCGGGATCCAAGCCTGATGTGTTGCGCCGTTTGGCTGCGGATTGGCGACTTGCCGGCTTTGTGGAGGATCGGCGCCCCACCCTGGAATCCGTCCGAGAGACCCCTGGCCTGGAGGCTCTTCCATGCTGGCTGGTCAGCTGGGGATACCTGAAGCCGACGGACTTGGTGGCTCTTTCCGAGGGAATTCATCTGCTGAGGCCTGAGCAGTTCGCTGCCCCCTTGGCGGAGTGGCCCTGATTCGATAACGTACATCTGTACTACGTGAGACGGATGGCCTGAGTCGGGGCACTGGATGATCTGTCCGGTCCCTGATCCCACCGAGGCGTCGGTTCACCCGCCGTCCCGATCAGCTGCCTGCGGCGTTCTTCTGCTCTTTAACTGTTTCAGCCATGCCAGCCGACGTGAAAGCCTCCCAGTCCTCCGGTGGAGATGTCCGCCCCGGTGAGCGCGATAAAGCGCTCAATCTTGTGCTCGGTCAGATCGAGCGCAACTTCGGCAAGGGTTCGATCATGCGTCTCGGGGACGCTTCCAGGATGAGGGTGGAAACCATTTCCACAGGAGCGCTCACTCTGGATCTCGCTCTTGGTGGTGGGTATCCCAAGGGACGTGTTGTGGAGGTTTATGGGCCCGAAAGTTCCGGTAAGACCACGCTGACTTTGCATGCCATCGCTGAGGTTCAGCGCAACGGAGGTGTTGCCGCCTTTGTGGATGCCGAGCATGCTCTCGATCCGGTTTATGCCGCATCGTTGGGAGTGGATGTGGAAAACCTGCTGGTCTCCCAGCCGGACACCGGTGAGATGGCGCTGGAAATCGTGGATCAGCTGGTCCGTTCCGCGGCTGTCGACATCGTGGTGGTTGACTCCGTCGCCGCTCTCACGCCCCGTGCCGAGATCGAAGGTGAAATGGGAGATCTTGCTGTGGGCAGTCAGGCCCGCCTGATGAGTCAGGCGATGCGCAAGATCACGGGCAACATCGGCAAGTCCGGTTGCACGGTGATTTTCCTCAACCAGTTGCGTCTCAAGATCGGCGTCACCTACGGCAATCCAGAAACCACCACCGGTGGTAACGCTCTCAAGTTCTATGCCTCGGTGCGGCTTGATATCCGCCGTATTCAGACGCTCAAGCGCGGGACTGAGGAGTACGGCATCCGCGCCAAGGTGAAGGTGGCCAAGAACAAGGTGGCACCACCGTTCCGTATCGCTGAATTCGACATTCTCTTTGGCCGTGGCATCAGCACGCTGGGATGTCTGCTCGATCTGGCCGAAGAGACGGGTGTCGTGACCCGCAAGGGCGCCTGGTACAGCTATGAGGGTGACAACATCGGCCAGGGGCGTGACAACACCATTGGTTGGCTGGAGCAGAATCCAGAAGCCAAGGATGCGATTGAAGTCCTGGTGCGTCAGAAGCTGACGGAAGGTTCTGAAGTGACCTCCAATTCAATGCGTCCTCTTGCGGCTGCCGCACGTTCTGCTGCCGCCAAGCCTCTTGCCAAAACCGCTGAGGCGGCTGTGTCGTCGAAGGACGCAGCCTGATCAGCCCTGCTGGAGCTGTGAGGAGCTGCATTCACTGCAGCTCCTCTGCAGATTTCCTGCGATGCGCTGCAGTTCCTGAATGGCTTCAGCGCCTTCGAATTTCACCAGTTCACGGCCATTGCGGGATTCAACCCAGCTGATGCCGAAGTCGGAGACCAGAAAGCGCACCATGTGATGCTCGCCCAGTTCGGCCATGAATGAGGCCCCGCTTCCGTCCTGGCCGTCATCGCAGACGTAGCAGGTGGCGGTGATGCCCTGTTTCCTGAGATTGGCAGCCAGAGCCTGCAGGCTCATGACCAGATCTTTGACGACCGAGCGGTACTGCTCGGCAAGCCTGAGGAACACAAAGAACACCGTCCAGGTTCAAATGATCCTAAAGGTTTTCTTTTGAATTCAAGCCCCCTGTGAGCTTTCCCGGTTTTAGGGGCTATCGGCGAGTGTCCAGAAGCCGGCAGCAGGGCCGATGAAGCGCACCACCACCCAAAAAACCACCAGGGCGCCGATGCCAATCCAGGCGCCTCGCGTGGTGATGGACACAAATTGCGTTGCCTGGGCTCGGGTCAGGGGCAACCAGGCGATGAACCGTTCAGCGTCTTTGGGGTCGGGCTTGCGCTGGCGTGGTGGCAGTCCCTGACTGGCACGGCGTCGTGCTTCTCCCATCACAGACCTCACAAGCTCTCGATCAGCCTAGAAGTGATCGTCAGTCCGGACGAAGTCTCTGCAACGAGTTCCAGGGTTCAAGCGCGCGCAGCACCTGCTCTCCCCAGCTGCGTCCGCGGACCCTCCCATCGAGGATGGCCAGGCGACCACCGTTGCGTCTCAAAGAGGCAATGGCTGGAATCAAGGCCGCCAGGGCTTCGGGGAGCAGAAGCGTGCGAAACCAATCACGACCCTGCCGCTTCAGCGACTCCACTCGGGCTGCGGTGAGTGGGTCTTCCAGGCTGGAGATCGGCAACATCGCCGCAATCAGTT
Source organism: Synechococcus sp. (assembly GCA_047286485.1). Classification (GTDB taxonomy): domain Bacteria; phylum Cyanobacteriota; class Cyanobacteriia; order PCC-6307; family Cyanobiaceae; genus Synechococcus_C. The sequence continues at coordinate 99,374 of JBJBBH010000005.1, forward strand.
GCTCCGGCTCGGGAAGCAGGTGTTGATGGCTCAACCACCAGCTCCAGCCGCAGCAGATCACTCCGTTGGATTCCGGAGCCGTGCTTTCCAGGGTGACCCTGCTGCCGAACTCCGCCGCGAGCTCGCTGCAGAGCCGCTGACGCAGGCCGGGCGCATCCAGAAGCACAACGGTCAATCCGGATCGGCCCAGGATCAGGCGTCGGCTCTGCTCCAGAAGATGGTCGGCGAAAATTTCCGTGTTCGGCAGCGGCTGGCGTCTCGGCAGATAGATCGGGAGCGGTTCACCGCGCGCTGCATCGCGTAGGTCGATCCGCAGCTCATTGCTGTCGCTGCTGGGCTCCTCGCCATGACGATGACAGCCTCCATCACCATGGATCAGTGTCCAGGGATGCGCAGAGAAGAGGGAGTCCAGTGTGATCAGTGGCTCCAGCGGTTGGAGATGCCAGCTCCACTGAAGGGTGTTCGAATTCACGCGTGCCCAGCTGGCCCATGACGATTGCTCCATGGACATCAGCTGGCACCAGGGTGCGGGCGTTGATCCAAGCAGTTGAAGTAGATCGCGAACCATGGTCAGAGCGCTCTCGGGCATGGTGAGGTCGCGGTTCGTTCCTGCGCCAAGCGCGACAAGCTGACGGCTCAGGCGTTCACGCAGGTCCAGCAAAGCCTCGCCAGCGGAAGGAAATGCCGCTCGCAGCTGCTCCCAGTGACAGGCGTCGATCTTCACGGTCATGGCCCGTCGAAGACGGTCTGGCAGCCACTCGGCCTCCGGAACCACCAGGTGGTCGTTTGGACGGAGTTGTCCGCAGCGATGGACATCCAGAAGTTGTTGGGGTGTCAACAGCCAGAGCTGATCTCCAGGCGGGGGATCACAGCCTGTCCAGCAGGCAAGTTTCAAGCCGCTGGCCAGCAGACGTGGTCGTTCAACATGCAGCAACCGCTGGTGTTGCGTTGGATCCAGAATCAGCACGGTGTGATGGCTGCGAAGGCTGAGGGGCACCAGCAGGGCCAGCCACCAGCGGTCGCTGCTGCCAGCAGACAGTTGGATCCGAGTGCGGTCCTGCCGTCGCAGGCTCCGCCCCACGAGCCGGCTCAGGGTCAGTTGGTGCTCCCATTGGCCTGCCTCTCCCCTGAGCAGGTGCTTGAGCTGCTGATGGGCCTGGACTTCCAGCATTGGGGAAGCCTAAGAACCGCCGGGTCGCTCATCGGTTCAGGCTGAGCTGTTTCGATCCCTGCGTTGGTCGAGCAACATGGGCTGGATGCGAACAGCAGTCATGGATCAGGAGCGGAACGCAGATCTGGCTGGTTTCAACAGGGTTGGTGTTGTGGGCCTTGGCCTGATCGGTGGTTCCATCGGCCTTGATCTGCGTGCTCTCGGGGTTCGTGTTCAGGGCCTTGTGCATCGGGCCAGCACAGCGGATCGTGCTCTCCAGCGCGGGCTTGTCGATGCTGTCAGCAGCGATCCCGCTTGCCTCGAGGGCTGTGATCTTGTTGTTCTGGCGTTGCCTCTTGAGGCCCTGCTTCAGCCAGAAGATGCACTCATCAAAGCCCTTCCGTCTGAGGCTGTGATCACGGATGTGGGGTCAGTGAAGGGAGCTGTTCTGGAGGTCTGGAGAGATCGTCATCCCCGCTTTGTGGCGTCTCATCCCATGGCGGGTACCGCTGAGTCTGGGGTGGAGTCCGGTTGCAGCGGCTTGTTCCAAGGGCGTGCCTGGGTGGGCACTCCGGAAGCGCAGACAGATCCGGAAGCGCTGAAGCAAGTGAGAGGCTTGGCTGGCCTGCTGGGTGCGCACTGGGTCAGTGCGGATCCACTCATTCATGACCAGGCCGTTGCCCTGATCTCGCATCTGCCCGTGATGGTGAGCGCAGCGCTGCTGCGTGTGCTCGGGGAGGAGCGAGATCCACGTGTGCGTGATCTGGCGCGTCAGCTGGCCTCCAGTGGTTTCGCGGATACAACCCGGGTTGGTGGAGGTAATCCAGCGCTGGGAACGGCGATGGCTTCTCACAACACCTCCGCATTGCTGAAGTCGCTGGCCGCCTATCGATGGAGCCTCGAGCAGCTCGAAGAGGCGATCATCAATGGCCACTGGTCTCAGCTGGAGAAGGAGCTGGACAAGACCCGTGCACTGCGTCCCGGTTTCCTGGAGCCTCCCTTCGGTTCGAGCTAGGCAGCCAGCTTGATGTTCCGACCTCGCTCGGCCATCAATTGCCTGCAGGCCATCAGTGCCGACAGGCTGACCCCGGCAGTGCCTTCTCCGGGATGAATCGAATCACCGCATAGCCACAGCTTGGGAATGGGAGTGCGGCTGGCGAGTCCGAAGGGCCCGAAGCGACCTGGGCTCTGACCGAGGCCACCCACCACGCCATCCGGCCGACCGGTCCAGTGGGCGAATCCCCGCGGTGTCGCCAGTTCCTGATGCAGCCAGGCGTGATCGGGCAGTTGCAGGGCCGCGTTCACTCCAGCACGAATCGAGTCGCGGAGTTCCTTTTTGCGCTTCTGGTAAGCCGTCTCATCCAGGTCGTGCCAACCCTCCGGTGAGGTGAACACGCTGGCGATCACGGTGGCCTGTCCCTCCGGGGCTCGGCCATCACCGTCATGGCTCACCGACAGGAACAGTGAGCCGGGGGTCTCGCCATCACGCTGTAGATGTCCGGGGCAGTCATCCGGCAGATGATGACGCTCAACAGCTCCGTAAAACACAATCGCCCCGCTCGGTGCTTTGAGTGTGTTGAGGTGGTTGCGATAACCCTCGGGCATCTGTCGAGGGTCGGGAATGAGTCCCGGCAGGCATTGCGGCGGAAGGCTGCAGATGATCTCGCGGGCCTGCAGGCGCTGCTGAACTTTTGCAGGACCTTCAACCACGACTGACCATCCAGGTTGTCCGTCGTTTCGCTCCAACCACAGAGCGCGATGGCGCAGAAGCACACGTCCACCATCGCGTTCCAGGGCCGTCGCCAGCTGATCGCTGAGGCTCTGCATCGATCCCTGCAGATGCCACAGACCCAGTGGGGCCTGGCACATCTGCAACACCGTGGCGCCATAGAGGGCAGCGGTGCGGTCACTCGGTTGCTGTGAGTACAGCCGCAGTTGCAGGTCGAGGAAGCGTCGCAGGCGTTGGTCTCTGCCACATCCGCTGAGGGTCAGCAGATCGGCAACCGTGAGCAGACTGAGCGGCGCACAGGCCAGATTGCCGGGGGTCAGGGCGGCCAGAGTGCGTCCAAGGTCCCAGCCCGTGCGAACAGGGAGCACAGGATCAGCCGCGGCAAACTGCCAGTTCTGACGGTGAATCCAGCTGCACAGCTGCCAGAAGCGTTCGCTGCCGGGGAATTGCCGGCTGCGCTCCTGACGCCAGCGCTGAGGGTCGTGCCAGAGGTGCACCGGAGGCGACCCGTCATTGAGATCCACCACGCAGCCGGGGTCCAGTCGCTCGGCTTCAGGAGGTCTGATGTTCAGGTGCTGAAAGAGTCGTGCATGACTGCCCCCGGCTTCAAGCCCTGCAACTTGTGTGGCACCCACATCAAAGGTGTAGGGCCCCCGTCGGAACGTTCCAGCACAACCACCGAGCTGATGGTGCGCCTCCAGCAGGGTGACGGTCAAACCCTCATGGGCCAGCAGGGCCGCAGCGGTGAGACCGGCAATGCCGCCACCGATCACGATCACGTCCTGGACTGGTTCCATCGCGGCATGCTGGCAGCAGAGTTGAATCAGCGTGGATGCGTGATCAGCTGGAACGGGCTCTGGCGGCGGACGCTGAGGTGCTTGAGGGGCGACAGGTGGTGGGTCTGCGCAGTGTGGGCGGCGGCAGTGTCGGATCCACGTGGCGGCTGATCCTCAACGATGGTGAGGAACTCTTCGTCAAGGTGGCCCAATCGGAGAATCTGTTGGCTGAACAGTCCGGCCTGCAGGCTTTACGACACTGGGCTGATTCAGCCTTGCTCGAAGTGCCCAAGGTGCTCGGCTGTCTACCGCTTTCGGGTCAGTCAGCACTGGTGATGGCCTGGTGGGATGCCAACAGCGGCGATCAGTTTCGTCTTGGCCGCGGCCTGGCGAAGCTGCATCGTGCGTCGGCTGTGGCCGGGCCTGGTTGTTTCGGCTGGGATCAGGATGGCTTCATCGGTCTTGGGCCCCAACCCTCGGGATGGTGTGACAGCTGGGGTGATGCGTTCACGCAACTCAGACTTCACCCCCAGCTGTGCCTGGCCAGTGCGTGGGGGCTGGCTGCGCAGGAGTGGGAGCCACTGCTCGCACCGATCGCTGCATGGCTGAATGGCCATGCTCCTGAGCCCTGTCTGGTGCATGGCGATCTGTGGGCCGGCAATGCGGCGGTCCTGGCTGACGGTCGTGGTCTCTTGATTGATCCCGCCAGCTGGTGGGCTGATCGCGAGGTCGATCTGGCCATGACCGAGCTGTTCGGTGGCTTCTCCCGTCGCTTTATGGAGGGTTACAGCAGTGAATGGCCCCTGCCGGCTGGCTCAGAACGCAGGGTTGAAGTCCTGAATCTTTATCACCTGTTGAATCACGCCAATCTGTTTGGCGGTGGATACCAACAACAAAGCCGCAAGATCCTCAGGGATCTGCGGCTTGCTTTGCTCTGAACAGACCTGGAAGGGGAGGTGGGCTGATACCGAACAGTTTCAGCCCAGGCCGTTTCAGCCCAGATATTCCTTGCGAAGTGTCTGGACCCTGGACACCAGTGCATTGCGCTTGTCGCTGGTGGTGAGGTTCTTCCAGCTCCATTGGCCGACGACCACCACACCAAGCAGCTCCAGCAGGCCAGGGACGACCGGCAGCAGATTGATCGTGTCGAGAATCCCCTTGATCAGGATCTGGGCAACGATCACTGCAGCAAAAATGCCCACCACCTTGCCGATGCGCCCTGCCTGGCTCCAGTCGACTTTGTCGAGCGTTTCATTGACCTTGCCAAGGACGTCTTTGTACCGCTCGGCGAATGCGACATTGTCGCCAGTGGCGCTTTCAGTCGACTGCGTAGTGGTTTCGTCGCTCATGACGCCTAGGCTGGCTATTAATACTCCGCGACGATATCGGCAAGATCACTGGAATGCCATGCCGGCTCCGCATCGATCTCGATTGTCTGATGATTCTCAGGGTCTCGCTCGGGGCCGTGTCGCCGCAAGAGGGCTGCGCATTGCTGCTCGGGGAGTCCGCCGCTGACATCACCGTGCGCTTCGTGTGGCCCTGCTGCAATGTCTGGCGCCCAGGATTCGGTGGATTCAGCGACGGGATCGCCACTGGTGGTGATCAGGCGCCAGCTTCTCCTTCGCGCCGATCACGCTTTGCACTGGATCCTCGTGAGCAGATCGCCGCCCAGAGATGGTCGCGTCAGCGAGGTTGGCGAATTCTCGGCAGTGCTCACTCCCATCCGGGCGGCCGGCCGGTCCCCAGTGCACTGGACAGGCAATGGGCCGCCGAAGAGGGGGTCATGCTCATTGATGCCGGAGACGCCGGAGTCGGTGCTTGGTGGTTGCGGGGGGCCGGGCCAGGAATGCCCGACAGATCAGTGAACGCTCTTTCGATGGTGGTTCATCACAAGGCTGTCCATCACAAGGCTGTCGATCACAACGCAGTCGATCACAACGCAACGGTGGGAGACACTGTGAAGTGGTGTCCGGATGGCACATGGATGCCTCTGCAATGACGGAACACTGTCCCGATCCCGATCTGACCGCGCAGGAGCGGGGGCGTTATGCCCGTCACCTGACGCTCCCGGAGTTTGGTGTGATCGGCCAGCAGCGTTTGAAGGCAGCATCGGTGCTGTGTATTGGGGCAGGCGGGCTCGGCTCGCCCCTGCTGATGTACCTGGCGGCTGCCGGTGTTGGTCGCATCGGCATTGTTGATGATGACCGTGTGGAGGTCTCCAACCTCCAGCGGCAGGTGATTCACGCTGAAAGTGGTCTCGGTCAACTGAAGACAGACTCCGCCTCTCAGAGGCTTGTGGGCATCAATTCCCATTGCCGGGTTGAGCAGCATGCCTGTCGGCTCACAACCGCCAATGCTCTTCAGCTCATTGAGGGCTTTGACGTCGTTGTGGATGGGTCCGATAACTTTCCCACTCGCTATCTGATCAACGACGCTTGCTCCCTGCTGGACAAGCCGTGGGTGTACGGATCCGTTCAGCGCTTCGAGGGGCAAGTCAGTGTGTTCAACAAAGGCCCCCAGTCACCGGATTACCGTGATCTGGTGCCAGAGCCACCGCCCCCTGGACTTGTTCCCTCCTGCGCCGACGGCGGTGTGGTGGGCGTGATGCCGGGATTGATCGGGCTGCTCCAGGCCACCGAAACCATCAAGTTGCTGGCCGGGATCGGTGAATCTCTGGATGGACGGCTGCTGCTTGTCGATGGCCTGAGCATGCGTTTCCGTGAACTCCGTCTGCAGCGCCGGCCGAACCGACCTCCCATTGCAGCTCTGATCGATTACGAGGCGTTCTGTAGCGTCAACCGTTCTGGTCGTCACGAGGGAGTCACAAGCGTGGGAAGCATTTCCGTGAAGGAGCTCAGCGCCTTGTTGGACAGGGGCGATGAGCTGCTGCTGATTGACGTGCGCAATCCCTCGGAAGCGGACGTGGCCGTAATTCCTCGATCGCAACTGATCCCCCTGGCGAGTATCGAGAGCGGCGAGGGGATCGACGAGATTCGCCGTCTTGCCGGTCAACGGCCGATCTACGTGCACTGCAAGTTGGGTGGACGTTCTGCGCGGGCGGTCGAGCTTCTATCGGAGCATGGAATCGATGCCATCAATGTGTCGGGGGGCATCGATGCCTGGTCGCAGGAGGTGGATGCAGGAGTTCCGCGGTACTGAGGCTTGGTCGGGGTCTTAGTAGTCAACCCCACGTTTGAGATCGACGCCCTGTTCGGCGTAGTGCTTGTGGCACACCATCTCCGAATGGACACTCGCCAGATCGAAGTAGGCAGGCGGGTGTTTGCAGCGACCGGTGATGATCACTTCGGTTTCCGAAGGCTTACGCACCAGGGCCTGCACGATGGGTTCGACCGGTAGTAGTTCCAGATCGACCGTGGGATTGAGTTCGTCCAGGATCACGGTTTTGTAGAGGCCGCTGGCGATCGCCGCTCGGGCAATCTCCCAGGCACGTTCGGCCTCCACGTAGTCGATCGGTTCCTGTTGGCCACGCCAGACGATCGCGTCCCGTCCGGAACGCAGGTGGTCGACCAGGTGTGGATAGCTCTCGCGCAGAGCCGCGATCGCTGCATCCTCGGTGTAGCCGTTGCCTCCTTTGAGCCATTGCAGGATCAGCACGCGATGGCTTTTGTCCTGACTGATGCCTCGGCCGATGGCCTGGAGGCCTTTGCCCAGGGCACTGGTGGATTTCCCTTTGCCTTCTCCGGTATAGATCTCGATCCCCCCCGGTGACGGGAATGGCAGCAGTGAATCGTCCTTGGGCTCGATTCGCCTGTGGGCGCGCATCTCGGAGTGCAGGTCTGCGATCTGAATCAAGGGCTGGGGTGCAGCCCGGCCAGTGACGATGATTTCCATCCCCTCGGGTCGAGCCGAGAGGGTCTTCACCACATCATTGATATCGAGCAGCCCAAGATCGAGCACGGGGTTCAGTTCGTCGAGAACCACAACGGAATAGAGAGCGCTGGCGATTGCGCCGCGGGCGATGTCCCAGCCTCTCTGGGCTTCCTGCTGGTCAAATTTGGTGGCCTCGTCGGCATTGAAGTAGTCAGCGCGGCCCGTACGAACCTGATCGATCAGGTGAGGGAAGCCCTGCTGCAAGGCTTCAATCGCTGCGTCTTCGTCGTAGGCCCGACCTGGACCTTTGAGGAACCGCAGCAGCAGAACCCTGGTGCGCCGCTGTTCGCAGATGCCCAGGCCGATGGTGCGCAGCACCACGCCTAGAGCGGCCTGACTTTTGCCCTTGCCTTCTCCGTCGTAGACGTGGAGCTGGCCGAGACTGCGCTCTCGGCTGTCGGCAGCCGTGACGATGCCGATGCCTGGTTTGCTGCGGCGGCGTGCTCCGCTGGAGCTATCGGATGACTGGACTGCGTCCATCGTCAGTTCTTGGATGGCGCTTCTTACGATCGGAGCATACTGAGATTCCCGCGATCAGCAGTGGCTTCCGAGACGTTTCGCCTGCTGGAATCACTGTCCATCGAGGATGAGCAGCGGCTGAATCAGCTGCGGGAATGGATTCTTGGCTGTGGTCGGGTGTTCGTGGCCTACTCCGGAGGGGTGGACAGCACCCTGGTGGCTGCGATCGCCCAGGAGCAGCTGGCTGATGGTGCCTGTGCCATCACTGGGGTGTCGCCTTCGCTGGCTCCCCATCTTTTGGCTGAAGCTCGCCAGCAGGCGCACTGGCTGGGAATCCGGCATCGTGAAGTGGAAACCAGGGAGCTGGAAGACCCCGCCTACAGCAGCAATCCCAGGGACCGTTGTTATGCCTGCAAACGCGAGCTACATAGTCACCTTGCACCCATTGCTCAGGCGGTTGAAGGCGCGAGGGTGCTGGATGGGGTGAATCTCGATGACCTCGGCGATCATCGCCCCGGCCTTCAGGCGGCCAGTGAAGCTGGTGTGGGCTCGCCGCTGGCCGATCTGCAGATTGACAAGTCCTGCGTGCGACGCGTGTCCAGGGCCTTGGGATTTCCCTGGTGGGACAAGCCAGCTCAGCCTTGCCTTGCTTCCAGGTTTCCCTATGGCGAAGTGATCAGCCATGACCGCCTGAGAAAAGTTGGTCAAGCGGAAGCCTGGCTGATTGAACGCGGTTTCTCCCGCGTGAGGGTTCGCTCCCAGGGACTCTCCGCCCGGATCGAGGTGCCTCAGGAGCGGCTCGCAGAATTGCTTGCTCCTCAGCTCAGAGACTCACTGGTTCGGGTCATGCTCGAACTCGGATTCACCAGCGTGAGCCTTGATCTGGAAGGTTTGGTGAGCGGCAAGCTCAACCGGGTCTGACCCGGTTGAGCTTGGCTTCAGCCGGCCTGGACGCTCGGGGTTCGTTCGACTTCAGCCACTGCCGCGGGTGTCTCGCGCAGAAAGCTGCGCAGGGCATGCTTTGTGGCACCCAGTTCCACCCGGAGGTGTTCACAGGCTGACTCGGGCATGGTGTGATCGCCGCAGGTGAACACATCCACAGCGGCGTAGCCGTTTTCTGGCCAGGTGTGGATGGAGATGTGCGACTCAGCCAGAAGGGCGAGTCCGGTCACACCCTGTGGCTCGAATTGGTGGGTGATGAGGTTGAGAAGAGTGGCACCAGCGCGTTTCGCTGCCAGCGTGATGGTGGTTCTCAGGAAGGCTTCGTCATTGAGCTTGCGCTGATCGCAGCCGTAGAGCTCAAGGATGCAATGTTTGCCCACCATGTCAGTCGCACTCGCCTGATTGGGGCTGGGGGCTGAAACAGTCAACGCGAGGTCCCATCCCGGGTTGGGATGCAGGCAGGACAGGGTCTGCTCCATCAGGGCATCAAGGCAAAGGGCCTCAGACCCTAGCTTTTTCTCATCCCGTTTCTCAAGTGATCAGCATTGAGAATCTGCGAACGCTGCCGCCACTGGCCTTCGAAGGCATCGAGGTGCGTTGCGCTCACCAGGCATTGATGCGAATCACCCACGGCTTCCAGCAGGGTGAGCTGGCGGCGGGGATCCAGCTCCGCCAGCACGTCATCCAGCAGCAGCAGAGGGGGATGACCACAGAGTTCCCCCACCAGTTCCAGTTCGGCCAGCTTCAGTGCCAGCACGATGGTGCGTTGTTGGCCAGCAGAGCCGAAGCGGCGCGCTGCACAGCCATTCAGCATCAGATCGATTTCGTCGCGGTGGGGCCCCACCCTGCAACTGCCCAGCCTCTCCTCTTGCGGCCTTTGCCGCTGCAGTTGCTCTTCGATGGACAGCCTCCAGGTTTCTTCGGCCTCTTCCCCTTCGAGCACGCTTCCTGGTGAGTAGCGCAGTTCCAGTTGCTCATGCCCCTGGCTGAGACGTTGCTGCCAGGCTGCGGCGAGGGGCTCCAGTCTTGCCAAGGCACGGCGGCGGCGGCGATGGATGCGTGTGCACACCAGGGCCATCTGGGTGTCGAAGCTGTCCAGGAGAACCTTCTGTTCCAACGATGTGCCGAGGCCACCCCGTCTCCAGAACTGACTGCGTTGCCGCAGCAGACGGTTGTAACGGCCAATGAGGTCGCCGTAGACCGGCTCCAGTTGCAACACGACCCGGTCGAGCCACTGACGCCTCAGCGCTGGCTCCCCACGCACCAGATGCAGATCCAGCGCACTGAAGCCCACACAGCGAAGGGGCCCGATCAGATCCATCTGACGCTGCAGCACTTTGCCGTTGCGTCGTGCCTGTCGTCCTCCCCGTCGCCGCAGTTCAAGTTCCACCACATCCTCATCTGCGCAGGTGGCCCTGAGCACAGCGCGGGAGGCGTCCCAGTGGATCAGATCCGCATCCTGGCTGGATCGATGCGAGCGAAGGCTGCCCAGCAGCTCCACCGATTCGAGCAGGTTGGATTTACCAACGCCGTTGCTGCCGATCACCAGCAGGCGAGGCGCATCAATCTCCAGCTGCAGACGGCAGTGGTTGCGGAACTCCTGCAGTTCGAGCCGGAGAAGCCGAATCGGTCCGGGTGCGGTGTGTGGCTAAGGTAACTGGAGCGCGGTTGTTCTCCCAGCCGCCGCGTGGGCATGTAGCTCAGTTGGATAGAGCATCAGATTCCGGTTCTGAGGGTCGGGGGTTCGAGTCCCTCCATGCTCGTGTGCAGTTTTATCGCCTGGTCATCGGAGCCGTAGACCCATGGCTCTGATCCCACCGGGATCAAGAATGAAACCGCGTGATTTGAGCGCATCCAGCGCCTGGGCAGGTGCCGCAATCGAAATGCTGCATCCCGGCAGATCTCTGCGCAGACACGCAAGGGATCGGTGAACCAGCACCGCCAGCAAGGTCGACTGATCAGGCCCTGAAGCGGCTGCCAGATTCCAGAGATTGGCATTGAGCGCTTGATCACTGGTGGCTCTCACAAAGCCCACAAGCCGCTGCTCTTCGTTGTCGAGGATGCTCAGGTGCCAGATACTGCGCTGCAGTGCAAGCGGCCACCGTTCCACGGGGTGGGGCTGATCACCGCAGTCTTCCAGCAGGGCATTGATGCTGGCCCCATCAGGAATGAAATCCAGACTCACGCTGTAGCGATCCGGGAGCCGTGGAACCGCGGCCTGTTGGCGAAAGGGAAGCAGTGCCACTCAACCCGTGTTGCGCATGCCGGCAGCGATGCCGTTGATGGTGAGCAGGGCTCCGCGTAGAAGCTCGCTGCGGCTGTAGGTGCGACCGTCACCATCACTGGGGAATTCGCTCATGGGAGGTTGACGGTTCTGATCACGCAGGCGTTTCAGCAAGGCGACTTGCAGGAACCCCAGCGGGACGATGGTGCGGTTGCGCAGGTTCACCGACAGTTGCAGTGCAGGGTCGGCGTCCAGCAGCCTGTCCTGTCTGGTGATCTCCAGGACCAGACGTCGGGTGAGTGTGTATTCATCAGCGATCGTCGTGTAGATGCGTTCAAAGGCGTCGCGATGACTGGCACTGCCAAGGCTGGTCACGTAGTGGCGGGCCAGGTCAAGGTCGACTTTGGAGAGCGTCATCTCCACCTTGGAGATCAGCATGCGGAAGAAGGGCCAGCGCTGGTGAAGGGTGCGCAGCAGCGTCATCTGCTCAGGGTCAGCTTGGAGTTCCTCGCTGAGAGCTGTGCCTACACCGAACCAGCTGGGTAGCAGGAATCGGCTTTGGGTCCAGCCGAACACCCAGGGAATCGCCCGCAGACTGGACAGATCCCTGGCGCCGGATTTACGCCGTGCCGGGCGGCTGGAGATCTGCAGTTTGCTGATTTCCTCAATGGGCGTGACCTGCTCGAAAAAGGCCACCAGATCGGGATTGTCATGCACGAGGGCCCTGTAGTGGCGGCGTGAGCATTTCGCCAGCCGGGCCATCAGCTCGTTCCAGCTTGGGGTTGCATCCAGCTGATTGGTCACCAGGCTGTTCTGGACCACTGCTGTGGTGACCGTTTCCAGGTTGTAGAGAGCCAGCTCAGGCAGGCTGTATTTGGAGGCCAGCACTTCGCCCTGCTCGGTGATCTTGATCCGTCCCTGAAGCGTGCCGCTCGGTTGGGCCAGGATCGCCTGGTAGGCGGGACCACCGCCTCTGCCGACAGAGCCTCCACGGCCATGGAACAAGCGAAGCGCCACGCCATTGCGTGCCGCCAGATCCTGCAGGGCAATCTGAGCCTTGTGAATTTCCCAGTTGCTGGAGAGGAAGCCCGAATCCTTGTTGCTGTCGGAGTAACCGAGCATCAGTTCCTGGAGTGGCAGCCCCTGGCTGCCGACGCGAGGCAAAAGGTTTCTGTAGAGCGGTGTCTGGAACAGCTCCTCCATCACTTCGGGAGCTCGCTGCAGATCCTCCACGGTTTCGAACAGAGGCACCACCAAGAGATCGGCATGGCCGGCGGAGGGATCCACCAGGCCGGCCTCCTTGGCCAGCAGCAGGACCTCCAGCAAGTCGGAAACGCTGTGACTCATAGAAATCACGTAAGTCCGACAGATGCGGCTGCCGAATTCGTCTTGCAGGCGATGCAGCATCCGGAACACATCCACCGTTTCAGCTGTGGTGGCTGACCAATCCACGGCAGGAGGAATCAGTGGTCGGCGCGTTTGCAGCTCCTGCAGCAACCAGTTCACGCGCTCCTGCTCATTCAGGTCTCCGTAGGCCTGATCTGGATTGAGGTATCGGCTGAGTTCATCCAACGCGTCACTGTGACGCGTGCTTTCCTGGCGAATATCGAGGCCCGCCAGGGAGAAGCCGTAGATGTGCACCTGGGTCAGCAGGGTGTCGAGGGGTTCGCAGCTCAGATCGGTGCTGACCAGGCTTGTGCGGATCAGCTCAAGATCACTGCGGAATTCGGCAACCGACCCGTAATGCAGGGCCTCGCTCGGTTGACTCTCTGGAGCAAACGGCTGTGGACTCTCGGCCGGAGCCCGCCATCCTGCATCCGCCAGCTGATCGTTGCGAAGCTTGGTGAGGCGCAACCGCTCGAGCATGAAGCTCATCTTCAACCGGTAGGGCTCGAGGCGGTAGCGGGTGGCTCGCTCCTCGTACACCTCCGGGAAGCGAAAGCGATCCATTTCCAGTGATTCCAGCAGGGAAGCACTCACCTGACTCCACTGCATCGAGATGCTGAGCTGATCGCGCAGGCTCTGAACGGCGCTGATGTAGCGATCCAGCATCAGCTGACGCTGATAACAGGCTGTCCGCCAGGTGATGTCTGTGGTGACCGAAGGGTTGCCGTCGCGATCGGACCCGACCCAGGAGCCGAAGGTGCAGAAGGAGGACGGGGGCAGCTGCACATCGGGGTAACTGCCGGAGAGTGCTGTGCTCAGGCGGCGACGCAGCTGCGGCATCGCATCGAACAGAACCTGCTGGAAATAGTGCAGGGCGTAATCCACCTCATCGAGCACGGACGGCTTGAACTGGTGAAGTTCATCCGTGCGCCACCAGAGCCTGATTTCCTCTTCCAGCTGCAGACGGATGCTGTCGGCTTCGCGGGGACTGGTTTCTGATGCGGTTTCCAGCTGTTGCAGCAGGCTGGCAACACGGCGCTGCTTGTGCCTCACCGTGTGACGCACGATTTCGGTGGGATGGGCTGTGAAGACCAGTCGGATGTCGAGTTCCTGTAGCAGAGTCTCCAGTTGTGCGGGCGGCACGTTCAGGCGCCGCAGGCGCTCAAACAATTCGCTGAAGGTGGCGGGTTCTGTCTGGGTCGCGAGCGGTGGGGTGAAGGGATCGACCTGCTCGGCCAGTTCCTGCGAGCGGACGATGCTTTCGAGGTAGCTGTCCTCCTCGATGCGCTGCTCGAGGATGTTGACCAGCTGGAAATACAGGGAGAAAGCCCGGGCGGCTGCAATGGCTTCCGAGAGGTCCATGTCCCGGATCAGCGAGACCACCGAATCCGAGCTGACGGCGCTGGGTTCGGGTAAGGCCGGATCACTGAGCTGCTTCATGCGCAGCAGACGTTCAGCCTGTTCGGCGGGACATTCGCTGCGCAGCACCGTCTGCCATAGATCCTCCACCAGTGCCAGGCGTTGCTGCAGCAGATGGCCATTGCCGGATGTGGCCTGCACCGCAGCCCTGGGCTGATCGCTCGCAGGAATCATTGCGGGGGAGGAGGACATCGAAAGCGGGTCGGGATCTGGAGTCGTCATGATCATCCCAAAGTGCGTTCGGCCGGCGTGCAAACACCACGCATCTCCTCCTCGTGCATGGCAGCGATGCTCTCGCGCAGCACCGATTCGATGCTTCCCCCGGAGTGGATGCCCTGCAGCCATTGCATGGCCTGATTGCCTTCTTGTAGGACGGCTGCGAGTGGATTCAGTTGCTGGCTCAGTCCGAGTTCCTGAGCCAGCGGCATCACGCTCTCGATCAGTTGCTCCAGCCAGTCTCTGCAGGAGCGTTCGCGTCCGTCGCGCCAGTTGTGCAATGTGGCCTCAAGACTGGATTGGGCCGCGGCGCGATCGTTGCTCATGCTCAGCTCTTCAAGCTGCTGCAGGTTGAGAGCACTGCTTCGAAGGGGGTCGTGCTGCTCGGGTTCACGCAGCACTTGCTGCACCCTCAGCTCCAGAAGAACGGTCACCGCAATCAGCACCTCGGGGTCGGTGATCAGATCGCAGATGCGCAGCTCGAGACGATTCAGTTGGTGCGGACGGTCCGGTCCGTTGGGTCGCACAGAGGTCCAGAGGTGCCGGACGTTGTGCATGGATCCGGCCTGGATCTGCTGATTGGTCCAGGTGATGAAGTGCTGGTGGTCGAGGAAGAGCGGAACGCGTGCCGGTGTGAGCGGGAACTGAAGCCAGCGCTGCGAATGGGCTCCGGTGATGCGACCGTTGAGGAAGGGTGAGCTGGCACTCAGGGAAAGGAGCAGAGCCGCTTCGCAGCGCACAAGACGCAAGGCAGCGAACAGTTCAGCTGGATTGTCGATCCCCAGATTGATGTGAATGCTGGCTGTCACCACTGCCGTGCCATAGGTGGCTTCGATCAGCGAGTGATAGGGGTTGTCAGGGTCTGAACGCTCAAAACGATCGGTGTTGCCGAGGCTGAGGGTGCTGCCCGGTAACAGGGTCAGGCCCTGCTCCATCAGCCAGCGACGGAGCTGGCGGCGAGGGGTCAGCAAGGCCTCTGAAATACCGGCGTACTCGGCCTGTGGATCGGTCACATACTCGAGATTGCGATGATCCGGTTCCGTGACAAAGCCCTGCAGTTCCTGTTTTGCACGGGCGGCGATGCCGACATTGCGACCATCGGGCCGGCCAGTGAACAGCTCGACTTCGAAGCCCTTGAGCAACCTGTTAAGGGTCATGCCCCGACATCCTCGAGACAGGCCAACGCTGTGAGCATTCCGCGCGCCTTGTTGAGTGTTTCCTGATACTCCGCCTCTGGCTGGGAGTCAGCCACGATCCCCGCTCCGGCCTGTACCTGCAGAGTCCATCCGCCGTCGGATCGGGGTTTCACCACCATGGTGCGGATGGTAATTGCAGTGTTGAGCGCTCCAGCCAGGTCCACCGAGCCATAGACCCCGGAGTATGGGCCACGGGCGTCTGGTTCAAGCTCATGGATGAGCTGCATCGCCCTGATTTTTGGGGCACCACTCACCGTCCCTGCTGGGAAGGAAGCCATCAACAGATCCCAGATGTCCTTGCCAGGGGCAAGACGGCCCTCCACTTCGCTGACAATGTGCATCACGTGGGAGTAGCGCTCGATCACCATCAGTTCGCGCACTGAGACCGATCCGGGGGCGCAGACCCGGCCGAGGTCATTGCGGCCCAGGTCAACGAGCATCACATGTTCGGCGCGCTCCTTGGGATCGGCGAGCAGGTCGGCTTCGAATTTTCGGTCTTCCACAGGATTGCTGCCTCGGGGCCTGGTGCCAGCAATCGGTCGAAGCACCGTGCGGATCCCGCCTTGATCCGGTTCCGCCTTCACCATCACCTCAGGGCTAGAGCCGATCAGCTGCCAGTCTCCGAAGTCGAAAAACGCCATATACGGCGAGGGGTTGACCATCCGCAGGCTGCGATACAGATCCAGCGGTGGATGGTTGACATCAGCGCTCAGTCGCTGACTCACCACCAGCTGGAAGGCATCACCGGCCGCAATGTGGTCGCGGGCCTGATCCACCGCCTGATGAAAATCGGCTTGGGTGCGATTGCTTCTGGTGTCAGGGGTTTCCCCTCTGTCGGGCCTCCAGTTGAGCGGGCGTACAGGTGGCAGGGGGGCAGCCATGCGCTGGCGCAGGGTGTTGATGCGATCCATCGCGCCTTCCCAGGCTTGCTCCGGGCTTGCGGCTGCATTGCGCTGGCCGCTGAGATCTCCATAGGCAACAGCGGTGATCAGGCGTTTCACCTGGTCGAAGATCAGGATGCTGTCCATCAGCATCCACAAACCGTCGGGTGGCCCGTCGGTGTTTGCAGGGTGAACAGGAACGCTCGGCTCGATCCAGCGGATCAGCTCGTATCCCCACATTCCATAGAGTTGGCCCAGAGGAGGAAGGCCAGGCAGAGTCGCCGGCCTGTAAGGGGCCAGACAGCTTCTCAGGCAGTCGAAGGGGTTGCCGCTGAAGGCCTCGCGGTGACTGTCTCTCCAGGTTCGCTCCAGGCCATCGCGGCGTGCTGCCAGGGTCCAGAGGGGGTCGCAAGCGACCACGCTCCAGCGCCCCAGGGTTTCACCACCTTCAACGGATTCGAGCAGAACTCCGGGTGGTCGTTGATCACCGACTTTCAACCAGGTGGTCAGTGGTGTCTCCAGATCCGCGGGCCAGCTGCAGGCCACGGGAATCATGGTTGCGCCTGATTCAGCGGCTTCCAGAAAGGCTTTGCGGTCGGGACTGAGCATGAAGAAGTCGTCAAAACCGACCGCCGACCATCATGCCGCTCGACAGAGCGACGAGATGGATTTAGTGCACGAAGTAATCAGGCGTCGAAGGTCTCGCGGCCACTGAACTTGATTTTGGCAGGGTTGGTGTTCTGGCCAATCCGGCGTGGGTTGTGCCCAACCATGGCGCGCCCTTCATTCACTTTCTCGGGGAAGACGCCGTCCTTGGGATGGAGGAATTCGGTGTCTCCACCTGGGTAGATCCGGTAGACCTTGTAGTCCTCGATGCGTGGCTTGAATTTGGTGCGCAGCTGGGTGCCTAGCGCCAGACACTGTTCCTTGCGTGCGAAATACATGATGTTTTCGCCGGAGTTCATCACGGCCACCCCGCCGGTGGGTAGCTCGAACACCTGATCGGCTTTGCTGCTCCAGGTGATCGCGTATTTTTCTTCTGTTTCAGCGGAATTGAGCAGACCGCCAGTGCTTCCGATGTACTGGGGAAGCTGGCCTTTCAAGGGAGTTGATGTCATGGCTGTCCTGAGGAAATCCGCATGCCGATCTGCTTGGAAAGTAGCAAATGATTCGGCTCTGATCTGGTGATTGGAGCTGGACCTTCACACCCGTCAACAATGATCAGCGATCGGGAAGAACACCGTCAGCCCACGGTCCCGGCGCTGGGTCAGGCGGCCGCCCAGCCGCGCAAGCAGTCGGCGGGTTGCCGTCTGGCTCAGCTGCAGTCCACCGGTGCTGGTGTTCCAGCTCAGCACGGGCCCAAGGCTTTCCTGGGACAAGTGGTCGGCGTTGGCCTCCGTGGTGGAGAGCTGATCAGGTGTCCTGGTGAGAATCTGCAACTTCAACCGCGCGCCGGCAGGTTGCAGGGTCAGCTCAAGGCTGCTTCCTGCCGGCAAGCTGCGGCTGCAGCGATCCATCAGTCCGCCAAGCATCGGTTCCAGTCGACCGGGATCGCTCAGCACAGGGGGAAGTCCACTCTCCAGGTTCAGCTCGAGATGCAATCCACGGCGTTGCAGCTGTTGTTCCCACCCCGGGGCCAGAAGACTCAGCATGGCGCCCAGGTCGGTGCGAGCCAGCGCTGATGAGCTCTGGGGCTCACGCTGCAGCTCCGCGGCCTGAAAAATCAGCCCGAAGCGGTCGATCTGTTCGCTGCATTCCGTGTCGATCTGCTGCAGTCGGTTGAGCACCTGCTGGGGCAGGTCTCGGCGTCGCAGCAGGGATCGGATCAAGGTGCGGATGGTGGCCAGGGGTGTGCGCACTTCATGGGTGATGGCCTCCAGCAGCGACAGTTCTGCATCTTCATCTCCGCGCTCACCAGCAGACTGTGGAGGTGGAGAGGGGGATTTGGAACCCTGCGTCGTCTGCAACATCACCGTGGGCGCCATCCCTGACAGCCGCTCCGCCAGGCGGGGCCAGAACCGTGTTGCCAGATCGGTGCTGCTCTGCAAAGGGCCGAGTTTCCGAACTGCCTGCTGCAGTCCATCGGCTTGCTCTGGTGCATCCAGGCGCAGACGCTGTTCCACCAGCGTCAGTGCCTGGCCAAGAATCTCGGGTTCGCTGCGCATGAGCAGCTGCCGCTGGCCCTCTTCGCCATGAAGGGCCAGTGCCACCTGCAGCCTGCTCGTGATCACGATCAGCAGTGGATCGTGGCTGTCGGATTCTCTCAGGGGTAGGCGCTGAAAGTGTTGGCTGGACGTGGCTGATGGAAAAGGCGTTGGTCTGGCATTGAGCTGATCCGGCGGGAGCAGGGTTGACCGTTCAGCGGCGCTGAGCACATCCAGGGCCTCTGGTGCCCAGACCCAGCCCTGAAAGCGCTGGAGTAGATCGGGGGCGTAGAGGGCCGGAAGGGGCGCCGCCAGCCAGATCCCTGATCCGGTGTTGTCCTGACTGTTGAGCAGATCCTGCAGCACTTCCAGTCCACCCCACCACAGCCGTCTGGCATTGGCATCGCTGGCCTGTCCAGCGGGAACGCCCGTGGCCATGCAGGCCTGGATTGACTGCAGCAGCGGTGTGGAGTCCTTCAACGGATCAGAGCTCGTCTGGATCGCCTTGCCACCGACAGGCAGAGGCCAAGGGCAATGAAATTCACCACCATGGCGCTGCGTCCGTAGCTCATGAAGGGCAGTGGAATTCCAGTTACAGGGCCCAGGCCGATCGTCATGAAGATGTTCACCACAACCTGGAACATCAACATCGTGGCCACGCCGATCACGACCAGCGATTCGAAGTCGGTCCGTGCTTTTCCCGCGACCTGCAGCAACCTCCCCATCAGCAGTGCGAAGCCGAGCACGACAAGAATGGTGCCAATGAATCCCAGCTCCTCGCCCAGCGCGCTGAAGATGAAATCGGTGTGTTGCTCAGGAATGAAGCGCAGCTTGGTGAGCTGTCCCTGTAGCAGACCAGTGCCGAACAGGCCTCCTGAACCAATTCCCACGGTGCTCTGCAGGAGGTGATAACCACCACCCAAAGGATCCTTGGTGGGGTCGAGAAACAGCACGAGGCGATCGCGCTGATAATCCTGCAAGCCGTTGTCCCAGAGCCATGGGGTCACCAGTGCAGCGGCGCTCTGCACCGTCAGCACCAACGCCAGGGCCACTTTTTTCCAGGGAAGGGATCGGTAGGCGATGCCCAGGGTGAGTGGAATCCATGCGGCGAGTCCCCAGGGGAACAGCCCAGCCAGCAGGGCCGTGATCAGGGGCGAGAGCAGCAGAACCAGCCACTCGAAAGGCATTCCTGACCAATAGAGCATCGTCAGCAGCAGTGCTCCGAACACCAGCGATGTGCCCAGGTCGGGCTGGATGAAGACCAGCAGCCAGGGGAGTGAAATCACACCCAGTGGCCTGAGCAGATCCACAGGGCGTTCCACAGGATGTCGATCCAGCACCGCTGCCAGCAGCAGGATTGCAGCCAGCTTCGCGAATTCGGACGGTTGCACATGCACGCCCCCGATGCTGATCCAGCGTTGTGCACCGAGAGCTGTGGTGCCGATCATGCGAACAGCGACAAGGCTGATCACCGTGAGTCCGTAAATGGGGATCAGCAGAGGGCGAAGCCGCAGCAGTGAAAGCCGTGCAAGCAACAGTGCAATGACCACGCCAACAGCGGCAGTGATCCAGTGGTGATACCAGTCGGCGTAATCCGCCTGCCGCTGCGTGCTGGCAATCAGAATTCCAGCCACGCCAACCATCGCCAGTGGCACACCCCAGAGAATCCAGTCCCGCTCTCGACCCCGTCGTTTCCCGGGCTTTCTGAACAGGGGTTGTCCGCTGAGGCCGACTCCGGACACCATGATCAGGCTTCGCTGGTCACCATGGGTGAGAGGCGATCTGCCAGCGCCAGAAATGTCTGGGCGCTGACCGAGTCGGGTTTGGACAGGGTGATCGGTCTGCCCTGATCGCCGCCTTCCTGGACAGGCATCTCCATGGGAATTTGGGCCAGAAGGGGGACATCGAACGCATCGGCCAGGGTCTGGCCACCGCCTGTGCCGAACAGGGCGTATCTGCGATCGGGCTGGTCGGGCGGAATGAAAGCGCTCATGTTTTCGACAACACCCAGCACCGGGATGCTCATTTGTCGGAACATGGCCAGTCCGCGTCGCGCATCCTGAAGGGCCACTTTCTGGGGGGTGGTCACGATCACCACGCCTGCCATGGGAACGGCCTGGGCCAAAGACAACTGGGCATCACCGGTGCCCGGTGGCAGGTCAACCACCAGGACATCGCGCTCACCCCAGTTGACCTGGTACAGGAACTGGCGAATGATCCCGTTGAGCATGGGCCCGCGCCAGATCACTGGCTGGTTCTCTTCAATGAGCAGACCCATGGACACCATCGCAACGCCGCAGGTCTCGATCGGTTGCATGCACTGGTTGTCACCACTGCCGCTTACCTCGGGTGTGCGGTCCGCCACTCCGAGCATGGTCGGAGCGTTGGGGCCATAGATATCGGCATCCAGAAGCCCCACCTTCAGGCCGCGCACGGCGAGAGAACAGGCCAGATTCACGGCCACGGTGCTTTTGCCCACGCCGCCTTTGCCGCTGCTGACTGCGATCACGTGGCGGACTCCGGGAATCGACTGTCGTTCAGCGACCTGGCCATGGCCCGCCTGTCCGATTCCTCCCTGGGAGGGTGGCTGACCCAGTTCGATCTGGACATCGTCGATGCCTTCCAGTTGCAGGAGTCGCTGTCTTGCGCCAATCACAATCTGGTCACGCTGGTTCTGGGCGAAACCAGGCAGGTTCAACCGGATCACTGCCCGTGGCGGTATGACCCGCACCTGATCGAGCCAACCCAGGTCCAAAAGAGAACGGTCACTACCCGCATCGCGGAGGTCGCTGAGCGCCTGAGTGGCCTGTTCCGCAGTGGTCATGCGTCCCGTTCGTTGGTTGGATCCTAGGGGCGCTTTCCATGACAGTCCTTCACACGGACTTGTCGGAGACGGTGCTGGGCTGAAATGGTCGGGAGTTCACCGTCACTGTCGACCATGGTCCGTTCCCTGCTTAAGCGCCTGAAGGGCCGGATGCTCGGGGCAGTGCCCTCGCCTTCCGCGGCTGTCTCCGGAGAGCGCCCCCCCGCCGATTCCCGTGATCGTGCCCGTGCTCTGGTGATGGGTCTGCAGGATGAGATCTGTTCAGGTCTGGAGCAGATCGACGGTGTTGGAACGTTTCAGGAAGAGAGCTGGGACCGGCCGGAAGGAGGAGGTGGCCGTTCGCGCGTGATGCGTGAAGGCCGCATTTTCGAACAGGGAGGTGTGAACTTCTCCGAGGTGCACGGCAAGGAACTGCCACCCTCAATCCTCAAACAGCGGCCCGAGGCCAAAGGGCATCCGTGGTTTGCCACTGGCACCTCCATGGTTCTGCATCCCCGGAATCCATTCGTTCCGACCGTGCATCTCAACTACCGCTACTTCGAAGCTGGCCCGGTCTGGTGGTTTGGCGGTGGTGCCGATCTCACCCCCTACTACCCCTTCCTCGAGGATGCCCGCCATTTTCATCGCACCCACAAACAAGCCTGCGATTCGGTGGATGAGCGGCTCTATCAGGTGTTCAAGCCTTGGTGCGACGAGTACTTCTTCCTGAAGCATCGCCAGGAGACGCGGGGGATCGGCGGCATCTTCTACGACTACCAGGATGGATCTGGGCGTCTTTATCGGGGCCAGGATCCTGAGGGGCCTGCTGCTCGAAAAGCTGCTGAGATCGGTTCAGTCAACCTCTCCTGGGATCAGTTGCATGATCTGGCAAGGGCGAACGGACAAGCCTTCCTTCCCGCCTACACGCCGATTGTCGACAAGCGCAATGGCCTCGCTTATGGAGATCGTGAACGCCAGTTCCAGTTGTATCGACGTGGCCGATATGTGGAATTCAACCTGGTCTGGGATCGCGGAACGATCTTCGGCTTGCAGACCAATGGCCGCACGGAATCGATCCTGATGTCTCTGCCGCCGCTGGCTCGCTGGGAATACGGCTATCAGGCCCAGGAGGGGTCTCGTGAGGCCCTTCTCACCGATCTGTTCACCCGTCCGCAGCATTGGTTCGACGATCCGTCCCTTGAGGAGCGCTGTCGTCCTCATCAGGCGGTGAACTGAGCCTCTGGGCTGGCGGCGGGGCTGCCCCGATGCCCAGCTCGATGGCATTCACGATCCGAAGGGCCAGCGCTGCGACCACCGCATTGCGGCTTAGGGGATCCCGCAGCCTCTGCTCCAGCTGCCCCTCCAGTTTGCCGATTTCTAAAATGCTGATTCCTCGCCTGGGTGCGCCCAGGCCGCCTCGGAAGTTCAGCGGGTAGCGCCCGAAGTTCAGGGCCAGGCTTTCGTCAATTCTCGTCGCCGGACTGCGCAGGTTGGGGATCAGGCCTGAGCCGACGCCATGGCGGCCGTAGGCGTCGAAATGGATCTCCAGGGCGTAGCCACCCGCATCGTGGTGACGGCGCCCCACCGACCAGTTGGTGCGCGGATCCTCTTCGTTGTGAATGGTCAGTTCATCCGGCTCATAGGAACGGATTTTGAGTCCACGAGCCTTCCCTGCTTTCACCACCGCATCGCGAATGCGCCGATTCCAGAACAGTTCATCGCGCATGCGCGGATCCATCGGGCGTGCTCCGCCACGGTCAACGGCAGCTCCCGAGGTCCCGGCTCCTTCGATTCCCTGGGAGTCGGCATGGCCTGCAAGAACGAGGATCTCGGTGGCCTCATGGGGTGTTTTCTTGCCTCTCCAGGAGGCTGGCAATCCGGCCCTGACCCCCGTGAGGGGGTCTTCCTCCTGGGGGTGAGGTGTTTTGGCGGCGGTTGCCATGACGGCCGACAGAATCACTCCAGCGGTCAAGAAGGCCGTGGGCACAACCAGCCGTCGCGGCAGCACGTCAGATCGGTGATGTCAGCAACGCGCCGTCGCTGGCCAGTTCCAGCGGATCGGCAAGGGCGAGCTCCAAGGCGATGAGCTCGTCTCGATGCGCACGCAGGCGCAGTGTGCTGCCTTCGGCTCCATCGTCTTCGATCAGTCGGATCTGAATCTCCTCAACCCGTCTTGCGCGTCGGGTGTAGATCAAACCGGCCACCGGACCGAATACGGCGAGCAGCAGAGGCCACCAGTTCAAGGATGGGTTCATCTGTCGCACGACCAGGCCGAGGCTCCCGGCGCCGACGGTGCCGAGGGCTGAAAGCAGGACGGCCAGACCAGCACTGCTATCCACCTGGCCTCGGTACTCCAGCAGGCAGCGGTCAGCATCTCCGCCCTGCTGGTTCCAGCCCCGCTGCTTCAGCCAGGTGTCGAGGCCTTCCAGCACTTCGACCGGAGGCCGCGGCGATCGAACCTCCACAACGGTGGTTCGATCCTTGCTGGCAGCACGCAGAAAGAAGACCAGGCCAATCCCCAGCAGCGCCGTGAGCAGCAGAGTGGACGTCTGAGGGGATGGCATCCGCGGCCTGCTGCCTGACAGTGAGTCTGTTCTAAGTGGTCAGTGGATCGTGCTCATGAAGCCAGCGGCTCCAGGGTTCCATCAGCCGTTCAGCCTCTCCCCTGGCGTCCTGATGCAGATGCAGCATGCGGCGGGGGCGCCCTCGGCTGGGACAGCGCTTGGTGTACGAATCAAGCATCTCCTGCTGTTCGAGAAAATCGACCGCCTGGTGCAGCACTGTCTCGGACAGCCGCAGCTTGGGATGGTCACTTTGCAGGCGCTGAAGCAGTCCTGAGGGGTAGCTGTCGTTCTGCAGCAGGCAGTCCAGAACCCAGCAGACCGCTAGCTCAAGATCCAGGAACAGCGGCGGGGGTTGCCGGAAATAGTGTTCGATGTCAGCCAGACAGGAGCGCGTCGGTTTGCGTTGGGTGAGCATGAAATCAAGCTGTCTCGATTTTGTCTAACTCGGTCTCGTTCTGATTTTCAAGCGTTCAGTTAAAACTCGCTCAGCGGCCCGCTGAGGCCAGAGTGGTGGCTGGTCTGTATTCCGTTGCTGTCCGTTCATGGCTGAGATTCCCAATGAGCCCTGCGCCTTTGCAGTCTTTGATGGAGACCTGGATCAGGACTGGTCTGACCGTTTCGTGCAGGCGAAGGCCCTCGCGGTCGACACCGAAGCCATGGGGTTGATCCACGGACGTGACCGGCTCTGTCTGGTGCAGATCTGCGACGACAAAGACCAGGTTGCCTGTATTCGCATCGGTCTCGGCCAGACGGAGGCCCCTCTTCTCAAGGCTCTGATGGAGTCAGAGGCCATTGAAAAGGTGTTCCATTTCGCCAGGTTTGATGTGGCGGCGCTGGCCACGGGGCTTTCAATCCGCGTCAATCCTGTTTTTTGCACCAAGGTGGGAAGTCGCCTCGCACGCACCTATACCCCGCGGCACGGTCTCAAGGATCTGGTCATGGAACTGGTCGGTGTTGAGCTGGATAAGCAGGCTCAGAGCAGTGACTGGGGCAGGGTTGATGAGTTGAGCGATGCTCAGCTGGCCTATGCCGCCAACGACGCCCGCTATCTGCTTCCCGCCCGTCGCCAGTTGGAGGTGATGTTGCGACGCGAGGGGCGCTGGGAGCTGGCGCAGCGATGCTTTGCGTGCGTTCCGGTGATGTCTGATCTGGATCGCTTCCGCTTCGTCAACACCTTCGAGCACTGAGCTGATTCAGTCTTCGAGCATGAAGTGCTCATCCTTGGGCTCTGCCTCCAGAAGCGTATCGAGGTTCTTGCCCGCTGAGCCCTGGGCCTGTTCAGCCTTGGCGGCCTCAAGCAGGCTGGTGGCCACCGCTTTTCGGGTTTCGAGATCCCGTGCACCGTCCTGCGCCGCCATCTGGTCGACCCGGCGGCGAGCGGAGGCCTGGCTGATGCTCAGCAGACTCGCCAGTTCCGCACAAAGCCTCAGATAGTCGCGGTCCTGAATGGCGGCCATGGCGGTGGGAAGGAGATCCTTCGTTCTGTTGTGAAACCCAGTATCAGCGCTCGGGTGCGAGCTGGCCGACCACCTCTCGGGCAATGGCTTCGCTGCCGCCGGCCGGACCCATCCTCTGGCGACCCATGCGTCCCATCTCCTGGCGCAGCAGAGGATCATTCAGAAGCTGGGCAAGGCGGCGGCCCAGCTCCTCTTCCGAGGCACACGTGCGGACGGCGCCACCCAGCAGCCGGCTCTGCCTTGCGGCGAATCCACGGGTGAACTGCGGGCCTCGACCCGGCAAAGACAGGGCTGGAATTCCCAGCCCGACCATTTGTTCTGTCGCTGTGCCGGCGGTGGCAACACCTGCTTCCGCCCAAGCCACCCATTGCTGAAATCGCCCTGGTCCAAGCAGCAGAAGCACTGGTCCATGCACCCAGCATTCAGCTGCTTCGATGGCAGTGCTTGGAGGCGGGCAGCTGCGGAATCCCAGAGCTTGCAGCAGGTCCTTCAGTTCATGTTGCTGAGGTGTGGAGCCAAGGGCTGCCAGCACGGCCAGGGGCACGGGGCTGGGCATCTGCATCAGTCCACTGATCAAACGCTGGAAGTTGTGCAAGGCCTCCGGCATTCGGCTGCCACACAGCAGCAGGATGCGTCGGCATCGCTCCAGGCTGGCGGGCGGTGGTGACTGGCCAAGGCCGTCCATCATCGGGTTGCCGGGGCTGGTTGCGTTGACGCCATGGCGGCGAAGCCCCCGTGCGGTGAGACGGTCACGCGTGGCAACGAGGCGGCACCCTCGCCGTTTCATCAGGTGCCATTCCCAGGGATCCCACTCGCTGCCTTTGAGTGCGTGATAGCGATCACTCAGGGCTTGTCCTGGCCCGCTGCTCCAGGTGTAGTCGCTCTTAGGAGTGCCGATGAACCCGAACGGCCGACGGGTGCTCCAGGCCATCAGCAGAGGGAGCAGGTCTCCCACAGCCAGGATTGCGGCAGCGGACTTGCGCTCCTTCTGCAGGCAGATCCATTGCTTCAAGGTGAGCAGCGGCAGGCCTGCCATCAGATCCAACATGAGAGCACGAAGGCTCTGATTGCTGAAGCCACCGCTGGGAAGTTGAGCCCCTGGACCGATCTTTTGCACCCATCCCTTCTCAACAGCGGGCTGAAAGCAGCTGCCCTGGCCGACGAGAGGAAGCACCTTCAGTGTCCAGGCCGGTTGCAGTCGGTGCAGCGCCTCGAGGATTTTCAGTGCGATCAGATCCTCGCCGTGACCGTTGCTGATCACCACAAGAGCAGGGGCGGTCTCGCTGATACGATCCGCCAGTGGAGCAGTTCTGCTCCGAGCGGCGGCATGGCCAAGTGGTAAGGCAGAGGATTGCAAATCCTTTATCCCCAGTTCGAATCTGGGTGCCGCCTTCGTTCTCATCCCATGATCTGGATGATCAGAGTTGTGCTTCAGCACTGACCTGTCCTCCTTCTGGTAAGTCGGCACGGCAGAGAATGCGTCTGGCTTGGACGTTGCAGTTTCCCTGGCTCACAGCCCAGGCCTTCGGAACACCTTCAGCAAGTCCATCGGCGTCATAGTTCGCTTCGGCCAGGCTGTTGATCCTGCCTTCCCAGCTGGTCTTGATCAGCTGGCAGTTGCCGCGGCTGCAAGTCAAGACGGGTGTGGTGGTCAACTCAGAGAGCACCAATGTGAGCCTTGTGCTGGATCCGGGCTGATCGCCGTCCCCAACGAAGCGGATGGTGAGGATTGTGGGCGTGCGGCCATCGATCTGAACCAAACCGCAGCTGCGCTTCCGCCCGGTCGTTGGGATGAATTGACAGTTGCTGCTTCTGGTTTGATAGCGACCTGCAAAGGCTTCGAGCTCGGCTGCGGCCACGCATGGGCTGCTCATGCCAAGGGCTAGAGCGGATGCGAGGAGCGCTCGCTGATGGATTGGCAGGACGGGCATCACTTCTCAGTAGTCGCTGTCGGCAACACACATGCCGATGCAGCTGATGCCGTTGCTGGCGGTGCGGCCACAGTGCGAGCAGAGCACGCGCTCTTTCGCAGCGGAGCTGGCTGGATCCTGCGCAGAGCCCTCATCCCGCCGATTGCGAGCTGCTTCGGCAGAAGAGAGTGACATCGCATGAACCTTGCTGAAGCGATCATGGCGTGCAGCGATCCACGCCGTTGTGACAGGAATCGGATTCGGTACTTGGTCCTGGGGAAACCAACTGCTCTGGGGCTATCGCTCCGAAACTGACGATCCAGAGCTCAAAGCAACGTTTGCAGCGGCCGTTGCTGCGGGACTTCGGCTGGTGGACACCGCCGACTCCTACGGCACAGGTCGATGGAATGGTCGAAGTGAAGAGCTGCTGGGTCAGTGTCTGGAAGCTCTCGAGCTTTCTTCGCGCAGCAATCTCATCGTTGCCACCAAGCTGGCTCCGTTCCCCTGGCGTCTCGGTCGTCGCGGACTGGTGAAAGCCTTTCAGGCCAGCCGACGGCGCCTGAAAGGACAGCTCGATCGTGTTCAGCTGCACTGGAGCACGGCCCGCTATGCCCCATGGCAGGAGCGGCCGCTGCTGGATGGGCTTGCTGATCTGGTGGACCAGGGTGAAGTGCGTGAGCTTGGCGTTTCGAATGTCGGCCCCCAGCGCTTAAGGCTGCTCCACGATCATCTGCTGAGTCGGGGTGTTCGGCTTGCCAGTGTCCAGGTTCAGCTGTCCCTGCTGGCGCCAGAACCGATCAGGCCTGGCGGCATCTTGGACGTCTGCCGAAGCCTTGGTGTTGAGGTTTTGGCCTACAGCCCTCTGGCTCTCGGTGTTTTGGCGCGCCAGCCTGGGTGGACACCTTGCGATGCAACGCTGTTACGTACTGGGCTTTATCGGCGCCTCTTGCCGGCTTCACTGCCCCTGCGTCAGGCGATGGCTGACATGGCTCAGGCAAGGGGGGTGAGTCAGGTCCAGGTGGCCCTGAACTGGTGCCGAGCCCATGGATCATGCCCGATCCCCGGTTTCCGCAGACCAATTCAGGTGAAGGATGCCAGACAGGCACTCACCTGGACCCTCTCAGAGCAGGAGCGCCGCGTCCTTGATCAGCTCAGTCTGGATTGTTCGGTTCGGATGCCGGAGAACCCGTTTCAGAGCGCCTGATCGCTGGGTTCAGGATCGGGGCTCACAACCACCGGCAGGGACGATGCCTGCGGTTGAAGGGAAACCACCTTGAGCGGTGGTTTGGATGGGGGCGAGGGCTCTTCCGCTGACTGCTCGCAGGCTGCGAGAGCTTCCTGAAGCAGTGAATCGAACGTTGCACCAGGCAGACGGTGGCGTGCAATTTCCAGAAATGTTCGGGGCAGCGACTCGCCCGCAGCGCGGCGGACAGCAGGGTTATCCCGGCGCTGTTGTTGTTCCTCCTCGATGGCCCTCAGGAAACGATGGGTGACATCGCGCTTTGTGCAGGCTTTGATCAACGTGTCTCGGTCACCCTGCACCTGCTCAAGCTCGCTGATGCGACGCTCAAGGCTGACCAGAACTTCAGCGGCTTCCTTGCTGATGTTGGCCAGCTGCCCATCAGAGAGAAAGGGCATGTCGGCCACAAAAACCTTGCCGTGGTCCTTCAGAGCCAGAAACGTGGGTCGCGGTCCTCCCTGACGGTGTGCCCCGGTCTTGTCGTAACCGGAACTAACTGGCCGTCTGGGAGGGGTTGGACCGGCCGACGAGCGTCGTCGGGTTGTGCGCTGAGGTCTATCGAATGGCATGGCTTACTAAGGCGTATGTCGCGACGCATTGATCGATGCAAGATCGATCTGGCTGTTGGGAGACTAACGGGGTTGCAAGGCGTCAGTGCGCTTTGTCGTCCAGCTGTTGGAGAATGTTGGATGCTGGTCTCTTTCAAGCCGGAAGGCCCAGCACCGGTGGGCTTCCCTCTCCAGTGGAGGCAATGACCTCGCCGATGTCCCATGCCTTGAAGCCATTGTTTTCACAGTGCCTGCGTGCTGCCTCGATGGCCTGTTCGGGAAGCACCAGGCAGTAGCCGATTCCAAGATTGAACGTGTGCCAGAGGTCGCGTTCCTTGATCTCCCCATGGGATTGAAGCCAGCTGAACAGCTCCGAGCGAGGCCAGCTCTGCGGATCGATCTTGGCCATCAAGCCCTGTGGCAGGCAGCGAGGCAGGTTTTCAGGAATCCCACCGCCTGTGATGTGGGCCATGGCGTGAAGCGGAGTGCCTGATTCGATCAATTGCTTCACCAGTGCTCCATAGAGATGCGTCGGCTTCAAGAGCGCCTGAATCAGCGGTTGATCGTCGGAGCCGAAGCGTGTTTCAGCCGAAACGCCATGGCTCTCGAGAACCTTTCGGACCAGGCTGAAGCCATTGCTGTGAATGCCGCTGCTGCTGATCCCGAGAATGCGATCGCCCGCTCGAGTTTTGCTGCCGTCAATCACCGCATCTTCATCAACCACGGCCACGCAGAAACCCGCTAGGTCGTAGCGGCCGGGTGGATAGAAGCCAGGCATCTCGGCTGTTTCGCCTCCGAGCAGTGCGCAGCCGCTCTGGCGGCAGCCATCGGCGATGCCCTCGACCACTGTGGCCATGGCCTCAGGACTCAAGGCTCCTGTTGCCATGTAATCCAGAAAAAAGAGGGGTTCAGCGCCGCTGGTGATCACGTCGTTGACGCACATGGCAACCAGGTCGATCCCCACGTCGTGATGGCGATGGTGCTCCTGAGCGAGTTCAAGTTTGGTGCCAACGCCGTCTGTTCCCGATACCAGCAGGGGACGTTTCAGCCCCTCCGGGAGCCGGATCATGCCTCCAAAGCCCCCCAGTCCACCGACAACCTCCGGGCGGTGCGTCGCTTCGACACTGGTTTTGATCCGCTGCACGAAAGCGCGCCCAGCTTCCACGTCCACACCGGCGGCTCGGTAGTCCATCAGCAGCAGTAGTTCTGCTCTGATCCTCTCCCCTCGTGAGCGGGGTTTCGCGGCCTGATTCTTGTGCCGCTGCGGTCTCCGGTCCTCTGGCCATCAGCGGGGCTTGTCAATGGGATCGTCTGCGCTAATCAGTGGTCTTCCCGTCTGCGGTCGTCGCAGCCCAGTTGCCGCGCCCTCTCCGGTCAGCTCATCGGCGTCATGCTCCTGGTCGGTCTGAACGCTTCGCCGCCTGCAGGAGCGTTCAGACATTTTTACGTTCAAATCACTTTCGCGTGATCTGGTCGCGGTTTGATTCGGCCCCCAACGGCCGACGCCAAGGTTTTTGCCGAGCGCCGTTTGACCCACCGTTATGGCTCGTTTCCTTCCTGCCATTGCTGCGTTTGCCGGCATTTCTTTGACAGGCCTGGCTCTTTATCCAGTGCTGGCAAGGGATCTTGACGGTTTTGAATTCACTGACCCGCTGGATCTGGTGCTGCCTCCGGAGCCTGCTGCCGCTGTAGAAGCTGCTGAGCCTTTGGTTGCTGAGCCCTCTCTCGAAGAACCGGTTGAGTCAGTCACAGCGATCGCGGAGCCTGAGCCGCCTGCACCACCGGAGCCTCCCAAGCCCGTTGTTCCGCTCGTCATCTCCACACACTCAGGCGAAGCCAGTTGGTATGGCCCCGGTCTCTATGGCAACCGCACGGCGAATGGAGAGGTGTTTCGTCCAGGAACGATGACTGCCGCTCACCGCACATTGCCTTTCGGCACGCGTGTGCGGGTGACCAACCTCTGGAACGGTCGCAAAGCAGTGGTGCGCATCAATGATCGTGGCCCCTTCGCCGGAGACAGAGTCATTGATCTGGCCCATGGTGCTGCAAGCGAACTGGGATTGACGAGCAGTGGTATCGCCCAAGTTCGTCTTGAGGTGCTTCGCTGAGCCTTCGCGTCCTCCGAACTGGCTCCGAACTCAGGACCTGGCGAGTCTCACGTCCAGGCCCGATTGATTTCGTACCCACGATGGGGGGCCTGCATCAGGGTCACGCCCAGCTGATCCGTCGTGCGGTTGCCGGCTGCCCTGAGCCGGGATCCGTTTTGGTGAGTGTTTACATCAACCCTCTGCAATTCGGAGAGGGGGAAGACTTTGATCGTTATCCCCGCTCCTTCGAGGCTGACTGCCTTCTGGCACAGCAGGCCGGTGCAACAGCGATCTGGTGTCCGGATGAGTGCCAGATTTATCCGGAAGGTGTTGCTGAGGGATGGAGGCTCCAAGCCCCATCTGCCTTGCAGTCGGGGTTGTGTGGTCCCTCGCGGCCAGGCCATTTCGATGGAGTTGCCACTGTGGTCAGTCGGCTGCTGGCACTCGTCCAGCCGAGGCAGCTCTGGCTGGGCGAGAAGGATTGGCAGCAACTCACGATTCTTCGCCGGATGGTGACCGACCTGGGTTTGTCGGTTCGGGTGAGGGGCTGTGCAACCGTGCGGGAACCTGATGGCGTTGCTGCAAGTTCGCGCAATCTTTATTTGGCTCCATCGGAGCGACGCAGTGCGGCGGCGATCGGAGCTGCGCTCCGCTCTGCAGCGGCACAGCTCGAGGCCAGGCTTCTAGGCCAGCGTGATGTGCTGGAAAGGCTCAAACAGCAGCTCGAAACCACAGGCCTTGGGGTGGAGTATGTAGAAATCGTGGATCCATCCACGCTGCAGCCTGCGGAGGAACATCAGACTCTGCGCCTGCTCGCCGCGGCTGTGCACTGCGGCTCCACTCGCCTGATCGATCACATTTTCGTCATGACCCGTTCTCCCATCGTTGCCATCGACGGTCCCGCAGGTGCAGGAAAGAGCACGGTGACGCGGGCTTTCGCTGAACGGATGGGTCTGCTCTATCTCGATACCGGGGCCATGTATCGGGCCGTGACCTTGTGGGTCCAGGAGCATGGTGCTGATCCTGCCAACGCCGAAGCCGTCGAGGGGCTGCTCGAGGGATTGGAGGTGGATCTCTCTCCGTTGCGCAACGGGGTGCAGACCGTTTGCGTCAATGGTCGAGATGTCACCGATGCCATTCGCGACCCCAAGGTCACCGGTTCGGTGTCATTGGTGGCTGCCCACGCCTGTGTGCGAGCACTGCTGACCCGGCAGCAGCAGCGCCTCGGCGAAACAGGCGGACTGGTTGCTGAAGGCCGTGATATCGGAACAGCCGTGTTCCCCGATGCGGAGCTCAAGGTGTTCCTGACAGCAACTCCTGAGGAACGGGCCCGGCGTCGCGCCAGGGATCTGCAGGAGCGTGGTCATTCCGTGCCTGCACTCAGTGAACTCGAAGCCCAGATTGTTGAGCGAGACCGTCTCGACAGCACCAGGACGATTGCCCCGCTGGTGCAGGCAGAAGATGCCACCGAGCTGGTCACCGATGGGATGGGGATCGAGGCGGTGATTGACGCCCTCGAGGATTTGTTCCGTGGGCGTGTGGCTGAAGAGGTCTGGCCCACTCCCGAGCGCTGATCGCTCTCAGAGTTGGATGTTTGCGCGTTGATCGTGTTCGCTCAGTTCATCGAGTAACGCTGCGCAGGCATCGTCCAGGAGATCCAGCACGTGATCAAAGCCGGCCTCCCCGCCGTAATACGGATCAGGAACTTCGGTTTCGCTGTGGCCCTGGCCGTAGCTGAGCATCGGCCGGATCTGGGCGGTGGCTCTTGCCCCTGCTTCGTGGGCTAATCCCTTGACGGCCTCGAGATTGTCGTCGTCCATGGTCAGCACCAGGTCGAAATGTTCGAGGTCATGGAGTTCAATCTGACGCGCCCTGCTGGGTAGATGAATGCCGCGCCTCTTGGCCGCGGCCTGCATCCGACGGTCCGCAGGGTTGCCCACATGCCAGCTGCCGGTGCCGGCGGAGTCCACCTCAAAGCGATCTGACAGTCCTCGCTCGTTGAGAAGATGCAGAAAGACACCTTCCGCCGCAGGTGAACGACAGATATTACCAAGACAGACGAAGAGTAATTTCATGGTTGTTTTAAAGACTGATCTGAGACATTGGCCGGGGAGAAATACAGGGGTTTCAGAAATTGAATGGGCTTAATAATCGTTATTTTTGGTGATTCTGGATAAGGCGATGTTGACGCGTCTCGAGATCACCGGATCTGTCTCCTGTTGGCTTGTTTCAATCAGAAGATCCTTGGCACGGGCGTCGCTGATGCTTTCCAGTGCGATGCAAGCGCTGTAGCGCAACCCCCAGTCGTCAGGATATTGCAATGTCCAGCTCAGTTTATCCATTGTGATGGTGAGCGATTCACGATTGGCTTGCTGAATCCAGTCAATGTCTCCAAGTGCGCATGCAGCCACGCGCCGTATGTTGCCCTGGCAGTGATTGCCGATTTCCACTCCAATGGCATCAATCAACGCTGGAACATAAACACTGTCTTTGAGCTTTGCCATCGCTTTGACCAGGCCCATTTTGATGTCCTGATCTGATTCTGAAAAGTACAGATTGTGGAGATCTCCTTTGATGCTTTCCGGGCTTTCGGACAGCAGCCTGATGCCTTCTTCCCGTTCCATCAGTGACGGTGATCTGAGCTTCTCAAAGGCACTGGAGAGGATTTCTGCTGTTGATCTGAGTGGCTGCTCGGGGATGTTGGATTGGTGAGTTTCTTGATGAGTGAGTAAATTGCCAGCAAAATTTTCTTTTGTTAATTCATCAAGCGTTCTGAACAGGGAATCATGCACCTCGTCATTTTGTGCATCTTGGTCGTTTTCTCTCTTGGCTGATTTGAGCAGCGAATCGCTCAGGATTGCCCTGATGGCATACATCTTGACGTTGTTGGGGATGTTGGCTGCCAGGATCGGTCTGGCTGCTGCCAACGTTCCGATGCGGGCAAGGTCGAAGGCTGCTGATTGTCTGATAAAGCGATTCTCATGCGTGAGGAGCTCGGCGACCTGGTCGAGATAGGTTGTGTCGCCGGTGCAGCAAAAGAAAAATGATGCGGCTGAGCTCACCACTCTTTCTGAGTCTGACTGGAGGAAGGGCTTGATCTTTTCAGCAACTTCCCAGATTCGTAGTGAAGCCAGTGCTTCAATGAGAGCTTCGATGGGTTTGTTGTGAATGTCTTTGTCGAGGTAGCTGATGAGTGAGCTCGTGCATTGATCGCTTTTGATTTCTATCAGCGCTCTCAATGTGGCTTCGTGAAGTTGAACATCATCGGTTTCCAGTGTTTCAAGAAGTGCATGGACGCAACTTGCATCTCTGATCATCCCCAGTGAGCGTGCTGCCTGCCGTCTTAGGGGGTACCCGCCTGCAGAGGTGACCTCCCTTTCATCCTCCAGGCACTCAACCAGCTTGGGGACTGCTTCGAAAGATCTGTGTTTACCCAGCCACCAGGCCCCGTGGTAGCGGACACCCGCATCTTCATGCTCAAGAGCTTCCAGGGCTGATTGTGTTGAGTTGATTGCGATCAAATCTCTTTTGTTCAGCAGCAGGTCATCAGCCTCAGCTTAAAAGGTGTCCCTGCCCTGCGTGTCTGAGAAAGCTTCACCCTGTTTGGACGTTTTCGCAGAGGGCTGACACCATTTGGCCTCCCATGATGCTGTCCTTTTGAATCGAAATTCACCTGCAATCGAGCCCCAGCAGCGCTCTTTGCTGACTGGATCCAGGCCACGATCAAGTGTTGATAGAGTTTCTCGATCCAGGTGGAATGAGCTGACAAGAATAGTTTCTTTGCCGTCTCGTTTGACCATGCAACGTGAACCTGGTTCGATTTCTCCATGATATCCGTCTTCCTTTTCTTGGACCTGGTAGTGGCAATGATCCAGTGCTATGAGGTCTGATTCTTGAATTTGTCTTCGTAAATTGAGGTCTGACGTCGCTTTTAAGAATCGATCGGGTTCACGTAAAAGATGGTTCCAGAGCTTGATGATTCCTCGTTCCATTTCTTCTGCTCGTATGATTCGTAAGCGATATGGATTGCCTGGGTCAACAGCATAAGTTTGTTCCAAAAGGATTGATCCCGGCTGTAGATGCTCTATGGGTCGATACCTGAGAAAGATATGTGCAAACAGTGGTGGATTGTCCAGGGCTTGTTGCTGATTGCTGTACTCTCCGCATAGAAGGTCTAGAAATCGTTGCAGAGATGGTTTCATCCGAAAGGTACTGAAAATAAAAAAAGCCCCCGAATGGGGGCTTATTGAGAGTCTGAACAACGATGTTTGTTCAGATCAGAGCGTTGATGGCGTAGTCGATGTAGCTGTTGGCTTCAGTTGCCGCATCACCAGAAAGACCATGGTTGGCTTTGATGTGCTTCAGAGCTTCAACGTACCAAGTGGGTGAGAGCTCGAAGGTCCGGTTGATTTCAGCCAGACCAGCAATCAGGTAGTCATCCATAGGGCCTGTGCCACCAGCAACGAGGCAGTAGGTGACCATGCGCAGGTAGTAACCGATGTCCCTGGCGCACTTCGCTTTGCCTTCAGATGTTGAGGCATAGTTCGAACCTTCCATCTGGGTGGTGAAAGGGAACTTGGTGTAAACAGCCTGTGCAGCACTGTTGATCAGCGCATCACCTTTTGCGGTGAGAGCTTTGGCCGCTTCAAGGCTTGCTTTGGCGCGGGTAAAACGACCGGAGGCAGCTTGCACTTCGGTGTTGGTCAGAAAGCGACCCTGAGAATCGG
This sequence comes from Synechococcus sp., assembly GCA_047286485.1. GTDB lineage: Bacteria > Cyanobacteriota > Cyanobacteriia > PCC-6307 > Cyanobiaceae > Synechococcus_C. Next base: position 135,123 of record JBJBBH010000005.1, read on the forward strand.
CAGCAGCTACGGCTTCGGTGAGGGGGGTTTTCATGATGAAGAAGGATTTAAGCGAAAAAGGGGGCTATCGGTCTCAAGCGACAGAAGCTGCTGCGCGATCGAAATAGGTGCCGATCTCGCTGTTCAGTGATGCGCAGTCACCAGAGGTGATTCCGTCTTTGTCGTTGACGATGGCCAGAGCGGCTTCTTTCATCAGGTTGACGCCGGCAGCCACGGATGCGCCCGGTGTGCCGAGGGCCAGGTAGGTCTCACGCAGGCCATTGAGGCAACGATCTTCCATCACAGACGCGTCGCCGGTGAACACGGAATAGGTGACGTAGCGAAGAATGATCTCCATGTCGCGAAGGCAGGCAGCCATGCGACGGGAGGTGTAGGCGTTGCCGCCGGGGGCAATCAGTGCAGGCTGTTGAGCAAACAGAGCGCGTGCAGCATTCGCGACGATGGTGGAGGCGTTGCTGGAAATGCGGTTCACAGCGTCCAGACGCTTGTTGCTGTCAGAAACGACGGCGGCGAGAGCATCAATCTCGCTGGTGTTGATGAACTGTCCCCGGGCGTCGGCCTGGGCGACAACCTTGGTGAAGGCGTCGAACATTTGGAACTCCTCTTGGCAGCGTCTAAATGGGTGTCACAGACACCGGAGGGACATCGTAAAAGTCCCGTCGGGGTCGAAAGCAATTCTCGCTAAGTGGTCGAGGCGCACCCGATTGGTGTTCATAATGCTTAATCCCCCATCGAAGCAGGGCTTTCGCCAGCTCAGTGCAAGAAGCCACTCTTCAGAGGTCAAACAGCACATCGTGGATGTACGCCTCGGTCCATTCACTGCCATGGAAGCGCGTCAGCATCCCGCGGGCAGGGTCTTTCTCAGCTCTGTAGTCGGTGTAACGCCGTTGCCCTGCAAGCAGATGATCCATGCGTTGATCGGAGACAGGGACGGCTGCAGCGGCGAGTTCCAGGTAGAGGTTCAGGTATTCATTGAAAGCCGGTCTGACGACGCTTTCAATGAGCTGATCACCTTCTTCTCCCAAGGGCAACCGTGTCCAGAGGAATCCCGGTGAGAAGAAGGGTTGGGCTTCATCCGGAATGGGACCGCCGTCCGGTAACCGCTGACGCCAGCGTTCAAAGATCGGCATCAGGCGATCCCAAACCCCTTGAGTGTGCGCCTTGTCTTGCTTGTCAGCCGGTTGGAGATCGAGCGCGAGCAGGTGGCCAGACGGCAGAGTGACGAGGTCTCCACCGAAGAAGGGCAGGTCATATCGCGCCAGCGGATTGATCACGAAATTCAGAACCGATGCGGACGTTCCGGCACTGACGCAAGCCGCTCTCACCTGACGGAATTTTTCATTCCGGCATGCCCAGGTGGCCGTGGTGACGGTCACAGGCTTCGCTTTTGATCCGGTCTGATCCCGTTTGAACAGGAACTCATCCTTCACCGGATAAGGCTCAATTCCCAGTGGCTGCAGAGATTTGACAGCGTCTTCTAGGAATGGCTGCCAGCTCCAGCCATCAATGGCAACAGGGTCAAGGCTATTGCGACGGATTGAACTCATTGCTTGGCGGAAGCTGGGAACAGAAATTCGCTCAGGAATCGGTCGGACCACTCTTTGCCGAAGTGACTGGTGAAGAGTCCATGAGCAGGGTCTCGTTCGGCGCTGTAAACGTCGTAGTTGTCTTGCAGGCGTTTCACCTCATCCGACTGAATGAGTGCGGTGTTGTTCAGAGCGGTGTCATGAAGCTCCCAGTAGGCCTTCAAGAATGCACTGAACGCCGGCGGTAGTGAGGTTTCTGCTTGATCAGCACCACCACGACAAAACAACAACCAGGATGAGAAATACTGATTCGGGTCAAACGACCGCATGGTTTCTTCGCCGTTCAGCTCAGGAAATTCCTGATTCAGTTGTTTGAGCCCGGAGAAGTATCGATCGAGGTAATTGGAATCCTGCACCAGCGGTTGAAAATCGAGAACGGCAACGAGCTTTTGCCGTGCACCAAACCAGAGCAGGTCGACCCCCATCAGTGGATGGTCGAGGTTGTAACTGGGGTAAGCAACCGAATTAAGGACTTGTAGCTTGTCACCGGCATCCAACCTGGTCACACGCCAGCGACGAAAGTTTGGAACTTCCCAAAGCCAGCTGCGAATCACGCTGGTGCCCTTTTTGGATCGACATTCTTCGAGCCCAACAGGCACGTCGATGGGCTTTCCACCTCTCTGCTGGATGCCGTGGTGAAGTTCTTTGAGAAATGGGTCAAACACGATTCAGCTCTCCTGAATTGGAGGATTGTTGTCAGCTCTTGCTCTGGCGGCTAAGGAAAGTGCAGCAATGTCAGCTTCACTGGGGCAGCGAAATTCAGTGCAGTAGGTGGTCATGGCGACACCGTTGAGAAACTGAACCGAGCTCACTCGCATTCTGATCTGATCATTCACAAACCAGCATCTTTCGATACCTGTGTTGGTGTCATATCGGGTTTTAATCGTCAACACGCCATCATCAGCAAAGGCATAGGTGCTGACGACCGATTTTTTTTCCACATAACCGACGTCTCTCAACAGAAATCCTTGACGGGGGTTGTCTGGATTAGGGGCATCCACAACGACGGCGGCGTAGTCGTTGTTGCGAGTGTCTTCCATCAGATTGCTTTCCCACCAAAATCTGGCCCCTCCGCTTGTGTCGCTGATCTTCACGTTCAGGGCTGAACAAACTTTTTCAACGACTGGGTCATTGGTGTCGAATGGTTCGATGATCAGATTCGAATCAGCTGCTTCATCGTCTTGGCAATCCATGTGGTGGACCACTCGACGATTCAACCAAGTACCCCGGCTAGCTTCAAAAAAGCTGGCCATTGTCATTGGAGTGATCCCCTCTGGTCTCATCATTGGCTGCTCTGAGCGTTTCTTTGTGCCTTAAGTTGTTCCAACACCTCATCGATTCGTGTGAGCTCAGGGTGTTCGCTGAGCGTGGCATCAATCTTCTTTTGGGATAAACGAAGTTTCTTCCCAAGGCCTAGAACGTCGTTGTAAAGTCGTTCTCGATAGGTGGAAAGTTCATCAATCGATTCCTGCAATTCTTCAATGCTGGGTGCTTGCTGAGGAGGTTGATCCGCCATGCTTAGCAAATGAATAGAAAAGCGAGTGTGAGCCTACCCGCCTGCTGAAGCCGAAGGGCTGTCCACGTTGCGATTGGTGATCTAGCGGTTTGACCGTCAGATTTTCCCTGCGCAGGTGCCTTTTGTACGGTTCGTTGCTAGGGCTGCTGGGGGTTTGAAGCCTGTTGAAGGTCTTGTTGAGCTCACAAGGTGACGAACTCTTGCGTGATCAGCTGATCCCGAACCACTGCTTGGTTGACCCGGCTTAGCTTGTTAAAGCGCTTCCAACCCCTTGGGTTTTTCAGCCATCGGCTCAAGACACCTTCAAAGGCCTTGTTTCAGTGGTTGCCTCACGGCATTAGAAGCCTCTCCCCCACAAAACTGTCTGGCCCCAAATGCTCGACGCATTCTCCCGTTCGGTCGTCAGCGCTGACGCCAAAACCGCACCTGTAGGTGGTAGCGACCTCGCTGTCCTTCGCAGCTATGTCAGCCAAGGCAATAAGCGCCTGGACGCTGTCAACGCCATCACCTCCAACGCCTCCTGCATCGTTTCCGATGCTGTGACCGGCATGATCTGCGAGAACACCGGCCTGATTCAGGCTGGTGGTAACTGCTATCCCAATCGCCGCATGGCTGCATGCCTGCGCGATGGTGAGATCGTGCTCCGCTACATCAGCTATGCGCTGCTTGCAGGCGACGCTTCCGTGCTGGATGACCGTTGCCTGAATGGTCTGAAAGAGACCTACATCGCTCTGGGAGTCCCGACCCAGTCGGCAGCCCGTGCCGTGGCCATCATGAAGGCTTCAGCAACTGCTCTCATCGGCGAAACCAACTCTCCTGCCTCTGGCGGCAAGCGTTTCCGCAAGATGGAGACCACACAAGGCGACTGCTCAGCTCTTGTTGCTGAAGCTGGTTCCTATTTCGATCGCGTGATCGGCGCCGTCTCCTGAACGGCTTCTCGCTTTCTTTTCAGACACTCTCCCTCTTAAAGGAACCCAACAATGAAGTCCGTCGTTACCACAGTTGTGACTGCTGCAGACGCAGCAGGTCGCTTCCCTTCCCAGAACGATCTTGAAGCCGTTCAGGGCAATATCCAACGTGCAGCCGCTCGCCTTGAAGCTGCTGAAAAGCTGGCTGCCGGTCTGGATGCCGTGACTCGTGAAGCCGGTGATGCCTGCTTCAACAAGTACGCCTACTTGAAGCAGCCCGGTGAGGCTGGTGACAGCCAGGTCAAGGTTGACAAGTGCTACCGCGATCTGGGCCACTATCTCCGCCTGATCAACTACTGCCTCGTTGTTGGCGGCACCGGTCCTCTGGATGAGTGGGGAATTGCTGGCGCCCGTGAGGTTTACCGCTCACTGAGCCTGCCTACCGGCCCCTACGTTGAAGCACTCACCTACACCCGTGACCGTGCTTGTGCACCTCGTGACATGAGCCCCCAGGCTCTCAACGAGTTCAAGTCCTACCTGGATTATGTGATCAACGCTCTGTCCTGAGTTTCGTTCACACCGATCAACAAACTTGGGGGGGTGCTTAGGCACCCCCCTTTTTCATGATTCGTTTTCTCGGGATTTTTGGAGTCGATCAATCGCAAGCTGTAAAACGTTGCGGACTACTGGGTCGGATTCGCTCTCGAGTTGTTTTTGAAGATTAGGAATGCTTGAACTGCAACCGAGCTTCATCAGCGATAAAGCAGTGTTTTTTCTGACTAAACTATCCTGATCTGAAAGAGCAGGGGAGAGTAAAGGTAACGTCCATTCTGAATCCTCAAGATTTCCAAGCAGGATGACCGCTTCAGAACGAATTTCAGCACATGAATCCAGAAGAGACTGTTGAAGCAGGTCTCGATCTTCTTGGGAATTTAGGGATTCAATTTGACTGGCAAGAGCCGATATTGCTGCTTTTCGGACTCTGGCATTGTCTGAGGTCAATACATCTTTGAGGGTTTCTGGGGCTCGATCACCAATGATCGTGAGTGCCCAATTTGCTAGGCCAATTTGCATTTCTGTGCTGTCGACATTTTCAACAATGCTCAGAATTGCTCCGATCGAATCTTTTCCCATGGATGCCATCGCTCCCATGGTTGAACCTTGCACGACTGAATCTGTATCGGTCAGAAAAGTCGTCAGTAGATCTGGCAGGCTATTCCGATCAGCAATCAAGGTCAGAGTTTTAGCCGCTGCTCTTCTCACTGTGACCTGGTCACTGCGTCGCATGGCCTGGCACAAAGCAGGAACAGCTGCTTTTCCAATCGATCCCAAACCCTCGGAAATTTGACGGCGAAGCAGCCCTCGAGGATCCCCTAGCCCAGCTACCATGACCGCGATGGAGTCTGGATCAGCCTCAATCGGCAACCCTGCGCTCAGCTTTTCTTTGAGATGATTGGCAAGATCAAGGGCTTCTTCTTGACTCAACTGTGTTTCAGCGAAGTCATTCATTGAGCCCCTCCATCACACTTGACTTTGACCATAGCCCAAACCATGACCGTTTTTATTGTCTCTCATAATCTCCAGATCACATCAGATAATGTCCCTGCAATATCTGCTCAAGCCTTAGCTGATGGATTGAAGGGGCAATCAAATGCGTTTGATCATGCTGAAGCTTTAAATCATCCGCATTGGCTCATTCGTTTAGAGTCTTCGTTATCACCTGAAGAAATGGCCAAAGAGCTTGTTCAGGCATGGAAAAAATTTCGAATTTCCTCTTCTCATAGCTCCGAACATCATTGGCTTGCTCTTGGAGGTCGCAAAGATTCTTCAGGATCACCCGGATCACCACTTCAAGAAGGATCATGGGGCGTTGATGTCGTTGAATGTATTGATCCTGAACAATTTCTGCTTGGCATCAACTGGGAAGTCCTAAAAAGTGGACGACCCAGCGATGCAGTCTTTGAAATTAAGTTCTAAAATTAGTCAACCAGAGTTGTTTTATTTACGTCGTTGACGTCGATTTCTTTGGTTTGATTTTTTATCTGCTTTGGAACTTTCAGCTTTATTCTCTGATTTCAATTCCGAGTTCTTGGGGTTGGATGGCTTAGTTGGCGATATGTCAACACTTTTGGCTTCCAAGTTGCTCTTGCTGGTGGTTGCTTGATCTTGAGGCTCGCTTTTGGCGTAATCTGTATTCAGTGCGGTAACGCTGTAGCCAGATCGATGCATCACTTGCATGCCCTGGCATAGACCATTGAATGGAATGTTGAAATGTACGGACATCGACGGCCTTGAGCGATTCATGGTCGTTGTTCGTACGATGAATCTCTTTCCAGAAAAAGGTCCCACAATGTTCAAGTAACTCGGGGAAGTCTATGCTGTTTTCGCTTCTCAACCCATCGAGTTAGTTTTTTTTGACCAGTTTGAGTTTAGTGAAGACACTTTGCTTGATTTTAAGGTACAATTTATACGCTTTTTGTTGCCTTGATGACGGGTCGTTTTGACAATATTCATCCCGAGCTGACATGTGAGCATGCACGGCAGATTCTTCTTCAGCCGATTAATGAGTTGGAGTCGCAGAGCGATTACTATATGGCCGCGTCTCATTTGATCAATTGCCCGGGATTGGAGACTGAACAAGCTTTGGTGGATTTATTGGAAAATCCTATCAACGAACAAGCTGTTAATATTGCCAAGAGAAAAGCTGTAGAAGTTCTTGGAAGGCTCGATGCCACTTCATTGATATCAAAAATTGGCCGATGTCTTTGGTCTGAGGATCGTTATCTGGTGGAGAACACGATATGTGCGCTTAAGCAATTGAAGTGTTCTCAGCCAGAGCTAATCGAAAAAATGATTGGGCTTTTGAGTGAAAATCAATACAATCAACGTGCTTTGATTCAATGTCTGGCGAGTCTTTCCATTCAGGAGAGTCTTCCTGCGATTGAAGCTCTGAAAGAAAGTGACTCACCCGGAATCAGGGGAGCGGCAATTGCTGCAGATGCTCAACTCTCAGGTAATCGGAAGCACCTTTCTGTGATTGCAGATCATCTTTTGCTCCCAAACCAGATGGATCGTCAATGTGCAATCCAAGATTTAATTGATGCGCAAGCCGTTGAGCACCTGCCTTCAATTGTGGCTTCGCCAGTTTCACCAGCTTTTCGAATGCGTGCTTGCAGGCTTCTACTTAACTCTCCGGATCAAAATTCAGTCTTGATGAAGTCAATTCAGCTTATTGACACCATCCTCATTGATGAACCAGATGATATTACGATTGTCCATGAGTATGATGCCACTCCTAATCCCGATTTTTTAGTGCGAGATCTTTTCAATACGGATTTCAGCCGCTGTTACCTTGCCCTGAAGACATTGAGCTGTATCCCTTCGGATGTACTCTGGCCAGTCATCTCAAAGCAATGGGATGAAGAGGCACATAATGACTATGGCGCCCATTATTTCTTTATGCGCTTGATGGGTTCACGGAGCGATTGGTCGCATCAGGCTTTGAGTTGTATTGACGAAATTCTGCAGACTTCTGCAATTAATATGCGTCCTCAGTTTCAAAAAAGTCGTTCTGCAGCGATATACTCTATGGCTCAATTAAATCCATCTCGCTTTCTTGAGCTGATTCCCATGTTTTTGGCCGACCAGTATTTGGCTCCTTGGGATTGTCGTTACGCGGTGATCCTGGCGTTGGAATTGATTTCTAATCGTGTCACTCAACTTGAGGCTAATGATTTATTGAAACAGTTCGCTGATGATGGCGACTGTTTTGTTCAAGCCAAGCTGTCATCGATGCAGCTGACTTGATTGATGGTGTTCTTTGAACATTGATTGAATGAGTCTTAATGTCCTCCTTGTGGTAGTGTAGAATTACCTTAGATTTGCAGGAATTTATATGGACGCGTCCAGCAATTCCATGGATTCTTTATTTGCTGATTTAGTTCATCCGAATCCCAATATTCGCTTCACTGCTTGTTCACTCCTTGCAGAGCAATTCCCTGAAGAGTCTATGCCTCGACTGCTCGAGTTGATGCATGATCCTGACCCCGTTGTGTATCGCACTGTGGTCAAAGCGTTAGGGATGATTGGCCATAAGAGTGTTCCCGAACTGATTCAATTATTCAACGCATCTGATAATGGAACAATTCGAGCGTGTTGTGTTAAGGCAATCGTTCAGGTCTCGGTCTGTTTTCCTGATGATGCTTTTTCTGTTGATACCCTAACGATGTTGGAAAAAGCTCTGGATGATGACAGCCCAGTGGTAGCTCAGTCCGCTTTGATGACTCTTGGTCACCTTTCCAAACAAGCTTCAGAAGAAGCACGGGTGATTCCATTGTTAATCAAGGCTTGCGACAGCAGCAATATTGCACACGTACAAGGTGCGGCTATGTCGCTAGCTGAATTAGATTCTCCTTTGGTGAATCAGTGCCTGCAAGGGTTGGCTCAAGATGAGTCTAAGGATGAATTAATCCGTGAAGTCGCTCAAGCAAGTCTTGAACGGCGCCAGAGTTTGGGTTTGGATTGATCAGGTTTTTAGTCTTGTTCTAAGACCTTAATTGCCACGTTCATTACTGATTTTACTTGCTCGTCGTTTTCGATTGCTTCTGCATTTTTTAGTGGCCTGATGGCTTCTTGAGCTTCCATTTTCATCAGCGCCAGCGAGGTATTCTTTCGGACTTGTACGGACTCATCGGACAGTAACTCGCAGAGTTTTTTGCTGGCATCTTCTGGCTCTAATGTTTTTCCGACCATCGTTGCTGCTTCTGCTCTGACTTCACTTGATTGATCCGATAATGCCTGGAGGAGTGTTTTGCTCGCAGATGGGTGTCTTCCCGATTGAATCTGCTCTGCTAACACTGTTATGGCAGCGATTCGGATTTCTATATTCTCTGAATGTATTGCGTTGTTGAGTGCATCCGGAGCTTTTGAGCCGATAAAGCTTAATGCCAGGTTGATCAGTCCTACCTGGAAGGCTGTGCAGTTTGGATCGGTGAGAATTTTAAGAAGATCTTCAATTGCAGGGACTCCTATCGTTGCCATCGCGCCGGCTGAGGATCCTTGAACGACAGGATCAGGATCTGTTTTAAATGCTTCGATCAAATTTGGTAAGGCTTGTTCACTGCCAATCAGATTGAGCGTTTTTGCCGATGCGCGTCGAATGATCACATTTGGGTTGTTCTTCATGGCGTCGCATAAATATGGAATAGCTGCTTCACCGACGTTTCCCAGGCTTTGGGCGAATGTCAGTCGTAAAGCACCACGTTGATCTCCCAACCCAGCAACCATTTGTTTGATCGAGGTTTGATCAGAGCTTGGTGTTTCTTGATCGACCAATTTTTGCTTGAGTACTTCGGCCAACTCCAAAGCTTCTTGCTCGGTAAGACCTTCAAGTTCATTGATTTGCTGATTAGATGTTGCCTCATTCATGGTCTTCATTCGCTTGGATTGAATCTAATTGATTGTCTCGTCGCTCTGCTGCTTGGGAATTGCCATGCCAAAGATTTGGCAAGAAAAAACCCCATCAAAGGATGGGGTTCGCGGCCTATTGATCAAACCTAAGTTTGGATCAGAAGTGAACTCCGAAAGGACGGAATGGCACGTAATCGGTCATCTTGGGAGGCTGATGTCCGCTGTACTGCTGTTGTGGCAGTTTGACAGGAGTTTTCTGAACGGCAGTGTAAGAGAACGCCTGTGGCTTGTATTCCTCTCTGGACGCAATCGCCAGAGGGTTGATGGTGCGGCTGTTGCGGCCCTGAGCGTTGTCGCTGACAGCAACCTTCATGCCGCCCAGCTCACGCATCAGATTGAAGGAACGTGTGAACATTCCCGCATAGGAATCGTGGCTTCTTTCGTAGGGGACGATGTCAGAGCCAAACACCTCGGTGTATTCAGCTGAGTCGGTCAGCTTGTCAATCAGCGCATCAAAGCCTTCTTCTGCTTGAAGTTTGATGTGATCCTGAACCTCCGCCTGGTTCAGAGGTGCTCGGCCGAGCAGATGCTTGAAGTTCAGTTCGATGCCACGTTGGGCGCCAACTGCATGGAAGAAGTTGGTTTTGTAGAAGTCTGACTTGGCCAGGCCGTTGACAAAATCACGGACAGTGATTTCACCGTTCATCAGCCTCACTTCCAAAGAAGTTTCGCGCTGATTGTCAGTGGGAGGAAGATTTCCAAGGACTTGGCGGTAAGCAGTCGCAATGACGCGTTCCAGAGCTGCGGTGCTCTCTGGGCTGTACTGATCAAAGGTGACTCCGAAGGGGCACTCGGAGTGGAGTCTTGGCCCAATACCAATACCCATCGCGGCACAATGCTGACGCTTGTAATCAGCAATGGCGCCTGCAACGGTGCGAGGAGCGGTGTTTTTGCCGGCTTTGCTCGCTGTGGAGAAGGAAGCGGGCCCTGTTCTGGTGGCTGACGTGAGGGCTTTCAGGCTGGTTTCTGTGCCGAGCATGATGAGAATTGGGGATAGGTGTGTTTGTTTGTTCCGAATTACCCCTGAAAAATGCTTTTAATCGTGAAGCTCAAGAGCAAGTCGGTTGCAAACTTTGATGCAACAAGAAATCAATGATTTTTTGTTGTTGCCACAGATGATTGGCGTCATTCTGTTTCAACGCCCAATTGGCTAGTTGACTGAGATTATCTCGTTTTCAGCAACTTTTTGACTTTGCTGATTTCACCTTTCGAGTCGAAGGTAAAAAAAAGGGTGGGCAGAAATGCCCACCCATGTCACATTGCTGAATTGAATCAACCGTTGAGCTGTGATCAGCCCAGGGAGTTGATCACGTAGTCGAGCAGGGTGTTGTAAGCGGTCAGAGCCTGGGGGCTCATGTCGCGGGGTGAACAACCGTCGTTACGCATCTGGGAGAAACCAGCAACGTAGGTGCCAGCGTCGATGCTGAGGGCCTTGTAGACCTCTTTCTGACCGTTGATAGCCAGCTCGTCCAGGGGGCCGGTGCCGCCGGTGACGAGGCAGTAGTTGATCAGACGCAGGTAGTGAACGAAGTCACGCTTGCACTTCTCTTTGCCTTCAGTAGCGCACTTACGAGGCTGGCGGCCGGTGGCACCGTTGGGGTACTGAGCGTACACAGCGTCAACTGCGCGCTGAGCAATGGCGTCGTAGCCAGATGCCAGCTTTTCAGCAGCTTCCAAACGTGCAGCAGCACGCTGGATGGAACCCTGAACGGATTCCATGTCGGAAGCGGAGGGGAAGCGGGAAGCGCTATCGGCTGCGCCGACAACAGTGGTGATGACGGACTTCATGATGAAGGATGTGTGTTGTTTTGAACGATCAAACAGAAGTGGTTCAGCTGATGGCGCTGATCACCATGTCGAAGTAGCTGCCGGCTTCAGCAGACAGGCTGGCGCAGTCACCCTGGGTGAGAGCAGCTTTCTTGACACCACTGTTGGTGTTGGTGATCAGAGCGCTGGCAGCAGCCTTCATGATCGCAACAGCGCGGGAAGCGGAACCGGTGGGAACGCCCAGAGCGGCGTAGGTTTCGCGGAGACCGTTCAGGCAGCGGTCCTGCAGCACGGATGCGTCACCGGCGAGCAGGGCGTAGCTCACGTAGCGGAGAACGATTTCGCCGTCGCGCAGGCAAGCAGCCATTTTGCGGTTGGTGTACACACCACCGTTAGGGGCGGTCAGGCCGGTGTTCTCGCAGCAGATACCTGCAACAGCATCAGAAACGATGCAGGCAGAGTTGCCAGAGATGGCGTTAACAGCGTCAAGGCGCTTGTTGCCTTCAGAAATGAAGGACTTGAGGGAGGCCAGCTCGCCTCCGCCGATGAAAGCGCCGCTGGAATCGGCCGAGACGGCCTTCCGGGAGAATGCGTCGAGCATGGGTGCTTCGGAAAGTTTAGAGGGGGATGCAAATCCGCATCACGAATGACGTTAACCCTGCTTTCTGCCTCGCCACCAAAAGCAGATTGTCAGGACACACAAGTTTGCAAAGCCAATTCGAAGGAAAAAATAAAAATTACAAAAATCTTGCGCGCTTGGCTCTGAACTCCCTGCGCTGCAGGCGAAGTGCTTGTTATGACATCTGTTTAAGGACCTGCTCGCAGCTCCATTTCAGTGGTATCCACCGCGTGTTCATTTGAATGTCTTGGAGGAGCTCGATTTGGTCATTGAGTTCAAGGCTGAGACAGGCCCATGCAGCGGCAACTCTGGATTTTGCATATTGAGGCAGCGTCTCAGCCAGGGCCGTTCGCACCAGATCGCTGCGTTCGTGCACTCTGTTCAGTCCGATCACTGCTGTGAGTAGGTAGTTCGCTCCATAGTCACTCCAGAACTTGTCGTGAATGTGATCGATTGCGTCGAGCTGTTGTTGGCTGGGCATCTTCATCAGAGTCAGTGCGCCTCCGTACTGCTTCCCTTCATCACGGTGCTGAAGATTTTTTTCGATGTTGCTAAGCGAGCTTTCGCAGATCCAATCTTGTTGTAGGGCCATGGACAAAGGATTGTCCTGAAGCATTGATGTGATCAGTTCTGTATAGGGAGCAGGCACGAGACCCATTTTCTCTGGATCCACGATCTGAAAGGCGCTCTTCGCTCTGAGCGGCATCGAGACTGGACAGGACACCAGATGCTCCAGCATGGAGCTCTCGCCGGCATCTCCTAAGTCGATCACAGCGGATCGGCGTCGCCCAGCGATGGGATCGGTCAGTTGAGGAATCAGGGGCTTCAGCCGATCGAGCCGACCGTGAACCTTGGCGGCATAGGCGCGGGCAGCCCCTGCAACGAGTGGATTGGCGTCGTTCTCCAGCTGGGATATTTCACGGTCTGCCTTTTCGATCCCGAGACGTGTGTGCGCCTGAATCACTGATCGTTTCTGGTTGTCGCTTCCAGCTAAGGCTTTGAGAAGAGTTCTGCGTTGCTCGTCATCGAGAGCGGAGCCGATCTGTGCAATCGAGTCAACAGCATTGATGACTGAGGGCTCATCCTCAAATGTCAGTGCGCTGAAGAGTCCTGGCAAGGCGCGGGAATCTCGGCGTCGCCCTAAAGCTTCCAATACCTTTCGGCGGGTAATTCGATTAAATAAATTTTCTTGATCAAGGTTGATTGCTTCAATCAGAGCTTCAAGGGATTCATCGCTTTGGCATGCAGCAAGGCGAGTCGCTGCGGTGTATTTCTCCACAGGATTTTTGAGTTCTTCAGGGTTTGTCTTCAGTAACTCAATGGCTTTATCTTCTGGGAGTCCGGCAAAGAGAACATCAAATCGTTCAGACATGATTGATGATGCCGCCTTTTTTCTAAGTCTTGCTAACTCTACATCCCCTGACTTCGCAAGGGTGATCCCAGTTAGGGCTTTACTCTTTCTGTTAAAATAATGTGCGTTGCCTTGTTGTTATGCCTGCCTCTGCAGAAGCGGAAAAAGCATTACCACGTTTTGTGGACTCGGTTAAGAGTGATCAGACAATTCGGGATCGCTTAAATCTCACCACTGACATAGAAACACTTCGCCAGGTTGTTCAATCGGTTGATCCCTCGTTAACAGGGGCAGCCTTGATTCCCCTCGAGCAGGCGTCTAGTCCTGCAAAGATTCTCGTTGATTCTGGGGTGATGGATCAAGAGATCGCTTGGCGCATGCTTCGCTGCCCCGGTGGGCCGCTGGTCTTGCAACTGATCTGCAGCAAAGCCAATTTTGCAGTCTGGATCGAGAGTTGCTGATGTCTTCCGAAGAGCTCACTCGGTTTGTTAACGAGGTTGTTCGTTCTCACGAACTTGCGACTGGTTTAAAACCTCTCAGTTCTCATCAAGAGATTATTGCCTATGGTCAACATCAGGGTTTTAATTTCAGCGAAGACCAATGGAATTCATATTACGAGCTTGAATTCTCAGGTTTGTCAGCTTCCATACAGCAGAAAGTGCTTCGTGCTGATCCCCAGCATTGGTCATGGGCTTTCCGACAGCTCACGACTTGGAGAGCTATGCTCATGGAAGGAGCGGATAGTCATTCTGAGTAACTGCCGCGCTTTAAGCACTTTTGCAGAGCTTTTTCATGACTGATGTCGAACAAGACCAAATTCTTGAACAGTTTATTGCTTTGGCCAATACTGATCAAAATCTCCAAGAGGAGATTAAGTCTGCTCTGAATCAGGATCAGGTGATTGAGATCGCAGCTTCACGAGGCTTTCAACTTGATCCGCTCGCAATTTTAAGAAAGTGGAGCAAGCATACCGATTTTTCTACGCCAACTTGGATGGGATGGTTTGGCGAATAGACTTATGTGTTGATGTCAGCATAGCGGGTTTGTTTTCCACCTCGCTTTGCCCAATACGTCACCAATTCTTCTCCTCCAGGCCTGGGCACGCTTGCTATTGCTCTTAATATTTTGAATGAACGATTGGGTCCCATTGGCCAATTTCCTACTGCTTTGACCTGCCTTACTTGACCACCTATTTCGCTCATACAGGCTTCAAATTTTTCAAGTTGAGTTTGATCAACGGTTTCGAATATAAAATCAGTGCCCTCGCAGATCAGATGTTGTGATCGTATCCAACCCTTGAGTTGTTTTTCACTACTTTGCATTCACTGGCTTACTTCTTCAATCCACGACGAAGTAACTATATCAGAAATATCCTCAATCCTTTTGAATTTGAGAGGCCCATGTTCTGAACCCCATCTCACCTCATCTGTTTCTGGATCAAAACCTCTGTCACGACTGACCCAGCTCTCTTGATTGACTTCAACTTCGCTGACTAAATAGGTCAGTTTTCCATCTCTGGGCACCATGCATTCTTTGCCAGGTTCAACATTGCCCACAAAATGATTTGGACTTATTTCCTTGAAGTGCATTGAACAGCCACAGCGTTTTTTGAGGCTGCTGATATCGAGGGATTCGAGTAGTTCTGGGTTCCTTCCTGACCCAGCTAATCTCTCTTTGTTGTTGAAATCAAAGTTTTCAACAACAAAAATATCTTCTTTGCAGATCAAGCGATGAATCCCCTGTCTGTAGGGGTCCCATGGGGAGTAATCATAGTACTGCTCTGAATAAAAGCCTGGGCCTTTGAAGATAGCCCAGGGTAATGGCCGAAAAACAATATTAATTCGTGCGAAGTCTTTTGGCCGCTCTTGAGATTGAGCAAAGTTATCGTAGATTCCTGAAAGTGTTTTTGCGAACCTGATTTTATCTTTGTTTTCCATGTCTGGATGCAAAAGTGTTTTAGGTGCTGATTTTTCTGACTTCAGATGCAAAAGAAGCTTGAAGGATGCCTGATCCAGCCGATGTCTTTAAGACTGAAGACCTGCAACGAACGTGCTCTGATATAAACCAAATACGTTCTTCCGCAATCGATTGATCATAGTGAGTTTTTAGAATAAACGTGCCATCGTCCAGAAACCGGTAATCGGATTCGGCTGCTATCGATTCGGCATAGCCAACGCTTCTCAAGAGTTTCCCTGATTGTGCATCCTTAGGAATCGGGATGATCACGCATGATCCGCTGGTTACTTCACTCGGATCATCAGGTTCCCAATCACTCTCAGCACTCCATTCCATTGCAAAAGGAGAAATGTAGTGACTTTCGTTGGGCTGAGATGAGGCTTTGATCAGTTCGCGCAGCTGATCTTTGTTGTCAGCACATTCTTTGATTGATATTTCACTCAGCACATCTTCGAATTGTTGAAATGCAAGGGAGTGGCCGCTTCGCATTGAGCGCCATTCTCCTATGCTTTGAGCAACAAACTGCTCAATATCCATCGTTAATTCTGCCTTGACTATCGAATCCTTCGGTGTTTTTAGGCAAATTAGCTTGCATCATGTTGACCATGGAATCAACCATCATCGACATGGCCATCGGGACCGATGACACAGACTTGTTGAAAGCGTCTGTTTGATTGGGGTCGGACCTGGTGGTGTCTCTAAGAATTGGCATGTGAGGGTGTTTCGACGAGAAAAATAGGAGTCTGCCCGGTTGATTGATGGCATTGGATTGGCGTTCTCTGACGCCAATCCAATTATCTCTGATTTAAAGAAGAATCAGAGGTCAACTCCTTGAAGGGTTAAGCCTTCGAAATAGAAATGATCCGACCACCTTGGGCTTGGATGCTCCGAAGAGTTGCAGACATGGAGCTTTGGCTGACAACTGATTTCTGCATCACACGGCGATTCGCGCTGACCTGACGACTGGTCGTCCAAAAGATTGAAATTCCGTTGGCGTTGCCAACGCTCTTGCGATCGACAATCGCAGGTGCATTTCCAGTGGAGAGGCTGCTCAGCAGTTTTGACCCATTGCTGGCCGCGTCGTAGCCGGCGAAGCCGGCATCAACTGCAATTCCACGTGTGTAATTAATGGTCCGTCCACCACTAATGGTTTCGCTTGAGCGATTGTGTGGCACTTGGTCGATGCCAAATGCAGCCAGGTACTCTTCGCTGTAGGTATAGCTTGCAATTTCTGCCTCATACCCTTCGGTGTTTAGGCGGGTGACATGCTCCATCAGTTCGCTCTGATCATGAGGAGGTCTTCCCAGTAAATGTTTGAAATTGAGCTCTACAAATTGATAGGGGCTCTTATTTTCCAGGAAAAGTCTCTTGTAGGTATCTGATTGTGCCAGCGCTGTGACGAACCCCTGAACGGTGAGGTCGCCATTCATAAACAAGGCTTCGAGAGACTGGTTGACGTCAAGCTCCATGAGATGACGGTTGCCGAAAACCTGCTTGTAAATGCTTTGAATGACTTCATCAGCATGCCCCAGATCTGCATTGGCCTGGGCCGCCAGTTTGGTGGTTTCCGTCATGTCTCAGGTGATTAGGTGATGGGTCAATGTTTAGGCCCTTTGATCATCCAAAAGGCCTCTTCAACAAGTCGTTGATGGAAGTTCGCTTACATCACTTCGGTGATGGAGACAATTTTTCCACCTCTTGCATGGATGTACTTCATTTGGCTGGACATGTCTTTGCCAGACACCAAGTAGGTGCTGCCTGCGGTGCGCTGCCTGGTGCGTGCAGTTTGAGCTGCAACCACAATCCGGAAGCGCTTTTTGGTGGGATCTGGGGCACCAGATTGGGTGCCAGTTCTGTTGATTCTCGTTGTGGTGGAGCTCCATCCGCCCGGAACCATTCCTGTTGCCACTGAAGTGACCAAAGAAGAACTGGTCAGAACTGTGTCGCTTGCAGCGAAGCCTTCGGCCAGCTTGAGATGACGGTTGAAGGCAACCTGTGAGCGGCCGTCTTCGGAGAGAATTCGTGCGAATGGCACGGTGTCTTCACCGAAAGTGCTTTGGTATTCCTCGCAGTCAACGTAACTGCAAATTTCCGCCTCATAACCTCCTTCAGCAAGAATTCGAGTGTGCTCACTGATTTCTGCTTGGGACTTTGGTGCACGTCCGAGGAAATGCTTGAAGTTCAGTTCGATGAAGCGATAGGGCGCATTGGTCTCGAAGAAACGCTTTTTGTATTCGGCGGACAGGCCAATTGCCCGCACAAATTCGCGAGTGCTCAGATAGCCATCGATGAATTTGCTTTCTGCCGACACGGATCTCTCAAATTCCATGAGATGGGGGTTGCCCATCACCTGCTTGTAGGAGGCGCGAATCAGTGCATTCAGTTGATCTGCACTATCGCCAGGGCAGCGTTGGAATGTTTCCTGCTCCCTTTGTCCCAAACCAAAGAACACGTAGGAGTCACCGCGCATCGGCGCGCTATCGCTGCCGCTGGTGATTCCAGGCGCCTTGCTTGCGATCTGACCACGCGAGAAAGCTGTGGTGGGGCGGACTCCCAGGGCTTGGGAAGGTCGACCGATGCGGGGTGCGATTCCTGACGCCATGCTGGTTGTCAGTGCACTGCTGCCTCCGCGTGCGCTGTCACTTCCAGCAAAGCTCTTTTGCAGTGCTGCCAGCATTGAGAATGCTGAGGTGGCCAGATCTGCAGGGGAGCTCCAAGCGCGGGCGTAGGGAACGATGTCACTACCGAACACCTCGAGGTATTCCGCCGAGTCGATGATGCTGTCGATCAGCGCAGCGTGGCCGCTTTCAGCCTGCAAGCTGATTTTTTGAGAGACCTCAGCCTGAGAATGGGGTGCGCGACCCAGCAGATGCTTGAAGTTCAGTTCGATTCCACGTTGTGGGGCAACCGCAGAGAAGAAACGAGACTTGTAGAAGCTTGACTGCGCCAGACCTCGGATGAAGTTTCTGACATCCAGATCGCCGTTGCGCAGTTGAGCTTCCAGTTCAGTGCAGCGTTCAAAATCCATGACGTGCGCGTTGCCGAACACTTGTCGGTAACTGGCAGCAATCACTTCATCCAGTGATGACTGGTCGTCGGGGCTGTAGCACTCGGTTGTGACGCGGTGGGGGCAATCCTCATGGCTGCGAGGGCCCACCCCGATGGCCATCTGATCGCATGATTGTTTGAGGAATTCGCCAATGGTCAGGGCAGGCTTCTGAGTGTTTTGTCCTTTCCTCTGGAAGCTGACAGGGCTATTCCACTTGGTTTCAGCGCCGAATCCGTTCGAAGTTTGGTTGGTTGCCATGGTTCAGATCTAATGAAAGGTTGTTGGTTGTGGTCGAATGCTTGTTCTGAGGAGATCAGGTCACCGGAGTGATGCTTGAGATCTTTCCGCCTTCTCGGTGAATCCTTTTGAATTGCTCGGAAAGCTTGTCGAACGGAACGTAGAAGACCCGGTTACTGCGGGTATAGCGAGAGATTCGCCGCAAATTGTTGGCGCTGTAGCCCGTGACTTCCACTCGGTAAGTCATTCCCTCTTCGCCCGCACCAGCACCCAGTCGGGTCGGTGCATCCTGCAAATTGGTTGAGGGGCGGAAACTCCAGCCTGTGGCCTGAGTGGATGACGGAGGAACCACGGGAAGTGGCAGGTTCTGATAAGCCGCGCCGCCTAGCTTGCTGCGGTTGCCCGCCAGATCACCCTTCAGGCTGCTGCTGCTGTTCCCACGCAGCAACTGGAAGCTCCAGGTGAATTCCTGGAGAGTCGTGCAACATTCGGTTTTCCAACCGCGTTGATAGGGGACGGTCCACTCACCGAATGCATTCTGGTAATCCTCTGAATCCAGGAAACTGTCAATATCGGCTTCATAACCCTTGCTGTCTAGGCGCTCAGCATGGGTACGCATTTCCTCGAAGTCTTCAGGAGCCCTTCCGAGAAAGTGGCGGAAGGCCAGCTCGATGTAGCGGTAACGCGCGCAGGTATCGAAGAAGCGTGTCCGATAGAGCTCGCTTTTGGCGATGCGTCGCACCAGCTCTCGAACGCTGATTTCACCCAGCTTGAACTGCGATTCAGCAATGATTTGGCGCTCGCTTTCCATGACGTAAGCGTTGCCAAGCACCTGCTGATACACCTTGCGGATGATCTGCTCCTTCTTGGCATCGTCGTCGCCGGGGAGCAGTTCGAGGGGTGCTTCACTCTCGTCCGAGAAGCGCTCGACCCCCAAAAGCGAGGCAGGACCGAAGGGCATGAAGGTTCTCGCGATATTCGCAGGCCCCATCGTCAGTCAGAACCGCCGTGCGCGAGCGCCTTCTTTATAAAGCTCAATCAAGTGTGTCTAAACATTGCGTGACGTGACAATTCAGTGCTCCTGGAAGGGGTTTTGAGCAGGCATCAGTTTTGGTTTGCTGAATCATTTTTCACTTTCAGCGATTCCAGGCTTGTCCTCGTCGAGCTGCGTGTTAATGGGTTCCATTGATCCAGTTCAAGCGCTTCACGGTTCAGCAATGTCTCCAGTTGCTGGTCAAGGCCCTGGCAACGACTGAAGTCAGCCCCCCGAATCGACTCGACGCAGTCGAGCGCTGCAGCTTCGAGGTCTGCACCTCGGAAATCGGCCATATCCAGCTGGCTTGTTCCAAAGCGTGTGCCTCTGCACATCGCACCTCGCAAGTTCGCGTGTCGAAGATCTGCTCCGGCCATGGCTGTGCCATCGAGTATTGCCCCGCTGAGATCGGTGCCGCTGAGATAGGCACCCATTAACACCGCTTTGCGCAAGTCAACTCCTCTTAAATCTGCGTTGTTCAGAAAGGCACCATTCAGCTTTGCCCCTGGACCAACGGCTCCGCTGTTTTGATAATCGAAATTCTCTGGAAACTTGGTGTTCGAGTCGTATACCGCCAGGCGTAGATCTGCGCCCTCAAGTTTGCATTGGCTTAAATCACTGCCACGCAGGTTGCAGCGACAGAGTAAGGCGCCGCTCAGATCACATTCACCCAAATCCTGTTGGCTCCAGTCGGAACCACGAGCATCCACGGCTGATCCTTCTTGAGCGTCTTCAGGCGTTTGGGTCTCGGGGGCCGTCCAGTTGCGAAGGTCGATGAATTGAGTCGTCAGAGCTCGAGACTCCTTAATGGCATTGCATGGAGGCTAGCTCTACCTCCCACCTGAATGATCTGAACCAATCATTGTTCAAGGCGGACCGTTGTTGAGATCAAGTCGCTCCTCGCTCGCCTTGTGTTGGCCCCATGAATCGAAAATCCCAGGATGGGATGCGGAATTGCGCTTTGTTGGGGCTGAGTGAAGTCATTAAAAAGCACCGACTGATCCAGTCGGTGCTTCGGTGTTCAACTCTTCGTTGAGATTGGTTTGATGAGGCCTGGGACTCTTTTCTTATGCCCAGGTTTTGGCATTTTTAGACTGGTACATGCGTTGGAATGCACCGCTGTAAGGGTCTCTAACAGCCTTGGAGTAAACGAATCCATTCACATCGTATCCGGAACCTGCTTCAGAGATTCGGCGAGCGTTGCTGAATTCCATCACCAGTTGGCTGCGCGCCTCGATTGTTGTATCGGAAGCGGCGTTGGCTGGAGTGACTTTGGCGAGATTGGTGAATGTGGAGCAATAAGCACCAGCCGCTGAAGTCCAGGCGCGTGGATAAGGAACAGTATCTGTTCCAAACACTTCCAGATACTCTCCAGAGTGAGTGATTTTGTGGATCAATGCATCAAAACCGCTTTCGGCGATGAGCGTGATCGCTGAACTCACCTCCGCTTGATTAATGGGGGGTCTTCCAAGCAAGTGCTTGTAGTTCAATTCGATGCCGCGAATTGGCGAAACACAACGGAAATACTTCTCTTTGTAGAGGTCAGATGTCGCGAGACCTGCTACGAAATCTCTCACGTTGATTTCGCCGGTGCTGAGTTGAGACTCCAGCTCAGTGCAGCGCTGGCTGCCCATGGGGCCCAGGTTGCCGAAAACCTGCTTGTAGCTCGCCGCGATCGCTGTCTCCAGGGCGTCGCTTCCGTTGGCGGCGTAAACCTCGTTGACACTGCTGAAAGGACATTCGCTGTGGACCCTTGGCCCGATGCCAATGCCCATGGCGGAACAGAGGTTTGCTTTGTATTCCTCATTGGTTGACGCTGCGCGGCCTTGGCGCGGTATCAAGTTGCCGTTCTGGCATTCCTGGCGGTAGAGATTGGTCGCCGTGTTTTGACGTGTTTTGGTGGAATTCCCTGCGGCGTAGGAGACGCGGTTCAGGTTCGTGAAATCACGTGTCGGCTTGATGGCGACCATTACTGATCTCAAAGGAGTACTTGTGGCCAGACAATAAGCGCGTTTTCGGGTGAACTCCCCGGAGCCAGGAGGCTTGCAACAAAATGTTTTCTGGCGATTCTTTGATTTTCTTAATGATGATGGATTGGATGCTTAATGGTTCTTAACCCCTAGTATTTTGTGGTGCACTGGTTGTTATCAAATGACGCTGTTTCAGGGTCGAGTGGCTCTTTCGCAGCAAAGCTTCGAGTCATCTCGTGAATCCATCATGAGAATGACAGCTTTGCGTCAGTTGTGGCTGAAATCGATTCTTTGGCCCGTCGCACTCAATTAGCGAGTGCCATACATTTCTCCGGCAACAATGAGGAGAACTCTGATGATTTCAAAGGCTCCAATGGCAGCCAAGCCAAGCCAAGCCTTTTTGGCCCATTCAGGCGTTTTGATATAGGCAGCTGCAAGGGTCTCAGTTTCAGGTCTGGCTTGTAGTTTCTGATCCCATTGTTGATCTCTCCAGTCGCTTCCGTAGCGAGGATATTGCTGGTAGATCGGCATCACTCCGGTTGAGGCGCCCGGGATCACCCGCGAGCGCTGGCTTGGAACATCGTCATAGCCAAACGAATCCAGATATTCGCTGCTGTCGAGCACAGCATCAACAAAGCTGCTGAAGCCCTTGTCTGCAATCAGGATTGACCAACTGATTCGCTCGCTTTGACCATGCACCTCACGACCGAGAACGCGGCCGACGACCTGGTCGACAAGCCTGTAGTTCGTGCTGCAGGCCACATAGCCTTCCTGAAAGCGTCTTGACAGCAGTAAGCCGCGGATGAAGTCCCTGGTTGTGATGCTTCCGTCACGAAACTGAGATTCGAGATTCACGTCTCGATCGCATTTCATGGCGTGAAAGAAGATCTGCCGATAGGCCTGCTCGATCTGGGAGCCCCGGTCTTCACGGCTAGGAAACGTCGCCCGATTCTGCCCGGAATTCAGGCCGCCCTGGTCACCGACGCGGTTGTTCTGGCTGGTCAGCGGGTAGTCGAGCAGCTGAAGCGCCATCCGTAGAAATGCTCAATCAATGCTGCTTATCTTATGTCTGCTTCGCTGCTTTCCAGTTGAGCGCCTTCGTGTCTCTTCATCTCCTTGCGAATCATGTGGCCGAGATGAGATAAAGCGTCACCCAGTGCATCGGCATCAGCTCCTGCTCCCAGGTTGCTGTAACTGGTCACTGCATGCAGGCGCAGCCGATCTAGAGCAAGCAGTAAGGCAGGAACTGGTACATCCAGCAGTGCGTAAAGCTCCGCTAGGCATTGCATGCCGTCTCGATCAGTGAAGTCAGCCCTGCCCAAAGCGGTCCCGTAAATGCTGACGCGCAGCAAGTGAAAGCAGTCGCGCCAGCAGGCGTCGGCCCGCTCCTGCGGAAACAGCTTGCCGCCTGGTTGCACCAGCTCCGGCTGCTCACTCAGAAGCTCCGCACGCGCCTGGTCAACAAGACCCGAAACCTGTCGTTGAAGTGCCGTCAGCGGAGCGGCATCAAGGCCTGACCAGCCACAACACAATTGAATCTCTTCGTCGCTGAGTAAGCGTTTGCTCTGATCGGCTTCATCAATCAGATCACGCAGGTTCTCCGGAAGGCTGGGGTCTCCACTGAGTCCACACACCTTCGAATCTTTTGCAAGTTTTTTGATGCGTTCTGCTGAAGCGGAGCTCATGGATGAACGGCCTTGTTTTTCGAAGGATTAGGAAGAATCGGGCATGCGGTCAGCCAGCCGTGGCGTTCCAAATAGAACGCCCATGCAATCTCTTGGCCCACCCCTGGGCAGTGCTCGGGGATGGCATCGGCAATGGGATCACTCACTCCAAGACTTTTCAGCAGTGCTCCAACATCGGAAGCAGACCTCACTGCAGTGCTGCGGATGGCGGCACCAACAACCCAGGTGAGTTTGGTCGCGTTTAACGGGCAGGCGTCGCTTTCGCAGGCGAGCAGCACATTCCCGGGTTCTGTCATGGCGGCGAAGGTGTCCTGCCAGAGCTGCAGGTCATCCGGCTTGAGATTCAGGCGCAGGATCTGATCCCCGACCGAATGGAGCTGTTCGTTTTCAGCCCCAACCCCCTCGAGCAACGACATGAGGCTGGCCTGCTGTGATCCATCCATCGCTCAAATCCGGCCTTGTGAACTGTATCCGTCCTGTTTGGAATCTCTGCTGCTGATGTTCAGGGATGTCACCAGAAACGATCCACAGTGCGGGGCGGGTCCTGTCGAGTCGGGTCTGCCTGGACAACCCACGCACGATCGATACGATCGGCGCGCACCTGCTTGTGTCTCATGGCTGCAGCTGAAGCCCAATCGGTGATGGTCCAACAGCTCAGTCGTCAGCTGCATGCAGTCAGCGAGATTGCTGAGTCACTCACCCTGCGTTTGCTCGCACTTGAGGAGCGCTTTGAGGAATTGAATCTGAATGCCTCGTCTCAGGCTTCAGACTCTGGACCCGATGAAGCCAGTCAACAGTTACTGGATGAAAGTGGTGACCGTCTCAAGCATCTCCAGGGTCTGCTGGAAGAGGATGCTCCAGGTCAGATGCTCCAGCTTGTTGCACCGCCTGTCGATGAGATGGCATCGGCCTCCATGGATGTCGTGATCTCACATCAAGAGGACCCCCATGCGATGGAGGATGAGCTTGAGCCATCGCTGACCGAAACGGTCTACGTGGATGACCCGCAGATCGATCCGGCTCACGATGAAGTCAATGATGAAGTCGTTGATGAAGAGGATGGAGACGATCAGATCGATCTGTTGAGTGCCTGATGCCTTGGGTTCCAGGTCGCATCAGCCGTTCAGAGCTGAAGCAGGCGAACCCTGAACTGAGCGACCTGGCGAGCTTGTTTCGGTTCAGATTGCACAAACGGATGGTCGTTCAAATGTTGAATCACCGTCTCAATTTTTTCATCGACAGACTTGTCTTCAAGCTCGCCGTTGCTGAGACATGCTTTCCAGGCGGGGTCGAATGCCATCGCGAAGCCATCGGCGTTGTTGAATTGCCGATCGTCGTTCACTGGTATTGGAATCAATGGGCGACTCTCCAAAAGGCCAGGACCCTGATTTGAACTGGGGGCAATTCGACTGTTTGACCCTTCAAGCGCTCAACTTGGGTGGCAGCGATCAAGACAATGCCTGTTGGCGAATTCTTCACGAGCTGCTCCCCATACCGCTCTTGAGGTGTTGGACTGGTTTGGCGGTAGGCCCTTCGCCCCCTGGTCGTAGGCGTAGGTCGTAGAACTCTATGCCTCGCTCTCTTCCCCAGAACTGGATCGACGGCACTTTGCACACGCTGAATGTGGTGCGTGATCTGGGATGGGGAGGGACGATCTGCCATCCATCCCTCTCTCTCTTTCGCCAGAAACCCAGCGCCAACAGCAGGAAGACAAAAAACCTCCAGTGGCGTTTTCTTCCTGATCAGGCGGATGACCCGCGTCCCTTTGCAGGACGAACCAATCGAGGGCAAGGGAAACGTCTTTCGATCGAGGGCACCTGCGGGACCACTGATCCCTGGGAAGCCGCAGCGATTGCGGTTGCTGCGTCCCAAGAGCGATTGAGTGATCTGCATCAGCAACTCAAGCGGCAGCAGCGTGAACAAGAGCAGGCACTCTCGGTGTATTGGCAACGCTGGTACGCCCGTGAAGTGCAACAACCCAGAAAGAATCGAAGTCGCTGGATCAGTGATCAGCGGAACCTGTGGAGTGGACCCACTGGTCTTGGTCTTCAACCCTGGGCGACCATCAAGCGAATTGACCGGGTTTCCAGTCACGATTTCTTCGAGTTCTTCCTCCTTGTTCGCAAGCACTGTGAAGCGAAGGGAACCTCGTCTGCAGAGGCCAGGCGTCAATACAAAAGCCTGATCCGCAAACTCTTTCTGGAGGCGAGAGCAGATTTGCCTGCTCTGAAATGTCCTCAGTTTCCTGAGATCAAGAAGCAGCGCAAGCCAAGCAGTCAATCTCACAACCAGCCATCTCCCTAGCAGCCATCTCCCTAGCAGCCATCGCATTGGGGCTTTGTGCTCTGAAGCAGGACAGCAAAGCTTTCAACGCTTGTGTGTGCGACGTCATCGCTGACGACATAAGCAACGCCGAAGCCGACCGCTTCTGCAATGGCGGCTGATGCCCTGCTTTTGTGTCTTATTGGACCTTTCGCGTGAACTGTGCTTTTGACGACGTTGTGTATCAAATGGATACATAACAATAGGCTCGTCCACATGCAGGGGGTCGTGCAAGCAGCGGAAAGACACCAATAGGGGGAACGGGATGGCCTGGGAAGCCATCCCGTTTTTTATGCCCCGGGTTGCTTCAGGCTCAAGGCGTTACCCATACCCTCCAGGCAGGTGTGGGCAAAAAAAATCACCGAACAGTGCCATCTCAGGGACCATTCGGTGATCTTTTCGCGTTTAAGGAAGGTGCCAGGACCCAGATTTGAACTGGGGACACGGCGATTTTCAGTCGCCTGCTCTACCAACTGAGCTATCCCGGCGCGTTGACGACGCGACGTATGAATCTTAAATCACGGGGTGGAGCTCCCCAGGGGTTCTGGCTAGGCAGAGCACCCCTTCGCTGATGATTCCTGAGGCCTTAAGGCATTGGTGCGCGGCCAGCACGGTTGCTCCTGTGGTCACGATGTCGTCCACAAGCCAGATCTGCTGATGTCCGTTCAGGCTCCTCCAGGGATGGCTAGTCGACTGTGTCGAGGCTTGAGTCAGGCCGAAACTGCCTTGCTGGTTGCTCACTCGCTGCCTGCGGTTCAGGCGGTGCTGGCCCACCGTGGGGCGACAGCGTTCCAGCAGCTGAAATGTCGGTCGCTCCAGGCAGCGGCACATCAGTGTTGGAAGCGGATTGGATCGGCTTTTGGCCTTCCAACCTGGAATCGGCACCAGCAGGGTGTTTTGCGGTAGGTCGCGTTGAAGAGTCCTGCAAATGGCTTGCAGAGATCCGATGTCGTGATTCCTTCGCAACGACAGAATCAACTGGCGCATGGCTCCGCCGTACCAGGAGGCTGCCTGCCAGGGCAAAGGAGTCATGCCCTTGATCGCAGTCTCTGCAAGACCCAGGCGTCGTCTGCAGGTCGGGCAGAGCTCTGATTGATCAGTTCCTGAGATGGTCTGCCGCTTGCAGATCGCGCAGCTCGGTTCGATCAACAGCTGCTTCAGACAGCTCTTGATGGAGGTCAACAAGGCAAAGCTCTGCGATTGACGTCAGGATTCCCCTTGGTCAGCAGCGGCTGGCATGGACCTCAACATGGCCACGAGCGTGCGGTGCGCATCCTCACTGTCGGCCAGCGTGTGATCGAAGGGAATGCTGACGGGTTCGCCATTGACCTCAAGGGTCATGGCTTCCGCGGTGACCCCCGTCATCGTGGCTGCCGTTGCGGAGGTCAGGCCTCCGTAGTGGTGGGCGTAGCGCAGCACAGCATCACTGTGGTCGTCATTCATGTGACGACAGATGCGTTCGCTGATGGCTGGAGTGAGCGGATCGGCGGCCATGGGAAAGATGAAGGGATGAAGGGAACGAAATCAGCTAAAGCGTTGCCAGAGCAGGAGGGCCAGTCGAAAACCGCTGTACCCCACGTATCCGGCCAACACGACGAACAGCCCAATGGCGAGCGCGTCACGGAGTCTGTTTGCCAAGGGCTCATGGAAGCTCAGTCGATTCTCTCCCGGAATGGCTGATTTGATCACGCTGTTGTTGTAGAGCGGTGAGTGCGAGTCGTGCCACCCCTGCAGCAGGTGGGCTGTCACAACTGCGGATCGGGACGCCGATCAACCGCTGCCGCAAGCGTCGCCACTGGGGGTTTCTGGCGCCCCCCCCCAGGGTGACCAGGCGTTTCGGCGCGGGGGCTCCGAGTTCAGTGAGCCTTGCCCACCCCTGGCGTTCGATCTGGCATAGGCCTTCCAGAAGACCATGCAAATAGAGCGCATCACTCACTGGGCGAGGAGTCAGGATCGGTGCAAGATCAGGATCATCCACGGGAAAGCGCTCACCTTTGCCGCTCAAGGGCAGCAGTTTCAGACCACTCTCCTGATCAGGGTCGATCTGCCGGCTCAGTTCGTCGAGGTCTATTCCTGGAAAGCACTCGCGCAGCACCGCACCGCCACTGTTGGAGGCCCCCCCTGCCAGCCAACGGCCACCCACTCTGTGGCTGGAGGTCCCTGCACCATCTCTCAGAGGAACGTCGGTGAAGCGTTTGAGCACAAGTGTGCTTCCCAGCACGGTGATGCCTTCATCGTCGGCTGCATCGGCAGTGAGCACTGCTGCATTGGCATCCGTTGTGCCTGCGATCACCAGAAGGTCTTCAGGTAGCCCCAGTTGTTTTGCTCGGGCAGCGTCCATGATTCCGAGCCTTGAGCCGCTCGCTCGGATCTGCGGCAGGGCCCCTCGCCAGGCCTCTTGTTCAAAGGCATGGGGCCATCGCTGATCGGTGAGTGACCAGCCGAGGCGAAGGTTGTTGCCTTCTTCTCCAAACCGCCAATCAGCCAGCAGCCAACCAGCGATCCAGTCCGCCTGGTGACGGAGGATCAGCGGTTGCGAGTGCTGGTTCAGCAGCCTCAGCGCGCGGGCCAAACTGCCACTCGCACTCGATGCCGGCTGACCCGCTTGCACCAGCGCACGCACCTGATCGAGGTGTTCCGGGCAGGCGACGTTGTACGGCAAAGCCCTCCCGAGGGGAGTGCCCTCTGGATCGCAGGCCAACAGTGTTCCAGACGTTCCATCGACAGCCAAAGCCCTGAGCTGGCTGCGAAACGGCTTTGGGATGGCCCTGATCAGTTGACTGCAGCTTGTCAGCCAATCCTCTGGATTCGCCAGGCCTTGGTCGTAGCCGGTGGAATCCGTGTACAGCAGATCGCGCTGTTCATTGAGAACGGCAACCCGCACTCCACTGGTGCCCAGATCGATTCCGAGCGCCAGTGAATCGTGCATCAACCGATCAGGCGTTGCGCAGTTCTGCCGCCTTGGCGTCAACGTTCTCCCAGGGAGCTTTCAGATCGTTCCGGCCGAAGTGTCCATAGGCCGCAGTGTCCTGATAGAAGCGCCCACCGCGTTGCTGAGACAGGTTGCGCAGTCCGAAGTTTTCGATGATGGCACCGGGGCGCAGGTCGAAATGCTCCTGAACCAGGTTGGTTAGAGCATCGTTGGCCAACTGGCTTGTTCCGAAGGATTCGACCAGGATCGACACTGGCTTGGCAACGCCGATGGCATAGCTCAACTGCACCTCGGCCCTTTCGGCCAGGCCCGCTGCGACGAGGCATTTGGCCACATAACGCGCTGCATAGGCTGCTGAGCGGTCCACTTTGGTGGGATCTTTGCCTGAGAAGGCGCCACCGCCATGACGGGCATAACCGCCATAGGTGTCGACAATGATTTTGCGACCGGTCAGTCCAGCGTCACCCTGGGGACCACCCACAACAAATTTTCCTGTCGGGTTGACGAGGTATTTGGTCGCTTCCCGGCTTGGTTTCAGGGCTAAATCGGCTGTTGCCGGTTCCACCACATGGGTCCAGAGGTCCTCCGTGATCCGCTCGCGAATGCCCTGCTCGTCACTGATGCCTCCCACTTCTGCGGTGTGCTGGGTGGAGATCAGGATCGTGTCGATCGCAACGGGCTTGTCGTTGTCGTAAACCACGCTCACCTGAGTTTTCCCATCAGGCAAGAGGTAATCGAGGGTGCCGTTATGCCGCACTTCCGCCAGCCGTCTTGCCAAGCGATGCGCCAGGCTGATGGGCAGAGGCATCAGCTCAGGTGTCTCGTTGCACGCATAGCCAAACATGATCCCCTGATCACCGGCGCCAACCAAATCCAGGGGATCACCGGCGTGGTCATCGGCTTCATTCACGCCCTGAGCAATGTCGGGTGACTGCTGGTCGAGGGCGACCAAGACAGCGCAGCTGTTGGCATCAAAGCCACCGGCGCGGGCTCCGCTGTAGCCGATCTCCTTGATCACGTTGCGAACGAGGTGGATGAAATCCACCTGCGCTTTGGATGTCACTTCGCCTGTGATCATGCAAAGGCCAGTGTTCACAACCGTTTCGCAGGCCACACGACTGGAGGGATCCTGCGCCAGCAGAGCGTCGAGTACGGCATCACTGACCTGATCGCAGATCTTGTCTGGATGCCCCTCCGTGACGGATTCAGAGGTGAAGACGTATCGACTCATAGCCATCAGTGATTGGCGGCGACTGTAAGAGGTCGCCCATTCAGGCTTTTGACATTTCGTCGGTCGTCACCGTGAGGTCGCTCCAGTGGCTGATCAGATGTTCATGGGCGGTGAGGGTTGGCTCACGGTGCCATCCCGCCACATAGCCGAGAGTGACTCCGATTCCTGCTTGCCGCGCCATCATCAGATCCGTGTCTGCATCCCCGATCAAGGCGCAGCTCTCCACGGGCAGCCCCAACTGTGAGCACAGCCCTTGAACCGCTCCTGGGTCTGGCTTGGCGGGGTGATGATCTGCGCTCCACACTCCGCTGATGCAGTCGTTGAGTTGGTGCTGATGCAGAAACTTCTCAATGCCGTCAGTCGTGTCATTGCTGATCACGGCACAGAGGATTCCTGCTCTGGAGAGCTCTCTCAGAATCCGAGCGGCATCAGGCAGTAGGTCAACCGCATCTCCATCTGGATGCAGCATTTGCTTGCGGCGATCGACTTGATCAAACACTTCCTGGGCCAGAACCAGTGATTGGGGCCAGCTCAGATCCATCTGACAGAACACCGTTGCGGTGCTCAGCAGGTTGTGGTGTCTTGACGCTACGGCCAGTGTCCCGTCGGGGATGACCCCCGCACTGCTCCGTCCGTAGGTTCTCGCCAGCAAATTGTGCAGCTCACTGAGCACGCTGCCTGAGACACCTTTCAACCGGAATCGGCGCTTTGCTTCATCGATACGGCCGTCAGCCAGTTCGATGAGGCGTGGTTCGCTATGGGAAAGGGTGCCGTCCTTGTCGAACAGCACCCCTTGAACTGAACCGAGATCACGGTCCTTGAGTTTGAGATGAGCCATTGGCTCGTGCCCTCAGATCATCATGGAACCCAGGGGCTCTTCTCCTTCCTCGGCTTGCTCCAGCAACATCTGCTTGTAACGAGCGGCCATTTCTTCGGCCTTGTCGAACACCTTCTGCGGGTCGGTGAGCATGTCACCCGGCTCCGGCTCAAGCGCCTTGGTGGAGAGGGAGATCCGGCCGCGCTCGGCGTCGAGATCGATGATCATCACCTTCATCTGATCATTCACATTGAGCACCGAGTGCGGGGTCTCGATGTGCTCGTGACTGATTTCAGAGATGTGCAGCAGACCGCTGACACCACCGATGTCAATGAAGGCGCCGTAAGGCTTGATGCCGCGAACGGTGCCCACAACAACCTCGCCCACTTCGAGGCGGTTCATCTTGCGTTCGACCAAAGCGCGCCTGTGGCTCAGCACCAGACGATTGCGCTCTTCATCCACCTCAAGGAATTTGAGAGGGAGGAAGTCGGCTACCAGTTCCTCTTTGGGTTTACGGGTGCTGATGTGGGATCCGGGGATGAATCCACGCAGACCTTCCACCCTGACCAGCGCTCCGCCTCTGTTGGTGGCAAACACCTCGGAGTAGATGGTGGCGTCTTCCTTCTGGAGCTGACGGACACGTTCCCAGGCTCGCTGGTACTCAATCCGGCGAATGGAGAGAGAGAGCTGCCCATCTTCGTTCTCCTCACTCATGATGAAGAACTCCCGGATTTCGCCGGGTTGCAGCACATCACTGAGACCTTCAACTCGGTTGATCGAGACCTCCTGAAGAGGCATGAAGGCAGCGGTTTTTGCTCCGATATCGATCATGGCGCCCTTCGATTCCAGGGCGAAAACAGTGCCGTTGACGATGTCGCCCGGCTTGAAGTTGTAGTCGTATTTACTCAGTAAGGCTGCGAACTCATCCAGAGTGAATCCAGCACTGTCCATGTCCCGGCTGGTCGCCCGGCTGCTGGGATCATCAGCCGTGGGGATGTCTTCGGGAATGCCGAGATCTTCATCGGTACCGAAGTCGGCTTGATCAGCTGATCCTTCAGCCACTGCTTCGGTCGCAGATGTGACCGCGTCTGCGGTGTCCACTGCAGATTCCTGAGAAGGATCTGTGGGCGTGACAGTCATGGAACGTTGGCGGTCTGCCTCTGGGGCAGAGCGATGGGATCTGAAACAGGCCCGCCGACCTGGATCAGGCAATTGCCGAGTCTACAGATCGACGATCAAGCTCAGATCGCTGCTGTCAGTTCCGCCTTGGTTGCACTGATGCCTTCCAGAGTGGCCACAAAATCGCTCACCCCGCTGAACTGGCGATACACGGAAGCAAAACGGATGTAGGCGACTTCGCTGAGCAGTTTCAGTTTTTCGAGCACCAGTTCGCCGATGTCGCTGCTGGAGACTTCTCGTCCGCTGCGTTGTTGAAGACTGAGTTCCAGCTCTTCAACCATTGTTTCAAGACGTTCGGGCGGAATCCCCGTTTTCTCACAGGCTCTGCTCAATCCGTGAAGCAATTTGCTCCGACTGAAAGTTTCACGATGTCCATTTCGCTTGATCACCGTGATTGGAACGGTTTCAACTCGTTCGTAAGTGGTGAAACGAAATTCGCAATTGAGGCACTCTCGGCGGCGACGCACACTTCTACCTCCATCGGCGGCTCTGGATTCGAGCACCCGGCTATCGGTGTTCTGGCAGGAGGGGCACTGCACGCCCTTGTAATTACGTAGATGTATGAATTGTAAGGCTCGCGTCCACCCATGACATCTGTGGGGCGAATTCACGTTTTAGACATAAAAAAAGCCCCGCTGAAAGCGGGGCTGGAATGATCACTTGCCGATCTTCGGAGGATCGCGGAATGCGATGGCGAAGAAGAGAGTTGCAATCGCGAGAGTGAGGATGAGGATGTAAGCGAAGCTTTCCATCGGTTATCTCCTAAGGACTGGTCAGCTGAGCGGTGTACCTGCAGGGGGCACGTAGCCCTCCGGCAGTCTGCGGGTGGAGCGGTCTCCAAGTTTTTGGAAGAGGCCGAATTCCACCTGTTCGCCGAGGTCGGGGTCGATACCGGCGAACACATCGCGGTACAGCGTGCGAGCTCCGTGCCAGATGTGGCCGAAGAAGAACAGCAGCGCGAAGGTGGCGTGACCGAACGTGAACCAGCCGCGGGGTGAGCTGCGGAAGGTGCCGTCGGAGTTGTAGGTCTCGCGATCGAATTCGAAGGCTTCTCCCAGCTGTGCTTTACGGGCCAGACGCTTCACGTCCGCAGGATCGGTGAAGGTTTGACCACCGAGCGCTCCGCCAAAGACTGTGGCGGTCACGCCTTGCTGTTCGAAGGAGTACTTCGCTTCAGCACGGCGGAAGGGGATGTCAGCCCGGACGATTCCGTCGGAATCTTCGAGAATCACTGGGAAGTTCTCGAAGAAGTTGGGCAGGCGACGCACCTGAAGGTCGCGACCGTCTTTGTCGGTGAAGGCAATGTGCCCCAGCCAACCCGTTGCCAGGCCATCTCCATTAACCATGGGACCGACGCGGAACAGCCCACCTTTGGCGGGACTGTTGCCGACATAGTCGTAGAACGCCAGCTTTTCCGGAATCGACGCATAAGCCTCGGATTCGGACTGACCTTGATCCATTGCCGTTTGAACGCGGCGAGTGATCTCGGTTTTGAAATAGTTCTGGTCCCACTGGTAGCGAGTGGGCCCGAACAGCTCGATGGGTGTTGCGGCAGCTCCATACCACATGGTTCCTGCAACGATGAAGGCTGCGAAGAACACAGCAGCGATTGCGCTGGCCAGAACCGTCTCGATGTTGCCCATCCGCAAAGCCTTGTAGAGGCGTTCGGGCGGACGGGTGGTGATGTGGAAGATTCCGGCAATGATGCCGACAATTCCTGCGGCGATGTGGTGGGCAACGATTCCACCGGGGTTGAAGGGATTGAAGCCTTCAGGGCCCCAGGACGGTTGCACCGGCTCGAGGTGACCGGTGATGCCGTAGGGATCTGAAATCCACATTCCTGGACCGAAGACGCCGGTGAGGTGGAAGGCGCCAAACCCGAAGCAGCCGAGACCTGCCAGAAGAAGGTGGATCCCGAAAATTTTGGGAAGGTCAAGAGCTGGCTCCCCGGTGCGGGGGTCCTGCCAGATCTCTAGATCCCAGAAAGTCCAATGCCAGATGGCGGCCAGCATCAGCAGGCCACTGAAAACGATGTGAGCAGCTGCAACACCTTCAAAGCTCCAGAAGCCAGGATCCACACCCGTGGCTCCCGTGATGCTCCAGCCTCCCCAGCTGTCGGTCACGCCCAGGCGGGCCATGAAAGGCATCACGAACATGCCCTGACGCCACATTGGGTTCAGGACCGGATCGGAGGGGTCGAAGATGGCGAGTTCATAAAGGGCCATCGAGCCGGCCCAGCCGGCGACGAGGGCAGTGTGCATGAGGTGCACGGCCAGAAGGCGGCCTGGGTCGTTGATGACGACGGTGTGCACCCGATACCAGGGCAATCCCATGGGTCAGGTTCGGGGGAACGGAGCTGCCAATGCAGCCAGACCCGGCGATCGTAAGGCGTTCACTTCGGTCTACGCGTCAGGCTGTCGTGAGCTGCAACGTGAATTGACGGTCATTGAAGTGATCGAAGTTCTCGATCCCGCCGGTTTCCTGGGTTTGCTTGTCGATGAGGCGATCTCCTGCTGGGGGGTTACAAAACGCAACCTGGGGCTCGTAATGTCGGGGCCTCGGCGTTTCGCAGCGCCCTTCGTCTGAGGGAGATTCAATGCCTGTCATCCGTTTCGTGCGTGAGGGTCGGGATGTGGAGTGCTTCCCGGGTGAAAACCTGCGCGCTGTCGCCTTGCGGGAGGGAATTCAGCTTTACGGCTTGAAAGGTCAGCTCGGCAACTGTGGTGGCTGCGGTCAGTGCAGCACTTGCTTCGTGAAGGTGGAAGGTGACACGGCCTCAACCGCGATGAGTCCAAGAACTGCGGTGGAGGAGACCAAGCTCAGACGTAGGCCTGAAGGATGGCGGCTGGCTTGTCAAACTCTGGTCGAGCAGTCCGTGGTGGTGGTGACGAAGCCACAGGCTTCAATGCCTAACAAGGAGAATCGCTTGGCTGCGGCCCTGGCTGCGCCTCTTCCGCCCGGTCCGTTGGAATGGCCTGGTGCTTCTGCAGAGGATCAAGAGGCTGATGAGGCGTCAGCTGATGACCAGACCGCGCCTTCGCTGGAAGTCGCCGGTCAGCCTTTTCCTGCAACGCCCGGTGAAGAGCGCTGATCGGTTCGCGTCAAAGCTTTCCGGACGGTGATACGTTCCAGCAGGTTCTTTCACGTTCATGGAAACCAACGATCTCGGCTTCGTGGCCAGCCTGCTGTTTGTTCTGGTGCCGACCGTCTTCCTGATCATCTTGTTCATTCAGACCAACAGCCGTGAGGGGTGAACTCCCCTCCGGCTGTTGCGTTCTTGGTTTGTTACCTCTGCTCCGGTTCTCTCACCAGCAGCACCGGAGCCGGTGCATGAACTCTGATGTAGTCACTCACTGAACCGCCGAGCAGTTTGTCAAGGTCAACCAGTCCTCTCGCCACCAGCGGTCGACGGTCTTGAGAGGCAAGCACAACCAGATCGGCGTTGACCTGCTCAGCTGCAAGGCAAACCCCTTTGCCGATATCGGTGTCGGTCACGTGCAGAGGCTTGAGTTCAACACCCAGATTTCGGGCTCTCTGAACGGCGCTGTCGAGATAGGTGTCGCTTTTGCTGGCTGCTCCTCTGGATGGGGTTGGGTCCTGACGCGCCACATGAACACCCGTCAGGTGTCCGCCGGGGATCTCGCGCACCATCTCGCAGGCCAGTTTGAGCGCGTCGTCACCAACCCCCGTGCCATCGATGGTGACCAGAACTCGGTTGATGTGCCGGATGTAAAGGTCGTCACGGACCAGCAGCATGGGGCGCGTCGACAGCTGGAAGACGTACTGGCTGGCACTGTTGGCCAGGATTGAGCGAAGCCTCCCAAGACCTCGAGATCCCATCACGATCAGGTCCGCGTTCAGCTCATCCGCCACCTTGAGAACGGTCTGCTTGGCGTCTCCCTGGCGAATGATCGAGTTCACATCCTTTGGATTGAGCCCCAGCTTCTCCACGGCCTCAGCCAGAAGACTGCCTGCGCTTTCCCAGTGCTGTTGTGATGCTGCCATGGTCTGCTCCGGGACCACATGCAGCAGATTGATCCTGGCTGCCTGGAAGGCAGGCAGGTCGCGCAGCATATGGATCATTTCACCGACGTGGCCTTTGCCTGAATCGGCGATCAGAAGGTTCTTGAACACGGCGAAGTTTCAGCCTATGCAGCAGCCTATGGCCGAATGGAGTTCCCAGTTCGGATGCTGAATGAGAGCGTTACCAGGCCCCCTTGGTGTCTGGTTAAGCGAGTGCTTCCGCAGCACACAGACCATGGTGGTGTGATGTGGCATGGGGCCTACGTGGGATGGCTCGAGGAAGCGCGGGTGGAAGCACTGTCCGCCACCGGCTACCCCTATGAAGCGATGGCTTCGGGAGGGCTTGAGATGCCCGTTGTGCAGCTGCAGCTCCGTTACCGGGAGGCCCTGAGGCTTGGGGATGAGGTGGAGCTGATGAGTGTCCCTGGTTCTCCACGGGGTGTTCGCTGGCCCTGGTCAACCCGTTTCATGAAGGGCGGTGTCTGTGTGGCTGAAGCTGCTGTGGAGCTTGTGCTGGTGAGCGTGCATCCAGTGCGGAAAGTTCTGCGTCACCCGCCTGAGGCTGTGGCGGAGGCACTCAAGGCCCTCGCCGAGGGACCCAGGACCACTCATTGATAGTATTTTTGTACTAATGGTGATGGTGTGCCTGAGCGCTCCTGGCTGTGGCTGTGGTTGAAGTGCCCTGGGATTGGTTCCGTTCGGATCCGCCAGCTCTGTGCCGCTGCGGCTGAATCCCCTCACGGCTTTCAGGAGATCTGGAGCTGGTCTCTCTCCAGGCTGCAGAAGGAGTTCAGATGGCCCGCCTCGGTGCTCTGCTCCGTCGGGCGCTATCGCGAGAGTCTTGGCCTCCAGCCCTGCTCCGAAGTCCCGGGTCATGTTCTGTTGCCCTGCGACCCTGATTGGCCCGCCGGCTTTGAGAGGCTGGAGCGCCCTCCACTGTCGATTCAGTGGCAAGGGAGCAGGGCTCTCCTTTCGATGCTCTCGTTGCAGCAGGCTGTTGCCGTGGTAGGCACGCGCAGGCCTTCCTCTCACGGTCTTCGGATGGCCAACGTTCTTGGTCGAGTTTTCGCCCAGGCGGGCTGGCCTTTGGTGAGCGGTCTTGCCGAGGGGATTGATGCAACCGCTCATCGAGCCTGTCTTGAGGCTGGCGGCAGTCCCGTTGCTGTTCTTGGAACTCCGCTGCAACGCTGTTATCCATCGGAGCATCGCTGCCTGCAGCAGGAGGTGGCGCAGGCCGGGCTGCTGCTGACGGAGCTGAGGGATTCCGAGAGGGTCATGCGCTCCAGTTTTGCTCTGCGCAATCGCTTGCTCGTCTCTGTCACCAGGGCTGTGGTGGTGGTCGAATGTCCGAAGAACAGCGGCGCGTTGCATTCGGCCGCTGTGGCGCGTTCTCTGGGGATTCCTGTCTGGGTTGTCCCCGGTGATGCCTTGCGAGAATCGGTTCAAGGCAGCAATGCGCTGCTTCAGTCAGGGGCCCTTCCGCTGATCACTCCCCAGGCCCTGGTTGATCAGCTTGGACGTGGCCCTTGTGTTTCCGTCAGTGAACAGAGTGAGTCCACCGCTTTGAACTCAGAGAAGCCTCTGGCTTCCGGTTCCATGCAGATCCGCTTGCTGAAGCTGGTGAATGACGATTCCAGTCTTGATGAGATGGTGAAGGCCTTGCGATCAACGCCAGAGAGTGTCGCCGCTGAGCTGTTGAAACTTGAGCTGGCGGGCCTGGTGGTGGCACAGCCAGGCCTGCGTTGGCGCTCGCTTTAAGTTGATTTCATGGAGTCTGCCCAGTGTTCAGGACAGGAATTGCTGGCCTGGCGACGCAGACAGTTGCTTCGTGGCGGGAGAGCGGTCGATCTCGACTGGCTTCTGGCGATGGAAGCGAGCCTCAGCTGGGCTGAACTTCAGCGGCTGCGAATCCTGCCTGAATCAACGGCCGCTCTGACGAGCACCCTGCCGCAATTGGAGAAGCTCTGGGGACGGCATCTTCAGAACCATGTCCCCCTGCAACATCTGGTTGGACGCTGTCCTTGGCGTGACCTTGATCTCCGGATCAGCCCAGCCGCACTGATCCCCCGCCAGGAGACCGAGCTGCTGATTGATTTCGCCCTGGATTGCCTGCGGGATCCACCAGCAGCCGGTTGTGTCTCTTCGGGCCGCTGGGCTGATCTGGGCACGGGTAGCGGAGCACTCGCCATTGCCCTGGCCCGAGCTCTTCCCGGATGGAATGGTCATGCGGTGGATCTCAGCGCTGATGCTCTTGAGTTGGCGCGGATCAATTTCAACGCCTTGACGACCTCTCGGACATGGCAGTTGCATCAAGGCTCTTGGTGGGAGCCACTCGCTCGCTGGTGGGGCCGGTTCGACCTTGTCGTCGCCAATCCGCCCTATATCCCCTCCCTGGTTGTGGAAGCGCTGGATCCGCTCGTTCGCGAGCACGAACCAAGGCTGGCTCTTTGCGGTGGAGAGGATGGGTTGGCTTGCTGCAGAGCCATTCTGGAACAGGCCCATCAGGCACTCTCCCCAGGCGGATGGCTGCTCCTTGAGCATCATCACGACCAGAGTGATCAGGTGCTTGCCCTGATGCAATCTGCAGGACTTGTGTCCTGTACAGCCCGTTCTGATCTCAGTGGTATCAAGCGTTTTGCGATCGCCAGGCGCCCCT
Source organism: Synechococcus sp. (assembly GCA_047286485.1). GTDB lineage: Bacteria > Cyanobacteriota > Cyanobacteriia > PCC-6307 > Cyanobiaceae > Synechococcus_C. The sequence goes on from JBJBBH010000005.1 coordinate 173,429, forward strand.
TTCACTCTGATGCCGTTCCTCGGTCTCGCTCATGACCCATGAAGCGCACTCACTGATGTCAGCCCAGGAGCTGGCTGGACATCTCAGGGGGGGTGGCGCTGCTCTGTTGCCCACGGATACCTTGCCAGCGCTTGCAGCCGCACCTGACCATGCGGCACAGATCTGGACTCTCAAACAGCGTCCGCAAGACAAACCCCTGATCCTGATGGCAGCTGAGGCTGATCAGTTGCTGGCGCTCACCAGTGCAAACGCCAGGATTGACGCTGAACCGCTGGCGCGTCTCTTTTGGCCGGGAGCCCTCACCCTGGTGCTTCCTGTGGAGGGACGTCTCAGTCAGAGACTGAATCCTGGCCGAGGAACCCTTGGCATGCGTGTCCCCGACTGTGATGCCACCAGAGCCTTGTTGATGCAGAGCGGTCCACTGGCAACAACGAGTGCCAACCCTTCAGGTGAGCCGCCAAGTCAGAGCGCGGAGGAAGCCGCTCGTGCTTTCCCGCATCTGCCTCTGCTGGCACCTCTGCCCTGGCCTGATCCTTCTGGGCTGGCGAGCACCGTGATTGCCTGGTCATCACCAGGATGCTGGCAACTCCTGCGTCAGGGCGCTGTGATGGTGGATGTGAGTGAGAGTTCTCCCCCATGCTCTGGCTGATCGCGCTCGTGCTGGTGCTCCAGGCTCTCTTTCACTGGACGCTGGAACCAATGATCAGATGGTTCACGCCCTTGTTTGAGCTACGGGTTCTGCCCTTGCTGCTTGGTTTGTTGGGCATCTGGTTGCTGGCTGGGCGCACCGTTTCAGAGAGGGAACCCTGAATGGTGGGATTGCAATCCCGAAAAGCCGGCTGACGGATTTGAACCGACGACCTTCGCTTTACAAAAGCGCTGCTCTACCACTGAGCTAAGCCGGCAACGAGGGAACTCTACCGGCGCACATCCTGCTGCCGGATTTGACCTGCTGCATCCACCAGAGGCTCAGTTGCAGCCGGGAACGACAGCCTGTTTTGCCGAGAGCTCTGCTGATATGACTTTCAACAGTGCGCACACTCAACACCTGTGTTTCCGCAATGGCACGGTTGCTCATGCCCTGCAGCAGAAGATTGAGCACTCCAACTTCGGCTGGCGTGAGCTGAAAGTTCGTCATTGATTGAGAGAAGACCTGGTGATGGGATTCCCCTCAATCACCGACGCGTCACTCTTGTGAGCTGGTCGCCATCGAACGTCGGATCGGCAAATTGGCCACGAGTGCCGTCACACGATCTTCCGTTTCCAGGCTCACATCGCCTTCCTCGAGGTCAATGTCGACGTATTTGGCCACGACTTCAAAGATTTCACGTCGCATCTGATCCAGCGTTTCAGGGCTCAGGTCGCTGCGATCGTGGGCAAGAACCAGTTGCAGGCGTTCGCGAGCGGTGGTTGCACTGGCAGGTTGACGGCGCAGGATTTTGTCGAGCAGGTCTTGCAGGGTCATGGCGTTCAGAAAATCTTGGTTTGCATCAGTCGGCGCACCCTGGCGCGAATCCCGCTTCGTCCTTCCTTTGCCGGGTCCATGAGGGGGATGTCCTCTCCCTGGAGGCGACGGGCGATATTCCCGTAAGCCTTGGCTGCAGGGGAAGCGCTTCCATTGAGTGTCAGGGGCTCACCACGGTTGGTGCTGACAATCACCTGCTCATCTTCAAGAACCAGCCCAAGCAGCGGTAGGGCCAGGATGTCGGTGACATCGTCGACCGCCAACATGTCCTGGTTGGCCATCATCTTCGGCCTCACCCGGTTCAGCACGAGTTGAACCGGTGATACCCCGTGGGTGTTGAGCAAACCGATGACACGATCGGCATCTCTGACCGCCGAGACCTCCGGAGTCGTGATCACGATGGCTTCCTTTGCAGCGGCGACGGCGTTCTTGAACCCGTCTTCGATGCCTGCGGGACAGTCGATCAGAACGTAGTCGAACTGTTCGGACAGCATTCCGACAATGGTCTGCATGTCTTCGGGTTTCAACCACTCCAGCATGCGCGGATTCCCTGCAGGCAGCAGTGCCAGGTTCGGCTCCTGCTTGTGTTTCACCAGTGCCTGGTCAAGGCGGCAGGTTTCTGCCAGCACCTCCTGAGCGGTGAAAACAATTCGGTTCTCGAGTCCCAAGAGAAGATCGAGATTTCGTAGGCCGAAGTCCGCATCGAGAACCACGGTGCGAGCTCCTTGTCCGGCCAGCGCAATGCCGAGATTGGCAGTGAGGGTGGTCTTGCCGACGCCACCCTTTCCCGAGCAGATCAGGATCGTTCGCGAATTGGTCACGGGGTCCCGTTTTGATCGCGCCACCTTAATGGCATTGATTCGTCCCGTCCTGCAGAAACCGATCAGATTTGCTGAGGGGTGAAGGGAGGGCTGGCAGGCTCGATGGAGATGGCACCATCGAGAATGCAAGCCTGCTCGGCCAGGCCAGGTTGGGGTCGTTCTTCAGGACCTCGCGCAACAAGCTCCGCAATCCGAAGTTGAAGTGGCCTGAGCTGCAACGCCACAATCCTGGCATTGCTGTTGCCCTGGTTGCCTGCATGGGCCCGGCCGCGCAGGCGCCCCCAGACATAGACATCTCCCTCGGCGGATGCCGATCCTCCAGGGTTCACATCACCCACAATCAGCAGGTGACCCTGGGTTTCGATGTGATCTCCGGACCGCAAGGTTCCCCGATGAACGGTCAGGTCGGTGTTGGTTTCGGGGGCCTGCTCCCCCTGCGCTTCATGGGTGTGGATGTCATGACTGGCATCACGGACCAGCAAACCGAGAGCAGCTGCGCTGATCAACGTGTCGCGACAGCGCGTGTTGACAAGGTGAATGCTGTGCCCGTTCTGATAAAGAGCCTCAAGCAGCTCGTCCAGATCGCGACAACTCAGGCTCCAGTCTCCAGTGTCCAGATCGATGTCTCCCGGGGGGAGGAATGGGAGCTGTGCCGGAAGCCATTGCTGCCAGGACACGGACCGGAATGCCGGGAGCCTGAGGCAATGAGGGGCCTGGGGTGGTGGTTCAGCGGTCATGGCCGGACAGTAGGGAGGTCATCCGCCTAGCGAACCTTCGTCAGAGCCACATTCAGCTCGATTGAGATTTCTCCAGGGTGAATCAACCAGGCTGACGCTGCAGGAATCGCGAGGCTATTTACCAGTGGCGAACACTGTTCCAGGGCCTGAAGGCTTTGACCGTCCCAAAGACGCAATCCCCCGCGATAGGGGTGATATCCACGGATCTGATGGTGTCGAAGTCCACAACACATGTCTGGATCAAGCCCCGCTGTGGCCGCGTAGGTCTGCGCTTTGGCCAGCAGTTCCAGCTGCGTTGAGGCATCCATCTGGCTGACATCAAGCGCCTTGAACAGTCGACGGTTCAGAAATCGATCACAGAGATCGGCAAGCGGCTCCGGTGCTTCCTCTCTCCAGCGCTGGAAGTGGTAACCGGTGCGCAGGTCATCGTTGGCGAGGTAGCTCTGGAGATCAAGCTCCTGGGTCTCCCAAAGCCACGCCTTCATGGTCCGGTCAGCCCAGACCCTGTCTGGGCCCAGCAGTCGCGCCTGGCGGATTAACTGGTCCAGTAACCAGTTGCAAACCACGTTGAGGCGATGGTTGTAAACGCTGCGATACATCAGGCTCCGAACCACGAGGTAGTGCTCCACAGCCATCAGGCCCTTCGGATGAACGGCTAATTCACCATCAGGTGCCAGCGTGATCGCGCCGAGGATGCGATCAAGATCCAGCTGGCCGTATCGGGCCCCTGTGCTGTAGCTGTCGCGCAGCAGATAATCGAGGCGATCGCAATCCAGTTGGCTGCTCACCAGGGACTTGATCACCCCACGCTCTGCACGCCCGTGTTCCAGAAGATCGGCCACAGAGGTAGCGGTGCCTGTTGAAAACTGTTCAAGGGGTTCCTGAATCTCAGGGTGTTCCCGGATCACACGCGCTGACCACTGTTCGTGGTGTGTGCCAAACATCTCCTCGCCTGAATGACTGAGCGGGGCGTGGCCAAGGTCGTGGAGCAGAGCGGCGGCATAAAGCACTCCTTTCTGCTGGTCGAGCGAAGGATCGAGCTCAGTCAGCCGGTTCATCGCTCGACGCGCGATGGCAAACACACCCAGTGAGTGAGTGAAACGACTGGATTCGGCACCGTGAAAGGTGAGGAATGCCGGTCCGAGCTGGCGGATACGCCTGAGTCGTTGAAAAGGAGCCGAATCAACGAGCGCGAGCACCATGGCTTCGGCTGGTTGATCGGCGTCCAGGCTGATGCCGTGATGGAGTGGGTCGTGATAAGTGCGGGAGCCCATTCAGCTCACCGACTCCGCTTCCACGTCGTCTGTGACTACCACCTGATCCGCGTTGGCTTGACTGGCTTCCTGATCAATCATCGATTGGAGCACCAGTTTGGCGTCGGTGAGCCAGCGATCGCCTTCCCCTCCCGGATTCAGAGGCTCCGGTCCGTCCAGGACCCTGTCTGGAGTGATGCCTTCACCCTGAATATCTCGACCGCTGGGGGTGACATAACCCGCCACGGTCACGGCGAGTCCACTGCCATCACTGAGGTTGGTCAGGGTCTGAATCAGGCCTTTGCCGAAGGTGTTGCTGCCCAGCAGCAGCGACCGTTCGTCATCCTGAAGCGCCCCGGCAAGAATTTCGCTGGCGCTGGCTGTCCCTCCATTGACCAAGGTCACCATGGGACCTGAGTACAGCACTTCAGGCCCTGCTTGGATCGGATCGGCGATGCCGCTTCGGTTTCGCGTCTCCACAATCGGTTGCTGATCCAGGAATGCATCGGCAACCGCCAGTCCGGCACTGACCAGGCCCCCCGAGTTGTTGCGCAGATCCAGCACCAGCCCCTCAACGCTCTTGTCGGAGAGCTCATCAATGGCTGCGCGGACCTGTTCGGGTACGCCTTCGCTGAACTGGGTGATCCGGATGTAGCCGAGGGTGTGTGTATCACTGCGCAGCCGTCTTGTCCGCACCGGCCGCAGGTCGATGTTGCGTCGTTCCAGCGTGACCTCCTGCTGCTCCTCCTCTTGCGGCGGGAGCAGGGTCAGCACCACCTGGGTGCCGACAGCTCCCCGGAGACGTGCTGCGGTTGTTTCAAGGCCGAGTGTCTCAACGGCTTCGCCATTCACTGCCAACACCTCAGTTCCACTGATGATTCCGGCTTCGGCTGCGGGGGATCCCTCCAGTGGAGCAATCACGACGATTGCGTTGCTGTCTTGGCGATGCCCCAGCTGCAGGCCAACACCACTGAGGTTCCCCTCATTGCTGGCTTTCATCACCTCGTAATCCGCTGGTCTCAGGAGGCGGGTGTAGGGGTCATTGAGCGGCAGCAGCATGGCCTCAATGGCGCTGTAAGCCTCTTCGCTGGTTTCAATCGTGTTTTCCAGCGCTTTCTGGCGCAGGCGTTTCCAGCGGATCTGATCGAACTGATCAGGGTCCAGATAACCCTGATTCACCAGACGCCAGCTTTCCACCACCAGTTGCTGCGCATCGTTCAGCGCCAGGGCGTTTGGGGTGGCAAGCAGAACGATGAGGATCGCGCTCGCCAAAGCAAAAGCCAGGCGTCGCAGACGATCTGACCATCCGTTAACAGTCGGCAACATTGGCTTCATCCCTGCCCGCAACCGGAACGACATCGGTAGACTCTCGCAATCCAAGCCCACCTCTGCATGGCGAACTCCTCACCTGTCTACGACTGGTTCCAGGAACGTCTTGAAATTCAGGACATTGCTGATGACATCAGCAGCAAGTACGTGCCTCCACACGTCAACATTTTTTACTGCCTCGGTGGAATCACACTTGTGTGCTTCCTGATTCAGTTCGCGACAGGTTTCGCGATGACCTTCTATTACAAGCCAACGGTTGCCGAGGCCTACAGCTCCGTTCAGTACCTGATGACGGATGTGAGCTTCGGATGGTTGATCCGTTCGGTGCATCGCTGGAGCGCCTCGATGATGGTGCTGATGCTGATCCTCCATGTGTTCCGCGTCTACCTGACCGGTGGTTTCAAGCGCCCTCGTGAGCTCACCTGGGTCACCGGCGTCACCATGGCTGTGATCACTGTTTCTTTTGGTGTCACCGGCTATTCCCTTCCCTGGGACCAGGTTGGCTACTGGGCTGTGAAAATCGTTTCAGGTGTTCCTGCTGCCATCCCGGTGGTCGGAGACTTCATGGTTGAGCTGCTTCGTGGCGGCGAAAGTGTTGGCCAGTCCACGCTGACTCGCTTCTACAGCCTTCACACCTTTGTGATGCCCTGGCTTCTGGCGGTGTTCATGCTGATGCACTTCCTGATGATCCGGAAGCAAGGCATTTCCGGTCCCTTGTGATCCGTTTCAGTCTCTGAGCGCTCTGCCGTTCAGCTCCCCTGATCTGACTAAGGTTTCAACATCACGAACTGATCCATGCACATTCTCAAGAAGCCGGATCTGACTGATCCCAAAATGCGCGCCAAGCTCGCCAAGGGCATGGGCCACAACTATTACGGCGAACCCGCCTGGCCCAACGACCTTCTCTATATCTTCCCGGTCGTGATCCTCGGCACCATTGCGTGCATCGTCGGCCTTGCGGTCCTTGATCCAGCCATGCTCGGCGACAAGGCAGATCCCTTCGCCACACCCCTGGAAATCCTTCCTGAGTGGTATCTCTATCCGGTTTTCCAGATCCTCAGAGTGGTTCCCAACAAGCTTTTGGGAATTGCGCTCCAGACTCTGGTTCCCCTCGGTCTGATGCTCGTCCCGTTCATTGAGAGCTTCAACAAGTTCCAGAATCCTTTCCGCCGCCCTGTGGCGATGGCCGTCTTCCTGTTCGGTACCGCCACGACCATTTACTTGGGAATCGGTGCTGCAATGCCCATCGATAAGTCTTTGACTCTTGGCCTCTTCTGAGTCCCCTTGTTCAGGCTTCTATCAGCCCAGCCGTAAGGCTGGGCTTTTTTAATGCTGATCCCACTCCTGGTCACTGTTTTCAGGTTCATCCTCCTCAGGGTCAGGCACAGCCCCTTCATCCAGGTCCAGAAGCAGCACGTCATCCGGATTGACGCGCAGGAAGTGGTGAAGCAGCAGGAAGCCAACAATCGTCCAGGTCTGGTAGGTCCTGGATTGTTGTCCCACCCAGGTCCCTGTTGGTCCGTCGAAGTATTCAGCCCACTGTTGTCTTGGCAACTGGTTGAGATGACTCCAATAGCACTCCTCCAGCAGTGCTTTCATCTGCCCCATCAGCAGAACATCGGCGTGGGGGTGACGTCGCTCATGCAGCAGGATCGAACCACCGAAGAACCACAACAGGCTCGGCCAGTGCCCACCGTTGTGATAACTCCAGGGCCAGTTCTTCGGATCCGATCCGGTCTTGTTTTGCCATTCCAGGCTTTCCATCGGTGGATGACAGATGCGCATGGGCATCTCTGCCATCAGGTGGTCGCGGTTGTGCAGCGTCAAACGGAACAGTGCCCGTTGCTGGGGAGCTGTCAGCAGGCCGAACAGGCAGCCCAGTGAATTTCCGAGGCTGTAGAAGCGGAAGTCAGGACGCCCAGTGCGCATGTTGCCGATCAGGTAACCACCCCGGTTTTCAAGCCAGTCCTGCAGCCAGTCAGGAATGACCTGTGGCTGAACATTGAATTCGTTCTGATGCTGGTTGTCGCCGTACTGCTCCGTGGGTCTGCGTCTGAGCACCTGCATGGTTTTGCTGGTGACCCAGTAGTGCTTGAGAAGGAACTGGCGCAGGTCGTGAACCCACTGCCGGGTCAGCACCAGCCGTTGGTCCAGCAGCCTGCTGTTCTGGTGCTTTCGGCCCAGCTCCATCAGCTGCGTGCAGCAACGCAGGGATCCGTACAGCAGCACTTCCACTTCCAGTGGTGCGCCCCAGACGTCCATTGGACGGTCAATCATGAACGCGCAGTCCGGTACGAACAGCACCGGCGTTCCTTCAAAGGTGGGGTGCAAGACAAGGTCCAGCAGAAGCTGCACGCCGCGCTGCACAGCCTGACTGGAGGCGAACTCCTCGTCTCCACTGGATTTCACATACATCCAGCACAGAACTGGCCACCACAGGCTGGCGTCGACCGAGGTGATCCGTCCGATGGAGCGCTGGCCATAGTCAGCAATCAGATGGCCTTCCTCTTCCACAAAACTGGTGGGAAAGACCCCTCGGGTCTGGTAAGTGGTGCTCTGCAGGTCAAGACAGATGCTCAGAAACTGCCGGACGATGTCGAATCGCTTCTGCGTCAGCAGGTAGACCATCACGGGAACGTTGTCCCTCAGGAAGATCTCTCCGTAGTTGAGAGCTTCGTCGTGCCGGGGATGTTCCAGGGCGGCAACGCTGCCAGCCAGGTGACCACGCAGTGGAATCAGCGTCCGCTCGAAGTGCTCGCGGGCCTTCTGGACCACCTGGTCTTCCTTCGAGCTCGGTCGAACACGCTGGTTCTGCTGGCTGAAGCGTCCTGCCATGGTGCACTGCGTGTAGCCAAAACGTAGTGCTGGCTTTCGATTACGGCAGTGGAAGCAACTCTTGAGATGCGCTGAGGAGTGGAATGGTTGCGGAATGGGTGGTGAGTGAGTTATGTTTTTGGACTGCGCGAGAGGCGGAAGCCTGGAGCGCAGCTTCTGAGCATGAAGAGCGCGAGCTTGTAATGTTTGGGGGTGCTTACGAGGCCAAGAGGGAGCGATCCCACGGTGTTGTAAGTTTCACAAGCGGTCGCGAGGCCGCACCGCCAACCGCTTCTGAGAGGAAGCGCGACGGCAGAACCTGGACAATCGAAAAGTTTAGGAACTGACGCTTTCATCGCGTCGAGTTTGATGACTTAGCTGAAAGGTTGAGTGATTGAACTTGATGATAATGCGATGTAAGTGTGAGGTCCCGTCAACAATTATTCGTTGCAAAGAAGCAGCGTTCTTACAAGTTTGAAAGTTTTCACGAGCTTTTGAGTTTGTCGGTGTGCGCGTTGTGGAGCAACAACCGGATCTGAGATCCTGGAAAGTCACGAGGGAGAGATTCTAAGTGCACTCTTATGAACCCTTCTGTCAGAGGAAGGTGGTTTTAACTGCGAACAGTGCGCCAGTGCTGAAGAGTGGGTAAAGCAAATCAAGTTGAGGAAGTGAAAGCTTTTAAGAGGACTTGATCTACAACGGAGAGTTTGATCCTGGCTCAGGATGAACGCTGGCGGCGTGCTTAACACATGCAAGTCGAACGAACCTTCGGGTTAGTGGCGGACGGGTGAGTAACGCGTGGGAATCTGCCCTCAGGAGGGGGATAACGGCTGGAAACGGCCGCTAATACCCCATATGCCGAGAGGTGAAACGAATTTCGCCTGAGGATGAGCCCGCGTCTGATTAGCTAGTTGGTGAGGTAAGAGCTCACCAAGGCATCGATCAGTAGCTGGTCTGAGAGGATGATCAGCCACACTGGGACTGAGACACGGCCCAGACTCCTACGGGAGGCAGCAGTGGGGAATTTTCCGCAATGGGCGAAAGCCTGACGGAGCAACGCCGCGTGAGGGATGAAGGCCTCTGGGCTGTAAACCTCTTTTCTCAAGGAAGAAGATCTGACGGTACTTGAGGAATAAGCCACGGCTAATTCCGTGCCAGCAGCCGCGGTAATACGGGAGTGGCAAGCGTTATCCGGAATTATTGGGCGTAAAGCGTCCGCAGGCGGCCTTTCAAGTCTGCTGTTAAAACGTGGAGCTTAACTCCATCATGGCAGTGGAAACTGTTGGGCTTGAGTGTGGTAGGGGCAGAGGGAATTCCCGGTGTAGCGGTGAAATGCGTAGATATCGGGAAGAACACCAGTGGCGAAGGCGCTCTGCTGGGCCATAACTGACGCTCATGGACGAAAGCCAGGGGAGCGAAAGGGATTAGATACCCCTGTAGTCCTGGCCGTAAACGATGAACACTAGGTGTCGGGGGAATCGACCCCCTCGGTGTCGTAGCCAACGCGTTAAGTGTTCCGCCTGGGGAGTACGCACGCAAGTGTGAAACTCAAAGGAATTGACGGGGGCCCGCACAAGCGGTGGAGTATGTGGTTTAATTCGATGCAACGCGAAGAACCTTACCAGGGTTTGACATCCTGCGAATCTCTTGGAAACGAGAGAGTGCCTTCGGGAACGCAGTGACAGGTGGTGCATGGCTGTCGTCAGCTCGTGTCGTGAGATGTTGGGTTAAGTCCCGCAACGAGCGCAACCCACGTCTTTAGTTGCCAGCATTTAGTTGGGCACTCTAGAGAGACCGCCGGTGATAAACCGGAGGAAGGTGTGGATGACGTCAAGTCATCATGCCCCTTACATCCTGGGCTACACACGTACTACAATGCTACGGACAAAGAGCAGCAAGTTCGCGAGGACAAGCAAATCTCATAAACCGTGGCTCAGTTCAGATCGTAGGCTGCAACTCGCCTACGTGAAGGAGGAATCGCTAGTAATCGCAGGTCAGCATACTGCGGTGAATACGTTCCCGGGCCTTGTACACACCGCCCGTCACACCATGGAAGTTGGCCACGCCCGAAGCCGTTACTCCAACCCTTGTGGAGGAGGACGTCGAAGGTGGGGCTGATGACTGGGGTGAAGTCGTAACAAGGTAGCCGTACCGGAAGGTGCGGCTGGATCACCTCCTAACAGGGAGACAAACAACGATTTTGATGTCTGAGTACTTAATTCTTAGGCCAAAATCCTGTCACCTTAGGTCGATCGGTACCTCAATTTTGAAATCAAGAATGCACAGGAATGTGAATTGCTTGATGGAGATTTTCAGTTCCTAAACTTTGTCTAGGTCACATCCCACAAGGGTTGAGTCTTCCTGGGCCATTAGCTCAGGTGGTTAGAGCGCACCCCTGATAAGGGTGAGGTCCCTGGTTCAAGTCCAGGATGGCCCATTCGGTGTTGGGGGTTTAGCTCAGTTGGTAGAGCGCCTGCTTTGCAAGCAGGATGTCAGGAGTTCGAGTCTCCTAACCTCCACTGATCGAACTCAATCTCCATCGTCGCAAGGATGGAAGGTGAACTCGAATGTGATGTGATTTAGATGTGTCCGCTGGCATGATCCCAGCTTCCTGTCATTCCAAACTGACGTGAGTGATCACGATATTTGGTTGATAAGATGCTGGGCTCGAACTGAGCAATCAGTTTGATGTCTAGCAGAACCTTGACAACTGCATAGGAAAAAGTCTGTAAGAATAAAGCATCTCTCATGGATGCATCATTCTTCTTTTAGAATGATGTTAATTCTTGAGCAAGAGCCGAGACTCCATAACGTTCTTCTAATTGTGTCGAGCAATTGGGAGTTTGATGATTGATTCAGCAATGAATCGTTCAGAATCTGTTTCAACGACAGCAAGCGTTTTGGAGATGAATGGTCAAGCTACAAAGAGCTCACGGCGGATACCTTGGCACACAGAGGCGATGAAGGACGTGGTTACCTGCGATAAGTCTCGGGGAGCTGGAAACACGCTTTGATCCGGGAATTTCCGAATGGGGCAACCCTTAGAACGGCCAGCTGAATCCATAGGCTGGCACGAGCCAACCCAGCGAACTGAAACATCTTAGTAGCTGGAGGAAAGGAAAGTAAAAACGACTCCCTGAGTAGCGGCGAGCGAACGGGGAAGAGCCTAAACCGATAGTTTCGACTATCGGGGTTGTGGGACAGCAATGTGGAAAAGGGATGTTAGTGGAAGTGTTTGAAAGACACGCCAAAGAGGGTGAAAGCCCCGTACACGAAAACTGAACTGACCTAGCTGTATCCCGAGTAGCACGGAGCACGTGAAATTCCGTGTGAATCCGCGAGGACCACCTCGTAAGGCTAAGTACTACTGTGTGACCGATAGCGAAACAGTACCGCGAGGGAAAGGTGAAAAGAACCCCGGGAGGGGAGTGAAATAGAACATGAAACCGTGAGCTTACAAGCAATGGGAGCCCGACTTATCGGGTGACCGTGTGCCTGTTGAAGAATGAGCCGGCGACTTATAGGCACTGGCGGGTTAAACCGGAAATGGTGGAGCCATAGCGAAAGCGAGTCTGAATAGGGCGTTTGTCAGTGTTTATAGACCCGAACCCGGGTGATCTAACCATGGCCAGGATGAAGCTTGGGTGATACCAAGTGGAGGTCCCAACCAACTGACGTTGAAAAGTCACTGGATGAGCTGTGGTTAGCGGTGAAATGCCAATCGAACCCGGAGCTAGCTGGTTCTCCCCGAAATACGTTGAGGCGTAGCGTCTCGTGCTCCAGCAGGGGGGTAAAGCCACCATTTCGGTGCGGGCTGCGAGAGCGGTACCAAATCGAGATGAACTCTGAATACCCTGTGTGTAGCGAGGCAGTCAGACTGTGGGGGATAAGCTCCATGGTCGAGAGGGAAACAGCCCAGACCGCCAGCTAAGGTCCCCAAATCAACGCTAAGTGATAAAGGAGGTGGGATTGCCCAGACAACCAGGAGGTTTGCCTAGAAGCAGCCATCCTCAAAGGAGTGCGTAATAGCTCACTGGTCGAGCGATCCTGCGCCGAAAATGAACGGGGCTAAGCGTTGTACCGAAGCTGCGGATTTATGGTAGGGGAGCGTTCTATGTGGGGCGAAGCGTTAGCGTGAGCGGGCGTGGACTGCATAGAAGTGAGAATGTCGGCTTGAGTAGCGAAAACATGGGTGAGAATCCCATGCACCGAAACCCTAAGGGTTCCTCCGGCAGGCTCGTCCGCGGAGGGTTAGTCTGGTCCTAAGGTGAGGCCGAAAGGCGTAGTCGATGGATAACAGGTCAACATTCCTGTACCGGTTATGTTTTGGGAAGAGGGACGGAGAAGGCTAGCCAAGCCAGATGTTGGTTACTGGTTCAAGCGTTCGAGGCTATGAGGAGCGGCGAAAACGTTCCGAGCTGAGGCGTGAGTACGAGCTGCTACGGCAGCGAAGTTGGTGATGTCATGCTTCCAAGAAAAGCTCTATACCCGTTAAGGCATAACTGCCAGTACCCGAAACCGACACAGGTGGGGTGGTAGAGAATACCGAGGTGCGCGAGGTAACTCTCTCTAAGGAACTCGGCAAATTAGCCCCGTAACTTCGGGAGAAGGGGTGCCACCGCAAGGTGGTCGCAGTGAAAAGGCCCTGGCGACTGTTTACCAAAAACACAGGTCTCCGCTAAGTCGCAAGACGATGTATGGGGGCTGACGCCTGCCCAGTGCCGGAAGGTTAAGGAAGCCGGTCAGCGTAAGCGAAGCTGGCGACTGAAGCCCCGGTGAACGGCGGCCGTAACTATAACGGTCCTAAGGTAGCGAAATTCCTTGTCGGGTAAGTTCCGACCCGCACGAAAGGCGTAACGATCAGGGCGCTGTCTCGGAGAGAGGCTCGGCGAAATAGAATTGTCTGTGAAGATGCGGACTACATACACCCGGACAGAAAGACCCTATGAAGCTTTACTGTAGCTTGGTATTGTGCCCGGGCTCTGAATGCGCAGGATAGGTGGGAGACGTTGATCTAGTGCTCGTGGGTACTAGGGAGTCAATGGTGAGATACCACTCTTTCAGAGCTAGGGTTCTAACGTTCACCCGTTATCCGGGGAGCGGACAGTATCAGGTGGGCAGTTTGACTGGGGCGGTCGCCTCCTAAAAGGTAACGGAGGCGCGCAAAGGTTTCCTCAGGCTGGTTGGAAATCAGCCGATGAGTGCAAAAGCAGAAGGAAGCTTGACTGTGAGACCTACAAGTCGAACAGGGACGAAAGTCGGCTTTAGTGATCCGACGGTTCTGAGTGGAAGGGCCGTCGCTCAACGGATAAAAGTTACTCTAGGGATAACAGGCTGATCTCCCCCAAGAGTTCACATCGACGGGGAGGTTTGGCACCTCGATGTCGGCTCATCGCAACCTGGGGCTGAAGTCGGTCCCAAGGGTTGGGCTGTTCGCCCATTAAAGCGGTACGCGAGCTGGGTTCAGAACGTCGTGAGACAGTTCGGTCCATATCCGGTGTATGCGTAGGAATATTGAGAGGATTTCTCCCTAGTACGAGAGGACCGGGAGGAACGCACCTCTGGTGTACCAGTTATCGTGCCAACGGTAAACGCTGGGTAGCCATGTGCGGAGTGGATAACCGCTGAAAGCATCTAAGTGGGAAGCCCACCTCAAGATGAGTATTCCCATGGGGTAACCCAGTAAGGTCACGGGAAGAACACCCGTTGATAGGCTCTACGTCGAAGTCCAGTAATGGATGCAGCGGAGGAGTACTAATAGACCGAGGGCTTGACCATGATTTGGTTCTTGCCTGAGGCGAGGTTTTATTCGAATCAGACGCATGATCAATGATGAAAGTTGTTGATGATGTCCTATGCAGTTCTCAGGGTTCACCCTTGGGAATGTTTTCTATCCTGGTGTCCATGGCGCTGTGGAACCACTCCGATCCATCTCGAACTCGGTTGTGAAACGCAGCAGCGGCGACGATATTTGGGGGGTAGCCCCCTGAGAAAATAGCTCGATGCCAGGTAAAACATTTCAATCACATCTGTGATGCGAAGAAAGCCACCCCGGAGAGGGTGGCTTTTTTTGTGCCCTGACGCGTTTTTACTGATGCACCATTGGACTCAGCTTTGTTGGCTGATGGTTGTGTGGATCTTGCCAAGATCAATGTCAGAAAGTTGGTGGACCAGGGTGTGGGCCCCTGGCTCTTGATGAGGATTCCCTTCGCGTAGGCAAAATACAGCGTTCATTCCTGCCTGCTGCGCTGCATCGCATTCACCTGGATGGTCACTGATGAAGAGCACTTGATCGGCTTGAACTCCAAGTTGTTGCGCAATGATTTCATAGCTTTGTGGAACAAGCTTTGGTCCGGTGCGTGTATCAAACCAATGGGAAAAGCGGTCTGTCAGATCTCCTTCGCTGGTGTGGCCGTAGAAAAGTTGTTGGGCCTGAATGCTTCCGGATGAGTACACCGCAAGGGTGATTCCATTGCGTTTCCAAACATCCAATTGAGGGCACACATCCTTGAACAGGGATGATTGGAGTTCGCCTGATGCATAGCCTTGCTTCCAGATGATTCCCTGCAATTCCTTCAGAGCTGTTGACTTTTTATCTGTCTGAATCAGGTGTTGAAGGTAATCTCCAACGTCTCTGGTTGATGGGGGAGTCTGTGTCGTTTTCTCCAGCATTGCTTGGCTGGTTGGGTCAGGGTCAGCGACCCATTCGGCGATGGTTTCTTTCACCAAAACGTCAATTTCTGGATTCTCTGATCGTTTGTTCAGCGTCCGATCAAGATTCTTCTGGGCAAACGGAAACAGTGTGTGGCTCACAAAGTCAACAGGGCAGGTCGTTCCTTCGATATCCAGCACGATGGCCCGAATCATTGTTGGCATCCCAAGAGTGATTGTCTCCAGGTGAGCTCCAGCAAGAATTCAAGGATTTCGGTGTGTCGACGAGCTTCGTTCAGGTCGTTTCCCCATGCGTAGAGCCCATGGCCTGCAACCAGTAATCCATAAGGCGCTTCACTCAACCTCATGGCAGCCGATTCGCTCAGTTTCTGCAGATCCTGGTTGTTGTCAATGATGGGCACGTTGACGTTGGTGTCATGGGTTGTCACCCCTTTGAGCCCCTTCAGCATCTCCCAGCCTTTCAGGCAGACGCTGCCACGCTGCTGCTCCGTTCTCGAGAGCAGAGTTGCTGACAGGGAATGGGTGTGCAGGACCGCTCCTGCTCCGCAACAGTCAATGATGCGCAGATGCAGCAAGGTTTCTGCGCTGGCTCGACCGACTCCACGGATGACATCCCCGTTCCTGTTCACTTCGATCAGGTCTTGCGCTTGAACGGATCCCTTGTCGACTCCGCTGGGGGCCATCAACAGTCGCAGCGGCTCCTGTTCCAGCACCACGCTGAAATTGCCCCCGGTGCCGTCGCACCAACCTCGACGATGCAGCAGTTTCATCGTGGCTGAAAGCTCTTCAGCAGCCTGAACCAACGGTTTCGCTCCCCCTGCGGCTGTCCTTCACCGTCCTATCGCATTCGAGTTTCAGGATTGACAGGTCGGGCACCAATGGGTGCTGCGCCCTGCAAGCTTGATCCGCTCGATAGCCGTGCCGCAGTGCAAGCACGGTTGCCCGCTGCGGCGGTACACCGAGGCCTGCCCTCCGTAATTGCCGTTGACGCCTTCAAGGTCTCGGAAATCACTGAACGTTGTGCCTCCAACGCCGATGCTGATCTCCAGCACGTGCACAAGGCTGTCGCAGACACGCTCAAGTTGTTTGCGGTTGAGCCTGCCTGCTGGTGTTTGGGGTGCAATGCCTGCTGCAAACAGACTTTCATCGGCGTAGATATTGCCTGCACCTGCCACCAGAGACTGGTCCAGCAAGGCTGCCTTGATCGATCGTGTGGATCCTTTCAGCTTGTTCTGCAGATAAGCGGCGTTGAAGTCTTCGCTGAAGGGTTCCGGTCCCAAACGTTTCAATCCGGTGATCACTGAGTCGGTGGGAGTTCCCTTCGGAACCCACCACATTTCTCCGAAACTGCGCACATCCACGAACCTCAGTTCCTGTTCCCTGGCATTCCAGAAGCGTGCCCGCGTGTGTTGGCAAGGCTCTGTGGGCTCATCGTGCCACTGGAACTGGCCAGTCATGCGCAGATGGACTCCCCAGCAACCACTGGGTGCTCCGGTGGTGGGATGCAGCAGCTGGGCGATCAAATACTTGCCGCGTCGTTGCCATTCGCCAACAGTCTGCCCTGCAAGACCTTGGCAAAAGGCCCTTGAACCTCCTGGACTGGCCACAGCCCTTTCACGGAGGATTTCGGCCTCCTGAATCACAAAGGATTGAAGACGGTTCGCCAGTCCCCGGCGAACCGTCTCAACTTCCGGAAGTTCCGGCAAGAGATTCAGGCTGGCTCGAGTTCGTCGAGCGCAAAGTTGTTGGTGTTGATACCACCGTCCGAACCCTGTAGGCCGTTGTAGTTGACCTGTTCGAACCGGACCACGACCGGGTAGCGGATGCCGGAAGTGTCGATTGAGGCGACCTTGCCAACATCGTTGAACCAGAAAGACTCGGGGCGCTTGATCCGCACCATGTCACCGCGGGAGATCGCCATCGCTTCGTAAGAACTGAAAGCACATTGAGCGTATCTCTCGCTTCTTCCCTGCAGTGCTGTTGCGTCACACAATGTCGCCCTGATGAGCGCTCTGCCGGCCCTGCGCCATGCCAGCATCCAGCCTCCGGAGTTCTGCCTGCCTTGCTGCCTACGAACATGGAAACTCCTGTTCTGGAGCTGGATCTGCCCGATCCTGAGCAGGACGACATCAGCACCATGGAGTTTCTGGCTCGCTTGGAACAGGCCTGGGCTGTCTGTGACAAGTTCGATCTACAGACTGAGATCTGGCGCGGAAAGATCCTCAAGGCCGTTCGCGATCGTGAAAAGAGGGGGGGAGAAGGGCGTGGTGCCGGTTTCCTGCAGTGGCTGAGGGAGCGGGAGATCAGCAAGACCCGTGCATATGGATTGATCCAGCTCGCGGAGTCTGCGCAGGAGATGCTCGGCGAGGGCGTGCTCGAGGAGTCCAGCGTCAATCAGTTCTCCAAGCGAGCCTTTATGGAAACCGCGCAGGCGGCTCCGGAGGTGCAGCTGATGATTTCCGAGGCTGCTAATGAAGGTCAGGAGATCACCCGCAAGCAGGTCCGGCGTCTGACGGACGAGTTCATGGCCGCCACCAGTCCTCTGCTGCCTGAGGAGATCAGGCAGCGCACCCAGGAGAATCTGTTGCCTCCGAAAGTGGTGGCTCCGCTCGTGCGTGAGCTGGCGAAGCTGCCGGAGCCACAGCAGGATGACTTGCGCAAGGTGCTGCGCGATGAGCCCGAGCTTGATCGCATCAAGGATGTGACCCATACCGCTCGCTGGATCACCAAGGCCACGGAATCCAGTGTCGCCGTCCGCGCCTTCCAGCAGGGTGAGCTGGATCTCGAAAAGGCCATGCAGGAAGCGCAGCGGCTGGATGCACTTGGATTGCTGGCTGATGCGGTCGGGCAGGCCCAGTCTCTGGAATCAGCAGTGCTCAAGCTGCACACCTCGTGGCGACGACTTGGGGGCTTGCAGGAACGGCTCTGGGTGGAAAGTGGCAGCAGTACGCCCTATCTCCGCGACGTTCTCTCGGCGCTGCAGAGTCTCAGCGGTGCGACGCTGCGCGTCTCTCTTGGGGAGCTGGCCGGCGGTAAGCGGGTGCGACTGCAGTTGGTTGAGGAATCACCGGATCAGCTGGAACCCCCTCCGATCCCCTAGATCTGGGGCTCGGTAGTCTGTGCACACCATCTGTGGAGTGCTTTGGACCTGCTGCTGGACGCGCTCGAGCGCCATTACGGCTGGTCCGAGTTTCGGCCAGGGCAGCGCCCTGTTGTGGAATGCCTGCTGCAGGGTCAGGACTGTCTGGCGGTTCTGCCGACCGGTGGAGGCAAGTCGCTCTGTTACCAGCTGCCAGCTCTGGTGAGGTCAGGACTTGTGGTGGTGATTTCGCCACTGGTGGCCCTGATGGAAGATCAGGTGCTGCAGTTGCGCCGTCGAGGCATTGCGGCGGCCTGTCTTCATGGAGGCATCGAGCCCGCGCAGCGCCGCAAGACGCTTTCGCAGCTCAGCGATGGATCCCTGAGGCTGTTGTATCTCGCACCGGAGCGTCTGCAGGGTGAAGCCACCCGTTCCGTTCTGCAGGAGCATGCCGCCACAGGTCAGCTCGTTGCGCTGGCGGTGGATGAGGCTCACTGCATCAGCGCCTGGGGCCATGACTTCCGGCCCGATTACCGCCGACTGGGTGAGTTGCGTGCACTCTGTCCGGGTGTTCCGTTGGTTGCCCTGAGTGCCACGGCGGCTCCCCGGGTCAGGGCTGACATCCTCCGTCTTCTCCATCTCAGGCGGCCGCTGATTCAGGTGGGATCGGCCCAGCGTCACAATCTGCACTACGCCATGCGCCGGCGGGTTGGAGATCCTCTGCAGGATGTCGTTGACGCCTTGGAGAATGCCCGGGGCGCCTGTCTGATTTACGCCCGCACACGAGTTTCGGTGGAGCGCTGGACTGAGCGGCTCTGCGACAACGGGATTCAGGCCATTGCGTATCACGCCGGTCTTGAGCCTGAGGTCAGGCATCGGGCTCTTGAGCATTTCCTTGAAGGACAGGACCCCGTGCTGGTGGCCACCGTGGCCTTCGGTATGGGGGTCGACCGGCCTGATGTCGGTCTGGTGTTGCATCTGGATCTCCCCAGTACCCCGGAGGGTTATCTGCAGGAGTCAGGTCGTGCGGGACGAGACGGCAAGCCGGCGCACTGCCTGGTGTTGTTCTCGCCGAGAGATCGAACCAGTCTTGGGTGGGCCATGCAGAGTGCTCTGCGCCGTTCATCCGCCAGCGATGCCGTCGAAGAAGCCAGGCGCATCGAACTCGCGCAGCAGCAGTTGCGCAGGATGGAGGCCGTGGCGGAGGGAGAAACCTGCAGAGAACAAGCTCTGCTGCTGTCCGTTGGTGAATTAGTCCCACCTTGTGGCCGTTGTGATCGCTGTCTTTCCAGTGCCGCAAGGCAGGACTGGTCCGACGAAGCCACGGCTGTGCTGGAGTTGTTGGCAGAGGTTCATGGCACCGACGCCCGCAGGTTGAGCGAACGGCTCAATGCCGAAGAAGGTCGTTCCGCCCACTGGGGATGGCTCACGCGGCGGTTGGTTCAAGAGGAGTTAATCCATGAAACGGATGACGGCAGCCAGCGCCTGTACCTCAAGGAAAGTGGCCGACGTTATCTGCGTCAGCCCTGGCCCCTGCACTACGCCGCCTAGCCCGCGTTCAGCTCTTCGCCGCCGTACAGCGATCCTTCACCAGCGACTTCTCGAATTCAGACTGGGGTGCGATCCAGTTTTTCCACATTCCGTTCGCGCCGGTGGCATTGATCTTCCCGGCAGAACAATTCACGGCCACGTATAGCGATTGTCCATCGCTGTTCAGTGTCGGGGCCACATCGCTGCCACCCATCAACTGCCAGTTCCCCCAGTCGACCTGAAGGGGGCCATAGGTGCGCCAGGAGGCGGGCTTGGGCTGCACACTTGTCTTGGTGGTCTGGCTCGCCTTGGCCGTTGTGACGGGTTTGACCACCTTGGGTTTCGCGGCTTCTGATTTCACAACTGCGGGTTTCACAGTCGCCGGTTTCACAGTCGCGGTTTTGGGCTGGACCTGCGCGGGCTTCTGTTCGACGGACTGGCTCTCGGTCACCAAGGGTTGCCGTTCAGTCGGCGTTGTTGATGTGGCGACTGGTGTGTTGCTTTCCGTG
Organism: Synechococcus sp.; assembly: GCA_047286485.1. GTDB lineage: Bacteria > Cyanobacteriota > Cyanobacteriia > PCC-6307 > Cyanobiaceae > Synechococcus_C. The sequence continues at coordinate 193,638 of JBJBBH010000005.1, forward strand.
GAACGGAGCATCAGCTGAGTTCCGATATTGACCCGATTGGGGTTCTCAATGGCATTGATGCTGATCAATGCCGTCATGGGGATGTCGTAAGCCTTGGCGATCTGGCTGAGTGTTTGACCACGGGCCACGGTGTGAGAGATCGCATTTGGCTTGGCCTGAATCGGCACCGGCTTGGTCTTGGCTTTGGGTTTCGCCTGAGGAAGCACCGCGTTGCTCGGAAGCTTCAGGGTCTGTCCGATCTCAACATGATCGGGACTCGACAGTCCGTTCAGTGCCATCAACTGACGCTCACTCACCCTGTACCGCGCGGCAATGTCGCTGAGGGTGTCGCCGGATTGCACGTTATGGCGGCCCTTGCCGGCTGTGACGCTCCCCGGCAGCCGCAGCGTCTGACCTGCTTCCACATGATCCGAGTTCCTGATCCCGTTCAGGCGCATCAGGCTGTTCATCGATACGCCATAGCGCGCGGCAATATCCGAAAGGGTCTCACCTGACTTGACCGTCACGTTGGCGCCATGGCTGGCGATTGGTGTCAGGGCCATTGCGGCCAGAACGGTCAGGAGGGTGCGGCGCATGCGTGTCCGTTGGCTGGGCGAAAGATAAGGTGCCTCCCGCGGAACGCCAGTGCCGGTCCGTCTTGATTTCGGCGCCAATCAGCTCAAGAGACGACGGAATGTTTCTGGCTTGAGGGTGTACGGCGGATAGCGCTGAGGCAAATCCAGCCAAAATGGACGCCGCAGGACCGAGCGTTCATGGGAAAAGGTCCTGAACCCCGCTTCGCCGTGATGTGCTCCCATCCCGCTGGCGCCCACCCCGCCAAAGGGCAGATCCGGGACGCCACACTGCATCAGCACATCGTTGAAACACACACCACCGGAGCTGGTGCTGCGCAGCACCAGCTCCTGGTCACGATCCTCGCCGCCAAATAAGTAGAGAGCGAGCGGTTTGTCCTGCTTCTGGATCCTCTGAATGGCGTCATTCAGATCGGCGATCTCCAGCACTGGCAGCAGCGGTCCGAACAGTTCGTCCGCCATCAGCGGGTCCTGTTCGTCGTGCACGGCGATCAGCGTGGGTGCAATCCGGCGTCTGATGGGGTCGCACTCACCTCCAAGCAGGACACGACCTTCGCGTTTGGCCTGGTCCAACAAGGCCTCCAGTCGGCCGTAATGATGTTCATGGATCAGACAGGCGAGTGATTCGGATTCGAGTGGATCGCTGCCATAGAGCTTCAGCCGTTCCTCGGCCATGGCTTGCAGCAGCGGCGCACGCAGGTCTGCTTGGACAAGGAGATGATCCGGCGCAATACAGGCTTGGCCTGCATTGAATCCCTTCCCCCACACAAGCCTGCGTGCCGTGACGGATAGATCGGCACCAGGAAGCACGATCGCAGGGTTTTTGCCGCCGAGTTCCAGGGTGACCGGCGTGAGATTGGCGGCGGCTCCCTCCAGCACCTTGGCTCCGATCCGACCACCCCCGGTGAAGAAGATGTGATCAAAGCGCTGCCTGACCAGTTGAGCCGCAACGGACCCATCACCATTGACGACCTGAATCACATCGCTCTGGAAGTATTGGGGCACCAGCGTCTGGATGAGCTCTGCGGTTGCAGGGGCATGCTCAGAGGGCTTGATCACGGCAGTGTTGCCGGCTGCCAGGGCGCTCACAAGCGGCCATAACGTGAGACTGAACGGCAGATTCCAGGGGCCGATCAACAGCACGCATCCAAGGGGTTCCCGGATCAGTTCGGCACGGCCAGGCTGCTGCACCAGCGGAACACGGATCCTGCGGGGGCGCATCCAGGCCCGCAGCCGTCGTTCAGCAAGCTTGATCTCCTGAAGCAGGGTCACGACTTCGGCCATTCCCTCCAGGCCGGGCTTGGCAAGGTCGTGGCGCAGGGCCTCAAGAATTTCAGGCTCGTGTTCTGTCACCAGCTCACGCAGTCGCTGCAGCTGTGCACGACGCCAGGCTTCCGGTCGAGTGATGCCTTCGAGCACGGGCTTGCGCAGACGCTCCAGGTCGGTGTCGGTGAAAGGGCGTGCAGCGTTGGCCTGGACCATGACGGGGATGAGCGTGCTGTCTGTGCGCAGCATGCTCGCAGTTTCGTCAGCCCAACCGTTGGCGCGGGGATGACGCTGGGCACGATCGCCATTACACCGTGATCAGAGGCAACGGCCTGATGAGTCAGCAGCAGCCGTGGTGGAACGGCGCCGTCATCTATCAGCTGATCGTGCGCAGTTACCGCGATGGCAACGGAGATGGGATCGGAGACCTGCAGGGCCTGGCGAGCCGGCTTCCCTATCTGCGTTGGCTGGGGGTCGAAGCCATCTGGCTGACGCCCATCTATCCATCACCGCTGGATGACGGCGGCTACGACATCACCGACTTCAAGGCGATTCACCCTGATCTGGGAGATCTCGCGGCGTTTCATCGTTTTCTCACGGCTGCTCACACGCAGGGCCTCAAGGTGGTGATGGATCTGGTGATGAATCACACCAGCACCCTCCATCCCTGGTTTCAACGCGCTCGATGGGCACCCCAGGGCAGCCCTGAACGAGAGATCTACGTGTGGAGCGATGACCCCCATCGCTACGCGGATGCCCCGGTGCTCTTTCGCCATTTCGAGTCATCGAACTGGGAATGGGATGAGGTGGCCGGCCAGTACTTCCTCCACCGTTTCCTCCGCCATCAGCCTGATCTCAACTACGCCAATCCATTTGTCCAGGAGGCAATGCTGGATGTGGTGGATTTCTGGATTGATCGCGGTGTCGATGGCTTCCGCCTGGATGCTGTGCCTTTTCTGTGTGAGGAGGAGGGATCACGCTGTGAAGGGCTGCCTGAAACCCACGCTTTTCTCAAACGACTGCGTGAGCGTGTGGATTCCCATGGTCGGGATGTTCTGCTGTTGGGGGAAGCGATCCAGCCTGTTGAAGAAATCGCGCCCTATTTATTACAGGACGAACTGCACGGTGCTTACAACTTCGTTCTGACAGCGCACCTGTTTGCGGCGATCGCCAGCGGCACCGTGGACAATCTGCGCAAGTGTCTTGAAGAGGCACAGCAGGTCGTCAGTGGCTGCCGCTGGGCCTTGCCTCTCAGGAACCACGATGAATTGTGGCTGGGCGATGGTCACCTGATTCCGGAGGAGGTGATCCAGACCATCCGTGCCGGACTCCATCAAGGGCAGGGGCACTGGCTCAACTGGGGCATTAACCGCCGTCTGGCGCCATTGCTCAATGGCGACCCCGGCTCTAACCGCGTTCTACACGCGCTGCTCTACAGCCTTCCGGGGATGCCTTGCCTCTACTACGGCGATGAACTGGGGATGGGCGATTGGCCGGGGTTGCGGGACCGTGATCCCAACCGCACGCCCATGGCCTGGACGCCGGCGCGCAATGGCGGGTTTTCAACCGCGCCTGACCCGCTGCTGGTGCTGCCGCCGATCACCGCTCCCGGTTACGACTATCGCGTGGTGAATGTGGAGGTTCAGAAGCAGCTGCCGGGTTCGTTGCTGAACTGGCATCGCCGGATGCTCACCTGCCGGAGACTGTTGCCGGCGCTTCGCCATGGCAATTTTGAGCTCTTGAACTGTTCTCACCCAGGTGTGATCAGCTATGTGCGCTGTGACGGCAGCATGACGGTGCTGGTGGCTGCAAACCTCTCTGCGGCTGGTGCTTCTCTGCACCTCGACCTCAGCCGCTGGAGCGGGGTGCGGACGCGCGAGGTCTTCTGGGGTTGTGAATATCCACCCGCATCAGAAGACTGGTTTGTCTATCTGCCTGCCCATGGATTCAGCTGGTGGCTAATCGGTGAAGTGGAGGATGTGAACTCCGAATCAGTGAGCTCCGATTAGTGATTGAGTTCCAGAGGTGTGCTGTTGCCACGGCCGCACTGCTCAAGCAGCTGATTCACCACCGGCGCCAAGCGTTGCGCTTCCTCCAGGTCGACCATGGCCAGTCGCGTGCGCCGGGCCAACACATCGGTGAGGCTGGTGGCTTTTTCCTGCTCGATGGCATGCCGCAGCTCACCTCTGCAGATGGGCATCACCTCGCTCAGTGGTTCTCGATCCTGCTTCGACCAGCTGCCGACCAACGCTGAAGCAAGAAGGCCATGACTGCCTTCGAGATGTTCGATCTGTTCCGCTTGTGCAGACGAGTCAGGCAGCAGTTCCTGGAGTGTCGATCGTTGTGCAAGCAGGCGCTTGGGGGTTTGCTGGGGGTCGGCGTCGGAGCCGATCAGGGGCAGTTCCCGCGCAGGAGGTAAGGGCTGCCCGAGTTGTCCGTAAACGGCGGTGAGCGTGTCGAGAGCCATCGGACGGCAGGTGGTCCATTTGCCTCCCATCACGCTCACCAGCCCGCTTGGCAGCGTCTCCACCTCGTGCTCGCGCACCACTCGGCTGCTGTTGACGCCGGCATCGGCAGGCTTGAGCAGGGGTCTCCCTCCAGCCCAGCAACTGCCGATGTCAATGCTGTTCAGGCTGGGGAACCATCGCTTCACGTACTCAAGGAGATAGTTCTGCTCCTGATCGGATGGCACAGCTGCCTGCGGCTGGATGCAGGGCGTGTCGGTTGTTCCCACCAACGTGCGCCCGAAGAAGGGCAGCATGAACAGCACCCGTCCGTCATCGGTGGAGGGCAGCAGCAGGCCGATCCGTTGCGGACAGAGACGCTGCTTCAGCACCACGTGGACCCCACGGCTGGTGAGCATGCGCTCCTGGCATTCGGGTTCGGCCATGCGCCTCAATGCATCGGCATGAATGCCGGTGGCATTGACCACCACACGGGCTTGCCAGCGCTCTCTCTGGCCATCCGCGCTTTCGCTGATGGCACCGCAGACCTTGCCGTGGCTGTCTTTTTCCAGCTCCACGATGGGTGTCCGCGTGCGCACCACGGCCCCGTGTTGCTCGGCGCTGAGAGCCATCAGCAGGTTCAACCTGGCATCGTCAAACTGTCCATCGCTGTAGGCAACTCCTCCGCGAATATCGCCGCGTAGATCGGGTAGGGCCTCATGCAACAGCGCCCGAGACAGCAGCCGGCTGCTGCCGATTCCTGAACGGCCTGAGAGGGCGTCATACATGCCCAGGCCGAGGCGGTAATACAGCTGGCCGATCAGCCCCCCGGCGGGCAAAGCCAGTTCGAGGCGATGGGCAAGAAACGGTGCCTGTTTCAGCCAATGACCGCGCTCCAGCAGCGCTTCTCTCACCAGCCGCAGCTGTGCGGCGTCGGCGGTCTTGAAGGCCAGTTCGAGATAACGGACACCGCCGTGCAAGAGCTTGGTGCTGCGCGAACTGGTGCCGCCCCCCAGGTCATGGCCTTCAAGCAGCGCCACTTTCAAGCCCCGGCGGACGGCTTCATAGGCCACAGAGGCTCCACTGGCGCCGCCGCCGATCACCAGAAGGTCGACGTGATGGTCACTCATGCCAGCGCAGGCTCCTTGAGATGGCGTCGTTCCATCGCTTCAGCCAGAACTGGCGTTGTTCGGTACTGAGCGAAGGCTCGAAGATGTCTGCTTGGTCCCCGCGGAAGGATTCCAGATCCTGCAGGCTGCCAATCACTCCGGCCTGAACGCCCGCCAACAAAGCAACGCCTCGGGCCGTGCTCTGCAGATAGGCCGGGCGTCGCACCCGCAGCCCGGTGCTGTTGGCCTGGGCTTGCAGCAGTGGATCCGAAGCGGCCGCACCACCATCGACGGCCAGCTCTCCGAGCCCCTGGCCGATGGACTGCTCCGCCAGCTGCACCAGCCCGGCCACTGAGAGCGCAATGCCCTCAAGGGCTGCACGGGCGATCTGGCCTCGACCGGTGTCGCGGGTCAGTCCGATGAGAAGGCCGCGCGCACCAGGATCCCAGTGGGGTGTTCCCCAGCCTGTGAAGGCGGGAACCAGCATGACGCCTCCTGAATCTTCGACGCTCAGTGCCAGCTGGTTGACGTCCTCGGCTGTCTCGATGATTCCCAGCCCATCCCGCAGCCACTGCACCACCGTGCCGGCGTTGAACAGGCTGCCTTCCAGGCAGTAGGTGGGGGTCCCTTGGTCGTCGGTCCAGCCGAGAGTGCTCAGCAACCCAGCATCACTGCGTTGAATGCTGTCGCCGGTGTTCACCACCAGAAATGCACCTGTGCCATAGGTGCATTTGGCTTCGCCTGGTTGAAGGCACAACTGGCCGATTGTGGCGGCCTGCTGGTCACCGAGCAGGGCATGGATCGGCACTCCGGCGAAGGGGAGTCCTGATGCGATTGCTCCAAAGTCGCCGCGACAGGGCACCAGTTCAGGCAGTGCACTCATCGGCAGGCCTGTGCGTTCGCAGAACGCATCCACCCACTCACGTTGTTTCAGGTCCATCAGCAGGGTGCGACTGGCATTGCTCATGTCGGAGCAGTGCCGCTTTTGTCCGCTGAGGTGCCACAGCAGCCAGCTCTCCACCGTGCCGAAGCAGAGATCACCATGGGCGGCAGCGCTGGACGCGCTCGCTTCATGCCGCATCAGCCAGCGAATCTTGCTGGCGCTGAAGTAAGGATCGAGGAGCAGGCCGGTGCGAGCTCGCCATTCCTGCTCAAAGCCGTCCTCTTTCCACTGTTGACAGATCTCCGAGGTTCGGCCGTCCTGCCAGACCAAAGCAGGCCCGCAGGGTTGTCCATCACTGCGGCGCCAAAGGATCGTTGTTTCCCTCTGATTGGTGATTCCGCAGGTCAGAACCGCGTCTCTCTGTTCCTGGCTGATGCTCTGTTCCAGGCGCTCCATTGCCAGTCGCTGGCTTTCCCAGATCTCGATAGGTTTCTGTTCCACCCACCCGTCAGCTGGGTAGCTGATGGCCAGGGGAGCGCTGGCACTGGCAACGGGGACTCCACGCGGGTCGAAAAGAGCGGCCCGGGAGCTGCTGGTGCCCTGATCCAATGCAAGAAGGAGGGGCGTTGCTGCCATGGCCGAGTCTTTTTTCAAGTGCTAGCGGCACTCATCGGCTGTCGCCACTGAGCGCGGATGGAACATCCCAGGAGAGCAATCCTTCCTTGATCGCCTCTGGAGTCAACACCCGGTGCCGTGGTGTTGAGTGAAGCCCTTGTCGAGACTTGAACTCGAGACCTCTCCCTTACCAAGGGAGTGCTCTACCGCTGAGCTACAAGGGCGTGTGGTGGATGGGCCGGGTTGGATTTGAACCAACGTAGGCAGAGCCAGCGGATTTACAGTCCGCCCCCATTAACCACTCGGGCACCGACCCGAACCACCCGAAGAACTTACCAGTCGGCCTGGCGATCCCTTCAGTGATCTGTGCCTCTCGTTGGTTCTCGATACGATCGGGAACACAAGGAATCTTCGTAGGGCCATGCGCCTGCTGCTCCTGAACGGCCCCAACCTCAACCTGCTGGGGCAACGGGAACCTGGTCTCTATGGACATCAGACCCTCGAGCAGATTGAGCGTGATCTGAACCAGCGCGCAGTGACAGCAGGTGTCGAGCTGGACTGTTTTCAAAGCAACTTCGAGGGTGCGCTGGTGGAACGGGTCCATCAGGCCATGGGTCAGACGAACGGGATTCTCGTGAATGCAGGTGCCTACACGCACACCTCGATTGCCCTGCGTGACGCTCTGTTGGGTGTGGCCATTCCTTATGTCGAGCTTCATCTCAGCAACACCCATGCCCGTGAGCCCTTCCGTCATCACTCGTTTCTGGCTGATCGTGCGGTCGGTGTGGTGAGTGGCTTCGGGCCCTTCAGCTATGACCTGGCCTTCGATGGTCTTCTGAATTACCTGCGCAAAGCTGCCGCATGACCATCACCTCCTCGGTGACCAGTATTCGCTGGCTTGCGGCACCCACCAGTCGTCGCTGGGTGGAGCAGGCCATCGCCAGGCCGATGGAGGTTCTGATCGACCATGCCCATTGCGAGCGCAAAGCGGCTGGGGCGGCTGTGCAGCTGATGTTCCGTTATCTGTGCGAGCCCGGACTGGGCGAGGCACTCAGCCCTCTGGCGCGGGAAGAGCTGGAGCACTTTGAACGGGTGTTGAGGCTTCTGAAGGACCGTGGACGTTATCTCGAGCCCCTGCCCTCACCCGGTTACGGGGCATGGCTGGCCAAGCAGGTGCGCCGGGGAGAGCCTGAGCGCATGCTCGACTCCTTCCTGGTTGCTGGGTTGATCGAGGCTCGTAGCCATGAGCGCATGGCCCTGCTTGCCGAGCACAGTCCGGATCCAGATCTGCGCTTGCTCTATGGCGACCTGTTGAAGAGTGAGGCCCGCCATTTCGGCTTGTACTGGGTGCTTTGTGCAGACCGTTACCCAAGGGATGTGATCGTGTCTCGGCTTCAAGAACTGGCCGCGGCTGAAGTGGATGCGTTGCGCGGCGACCTGTCTGCGCCGGAAGCCGTGCGCATGCATTCAGCGGGAGTGGATGCCTGATCGAGACTCCGGCCAGCACGGGGCGCGTGAGGTTCGTAACCAGAGTCCAAAAGAAGTCTGAAGAGACGCGCCATGGATTTTGGGTCACTTCTAGAATTGACCCAGTCACTTTGCAATGTCGATGCCTGACCCTGTGACCGCTGTTGCTGATTCGCTGCAGGCCTTGCGTAACGGCACCACGGATGAGCAGTGGGATGGACTCAAGTCCAACCCACTCGTGCGCGATTTGATTGGTCGTTGTGCCGACCTGGAGGCCGCGATGTTGTTCAACGAAGAGCCGCTGGCCGCTGAGCAGCCGACCTGCAGGACAGCCTCGTTGAAATCTGCTGTCGACGCACGGCTGCTGCTGGCGGCCTGATGCCTTAAGCCGTGCTGAGGAGGGGATAGCGCTCGGCAATTGTGTCTCCGGTGAACTCAGCAACCCAGCCGTTGGGATTGTTGAAAAACCTCAGCGTGCAGAAGCAAGGCGTTTCGCCCATGTCAAACCAGTGAGGCGTTCCTGCCGGAATGCTGATCCAGTCATTGGTTTCACAGAGCACCTGCACCACTTCATTGCCGATGTGCAGGCAGAACAGGCCGCAGCCTTCCACGAAGAACCGCACTTCGTCCTCGGCATGCACGTGCTCCTTCAGAAACTTGTGGCGCAGGGCGACTCGATCGGGATGATCGGGAAGAACGCGGATGGCATCGACGCTCGGGTACTGCCCACGCGCCTGCGTTCGTTCGATTTCGCGTTTGTAGCTCTTCAGAATCTGTGCTGGTGAGGCGTTGCGGGCCGGTCGATGATCAGCGGGCCAGCGTTCAAAGCCGATGCCTCGTTGCTGCAACACAGCCTGAATTCGCCTGATCTCACGGGTTGTGAGCAGGACGCTGCTGGACTGGGCTGAGTAAAGAGTCAGTTCGCTCATGTTCCAGAAGCAAGCCTGAAGCTGTGAACCAAGGCTTTTGGCACCCTCTTCAGCATGCTGGATGGCTGGTTGGCTTGCGTTGCCGTTGTCCGTCACCTCCGAGGGTTCACCAGACCAGCTGGTGTTAGTGGGCGTAGGCCCCGGTGATCCTGAGCTGCTCACTGTGGCTGCAGTTCGAGCACTGGAGGCTGCGGATGTCGTTGCCCATCCCATTGCTCATGAAGGAGCTGAAGGGATGGCGCTTGCGATTGCTTCCCGCTGGATCCGGCCTGATCAGCGTTGTCTGCCGTTGTTGTTTCCCATGGTGGCTGAGCCTGAGCCACGGATCGCAGCCTGGAGGCAGGCTGCTGATGTGTTGGCTGCAGAGGTCAAGGCCGGTCACAGGGTGGTGCTGCTGTGTGAAGGGGATGTGTCTCTGTTCGCAACCGGGAGCTACGTGCAGCTCGCCTTGCGACGCCGTCACCCTGAGCTGCGGTTCGCCTTGATTCCAGGCATTCCTTCGGTGTGTGCAGCGGCAGCGACAGCGGCAGCGATCGAGGGACCGTTCGACATCCCACTGGCGTTTCAGCAGGAGGGCCTCCTCATTCGCCCCTGTCCAGAGACCAAGGCTGAGTTGATCGTCTTGCTTCAGAGTGCCCGCAAGACCTCCACGGTGCTGGGTTTGATCAAGCTGGGGCAGCGTTGGTCCTGGGTGCGAGCAGCTCTTGAGCAGGAAAACCTGCTGGAGCAGGCCCTCTTCGCTCAACGGGTTGGCTGGCCTGATCAGTGGGTGGCACCAGCTCAGGCGGTGCCCGACGATGTGAAGCCCTACTTCTCGTTGCTGTTGATCCGTCAGCTCTGGCCTGAGGTGTTGCCTTGATCGTGATCACCGCATTGCAACCGCTCACACCCCTGCAATGGCTTGCGCTGGTGCATCCGGTGCTCATCATCCTGTTTGTTTATCCGGTGATCGGTGCCACGATCCGCCTTGGGATCCTGGCCAGGGAGCGCCGTCTTGAGATCAATCCCATTGCCGCAACAGTGCCTGTTGAACACGTCGATCACGGTCGCTGGGCGACGGCAGGCCTGCTCGTGGCTGTGCTGTTCGCCCTGAGTCATGACCTGGCTGCCGCTGGGGCCGGATTCAGCAGCTGGGTGGTGACAATCGTTCAGGCATTAGGGGTTGTGCTGTCGTTTCTGGCCCTGCTGCGCACCCGCAGGCTCGCCTTGCGGCTGCTCTTCTCCTGGAGCTGTTGGCTGTTTCTGCTGCTGATCACAGTTCAGCCTCTGCTGGTGAGTGAGCGTGCACTGGCGGCCCCGGCGGTCTGGCAGTCCCACACCTGGGGCGGACTGTTGCTGCTCGCTTTGCTGCTGCTGACCATGGCGTGTCAGCGAGAGATCGCGGGGCGCTTATGGATGCGCCGTGTGCATGTGTCTCTCAATCTGTTTGTGGCCCTCTTGCTGGCGACACAGGCCATCACAGGAACCCGTGATCTCTGGCTTGGCTGAGTATTAATGCGCTGGGCTCTGCGGCATCAGACAGCGATGGAACGGGCGTCGTGACGGCAGGAGGAACAGCCGGCAGGTCAGGGCGATGAAAGCTCGCCATTCAGGGGGTGCCTGACGTTCAGGCCAGCAATGAGGCCGGCAGAACAACCAGAGAATCAGGCGTTGTCGAGTCTGATCGTTGAGGTCCTGCCAGCGAAGCGCCAGTCGGTTGCCGTGGATCCTCTCCAGCAGAACCGGTATTGGCGGCACGTCGTCTGTCCAGCGCAGTCGCCTGATGTTTGCTCCCGTTGTCATTGGCATGGCCAGTTCCAGTTCCACACCGCTTTCGCTGAGAGCCGTGAGTCGACAGCGTTGCCACCGCTGTTGGCTGTCTTCCAGCTCTGCGGGCAAGCAAGCGGCTTGCCAGGGGGTGGGATCCACTGCGGCTGGATCCCAGCAGGCGCGCAATGCGATCCAGATGCTGAGCAGGTTGATCACGGCCCAGGTGAGTCCCAGCGGGCGGGAGTTGAGGAGCTCGCTGTTCAGCGGTTCCGTCATCGTCACCAGTCCAAACACGTTGATCAGGTTCAGCAGCAGCAGTCCCAGCAAGGGGATCACCAGCACGAGACTGAAGCTGCCCCGATTGCGTTTCTGGTGTTTCGGCGTGACTCGAAAACCACCGATATGTCCCATCAGATTGGCGCACACTGTCAGCGTCAGCGGCACCGTGAGCACCCAGCCGGTGAGTTCGCTCAGCAAGGATGCGCGCGAGCCGCGGTTGATCCAGCCGATGCTGAGAAGAAGAGTGGCCCAGAGCGGCACCAGCATGCTGAGGGCTTCGCTGCTGGTGATCAGGATGGGCAACGTGCCGAGCAGGCCGTAGCTGAGCGGCATCAGCATCAACACCAGCCGGGGCATGTTGTTGAACCAGTGCACAACGCCTTCGAGGTAAGCCATCCGCTCTCCAAAGCTGAGGCCGCCGGGGCCCAGTGGCCCGTCAGGCAGTCGCAGGCTTTGCAGCGTTCCATTCGCCCAGCGCTGGCGCTGACGCACAAAGTCAGCCATGGTTTCAGCGGCCAGGCCTGCACTGAGCTTCTGTTGGAGATAAAGCAGTTTCCAGCCCCTGTGCCGCAGCCGAAGCCCCGTCACAAAATCCTCAGAGATCGCCTGTTCCCTAAACCCTCCGACCGAATCAATGGCGCTGCGTCGAGCCAGAAAAGCAGTGCCCGCGCAAACCACAGCGCCCCAGCTGTCGCGGACGGGTTCGATCCAGCGATAGAAGCTCTCCTCGTCGGGAAGTAACCAACGTTCCATGCCCAGATTCCGCATCACCGGATCGGCATTGATGAATGTTTGCGGGGTCTGAAGCAAACCCACCGACGGGTCCTGGAGAAAGCCGATGCAGTTTTCGAGAAAGTCCCTCTGCGGAATGAAGTCAGCGTCGAACACTGCCACCAGCTCACCGCTGCAGTGGCGCAGGCCGTCATTGAGATTGCCGGCTTTGGCATGGGTGCGGGCCGGACGATGGCGGTAATGGCATCCGAGTCTGAGAGCCAGCTCTTTCACGTCGTCTCGGCCGCTGTCATCCAGCACCCACACGCCATGGTTGCGGTAGTTCTGGTGAGTACAGGCCACCAGGCTGCGCTCCAGCACCTCAAGGGGTTCGCCGTAGGTCGGCACGAGAATGTCGACCATCGGCCGCCAGTCGCTGGCTTGCCATTGTTTGTTCAGCTGGTCCATCGTGCTGCGACGGTCGGGGAAGCGGCGCCAGGCCAGCCATAACGGCAACAGGCCCGACAGCAAAAGCCAGGCTTCGGCTGTGAGCAACAAAAGGCTCAGCCCCGTGCTCAGGCTCGTGCTCAGGTTGAGGCTGCTGGTGATTCGCCAGTGCAGATACCTGGCCGTCAGCAGGCTGATCAGCAGAATCAGACTGCGGCGCTTCCAGATGGGGCTTTGCTGCTCAGGGTGTCTCTTCAACCAAAGGGGCCAGAACAGCACCAAGAGCGGCAGCCAGTTCAAGCCAGCTGCTCCTGCTGTTCTTGGAGCAGTGTCAGCGCCTGGTCAGGGGTGGGTACACGCATCAGTTTCTGGCGGAACTGGGACGCTCCAGTGAATCCTGTGCAAGTCCAGCTCATGTGTTTCCGCGCGATCAGCAGACCGTGGTCTCCGCGCGACTCAACCAGTGCCTGCAGTTGTTCTGAGGCCAGCATCAGGCGTTCCCGCGGGCCTGGGGTCAGGGGAATGGCACGACCGCTCAGCGCCGCGTCGATCTGCCCCACCAGCCAGGGAGCACCCATGGTTCCTCTCCCCACCATCACACCATCGGCGCCGGTTTTCTCAAGACAGCGCCTCGCGGCCTCAGGGCTGTTGACATCGCCGTTGGCGATCACCGGAATGCTCAGGGCCTGCTTGACAGCGGCAATGGCTTCCCAGTCTGCGGATCCACTGAAGCGTTGTTCCCGCGTGCGGCCATGCAGGGTCAGCAACGTGGCACCGGCGCTCTCCAGCTGCCTGCACCAGGCCACCGCTGCGTCACGGGACCCTTCAATCTGCGGTTGATTGCACCATCCCAGGCGTGTCTTCACCGTGACAGGCACGCGTACCGCCGATGCCACGGTTTCCACGATCCTGCAGGCCAGGTCAGGATCGCGGATCAGGCCGCTGCCTCCCCCTTTGCGGGCGATTTTTCGGACGGGGCACCCCATGTTGATATCGATCAGAAAGGCACCTGCTGCCTCGGCTCGTCTGGCTGCATCAGCCATCGCCTCGGGCCTGTGATCGAACAGCTGGACGCCGATCGGCCCGGTCTCCTCACTCAGCTCCTCGACTTTGCCCCTGCCGTGGCCAAGTTCAAGGCTGGTGGCGTTCACCATTTCGGTGAACAGCAGAGCATCCGGTGCCCAGCGTCTCACCAGAGCTCGAAAAATTTTGTCGCTGACTCCTGCAAGCGGAGACTGCAGCACTTTGCAGCGCAAAATGCGCTCCACGCCTCGTCCGCTCAGCCGCAGATCCCTGACCATTGGCGCTTGATTGAGTTCATCCATCCTCATCACCTGCTGGTCTCAAGCCGTATCAGGCGGCCGATTCATCCAGTCCGAGCCGGGAGCGGGTGTCACGAACCTGGGCTTCGATGGCATTGCGGAGCCAGGCCTGGTTCGACCAGTCTTCATGCAAGGCCAGTCTCTCCACCTCCTGCATCAGGTCCAGCGGCAGCTGAAGGTTCACGGTCTGAATGCTGTGGGGACTGGCCAGTCCTCCCTGGTGGGGAGCATCGAGATGGAGCACTTGCACCTTCAACACCTGAAGCCTGGTGCCGATTCGGGGGAGGCGGTTGCGCACCTGTCGCACCGTTAATCGCACAGGGCAACCGGCACGAATGCGCTGCAGTCCTCTGTTGCCAAGCGGTGCGTCACGGCGGTCGGCGAACACCGGGGTGCTGATGCCGGTTTTGCCGCTGTAGCTGAAGCACACCCTGCCTTGTCCATCCCAGGGAGGGGGTGACACTTCGCCGCTTTCCCTGTCGTTCAGCAGACGACGGCGATCACGTCTGGCCGTTGCCATCACCTCGTCTGGAAGCCGAAAGATGAGACGCTGCAGGTGTTCATCACCAACAAGCGACGTCTTCGCTTCCAGAGATGTGTCGAAGACGTACATGCATCAGAAGGTAATGGAGGCGCCGCAGGAGATGTTGTGGCATTTCTGCTGGCGCAGTGGGTGTGGATGAGAGCATGCGGCGATGTCCTCACACTCCTGGAGCCTGAACCGGCCCCTGCTGATGGCGATCCTTGAGGATCGTCTCAGCGACCAATTCGTGGCGTCGCTGGTCTGGGAGCGATTGGAGTATCTCCCCCCTGAGGACGGTGAGGGGCCATGGCTGGCAGGCCCCGCAACGCCCGCTGCCTGGAGAGAGGCTTTCCCGGAGGCTCCGCAGGTGATTGCTTCGCGGCCTGCTTCGGTGCGTCTGACCCGGTCGATTCCCAAGGAATCCAAACAGCTGCTGAAGCAACAGCTGCAGTTCGGCGGCTATCGAATTACCGAGCTTTATCCAAGGCGCACGCGCCGTGCCACTGCGGTGAACTGGTTGCTGGCCTGGTTGGTGTCAGCCGGCGAGGTGCTGCCGGAGGAAGGAGCTCTGCCGCCTCTGCTCGATGCTCCGGCGGATCCGGTGCGGGGGCACCCCGGCGATCCGCCGGTGGAATGAGCCTCACACCTGAATCACCACCTTGGTGCCCTTGAGCGTGTTCTCAAACAGCCAGCGGGCCTGATGCGTGGGCATGCGCACGCAGCCATGGCTGCGGGGAACGCCGAAGGCCTGGCCGGCGTCTTCCTGCCAGGGAGCTCCATGCATGCAGATCATCTCGTTGGCGGTGATGCACATCGCATAGGGCACGCCGGGTGCGACATAGCCCCGGCCCCGCATGGTGACGGAGCGATATTTGGTCAGCACCTTGGCTTCTCCCGTGGGGGTTGGCGTGGATGCCTTGCCGGTGCTCACGGGGATGACCCGCACGATCTCTTGGTTCTTGTCGTAGACGGTGAGCTGTTGATCTGAGAGGTCCACCACCAGGGTGGCGATCAGTTCGAGCATGATGGTGTGACAGCGGGTTCACTGACCCATCGCTAGCTGTCTCATTTGAGTCTTGACCGTCTCGCTCGGAAAGAATTCCCATTCCTGCTCGCGAAATGAAAAGGTGAGCCGCTTCCATCTCGGCTTCTGATCGCTCCGGCGGGCGCCTCTGTACTGTCAAGACAGTTCTTGCTGTGGACTTTCTTGGCGCGTCCCGTCGTCGCAATCATCGGGCGCCCCAACGTCGGCAAGTCCACGCTCGTGAATCGTCTCTGCCGAAGTCGGGAGGCGATCGTTCATGACCAGCCCGGTGTGACCCGTGATCGCACGTATCAGGATGGTTACTGGGGCGACAGGGAATTCAAGGTGGTCGACACCGGTGGATTGGTGTTCGATGACGACAGTGAGTTCCTGCCTGAAATCCGTGAGCAAGCGGCGCTAGCTCTCGAGGAGGCAAGTGTCGCTGTGGTGATTGTTGACGGGCAGCAGGGCCTCACGGCATCAGACGAGGCCATTGCGGAGTTTCTGCGCGGTCAGCGTTGTCCAACACTGCTGGCGGTGAACAAGTGCGAGTCACCGGACCAAGGTCTGGCCATGGCCGCAGAGTTCTGGAGCCTTGGGCTGGGAGAGCCCTATCCCATTTCCGCAATCCACGGCGCAGGGACTGCAGAGGTTCTGGATCGGGTGCTCACGTTCCTGCCTCCGAAGGATCAGGAGGGTGATCAGGAAGAGCCGATCCAGATGGCCATCATCGGTCGCCCCAACGTGGGCAAATCAAGCCTTCTGAACGCCATCTGTGGAGAGCAGAGGGCCATCGTCAGTCCGATCCGCGGAACCACTCGCGACACGATCGACACCAGCATCGTGCGTGAAAACCGTCCCTGGCGACTGGTGGATACCGCCGGGATCCGTCGGCGCCGAAGCGTCAACTACGGCCCTGAATTCTTCGGTATCAACCGCAGTTTCAAGGCGATTGAGCGCAGTGATGTGTGTGTGCTGGTCATCGACGCACTCGATGGTGTCACCGAGCAGGACCAACGTCTGGCGGGTCGCATCGAAGAAGACGGTCGGGCCTGCGTGGTGGTGGTCAATAAGTGGGATGCCGTTGAGAAGGACAGCCACACCATGGCGGCCATGGAGAAGGAGCTGCGTTCCAAGCTTTATTTCCTCGACTGGGCCCCGATGCTGTTCACCTCGGCGCTCACCGGTCAGCGTGTTGACAGCATTTTCGCTCTGGCGGTTCTGGCCGTGGAACAGCACCGTCGCCGTGTCACCACATCCGTGGTCAACGAAGTGCTGAAGGAAGCACTCAGCTGGCGGAGCCCGCCGACAACCAGGGGTGGCCGGCAGGGGCGGCTTTACTACGGCACCCAGGTGGCCAGCAGGCCACCAAGTTTCACGCTGTTCGTGAATGACCCCAAGCTGTTCGGTGATACCTATCGGCGCTACGTCGAGCGGCAGATCCGCGAAGGGCTCGGTTTTGAAGGCACTCCGCTGAAGTTGTTCTGGCGCGGAAAGCAACAGCGTGACGCGGAAAAGGATCTGGCCAGGCAGCAGAACCATCAGGGCTGAGCGGCATGGATTGGCTGAGGCAGATTCCGATCGGGCAGTACGTGGATGGTGCCGGTGGTTGGCTGCGCCAGCTGGATCCCCGCCTGAAGCTGTTGTGGGTTCTGGTGTTCCTGCTCACACCGGTGCTGGCAGGTCCGATCTGGCGTGTCGCGCTGGTGTTGGCTCTGCTGCTGATCACGTTGGTGAGTGGCCTGCCGGTTCGGCTGTGGTGGCGCTCGTTGCTGCTGGTCAGTCTTCTTGGCTGCGCGGTTGGCCTGTTGGCCATGTTGCTGCCGACCGGTGATCCTGGCGCCAGCCTGAATCTGCGGCCACCGGGTGAGATCCCGGGGGTGATGCTGACGTCACCCTCCTGGGAATTGATTCGCCTCGGACCGCTTCAGTTGGGATCCCTGCAGCTGGGTCCGCTGGTGGTGGATCGTCGCTCGGCTGAGCTGGGCTTGAACAGCGCCACCTTGATCGTGACCGTCGTTCAC
Source organism: Synechococcus sp. (assembly GCA_047286485.1). Classification (GTDB taxonomy): domain Bacteria; phylum Cyanobacteriota; class Cyanobacteriia; order PCC-6307; family Cyanobiaceae; genus Synechococcus_C. Next base: position 211,002 of record JBJBBH010000005.1, read on the forward strand.
AGCGTGAACCTGATGTTGCTCTCCACCCCCAGTGAGGAGTTGATGTGGTCCTTGAGTTGGTGGCTGGCTCCCCTGGCTCGTCTGGGAGTGCCGATTGATCGACTGAGCTTTCAGCTGTTGCTGGCTCTTCGCTTTCTGCCGTTGGTCCAGGAGGAGCTCCAGAACCTGTTGCGATCCCTCGCCAGTCGTGCAGTCAATCTGCGCCGGCTTGGTTTCAAAGCCTCCTTCGGCCTTGTGCTTTCGGTGGGAGAGCGACTCCTGGCCAACATTCTCCTGCGTGCTGAACAGGGTGCTGAAGCGTTGCTGGCACGAGGTGGAACCTGGTTGCCTGCAGATGCGTTTCGCCCCGACTCGACCTCGAAGGGCGCTGCCCGCAGCATTCTGAACGGGGTGGCTGCTGTGGGGCTTGTCACCGTTCTTGTTCTGCGCGGAAGGTACGGTGCTCTCTGATCACCGTTTTCAGGTCTGTGAGCGCTGAGGGTTATCTCAATCACCCCACCTTTGGGATGCTCTACAGAGTGGCCCCTGCCGGGGAAGGTCGCGATGTGTACGCCACGTTGTACGCCCAGCGCATGTTTTTCCTCGTCACCTTGCAGCCTCGAGGCGCTCAGTTCGAGGTGATTCCCTACCTCGACGCACGCCATCACGCTGAGCTGAATCTCGCCCGGCGTCGCCGGGATGCATCGGAGGATTACGGCAGCTGGAAGCAGTTGTTCGATCAGACCTTCATCTGACCATGCAAGACGGACAGCTCGGGTGACGGAGATTCAGAGTCGCTGGCGCCAACTGCAGCAGCGTCTCCCACAGGGAGTCAACCTGCTTGCTGTCAGCAAGACGCAGCCTGCTTCGGCCATTCGTGAGCTTGCCGCTTGTGGTCAGCTCGATTTCGGTGAAAGTCGTGTTCAGGAGGCTTTGCCCAAGCAAGAGGCTCTGTCAGACCTCACTGATCTGCGCTGGCATTTCATTGGCCGCCTGCAGGCCAACAAGGTGCGGGCGGTGGTGAAGGCGTTCAGCTGGATCCATTCCATCGACTCCATGGCATTGGCGGAGCGTTCATCCCGGATCGCTCTCGAAGAGGGGCGTTGCCCTTCGGTGTTGTTTCAGGTGAAGCTGAGGTCTGATCCCTCCAAGGGTGGCTGGGACCCTCAGTCACTGAAAGAGGCCTGGCCTGTGCTGCGTCAGTTGCCAGGTCTGAAGGCCTCAGGGCTGATGACCATGGCCCCGCTGGGGCTGGACAGTGATGAGCGTCTGGGCCTTTTCAGGGATTGCCGCCATCTCGCCGATCAGCTCGATCTGGCTCAGTGTTCGATGGGGATGAGCGGTGATTGGCCGCAGGCAGCAGCTGCCGGAGCGACCTGGGTCCGTGTGGGATCAGCTCTGTTTGGTGAGAGGCCGCCCGTGAACTCCTGATCGGAGTGATCAAATCAACGTTGCGGGATGGACATCAATTCATCTGGACACGCTTGCTCACAACTCCCTTGAGCGCTATTCAGGGTCAAGGTTCTGCAGATTTCCAGTGTCGTTGATTTCTCGCCTTCGCGCGGTTGTTGCTGGTGATGATTACCTGGACGGCGATTACGACGAGCTCGATTACGACACCGGTGAGCATGACGACAACATGCAGGGCATGTCGTCTGTGAACACCAGTGCTCTGGCTCCTCTGGACGCATCCAATCCTTTCGAAATGGACCAGAATTTCTCTGGTTCCAATGTGATCGGTATGCCTGGAATCAGTTCCGGCACGGCAGAGGTTTCACTGATGGAACCCCGCAGCTTTGACGAAATGCCAAGAGCAATTCAGGCATTGCGCGAACGTAAAACCGTGATTCTCAATCTCACGATGATGGAGCCTGACCAGGCTCAGAGAGCGGTTGATTTTGTGGCTGGTGGAACATTCGCCATTGATGGTCATCAAGAGCGTGTTGGCGAAAGCATCTTCCTGTTCGCTCCGAGCTGCGTCACCGTCACCAACGCCAGTCAGGAGGAGAGCACCACTCCCACCGTTGTGACCAAGGATGTTGAGCAAGCTTCGGCCGAGAGCAGTGTCGCCCCAGCACCGGCGTGGGCTGTTTCCGATGCTGCCGCTCTTTGAGTTGTCGCTTCGGTGAGTGTTTCCGTTGGTGTGATTGGCCTGGGTCGGATGGCCCAGGCTCTGATCCTTCCTCTGATTGAGAAAGGCAAGCTTCAGTCAACCGATGTCATTGGGATTGTTGGTCGAGAAACGTCGGCCGCACGGTTGACTTCTGATTTGCCCAAGGATTTGTTGGTTGTCCCGGCATCTGATCCTCGGGCCATCGACGCCTGGGAAGCACCGGTTCAGCTGTTGGCCGTCAAGCCACAGCAGCTTGATGCTGTCGCCGAAGGCGTGAATCCACCTCAGTCTGGACAGTCGCCACTGCTGATTTCTGTGTTGGCGGGGGTCACCCTGGAGCGTCTGCAGAGACAATTTCCGGGGCGCGTGTGCGTGCGTGCTGTTCCCAACACGCCTTGTCTGGTGGGTGCAGGCTTGTGTGGGCTGGCATGGGGGGACGGGATTACGGCTCAGCAGCGTCAGTGGGTGAAGGAGGCCTTCGAGCCTGTGAGCGAAGTGCTTGAGCTGCCGGAGTCGAGGCTGGATGCCTTTCTGGCGCTGACCTCTTCAGGTCCTGCCTATGTGGCTCTGGTCGCCGAGGCGATGGCCGATGGTGCTGTTGCGGCTGGATTGCCGCGCGATCAGGCTCACCATCTCGCCCATCGCACGCTGGCCGGCACTGCCGCGTTGCTCGATCAGCAGCAATTGCACCCAGCTCAGCTCAAAGACATGGTTGCCTCTCCAGGCGGCACGACCATGGCAGCGCTGAAACATCTGGAAAAAGCAGGATTGCGCTCAGCCTTGATTGAAGCGGTCATCGCTGCCACCGAACACGGACGCGCTCTGCGTTAAGCCGCCAGTGGAGCGCGGCGCATCAGCTCGCCATACAGCTGCTCGAGGGCATCGATGTTGCGGCTGATGGTGTAGCGCTCAAGCACTCTTTCGCGGGCTTGTCGGCCGAGTTCGCGCGTCAGCACAGGTTGATCGCGCAGCACCGGAAGCAAGGTGCGCAGTTGGCTGGTCACCCCCAGCGTGCTCATCACGATCCCTGCTCCACCGGAGAGCACTTCTCCATCGGCTCCGGCATCAGTGGCGACACAGGCACAGCCACTGGCCATGGCTTCAAGCAGTGCCAGTGATAGTCCCTCCACGAGAGAAGGAAGCACAAACACTTCGGCGCATTGAAGCAGCGCAATACGCGTGGCTCGATCCGCTTCATAGCCCCACCAGAGCACGTCCTCGTCGAAACTGTTCTGCAGGGTGCTGCGCAGAGGTCCTTCGCCGACAATCACCAGTCGACAGCCCTCCATCGCGACCAGGCGCCAGGCCTGCAGAAGCGCTTCCACATTTTTCTCGGTGGCAACGCGCCCCATGTACAGGAAGACGCGCCCCTGACCGAGGCGGGATCGCACCCGATGCAAGGCGCTGCCGATCGCCGGTGTGCTGCCCTGCTCTGTCTGCGGCACGGAGGGAGTCCACTGGTTGGTGTCAACACCGTTGGGGATCACGGCCAGACGGTTTTCACGCACGCCCAGACGCGCGAGGAATTCAGCTTGCAGATCGGAGAACACGATCACCCGGTCGTACTTGGAGAGTGCCGGTGCATACAGCTGATAGGTGAGCTGCTGCGTGCCTGCCGTCAGGTTGCGAAGGCTGGCGTCGAAGGGGGGGTGGAAGGTGGCCACCAAGGGCACTCCCAACTGCTGACACAGCTCCGGCAGGCGGAAGTCCAGTGGTGAAAGGGTGAGGCTCGCATGCACCAGATCGGGCTGCAGACGTTCCAGCGATTCCCTCAATTCACGCTGGGCACCCGGTGAGGGGATTGTGTAAACCTGCGACTTCACGAGATAGGGAAGGCTCACATCGGGGTCGTTGGCAAGAAGCGATGTGCCGCTGCCCGGTGCCTTCGGATTGTCGAAGTGAATGAAACTGGTCTGATGACCCCTTGCCCTCAGGGCCTCCGTTGTGCTGAGCCCATAGGTGACATTGCCGCAGAACGGAGTTTTTTTGCCTAGCCAGGCAATATGCGTCACCGCCACCATTCACAGGCCAAGGCTGACGCTAGCAGCGCTGCCAGGGCCGCTCGAGCAGAGCCGCCGCTAAAGCCAACAGAGCAAGCAACCACAACACCGGACTGAGCCCGATGCTGCTCACCAAAGTGCCTGCAAGCACAAGCGGCAGGCTGAGGGCGATGTTGATCAGGTTGTTCTGAAGGCCAAAGACTCTGCCTCTTTGGGATTCAGGAGTTTCTTCCTGGATGGTGGTCTGTGCCGGAATGGCGACGAGTGCCGCTCCGACGCCGAGGATCCCGCAGAGAGCCAGGGTGCTGTTGAGTGAGCCCTTGAACTGGCTGAGCAACACCAGTGAAAACGTGATCAGCCCAAGCCCCGCTGAGCTGAGTCGACGACGACTGAAGTGATGTCCAAGCTGGGCCATCATCACGGCGCCAACGGCCATGCCCAGTCCGCTCATGGCCAGCAGCATGCCGAAACCGGAGGGGCCAAGACTGCGAATCAGGCCTGCTAACTGAAGGGCCAAAACGTAGAGAGCCGCGAGCAGGCTGTAGAGCAGCACCAGGTGAACCATGGCGTTACGCACCGTGGGGATGCGCTTCAGCACCTGAAGCCCTTCACCGATTTCGTGCCAGACCGATCGACCATCGTTGTGAATCGCCCGTTCCCGGTGGCGGACCGCCAGCAGACTCAGAGCCGCCATGCCGTAACAGAACGGCAGCAGAATGAACTCACCACCACGCACGCCCACTGCGCTGAACAGGTGATTCAGGCCTCGCAGGATCGGCTCACCCAAGGCGAAGCCAACGATCGTGGCTCCCATGCTGGTGGTTTGGTACAGGGAGTTTGCTGCGAGCAGGTGTTCGCCTGGCACAAGCAAGGTGATGGCCGCCTGTTCGGCCGGTGCAAAGAACTGCGTGAGAATGGATTCGACAAAGGTCATGCCGATCAGACCCCAGTAGCCCCATGGCAAGCCAAGGATCAGGGGGCCTGGAATCAAGAACAAAGGGGTCAGCATCACCATGAGTGCTCGCAACCCGTTGGAGGCCACCATCACGCGCCGTTTCGGCCAGCGGTCAACCCAGACCCCCGCCACGCTGCCTAACACCATCGCCGGCAGTGTGTTGGCCACGAAGATCCCAGTGGCCAGAAGGGTGATCACCTTGGTACGGGTGCTGATGTCGAGCCCGTAATCGGATGCCACCTCCGCAAGAACGCCGTTCTGCTGAGAGGTGAGCAGCAAGTGCTGATCGATCAGAAAGACCATCAGCACGATGTAGAACTTGTCCGCCAGCTGGGAGAAGATCTGGCCGATCCAGAGTTTGCGGAAGTCGCTCAGGCGCAGGACGGCCTGGAGTCCACGACTTCCCTCCGGGTTGCTGCCGGTGGGTAGGACCGGTTCTGGACTGTTCAGGGGGGATCCGCTCAAGGTTCCAGCGATGACCGGGTCATGATCGCTCACTGCGCCGGCATGCAGTGGCTGACCATCTCGAGCGAGCGCACCGGGCGGGGCAGATGGGTGCGGCACCAGCATTCCAGGACAGCCAGGAGCTTCAGCCACACCGCACGTGGGCCCATCAGTTCGCCATCGCGTCGCCTGGGGAGTTCTGCCCGGGGCAACCGTTGCAGAAGAGCCAGCTCGGACGGATTGAACTGAAGCGTGGCGCCCGGCAGGGAGCCGATCGCCAGCCCCTCCTCCGGCAGAAGGCTGCAGCGCCATTCCCACTGGCCGATCGGCGGTGCCAGCTCCGCTCCCGTGCGACAGCAGTTCTGCAGTGGGATTCCATAGCCGCCCAGCGCGAGCAGATGGACTCCCGCCTGCACGAGCATGGCCAGGCAGAGATCCGCGTCGGGTTGGCTGGAGCGGCTCAAAGCTTCGAGGCTTTCGAGATGAATCAGCACCGTGTCGAGCATGCCGGGAACTGGGTCGCAGTCACTCACCAGGGCAATGGCAAGCTCCGCTAACGCCTGGGCCGCTGCCAGCGTTTCCAGTTGCTGGCCCACACCGCTGTAGTTATGCACAACCTGGAGCTGCCGCACCCTCTTCAGACTGCGACGGCCCACCACCTGCAGATCCAGCAGGGTGAGCGGCACTGCAGCGGCCAGGCTGCTGCGTGGTTTGCGGGCTCCAGGTACCGCCAGTCGCACCACGCCGGCTTCGTCACTGAGCAGGGTCAGCAGCCGGTCATGCTCCCCGAGGGGCCCCACCTTGAGGGCCAGCCCCGTTAAGCGCTGATCCCCGCTCATCTCGGTTGACGCAGAGCCTTCACCAAAGCAGGACCGTGTCCGGTGCCCAGAGCGATGGCCCCAGCCTCCACCAGATCCAGTGCCTGCTCAAGGTCTCGGATCCCACCGGCGGCCTTGATGGCGCAACGGCCTCGGGTGAGCTGCCGCAGTTCTCTGATCTGACCCGGTGTGACTGCGGCACCAAAACCGTTGCCGGCCTGGAGCGATGCAGCTCCAGCATCCATGGCGGCCTCCGCGGCCAGACCAAGCTGCTGCTCATTCAGCTGATTGACATCCAGCACCACGGTCATGGGTAGATCCAGCGCAGCGATGGCGGCCAGCTCCTCGGCGAAGCTGTTGGCACGACCATTCACAAGAGCTGACCAGTCGGGTGTGACGTCGAGAGCTTCGGCTCCATGGGCAGCTGCCCATTCGGCCTGGGCCTGTTTCAGCTCCGCGGGAAGTGCACCGAATGGGAAGGCAATGGTGGCGATCAGCTTCACCGCTCCCTGGCCGCCAAGGCGCCTGCGCACGGTTTCGAGCTGATTGAGGCTGACGCAGACTCCGCCGAATCCCAGTTGCCGTGCTGCATCACAGAGCGTGAGCAGCTCCTCCTCCTGCATCAGCGGATTGAGCAGTGCCTGGTGAATCAGAGGGGGGATGTCCGGCAGGTCCTGCCGGCGCGGCGACGTGGTCATCGCTGAGCAAACGACGGATCAACCCGTCACGAAAGGTTCAGTTGCGTGCCTGGATCACTCCATAGCCTCCGTGGTTGCGCCGATAAATCACCTGAAGCTCATCGCTCTCACTGTCGCGGAAGAGGTAAAAGTCATGGTCGATGAGATCAAGCTGGGTGCGCGCGTCATCCAGCGTCATCGGCGGCATGGCGAAGTACTTGCGCCGCACACCCGGGCTGGGCAGCTGAGCCTCCTTCCCCTCGAGAAGGGAACCATCCACGGGGCTGTCATCGAGCACCGCTTCCGTCGTTGGAGTTTCCGTGGCCCGGTGACCATGGCTGTGGTGGTGGTCGCTGTGGCGATCCTTGAAGCGCCGCAGCTGTCGTGCCAGCTTGCTTGCGACCAAATCGATGCTCGCGTAGAGATTTTCACTGCGTTCCTGGGCACGAATCACGGTGCCGTTGGCAAAGACGGTCACCTCGGCGGTCTGCTGCGGAACGCGGGGATTGCGAGCCACTGAAAGATGCACATCCGCTTCCTGAACAAGGTCGTTGAAGTGATGAATGGCACGATCAAGCTTCGTCTCGGTGTAATCCCGCAATGCGGGAGTCACATCCAGATTGCGACCATGGATCAAGAGCTTCATGCATCCCTCCGGTGCCTGCGCCTAACGGAAAGCTAGTGACGCCGTTGGATTCCGGAACAGGGTCTTCGGCATTTCTTTTTCAGCCTGCACAGCTGGTGCCGTTCATGCAGGCCTGGGACCTGCAGCGCTGTTGGCAGGAGAGGTTGCTCCAGCAGTCGCTCACCGACGCCGATGCGGAAGCGGTCTGGCTGCTGCAGCACCCACGCTGCTACACCCTCGGCCGCGGCGCCAGCGACGACCATCTGCTGTTCGACCCGGAGCATCCGCCGGCCCCACTGCACCGCATCGACCGTGGAGGGGAGGTCACGCACCATGCACCCGGTCAACTGGTGGCCTACCCGGTGCTGGATCTACGCCGTCGCCGAACCGATCTGCACTGGTATCTGCGTCAGCTTGAGCAGGTGGTGATTGATGTCTTGCAGGTTCTCGGCCTGCAGGGGGAACGCATCGAGGGACTCACCGGGGTCTGGCTTAATCAGAAGAAAGTGGCTGCGATTGGTGTCGGTTGCCGTCGCTGGATCACGCAGCACGGTCTTGCCCTGAACGTGACCTGTGATCTGGAGGGATTCAAATCCGTGGTGCCCTGTGGGCTCAAAGGGCGCCCGGTTGGTCGGCTGTGCGACTGGATTCCTGATCTGGAGCTTGAGATCGTGCAAACCCTGCTGCGCGATGCCCTGGCCAGCCGCTTCGATCTGATCTGGCAGGAGAGCGCTGGCGAGCAGCACTGATTGCCGAAGCAGCGTTGAGGTGATAGGCCTGGGCGACTGCACACCGTTCCCGTGACTGCCGCCGCTCAATCCACCTGGCATCCAACCGCCCGCGAGCAGGCGGCCCTGGCTCGCCAAGCCCATGTGCAAACCCTTGGTCGTGTGGATCAGGTCTGGCCCTGGCTGAAATCCCATCACGGTGATGTGATGGCGGTTGATGCTCCCCATGCCGCCCATCCGGAGCGGCTCAGCTATCGCGAACTGGCGGAGCGGATTGATCAAGCCGCTGCCGCATTCCGCAATCTGCGAATCACCAATGGCGATGTGGTGGGCCTGTTCGCTGAGAACAGCCCGCGCTGGCTTGTGGCCGACCAGGGCCTGATGAGGGCCGGTGCCATCGATGCGGTGCGTGGAGCAGCAGCACCTGTGGAAGAGCTGCGTTACATCCTCGAGGATGCGGCGGCCGTGGCGCTGGTAGTGCAAACCGCTGATCTGCTGCAGCGTCTTCAGCTGCCGGCGGATCTGCGGGAGCGTCTGCGCTTTGTGCTCGTGCTCGAGGGTCCAGCTCCTGAGGGCGCACTCGACTTCGAGGCTTTTCTTGCCCTTGCCGATGGAATGGAGCCGCCGGATCCAATCAGCGGACGGGATCGCGCCTCTGCCCAATCCACCACTGCCACCATCCTGTACACCAGCGGAACCACAGGCCGGCCCAAGGGCGTGCCGCTGACGCACGCCAACCTCCTGCATCAGATGCGCAGCCTTGCCTGCGTGACCCGCCCGGAACCGGGATCACCGGTGCTGAGCGTTCTGCCGATCTGGCATTCCTACGAACGCAGCGCTGAGTACTACTTCTTCTCTTGCGCTTGCTCACAGAGTTACACCACGATCAAGCAGCTCAAGAAGGATCTGCCACGGGTAAAGCCGGTGATCATGGCCACGGTTCCCAGGTTGTGGGAAGCAGTACAGGCCGGCTTTGAAGATGCCGTTAAAACCTTTCCCGCATCGCGTCAGCGCCTGTTGAGAGCAGCTCTGGCCAACAGCACGGCCTACACCCTCGCCAGGCGCCGGAGCCGTGACCTCATGATTCAACCGCTGCGCAAGCGCGACCGGCTCAAGGCTGCGGCAGAGGCGACCCGGCGCTGGCCGGCCCATGCGCTGGCTTCCCAATTGATCTGGCCCAAACTGAGGCTGCAGCTCAGTGGTGGAAAACTGCGCTACCCCATCAATGGAGGCGGTGCCATTGCTCCGCACGTTGATTCCTTCTTTGAAGCGGTTGGTATCGAGCTGCTGGTCGGGTATGGCCTCACCGAAACCAGCCCGGTGGTGAGTTGCCGGAGGCCATGGCGCAATATCCGCGGCAGCTCCGGTCTGCCGCTCCCGGAAACGGAGTTTCGAATCGTTGATGCCGAGACCAGGCAGCCGCTCGGGTTCCGCGAACGAGGTGTGGTGTTGGTGCGTGGTCCTCAGGTGATGGGTGGCTATCTCGGCAAACCTGAGGCCACCGCGAAGGTCCTGGATGCCGATGGCTGGTTTGATACAGGGGATTTGGGCATGCTTCTCCCCGATGGATCTGTGGTTCTGACCGGACGGGCCAAGGACACGATCGTGCTCAGCAGCGGTGAGAACATCGAGCCAGGGCCGCTTGAGGAGGCTCTCGTCTCCAGCCCTCTGATCGAGCAAGTGATGCTGGTGGGCCAAGACGAGCGCCAACTTGGGGCCCTGGTGGTGCCACGGGTGGATGCGATCAAGGCCTGGGCGAGCGCTCAGGGCTGCGATCCAGGAGATGATCTGGGCGGTCATCCCGGAGATGAGCGCTTGCTCAAACTCATGCGCGGCGAGCTGAACCGACTGTTGGCTTGCCGTGTTGGATCCAGGGCTGATGAGCGACTGGCCGGCGTGGCCCTGGTGGAACCATTCTCGATTGAGAATGGTCTCCTCACCCAGACACTCAAGCAACGGCGAGACCGGATTACTGAACGGGATCGCTCATCCATCGAGAGCGTGTACGGCCGCTGAACTTCGTCGGCCTGGGCCGGGTTGACCATCCGCCGTGGGGCTGAGACGCTTGGCGCTGCTTCCCCGCCCCCATGTCCGACGGCACAACTCTGTCGATCAAGCGTTCCATCACCATCCGTGCCGTGGTCACGCCGGCTTGGAAGGAAGAGGCCGAGCGTGAACTGAGCGCTGGTATTTCCACCACTGACCAGCAACTGGCTCAGCTCGAGCAGGAGGGGCAGCAGGTTGTGGATGATGTGCGCCGTCAGAGCGCCAATCCCCTGGACCCGCGTGTTCAGGAGCAGGTGGCGCAGGTGCAGCAGCAGGTGGCTGCCAAGCGGGCTGAGCTCGAAGAGCAGAAGCGCAATCTGCTTCAGCAGCAAGCCCAGGTTCGCGAGCTTGAGATGGAACAGATCGTGGATCAGGGTCAGCTTGAGAGCTTCTGCGACATTCAGGTGGGCGACAACCTGGTCAGCAAGATGCAGGTTGCGGTTGTGGTGCGGGACGGGGTGATTGAGTCGATCGAGCAGGGCTGAGCGCTGATGGGGGCCGGCCTGCCGGCCCGTAAGATTTTTCTAGTCAGCCCCTCTGGAGACGGTTTTGGCAACCCACGACATCTTCATGCCTGCCCTCAGCTCCACGATGACGGAGGGGAAGATCGTTGAGTGGCTCAAAAATCCTGGCGACAAGGTGGGCCGCGGCGAGTCCGTCCTCGTGGTCGAGTCCGACAAGGCCGACATGGATGTCGAATCCTTCAATGAGGGTTATCTGGCAGCTGTGCTGATGCCAGCTGGCAGCACGGCTCCTGTGGGTGAAACCATCGGCCTGATCGTGGAGACCGAGGCTGAGCTGGCCGAGGCTCAGGCCAAGGCACCATCGGGTGGCGGATCGGCCCCCGCCACTGCTGCGCCAACGACTGCTGCACCAACGCCTGCTGCAGCACCAACACCTGCACCAGCAGCTGTTCCAGCCGCACCCACGCCTGCTCCGGCACCACCTGCACCCGTTGCAGCTCCTGCGGCCGCTCCCAGTAACGGGCGACTGATCGCCACTCCCAGGGCGAAAAAACTGGCTGCTCAGATGGGCGTTGACCTCGCGGGGGTGCGCGGCAGCGGTCCCAACGGTCGTATTCAGGCTGAAGATGTGGAGCGGGCTGCTGGTCGTCCCATCAGTGTTCCTCTGGTTGGTGAGGGCACTGCCGCGGCTGTGGGTGTCGGTGCTGCGAGCGCGGCCACTGCACCGTCCGCCCCAGCTGGTAACAGCTTCGGTCGTCCTGGCGACACCGTTCCGTTCAACACGCTCCAGAGCGCGGTGAACCGCAACATGGAAGCCAGCCTCGCTGTTCCCTGCTTCCGCGTGGGATACACGATCACCACTGATCAACTCGATGCTTTTTACAAACAGGTGAAGCCGAAGGGCGTCACCATGACCGCTCTTCTGGCCAAGGCCGTGGCCGTCACCCTGGCCCGGCATCCTCAGGTGAATGCGGCGACCACGGCCGCTGGCATGAGCTATCCCGCCGAGGTGAATGTGGCTGTAGCCGTGGCCATGGAAGACGGTGGTCTGATCACTCCTGTGCTGCGTCAGGCCGATCGAACGGATCTCTATGAGCTTTCCCGGCAGTGGGGGGATCTGGTCAAGCGTTCCCGCAGCAAGCAGCTTCAGCCCGAGGAATACAGCACAGGCACCTTCACGCTCTCCAATCTCGGCATGTTCGGGGTGGATCGCTTCGATGCCATCCTTCCTCCCGGTACCGGTGCCATCCTCGCGGTGGCTGCCTCAAGACCTGTCGTTGTTGCTGGCAAGGATGGTTCCATCGCCGTGAAGCGACAGATGCAGGTCAATCTCACCGCCGACCACCGCGTCGTCTACGGCGCTGATGGAGCCGCGTTCCTCAAGGATCTGGCGGAATTGATCGAAACGCGTCCTGAAAGTCTGGCGATCTGAATTAAGTCAGCGGCCGAACCTGACCTGCCGAGCTCAGGGAACCTTGCCACTCTTGATGTGGTGAAGGACGACCTGTGTCTATTCCATCCTTTTCACGCCTGCTGGGCCGTCCGCTGCCACGTTCCAGTGCCAAGGATGAGCGACTTCCCAACGTTCAGGCGCTGCCGATCTTGTCTTCGGATGCCCTGTCGTCCGTGGCCTATGCCACGGAAGCGGCGCTTGGAATTCTGATTCTGGGGGGCAGTGCCGCTCTTCGGCTCTCGGTGCCCATCACCCTGGCGATCATCGGCCTGATCTCGATTGTGGTGCTGTCGTACCGGCAGGCGATCGCGGCCTATCCCAACGGGGGCGGTTCCTATGTGGTGGCCCGCGACAATCTCGGACGCAATGTGGGTTTGGTGGCCGCCGCCGCGCTGCTGATCGACTACACCCTCACTGCAGCGGTCAGCCTGATGGCAGGAACCCAGGCGTTGTCGTCGCTGGACCCATCGCTGTTGGCCTATGAGGTCCCCATTGCTTTGCTGCTGCTCGTGCTGGTGGGTTGGGCCAACCTTCGCGGGGTCAAGGAGGCAGGGCGTGTGTTCGCGGTTCCCACCTACGCCTTCGTGGTGATGATTGTTCTGCTCACGGTTGCTGGGCTCAAGGACCTCACCTTTCACCATGGCTGGAGACCCGATGCCCCGCCTCTGACAGCTGCGCTGCAGCCGATCGGCTTGTTTCTGATCCTCCGGGCTTTCAGTTCGGGGTGTTCCGCAATGACCGGTATTGAAGCCATCGCCAATGGCGTGCAGGTGTTCCGTGAGCCTGCTCCGGTGAATGCGCGCAAGACCCTGCTGGTGATGGGTGTGCTGCTGTCGGCGATGTTTCTTGCGGTCAGCACCATGGGCTTTATGTACGGAGTGGCCCCCAACCCCGACATCACGGTGTTGGCTCAGATCGGCCGGCGCGTCTTTGGCGATGGCAGCGTTCTCTACTGGATCCTGCAGATCTCAACGCTGCTGATTCTCGTGCTGGCAGCGAACACAGCCTTCTCCGGATTCCCCCGTCTGGCGGCCATGCTGGCGGAAGACCAGTGTTTGCCCATGCAGATGAAGCTGCTGGGGGATCGACTCGTCTACCAGAACGGGATCGGCGTTCTGGTGGCGATCACGGCCTTGATCATCGTGATTTGCCGAGGCGACACCACCGTGGCGGTGAATCTCTATGCCCTGGGTGTTTTCACCGCCTTCACGCTCTCGCAGCTGGGCCTGGTGCGTCGCTGGTGGAAGCTGCGCGGAGACAGCTGGCAGGGGCGGATGGCCATGAATGCGCTCGGATCGATCACCACCTTTGTGGTGCTGGTGGTGATCGTGGTGAGCAAATTTGATGAGGGGGCCTGGAGCGTGGTGATCGCCATTCCCCTGCTGGTGTGGGGACTGGCATTGATCCGACGCCGGTACAGGGAGATCTTCGCGTCCCTTGCGCTGGATCCAGAGGGGGCATCACTGAAGCTGGTTCCCCGTGATCCACCCACCGGGCACCATGCGGTCGTCTGGGTTGCGAGCATGACGCAACCCTCTTTTGAGGCCTTGCGCTACGCCTGTTCATTCGCCGATTCAGTCACGGCGGTGATGGTGGTGCAGAAGGAGGAGGAAGGCGGCAAGCTCAGCCAGATGTGGGATCGCTATGCGGGCACGGACACGGGTGCGCTTGAGCTGGTGCTGCTCGACAGTCCATACAGTTCGCTGATCGATCCCTTCTGTGACTTCGTGATGGAGGAGGAGAGACGCCATCCAGAGTGCACCACCACCGTGGTGATGCCTGTGGCCATTCCCAGGGATCGACTGGATGTGGCGTTGCTCAATCAACGGGCTCGCAGCCTGTTCGAGGCGCTCTCCACCGATCAGAGCAGGGTGTTTTCCATCGTGCGCTACTTCGTTCCACGCTTCGCCAGCAAGGGCAGGACGTTGCCCTCAGGCAGCATGGACTGATCACGATCAAGCCTTGTGGTGGATCCAAGGGATCTTCAGCTCAGCTCCTACGACTACCGACTGCCCGAGGAGCGGATCGCCCAGGCACCGGTGGAGCCACGCCATGCAGCACGACTGCTGATGGCGCCTTCCCTGCATCGGCCTTTGACGGAGCTCAAGCATCGCCAGGTGTGGGATTGGCAGGATGAGCTTCTTCCCGGCGACCTCTTGGTGGTCAACGACACGCGGGTGCTGCGGGCACGGCTGAGGGTGCGGCGTTCCGGAGGTGGCCTGGCGGAGCTGCTGGTGCTCGAGCCCCGCGGCGAAGGCCGCTGGCTGTGTCTTGCCAGACCCGGCAAGAAATTGAAGCCCGGCGATCAGGTCTGGCTTGAAGCTCTCGAACAGGAGCCCATTCCTCTGCAGGTGTTGGCCTCGGATGGCGCCAGTGGCGGCCGAATTATCCAGTTCCCTGAGGCTTTCGTTGATGCTGCAGCGATCGAAACACTCCTAGAGCGGTATGGCGAAGTGCCATTACCGCCTTACATCACGCGTCATCATGAGTCGGATCAGGAGCGTTATCAGACCCGCTACGCCTCCAGGCCAGGAGCGGTTGCTGCTCCAACGGCGGGCTTGCACCTCAGTGATGAGCTCCTGAAGGCGATCCGCGGTCGCGGTGTTCAGCTGGCCACGGTGACCCTGCACGTGGGCTTGGGCACATTTCGGCCCGTGGAAACTGAAGATCTCACGGATTTGAGTCTGCACAGCGAATGGGTGGAGGTGACCCCTGAGCTGGTGGCGGCGGTGGTCGCATGCCGTCAGCGTGGAGGACGGGTGATTGCCGTGGGCACCACCAGTGTGCGGGCCCTCGAGGGAGCAGCCGCCGCCGGCGGCGGTTGCCTTCAGCCGCTTAGGGGGCCTGTTGATCTGGTGATCCAGCCCGGCTTTTGTTTCGCGGTGGTGCAAGGTTTGCTGACCAACTTTCATCTGCCCAAGAGCTCGCTGCTTCTGCTGGTCAGTGCTCTGATCGGACGACAGAGGTTGCTTGAGTTGTATGACCTTGCCATTCAGGACGCCTATCGCTTCTACTCTTACGGTGATGCCATGTGGATCCCACCAGAGGCAGTGCTTTCAGAGGCCAGATGTCATGTTGGATCTTCAGGTTCGATGACGAAGTAGCTCTGTAATCAGAAGGATTGCACTGATGCCACCGCACCGCAGCTCTATTTTTTTAGACCGCTTTAGGCTTCGCCGAAGCCTAGTTATCGGAACTGTTTTTACGCTCGCTTTCTATGCGTTATTGACACCGCAGGAAGCGCTTTCTGTGGGAATGTTGATCGCTCTGTCTGTGGATGCAACTCTTTTTTTCAGGGCCGCATGGTCGTTGGACTTCGAACAGACCAAGGCCCTTTTTGACCATGAAAGACTCCATGCCGGTCTGCTGATTAAGCGCTCCGTGGCGGTTAGTTTTCTTGGCCTTGGTGTGATGAGTCTTTGTGTAAGCGATCTTGGGTCGAAGCATTCTGCGCTCCCCGAAGATTTTCGCATCTTTATTTATTTTGTCTCAATTTTGTTGATTTGGATCAGTTTGCACCATAGTTATGCTCTTCATTATGCCAAGTATTTCTTTCATTTCAATTCAGGGAATGATCGCAAAAAAGTTGCGACCAAGGTGTTTTCTTTCCCTGAGGATATGAAGCCGGTTTTGTTTGATTTCGTCTACGTGGCATATTCCATCGGTTTGACTTTTGGTATGACCGACGTGGGTGCTGAGTCGACTGAAATTCGCAAGACAATTCTCGTTCAGTCAATGTTGGCCTTTCTCTACGCAACCACAGCCATTTCGGCGATAGCCAGCCTGTTTACGGCGTGATGGAAAAGACGAAAGGCTCTGCTCAAGAGCAAAGCCTTCGATCTTGCCAAGCTTGAAACCGATTCGGCTCAGGCCGTCACGGGTTGCTCGATGATGCCGGTGGGAACATCGGCGAACATCACTGACGAGAGATAGCGCTCGGCCAGGTCAGGGAGAACAACCACGATGGTTTTGCCGGCGTAGGCGTCCTGCTTGGCCAGCCGGATCGCGGCGGCTGCCGCGGCTCCGCAGGAGATACCCACTAGCAGGCCTTCCTCCTTGGCAAGACGCAGAGCCATCTCAACGGACTCGTCGTTGGTCACCTGCTCCACCTTGTCGACCACGGAGAGGTCGAGGTTCTTGGGAATGAAGCCTGCGCCGATGCCCTGGATCTTGTGGGGCCCTGGCTTCACTTCCTCACCGTTCATGGTCTGGGTGATCACCGGACTGTGGCTGGGCTCCACGGCCACCGATTCGATCGCCTTGCCTTGGTCATTCTTGATGTAGCGGGAAACGCCGGTGATGGTGCCGCCGGTACCGACGCCTGCCACCAGAACGTCGATGGAACCATCGCAGTCGTTCCAGATCTCAGGGCCTGTGGTTTTCTGATGAATCTCGGGGTTGGCCGGATTCTCGAACTGTCCAGGCATGAAGTACTTGCCAGGGTCGCTGGCGGCGATCTCCTTGGCTTTGGCGATGGCGCCGGGCATGCCCTTGGCGGCTTCGGTGAGAACGATTTCCGCACCGAGAACGGCCATCACTCGGCGACGTTCAATCGACATCGACTCGGGCATCGTCAGCACGAGCTTGTAGCCGCGTGCGGCCGCGGTGAAGGCGAGAGCAACGCCTGTATTGCCGGATGTGGGCTCGACGATCACCTTGCCTTCGGTGAGTTCACCACGCTTTTCGGCATCCCAGATCATGTTCGCGCCGATGCGGCACTTCACGCTGTAGGCAGGATTGCGGCCTTCGATCTTGGCGAGAACGGTGGCTTTGCAGTCCTTGGTGACATGGTTCAGACGCACCAGGGGGGTATTACCGATGGCCTGGCTGTTATCGGCGTAAACGCGAGACATGAGGGGATCAAAAAATGGCCAATTTTGGCAATTTAGGGAGACTCTCTCGTGATTGCCTGGCTCTTAATGGCATGTTCAAACTCTGCCAACATCCAGCGTCCTTTTGATCCTGTTAGGCGTTCTCCAGCGCTCGCCGGAATCGTTCCCAGAGATCGTTTGGCTCTTCCAGACCCACGGAGACGCGCAGCAGGTGGGATGGAACTCCGCAGCGGTTCGCCCACGACAGTTCGTCGTAGTGCGCAAGCAGTACGTATGGGCAGACCAGAGTGAATGCCGTTCCCAGGCTTGGTCCCTTGCAGACCTCCAGTGCGTCGTAGACCTTCTGCGCCGAGGGGGTGCCCCCTTGCAGTTCAAAGGACAGCAAACAGCCATGCCCGGTCCCCGGTCGCTGCAGAGCCTTGAAGTTCTGGCATTCACCCGGATGAAACAGCTGCGCCACGGCGGGGTGGTCGCGCAGGCGTGCAGCCAGTGAGAGCGTGTTGGCATTGAGCTGATGCACACGTTCGATCACGTCTTCACTGCCTTGTTCAAGGGCGATGGCATCGAGATCAGCAAGCACCGCCAGCGGAGGCAGGGCGTGGTCTGCTGCAGCTAGCTGAGTTCTCCATGGGGAGTGATGACTCACCACCAAACTTCCTGCCAGAACATCACCACGGCCGGCGAAGCTTTTGGTGAGGGAGCTGAACACCAGATCGGCATGGGGCAAGGCATCGACGTTGATCGCGGAGCCGATGGTGTCGTCGGCGATCACTGGGATGCCCTGCTGGTGAGCAAGCCTGGCGATGGTGGGCAGATCCACGCAGCGCAGCAGAGGATTGCTGGGCAGCTCGACGACGACGGCCGATGGCTGCAGGCGTTCGAGGGCGTCGCTCACGCTGGCTGCACTGTCATCCAGCAGCAGCTCGGCCCCGTTGAAAACCACTTGAGGCAGCTTGAGCACATCCACGTAGGGGAAGCCGATTTGCAGCACAGGCCGGTTGGGCCGAAGGGCCGACACCAGCTGAAGTGCGCGATACAAAGCCGTCATGCCGGAGGGATGCAGGCTGATCGCATCCCTGGTGCAGCCATAGATCTCCTCCAGGCGCCGGATCACGGTGCCGCGGGCGTTCTCTCCTGCGGATCTGCTGGTGCCCTCTGCCTCACCCAGGGCAATGGCAGCCAGGCGGGAGGAAGCTCCAAGGCCTGTGTGCTGCCAGAAGGCCTTGGCGGCAGGAGTGCTGCCGGCATCAGCAATCAGGCAGATCAGTCCATGGATCGTCAGGAGACGAGTTTCCTCTGGAGGTCTTGTTCTGCGGCAGTGGGCAAGCG
This sequence comes from Synechococcus sp., assembly GCA_047286485.1. GTDB lineage: Bacteria > Cyanobacteriota > Cyanobacteriia > PCC-6307 > Cyanobiaceae > Synechococcus_C. The sequence goes on from JBJBBH010000005.1 coordinate 229,465, forward strand.
CTGCTTCAGCCGCCGGGCGGTTCGGATAGGGCCAGCTGCTTGCTCCATTGGAGGGCGCAACATTGGGGTGCTGCAGAGCTTGAGTGGCTAATTCCGCCACCAGCGGATGCTGACCGAATCGCGGATACACCGCCTGCAACGCTTCTCGGCAGGCTGGATCCTGCTCCTCGTAGGCAATGACATCACTCCATCGAGGCAGGGCCACCGAAACGGCATGGGTGGCATCGGGCAGAGGGTGGCCGAGATCGCTGCCTTGCCAGCAGGGATCGCGCAGCAGGTCGCGCGAACTCATCGGAGCAAGTGAAGTGCCTGGTCGAGATCAGCGATCAGGTCCGAGGCTTCTTCACAGCCCACGGACAGACGGATCAGGCCATCGCTGATGCCCAGTTTCTCTTTGACCTCCGATGACACCGCGGCGTGGGTCATCGTGGCTGGGTGGCAGATCAGGCTCTCCACTCCTCCCAGGCTTTCGGCCATGGTGAACCACTGCAGGGCTTTGCACATCGCATAAGCCTGGTCACGGCAGGCTTCGACTCCGATCGTGACAATGGCTCCACCGCTGCTCATCTGCTGCATCGCCACCGCCTGTTGGGGGTGATCCGAGCGATGGGGGTAGCGCACCCAGTTCACTTGGGGATGGTTGGCCAGGTGATCAGCCAACGCGGCCGCATTGGCCATTTGTTGTTTGAGTCGCAGAGGCAGGGTCTTGATGCCGCGGGTGATCAGCCAGCAATCGAAGGGGGAAGGCTGCAGGCCCAGGGCTTTCTGGGCAAACACCATCTTCTGATGCCAGGCCGGATCGTTGGTGCAGACCGCACCGCCAAGGGCATCGGAGTGCCCGTTGATGTATTTGGTTGTGCTGGTGAGGGACAGGGTGGCTCCAAGCTGCAGGGGCCGCTGTACGAGGGCTGTGGCGAACGTGTTGTCCACAACCACGGGCACATCAATGGCCGCGGCTGCCGCGCAGACCTTCTTCAGGTCGATCACCTTGAGCAGCGGGTTGGTGGGACTTTCCAGCCAGACCATGGCGGGTTTTCGAACCGCAATGGTGTCGAGAGCCTCGGCTGATGTGAAATCCACCCACTCGGTGCGGACCCCGAATTTGGCGAACACCTGATCAAACAAGCGCACGGTGCAGCCATAGAGGTTCTCCTCGCAGAGCACCAGATCCCCTTGGCTGAGCCCGGAGACAATCGCTGTGATTGCGCTCACTCCCGAGCCAAACACCGTGGCATGGTTGCAGTGCTCCACCGACGCGAGAACACCTTCGAGGATGCGGAAATTGGGATTGCCAGAACGGGTGTAATCGAAACCAGCGGCGTTGCCGTGAGCAAACGTTGATGTGGAGTAAATCGGCGGCATCACAGTGCCCGTCACCTCCGCAAAGCTCTCCCCGTGGTGAATGGCCCGGGTGGCATCGGCTGGTGTTGGTTCTTGGCGCTGCAAGTGGTGACTGCGTTCAGGTCTCAAAGCTAGGAAACAGGCTGGCTGTCGCCGCTAGCGTCCAGTCCATCGTGTTAACGCCGAACTTTGGCTGAAACTCCAGTGCCACAGAGCCATAAAGATGAGTGGCGGGATCATGTGCTCAGCGAAATCGTCACGTTTCTGAGCGAGAACAAACAGCAGATCCATGCCCGCTATCTGGAGCAGCGGCAGGGCCAGTTGTCTCGCGATCTGATCGAGCAGGAAGGGCTGATGGATTTTGAGCTGGCGATCACTTTTTTAGAAGACAAGCCCAAAGGTTTCGGGCTGGGGCTCGGCTTTTTCAAGGCGAATTTGATTCGTTGAACTGTGAGAACTCAGTTCATGCTGATTGAGACGACGAAGTCGTTGAGAATTTCTTTTTCAATGCCACGTACAGCGTGGGCACGATAAAAAGACTCGTTAATGCTGCCATGAAATATCCACCAAATAGAACTGTTCCGATCGATCTTTGTGCTAACCCTCCAGCCCCTGTGGCTGACATCAAAGGTAAAAATCCTGCCAATGCAGCAACAGAAGTCATCAAGATCGGTCGTAAACGTCTTGAAGCAGACTGTTGTACAGCGTCGGTGATTTGGCAGCCCTTGTCTTTGTATTGATTTGCCAGAGCAATGATCAGGATTCCATTTTTTGCAGCCAAACTGATCAATGCCATGAAAGCAAATTCCGCAAAAATATTGAGGTCGAGGCTGTTCGCTGTTAAAAACAAGAACGAACTGACGAATGCAATTGGAATGGAAGAAATCAATACGATTGGGTCTATAAAGCTGTTGAATTGCGTGCAAAGAATTAGATAAGCCATCACCAATCCTGCAGCCAGGACGTTCACAAGAAGTGATTTGGATTGCACTTCAGTACGCGCCAAGCCTGCCCAGTTTTGACTGATGTTTGGGAAGTCTAGTTGCTTAAAAGTAGACTTCAATTTGTCAATCGCTTGACCATTGCTGGTTGAAGGGGAAGGCTGTGCCTGAATGGGAACAGCCCGTCTTAGATTGAAGTGACTGATGATATTGGGAGAATTGACTTGTTTAATTTCGATCACTTCTGAGAGAGGGACTAAATCCCCCCTCCTTGATGGGATATAGACTTGGTTCAAGCTCTTTTGGATCTCTGTCTGACTGCTTTCGGCTTGCACATAAATCTGACGGTATTGGCCGCTTTCGTAGGTGTTGTTGACAAAGCTGCTTCCATACAGAGCACCTACTTCATTCATGGCTGTTTGATAATCAACATGAAGTGAAGCCATTTTTCTCCGGTCTGGCTCAAGAAGTAAGGCAGTTGATTCGAGGTCTGAAGGAGTATCGATAGAGCTGAATTGGCGAGTCTTATTATTGCTATTTATAAATGAATGTGCGATGTCTGATAAATCATCGAAGCTATAACCACGGTTGCTTTCATCCACCAGAAAGCTGTGGATGCCTCCTTCAACACTGAAGCCAGGTACCGCAGGTGGTGGCACTGCCAGGACTTCAGCATTGGGAATCTTTTTGAATCGTTGATTGAGTTTTTCAAGAATGATCGATGCATTTTGTGAATGCTTTGTTCGTTCTTCAAAGGGTTTCAGGCCGAAGAAGAACACGCCTTGATTTGGTGATGAACCATGAAAGCCTGTACCACCAACCAACGCACCATCAACAATTTCAGGTTCATTGGCTAATATCTTTTGTGCTTGATGAGCAACATCCATGGTTGCCTTCAGAGAGGCATCGCCTGCTAATCGAATGGTTCCCAGTCCATAACCTTGATCTTGTTCGGGAATAAAACTTTTAGGATATGAGCTAATCAAGATGATCGTCATGACGAGACTGAAAAGAATGATGGATACAACCAGACGACCCTTGATCATGAACTGTTCAAGGGTTATTTCATAGCCGCGAGAAATTCTGGTCACCAAGTAATTGATGAAACTAAAAATCGATTGCTGGTACCAGCCGATCAGAATTCCAATCGATGTGTAAAGTAATATGGGGGTAGTCTGAAAAGAAAGCATCCCATAAATTAAACCGATCGCACCACAAATTGATGCAGATCGACCGCGGAAAAAGGTACTTTTCCCCTTTTTAAGCAAAACCGAGCACTGCAAAGGTTTGCCTGTTATTGCATTAAATGTGCTTACGATGATGCAGAAAATAACGGTGATTGAAATCCCCCTGAAGATGATTCCTGCTGGACCAGAGATTGCTATGGCTGGTAAAAATACTGCTATTAAAGCAAAAGCTGTTGCAATGATTGGAGACTCTAATTCCGCCATTGCCTCCTTAGCGGCATTTTTTGGGTCTGCGCCAGCATCAATTTTTGCAGAGATTGCTTCGACAACGATGATTGCATCATCGACGACCAATCCGGTTGCAAGACTAAATCCAATTAACGTTAAACTGTCAATGGCAAATGAAAAGAGGTTCGTTAATGCAACAGCACCCAAGATAGAAACTGGTAGTGCTATCAATGGGATTAATGTTGACCTCCAGTCTTGAAGAAACAGGAAAATGACCAGGATCACCAAAATGGCGGCATCGCGCAGGCTTTTTTGAGCCCCATTCAGTGAACTTTTTACAAAATCGGCCTGATCAAATATTTTTTTGATTTCGACTCCTGGCGGTGTCGATGAACTGAGTGAGGTGATGTAATCATCAATTCTTCTTGAGGTGTTGACTGTGTTGTAGCCAGGCTGTTTAATAATTCCAAACGACAGTGACGGAGTTCCGTTGCTACTAGAAATAGATTGCTCGCTAAGACTTTCAAGAGAGTACTGTACTTGGCCAACATCGCTTAAATAAACAATTCCGTCGGCATTTTGATCAATTTGTGGGCCCACTGAGTCGGTGCCAGCTTTCACAATGAGCTGGCTTAATTCTTCAACACCTTCTAGATTTCCGTCAATTAATAATGGAATGGTGGTGGTAACATTGCTGGTGAACGGGGGGCCACCAACGAGACCACCTTTCATGATTTGATTTTGAGCTTCGAGCGATTCAATGATGTTTGCCGCTGTTAAATTGTAGCGTTTGAGTTTCTGCGGATCCAGCCACAGCCTGTAAGCAGGCTTTGAGCCGCCAAGCAAAATGACCTGGCCAACACCTTTCAGGTTTGACAAGCTATCTGAGATTTCTAAATCGTAAAATCCGTTTAGGAAATTTTTATCATAAGAACTATCCCCCATCTCAATGTTGTAAACCTGTAAATAACTGAGTTCGGATTCTTTGACTGTTGCACCTTGAGCTGAAACTTCTTTTGGCAGCTCGGCCATTGCTGTTTGCACGCTGTTTAAAACATTCACCTGATTGGCAGCTTCATCAGTATTGGATTCGAATACAGCACGGATTGTGCTAACACCATCACTGCTGCTGTTCGACATCAAATAGTTCAGGCCTGGAACGCTATTGATATGCCGTTCCAAAGGAGTGGTCACTGACTTTTCAACGATCTCTGCATTGGCTCCTGGATAGATGGCCACAACCTCAATCGTTGGTGGTGCGATATTGGGAATGCTTTCAATCGGTAAATTGGAGATTGAAAACAATCCTGACAGGATGATGAATAGACTCAGCACTGCACTGAGTACAGGTCTCTCAATAAAGTAATCAGCAATTTTCATTTTTTTAATTGATCAGCATTCCATTGCTTAGTAGGCGTGGATTTTCTGCCACGACTTTGTCTCCAGCTTGCAGTCCTGATATCACTTCTGATTGACCATTTCCACGAGTGACAACTTCGATAGGTGTTTGTACGGTGATTCGACCTGTGAACCCTTTTGGTGTGTTGATTTTGCGCCCTAAACGTTGTTGGGCTTCTTTGATGCCAACCGCTTTGAACACAAAATCTTGCCCCGCATTGCGAAACACAGATTGGGATGGAATTAACAAGGAGCTTTGAGAGTCGCCTTGAATTTCGACCGTAACTTTTTGATGATGCTTTAGATTCCCTCTCTGGTTTATAAACAATGCTTTGATCAGGAATGTTTGTGTACCTTTGTTGATCGAGGGACTAATAAAGCTGATGCGACCCTCTCCGATCCGACGGCCTCCCTGTTTTGAGAGTAAAGCAACAGGTTCGTTCATTTGGATGATGCCTGAAAGTGAGACTGGAATATTCACTCTTGCTTCAAGTACTGAATTGTCGATGATGTTAAAAATTGGCTCGCCGATACTTGTAATGCTGCCTTGCTTGATGTCGATTGATGTCACGGTTCCTTTTATTGGAGAGGTGATGATTTTGTAATCTTGCAGAGCTTTTAAGGATTCTTTCAGTGCCAGACTGCTTTCGGCTTTCGTGACATATTCGTCTCGCGTCTTCTTCGAAACAGCACCCTGTTCATTCAGGTATACGTATCGTTGGGCGTTTTTGGTGTCAAGCCTCGCTTTTGCGATTTGAGCTTCCTTTAATTTCTTTTCATTCATCTGTTCAAGTGTGTAAAGGAGTTGCCCTTTATTAACCTGATTGCCTTCTTGAACATCAACCGACCGTATTCTTCCAACAACCTGAGCCGCTAGCTTGACATTATCCTTGGCTTCTAGCGTGCTTTGGAAAGTGAAGACATTGTTGGTTGGCTTTGATGTTGCCGTCACAACACTGAAATCATGGATGATGGCGCTGTTGTTATTACTTACGCATCCTGTGATTACCAAAGTTGACGCAATGATGAGGACTGGCTTTTGAATTGAAGACCTCATATAAGTGGCCTGACCATTTCTTATAAACTAGCCATGGCTCTTGATGTGTCAATGTTGCTTCATCAAAGATTCCTTTGACGAGGCCTTTAGGGGCGCGATCTTCAATGGAATTGTTGATATGTTCCTTGTTCCATACCTCAGATTATTGTTCTTGGTCATCTTTTTTGGTTGCAGTCAATACAATCCATTCAATGCCATCAATGATTCTCGCCATGAATCATGGCCACTGGTTTGTTCTGTCTCTTTTTGCCGACCTCTTGTGGCATGTGCTTCTTTGAATAAGCCATGCGCATGGATTCTCCCTTGACCAGCGCTGAGCCTTTGATGCGCTGTTAAGTGTGGCGCCTCAATCTTCTGCCTATGGCCTGCTTTTTTGGCTCGATGATATGGATTTATCGCTTTTCGTTGGATTTGTTGTCAAACATCCATTCCATCATTCCCTTGCTGTCATTTTTCAGGGAGACAATGGCGAAGCTTGTTAAAAAGAACAGTGACACGATCAGGAGTGCTGCTGCACTGATCTCGCTGATTTCAAGATTGCCCACTGAGATTGTGAGCAGTTCTGCGCTTTTCATTCAACCATTTCGATTCTTCTTCCTTCCCTGGGGACTGGCCCAAGAGCGACCAGCATTTTTTCATCTGGGAAGGTTTGAGTATCAGCAAGTAAGAGAAAAATCCAATTCAGCATTGCATGCTTTCATGTTGATTCACGCTAGCTGTGAGTGTTCGGCAGAAGAAGATCTGCTGTGGCCCCTTATCAACACTCAATATCGTTGTATCCGATGAAACGGGTTGTCAGATGCTTTGGCGTTTTCGTGTCCTTCGTCACCATGGTGCGCAATTTTTGATTCCATTGCTCTTTTGAATGACAAGCTTCCGATCTGCGGCGATTGGCACAATCGTGATTCACAACAAAAAAGGAGCCGGAAATTCCGACTCCTTGCCACCTGCATCTTTCAATCTTGGCCATGCAGCAGCCCTCTGCAGGGGGCTCTTAACGTCTTGACAATCTTGGCTTCAGCAATGTTAGGACTGAGCCTCGGATTCCTTCCTTTGCTCGATGGTTTCCGCATCCGCTGAAGTCTGGCTGCGCTGACAGTTGCCAGAGCCAGCGAATGCGGGAGCTGTGACGAGCAGTGTTGCGCAAAGGAGTGATGAGAGACGGAACATGGTTCTCAGAAACTTTCTGGAATGCTCGCGAATCCTCCCTGCGACCGCGAGCATCACCGTTGTTCAAAGCGTGGCCGGATGACAGCAGCCTCACTGCCTGATTGCTGTGATCGTGCCGTTGCACACATCAGGCGCAAGAGTTTGTTGAAATCATCGTCAAAGGGTGCGTGATCCCAAAGCTCGTCTGTTACTTCCTGGCTTGGGAATGCTCGCTGCTTCACAGTTCACCCATCACAGAGTGCGGCCGTGTTTTGTATTCAACGTCTCTCCGACAAAGGTTGGGTCTTTGTTGCAGAAAACCTCAACTTGCTTGAAGCCAGAGCGAAGGCAACACTTTGGTCTCAAGAGCATGTCGCTGCCTTTCGGGTTGTCAGTTGTGATCAATCTGACATGCAGTTTCTTTGCCGTGATGGCGTGATCCTGGTCGACCTCTCCGAACCAGCTGATCTGGCTGCCGCTCTTGAGGGGCAACCATCCGTTCTGATGGAGGACATCTCCTGGAAAATCCTTGCAGAGGCCAACTGAAGCTGAAGCTTGCTTTGTTGGCCCTGTTTGAACATAAGAAAAAGCCCCGCTCCGGCTGAGCCGTGCGGGGAAGACAACGCAAACATGCGGTGCGATTCGAGGCAGGCCTCAGACCTTGCGGGAGTAGTACTCCACCACCAGCAGTTCATTGATCTCCAGTGCGACCCATTCGCGTTCGCACTTGCTGATCACCTTGGCGCTGAGCTTGGCCTTGTCGAGCTCCAGGTGGGGCGGCACGTTGGCGAGACCAGGGAATTCCAGGTTGCCTTCAGCCAGTTTCTTGCTGCCTTTGCGCTCACGGACGGCGATCACATCACCGGCCTTGCACTGATAGCTGGCGATGTCGGTGACGCGGCCATTCACGGTGACGTGGCCATGGTTCACAAGCTGGCGGGCGCCAGGCACTGTGGGGCCGAAACCGAGGCGGAAGCAGACGTTGTCGAGACGATTCTCGAGCAATTTGAGCAGGTTCGTTCCGGTGGAACCATCCTGGGCGCGCGCTTTTTTCACGTAGCGCACGAGTTGGCGTTCGGAGACGCCGTAGTTGAAGCGAAGCTTCTGCTTCTCTTCCAGACGGATCGCGTATTCAGAGCGCTTGCGACGGGCTTGGCCGTGCTGACCGGGTGGATAGGACCGCTTTGCGGCCTTCCGGGTGAGACCAGGGAGGTCTCCCAAGCGCCGCGTGATCCTCAGTCGAGGGCCGCGGTAACGAGACATAGGTGTAGAAGGTGTTGGACCATTTGCGCCGAGGAAACGCCATGCTGGACTCAAGGTCAGCTCCGCGTTTCTGCATGCGCGAACCACGCACTCTATCTGTCGGCTTCCTTCAGCCCGTTGGGGAGGGTCTCAGCCGGGCCGTGGCCCAGCTGATGATCGGCTTGATCGGTTTCTACCGCAGTTGGTTGTCTCCACTGTTTGGACCTCGTTGTCGCTTCATTCCCAGCTGCAGTGCCTACGGCCTGGAGGCCATTCAGCGCCATGGTCCCTGGCGCGGTGGCTGGCTCACTCTGCGCCGGATCTGTCGATGCCATCCCTTCACTCCCTGTGGCTGTGACCCAGTCCCCGATTGAGTCCCTGACACTGACCCTGTTCAGCAGGCAGGGCTGCTGCCTTTGCGAGGGATTGGAGCAGCGTCTTCAGGCCATTGATCTCCATCGCGTGAGGCCACCCCTGGTGCTGAACGTGATCGATATTGATGCTGAGGGAATAGAGCCGGACGTGCGGTCTCGATATGACCTGGAAGTGCCTGTTCTGATGCTGCAGGGAAAGCCTTTGCCCCGGGTGTCGCCCCGGCTGAGTGGTGAGGGATTGTTCATTTGGTTGCAACGGCTCTGCACCACAGTCGCCGGATCGGACTAAAACGTCCTCATCCCTGGATGGTGGTGATGACGCAGACGCTCCATTCCCTTTTGAAAGCGGTTCTGCTTCCAGTGCCGGTCGAGCTACCCAATTCACCGGTCACCTCCATCACCTGTGATTCACGCAAGGTCTCAAACGGCTGCCTGTTCATTGGTCTCCCCGGTGAGAGTGTGGATGGCGGGCGCTTTTGGAGGCAGGCGCTGAATGCTGGTGCGGTGGCAGCCCTGATCGGGCCTGAGGCGGCGAAGTTCGATCCACCCACGGACCAAGAGCCTGTGCTGGTGATCCCCGAGCCAGTGGCCCATTGGGCCGGTGAGCTGGCTGCAGCGTTCTGGCAGCAACCGTCATCCCGGATGCATCTCATCGGCGTGACCGGCACCAATGGCAAGACCACGACAACCCATTTGATCGAACATCTCAGTCTTGAGTGTGGTCGTCCTGCGGCGCTGTTTGGAACTCTGGTCAACCGCTGGCCTGGACAAAGCGTGACCTCCACCCACACCACAGCAGTGGCGGATCAGCTTCAGGCCCAGTTGGCCGAAGCGTTGAACCGGGGGACACAGGTCGCGGCCATGGAGGTGAGTTCCCATGCCCTGGAACAGCAACGGGTTGCGGGCTGTCGTTTCTCCTCAGCCGTGTTCACCAACCTCACGCAGGACCATCTCGACTACCACGCGTCGATGGAGGCCTATTTCGAAGCGAAGGCGCTCTTGTTTGCCGACCCCTTGCTGGTCGGGGAAGGGCCCCGGGCCGTGGTGAACGTGGACGACAGCTGGGGCCGACGTCTGGCGGATCGCCTCGGTGAGCGCTGCTGGCGCTGCAGCCTTGAGGAGAAGGCCGATCTCAGCATGCGTGATTTGGAGATGACATCCAGCGGTGTGAAGGGGCTGTTGATCACACCCCGAGGGGAAGGACGTTTCCATTCGCCCCTGGTGGGTCGCTTCAATCTGATGAACGTGATGCAGGCCATTGGCTCGCTGCTTCAACAGGGCCTTCCGCTGACCCTGTTGTTAAAGGCTCTTCCTCACTTCCGTGGTGTGCCTGGGCGTATGGAGCGCGTGCTGCCCACCTCCCCTTTTGCAGATCAGCTCCCCGCCGTTGTGGTGGATTACGCCCACACCCCCGATGGCTTGCGCAGTGCGCTCCAGGCCAGTCGCCCTTTTGTGGATGGACGCCTGGTGTGTGTGTTTGGTTGCGGGGGAGACCGCGATCGGGGCAAGCGTCCTCAGATGGCCTCCATTGCCGCAGAACTGGCTGACCGCGTTGTGGTGACCTCCGACAATCCACGCACGGAGGATCCTCAACGCATTCTCGATGATGTGGTGGCGGGTCTTGCTTCAGGCATCGACTACCAGGTGGAAGCCGATCGAGCGATCGCGATCGCTCAGGCGATCGCTGCGGCCCGGCCCGGAGACCTTGTTCTGATTGCGGGTAAAGGTCATGAGGACTATCAGATTGTTGGCACCGAAAAGCTGCATTTCGATGACCGAGAAGAAGCGGAGCGGGCGCTCAGGAAACGCGTGGATGCCTAAAGAGTCTGTCGTGAAAAATGTGCTTTTGGCCAGGCTGCCTGTTCTGTCAGTGCCAGTGAAAATCGATCGAAGTTGGCTGGCTTTATTGCTGAAATGTTTTTAAGGGGCGTCGGTTTGATGAGGGTACCTGCTTTGCTGTTTTGATCAGTTGATTCAGCTGTTCGCAAACCAATTTGGGGCGTTCCATCTGGATGAAGTGGCCGCTCTGAGCACTTAAAATCCTGCTGTGAGGGTTCTGGTTGAGCCATTGCTTTTGCAGGGCATGCCAATCTCCCTTGATTGGAGCGCTGTCGTTCATTTCGGTAGAGGAAACGATGACGATTGGAAATGTGTTGCTCATGAGAGGTAGCTCTGCCACTTGCTTTTTCGTCTTGTGAAATCCTTTCTGTTGATAAAATCCATCGGCTGTGATTCCGTTGTTTTCGCTTTGTCTTGAAACGCCGTATAGCTTGTAGGCTTCTCTGCTGGGGATTTCTCCAATTGCTCTGAGGGCGACGTCAAATTTTTTTTGAATCCGGTCTGAATACAGGAAATTGCTCGGCACCGGATCAACCATCAGCATGCCGGCGACTGAATCGGGGTGTTTGCGTGCAAAATATCCTGCATAGATTCCACCGTAAGAGTGTGAAACAAGGATGTATGGTGATTTGATCTGATTTCTTTCGAGAAGTTGGATGAGTTTTGAGTTGACCAGTTCCGCTGTGATTGGATTTGCGGTAGAGACGCTTAAATCTGGTGAGCTTTTGCCCAGGCCGCTTCGGTCATACAGGAACAGATTGCCGACTTATTTGATGCACTCAAAGAACGTTTGGTTTGCAGACCATGCTTCTAATGATGATCCTGTGCCGTTTTGAAAGACGATCGTGCCTTTGAAGCTTGAATGAGGATTTGGGTGATATTGCGAGTGCAAAAGACTCCCATCAATTTCTGTGAAATTGACCTGAGCGGAAGCCTGAAAGGCGCAGAAATAAGATGATGAAATGATTAGTTTTTGGAGTGTATTTTTGATGCCTTTCATGGTTCTCTTGGGGCTAGCTGCTCATCGCTGACAGCACCCGAATTTGATCGATGAGTTGCGCCATGTCGCTGTGATTGGTGCAGATATGGGTGCAGGCACGCAGGCAGATGGGATCTGCCAAATCACGGATCCAGATCTGTTCTGTGCCCAGTGCTTTCACCACCTCAGATGGTGTGGCCCGCGTTGCCTCAGGGTGCATCTGAAAACTGACCAGGCCAGCGGGGGGTGGACCTTCAAGCAGCGGTGAGATTCCACCAAGCGATTGCAGATCTCTCCACATCTGTTCACTGAGGGTGCGGATGCGCTCGAGTCGATCGCCATCCGAGCCTTCCTGCTCCAGCAGGTCAAGAGAGCAGCGCAGACCAGCCATCAATGGCACGCAGCTAGTGGCCACCTCGAAACGACGGCTGTCGTGATGGAAGGGGTCTGGATCATCAGCCACAGCCCGCGTTTCATCCTGCAGGCTGCGCCAGCCGATCACGGTGGGATGGGCTTCCGTGAGCATGCGCTCTGAGAGTGCCACCCCGCCGAGCCCCTCCGGACCACAGGCCCACTTGTGCCCGGTAAAGGCATAGATGTCGGCCGCTTGTGCCGCCTCTGCAACGGGGATCTGGCCGACGCTCTGTGCAGCATCCACAAGGAGGTAAGGCTGTGCCGGGTGCTGTTGCAGTTGTGCCGCCACCGCGGCGATGGGCATCTGTTGACCGGTGTTCCAGAGCAGATGCGACAACACCACCAGTCGCGTTCGGCTGGTGAGTTGTTGTTCGAGTGCCGTGAGTACCTCGCGATCGGTGCGTGCCTGCTGATCGCGTCCGAGCCTGAATTGCTTCATGGGCAGCGTGTTGACCTGAAGCTGGCGGCGACGCGCCAGTTCGTGGCAGGCCGCGACGACGCCGGGGTGTTCACAGTCGCTGATCAGAATGTGGTCGCCATCGTTCAGGGGAAGGCCCCAGAGCGGCAGCACACACCCAGTGGTGACGTTCTCGCTCAGGGCGAGCCGATGCGCTGGCACATTGCACAACCGGGCCAGACGGCCGCGAGTTTTGCTCACTTCAGAGCTGATGTAGGGCCAGATGTCGGTTGTGAAGGGGCCCAGTTCCTGGATCCGTTTCCAGCTGGTGGTGATGGCCTCCAGCGAGGGTGTTGGCAGCGGCCCCTGCCCGCCGTAGTTGAAGTAGGTCTTGTTGGCCAGTGCGGGGCAGAGTTCTCTCAGCATTGGGGATCGGGACCTGATCTCATGATCGCCCTTGGATTCATGCTGTGCTGCACCAGCTGCCCTTGGATGGGGTGGGTCCCAAGTTCAAGACATGGCTCTTCTTCGGAGTGTTCAGCTACGCCATGGCTACGTTGCGTTTGTTCGTTGGGTTGGTATCACCGATGGCCCTGGTGGACTGGCTCTGGATTCTTCACCCCGTGCTGGCCGTGGTGTTGATCTATCCCCTCATTGGGATCGTGATCCGACTGGCGATGCAGACACGCACCCGGCGATTGAAGACCGCGAAATCGCCTCCGACGGTGGGGCGCGACCACAGCGATCTCGGCCGTTGGCTGGCTGCAGGTGTGGTTGGGGTCGTGATCGTTGCGCTGATTGTGGCCATCGCCACCCATGCGCCCCTCGATCAGTTTCAAGGTGGCTTCACCCGTGCTTTCACACTTCTGCTGGTGCTGATCGGAACCCTGCTCAGTCTTGGGGCGCTCTGGATTGCGAAGGCACCTGGCCTGCGGTTGGCGTTTGCGCTGATCACGTGGGCTGGTGTTCTCGGCCTGGGAGCTCAGCCTGAGGTGTGGCGATTGTCCGACGACCCTTTCTCGCCAGGGTTCTGGCAATCCCATTACTGGTCTGGTGTGGCCGTGGTGGGCTTGATGCTCTTTTCTCTCGGTGCCCGGCCGGAGATCCTGCGTGATCTGCGCCTGCGCCGTCTGCATGTCACCGCCAATGTGCTGGCAGCGCTGCTGTTTGTGGTGCAGGGTGTCACCGGCACCCGCGACTTGCTGGAGATTCCGCTGAGCTGGCAGAAGCCAACGATCTATGGCTGCAATTTCGAGGCTCGCAGCTGCCCGCCGTTTGCCCCGCTTCCTTCGGCACCCACTCCTTAGAGAGGAGTTCCGCTGCCATGAGCACAGTGCTGCCCTGCTGAATCCGGATGATCCGGATTCCAGGGCTCAGGTTCAATCACTCCGAAATCCTTCACCACCTGGAAGTTCCCCGTGTCATCGGCTTGGCCAAGCAGGGAGCGCTGGTTCAGGTGTTGGCTGGGGGTGATCGTGACCAAACCCCCCGGGGCTGCATAGCTGGTTCCGATCAGCTGCTGACGCACGTCTTGGGGATTGGTGCTGCCTGCCCGTTCCACGGCGCGAGCCCAGAGATGCACCAGGCTGTAAGCCGCTTCAGCGGGGTCGTTGACCACCCTGTGGAAGCCGTAGCGACGACGGAAGCGCTGCGCGAAGGATTTGGAGCTCTCTGCGTCCAACGATTGGAAATAGCTCCAGCTGGCATAGGTTCCGGAAATTTTTTTCGGACCGATCGCTAGAGCTTCTTCCTCCGAAACGGACAGGCTCAAGAGCGATACACCGCGATCGACCGCTTGCGCTCCAACAAGCCCATTGCGGTAAAGCTGTTCAAAGAAGGCGAGGTTGCTGTCGCCGTTGAGCGTGTTGACCACAACAACCGGACCGCTTGCGCTGGCTTGCCGAATGCTGTCGACCAGTGGCTGCACCGCTGCACTGCCGAATGGGATGTAGCGCTCATCCAACACCGTTCCACCCTCCCGTTGCACCTGGGCACGCATGATGCGATTGGCGGTGCGAGGGTAGATGTAGTCGGATCCGATCAGCAGGACGCGCTTGCTGCGGTTGGCGAGCATCCAGCTCAACGCGGGTTCCGACTGCTGATTGGGAACGGAACCGCCGTACACCACCTGAGGAGAGCACTCCTGCCCTTCGTATTGCACGGGATAAAACAGCAGTGCATCCCGTGTTTCCAGAACCGGCAGCATCGCTTTGCGACTGGCCGAGGTCCAGCCTCCGAAGATGGCCACCACCTGGTGTTCATCCAGCAACTCTTCGGCCTGCTGAGCAAAGGTGTCTGGATCCGACATGCCGTCTTCCTCGATCGGCTGAATCAAGACGCGTTGGCCATTGAGCCTCAGCCCGCCGCTGGCGTTGATGTCCTCGATGGCCAGCCGTTCGGCCTCGGCAACAGTGTTTTCCGACAGGGCCATCGTTCCGCTGCGGGAATGGAGCAGGCCCACGCGCACCAGCTTGTTGCCGGGTGTGGAACTGCCCTGCCCGCAACTGCTCACCAGCAGTGTGATCAGCAGGGAGATCAGCGTCTTTCGCGTCATCGACTTCCCCAGCTGATCAGCGCGGTCAGCACCAGCACAGCGGACGAGATGATCTGAAAGCGCAGGTCAGCTCGATTGATCCGGCGCATGGTCTCGAGCTTCCGATCGTCGGGCGCGTCGGCATAGGTGTTGTACCCCCATGTGAAGAGAGCGAACAGGGCCATGGCGATCAGATAGCTGGCGGTGAACAAATCATCGAGAAAGGTGGTGTAGGGCAGTTTCGGCAGCGACGAGTGATACGACTGCTGCAGAAAGATGAGTGTGAGCAGTGCCGTGGATGGGATGGCGAGTCGCACATCAGACAGTGTTCCCTCAACCGACGGCGCCATCAGCACAATCGAGTTGATGATCATCAGCGGGATCACCCAGTTCACGATCCCAGGCCAGAGATTCGACTGGTAAACCACTTCCAGCCGCACCTGGCTCATGTGCGGTCGATACCAGGTGCCCCGGCGGTTGTTGGTCCGTCGCAGATAGGGCGTGAAGCTGGCGCTTTCCAGTTGATAACCGCTCAGTGATCCAAGCTCACCCACAAGGTTGTCCTTGCTCGGCTCAGGCAGCAGGCGCACCTCTTCGTATTTCTGAGACGTCCAGAGTGGTTTGAGTTCAACAATGATCGGCAGCCGCAGAATGTCGAATGGGTCACGGCGGAAGTCGACTTGATCGTCATAGAACCGGCTGGAGAAGTGATAAAGCTGCTGGCGCCGGCCACCAGAAAGCTCCCGTGGTGCATCCGTGGAGGGTTCGAAGGTTGAGTCCCACGTTTCAATGCGGTTGGCCAGTTCGATCAGCCCAGCAGGATCGTCGCCATGTTTCTGCAGCAGGGCTTCCACCTCGGGTAACCACTCCAGCCAGATCTCACCGTCAGCGGTGAAGGTGCGCGAGTTCAGATTCAGCTCATAGATCTTTTCGAGATGGATCCCGGCATAGATAAACGGATGCTCGCGCACCAGCTCCTCGGAAAGCCGCACTTCTTCCAGGCCTGACGGACCTTCCATCAGTTCCGTCACCGCGCTGGGATGGAGCGGCTTGGTGGGTCCTTGGCCAATCAGCCCACGTCCACTGAGCATCAGCGCGATGCTGAGTGCTGCCATCAGCACCAACGCGAAAAGGCGTGGACGGGGCATCCTCCGCATCAACCGGCGCTCGTGCCTTCACTGATGACTTCAGGATGGCTTTTGGCGCTGAGCCTGTCAGTAGGGAACCTGTTCAGAGAACCTGAACCACCTCACTCACTTCGGGGATGGATTCACGCATTTTGCGCTCGATTCCCATCTTCAGGGTCATGGTGCTGCTGGGGCAGCTTCCGCAGGCACCCTGCAATCGCACTTTGACCACCGGTCCATCGATCTCCACCACTTCCACGTTGCCGCCATCGGCCATCAGGAACGGGCGCAGTTCATCGAGCACCTTTTCCACGTTTTCAGTGGTGAGCGGCATTGTTTCGGTGCTCATGGCCGGATGGGGGTGAGTGCTTTCACTCAGGGTAGGCAGGCACGTGTCCGGATTGGTTCATACCCTTGAGAAGCAGGATCAGCCAACGCGATGGACCGTTACGACGCCGTGCTGGTGGGTGCGGGAATGATGAGCTCCACCCTGGCGTCGTTGCTGCACGCCCTCGATCCCGAGATGCGCCTGCTTCTGGTGGAGCGTCTCGAGGCGCCAGCTCTGGAGAGCAGTGCCGCAGTCAACAACGCCGGCACCGGCCATGCCGCCAACTGTGAGCTCAATTACACCCCCCAGCAGGCCGATGGAACGGTCTCCACTGATAAGGCCTTAGGAATCAATGCAGCGTTTGAGCGCAGCCTGGAGTTCTGGGCTTCCCTTTCAGAACAGGGCGTTCTCGATCCAGGCAGCTTTCTTCATCAGGTGCCCCATCTGAGTTTTGTCTGGGGCCAGAAGGACGTGGCGTTTCTCCAGCAGCGGCATCAACAGCTGAGTGCCCTGCCAGCCTTTGCCGCCATGCAGTGGAGCACCGATGCCGGGCAGATCGGCGAGTGGATGCCCCTGGTGATGGAGGGGCGTGGCTCTGATCAGCAGCTGGCCGCCACTCGCATCGAGCGTGGGCTTGATCTTGATTTCGGTTCGCTCACCAGGGCACTGCTGCTGCCGTTGCAGACAGCGGGAGCGCTTCAAGTGATGTATGGCACTTCGGTGCAAGGCATCAAGCGTCTGCTGACGGAGTCGATGCGCAGCTGTGACTGGCAACTGGATCTGCGCGGTCCATCGGGGCGTCGCCGCGTGCAGGCGCCGTTTGTGTTTCTTGGCGCAGGGGGTGGTGCACTGCCACTGCTGCAGAGCAGCGGCATTCCTGAAGCTGCCAACTATGCCGGCTTCCCCGTGAGCGGTCAGTGGCTGGTGTGTGGAGAGCCGGCACTGGTGGAGCGTCACCACGCCAAGGTGTACGGCAAAGCAAAAGTGGGCGCACCGCCGATGTCGGTGCCCCATCTCGACACCCGCTGGATCGACGGCAAGCGTTCATTGCTGTTTGGTCCCTATGCCGGATTCAGCAGCAAATTTCTCAAGACCGGTTCGCTGTTGGATCTGCCCCTGTCGGTGCGTCCCACCAACCTGCTGCCGATGCTGCAGGTGGGCGTTCACAACCTGCCTCTGGTGAAGTACCTGATCAATCAACTGCGCCAGAGCGAAGCCGATCGGATGGAGGCCTTGCGCGCTTTTCTGCCGCAGGCCCATGCCGATGACTGGAGCCTCTCGGTGGCCGGGCAACGGGTGCAGATCATCAAACGCACGCCTGACGGTGGCCGCCTGCAGATGGGCACGGAAGTGGTCAGTGCAGCGGATGGCTCCCTGGCGGCGTTGCTCGGTGCCTCCCCGGGGGCGAGCACCTCCGTCCAGATCATGGTGGAGGTGCTGGAGCGTTGCTTTGCCGCAAAGCTGGCCACACCGGCCTGGCAGGATCGCTTGCATCAGCTGATCCCCAGCTATGGCCAGGATCTCAACAGCGATCCAGCGCTGTTGACGCGCACCCGAGAACGCAGTGATGCCCTGCTGGGTTTAAGCGTCTGATCCTTGCTGCTTCCGCATCCGCTTCTGGATCACTCCCGCCAGGATCGCCAGGGCGAACATGCCGAACACCGCGCCGATCAGCAACAGTTTGCCGCCGCTGAAAACCCCAGCGCCCAGCGCCACGATCGGGCCAGTGCTGAGCAACACACTCACCAGCAACGGCAGCATGAATGCACGCCAGGAAACGCCGCCGAGGCCTGCGGCATAGCTCACAAAATCGAACAGGCCGGTCATCAGCAGGCCGGTGAGCAAAAACGGATTGCCTTCCAGTTGATTGCGGCTGAAGCGTTCGATGGTGGTCATCGCCCCTTCGCCCACCAGCTTCTGGATCGGGCCGCGACCGTAGTTGCTGGCCAGAAGGAAGGCCGCCTGGCAGAAGATCAGATCGCAGACCACGATCGTGATGAAGCCCGTCTGAAACCCCAGCAATGCGCCCGCCAGCAGGGAATAAGCCGTGCTGGGCAGTGCGGGCAGGATGATGCTGACCCCGCGCAGGAACAGGATTCCCAAGGGGGCCCAGAACCCAAGGCGCTCCACCTGTGCCCGGATTGGCTCAATGCCGTACACGTTGATCAGGTGAAACAGCACGGCAAGCCCGGCAATCACAGCTGCAATCAGCAGGAAACGGCGAAAGCGCGACACAGGGAGAGACGTTCAGCGTGCTGATGACCTTCCCATACCAATGTGATCTCCAGCGACTCTCCGGTATCAGTTGATATAGGCACGCCCCTGCTGATCAGCGGCCCGGATGGCATTCGCCACGGCTGCGGCGGTGACCTCGAAGGGCTCGTTGTGGCTGCTTTCGCCTGGGATCACGGTGCGTTCCGCGATCCGCTGGATGGTCTCCTCGTCGTCGGGGTTGATGCCGATCTGCTGCAGCGTCGTGGGTAGCCCCACCGATCGGCAGTAGCTGAAGATCTCGTCAATCTCCGATTGTGGCTGGCCTTCCATCACCAGTTGGGTGTGCAGTCCGAAGGCAACCTTCTCGCCATGGAGCATCGCGTGGCTTGCTGGGATCTCGCTGATGCCGTTATGAACGGCATGGGCCAGTGCCAGGCCGCCACTTTCAAAGCCCAGCCCCGAAAGCAGATTGTTCGCTTCCACAATTCGTTCGAGTGCGGGGGTAGTGGCCTGTGCATCCACGGCGGAGCAGGCAGCGGGGCCATCGGCCAGAAGAATGTCGCAGCACAGCTTTGCCAGGGCTGTGGCTGTGGTCGTGGGGTAGCCCCCAACCACATTGCAACTGTGGCTTTGCCGGCAGCTTCGGGCCTCAAACCAGGTGGCTAACGCATCACCGAAGCCCGCGACCAGCTGACGCTTCGGGGCCCTGGCGACAACCTCCGTATCCACGAGCAGCAGCAGTGGATGGCGGTTGTAGAAGCGGAAACCCTGCACACCTCCGCCATTGGTGTAAATCACCGACAGGGCACTGCACGGAGAATCGGTGCTCGCCAGGGTGGGGGTGATCACCACCGGTAGATCCAGTTCATCGGCCACGGCCCTCGCGGTGTCGGAGGTTTTGCCTCCACCAGCACCCACAACGGCTGCAAAGGGATGTGTTGCCGCCAGGCCGACCAGCCGGTTGATCTCCTTGTCGCAGCATTCACCACCGAAGGCTTCAACCACCGGTGTGATGCCCAGCGGCGGGAGGGTCTCCTTCCAGATCCCTGCCAGTGTTCTGCGGGCTGTGCCACCGGCAATGAAGAGCACAGGCCCACTCAGGCCGAGGCGTTTGAGTTCTCTGCCCAGTTCCCAGGTGGCTCCAGGACCTTGTACGTAACGGCCCGGGGAGGCGAACACGGCCAGAGGCCGTTGGTGATCCCGGCCGAACTCTGTGCGATACCCCATAGCCCATCAAGGCAATGCTCTTTCCCTAGCCAGGGCGTGGGGGTCCGTCAGTGATTCGGGGGTTGCGCTGAGATGAACAGGGATTGCCGCTGATTCTTGGCGACCGACATCGGGGTGTGGTGTGCAGTTGGCTGCTGCTTGGTCGGCAATGAGCCAATAACGTCTCGGAGTTTTTGCAAAGCAATTCAACCCTGCGAGAATGACCCAACAAGATTGTTTCGTAGAGGTTTCCTGGGCTGGACTATTCCTCGTCATCCAGTTTTGACCAACTGGGCTTGATGCCCAGTGATGACGAAAGAATTGTCGCTGAGTTGGCGGGATTCAATCCAGATCAGCTCAGCGACCAGGAGCTGTTGCTCTGCAGGGATTATTTGAGTGTTGCTGAGCAGATTGGCTTGTCCGGCCTGCAAAGCACTGCTGAGTTGAATCAGGTGCGTGAGTTTCTGCGTGATGCGGAGTCGGCAACAGCACGCCCTCCGAATCTCGTGGTGTTCATTCGCGATCAGGTCAAGCCTGAAGATCTGTGGCTGCCACGCGACTGGGCGAAGGAGAACCTTCCCACTCGCCAGTGGTTGCTTGATAACGGCCTGTCATTTGAAAATTCCTTCACCAATACGGCGATGTGCTCTTCTGCACGCGCCACGTTTTTCACGGGGAAGTTCCCGGCTCAGCATGAGCTCGATCTGCTTCTCAGCGACATTGAGAATCCAATTCTCGATTCTCAGGTTCAGCTCAATCCCGATCTGCCCACTCTCGGCAATGTGCTGCTGGATCAGGGATATGACGTGTCGTTTTTCGGCAAGACCCACCTGAGCAAGACCATCACCCTCGAAGACGGCGAGGTGGTCTATCAGGATATGCAGCCCTATGAGTTCAGTCACTGGCAGGGGCCGGATGCCGGGCAGGATATGGATCCTGCCAACGCAGGTGGTGGTTACGCCGACAACGACTCCCGTTTTGTTGATGAG
Source organism: Synechococcus sp. (assembly GCA_047286485.1). Taxonomy (GTDB): domain Bacteria; phylum Cyanobacteriota; class Cyanobacteriia; order PCC-6307; family Cyanobiaceae; genus Synechococcus_C. The sequence goes on from JBJBBH010000005.1 coordinate 250,408, forward strand.
GCCACCGGTTGGCTGAATCAACGCGTGAAGTCGGGGAATGATCGCCCGTTCGCCATGGTTGTGTCGTTGGTCAATCCCCACGATGTGTTGTCTTATCCAGAGACCTGGGGCAAGGGCGATCCTCAGACGAAGTTCGGCTACAGCCGGGAGATGATCGAAGGCAACATCGACATCCTGCCGAAGACGGTGAAGGAACCGATCGCATCACCGACGGCTGTTCAGCAAGGGTTTGATTTAGCAGGCAATTACAAACCCCAGATTCAGCGTGAGTGGCTGCTTGCGCAGGCCGGTTCTCAACCGCTGCCGACTGATGAGATGAAGCTCAACTATCTCAACTTCTACGGCAATCTCATGGAGATCGCCGACACCCAGATGGGCAACGTGATCCTGGCCTTGCGCCGTCATGGGATGGTCGACGACACCATGTTTGTGAGCACCAGTGATCACGGCGAGATGGGCATGACCCATGGCGGCATGGTTCAGAAAATGTTCAACGCCTATGAAGAGTCGATTCGGGTTCCGATGATCTGGTCGAATCCGCAATACTTCAAGGGCGGCCAGACGTCCGATGCCCTGGTCTCGCTGGTGGACTTCCTGCCCACTGTGGCTGGGCTCTATGGCTCCAGTGAACAGCAACTGGAGAGTTACGACCTGCGCGGCGTTGACTACTCCCCGATCATTCGCAGAGCTGCGACAGGTTCGCCGCTCTCCATTGATGACCTCGATGTGCAGTCGTCGTTGCTCTACACCTACGACGACATCTATGCAGGCCAAGATCCTGCTAACTCCATCCCAGAGGGTGCATGGGATCATGGACTCTTGCCAGGCCCCAACCGTCTGCAGGCGTTACGCACGAAAGATTACAAATACGTTCGTTACTTCTCCGGTGATGAGGCGTATGAACCCGCGAATTGGCAGGGCGAGTTTTATGACCTCCGGCCCGGAGGCGGCGACTACTACCCCAACATTGATCCCATCACCGGCCAGTTGAATCCGTTTAAGGCAGCTCCTCTGGAACTGCGCAATCTGGATCCCAAGGCCGAGGCCCTGAGAGTGATCCATGGATATGAGCCCCTGGCCAGCGATGAGCAACGGCTGGCCTATGCGCAGATGTCGCAGTTGCTGGATGAGCAGATTGATCGTCGGCTCATGCCGCTGGAGCCTTTCCCATCACGGCAACCCACGGTGACCATCTATCGAGGCGGTTCCGCTGGAGATTCATCCGCCTATGACGACGGTGATCCGATTGTGAGGCTGCTGCCGACTGCGGATGGCACCAATGCTCTGGAGCTGGCCTTCAACACCCGGGCCGGCCAGAGCTACAACATCGTGACGCTCCAAAGCCAGATCGAAGATGGGGAACTGGTCTTCAGCAGAGACGACGTTCTGGTCTCGAACATCACCGGAACCAACGGGCCCACCTATCAGTACATCACGGGTCTTTCCGGTGACCTGGAGCTCTCGGATCTGGCTGTGGAATGGATTGGTGGATTTGTGCCGCTTGGTTTATGGGGATGAACGGCGCTGAGCAGCTCACTGCCTTTCTCGCGAGTGTGCAATCAGATCCCGAACTGCAGCAGCAATTGGCGGCATTTCGTGTGGAGCTTTGGGGTGATGCCCATCTGCCTCTCGATATCGACCTGGATGCTGTGATCGCATTGGCCTCAGAGATCGGCTTTCACTTTGATCGCGCTGATGTGGTGGCCAGCCAGTGCCGGCATTTGGAGCGTTTTGCCTCCTTTGAGATGGACAACTCCGTTGTGGCGCGGCGCTACATGGCCAGGATCCAGTTGCAGATTGACCGGGGAGGAAAGCCGGAAGCGCCGATGAGCTACTACCGGGCTTAGGTTTTTCCCCCTCCAGAAGATTGCTCAAAAAGGCATGATCAGGAGATTGGCTCAGTTGTTTGTGAGATCTGAGCATTATTTTGTTGACGAGCTCAGTACATATTTTTTGTCAATGTGCAGGTAGTCGCCGGTTGTCTTTCCTGCGAGGGATTGCATCCAATTGGATTGCAGTCCCAGCGCAATGGTGTTCACTTTGAGTGTGATCTCCCTGTTGTTATTCAGGCCTGCATAATGACCAGAGGTTGATGCGTGATCGGCTTTCGTCCAGCGCCCGCGATTGCGGTCGTAATTGGGTTCGCCATCAGACAGGAAATAAAGCGTGTCAGTGTTCTTGTCGGCGAATGCTTCATCAAGACCCTCCCAGGGATCTGTTCCTCCCCAGCGGTAGGGGTAGCCATCATCCAACGTGTTCACGAACGCAATGGCTGAGTCACGCGTGCCTTCAGCTCCGATTTTGACCAGTGACTTGGCCGAATTCTGCCAAATTCGGTGGTTTTGATAGCCAGGTGAGCTGAAAGAGCGGAGGCTGATCTGTGTGTCGTTGGGAAGCTCTTGGAGAAGTGAATTTAACTCGTGCTGAAGCGACTCCATGCGCGTGAGTGCACAACTTCTCCGGCTCCAGAAGTAATGACGACCATTCCAGAAGATCTTCCAGTTGCCGAAGCCACTACCCCACAGGATGCATGCACTCATGGAGCCAGAGCCATCCACGAGAAAACGCATACGCTTGCTGCTGACATTTCGGAAGAAGAGACCATCGAGCACTTCGCCTTCTTCCGGTCCTTTCTCAAGACGTTTGTCGGCACGGGAGTAGGCCACGAAATAGAACGGGTGTGTGGTGATCTCTTTGTTGACAGTTTCGATTTTCAGGAAGCTTGTTTGAATGTTGTCTTTTTCTGTGGTCGGGTCGATGAACCGGATCAGCTTCCTGTTTTCGTCTGTCATCAGGCGAATGGCTGGCTCTCGAGAGGATCGCTCGGGGGTCTTGTCTTCGTTAAAGACGAAATCAGTGTTCGCGGCCAGCTCACTCAGGGGTGTTGTTTCCTTGCTGGGATCAATGATGCACTCGGGCTGATCTGAGGCGCATCGAATCACACCAATATCGTCAATCACCATGGCGAGCGATTGTTGCTCGGTTTCGTTGTATCGGCCATCGAGCTGCATTGAGGCCCCACAACGCTTTAATGAATAGCCTTTGCCAACACTGCTGAGCGATAAGCCGTAATACACAGGGTTGTTCAGTTCAGCCATCTTGACGCCGAACACTGGATTGAAGACCTGTCCTGCTTGTTGTGCCAATGATTGGCATTGGCTGAGGGAGACTTGGTAGTCGTCGTGATTCAGATCTGTATGAGCCAGTTGATCTGTTGGCTTTTGTTTGGTTCTGATCAGTAGGTGCAAACTGCGCTCAATTTCTGAACGCATGATGCGTTTTCCACTGATGGTGTTTTGTTGCAAGCCTGCCTTGAGATCCATCTTGTCGATCAGGCTCCCAGTGCTTCGCAGGGCCAATGTTGATGCCCCGATCAGTGCAACTCCTGCGCTGGCCGCAATTAATGTTTCCGGAATCCCAAAGCCGCGTTGATCACGGCAGGCCATGCGTTGTTTGATTTGGGTCATGGGCTTGATGGTTAGGGGATTCATCGATTGAAAAGCGGATGATCGGAGAGTGTTAGGGAGGGAATGCGTTTCTCGTTGATGTCATCGGCGTCGACATCGCCTGTCCTCCCATGTGCCGCTGTGCAGGTGACCGGACGTCGATAACTTGATGCAGCGAATGGGTAGAGGTCGTTCTGGATCTTGGTTCCAGCTGGTTGAGCGAACGAGCAGGACCAACGCATTCCCATCCGTGCTTGTGCCCGGAGGAGAGAGGGAGTAGGCCGATTGGGAAACTTTGATTTCTACATTTTTTGAGATTCTTGTTTGTTCCAGGTTGATTAAGCGATATGGAGGATTCCACTCGCATTGCGTTGTGTCGCAGCATTGAAGCCTTTGAGCACGATCTTCCTTCGACAGATGGCCTAACTCGACAACATTCTCAACTGCTCCAAATCCGCCGCTGCTATTGTCAGTGCCAACATAATTAGCTGCAAAATTCATTTCGCAGCTCGTCCCTTCTGCGGACTGGCGAGCGCGCAAGCTGAACAATCCTGATTCGATTTTTTGAGTGTATTGATCGAGTTGATTCAGTGCCAGTTGACGCCGGTATTGAGGGAGTGCCCATGATGCACTGATCATTACGATCATTGCCGCAATCAGCAGTTCCAGAAGGCTGAATCCTTGTGTCGGTGGCAATTGATTCTTCTTCATTCTTCTAAAATGCATCGCGTTTGGAAATTTGGATTGAGTTCGATGGTTCTTCGTTCATTGTCGATCGAATGCTCTGGGGCTGAAAATTGATAGGTCACAACGGTGATGCCCGGATGGTCCCCGACGGTGATTGATCGTTTGATCAGGTTGTTATTGCTCACCCCTGATATCTCTGGTGCAGGAACGGCGTTTGATCCACCTTGCTGGGATAGCTGCCTTTTCAGGTAAGCCGCTGGATTGAGGCAGGCTGCCCGTTGGTCCTGGCTTGGCATGGACTCCAGGGTGAGCTTTGAATCCGCCTGTTGAATTAGTTGAATATTGTTGTGAATTGCAGCTTCGATTCTGTCCCGTTCGATTCGATGTCTGCCGCTGGTGATGGATTGGATGGAAACCCTTGCTGTTCCAACCATCACAACCAGCATGATCACTCCTGCGATAAGCACCTCCACCATCGTGAAGCCCTCGCTGCTCTGGCCACCGGCGGGAGAAAACTGTTGCATTAGCGAGTTCTTGGCCATGATCAGAACCGCTGGAATTGATCGAGGCCCGTTCCTCTGATTCCACGGGTGATTCGGCGTCCATATCCCGAGAATCCCTTGTTGGCCCAGTGCCAAAGAGTGGATGCCTGCTTGATCAGCGATGCAGACCCGGCTCCGTTTGTTTGTGCATTCAGGCTGAGACGATGACCATTAGAGCAGTAGCTGTGGCTCCACACCACTCCCTGTAGCTGTGCATCTTCTTGCAATGCCACTGTTCCTTGACGCATCAGAATCCATGCCGCTGGGAGACTTCTTCCGGCCAGATTGATTCTGTGATTTTGATCTGCACATTGCGCAGGTTCTTGAGGTGCGTCAGTCATGATCACCAGTCGTTCAGGGCGCTGATTGCAGGTGTTGGAGTTGGTGTCGACTCCGCAGATCAGGGCCTGACGTCCCAGAGTGATGGAAGCTTTTTCGCTGTTGGTGCCACTGAATTGTCCTTGCCCAGGGCCAAGCAGATGAAGCACAACGGGTCTCGTGCTGTTTTCAATCAGCAGTCGTGAACGACTGAGATTGATTCGGTCAAAGTAGACATGACAATCACCGCTCTTGCCTGTACAGATGTCTTTTTCGCGTAATCGAATGGTTGCGGTTGTCTGCCATCGGCCGTTCACACGACGCCAACGTCGTCTGCTGTCAGTGTTGGTGGGTGTGCTGTAGTTTCCTGACTGGCTTCTTCGCTGGCAAAGCACGCGCCACCAGCAGCTGCCTGAAGGGTTGTACTGATCATCGTCCACTCTCCAGACACGAACCGTGGAGGGTTCCCCTGGGTAGTGATCCTTGGATCCGTTTGTTTTGAAAATGCCCGCAGCCGGTTGCTTTTGATTGATCACTGGCCAGACACGAGAGGCCAAATTTGCGGTGTAGTGATCGATGCCTTTCATCCGTTTGACAATCTCTGATTGATTGCATTGGCTTGCAATTTCTCTGGCGTTGTTCTCCGATGTGTGCCAGAGAATTTGCCCAGGACTATCCAGTTGAATTGGCCCTAGCTCCATGTGATGGGCAGCCAAAATGGCCCAATCATTTGACCGATTTACATCAACCCAGGATTGAATATAGAGTGATCGTTCCAGGCGACTTCGTGCGAGATAGGAGCCAGGAGGTGCATCTTTGCGACGCACAATTCCTTCGATGATGAATTTTGCTTCGCCGTTGTCTGTGCTTCCTGATGTTCCCGGACTGCTATATCCTCTCAGCCGATAAAACGTCTCTATTTTGGAGACTCCGTCCTCACGCAGTGTTGGATCATCTGCGTCTTCGAGTGCAACTTCTGTCGTTGGCCAGGATTCACCTGATTGCCCTTGACGCTGTTTGGGCAGACCGATGGATGTATCCAGGCACACTTCTGAAAATTGGGGTGATTGATTGCTATTCAATCGTTGCCAGTGGAATCCGTTATTGGGTTCGTTGAGGTTTTCGCGGTTATCAAGAGTGAACAGGAACCCTCTGTTTTGAGAAGGATTTGGATTGTTGAGTTCACCAAGAATGCGATTTAATCCATTGTTGGCCGCTGCTTCAGCCAGTTGCTGATAGCTTTCCTTGGCGCTGAGTCGGCGTGACATCAACTGCCTGGCCAGCAGACTGCTGACCCCAGCCGTAATGATCAGCCCCAGCATTAATGTTGAGATTAAAGCGAGTCCGTCTTCGCAGCGTCTTTTCTCGATTGTTGCTCGATCACGGTGTCTTTTTCTGCTGCTGGTCAATGATCGCGTCATTGTCCATTCCTCACGCATTGCAAATCTGCGACGGAGGCCACTGCGTTGTGAGTTCCTTTTCTCAGATCACTGGATCCATTGCGCAGATCAAGGCAGGCCACAACGTTGTAGGTGCTGGCTTTTGGGTTCTTCGAGCGTGCTTCTAAGGTGTAGATCTGATCATTTTCCTTGATGTAAGCCTCGTAGCAATTCAGCTCACCATTGGCTTCGCTTGTTGCTGTTTTGCCGCAGGTGGCGCTCGCCAACGTGATCCATTCAAAATCTTCTTGAACAGCGGGTCCACTAATCGTCATCAGCGGCGTGATTTTGTTGAGATCAGCCCAGCTTTCAGGGAGTAAGCCCATCTCATCAACAAATGCCGCAATCGTGACCTGCAGTTGTGACAAGCTTGCAGCGGTTTCGTTCTGGCGTGTTTTCTGGACCTGATAAAAATATTGGGGCAAAGCTACGGCCCCTAAGATGCCAACAATCGAGACAGTGATCAGCAATTCAACTAATGAAAAGCCCGCTAATTTTTTATCGTTGAATGACATCACTATTTGGATTTGTGAGAATAGCTGGTGGGTGTTCCTGGCCTAAATGCCTGTGACGACAGGCTTTTTGAATACTCTGCTGGTGAGATCCTCAGCCAGTTTTATGACGACTCCCTCTGTATTGTTGTGTTCTAAATTGCCTTTGGCGACTACAGCACAGGCATGCTTGGTGCCGTCGCATTTATCTCTGAAGTTTGTGTTGATAGCATTAAGAATGCCTGCGTAGTCTTTGCAGTCCGTGTGATCGGTGCCACTTGCTAATTTGCTATCCCCCAGGTCGTCAAGACTGGCCTGCTTGACACTCTCTGATGCTTGGGGCGTCCCTTCAGTCGCTGCTGCTTTTTGGGTTTGATTGATGAATTGGGGCAGCGCAACGGCGCTGAGAACCCCATCGCTCATGGTCGATTTGGACCTGCCTGAGCGTGCAGCCAGTGTGCACAGGAGCTGAGTTTTGATTGCTGTCATGGCTTTCGGAATGTGAGTGGAATGCCTTGCTTGCTCCTGTGAAACCTTCGTCCGAATACCACAGATTTTAATTTCTGCAGGCCATTTGGCTGAAAATTGACTGAGTTCTTCTTGAGAGGTCTGTGACCAGGTGTGACTGGATGTGCCGTTGCAAGCAATCCTTGAGTTTCTGCTTGGCCCAGTTGCTGGCTTGAGAGCCTTGTGATTCAGCTCTGGCAACCGGATTTCTTCCGTCCTTCAACTGAAGGATTTAGCGGTTGCTTTTTGGATTCAGCGCGTGCTCTCAGCAGTTGCACCACGGAGCCTCATGTCTGTGGCCGGTCGCTGCGTTGCGTCACGCTTCAAATCGCCATTTCGAGGCTCTTGGGGCTGATGGCTGCTCCCTAGGATTAAAAACGCATTGATCAGCCCTCGACGGGAGACCGCCAACCGCATGACCGACGCCCCCGTCTCACGGATCCGCAATTTCTGCATCATTGCCCACATCGACCATGGCAAGTCGACGCTGGCCGACCGTTTGCTGCAGGACACGGGCACGGTGGCCAACCGGGACATGCAGGAGCAGTTCCTGGACAATATGGACCTGGAGCGTGAGCGCGGCATCACGATCAAGTTGCAGGCGGCGCGGATGAACTACACCGCCGCGGATGGTGAGACCTACACCCTCAACCTGATCGATACCCCCGGCCACGTGGACTTCTCCTATGAAGTGAGTCGCAGCCTGCAGGCCTGTGAGGGTGCGCTGCTGGTGGTGGATGCCAGCCAGGGCGTGGAAGCTCAGACGCTGGCCAACGTGTATCTGGCCCTGGAGAACGATCTCGAGATCATTCCAGTGCTGAACAAGATCGATCTGCCGGGCGCGGATCCGGATCGGATCAAGGAGGAGATCGAAGCGATCATCGGTTTGGATTGCAGCAACGCAATTCCCTGTTCAGCCAAGACCGGCCTTGGCGTGCCAGAGATTCTTCAGGAGGTGGTGGACAAGGTTCCGCCCCCTGCCGATGCGGTGGATGAACCCACCAAGGCGCTGATCTTTGACTCCTATTACGACCCTTACCGGGGCGTGATTGTGTATTTCCGGGTGATGAGCGGCCGGATCAACTGCAAGGACAAGGTGCTGTTGATGGCCAGCAAAAAGATCTATGAGCTTGATGAAGTGGGCGTGATGGCGCCCGATCAGAAGAAAGTGGATGAACTCCACGCAGGTGAGGTGGGCTATCTGGCCGCCTCGATCAAGGCCGTGGCCGATGCCCGTGTGGGTGACACCATCACGTTGCTGAACGCACCCGCGGAGGAGCCGCTGCCTGGCTACACCGAGGCCAAGCCGATGGTGTTCTGTGGGCTGTTCCCAACGGAGGCCGATCAGTACCCCGATCTACGCGAAGCGCTCGACAAGCTGCAGCTTTCCGATGCTGCGTTGAAGTTTGAGCCTGAAACCAGCAGTGCCATGGGATTTGGGTTCCGCTGTGGCTTTCTGGGCTTGCTGCACATGGAGATTGTGCAGGAGAGGCTTGAGCGCGAATACGACCTTGATCTGATCGTCACTGCGCCGTCGGTGATTTACAAGGTGAACATGATTGATGGCACCGAGGAGATGGTGGATAACCCCGCCACCCTTCCCGATCCGCAGAAGCGCGAATCGATCGAAGAGCCCTACGTGCGCATGGAGATCTATGCACCCAACGACTACAACGGTGCGCTGATGGGCCTCTGCCAGGAGCGCCGTGGGGATTACATCGACATGAAGTACATCACCACAGATCGGGTGACACTGATCTACGAACTGCCGCTGGCGGAAGTGGTGACGGACTTCTTTGACCAGATGAAGACCCGAACCCAGGGCTATGCCTCAATGGAATACCACCTGATTGGTTACCGCAGGAATGAACTTGTGCGCCTGGATGTGCTCATCAATGGTGAGCGGGCTGATCCTCTGACCACGATTGTGCACCGCGACAAGGCTTACAACGTGGGCAAGGGCCTGGTGGAAAAGCTCAAGGAGCTGATTCCCCGCCAGCAGTTCAAGATTCCTCTGCAGGCTTCGATCGGTAGCCGAATCATTGCTTCCACCAGCATCAGTGCCATGCGCAAAGACGTTCTGGCCAAGTGCTATGGCGGTGATATCTCCCGCAAGAAGAAACTGCTGAAGAAACAGGCCAAAGGTAAGAAGCGGATGAAGGCGATGGGCAAGGTGGATGTACCTCAAGAGGCATTTATGGCGGTCTTGAAGCTAAACCAGGCCAATTAAATTGAATGGATGCAGGAGATGGATGCAGCGAGTGGCGTCGTTCATGAACACCAGTTCATCGCCTGAGGAATAATGGAAGCACTTGAGCTGACAGTCTTGTTGTCAACAGTGCTGGTGTAGTCGATGTCCAGTTTTTTTCCATTGATGCTCACATTGCGCATGATCTGAATCGTGTCTTGAGCGCTATCGAGTGCACCGCTCTTAACAGGAAAATCCTCCAATGGATTGGCTTTTGAACAATGAGTCGTGCTGTAGCGAGATGCTTCGTAAAGGTTGCTGACGCCACCTAAGCATTCTCCCTGTGTACATTTCCAGGAGAGTGCTTGTTCACGGATCTGAGCCAGATCCGCCCGAATACCATCTTGAACCTGATTCAACTTTCCAGTTTTTTCTGAAAGACGGACGCTATCCAAACGGGACTGAAGCACACTCATCAGCACGATCATTAAGATTGAAAAAGCAACTAAAATTTCAAGCAAAGTAAACCCAGAACCCTTCAAAAGTTTTCGTTGCTCTTTCGGAATGAGAGATGACGTCATCACTACAGGTTTCGGTGACTTGCTTTGAAGACAAGCTGCTCTACATCTTCGAGAATGAGTTGACCACCTCCAGTTGTGGTGACTGTGCAACTGGAGCTGTTGCAGCCTGAGCTGACGATATAAGTTGATTGCGCACCTTTAAGGTAAACACGATCAAAACCTCCGCCACCATAAATCTTGACAGTACTGGTTTCTTGATTGACATCGGACCATGGCAGAAAGCTGTCGTAGCCACCTTCTGAGTTTTCTGAGTAGTTGTTGTCTTTCAGGGCCGGACATAGTCCAGCAGGGCTGCAATCACCGATGAGTGTGTCATCACCACCGCGTCCGATCACTCCATCATGCATTGGGCCTCCATAGAGCGCATCAGCTGACGGTGTGCCAAGAAGAATGTTCCTTCTCTGGCCTCCGACCAATTGAACGCCGATTGATGGTTGACGATATGGGGTTGGGTTTCCATCCATCACATAATTGGCTGTAACCCCTTCCATGCCATCTCCAATCTTTAAGTCACGATTGGTGCAAATAGTCTGCGTGATGTATTTTGGATTTGGGATCTCGGGTGTCATGTAAAAACGTGGATCTGAAAATAGAAGAGTCTTGGTATTGCCACCACAATTGGTATTCTTTGATAGACAAATTGACCCGCAAACTGACATATCACTGGGTGGATGCGGGACTCGTTCAATTCGAGCTGATGCGCCGCTACTGATTGTTTGAGGATTACTTGTTATGGAATGATCCCTAGTCTGATCTCTACCCATCGCTAGTTCAAATTTTACGGCCTTCATTGCGTTGGTGTTTTGGCTGATTTTTAAGCCATCTATCTGCGAAAGGTCTAGATTGTCTAAGACAACAGTTTCCTGATAACTGCCTTGTAAATAAACTTCGTTGCGATTGCCAGTGATCCTCATTTTCGGACCGCATCTTATTAATACTCCGCTATCTGAGTCGCCGATCCACTGATTCTCGTTTGATAAAGTGTTTTTATTTCTGACTCCATAAAGAACTTTGGGTAGGGTATGCCGAAGTTGCAGTCGCAGCTTGATCCTTGCGTTTGTATGTTGTAAGAGTGGGCATTGATTGGGAACATTGATCGCTGACAAATTATTTCCTTCGACAGATTCACTATTGGAGATCTCAGATTGAAGCAGAGCACTGGTTTGCTTCCAATTCTCATGTTGACGTCGCCTGAATTCAGAACGAGCATCTCCTTGGGAGATTCTAATTAAAATATTCCAGGTTACCGTTGAAACCAGCGCTGCAATTGCAGAAGCAACTAACAGCTCAATGAGCGTGAAACCTTTGCTTGACCTGCTTTTGGGAATCATGTTGATGAGCTTAGTAAGCCGTGTCATACCGGCATTGCGAGCTTGAATCTTCAGACTTCCCGTCGCGAATCATTCCGATTGGTGAAATGATTCTTAGGCATCTGACCTCATTGACATCGCTGTGAGCGAGTTTGATCTCGAGTACTCCGCTTGCATTTTGGCTTTGATTATCTGTACATTGGCCTACAAAGTCTTCACTGAATCCCCTGAATGAGAAGCAAATGCCAACATCAGGTTCTGATTGGACTGAGTGATTGGTTGTCAAGGTCAGATCCTGACTGTCTGCTCCAAAATTGTTGTTGAGATCAAATACCGTTTCATTGGCTTGTGATGTGCTCACTACGCATGGTTCTTGCCCCTGGCTTGAGCTGATTGTGCTAACCAGTCGTTTGTTGGCCTGGTCAATTAAAATTTGGCAAGAGAGATTGTGAGTGATTGCGTAACGGCGCTGACCACTGATCCAATTTTCGAGATTTCTCGTTGTTGCTAATAATCGGTTTTTAGCCCATGAAGAGGATAGGTTAAGGAGCGCTACACTGCTGAGTATTCCTAAAATCGATACGGCTATCAAAAGCTCAGCCAAGCTGAAGCCGATCTGATTTTGCTTGACAAGCAATTTCTTCATTGTCTTACTCAATAAGCCTCACTTCGTAGCTGCCAAGCCCTGAATATTCTTGAGGTGTCGTTATAGACGAGCAGACGTTGTAGTTATTGCAAATTTGTGCGCCTGCTCCAAGGGGAACATTCAGGCGTGCAAAATCGCCTGTTGCGTTCCATTGCTTTGCGATGGCTGATCCAGTGATTTGCAAAGGCTGCGCTTGCGTGCCGCCACTGAGATTAATATTAAAGCAGGGCATGTGCAGAAAGGCGTAAATAGTGCCTTCTCCCGAAATATTCATGGATTTGCCACTACATCCGTATGCCTTCCACACCGTTGTTGAAACACCACCATACATCGCAAATTGTTCAAACTTTCCACTCGCATTGATGATGGAATTTCCTGATAAATTAACCTGCAGCCCTTCAATATAAAATCTGATGTCTCCAGCTCCTGGCTGTATTCTAATTGCTGAATTGCCAGACAGATTAATATTATTAATTCGGCAATGGGTTGTTGTTCTCCCTCCATTGTTGGTTGTAAAACATCCTTTAATGGGGTGTGGCTTGCCTATCGTGCCATGCGTAAAAACTGGATTGTTGCCTGGATAGATATCAATTGGTGTGGGATCACCCCAACTGGCAATATTCCACTGGGGGGCAGTGGGCAGAGCCATAGGGCCATTGGAGCGCACTCCATCGATAATGCCACTACCCACATCACTGCATTGAGTTGAGTTGCGGATGATTTGTCCTGACCCAGACCATTCAGTGCATTTATTGTCTGGTGGTGAACCACATTCTGAACAGTGTACGTTGGCTTGATTGCCAATCACATCACCCAGCTGCAGCTGTACCCTGTCTGTTGCAAGACCAAATGACCAGGTATTTGAATAAGGAGCTACACCGCACAATTTAGGAATCACGGTGATTTCCTGCTCGACAACAGCTGATGCTGAGATTTTCGAAGGGTCATTGGTTTTTTGAAAACGCTGTCCTTCCACCTGAATGGCGGCATAGCCCCCTTGGCTAGGATCACTGAAAAATTTGTATCGTTGTAAACGATAAGCTCCCTTCCCTTTCTGTAGATTCTGGCTTAACGAGCTCAATATTGTGGAGGGATTTGTCGCCCTCCCCGGACAGGCAGAACTCGGGCCTCCAGTCACCGAGACTGTCTGAGTCTCCCAAGCTGAACAGTCATCGTTTTCTAAATCGCAATTTTCAACCAGTAAGTACGGATACTCGTTGTTGAGTTTGTTGAGAATAATCGCGACACCCGCTTCCGCTATTTCTACCGCTTCTTGCCGGTGTTTTTGTTGACCCCAACGAATCATGCCACTTAAGCTTCTTGTGGAGACCATCACTGCTCCTACAACAAGAATCATCCCTGTGATGATAACTAATGGCAAGACATAGCCATTTTGATAATATCTTTTATTCTTGTGTTTTGCAGTGAATAGCCTATTCTTCATGGCTTCGGTTGGTCTTCGGTTGCGGAATGGGGCTGTTCCATGGCCTTGTCTTCTCGCACCCAGATTTATTTGATGCTCCCGCCAGTTATGCCTTGTGCCTTTTAGCAATGTCGAGGTTGAACCTTGGGATTCTGTTACTTGATGAAAATATGTTTTTTGATATGGATCAAAGGCGGCCTTGGGCGACCGCCTTCAATAATCCGATGACTAATTAATTATGTGCAAGTTGGTGCTGTGGGTGCCGTGCCACTATTCGACGTGGCTTGCCCTTTTTTGCCTGTTTTGTAATTCACACAAAAAGCACCGTCGTATTCACCGGCCAGATCACTTCCTGTTTTTCCTGTTGCGGTCAATGAGTAGACATTGCCACTAAGGCCACCGGCAGTGAATGTGCACAGATCCGAATTCGAATTCTCTTCATTCACAAGAGCCGTGAGGGTGGCAGTGCCAGTTGCTGTGCTTTCCATCGCGTCCGCGGCAACCAATCCCATGATGTTTCCGGCCTTCGAGGTGCATTCCGTGCCTTTCGCCTTGGATGTTTGATTGAGGAAGTTGGGAAGTGCAACCGCCGACAGGATGCCAACGATCACGATCACGATCATCAGCTCCACCAGGGTGAAACCCTTTTCAAGAGCGTTGCGGCCTTTCTTGCGGCTGAGCATGGCCAGCTGAAGCCGGCTGTTGAGAGTGGTCATGGCTGGTCAGAAGGTGAATGGTTGTATCGCACGGATGGCGCTTACTCCCTAACCTTCTCTGTTTCAGCAGCTTTTGGTTGAAAGAAAGGCTTAAGTTTTTACATCGCTATGTGCAGGGCTCTCAAGGCCTGTTTGGCGCTTGCGTTTGCAGGCATTGCGATCATCCCTTGCAGTTGTCTTCCTGCCTTTGCCTTGGCGCTTCATGGTGTTTGATCACCAAACAGTTTGGAGTGCTAGCTGAAATTCATGGTTTGGATCTGATGGACTAGCCCTTCAATGTTGCTGAAGGGCCAGCTCTTTTGGCTTTTGCTGTTAAGGCGCATAACCTAGGCCAGTGATCCGACGAGCATCAGAAGCTGATGACGTGTCAGCTGTTTAGCGTCGTTCCCCAGTCCCTATCGCCTGACGTCATTGGTTTCTCTGAATTCATGCCTTGAATAGGGTTGATATTTATCATGAGGGATGTATTTCGTTTTTGAGTTGAAACCTGAATCTCATGATTGTCTGGAGTGCGTCAATCCCTGTTTCCCTCTATGTTTGTGATCTAAATATCATCGACCTTGATGTATTCCCCTGAGGTTTTGCTTGAGAGTAATTGCATCCAAGGGGAGTTTAGACCAACACTTGTGGAGTTGATTTTGATCGAGCGGTTGCCATTGGTCACCCGTGAAGCATTAAGCCCGGCGTAGTAATCGGCAACTATTTCGTAATCACTGTCGGTCCAATAGCCTGAGTTTTGGTCGTAATTGGGTTTGCCGTCAGAGAGGAAGTAAACGGTGTCGGTGACGCTGTCTCCAAAAGCTTGATCAAGGCTGTCCCATGGCATGGTGCCACCCCAAGAGCCGGGATTGCCGGCGCTGAGGCTGAGAACAAAATCAATTGCAGATTGGCGTGTTTCTGAATCAGCTGGTCCAAGTTCCACAAGGTTGTCTTCACTTGGTGCCCACGTTTTGTTGTTCCGCCTTCCTTCTGTGCTGAATGCAGCAAGGCCCATCTTTGTGGCGTCAGGCAAGTTTTGAATGATGTCAATCATCTCGTGTTGCAGTGCTTCCATCCTGGTGAAACTGCAGATTTCTCTGGTGTAAAACCAACCCTTGTTAGGGTCATAGAAGCGTCTCCGAGAATTGCCATATTCGCCACTCCAGGCCACACAGGCACTCATTGAGCCTGATCCATCCAGAATGAAGCGAACATTGCGGCTGGTGATGTTTTGGAAAAAAGCACCACCGCTATAGCCATCTCCTTGATTACCGTTGGTGTCGTTAAACCCATAGCGCACTCTCTTGTCGGCTCTTGCAAAAGCTGCAAAGTGAAGGTCTTGTTTGGTGCTGGATTTAACGTCTGAAGTCTTTTCTAAATAACTTGCCGAAATTTGATAAGGGTCCTCTGTGTTGGAATCGTCCAGGGTGTACGGGTCAATAAACTTAACGAGCTTGGTGTTGATGTCAGTTTGGACTCGAATGGCTGGCTGCTGAAAGGTTCTTGCTGGTGTTTTGCCCTGCGTGAATGTGAATTCCGATTGTTCGAGAACATCGGCTAGCGGCTGCCCAGCGGGACAGCCTTCGTCTTCTGCCAAGTCGTCAACTCTGCAAGGGATTGTTCCAATATCATCAATCACCCGACTGATAAACATCGGCGATTCAATAGTCTCCTCAGAACTGGTTGCTTCACTGGAGGCTGATTTGCTTCCCTGATAGGTTCCATCCATATTCAGTGAGGCGCCGCACCTCAAAATTGAATAGCCGCGTTGGTTACTACTCAGGCTGACGCCATAGATCACAGGCTCTTCAAGTTCGACCATATTGATGCCAAATATCGGCTTAAACCCTTGGCTGCCTGCATTGGTCTTGCAGAGCCTGACCACATCTGCATGATTGCTCATCAGATCCATCTCTGGATCGTCTCCTTCAGCGGCATCAGTTCGCGTAACTAAGAGATTCATGCTGCGCTCAACCTCTGAGCGCATTAACCGAAGGCCATTGGTCGTATTTTGGCGCAGCGTTGCTTTCCCTTGTCCTTCAGAAATCAGTGTTTGTGTTGAACGCAAGGCCATGGAGGAAGCACCCATAATCAGTGTTCCTGAGACAACACCTACCATCAATTCCGGGATCGTGAATCCCTTTGATTTCTTGTGTGAACGCTTGTTTTTTGGTGAGATTAAAAGCATGTCCTTTTCACCAGCTTTTTGATCTTCCTTTCAATCTGCCATCCTGTTGGGGCTCATGAATTTGTTATCGCTGAATTTGTTCTGAGAGATCGCTGATAGGCAAGCTTATGTTGCTCGGCAACGACCATTGCTCGAATCTGCACTGCTTGTGTCGTTGATCCAGGTGCCACGCTCAATAGCGCCAGTTCCATCAATCTGTACACAGCGAATGCTGAGTCTCTCTTGATCAGGGATGCAGTTTGTGGGATCACCTTTGGATAGAGCCTTTTGATGGCAAATCAAAAAGGTCAGCGTTCCAGCGTTTGCAGTTGTTCCAGGTGGCGTAAAGCCAAAGTCTCTTGTGCTGACCGCCACTCTGACATGTTGCGATTCTGGCGCGGATTCTTTTTGCACCAGCCTTAAGTTGTCGAGAGGCCTTCCCGTGATCTCACTGAGCTTGTTGCCGGCATATCCCTCTACACAGCCCGGGTCGTCAATCAACTGGCTGATTTCGGAGTCGCAACACTTAAAATCTGTTGTGTTTTTACCTTGGTTAAATTCCGTGATTGTTTCTGGTGTCCTAAAGCTGTTTGCTGCAGGAAACATCATCGAACAGCTTGTTTTACGTGAACCGAGTTTTGCCCGTAAGCCATAAATGCCGGACTCGAGTTGTGATGCATAACGGTCTACGTCCACTTGCCAGCGATTTCGAGCAACGATAGGAACGGTGACTGCTGTTGCAGTGCTTAGAATCGCGAGAGCGACAATCATTTCAACGAGGCTAAATCCTTGTTGTTTGTTGTTATTGCAGGTCATAGCATTGTGATGAAAAATTTGGATTGAGCTCTGTAATGCGTTTTTCCAAGCCGATAGACGTTTCAGGTGCTTCGAAGCTGTGGGTGACCACTAACAGATATGGATTGTCGACATTCCATTCGAGTTCTACGGCCGGATGCTCAACGGCTCCCGCGACTTCTGGCTTTTGCAGATGATCTTTTAAGAAGGTGCTTGGAGAGGCGCAAGCAGACTCCATTGAGCTATTGAGCCCCGCAGTACTCGTAATCGCTTCCTGTGTGAGATATGAATCCTGCATTTGCAGCAGTTGAATGTGATCATTGATTGCAGCTTCAATGCTATTCCTTGCTGACTGATTTTGGCTGGCGGCCATGCCTGCAACGCTCAGACGGCCGACAGCTGTCATCACGGCTGCGATCACAAGACCAGCGACGAGAGTCTCGATCACCGTGAATCCAGCCGCTGAAGAATCTCTTTTGAGAGATCTGCATGTTTTTAGTGTTGATGGCTGCTTCATGGTGTCTGAATGAGCCTTCTCTGAATCATTCGACAGGGTGTGTGCCGAAAAGTAATCGCTGCTTGAGAACCTCCTTCTCTATTCTCGTCTCTCGAAACGCTTCATTGATGACAATTGATCTAAGCGATCAAGTGAGTTTGGTGTGGTGTGTCTGAGTTTTTGATGAGAATATTTCCTTGTTGTCTTTGTTTACCAGCGTTCAAAGACGTCAAGACTGGTGCCACGAATCGCGCGGGTGACCATGCGCCCATAGCCTGGATAATTAAAACGTTCTGTCCAGCCCCAGTGGGTGTTGGCGTTCTGAACCACTGAAATTCCATTCTGTTCTGTTTTCAATTCAAAGCTTGGTGGTGATGTGTCTTCATCGGCTAATGCGTCCTCATCCTTGACGACGCAGATGCTGCTAGCCCAAACCAGCCCCGTGAGTGTGGCGTTATTCGGTCGTACGATTCCAGTTGGTAAGTAGAGCAATGCATACGGTAAGGTTTTTCCTGTGAAGACCACTGATTGTCTAGTGCGGTAGCAGGCATTGGTTGCGGGTGCTTCTCCGCTTGCCGCCATAATCACGAGTTGTTCTGGCTTGCTGCTGCAATCATTGCCTGTGGCAGCACACAGCTCTGCTGATCCAGATAAGTGAATCGCTTGAGACAGACCCAGGTTGTTGGGATAGCTCACGGGTTGATCCAGATGCAGAACGATTGCACCCGACTCGGATGGTTCAAAATGCAACTTTGTACTACTCAGCCTGACGTGATCAAGATGGATATGGCAGTCAAAGTTGTTCGAATTATTGCATAGAATGTTTTTGGTTAATTTTATCTTCCCGCCGCTCTGGGCCAGATTAATCCCTTCTTCTGAAAGCGTTCGAAAGTCGCTGGCATTCGTTTGATCTGCATCACGGACGCAGATCACTTCACCGCATGGGAGTGGTGGATACAAGATCTCTTCGCCGGTCAATGGATCGATGTCGTTGAGATCATCGCCATCACGATCGTCTGGGGCTGGTGGACTGTCGTCAAAACTCCAGATTCGAATCGTGTCTCCATCGGAATCCGATGTTGTGTCGTTAATGCGATCTTTTTCAAATAGATTCGCAGGCGGAAGACCGCTGATGCCACGCTTGGTTTCATCAATATTGATTGGCCAGATCTGATTGTCGCTGTCTGGTCCGCCGAGGTCTGCGTTAGTGGCTCCGACATCTTCAAGAAGTGAGCTAAAACAACTCGCTGAGTATTGACCAGCAGAATAATTATCAGGTGATTTGGTTAAGTAAAAGACATACCCAGGTCCGTCAATGCTGGTGTTGTTGAGTCTTAAGTTATGACCACTGATAACTGCCCAGTCCCCAGCCCCTGCCACCCGCGAATTGACGTAGAGCGCACGTTTAAGCAACGCTCGTGACAGGAGTGTGTCTCCACGCATGACAATGCCTTCGACGTAGAAACTGCCTTCACCATTCCCGCCTGTTGCTGTGGTGTTGTAGCTACGTAGGCGGTATCCCACTTCGATGTCCCCATCAACACCATCGGCTCGGATGTTGCTTGTGTTGATTGGAATGATTTCCGGTTCTCCGCCTGTGCCTCGGGGGTAGGCATTGATGAATCTCTCGACTGGGGTGCAGAGTTCAACCAGTTGAGTGCTTGGCGATGTGTCTGTGGCTGGGGCATTCGGGTTTGCCCAGCCCCATTGCTGTGAGTCGTTGCGAAGTGTGAGCAGGAAGCCTGTGTAATTATCGCGATCATCTTTGTTCAGGTCACTGATGATGCGATTGAGGCCATTCAATGCTGCAGATTCGGCTAACTGGTTGTAACTCTCTGCAGCTCCAAGTTTTCTGGCCATCATCTGGCGAATCATGAGACCGCTTGTGCCAGCGAGTAACACAGTTCCCATTAACAAGGCCATCACCATCGCCATCCCTTTTTCTTGATCGGGTGGTGATGGTGAATATCGATTTTTTATGATTCCGCTTTTCATCATCTAAGTGCAAACGACATCTGCTGCATTCGTTTCCCCATCTCCTTCATTTATTTTGCTGGCCCCGGTGCTTGCGTTTAAGCACGCTTTGATACTTCGGTTAGGGCAGCCATTGTTAGTCACTCCCGTGATGTTGTAGGTCGATCCGGATGGTCCGTTCACTGTGATCTCATAATGCTTACTTGGAAGCACCCATTTTTCTGAAAATTCTCCGGACATTTCTCCCTCGTTACTCATGATGGCGCTGATGCTGTTGAGGTTGTCCCAGCTGGTTGGATAGACTCCTGTTTCATCGATGTAAGCAGAAATGATTGCCTGAAGTGAGCTAGTGCTTGATATTGCTTCTGTTGTTTTTGATCGACAGAGTTGATTCTGATAGTTTGGAATTGCAATTGCTGAAAGGATTCCGACAATGCTAAGAGCCATGATTAGCTCTGTTAGTGAAAAGCCTTCCTCGCTTCTGCAGCTAATTTGCGCCTTTTGTGCATTTTCTTTTTTTGTTGTCATTTTTTATCTTGTCGGCAAGTGGTGGTTGTTTTGGGTGAATGAAAATTGCATCCATTGCTTGGTAGGTGATTGATTTATCTGCCGTAACAAGGGTTCTTGTTGTCAATTATTTGCTTGGCTTTGGATTGGTTTTTATTTGTTTGTGATTTGCTAAGACCCTTGGAATTGATTGGCTGCCAAGGGTCTTTTTTTGGCTTATGTTCCCCAGGTTCCTGTGATTCCTCCGTCTGTATCGACTACGATTCTGCAAGTTGTGTCAGTGGCAGCTCCTGTATCAGTTCCGCATCGCAATCCCTCTGCATCACCTGCGGTGAATGCAGATGTATTCGCAAGAGTTGCGCCTGCTGAGCAATTTGTCCCGCTACCTGCTGCAGTCAATGTAATTGGTTGGCCACTGGCAGCTGCGCCAGGTATTGCCGCAGGGCTCCCCAAGATTGCATTTGCTGAGCATTGTTTTGCTAGTCCAATCATTGAGCCAGTAAGTGCGCCTACTTCCGCTCTGTCTCTTGTCCCAAGGAAGTTCGGCAAGGCAACTGCAGATAAAACGCCAACAATCACAATCACGATCATTAGCTCCACAAGTGTGAATCCCTTTTCGATCAGATTGCGTCCTTTCTTGCGGTTGAGCATCGCCAGTTGAAGTCGGCTGTTGAGAGTAGTCATGGCTGGATCAGTGTTTGTAAAAGTTTTTGGCACGTGTCGTGCTCACGAATTCAGCATCTCTCCTTTGTTTGGCCTGCAGAGGAAAGAACAGCTAGAGCTCTCTAAGAACGTTCTTAGGGTTGTTCTGAGCTTTTGAACCATCAGCCTCTGCCCTCGCTGCGCACCTGGCTGCAGTCCACTGCGGTGCTCACGGTTGTGGCCGGCTACTCCGTGTTGCTGGTGCTCAACGGCGCTTTGTCTGATCTGCAGAGGCGCCAGCAGCATGAGCAGCTGGTGCAGTCGTTGGCGCGTCAGGCTGCAGTGGCGCAGTTGGATCCAGTGCCCTTGCGTAGCTTCGGGCTGGAGGCATCGATGCTGGCGGAGGGTTCAGCTCAGAAGCCCATTCTTCAGCGGGATGTTTCTGGCCAGCAGTGGCTTGTCAGCCGACAACTCCTGCAGTTGCCCAGTGGAGAACAACGCTGGCTGCAGCTTCGGCAGAACGTGACCAGTTCCCTTGAGCAACAGCGCTTGGCGCAGTCGATTTTGGTTGCAGCTGCAGGATTGTCGATCCTGTTCACAGCCCTGTTGCTCAGGCCTGTGATTCGGCGTGGGTTGTTGGTACCCCTGGATGATTTCGATCAGCAGCTGCAGACCCTGGAAGCCGACAATCTCGGCGAGCACCTCTTGGATCCCCAGCTGCAGCCACAGGAATTGCGTGCCATCGCTGTCGCCTTCAACAACCTGCAGCAACGCCTTGCCGCCGCCTGGCGCCGAGAGCGGGCTTTTGTGGACGGGGTAGCCCATGAACTGCGGACGCCGATCACCGTGATCTCCGGCCACAGTCAGCGGCTTCAGCGCGAAGCGCTGCCGGCCTCTGCTCAGCGTTCCGCCGATCTGATCAATGCAGAAGCAGCGCGAATCGCTGATCTGCTACGGGTGTTGCGCGATCTGGCTCTGATCGACTCCGGTCGTCTCCAACTCGATTACCAATCACTCGATCCTGATGATCAGTTGCTGCTGGCTTATGAGTCGCTGTCCGCTGATTCCAACGGTCGGCTTCAGTTGCCCCAACCTGCTGGCGAATTAATTCCAGCTCTATGGGCTGATTCAGCGCGGGTGCAGCAGTGTTTGCAAGAACTGATTCGTAATGCTCTTCTCTACAGCTCGGGGATTGTGCGATTGCAAACAGAGCAGCGTTGTGATGGCTTGATCTTGCACGTGATCGATCAGGGTGATGGCATCGCAGAAGTCGATCGTTCCGTTCTGCTTCAGCGCTTCAAGCGTGGCATTAATTCAGCTGGCACCAGGGGCATGGGCATTGGTTTGGCTCTGGTGCACGAGTTGATGCAGGTCATGCAGGGTGATTTGCTGATCAACGATGCTGCAGGTGGTGGTGCTGATGTTCAGCTGCGGTTCAGGCTTTCGGCAGCCGGGCAATAAAGCCCACGCCGCGCACCGTGTGCAGCAGCTGCGGCTCACCTTTGGCCTCCACCTTTTTGCGCAGATAGCCCATGTACACATCCAGTGAGTTGGGATCGCCCACAAAGGGTTTCCCCCAGACGCCCTCCAGAATCTCTTGCCGGGTCTGCACTTCGTTGTTGTGCTTCACCAGGTAGGCGAGCAGATCGAATTCACGCTGAGAGAGAGCCAATTCACGCTCCCCTCGTGTGACTCGATGTTCGATCAGGTCAATCTGCAGATCTTCAAGGCTGAGACTGTCTTTGGCGCGTTCAGAATTGGCGAACTGGCCCCGGCGCAAGCGGGCGCGCACGCGGGCGTGTAATTCCTTCAGCTCGAAGGGTTTGGTGAGGTAATCGTCGACGCCAAGATCCAGGGCCTGCACCCGATCATCCAGATCGTCGTGAGCGGTGAGCATCAGCACGGGCGTGGTGTCGCCACTGCTGCGCAGCCGCAGACAGATCTCCGTGCCATCGAAATCCGGCAGGCTCCAGTCGAGCACCACCAGATCAAAATTCTCCTGCCTCAACCTCAGCAGGGCATCGCCACCGCAATTGGCGCTGCTGCAGTCCAGCCCCTGCTGGCTGAATTCGTCCTGCAGAAACTGCAGCAGTTCCGGATCGTCATCAACGACCAGCACTCTGCTGGCGCTGTTGCTGGCATCCACTGCGGCATTGGCCATCCCTGCATCTCCCCTCTCGGTTCTCCCCATCCTTTCTGAAGTGTTAGCAATGCACATCACCCATCCGGGGGAATGCTTTGCGCAGTCGTGAAGCTCTGCCGTGTTGTGTCCGGGATCTCGCCAGTGGCTTGGCGCGAACACGAAGCCAGCAGCAACAGGTTTTGTTCTGCCCTTGGCACTGTCTGCTTCCGCCGTGCTGTTGCTGGGCAGCGCCTCCATTCATACGCTCAGTCTGAAGGGCCGCTTGCGCTTGCACGCGGCCATCGAGCGTGAGCAGGCGGCGGATCAGTTGCACTCAGCGGCCCAGGCCTTCACGACCATGGCCAATAGCGGTGCGCAGGCCTGTCTGCTGCACTGGCCCTCTGTTGACTGGGGCTTGCTTCAGAACAGCTGCTCCGCCGCTGAGCCCCGATCACTGCGGGAAGGCAGCGTGGCTGGTCAGACCTGGAGGTTGCTGTCTTGGCAGCCCGGCTCAGGGTCGGGGGATTTGCACTTGGCCTTGGCTGATGGTCGTCGCGCCAGCTTCAGGCTTGAGCTGGCCGCCGATGGAGCTCAGATCCTGGGTATCCGTGCGGTGCAGTTGATCGGGCGTGATGGCTCGGAGCCGTTGTCATGAGCCTGCCGGAGGTGTTGATCTCATCCATTCTCTTGGCCAGCAGCAGTAGCGCAGCCCTAGGAGTGTGGAGCCAGGCGACAGCGACCTGGCAGCAAAGCCGCACCCTGCAGCACACCGCTGATCAGCTGGAGCTGTTGCAGCTCGCCAGCCATCGCTGGCTGAGGCTGCATGGCGCTGAGCCCAATCGGGTGATCTCCGGTTTGGATCCATGCCTGCTGGATGCCAGAGCTGTGGCTGTTGCGCTGGATCAGGCTGTGCCGTTGCCACAGGGCATGACCCGGCAATGGGTTGTGGATGCTGATCAGCTCGGCGTTTGGCAGGAGCTGTCTGCATTGAACGCTGATGGTGAGGTGCAGTTGCAGCGACGCCAGCTGGTCAGCCCAGCGGCCTATGGGCTTTGCCGCTCATGAAGCGTGTCAACGCAGGGTTCAGCCTCGTGGAGCTGGTCGTCACGGTTGCACTTCTGGGGATCATCGCCTCATTGGTCGTGCCCGATGCGGCTTCTGATCGTGATCGGCTGCAACTGGATGCGGCGGCCCGGCGCTTGCAGCTGGGTCTTGAACGGGCCCGCCTGGCGGCGAGACGTGCGCAGCAGGCCTGCGGCATCAGGCTTGCTCGTGATGCCTGGGAGCAGCCTGAGCCAGAGTATGCACCGGGTGTTTTGGTGCCCTGCTCAGGGGTTGGCCTTGCGTTGCAGGAGGCCTTCGAGCAGGGGCCGATTCAGGTGCACACCAACCTGCCGGAGCTGATTCGCGTGTCGGCCAACGGTTTGCTGCTCGATGGCGGCACCACCGTGCTCAGCCATGAGCGGCTGGATCAGCGTCGCTGCCTGGTGGTGAGTTTGCCGATGGGTGTGAGCAGGGTGGGCATTTATCAGGGAGACCTTCCCGCACTCGGTGAGGCTCCCCGCAGCACGCTCTGCCAACCCAGGGTTCAGGAGGGTTGAGATGAAGCGAGGGCGATGCAAACCAGAAGGCTCTTGGGGTTTCACGCTGCTGGAGCTGCTGCTGGCTCTGAGCCTGGGCACGTTGCTATTTGGGCTCATGCTGCGCTTGATCGGTGCCGATCTTCAGCTGGGCAGGGCGATGGCCCAGCGCCTGAGCGAAAGCTCGCGCCAGCGCCGCAGTCTGGAGCTGATCCGTGAGGAACTGGGACGGGCCCATGGCTGGATGGTCGATCCACCGGTCTCCAATCGTTGGCCTTGCCGCATGCGGGATCGCCGTCCGGTGCTGGCCATCGCAACCCAGGCAGAGGATCTCCAGGCGCGCGGTGAGAGTGCGATTGTTTATTCGGTGGGTTCTGCTCCAGCGGCCATCTGGCGCGGACAGGTGTTGATGCGTTGTGGCCCGGCCTACAGCCTGGATGGCGTGCCTAACCTCCGGGGTGCTTTCCAGAATCGGGTGCTGCTGGATGCGCTTCCCCAAGACATCGGATCAGGATTCACGGCACGCCCGCACCCGCAATGGCCTGTGCTCGAGTTGGAGATCGAACAGCAGCTGCCGTCCCGTTCCGGGGAGCCGCAAGTCCTGCGCAGCCGGCTGGCCGCCTGAAGGCTTGAGGCCGTTGCCGATCTCTGCTGCTCCTGCTGGAGAGAGGCCACTGTGAGCCCTGGTGTTGAACAGACCTCGATCCGGCGACGGTTGGAGCGCACCAGTGTGCTGGCGGTGCTGCTGGGGTATGGCTTGTTGGTGCTGGTGACTGTTCAGCTGTTCAAGCAGCAGCGCAACCAGCGACAGCTGACCACGATGAACCGGGCCGAACGCTTGCTGCGCAGCAACGTTGCCGTTGCTGGCCAACCTCAACAGCTGCAACGTTTGTTCGGCGCTTTCTCCAGTTCCAATCTGGCGTTGTGGGGGAGCTTTGCAGAGCAGAAGTCTGCTGATGCTGCGTTGATCGATCCCTCTGCGGATCTGCGCCAACGGGCTGAGCAGCTGGCTCAAAACCAATCCAGGCCTCAGCTGTTTCGCAACCGCAGCAGCAGTTACATGATCACCAGCAGGGTTGTGAATCTCAACGGCAACCCCTTGCGCTTGTATCTACTGGAGGATGTCTCGGCCGAGGTGGCGTTTCAGCGTCAACTGAACGGATGGTTGCTGCTTGCCGCTGTTTTGGCGGCGTTGCTGTCTGTTCTGCTCAATCGGCGTGGTATTGATCGTGCCTTGCAGCCCTTCACGCGCTTTGGCGACACGTTGGAGGCGTTGTGCTCCAATCCTCTGCAGCAGCAGCCTGTTGACCCCGCGCAGTTCCCCTTGGAGTTGAAGCCTCTTGCGGTCGTTGTCAATAACCTGCGCGACCGTCTGGCGGACTCTCTCGGGCGTCAGCAACAGTTCGCGAGCAGCGTGAGCCATGAGCTGCGCAATCCCCTCACGATCATTGGCGGCTATAGCCGCAGGCTGACCCGCCGCGGCGACAATCTCACGGACGACCAGCGTCGCCAGCTGCTCATCGTTCAGGATGAAATTCGCCGGTTGGGACAACTGGTCAGCGATCTGGTGACCCTCACCCGCGCCGAGATCAGCTCGCAAAACCTGGCTTGTCAGCCCCTTGGTATTGCTGATCTGGTTCAGCAGGCCATGGCGCTGGTCGAGCCATCGGAGCAGCAGCGCCTCGTGGTGATCTCCCCTCAAGGGGGTAATCCCAACGCGATCGAGGTTTTCGCTGATCGCGATGCGGTTCTGCAGTGTCTTCTCAATCTGATCAAGAACGCCTGCACCTACAGCCCTGCCGCTGCTCCGATCGAGATCGGTTATCTCTTCCAGCCGGAGCGGGTGGTCGTGCAGGTGCGTGACCATGGCCCGGGAGTGGCCAGCGAAGAACGGGCGTTGGTGTTCGAGCGTTTTCGCCGTGGCCGTAACAGCGAAGGGATTTCCGGCAGTGGCATCGGTCTGGCCGTGGTGCAGACGCTGATCGCGTCAATGGGCGGCAGCGTGTCGATCGAGGACGCCGAAGGCGGTGGTGCCGTTGTCCTTCTGGGCTTCAGGAGGTGCGCGTTTCCTGCTCCGGAAGCTCATCCTCCGCATCATTGAGCAGGTAGAAGGTCAGCACGGCGATGCAGGCGATCGCCAGAAACAGGTGATCCACCCAGCCGTACTGCACGCCCATTCCCATGACGGTGATCTTGCTGTTGACCACCACCAGCACCACGGCAAAGCTGGCCAGCAGCAGGGCGGGCAGCCGTTGAACCTGCCGGCGTTGACGCCACAGGCTGAACAGGGGAGGCAGCAACACCAGCGTCGAGACGCCATGCAGAACACGCATGCTCAGATCGCTGTGCAGATGCGGTGTGATCGACGCCCACAGATTGGCCGGCACCAGCAGCGAAACCAGGATCAGGTAGGGAATCAAGGGGCTCGCCTCAATTGAATGCGAAAGCAGCTGCCCATGCCGGGTTCGCTCTTCACCTTGATGCTGCCACCCATCGCTTCCAGCAGCAGTTTCACCACCGATAATCCAACGCCGCTGCCGCTCTGCCCTGTGGTGTTGGCCCCCCGGTGGAAGCGATCAAACACGTAGGCCTGATCCTGCAAGGGAATGCCGATGCCGCGATCTTCCACTTCAAGCACCAGGGCGTTGAGGCCCGAGTGCAAGCGCAGCTGGATGGGCTGTTCAGGCGGTGAGTATTTGTGGGCGTTCTCGATCAGGTTGAGCAACACCTGGCGCAGCCTGGCGGCATCGCCGAGGGCTGTGGTGGAGATGTCTTCGGCCGGTAGTTCCAGGGTGAGTTCACGGGTCAGGGCTGCTCCCTGGGCGCGAACCACTTCCTCCAGCAGAGGCCGTAGATCCACGGGCTCCTGTTTCACCTGCAATCGCCCGGAATCGCTGCGTGAGAGGTCGAGCAGGTCATTGAGCAGTTGCTGCATGCCGATCGTCTCCTCTTCTGCGTCATGCAGGCGCTGCACCAGTTGTGCCTCCAGCTCCGGTGCTTTGCGGATCACGCGCTTCAGAGAGACAGACACCACAGTCAGTGGGGCTTGCAATTCATGACTCACCGCGCTCACGAACTGACGCTGCTGGCTCCAGGACTGGGCCAGTCGCTCGGTGAGCGCGTTGTAGGTGCGGGTGAGCTGGCTGAGTTCCTCTGGTCCCCTGGGCACCGGCAAAGCGGCTGTTTGCAGGCCTTCAGCCGTGAGCTCGGCGCTGCGGGAGCTGAGTTCTTGCAAGGGTTTGGTGATTCGTTTCACCAACAGGCTCACCAGCAGCAACGAGCCACTGAGGGCGCTGCCCCAGATCAGGATCATCCAGGCCAGAAATTCGCTTTGAGCAGGTCCCAGGCCAGAGATCTCGGTGCTGCTCCAGAGCAGATCACCTGATCGCAAACGGCGGTCGAGGAGGGTGAGGTACTCGCGTTCCTGCAACACGATCAGATGGGATTCGCCTTGCTTCCGCTGCGGGTTGGCCTCGACGGCTGCTTGCAGCAGAGCCACCGGGATGGGGCGGTGCTTCCTTCTGGGTGTGATCAGCTGGCCGTCGGGTTGTTCCAGCCACAGGTTGGTGCGCAGGCTGGAATGATCCTGCAGTTCTCGCACAATCAAGATCTCGCCCTGATTGGCTTGGCTCTCCAGGCGTAGAGCCAGTGCTGCCGATGCGGTCAGCAGCTCAGCTTCTCCCACGCGCAGCCGGCTGCGTTCGCTCAGCAGCAGTCCTGTGCTGGTGGCACCAGTGAAGCCGAGCAGCACCGCGGCGTAGGTGGCGAGTTGCAGCTGGCCGAGCATGGTGCCCGTCAGGCGAGAGCGCCAGCGGCGGGAACGGTTCATGCCCCAATCCTGCTCTGGGTCGGGCAGTCGGGCAAGAATGCGCTTGATCAGCACTGCGCTCCTCTGTGAGTTTTGCCGCCTCGCCTCTGGGCATTGCCCGCCCCAGCCTTTCGGCTCGCATGGCCCGCTGGGGCCTGGTGATCGTGGCCATCTACGGCCTGGTGGCCCTGATCACTCCTGTCTTGCTGGCGGCTGGCTTGCTGCCGGATCCCAATGCCGGTCTGGATAATCCCATCTACGCACCTCCTTCATTGGCGCACTGGTGCGGCACCGATCGTCTCGGGCGTGATGTTTGCGTGCGCACCTTGCAGGGCAGCGGTGTGGCCCTGCAGGTGGTGCTCCTGGCCGTGACCTTCGCGCTGGTGATTGGTGTGCCCCTGGGCATGGTGAGTGGCTACCTGGGGGGAGGTGTGGATCGCGTGTTGGTGCTGCTGATGGACACGCTCTACACCCTGCCAGTGTTGCTGTTGTCGGTGGTGTTGGCGTTTCTATTAGGGCGTGGGGTTCCCAACGCGGCTGCGGCGTTGTGCGTGGTGTACATCCCCCAGTACTTCAGGGTGGTGCGCAACCAGACGGCCCAGGTGAAAGCCGAGCTGTTCGTGGAGGCCGCGCGCACGCTGGGTGCCGGACCGGTCTGGATTCTGCGCCGGTACCTGCTGCGCAACGTGATCACCTCGGTGCCGGTGCTGCTCACGCTCAATGCCGCCGATGCGGTGCTGGTGCTGGGCGGCCTTGGCTTTCTCGGTTTGGGTCTTCCCGAAACGGTGCCGGAATGGGGCAGTGATCTCAATCTCGCCCTCGCCGCTGTGCCGACCGGTGTGTGGTGGACCGCCCTGTATCCAGGCCTGGCGATGTTCGTGCTGGTGCTGGGGCTCTCGTTTCTGGGTGAGGGTCTGGAAGCCTGGGTGAGCAGCACGGGGCGGGACGCGGCAAAATAGGTCGACAGAACCGATCAGACCATGCCGTTCTGGGCCACGCTTGCTCTGCTGACGCTGATGGTGACGCTGTGGGTGTCTGGCCGCGGCAATCCCGATGATGTGATCGGTCTGCTGGAGCAGATGCTGGCCATCGCACTGGGGCTTGTGGTCCTGTTCATCGGCCGCAGCCTGCCGTTGGAACTTCTGGCTTTGGTCTTTGCCCTGCGACTGCCGGCAGCGCGCCGAAACCATCCAGTGATGGAGCGCCGGCAAGGCAGCAAGGACGTGTTGATGCCGTTCTGAATCGAGGCTTCTGAGCCCCGGCTTCCCTGTCAGCAGCGCAGCTTGGCTGTGCGCGGCAGCTCTTCGAGAATTTCACCGCCTTCTGAGAGGGCCGGATAGCTGCGGCCCTGCTCACGGCACCAGTTCGCCACCTCGGGATAGCACCACTCAAACAGCAGGTCGGCGTAGCGCTCTGCAGGAATCCCCTCCCCTTGAAGCGGTGCCAGCCCAGCGGCCTGGCGTTGTCTGAGGGCTTCAAACAGCAGTGTGGCCGTGGCCACCGACACATTCAGCGACTGCACCATGCCACGCATCGGAATGAACACCGCCTGATCCATCAGCGCTGTGGCTTCTTCGGTCAGTCCCCATTTCTCGGCACCGAGAACGAAGGCGCTGGGCCCTGTGAAGTCGCATTCGCGGTAATCGCGCGCGTTCACGCCCAGGTTGGTGCCGTACAGCCGGAAACCCTGCGTCTTGAGGTGAACCACGGCGCTGCTGATGTCGGCATGGTCATGCAGCGGCACCCAGCGCTGGCTGCCCTGGGCGGTGCTGTTGAAGGTGCGGGGCCGGCCGCTGAAACTCACGGCATGGGCTTCCAGAACTCCCACGGCATCACAGCTGCGCAGGATGGCCGAGAGGTTATGGGGCTTTTCAACGTGCTCCACCAGAACGGTGAGATCCGACATCCTGCAGTCCAGAACCTGCTTCAAACGCTGAAATCTGCGGGGAAGGATCGGCATCGCTGAAAACGCTGCAGGCGCCAAGGCTTGCTGGCAGTGATGGGGCTATTGCTCAGATTTGCATGCAAGCCGCAACCGGCCTCCGGCTGAGCGCTCAATGCATTTGCTACGCAGGTCCATGTCATGACCGCAGCCTGAAGGTGGCTCCCGCTGGTAGCACTGACCGAAGCGAGGGCTCAAGGATGGGCACGATCTTGACGTCCAAGGCGGCTTTGGAGCTCATGCGTCAATCCGCTGTTGCGGGCATCCCAGGGGAAATGCACGCTGAAGTGGTGTCTGGTGGTTGCTCGGATTACGCGATTGTGTTCAAGGCAGGCCGCAATTCCGGTGAGCCAATCTCCCGGGAATCCGGCGTCACGCTCTACTCCAAGGCTGAACAAGTTCAGCTCTTTTCCGGTCTTGTGATCGACTATCAGGAGTCTCTCTCTGGGGGAGGTTTTTTTCTCTCTGGTAAGACAATTAATGTGTCGTCGTGTGGAAATTGTTTCTCCTTCAGGGCTGCTTGAAGGCTGCGCTGATTGTTGAACTGTGGTTGCTGAATTTATCCGCAACATCCGCTCTGCTGCAGTGGAGAGACGGTGACACCGCTGATCACTTTTGGGTCCATTAAAACGCGCACCTGGATGCCTCCATTGGGATCATCGGCGAGTTCAATGCCGAGGCCCAGCAGCTCGTTGCCGGCATCATTTTTGTAATTGATCAACTCGACTCTTTGGATATTGCCTTCTTCAGACATGGTTGAAACCTGTTTTTTCTCCACCATTATGCCCGTCTGATGTGGAAAGAATCTTGATCGCTGAGATCAGCACTTTCTCGAAGCTTTCTCAATCATCGTGGTTCATTGGTGCGTGTTTCTACGCGGCCAAGGTTTTGAGCGGAGCAGACATAGCGCTTGCGGAAGCTGTCCACCTTGGCCAGCTCTCCTGACCGTGATGCGTTGCGCTGAATCTGTTGCCAGACAGGTTTGCTCTCGAGGTACGCCTCCAGGTGCTGGTCGGCTTCGCCGTCGCTGCCCAGGGCCGGCAGACGCTCGCCAAGGGCGACGCGATGCACCAGATTCCAGTCCTGGGGGATGCCGTTGCCATTCACAACCAGCCAGGCTTTCAGCCTGCAGGGATTGCCAGTGAGACCAGTCAGGTCAAGGCCCTCTGGCCTTGATCGCAGCCAAAGCTCCCTCTCCTGGTTGCAAACCTGCAGATAACGCAGCTCAGTCGCTTGGAGGCCGTAGGTGGCCATCAGCTGGAAGGCGAACCCATGGCGACGTCCCATGGTTGTGTTCGGCAGGGCTGCCAGCAGCTCCAGGATTTCTGAATCCTGCAGGGCATAGGTGATGGCTGCGTGTGGTGTCCTGCGCTGCAAGGTCGTTGGAAGCAGGTGACTGAGCCCAGTCATATCTGGATGCAGGCTTGCCGATGTTCAGTCACCTCTTCAGAGGTGGGCCTCAACAGGATGACTCTGTCCATGAATGAAGTCATCATGAATCAGCCCGTTCCGCTGAGACTGTCTGTGCTGCTGACCCTGACAGCCCTGCTGCCCATGACGGCCACTCCTCTGCTGGCGTACGAAAACCGTGTTTACAACAGCCGTCGAGACAACGGCTATAGCCGTGAGTACCTGTATCGGCCTGGTGGAGTCGCCCAGCGGGCTGCATGGGAAGAACCACAGGGAGACACCAACAGCTGTGTTGAGGGCAGCGTCATCGGTGGCCTGCTCGGAGCCGGTCTTGGCGCTGCGCTATCCCGTGGCAACGGACGCTGGATCGGTGTGCCCGTCGGTGGTGCTGCTGGTGCTCTGATTGGTTGCCAGGTCGACGGCGGCTGATGAGTGCTCCCCGGCCCAGCTCGTTTGATCAGCGAGTGAGCGCTGTTGTTGCCTGCATTCCCCATGGCCGCCTGTCGACCTATGGCCAGGTTGCGGACTGGATTGGTGCCTATGGCTGTGCGCGACAGGTGGGCTGGGCGCTGCGACGGTTGCGCCTACCTTCCCCTGTGCCCTGGCAGCGCGTGGTCAATGCGCAGGGGCGCATCTCGATGAGCCTCAGCCGCGAGGGATCCGACTGGATGCAGCGGGAACTGCTGATCACGGAGGGAATTCCTGTGGATGCCAACGGGCGTTTGCCCCTCAAAAGGTTCCTGTGGTCACCTGATGAAGGGCAGATTGCCGAGATGGCTCAGTTGCTCAGGGCGCTGTAGGCCACCGTGACCACAAGGCGCGTGACTTCGATCACGCCAGCGATCACGAACACCGTTGCAACCTTGCTGGCCCAGCGCGGTGGCTGATTGCCCCTCCAGCTGCTGGAACTCAGCATCAACTGGAGCTTGGAAGATGCCGGAAAAGCGATCGTGCTTGCGCGCCCTGATGCCAGTTGATTGCCGAGCCTGGAGCCTGTCCCGATCGCTTTGTCGCTGAAGGCATAACCCAGAGACACTGCGGCCGTGTGGTTGAAGGCCGACTGCGCTGAACCCGGTTGTGACTGCCAGGAGCGCGCATACGGAACGCCATGCTCTCCGAAGGCCTGGCCGTATTCCTCGGAATCAATCAGGGAATCCACGAGCGCATCGTGTCCTTGTGAAGCCTGAATCTGAATGCATTCAGACACTTCACTTTGATCGTGCGGTGGCCTGCCCAGCAGATGCTTGAAATCCAGTTCGATGGTTCTCTGTGGAGAACAGGAATCGTAAAAGTTCTTGCGATAGAAGTCGGACTTGGCTAGGCCGCGGACGAACTCCTGGACGGTGATCCGCCCGTCGCGCAATTCAGCTTCAAGGGAGATGGAACGCTCGCAATCCATGACATGTGCATTGCCATAGACATGCTTGTAGGCCTCCTGAATCGCCGTGTCGATATCCGCTGATTCGGCAGAACCTGCAAATCCGTCACGCAGTTTGACAGGCTGCTTTGTTGCACGTTCACCGCCGAATTGTGTTGCGACAGAGGTGGACGAAAGCATGGCAATTTTTGGACTTGACCTTGGTATCAAAGAGAGTCTTGAGCTGAACTAAGATTGAAATGACCGATTCTTATGCTTTCGCAAATAAACAAGATCTTTTGTCAAGATCAAGGGCGTTTTTGGTGAAGTTGAGTCTCCCTTTGTTGTCAATTTGAGCAATTCTGCTAATGCTGCTCATTTTTGGTTGGTGGTGTTGGGGGGTTGCTGGCAGATGATTGAAGCCAGCGAAGCCCACCTATGGCTCAACCTGCTGAACCGTCGTCCCGCGATGCTCTGCTCTCACGCCGTGTTGCCTGGGATGTTCTAGAGGCGGTGGCGGCCGGGGCATATGCGGATGTGGCTCTGGAGCGGGCTCTGCGTCGCCGGTCTCTGGCTCCTGTCGATCGCGGCTTTGTCACGGAGCTGTCCTACGGGGCCATTCGCTGGCGCCAGTGGCTGGATGGTTGGCTGGATCGATTGGGCAAGGTTCCGGCCCGCAAGCAGCCACCGCGTTTGCGCTGGCTCCTGCACATCGGCCTCTACCAGTTGCTGCGGATGGAGCGCATTCCTGCATCCGCCGCCGTGAACACCACCGTTGAACTGGCCAAGCAGGGGAAGCTGGCGCGGCTGGCGCCCGTGGTGAACGGACTGTTGCGTTCCGCATTGCGAGCCCATGAAGCCGGCGAAGCGTTAGCGCTGCCGGCGGAGCCTGCGGCCGCGCTGGCTC
Organism: Synechococcus sp.; assembly: GCA_047286485.1. Taxonomy (GTDB): domain Bacteria; phylum Cyanobacteriota; class Cyanobacteriia; order PCC-6307; family Cyanobiaceae; genus Synechococcus_C. The sequence continues at coordinate 284,388 of JBJBBH010000005.1, forward strand.
AGGAGCATTCGCTGCCGTTCTGGCTCAGCCGAGAGCTGATCCAGTGGTGTGGCCCGGAGTCCGCTGAGCGTGTTGCCAAGGCCTTCAACCAGGTTCCGCCCCTGGATCTGCGCGTGAATCGCCTGCGTTCAACACCCGATCTTGCGGCAGCACTGCTCGCGGAACGCAGCATTGCAACGGCTCCGATCGCAGGTTGTCCGGATGGGCTGCAGGTGCTGGAGCCCTCCGGTGATCTGCGCCAGTGGCCCGGTTTTAGCGAGGGGTATTGGTGCGTGCAGGATCGTGCGGCTCAGTGGGTGGCTCCCCTGCTGGATCCATGTCCTGGCCAAAGGGTGCTGGATGCCTGCGCTGCGCCCGGTGGCAAGGCCACCCATCTGGCCGAGTTGATGGGCGATGTGGGAGAGATCTGGGCTGTGGATCGTTCCGCTGGTCGCTTGCAGCGTGTGGCGGCCAATGCGGCTCGGCTGGGCTGCAGCAGCATCCAGGCTTTGGCGGCTGACGCCTCGCAGCTTGGCCAGGAGCGACCGCAGTGGAGAGGCCGGTTTGACCGGATTCTTCTCGACGCGCCCTGTTCGGGGCTGGGAACGTTGGCGCGCCATCCCGATGCCCGCTGGAGAGTCACGCAGGCATCGGTGGCTGACCTGCTCAAGCTGCAGATGGCTCTGTTGGAAGGCCTCCACTCCCTGTTGGCTCCAGGCGGGCGCTTGGTTTATGCGACCTGCACCATTCATCCCTCTGAAAACACCGAGCAGATTCATGGCTGGCTGAATCACCATCCTGAGCTCGTGCTTCATTCAGAAGAGCAGCGCTGGCCTGATCCCAGTGGGGGAGATGGCTTCTATGCCGCCGTGATCACTGCACCGGCAGCGGCCTGAAATTCTCGTCCACCGGCGGACCATCATCCGGAGCGATGTAGCGCCTCGGTGGTGGGGCCTGTGCTGGTGTCGGTTGTTCCCCGCTGCTGAAGGGTTGATCCCCATTGGCGCCGGATGTTGCGTTTCCGGTTGTGGTGCGACCCTGCTTTTTCGGCCCTTTGAAGGGGCGGTTGAGCACCGGTTTGGGAGGGAAGTTCTGAACGTTGTAGCTGCCTTTGATCTGGGTCATGAATTGCTTCCAGGCCCAGGCGGCCTCGCCGCTGCTGCTCTTGGTTTCGGCGTTGTTGTCGTAGCCGAACCAGACCGCGGTGGTGAGCTGGGGGATGGAGCCGATGAACCACAGATCTCTGGCCCCTTCCGAGGTGCCGGTTTTGCCCGCCACCGGTCGGTCGTCGAGTCGGGCTGCAGCACCCGTGCCTCCTGTCACCACCCGTTGCAGCATCCAGTTCATGGCGTCGGCCACCTCGCTGTCGAGGGCACGACGCCCCTTGTCACCATCGATGCGTCTGCTCCAGAGAACGCTGCCTTCAGGGCCGCGGATTTCTTCGAAGGCCATCGGTTTCACATACACCCCGCGATTGGCCACGGCGGCATAGGCCGCGGTCATGTCGAGCACCGTCTGCTCATAGGCACCGATCGCCATCGGGTAGTACTTGCCGAGAGGACGTTCGGTGCCGATGCCCAGCTTGTTTGCGGTGTTGATGATCGCGTCGAAGCCGACCTTGTCCTGAAGTTGCACGGCCACTGTGTTCAGGGAATTCTTGAGGGCATCGGCCAGTGAGATGTTGCCGAAGTATTTGTTGCGGAAATTCTTGGGGCAGTAGCCGGACCAGCAACGGGGAGCATCCACAAAAATGTCTTCCGGCTTCACTCCGGAACTGATGGCGGCTGCATAGGGAAAGAGCTTGAAGGTGGATCCCGGTGAACGCAGGCCCTGGGTTGCTCTGTTGAATTGACTGCTGCTGAAGTTCTTGCCACCCACCATCACTCGCACCAGGCCTGTTCCTGGTTCCATCGACACGATCACCCCTTCGGTATTGAACGGGGCGAATTTCCTCACCACTTGTTGGGCTTTTTTCTGCCAGTCGAGGTTGAGGCTGGTGCGGATCTTCAGGCCTCCCACCTCGATCTGCTCGGGGGTGAGCAGCTCGGGCAGTTGCTGGGCAACCCAGCTGGTGAAGTAGGGCGCTGAGCTGTTGAAGTATTTGGGAATGGCCGGTTTGAGGTCGAGCGGGCTGGTGCGCGCCTGCTCGGCTTCACTGGCGGTGATGAAGCCAGCCTGTTGCATCCGATTCAGCACGATGCTGCGCCGTTCCTTGGCCAGTTCTGGATTCACCAGCGGTGAATACACCGACGGAGCCGGCGGCAGGCCGGCAATCAGTGCGGCTTCCTGAAGATTGAGTTGATCCGGTGTCTTGGAGTAATAGACCCAGGCGGCATCGGCCAACCCATAGGCGCTGGCGCCGAGATACACATAGTTCAGGTATTGCTCGAGAATCTGCTCCTTGCTGAGCTGGCGCTCCAGTTTGTAGGCCAGGGCGGCTTCCTTGAGCTTGCGCGTGATCGTGCGGTCCTGGCTGAGGAACACCGTTCGCGCCAGTTGCTGGGTGATCGTGCTGGCGCCTTCGCGCACGGCCCCCTGGCGCACGTTGCGCACCAGAGCCCTGCCGATTCCCCAGACATCAACGCCGTTGTGCTCATAAAAGCGCCGGTCTTCCGCGGCGATGAAGGCCTGCTTCACCAGCAGCGGCATCTCGCCTGGCTGGATCTTTTCGCGGGTTGCAGGACCCAGTTTCTGGATCACCGCTCCGTTGCTGGCCAGCAGCGTGATCGTGCCCGGTCTGCTGAAACGGCTGATGCCGCGTGCATCGGGGAGCGTGGCATCAAAGGCGCTCACCAGAGCAGATTGCGCCAGAGCCACACCACTGCCGATGACGACAGCTGAACCGCCGATCAGGAACCAATGACGACGGGTGCGGATCACATGCCTTGCGTCAGAGGGCTATGACCAATCGCTAGTGCGGTGACCAGCATTCCAAGCACCAGAAAAGGCTGAGCGCTCGCCTGATATTTCACGTCGTAGGCCACTGGATCGCGCAGCAGCCAGATGTCCTGGAAGGTGATCTGGGGCACGATCAGCAGAATGAGAAGAACAGCAGCGAAATGCTGCCCGATTGCGATCAGCACCGCAACCATCAGCAGCTGAAACACGTCGATCATTCCAGCGCTGATCCAGCTTGCGGGGCCGATCCCGAATGCGACCGGAAGTGACTGAAGCCCGAGAGCACGGTCTCCTTCCACACTTTTGAAGTCATTGACAACGGCGATTCCAAGACCCGCGAGGCTGTAAGCAAGGGTGAGCAGAGCCGTCGCCCAGGTCAGCTGACCGAACAAGGCCTGGCCAGCCCACCAGGGAAGGGCGATGTAACTCGCACCGAGGGCGTAATTCCCCAGCCAGCCGTTCTGCTTGAGCTTGAGAGGAGGGGCTGAATAGATGTAGCTGACCAGAGACCCACCCAGAGCCAACAGGAGCAGAACGGGGGTGGAGTGCTGGGCCCATTGGTCGAGCCCCCAGGCCACAGCCAATCCGCTCAGAAGCAGCACCCAGATCTGAAGCCTCACCTGCCCCAGCGAGATTGCGCCGGAGGGGATCGGCCGGTAAGGCTCGTTGATCGCGTCGATTTCGCGGTCGTAGTAGTCGTTGATGGTCTGGGTGTACCCCGCCAGCAGCGGGCCACTCATCACCATGCAGGCGATGGCGGCGAGAACGTGATCCAGCCGCCACTCGTAGTTCCCACTGGCCGCGGCGCCACAGACCACCCCCCAGATCAAGGGGATCCAGGTGACCGGTTTCATCAACTGCAGACGCAGCTTCCAGATGTTGGTGGTGCCACTGGCACCCTTCATGCCGAGCAGCTGACGGGCGTCACTCACGGAATCAGGCCTCAGGCTGCGACGATTTCGTCTTCAAAGAACCAGGAGCTGGAGCCATCACTCAGCTCCACAACAACGCCAATGCCTTTGCCGTCAACCGTGCGGAATTCAGTGACGGTGCCGGATGCATCACTTTTCAACAGGTTGACCATGTCCTGAGGAATGCGATCACGAACACGGGTCACGCGCACCTTGCTTCCAATCTCAATTGATTCGAGTTTTGGCGTTGGAAGAGGTTCTGAGCCGGTTAATCGTTTGATCAGATTGAGAACATTTCCCAGCATGACCTGCAAGGCTTGGAAAGACGTTGCACCTTAACAGCCGTGTATCGAATGCCATGGTCGCCCTGCGCTTGATTCCCTGCCTTGATGTCGCCAAGGGGCGCGTGGTGAAGGGCGTGAATTTCGTGGGACTCCGCGATGCTGGCGATCCCGTTGAGCTGGCGTGTCGTTACAGCCAGGCTGGTGCCGATGAACTCGTGTTCCTGGACATCGCAGCCAGTCATGAGGGCAGAGCCACCCTGGTGGACATGGTTCGCAGAACATCGGATCAGGTCACCATTCCGTTCACGGTGGGTGGAGGCATCGCCTCGGTGGAGGGCATCACCGAGCTGTTGCGGGCTGGAGCAGACAAGGTCAGCTTGAACTCCTCCGCAGTGCGAAGGCCCCAGCTGGTGCAGGAGGGAGCGGATCGCTTCGGCTGTCAGTGCATCGTGGTGGCGATTGATGCTCGTCGCCGAGAGGCGGGGGGCTGGGATGTGTATGTGAAAGGTGGTCGTGAGAACACTGGCCTGGATGTGATCGATTGGGCGCGCCGTGTGGCTGAGCTGGGAGCCGGTGAAATCCTGCTCACCTCCATGGATGGTGATGGCACCCAGGCGGGCTATGACCTCGAACTCACGCGGTCGGTGGCACAGGCTGTGCCGGTGCCGGTGATCGCTTCAGGAGGCGCCGGTTGTCTTGATCACATCGCTGCGGCTCTCGACGATGGCCCGCATGGCGGGCAGGCCTCCGCTGCGTTGCTGGCATCCCTGCTTCATGACGGAGTCCTGACCGTTGAGGGCATCAAGGCGGATTTGCTGAGCAGAGGATTGATGATTCGCCCTCTTGAGGCTTGACGTCTCTCTAATGTGTAAAGAACTGTTCTGCTCGGCTGGCCTCCTTTCGTGCACCTCCTGCTCTCCACGATTGAGGCACTGACTGTTTCTTCGGGTCAGCCATTGATTCCCAGGAGCTGGGTGCTGCCTCTCGGCATTGCTCTGGTGTTTGTGGTGGTGGCCCTTGTGGCCTGGGCGCTTCGGCTGATGCAAGCCGCCATGGACCAGGGAGAATTTTCGCTCATGTTGGCCGGCTGCATGGTGTGTTCCGCCGCTGTTGGGCTGGCCACGGTGATGGTCATGACACTCAGTGGTTTTCCGCTTTGAGGCCCGGCGATGCTGAAGCTGTTGAACAGTTGTTCAACGATGCCGCGCCCAGCTACGACAGGCTGAATGACTGGCTCAGTCTTGGACTGCATCGTCAGTGGAAGCGAGAGATGGTGCGGCGGTTGTCCCCCCAGCCCGGTGAGCAGTGGTTGGATCTCTGTTGCGGAACAGGTGATCTCGCCCTGGCCCTGGCGCGTTGCTTGCGGCCGGGTGGTGGCGTGATCGGTGTGGATGCAGCCGCTGCACCCCTGGCGATCGCGGCCCAGCGATCTGCGCGGGAACCCTGGTTGCCGGTGTGCTGGCAACAGGGTGATGCTCTGAATCTGGAGATGCCGGATGCCAGTGCCGATGGGGCTTTGATGGCCTATGGACTGCGGAATCTGGCTGATCCAGCGGCTGGCCTGAGGGAGCTTCGGCGCGTGCTGCGACAGGGAGGCCGCGCTGGGTTGTTGGATTTCAATCGACTCCCGTCAGGCAGCGCAGCGGCTGTGTTTCAACGGACCTACCTGCGCCGTGTGGTGGTTCCTGTGGCGTCTCGGGCCGGTCTTGGTGATCACTACGCCTATCTCGAAGAGAGCCTCAAGCGTTTCCCTGATGGGCCTGCTCAGCAGCAGCTGGCTCTCGATGCCGGCTTTCGTGAGGCCTGCCATCGCCCCCTGGCAGGAGGTCTGATGGGGCTTCTCACGGTTTGGGCATAAGAGGTTAATCCCCCGACGTGCCTCGCTTGCGACAAGTGAGACCGATGAACTATGAAGGAATGATTAAGAAGCGGGGGAGAATCGCATGGCCTTTCCGTTGCCGTCACTGCTGTCCTCCATCGAGGATCTGTTGGATGAGGTCCAGTGGCTGGACGGGATGATCCTGGTCACCGACTCGCAAAAGGCCACCTTCGTTTCGTTCTCTCAGGTGGATCCTGTTCTGCGCCGGCTGCGCTCTCGCCCAAGGGGTGCTGAGGTGGCTGAAAAGCTCTGCATGTCGTTGCTGGAGACCCACGGCAAAGGGGCCAGCAAGCCCGTGCTGGTGTTTCAAGGGGATGGCAGTTTCTGGCTAGGCACCATGGGGCCGAGCCGCAGTCATCCCCATCGGCATCACGCGATCGCCCATCTGCGCCGCTGCTTTTCGCTGAGTTGATCGGCTGAGTTAATCGACGGTGGGCCTCAGGCGCAGGCTCTAACCGCAACTCATGGCTGAAGCGCTTGGCCATTGTCTTATTGATGGAGTGGTTATTGGCAGCTCCACTCGGCGAGGATTCCCCAAACCTCTTGCCCTTGGGCTGCAAGATATTCAGCGTAGGTGTATCCGGCTTTGGGGCTAAAGGGTGAAAGAAGCTTGCCTTGAATGTATGCAACTCCGCCAACCTGCTCTTCTTTGTTCTTGACCAGCTGCCAGGCAGTGCCGATGCTGTTGCCAGGTCCCCATCCTTTGGCAGGACTTGAAGGCGAAGGTTTGGCAAGCACCTTGGTTGACATGCTGTTGGGGGAACAAATCACTGGCTTGCCGTGCGCGGGGCTGATGACAGCAACTGCAGATGACAAGGCAAGCCCTAGCGCGCAATGACGCAATGCTGTTTTCACGTTGAGCAACGCGTAGGGACGAAGTCTAGGCACTCAGTTTCTGATTTCCTCGCCAGTCGACAGTCAGTGGAGGCGATAGTCGCTTGATGCCTTGGTGTTGCTTCTTTGCTCAAGAGGGCTGTGAAAATAACAAGACTTTCCGCTGGGCATTAGAGAGTGCAAGAGAGAAGGCTTTTGAATGTCTTTTGATTGAGAAAATCTGATGTTAAGATGACTTGTCTCAGTGTTTTCGGTCAGGCTGTGAAACTCGTCCCAAGGTTGATTGCTGGTGCGATATTCGGTTCTTCACTCGTATGCGCTGCGGACGTTAAGGCTCAGGTTGGTGTCAGCGTTGATTATCACATTGGCTATTACCTTGGAGCGGTTCATACGGCTTGTTCGCTATACGAGGAGGGGTTTATTTCGAAAACGGCAACAAAGGGCTTTATTGATTATCTGATGAAAGGAGACGATGATATTCCTGGAAAGGCAACAAAAGAAGCCTTCGAGATTCTTGCTACTGACAAAACCGTCAAAAATTGTCCCTTGCCGCGTTGATCGGGTTCGGTGCTTGTTTGAGATGCAAGATGGCTGATTGACGCCGATCACTGGAGAAGGATGCCGAATGGTCAGCCTGCACTGTTGAAAAGCCGACGTCCCGTGCGGCTTGAAGATGCGATCAGCCTCTTGAAGCAGCTGCTCTCCTAGGGCTGGCAGCAGGCAGATCCCTTGTGGGGGCCAGATCCTGAGCCTTGAGGCGTAAGAGGGCTGGCGTTCTCGACGATCCGATGGATCATGACTGAACAGGAGGCAGCGTTGTGCTGAAACTTTTAGTTGGGGCAGTCCTGGGGTATGTGCTTTTTACCAATCCAGGAGCCCGTCAAATCTCAGCTGCAGCGCTACGTGCTGCAGCTGATGCCCTTGCACCAGAGCAAGAAGACAAAGCATTCTCAGACAGAGTGCACGATGCTGCCCTCAAGAAGGTCCTAGAGGAATATGAAAGCCCTACTACTGCTGCTGATGTTGCTACCGCTGATGCCAGCGAAGGCGGATCAGCCCAACATCAAGTGCCCAGGGAATAACACCCCCGAAATGAGGTGGTGTGCCTCCAAGAGGAAGCAAGAATCCAATGCTGCACTCCAGAAGGAACTTCCAAGAGCGGTTCTGATGGAATGGCAAAGGGCAACCCAAGCGGTCTGCGCTGTTGCCAAGAAGCCTTACCTGCAAGGAACCATCTACCCGCAACTCGTTGTTGGGTGTGATGACCATCTCAACAGGGCTCTCTTGGAAGAGTTCAAGGGCCTGGGCGATTAAGGACCCTGAGCCTTAAGTCGAATCGATCACTCTTGGCTTGAGCAGATCATCAATGCGCTGGATACAGCAAGCAGAAAAGACAGTGTCAGTACAAGTCCGGCCATCGTCGGGGAAGCACATGAACTCAGGCTGGTGAGCAGCAGGCGAATGGGTGTGAATAGTGGTCTACAGACTGCGACTAAGCACGACTCGCTCTTCTGTGCTTTGGTGAACCTCTGGTTGAAAGTCAATCTGCTGCCTACTAAAACAAGGCACGAAGAAACCGCATTGAGTGACGTGGGACCGGTAGAAGCATTCACCACGGCTTGGAGAAAGTCATTTACTTACGGCGGTAAAGCAACACGAGCCGAATATTGGTGGTTCTATTTGTTGAACTTGATTGTTACTTTCGTAGTGATGATGATTGGTTCCTTCCTGGTGGGAGGATCCCCTCCGGCTTATGCCGGTCACATCTATTTTCTGATAGTCGCCTATTTCATTGCACAGATATTTCCTTCGCTCTCGATAGTGTTTCGTCGGCTTCGCGATATAGGCAAAGAATGGACGTGGATTTTTATCAGCCTTGTCCCTTTCATTGGTGGCATCTGGTTCATTATTTTGATGTGCCAACCCAGCGGGCGTTACGAAACGAACTAAGCATCCGACGGGTAAATCCCACGACGCGTTCTTTTGTGGAAAACTTCTGCCTGACAAGCGGGGTGAGGGCGCGTATCCGTTACGGATCAGTGTCTTTTTCGCGTGCCTGGCTTCACTTCGGCTTTTCTGAAGTCCAAACAACTGCTTTGCCCAAATGAGTCGGGTGCATGTGGTGGTACTGCTTGCTTCTCTCCCTATTGCTCAGCGCTAGTTGCTTTTTTGGATTAAACACTTGTGAGGCACAAGGTTTGTCGGGTTTTATTAGTGGTTGATTTAACGGCTGATTGTTGTGCAAATGAGAACAATTATCGTTATTAGTCTTTGGCACGGTCTGTGCATATTGTGTTAGGCGTAGTTACTGGCTTGCCCCGTCGGCTACATCATAATCTCCAGGCTCTTGATGAGCCCTAGATAATTTAAAGAAATTTTCTTGGGTGAATGCTTTTATGGGCTGGTTGCATGTCTCTTGGCTTAGATCCAGAAGTTTCGACTTGCTGGACGTGGGGATACATCTTGAGCTTCTCGCAATCTCTTGCCGAGTCGTGGCCAAGAAGCCTGTGCTTGCTGTTTGCTGGCCAGCATGAGTGAGGCTCACAGCACAAGAAGGAGAAAGGCTTTGTTGATCAGTTTGGTATCTATGCTTACTGCAAAGATGGATCTTTGTAGTTTTGATCTGATCGTCTTATATTTGGTTTGAAATAAATCTCTTGATGAAAGCAAAAAATATATTAGTTCTTGTTCTTGCCGTTCTGGCGGTTACAGGTGGTGGCATAGCCCTAATGCTTGGCGAAATCCACCAAGGTGATTTACCTGCAGATGGAGACGTGCCTGTCACCGATTGAATTTGTTGGAAACCACAACTCGACACCACTTGGGTTTGTCGGGGATCAGTAGGCACCAGCTTCCACTGAGCACCTTCTGGAATTACAGGGCCAACGTTCATGTCGTCAGACTCTTTGAACGTGACGTGCCAATCAGGAATCCTGCAAGGCACGAAATCAAAAATTGTTGCGCCACACCTCCATCTTCAGATCGGTCATCGACATGCCTTGATTGTGAACCCCATCCCAGAACGGAACATTCAGGAACCAGGCCAGTTGATCAGCGTCGCGACGCAGGCCTGCCAGATCAGCATGATCAATCAAATTGAGGCGTCCACCACGACGATTGACCAGATTGAGTTCATAGCTCTTGTAGAAATATCGGTGTCGCAGATGCGAAAGCCCCTGAGGAGCAAATGCTCCTGAAGTTGAAACGCTTTCCCCCAGTAATTGAATGGCATAAATCCCCCTGAGACTGCCACCTACAGCTGCAGCTGTTCGAGCCGGAGGGGCTGGGGGAGCGCCTTTCGACCGGGCTTTCCAGGCCATCCTCTGCTCCCAGAAACGACCGGATCGGAGATCGAAAACAACCGTTCGCAGCGTCAGTGCATAGATGGGCAAAAAGATCAGCACAACGGTCAGCCACGGGAGCCAGCCGGTCGAGACGACGTCAGAGGAGGACAGCGCGTCTCTGGCGATCTGCCAGACGATCAGGATCAGCCCCGTTCCCTCACTCACAATCAGCAATGGCCTGCTGTGAGGAAGGTTTGGTCGCAATTCGGCCCACCCCTCATGCTCATGGACCACGAGGCGATGGGTGCGCCATGCATGCCCGTTCCTGGCGAGAGGTGTCCAGGATGTTTGCTCGAGAACAGGGTCTGACCGCATCATCATTGACGTCTCCAGAATCGATCAACTCCTGCAGATTCCAACCCCTCACACCCATGTCTCGATTCTGACCCCGCCCAGGGCTGACTCAGCGCCATACCAACCACCACACCAGTAGGAGTCTTGGTTCAATCCACCTCTGAACCAAACCCAACACCGACAGTTCGGCTTGGTGGTGGATTGCTTGGCTGCCACGTGGGCTCCCCTTCCTTATTTGTCCATGCAGCTATCAAGCCGAGCAGCCTTCTGCTCGACTGTCCCCTTCCCAAAGGACGGGGCATCCAGCATCTGATCAACACACTTGTTGTGCTCGTTCCAGTCGCTTACGCCAAAACCCACCATCACCAACAAGGCACCGCCATCTAAGACACCCATGGTTTTAAAGACAGACAGCTGGAGTATCTTCCCTGTCACTATTCCTGATGAAACTCTAGAAAATGTGTTGATGCCTTGTTTGAAGTAGGCATCAAGAGGTATTCCAATCTATTTCATTTACCCCTGTTTCTTGTTTCGAAATGCTTGTTGAGTACGTATGCAACGTAATACAGCAAGAATATGAGTATTGATTGAACTGGACTTACGAACAAGTAAGCGAATGGCACGCCAACAAAGACAACAGCGAGAATTCCTATTACAGTTTTCAAGTGGATTTTGCTTGTAAGGAATTCTTGTCTGGCTGCACTTCTTGGTCTTCCTTTGCTATCAACACTCACCTCCCATACAGTTCCTGGTAATCGGCCTCCCTTTGCAAAGCATGAATCACATATAGCTTTTGCTGTCTCGTCTTTGATTTCGCAATCTGCAAGAACCTGTTCGCCACAAAAGACACAATTGAACTTCATTATTTGCTCCTCTTCCTCCCTATCCCATAACCAATAACAAGGCCGCCAGCACTGCCAATACTCCCTGCCGTTAATGCAGTGACTTGTTCCTTGGTGAGTTGACTCGCCAGGCTTACTGACAGTCCTAAAACTACCAGCATTCCAGCACCAGCGATTACTGCGTCAAAGCCAATGTTCTGTGACTTGTAAAGAACAGGCTTCAGTGCATTACTTCTGCTTGCTTTGTCAGCATCAGCACGAGCTTGATCCATTTCTCGCTGCAGCGTATCTATGTCTTTCTTTGGGGGATTCATTTTTCAGGCCATAAGTCAGTAACCCTTTGTCTAGCCAGTCTCAGACCAGCCTTCGCACCTGTCTTCCCCCGTCAGAGGTGTCTAAACGTCTCAGCTTTGCCTCTTTCAGGGGATGCTGATCAGAGCGATGCGTGCTCTGCTCTGGGAAGAGGTCTGGTGCCTGTTTAGCTGCTTCTTGTCGTGCTTCCTTTTCACAGGTCACTGCCCAGAGCACTTTCCCCCTGAAGAACTCCAGATGGTTCATTGCTGCCAACAGCAGTGGGTTACCTGCGACGAGACCAGTGGTCTGACCCATCAACAGAGAACGCGCTTCGTCTTCCTCGATGGCCCTCGTTGGCCAGACGTGATCAAGCTTGATGACCCCAGTGTGGCCGTAGATACCGCTGCTCTTTGTCCGTTTTTTGAAATCATCTGTCCCCCTTCGCTTCCTCAATCGGATTTCAATACGGATCTTGAGAAGCCAGTGCTGAACTAGGGTCTGTTCTTGAGCTTGTGGGTTGACTGAAGGTTTTTCAAAAGCTTTTCAATAGTCCTCCGCACTGCGTAATCCCAGCTGCACACTGCACTCTGCCCCTATCAGCATCGTTATATGCATTTTCAGGACATCATCAGCACTCTCAACCGCTTCTGGTCAGAGCAGGGTTGTCTGCTTCTGCAGCCCTACGACACGGAGAAGGGCGCAGGAACGATGAGTCCGCACACCGTTCTGAGAGCGATCGGGCCTGAGCCCTGGGCCGTGGCTTACCCCGAACCCTGCCGTCGCCCCACCGATGGCCGCTACGGCGACAATCCCAACCGGGCCCAGCACTATTTCCAGTACCAGGTGCTGATCAAGCCTTCACCGGATGGCATCCAGGAGACCTATCTCGCTTCGCTGGAAGCCATGGGGATCCGTGCCGCTGATCACGACATCCGCTTTGTGGAAGACAACTGGGAGTCACCCACCCTCGGTGCCTGGGGCGTGGGTTGGGAGGTGTGGCTTGACGGCATGGAGGTAACCCAATTCACCTATTTCCAGCAGTGCGGCGGCATTGATTGCAAGCCGGTGTCAATTGAGATCACCTATGGGCTTGAGCGTTTGGCGATGTACCTGCAGGACGTGGAAAGCATCTGGGATCTGAGCTGGAACTCCGAGCGCAGCTACGGCGATATTTGGCTTCCCTTCGAGAAAGGGCAGTGCAAATTCAACTTCGAGGCCTCCAATCCTGAGCGCCTCAAGCAGTTGTTCGCGATCTATGAAGCCGAAGCGGCCGATCTCATTGAGAACAATCTGCCTGCGCCGGCCCTGGACTTCGTTCTCAAGTGCAGCCACACCTTCAATCTCCTGGAAGCCCGTGGGGTGATCTCAGTGACCGAGCGCACGGCCACCATCGGCCGCATCCGCAACCTGGCGCGCAAGGTCGCTGAGGCCTGGCTGGCTGAGCGGGAAGCGCTGGGATTCCCGTTGCTCAAGCAGCCCGCTGCTGCCACATCCGCCGCCGCTGTCTGATTGCCGGGGGAACCTTCGCAACAAGTCCGCTTGTGCTGAATGCCACCGGTCATCAGTGCGGGATGGTTGCTGCTGGTGGCCTGTGTCGGGGCGGCCTGTGCCCAGACAGTGCTGCAGTGGCTGAGTCTGGGGGTGTTTCTGGTTTGCGGACTGGCTCTCTGGGCTCGGGTCTGCCATCGGCCCAGAAAAGCGATTGCGGTTCTCGCTCTGATGCTGAGCCTGGTCAGCGCTCGCTGCGGAACTGGGGCGATTCCCCAGCCTCAGCCTGGAGATCCCAGCGAATTCATTCCTCTTGATGGCACGTCTCTTTCGGTGCATCTGGTGGGCCGGATTCACGCTGATGGTGCCGTGAACAACGGTCGCTGCAGATCTCTGCTGGAGGTCAGCAGACTCAATGGCCATCGGAGTCGTGGTCGAACGGAGCTGACGCTTGAGCCATGTACAACCCCGTTGCTGACCGGTGCCTGGATTGAGCTTCAAGGCGAGATGCGCCGCCCTCAACCGGCCGCGCACCCACTGTTGGCCGGTGTTGATGAGCGGTTGGCTCTGAAAGGCAGTTGGAGTCGTCTCCGCACCGATGCCATCCAGGTGTTGCGGCAGGACTGGACCCCTCTGGCCAATGCACGCCGCACGGTTGCTCAGCGTTTCATCGGTCTTGCCGGAGAGCAACAGGGTGGTTTGCTGGCTGCGCTGGTGCTCGGAGGTGCCCAGGTGCCACTACCGCAAAGCCTGCGCGATGGCTTCCGGGTGGCCGGCCTGTCGCATGCCCTTGCGGCATCGGGATTTCATCTTTCCGTGCTGCTGGGCAGCACACTCGCTTGTATCCGGGCGTGGCCTGGGGGGCTGAGGCTCGTTGCTGGCAGTGGGGCTATGGCGCTGTTTCTCGCCCTGGCGGGGGCGCAGGCCTCCGTGGTGCGTGCGGTGTTGATGGGTGCGGCGGCATTGCTGATTCGTGAGAGCGGACATCGCAGTCGCCCGCTGGGGGTGCTCCTGCTCACATTGGTCGTGATGCTGCTGCTGCATCCAACCTGGGCGCGTTCCATCGGTTTTCAGCTCAGTGCAGCGGCAACGGCTGGCCTGGTGATTTCGGCTGGGCCCCTGGAGCAGTGGATCGTGCAGCACCTGCCTCGCCCATTGCACCGATTGGCTCCAGCGCTCTCGATTCCTCTTGCTGCCTTGTTCTGGACCCTGCCGCTGCAATTGCTTCATTTCGGCGCAGCGCCGCTGTATGCCGTGCTCAGCAATCTGCTGGCGGCGCCCTTGCTGGCCCCCCTCACCCTCGCCGCCATGGCTTTGGCTGTGATGGTGCTGCTGCTGCCGGCGGCGCTGGCCTCTGCTCTGCTGCCCTGGTTGATCTGGCCGGTGCAGAAGCTGAGTTGGCTTCTGATCAGCTTGGTGCACTGGATCAGTCAGTGGCCATGGGCTCAGCTGCTCACAGGGCCGGTGCATCCTTTGCTGGTGCTGGCGTTTTCGTTGGCCTTGCTCCTTGGGCTGTTGCCTGCTGCCCGGGGTTGGCGTTGCCTTTCGCTGCCGTTGCTGTTGCTGGTGGTTGGTTTGCAGGTTCGCGTTCAATTTCGGGATGACTTGATCCGCGTGGAGCAGTGGGGACGCCAATGGTTGGTGCTGCGCCACCGAGGTCGGGCGGCCATGTTGAGCAGCCATGGCGATGGCCTCAGTTGCCAAATTGCGACACGGCTAAGCCATGGGCTCGGTCATCCGCGTCTGGATTGGATTGCGGTGCTCGATCCGCTGGGCACCGATCAGCAGGTCTGCTGGAACGCACTGGCGCTCACACTGCAAGCGGAACAGAGAGGACGGTTGCCTCTCGCGCCAGGGCAGCGACTGCAGAGTGATGGACTGAGTGTCGGCGTTGCTGACCAACGCGGCCGCTCCTTGAAGGTTCGCTTTGGAGCTCGAGTCCAACGACTGCGGCGCAGTGATCTTCAGGTCCAATCGGGCTGAGTGCCTAGGCCTTGATCGCCGCCTACTAAGCTGAGTTTGCGCTTCAAGCGCTGGGAGAGGTGGCAGAGTCCGGTTGAATGCGCACGACTCGAAATCGTGTAGGGGTAACACCCTCGTGGGTTCGAATCCCACCCTCTCCGTTCCTTGAGCATTGTTGAGAGGGAGTTTTGCTTCCTTTGGGCAAAGAAGATCTCTTCTTTGTTGTGCTTTTTGCCTTCAAAGACTCAGCTGTTTGAAAGAAAGCATTGAGCTGATGAATCACTCAAAAAGTTCCTTTGGATCGATTGGTTGGCGACGATCCAGCCCATGGGGCTGTTTTCGTTGAGCTCGAAATCATCAACTAACCCTCCATCCATTGATCCTTGGCAAGGGCCTGATGTTGCGGTGTTTGAGATGCGATTTATGAGTGAAAGAGCAGCACAAGCCCTTCGCTGACTTGATGAAATTCCCGTTCCTCTCTGCTCAGATCCAGGCCGACTTCCAGGCCTTCGGTCACCGCTTGATCAAAGGGGGGCGTGCTGGGCGGAGCATCCCCTTGCCAAAGCGCGGCGATTCCCACCGCTGTGGCATGCCAGTGAAAATGAGGGGTCTCGCCAATGGAGGCCTCTTTGAGCGCTTCTTCGAGAAGGCCGTTGAGAGCAGTGCTGGTGGATGCCATGCACCAAGCTTCGGGATTGGGGCGTAGGACGGCAATCGCCTGAGAGACTTCTTGATCAATCTGTCGCGTCGTGAGACACGTGTGGATGGCTCGGGAAGCCGTCCCGCTGGCTCTGTGCCGTTGCGGTTACTGGCCCTTTGCGCCTGACGAACGCACAGCCTTGAGGTTGATTGGGTTGAGACGAGAGGGACAATGCGTGGTTAGTGCTCCCCGTCGCACCGTCCTTTCCACCTCTCCCTCCAAGCTTCGCCGTCAGGCCTCACGTCGTCACCTCGAATTGGTTGCCGCGCCGCCTTCGAGCCTGCCTGCCCTCACGCTGGTGCGTCGTCAGAGCCGTCTTGGGCGCTCGCTCAAGCGCAGTGGTGATGTTGTGTTCTCAGCCGCAGTGCTTGGGCTGGGCTCTCCGTTGTTTTTGCTCTTAGCCGTTCTGGTGAAACTCAGTTCACCGGGCCCTGTGTTCTATGTGCAGAAACGGGTTGGGCGTGGTTATCGCCGCTTTGGATGCATCAAATTCCGCACGATGCGACCGGATGCTGATGCCGTTCTTGCCCAAGTGCTGGAGCGTTCACCTGAGATGCGCGCTGAATTCGAGCGTGATTTCAAACTGCGCAACGACCCCCGGATCACCCCCATTGGCCGGTTCCTGCGTCGCTCGAGCCTGGATGAGCTGCCGCAATTCCTGAATGTTCTGCGTGGTGAGATGAGTGTCGTCGGCCCACGGCCGATCGTGAACAAGGAAATCTCTCGCTACGGCGATTACATGGATGAAGTGCTGGCGGTTCGGCCTGGGCTCACCGGTCTCTGGCAGGTGAGTGGCCGAAACAACCTCAGCTATCCCAAGCGGGTCAGACTTGATCTGGCCTATGCCCGCGGTCGTTCGTTCTTGCTTGATCTGGCCATCATCCTGCGCACCTTCGGCGTGTTGTTGCTGCCGATGGATCGTGGCGCCTACTGAATCCGTCCCTGCAGTCGCCAGCTCAACAAGGCCGCAATCAGGAGCCAAAGCAGTTCCAGTCGCTGCGTGAGTTGAAGGATTCTGTTGATTGCTTTCGGGTCTGCGTGGGGGTAACCAGCGCCCAGTAATGGCTTATCCACCCAACGATCGCCATAACGGTTGCTGCCACCGAGTTGCACGCCCGCAGAGTGCGCATAGATCGCTTCTGATCGCCCGGCGTTGGGAGAGGCATCGTGTCGGCCTTCCGATTCAGCAGAGCTGACCAGCGCTGACCACTGCAGCCAGGACCTGCTGACCAGGGGCAGGGTCAGCATCACCAAGCGGCAGGGAAGCCAGGTCAGGAGGTCATCCAACCGTGCCCCGGCTGTGCCCAGCCAGCGCAGCTTTCCTCTGCGATACCCCAGCATGGAATCCAGGGTGCTGGCCGCCTTGAATCCCCAGGCCAGCGCCAAGGGCCCCGGAGTGGCGGTCAGCCCCGAGTTCCAAAGACCGGCGCCCACCAACATCCAGAACAACGGTGCGAACAGCCCGTCCACGGCATTTTCGCTTGCCGTTTCGGCCGTGGCGCGCAGGATCTCGTCCCTGCTCAGTGAGCTCGTCTCGCGACCGACGATCCAGCTGAGTTTTTCGCGTGCTGCCGAAAGATCTTCTCCCTCTGTTGAGGGAAGGGCTGAAATCACCTTCAGCACACTTTGTTCAAGACTTTTAGCTGCCAGTGCACTGGCCAGGGCTGCGATCAGAGCGATCCCTGCGATGAGCTGAAGCATGCCTTGCGTGTGCAAAGCAAGCCGTTCGATCAGCCAGCCTGTGCTGGCGCTGCCGAGGGTGAGAACCAGCGTGATGCCAACGCCACCCAGACGCAGCCAAGGGGGATGATCACCGCTCCAGGCTTCAACGCTGCGTTGCAGTTGGTTGATGCAACGTCCCATCCACACCACAGGGTGGGGAGACCAGAGGGGATCGCCGATCAGCCGGTCGAGACCGGCTGCGGCGATCACCAGGAGAAAGGGCTGAATGATGCCCTGGTCAGGAGGCCTTCAGCCAGCTGAACATCGAGCGCAGGCCCTTGCCCACTTCCTCGATTTTGTGCTCCCCGTCGCGCTTGCGGATCTTGTTCATCTCGGGCTTGCCGGCTTCGCACTCAGCCACGAAATTCTTGGCGAAGGTGCCGTCCTGGATATCGGAGAGAATCCGCTTCATCTCCGCTTTGGTGTCGTCGGTGATCAGGCGGGGACCACTCACGTAATCGCCGTACTCCGCGGTGTTGGAGATCGAATCGCGCATGGCCGACAGACCACCTTTCACCATCAGATCCACGATCAGCTTCACTTCGTGCAGGCACTCGAAGTACGCCAGCTCGGGCTGATAGCCGGCCTCGACCAGGGTCTCGAAGCCCGCTTTCACCAGCTCGGAGAGGCCGCCGCAGAGCACGGCCTGTTCGCCGAACAGATCGGTTTCGGTTTCTTCCTTGAAGTTGGTCTCCAGGATTCCGGCGCGGGTGCCGCCGATGCCTTTGGCGTAGGCCATGGCCAGGCCACGGGCGTTACCGGAGGCGTCTTTCTCAATGGCGAACAGGGCTGGTACACCTTGGCCGTTCTGGTACTCCCAGCGCACGGTGTGACCGGGGCCCTTGGGGGCGATCATCACCACATCCACATCGGCGGGAGGCTGGATCAGGCCGAAACGGATGTTGAAACCGTGGGCAAAGCTGAGAACCTTGCCAGCGCTCAGATGCTGGGCGATTTCCTTGTCATAGACCTCTTTCTGGAACTCATCGGGCAGCAGCACCATGATCCAGTCGGCCTTGGCGGCCGCATCGGAGACGCTCAGCACCTCCAGACCGTCGGCCTTGGCCTTGTCAGCGGAGCGGCTTCCTTCGTAAAGCCCCACCACCACGTTCACGCCGCTGTCCTTGAGGTTCAGGGCGTGGGCATGGCCCTGGGAGCCATAGCCGATGATGGCCACTGTCTTGCCGCTGAGCAGCGAGAGATCGGCATCGGAGTCGTAAAAAAGCTGAGCCATCCGGACGATGAACGTGGAGCTTGGTAACGACCGAGCTTACGCAAGTGCCGGGCCGCTCAGGCTTCATTGGGGTGAGCGATCACCCGGTCGATCAGTCCGTAATCCTTGGCCTCCTCGCTGCTGAGGAAGTAATCACGATCGGTGTCCTTCTCGATTTTCTCAAAGCTCTGGCCGCTCATCTCCGCCATGGAGCGGTTCAACATCTCTTTCATGCGCAGAATCTCGCGCGCTTCAATTTCGATGTCGCTGGCCTGTCTCTGAGCCGTACCGCCCAGGGGCTGGTGAATCATGATCCGGCTGTGGGGCAGGGCCAGTCGTTTGCCTTTGGTGCCCGCAGCCAGCAGGAAGGCACCCATGGATGCCGCCAGACCCACGCAGATGGTGACCACGTCGCTCTTGACGTATTGCATGGTGTCGTAAATCGCCAGTCCTGCCGTCACCGATCCACCAGGGGAGTTGATGTACAGGTAGATCGGCTTGCTGCTGTCCTCGGAGTCGAGATAGAGCATCTGGGCCACGAGACTGTTGGCCACGGCATCGTTGACCTCGGAGCCAAGGAACAGGATTCGTTCCACCCCCAGTCGGGTGTAGATGTCCACCCATCGCTCCATCTGGCTGCCAGGGAGGCGGTAGGGAACGCTGGGAGTACCGATCGGCATGGGTGCTGGTGGGTTGAGGGAACAGGGTTGAAACGTGAGGGGATGGGGACTGAATCAGCCGGCCGTGACTGGAGCTGGAAGCTCCTTGCGACTGGAGAGCACCCGGTCAATCAGCCCGTAGTCCTTGGCTTGGTCCGGGGTGAGATAACTCATGCGATCGGAATCCCTGGAGAGTTCCTCAACGCTGCGGCCAGTGTTCGTCGAGAGGATTTCGAGCATGGCCCGCTTGTTGTGCAGCACTTCCTTGGCACGGATCTGAATGTCGGTGGCCTGGCCCTGTGCGCCGCTGCGGGGCTGATGCAACACGATCGAGGCGTGGGGCAGGGCAGCGCGGTGGCCCTTGGTTCCGGCAGACAGAATCACAGCTGCCGTTCCCATGGCCTGGCCAATGCAGATGGTGTGCACCGGCGGCTTCACGTAGCGGAGCGTGTCGCAGATGGCGAAAGCTTCCGTCTCAAAACCAATGGCATCACCGGTGTACCAGCTGGTTCCTGTTGAGTTGATATAGAAGTAAATCGGCTTGTCGGGGTTATCGAACTCCAGGAAAAGCAACTGGGCAATGATCAGCTCAGTGACATCAAGTCCAACCTGACGTTTGGTGTCGTCATCGGAGAAGAGGGGTAAACCCAGATAGACAATTCGCTCCTTGAGAAGCAGTGAAGGCAGATCCGGAGGCGGGGTCCGCATCACCGACGAATCGCCGTAATAAGGGGCTGATGTGGTCATCCGCGTCGGGCCTCCGTGGTCGGTCGAGCCTAGCGGGATTCAGGGGTTGGACGCTCGTTGCGACGGCTCTTTCGGGGCGGTTTTCCCCCTGGGCTGGTTTTGCCGCTGGCGGTTGTTTCGCCTTCTTTGTCGAGCCGACCGAACACCATCCGACCGCTTGGGTTTTGTAAGGCTCCGGTGATGACCACGGCTCTCCGTTCGCCGATGGCGGCTCGGGCGTTTTCAACCACCACCATCGTGCCGTCTTCCAGGTAGGCCACCCCCTGGTGTTCTTCCTTGCCTTCGCGGACGATCTTCAGGTTGAGTTCATCCCCGGGCTGCACTTCGGGGCGCAGGGCAATCACCAGCTCGCTCATGTTCATCACCTTGAGCTCTTTCACCCGGGCCACCTGGGCCAGATTGAAGTCGGCTGTCACCAGGGTGCCGCCAGTGTCTTCGGTGAGCTGCAACAGACGATCATCCGTGCCGGCACCGTCGTAGCGGGTCGTGTTGATCACCAAGCGTTTGTCGTAGTTCTCACGCAAGGCATTGAGCAGTTTCAGGCCGCGTCGCCCCTTGCCGCGTTTCTCGAGGTTGTTGGAATCGGCGAGCTGCTGCATTTCGTTGATCACCGTCTGGGCCACGATCACCTTTCCCTCCAGCAGTCCGCAGCCGATCATTCCCTGAATGCGTCCATCGATGATCACGCTGGTGTCGAGGATCTTGGCTGTGGCGGGTGTGAGCACGCCATCCGCCACCAGCAAGGCCTCGGTGGAGGTGGGGTTGAAGAGCCTCAGCAGCGTTCGTCCATGCACCTCGGCGAGGTTGTAGCCCAGCACGCCGAAGAACACATTGCTCAGAATTGCTGCCAGGGGTTTCACCAGAGAGCTGGCGCCCGCCAGGGGCAGCAACAGAATCGGAGCCAGCAACAGGTTGGCCACCAGCAGGCCAAGAATCAGTCCAACCGCCCGGCTGACCAGGAGGTCGGTGGGCATGGTGCGCACCTGATTCATCAGTCGCTGCCGCAGCCCACGGAACACAAGGCCTGCCACCAGGCCGATGACCGCTCCCCCGGCGCTCAGGCCCAAACGCACCTGCTGGGCGTTGGTGTCATCCAGCAGCTCCTGCGGAAGCAGATGCACGCCCATCCAGCCGGTCGCCGTCCCGGAGATCAGAAACAGGATGATGATGAGCGCTTCGACCATGAGGTTGGGTTCTCACTGCCCAGTCCAGTTGCAGGCAGCATGCACCATTCTCACTCTCCTGGCTCGGGCTGATGACCGCACCCGCGCCCCGCAGCGCCTACGTCCACATTCCTTTCTGCCATCGGCGCTGCTTCTACTGCGATTTCGCGGTGGTGCCGCTGGGGGATAAGGCCGATGCCCAGGGCGGGCCAGGGAGTCGCTCGATCGAGGCCTATCTCGGGCAGCTGCTCAAGGAAATTGCGCTCTCCCCGTCGGGGCCGCCCCTGGCGACCGTGTACGTCGGAGGCGGTACACCTTCGTTGCTGACCCCTGAACAGATCGGGCGTGTGCTCAATGCACTGCGAGCGCGTTTCGGTCTGCAGAGCGGATCTGAAATCACGCTGGAAATGGATCCCGCCAGCTTTGAGCGGATGGATCTCGAGGCCTTGCTGCGCTGCGGCGTGAATCGGGTCAGCCTCGGTGGTCAGAGTTTCGACGACCAGGTGCTGGAGTCCCTCGGTCGCCGTCATCGACGCTCGGATCTGCTGGAGGCCTGTGACTGGCTCCATGGCGCTGTTGAGCAGGGTGCTCTGCGCAGCTGGAGCCTTGATCTGATCCGCAATTTGCCCGATCAGAGCGACGAGGCCTGGGGGGTGCAGCTGGAGCGTGCTGTTGCGATGGGGGCACCCCATCTCTCCATCTATGACCTCAGCGTGGAACCCGGCACGGTGTTCTCGAAGCTTGAGCAACGCGGTGAGCTGGAGTTGCCCGATGAGGACGGTGCCGCCGATCGGATCGCCGCCACCAGTGACCGTCTGGCCAGGGCTGGCTACTGCCGCTACGAAATCTCCAACTTCGCCAGGCCAGGTCATGCCTCCCGGCATAACCGTGTGTACTGGAGCGGAGCCGGTTGGTGGGCGTTCGGTCTGGGTGCCACCAGTGCTCCGTGGGGGGAGCGCTTCGCCAGGCCCCGCACCCGTGAGGCCTATGGCGATTGGCTGGAGCAACAACAAAGGGATGGGCCGCATTCCTCGCTGCTGAGGGAGCTGGCCGCGCCGATGAGCCTGGAGGATCGTCTGCTGGTGGGATTGAGGCGACGGGAAGGCGTTGACCTGCTGGAGCAGGCTCAGAGCTGTGGCTGGTCATTGGACGTTTGCCGCCGCTGGTTGCCTCAGCTGGAGGCGCGCTGGGCAGGATTTCTTCAAACGGATCTGATGCATCGCTGCGGCTCCCGTTGGCAGCTCACCGATCCTGGGGGGATGGCCGTCAGCAATGCGGTTCTGGTGGAGCTGGTGGAGTGGTGGGAGGAGCTGACTGTTGACGCTGATCCTCAAGCCAGCTGCTCAAGGCCCTGACCGCCAGCCCCCGACCCTCCATCCGGGCCTGGCTGAAGGGGGGTTGTGATCGGGTGAGTCCGAGCAGATCGGCGGTCACGCTCACCTGCCCATCGCAGTCGTCCCCGGCTCCGATGCCGATCACCGGGATGCTCAAACGCCGCCTCACCTGCCCTGCGAGTTCGGCGGGGACATGCTCGAGCACCATGGCGAAGCATCCTGCCGACTCCAGCTCCAAAGCCTGCTGCAGCAGGCGTTCCTGGCTGCGTGGATCCTTGGCCTGACGGCGGTAACCAAGGCTGTGGACCGCCTGAGGCAACAGTCCCAGGTGCCCCATCACTGGGATCCCTGTGCGGACCAGGCGTTCAATCACCGCCAGCACCTCGGGTTCGGCACCCTCAAGCTTCACCCCTGCTGCATCGGATTGTTTGATCAGGGTTCCGGCCGCAGCCACTGCGCGATCCAACCCGCACTGATAACTGAGAAAAGGAAGATCCGTGATCACCAGCGGTTGCTTGGCAAGCGGTTTGCTCAATCCGCGGCAGACCGCCTGGGTGTGCAACACCATCTGCTCCAGCGTGACTGGAAGGGTTGTGCTGTGGCCGAGGCTGACCATGGCCAGTGAATCGCCCACGAGCACCACATCAGCTCCGGCATCCTCCACAAGGGAGGCACTCAGAGCATCCCAGGCCGTGAGCATGGTGATCGCTTGGCCGGTCTGCTTGAACCGGATCAGGTCAGAGGCGCGCAACCGCTTTCTCGAATCAGCGGACTTCCATTGCTAACATTGCAAGCGACTCGGACCTATGCGGTTCAGACGCCCAAACTTGGTCAGAACCGGAAGGCAGCAGCCACACGGGATGCTCTGGACAGGCGTGGACTCCGGGTCACCACATTCATCCAACAGACTCCAGTTGATTGGAGCTGTTGAACAATTTTGATGGGCTGAACGCTGATTCAGCTGTTCTGATCACCATCCTGGCGCTGCTGTCGCTGCCTGAGGAATTCGGGAATGCGAGCACCCGAATCATTGGATTCGGCAGGGCTGAAGGCCGATGTGGCAGCACGGGGAACGCTTTTTTCAGTGCGATAGGGCTGACCGTTCTCAAAACCTGTCGCGATCACTGTCACGTGAATCTCGCCCTCGAGGCGTTCATCCACCACAGCACCAACAATGATGTTGGCCTCGGGATCCACCACGTCGTAAATCACTTCGGAGGCGCTGGTCATGTCCTCGAGGGTCATGTCTCGGCCGCCGCTGATGTTGATCACACAACCCTTGGCACCATCGATGCGCGCAGCTTCGAGAAGAGGGCTGTTGATCGCGGTCTGTGCGGCTTCGATCGCACGGGAACGACCGGATCCAACACCGATGCCCAGCAAGGCTGTACCGGCTTCCGTCATCACCGAGCGCACGTCAGCGAAGTCAACATTCACCAGGCCTGGACAGGTGATGATGTCGGTGATGCCTTTCACACCCATGCGCAGAACGTCATCGGCGCTCCGGAATGCTTCCTGAAGAGGTGCACTGCCGATGGCATCGCGCAAGCGGTCGTTCGGGATCACGATCAGCGTGTCGACGTGCTCCGCAAGCCGGGCGATGCCTTCATCGGCCTGGCGCATGCGACGACGGCCCTCAAAGCCGAAGGGCTTGGTCACGATGCCAACGGTGAGTGCGCCACTTTCCTTGGCCACTTCAGCCACCACCGGAGCAGCTCCGGTTCCGGTGCCCCCGCCCATGCCGGCGGCGATGAAAACCAGATCAGCGCCCTGAAGCGCCTGCTGCAGATCAGCACGTGATTCTTCTGCCGCTTTCTGGCCGATGCTGGGATTGCCCCCAGCCCCGAGGCCGCGGGTCAGGGTCTGGCCGAGCTGAACGCGATGTTCTGATGAGGACTGCAGCAGGGCCTGCGCATCAGTATTGAGAACTCTGTAAGCAACCCCTTCAAGATCGCTCTGGATCATGCGGTTCACCGCATTACTGCCGCCGCCACCAACACCGATGACTTCAATTCGGGCGGATTGAGAGGGAAGAATTCCTGCTGAATCAGGAGAAGGGGACATCTGACCGCTCACCATCTCCATCGTCGACGTCGAACCATTGAGGTGCGTGTGCATTATGTCCCTGCGAGCGACGATCGCCGAATTCAAATAACACTCGTTGTGGTTTCAGCACCGTGCAACCACGCGTCAGGGTTTGCTCGTTTTCTGTTTCGGGTCCGGTTTTAACTGCAACTCCGGTTTGGAGGGGTCGGAAAGGTCGATGCCACTGCTGGCCTTTCCTCGCAGGGTTTCAGGAAGGCTTGTGGAGAGCAGGGCGATCGTGTTGAGTTGCTGATCCAGCAGACGTTCATTCGAGCCCAGCCTCACCAGGCCAAGTGTTTGGGTGCGCAGGCTGAGATCGCCATCTGGAGCGATCTGAATGACCTGCAGCGGGCTGCCTAACTGATCTCTTCGCTCCAGCACCGTTGCAATCATCGAGCGACGGCTGGGGATCCATCCCTCCACACGCACCGCACTGGCAGGGGCTTCACCCTGGCGCGCCACGGTGAGCGGCATCCAATGGCCATCCAGGTCGACCATGCCCTGTTCCTTGCCGCGTGCCCCCATCCGGCTCGCCGCTGCAATCGGCCGTCGATCCTTCAGCTCAATGTCCAGCCCTGGGGGGACCAGACGTCGCTGCACCGACACGGACTGAACCGGGAGTTCGGCCAGCAGTCGCCGCTCGAGCGGCCCAGGCTCCAGGGTGATCAAGGGTCGTGGGAAGCGCAGGCCCGCAGCCTTAACCACTGCTTCAGTGCCGAGTCGATCGCTGCCCCGGACCGTGAGCTGTTGCTGCGAGCGCAGGCTCCAGCCGGTGCTGAGCAGCACCCAGATCAATCCGCCCGAAACGCCTCCAAATAAGAGGATTCTCCAGCTCTGAATCAGCCGCTCCCGGCGTCGTTCCTGGCGCAGCCTGCGCCGGCGTTCAACGCCTGGAGGTAGGGGTGCGCTGCTGTTGTGTTTGTTGCTTTTGGTGCGGGCCATCACAGGTCGCAGCGGGCCTTCGCCATGAGCTGATTCATCCAGCGGCGGGCCCGGTCCGCATCCGAAAACGGCACATCCATCTGGCGGCCTTCGCCGATCAGTCTGAGGCGGCAGCGTCCTTGTGATTCATGCGCCAGCGGGGCATCGCCTGAGGAGAGCGACATCAGCTCCACCAGCTCGAGGGTCTTGATCACGAAGCGACCCTCCTCCTTGAAACTGCCGGCATGGAAACTGCTCCAGCACAGTTCGCCGTTCTTCAGGCGCGCAGCGCCGCAGCCGTCGAGTTTGGCCAGCTCGGAGGATTCGCTCCAAAGCCTGAACAGATTCTGGCGACGTCGCTCCAGCCAGCCCAGGGACACCAGCAGCACGAACACCAGCAGCAGCGGGAACCAGAGCAAACCGTGCATCATCGCGGCAGCAGCAGAGGCAGTCGGCTCATTCTTGCGCTGTGGCCACCAGCTCCGCCACCAGCTGTGGCAAAGGAATACCCGAGGCTTCCCACAGGGTGGGATACATGCTCTGAGACGTGAAGCCCGGCAGCGTGTTGATTTCATTCAGCCAGATCTGGCCGGCGGCTTCGTCGTAGAACACATCCACACGGGCCTGGCCATAGGCGTGCACGGCGCGGCAGGCATCGACGGCCATGGCCTGGATCCGCTGGCTGACGGCATCAGGCAGTGGTGCGGGGATCAGCGTTTGACTGCGCCCCTCGGTGTATTTGGTCTCGTAGTCGTACCAGTCGGCATCGAATCGCACTTCACCCACCACGGAAGCCCTGAGATGTTCACGACCCAGTACGGCACATTCCAGTTCCCGGGCCTTGACGCCCTGTTCCACCACCAGACGCGGATCGAGTTCTGCCGCCAGCCTGAGGCCTGCCAACAGTTCGTCGCGATTGCGCACCTTGCTGATGCCCACCGATGAGCCGAGGTTGGCGGGCTTCACGAAGCAGGGATAGCCGAGCTCCTTCTCCAGCCTGATGAGCAAATGCTCCAGCTGTTGAGGGTTGTTGAGATCCGCCGCATTCACTCCGACGTAGGGAACCTGGGAGAGACCGGCGTCGGCGAAGGCCGCTTTCATGGCCAGTTTGTCCATGCCCACGGCGGATCCGAGCACGCCGGAGCCCACAAAGGGTTGCTGCATCAGCGTGAACAGCCCTTGCACCGTGCCGTCTTCTCCGTTCGGTCCGTGCAAAACCGGATACCAGACATCGATTTGATCGGGATCCACCGGCAACTGCCTCAGGCCTCGTGCTGGCAATGGTTCAGGCAGCTGGTCGGGGGACAGCGCTGCCCTCTGTTGCAGCACGCTTTCGGCGATGGTTTCAGGCCACCAGCGCCCTTCACGGTCGATGTAGAGGGGAGTCACCTCGAACTTGTCCCGATTGCTGGGGTCGGCCAGCGCTTTGATCACCGTTGAGGCCGAACGGATCGAAACGTCGTGTTCCCCGGAAGCACCTCCGAACACCACGCCAACGCGGAGAGGGGAAGTCGGCATGGGGGGAAGATCTGTGAAAAGGTCTGCGCCGCAAACGTATCAGCCGTGCACGGGAGTGCCACTGAGAGAGAACGAACGCACCGCATTGATCCGAACCTGAACCAGGTCGCCGGGCTGATAGCTGCGGCCATCGGCGTCCTCCGCACTGAAGAAGGTCAGCCGGTTGGTGCGCGTGCGTCCCATCAGTTGCGACGGGTCCTTGGGATTGATGCCCTCGGCCAGTACCTCTTCAATGCGATCCAGATATCGAGCATTGCGATCCTTGGCACAGCGCTCCACCAGGGCATTGATCTCCTGAAGGCGCGCCACCTTCACGTCCTCGGGAAGCTGGTTCTCCCAGTTCGCTGCAGGGGTGTTCGGGCGTGGTGAGTAAGCGGCCGTGTTCACGAGATCAAAGTTGATCTCCTCGATCAGCTGCAACGTGCGCCTGAACTGGGCGTCGGTTTCGCCGGGGAAGGCAACGATCACGTCGGCACTGAGTGAGGCATCAGGCATGCGCATGCGGATGTGGTCGATGATCCGGCGATAGCGCTCGATGGTGTACCCGCGGGCCATGGCCTGCAGCACGTCGTTGTCTCCGCTCTGGAACGGAATGTGAAAGTGCTCGCACAGCTTGGGCAGATCGGCGCAGGCATCAATCAGGCGCCGGGTGAAGTAGCGGGGATGGCTGGTGGCGAAACGGATTCGTTCAATGCCCTCAACGTCATGAACGTGATGGAGTAGGTCGGTGAGTGTGTTTTTGCGTCGCCCATCCGCGGTGATGCCAGGCAGATCGCGCCCATAGGCATCGATGTTCTGGCCCAGCAGGGTGATTTCCCTGTAACCCTGTGCGGCCAGTCCTTCCATCTCCAGCTTGATGGCATCCGGCAGGCGCGACTGTTCCTTGCCGCGCACGGATGGCACAACGCAGTACGTGCAGCGTTCGTTGCAGCCGTAGATCACGTTCACCCAGCCGCAGATGCTGCTGTCGCGGCGTGCTGTGGTGATGTCTTCCAGGATGTGGTGCTCTTCGGTCGCCACCACCTGCTGACCGCTGTCGACCTGCTGCAGAAGGGTTTCCAGGCGATTGGCGTGCTGGGGACCCATCACCAGATCAAGCTCCGGAACGCGCCGCAGCAGGGATTCACCTTCCTGCTGGGCAACGCAGCCCGCCACCACCAGTTTGAGATGGGGGTTGGTGCGTTTCCGTCGTGCCTGGCGACCCAGGTAGCTGTAGACCTTCTGTTCGGCGTTGTCGCGGATCGTGCAGGTGTTGTAGAGAACGAGATCAGCGTCCAGTTCGGCCGCGGCCTCCCGATAGCCCATCGATTCCAGAATCCCGGCCATTCTTTCGGAATCAGCCTTGTTCATCTGGCAGCCGAAGGTGGTGATCCAGTAGCTGCCCCGCTCCAGGCCTGATAACTGAGCGGTTGAGGGAGAGGCGGTGACGGTCAAGTCGGAGGGCCGTCCGATGGACCGCCGGCGATAGAACCTTTCTTCAGTTTGGTTCACGAAGGTCCTGTGTCACCTTGAAGTTCGGTGCGCACGTTGCATGGGCTGGACTCTGCGTCGGTTTCCGCTCACCAAGGCGGTTCCACTGGCGATCAGTCGAGGCACCACATCGGCTGTCGAACATCTTGAACTGTGTCTTGAGCAGGACGGGATCAGCGGACGAGGCGAAACAGGTGGTCTGAGTACGGGCCACCGCGCTTATGAACTCACAGGCATTGAGGCGGAGCTCAAGGCTGTGCTGCCTGCTCTGAACAGGCTGGATCCGGCCGATCGAAGCGTTTTTGAGCCTCTGCTGAAGACTCTTTCGCCTCCGGCGCGCTGTGCTGTGGATCTGGCGCTCTGGGATTGGTGGGGCCAGTCACTGCAACAACCGATCTGGCGGTTGTGCTCCCTCGATGGAGGCTGCGCTGTTGCGACCAGCGTCACGCTGGGCCTGGCCTCGGTGGACGGCGTGCAGCAGCGGCTGAATCGCTGGTGGGATCAACTGCCGGCAACCCGCATCAAGCTCAAACTGGGCAGTCCTGATGGTCTTGACCATGACAGGGCTCTGTTGCTGGCGGTGGCGTCGATGCTGCAAACCCGCACGCAGAAAACGGGTGTGGCCCATGAGCTTCAGGTGGATGCCAATGGTGGCTGGACCGTGCAGCAGGCCAGGGAGATGCAATCAGCCCTTGTGGCTGCTGATGTGGTTCTGCTGGAGCAGCCCATCGCTGCAAGCCTTGATGCTCAGGATGATCTGGAGGGATTTGCGGCGTTGCGTGAGCATTGCAGCCTGCCGCTTGTGGCCGACGAAAGCTGCTGGGACCTGGAGGATCTGCTGAGGTTGGCCCCGCATGTGGATGGGGTGAATCTCAAGCTGCTCAAAACCGGTGGACTCACGGAAGCCTTGTTGATGGCCCGAGTGGCCAGGCGATTGAGCCTCGATTTGATGGTCGGCTGTTATTCAGACAGCACGCTTCTCAACGGCGCAGCATGCCAACTGCTGTCGTTGATCAGGTGGCCTGATCTCGACAGCCATCTCAATCTTGTCGACGATCCTTACGTTGGGCTTCCACTGGATCAGGACAGGCTGTCTCCGCCATCAGCAACAGGTCTGGGAATCAGCGACAAGACCCGGTCTTCAAGCTGATTGGCTGGCCTCCTGTTCGGCGAGCTCGCGCAGATAACGGCGTCTCTGAGGTGACTCGTAACCAGTGATCTGGTATGTCCTGGCTGGGATGCCAGATCTTCTCCACTCCCGATGAGGAGCATTGTCTCTTCGATTCATTGGAATTCGACTTATCGGTTCTCGCGCAGTGGACCCTTCTGGGCTCTTCGGCGTTTTGAGATTATTGCATGGTTTTCAAGATTTTGCATTCCAGGCTGTTGTCTGCTGCGCGCTGAATGGCTGATTCGGCTCGAGATTGCGGGGCATCCCTGAGCTTCAAGAAGTCTCTTTCGCTGACTTGATCTGCATGGGAATCGCTCAGCCTTGTTGTCATTCGCTGGGTTGAACTCCGCGGGTTTGCAGAGCAAGTGCTGCACAGTCTGGGCACTGCGTCCTTCCAGGCGAGTTGGAGCTGCCGCAGGCTCAGGGTGCTCAGCAGGATGGAATCATTCGCTGAAAATCTCTGCATGGCTGGCTGATGCTTTTGCGTCAGCCAGCCATCAGTCTGTTTAGAAGCCGGCTAAATGAAGCAGAGCTTCCAGTGTTGCAAGGCCCAGTAGGAAGGTTGCGCCGAAAAAACTTGCCTCTTTCAGTCCTTTGGACATGAGCAGTGCCCCCAGAAAAATGAAGCCTTCTAAAGAGAACATTAATCAGCAGTGCTGCTCAAAAATGCTCAAAACACAAAAGTATTTTTTGCCTGGCAATGACAATCAAGTTTCTACAATGTTCTGTGTCATTCGTCCTTAAAAGCCTGTTTTGGAGGCTCTCAGCGACACAAAAAATCGTGACTTTTCATTGAGTTGATGGTGTTTTGTTGCGTGGCGTCTCAGGGCGGCATTCAGGGTCTCTTGGTTCTGGATTCCTGGGGTGTTGCTAGATCCATGGGCACGCGCGCGGACCCCATCGCTTGAGTCCTGAATCCATCACTCAGTGCCCTTCAGGTTTTGCTGCAATGCCACTGGTGCTGATGCAGCACGGGGGCCTGACGTCTCTTACCGGCAAGACCGGATTGGCGATGTTGCGGCATCGGCCTGGTCCGATCGTGGCTGTGATTGATCCTGACCACGCAGGACAGTGCCTGGAGCTGGTCACGGGGATTGCCAGGCGCGTGCCAGTGGTGAGCAATCTTGCCGAGGCGCTTCCCCATGGCCCTGCCGTTGCTGTGGTTGGTTTGGCTCCTTCAGGCGGTGGGTTGCCCGATGCGATCAGGACCGATGTGCTGGCGGCACTGGATGCAGGCCTGTCTCTCGCGAGTGGTCTGCACACCTATCTGAACGATGACCCGGAGCTGCAAGCCGCGTTGCGGCCCGGTCGCTGGATCTGGGACCTGCGCCGTGAGCCGCTTGGACTCGGCGTGGGAAAAGCTCGCGCTGCGGCGCTCCCCTGTCAGCGGATCCTGGCTGTGGGAACGGATATGGCTGTCGGCAAGATGAGTGCCTGCTTGGCTGTGCATGAAGCCACCGCACGTGCAGGAGTGCCCTCCGCTTTCGTGGGCACCGGTCAGGCAGGCATCCTGATCAGCGGCCAGGGGGTTCCTCTGGATGCTGTCCGGGTTGATTTCGCCTCTGGTGCTGTGGAGGCGGCAGTGCTGTCGGCGGCGGAGACTCTGCCGCCCAAGGGACTGCTGCTTGTCGAGGGGCAGGGATCGCTCTGTCATCCCGGTTCCACCGCCACCCTGCCCTTGCTGAGGGGAAGTCAGCCAACGGCGCTGATGATGGTGCATCGCGCCCAGCAGTCGACCATTGATCGGCTGCCGGACATCCCTCTGCCGCCACTGGATGAGCTGGTGGCGATCTGCGAATCGCTGGCAGCCATCGCACGCCCTGCCGGCAGCCTGCCCGCTCCCAAGGTGAGAGCCCTAGCCCTGAACACGGCCCGATTGGAGGATCAAGAGGCGTTGAAAGTTGTCGAGCAGTTCGGCGAACGTCTCGGGATTGTTTGCCGAGATCCCATTCGCCATGGAGCGGATGACCTGCTTGAGGCTTTGATGACCTCTTGAGCAGAACGTTCATTCAGAAGTTGAAAGGGCGAGCGAGGGGATTCGAACCCCCGAATAGCGGCGCCACAAGCCGCTGCCTTAACCACTTGGCGACGCCCGCCGCGTCGGTAAGAATCTATCAATTCGCCCTGCAGTCCCACCCGCATGACTTCGCCTCGTTGGCGCTGGCCTTCGGCAACAGCGGCTGCAGCTGTGCTGGCGGTGGCAGGGAGTGGTGCCGCGTTGTTCGTGACCAATCCCACCCGGGAGGATTACCGGGGCTTTGCGGGCGAAACATTGGTGAAGTTCGCCACCAATGAGATCTGCGAGCGTCAGGCCTTGCCGATGGTGTTGCAGCTCTGGATCAGTGACTGTCCTCGTTTGATCGCCGACCAGGAGCAACCGCTGGCCCTGCTGGCCGATCAGTTCACCCGCCGCTGGAACCTTGGATTGGCCAGTGTGTATGTCACCACTGTCGGCGGTCAGAACCTGTTGCCCGCCCTGCGGTTGCCGCGCTACTCCGTAACCACTGTGGGACTGGCAGGCCAGTTTCTGCTGATCAAGGCCCATTCGGATGCCGGCAAGCTCGAATGAGCGCAGCAGCTGTTTCGTTGTCATCAGGTGAGCTGACAGCACGCTGTCCTCGCGCGCTGCTCGATCTGGATTCCAGTCCGCCGCCCGTGCAGGGCAGGGATGGATTGATTCCCGTGCGGCTCACCTGGTCAGGCAACAGGATCCAGTCGGTGCAACCCACTCCTGAGGCCAGCGGCCTGCTGTTGCCTCGACTGGTGGAACCCCACGCCCATCTGGACAAGGCGTTCTCCTGGAACGACCATCCCAATCCGGCAGGAACCTATGCAGGTGCCTTGGCGGCCAATTTCAGGGAGCATGAAACCCGCACGGCCGAGCGGGTTCAGCAGCGGGCGGAACGCGCATTGCAGCTGGCCTGGTTTCATGGACTGCGGGCTGTGCGCAGTCACATCGACAGCGCCGGACCTGGGGCGAACTGCAGCTGGGAGGTTCTGTCTGACCTGCGAGTCCGCTGGCGTGATCGCATCGAGCTTCAGCTCGTGGCTCTGGTTCCGGTGGAGCACTGGTCCACGCTTGAGGGTGAGCAGCTGGCGGCTGCCGTTGCCAGGGCCCAGGGACTGATCGGCGGCGTTCTCGCTCCACCCTGCAGAGGCCGAGCGACGCGCCGTGCATTGCGCCGTCTGCTGGAGCTGGCGGATCAACACGGTTGTGCTGTGGATCTGCACATCGATGAAGCGGACTCCCATCCGGCCGCCGGGATGCACCAGCTGTTGCGAGTGCTCGAGAGCATGCGCCTTTCAGTGCCTGTCACCTGCAGCCATGCCAGCAGCTTGTCGTTGCTGTCAGCCGGTGCATTGCAGCGGATTGGAATCCGCATGGCCCGGCAGAACCTGCAGGTGGTGGCATTGCCGCTCACCAATGGCTGGTTGCTCAGTCACCGCGATCACGAAACACCTCTACGCCGGCCGCTGGCGCCGATTCGGCAGCTGCAGCGAGCAGGTGTTCCCGTGGCGGTGGGTGGTGACAACGTTCAGGACCCCTGGTACCCGGGAGGACAGCTCGATCCTTTGGCGCTGATGGCCATGAGTCTTCCCCTGGCCCAGCTGGCCCCCTGGGATGACCATGGGCTCAAGCCCTTCGGTACCGATGCGGCCCGGCTGATGGGTCTTGCCTGGGACGGCTGCCTGCGTGCCGGTGCACCGGCGGATCTGATTCATCTGCCTGAGGGTGGCTGGCCTGAGTTGCTGGCGATGGCTGGCCGCCGGCGGGTTCTTGCCGGTGGGCATTGGGTGCAGGATTGGGCGTAACACCCTCAAGACCAGCTGATGCTTCCTGATGCCCTGCGAACTGAGCTGGCGGCAGTCCCCGGCCTCAGGTTGATGACGCAGCCGGAGGAGCTGGAACGGTTGTCCCGCGATGCTTACGACTACTCGCCTGTGCTCCAGCAGCGGTTGGCTGGTTGCCGGGCGGAACTGGTGGTGCGGCCGGACACCGTTGAGGCGGTGGTTGGCGTGGCATCAGCCTGCCGGCGGCATGGCGTGGCTCTGACCCTGCGTGGATCAGGCACGGGCAATTACGGCCAATCCGTGCCGCTTGAGGCTGGGGTGGTGATGGTGATGACCCAGCTTCGGGCTGTGCGTTCCATTGACCCAACCAGCGGTGTTGCGGAGGTCGAGTGCGGATGTCTGCTCAAGGATCTCAATCGGGAGCTGGCCGGTTCTGGCCGTCAGTTGCGTCTGATGCCAAGCACCTGGCGCAGCGCCACGATCGGCGGTTTCATCGCCGGTGGTTCCGGTGGGATCGGTTCCGTGCGCTGGGGGTTTCTTCGCGATCCCGGGCACCTGCTCGGACTGGAGGTGGTGACCATGGAGCAGGAGCCGCGCGTTTTGCAGCTTGAGGCCTGTGATGCCGAGGCGTTGAACCATGCCTATGGCACCAACGGCATCATCACGGCCCTGCGGCTGGCCACGGCACTCCGTGTTGATTGGCAGGAAGTGGTGGTGGACTGTCCGGACTGGACGACGGCAGTCGATCTGGCCAGGCGTTGCAGTTCAGCGGCCATCCACCTGCATCTCTGCACTGTTCTGGAGGCCGCTGTGGTCGAGTTGCTGCCGAACTGGGACCTGCCTCAGCGCCGCTCTGATCGGCTCTTGCTATTGGTGGCCCCTGATGCGGTGAGCACGGTTCAGCGGCTGGCGGCAGATGTGGGAGCCGTGCTGACCCATCTCGGATCGGAGGCCGACCGTCAAGGCAACGGCCTGCGGGAGCTGAGCTGGAATCACACCACCCTGCATCTGCGCCAGCGGGACCCTGACTGGACCTACCTGCAGATGCTGCTTCCGCAGCCGGAGACCCCCTGCCTGGAGACCCTCAAGCAGGCCTGGGGTGATGATCTGCTCTGGCATCTGGAGGCTGTCCGCCAGCAGGGCGCTCAGCGGCTCGCTGCGCTGCCTCTCGTGCGCTGGCGCGGCGTCGACGCGCTCGAGCAGTTGATGCAGCAATGCAGGGATCTCGGTGCCCTGATCTTCAACCCACATGTGCTCACCGTGGAGGGTGGCGGCCTCGGTGTGGTGGATGGGGATCAGGTGGCCACCAAGCACCGTTACGACCCTGCGGGTCTGCTCAATCCTGGAAAACTGGGGGGCTTCAGCAGTTGAGGCTGTCGCGGGTGGCCACACCCGTGCTGGGATTGACGCCTTCTGCGACCTGGCAGAGCCGGCGTTGATCATCCCGGTCCAACAGGGCGTCACTGAAGTCAGCACCCTCCACATCCGCTCCAGCAAAGCTGCTGCCGGAAGCGATCACACCGATCAGCAGAGCATCGCGTAGATCCGTTCGCGTGAAGTCGGCCCGGTCCATCAGCGAATCGCTCAGGTCAGCTCCATGAAAATCGGCTTCGGCAAAAGCTCCCTGCGTGAAGATCGCCCCGTGCAGATTGGCTCCGCTGAAATCGGCGCCGCGACCCACCGCACCTGCGAAGGAGGTGTTGGTGAGTTGCTGGTCGTGAAAGTCGCCGTCGCTCTGGTTGGTGAGGGTGTAATCCACCCGGTCTTGAAACAGTGCTCGGTCTTGGAGGCCCACGCCAGCCGAGGTATCAAGAGCCAGAACACTGACCGGCGTCAGCCAGGTCACCACCAGGGCGAGTGCGGCGAGCAGCTTCAGCAGCGATCTCATGGTTCCAGGGCGTGGCTTGACGTTCACTCTGCCTCCAACGAGCCGCTTTCCATGAGGTGGCCGATCAGATAAAGCGATCCCGCGATCACCGGTGCGGATTCAGGCCAGCCCTGATCAAGCCGTTGAGCGAGCGCAGCGTCGGCAGTTTCCGCTGATTTCAGTTGATGGGCCTGCAGCGGCAGCGCTTGCTGCAGTTGCTCCAGGCTCCAGCTGCGATGGCTGGGCACCGGCACAACCCAGGCCTCATCTTGAGGTCTGATCAGCTGTTGCAGCATCTCCGGTGCCTGCTTGTGGGCCTGGATCGCCAGAATCCAGACCTGGCGTTTGTCAGGGGATGACCAGAGCCCGCGTTCCCGTGCCAGCTCGGTGGCGGCGGGTGGGTTGTGGGCTCCATCCACCCTCACCCTCAGGCCCCGCCAGCGCATCCACTGCAGTCGACCAGGCCAGCGTGCTGCAGCGAAGCCATGCCGAATGGCTTGCTTGGTGATCCTGTCATTGCTGGCACTCATCCACTGCAGGGCGGCTTCCGCCACGGCTCCATTGCGTCGCTGCCAGGCTCCAGGCAGCCCCAGGCTCCAGCGTTCATCCAGTGCATTGACCCACTGCAGGGTGCCTTGCACTTCTTTGACCCGTTGTTCAAGCACTGCAGAGACCTCAGGCTCCTGGCTTGCACTAATCACATGGGCCCCCTCGCCGATGGCAGCTGCTTTTTCTGCAGCAATGGCGGCAAGACTGTTGCCCAGATGCTCGCGGTGGTCCATGCCGATCGAGGCCACAGCGATCAGGGGGCGCCGGCCATGGGCGGTGGTGGCATCGAGCCGTCCTCCCAGCCCCGCTTCGAGCACCAGCCAGTCGGGCTGCTGGGTTTCAAAATGAAGCAGGGCACTGCAGATCACCTGCTCGAACGGTGTAAGACGGCATCGTTCAACAACCGGTTGCAACCGTTCAAGCGTGAGCCGCAGCTTGGCGAGGCTGATCAACTGATCGTTCACGCGGATGCGCTCACACCAGCTCACGAGATGGGGCGATGTGGTCAGGCCTGAGCGCAGACCCGCCGCCATCAACCCATGGTGGATCAGGCAGGCGATGGACCCCTTGCCGTTGGTGCCCACCACCTGAACGGCAGGAATCGAGCCGGCCGGTTGATTCAGCTGCTCAAGAGCCATCACCATCCTGTCCAGCGATAGATCCATGCCCCGAACGTCAAAGCTCGGCAGCAGATCAGCCAGTTCTTGGGGGGGATTGCCCTGACGCGTCACTCAACTCACACGGTTCAGGGCGCGTTCCAGGCGTGTGAGCAGGGCCTGGATTTCTCTCGAACTGATCACGAGAGCAGGCACCATGCGCACGACCTGAGCACCGGCGGGCACCACCAGCAACTGTTCCTCGAGGGCCGCCTTCACCACGTCCACCGCGGTGATGCCGCAGTTCTCCTTGAGGACCAGCCCCTGAAGCAGCCCCCAACCCCGTGATCCCTCCAATGCATCGGGGAAATGCGCCACGAGTCGGTTGAGGCCATCACGCAGCTGAGCTCCCCTCTCGCGCACATTGCGCAACAGGTTGCGCTTTTCGATTTCGCTGGCCACCGTCAGACAGGCCTGACAAGCGAACGGGTTGCCGCCAAAGGTGCTGGCGTGATCACCCGGCTCGAAGACATCGGCGTTGTGTCGCACCATCAGTGCACCGACGGCATGTCCGCCTCCCAGGCCCTTGGCCAGGGTGAGGGCATCGGGATGAACACCGAACTGCTCATATCCCCAGAGTGTGCCGGTGCGGCCCATCCCCACCTGCACTTCATCGAAGATCAGCAGGATGTTGCGCTGATCGCAGTGTTCGCGGATCGCCCGCATCACGTCGGGATCGCCGGGGTTCACGCCTCCTTCGCCTTGCAGCGGCTCGATCAGCACGGCGGCCACACGTGGACCGTTCTGTTCCAGACGCTCGAGGAGCTGTTCGAAATCCGCGAGATCGTTGTATCGGAAGAATTCGAAGCCCTCCACCATGGGTTCAAACCCCTGGTGGTACCTGGGCTGTCCCGTGGCGCTCACCGCTGCCAGGGTGCGCCCATGGAAGCTGGCCGCGGCTGTGATGATCACCGGACGTTCAATGCCCCGACGCAGATGACCGTGCTTTCGGGCCAGCTTGATTGCTGCTTCGTTGGCTTCTGCGCCTGAATTGCAGAAAAACACACTGTCTGCGCAGCTGTTGTTGACCAGCCATTTCGCCAGCGCTTCCTGTTCCGGAATTCGATAGAGATTGGACACATGCTGCAGCTTGCGCAACTGCCCAGTGAGAGCCTTGCGCATGGCTCTGTTGCTGTGCCCCAGCGTGCAGGTGGCAATGCCGGCCACCGCATCCAGATGCCGCCGACTTTTGTCATCCCAGACCCAGCAACCCTTGCCGCGCTGGAGGGAGAGCGCGAAGCGGTTGTAGGTGCCCATCACTGCATCGGAAGGGGGCACTGGCGCGGGCTCCACCATGGATTGTTCAGGGTTGTTCCCCGGAGGGACTCAAAGACAAGACCATTGTCTCGCGTTGTGCTGCCGCTACGGCAGTGATCAGCTCAATCGAGTCGGAGACCTTGAGGATCAATAGGAGCGGTCGGACTTGAACCGACAAACCCGAAGGCGGCGCATTTTGAGTGCGCTGCGTCTACCAATTCCGCCACGCTCCCACGTGATCAACTTTAAGTGATGCGGTTCAGAGGAGCGACTCAGGGAGAGTGTCGCTCCAGCTTTGCCCCGCTTGCGGTGAGTTTGGCTTCGATTCCGGCGTAGCCCCGATCCAGGTGGTTCAGGCCACTCACCTGGGTTTTCCCTTGCGCCACCAATCCTGCAAGCACCATGGCGGCTGAGGCGCGCAGATCGGTTCCATTCACCGGAGCACCACTGAGCGAGGACACACCTTCGACCACAGCCGCATTGCCCTGAACACGAATGGCCGCACCCATGCGCTGCAGTTCAGCCACATGCTGCATGCGGTTTTCATAGATTTTTTCGGTGATCACGCTGGTTCCCTGGGCTGTCGCCAGCAGGGCCATGAAAGGTGCCTGCAGATCGGTGGGGAATCCAGGGAAAGGCTGTGTCGTGATGTCAATTCCCTTGATGGAGCCGGGTGTGATGACGATGCCATCACCATCCACCTCAAGAACGCAGCCGCAGTCGCGCAGTTTCTGAAGCACAGAGCTGAGGTGATCGGGAATCACCGGGGCGACGCGCAGGGTTGAGCGGGTGATCGCGGCGGCCAGAAGGAACGTGCCCGCTTCGATCCTGTCGGGAATCACGGTGTAATCGCAGCCATGCAGTCGTTCCACACCCTCAATGGTGATGGCGGGACCACCGGCACCACTGATGCGGGCCCCCATGGCATTCAGGAGGTTTGCCAGGTCTTGAACTTCAGGTTCCTGTGCTGCGTTTTCAATCACGCTGGTGCCTTCCGCCAGGCTTGCCGCCATCAGGATCGTTTCCGTTGCGCCAACGCTTGGGCAGTCGAGAACGATTGAGGCCCCTTTAAGGCGTTTCCGTTGTCCGGGAACCGTGGCTGAGACCACGCCGTGCTCAACCGTCACAACAGCCCCAAGGGCTTTCAGGCCGCGAATGTGCTCGACTACAGGGCGTGCGCCAATCCGGCATCCGCCAGGAAGGGGCACTTTGGCGTGCCCCATTCGGGCCAGGATTGAACCGATGGCAAAGAAGCTGGCTCTCAGACCGTTAACGAGCTCGTAGGGAGGCTCAGCACTGGTGAGTTCGGAGGCTTGAAGGTGGATGGTTTCGCTGCTGCGCTCAACCTTCACACCCATGGACACCAGGATGTTCTCCATCCCATCGATATCGGTCAGCGGTGGAACGTTGCTGAGGGAGAGCCTCTCTTCCGTCAGCAGAGCGGCCGTCATCAGCACGAGAGCGGAATTCTTGGCACCGCTCACTCGAAGCTCTCCATGGAGCCTGTTCCCGCCTTGGATCTCAAGATGTGGATTGAGAATGTCTTGAGACGCGGGCGCCGCGGCTGTCATCCCTGTTATTTCCTGCCGAGTGCTTATTTTGGCGACGATGTCTGAGACCGTCTAGACGGCCGGCCCCCAAACTGTCTTGTTGGCTGACGATGTGGCCGAGTGCCGATGTCGTATGTTTCACGGGTCGTTATGCGACACACGCCAGCGGATGTGGCGGAATTGGTAGACGCGCTAGTTTCAGGTTCCATAAGTGAGAACC
>JBJBBH010000006.1:0-1980072 GCA_047286485.1 Synechococcus sp.
ACTGGGTGTGCCACTTGCGGATGTGGCGGAATTGGTAGACGCGCTAGTTTCAGGTACTAGTGGCAGCAATGTCGTGGGAGTTCAAGTCTCCCCATCCGCATGACAAACCCTGATACAACAGGGAACTATCCATAAGCAAAGTCAGGTGGTACACCATCGCTAGGTGTTGACAATAGCTGGATATTGTGCATTTCTAATTATCAGCACTAATCAGACTTCGTATCGTTGTTGATATCGAGCGCTGGTCGTATCAGTGAGCAGAACTAGTGAGCACTCTTGTGTCAGTGGTAACGATTGAATCGTTCGTAGAGCGTTGCGGTTGCTTGGGTCTTGCCTGAGTCTTGTATCAATCGCCACGGCTTGAACTGTTTGCCTGAATGGGATCAGATCGTGCCACTCCCTTAAGGCCAACAGATCGCGCGTGAAATTGAGAGGTCGTTCTCAATAAGGATCTGTTAATGAGAACGATCTGGAGCTGCGGTTAGTAAGTATTTATTCCTGCTGTCCAGCCCCCAGTCCAGTCAGAGCAACTAGTTGTCATGACTAGTGAGCACCTATCCCCTTTGCTCAGCCCCAGCAGCCAGCCAGACCACGTATGGGGGTCGCGCCACGCTCTGCGTTACTGAGGCATGGCCTGAGATATTTCTGCCATTTTTTATCGGGTTAAACGATATCAACGGACAAATAATTAGTGCCAGGTATGGCGACGAAGTCGTCACTTATTGACACCACGATTTCCTGTTCGTGCCAGGCGCTTTCCACTCTGCAAATAGACCACAGTTGCCACCCACCAGCCAGTTTCGAGTGTTTCCTCTTCCACCTGCCACGCCTTCCAATTCCTCATCAGAAAGCTCTGATTGAGCCATAGTTAAGTCATCAGCAGAAATCTAAAACCCAGCTTCTTTTGCAATTGCAAAACCAGTTATCATCAATATTGTCCATCATTTATGCCACCTTGCTCCAAAGGTCGTTGCATTGCAATCTGTCACCGATTGATGGATCCCTCCTGCAGGCGCCACCCCCAGCTATGCCTTCGAGCTCTTGATCAGTGAGGTTTTGTTGATTCGCTTGTAAGTCTTCTGTGGTGATGGAGAGGCCTGCAGCCTTGGCAATAGCTACAACATCAGCATCTTCTGCTTTGAGCTGCTCCTGTAGTGAAGTATCGGCTTGAACTTTGGCGATGAATGCCTTCAGCTATTCTTCTGACATGGCTATCGGAGTCTTTAACGGTTATAGCAACGATATCTTGGAGCGTCTTTAGCTAACAATTACTGCGCTCAATCGTGCCAGGTATATGATGCTGATTGATGGGCTATTTGGGGTGATTGAAGAAATAACAAACCCCTTATGGCTTTGATGAGTAGGCTTTTAGTTCCAGCAAGAGCCTATGAACATAGTGTTCACTTGGAAAGCGCAACCTGTTCCACCAGCTACGCCATCAAGCTCTTCTTCTGAAATCTCTGATTGAATTTTGCTCATAATCTCTGATAGGTTTTTGTTGATGTCATCGGCACAAATACTAAACCCAGCCTTTTTTGCAATCGCAAGAACTGCGTCTGAATCAGCAGCTGCTTTGAGCTTTTCCTGAAGGCTGGTGTTTGCTTTGACCTTCTCCAGGAAGGCTTTGAGTTGTTCTTCTGACATGGGTTTCAGGAGTCTTTAACGGTTATAGCAACGGTCTTCTGCAGTGTCTTTGGCTAACAATTACTGCGCTCAATCGTGCCAGGTATTGAAGGCTGATTTGTGGGATTTTGAATGTGATTGAAGCAATAAAAAACCCCTGTCAATGCAGGGGCTTTCGCGGGTGTTTAGGCTTGGCTCCAAACCAGAAATTCTATGGCACCGCAGGAATGATGGGTGTGAAGTTCATAAAATCCGAGAACCTAACAGCACACCCAGCTGCAGCTGCGCCTTCCAGCTCTTCTTCTGAAATCTCTGATTGAGCGCTCTTCAAAACGTCAGCAGAGATGCTGAAACCTGCTTCTTTCGCAATCGCAAGAACTGCGTCTGAATCAGCAGCTGCTTTGAGCTTTTCCTGAAGGCTGGTGTCTGCTTTGACCTTTTCCAGGAAGGCTTTGAGTTGCTCTTCTGACATGGGTTTCAGGAGTCTTTAACGGTTATAGCAACGGTCTATTCAGCAGTCATAGCAACGATGTGCTTCAGAGTCATTGGTTAATACTTTTTATTCTCAATGGTGCCAGGCATAGGAGGCTGATTTACGGAGTTAGTCGGGCTATTGAAAATGAAAATCCACTAAAGAGGCAGGGGTATTAATAATTGAATTAACACAGTCACAACCACTCATCGGGGACAGTCATGCCCCATGTACCCACAGTCATCCAGCATGCACCACAACTACCACCACCAGCCGCCCCTTCGAGCTCCTCTTCAGAAATCTCTGATGGAGCCTTAGTTAGGTCATCAGCGGAAATACTCAATCCTGCATCTTTGGCAATGACAGCAACAGCATTGATATCAGCCGCTGCTTTGAGCTGCTCCTGAAGACTGGTGTTGCCTTTGGCGTTAGCGATGAAAGCTGTAAGTTGTTCTTGAGTCATCATGGTTTTAAGGAGTGAATGTTTGGGGGTGTTGCCCCCTCGACTCCTTCAAGGTCACAGCCCTATTGGTGAGCCCCACTGCACAGCTCTGGTGTAGACCCCAGGAGGTTCTGGTGAGCAACTGGTGAATGCCTCAGACCTTCTTCACCACCTAGGCGGGTACCGCTTTCAGCTGCCTTACTTCTGCATGGTCTCCCAGGCTCCAATGTTTGTTGCTTCCGGGCTCTTGTGGATGTTGCTTGGTTGGTGCTCCTGTGCCTTGGTTGCTGCTCGCTTGCCTGGCCTCATCTCTGCCTAATTGGGATCAGCTCCTTTCTTCTCTTTCCTCAAGCACAGCACCAAGCCAATAACGGCAATGGTCAGAACCCACGGCCATAACCAAGGGAAGGCGATCAGGAGAGCGATCTCAAGGTAGAAAAACCAGTACTTCTTGATGAGCTTCATCTCAAGTTGTCCTGGTTCGTGGTGGTGACTTTTGCAGAGCTTGGGCTGATGGGTGGAGTCACTTGGTTGCCTATGGACAGGAAGGAGATTGGGATCGTGATTGGCAAGATGCCTCGTCTACCTGTGTTCAAGTCCTTGGCCATCTAGCGGGATCATCGTGCACTCTTGCCGGATCTCAGCAAGACAGCCATAGTACGCATGTACTGATGCGCTGAAGAGTGATGGATGGCTGGTTGAAGGATCCCAGGGGCTGCTGGTACGCGAGGTTTCACCGAGACCCAGAGGCGTGGTCGCTGAGTGCAGGTGTCGTCGTTGACAACGGCAAGCCGATGCCAGGCGATGAGCCCGCTTTGTTGAAGACGCGCCGATCCATGAGATATGAAGATGCCGTTGCCCTCTGGTTTCAGCTCAAGTCTTATGGGTGGACTGTGGCTGAAGCTGCCTGGTGATTCTTCTGGTTTTGTTGGTGGTGCTTGTGGTTGTCTTCCTTGGCTTGGGCAGAGCCTGACTACCAAGGGGCCGGAAGAATGAGGCGATGGAACGGTGATTGATCGGAATTATTTTTATTTGGTGCTCTTAATCCTCCCGATTCATGTCAGCGAGAGACGGGGTTGACGCGGAGGTCAGTGCCCCTCGTCGCGGGCAGCTCCTGGCTTGCCTCGCTCTTGATGTCCGGTCTCGATCGAGACGCTGACCGATGGTCATTCAGGGTTGTCAGCACGCCCCAGGAGGATTCTGGAAGCCAGTCTGAGGCGAAATGAATCCGTCCAGTGCCCCTTGTCAGCCATCGAGATGACTTCCTTGATGAAAGTGGTGTTGGCTTCTCTCTTGGTCATCCCCAGCGCTCCTGAACACATTCGTGTTAAACGAGGTCCTGATCGGCATTCAAGGGGTTGAGATCAAAGGCTTTCCCTGTTCTGAAAACTGCAATGTGACAGGGGTTCAACGCTGCCCATCCGAACTATCTTGTGCTTAGAAGGCTTTAACCACCGCCCATGATTGTTCTGAAGATCTCCAACTCATCAGAGGTTGTGGCGTCCAAGGTTGGAAAGTTTTTGGAAGCCCTGACGCCCGACAAGGTCGACCAGGCAGCTGTGGAAGACCAGGTCATCAAGAAGCTGGTGGAGAATCTCGCCGCTGAAGGCATTAAGGGTGAGATTGCCTCGGTCAATGGTGTGGATATCGAGGGAAGCGAACTCAGCCTTCACGATGGTTTGAAGGTGCGCAAGCACACCAGCTTCTGAGGTGAATGAGGTTCAAGGATCGGGCGTCGATCTGATCACCAGTCGTCGCAATCCTCTGGTGCGGCGTCTTCGCTCTCTGGCGTCGTCTTCAGGGCGTCGGCAAGACGGCCATCTTCTGCTTGAAGGAACGCATCAACTGCAGGAGCTGCTGTCTCTGACGCGACCGCTGACCAGGCCCATCCAGGTGATCGCGACTCCGGCCTGGCTGAAGTCGCATGCCCCATTGATTGAGCGGCGAGCCGGTGACCTTGATCTTCAGCCGATGGCTGATGAAGCGCTCAAGGCCGCCCTTTCGACGGTCAATCCCGATGGTGTGGCCTGCCTCTGGCCAATCGATCAGTTGCCGGTTTCTGTTGAAGCTCCATCGTTTGTCTTGGCGCTTGATCGTGTGCAGGATCCCGGCAACGTGGGCACCTTGCTGCGCACGGCACTGGCAGCCGATGTTGAGGAGGTCTGGCTTGCGGCGGGAGCTGACCCCCTGGCTCCGAAAGTGGTGCGTTCAGCGGTTGGAGCCGTGCTGCGACTGCCGCTCCGGCGCTTGGGTCCCACGGATGCAGTCGGCGTTGAACAGCTGGCCGACAAGTTGAGGGCGGCTCGCCAGCGTGGCCTGCAGGTCGTCGCGACCTTGGTGCCCGATTCAGATGCAGGAATGCCGGTGATTCCTTACTGGCAGCTGGACTGGTGCCGTCCCACCGTGTTGGTGCTCGGTAATGAAGCTGCGGGCCTGCACCCATCGCTTCAGGCCTGCTGCAGCCATGGGGTCACTCTTCCTCACAGCAGTCAGGTCGAGTCTCTCAATGTCGCCTCAGCAGCCGTTCCTCTCCTTTTGGAACGCCGACGGGCGACAATGACGGCCTCCATGCAGCTGTCCGGGTGAGCGACGCCAGTTTCGACTTCG
Organism: Synechococcus sp.; assembly: GCA_047286485.1. Taxonomy (GTDB): domain Bacteria; phylum Cyanobacteriota; class Cyanobacteriia; order PCC-6307; family Cyanobiaceae; genus Synechococcus_C. Next base: position 5,145 of record JBJBBH010000006.1, read on the forward strand.
ATGTGATCGTGATCGGTGCCGGTTATGGCGGTTTCGACGCAGCCAAACATGCCGCTGATCACGGCCTGAAGGTGGCGATCATCGAATCCCGCGACATGGGCGGAACCTGCGTGAATCGCGGCTGTGTTCCCTCCAAAGCTCTGCTGGCAGCGTCAGGCCGGGTGCGTGAACTGGCCGATGCGCAGCATCTTTCCAGCTTTGGCATCCATGCGGCACCCGTTCGTTTTGAGCGGCAGAAGATCGCTGACCATGCCAATGATCTGGTGGCCACAATCCGCAGCAACCTCACCAAGACGCTGGAGAGAGCAGGGGTCACGATCATTCGTGGCCAGGGACGCCTTGACGCTCAACAGCGGGTCGGAGTCCGTGAGATCAGTGGTGTTGACAGGACCCTGACCGCCCGTGATGTGATCCTCGCCACCGGCTCAGATCCTTTCGTTCCCCCTGGGATTGAAACGGATGGACGCAGTGTGTTCACCAGTGATGAGGCGGTCAACCTGGAATGGCTGCCTCGCTGGATCGCCATCATCGGCAGTGGATACATCGGTCTGGAATTCGCCGACGTCTACACCGCGCTTGGATGTGAGGTGACGATGATCGAAGCCCTGGATCGGGTGATGCCCACCTTCGATCCAGACATCGCCAAGCTTGCAGCGCGCAAGCTGATTGACAGCCGCGACATCGATGCCCGCTCAGGTGTTCTGGCCAAGTCGATCAAGCCGGGAGCGCCCGCTCAGATCGAGCTGGTCGATATGCAGACCCGGGAACCGGTCGAAACTCTGGAAGTGGATGCGGTGCTTGTGGCGACCGGCAGGGTGCCCAGCAGCAAAGGGCTCAATCTGGAGGCCCTGGGTGTGGAAACCAACCGAGGGTTTGTTCCCATCGACGACGGCATGCGTGTGCTTGCCGGTGGTCAGCCCGTTCCCCATCTCTGGGCCGTTGGCGATGTGACCGGCAAGCTGATGCTGGCCCATACCGCCGCTGCCCAGGGCACGGTGGCTGTCGACAACATCCTCGGCCATACCCGTGAGATCGACTACCGCAGTATTCCTGCAGCCACATTCACCCACCCAGAGATCAGCTCCGTGGGGCTGAGTGAGGCTGATGCCAAGCAGCAGTCCGTGGATCAGGGCTTCGAGCTCGGAGTGGTGCGCAGCTACTTCAAGGCCAATTCCAAGGCTCTGGCTGAACTGGAGAGTGATGGCCTGATGAAATTGCTCTTCAACAAGGTCACCGGTGAGGTTCTCGGTGCCCATATCTATGGACTTCACGCCGCTGACCTGATTCAGGAGGTCTCCAATGCGGTGGCCCGTCGTCAGAGTGTGCGCCAGCTGGCCACCGAAGTGCATACCCACCCCACCCTCAGCGAAGTGGTTGAAGTGGCCTACAAGCAGGCTGCAGCTTCCCTCACCGCCGCTGCCTGATCACCTCTCTTCACTGCTGTTATGGAGTTTCGTCGTCGTCCACCCAACCCCAAGGTTCAGGTGGCCCATCTCGAATATGCGATCCCTCACGAGGAGAGTGAGCCCCGCAACATCCTGGAGAAGATCATCTGGGAGAAAGACCGGGAAATTGAAACAGCACGTCAGCGCATGCCGTTGGCCCAGCTGAAAGCGCGTGTTGCTGAGCTGCCGCAGTCCAGAGATTTTCTGGCGATGTTGCGATCGGCACCGGTCTTGCCGGCTGTGATCGCTGAGGTCAAAAAGGCCAGTCCCAGCAAAGGGGTGATTCGTGAGAATTTCGATCCCGTGGCGATCGCACGCTCCTACGTGGCCGGTGGTGCCAGCTGCCTGTCCGTGTTGACGGACAAGACTTTTTTTCAAGGTGGTTTTGATGTGCTGGTCGCCGTGCGGGAAGCCGTGGATGTGCCTTTGCTCTGCAAAGACTTCATCCTCAGCCCCCATCAGCTCTATCAGGCACGTGCCGCCGGTGCTGATGCAGCACTGTTGATCGCCGGCATCCTCACGGATCAGGATCTCACCTATCTGCAGAAAGTGGCCGCGGCGATTGGACTCACCGTTCTGGTGGAAGTGCACGACGCGCAAGAACTGCAGCGGGTTCTCGCTCTTGGTGGTTTCCCATTGATTGGAGTCAACAACAGGGATCTCACCAGTTTTGAGACCGACCTCTCCACCACAGAGCAACTGGCCGAACAGTTTGCAGACGAACTGAAGGCCCAGGGCGCGTTGCTGGTCAGCGAGTCGGGTCTGTTCGTGCGAGCAGATCTCGATCGTGTGCAGGCCGCAGGGGCTTCAGCGGTGTTGGTGGGTGAAGCCCTGATGCGTCAGCAGAACGTTGAACAGGGTCTTCGCACACTGATCGCCGGTTGATTCAGTTGCTGTCGCTGGGTCGACCCGTTGATGGAATCACAGCTGTCACCACACCGATCACGCGGTCCAGTGGAACCTGCCCGAAGTGGCGGCTGTCGGTGCTCGCGTCCTGGTTGTCGCCCCTGAGCTCAAGCCAAGTTTCTGTCGATTGCCAGACGCGTTTCGTGATCACCAGATCGAGATCGCTCGGGTGATGACACACCACAACAGAACCCCTTGATGGCGGCAAGCCGGTTTTCGGCAGCCTCTTCACCAGCAGCCGTTGCTTGGGTTGAAGAGCGGGGAGCATCGAGTCGCCTTCCACCTGGAAGAGTCTGCGTTGTCCCAAAAAAAACAGCAGCAGGTCCTTGAGACCTGCTGCTGGAAGGGGAGTGTTCACGGTGACTCAGCCGATCGGTGATGCACTCAGGATGCGGTCACCCAGGCGTCATTACGGCCCTTGGACTGCCAGAACATGCCATGGATTTTTTCAACGGCGGCCATCAGTTCCTCAACTTTGCCCTGATCGAGGTTGACCTTGCAGGCGCTGCAGAGTTTGGCTGCTTTCCAGAAGGTGTCGTGCAGATCGGGGAAGGTGGCCAGGTGATCGGGCTTGAAGTAATCCGTCCAGAGGATCATCAGCTCCTTCTTGGCCTTGGTGGCCTCCTCTTCCTTGATCGCGACGTAGCGGGAAAAGGTGTTGTTGTAAGTCGCCAGAGCTGCAGCATCGCCGGCTGCAGGAGCTTCCATGGCCTTGAGCTTCTTGGTCATGGAGAGCACAGCTTCTGCAGCGACGCGAGCTGAAGCTGGGTCATAGACCCCACAAGGACCATCACAATGGGCTTGTGCTGCTTCAGCGGGTAGTGCGCGAAAGATGGCTGTGAGTGCCGAGCGGAACATGTGGGTTGATGGTCAACTGCCGTCCGCTCAGCCTAACTGTCACTCAAGACTTGATGTCGAGCAGCTCCACTTCGAAAATCAGCGTTGCGTTCGGTGGAATGACCCCGCCGGCTCCGCGAGTGCCGTAGCCGAGTTCTGGTGGGATCACCAGCTTGCGCTTGCCGCCCACCTTCATTCCCTGGACGCCTTCATCCCATCCTTTGATCACCTGCCCGCGCCCGAGCGGGAAGGTGAAGGGCTTGCCGCGGTCATAGCTGGCGTCGAACTGTTTGCCGTTCTCCAGCGTTCCTCGGTAGTGCACCACCACGGTCTGCCCTGCGACGGCTTCAGGGCCGGTGCCGACTTCGAGATCGGTGACGCGCAGGCCGCTGGCAAGAATCTGTGCTTTCTCAGCGTTCATGGGGCCTCCGAGTGCCGAGGCGTCGGCTTGATTGGAGTCAGGTGCCATGGCGAAAAGGGTGGGGTTGATCTCATCGGGATCCAGTTCCATTGGACCGGATGTGGTGGTCAGACCGGCGGTCTTGACGATGGCAGGCTGTGTTGCTGGCTCTGCAGCAATCACGGTGGATGGAGCCACGATCTGACTGACGAGAGCCACGATCAGGCAGGCCACGCAGACTGCGGAACTGATCAAAATGTCGCGCACTGGAGGTCGGTTCGTTCGACCCGATTCTGGCAGGCTCACTCCTGTCGTTCGCGCTGGCGCAGCTGTTGCTCGAGTCGGTCGATCCGACCGCGCAGTTCATCCAGCTCCTTCTGGCTGGCGAGACCCAGATCCTGAAGCAGGTTGTCGCGGTTGCGTTCGAGATTGCGCCCCATCTGTTGCTCAAGCTCTGGTGTGTCGCCGCGCAGAGCTTTCAGAACGTCATCCACAAGCGCAGAGGCATGACTCGCATCCAGGCGTCCGCTGCTCACCCATTCCTGGGTCACATAACGAAGACGGTCGGCGACCAGGGTGGTGGTTCCGAGACCTCGGAGCAGCAGTTGCTGGAGGGGATTGGCTGTCTCCATCGAGAATCGCGGTTCAGTCTGAATTCAGGATGACGGCATCCAATGGTGCTGACCATGGGCAATGACCGATCCCTGCCATGGCTCAGGGGGCTGAGCGGTGGTGTTCTGGCAGGTCTCGGCCTCTGTTTTTCTGGCCCCTGGTGGATGGTTCCCGCCTTGGCGTTGTTGTGGTCGGTCGTTCGATCACCTCTGGCGGCGGCGATCTGGGCCGCCGTGGCGATCGCCATCAGCCATCGCTGGTTGATCGACCTGCATCCCCTCACCTGGCTGGGGGTGCCGGCACCGCTCAGTCTTCCCCTTGCCGTGATGGTGTGGTTGATCTGCGCCCTGTCTGCGGCCTTGCTTGTGGCGGCTTGGAGTGTGCTGGCACGCTGGCTGCCTGGCCGCTGCGGCCTGCAGCAGGCGCTGGTTTTGTCTCTGGTCTGGGGCCTGAGCGAGTCGCTGCTCGCCAGAGGTCCCCTCTTCTGGATCGGGGTGGGCGGCAGCGCTCTTCCGGCGGATCGCTGGCTTGCCGGTCTGGCCGGTTGGATCGGTGCAGGAGGTGTGGCAACTGTTCAGCTGCTGTTGGGCTGGTGCCTCTGGCAGTTTTGGGCTCTGGCTCGCCTCGAGAGTGCTCAGCGCTGGCGGCTTTTGCGCTGGAGTGCTCTGGCTCTGGTGCTTGCCCATGGCCTGGGTGCCATGGCCTTGATGACCGGCGTACAAGCCCCGGATCACGATGACGCGACGTTGCCGATGGCCCTTTGGCAGACGGCGATTCCCACCCGTGAAAAGTTCAGCGATCGGCGCCAGAACGAGCTGCCTCTGCGGCTGCGTCAGGCGATGCAGAGCGCACAACGCGGTGGTGCCCAGCTGCTGATTGCCCCGGAGGGCACGCTCCCCGCGAAGTTTGGGGTTGAAGACGCTGGAGATATTCCTCTGATCAGTGGTGGCTTCCGGTTCGTGGCCGGCCAGCAGCACAGCTCCCTGCTGCTGATCCCATCGGAGCCGGCAGGACCTTCAAGCAGCATCGATAAGCACCGCCTGGTGCCTTTGGGGGAATGGACACCGTCCTGGCCTGGTCTGGCCGGCTTGTCGGCGGTGGGTGGCTTGCAGTCAGGTGAGCCCTCCAGGCTTTGGCGCTGGGGCGGACCACCCGCGGCGGTGGCCATCTGCTACGAGATCAGCAATGGAACCGCCCTGGCCGAAGCGGTGGCGGATGGCGCGCAATGGATCCTGGCCGCAGCCAATCTCGACCCCTATCCGACGCTGCTGCAGAGGCAGTTTCTGGCCTTGGCACAACTGCGCAGCCTGGAGACCGCCAGGCCGCTCGTCTCAGTTGCCAACACCGGCCCCACGGCTCTGGTGGCCGACAGAGGGATGATTGAGGCCGCGCTGCCCGCCATGGTGCCGGGCTTGCTGCAGGTGCGCTTGGAGCCTGTGCAGGGAACAACCCCGTATGTGCTCTGGCGTGAGTGGCCGCTCTGGCTGGTGCTTCTGGTCGCGGTTGGGGTTCTGTTCAGAACGAGGCCTGGATCAGGCCCCCTCCCAGCACGGACTCGCCCTCGTAAAACACCGCCGCCTGGCCAGGGGTGATGGAGAACTGAGGCTCGTCGAACCTCAGCCGGCAGCGGTGGGGGCGTTGTCCAGCGATGTCGGTCTCGGTGGCTTCAATGCAGGTGAGATCGGCCATGACCGGGCCGCTGCGGTAGCGAACCTGAACCTCCACCCTGCGGCTGAAGCCTGGCTCCGGTGGAGTGAGGGAGACCCAGTTGATGGCGCCCACTTCGCAGCAAGCGCGGCCTGCCTCGGCTCGGGGTGCCACCACCACACGATTCATGGCCGCATCCAGGCGCACAACATGCAGAGGTTCGCTCCACGCCACACCGAGACCCTTGCGCTGGCCAATGGTGAAATGTTCGATGCCATCGTGATGGCCCACGATCGTGCCGTCTTGAAGCACGATCTCCCCGTCTCGCGGCGGCAGATAGGCATCCAGGAACGCACGCATGGAGCCGTGATGATCCGCAAGGCAGAGATCCTGACTCTCTGGTTTCTCCGCGGTGCGCAGTCCATGGCGGCCCGCTTCCAATCGGGTATCGGGTTTGGTGAGTTCTCCCAGCGGGAACACCACGCGTGAGAGCACATCCTGGTTGAGGTCGTAAAGGAAGTAGCTCTGGTCCTTGCGGGTGTCGAGACCGCGTAAAAGCTTCCAGCGACCTGTGGACTCATCCAGGCGTATGCGGGCGTAATGGCCGGTGGCAACCCGCTCGAGCCCCCGTTCCTGCCTTGCCCAGTCGAGCATCGGGCCAAATTTCACCGATCGGTTGCAGCGTGAGCAGGGCAGGGGAGTGATTCCTGCCTGATAGCCCTCGATCAACCCATCCACGATTTCGCGAGCAAAGTTGTCGCGCGAATCGACGATGTGATGGGGAACGCCCAGTTGTTCACAGATTCCTGCCGCATCCACTAGTCCTTCGGCGCAACAGGCGCCCTTGCCGCTCATCAGCCAGAGGGTGAGCCCTTCAACCTCCCAGCCGGCCTCCACCAGCAAGGCAGCGGTGAGAGAGCTGTCAACTCCTCCGGAGAGACCCACCGCCACGCGGTGCTCACCGGGCCAGTGCTGCAGGCGCTCCAGGGCCTGGGCGCCGGCTGATGTGGCGGCAATGCTTGGCGTCGCTGCCGACATGGGTGGGCGGGCATAAACGGGATTCCTTTTCCATAGTGAGGTGCCATGGGCCCCGGCAGTGTTCTGGCCACCCGCTGATGCCGACCATCTACTGGTCTCCGCCGATCAGATGCTTGCTCTTGAGAAGGAGTGGCTGGCCACTGGTCTGCCGGTTGCGGCTCTGATGGAAACGGTGGGCCAGCGCATGGCTGACTGGTTTCTGAACCGGCCAGAGTTGTTGGCGTCCGGCGTGCTGGTGCTGGTGGGCCCAGGCCACAACGGTGGGGACGGTTTGGTGGTGGCTCGCAAGTTGCTGGAGGCCCATGTGGATGTGCGGGTTTGGGCGCCCTTGCCTCTTCGTCAGCCTCTTACCCAGGAGCATTGGCGCCATCTGCTCTGGCTTGGTGCCAGTGCCTTGCCATCGGCCCCTGATCCAGCTGAACAAGGTCTCTGGATCGAGGCGCTGTTTGGTCTTGCTCAGAAGCGTTCATTGCCTGCAGATCTGGCCGATCTGCTCCAACACAGACAGCGTGATAGGCCAGGCCGTCTGGTGAGCCTGGATCTTCCCGCTGGCCTGGATTCCGATACGGGCTTCCCGATCGAGGGGCGTGCCGCGATGGCTTCAGACACGCTCTGTGTGGGATTGATCAAGCGTGGACTGGTGCAGGACGCGGCCCTGGCCCATGTGGGCCGTCTGCACCGGATTGACCCGGCTGTGCCCGTGTCGCTCACTCAGTCGCTGCCATCACCGGCGGCATTGCGCTTGCAGTGCGACGACATCACCTCCCTGCCGCGCCCCCCGGAGTTGCCGGCGGCGATGAAGTATCAGCGGGGGCGGTTGTTGTTGATCGCCGGCAGTGAGCGTTATCGGGGTGCAGCCCACCTCGCTGTGCGAGGGGCTCTCGCCAGCGGTGCAGGCAGTGTTGAGGCCTGTCTTCCTGATTGCGTGGCGGAGCATCTCTGGCAGCAGGCCCCGGAGGTGGTTCTGAGAAAGGGGCTTGCGTCGGATCGCCAAGGCTCTCTGGTTTGGGGAGAGGCTCTTGCTGGTTGTGATCTGGCTCGCCTCGATGCTGTCTTGATCGGGCCAGGTCTGGGATTGCTGGAAGGGTGCTGGCAGCAATGGGCGGAGCCTTTGCTGGGTTTGACCGGTCTGCTGGTGCTCGATGCCGATGGCCTGAATCAACTGGCCGCTGCTGATGGCGGCTGGCGATGGTTGTTGAAACGATCCGGCCCGACATGGATTACCCCCCATGGCGGTGAATTTGAGCGTTTATTCCCCGATTGCCGGCACGACTCGCCGCTGGAGCGGGCCGCGGCAGCGGCGGATTGCTCAGGGGCCGTGGTGTTGCTGAAGGGTGCGCACACCGTGATTGCGTCTCCGTCTGGAGACGTGAGGCAGTTGACCGGTACTGATCCGGCAGCGGCTCGCACCGGTTTGGGTGATCTTCTGGCCGGCCACGCTGCGGGCTGGGGCTCCCGTTGTCTGGCGGCCAAGGGCCATTCGACTTTTCAAGATCTTGCTGCATCGGCTTTGTTGCATGCCGTTGCAGCTCAACAATGCGATCGAGGCAGTGGCGCCAACGCAATTTCTGATCAATTAGCGAGTCTCACGCGTTTCGTCTTGCGATCTTGACTTGAAGTGCGATTGAGGTTGACTTTTCTACATTTTTTACACGATTCACCGGGTTTTGTGTCGTTTTCCACGCATGAATCTGAAGGGTTGCTGAAAACACATCGCTGATCGTGAAATTCATAGGACAGTCGCATCACGACACAGATGCATCCCCATGGTCTCAGCGGCAGCAGGGGTTTCAGAAACCCAAAAACGACGAAGTAGTGATCCGATCAGTTGGTACCTCGCCACGATCGGCAGGATTCCACTCCTCACTCCAGCGGAGGAGATTGAGTTGGGAAACCAGGTCCAGCAGCTGATGCAACTCACAGAGGATGGAACAATTCCTGCCGATAGTGAGTCGTTTACAAGCAAGCAGAAGCGGATGATTCGCGTTGGCCTCCGGGCCAAGCAGCGCATGATGAAAGCCAATCTGCGCCTTGTGGTCAGTGTCGCCAAGAAATATCAGGGAAAAGGTCTTGAACTGCTGGATCTGATTCAGGAAGGTTCTCTCGGCCTCGAGCGCGCTGTTGAGAAGTTCGACCCCACCCGCGGCTACAAATTCTCCACTTATGCCTTCTGGTGGATTCGTCAGAGCATGACCCGGGCCATTGCCTGTCAGTCACGCACCATCCGCCTGCCGGTGCATCTGAGTGAGCGCCTCACCACGATTCGCAAAGTGAGCCTGGATCTCGCCCACAAGCTGGGTGCGATGCCCAGTCGACTCGAGATCGCAGAGGCGATGGACATGCCTGTGGAAGAGCTTGACTCACTGCTGAGGCAGGCTCTGACCACCAGCAGCCTGGACGCACCGGTCAATGGGGAAGAGGGTCGCAGCTTCCTCGGTGATCTGATCGCTGACGCATCGCTTGGAGAGCCGCTCGACAAGGTGGAGCAGAGGATTCATCACGAGCAGCTCGGACGCTGGATGAGCCATCTCAGTGACCAGGAGCAGCACGTTCTCACCCTGCGCTTCGGTCTCAATGGTCATGAGCGCCACACGCTGGCCGAGATCGGGCGTCTGCTTGAGGTCTCACGAGAGCGCGTGCGTCAGGTGGAACTAAAAGCCCTGCGCAAACTGCGTAACCTGACTCGCCGCGTTGCACCCAGCTTCTGACGTCTCTGAGTTCAGTGGCTCGTTGAATCGTTGAAACCACCGCTCGTTTATCACGAGGTCTACAGCGCACCGCTACCCAGTAGTCATCGCTTTCCGATGGCGAAGTTCCGTCAGCTCGATCGTTGTCTCCGGGAGACAGGGCTGGCGTGTGATGGACAGATGCATCGGCCACTTCCAGTGCCTCGTCGTCTGCTGGAGCTGGTGCATCACCGCGACTATCACGAAGCATTTGCGAGGGATCGGCTTGATCGCCAGGCACAACGACGGATCGGCCTGCCGGTCACGACCCCTTTGGTGCAGCGCACATTTCTGGCCGTTGGCGGCTCGCTGCTGACAGCCCGCCTGGCCTTGAAGCATGGTCTGGCCTGCCACCTTGCGGGTGGGACGCATCACGCGTTTCCTGGTTATGGCAGTGGATTCTGCATCTTCAATGATCTGGCCATTTGTGCGCGCGTGCTGCTGGAAGAGGAACGCCTAACGCGAGTCATGGTGGTGGATCTTGATGTGCATCAGGGCGATGCCACCGCGCTGATCTTTGCGAATGAGCCCCGTGTCTTCACGTTTTCTGCGCATGCTGCGTCCAACTTCCCTGCGCGAAAGCAGATCAGTGATCTTGATCTGCCCATCAGCGATGGGGTGGAGGATCAGGATTACCTCGCCTTGATTGGCGACCATCTGCCCGATCTGCTGGACAGGCTGAATCCCCAGATCGTGCTCTACAACGCTGGTGTTGATCCTCATCGTGAGGATCGTCTGGGTCGACTGGCCTTATCCGATGTCGGTCTTCTGCAAAGGGATCATCTGGTGTTGGATGCCTGCTTGCGCCGAAACATCCCGGTGGCCACCGTGATCGGCGGTGGTTACGACGCCATGACGCCCTTGGTGAAGCGCCATTCACTGGTGTTCCGTGCAGCAACTGATCAGGCCCGTTTGCATGGGCTCTGATCAGGCTGACGTCAGTCTTCAGCCCAGATGTACCGGGTCAGTTCTGAGCCGTCCGGCTCAGGTGCACTGAGGGCGAAGTCAACACAGTCCTGCACGATGCCATCGATCTCCTTTTCAATCGCCCGCAGATCGTCGCTGCTGGTCAGCCCGGAACCGACGAGGTCACGCTCCAGCGCTTTGAGTGGATCGCGTTTGGCCCAGAACTGTTTTTCCTCCTCGGCGCGCAGTTCATCGGGGTCGGCCAGTGAATGGCCTCGGAAGCGGTAGGTGAGGCACTCCAGCACCGTGGGCCCTTCGCCAGCCCTGGCGCGTTCAACGGCTCGCTGGGCTGCTGCCCGCACGGCCAGAACGTCCATGCCGTCAACCTCTTCACCCGCCATGCCGAAAGCGCCGGCCTTGCGCCAGATCTCGGGATCGCTGGTGGCACGGTCGTGGGCCATGCCGATGGCCCACTTGTTGTTTTCCACCACAAAAATGATCGGCAGCTTCCAGAGCTGCGCCATGTTCAGGCACTCAAAGAACTGGCCGTTATTGCAGGTGCCGTCTCCAAAGAAGGCCGCTGTCACGGAATTGCTGCTGGGATCACCAAGGGCATCGCGCTTGTAGCGGCTGGTGAACGCTGCACCGAGAGCCACCGGAATGCCCTCTCCGATGAAGGCGAAACCACCAAGCAGGTGATGTTCTTTGGAGAACAGGTGCATCGAGCCGCCACGCCCTTTGCTGCAACCGGTTTCCTTGCCGAACAGTTCGCTCATCACCTCACGGGCTGGAACGCCTGCACTCAGGGCATGCACATGGTCGCGGTAGGTGCTGCAGAACCAGTCGTGTTGCCGTTTCATGGCACCGATCACACCGGTGCTGACCGCTTCCTGACCGTTGTAGAGGTGCACGAAGCCAAACATCTTGCCGCGGTAGTACATCTCCGCGCACTTGTCCTCAAAGCGGCGTCCGAGGGTCATGTCCCGATAAAGGGCAAGGCCGGTCTCCCTGTCCACCGTTGCTCTCTGGGCTGTGACCAGGGTCGAAAGCCGCTCTGCATGGGCACCAAGCAGAGATTGCCCTTCGGAGGAGGAGGCGTTGCGTGACTCCGTGCCGATTGCGATGTCCTGACCCATGGCACCACCTGTTTGACCACAGACTTTAAGGGGCCATGGCGGATCGATGGGCAAAACCCCAGACACTGCCTACAGTCTGCAGCCAATGGCTGCAACGCTGGTGGACCTTCCCCTCGACCATTTCCGTCTGCTGGGGGTTAGTCCAACGGCGGAACCTGATGCCGTGTTGCGCACTCTTCAGCTGCGACTGGATCGCTGTCCTGATCAGGGATTCACCCATGAATCTCTCAATCAGAGGGCCGAGCTGCTGAGGTTGTCCGCGGACCTGCTCACGGATCCTGAACGCCGTGGCCAGTACGAAGCAATGCTGCTGGAACTCGATCAGGCTCATCCCGGAGAGATGGCTGGCCTGGAACTGTCGTCCAGCTTGGAGGTTGCCGGCTTGATGCTCCTCTGGGAAGCGCACTCGCCCCATGAGGCCTTTCAGCTGGCGCGTCAGGCCTTGCAGCCGCCTCAGGCGCCTGCATTGGGCAGCGGCAGGGAGTCGGATCTGGCATTGCTGGCAGCTCTGGCAGCTCGCGATGCTGCCAGTCAGGACCAGGAACAGCGCCGCTACGAGTCAGCGGCCAATTTGCTGCAGGAAGGGATGCAGCTGCTTCAGCGCATGGGCAAGTTGCCCGAGCAGAGGCAGGTGCTGGAAACCGATCTCAGCAGGCTTCGTCCATTCCGGATTCTTGATCTGCTCAGTCGTGATCTGGCTGAGCAATCGGCGCGCAATGAAGGATTGGTGATGCTCGAGGGCTTCATCAGCGATCGAGGCGGACTCGAAGGGAGTGCTCTTGAGGGACTGGATGCGGCTGAACTGCCGGCAGGCATGGATCAGGGTGCCTTCGAACTGTTTTTTCAGCAGATTCGGCGCTTCCTGACCGTTCAGGAGCAGGTGGATCTTTACCGACGCCTGCAGGAAGCGGGCTCGGCTGATGCCTCTTTTCTTGCTGTGATGGCCCTCGCGGCTGCTGGTTTTTCCCAGCGCAAGCCCGAACGGGTCCAGGACGCCCGCACCCGTCTGGAAGATCTGACCTTGGATGGTCTTGATACCCAGCCGCTTCTGGGATGTCTTGATCTCCTCCTGGGTGATGTGGATCGGGCAGAACGGCACTTCGCAGGGAGTCCTGATCCGGCCCTCAAGACCTGGCTGTCAGCCCATCCCGGCGACGCCCTTGCGGCCCTCTGCGACTACTGCCGCACCTGGTTAGGCCGAGACGTGCTGCCTGGGTATCGCGATGTTGACGCCGAAGCCATCGATCTGGAGGCCTGGTTCGCCGATCGGGATGTGCAGGCTTATGTGGAGCGGTTAGAGCGTCGGGAACAGCCCAAGGATTGGTCTCTGGGTGACCTCTCTCCGCTCCCAGTGGATCCCGACGGAACCCTGCCGCTGCCGTTCCCTGAACCCGTTGCTCCTGTCGATGACCAGGAGAACAAAGACGAAGCTCCAGTTGGAGGTTTTGCCTGGCCGGTGCTGCCTCAGTTGCAGTGGCCTGACATCAAGTTGCCGGAGCTGCCTCAACCGACGCGTTCGACCTGGATCGGTTCCGGAGTCTTTCTGGCTGTCGTGCTGGTGATCGGCGTCTTCAGCGTCGTGGGTCTTCGCCGTGAAGCGGAGCAGCCCCAGCTGGCTGGTGAGTCATCGATCGATGCACCGGTGGATCAGTCGACTGCGGAAGATCCCACTGAGACATCCACCGAGGCTGCAGTTCCAACGCTCACGCAAGTGCCCGATCCGAAGCCTGCCCCCCCTCCCGAGGTCGAAACTGATCCGGTGCTGCGTGCTGAACGACCTTCCGAGGCCCAGCTGGAAGCGCTGCTTCAGGCCTGGCTGGATCGCAAAGCCTCGGTTCTCAGTGGTGACGGCACTGCCAACGAACAACTGCAGCCCATCGCCCGTGCCGGGCTGATCAAACAAGTGCGTCTGCAGAGAGCTGCCGACCAGTCAGCAGGGATGACCCAGAAGGTGGAGGCTTCCATCGACTTCATGAGGGTGATCAGCCGAACGCCGAATCGCATCGAGCTTCGCGCTGATGTGGATTACAGCGATCAGACGGTGAATGCCGCAGGCAACGTGGTGAACAGCACTGCTCCAAGGTCGATCAAGGTGAGCTACATCCTGGGCCGCGATAATGACGGCTGGCGCCTGCAGGCCTACAAGCCGCTCTGATCGACAGGTCAGTGTTGCGGGGATGCAGATTGCCCTTCCAGTCCCTGCCACTTTTACGATCAGAGAACTGAAACCGATGCCCGGCCGATGTTCGATGAGCTGTCAGCCCGCTTTGAAGACGCGGTCAAGGGGCTGAGAGGCCAGGACCAGATCAGCGAAACCAATGTGGAGGGCGCACTCAAGGATGTGCGCCGCGCTCTGCTGGAGGCGGACGTCAGCCTGCCGGTGGTCAAGGATTTCGTCGCCGAGGTCCGTGAGAAGGCCGTCGGTACCGAGGTGGTGCGTGGCGTCAGCCCGGATCAAAAGTTCATTCAGGTGGTGCACGACCAGCTGGTGGAGGTGATGGGCGGAGATAACGCCCCCCTCGCCAAGGCCGCTGAGGCTCCAACCGTGGTGCTGATGGCTGGTCTCCAGGGTGCTGGTAAGACCACAGCAACGGCGAAGCTCGGACTCCACCTCAAGGACCAGGGCCGGCGGGCACTGATGGTGGGTGCGGACGTCTACCGTCCCGCCGCGATCGACCAGCTGAAAACCCTCGGTGCACAGATCGGTGTTGAGGTGTTCAGTCTTGGTGCTGACGCCAAACCTGAAGACATCGCAGCAGCAGGTCTGGCCAAGGCCAGGCAGGAAGGCTTTGACACCCTTCTGGTCGACACCGCCGGTCGCCTCCAGATCGACACCGACATGATGGAGGAGATGGTGCGGATTCGCACCGCCGTGCAACCGGATGAGGTGTTGCTGGTCGTCGATTCGATGATCGGTCAGGAAGCGGCTGATCTCACCCGGGCCTTCCACGACCAGGTGGGGATCACCGGTGCTGTGTTGACCAAGCTCGACGGCGATTCCCGTGGTGGAGCTGCTCTTTCAATCCGCAAGGTGAGTGGCCAGCCGATCAAGTTCATCGGCACGGGAGAGAAGGTGGAGGCTCTGCAGCCCTTCCATCCCGAACGGATGGCAAGCCGCATCCTCGGCATGGGTGATGTGCTCACCCTCGTTGAGAAAGCTCAGAAGGAAGTGGAGCTCGCCGATGTCGAGCAGATGCAGAAAAAGCTCCAGGAAGCCACCTTCGACTTCTCGGATTTTGTGAAACAGATGCGCTTGATCAAGCGCATGGGATCACTGGGTGGATTGATGAAAATGATCCCGGGGATGAACAAGATCGACGACGGCATGCTCAAGCAGGGGGAGCAGCAGCTGAAAAAGATCGAAGCGATGATCGGTTCCATGACGCAGCAGGAGAGAGAAAACCCCGACCTGCTGGCGAGCGAGCCTTCCCGTCGCCGGCGGATTGCCCGCGGCAGCGGCCACCAGCCTGCTGATGTGGACAAAGTGCTGGCCGATTTTCAGAAGATGCGCGGTTTCATGCAGCAGATGTCTCAGGGCCAGATGCCTGGGATGGGAGGAATGCCAGGCATGGGTGGCATGCCGGGCATGGGCGGATTCCCTGGAATGGGTGGCGGCGGAATGCCTGGGATGCCAGGTGGCATGCCGGCCGGTCGTGGCGGTGGACCGCCTCGGCGACAGCGACCGGTCAAGAGGAAGAAGGGCTTCGGGGATCTCTGACCGGCGGCAGGTTAAGTTGGTTGTTTGGCGCGACGTTTAGCTGCGCCGAACTGTTCCAACTCACAGCCAGCGCCACGATGATCAAGCTCCGCCTGAAGCGGTTCGGTAAGAAGCGGGAAGCCAGCTTCCGCCTCGTGGCCTGCAACAGCACGTCCCGCCGTGACGGGCGTCCTTTGCAGGAGTTGGGCTACTACAACCCCCGCACCAAGGAAACCCGCCTTGATGCAGAAGCTCTGCGTGAGCGTTTGAGCCAGGGAGCTCAGCCCACCGACGTCGTCCGCACGCTGCTCGAGAAAGGTGGCCTGATCGAGAAGAAAGTGCGACCCGCTGAGGTGGTCGGCAAGGCCAAGCAGGCCCTCAAGCGCGAAGCTGATGCCAAGCAGGCCGCGAAAGATGCTGCTGAAGCCAAGGCCGCTGCAGAAGCAGAAGCGAAGGCTGCCGCTGAAGAACCCGCGGGAGATGACGCTGCGGCCGCTGAAGGCTGATTGACAGGATGTCCGAAGCAACCTCAACCGGTCGCTTCATTTTTGATCTGCCGCATACGGAGGCCGCCCTTGCACTGGCAGGCGGCCCTTCCTCTCAGACGCTGCGTCAACTCGAAGCTCTGACGGGCACGACTTTGGTTCTGCGAGGGCTTCAGCTCGAGATCAACGGCCGCCCCAGTCAACTGGAGCGAACCGTCGCCGTTGTTGAACTACTGCGAAAATTCTGGGAGGAGGGTGAATCGATCTCTCCGGTTGACCTGCAGTCGGCTCTGCAGGCACTCGATACAGGCCGCAACCATGAGCACGAAGCCATGGGGCAGCAGGTTCTGGCACGCAATCAGCGCGGCAATCTTCTGCGTCCGCGCACGCTGCGTCAGAAGGCTTATGTCGAGGCGATGGAGCGCAACGATCTCACTTTTGCCCTTGGTCCTGCAGGCACCGGCAAAACCTTTCTTGCAACGGTGCTGGCCGTGCGCATGCTCACCGAGCGCAAGGTGGAGCGGCTGGTGTTGACCAGGCCCGCAGTGGAGGCGGGTGAACGGCTGGGGTTTTTGCCCGGTGATCTTCAGCAGAAAGTGGATCCCTATCTGCGTCCGCTCTACGACGCCCTGCACATGTTGCTGGGGCCGGAGAAAACAGCAGCATTGCTGGAAAAAGGGGTGATTGAGGTGGCGCCACTGGCTTACATGCGTGGCCGCACCCTGGCTGAATCCTTTGTGATCCTCGATGAAGCCCAGAACACCACGCCGGCTCAGATGCGCATGGTGCTGACGCGTCTGGGAGAGCGTTCACGCATGGTGGTCACTGGAGATATCACCCAGGTGGATCTGCCGCCAGGCCAGCTCAGCGGTTTGGTGGAGGCTTCAGAGGTGCTGGATGGGGTCGAGGGCGTGGCTGTCTGCCGCTTGACATCGGCCGATGTGGTGCGTCATCCGCTCGTCCAGCGCGTGGTGGATGCCTATGCACGGCGCGATAAAACCCACCCTCGTCGCCGAGAGGGGCCCCCGCCTCGGCGTTCGATGGGGAGATCCGCACCGGTCTGAAGTTCACAATTCGGCCGAAGCTGGCAGGATGTGACCAGTGATCTGGGGCACCATGCCAGCCAGCAGCAACTTCCAAAACGCCATACGCGAGGCGCAATCCAGCGCCCTGGTGGGCCCCAATGTGGTCAATAAAGCACTCCCCTATGTGGGCGGTGGCATGGTTTTGACGGCTCTCGGGGTTCTTGGCGGGCTCTCGATGCAGCCAATGCCCGGGATTCAGGCCGGCAGCCCGCTGTTTTTTCCTTTGTTCATCGCTGCCTTTATCGGAGAGATTGTTCTCTTCTTTATGGCCAGTAGTGCTGCAAACAATGCCAACAACGGCAAAGCACTGCCGTTGCTCTCGGCCTTCAGTCTGCTGACTGGCTTCACACTCAGTGGAATTGTTGGTCTTGCCTACCAAGTGGTTGGCATGGGCTCCATTGCGACTGCCGTGATCGCGACAGGCTTGACCTTTGTGATCGCTTCAGTCGTCGGCAAAAACATGAGCGACAGCGTTGGTCAGGCTCTTTCCGGAGTGGTTGGCCTCGGTCTGATCGGTTTGATCATTGCCATGGTGGTGCAAATCATCGGTGGACTCTTTGCTCCACAAATGTTCCAACAGGGAACAATCGAACTGGCGATTGCCGGTTTTGGAACGGTGCTGTTCGTGTTGATGGCCTTCGTGGACTTCTACACGATGCCTCGCACCTACCGGGATGATCAGTACCTCGCGGGTGCACTCGGGATGTATCTGACCTACATCAATCTGTTCGTTTTTCTCCTGCGTCTGATGATTGCGATTCAGGGCGGCGACCGCCGCGACTGATTGTCACAACAGAAGTTCCGCAGGGATCTGAACCTTTGCAGATCAACCCCGGCAGCCGCTGGGGTTTTTTCATGGGCGAGATCAGATCTCAGGGTGTGACATTGATCGGACAACTGCTGAATCTTTCGCTGAATTGAGGTCACTGCTGCTGTTCTTCAGGCATGCAACATCGCACTGCAGACGACCAGCAACGTGTTTACACCATTCTGAGCATTGCGGTCACCGCCGCACTCGGTGGCTTCCTGTTTGGGTATGACACTGCGGTGATCAATGGTGCGGTGACGGCCATTGAGACCACGTTTCAGACCTCGGCTTCCCTGCTGGGACTGACGGTGTCTTCCGCTCTGCTGGGATCCGCAGCCGGAGCATTGGGGGCCGGATGGCTGGCGGATCGTTTCGGACGCAGGCCAAGCATGCTGCTCGCCGCAGTGATGTTTCTCCTCAGTGCCGTCGGTTCAGCTCTGGCGCCAAGACTGGTCGACCTGGTGCTCTGGCGAGTGCTTGGTGGAGTGGCCGTCGGATTTGCCAGCGTGCTCGCCCCGGCCTACATCGCTGAGATTTCTCCAGCGGCGATGCGCGGACGCACCGGATCTCTCCAGCAGCTGGCGATTGTGCTCGGCATCTTTGTCTCGCTGCTGTTCAACTATCTGATTGTGCTGGTCACATCGGACCAAGAGCCCACGTCTCTGGTGGGCCCGATGGCGGCCTGGCGCTGGATGTTGATGGCGGAGGTGGTTCCGGCTCTGTTGTATGGCGTTTTGGTGTTGCGCATTCCTGAAAGTCCCCGCTATCTGGTGCAGATCGGCGATCTGGATCAGGCGCGAGCGGTGATTCGTCGCACGATCGGTGAATCACCCCAAGCGGTGATTGATCGCATTCAGGCCAGCCAGGGCAATGCTGGCGGTGGTTCGATCAAGGATCTTTTCAGTCGACGATCCGGACTGTTGCCCATTGTTTGGACCGGTGTCTTGCTGGCGATCTTCCAGCAGTTGGTGGGCATCAATGTGATCTTCTACTACTCCAGTGAGCTTTGGCAGTCGGTTGGTTTCAGCACCACCGACAGCCTCAGCGTCACCGTGATCACTGCCGTGACCAATGTGGTGACCACGTTTCTGGCCATTGCCACCATCGACCGCCTTGGTCGAAGACCCCTGCTGCTGGTGGGGTCGGTGGTCATCACGATCAGTTTGGGGTTGATGAGCTGGACGTTCTCCGGTGCCCCACTTGTGGATGGAATGCCTCAGCTGACGGGAGTCCCATCGCTGGTTGCGCTCATCTCAGCCAATGTGTTTGTGTTTGCCTTCGGATTCTCCTGGGGACCTGTGATGTGGGTCTTGCTGGGTGAGATGTTCAACAACCGCATCAGAGCGATAGCGCTGGGCTTGTCTGCCACGGTGAACTGGCTGACGAACTTCCTGATCTCCACCACCTTCCCGATGCTGTTGAAGTCTTCTGGCCCTGCGCTTGCCTATGGGCTGTACGCCACAGCCGGAGCTATCTCATTCTTCTTCGTGCTGTTTCTGGTGAGGGAAACGCGTGGCAAGGAACTGGAGGACATGGCCTGAGTTGATGAAACGCCCGAATCCTTTGCAGCGTTTGTTTGGGTTGGCCCTGCTGATCAGTTGTTGTGGTGCAACCGATTGGGCCCGTGCTGATGAACGTTCCTCTGTTCAAAATTCCGTTCCAACGTTGCAGCTACGGCCTGAGCCAATCCTTCAAAACTGGCTGGATGTTCCCGATTGGTTGTCGCTCTCCTTTGGCTATGTCAATGAAATCAATGGCAACCCCTGGGGTGGTCTTGAGCAGAAGGCAACTTATACCCACAATCTTGCGCTGAACATGACCGCTTCCAGCGGTCTGACTCGTTCAGCTGAGGACTGGGAGGAATGGGATCACTGGAGTTTGACGGCCAATTTGTCTCAGCGATCGGGAACAAGTCTTTCGGAATCCATTCCAAACGCGCAGGCGGTGCAGCAGATCTTTGGCTACGGCCAGACCTTCCGGCTTGCTGGACTCTGGGTGGAACGCAATCAGCTCGAACCTGGCTTGCTGAAGATCAAAGCCGGCAAAGTGGCAACGTTTGACGACTTTGCGTCATCACCTCTGTTCTGCTTTTACTCCAACAATGGTTTCTGTGGGCAGATCTGGGGAGTTCCCAATTCGCTCCCCGTCGCCGCCTATCCGGCGAATCAATACGGAGCCGTCGCGCATCTCGGGTCGACTGACGCAACCACTCTCCGCTATGGGATCTACCAGATCAATCCCGATGCTTTTGAACCTGGGTATCACGGTGCTGACTTTCAGCTGAATGCATCCCGCGATGGTGTGGCGCAGTTTCTGCAGATCGATTGGCCTTTCTCGAAGACCCTCGCCCTTCCTGTGAAGAAGCTCGAGGATGGGCGTGTCGTGCGAGTTCCTGAAGATGAGAAAGAGCTTGATTTCATTTCAGGTCTTCCAGCACCTGGATTGAAGCTGGGCGGCTGGTTGGGGCGTTGGGACTTTCCGCTCCTGCAGGATCCAGAACGATGGTCAGCGCGAAACGATGGTGTGTATGGACTCGTTTCGCTCCCTTTGACTCTGGGAGATCTGGCGCTGGATGGTCGTCTGTGGGCAACGGCTTCCTACGGATTGAATCCCGACGTTCAGACGATTCCGGTGTTTGTTGCAGCGGGTTGGGTGGGCAAAGGCGTCTTGCGTCGCAGGCCCCATGACGCCCTGATCCTGGGGATGACCCATGCAACCTGGAGTTCGCAGGCACCCAGTGGCCAGACTTGGGAATCGATCCTTGAACTGGGCTACCAGATCGCGCTGGGGGAGAACGCCAGTCTTCAGCCCAATCTTCAGTTCATTCTCAATCCGGATGGAACCAGCGAAGTGCCTGATTCCCTTGCCATCGGTGTGCAGATGACCCTGTTGTTCTGATCGGTTCCCAATAAAAAACCCCGGAGATTGTCCGAGGCATCGACAGCGGTTGATCCCCATCACCCGGCCGATGGGCATCAGAGTAATCAGGTTGCGACGAAAGTTGTCTCAACTTCAGAATGCCCTAATAGTGTTGCAAGCGGATTCTTCACGGTTCGTCACGCCAGATCTGGTGCAATGCTCCATCGGATGGCCTGGCTCAGGTGTTGGGTCCCCATCACTCGGCAACGGCCTGCACGGCATCGCCGATGGCCCGCTTCTGGTGGTCGTCGTAACCCCAGCGTTCCAGAAAGGCCAGGTCTTCTCCGCGACTGTGGTTTGCGGCTTCCAGAAGGATCTCCAGTCGGTCTTTGACGCGCTGCGAATCGAGTTGGCGTAGGAGTTCAGAGCAACGCTGATTCACGCGTTCTGATCCGGCTGCTTGCTCGTCGTCATTGTTGTTTCGGTGATGCACCGCCATGGCTGCGCTCATGGCCAGATTGCGGGCAGTGAGATCCACCACGCCATCACCGGCTTCGCGCAGTTTGATCACCAGGGCATCTGGAAGCCTGTCCATCAAGGCGCTGTCGCCCGCAAGGCTCACCACGAAGAAACCTCTGGCACCATCCCGGCTGGCCACGAGTGCTCCGACGCGGTCGGCCATCACTTCATCGCTGATTTCCTCTTCATCCCATTGCTTCATCCAGCCTGCGGCGATCTCCATGGCTTCTTGGAAGCTCGGCTCTCGCTGGGTCATGAACAGGAACTGAATGGCAACTCAAGCCTATGGGCAGGGTGCGGTCTGCAGGCGATGCTGAAGAGATGGATGCAGCATCAACGTCGTTGTCCGATGGCTACCGCTCGGGTTTTGTCGCCCTGATCGGACGCCCCAACGTGGGCAAGTCAACGCTGGTGAATCAACTGGTGGGGGACAAGGTCGCCATCACCTCGCCCGTGGCTCAGACCACACGCAACCGGCTCAGGGCGATTCTCACAACGCCGGATGCCCAGTTGATCCTTGTGGATACTCCAGGGATTCATAAGCCGCATCACCTGCTGGGGGAGCGACTGGTTCAGAGCGCGCGCTCCGCGATCGGGGAAGTGGATCAAGTGTTGCTGTTGCTCGAGGGCTGCGAACCGCCTGGTCGAGGTGACGCCTTCATCGTCAATCTTTTGCGTCAGCAGCGTTTGCCGGTGCAGGTGGTGCTCAACAAATGGGACAGGGTTCCTGTGGATCGCAAGCCCGAGGCTGATGCGGCCTATCGCGAACTGCTGGGGGAGACGGACTGGCCGGTTCACCATTGTTCAGCCCTGAACGGTGAAGGTTGCCTGGAGCTCGTGGGCGCCGTGAGTGCTCTGATGCCTGAAGGGCCCCAGCTTTATCCACCCGACATGGTGAGTGATCAGCCCGAAAAGTTGCTGATGGCTGAGTTGATCCGCGAGCAGGTGCTCATGCACACCCGTGAAGAGGTGCCTCACAGCGTGGCGGTCAGCATCGATCGGGTGGAAGACATGCCGGCAAAAAAACAAGGCAAGGCCCGCACTGCGGTCTTGGCCACCGTGCTGGTGGAGCGCAAGAGCCAGAAGGGCATTTTGATCGGCAAGGGCGGCACCATGCTCAAGACCATTGGCCAGGGCTCTCGTCTGCAGATGCAGAATCTGATCGATGGCCCTGTGTATCTGGAGTTGTTTGTGAAGGTGGTGCCGGACTGGCGCAGCAAACCAGCCCGCCTTAACGAGCTGGGCTACAGCGGTGACGCGTTCTGAGAATGGGCTGTTGTCTGCAGGTTAAGTAATCCTTTTGCAGCTTTGAATGCACGCCATGCACGACAGATAGCAGTCTTGGCATTCGGGGTGGTGGTCGACGTGGGGTTTGCACGCATCAGCGCAGATGGTGCAGCTTTTGATCGAGAGTCGCGCGATTTCTGGAGTTAACGACGATTCTTGCGCTGCAAGGCCCAGTAAGGCTTCGCAGACTGGAAGCATTTGTCGTGTTGCAACAGCGCATTCAACAAATGTTTTCTCTCCCGCCGCCAGGAGTTCCATCATTTTGGTGAGACAGACTTCAGCAGAGGCCACGCAATTTTTAGCGGTCTCGATGCAACTGGCGTAGGTGTTTGGTGCGGAAGCGTTGTTGTGGTTGGTGCAACAGCGCCGACGGCGGTGAGTCCGAGCGCGCTGATCATGTCTCTTCGATTCATTGTTAAACAGTTTTGATGGTTGTTTTGATGTGCTCTTATTGAATGGTCTTGCGCTAGAGCATGAAAGAATGGGTAGTTCAGACCTTCCTGCCTCGCTCGATGGCAGTCGTTTGAGATAGCGTTGATCTACGGGCGAAGCTCTAGAAGCTGCACTGAGTTTTTGGAGCCAATGTTTTTTGCGAGCTGTCCGTAATCTTGGTAAGAGGAGTACTTCGAAATCATCCCTTTGTCGTTGTAAGAGACCTTGTAGATGCTGGTCAAATCAAGTGTATTGTTGGAGGCGGATGTTCCTCTGAAGTTGCCAGAGTTAAGAATATTTTGATCGTAAACAATCAGAACTGATCCGTCTTCAAGAGTGGAGGCAACGACGGGTGTCACTGCATTTCTGCGGAATGCGTCATTCCATTGCGTGATCCGTTCGATTAGCTCGGGCTGATTGAATTCCTGTCCGGATGTTGATATGTAGCTCATATCAGGTGAGGTGTAAGTCTCCACGGCCTTGGCTGGATCCTTGAATGCCATCTCCCGATAAGCGGTGAAACGTTTGACCTGTTGGTCTTCAAGGGAGAGGCACTGCCCTTTGCTGGTCGAGGAGAAAGCCTTGCGTGGATTGGATGCAACAGCGCTAATTCCTAGGGAACCAGCAATCAGCATGAAGGCGCGCCGTCCAAAGAAACTCATTGAATCAATCCAGAAAACACCCGAATCCTCATGATGGCCAGGGCCTTTAAGGCAGTGTTTCTGCGCAATTTTTCTTGACTTGTTAGGGCCTCTGTTTGCTGCATCAGCGACGGGGTAATGCCGCCAAATTTGATACTTAGTTGTCCTCTTCTGCCCTGTTGGTGGTCCAAATCCGGAGGGATGGATTATTCCCTTGACGCCAGGTTGAACATCAGCTCGCGATGGCGCGATGGGCATGATTGAGCTGGCCTTCCAGGTGCGTGCCCTGCCCTGCGAAGATGGCTTGATGGATGAGACCGCTTTCCCTCCAGCTGATCTGACGGCATTCCTCACGCTCTGCGTGGGGTCTTGGATGAGCTTGCGCAGCCGCTTTGATCTCAGTTGCTCAGGAGAGGATTGGCATGCCAGCGACCGCGGTGAGGTGACCGTGAGCCTGAGTGATCATGTTCCTGACTCGGTTCTGTCTGTGCAGTCTGCTGATGGAGCCGCCAGTGAACTTCGCTTCTCCAGCGATGGGGCTCTGGTGGTGATGGCTGAGGGTGAAGAGCGCAGCGGTCGCTGGCAACTTCGTGAAGATTCCAGCCTTGAGCTGGAGTTAACCGATGCTGATTCTTCGGCCACGGTGCTCGAACGCATCTGGTTCATCAAGCCGAATCTGCGCTTGAGAAGCACCACTGCGATCGCAACGGATGGGACTCCTTTGCAGGCGCGCTTCTGCTCTGAGATCCGGCGGGTCTCCTCTCCGAAGGCTTGAGCCGTGGCGGCCTATCGCCTGGATGTGATCAGCCTGGCGCCCCAGGCGTTTGAACCCCTCGGGCAACTGGGTGTGATTGGCAGAGCCTTTGCTGCTGGCCGGGCAGAGCTTCACCTGCATAACCCCCGCGATCACGCCACTGACCGCTATCGCAAGGTTGACGATGAGCCCTATGGCGGGGGTGCGGGCATGGTTCTCAAGCCCGAGCCGGTGTTCGCTGCTTTCGAGTCGATTCCGGTGAGCCCTCGCCGCCGCGTGCTGCTGATGACGCCACAGGGTCAGCCTCTACAGCAGGCCGATCTGCAGCGCTGGGCGGAAACCCATGACCAGCTGGTGCTGCTCTGTGGTCATTACGAGGGGTTTGATGAACGCATTCGTTCCCTGGCTGATGAAGAGGTGTCGCTCGGAGATTTTGTACTCACTGGTGGTGAGCTGCCGGCGATGACGATCATCAACGGGGTGGTGCGTCTGCTGCCGGGCACGGTGGGAACGGCAGCCTCACTCGTGGAGGAAAGTCATAGCGACCTGCTGCTTGAACATCCGCACTACACGCGTCCTGCGGAGTTTCGGGGGATGACCGTTCCAGATGTGCTCCGCAGTGGAGACCATGGGGCCATTGCGCGATGGCGCCAGCAGCAACGGGAACAGCGCACCGCTGATCGGCGCCCAGACCTGTTGGATCGTTGGAACCGCCGCGCCAGTGACGAGAATGGCAGCGACGGCACGGACTGACCGCCAGAACGCATGAACCTCCGCATCGGCAACGGCTACGACACGCACCGTCTGGTGGAGGGGCGTCCATTGATCCTGGGTGGTCAGCGTCTGGAGCATCCGGATGGCCTGGGCCTTGATGGTCACAGCGATGCTGACGTCCTCGTTCATGCCGTGATGGATGCCCTGCTCGGAGCGCTGTCGCTCGGTGACATCGGCAAGTATTTCCCTCCCACTGATCCCCGTTGGAAAGGGGCGGACAGCCTGGTGCTGCTGGAGCAGGTTGTGACCCTGGTGAACGATCGCGGTTGGCAGGTTGTGAATGTGGATTCCGTTGTGATTGCTGAACGACCCAAGCTCAAACCGCATATCGAGGCCATGCGCGGTGCCATCGCCCAACGCATGGGGCTGGAGCCCGATCAGGTGGGTGTGAAGGCGACCACCAATGAACGGCTTGGACCGGAGGGACGAGAAGAGGGAATGTCATGCCATGCCGTTGCCTTGCTGACCAGACCATGACTCTGCAGCGATGGCGCCGAGATCTCCTTACTGTGGTCGCGTCCTTTCTGGCGGTTCTGATCCTGCTTTCCGGTCATCCCGATGTCAGCCTGGCCGCCTTTTCAGACCCAGATGGCGGTTATGACGTTGCCGTGGTCGAGCATCTGCGCATTCAGGTGCCCAGTCAGGGGCGCAAGGCCTGGCTGGATGCGGAGCGTGGCAGCTGGGAACCGTGGCTTGCCAGGCAGGAAGGATTCATCGGCCGGGATCTGCTCTGGGATCCTGAAACCGAAGAAGGCACCCTGCTGATTCGATGGAGCAGTCGTGAGGCCTGGAAGGCCATCCCTGAGCTTGAGGTGGAGGCGGTCCAGGAGCGTTTCGAGCAGCTGGCCCGCCAGTCCACCGGTCAGAAAGAGGGCAATCCCTTTCCCCTGATCTTTGAAGGCGAATTGTTGCCGCCGTGACCGTTCAGGATTCACGCCTCGATCTGGAGCGCCGTCGCCGTCTCGGGATGGTCGAAGCCGTCTGGGGTGAACACAAGAGCGAAGATCAGATTGTGTCGATCCTGCAGGCCATGCAGTCAGCCGGGGAGCTCGCTCTGGTCACAAGGGTTGATGCAGAGAAAGCTGCCGCTGTTCGCAAACGCTGTCCTGCTGTTCAGATTCATGGCCAGTCAGCCTGTCTGACGCTGGGCGAACTCCCGGCCACTGGCCAACCTGCTCAGGTGGCTGTGTTGAGTGGTGGAACGAGCGATCGTCGTGTGGCGGAGGAAGCGTCCCTGGCTTTGAGAGTGCATGGAGTTTCCAGCGCGTCTTTCTTGGATGTGGGGGTTGCCGGTCTGCACCGCCTGCTCGATGTGCTGCCTGACCTCAAAACGATGTCGGTGCTCATCGCCTGCGCAGGGATGGAGGGTGCACTGCCAACGGTGCTGGCCGGTCTTGCACCTCAGCCGGTGATTGGTGTGCCGGTGTCTGTGGGATATGGGGTCAGCGCTGGAGGCCGAGCTGCGCTCGATGGCATGCTCGCCAGCTGCGCGCCGGGTTTGAGCGTCGTGAACATCGACAACGGATACGGTGCTGCGATGGCGGCACTGCGCATCCTCAAGGGATCGAGCTCTCAGGATTGAGAAGGGTGAGGCTGGCCTGGCAGGAGCGTTTGCACCGGTTCACTGGGGTCAATGTCCAGCATCGTTTCCACCCAGAGCTGCATCGATCGCGGCAACAGATTTTGCTCGTAGCGCTGCAGTGCTTCAGCCAACACGGTTGAGTTAACCCAGTGAGGTGATCGAGCGCGCATCGTTGCTGAGCGACCCACGAACTTTGAGGGCGGGTCGCCGTCTCAGCAAGAGGAGACACTTCAGGTTCCGGATTGTGATCGGTTCAGGCGCGGGTTCAGCTTCGATCAAAGGTGCTGAAGATTCGGATAGGCCGTCACCAGCTCATCAGCGCTGAGAACATCGCCAACCCCGTCCGGCTGCCAGATCACTTCAAGGGCCATCAGATCGCTCGATGCCGTGGAACCAAGGATGCGCAACGACTCCCGCAGTTGTTCTCCGTTATCGGCCTGTTTGAGTTTGACCGCGCTGCGGCTGGCCACCAACACGGTGACAACGATGAATTCACTCGTGGCGTCGGCGTCGCCGCGCGTTGCCAGCTCGGTTGAGGCGGATTGAACGCCACCCACATTGGTCGTGATCTCTTCGCGCAGCTTGCTGCGCTCGGTCATCGACAGTCGATTGAAGGTTGATTCAGCCGCATTGAACGGCACGCTGCCGGATTCCACGTTGGCGTAAACCCACAGATCTGGCTGACGCAGCAGCGCCAGGGTGGTGTCCTGCAGCACCCGTTGCAAACCGCTGGAGTTGCTGGTGTCGGCACTGCCGGCGAGTTGGCGCAGATCGTTCTGAAGATCCTTGGCAGTGGCGAGCAGGCCGATCTGGAGTTGCAACAGAGAGACCGGGCCCATGGGGATCTCACGGGGGCGCTCGTAGCCATCCATCGATGGGCGACCCGCTCCGGCTCCAGCGCCGCGGAAGGCATTGACCAGCACACCCACAAAGGCCATCAGGACCATGAAGCCCAGCAGGCCACCGCCACCGAATCCGAAGAACGGAATGATGAAGGGAAATCCGATGCCACTGCCGTAGCCACGGCTGTAGCCACCTCCCATGCCACCGCCGCGGTATCCACCTCCGGTACGGGGCATGGAAGGCGCCCGGAAACTGCCGCCACCGATGCGTCCACCTCGCGCTGCTTCACTCGGCAGTGGGTGGAACACCAGCAGCCCGATCATCAGCACCGGAACCATCAGTCCGGAAAGCCAGCGTCGCAGTTGAACCAGGGTGGAACGATTCGGCAAATGGGCCAAAACGGCGTTTAAGACTGAGCAGATCCTAGGAACCCCCGCCAACGATGGTGACGATCTCGAGGCTGTCACCGTCCTTGACGTGCTGCGCGGCCCACAGGTCGGGGGTGAGGATCAATCCGTTGAACTCCACCACCACCAGCTTGGGGTGATGGCCGAGCGCTTCAACCACCTGATCCAATTGGGTGAGACCTTCCTTCAGCTGGCGTTGTTCGCCGTTCACCGTGAGCTGCATGGGCGGAACCGAATGGATGAATGAAACCAGATTGCGAACGAAGCGGAACCAGGCCCGCTGCTGAAGCTCAGCCGAGCTCTTTCAGCAGCTGACGCGTGGCGGCAGCCGGATCGGTCGCCCCCATGATTGCGCTCACCACCGCCACCCGGGATGCGCCCGCACCCAGCACCTCGGCGATGTTGTCGTTGTTGATGCCGCCAATGGCGAACCAGGGAACCTTGGCTGAATCACTGGCTTCCTTCACCCAGCTCAGGCCTGCCGCTGTGCGATCCGCCTTGGTGGTGGTGGCGTACACCGCTCCCACACCCAGGTAATCGGCACCGTCCGCCTGCGCCTGGTCGAGTTGAGCGAGCTGGTGGGTGCTGCGACCGATCAGTTTTTCGGGTCCCATCAGCTGACGTGCTTCCGCGTGCGGCAGATCGTCCTGACCGAGATGGACTCCGTCAGCATCCACCACTAAGGCCAGATCGATGCGGTCATTGACGATCAGCAAGGCCTGGTGTGCCTGACAGAGTTCGGCCAGTTGGCGTGCCTCTCTCAGTCGCAGCAGATCCGTCCCCTGCTTGCGCCGATACTGCACCAGTGAAACGCCCGCCCCCAGCGCGACTTCGACCCGTTTCAGCATCTCAGCGCTGCCGTCGTTGCCGTCGGGGTGCGTGATCAGGCATAGCCTTGAGCGTTCGAGGCGTTGACGTCTCTGGTTGAGCCCGCAGGCCTCCAGGATGCGCACCTCATGGTCATAGAGCGCGTAGCGCACGCTGGCGGCGGTGCCGGCCAGCGCGGCGTCGCCAGTGCGTGCAAACTCCTCGATCACCCGCAAAGCTTCCTGCACCCTGCTGGCATTGGCTTTCAAGACCTGGATGCTTTCGATGCGGGTTTGCTGAGCCGGATGGCTAAGCCCGGCAGCGGTATCGGTGGCTGTGGAACGGGCTTTTCTGTAGCAGTCGGCGTGCAGCTGTCCCAGCTGCTGTCGCCAGTCCTTGAGCGGAATCACCAGGTCCTGTCGATCGAGCCCGAAGCGACACCAGTCCTCGATCACGCGCAGGCCTTCGCGGGCTCGGTCGAGGTTGGCATCGATCAGCCTGGCGACACGCGTGTCAGTGCAAGGGGCGACGGGCATCCATTCCATGGCACTGTGGGCAGGATCTCATGTCTGGTGTGGCGATGGAGAACGGTGGATCAGAAAGCACGATGCACGTTCTGGTGTGGGGCATCGGTCTTCTCGGTGGCATCGGCGTTTTCATCGTCTGGGGCCTGACCAACGCCTATCCAGCTGTGTCCTGAAGCCGTTCTCTGGCCTGCTGGGCATCACGACTGATTTGGGCACTGAGTTCCTCCAGGCCTGAGAAGCGCTGTTGGCCGCGCAGGCGCTCCACGGGTTCAACGCGCAAGGTTCGACCCACCAGTTCGCGATGGGTGTCGAGCAGATGCACTTCCACCGCTGAAGGTGATCCGGGATCCACGGTGGGTTGGGGGCCGAGGTTCATCACCGCCGGCAGAGCGTCCGTCTCGTTGTCGACCCAGGCCCGCGCGGCGTAAACCCCCAGGCCCGGCAGAAATTTTCTGCCATCCACCTGCAGGTTGGCGGTGGGCCATCCGAGCTGTCTGCCAAGGCCGCGGCCTTGCACGACCTCTCCCTGGAATCGGTAGGGCCGTTGCAGCAGATCACTGGCCGTTGTCAGGTCGCCCTCTGAGAGAGCCGCGCGGATGCGACTGCTGCTCATGCGACCCACAGGGTCTTCAAGAATCGGCAGCACGCTCACCATGACGCCGGCGGCTTCCGCCAGGCTGCGCAGTGTGTCGGCACCCCCCTCGCGACCGCGACCGAAGCGGAAGTTCGCACCGATGGCGATGTGACGCGCCTGCAAAGTGCCGATCAGAATCTGGTCAACGAATTCGGCGGCACTGAACTGGGCCAGCTGGCGGTTGAAGGGCACCAGCACCAGTTGCCTGATGCCAAGCGGTTCGAGCAGATGCAGTTTTTCGTCGGGCAGATCCAGGCGCAGTCTGGGCTCGCCATGCAAAACCTCGCGCGGGTGCGGCCAGAAGCTCACCACCGTGGGGATGCCGCCTGCAGGCTGCTGGCATACGGCTTCGATCACCCGCCGGTGACCGGCGTGCAGCCCATCGAAGCTGCCCAGCGCCAGGGCGGTGGGCATGCGGGCCTCCTCAGGGGAGCAGAGAGGAATCAACGGGCCGTGCACGGTGCGGTGGTTGGTGGCAAGTTTGGACGACAGACCTCCTCGCCCGCATGGCCGATCGGCTCGACTTCCAGCTGCTGGCCCTTGGCCTGCGCCGCACTGCCTGGATCCGCTTCTGGATTCAGACGGCTCTCGGCGTGGTGGTGGTGGGGGTGTTGATGTTCAACAACATCGGCGGCAGCTTGTCCCGCAACGCCGATCGTGCCGTCGGGCTGAGCCCGGGCCTCTCGCTGACCACGCTGTCGTTTTTTGTTTTGCTGTTCAGCCTCTGGCAGGGGTGGCTGATCGTGCGTCTGGGTCGTGCACTCGACAGTGGTGCTCGTCCGAGTCGCGGCGAAGCCAGCCGTCTGCTCAAGCGTGGAATCCTTGCCGACCTGCTGGGGTTGGTGTTTGCGTCGATCGGCTATCAGTCCTTGGCCGGAGCCCTGTTTGTGCAGGCGTCTTCCCAGACCCCTGGGATCGCGATTGGTGGTGCGGGGGCCGCTGAAAATCTGGCGATCACGTCGCTGGAGATGCTGTCGGTGTTGAGCAACACCCAGGTGTTGTTCGCCCATCTGATCGGTTTGCTGTTCTCGCTCTGGATGCTGCAGCGCATCTACCGGACGCGCTGACCAGCAATTTCCACATTGGGAAGACCTCCCAGGGATCCTCGCCAGAACAGTTCCGGTTCGATCGGAGTCAGCGACGGTGAGTTGGTTCCGATCTGTGCCACATCGGTTGGCCAGTCGCGAGGACCGTCTCCACCCGACTCCAGGTCTTCGACCACTTTTCCCGCCAGCCAGTAATACGAGCGACCCTGCGGGTCGGTTCGCGGACTGAACTGTTCTCGGTAACGACGCACCGACAGCCGCGTCCAGCGCATGGGCCCCATGGCCTCAGGTTTGCAGGGGGGCAGATTCAGATTGAGCAGCAGATTGTCAGGCCATCCCTCCCTCAGCGCTGATTCGGCCGTATCCATGGCCAGCACGGCAGCTCCTTCGAATTCCCGCCACTTGAAACAGGCACTGCTGACCGCCATGGCCGGGCGGCATTCCAGTGTTCCTTCCATCGCTGCTGCCACGGTGCCGGAGCAGAACACATCGGTGCCGAGATTCGGGCCGTGATTGATGCCTGACAGCACCAGATCCGGCGGGGTGTCGAGCAGTTCACAGATGGCCAGCTTCACGCAATCAGCAGGGGTCCCACTGCAGGCCCAGGCTGTGATGCCCTGGCCGAACAGCTGGTCGGCCCGCTCCGCTCTGATCGGCTGCTGAAGCGTGAGGCCGTGGCCTGTTGCCGAGCGCTCCTTGTCAGGGCAGACCACAGCCACCTGATGGCCACGCGCGGCGGCGGCCAGGGCTAGCGCCTTGATTCCATCGGCAAAAATGCCATCGTCATTGCTGATCAGAATCCGCAGCGGGGCCATGGGGTTGCGTACCGGTGGGGCGAACCTAGTCGTGATCACTGCTTACAGTCAGCTGCCGTGATGTCAAAGCCGTGAGCGCCACCGTGTCCCTGCAGCAGCTCACCGACCAGCTGGAATCTCTCGAAGCTGAGGCTGCTGAAGCGATCTCTGCAGCGGCTGATGCCGAGGCCCTGGAACAGCTTCGGATCGGATTGCTCGGGAAGAAGGGCCGACTCTCCGGCGTCTTGGGCGCGATGGGCAAGCTGCCCGGCGACGAACGGCCCTTGGTGGGTCAGCGCGCCAACGTGCTCAAATCCCAGGTTCAGGCCTTGCTGAGTGATCGCCTGCAGGCGGTGAAGCAGGCAGCGATGGAAGCCCGGATCGCGGCTGAAACTCTGGATGTCACGGCGCCTGCTCAGGGGATTCCCATGGGCCATCGCCATCCTCTGATCACCACCACAGAGGAGATTGTGGATCTCTTTTGTGGCCTCGGTTATCAGGTGGTGGAGGGTCCTGAGGTGGAAACCGACCACCACAACTTCACTGCCTTGAACATCCCGCCGGATCATCCCGCCCGGGACATGCAGGACACCTTTTATCTCAAAGACAATCTTCTGCTGCGCACCCACACGTCACCGGTGCAGATCCGCCATCTCGAAACCCATGCACCACCGGTGAGGATCGTGGCTCCAGGTCGTGTTTATCGCCGCGACGCGGTGGATGCCACCCATTCGCCGGTGTTTCACCAGGTGGAGGTGCTGGCCATCGATGAGGGGATCGATTTCAGCCATCTGCGCGGCACGGTGATGGCTTTCCTCAAGGCGTTTTTCGGGGATCTGCCCGTGCGCTTCCGCGCCAGCTACTTCCCGTTCACCGAGCCGTCAGCCGAAGTGGATGTGCAGTGGCGCGGTCGCTGGCTGGAAGTGATGGGCTGCGGCATGGTCGATCCTGCAGTGCTGGAGGGCCTGGGTCTGGATCCCGAGCGTTACAGCGGTTTTGCTGCGGGTTTGGGTGTGGAGAGGTTCTGCATGGTGCGCCACGGAATCGACGACATCCGCCGGCTTTACACCAGTGATCTGCGTTTCCTCGAGCAGTTCTGAACAGGCTGTAGCGGCTGCTGATCCCGTTTATTCCGGATTGGCGGCTGAGTGCTGACGGCCTTTCGCCAAGCCCTCAACATGCGGGGACTGTTTTTGCTCGGCGTCAGGCATGTCCGTGCTCTCTGTTTTTGACGGTTCCACGCGGGCGGTGGAGATCGTGCGGATCGTCAGTCGCCATGAGTGGTCGTTCCTATCCCAGCTGCTGCGCAGCGGGCACGCTGCTGAGACGCGTCTGCCGTTGCCCTCGGTGCTCTGCAATCTGCTCACCGAACTTGGGCCTGTTTATGTGAAGTTGGGCCAGCTGCTGAGCACGCGCCCCGATCTGTTGTCGGATGAGTACATCGAAGCGCTCAGCCAGCTTCAGGCCAATGTGCCGCCGGTGGGCTGGCCCGAGGTGCGTGTGCAGATGGCGCAGGAGCTCGGCTGTGACGTTGCTACGGCCTTTGGCAGTTTTGAGCAGGAACCGATCGCCGCGGGCAGCGTCGGCCAGGTCTATCGCGCCCATCTCAAGAACGGTCAACAGGTGGCGGTGAAAGTGCTGCGACCTGGCATCGAATCACAGGTGCAGGAGGATGGTCGTCTGTTGCGCAAAATCGCCGCAATGGCGTCGGCGACCGCGATTGGTCGTCAATACGACTTTGTGGGACTGGCCGACCAAGTTCTCGAAGCTCTTGGTCGCGAGCTGGATTTCCGCATTGAAGCCGAGAACACCCTGCGGCTCCAGCGTTGTCTGGCGGGTTCCAGCTTTGTACCGAACGGAAAGCTGCGGCTTCCGCAGGTGGAGGAAAACCTCTCCGGTCAGCGGGTGCTGGTACTGGAGTGGATCGATGGCGATCCGATCCTCACTGCAGCCGCAAAGCAGTCCCTGGAGGCTGGGCCAGGCATTGCCTCCACCACCAGCGCCATGCTGGGGGCCTTTGTCGAGCAGTACTTCGTTGAGGGGTTCTTTCATGCCGACCCTCACCCCGGCAATCTCAAGGTGCAGGCCGATGGCACCGTGATCCTGCTTGATGCCGGCATGGTGGGTCAGTTTGATCCACGCACCCGCAGCAACTTGCTGGATCTGGTGCTGGCGCTCATCAATCAGGATGGCGCGCGCGCCACCGATCTTCTTGAGCAGATCGCACCGCCTGCTCGCGGCGTGCGGGTGGATCGCCAGCAGCTGCAGCGACAGCTGGATCAGCTGATTTCCCGCAGTTTTTCCAAGCCGCTGCAGGAGCTGAATTTCGCGCTTTTCCTGGCGGAGCTGCTGCAGTTGGCGAACCGCACGGGGCTCTGTGTGCCAGGGACCCTGGGATTGTTCGTGAAGTCGGTCACGAATCTGGAGGGCGTGGGTTGTTCGATCAATCCCGCCTTCAGCTTCACCGGTGAAATGCAGCCTCTGGTCGCAAAGCTGCTGGCGCGATCGGTGATGTTGCCGCAGCAGCGTTTGATGCAGTTCGGCCTTGACCTGCGCAATCTCTCGATTGATTCACCCCGACAGCTGAGTCAGTTGCTGCGGCGTTTCAGCAGTGATGAGCTTTCATTTGCGCTGCAGATCGAGGGCCTCGAATCTCTGCGCAGAACTCTGGATCGTCTGTCGCGTCGCGTGTCTCTGGCGATTCTGGTCGCGGCTCTGTTGCTCAGCGCCACACTGATGGCCACCCTTGCGCAACAGCAGCTGCTGCGCAATGTGAGTGAGGCGCTGTTCATCGTTGCGACCGTGTTCGGGATCTGGTTGATCGTGTCGCTGCTGCGATCGAGCAGGCGCTGAATGCTCAGTCGGCTCGACGCACCGGACCCATGAGCGGGCTCTGCACTGGTGCCGCAACTCCGTAAGTGACGACAATCCCCTGACCTCCAGGGAATGTTGAAGTTCTGCCGGTATAGGTCTCATTGATGACGGTGTCACCTTCGAACCAGTTGTTGGCACTCCAGAGATTGCCTGCGTCGTCGACAACCACATCAGTTGTGATCTGAATAACACCACTCTGGTAGTTGTGAATCACATCCCCAGTTGTTTTCCCCTCAGGGCAATTCTCCGGTTTCATTCCGCAGATGTGAATCAGACTTTGTCCGTAAAGATTGCCGACCCAGACATTGTCTTTGCCGTCAATTGAGACTCCCCATGGAATGTAGGCGACGCCTTCTGCCACATTATTTTGTACGACCTTAACATCAGGTGAGATAACAGCTAAAGAGCCTGTTTGAGTCAGGTTTGGATTGTCAATGTAATATTCCGCGCCTGCAGTGAATTCCTGCATGATGGTTTTGGGTTGTGGCGGATTGGCGGGAATTCCTGGTGGAACTTTTCCTCCAGGTCCAGGAGCTCCCTGCGTGGAATTTGTCTGCTGCGCAACCCAGACATGGCCTGTTGAGTCCACGGCGATTCCGCGTGTGCCGAGATAGACCTCAACGGTGTTGGCTTGATCAGGCTCTTCCGCAGAGAAAACAGTGATCTTGTTGTTAAAGCTGCTGCTCACCCACACACGGTTGTCATCATCCACGGCGACTCCGAAAGGACCCTGAAGCCCCGGTACTGAATATCTTTTGCCTTTGGTGTAGTCGCCATCGGGGAAATGAATCATGTGATTGCTTGTGTTATCAGCAATCCACACATCGCCATTCCTGGCAGTAGCAATTCCCTGCAATTCTCCAACGGGTTGGTCAATCGTGGCGGGCCCTAAGGCTTCACCATCTTCAAGAGAGAACACACCGACACGATTGTTGAATGTGCCGACCCAAGCATATTTTTCGGAAATGCCTGTTCCCCAGCCGGTGCCATTCAGGCCCTGCCCGTTGTAGCCGGTGATCGCTGGAGACAGGGCTGTGCCATCTGGCCCGAAACGGGTGACACCACCTCCAATGCTGTTGATCACTCCCGATTGCGAACCCGGCATCCAGTTGGCACCACTCCAGGCGTTCCCTTTGTGGTCAATCATCACTTTGCCGAGCGCTAGGGCTCCGCCGCCTTCAAATCGAAGTGATAGTGAGAAACTTTTCGGTTGGAAGAGAAGATAAGGCTTGGTTGCTGAAGCGCGAAGTTGCGTGTTTGGGTCAATCGGATAGCTCTTCACAAACAGTTGATAGAGGTCTTTGACATTCCTCCAGGGCTCACGTGCGATTGACGTCATGGCCGCCAATGTGTCGTTCGAACTGGTCAGTTTCAGCAGCTGATCACAGCCATTGCTTTGTGCTTGGCTTCCGCACAATGCCAACAGATTCGAGAGCACATTGATTCTGGCCGCGGTCTCGGAGTTCAGCAGATTGCTCCCGCTCAAGAGGGTTTCTCCGAACGTTCCTGTGCCTTGGTTCACCAGATTTTTCACCTGTGACGAGCCAATGCTCAACGCAGTGGCACTGCCTTTCAGGCGATCTCCCTCCAGTTGCTGGGCATTGGGCCAGACCGATCCAATCGTTGTCAGCTCATTGATCTTGATGCTGTCGCTTGCCTGGTCATCCAGCACGGTGAGCATGGAAAGCTTCTCTGCCTCCATTCCATTCACTCGTCCTCCCTGTGCCACCAGGTAGTGAACCCGACCAGGTTCTTGCTTGAGAGAAACGCGAAAAAAGCCTTTGTTATCGGTTCGGACGGTTCGCAGTCGTTTCGGCTTGTCGCCACCCCGGCTTTCCCACAGGCTCACAGAGGCCTGCTGCAGGGGTTGCCCCATCAACGAGGCCTGGCCCTTGAGATTCGGCCCGCCTGCGAAGGAACAGGATGCGACACCTAAACCGATCGCAGGCAGTAGAAGTGTCAGCTTGGTGAGGTGCTGAGAATTCATGGCCGCAGCGCGAGAGGACTAGTGGGTAGGGCGAGTATGCGCCTTTCGCAAGGGCTCTACAAGCGGCGTTAGAAAGTCTTGGCAGATCAATATCCGCAAATCTGAGGGCCGCAGCAGGTTCTCTCTCATAAGATGGGCCCGCTGTTGCTTGATGCGATCGGTGCCCCGTGTCGGACTGATCGTCAATGACGGCAAAGCGCTGGCGGTTGAAACCGCAGGCACGATTCAGGCGCGTCTGGAGCGGGGCGGTCACGAGGTGGTCCGTGCCAGCAGCTCCGGCGGCATGGTTGGTTTTGCCAATCCAGACCAGCATCTGCGCATGCTGGGGTACAACGCCTGTGTCCCAGAGGGATTTGATCACTCCATGGTGCTGGCGATTGTGCTGGGTGGCGACGGCACAGTGTTGTCCGCTGCGCGCCAGACCGCCCCGGTGGGAGTCCCGATTCTCACCATTAATACAGGGCATCTCGGCTTTCTGGCTGAGGCCTATCTCGACGATCTGGATCGCGCGCTTGAGCAGGTGCTGACCCAGCAATGGACGATCGAAGAGCGGGCCAATCTGGTGGTGAGTGTGATGCGCGGTGATCAGCGCCGCTGGGAAGCGTTATCGCTGAACGAGATGGCGTTGCACCGGGAACCGCTCACGAGCATGTGTCATTTCGAGATCGCCATCGGACGTCATGCTCCGGTGGATATCTCCGCGGATGGTGTGATTCTGTCCACCCCCACCGGCTCCACCGCCTATGCACTCAGTGCTGGTGGTCCGGTGATCACGCCGGATTGCCCGGTGCTGCAGCTCACGCCGATCGCTCCCCACTCCCTGGCTTCAAGGGCACTCGTGTTCAGTGATGCTGAGCCAGTCACTGTTTTTCCGGCCACACCTGAACGCCTCATGATGGTGGTGGATGGCTGCGCAGGTTGTTATGTGTGGCCGGAAGATCGTGTTCTGATTCGGCGCAGTGATCATCCAGTTCGCTTTGTGCGTCTCACAGATCATGAGTTTTTCCAGGTGCTGCGCAACAAGTTGGGATGGGGCCTTCCCCATGTGGCCAAGCCTGATCGACCATGACCGTTGCAGATGGCTCCATGGCAGGCAGGGTTGACGATGCTGTTGTGTTGCTGGTTGGGCAGGAGGCTCAGGCACTGGCGGAACGGCTGAGGGCTTCGGGATACGCTCCAGCTGATTGGAGTTGCAGTGCTGAGAACGCGTTGCTGAGCGGCTCCAACGCAGGTCCAGTGGCGGTGATTGTGGCCAGCGACCAGGGAGAGAGGGTTCTCGAGCTTCGCTCTCGGTTTGGCTCACTGCCCATTCTGATTGGAGTCAACGAGGACAGCATTGCCGCACGGGAGTCGGTGTTGGCCTGTGGGGCGGATGATTTC
This sequence comes from Synechococcus sp., assembly GCA_047286485.1. Lineage (GTDB taxonomy): Bacteria > Cyanobacteriota > Cyanobacteriia > PCC-6307 > Cyanobiaceae > Synechococcus_C. Next base: position 43,020 of record JBJBBH010000006.1, read on the forward strand.
TGGTTTCCGTTCAGCGCTCCGAGTGATCTGTTGCAGCGGTTGCGTCTGCATCTCTCGATTCACTCCAGAAGTGCATTGGCATCTCCACTGCTGCTGATCGCCGATCTGAGCGTGGAGATCGGTTCCCGGCAGGTTCGCCGTGGCAATCGATTGCTGGCTCTCACCGCCAGGGAATACGCGCTGTTGCTGCTGCTGCTGGAGGAGCGGGGCAGGGTGGTCAGCCGAGACCGAATCCTGCGTGATGTCTGGAAAGATGACCGCGGTTCATCGAGCAACGTGATTGAGGTGTATGTGCGTTATCTGCGCCAAAAACTGGAGGAAGGCGGGGGGAGCCGACTGATTCACACGATCCGCGGTCGTGGCTACTGCCTCAATGACGGCATCCCTGGCCCTGGGATTCACTGATGGATCAGCCACCGCTGCCTCCGCAGACCCTTCCGATCGAAGCGCGTTGGTGCTTGGAGCATCAACCCTCCCGTTGTATTGCCCTGGAAGTGGCAGACCAGCCGGATGAGCAGCTGCTCGGTCTGATGCAGCGACCTGCCCTGCCGCCCCTTCAGGGGATGTGGTTTCCGGCACGCCCATCCCGACCGATGCGGTTTTGGATGCACAACACGCTGGCTCCGCTGGACATGGTCTTCATCCGCGACGGCAGGGTTCTCGATATCGCTTCCGAGGTGCCTGTCTGTCCGGCATTGCCATGCTCGTCGTATTGGGCTGATGCAGACGGCAACGGGCGCGCAGATTTTGTGGATGGCGTGATCGAGATTGGTGCGGGTGAAGCACTGCGGTTGGGTATTCGGCCGGGTGATGCCGTGGTGGTTGAATCTCTCGCCGATGCGCTCTGAATTGTTGAAAGAACAGCTGCTAGATGAGCCGTTGAACCAGCTGTTCTTTCAACCGAACCTGAAATGACGGTTTCCCTCCCTGTGGTGATGGAGATCAGGGCTCTAGACCAAAAAAGTCCTTCATCGAGGCAGTGATGAACGCACTCAATATTCAATCTTCCACTCAGACCAATCTGGAGTCGGCTTTCGGCGGTGAGAGTATGGCGAGCCGCAAGTATCTGTTTTTTGCAGACGTTGCGAAAAAACTTGGCAACGCTGAACTTGCACGTTTGTTTCGAGACACTGCAGCACAGGAAACAGAACATGCATTTGCGCATTTCCGTCTTTTACATCCAGAGCTGGTGTTGGATCATCCTGAATCCCTCAGCGAGGATTTCAAAAAGATGTTGTTGGCTCGATGCCTAGAGTTGGCGGTCGAAGGTGAGGTCTATGAATTCAAAACGATGTATCCAGCTTTTGCCGCTGAAGCTCATCAAGAGGAGGACCACCTGGCTGTTGATGAATTCAATGAGCAGGGTAAAGAGTCGAAAGAGCATGCCACTCTGTTCCATACAGCTGCCAAGAACTTTGGCCTTCTGACTGCGATTGAAAAGCATCATGCCGAGCGTTATGGAGTTGCACTGGCTGCATTGAATGAGGATGGACAACCTGGTGAATCAGAACAACCAGTGACCGATCAATGGATCTGTAAAAAATGTTCGATGATTTATGACCCTGTGGCTGGCGATCCTGACTCAGGTATCGCTCCCGGCACTCCCTTTGAAGCCATCCCTGAAGACTGGTCCTGCCCTATCTGCGGAGTCACGAAAGCAAGCTTCGTTCCCTATCGAACGGCTCAATTGCAAGCTGCTTGAGCAATGTTCATGTTGTGCAGCTTGTGGCGTGCAGGGCTATCTTTGAATGGCCTGGGCTGGTAAAAAATGATCTCTTGTTATCTGCAGAAACTCGTTGGTCAAATGAAGTCAAAGCCCAACGAAGAATGGTTTCGTTTGAAGCATGTCATCGAGTCTGGTGGCGATGCGGGGCTCGAGGCTTGGCTCAAAGAAGTGGCCTCGCTCGCTTCAGATCTCGAAAATAATTTTGAGGCTGCCTCCAAAGGTAGGAAAACGAAGTATTGCCTTAAAAAAGTTCAAGCGCTAGAAGATCGCTATAGAAGGCAGGCTGCTGCGTACAAAAAAGCCATTGATATTGGTCTGATTCATGACAACAAGCTTCCCAGGCTTTACAGCTCGAATATGACCTTGTTAATCAATCAGTATGCGCGTTGATGATCGCGTGATGTGTTGCGTGCTGAGCAATCGACACCTCGATTGATAGCAATGAAAAGCACCCCTGCTTCATGTGACATTGCCTGTTGTGATAAATCATGCCTGCCAGGCTTGCCGTCCGAGTAATCATCTCTCAAAGCCTGAAAGACATGACATCGCCTATGTCATCCTTCTTCTACGAGGCGGATGATCATTATTGTCGTGAAGTTGAGCAATGGTGGCAGGAAAGGATTCGATACTTGATCGGTAATGGCCAGGCCTACGACGCTGCAGCCCTTTTTGAAGATTTTGAACTTGAGCGGAAACTCACAATTGTGAAGCCTGAAAATGATGAAATCAGGTAATTAAGATGGTGATCAGGTTGACCAATCTTATTGCTTTTGATCGGATTTGAGATGTCCTTGGATGCACTCAGCCAAAGAATCCCTTGGACTGCAAAAACAGTCCGATGGCCAGGAGTGGACCGAATCCAGCGATCAGCAGCGTGATTTTCATGCGCAGGGGTGAGACCTGCTTCTCCTTCTGTACTGGCATGGATCGGGATCGGAACGGGCTTGATTCTGCAGGTCAGCCGTTCGTTTTGCTGCCGCGCAGAATCAGCACAGGGTTCATGGGTGCCAATCGGGTGCCATCCGCCAGAGGCTGACCTCGATAGGCCTGCTGCTGACTGATCTGGATTGACCAGCTGGCCTGATCCAGGATTGGTTTCAGTTCCGCAAGAGCTTCAACGTTGGCCAATGGAATGGCCACTACGCCACCCGGGTTCATGCGATCGATCACAGCATGCAAGAGCTGAGCTCGCTGGCGACCGCCCCCGCCCAGGAGCACGCGATCGGGTGCCGGCAACGTTTCAAGAACAGACAGGGCACTGGCTTCAATCACAGCTGCCGGCTCGACCCCGAGTCGCTTGGCATTGGCCTGAATCAGCGTGCCGCCGCCGCTGCGTTGTTCCACGGCAAACAGTTGCAGTTGCGGCCGGAGCCTGAGTGCTTCCAGCCCCACGCTGCCGGTGCCAGCTCCCAGATCCCACAGCACTCCTTGCTGCGGCAGCTGTAGTTCAGCCAGCAGCAGGATTCTCACTTCCCGCTTGGTCATCAGGCCAGGTCGGTCTTGATGTTGCAGATACAGGCCGTCGTCCAGTCCGAACAGAGGTAAAGCGTCTGCAATCGGAGCGGCGGGAGGCTCCGCCAGTAGCACAACCAGGTGCAAGGGATTGAGATCTGCGGGGGTCGTCTGCGCTGGGTGCAGACGCTGGACGCGCTCATCACCGTGGCCCAGTGCTTCAAAAAGCCAGAGTGCGTAACTCGCTTCCAGCCCGCTGCTGCTGAGGATGCGCCGCACGTCGTCAACACCGCCGCGGCTGGGATCCGTGAGCACGGCTAGGGCAGAGGGGCGCTGTTGCAGTCGTTGGATCAGTGGAGCTGAATCACGCCCATGCAGACTGATCCATTCCGCGTTCTGCCAGGGTCTGCCCAATCGAGCAAACGCCAGTTGCAGTGATGATGGACCGGGGTGAAAGCGCAGTCGTTCTCGGCCCAGACGTTCAACCAGAATCCGGCCGATGCCGAACCAAAGCGGATCGCCACTGGCAAGCACCACGGCCCGTTGGTTTTGGCTGAGGGCTGTCAGGCTCTGACAGAGGGCGATCGGATCGTCGCTGTTGATGCAGCTTGCTGATGCGTCATGCTCTAGCCACTGCTTCAGCGCTGATTGCATGCGTTGCGGCGCAGCGATGAAATCGGCTTGTCGGAGCAAGGCCTGGAGTGCTTCTGGAAGCGAGTCAGGGGCACCGGCGTCGGTACCGATCACATCAATCATCCTTTCATTCTCACGCCAGCACCGAAATCGACGAGTCAGAGCCTTCATGCGAGTGGGCTGGGATCGGTTAGGGCAGCGTGATCTCTCGCTGGTGCTTGGGTCTCTCAGCATTCCAAGAGCAGGGGATGGCATGGATGCAAGAGCCGATTGACCCAACTTTTTTATGGTTTTGAGGACTAAATACTCAATCACTTCTCAGGGATACATTTTGAGCTTCTATGCAGCAACAATTGATTCGGTTTGGCTGAGATTTGCCAGCATTATTTCCGCAGATTTTGTGTCGCAATGGATTTTAGATTAATTCAATTTCTGTCTGAATGTCGCGATGAAGAGCGTGAAGCAATTGATCGATGGTTTCATGCATTTCAGCCAATTTCAATGACAATGGCTGGAGCAATGAGTTTTGCAGAAGGGACAACACGCTTGGCTGAGCTTCTCGGCACAACTGAATCGGCAACTATCAATGCTTGATCGATGGGCTAGGGCTGTTGAAGTTAAGTGTGGCCCTGGCCTTCGCATCAATCACTACCCGCTATTGAGTCATTCCATTTCAAGCTGAAGCTGTGAATTAATACGATTATTTTTTGTGGTTGGGCTTGGATGGCCTCGACACGGGTCGACAGAATTTCCAGTGTTCACTGGTGGCTTCCCCATAAGGACATTGGGGTTATGTTGAGACAGGCTCATTCAACATTCAGTGACGATTTTCAAGGTGAAGAGATTCAAGTGATGATGGAACAATGGGTTGAAAATGTTTGCCGGTTGTCTGAGGGTGATATGCGTGATCTCCTCAGCCTTGTGAAAGAATTTTCATTGGATTGATCGCTTGCATTGGCCCGTGATGCGGTCAACATTCTGTCTGTCAGTAACACGAAGATGATGGCTAACAGGTAAGGCGCGTGCATCAAGAGATCCGTCTGATTCTGTGCATCAAATGTTGTTGTGCTGCTGAATGGCACCCAGTTGTTCAAGCTTTCTATGGCCAGGCATGGCCAGCACTGCTAGCAGGCAACTAGTGCAGATAACTGATGCTTGTGATGAAGTCATTGCGCCGTGGAGCCTCTCTTCTGTTCGCTTCGGCCATGGGATGCGCTGCCTTGGCAGGGGGCAACGGACGAGCGGACACCATCCGGTTGGCTTCCAATGGGCAAGATTGTCCGAAAGCCGCGATCGAGCAGACCGCCACGTCTGTGACACCAGTCACGAAGGCCAACTATGCCTTCGCGGAAACTGAAGTGATCCTTGCTGACTACGTGCGCAAGATCGCCAAAGGCACCTGTAGTGATGGCGTGGGTGTGTTCCTGCACCAAAAGACTGCCATGGACCCCAAAGAGCGTTCCATCCTGCGCCCGAATTTCGACACGCTGTATTCCTTTGCGGTGCTGGATCTCAACAGTCCGGCCACTGTGGTGTTGCCCGACACTGATCGCTATCAGATTCTCGAGGTCGTGGATGATGAGCACTGGATCCCGCTGGTGAGTGATAAGCCCGGGAGCTACACCCTCACCAAAGACTCCATGGGGAGTCGTTATGTGTTTGCCTTCGTGCGCACTCAGGTGAATATGCAGGACCCTGAGGATCTCAAGAAAGCAGCTGCTGTGCAGGACCAGATCAAGCTTGAGCAGAGCGAGAAGGGGGCTTTTGTTGTCGGCCACAAGTACGACATGAACCAAATTCTGGCTTTGCGTGCTGACTACAACGCGCGACGGCAGCCGGAGGGGATCACCTCGGAAATGGCCTTTGGCAAGAAAGGGCAAATCAGCTCTGAGATGCGCAATTTCGGGGTTGCCATTGGCTGGGGTGGTCTTCCTAAGGAAGGAGCTGTTTATCCATTCCCCAAGGTTGTGAATTCAACCGATCCACAGACGTTGACCCTGACAGATGTTCCGATTGACCCCAGAGCATTCTGGTCAGTGACTGTTTACGATAAGGATGGTTTTGCTATCGGTGAAAGCTACAATATTAATAGTGCTTTTGCTAAGAAAAATGAGAAAGGCGACTATGTGATTCATCTTGGTGGCGATAAAAATCAGGATAATTACCTTGATATTTATCCGGGTTGGAATGCCGCAATTCGTATTTACTCGCCAACCAAGGCTTACTTTGATGGTTCGTGGACTTCTCCTCAGTTTCAACCGGTGAAGTGAGTGCCGTTACAGGGCTTTGCCTTGGGTCTCGCCTGATTCTCACGGGTGTTTGTATGAGTTAGGCCTTAACTGTTGAAATAGGCAAAAACCAGTTGATTGAGTGCGTGTGGGCGATGCCCGCACGCATTTTTTGTGGTGACATTCGACGTTTTGGAAGCCTGCAGTGACCTTCCTGGTCCCATTTGGGCGAACTTCGTTTTGTGGCGCAGTCGCCTTGCCTAATTTTCTTTAAACAAAAAAAGAAAGCTCCTTACGGCAGTCAATGAAAGGATTTGCGAGCAGTATCCGCAAAAAGTCTTCAGCTGTTTTTCTTGCATCAGCCTTCGCTGCCAGTCTGTGCGCGCCAGTTCTGGCCCAGAGCACGGCCAACACCTCAGGCCCCGTCCCCAAGGGATATACCACCCCCATTCCCGCCGAGCTGTTCACGCCAGATCAGGTGGACACCAGTGTTGGAACATTCCGTTTCTTCGATGGCATGCCGGATGCCGCCACGGTTGATGCCAGCTTTGACTACCTCAAATTCATCCGCGCCTACGAGACGTTTCTCACGCTGATGCCGGCTGCCAGCATTGAAATGATGCGCGTCGGGCATGCGCAGCAGGGGGTCGACGATTACACCAAGGTCATGTTGATGGCCCCGCTGAATTCGAACCCTCTGTTCCTGACCGGAAACACCGACACGGTGTACGGCTCCGCCTTCTTCAATCTGAAGGACACCGGACCATTGGTGATCGAAATTCCTGCTGGCCTCGGCCCAGGCACGATCAATGATGCCTACTTCCGGTTTGTGGCCGATACGGGGGCCCCGGGGCCGGATCGGGGCAAAGGCGGCAAGTATCTGATTCTTGGTCCGGATGACGCAGAGCCCGCAAACACCGAGGGATATTTCGTGTTTCGCTCACCCAGTTACTCCAACTGGTTGATCATGCGGGCTTTTCTCGATGATCAAGGCAAGCCCGATCAGGCGATTGCCAACTATGAAAATGGCGTGCGTCTTTACCCCCTCTCGCGGAAAGACAACCCTCCGGCAATGACCTTCGTGCAAGGAGGCGACCTCGTCTTCAACACGGTGCATGCCAATAATTTCCATTTCTTTGAAGAGCTGAACACGGTGATTCAGCGTGAACCGGTCGATTTGTTTGATCCTGAGTTGCTCGGTCTGGCTTCGGCGATCGGGCTTGAAAAAGGCAAACCCTTCAACCCCAGTGCTGAGGACCGCCAGACCCTTGAGGAAGCTGTGCAGGTGGGGGTGGCCTATGTGCGCTCCGACATGGGCAAGCCTCGCAATCGCGACGTCTACTTCTATGAGGACAAGCAGTGGTTCAGTCCTTTTGCTGGCGGAAGCCATGAATGGCTGATTGATGGCGGCAGGGGTGGCCGCAATCTTGACGCCAGAAGCAACTTTTTCTGGGGTTACACCGTCAATACCCCAGCCATGGTGCTGAAGATGGTCGGCGCTGGATCGCAGTACGGGGTTGTGGCCACCGACGCGAATGGGGCCTATCTCGATGGCAGCAAGAACTACAAGTTCACAGTGGATGCCAACGTGCCCGCCAAGGATTTCTGGTCGATGGTGGTCTACGACCCCCAGACGCGCTCCGAATTGCAAACGCCCCAGATGCTGCCCAGCAAAAACAGCAAGCGCAATCAAGACATGGTGGTGAACGCCAATGGCAGCATTGATCTCTACTTCGGTCCGACTGCGCCGCAGGGCAAGGAAGCTAACTGGATTCAAACCATTCCCGGTAAAGGATGGTTTGGAATTTTCCGTTTTTACGGACCGCTGGATCCCTGGTTCGACAAGACCTGGCAGCTCAACGACATTCAGCCTCTCGGTTGAGACCTGAACCCATCAACACCACGATTCATTCTCAACCATGACTTCTTTTACTCGTTTCCCTTCTGCTCTCCTTTCCGCGTTGTTCCTTGCCTGCAGTGGTTCAGCGCTGCAGGCCGCTGATGTGGCTCCCAAGGGCTACAACACCACCATTCCCGAAGATGTGCTGACGCCTGACAGGGTGAAGACCCGGCTCGGCACGTTTAACTATTTCGATGGTTTCCCCGACGACGACACAATGGCCAAAGCCCGCCGTCAGGTGGATCTTGGCCGTGGTGTGCAGACCTTCCTGAACTTCATGCCGGCTGCATCGCTCGAGATGCTCTATGTGGGGCACCGCGATGGCTATGGCATGCAGGTGAATCGCGATATCGGCTTGTTTGAAGAGCTGATGAGTTCCAAATCGCTCTGGTTAACCGGCAACACTGACACCGTTTACGCCTCGGCATTTCTGGATCTCTCCAATGGTCCCATCGTGGTGGAGGTGCCGGCTGGTACGGGCCCCGGCACGGTGAATGATGCCTTCTTCCGCTTTGTGGTGGATATGGGTGGCCCCGGGCCTGATAAAGGCAAGGGCGGGAAATATCTGATTGTCGGCCCAGGGCAGACAACTCCGGCCAACACCGATGGCTACTTCATTGCCAACACTCCAAGCAAGATCAACTGGTTGATCCTTCGTGGTTTCCTTGATGATGAGGGCAAGACTGACACCGCCAGAAATGCATTCAAGGGTGGTTTGAAGGTCTATCCCTATGCAGAGCGTGCCAATCCTCCAGCCAATAACTTCATCAACCTCACGGATTGGGAGACAAACACCATCCATGCCAACAACTTCAAGTTCTATGAGGAGCTTGATGAGGTGATTCAACGGGAGCCTTCTGATCTGTTCTCGCCTGAGCTCCTTGGCATGGCATCGTCCATCGGGATTGAGAAAGGCAAGCCGTTTAACCCTTCGCCTGAGCAGAAGGCTCTACTCACCGAAGCCGTCGCCATCGGTAATGCCACGGCGCGTTCGATTCTCTTCGGACCTCAGGATCCCAAAAACTTCATTTACCCCGGCAAGGCGGGGTACTGGCAAACCGGCTTCCCTGGCGGCAGTCACGAGTACCTGGTCAATCAGGGCAACGGTGGTCGCGATATGGATGGCCGCACGCTGTTCTTCTATCTGGCAACGGTGAATACCCCAGCCATGGCTCTTGAGATTCCGGGTGTGGGATCGCAGTACGCTTTCAGTTCGAGAGACGGTAGTGGTGCTTATCTCAATGGCTCCAACACCTACAAACTGAATATTCCGGCGAATCCTCCAGCGCAACGGTTCTGGTCATTTGTGGTCTACGACCCGCAGACCCGTTCGATGCTGCAGAGCGGCGATATGCCTTATCCCAGCAAGAACAACAAGCGCAACACCGATATGGTCAAAAATGCTGATGGCAGTATTGATCTGTATTTCGGACCGGAAGCACCGGCCGGGATGGAGGCAAACTGGGTGAAGACTGTTCCAGGCAAGGGATGGTTCGGCATTTTCCGTCTCTACGGACCTGGGCAGGAGTGGTTTGACCGCACCTGGAAACTTGGCGCCATCGAAAAAGTCTGAGCTTTTCTTTTGCTCGCACTCTGTGCTGATTGATCTCGGGCGGGTTCTGCCTGTCCGTGCTCATTCAGCAGACCATTGATTGATTGATTGTTTGAATCGAGAACATGAAGACCGTTGATGTTGTGGTGATCGGTGGTGGCTTCGCCGGCGTGACCGCTGCCCGAGATCTGCAGAAGCGTGGATTCAACGTGCTGGTGCTTGAGGCTCGCGATCGTTTGGGTGGTCGCACCTGGAGTGCTGATCGCAATGGATTTCACGTGGAGCTGGGTGGCACCTGGATTCACTGGACCCAACCCTTTGTGTGGGCCGAAAAGGAACGCTACGGCCTTGAAATTCAGGAAACGCCTGGCTGTGTCGCTGAGCGGGTGGCGATCAAGGTGGATGGCCAGGTTCAGGAGTTACGTGAAGATCAACTCGTTGAGTTTGTCTCAGGGTTTGAGCAGTTTTTCGCTGAAGCCCAACAGGTGTGGGAACGCCCCTATGACTCCCATTACAACTGGCCCGCGATCGAGCAACGCGATTCCTTGAGCGTGGCCGATCGTCTCACTGCTCTAGATCTCACGCCATTACAGCGCACCAGTATTGGTGGCTTCCTCGAGATTCTGTCGATGAATCAGCCGGAGAACGCCTCTTATTTGGAGATGATGCGCTGTTGGTCGCTCACGGGGTGGAACTATTCCCTGTTCAACGACTCAGCAGCCCGCTACAAACTCAAGCGTGGCACCGGTGCTCTGGTGCAAGCGATGGCCAGTGATGGTGGCTTCGATGTGATGCTCGACACCACCGTGACATCCGTGCAGCAAACGGCCAACGGGGTGACGGTGACGACCGCAGCTGGTGAGCAGGTGAATGCCAAGCGTGCTGTGGTCACCGTGCCGCTGAATGTGCTTCACAGTGTGGCGTTTGATCCTGCACTGAAGCCAGTGAAAGTGGAGGCTTCAAAGCTCAAGCATGTGGGCGGTGGAGCCAAGGTGTTTTTTGAAGTTGAGGGTGATCCAGGTGCGGTAATGACTCTCTCCAGATCAACCGACTCAGCTCTGATCGGCAGCTTCACCTACCAACGCGGTGATCAGCATTCGGTGCTGGCCGGTTTCAGTCTGGAACCAGGTGCACTTGAGAAACCCGTTGAGTACTGGCAACCTGTTCTTGAGGAGTTTGTGCCCGGTATTCGGCTGCTGTCGACCTTCGGGCATGACTGGGGAAGTGATGCTCTCTCCCAGGGGAGTTGGTGCACGTATCGGCCCGGCACCTTTGTCCGCTTCGCTGATGAACTACCAAAGCAAGACAACAATCTCTTCTTTGCCTCGGGTGATCACGGCGAGGGTTGGCGCGGCTTCATTGAAGGCGCCATTTCCAGTGGATCCAAGGCAGCAGTGGCTGTGGCAACGAGCCTCAACCACTGAACAATGCGTTCCCTCTAGCAGCGGAGTTCAATCGAACAGCCAGCGCAGGCCAAGGTTGACTCCGCTCTGATAAGAGCTGTAGCCGTTGTTTTCGCTACCTCCTTCAAAGTAAGCAATTCCAAAGTATTTGTAGGAGAGCGAAATCTGAGCAGAATTTCCAAGTGCATAAGCAATGCCAGCCTGGGCTGTTCCGCTTAGATCCTGGCTGCCACTCAGCCCAAACCCGCCTGCATCGAGATAAGCGAAAGCCTGCCAATCTTCGCTGATTGCATAAGTGCCAAACATTCCCACCATTGGCTGAACCCAAGTGTTGCCCCAGCTTGCGTTGGAAGATCTTTCAAGTTCTCTGGCGTTTGATCGACTGACTTTGACTCCTTCCACAGTGACATCTGTCTTGGTTTTGATGTTGAAGTCTGTAGACAGATTGGCATCAATAAATCTTGCACCCACTAGACCAAGGAAGCTTGTGCTGCCTTTCTCCATGCGTGGTTTTTGGATGGCACCAGCTCGGTAACGCATCGCAAGATCAAAAATTGTTTGGTTGGCATCAACGTCAACATCTAAATCGCCTTTCACACGAATCGTGCGTGTTCGTAGGGGTGGAGCAATGCCCAGCCTGTTTTTGAGTGGGTTTTGCGTTTCTAAAAAGGAAGATTTCGAAGTGGATGCTGATAGGGTTGCGTAGTTGATTGCAGCTAAAATGCCCAATCTGCCGTATTCAATTTGAGCTTTTAAAGTCAATGCCTCATCGATTGACTTGATCACATCTGACAAAGGAAGGTCTACTTTTGTTGTATTGCCCTCAATCGTTGACGTGCTCTTCGTGATGGGCGGTAGGAATGCGTAGAGGTCGAGATAAACGCGCCAGGAATCTTCCTGCTCTTGCTCGTCCTCGCTTTCAGAATCACTGTCGTTGGATTGGCTCAAAATCAAGGGTTCCATTGCATTTGCAGCATCGGAATCGACCTCATCGCTGATTTCAGCACTCAGGGTTTGTGGCTCAGGTTGATCGTCTGAATCACTCGCTCCCGATTGGTTTTGCTCGTTGTTTTTAATCAGCGCAACAGCGTCGGAGTTGCCAGTCTGAATCTCAATGGACTCGTCTTGAGGTTGTGCGACGGCCTCAACGCACAGGGCGCTCAGCGGTGTGAGAAGTGCGAGAGGCAGGTAGCGAGCCACAAGAACAAGGGAGGTTGGGCGAACCGTAGGAGCCGGATTGATGTCGTGCATCTTGATCTGATCCCAATCGTGCAGATTTTTTGAGAGCGGTCTTGGCCTCATTCAAAAAAGGTATTAAAGATCGCGTGTTTTTCATTACTGCCGATGAGCCCGCTTTTTCGTCAAAGTCTTCGCTTCATCGGCTTGTTGAGCTTTGCGGCCCTTCTGCTTCCCTCAGCTGTTGAAGCGCAAGAACCGTCGGAGTTTTTGGTTGACGAGACGGTCGAATTTGATTTCACACCGATCGTCTTGGGTGAACTCGCACAGGCTCCATCTGGTTCACAGGAGCCTGGTACGGATAATCAACCGGTCACGGTGACTCCGGGCGAATCAGCTTCTGCAGAAGATGCCTCGCTGGCCAAGGCGGCGCAGAACCCGATTGCCAGCTTGATCAGTCTTCCCATTCAGTGGAACAGCACGCCGGGTTCTCAATGGGCTCCGAATGTTCTTGATCCGGATGCCAAGCACAATCAGACCCAGAACGTTGTCAATGTTCAGCCCGTGATTCCCTTCAAGGTGAGCGAAGGGCTGACGCTGGTGACCCGAACGATTGTTCCGTTCATCTCCCAGCCATGGGCTCGTGGAACAAATATTCAGGCAATGGGTGATATCAACCCTTCTGTCTTTTTCGTGCCCACGCTGAAGGGGAACTTCACCGTGGGAGTGGGCCCAACGCTGATCATTCCTTCAGCCACTGACTCCAGGCTGGCCTCGGGCCGTTGGAGTGCTGGTCCTACAGGTGTGCTGGTCTACAGCAAAGGCAAAATTGTCGCAGGCGGTTTGATTAACAATGTGTGGTCATTCGCTGGTGGTGGCAAAAAAGATGTCAATAAGATGCTGATTCAGCCGTTTCTGAATTACAACCTCCCCAAAGGCTGGTATCTCACCAGTTCTCCAATCATCACTGCCAATTGGATGAACGAAGACAACAAGGGATGGACAGTCCCCATTGGTGCTGGTGTTGGTCGTGTGTTCAAGTTGGGAACTCAGCCTATTAATACTTCTCTTAGTGCTTACTACAACCTGGTCAAGCCTGAAATTGCCGGTGAAACCCTTGCCGGTGACTGGACATTTAGGCTTCAGGCGCAATTCCTGTTCCCAACAGGAGGCTGAATCAGTCTGAAGATTTGATTGCTCTGGGGCGAAGCATCTTGCTTGAGTCAAATCGACTCAAGCAAGGTGCTTTTTCTTTGAAGGGGTTCCAAGTCTTCTCACAAATTGTGATCTTTGCAGCTCTCTCTTCTTTGCCTCAATAGCCTGACTTTATTGGTTAATTGATTGTTTGATTGACATGGCTGACCGACGCGATCAGATGATCACGATCCCTGCAGGTGAATATGCGATTGGATCTGATTCTTTTTATCCGGAGGAGGCCCCAGTTCGTTCAGTCGAGATCCGCTCATTCTTGATCGATGCCGCTCCGGTGACCAATGCCGAGTTTGCGCGTTTCGTCTCGGAGACGGGCTACGTCACCGTTTCGGAAAAGCCACCCGATCCTGTTCTGTATCCGAATCTTCCACCGGATCAGCAGAATCCAGAGTCGGCGGTGTTCATTCCGCCTCCGCCAACGGTCGATCGCAATCAACCGATGTCTTGGTGGGCCTTGATTGAGGGAGCTGATTGGAGCCATCCCCAGGGGCCTGATTCAGGCATTGACGATTTGATGGATCACCCTGTGGTGCATCTGGCCTATGACGATGTGCTGGCCTATGCCCGCTGGGTTGGCAAACGGCTGCCAACCGCCGAAGAGTGGGAGGTGGCTGCCAGAGGTGGTCTGGTGCAGCAGAACTACGCCTGGGGTGAAGAGATGACGCCCGATGGTCAGTGGCTGGCCAATGTTTGGCAGGGGCCGTTCCCCTGGACGAATGAACAGACGGATGGGTGGTTCTGGACGTCCCCCGTGGGCACATTTCCCCCCAATGGCTACGGACTGGTCGACATGTGCGGCAATGTGTGGGAATGGACCTCCACATTGTTCCCCGTTGCCAAGGGGGAACAGGAGAGGCGAATTATCAAAGGTGGTTCATTTCTCTGTGCCGAGAACTATTGCCATCGCTTCAGGCCGGCGGCGTTGATGGGCCAGACCACCGACACGGCAACCTGCCATATGGGCTTCCGTTGTGCAGCCGATTCAGTTTGAGGAATGGGCAAACTGGTCGCGAAGCATCAGTACGCCAAAAGTCATGTGAATGAGGGCGCCGGCCCAGACCGCTGCCCCGCCCGAGAGCGCCTGAGAGCCCAGAGTGATGAGCAGCACTGCAGCGCTGCAGTTGTAAACCAGCAGTCCCCGTTTCGCTGGTAATGGACAGGGGGATTCCCAGCAGGCCACGCCCAGTCCGAGCAGCGCCAGGCCATAGAGCTGCATGAGCCGTTCAGCAGCGGCCGACGTTGCTGCGTTAAACAGCAGTGGCATCACCACTGATGGAAGCAGCAGCAGTGTGACGCCTGTGATCAATTCAATGGCACTGGCCAGGCGGTAAAGCGTGGAGCGAGTGGGCAAGGCAGCCTCCTCAAGCATCTCTCATCGAGAAAGCTAGGCATGCATGTCTGCTCGGACCTGATGCTTGGTCCCGATTGTGCAGATCTGTGCTGTGTCTGATTCGCCAGTCAGCACCCGCAGCTAGCAGAAGGTGATGTCTCTTGTGCCATGGCCTTGTTGTGAATCACGCCTCTTGAGAGGTTTCTCAAATCGGCAGTGCCTGCTGAGTTGAATGCGAGTCATTCATTGGCCTGCACGCCTGTTCACTTCTTCATTCGCTGTATCAGCATGTTTGATCAAGTCAATGTGTCCAAGCTGATCCGCCATCTCGCTGTGGGTAGTGGATTGCTGTTGCTCTCAAGCCTTTCCACCTCCTGTACGGATCAGAAGCAGGCCCTAGGCGGAAATCTGGATCGCACAAATTTGCCGATTGCCGAGCCAAAGCCTGAAAAGGTCACCAAGGCTCTCCCTTCCGAGGTTCCATTGCCTCCATCGTGGGAGGTGACGGCACCCAAGGATGCCCCCAATGTGGTGATCATCCTTCTCGATGATGTGGGTTTTGCCGCACCCTCCGCCTTTGGTGGTGCGGTGAACATGCCGACGGCGGAAAAGCTGGCTGATAATGGCCTGCGCTACAACAAATTCCACACCACAGCCCTCTGTGCGCCGACCAGGGCGGCTTTGAAATCCGGACGTAATCACCACAAGGTGAATATGGGATCGATCCCAGAGATCGCAACCGGTTATGCGGGTAATTCCACCGTGGTGCCGGATTATGCCGCGCCAGTTGCCGAGATTCTCAGATTGAACGGCTACAACACCGGTGCTTTCGGCAAGTGGCATGAAACGCCGGGTCGGGAGACCACGGCAGCCGGCCCTCAGACCCGTTGGCCAACGCGGCAGGGATTCGAGAAGTTCTACGGCTTTGTTGGCGCGGAAGACAACATGTGGGATCCAACGATCCACGATGGTGTCACCGTTGTGGATGCACCGAAGAAAGAGGGGTATCACTTCACTGCAGACATGACCGATCAGGCGATCGGTTGGATGCGGCAGCAGAAATCGATCAAACCTGATAAGCCGTTCTTTATCTATTACTCATCTGCCGGTTCCCACTCCCCTCACCACGTGAGCAAGGAATGGATTGCCAAATACAAAGGCAAGTTCGACGAAGGTTGGGATGTTCTGCGTGAGCGCAATCTTCAGAATCAGATCAAGGCAGGGATTGTTCCTGAAGGCACTCAGATGGCCAAGGCGCCAGACAGTATTCCCAAATGGGACAGTCTCACGCCACAACAGCAGAAAATCTATGCACGTCAGGCCGAGGTTTTTGCTGCCTTCACGGAGTATTCAGATTATGAAGCTGGCCGTTTGATCCAGGCGATCGATGATCTTGGCGAACTTGACAACACGCTGGTGATCTACATCACTGGTGATAATGGCGCCAGTGTGGAAGGGGATCGGACTGGTCAGTGGAATTGGAACCACTACCTCAATGGCGTTGAAGAAACGCCTGACGAACAGGAGGCCAAGCTTGAGGAGTGGGGTGGTCCTACCACTTATCCCATGTATCACATGGGCTGGGCGATCGCCTTCAATTCACCCTTTGCTCTCTCCAAGCAAGTGGCCGGTGATTTCGGTGGAACACGTAACGGCACGGTGATTCATTGGCCGAAACGCATCCAAAAAGGTGGTGGTCTACGCACACAGTTCTCGCATGTGAATGATGTAGCCCCAACAATTCTTGAGGCGGCCAATCTGCCGATGCCCAAAACAATCAATGGTGTTACTCAGATTCCTATGCAAGGAACCAGTCTGATGTACACCTTTGACAATCCAGACGCTAAAGAAAAGCACAATACGCAGTATTTTGAGATTATTGGTAACCGAGGCATCTACCACAACGGTTGGATGGCGCGGACAACAGTGATGTATCCCTGGATGGCGCCGGAAAGAATGAATCCGGTTGCAGACGATTCTGGATGGCAGCTGTTTGACACCACCAAGGATTTCAGCCTCTCGAATGATCTCGCCGATCAGGAACCGGAACGCCTCGTGGCCATGAAGAAGAAGTTCATGGAAGAGGCCATTGATAATCAGGTGTTGCCGCTTGACGATCGTCTTCTCGAGCGTCTTGTTCCTTCTGTTGCCGGTCGGCCGACACTGTTGGGTGATCGGACGTCCATGGATTTGTATCCCTACGCCTGGAACATGGTCGAGGACTCGATCCTCAACGTGAAGAATACCTCCAGCAGCATCACGGCTCAGTTGGATGTGAAGCCAGGCCAGAAGGAGAATGGAGTGATCTTCTCGCAGGGCGGTCGCTTTGGTGGCTGGTCTCTCTATGTGGAGAACAATGTGCCTGCTTACACCTACAACTACATGGGTAAGCTGTACACCTTCACCAGCAATCAGCCATTGCCAGTCGGTCAATCTCAGCTTCGTTTTGAGATCGACTACGACGGTGGTGGTGTTGGTAAAGGCGCCGATGTGCGGATGAAGATCAACGATCAAGTGGTTGCAGTTGGTCGCATTGATCAGACCATCGCGTCTCGATTCTCCATTGATGAAGGCGCTGATGTTGGTCTTGACCGTGGCTCGGCGGTCACGATCAAGACCATTGGTCCTCGGCGCTACAGCGCCTATGGCGGACAGATTGACAAGGTCACCCTTGAGATCTATCCCAAGGAGACTGATGCCAAGAAGAGCTGATTGAATCGATCATCAGCTGTTGGATGGTGGTGTTGCTCTTCGGAGCAGCATCACCATTTTTCATGAGCTTTGGATTGGATTAATGCGGTTGATTGCGTTGATAGCTTTTAAGACGGTGGCTGATCCAGCCAGGCCCAACCAGGCCGAGAATGATGATGGTGAGTGTTGTGGTGAGACGACTGGAGAGAGTTCTTGCTTCTTCCAGACCGTTGAACACAAAGGCAATGGCAACGAGAACACCGAAGACTCCTGTGAACGTTCCACTGAGGGACCTGAGCAGGTCACCGATCGAGCGGCCCTCAACAGCATCAGGGTCGATGCCGACATGGCGACCGGCGAGAACACCGGTGATGCCGAGAATGACGATCAGAGCCAGTCGCTCCCAAGGGGAATAAACCGCTGCTGCTTCGCCGGCTCGCTGCATCTCATGCACCATCGAGGATGCTGTGCCAAGGAAGCTGCCAGAGCAAAGACCGATGCTGCCCCACCACTGCGCTGGTGCTTTCAGGCGATTGCGCAGCCTGCTCAGCAGAATCAGGAAGATGCAGCTGATCGTCACGTCTGTGAGCAGCGGCAAATTCAGATTGATGGCGTAGCCAGTCCCTGCGCCTAGTAGCAATGCAGCCATATCGGCTCCCTTGCGCGGGTTCTGTTTCAGCAGCTGTTTCGGATCGGATGGGTTCTCCATGGATTCGCTCTAAGCGTCTCCTTGACGCCATTTCATGAACGGCGCTGTACCCACGGCTGTCACGACGACATACCCAACCACAGCCGCTTTGAGGTCAATGGCGTTAGGAGCCATGCCTTGAATGATGAGCAGGGCAAGGCCTGGATTACGCATGGAGAGCACCAACGGCAGGGTGCTGCGTTCGTCGTGGTTGTCTCCTGCAACGACATATCCCAGTCCAATCCCGATCCAGGTGAGGATGAACATCAGCAAGGCTCCTCTGATGTTGCCGATCAACATCGGCGTCACCTTCGGCAACGCCACGATCAGGATCAGGGCCAGCAGTACCAGCAGAAGAATGCTCGCGCCTTTCTGAATCACCGGATTCCAGCGCTCAGCCCACTCCGCACACCAACGCCGCAACGATACGCCGACCAGCAGTGGAATCAACTGAACAGTGAAGACCTGGAAGGCGACGTCTTTCGATGCAACGCTCCAGATGGTCTCCCCCGCTTCCAACGGCAGCTGAGTGACCCATAACGGCACACTGATAATGGCGGCACAGGCAGACCAGAACTGCAATCTTGTTGCCAGTTCTGGGTTCTCGGCCAGCTTCCTGCTCTTCAGAGCGATCATCGGCGCGCTGGGACAGATTGCCATCAGCATCACCGCTGTTGTGATGGCAGGAGATAGCCCTTGTCCGAGTGGGGTCCGCAGCAGCAGCAGTGCGGCAAGTGGCATGGCAACACATGTGGCCAGCAAGACACGAACCAGCAGAGCCGGTCTCTGTTTCAGCAAGTCGAACTGCAGGCTGGGCAGATTCAGGCCCAGAGACACCATGATGAAAAACAGGGCCAGAGAAATCAGGATTGACATCAGAACAGAGGAAGATTCGGAAGTGGACTGGATAGGGCTTGGGGCTCAGATAAATCCAGACAGCAGCAGCAGAAAGGCAATCACACCGATCACCAGCACGGCTGTTGCGGTGGCAATCGAAAGCGATGGCTCATCGCGGTAGAGGTACGGATCGTTTCGCAAGCGCACCAGTTCACGTTTGTGCTGTCTCATGGCGATCAGCAACGTGAAAATGCCCACCCCGATGAATCCCATCGACATCAGTTGTACGCCGAGGTCGTTGCCGCTGTTGGCTTCGCCTCCAGCATCCCGGATGGCGCTGATGATTTTGTCGAGTCCGAACCCAAAACTGATCAGAGCCAGGGCTGTTCGGATCCAGGCCAGGGTTGTGCGCTCCGCGGCCGCTCGATTACGGGTTTTGGCCAGCTCCGTATTGGTATTGCTCATCCGTGTGGGAAGGGCTGACCACTGTCGACAGGGTAGAAATCGCTGTAGATGACGTCACCCTGAACTGCTCCCGATTGTGCTGGATTATGGGTTTTGCTGTTCAGTAACTGGTGATCGTTGTCTTTGCCATTCACAATCACCTCACATCTGTTTTCATTCATTGATGGAATGGGCTGAACAACTGCTGACCCATTCAGCAGAGGGATTGCGTTTGATTCTTGAGAGTCTTTCGGTGCTTTCTGTTGCGGTTGGATTGATTGCGGTGTTCAGCCGTGGCGGGCCGTTGCGGCTGCGGGCCATTCCACCGCATCTGATGCAACGAGGTCCCCTCACCGCAGCACGTCTGACCTTCGGTGGATGGGTCGCTCTGGCTCTGGAGTTTCAGCTTGGTGCTGATGTGGTTCAAACCACCATCAGCCGCGAAGCATCCGCATTGATTCAGCTGGGTGCTGTGGCACTGGTGCGCACATTTTTGAATTACTTTTTAAGCCTGGAGCTCAAAGAAAAAGAGCAGACTCCCTAGGGAAGTCTGCTCCAAGTCATTGATCACGATTGAATCAATCGTGTCCGGCTGTCCTAGTCGAGGTACTCCACGTGCATGGTGTGAATGGCCCCGTTGAACTTGAACGGTGCGCGTTCGTGGTAATCCAGTGAGACTGGCGATCCAAGTGCCTGGCCGACATCCAGACAATCATTGGCGGTAAACAACACAGCTGCCACCCTTGGCACCGTGCCATCGATCACTTGTGAGCCATTGAGGGACACTTTGATCGACAGTGGACCCCTTGGGTTGTCGTCAGTGTGCTGGGTCACGATTTCCAGTTTGTGGCGACCTGCAGGCAGTGGCTGAGCGGAGCGCAGCTTGGTGCGTTCAATGATGAACAGGTTGTACTCATAGATGAGCACCCCCTCATCCATATACAAGGTGAGACCACCTGAATTGGCACCGAGTTTGTAGAGCACGCCGCTGGCATTCTCTGGAACCTCCATGTCAATGGTGACTTTGTTGTTCAGGCAACCAAGTCGTGGAGCACAGGGTTCTGGAATGCGGGTGATGGTGCCCGGTAACTCCCAGGACGTTGCTTCCGGAGCCACCTTCAGTTCTGGATGGAAGATGATGGTCCAGAGTCCGCCGCCGATGGGAAGGTTCTTGTATTTGGCCGATTCCACCAGGAACAGATTTTTGAGCATCTGCAGCTTCTCTGGATACTCAGCAGCAACGTTTTTGCTTTGACTCCAATCCTCGTCGATGTTGTAGAGCTCCCAGTCGTCGGTGTCGGGTGACCAGGTGAGGATGTCGGGGTCGACGCCCTTCACCCAGGGCAGCCGAGGGCCGACGGCACCTGCGATCCAGCCATTGTGATAAATGGATCGTGCACCCATGATGTCAAAGAACTGGGTCTTGAGTTCACCGGGTGCATCCGGAGCATTGAAGGCATAAGCGAAGCTCGTGCCGTGGATGGGATCCTGCTCCACGCCATTGACGACCTTGGGTGGCGTGATTCCTATCAGCTCGTAGATCGTTGGCACCAGATCGTTGCAGTGGTGGAACTGCGACCGTGGTTTGGGATCAGGTTTGATGCCCTTGGGCCACTTCACCATCATCGGATTGCGGGTGCCGCCGAAGTAGGAGGCCATCAGCTTCATGCCTTGATAAGGCGTGCTGCCGGCCCAGGCCCAGCCTGCGTGATACATGTTGTCGACCAGCGGGGAGCCAAGCGCATCCAGTCCGCCGAGTTCGTTGAGCACCTCGATGTGTTGCTCAATTTCCGAGGCAACGGAGTTCTGGGCAAGTAGCTCGGAGATGGTGCCGTCCTGACCTTCTCCGGAAGATCCGTTGTCGCCCCAGATGTAGACAACCAGGGTGTTTTCCTCGTAGCCGAGCCGTTCAATTTCTGAGACGATGCGGCCCACCTGATGATCGGTGTGTTCGGCAAATCCAGCCAGCACTTCCATCAAACGCGACTGGAAGGGCTTCTGGTGATCGGGGATGGAGTCCCAGGCTGCTAAGCGGGGGTGGCGTGGAGTGAGCTGGGCGTTCTCGGGAATCCAGCCTTTGGCTTTGGCATTTTTGAACGCCTTTTCGCGATAGGCATCCCAGCCCTCGTCGAACTTGCCTTTGTACTTGTCGGCCCACTCTTTGTTCACATGGTGAGGACCATGCAGGGCTCCTGATGCCCAGTACATGTAGAAGGGCTTATCGGGGCGGAGCGCCTTGTGGGTCTGCAGCCAGTTGATGGCGTCATCGGCCAGATCTTCACTGACGTGATATCCCTCCGCGGCTGTTTTGGGTGGCAACACCACCGTCGTGTTGCGCACCAGATGGGGCTCATATTGAGAGCACTCACCTGCCAGGAATCCGTAGAAGTATTCAAAGCCGAGTCCAGTCGGCCAGTTTTCAAAGGGACCTGCGGCCGTGGTTTCGTTGGACGGCGTGTTGTGCCATTTGCCCCATGCACCCGTGGCGTAGCCATAGTTGCGCAGAACATCGGCCTGCAGAGCACAGCTTTCAGGAATGCGGCCTGAGTAGCCGTCCCAGTCGTTGGCGAATTCACAGATCTGGCCGTTGCCCACGAAGGTGTGGTTGCGGCCGCATAGCAGCGAGGAACGCGTTGGTGAACACATCGCTGTGGTGTGGAAGCGATTGAAGCCAACGCCGCCGTCTTTGATCGCCTGAAGTGTGGGCGCATGAATTTCTCCGCCCAGGCATTCCGGCAGTGCCGGACCGGCATCGTCAATCAGCACCACCAGGATGTTGGGTGCATCGTCTGGAAGTCTCTTCGGCTCGGGCAGTGGGCTGTACGTCGACTCCTGCATCGTCGTTCCAGCCTTGCTTCCCGACGGTTTGGCGGGAAAGGGCAGGATCGATCCGTCGACTTGTTGACTTGTTGTCATGAATGAAAGGGCTGTGGTGTCGGAACCATCCCTCTGTTGTTAGCTCTCTCCTCTTCAGAAACCTCCGAATGTGGTTTCAGGTGTGCACAAACGGGATCTGGATCAATTGCTACTGGTTCGCTGATTTCAGCCAGGTTTCACTTGGCGTTTCGGCGAAGACTTGCTGATAGGCCTTGGCAAAGTGACCACGACTCTGAAATCTGTAGTGCTGGGCGATTTCAGAGATCGTCTTGAAATTGTCTTTGGCGCGTGCATCTGGTGAACGCAGAATCCAATTCACTTGCTCGAGACGTATCCGTTTCATCATCTCCATCGGCCCCATGCCGAATGATTCCTTGGTCCCTTGAATCAAAGTGCGCCTCGAGGCGAAGAGGAATTCACTGATCTGATCAAGATTGCAGTCGAGTTCTGAGTGCTTGAAGCCCCATGCAACAAATTCTCGAACTAATTTCTGCCTAGGTGAAGGGTTGAATGGCAAGAATTTGGTATTCGTTTTGTCTGTAATTGCGTTTAAAAACGAACTGTAGAGGTGATTCGTGGCTTGCCTTCGCTGCTGAGGTGTGTTTGGCTGATTCTCGAAAAAGTGTTGAAATTTTTGACGAAACTGCGCATGCAGTAATGGGTCGAGTTGCAGCGCATTGTTTGTTTCCAGTTGTTCGATGATCTCTTCTGCGTCGCAGTGGCTTAGATAAGCATTGAAGCGAGTAGTTGAGAGGATTGCCAGATAAGTTGTGGTGTTGGCTGAGAGCTGAAAATGTGATTCGACTTGCCCTTGGCGAAAGCCATTGAGGGAATATTGTGCGATTGGAATATTGAACAACCGATGTTCGTCGGCCATTCCTGAGGCCTCGAAGCAAAAGCTCATGCAATCAGGGCCTCTCTCTCCATTCATCAGCAAGCGCTGGTTGGTTTGGAGTTCAACAAGGGCAATGCTGCCGAGGTTCGCGAGCCTGAAGCGACCCTGCAGGCGACCCTGGCTGAGCTGGACTGCATCAAAAGATTTGCCGATCAACTTGAACAGCTCTTTGAGCTCGCTGGCGGAGTGAAAGCGCAAGTCCATGCTCAGTTCCTGTGCGCCGCCTGACAGCTGGGGGGTGGCTCCAGTGCTGGCAGCGCTTCCGGTCACGTGAGGAACATCAAGATCGACACAATATGTCTTTTTTGTTCGGTTAGCATAAATACGTAAAGCACATATTCAAATGATGCAGCGCTGCCTGGATCGGCAGGTGGCAGGTGGATGTATTACGCCTCGCACTCTGGCCGCAGCCCTGTTGATGACCAGACCTGCGCCAAACCGATTGTTTCGTGGTCTGCAGCTGGGCCTAGGAGGTTTGTTGCTCCAGCCGTTCTCCTGGTTGCAGTCCTTGCTCTGGGGCCAGGCATTAAAACGCCTTGATTTGCCTGACGACCCAGTGATCGTGATCGGTCACTGGCGCAGCGGCACCACCTATCTCCACCAGTTGTTGGCGGCGGATCCCGGCGCAGCCACGGCCAGGAATGCCCTCACCGTGGCTCCGCAGGTGGCTCTGTTGCTGAAGCCATTGATCGTGGCTGTTCTCAATCGCTTGATGACAGCGACACGTCCAATTGATGCCGTGCCCTGGAGCGCTCTGGATCCGCAGGAAGATGAAATTGGTCTGGCGCGGCTCACCATGGATAGCCACATGGCTGGTGTGGCATTTCCGCAGGATTACCTCAAGCATTTTTATCGCTGCACCCTCTCAACTACACGTGCATATCAGCGACAGCTGCTGCACTTCACCCGGATCACCTGGGCGCATGATGGCGAGGGCAAGCGTCACTTACTGATCAAAAATCCAGCGCATTCAGCGCGGGTGCCCTTGCTGCTGCATCTCTTTCCAAAGGCACGTTTTGTCTTGATGAAACGAGAGCCAGAGGATGCAGTCCGTTCCCTGACGCAGGTCAAGCAGAAACTGGCCGAACTGATCGGCCTGCAACCAGCACCTGAACAGCTTCGGCAGGTGGAGGAAACCGCAATGGCCCATCGTTTGCTTCTTGAAGCCCTTGAAGCCGCCCGCCCCCAGATCCCCCCTGGTCAGCTCGTGGAGGTGGAGTTCGCTGAACTTGTCCGCTCACCACTGCTGACTGTTGAGAAGATCTACCGGGATCTTGCGATTGAAGGTTGGGACCAGGCTCGTGATGCCATTCAGTCCAGAGTTTCACGTGCTCGAAACTACTCCGCTTGTCCGGTGCTGTTGGAGCCCCAGGCGGAGAGGCGTTTGCAGGAGTTGATGTCTTCCACAAACGCCTCAACCCTCCACTAGCCCTTACTTACCGAACGCCACCTGACAGGCGGCATTCAGCAGCTGGGCTTCGTTGCCGTTGTTGGGCGTTCCACCGTTGATGGTTCCCTGCCGGCAATCGGCATAGAACCTTGCCGTGGAGTCGCCGTCGTCGGCCTCGAACGTCACCGTGTCACCGGTGGCGGTCACGCTGGGGTAATAGAGGGAGTACTCCGAGTCGGGCACCACGATGTAACTCACCTCGTTGCTCTGGGCTGTGTTGACCAGGCTGTTGATCACCCCAAAGGTGGCCATGCTGGCCACGCCCCAGGCAGCTGCACGACCTGGGTACCAGCCCCAGTTGTTGTAATAGGAGCCGCCGTACCAACCGCTGTTCCAGGGGCGGTTGTTGTACCAGTTGTTGCCGCTGTACCAACCGTTGCCGTAACGATCCCAGTTGTTGATCGCCTTGCGCCGATTGTCTGAGCGGGTATTGAACCGATCGTTGCGATTGTTCTGGCGCGTGTTGAAGCGGTCGTTGCGATTGTTCTGGCGGTTGGAGCTGTTGTTGCGCACCTGGTTCTGGCGGTTGCTCCTGGTGCTCTGCCGGTTGCTCTGGCGGTTGGAGCTGTTGTTGCGCACCTGGTTCTGGCGGTTGCTCCTGGTGCCCTGCCGGTTGCTCTGGCGATTAGCGCTGTTGGTGCGTGTCTGGCCCTGACGTGACGAGCGTGAGGTTTGCCTTGTCCCCTGGCGATTGCTGCGTGTGCTCGAGCGATTGCTCGAACGACTGCTGGAACGACTGCTGGAACGGCTGCCGGAACGACTACCGCTGTAGTTGCTGAATCCAGTGCGCCCTCCGCTTCTGGAGCTGCTTCTCGAGCTGCTGCGAGAGCCGCGTGAACTGCTTCTGCTTCTGGAGCTGCTGCGAGAGCTGCGTGAACTGCTTCTGCTTTTGGAGCTACCGCGTGATCCTCCACGAGAGCCGCCACCGCCACGGCGTTGGGCCAGCTGGATCTCCTCACTGGTGCTTGTGGTGGCTGCTGGTTCAGTGCCGATGGCGGCCAGGCCAGCAGCCGGTTGCAGTGCCAGAACCAGGCCCAGCACGCCTGCAAGACGACGCCTTGCAGATCGGCGAGTGTTGATAGTCATTTTCTGATCGCCTCCTTCAGTCGATTACAGCCGTTGTCGAAACAGGCAATGTCCACGCGGCCATTGGCTGCGAAGACCATTCCAACCTCGGTGCGGCCCTGCATGGCATCACCGCTGCCGACCAACACGTCGGCGAGATATTTGGGATTTTTGACGCAGAAGGCTTCTTTGTTGAAACAGAGCTCTTCAGTTTTGAAATTGATCGTGGCGTTCTTGACTGAAGTCCACGGTTTCGTATTGCTGGCCCGGCCTTCAATGCGTACGTAGGGATCGTCGATCACGCGATAGCTCACGGTCTTGGATCCAAATTGGTGAACGTATTCAGTGGTGTCGTCGACATTGGATGCCACGACTGTGCAGGAGTAGGTTTGTCCTGCGCTTCTGCAGGTGGTCTCCAGGGTGTAAAGCTCCTGGCCCACCGCTGCGGATGCGCTGAGGCTGCCGAGCAAGACCGTCAGGCCCGTCAGCACCCTGCAGCGAAAGAAGCTGTGCATGGGTGTAGGGGGTCGCGGAGGATTGCAATCCTCCATTTCGACACCATGACCATGAATTGATTTCCAGGCCGTGGTTCTGCCTGATCGGGATCAGCTCGGCTTTTCGTAGGTAGCTTGGCGCTATTGATTCTCTCCTCCGTTGTGCTCCGCTCCGTCGTTGTTGCGTTGGTGCTTTCACTGTCGTCTGCTGGTGCTGTTCATGCCCTCGATGACTGCAGCCTGATCAAGCGGTTGATGAACACACTCGGTGCCTCAATGGCCCGCAATCGGATGTTGATCGCGGCATCGCAACAGACTGGTGAAAACAAGGTGCAGGCAGAGCAAGCGAGTGAATTGCTCTCGCGTCAGACCCGCAATTACAGGGATTTGAGGGAGGATTATGAACGCAATCGGTGTGGTCGTGACTGGGAATGATCCACAGGCAGAGCGCCGTCAGCGATTGCATGAGCTGTTGCTTGCCCTGATCGCTCGCCAGGAGGATTTGGAGCTGATGGATGCTGACGGCCCCTCCGGCTTCGGGAGTTCCAGTGCCGCTGAAGCCCCCGCGGAGGCTGCACGCTGGTTGGACCGCAACCGGCGGGTGTTGCAGCATTATCAATCACTCGTGCGCACGGCAGTGACGTTGGATGCCCTGCTGGATGCCGAGCAGGTTCTGCCCTCAAGGGAACTCTGAGATCAGCGACCCAGCAGCGCAGTGGCAACAATCTGGCTAACGCTGGATCAATCCTGCTGCTGAGCCATGCGGTTGACCAACCGCCAATCGGCCATCATCTACAACATCGGGGCGATTGTGTCCTATGTGTCGTTGGTGATGCTGTTGCTCGATGCGATTCATGTCGCTCAGCATCATCAACAGGTCACCTTCACCCGTTTCGGGTTTGCCCTGACCTGGCTCCTTAGTTCACTGCTGAAGGCTCCTTACAAGTGGGATCGTCTCTGGCTGAAGGTGAGTGCTTTGGTTCAGATCCTGACCTTCGCGGCGGTGAGTTTGCTGTATCTCGTGGGTGGAATCGCCTGGACTGGGCCTTGATCAGGGCGCATGCACGATCGCCATTCCGGGATCTTTGCCATGGCCTCGAGCACAGACCGTTCAGGTCTGGCAGGCTGGGGCGACTTTCCGCCTCTGCATGGCTCCGCTTGGACTGACTGCTCTGCGTTCGCTGCTGCGTCGCGGTCCCCGTCCTGAAGCCTGGAGTCCACCGCAGGCGAGCTGGAGTCGGCCCTTTGGTCTGAACTGGGATCGCCCCTACACGGTCCGTTACGCGAGCAACCTCGATGACGGCCCCAACCACGGCATGCCGCTCGGCGGCTTCGGGGCTGGTTGCATCGGCCGGGCTCCCGATGGCCATGTCAACCTCTGGCATCTCGATGGTGGCGAGCACTGGTTCGGTGTGCTGCCCGATTGTCAGTTCGCCTTGTTTGAAAACAATGGCAGCAGCAGGCGGGCCCATGCCCTGGCGGTGAAGCCCCAGGCGGATGCCTCCAGAGCTGACGAGACTGAGCCTCTTCAGGCCTGGGATTGGTATCCCGCCAGCACTGAGGACCGCAGCACGGGAACCTATGCGGCCCGCTATCCGCTCAGCTGGACGCACTATGACGGTGTTTATGACGCCGATGTGCGTTGTGAGGCTTTCAGTCCGATCCTCCCTGGCGACTATCAGCGCACCAGTTATCCGGTGGCTGTGTTCGTGTGGACCTTGCGCAACCCCACCAAGAAGCCGCTCGATCTCTCCTTGTTGCTGAGCTGGCGCAACACCAGCGGTTGGTTCACCAATACCGATGCTTCCGCTGAGGTGCATTTCCGTGATGACGGCAGCCCCGAGCACAACTACGCTCCGGCGATCGGCCGCACCGAGGGCCAGCGCAACCGATATGTCGACGAGGGCACTCTGCGGGGAGTGCTGCTCGAGGGCAACGTCTCCACTCCCATCGCTGAAGGCGAGGGCCAGTGGTGTATCGCTACCACCGAACGGCCTGGTGTGAGCATTCAACGCTGCAGCCGCTGGAACCCCGCGGGTGATGGCAGTGAGCTGTGGAACAGCTTCAGCGATGACGGGTCGATTCCCAACAGTAATAACGATCGCCACAGCAGCAGCGATGACCCGCTCAGTGCTGCACTGGCGATTCGCTGCGAGCTGGCGCCTGGGGAGAGCATGGAGATTCCTGTGGTGATCAGCTGGGACCTGCCGGTGACGGCCTTTGCCACCGGCACTCAAGCTCTGCGCCGTTACACCGATTTCTTTGGCACTGATGGCAACCAGGCCGCAGCGATTGCCTCCGAAGCACTGCGCGACTGGAAGCAGTGGAGAGCTCAGATTGACGCCTGGCAGCAGCCGGTGCTGCAGCGCAGTGAGCTGCCGGAGCCGTTGCGCATGGCGCTGTTCAATGAGCTCTACGACCTCTGCAGTGGCGGCAGCCTCTGGAGTGAGGCATCACCCGAGGATCCCCACGGTCGCTTCGGCGTGCTCGAATGTCTCGACTACGCCTGGTATGAAAGCCTGGATGTGCGCTTGTACGGCTCCTTTGCCTTGCTGCAGCTGTGGCCGGAGCTGGATAAGTCAGTGCTGCGCAGTTTTGCCCGTGCAATCCCTGCAGCGGATGCCACCCAGCGTCCGATCGGTTGGTATTTCACCCAGGGCAAGGGTCGGGTGGAAGCCGATCGCAAGGTGAAGGGGGCCACTCCCCACGACCTCGGTGCGCCCAATGAGCAACCCTGGGATGCCACCAACTACACCGCTTATCAGGATTGCAACCTCTGGAAGGATCTCGGCAGTGATTTTGTGCTGCAGGTGTGGCGCACCTTCAAGCTCGCCCCCAGTGGCGAAGATCTGAGTTTTCTGGCTGAGTGCTGGCCGGCAGCCGTGGAGGCGCTGCGCTATCTGAAAACCTTTGATGTGAATGACGATGGACTGCCCGATAACGGTGGAGCACCGGATCAGACCTTCGACGACTGGCCCTTGAAGGGTGTGAGTGCCTATTGCGGTGCACTCTGGATCGCTGCGCTGGAGGCCGCATTGGCCATTGCTCAGACGCTGCAGCTCAAAACCGGTCTGGAGACCTCCGCTGAGCAGCATGAGTTCGGCGCCTGGCTGGAGCAATCGCGCAGCAATTTCGACAAGCTGCTCTGGAACGGTGAGTTCTATGACATCGATGCCGAAAGCGGCACGCCTGTGGTGATGGCGGATCAGCTCTGCGGCGATTTCTATGCCCGTTTGCTTGGGCTTGAGCCTGTGGTGAGTGAAGCCAACAGCCGCAGCACGCTCAAGGCGGTGAAGGAAGCCTGCTTTGACAAGTTCGAAGGCGGAACGTTGGGTGTGGCCAATGGCCTGCGCCGCGATGGCACGCCACTGGATCCGAATGGCACCCATCCTCTGGAGGTGTGGACCGGCATCAACTTCGGGATCGCCAGCTATTTCCAGCTGATGGGCGAAGGGCAAACAGCAGAAGCGATTTGCTCAGCGGTGGTGAATCAGGTGTATTCGGGTGGGTTGCAGTTCCGCACACCGGAAGCGATCACAGCAGTGAACACCTTCCGCGCTTGTCACTATCTGCGAGCCATGGCGATCTGGGGCTTGTGGGCAACGCACACGGATTGGGAGGTGATTCCCGGGGCTCAGCGATAACGTTCTACAAGTATTGACTTTGACGATAAAAAATAATCTCAATGATTGATCGATTGCTGAGATATGCTGTTCCTTTTGGGTGTTTATGAGGGTTTCCTTTTTCGATTTTAGATTGCTCTTCTGCCTTCCTTTTCGCCATAGAGGGCATAATGTAGCGCTGGGTCTTTTTTGGCCCACTCTTCTCTGTCTAGGCAGGATTGGTTTAGGCTGTAATAACGTTTGGCATCGAATCCTTCTGGATAGCGATAGCGCGGCAGGTGTTTCCAGGTGAGATGGCAATAGGGATAGGGCGAGATTGGCTGAGTGTGAACATCCTGATACCAGTACATCGGCACTGAGTCGATAGGACAGTAATGGGTAACCAGGCTTCGACGTGTAGGCCGGAAATCATTGTTTCTTGTCTGCACAATGCTGCCTCCGTGGATGAGCTGACTGCTCCAAATCAGAACATCGCCTTTTGAGGGCCGGTAGACATGAGATCCTAAAACTTCTGCAAGTTGCTGAAGTTCATTGAGTCGATTGCGGTGTGAGTGATCATCATGATTGTTCCACCATAATGATCGCTCTCCTCCGGAGAAGATGTGCTGACACTGGATGTCATTACTGGAATTAAAACGCAACTGACGTAAGGTATGGGATGCCGGCACAACAATCAGTTCGCCTGAATCTGGCTGAACATCTTCCAAGGCAATCCAGCTGGCTATGAGTTTCAGTGGCCTGGAGACTCTGACATACATCGGGTCTTGGTGCAGAGCCTGTTGGCTTCCATAAGTGAAAGCCAATTGTTGATAAGCTAAAATCTCACTATTTAGTGCTCTGATTAGTAATTCGCGTAAGGCAGGGGCAAAACATGCTTCTATTGCTGCCTCTTGATTGCGGTAAAGGTCCATTCCCCGGTATCGACATTGGCTGCGCTCTACGACTTGTTGTGAAAGTGGGACGCCATAGATTCTTCCTTTTTCAGGGTCGTCGTATTCAACCCAGAGGTCATGTGGATTCTCGAAGGCTGTCGACGGATCAATCAAGGCTGCCAGCTTGTCGCAAACGCTGACTGGGATGGCCCCAGGCAGAACGGTATATCCCTGGCTGAAGAGTTCCTGTAGATGGGTATTGGTACTGCGTTGAACATTTTCAGGCCGTTCGCATGCCAGCAGGTCCGTCTCACGGAACCTGGGAAGGCACTGCAACGGCGTTAGCTCCTCAGAGATGGGTGAACGCCAGGACTGAGGATTCAGCATCAAGCCACTGCCTCTTCCAAGCGTTCCTTGAGTGGTTGGTTGACCTCAAAATTCATCGCAGACATCAGTCTTTGGCGGATCAACAGTTCCTCTTCCTTGCTTCGTAATCCATTGGAAAAACGCTTTTCCAGCGATCCAAGGGTTCGGATATGCGCTAGGGGAGTGAGATCCACCGCGGCAAACCTCCAGGCCTTGAGATGGGCAGCGCAGAGTGGCAAGGCAAAACGGTCGAATCCATAGCCACTGCGAACACCATTCAGAAATGGCATCGACAGTTCAAGTAAGTCATTGCGAATAAATGGTGCCATGATCTCCACGATCGGTACCCGATGCAGCGTGGTGCATGCACGTTGCCGTAACCATCCATATTCCTGACAAAGGCTGCTGCTGAAGCTCACAGCAGGCTGGGCAGCGCTGAGGTTGTAGATGCGCGCTGTGGCCAACAAGGTTTGGATGTCGCTGCTGCGCAGCAACACGTCGTCATCAATGAAGCCCATGTAATGGCCAGGAGGAGGAGCAGGCAACTGGCGCCAGGCTTCCTCCATTAGATGGCCTTTGCATTCGGTGGCCACACTGATGATCTCGAATCCATGAGGGTTGCTTCCTTCCTCAATCCCTTCCCCCGTCCAATCAAAGAGAACCACTCGGCAGGGCAAGGATTGATCCATGACTACGCAGTGCTTTCCGCGTTGGCATGCGATCACCACGACGTCTTCAGCGGCTGATCCTGGGTTCAGCACAGGGGATCCTGCAGTAATCGGATCGCTGTTGTTGAGTCCTTCCACAGCCGCTGCCATTTCTGGCAGGAACTGATCACTGTGACTGCCCAAAACCCAGCGAGCCCAGCATTGCCGTTCAGCGTCTGGTCGATCGCGTAATAGCTCTGGTGAAACGTTCTTCACGCTGCTTGCTGATCGGATTTCTCTGTTCCCAAAACAGTTTGAGCGAGTTCAAGAAATGCCCAGTCGGCGGCATAAAACTGATGCAGCGCTATGAGAGCCTCAGGAGTGAGATGTTCACGCTTCAAACGTCGCCAGGGATTCTTGTCTTCGAGATCTCTGGAAACATGTTGAGAAGAAGCATCGATCTCCATTCCGCTGACTGTTTGCCAGTGCTGCATCAGTTCATCGATGTTCTCCATCCCCTGTAAAGAGTAATAACAGCTGGGATCACCGCCCAGATAGGCCACCTGAGGAATCGTGTGATGACTCCAGTCGATATGGCAGGGGATCCAGTGGTGAAGTTGCAGCGCGACAGCATTCATGACGTAGACGGGGTCGGAGTCATCGTCGAAGCTGGTTATTCCATGCTGCAGAAGGAGGCTCTGCACATACTCCAGAGCCTCTTGATAGGAGTCCCCATCTTCAGTGTTTGTGTGTAATTTTTGCTCGATTTTTGACCCTGTCAGTTCTATCAGGTGGCTTCTGCAGGCCGACACGAATCGGTCAATTGGGTCTCGCCAGATTGCAATCAGAGCACGCTGTTGCGCGACGATTTTCAATTCTTCTGGGGTCAGCCAGTAGGTGTGATGGAGTGCTGAACTATGCGGATCACTGAGGAATTGCTGTTCACGGCATCCCTGCAATTGCAGCCAGACCCGTTTGATCGTGCTGCAGCCGTTTTTGGGGACCCAGGCGATGGCCGCGTCGTTGCCGAGGGGCAGGAGGGGTGTGAGTGTTCCTCCAGTTTGCAGATGCTTCTGGAGGGAACACCATTGCGAATGGTTTGTGACCCTTAGACCAGGCATCAGCCCATGGGCTTGCACTGTCTGGTTCATGCCGCCATTGCTTGATCGCTGTCCTCAGGGCTGACGTTTGAGTTGATCATGCTCAAGGGAAGTGAGCGAATGGCGGATGGCTTCTGGCCCACCTCCGGTTGCTTGCGGCAGATGGTTTCCACGGCCACTTGGAACGCTTGCGCCACACTTCTGTCCTGGAAAAGCCGAGCCTTGCGCTCGCTAATCAATGTCCGCATTTGTTGGTAGAAGCTCTCGTCGTCCAGCAGCCGGCTGGAGATGGCCACGTAATCATCGACATCCTTGGCAATCAACTCGGGGAGCTCAAGAACGTCGAGCATCGACACGGTGTGACGACCTCGCATGAAGGTTGTTGGCAGGGTGACCACAGGGCAATCCAGCGAGAAGGACTGCATTGAGCTGTTGCCACCGTTCCAATCGATCGTGTCGATGGTGTGATGACTGATGGCGAACAGACCCATGAAGTCGCCGTAATCCAGGCGGGGCATGATGCGCAGGTGGTTCTCGATCTGCAGGCCGCGGTGTTCAAAGTGTGGGCGCAGGCGCTCGTAAAGCCGTTCAGCGATGCTGCCGTTGCCCATGTGCCCGACCAACACGATGAAGGCTTCGGGATGGCGATGGGCAATCTCGGCGAAGGTCCAGTCATTGCGCGGCAGGTACTTGAAGGTGCTCTGCAGCGAGTTGAGGATCGGTCTGTCGCGGGGAAGATCGAATTTGTCAAACAGCAGCTGACCGTCGTGGATGGCCGCAGGCTTCTCGTAGTTCAGGCCTGTTTTGGGCAGGCGGTAGAGCGTTTCGCTGTAGTGAGCCTCATTGCCCTCAGGCTCCATCCCTTCACCGGAGAGGTAGTAGTGCATGGTTTTGGATCCACTGCTGATCGGGTGTCCCCAGCCCTGTGCCTGCACCGGGGCCAGTTGCAGCACGGATGTGACCTTGCTGGCCGGATGCATGCCGATATCGGTATAAATCAGCAGATCCAGCTGATCGTCGAGGATCTGCTGCAGCATGGGCTCGGGGTTCTCCGCCCGCAGCGGCAGATGGCGGTAGGTGCCAAGGTCCGCGAAGCGCTGGCTGCCACTGTCTTCGCTGTCTGCGATGTTGTAGCTGAAGATCTCGTACCCGTGATTGTCGGCAATGCCTTCGAGCCATCCCAGAGCCCAGATCGATCCGTTGTGGTTCACCAGATGCGGAGAGATCACACCCACGCGTAATGGGGTGGGATCAGCTGGATCGCGTTGGGGCAGGGGCTGCATGAATGCGCCGAGCTTGGGTCGCAGGATGCGATCGAGGATTCCGGCATAAAGCTCCTGCAATGGCCGATCGTCTTCCATCTGATAAGCGAGATAGAAGTTAGTGAGCGACCAGGCATGCGCGTAGAGCTGCTCCCAGACCGGATCCTCCTGGGTGATGTCTTTCAGGAGTTTGTAAAGCTCCTTGGCATCTTTTTTCCAGCGCTTACGAACTGCGCTGACTTCTTGATCCGTGGAATACAACACCGGCAGCACATGCAGCCTTGTCATCAGCTGAACCCGACGGTCGTCACTGCAGCCGTCAGCTACCTGCAGACCGTCGTCATAGCGATCAAGTTCCATCAGGCAGGCAATACGGCCTTGAATGCCCACCACCGTTTCCATCGGTGAGAGGTCCGGGCATTGGCAGAAGCGTTCAAATTCTCCAAGCGCCTGATCATGCTGTTTTGTCTGAATCAGAGCCTGCGCCAGGTTCTGGCGTGAGGGCTTGAAGTCAGCGTGAATCGAGAGTGCTTGCCGGTAACTGGAGATCGCGGCATCGATGTCGCCGATGCTGCCCTGGGCCAGTCCGAGGTTGTTCCAGGCATCGGGATAACTCGGAGCATGCTGGAGGCAAAGACGGAAGGCTTCAATGGCCTCAGGATCACGTTTGTGATCCCGTAGCAGATTGGCGAGGCAGAACGCTGCAGAGAAATAGCTGGGTTGATCGCGCAGCAGCAGGCGCAGCTCGCGTTCGGCCTCTGCTGGTTGGCCAGCTTCAACCAAGCAAAGCGCCAGATTGTGGCGACATTCGCTGAAGCCAGGATGCATTTCAAGGGCTTCTCGGTAGAGGCGCAGACCTTCATCAGTGTTGCCGAGAGAGCGGCAGGAGTTTGCACCGTTGAAGAGCACATAGGGCGTGAGGAACCCGCTGTTTTGTGCTTTCTCCAAGCAACGCAGAGCTTGTTCGTGGTTGCCTAGAGATGCATGGCCAATGCCTTCGAGATAAGCCACTTCTCCGGCGTGGGGGTGTCCTTGAAGTGAGGCTGTTTGTTCGACGACTTCCTGGGAACGGTTCTGGCTGATCGCCTCATAGAGATGGGCTAGCCCCGCTTCGGGAGTGTTGTGGTCAGGCCAGCTTCCTTCGGGATTCGATAGCGGAGGTAAGGGTGGTTGGGCGAGATCTTGTTGGGCCTTGGCGAGTTGTTGCTGCAGCTCAAACAGTTGTTGTTGCAAACCAGCAATCTGGTGATGGCGATCGCGCAGTTGCTTGAGGGGATCCACCAGTGCGTCTTGGTCGACAGCCGCTAAGGGCTTCACCCTGTCATTGCGAAGTCGTGGCAAGGAATATTCAAACGTCTCTAGATCTTCGCCATAGAGAGTCTCAAGTAATGCAAAGCCTTCCTTGCCATAAGCATCTTCCCAGCGCTTACCCAGCCGTTGCCGGAAATGGTTGTCGTAGCTTTTGAGTTCCTGGCTCAGCCGTTGCAGACGTTCTCCCGGCA
Organism: Synechococcus sp.; assembly: GCA_047286485.1. GTDB lineage: Bacteria > Cyanobacteriota > Cyanobacteriia > PCC-6307 > Cyanobiaceae > Synechococcus_C. Next base: position 78,445 of record JBJBBH010000006.1, read on the forward strand.
GCAAGGGTTTCAGTTTTCTGGGTAGTTCTTTGACCAGTTGACTTCGATCAAGACGCAGATTGAACAGATCGCTTTGGCCGATATAGCGATGCTGCGGCATCAAGTGGCCGTCACTTTGCAGTAGTTCCCAGTGGTCACTGAGGTAACTGAGAAAATCCGAGAAGCGGCAGGGTTCTGATTCATCTTTGCCGCGGGCTACCTGAACCGAAGCGTTCAGGGGCGCATAGGCCGGATCAGCCAAATGCAGTTTGTCGTGCCAGAACGACAGCAAGCGTTCGCCTGGATGGCGGCTCACCGCCAGGCGAAGCGCATGGGCGTCGTTACGCCAAAGTTCTTGCTCTGTGTCTGACAGCTGGCGAAGCGTTGGCAGTCCGTGGATCTGCGGCTGATGGATTGCTAAAGCTGGCTTGGTTTCACCAAAGGCTGCACCTTCAAAGGGTTCTCTTCCGTCTGCGATGACAGCCAAGCGTTTCAGAAGAGTGGAAGCCACCTTGGGGATGGGAAGCAGCATCCAACGGACCTCTCCCACCAGCAGCGTGCTGGAAGCAGTTATCGAATTCACTGCCATTGGAGTTCAGCCGAGGCCTTACAAGAGGGTGAGTGTAAAGGGAATGACCTAAAAAGAAGTTGTTTATGAAGCAAATGGCGGTTGTTCTTTCGATGGCATTGCCAGAGAGAGTGATTCTGATGCTTGTTTGCGTCGATTTGAACACTTTTGGCGACAAAACTGTTGCGATTTTTCGCTCAAGTGACAGCTGAACCGGTGAATGGTTCGCCCGCGAGTTGGATGAAGTTGCTGTAAGGCGAGGCTTAGTACCTGATTGCTGTGTGCCCAATGTTGCGATGACCCCATTCGGGCAGTTTTTTGGAAAAAGCTGTTACAGCTTTAAGCGCCTTCACTACGAACTCAGCAAATTCTCATAATTAGCTGATTTTTGTTCAGTGGCTTCTTCGAAGGACAATCTTTTCTTGGGAATGCTGCTGAAAGTTGCCGGTTATCGGCGCGGCACTCCCAAACGACGAAGCAGCCGCAGTAAACGCTGGAGCCGATCGGCGCAGACCCTTTTTGCCAGTTGGGCTGTTTTTGGCCAATTGGGCAGCATGGGCGTGCTGGTGGTTGAAGCTGCAAAGCCGCTTCCATTAAAAGCAGAGGGCCCACAGTCGATAGGGAATGGCACTGCAATTGGCGAGGGGGCGTTGGCAATTGGCTTGTGTGCCACCGCAAATGGAGTGAACTCCACAGCTATAGGAATTTTTGCCAACGCCTACGGGAAAAACACCACCGCGATCGGAACAGCAGCAAACGCGGCGATCCCTAACTCTGATAATTCATACGACTATGGCGCCACTGCGATTGGAGCATCAGCTCGTGCTGCCAACAGAAATTCCACTGCAATTGGCCGCTCGAGCTACGCAGGTGTTGCCTCAGTTGGCATCGGCAACAACGCTAATGCCTCCGGCCAAAGATCAATTGCACTTGGGAATGGGACAAAGGCTCTCAAACAAGGAAGCATCGCTATTGGTGTGCTGACTGAGGCTTCCCAGGATGGGGCCATTGCCGTAGGTCGTCTGAGTGTTGCTAACCAAGAAAATTCAACGGTTTTAGGGGATAAGGCAAAGGCCACAGGCTTCAACAGCACGGCAATTGGTGCTGCTTCCCAAGCCACTGGAAATGGCTCTACTGCTCTGGGCGCCGCGGCCACCGCCAGCAACACTTTTGCTCAAGCATTGGGCGATCAAGCCAGTGCAAGCGGCTTCGGATCCTTCGCGTCGGGGTATCAAGCCAAAGCATTGGCTAATTACTCCCAGGCATTGGGGTATCAAGCCACCGCCAACAGCTACTCCTCCGTGGCGGTGGGTTATCAAGCCACAGCCAACGTCTCGGAATCCACTGCGTTGGGTCATATGGCCAAAGCCAACGCCGTCGGCTCCGTTGCGGTGGGTCATAACGCTAGGGCCAACGGTAAATCCACCTTGGCGATGGGTACACAAGCCAATGCGAGCAACACTGGTGCACTGGCATTGGGTCGTTCAACCATCGCTAGTGGCAACCAAGCCCAGGCGGTGGGTCATAAAGCCAAAGCTACTGGTAGTAACTCCACGGCATTGGGAGTAGAGGCCAAGTCCTCTGGTGACAATTCGCAGGCATTGGGTTATTACGCCGAAGCTTCTGGTGATTACTCCCAAGCGCAGGGGCATCAAGCCATTGCATCTGGCATTTACTCCCAGGCATCGGGGTATCAAGCCAACGCCAGTGGACAGAATTCCCAGGCACTGGGACGTGAAGCCAAAGCAGCTGATGCTTACGCTCAGGCATTGGGTTATCAAGCCACTGCAAGCGGCACTTTCTCCCAAGCATCGGGCTATCAATCCAATGCCAGTGGTGCTTATGCCCAAGCTTCCGGTTCCGAAGCTAATGCCAGTGGTGATTTCGCCCAGGCATTGGGTTTTCAAGCCACTGCAAGCGGCACTTTCTCCCAGGCTTTTGGTTACCAAACCACTGCCAGTGATGTTTTCGCTCAGGTATCGGGGTATCAAGCAAAAGCATTGGCTAATTACTCCCAAGCATCGGGATTTCGAGCCAACGCCTCAGCCGAATCTGCAATTGCTATAGGACCGAATGCGGGAGCATCTGGAGCATCGTCGACCAGTATTGGAGCCTCTGCCAAAGCAGCTAAACAAGGCTCAATAGCAGTTGGCCATTTGGCAAATGCCGATGCTGAACGGTCCATCGCTATTGGATCTGGAAGTACTGCGAATGGAACATGCTCGATGGCACTTGGTTGGAATGCCAACGCCACTTCCACAAATGCCATCGCAATTGGCCACACAGCTAATGCTGTAGGAATTAACTCCACCGCAGTGGGTACATCGGCTCAAGCAGAAGCCAATTATGCCAGTTCTTATGGAACATTGGCGAACGCCAGTGGCATTGCCTCGATGGCCTTTGGTGCTCAGGCGAATGCTAGTGAGATTGGTGCAATCGCTCATGGTGTGAATTCAACAGCCTCAGGCGCTAACTCATCGACCTTTGGCACAGCAGCTAATGCAACAGCTGAAGATGCCATCGCCGTTGGTCATCTCGCTAAGGCTTCTGGATCGGATGCCATTGCCATTGGTAAATCTTCAGTTGCTAGCGCAAGCAACTCAACAGCTACTGGTACTGATTCACAAGCAAGTGGAGAGAATTCCACTGCTTATGGAGATAGTTCAAAAGCTACTGGGAAGAACAGCTCGGCATTTGGTTTTACGTCCACAGCCTCCGGGAACGATTCCACCAGCATTGGTATTAAGTCCAAAGCGACACAACAAGGTTCTACAGCTATCGGTCACCTAGCGCATGCAACTGCTTTTCGCTCAACAGCTTTAGGCACTGGAAGCAAGGCCAGCGCAGAATGTGCATTGGCTGTGGGTTGGAAGGCCAATGCCACAGCCATTAATGCCACTGCAATTGGCTACACAGCGAACGCATTAGGAATCAACTCCACAGCAGTTGGTACTTCTGCTTTGGCGCAAGCCAACTATTCCAGTTCCTATGGAACATTGGCCAATGCCAGTGGCTTGGCCTCGATGGCCTTTGGTGCAGGAGCGAATGCCAGTGAGACTGGTGCCATCGCTCATGGCGTGAATTCCATAGCTTCTGGAGCTAATTCATCAACCTTCGGTACAGCATCCACCGCAACTAAAGAGGATGCCATCGCTTTTGGATATTCAGCAGCAGCTTCAGGACTGGATGCGATTGCTATTGGTACATCCTCAGTCGCAAGTGAAACCAATTCAACAGCGATTGGTACGGAAGCCAAGGCTACAAAGGTCAATTCCAGTGCTTTTGGTGATGCCGCTGAAGCGTCCGGTAATCAAGCCACTGCATTTGGTGCTGGTTCAGCAGCGACGAACGAAAATGCCACAGCAATTGGAGAGAAGGCGGAGGCTTCTGGCACTCAATCAACGGCCGTTGGTAGGCAATCTTTAGCAAGCAAGCACGATGCCACAGCTCTTGGCACAGTCAGCAAAGCAACGGGTGAACGAGCTACTGCAATCGGTGTTTTAACCCGAGCCAATAGGAAGTGCTCAACAGCTGTGGGTGCCTTAGCCGTTGCTAGTGGCTTCCTTTCCCAAGCTTTTGGTGCCAATGCAACCGCTTCTGGTGAGAATTCGTCTGCCGTCGGTAGCTATGCCACTTCAAGCAATAGCAGATCTACAGCAATTGGCACTGGCTCAGCTACCACGCGTGATGATCAGTTAATGCTTGGTAAAGCAGCAACGGAGGTTACTGTTGCCAACCTCAGTGGTACCGGAACTTCGCTCATTGTTGCTAATGCCGATGGAACACTTTCTCGTTCCACGATTAGTGATAACGGCCTTGAATCTCTGAATTGCGAGGGTGATGGTGCGAATGCTGTTTGTTATGGCCCTGGCGCTAATGCTACTGGCAAAAACACAACAGCGATTGGTGCCTATGCCAATGCAGCGGCTTCGAGTAATACAACTGAATTTGCCGCAACGGCTATTGGAGCAAATTCAAAAGCAGCTGAGAAATATTCCACCGCCCTTGGAGCCAATGCCAAGGCACAAGACAACAGAACAACAGCTGTTGGTGCTGGAGCATCAGCCAGCAACAATGCATCTTCGGCATTTGGATTTAACGCCACTGCATCGGGCTACCGAAGCCAAACATTCGGTGCGTACACAGAAGCCACTCAAAATGCAACCACTGCCTTGGGCTACTCGGCCAAGGCTTTAGCCAACCGCTCAATTGCACTCGGCAGCTTTGCGAACGCATCTGAAAATGCTGCCATTGCCATCGGTGTCTCCGCCAATGCCTCGGCCCTGCAATCACTAGCGATTGGGTCCAATGCCTCTGCGTCCAATCAGAAAGCAACTGCAATCGGTCGGGGAGCAGAAGCCAGTGGTTTTAGTGCAACGGCCATTGGCGTCGACAGTTTTGCCAACAAGGGGAATGCTCAAGCCATAGGCCATAACGCAATTGCTTCTGGAATCAACGCGACTGCCATTGGTACAAGCGCCGAAGCCAGCGGCAAGTACTCGAGTTCCTTCGGAACAGAAGCCAATGCCACAGCAGAAGATGCCATTGCTGTTGGTTTCCTGGCTAGTGCCTCAGGAGATGATTCGATTGCTATCGGCACATCAGCTGTAGCCAATAAAGCCAACGCAACCGCTATCGGCACTGAGGCAAAGGCTAGTGGTGAAAATTCAACAGCTTCTGGTGATAGCGCAATAGCTAGCGGAACAAATAGTTCAGCATTTGGATTTAAAGCAACTGCTTCAGGGGGAGATTCAACCAGTATCGGCAAAGGTTCAAGTGCAACTCATCAAGGCGCAACAGCCATAGGCCACGTCGCCCATGCCACAGCAGGTCGAACCACTGCAATTGGTACCGGAAGTAGGGCCAGCGCACAATGTGCATTGGCTGTGGGCTGGAAAGCCAATGCGACCGCAATTAACGCTATTGCCATTGGATATACAGCGAATGCTGAAGGCGTCAATTCCACGGCGGTTGGCACTTCGGCCCAAGCTTCTGCCAACTACTCAAGTTCCTATGGAACCTTGGCTAATGCCAGTGGCCTGGCTTCGATGGCCTTCGGCGCAGGCGCTAACGCAAGCGACACTGGCGCGATTGCCCATGGCGTTAATTCCACAGCATCTGGAGCTAATTCATCCACCTTTGGCACGGAAGCCAACGCCACCTCAGAAGATGCCATCGCCGTTGGCCATCGAGCCACTGCTTCAGGAGATGATGCAATCGCGATTGGCAAATCAGCACTCGCGAACAAGGTCAATTCCATTGCCATTGGCTCGGAAGCACGAGCCATTGGTATCAATACAACTGCAGTTGGAGACAATGCAAACGCAACCTCCAAAAACGCGACTGCAATTGGTTTCAGTTCCCAAGCCACTGGCGGTCAAGCATTGGCAGTCGGTTACAACGCAAAAGCCAGTTCTGGCTGGGGAGGTTCTGCCGTTGGTGCCTCATCTCGAGCACTTGGCAATCATTCCACCTCGATTGGGGCCTGGTCCAATGCAAATGGAAACAACTCAATTGCACTTGGTTTCAGCGCATGTGCTGCCAGCAACTACTCCATAGCCATTGGTGCTAATTCAGATTCAAGAGGGATCAACACAACAGCTGTCGGAACCAATGCGAGTGCTGTAGCTAACTACTCAAGTTCCTATGGAACCTTGGCTAATGCCAGTGGCCTGGCTTCGATGGCCTTCGGCGCAGGCGCTAACGCAAGCGACACTGGCGCGATTGCCCATGGCGTTAATTCCACAGCATCTGGTGCTAATTCATCCACTTTTGGCACAGAAGCCCAAGCCACCGCAGAAGATGCCATTGCGATTGGCCACACAGCCATCGCCAATAAAATCAACGCCACCGCCATCGGCTCTGGCGCTTTAGCGACAGGAACTAACGCCACTGCGCTGGGTGACCAAGCAAATGCCAACGGTAATCAATCCACAGCTGTTGGTCGTGGAGCCAAGGCCAATGCATGCTCTTCAGTGGCTGTTGGCCATGCAGCAATTGCAAGTGGCACGCGTGCCTCCGCCTTTGGCCAGGGGGCCAATGCTTCGAACGCCGATTCCGTCGCTATCGGTTATTCATCCGTTGGCAGTGGAAAGCTCTCGACAGCCATCGGTTCCTATGCGAATGCAACCGCATCTGATTCCATAGCGATTGGCTTCCTGTCCTATGCAACAGCAGAAGATGCTCTTGCTGTTGGCAAGTCATCCATTGCCAATAAATCAAACGCTATTGCCATTGGTACGGAATCCAAGGCAACAAATGTGAATGCCACAGCCTTTGGTGATGCCACTCAAGCGACAGGATTTCAATCCACTGCTTTGGGCGCCGGGGCTTTGGCTACCCAACAAAACGCCACTGCTGTTGGAGAGAAAGCCAATGCTTCTGGAACACAAGCCACTGCCGTTGGCCGACAGTCACTCGCCAGCAAAAGTGGTACCACAGCTCTCGGAACGATCAGCAAGGCGACAGGTGCTCGAGCCACAGCCATTGGTGTTCAAGCCACAGCAAGCGAGCAATGTTCGATTGCGATGGGCTCTTGGTCGGTCGCTAGCGGTGCGGTATCGCAAGCCATTGGCTCGAATGCCACGGCTTCTGGGGAGAATTCATCAGCTATCGGTAGCTTCGCCACTGCCAGCAACGACAGCTCCACAGCCATTGGGTCGGGTTCTTCGACCACCCGAGACAATCAATTGGTATTAGGCAAGGCAGCAACAGAAGTCACCGCTGCCAATCTTGCCAATAGTTCACAAGCAAGAAACGCCATCATCACGGCCAATGCCGATGGCACCCTCAGCCGTTATGAAGTCGGTGGCAGCACCTTCAACTCTCTGAATTGCACTGGCAATGGTGATAACGCCGTTTGCTATGGCCCCAACGCCAATGCCACCGGCGAAAACACCACGGCCATTGGCGCAGGCGCGAAGGCCGCTACAGGCTCCAACAGCACTGATTTCGGAGCCACCGCTATCGGTGCAAACAGCAATGCTTCTGCAGCCAATGCTGTAGCGCTGGGCCGCGCGGCCAATGCTTCTGCCATTGGCGCGATTGCCCTCGGCAATGTCTCCAAGGCGACTGGCTTAGAAGCGATCGCTGTTGGTGATGACTCCATTGCCTCCGGTGACGATGCGATTGCCCTCGGCACTCAGTCAATTTCATCGGATAGCTACGCCATTGCAATCGGTGCATCTGCCAATGCAAGCAATCAGTCGTCCACAGCAATCGGCGCCAGCTCCAATGCAAGTGGTGTGTACTCAACTTCCATTGGCATGGAAACAAGAGCGAATGGGGGAGGGTCTTTGGCGGCTGGTTTCCGCGCAGTGGCTGAATTTAATTTCGCCACTGCCCTAGGTAGCGCAGCTTTAGGTGGTGGCACCAGTGCTACTGCCGTTGGTTACTCATCCAAAGCCTCTACCAAGGAAAGCTCAGCATTTGGTTCACAGGCGAAAGCAACGGGTGTGCAATCGACTGCTGTTGGTGTGAACACCACTGCTTCAGGTGCTCAGAGTTCCGCTTTCGGTAAGGGTTCGACGGCATCAGGGAAGGAGTCCACTGCTGTTGGTTATGAGGCGGTCGCATCTGCGGAGGACAGTTCCGCTTTTGGTAAAGCAGCGAATGCTTCAGGGAAGGAGTCCACTGCTGTTGGTTATGAGGCACGTGCATCAGCAGAAGACAGCTCCGCTTTTGGTAAAGCAGCCAATGCCTCTGGCTTGCAGTCAACGGCTGTTGGCTATGAGGTGATTGCGTCGGGTTCGAATAGCTCTGCTTTTGGTCAGGGTGCTAATGCCAGTGGAGACAATTCACTGGCCTTGGGTGTGAACCCCGTCAGCTCCGGCACGTCATCGATTGCCGTGGGTGACGCCAGCAGTGCCACCAAAACCAATGCCATGGCAGTGGGTGTTGGCAGCCAAGCCACCCATGCCAATGCAACGGCCCTCGGTACGGGTTCATCCACAACCGCTGAGCGTCGCGTCACACTCGGCGATGGCTCAACGACTTACCAGACGCCTGGACTTACGTCCTTGGCGGGTGCGGATTATTCCCTTGTTGTGAGTAATCAGACCGGTGTGTTGGGGGCACTCAGCCTGGGGATGCTCCCTAACGACACCACCTTCTGTGTTGGTAGTGGACAGGAAGCCACTTGCTATGGCGAAAACGCGAAATCACAAGGAGCAGGAACCACGGCCATGGGTGCCAACAGTGTCGCTGATAGTGGGGCTGGAGCCAGTGAAATCGTTGCCGCCACAGCTTTGGGTGCACGCACCAAAGCAACCGGTGAAGGATCAACGGCGCTCGGCACACTGGCGAATGCCAGTGGTGTGGGATCAATCTCTACAGGTATGAATTCGTCTGCCCAAGGTCGTGGTTCTCTCGCTTACGGCTTTGGAGCGAATGCGACAGCCAACAACACCATGGCGATGGGCGGCTTTTCCACCGCCAACGGCGATAATTCCGTCGCGATTGGCGCTGGTGCTGTCGCCAATGGTCGCCGTGCCATAGCCTTAGGCACTGGTGCCCGGGCTTTAGGTTTCAACACCGATCCGATTGCCTTTGGTACCCAAGCCCTTTCTGATGGCACAGCCACATCCTCTTATGGAGGGCACTCTGTCGCTGCAGGCACCAACGCAACGGCTTTTGGTGGCTATTCCACTGCGAGTGGTGTTAACTCAATTGCTGTAGGTACGGCGCGCGCTATGGGGACCAATGTGGTTGCCATAGGCGCTGGTGCTGTAGCAACCGGAAACGATTCCACCGCAAAGGGTGCAGGTGCATCAGCCACTGGACACAACGCTTCAGCCTATGGCGCTGGTTCATCGGCGACGACTGAGGCAACGGCGCTTGGTGCTGGATCGAGTGCCAACGGACAGGGTGCGACAGCAATGGGCAGGAGCTCCACCGCTACAGGCAGAGGTGCGTTGGCTTCCGGTTACTCCGCAACAGCAACAGGTAGCAATGCCATTGCAGTCGGTTCTGATTCCAGCGCATCAGCGGAATCAACAGCCATCGGTGGTTCTGCTACGGCGAGTGGTGAAGGTGCCCTCGCGACAGGCCGGCGTGCTTCTGCGTCGGGAAGAGGTGCCATTGCCTCTGGTTTTGCAGCGCGCGCTTCGGGGACGAATGCACTGGCAGTGGGTTCAGATTCCAGCGCTTCGGCTGAAGCGCTGGCCGTTGGCAGTGCAGCAAGTGCCTCTGGTGAGGGTGCCATGGCCTCTGGTTTGGCAGCGCGCGCTTCGGGGACGAATGCACTGGCAGTGGGTTCAGATTCCAGCGCTTCGGCTGAAGCGCTGGCCGTTGGCAGTTCAGCGAGCGCCTCGGGTGAGGGGGCGATTGCAACGGGTAAGAATGCGTCGGCGACCGGTGAAGGGGCCTTGGCGTATGGCTCCAATGCCGTCGCCACCAACGACAACACGCTGGCCATCGGCAGCTCCGCTTTTGCCAATGGCACCAACTCCTATGCCATCGGTGCCGATGCAATTGCCAATGGCCGCCAAGCACTAGCCATTGGTGCAGGTGCCCGCGCTGAGGGTTTCAATACAGACCTGGTTGCCGTCGGCACGAAGGCCACAGCACTCGGCACGAACACCACGGCACTAGGGGCCTATGCCTATGCCGATGGAGTCAATGCTTTAGCGGTTGGTGCCAAGGCGACCGCCACGCACGACGATTCAACTGCCGTTGGTGCTGGTGCGTCCACCACGCGCACCAACCAGATCGTTTTGGGGAGCTCCAAGACGGAAGTCACCGCACCCAATCTTGCAGGCAACGGCACTGAGCTGATCGCGGCGAATGAAGATGGCACGCTCAAGCGCACGTCGGTGTCGTTCGAGCAACTGGATGATGCTGTGAATAAGCACATTCCCAAGCTGGAGTCTGCAGCAAGGGGGCTTGGTCAGGCCATTCAATCCAGTGGTGCGATTGCCTCTGCGATGTCGGCGATTCCGGAAGTGACTCTGCAGGAAGATGAACCGGCGCGCTGCGGAGTGGGCACGGGTGCCTTTGGTTCCCAGTACGCCATTTCTGCAGGTTGTGCAGTGAGAGTGGGAGATCGCTTGCACCTCAACGGTGCACTGTCTTACACCCCTTCAGTGGATTACGAATATGGATCAACGCCCTCTGTGGCCGGCCGTCTGGGTTTCTCCTTCCCCATTGGTAAGAAAAAAGAGTCCAGCAAGGCGAGCTCTTCAGAGATCTCTGAATACCGCACTGAGATGAATGCCAGCTTCGTGAAGCTCAAGGATGATCTCCAGTCACGTGATCAGCAGATTGATGCCTTGAAAGCCAAGCTTGAGGCTCTGCTGGAGCAGCAAAATGACCCTGAAGCAATCAATGCTCCAGGGTCCGAATCAACCCGTGAGCTGGTGGCGTTATTGCGGCAGCGGATTGAACAGCTCGAAGAGGAGAAGCGCCAGTCTCTTGCTGAAGACCAGCGTCAAAATCTTGTGATCGAGAAACTCACCGAGCGTGATTCTCAGAACCAAGAGCAGATCGAGGCACTCGAACAGAAACTCGAGGAGAGCGACAAGCGTTTCGGCAAGCTGAAGCGTCAGTTTGATGCAATCATGGAGAAGCTTGGAATGAAGAAAAGCGGTAGTGCGAGTCTTTAAAGGTGAATGAACATATTTTTTGAGGGCCTGCGTATAGGCAATATCTTCTTATGATGGCTGCATTTCTGGCATGCCTCATGCGATTCAATTCCCTGGCTGTTTGTCTGGCAGTAACAGCCTTGATGCCGCAAATCGCTGAAGCGCAAACCTCTCGGCGGCAGCCTTCGAACGCCCAGCTCACGCGTCAATTCAATGATGGCTTTTTGAAAGGATGCATCTCTGGGAAGACCGAAGGCGTTTCTAATCAGCGGGGGTACTGCAACTGCATGGTGAGCAGTTACAACAGCCGTTACGACGGCAAAACGTTGTCGGCAATCTCTCAAATTGCCAATGCTTCCGGTCAGGGAGGCCCCGCATTGGTCAATTTGATGATGCAGCCAGAGGCGAAAAAATGTGTGGCTCGATTCTGATCAATCGCGTGAGCGGGTTTCTCTTGAGAGCGGCTTCACGGCTGTTCTCAATTCAGCTCCACGTTGACTGAACGACTGAGCGGCAGTGTTTCGTGATCGCTCTGGTTGGTGTCAGCAAGCTCAAGGTTGAAAAATGATGCCGACGCTGCTTGAAACAGTGGCCCAGCGTGCCAGGTGCCGAGATGCAACTTGATGCCTTCACCGGGGTTCACCTTCAAAAGCCACGCGGCTGAGGCATCGAGCACGGGCCCTTGGATGTCTGGTGCTGCCAGCAGGATCCAGAATGGTCGGCCTTCGGCAGAGCTCAGGCACTGGGTCGCCTGTCGATGGCGCGTCATCGCCGTGATCGGTTGCGGGTGACGCGGCACGCGCATCACGTAGTAGCGCAGCTGGCCCGGACCGAATGTCAGTTCGGCATCCTGCTTTCCAGCTGGCGTCATGTCGTCGACTTCGCGCAGGCCAGTGCCACAGGAGTCGAGACGCGGATCCAGCAAAGACGCCGCTTGCAGTGGTTCATGACTAATCATGGTCAGACCTCCACCCTTTGTTCATGCTCGCGCTGCGTCGTCTGTTCTGCACATTGGTGGTTGCCATGGTGTTGCTGCTGCTCACCCCCGCAGCGGCCAGCGCTCAGGTGCATGAGCATCAAGATGAAAATGGCACTCCGATGCTGCGCAGTCTGGAGAGCTTGCGCGATCTCGATTATCAGAGTTGGCAGGCGGTGGCCTACCGCGTTGGCAAGCCTGGTAATCCAGTGGTTCTGCGCATCGTCGGCTACCCCGGCAAGATGCGCCTGGAGCATCCCACCTCCTTATTGGTGCAGGCCGGTGTGAAGGAATGGCAACTTGAGGACATCACCCTCGACAACGCATTGCTGGCCACTGACGGCCGCGAGGCCGCCGCTGAATTTGCCCTCGATCCGCTGCTGAATGATCTCTCCAACAAACGTCCGTTGCGGTTGTTCCTGCCGGGGGTGTTCAACGAAATGCCGGTGCCTCCCTATGTGGTGGCTGAGTGGCGTGATGTGCAGACCGAGCCGCTGAGCTGATGGCGGGTCTGGCCCAATCGCAGCAGCGCTGGATTCCCTGGATGCGTCGTGCGCTGCAGCTGGCGGCCCTGGCGGAAGGGCGCACCAGCCCCAACCCGCTGGTGGGAGCGGTTGTGCTCGATTCCGAGGGCTGCTTGGTGGGCGAGGGCTTTCACGCGCGGGCTGGTCAGCCCCATGCCGAGCCCGGAGCTTTGAATCAGGCCGGCGAAGCGGCCCGTGGCGGCACGATTGTGGTCACCCTGGAACCGTGTTGCCATCAGGGCAGGACACCGCCATGCACTGAAGCGATCCTTGCCGCTGGCATCCAGCGGGTTGTGGTGGCGCTCACCGATCCTGATCCGCGCGTTGCCGGTGGTGGGTTGCAACGCCTGCGCGATGCAGGTTTGGAGGTGATCAGTGGGATTCTCGATGCAGAGGCTGCCCATCAGAACCGGGCCTTTGTGCATCGCGTGCGCACAGGTCGTCCCTGGGGAGTGCTCAAGTGGGCGATGAGTCTGGATGGGCGCACGGCGCTGCCGAATGGCGCCAGTCAGTGGATCAGTGGTCCGCCGGCTCGGGCCTGGGTGCATGAACTCAGAGCCCAATGCGATGCCGTGATCGTGGGTGGTGGCACCGTGCGCGCTGACGATCCGCTGCTCACCAGCCGTGGTCGTCGCTCGCCGGAACCGTTGCGGGTTGTGCTCAGTCGCAGCCTTGACCTGCCCCTCTCAGCTCAGCTTTGGCAACAGACCACGGCACCCACCTTGGTGGCCCATGGAGGGTCTGCCGGTGTGCAATCCCACGCAAGCCAGCTGGCTGGCTTGCAGGCTAAGGGAGTGGATCTCGAGCAGCTCGAACGCTGTGAGCCTCAGCATCTGCTGCCCACACTCGCTCGCCGTGGCTGTAATCAGGTGCTGTGGGAATGCGGCCCGGGGTTGGCGTCAGTGGCGTTGCAACAGGGTTGTGTGCAAGAGATTGCCGCCGTGATTGCTCCCAAGCTGCTGGGTGGAGAGTTGGCGCGAACGCCTCTGGGCGATCTGGGCTTTACGGCGATGGATCAGGTGCTGAGCTTGAACTGTGAGCCAGGCCTGAGACTGGGTCACGACCTGCTGCTGAAAGCGCAGCTCAGTTCTTGCGCAGCTCCGAACTGAAACGGCCGATCAAAACTCCCATCACCACCGCCAGATACAACTGACCCACCACCCCTGTGGTGACCGCCAGCATGCGGGCTAAAGGGTGAACCGGAGTGATGTCGCCGAATCCCAGTGTTGTGAGACAGATGAACGCGAAATAGTTGATCTGCGCAAACGCTGGAGTGAAATGCAGCACGCTGGAATTGCCCACCACCTCGACTCCTGGAAGCGCGACTGGCTCGAAGCTGCCGGGCTGAATCGTTTCGACACCACTCATCACCAAACCAGAGGTCAGACCGAGCAGTAGGTAACCAGCGGCTGCTCCCATGAGCACTTGTGTATTCACGCGTTGTTCGCTGGCCAGGCGTTTCACCAGGCGCACCACGCTCCAGCCCACCAGAAGGCTCCAGCTCAGCACCAGTGGGATGGCACTGAGGCGCCAGTGAACAGGCGTCAATAACCACCAAAGCTGAGTGAGCAGCGCAATGATCCCAAGCGCCTGATACATCCGGTCGTGCAGTCTCAGCACGTGTTTGCGAAGCATCACCAGCTGGGTGAGCAGCAGCGCGATCAAGGCATAACCCAGGTTGCCTAGCCAGGTGATGCGAGGGAAGGCGAAGCTCGCCATCACCAGCAGGCAGAGCAGCAGCAACATCTGATAGATCGCTTCCTTTCTCTGAGCGCGCCCGCGTTCCGATTGCACTGTGATTGATTCGCTTACGACGAGGATGCCGAGGTTTGCAGGCCCAGGCGAGCGGCAGCGCAATCATGCGTCGTTCGGTTCTCCGCCATCGCGCGGCGACCAGGCTTGGAATCTCGGCCTTAGCCTGACCGCAGCACAGGACGTGATTTATGCCGATCCGTGAGGACGACAACCGCCCCAATCGCCGCTTTGGGATCCTCAACCTGGTGCTGATCGGTTTTGGTGTGTTGCTGCTGATCAGCAGCTTCATTCCCAATCAGGGCATGCAGCAGGTCCCGCGCGTTCCTTACTCCTTATTTATTGATCAGGTGAATGACGGTGCCGTGAAGCGCGCCTACATCACCCAGGATCAGATCCGTTACGAGCTCTCAGAAGCTGAGGAGGGAGCACCTTCGGTGCTGGCCACCACGCCGATCTTCGATATGGATCTGCCTCAGCGTCTGGAGACCAAGGGGGTTGAGTTCGCCGCTGCACCGCCGAAGAAGCCCAATATCTTCACCACCATTCTCAGCTGGGTGGTTCCACCGCTGATTTTCATCCTGGTGCTGCAGTTCTTTGCACGTCGCTCCATGGGAGCCGGTGGAGCGCAGGGGGCCTTGAGCTTCACCAAGAGCAAGGCGAAGGTCTACGTGCCGGATGAGCAGTCGCGCGTCACCTTTGCGGATGTGGCCGGCGTTGATGAGGCCAAGGATGAACTGGCCGAGATCGTTGATTTCCTCAAGTCGTCGGATCGCTACACCGAAATTGGAGCCCGCATCCCCAAAGGGGTGCTGCTGGTGGGCCCTCCTGGAACCGGTAAAACGCTTCTCTCCAAAGCAGTTGCTGGAGAAGCGGGTGTGCCCTTCTTCATCATCAGCGGTTCTGAATTTGTGGAGCTGTTCGTTGGCGCCGGTGCCGCCCGCGTCCGCGATCTGTTTGAGCAGGCCAAAAAGAACGCTCCGTGCATCATCTTCATCGATGAATTGGATGCCATCGGCAAGAGCCGTTCCGGCTCGATGGGGGTTGTGGGCGGCAACGACGAGAGGGAGCAGACCCTCAACCAGCTGCTCACCGAGATGGACGGCTTTGCCTCGAAGGACAAGCCGGTGATCGTGCTGGCAGCCACCAACCAGCCGGAAGTGCTGGATGCTGCTCTGCTGCGTCCCGGTCGCTTCGATCGCCAGGTTTTGGTCGACCGCCCCGACCTTTCCGGTCGCAAGACAATCCTGGAGATCTACGCCAAGAAGGTGAAGTTGGCCGAAGGCGTCGACCTCGACAGGATTGCTCAGGCCACCAGCGGTTTTGCCGGTGCTGATCTGGCCAACCTCGTGAATGAGGCTGCTCTGTTGGCTGCCCGTGCCAAGCGCACCAAGGTTGAGCAGCAGGATCTCGGCGAAGCGATTGAGCGTGTTGTGGCCGGTCTGGAGAAGAAGAGCCGTGTTCTCCAAGACGACGAAAAGAAGGTTGTGGCCTATCACGAAGTTGGTCACGCCATCGTTGGCCATCTCATGCCCGGTGGCAGCAAAGTGGCCAAAATTTCGATCGTGCCCCGCGGCATGAGTGCACTCGGCTACACGCTGCAGCTGCCGACCGAAGAACGGTTCCTGAACTCCAGAGAAGAGCTCCAGGGCCAGATCGCCACACTGCTGGGTGGTCGATCAGCTGAGGAGGTGGTGTTCGGCAAGGTCACCACGGGTGCGTCGAACGATCTGCAGCGGGCCACGGATATCGCCGAGCAGATGGTGGGCACCTATGGCATGAGTGAGACCCTCGGCCCCCTGGCTTACGACAAGCAGGGCGGTGGTCGTTTCCTTGGCGGTGGCAACAACCCCCGCCGCACGGTCAGCGACGCCACGGCTCAGGCCATCGACAAGGAGGTGCGAGCTCTTGTGGATACCGCCCATGACCAGGCCCTCACGATCCTGCGTCAGAACATGGCTCTGCTGGAGACAATCTCCCAGAAGATTCTGGAGAAGGAAGTGATCGAAGGCGACGAGCTCAAGGAAATGCTCGATGCCAGCGTCATGCCTGAGGCAATTGCTGCCTGAGGCTTGACGGATTCACTGTTTGTCCCCGATAACGTTCCTTTGAAGTCAGTCCATGACGTCCGCCACCACCAGCGTTGCTGCCGTCCTCTCAGCACTGAGCGGCAAGGACTTCCTGTCGTCGGCGGACACCACAGCTGAGCAGACAGCAGCACTGCTTGAGCTGGCAAGTCAGCTCAAGAGCGGTGACCGGCGGATTGATCTCGGCAACCGCGTGCTTGGTCTGATTTTCACCAAGGCTTCGACGCGCACCCGCGTCAGTTTCCAGGTGGCAATGGCCAGGCTTGGCGGCCAGACCGTCGACCTCAACCCCCAGGTCACCCAGCTTGGACGCGGTGAGCCGCTGGAAGACACAGCCAGGGTGCTGAGCCGCTTCTGCGATGTGCTTGCAGTGCGCACCTTCGCGCAACAAGAGCTCGCGGACTACGCCCACTGGGCGTCGATTCCGGTGATCAATGCGCTGACCGACCTGGAGCATCCCTGCCAGGCTCTGGCCGACTTCCTCACCATGCAAGAAGCCTTTGGTGAGCTTCAAGGTCAGACATTGACCTACGTAGGTGATGGCAACAACGTGGCCCACTCCCTGATGCTCTGTGGTGCCCTGCTGGGCGTCAATGTGCGCGTCGCCTGTCCTGATGGATTTGAGCCCCTCCCAGGCGTGCTTGACCAGGCCCGTTCCCTCGCTGTGGGTGGTGCTGAGATCAGCGTCACCAGTGATCCCGCTGCTGCGGTTGCCGGGGCGCAGGCGATCTACACCGATGTTTGGGCCTCAATGGGCCAGGAACAGGAACAGCTGGAACGGCAGCAGGCCTTCCAAGGATTCTGTGTGAATGAAGAGCTCGTGGCCAAAGCCGACGCGCGTGCCATCGTGTTGCACTGCCTGCCCGCCCATCGCGGTGAAGAGATCAGTGCGGGGGTGATGGAGGGTTCCGCCAGCCGGATCTTCGATCAGGCTGAGAACCGCTTGCACGTACAACAAGCCTTGTTGGCTGCATTGCTCGGTGGTCTCTGACCAGCTCGTGTGTGCTCTACGGGAGTTTGGATGAATCAGCTTCGGATTGATTGGTCTGGTGATCGCACTGGATAGCTGTTACCGAAAAAGCTGTCGATTCATCGGTTGCTGTTTGGTCTGACTGTCGCAGAGGCATGATTTCAATCCGTCATATCGCTTGCTTCAAGACTGGCGACAGTCCGCCCGCTTGCTGCCAGATATGGTTGCCATAAATCAATCAAAAGAGGCTGTTCTTTCACAGCCTCAGTTCGTTTTTGTCGAGGATTGATTCTGCCAGTCAAGGACTGGTCAGTTGTTTCAGTTTCCAGATAGCAGTCATTCAGCTGAAGAAACTCAGAAAAGCAGAGCAATCGATCCCTTTGGTGGATTCGTTAAAACCCCAGACCTGCTGAATGATTCCTTTGCTGGTCACGGCTTCAACGGCGAGACCACTGATCGCAAGGCCAAGCGAGGAAGTGCGGCCCCCAGTTCTCACCAAGGCAACAATTGGTCGCGTGAAGGAAAGCGCAAACAAGGGCTGACATGCACTCTGGTCGTGGTTATCAAGCCGGTGTTGGGGAACACCTTTGACCGTTATCTGCACGGCTTCAGCTCAGTCAATCGGTACGGAAATCAAAGACGGCAAGCGTCTGCCCTATCGAGCACCCGCTTGCGCTTTAAGGGCCACGGACTACGACGAGTCGCAAATGAAAGAAAGCGACGAAAGCAGGCGAGAACAGCAGTCGGAGCTGATCTACGACTGTTGACCAGGCCAATTCTTGGTTCAATTGCTTAGAGCAACCACCATCCCAGCAGCAATCCGATGATCAGGCCTTTGAGCCAGACCAGAGCAGCCATCTGATAGTGGCTCAGGCCAAGCTTTTTCTGTATCCAGTTAAATGCTTGCTCGTCAGCGAAGAAGACGGCACGGATCGGGCGGACAAGCCATTCCATAGAGGCACTCTTGTTCGTCTCATCGTCATTGCTGGCATCCATGTGCGGCAAGTGATGGTCGTCAGCCGTTACGCCTCAGCTGATTGTGAAGACAGAGTGGATGCCGGCTGAATGATGGGCTTGTGATCACAACTCCCCATGAGTTGCTCTGAATCGCTCGAATGGGGGATGACCAGAAGCGGCATCAGGCTGAGGCTGGTGCCAGTCAGAAAGAACCAACCCATGTGCTGCAACAATCCCAACGCTGACCATCACAAGAACGATCAGCCTCCCAAGGAAAAGTCCTTAAACCACGTGTTGCGCTCGTTAGGCGTTGTCGGAGAAGGTCTCTGAGGTCTGTTCCCTCGTTTCAGCTTGCGTCAGTGGAATCTTTGCAGCTAGTTGTTTGAGCTGATCTGCGCTGTTGGAGAGGCACGGACCGTCGTCCTTTTCCAGCTCTTCGCAGCACTGCTTCAAGGTGGAACGATCACTCTTGCTCAGGGCATCAAGAGATTCAAGGATCAGGGCAAGATGGCGGCTGGTTTCACGGCAGCGATGACTGCTGAGGGCAAGGAGCTCAATGACAAGGTCGCTGTCGTAGACGGCCGCTTGCAGCAAGTCATCGGCCTTAACTTCCAGAAGCTCAGCAGGGCCTCGGCTCACCGTGACCGTGGCGCTGTGCGTTTGGTCGCCCATCAAGGCCATCTCGCCTGCCATTTCGCCGGGGCCAACTGTGGCAATGAGGCGCGGTTTTCCTCCGGCTTCTGTTCGCTCAACGCTGAGTTCTCCAGCTTGGACCACTAAAACGCGCTCAGCGAGCGAGCCCTGTTGCATGACCACGTCCCCGACGGACGGGTGAAGTGTTCGATGGTTGATTGCAGAGAGATGGGTGCTCACCAACATCGGCAAACGAACGCGCATCTTGCGGAGCTCTCCAATCTTGCGCTCATCCACCGACTGTTCGCCGTTGAAAGCATGCTGACCGTCCCAGCAGGAACGGACTGCAGACCCTTGCGGAGCGTCATGTTCTGATGCGGTTCTTCTTGGATCGTTTGGCTTCTGTACCGCTGGGCCTCACGGATCTGTGGCGGTTGCAAAGGTCCTGTGAGCAAGCTCACAGGACTGTTTGTTCTGGATCATCAGCTCAACTTGTTCTCTCAGAGATGGTGTGTGCATCGGAGGGACTGACTCTCCATCAGATTCAAAACGATGCCCCATTTCACTTCTTTCGACAACGTGCGTGTCGCACAACAAGTCAACGCGAGAAGCAATCAATCCCAGCGTCGTACCTTGACGCAGGGTTTGATTGATTTTGATTCAACGAGCCAAGCTCTTTCACCAGCAGGCAGTCAGAATTCCGCTCAACTAGGGGTTATTCATCCCTATTGGGCAGATAGCTTCATCACTCCTGATGGTGTGGATGAGGCATTGGTTGAAGGCTTCAATATCGATTCTCTGATCGGGATTGATGTCAACGGCAGGGGCTACTCCAATGATGCATTATTGGCCAATGATCAGATGTTTGCGGCGATGACCGAAAGTATGAATGGCTATATTGCTGGGCGGCATTGGACGGAATTCACTGAAAGCATGTTTGGTTATATTGATGAATATCTTGGTCTCGGAACTGAGGCTTATGAATGCACCAGTGATGGGATGACAAGTGCATGGAATAAGAAAGAAAACCAGTTGTGCGACGGCGCTGGGGTTTGTGAAGACTTAAATGGTGATGGCCATGTTGGTGATGCTCCAACAGGAGAAAACTGCGATGGTGAAAATATAAGTTTCTCGGAGTGGGCTTTGGAAAAAACGGCTGAAGCTGCTGAGGAGGCCTTGAAAATGCTGGGATTTGGTGGTGATGATGAGGATGAAGAGAGTGAGGCTGATCCTGATGAATGCTTTGAAAAGCCGTGGGAATATGATCAGTTCAATGTCATGGGTGGTCAGCATCAGTTTCAGGCTCAAGGCTCGGTTGATTCCATCGCTATGGATGTCTTTGCGCAGCCTCAGAATCTGCTTCTTGAAGTGGCCAATCCTGTCTTCTAAATCGTCCGTGATCGATCGGCCCACTCTTTTGAGTGGGTTTTGTGTGTTGGGCTGATCCAGCACGTTTTGGCGCGTTCTGGGGCGAGAAAGGTAGGGGCGCCTTGCGTTGATGCGTTCCTGGCTATCTGGCTGCTCGATCCGCTCAGGCTGTTTTGAAATGATCCTGATCGGGCAGCTTTCCCAACGGGTGTGGTGGCCATGCGCCGCGATGGTCGCGGTGGCATGGCACTAGTGCTGGTGTTGGTGAGCTCTCAGCCTTTGTTCTCTCCAGATATGGTGGTTTTAAAGAATTTGTAAAGGGCTGCTGAGAGTGATTCCTGCAGTTACAAGTTCAAGCGCCTTTACGTCGTACTCGTTAGAAACCAGTTCCCCCGAAGAATCAACCAATGACAGATGGTTGGCTGAAAGATCCAGAAAAGTTCTGGGCTGTGAGATTTCACAGGGAACCACAGAGTGGCCATCAGGATGTTCGCGTTCTCGTTGATCACGGCAGGAAGTTGTCAAACGATCAACCCGCACTGCTGAAATCACGCCGAAACATGCGTTATGAAGATGCGATTTCGTTGTATAAAGAGCTTCAGCACATTGGCTGGACCCACTGTGAAGCTGTTTGGTAATTGATCTGAGTGTTATGCCCGGGCAGACGCGCAAACACTTTCGTAATCCAGGCTTTTCAGAGACTTCTTAGAAAATTTTGTGATTTTCCAGTTGAGGATATTTGCTGTGATCGAAAATTGTTTATTGTATTTGTTGCACTTGCAGATTACGGTCAGGTGCCCCATCTGAATTCCGTTGTTTGAAACTTTGAAATCGACAGCTTCGATATCGCCGATCCTTTCACCTTTTCGTATCTTGCTGAATTCAAGTAGATATTCTAGGCCTGAATGTGTCATTTCCAAATACCAATATCCTCCAGCCTAAGATTCCTTCATCGCTTCTGCTGCATGGAGTGGATGGATGGTTGCCCGGAATTGCCTGTGGCGGTGAGTGCTAATCCAGCACCTCGATTTCCACCGAGGTCTTGCCGTCGTCGTCGACATCGAGGGCTGTTGCCGAACCATGGGCAAGGTCAATCACAGTGCCCTGTTTGAAGGGTTTGCGGTCATTGATGACAACCGTCACGCTTTTGTTGTTATCGATGCGTGTGACTTTGACTTTGGTTCCCATCGGCAGGCTGCTGTGGGCTGCAGTCATCGTTCCCTTCTTGAGAATTTCACCGCTTGTGGTCTTCTTTCCGTAATAACCAGGTCCATACCAGGCAGCTTGGCCTTTCACCGTTTGAGCGGTCTCACTGTCACTTGCCGGCTCACGGTCTGACTGGACGCTTTGTCGCTTGACGGCTTGTTGTTTGGTGGCTTGTTCTTTGATGGGCTGGTCGTTATTGGATTGCTCCTTGGCGGCCTCTTTGCCGCATCCAATGGCTCCGAGGATCAACAGGATTGAGACGGCCTTGCTGAGTCGTTGACTGGAATGCATCTGCAGGTGATGACTCTTCTCTGCACCTAGCAAGAGTGGTGGCATCTGTCATGACGTTGAGCCTCATGGGTTCGCCACAATTCAGGCAGCACAAGAGTGCCGCTCTGGGCATGGCAGTTTCTCCTGAACCCTTCTCGATGCCGGGTGGGCCGATCACTGTTGTTTTGTTGCATGGCTACACCGGAGCTCCGTCCGAACTTTCACAGCTGGCAGAAGCGCTGCATGCACAAGGTTTTGGTGTGGAAGCGCCTCTGCTTGTTGGCCATGGAACCTGCCTTGCGGACCTGATGCCTGTGCAGCCCAGCCAGTGGTTGGAGCAGGTCGATGGCGTGGTTGACCGGCTTCTGGACCAGGGACAGCGCGTGGTGGTGGCCGGCTTGTCTCTGGGTTCGATCCTTGCCATTCAGGCTGGGATGCGCCGCCCTGCTGTGGAGGCTGTGATTGCATACTCTCCGCCGATCGTGAGTGGTGATCCAAGAGCGCGGATTGCCCCGGTGTTGTCTTTGCTTTTTCCTTCGGTGCCGCGTCCTGCCGACGACTTCATTGATCCGTCGACCGCAGAGCGTCTTTGGAAGTATCCACGTTGGCCCAGTCGCTGCAGCGTTCGCGTTCTGGATTTCATTGCCTCCACCCGCAAACATCTGGGGGACCTGCATCAACCTTTGCTGGTGATGGCGAGCACGCTGGACAGGGTGATCACACGCCGAGGTGTGGAGTTGCTCCAGCAAAGAGTTGGCTCCAAGAGAGTGGAGGTTGACTGGCTGGAGGGCAGTGGCCATGTCATCACCGCTGATGCTGAGTGGCAAACAGTGGCTGATCGGACCCTGATTTTTTTGAAAGGCCTCTAGGGTCACTCCGTTTCAAGCAGAACCCATGGACCAGCAGGAACGAGATAACTGGCAAAAGGTTCTCGACTCGCTTGAAGCTGCCGGTGACACCGAAAGTGCGTTCTACGTTCGTGCCCGTGCCATCTGCAGTGGTGATCCCGACCCGATGCTCACTTGGGAGGCTGAATCTTGAGCATCGATCCTCTTCAGCAAGGCCTTGAGCAGTCCTTTGAAACAGAGCGATGGGGGCGGCTCATTCGCGAGTGCGATGACATTGAGACGCTCAGGCAAACAGCACTCTCTTTGCTGCAACAGGTCACGCAAATGAAAGTTGCCAGCACCTGGATGGCGTCGCGAGCTTCGGAGTCTGAAAACGCCAAGCTGGAAATCTTGGCGAAACTGATCAAGGAACGTTCTGAGCGGCCTCAACAGGAGAAAGAACAATGAACACTTCGGTTCGATGCGGGGCGGTCGCGCTCACCCTCACCCTGGGAAGTGTCTCTGCCATTGCGGAGACCTGGTCACCGGCGCCGGAGCCGACATTCTGGTCGCAGACCCGTCAGACACTTCAGGCTTCGGGCCAGTTGTCCCAACGCCCCTGGATGTTTATGGAAGCGATGGACTCACCAAGCTTGAAAGCTGGTGAATATCTCAGCAATCCTGAGCGCACGCCCATCTCGGTGGAATTCGATGCTGCGTTGTTGCTGCGTCCTCAGGGGCAGACCGTCTGGAAAGTGCGCGAACTGCGCATGCGAGCACTCTGCAACCAGCAACGGCTTCAGCGCAGCGCGAAAGGGCAATGGCTTGATTACGTCGGCCGAGAAGACACTGCTGACAAGGTTCGCTGGATTTGCGCTTTGCCAGCGCCCGACTGAACCCTTGCCATCAAGGGCAATGACCGGTACACATGTATTGACGAACAGATGAATTGCCGGTGTCTACTGGATCCCCTGAGCCATTAACCACCGCTCAGCAAGAGCTCTACGATTGGCTTGCCGACTACATCGGCTGCCATCACCACAGTCCGTCCATTCGCCAGATGATGCAGGCCATGGGTCTGCGTTCACCTGCTCCTGTGCAGAGTCGTTTGCGTCACTTGCAGCAGAAAGGCTGGATTACCTGGCAGGAGGGGCAGGCTCGCACCCTTCAGTTGCTGGGGGGTATCGCGTCTGGAATTCCGGTGCTTGGGGCTGTGGCGGCTGGTGGTTTGGTGGAGACGTTTGATGACGTGCAGGATCGCCTGGATCTGGCTCCTGTACTTGAGACACGCGGCTTGTTTGCGCTCACCGTGAATGGCGATTCGATGGTGGATGCTCACATCGCCGATGGTGATGTGGTTTTGATGGAACCGGTTGTTGATGCGGCTCGTTTGCGACAGGGCACGATCGTGAGTGCTCTGGTCCCTGGCAGTGGAACCACGCTGAAGCATTTTCACTGCGATGGCCTCACGGTTCGCTTGGAAGCAGCGAATCCCGCCTACGACCCGATCGAATTGCCTGCTGATCAGGTGCAGGTTCAGGGCAAACTCGCCGCCGTATGGCGGCAGATGTAAGGGTCTGTCAGTAGGGGGCGTTGCCGGTGTAAGCTTCGGCACGACGTCGGTCAGGTTGATTCCTCTCCAACGTTTCTGGGGCCATAGCTCAGCTGGTAGAGCACCTGCATGGCATGCAGGGGGTCAGGAGTTCGAGTCTCCTTGGCTCCACTGGTTATTCACCAAGTGGTCCGTCCCATTTCGATCAGGAACTAGTGCAAAGTTGATGCCCTCGTGGGGGCTTGCACTATCAATTGCCCATGACTGAGACTCCATTCCTCAGGTCTTGCTCAGCGATGGCTCCATCAGCAGGGCGATGGTCAGATGGAATTTTTTAGAATTCAGGCGTGTCGTCTGCACCCCGCTGTTTCGCCATCGTGTGGGGATACCAAACCAGGTCAGGCAACTTGTTGATCTCCATGCACCAAAGAATGGTGTGGGTTCTCAGGATGCTGCCCTACGACGCAGTTGTTTCTTAATCGGCGTGGGTGTACTCATTGCTCACCAACCGCAATACCCAACAAGCCAGTCGTAAGCATCGGCACGAGATAACCCCCGTGACTCCACAGGCCAGCTTTCAGTTGCGTTGCAGGGGCCTACGACTTCAGCTCCGTCATTCCAGTAAATCCCCAAAAAAACTTCTCCTCTTCCATAAACACCCCTACAGACATTGGCAACCCTGTCGGCTTCATCGATAACCGATTCACATTGGTCATCCCGCCAGTCATCGCCAGGCTCCCAAGCAATGGCGGGCATTGCAGTGGTGAGAATGCAAAGCAAGCCCAAGGCAACGTGTTTCATGGGGTCGAGCTTTGCGGGTTTATACGATATAAGCCTGACTTGATGACCTGCCTCAAGCAGGGCTGTGTGCTGGCTTGCAGGGCAGGGGCCCTTCTCATCAAATTCACCACAGATTCACCCATGTTTCGGGTGGTGGCTTCAGGCCATTTGAACGATGGTGAGTGCAGACCGAAGAACCTCATGGAACCCATCACTGCCACCATCGTCATCGTTGCACTTGTGGCACTGGCCTGCTGACCACAACCCACGGCGTGTTCGAGTGCCTGTGATTGAATTTCAATCAACTCTCAAAGTCTTTTAAGGCTGATGAATGTAGACATGCCGTTCGTCGTCAGCGCGCTCGAATCGTTCCTGGCCAACTGCGAGGCATGATCCCAGAACTGGTCGATCTGAATTGGATCGAGCGATGTTCGAAGTGTTGAGTCCATGAATCCTTTGAAGAACCTTATTTGCCTTTGTATATCGCTTTGTTCGAAGAGTTCGTCGCAAGGAAGCTGCTGATAATGTGCTTCCTCGACTTGCCAAACTAAACTCACCTCAGAGGTGCACAAGGTGCTGAATATTTCGGATGGTGATTTGCAATATTGTGGAATGTGCAGATTATTAGCTTGTTCTGGGCTGAGTTCTTTGTGTTCAATCATTTGAGATTTGGCTTTCTGTAGCGTTGCGGCAAATTTTTCGCTTAGGTTCCCGTCATTCAATGAGCTATGAATGTGGATGATTAGTCTTCCCCCGGGAACGATCTCCTTGGCTCGTAGCAGTAGTTTCTTTCTCCAATTGTCTCTTGAAGCTTTCTCCCAGGATTGGCGTTCAAGGCAATGTGTTGGGAGCTGATTGGCCCAAAGGGCATCGCCGGGAAGCCCTGTGGGCGCACCATTGTCTAGCCAATGTTGAGCAAAACAAGAAAAACCAAGATGGATTGAGGCGTCTTTGGCGATTGGAGAGTACATGCTTTTTGCAACATAGGTGAAGTCAATATTTGGGAACTCTTCTTCGATTGTCGTTTGAAGTGTTTCCCAGTCATTCATGGGTAAGTCATTCATGATCACTCTGATCTTTCGTGTGCCTGCTGACTCTTCGATGGCTCTAATTGGTGCAATTGATGATCCGCCAGTGGCGCAACCGTACTCACAGACATTCACTGTCTCCTCGGGGCCAATGTTTGCTAGGAGCTTGGCCGCAAATTTTTTGATCAGCTTTGAAAGTTTGCTTGCTGCAAATGCTTGAACTTCTGAATTATCGTTGTAATCGAGCATCCTTAAGGTGTTTGCATTGGCTGTTGCATTCTTGGAATTAGGAGTCATGGGTTTAAGAGCTGGTTGATGAGGTTTCTGTCTAGAGGCGCGTTCTGGAATGTTAGTGATTGTGCAGATCGCAATCCGCGTCGTGTTGTCATTGCGGCTTCATGCTCGTGTTAAGCCGCAACATGCGTCGAAGGCCCAGGTGGCCGCTGCTGCGACCTGCTATCGGCAACACTCTGTCAGCTGCTGGTGACTTGGCCGGGCCGATCAAAGTTTGATGGCTAAGAAGAGAATTCCACTTGCTTTGAACTGTCGTGCAGATGTATCTCGCCGATTGTATTTTCCCCGACATTGAAAGCCAGCTGGCTGCTTACAAGAGCTTTTGCGAGTTGTGGGATTCAGGAGAAATGGCCCAGGCAGATCAGTTTCCAGGCTTTGAGATGTTGTTTCGTGTTCATGCTCCAGGGGCTGGCCGGGTAACGTTGCTCTTCAAGGCTGAGAGTGATGCGCAAATGTTTGAACACTTTGCTCCGTGGCGCGCTCAGTACGGAATTGAAATGGATTTCACTCCAGTGATCGGCTGCCAAGACGTTGTGGATTATCACAAGAAGCTGTTCGCAAAAATGGCCTGAACATGTCTCGGGCCAGCAGCTCAATCTGGCCCGTCATGCTGCGTTGATGGCTGAGCAATCCGTTGATTGATAGAACGGGGGGTTGGTGAGCGGGCAAACGCGAGGAGCACATCGATGAATCGATCTCAAGCCATTCACTTCGTCGAGACCTTGTTCGATGAAGGGGCGCTTGAGGAAGCAACTCACCACTATGCGCTGACCGTCGTCGACTTGATCAGCGTTGCGGAGAACCAGGAGTTATCGCGCTGCCACACCCCGGATGAGTTGGCGACCTGGATACGCAAGGATGCACTTGCTTGGCAAGCCAGGCTGAGCGATGAGGTCTTCGCAGAGCAGTTTGAAATCGGGCAAGGCAGAGCCTATGGATGCATTGAACAGATGCTGGGCTGTGTCGACCACGCATTTGTTTTCGATCTCTTGGGATCAATCACTGGCCTGCCTTAGTCCGTCGCAGTGGCCAGTCCGTTCTGGAGCGATCAAACTTACGCACCTAAATCACAGCGCTTGGCCTATCGAAATCTGATGAGCCTTATTGCTTGACTTCGAGGGTGTATTGCCCCGTACGTGTAAAGGTCAGAGGGATTCGATTGATTCGGATGAAGGTTTTGCCCTGCTGTTCGTAGGGGAAATCAAATGTCCAACGTTCGCTCCAGATCTGGACGTTGCCGCCGCTTTGTCTGAAATCACAGGGAAAGGTTTCAACACGGCTTTCAATGCCGCCGTAACGGATCAGCCTGCATTGTGCTGGTCTGATCTCTGCTGAGGCTGGTGTCACCAGGCTTGCAATGATCAAAATTCCAGCAGTCAGCGCAGCACGCTTTGGGCTCAGCATGTGGGGATTCTGATCATCACCTGATTGAACCAGGTCATGCGGATTCAGGCATTAATTCGGAGATGTTTGGCATTGGATCTGGCTTCCCATCAGCAATGGCTCGAGCACGCCAATAAAACCAGCTGCTGGTGTCGCCGTTCGCTTCCATGGTTTCGGCGATGGCTTTCCAGTTGTCGATTTCGGCTTGATGCATAGAACCATTGCAAACCAACAGTTTTGGAGCTTTCCAGTGGCTGACGCGACTTCTTCGGGTCGTGATGACCGTCACCCGGATGACTCCGGGTCTGACAAGCAGCGTTCAATGCAGCTCGGCTCTGCCATTGATCAGGATTCGGTCGGCCAAATCCAGTTTCTGGATCTCTTTGACGAGTTCCGTGTAATTGATCTGTGGTTTTGCCAGGCGTTTGGTGGTGGTCATGACGTCTCCGATTAGAGGCCAATGGTGTGGAGCAGGCCTTCGCCGCTGATCAGCTCCGTAGCAATCGCGGCGATGAAGCCGAGCATGGCCAGGCGACCGTTCAATCTCTCGGCGCGCTCGTGAAAACCCCAGCCGGCTTCAGGACCAGCAACCTCCATCTGGGGTTCTTTGGCATAAAGGTTGTCATGCCCTTCCAGATCATGGGTCACCAGGGCGGTCGGTGCTTGAAAAGTGGTTGTTGTCATGGGTGTCTCCGAGTGGGACCTGTTTGGTCTACGCCTGCTGGTGTCCTCTCGGAAGCGGGGACAGCCGCCCTGGAAGGTTCGGTTTCAGGACCTTTTCGGGCGGGTTCTACGGGAGCAGATTCACCGGTTTCATCACCTCGGAGCAGCCCCTCAAGCTGGTCAGCTCAAGAGCCCAGTCTCTTCATTTCATTGTTGATCTCATCCTCTGTAATCGGTTTTGGTCGATAGTTGAAGGAAATGGCTTGCCAGATCAATGCCAGTCCCCAGAAAGCGATCGGCCAGATTGGCCAGAAATCACCACGTCCACTGAGCGCCCAAATCACCACAAGCGTGATGTTTGTGATGGCGTAAATCCTGAGCTGTCTCTCCAGCCCCCTCCGATGCTTAAGGCTTGTTAGGGCCGCTTCTCTCAGGTTTTGGTCGTTCATCGATGTGGGCACCCAGCTTTTTTAGACCTATAGCAACAGCCGTCTTCACATCCTCTGATGAATTTCCCTAATGGATTGGGTGGTAGCTGGGGCCAAAGCGCTGGCAAGCGTGGTTTTCGAGAACTTCAACCCGTGTGCAATCCAGGCCCCGATTTCGAGGCATGCGCTCGGGATCAACTTTTTGGCACAGGAGCGGTGGTGCTGGGGGTGGCTCTGTTCGTTGGATTCTCAGGGTTTGTTGTCTGGTTTGTGCTCACGGACCAATGGTTCTCACTGAGAGATCACCTTCGCCGCCGCCGCGATCGAAAGCGGAGCTGAACCAGTGGTGCCGGAGCTTTTCATGCGTTTGCTTGTTCCACCGGCAATTCACCAGAACCGTGTAGTGGGTTTCACCAGAGCAGCTGTGATCTTGAAGGAGTCAAGGGGGCATCACCCCATCTCACTCCTTCAAAGCCATGACGACATCAATCAACACCTACAACGTGACCAAAGCCATCGTTTGCGTTGGCTTAATCGGAGCTACAACCTGTGCCCTGGCCCCAGCTGCAGAAGCAAGGAGCTTTGAGTATGAAACACGGCGTGAGCTGAGGCAGCTCCGCAGACAAATCCGCCGTGAGACTCGCGACTATCGGCGTGCTCGGCGAGAGTATCCCCGTGAGGTGAATCGTTATCCACGCGTGATTCCTGCCTATGGGTATGGCTATGACCGTGGGTATGTTTATCGGCAACCTGCAGGTTTTGGACTTCAGTTACGCTTCTGAAGCATGATCTTCAATTCTGAATCAAGCAGCCCGAACAAAACCTTCTCCGCTACATCATTCACAAGCCCCGCCATGTGCGGGGTTTTGACTGTCTATTCATCAGCAGTTTTGAGATCATGACCACTCCTGGCAAGTGCTGTCCAGGGCGTTTTCTCCCGAACTGGCTTTCGCCGAGTTGACATTTGCTGTTCAGTCTTCAGCTTATTCCTCTTCCAGTCTCAGGGCAAAACCAACGCCTCGAATGGTTTGAATCACGCGCTCCGGCTTGATGTCTTCGAGTTTTTTACGCAAATAGCGTACATAAACATCCACAACATTCTCATCGCCAAAATAGTCTTCACCCCAGACGTTCTGAATGAGTTGTGATCGACTCATTGCCTGTCGTCGGTTGCGAATGAAGCATTCCAAAAGATCAAATTCTCTTACGGTAAGGTTCAGCTCCACTCCCCCATAACTGCAACGTCTTTCCGGCCCATTCAGGGCAAGTTCACCGAAGTTGAGATGATCAGGGCTTGTCACAATGCTGCGTCGCAGTAATGCTTTGACTCGCGCGAGCACTTCGCGAATATTGAAAGGTTTGGAAATGAAGTCATCGGCGCCAGCTTCAAGCGCTGCAATGCGATCGTCCATCTCGTCGCGTGCTGTGATCATGATGACTGGGAGTCGATTGCCCGTGTCGCGTAGTCGGCGACAGACATCCAATCCACTGATGATCGGCATGTTCCAATCCAGCAGCGCAAGAGCTGGTTGGTCTTCACGGATCCTGGCCAATGCTTTGCCGCCGTCCTCACAGCACGTTGTGGAATAGCCCTCTGCTTGAAGCTCCATTTCAAGCAGCATCAGGATATTGGCTTCGTCGTCGGCAAGAAGGATGTTGACGTCGCTTTCCGACATGCCGCTGTTGAGGTCTGGAGAAACTTTAGGCAAAGCACCGAGGTCCGACCATGACTCCTGCCGATGCCTAGCGTGGTCTTTAGCGAAGGCATAACAGTGAATGCCCCGGATTCGTCCATGGCAAAGGCCCTTGCTGATCGGCATGCTGTTGCTGGCGACAGCCTGTGGGAATCAGAGTCGTCAGGATGGATTGAGCCTGGGGTCAGATTCGGTCGACCTCCGCATTACCGAAGCACCTTGGGAATCTCAGGCACAGATGACCCGTCGCATGGACCATCTGACCACTTTTCTGAAGGACAAAACCGGCTTGACCGTCGAGTATGTGCCGGCCATTAACTATGCCCATAGTTATGCACTTGTTGAACGTGGTGAAGCTGACCTGATCCTGGTGGGGATTTATGGCGGTTATCGCTTAATGAAGAAACTCCCTCACGCCGTTCCTCTGGTTATTCAGAAACCCTCGTATCGGTTGGTCATGTTGGGGCATCGGCGCTGGATGGAGGCGTTAAGTCCAGATCAAGAGCCGGGTTTGGCTTCTCTGAAAGGACGGCGCGTCGGGTTTGGTAGTCGATTTTCGGGTTCGGCATTTCTACAGCCCTTGCTGGCGATGCATGAAGCAGGGTTGCACCCCTCCGAACTTGATCAGTGTCTTCATGAGCCAGTGCAGCGCCACCTGCCTGCTCAAGTGGCTAACGGTCTGGTGGATTTTGTGTTTGTTCCCAGTCATACCGATCAGGACGATCAGTTCATTCCTGAATCCTTACGGGGTGAACTCGCGATTGCATGGACTGGCAACTTAGGTCGTAACGACTACGTGATTGCTGCGGTCAGCCCTACGGATGCTGAGCGTCAGAAACACTTACTGAAAGTGCAGCAGGCTTTTTTGATGCTTGATCGCACAACTGAAGATGGGCGTGCAGTTCTCGATTCCTATATGTTCCCAGGTTTCGAGCTGCCCACCCCAGAGTTTCCTTCCTCCACGAACAAGCGTATTGGGGAGCTGCTTTCGACTTCTGGAGGCTTGCCGACCTGTGAGGCGTCCTGATGCGACGGATATTCCGAGGACAAGTCCGACATCAGCAACGATCCTGGTCAATTGCCAGGCGCTTATTTGGAATCAGCATCCTGCTGATTCTGTCGCAAGCGTTGGTTAGCACTCTCGTGACGGATCAGTTGCGCGATCATTACTTTCGAGAGCACTTGGAAAAGACGCTCGATCGTCAGATCGTTTCGTCCTACAACGTGATCTCTGATCGACTGGACCAAATGTCGGTGGATCAGGCGTATGAGTGTTGCTCAATTCAGGATTATCGCAGCTGGCTTCGTGGCCTGAGGTTCGAGAACGGCAAGGTTGGGCTGATCCTCGGTGATGCTGGCCTCCAGGCCACTCTTGATGCAGAAAATTATTACGACACAGCTCAGCTGTCGCGATACGCCAAGGCTGCCATTGCCACACCCAATGGATTTGCAATCAATGCTGCCGAAGATTTGGCGATCAAGGCCGTCAAGTTACCTGGCGGATCTCAGACCGGCTTCTATGTGTATATGCGCCCTGTTTACTCCATGCCACTGGTGCATACGTTCATGTTCATCAAACTGGTCTCAGAGTTAGTGCTGATGCTGCTCTTGGCTTTGGCACTGTTGGTGAGCCTGAGACAGATTTTTCGTCCAGTGCGTCGTATCCAGTCTGAACTGGCGAGTATCGAACTGAACCAGCTCGAATGTGCAGATCTCAGTAGTCGTAACCGCCCTCGTGAATTCCAGCCGCTCCTTGAAGAGTTCAATGAAATGGTTGGGCGCTTACGCCGATCCTCGGCAAATCAAAAGCAATTTGCATCCACTATTTCCCACGAATTTCGTACACCGATGACGGTGGTTTCAGGTTTTATACAGTCTGTTTTGAATCGCGATGAGGGTTTGAGAAGCCAATCAAAAGATGCCTTGACACTGGCTAACCGTGAGGTTTTGCGACTGAATAGGATGCTGAGTGATCTGCTTGATCTTAGTCGTGCTGACAATAATCAATTGAAAGTTTTGCGTGAGCCATTTGATGCTCTTGTGAGTTGCCAGGATGTCTTGCGCTTTGCGGAAATTGCCTATCCTGATAATGCCATTGAATTTGAAAAAAGTCTTTTTAATCAGCCTGTTTATGCCGTCGGAGATCCAGATCGCTTGGTTCAATGCTTGAAAAATCTAATTGGCAATGCTGTTAAATACTCGCCCTTGGGAAGTGAAATCAATCTCGCGATCGATGTGAATACAAGTCATGTCATATTCAGTGTCAAGGATCGTGGGCAAGGGATTCCTCAGGATCAGCAGGAGCGTATTTTTGAGCGCTTTGAACGCGCCGACGGGGTGACATTGCGACGTGGTGATAGCAGCTCAGGGCTGGGTCTATCCATTGTCAAGATGTTGATGGAGGGTATGGGTGGTAGCGTTCATGTTCAATCCCAGGTTGGAATCGGTAGCAAATTCATTCTTGTTTTGCAGCGCTCAATGATTGATTCAAATGGGTGAATCACTTTAAAGGTGTTGAATATTGAGGTGAAAGTCGTGCAAAAACTGGCTTGAATATCAGCGTCAGTGTCAATGACGACCAACAAAGTTTTAATCAGGAGTTCTGTCAACCCTTGGTCACCATGCGCCGCTGAGGTGCTTGTGAGCCTCCACCAGATCATCACCAGAACCCATGGTCATTTTCACCAGACTTCAGGAGTGGAAATCACCAGCAGGGCTGTGAGCTTGAAGGAGTCCAGGGGCAGCTCCCCCATCTGTGTATTCCAACTGGTCATGTCCTTGAACTCCCTTGTTGTTCACCTCCTCGTCCTCACCATCGGCATTGGCGCGGTCACGCATGCAAAGACGCAATTGATCGATCGGGCAACTCTGGAGACCAACGAAAGCAAGTCGTTGGTGGAGGGCCTGATGCGTGGATCCAATCGCTCCAAGAGGCACCGGACTGGGCCCGTTTCCAGCCACCTCTTCTTGGCGATTTAGCTAGATCGCCGCATCACACCATTGGCAGCTCTGCCAGTGGCGGTTTTTGATTGAGCCCCAACCCTTGCCTATTTCGGTGGTTCTCGACAACTCTGTTGCCGTGTGCGGCTGAGGGGCCTTTGGCCTTGTTGACTGCTGCTGGCTCGGTCGGTTGTTTTGTTTCATCGGAGCCAAGCTTCCCAGGAAGCCCATGCCAACAGTGATTCAACCCTGACTGCGCAGTGATGCTTTGCCTAGAACGGACGAAGCATCTTGATCTGAGGAGTGCTGTGCGTTGGTGTGAACTTGTTTTTCTCGTTTCAATCAATCTGGATGATTGGTATCTTCATGGTTTTTTAAAAGCCAGAAGATCTCATAGCATTAACCGCGAATCGTTCAAGGTGGGTCATGTCTTGAATGATTGAATGAGCGATCGAAGCAGGCACGGTCGAACAAGTCACAAACCCAGTGACTGTCGTTTCGGGTCTAACGATGGTCTTTCTTCAGCCTTGGGTGACTTTCCTTCAAACTCACGAAAGGCTTTGAATAGAGCATTGAAGTAGGGAAAGACCCACACGACGATTCCGAAAATCGTGCCCCAGGCCAGCCAGGTTCCCAACAGAGCGATCAAGCCCATTCCTGCGTTTCCTTCATAGAAGTGATTCAAAGCCAGCGGCCAACCAAAAGCGAGCAGGGCGATCTTCACTAGTGCGCTTTTTTCTGCTTTTTCCATGGGGTAACAGTTGCTATTAATCTTTCTAGCAAGTTTAGGGATCAAGAGAGCACACGTTCTGTTGCCGCTCAAGCTTTAGGTTCTTCCTACACTTTTTGCAGTCGGGTAGTGTGATCACAAGCTGCATATTCTTTGGTTGCGTATTGAATGCGGTGCATGTTGTTTCTGTTGTCATCCACTTTGTACAAGCGCTTGCAACTGTTTTGAATTCTGTTGTGGATTCAATCTCTTGATCCCATCTCTCTTTCCCGCAGGACGCGCCCCTGAAGCGAAGAGGTGAAGTCCACGGCTTCTTGTGAAGTGGCCCCAACTTGTCAGGCCTCTCCCCTTGTCAGCTCTATGGGATGCCATCCAAGTATTCGTCAGCTCCTCAAGCCGGTCACTCTTGATCCAGTCTTGATGGTTAGGCCAATTGCTAGGGCCATGATGTTCAGCATTTGTTCGAGGAGCGACCTTGCATCAAATCACTCCTCTGGCAATCCAGCGTTTGCGTTCTTGCTGTCTTTTCCTGCTGACCTGAATCCTCTACAACCCCTGTGATTGCCGAATGGCCCATGCACTTGCTGCTTGCTGTTGCTGCCAAGCAATCAATAGATCTTTTGCAATCGACCGCAGTTGCTGAACATCCTGAGAGTTGTCGATCTCCCGGGAGAATTTTTCGATTTCAAACTTTTGGCCCAGAGTCAAAGCAATTGGTTCCATAACAGCTTTTGGCTTGGCACGCAGAAGTTACCCCAGAAGTTTCTGAACAGCAAATCTCAAACGTAGTCATTGCAACCATTTCGAGAGAATGATGCTCGAGTGAATACATTGTGTTGATTACAAAGCGTTGCCTGAAGCAGCTAATGACTGCCATTCGATCTGCTGAATCATTTAAAAAGGGTTATCCCCACTGATCTCAATGCATCTTTCCTGGGAAAAACATCAAGAACTGTCCAGGGTTGTATCGAATGCTGCAGACAAAGACAGTGGAACTGGTCTCGCTTTGATGGGAATTGCGCTCACGATTCTTGCCAAGGATCTATTGATGTATGAGATGCGTTCTTCCGTGACCAGTACTTGGCGAGAAATCGGCCTCAGTTGAGCGTTCATGTCGGAGTGTTCACGACTCCACGAATTCTTCGACATAACCAGGCAATCAGGCTCGCAGTGCAACCCAATCAATAATGCTTGGTTGACAGATAAAATGCTACGAAAAGGCATGCAAGTAAGACGAGCGGTTCCATGGAGCTTTGCCTGAACTCGATGATGATGTCGGTTGATTGACGATGAGTCCGTCACCGATGAAACTTTTCAAGTGTTTCTGAATGCCCGCAATCAAAAAGGCCGGATTTCTCCGGCCTTAACCCCTCTATTGGCAAGGATTACTCCCGTGAACTTCTCCTTTTCATCGGGCAGACGGGCTGAGGCTGAGGCATCGGACAGGTTGGTTCTTGTTGTCGACTCATCAGAGGCATCGATAGAAGTTGACTCGACCCCTTTGAAACGCAAACAGCAGAACTTTCAATAAGTAGAAACTCTGCATAGCCACTTGTTGACAGCCTTCGCTTATTCAGCGTTGGCAGATGCTTGGACTCCTGGCCACATTGACGCAAACTCTGAGTCGGAGACAACTGGTGTGACCTCAAATTTGATGCCGAAGCCTTTGATCCAAGGAGCCAGATGCGCCCAGACTTTGCCGATGTCATTCGCCACCGCAATGGCCATTCCTCTGCCAGCGATGGGATCACACACGCGGTACCTCAGTTCAAAACCTTCAAATTTGTCGCCTGGACCTCCTGCATTGATGTACTCAGCAAATGAAGGGCAAGCTTCCCATGAGCCTGCAACTGTTGGGAAGTTCCAGACAATCAGATAGTGCTGCACGAGTTGGGCGCAAAGACAATCCTTCGTAGCAGAAACCAGGGTTTTTCAGGGTCGCGCTTGATTCATTCCTCAGTCAAGTGCAGAAGATCTT
This sequence comes from Synechococcus sp., assembly GCA_047286485.1. Taxonomy (GTDB): domain Bacteria; phylum Cyanobacteriota; class Cyanobacteriia; order PCC-6307; family Cyanobiaceae; genus Synechococcus_C. Next base: position 114,612 of record JBJBBH010000006.1, read on the forward strand.
AAAATTGATTTCTTCTGTCCAAAAATGGTTGACACTGGTTTTCAGCGTTTTAAACAGAAATTAATTGAGATTCTTGCTTTGAGGATATTGAATATTGGATCGATTCAAGAACGAACTGAACTGCTACTGCTGCAATGCCTAGGATCAGAATAAGGTCAAGGTTTTGTCTTGAAAGCTGTGCTGTAGCAGATGAGAAGATGATGAAGCCTAAGGCTCCTATTGATGTAGCAACGGACCATGCTCGACGTTGCCTATCTTCGTTGCAAAGTTGCCCGAGCCTGTCGAGCGTTAGCGTTCCAGTCATCATATCCCAGACTCCAATCAGGAAAATAGAACTCGATAGCATTAAGGCATCTTCCGATAGTCCAAAAAGAATGACGCCCAAGAGTCCAACGCTGGAGATGACAGGTAGGAATAACCTGGTTGTGAGTTTTGAAGACGCCAATGTCGGAATTAATCCGCCGATGATCAATCCGATCCCAAATAGGCTGTCTACGCTGCTTGACATCATCGGGGTTAGGCCGATTTTTTTGATTGCTACCAGGGGCTCGTAAAGAATGGCAGGCACTTGGCCAACTTGCATCAGTGCAAAGCCAAAGATAATGATCAGTATGACTAAATTCAGTTTTTGGCGATTTATCGGTCGACGATTATCTTGTTGGCTTTCTGCATCAGACGCCCAATTGCTTGGTAGGACTCGTTTATTCCTTGTCACTAACCTAAACGTCGGCAGGCTGAGTGCCACGGTCAAAATTGCAAGAATATTCCAGGCTGAGGGTGCTGATGTTGGAGAGAAAAAACCGATTGTAATTGCTCCGAGTAATGACCCAATGCCGCCTCCACACATGATCAGTCCAGTTGCTTTTCTCCTCCACTGGTATGGGACCCGTTCTAGTGCGAGCGTCGGTAGGCCAGAGACAAGATGTGCAGACCCCCACCCACAAAGCAGCCTAAGGATGGATTGACTGGTGAAATGAATCAATCGTCCTTCCAGAATAATGGAAGCGATGATCACGATGATTGCGATGCGTATTGATCTGATCGATGCTTCACGACTTTTCGTGTAGGCCTGTTGAATGCAGCCGGCGAGGTAGCCGAACATATTGATGGCAGCGAGCTTGCCAATGTCTTCAACAGCGATCCATTCTGCATCTGCCATCAGGCTGCCGATGATGCCAAAATCAAATCGGACCAGGCCAAGCGCGATGGCAATTCCGAAGCATCCCCCAAGAAGATCAAGCCACCAATGATCCCAATTGAGTTTCATGAGTTTTTGATTCACGGTGCTCCATTAGGAATTTCGCGATCAAACTGACAATGATCAACACTTATTGTCTCTCGCTATTTCATTGATCAGTCTTCTGTTCAGTTGGTGCAGGACAACGCTTCGTGTCTGACTGGTGTCGTTTGACCTGCACCTCATTGGATCTTGGCGATGCCCTAAGTAATCAGCTGGACGTTGGGTTTGATCCAGATGCGGAAGGCTGATCCATGGATGCCTTATCGATGGCATTCGGCAGGCGTAGGCCCGTGCTGTCCTGAAGTTGGCGCAGCAAGGTGGCGATTGAGAGGTTCATCTGTCCATCGCGTTCTCCAATCAGGGAAACTTCCTCCACCTCGATCGGCTGCACTGTGTCGCTCAGCATCGTGAGCAGTGGCTCGAGCTTCTGCAGGAGAAACAGCCGTTTGGCATCCGAACCCGAGCGTTTGAGTGAGGTCACGAGTTCCTGAAGGCCTTCGGCCTGTGATCGCCCCTGCTCAACGATCGAAGCTGCCGCACCCTTGGCCTCTGCCATCATCGTTTCGCATTCGGATTCCGCTGGCGCGATCACGTCGGCTTCAAGCTGTTGCATGACCTGTTTGATTCGCTCTTCCTGGACGGGGAGTTCCGCTTCAGCACGTGCCAGTTCTGCTCCAACCTGAGCGTCAACTTCGGCGACCAGCGCATCACGGCGCGTGAGTGCATCCTTGATGCGTTTCTGCGCATTGGCAGTGGCAACAGCGAGCTCTTTGTCGAGTCGGCGCAGTGAGGTGATTCGTGCATTCTCAGCTTGTTTGACAGCGGATTGGGATGTGGCTTCTGCCTCTGCAATTCGAGAGTCTCGCTTCAATTCCACCAGTTGTTTGCGACCGATGGAATCCAGGTACCTCACGTCATCTGAGATGTTTTGGATCTGGAGCGTGTCGAGCACCAGGCCTAACTTCTGCAGATCATCTTCTGCCTCTTCCAGCAGGGTTCGGGCAAACGTGATTTTGTCTTCGTTCAGTTGTTCCGGTGTGAGGCTTGCCATCACTCCACGCAGGTTCCCCTCAAGCGTTTCTTTGGCGATGTGGCGAATCTCATCCTGACTTTTGCCAATCAGGCGCTCGATCGCATTATGGATTCCAGGTTCATCGCCGGAAATCTTGATGTTGGCGACTCCTGCGACGTTGAGCGGAATTCCTCCTTTGGAGTAGGCATTCTCAACGCGCAACTCAATAATCATGTTGCTGAGATCGAGTCGCATCACCTCTTCCAGAACGGGAATGCGCAGAGCACTGCCTCCCCGCACTGTGCGATAGCCCACCTTGCGACCATCACCCGTGGTTTTGCCCAAGCCAGCGAAGATCAGTACCTCGCTGGGTTGGCAGATGTAATAAAGCTGACGCAGAAGCACAACAAAGGCCCACAGGCCTGCTGCTCCAGTAAGACCGACTGCAAAAAACATCACTTCACTCCAGTTGAGGACAAGGTGCCGAGCAGATCAACTCCAAGGATGTCCTTGACCTGCTCGAAGAACTGACGAACCACTTTGTGATTCAGGGCCACCAGGCTTGCCAGGCTTGAGGCGTCGTTGCCATCAAGGGCAGTGATGTGTTTCAGCTGCAGCTGGGCAGGCAGACGCGTCGCTTGATGCAGCACCATCTCGATCTGTTGAAGAAGGAAAACCAGCTCAGCTGTGCTGCCTGCCTCCTCCCAAACCTGAGTGAGCATGTCGTTCACAAGCGCACTCGCTTTGACATCTTCTGCCGTGGCTGCCGCCTGACCACGCGCTCGCAATTCTTGTGCTTTTTGCTGAGCCTTGGATGGAAGCACTGCTTCAGCTTTCAGCCGTAGACGCTCCAGCTCAGCACGCACCTTTTGCAGCTGTTGCTCAGCACGAGCTCTGGCTTCCAGTTCGGCGGCTTCAGTCCGCTCCTCCTCCGAGCGGGCCTGTTTTTCCATCTGGGCAACTTTGGTTCGAACGTCGTTGTCCTTTTCCAGAACCACGGTGTCGGCTTCCGTTCGCACCACCTCAGCCACTTCCTCCATCTCCGCCTCAATGCGTTCGGCCTGACCGATGGCCTCTGCTTCAGCGATTTCAGCATCCCGAACGATCTGAGCGACGCGTCTGCGGCTAATCGAATTGAGATAGTCGACATCGTCATAGACACTCTGAATTTTCAGGGTGTCGAGCTGCAGACCCAGTCTGCGCAGATCTTCGCCCACGTCATCGGCGATCTGTTCCGCAAACCGCAGGCGATCTTCATTCACCTGTTCCGGTGTCAGCTGTGCAAGAACACTGCGGAGATTGCCCTCCAGATTCTCCTTGGCGACCTGCACGATCTCTTTGTTATCCCGGCCAAGAAAACGTTCGATCGCGTTGTTGCGGATCGCTGGATCCGTGCTGACTTTCACATTGGCGATTGCCTGAATATTCAGAGGCGTTCCTCCCTTGGAATAGGCGTTGCTCACCTCCACCAGCACGGGCAGCAAGGTGACGTCCATGCGCCGGGCTGTTTCCAGAATCGGTTTCACAAAGGTGCAGCCGCCATTGGCAACGACGCGATAGCCCTTGACCCCCTGATTGCCCTGATTGGATTTGGAGCCAGTCACCACCAGCATTTCATTGGGTCTGCAGATCCGGATCATCCAGCGGCTGATCAGGGTGAGTGCAACGATCACCACAAAAACGGTGGAGCCGATCGAGACCACTGCTGCAGCAGGGTTACTGCTGGGTTGTCGTTGGGCAAGAACCGGTGTTGGTTGGCTTGCCAGGCTGTTGTGCATGCCTGGAATGGCGACTGACCTTCCCTAGCCAGGTTCCAATCAGCTGACCATGTCCAGGGCATCCACAATCAACGTGTTGCCCTCGCAACGCAAAATCACCACGCTCTCGCCTCGCTTAAAACGACCGCTGGCACTGCGTGCGGCGCGTCTGATCAGGCTGCCGCGAACCGATGTCTCCACAAATCCACGCTGCTGATCACTCAGTGGCAAGGTCACTTTGGCTTCCAGTCCGATCAGATCTCCCGCCAGTACAACCGTGTTGGCATCACGTTTCGCCAGGAAGCGCAAGGCAAGGGATGCAGACCATCCCAGGCTGATGCCCAAAACCAGTGCGATGGGCAGATTGAAGCTCGAAGCCGTTGTTCCGTTCAACAGCTGCAGCAGCAAACCACAGAGCCCAAATCCGGCTAGTGAAAAAGACCAGAACGACGTGCTGAAGAGAACAGCAGGATTGCCTCCTTCAGCGATTCCGCTTGCACCATCACCATCAACGATCCCGTCGGACTCACCTGCAATCGAAAGCGTGATCAACACTCCGCCTGCGATCAGGCAGAAGAGATAGGTCCAGGTCATCGCCATTGACTGGAAGAAGCCTCATCATGAGCGCGATTGCTGTTCGGCAACAGCAAGTTGTTGTTCATTTCAGGGTTTTTTCGCCTGCCCCTGATCGCGCCGAAAAAAAAGCCCCGCTGTTGGCGGGGCTTTTGGTTTGCGGGTGTTGAATCAGCCTTCGAGCTTGGCGGGCTTGGCCTCCCCTTCCCTGAGCTCGGCGTCGATGATCATGACGGCGGCAGGGTTGTTGGCGGCGAATTTGACGCGACCGAGCAGATAGGCGGCTTCATGCTCGGAGAGGCGCTGATCATCAACGATGGGATCCAGGAAGACGGACGTGCGCCTGTCGAGATCCTGCTCAGCGGTGCCGTAGAGCTGCAGAACGGAAGCGGTGACATCAGCTTCCATGCGGAAGACATTGGCGATGACCTGCTCCACATCAGGCCATTGCTGGCGAGGCGGTTCAACGGTGTCGAGAACAGGGCGCTGACCTCTGGAGATCAGATAGTCGGCGAACTTGGCGGCATGCTGCTCTTCCTGTTTGGCCTCATCACGGAGGTATTCGGCAAAGCCGACCAGCTCGCGTTCGGCGAACCAGATGGCGGCAGCGAAATAGGCGGCGGCTGACTGGCGCTCAAGGTTGAGATGGGCCTGCATGAGATCGAGCATTTCGCCGGACATGGGCTCGGCCATGGCGCGGCCTGCAGGACCGACGGGAATGTTGATGGTGGCTTGGGCAGTGGCTGAATTTGTCATGTCGAACCTCTTGGAGGGATGAATCAGTTCTACATCACAAAAGGCGGAAAGATATGCGTGGAAACCGAACATTAAGGGATCAAAATATGCTCTTGAGAATCACATTCAAGAGCTGTAAATATGCTTTTGAGAATCACAATCAGGAGCGATGAATTGCAGATGAGAATCAGTGTCGTTTGCGTGCTGCTGGTGGCATAAGACGCTCATGGCCGCTGCAGGTCTGAATCATTTCAGCTTGAAAGAGGTTCAGGTTTTACTTATTCGATTTCATTGGTTAAAAACTGGGTATCTTTTGTGCATGATGAATAACTCGAATGTGTGGCGTCATCATCTCAGGATTGCTGATATTTATTCAGGTTGACTTAAGTGATGGAGAGCACATGATTCAAATGATTCAAAGCAGTATCGCTCATCGTGGTAAACCCTTTCTTGCTTCGATTGTTTTGGCTCTGTTTGTTTTTGGGGTTGTGAAGATGCTCATTAGCGCTTGAGCATCAGCTCCTCTCGCTGGTCCTGTTAGAGCTGTTTTTCGATCTGAAGTCATGGCTCTGCTTTCAGATCACTGCGTTCAATGCGTGTCAGCGTGTTGAGCTATCGACTCAAAGCCTGCTTTTAGAGCCGATCTGATCCAGAGTTGGTTCGATTATCAAATTCAACAAGCCGTGCACGAAGTGTTGCTGATTGCTCAGCTGATTGCCTCTGATGATTCAACTTTTCAGGCTTGGGTGGACAGCCGCACACCTGAGGAGCTCTGTGAGATCTACCGAGATGGCATGATTCCCGCAAACATGTTGCCCGGCGGCCGTGCTGAAACACCCTGCAGTTTCGGTAATACTGATGATCCTATGGATTACATTCCGCGCTGATCCATCGCTTGAATGACTCCGTCAGCGCACTGGCGGGGCGCATCGCCGCCATCCGACTTTGACCATGTTCTTCCAGGTCTCACCGGCGATCTGATTCGACAACTTGCGTCTCGACTGAGGTACCGGTGGTTGAGGACGAATCCAGATGTAGGTCCTCAACTCAACCCAGTGCCCGTGGGTCAATGAACAATCGGGTTTGAATTGAACAAGGAGGTGCTGGTCACCATTCACAAGCCAGCCTTCTCCACAAGGCTTCTCAAAGGTTTCAGGCCGATTTGGGTTGCGCTTCAACATGAATAGGATTCTGCCCTCGTCCGCTTCTCAGTTGTCGTTGAGTGTCGTCAACTCAGCACGTATGGGATCAACTGACAGAGCAGCCGATTCTGCATTGAATTTCTGCTTGATTGATCGAATCACCTGCTGTTTCCAGCTATCAATGGAGTCATACCCCTGAAGATATGGAGACCCTACTGTTGATCACCCTCTTGATGGTCGCTGTCGATGGGCCGGTGACGCCATCAGAGCTCAGCCAAGATCTTCAAAATGGAATCCTGGCGGAAGACAACAGTCCGACCACATCAGCATGGACTGGTGGTCCAGAAAACAACATGTGGACGCGTGGTGAGCAACAGACCGAAAACAAGCCACGTCGCGGCACGAAAACCTTGGACCAGTGAATGGGGCCAAGTCGATGAGCCGAGAGCTGTGAACCTGTTGATCACTGATGGATGCACATCGAAACGCTGATATCAAGCTAAAAATCTAAATGAAAAGATTTTTGTTGTTAAAGGATTTTCATTGGCTTTAAGGTTTTCATGGCGATCAATCTTCCATTGTGTCTTTGTGCGTAATGTCGATCGAATCTTGAATGTGTAGAGTTCGTTGAGGAAATGGTATTTCGATTGAATGGTCTTTTAGTGTTTGCCATATCAGTAGATTCACCTCACTCGTTACTCGAATTCCTCCCATCACATCTTTGATGAAGAATTTCACATAGAAATCAAGGCTTGAGTCGCCATAGGCAACGAAAACAGTTGATGGACCTGGGTTTGACAGGACCTCAGGGTGGGACCTTACAACGTTGGTAATCAATTTGATAACCTCATTGGGATCGCTTCCGTAGCTCACTCCAAAATATGATTTCCTGGCAATGATGTTATGATTTTTCGTATACGTTGTGATTTGATTGGTGAAAAATAGATTGTTTGGAATAATTCTTTCTGAATGGTCATTGACGTTCGTCACCGTTACAGCCCGAAGACCGCAGTCAGTAATGGTGGCGAGCTGAAAAGTTTCACCAGTGCTATCCAGCAGATTGAGATTAATCACATCACCGGGTTTGGTTGATCCTTCCATGAGCAGCCAGATGCCACTGACAAAGTTACTGATGATCTCCTTGAGGCCCAGGCCAATACCGACCGAGAGACCACCGGTAATCAGACCAAAAACAGTTGGATTAATGCCAATGGTCCCGACGATCATCAATATGCCGAACCCGATCAGCCCGTATCGAATCAACGTGAAAACTGCTTTGGATATTTCGCGATTTTGGAGTTGATTTGCTCCAAAAGACCACTCAAGGATCTGAGTGGTCAGTGATGATAAATTGATCCATAAATAAAGGCCAACAGTTACTAGTAGAGCATCACCAAGATTAAATGGAGTCCCAAAGAGTTGGATAATGGCGGGCCCCAGCAAGGATTTTAGATCTCCAAATGTTTGTATCACCAGGAAAAGTAAATACCCAATGAAAGCAGGTATAAAGAGTCTGTTTTTATATCTTTTGACACACGCAGCTTTGCTTTTGTCGATGGAATTGATTAATAGCTCAAACGAAAGGCTTAGTGCTGTATAAATCAGTAATAGCGACCAGGCTTGTTGTATCAGGCCATCTGGTTTCTTTATGACCTCCATCACTGCAAACGCTACAGGTAATAACACGAGTGCCAGTACAGTTGTCACTACTTTTCTTCTGACAGGTCTTTTGAGTGGTCGAAAATTGGTTTTTATTCTCGAAGCAAGCATCCAGCTCATCACTAAAACAATGATGACGACAAAAATTTGTGTGCACACCGCTGGCCGACTAATCGCATGCCAAAGTTCGTTGCCAAATTGAGTAATCGGCTCCAGATTAATTTGAGTTGTGCTTGTCATTGTGGACTCTCCAGCAGATCAACAATTTTGTTGCTGGCTGTCGTTGGATCGATTAGGCCTGCTGTTGCATCTTGATAAAGATTTTGAATTAAATTGAAATTAATACTCATGATCTCAAGTTCTTGTTCTGTGAGTTGAGACGAGTCTGTAAACGAATTTTCTGATGTGCTGCGTATTGGCAGAAGCTCCTTGTTGAAATCACTGTTTATGTTCACTGGTAAAAGTGAATTCCAGTTGATGGCAATCTGTTGTTGCTGGTCAATGCTAATTGCATAGTTGCTAAATCGTAATGCCAGTTTTTTTTGGTTTTTACTAGAAAATGGATTAATTGTGAAAGATGCTCCAGTGAGTCTGGGCTCAGGTTTTTTGCCATTAATGGTTGGCAATTCGTTGATTCCTAGCGTGTCTTGACCAAGAGATTCTCTGAGAAATGGTAAGTCAATTGATTCACAATTGATAATGCTGATTTTGCCTTCCGAGAAATATTGTTTCATCAGAGACGAATTCTTGAAAAGAGCGAGATTTGGTTCTTCGTCACTTTTTCTCAGCTTTTTGATCCAGTTGCTCAGGCCATTCTTAAGGGATTCGCTGGAGGTTTTGTTGGTTCCAAATAATTTCGCATTGAACCCTGGGAGTCCCCAGATTGTTTCCAGAAAGTTTCCTCCTATTGCCACTGAAACATCTGATCGAGAAGCTTCAATCAAATCGTCAAAAGTGGTGGGTGCTTTTTTGACCCTCTTTTTGTTGAAACACAGCAATTGTACGTTAACGATAAAGGGTATCGCATAAATATTTCCGTTGACTTTGGCTGCTTGTAAAAGTTTGGGTCGAATTTCTTGGAGCCTTACGTTCTTCGGCGATATTGCTTCGATTTCATTCCTTTTGCTGAGGGCTGGGATCATGAAATTATGAACCAGAAGTAAGTCGGGGCCTAATCCGTCTTTGACCTTTTCTGAATACCTTTTGTAGATATTTGAATCTGAATATCTATTCCATATCACATTGACCATGTTGTATCTTTCTTCAAAACGATCAATCAGGCCTTTGACGGTTTGATTGATTTTTTTCTGAATCATTGGGTTCATTCCCTCATACTCTGGTGTCCAGATAGAGAGTGACCCTGCTGGAGGTGTTTGATCTCGCTTTCCCCTTGAATCCAGTTCAAACCATGCTCCACCCTGAACCTGACTTCCATAGGCGGATAGATTTGGAGTGACTGCCGATCTCTGCTCCTTACAGCCCTGAACAAGGATGCCTGTTAACAGCAGTGTGGTTGCCGCTAGAGCTGAGTTTCGAAGCACGGCATTTCAGGTCTTCATTTTCAGTTTGCCGGTTTATCCAGCTATAGCAGCGAATCACTTAATTATTTTCGGTTGTCACGCAGCAGATCTCTGTGCAATTGATTTGTTTTGATTGCTCGATCGCCGCATTGATCTAATTGGGATGTTCTCCAATGCTTTCATGATTTTTACTGCTTGTGCCATTTGGTGCTGACAGTTTTATCGTCGATGGCTAAAGAGAATTTAGTTGTACTGTTCACCAGTGACTGGCGATGGATTGGCTGACACTGAAAATGAATCGATCGGTGAATCACTGAGTACACAGTCTTCGCCGGCTTCGCTGGTTTGGACTCCACAAACGGTCGCATTCTCGATTCTCCTGTTCGTCGTTGCAGGGCTTCTTGAGGTTGGTGGAGGTTGGCTTGTTTGGCAAACAGTTAGAGAAGATAAACATTGGACCTATGCCGTAGCAGGCGTGATTGCATTAGTTGGATATGGTTTTGTACCTTGTTTACAACCCACTTCTGATTTCGGCAGGGTTTATGCCGTTTACGGAGGATTCTTTATTGTTCTCGCATTTGCCTGGGCTAGGCAATTTGATGGATATGTTCCGGATCTTGGTGATTTGATTGGAGCGGCTATTGCTCTCTCTGGAGTCTTCGTGATTATGCTCTGGCCGCGTTGAGTCTGGCTCAGTCGTTTTTTGTTGTTGGTAAGGTGATTAAGGTTCTACATGGTGCCGTCGCGACCCCATCTGTGCCCGCCATAAATCAACCATTTCTCTTGCACGCGTGTGTGCGGAGAGCTCTTGACTGTTCATTCCTTTGCTGTATTGACGGTCGAGAAGTTGGTCGAGCCAATCGAGGGCAGCTTCATCGAGATGCCATTCCGTGGGGTATTGGTTCATGGTGTTTGTGCTTGTCGAGTTCTGAATGAATCCGTTTGTCTCCATTCTGGTGAGTTGTGTGCTGATCATGAGAGCTTTGGATGGAGAGCTCTCTTCAGAGCATTGTTGATAGGTCTCTAACGCATTCAGTTGGATGGATTCCAAGGTGGTGGTTCCGAGACCTGAATCAGCAGCAACTCAGCAGGTGTGTCGCCGATGGCCCATGAGCGATGGCCTTGGCGGTTGTTCGTGCCTTGATCTCCTCCGAAACTAATCTCACCTGGGCCCATTTCCACAATCACTCCATCCATGGTTTCAACACCCCATCTTCCACGTAGGGGAATAATCCATTGGGGCTTAGGATTCTCATGCCAATCTTTTTCCTCCCCTGGCATTAAAATAAGTGTGATGACCGTGGCAGGTCCTTTGTAGTGTGTTGCATTCAAGATGCCGCCCACACCTTCCGTAAAGAAGGATTTCTTGTGGTTGTTCAATGAATGCCTCGTCTGGCAACTTACACCTTCTTCATTCACCCATACCCTCCAGAACTGAACACCTGAGTCTTTCATTGTTTCGATCCTATGGTTTGGTGTTGATTCTCTAATTCAGATGTTCAGATAACACTTGTTTGGAATGATTGAAGATTCATTTTCGTTGTGTCGGTCATTGATTTTGGTGCCATTGATTGATCTCATTTTCACTGCACTCTGCCAGTGAACAGAGTGACATAAAGACAAACACCGACGATGCTAGGAAGCAAAGCAAGATGGAAATGCTTTCTGAGGTTATGTCAAATGGCAAGTTAATGGCATTGTCATATCCATGGACTGCTGATAGGCAGTACAACGCTGAACCAATCAGGAAGCTGAAGCATGCCCACCAGCCTAAATGGTGTTGTTCAATAAATAGAAACCTTCCGTGGCTGATTTCAGCATAATGTGCAACACCCGAAATAAAAAACAATAATGAGCCGGCCATGTAGGCATCAGGGCCCAAAAGTTGTTTTGTTCCTGGGGATAAACTGAGATTGAGCCAATCGCTGATGCTGTCTGCATTAAAAAAAAGGGTTCCAGCTTTCGCTCCAATCACACCGACAAGGGCAAGGGTGAGTGAAACGAGAACATATTGTTTGTTGCGCTGCCAGGCATTTATGGTTTGGCAAAGCTGAATAATGCTTCCAATTAAAAACATCAATGATCCAATTAAAAATAACGTTTTAAATACCTCCTCATGTTGCAGCTGAGCGATTGAGCCGGCAGCAAATAAGATTGATCCTATTAAAAAAGCCACTGAGCTTTGTACTTCAAGTCTATTCCAGTGTTTTGGTAATACGAGTGCTCTAGCCATCTGTCCGTACGACAGATAAATGTAGTGATTTCCCTGCACGGCGCCAAGGCCTTTTCTTAATCGACGGCTTGTGTAGTAGACGCTTTCATCGGTCACATTGACTGTGGACGGATTGGATCCGTCCCTTGATGTCTTGTGGATGGGTTTTTTTGAGGTCAAGTATTGATTGTCGGTTTTGTGACTTTAGCTCTAATGACTCCATTTGGCTATGGACTAATCGGCTGTTTTGTATCAGCTGGTGCTTTCTGTCAGCTGCTTTTTGATGGAGATTGCTATCTGTTCAAATATTCCTGAATCAACTCTTGTACGCTCCCTTCTGATTCTCTTTTTTTGAAGTCTTCAAGGTTGTTGATCTTCAGCGCTTGCAGGTCAAACAAAAGTTCTATAACAGCGCCTCCGTTGCATTCTTCGCTTGAGTATCCTTCGGCTGAATGTAGCAATTGAGCAAGGTGATTGCTTAAATTGTCTTCCATTGTTTGATTAAACCTGTCTGATTAAACCACGCGACTATCTTGTGGCTGCATGGGATGTGGCCTCGAGATTGTTTACATTCGTTTACGCCGGTCTGAGTTGGCCGGCGAGCGTCGATCGTGATTTCACAAGGTGAGCATGGCTCGCTGATGCGTCCACGATCATTCGACAGTCATTGAAAAAGTGATTGACAAGTCATTGAATATCAATGGTTTTACGTTTTTAAGAGTCGCCGCTCTTTGATGTTTGGCTTGGCTTGATGAAGTGATTGCAGCTCAGGTTGCTTGGACGAAGTCTGCAGAAAACTTCAGCTCCGCGCTTGTTTTCACCAGATCTTCGGTAGCAGGGACTGTCCGGCTGCCACTTCAAGGGCGATCGCTACGACAAAGCCGAGCATGGCGAGTCGACCATTCCAGGTTTCGCCGTCCACCCATGTCTGTCTTCCGAAGGTCTCTTGCATTGCGCTCTTGGTCTCCACTTGCTGGTTGGCCATCTTGTTTATGCAACTTCATGTATTTTTGCAACGTTACTGGCCATATGGTGCGGCATTTGGCACAAGCCCGGGCCTCGCATGGTCGCGATGCCTGTCGGCGGGGTAGGACGTTCTGATTGGTTTGATCTGTAGGGGTCAGCCTTTCGGTTGAGATCAGCTGTTGTGCAGCTGGCCAAGCAGTCTCGCGGCCAGTCCTCTGGAAATCCGCCGCTGCACCAGCAGATCACAGATCCAGTCGAAGAGTGGAATTGAATCCGTGCTTGCCAGCCGTTGCTCGAGTGCCCTGAGCTCAGTCACGCTCCTGCATCCGCGCAAGGCATCAATCAAGGTGTCTTCCTTGGGTTGTTGGATCAGCACCTGTGTGGAGTTCAAGCCATGAACCTTCAGCTGTTCTTGTCATGGCATCCCTTGGGTGTGCTTGTCACGCCTTGTGATTGACCCCTTATCCACTGATCGATGGTTCGGATCTTTGAGCAGCCCCAGTTCCTCCATCACCTGCAGGCGAATTCCGCCCAGACGACGCCAGGCGCGAAGTGCATCCTGCTTGGATTGATAGGGCCTCCAATCATCTTCCTCGATTCGCCTGCGAAGGTGCCTCGCCACTCTCTCGGCCACCCTGGCATCGCTTGCCACCTTCAGATTCAGGTGTAAATCGTTCTGAGAGCCTTGGCGGGTCATCATCCATTGCCGCTGCTGACATTCTGGTTCGCAGCGAGCGGATCTGACTCCGCCATGGCAGTGACGACCTCACCTAATCTTGCTGCCAGCGTCCCGTTGTTCTCCTATGGAAACGTCGGACCCTCTGCTGCTGAGCATGTTCGCGATCGGCGTTGCCTCCACGACGACCGTGTTTGTTGTGTCGTTCCGTCAGGTCGACCGAAGCGAGAAGGAACGCGCAAAGGTCAATCGGATGCGGGTTCGGCTCAATAGGCTTCTGCAGCAACGCTCCTGATTTGTTTCTCGTGTTGCTCTTGCTCGTTGCCAGTGGTTTTTTAGCTCTCCTTGCTCTCACGCAATTTCTGGTGCGCCGCTCCATGGATGATGGCCAGGACGGTTGATGGTCAACGTCTGGCGATCCCTCTGCCGTTGCCGATCAGTCCCGCATCAATCAGAAGGCCAATCAGAACAACCAGCAATCCACTGAAGGTCTGCAATCCTCCGAAGGACAGGGAGGCCCAGCACACACCAAGGGTGGTTGTTGGCAGAAATACAAGGCCCAGAATCGGAATGATCGGGTTGGGAATCGCCAGGGCAGAAAAGGGGCCCAGCACAACCTCAGGGCTGAACAGCCACAGCAGGATCAGGATCAGGCGTGGTGTGATCAGTCCAAGCGCCGCAAGAAGACACATCAGCCCGCACCAACAACTTCAAAGGTTCCCGAGCTGGTGATCGAGAGGATCATCCAGAGCATCACAACACTCGCGGCAATGAGCACGACAGGCCAGATTTCTCCCTCTGGATTCATGGCATCTGATCGGCTTCTGTTTTCTTGTAGCAAGTTCCTTTCAGGCTGTCTCAGCTGACAGCGGACGAAAAGCGGTTTCGTGTGTGAAGGCGCATGCCGTGATCAGTGTGCACAGTCCGCTGAAGGCAACCCATGTTCCTGGAATCACAGGATTGCCGGTCTGTGCAATCAACCAGGTTGCAATCAGTGGGGTGGTTCCACCGAAATAACCTTCTGCCACATTGAACGCCACAGCCAGGCCGGTACAGCGAATCGCTGCAGGCATCAGCTCCACATTGGCGGGATTTTTTCCTCCTGCAAGCAGAGCCACAGCCAGCGTGAGACCCAGTTCCCCCCAAAGAATCCGTTGAGGATCTCCGCTGTGCATCAAGTTGAACAACGGCATTGCGCCGAAGCAGAGCATTGAGGACCCGCAGATCAGCATCGGTTTCCGTCCGATGCGGTCGGAGAGCCAGGCTGAAATCGGATAAAGCAACAGCAGTACAGCCAGCACGCCGGTGTTCAGGCTCAGGGATGTTGCTGTACTGAGGTGATCGACCTCTTCCACGTAGCTCACCCCGTAGACGAACACGGCGTAGTACCCGACACTGCTTGCGATGTTCAGCGCCATGACACGCAGCACCTGCAGGCGATAGCGACCAAACGTGTCCCGAATCGGTGATTTCGCCAACGGTTCGATCACCTCGCTACCGATCCCTTTTCGGATCACAACACCGGTTGTCGCCACCAGTGCCCCCAGCAGGAACGGCAACCTCCATCCCCAGCTTCCTAACTGGGCTGGGTTGAGCGTATGGGCCAGCAGAGCGCCGAAACCGGAGCCGATCAACATTCCCAGCACGGATCCCCAGAGCCCCCAGATCGCGTAGAAGCCACGCTGACGGGGCGGGGCGTTTTCGCTGAGGAAAATGATGGAGCTCGTGTATTCGCCACCCACTGAGAGGCCTTGCACAATGCGAAGCAGAACAACCGCAAGCGGAGCGGCGATTCCGATCTGCTGATGCGTTGGCAGCAGACCCATCAGCACCGTGGGTAGAGCCATGACCAACACAGACAGTTGGAGTGCTCGCTGCCTTCCAGCCAGATCGCCGATTCGACCAAACACCATCCCCCCGAGAGGTCGCACCAAAAAACCGGCGGCAAAGGCCCCAAAAGCCCCGATCAGGGAGGCGGCTGGATCACTGGAGGGGAAGAACTCCCTGCCGATGATGCTCGCGAAGTAGCCGTAGATGGCGAAGTCATACCACTCCATCACGTTGCCGATCAGGCCAGCCAAAAGCACTTTGCTGGTGCTCCTGGCAGGGGGGGGAGTCATCATCGTGTGGGGATCATTGCTGTTGATCGGAGATCTCATGCAACCGGTCAATCAGCAGATCCACTTCGGTCTCAACCCCACCGTCCTCGGCCCAAGCCTCGGATCTGTGGCGGGCTTGAACCACCTCATTCAGCCTTTGTCCGTTGCGGCGGGCCAGCAGAGCTGCTGTTGTGTTTCTGCCTGATGCGGAGAGTTGATGGCGATCGCCGGATGGGTCTGACATGGTTCCGATCAGATGACAGGCGAGTCGTCTGTGATGGGGAGAGGAGCGATGCTCCCAGAGATAGACCGCTTGCCATGTTCCCAGAAGGAGTTGACCACTCTCAACGCTCAGGCTCATGGTCTGGGTCGTGAGTGCTGTGCGGATGTGGGCGGGCATGTCGTCATCCCCTTCGTCGTTGTGGAGGTAACGGCGACGTCTGCCGTCGTGTCCGCAGGGTCCCGCACCGTCCTGAGGCACCATTGCATCCATCCAGGCCGCGAGATCCTGCAGAACCCGTGGATCGGCGTTCTCATTGATCGTGAGGCTGCAACTCGTATGCAGGCAGGTGAGGTGGATCACGCCAGTGATCAGCCCCGATTGGCGGACGCACTGATTCAGTTGATCGTTGAGTGGAGTGAAACCAGGCCCATGTGTATGGATCTCCAGTTGCCTCAGCAGCTGATCTAACGCCATGCCATGGGCCCCGCTGCTCTTTCTTTAGCGCGACCCTGATGGCAGTGGGATCTCCCGCCCCACTGTGGGTGTGATCAGTGTGCAGTCTTCGGGAAGATCCCCGCAATCGGTCGACGTATCAGCGGCGTTCAGCAGACTGCTGATCATCCCGCTGAACTTCACATCACCGCCTGTGGTGCTGGCCAGCACGGTCTTGGGCTGGAATCGGCTGATCAGATCAGGCATCACGCGAGCGCCTGTGATGAATGCTCCCAGCATTGGCAAGCCAAGATCCACCACTGGAGTGATCAGGGTGTCAACGCTGCGTTGATCGATCGCAGGATCGAGCACTCCATGGGGTTCGAGATAGAGGGACCCCTCGGGCCAGTCGAGCAGGTAGCCGTTCTCCACCGCCGGTACGGCTGCTCCAGCGGTGGCCTGGATCTTCAGGTCAGCGATGGTGGTGCTGTCGCCGGGTTGAAGCTCGGTAATGGCTTCAAATCCCAGACGCTGCACCACACGAGCGGCGGCTGCGGATGCCACCACGGGGATCTGCTTTGACAGGGCCTGGAGCGTTTCCGGATGGGCATGATCTGGAAGCCCCTGCGTGAGCAGAAGCAGATCAAGCTGATCCGGAATCGGCATCAGTTTTGGCATCTCTCCTTTGAGCAACCAGGCACCCGGTGGAAACACCAACGCGCCCATGAGCCACGGGTCCAGCAGCACCCTCAGTCCAGCCATGTTCAGCAGCCAGCCGTTGGCTCCGAGATAGGTGGCTGTGTCTGTCATTCCCAGTCAGTCCTAGACCAACGACGCTAGTCAATGCGTTGGTTCCGCCGAGCACCGCTCAGCTCAGCACCGCCAACCCCACGCCTGTCACGGCCAGCGTTGAGGCGAGCAGCACAGAGGGTTTCAGTCGATCCCCCTCGGCACGGGCCACCAGCAGGGCCATCACCGGTGCCGTGCTCAGCACCGTGATGCCGATGCCCAGAGGCAACGTCTGCAGCACGACCTGTTGCAGAAGGATCCCCAGAACCGTGCCCAGCAGGGTTGCAGCCAGCACCCGAGGCCAGCGTGTTTTCTGCGGACGCGGTTGTGGAAACCTGACTCCGAATCGCAGCCAGGGAAGCAGAAGCAGCAGGCCGCCCAGCAGACGGCAGGCAGCACTTTGCATCGGGGTGAGCGCACTGCTGAGCAGAACCGTGCGGGATAGAGCCGCCCCTGCGACACCGCAGACCACAGCGAGCAGGGCCAGCACCAAGCCCTGCACCTGAACACTGCCGGTTCGATCGAGCAGGCGTGTGGTTTCAGGTGGTTGCTGGCGTGCAACCAGCACCACGGAGATTGTGACCAGCAGTGCACCTGCCCACCCCTGAACAGAGAGCTCCTCTCCCATGGCGAACCAGCCTCCGGTTGCTGCGGCGACTGGTGCGAGTGATTCCAGAGTGAGTGTTCGTCGTGTGCCGAGACGTTTCAGCGCTGCCAGGTAAAAGCTGTCTCCCAGTGAAATTCCAACTCCACCACTGATCAGCAGCAGCATCAGGCTTTGCACCTCTCCCTTCCAGGGGAGTGTGATCAGCACCGGCAGCAAGGCTGCGCAGGCGATCGCATTTTTCAGCCCGTTGAGTTGAATCGCGTTGAGAGAGGTGGAGAGACCGCGCCACAGACTGCTCGCCACAGTCCATGCCAGTGCTGCGACCAACCCCGCGAGGATCCCCATTCATGGCCTCCGTTGCAGGATTAAACCCACCAGCAGGCCGATCACCAGCGCTCCGGCGCCGTGGCCCTGCAACAGCGTGAGGCCGAGGATCAGTCCGAGCAGAGGCGAGTTGAGCAGCACTGCAAGGCAGCCGCCGACAACACCAGCACTCCAGGTATCGAGGGTGCCGATCCAGGGAAGCCATTGGTGCAATCCCATACCCAGTGCACTGCTGGCCAGGATCACCGGAAAAAACTGACCTCCTCTCCAACCCGTCTCAAGACACAGTCCGACCATCAGTAATTTGACCAGGGCCGACAGCATCAGGATGTTGGTGTTCAACGACCATTGATTCAGCACCAGAGGTTTCAACTGGTTTTCTCCGGAGAAAGCTGCCAGCGGTACACCCCATAGGCAGAGGCCAACCAGCAGACCTGTGCCGATCGGTATCCACCAGAAGCGTTCCAGAAGCCGCCACTGTTGGAGCCAATGGCGCCAGCGCTTGATTAACTGCCCGGCTAGCCAACCCACGAGTCCGGCGAGGATGGCTGCGACCAGCGCATTCAAGCGTTGCGTGGGATCACTGGGCCAGGCATAAGGCACGCCTCGCATCCCTCCGCCCAGGTCACTCAGGCCGTTGAAGATCACAAAACCGGCCACGCCCCCAATGGTTCCTGGCAGCCAGCGCCAGACCAGCTGCCACTGCCGCCCGGCCAAGGCTGCGCCCCCGATCAGAGGCGAGCGGAACAACCCCAGAGATCCAGCCATCGCAGCAGCCAGCAGTTCACGATCCGCGCCTTTCCAGACGGCGTGGCTCGCGACGGCGACGAGGCGTGTCATCAATGCCTCCGGGCCAAGTGTTCCTCCGCCAGCGAGGGCCAGAACGCCTCCGATCACCTGCCTGAGGCCGTGTTGTGTGTTCAACCCTCCAGGTGCCCGCAGCTCAGCGAGGGTCTCCGGCATTTCGGGGAGAGCACTGCCTGCACGGCGCCGTTGCAGCAGGCTGAGCGCCACGCCGACCATGCCCGACCAGCCCAGGCACCACAGCAAGGAACGATCGCTGGGCAAACCCTGCTCGACCGATGCACCCCAGATCCATTGCTGAATCATGAGCATGCCGCTGACCACCAGCGCTGCCAGCCCTCCCCCTGCAGCCCCGGCCAGCAAGGCGCGAGTCATGCCCTGCACCAGGCTTCGCGATTGGGGTGGTGGCTGATCGATCACCAGTAAGGGTCGGTGGCCATTTCCACCTTGAGTTGGCCTGATGCTGACGCAGGCACGGTGCTGATGCAGGCCCTCACTGTGGTGCCATCAACGTCGATCTCGCAGGCGCCGCAGCTGCCTCCCATGCAGCCGGTGGGCACATGCACGCCCGCCTGGCGCGCTGCCGACAACCAGTCTTCGCCTTTGCAGCTGACGCTGCGCTGACCATCCGGCCACACGATTTCCACCCTTTTGTGCCCAGAGGTCACGTGGAGGTTTCCAGCAGTGGTTCCAGATTCACATGTTGTTCAAAGGCATCCGCCAAGCGGTCGAGCAGATCGTTCCTTTGACGACTGTGATGGGGTTGCTGCTCACTGAGATCCGCCAGTCCGCGTCTGCGTCGAAGCCGATTCAGCCAGCGTCGTCGCCAGGGTCCGTTCTCGAAGACTCCGTGCAGATAGGTCCCTGAGGTGGTCTCACGGATCCAACCCAGGCCCTCATCCGCACTGAATGCATCGCAGTCTTCGATGGCTTCGCTGGTTCCCCGATGCAATTCGAATCCCTCCACCGCCAACTGCGGTTGCTGATCAGGCCAAAGCACAACAGCTTGCCTCTGATGCAGCGCTTTGTCGCCGCTGAACACCGTTCGCAGGGGGAGCAGGCCAAGGCCGGCGACGTTGCCGCCGGATTGCCCTGATGGCCCCTCACCCTCCAGTCCATCCGGATCGTGCAATTCAGCCCCGAGCATCTGCATGCCCCCGCAAATGCCAAACAGCTCACCGCCGTTCTTGGCGTAGCGGATCAGTTCAGCGTCCAGTCCGCTGCTGCGCAGAGCAGCAAGATCGCGAAGCGTCTGTTTGCTTCCCGGGATGACGACGGCATCGGCAGAGCCAAGCGGTTCGCCTGGTGAGACCCAGCGCAGTTCAACCGTCGGCTCAGCTTCCAGGGGGTCGAGATCAGAGAAGTTACTCAGTGAGGGGAGTTTCAACACGGCGATCTCCAGCTCGGCACCACGCTTGCGACCACGCCTTTCCAGCAGGTCGAGGGAGTCTTCGGGAGGGAAGAGTTCGTCCAGCCACGGCATCACGCCCAACACCGGAATCCCTGTATGGCTCTCGAGCCAGCGTCGACCTTCATCAAACAGCTCCCGCCGGCCTCGGAACCGATTGATCAACAGCCCACGGATGAGTCGCCGTTCATCGGGTGTCATCAACTGAAGAGTGCCGACGATCTGTGCGAACACGCCTCCGCGTTCAATATCGGCGACCAGCAGGCAATTGGCTTGCAGATACTTGGCAAGACGAAGGTTGGTGAGATCGCGTGCCTGCAGGTTGACCTCCACCGGGCTGCCAGCTCCCTCAAGCACCAGCCTTCCTCCCGGATGGCTGGTTTGCAGATCATCAAGCCCCTGGCGGATGGCGGCCCAGCCAGAGTCGAACCAGTCTCGGTAGTAATGCTCTGCCCTGCAGATCCCTGCGGAGCTGCCAAGGTGAATCACCTCGCTTGTCGAATCGCCCTGGGGTTTGAGCAGCACCGGATTCATGGCATGCACCGGCTCCAGACCGGCAGCCCAGGATTGCAGTGCCTGGGAGTAGGCCATCTCACCGCCGTTCTGATCGACCCAGGCGTTGTTGCTCATGTTCTGCCCCTTGAAGGGCAGAGGCGTTTCGCCACGCCGTTTCAGCACTCTGCAGAGCGCTGCTGTCATCAGCGACTTCCCGGCTCCGCTGCTGGTGCCCAGCACCATCAGTGGCGTTGGCAGTGGTGTTGGCAGTGGCGTCGGGAGGGAGGTTTCACTCACAGCGTTTCGCCGCGATGAACGCGTTGCCATGTTGCGGTGGTTTGGGCTCGATTGCGCATGGATTTCGGTGGCTTGTCAGTCATCCCTTGGTTACTCACCAGCGCGGGCGGTTGCGCCGAATCCAGTGCACCAGGCGGCTTCCAAGACCCGCGGAAGGAATCGTCTCAGGCCAGGGGATCAGCACCTCCCTGCCCAAAGGGGTCAGACGCACGCGTTCGGTGAGCCCCTGGCCGTCAACCTCGCGGCGCAGGACTCCCAGTTGAATCAGCCAGATGAGCAGATCCTCTGTCTCGCTGGCATTCAAGCGTTTCCTGGTCTGTGAAGGCCAGTCTGGTCTCGCCACCAGCTCGCTGCTGCTCAGGGCTCCCTGTTCCACGTTCCGGTAAAAACTGCGTTGGAACGGAAGGCAGCAAACGGCCTGGCGAGCTCGCCTCATGGCATGCCGTGTGAGTTCGCTGGGGTCCTGAAGAGTCACGCGTGACGAGCTGTCGATGCCATTCTCGTTCTCAACGCCGCTGACCGAGACACCAATGTTGCTGCTGGCTTCAGCTTCCCCGGCAAGACGTCGTCTTCTTGAGCAGGCGGCCATTCCCCATCGCGTTGAGATCAGCGGTGTCGATGAAGAGGCCATTCAGGAGCCCGACCCGATCGCACTGGTCACGCGTTTGGCCCAGGCCAAGGCGCTGGCCGTCCGCAGCAAGCTCAAAGACGATGCAATCACAGCTGTGCTCGGCTGTGATTCGTTGTTTGTCTTTGCCGGAGAGGTGTATGGAAAGCCAGCCGACCCGGCTCAGGCTGTGGAACGCTGGCAACGCATGCGTGGCGCCTGGGGTGATTTGCACACGGGTCACTGCCTGATGTCCGGCCTGGGCACCGATTCTCAGCAGCCGCGGATCGAATGTGTGACCACCCGGGTGATGTTTGCCGATCTCAGTGATCAGGAGATCGCTGCTTATGTGTCCAGCGGGGAACCGCTTCGCTGTGCTGGAGGTTTTGCGCTGGAGGGTCTTGGAGGTTCTTTTGTGGAACGTCTCGATGGCTGTTATTCGAATGTGATCGGGCTCAGCTTGCCGCTGCTGCGGCGATGGTTACCTCAGGTTTGATTCATGGCAAGAGAGAGCGTTGCCATTTTTCGCTGGCCGTAGCTAAGTCAAGGACAGCTGTTTGTGGGTGGTCATGACCCGTTTGATTGGCCTGGTCATTCCTGTTCTCTCGTTGACTTTGATTCCGCCTGCATCAGCGCTTGAGCCTCTTCAACGGTCCCTGACCAGTTCACCTGTGGTGGCATCAACGGCTCAGCCACTGGATCTTTCATCAGAACAGACGCATTTCAGCGAGTCGTCCAAGCATCTTGGAGACTCTGATGATGCATTAACCATGCCTGTTGCGCCAGGAGAGAAGGGCCGGCCACCGGCAGGTCACTCCTTGCTCGACCTCAGTTTTTGATGGCTTGTCGAGGGGCAGTCGGGAACGTCGCGAGTGGCTTTTGGGTGCTTGAAGCAGACACTTCAGGGTGTGTGAACTCTGCACTGTCTGTGAACTGTTCAATTTGATCTGATCTGATCAACTGGATCATCGAATTGGATTGGGTTCCGCGTTGTCTGCACTTGATGAAAGAGATGGACGGTCGTGCCATCTCTTTTTTGATTTGATGTTCAGAAAGGAATGACACGGTCTGACAGTGTTCGATCAGAACAAATGCCGGTGATCGCACTCCAGACGTCGTTTGCACAGGCAGCGCTCACGGCATGCGCTTTAAACAAACAAAACATCGATGATTAGCTTGCATTGAAGATAAGTGCCATCCCTGTTTTTTAATTGGTGACATTTAAATACGGTGTTGGGCGTTGTGGGTGTTACCGCAAAGCTTGAAGCTGAGAATTTGATCCGTTGTCTCGGCTATAGGATCAGTGAAATCACACTGTTGTCTTGCAAGGAGATCTGGCCCTCAATTGTGCAATCGGATATTCAGACCATCAAAAAACAGTTTAAGCCCTGAAGTCTTTTGTTTTTGAGTTTCATACCGTGATCAACATTCTTCTGCTTTTGGAAGGACGGTGTTCTTGGCCCTAACAGGGTGTGTTACAGCAATGTGATTGGTTTCATCTTTGCTTGGTTTGAATCTTGGCACGTTCAGTCGATAATTCATGGGTATGCATTGGACCCATGGCTCAGCAGTCGTCGACATCCTCCTCTTCCGCTTCCTCGTCTGGGCTTGAGATCAACGCAGCCACTGATGCAACTTGGGCAATGGCCGCTGAGAGCTTGCCTGAAACAGTGACGATCAATGGTGTGGAGTACAAATCCGCTGACCTCAACGGAACTGCCCGCAAATTGTTGTCGATTTATCTCGCCGATCAGAAAATTGTTGGCCAGCAGAAGGAGCTCGTGGCACTTGCTGAGCTGGGTTTGAAGTCTCTGTTGGCAGAAATTGAGAGCAACTTGCCTGATGCTTGAGCGAAGAGGTGGCTTTGGTTGCGGCCAATCTCCAGCAGGACTCGTCCCAATGGAGTGAGGCGAACCCGTTCAGTGCGCCCTTGCCCATCCACTTTCCTGCGCATACACCCACTTGAATGAGCCAGATCAGATTGTCTTCTGTGCTTGAGCGAGCCAGAGGTATGCGGCTCATGGCCATCGATTGTCTTGGCTGCTGAGCTGGGTGCTACTTCAAGCAGCGTGTTCGAGTTGGTTTAAAACGCGCGGCGAAATGGCAATCAGTCCATGGCTTGGCGTGCCTGTCCCTCACTTGTGTGCCCCCTCGTGTGCAATCCGCAACGATCTGCGATAACGAAATTGTGAGCGACGTTGCCAGCGGTGAGCGATTGCGCTGTGCGATGGGCTCCGCTTGAGAAGGCATCGGAGGCTTGGATGTCCAGCGATTGGATGGCTGGTTTTCAAATGTGATTGGCTTGAGTTTGCGTCTTCTGAAGGAATGGTTGAGATCAATATCAAAATGATCACTTATGGCATTGATTGAAGCAAGTTTTGACAAAAACTCGAGTTGATGCCTTGACAAGTCAAGGTATAGTCTCGTTTAGATGCAGAAAATTTGGCCTTTAAATGTCTTTTCAATTGCGCCGCTTGGCTTTAAGTGGATCTTGCTTTCTAGGCCTTTTGGGTTGTTTGTTTCCTGCCATGGCAGGTGCTCAGTCAATCCAAAATCGTGTGGATCCGATGAGTAAGGAAGCTTTTGCACTATCTCTCAAGCAGGCAGCCCTGACTGTTTGTGCATTAAGAAGATTAGATATGGACTACAAAGTTGCATTGAATACAAGCGCCACTCCCGTTTTTCAACTGGTCAAATTTCAATACGGCATGGATATTGAGGGGATCAATGAAAAGCTGGAAGAACAACGCTTTATTCGTTTTCTTGGCTACAAAATCAGCGAGATCACGCTCGATGCATGCAAAGAGATTCTGCCTCCCAACGTTGAGTTGACTATTCAAAAAATCAAAGGGGGGCTTGGTTCTTAATTGTTTTTTAGCATT
Source organism: Synechococcus sp. (assembly GCA_047286485.1). Classification (GTDB taxonomy): domain Bacteria; phylum Cyanobacteriota; class Cyanobacteriia; order PCC-6307; family Cyanobiaceae; genus Synechococcus_C. The sequence goes on from JBJBBH010000006.1 coordinate 139,071, forward strand.
TTGCTTCTCAGCTTTCTCTAAGGTTTAACCATTTCGTCAGAGCAGCGTTGAAACCTCGTCACGGCTTGCTGCTCTTGTGGGTCTTACAAGTCTCAGTTTCTCTTTATTCGGGGGCGGCGCGCTCAGATTCATATAGCGCTGGAGGTGGTTCTGCAACAGGAGAAGGTGCTGTTGCAATCGGCGAATCCTCTAAAGCATATGGACAAGATTCAACAGCAGTAGGAGCTACTGCTAATGCAACGAGTACTGGTTCTATCGCCATCGGTAATGCTTCACGTTCACTGGAGAAAGGCGCCACATCCTTAGGTTTGGCTGCAATGAGCAGTGGTAGTGATGCCATTGCTGTTGGAGCGAATAGCAGTGCAGCCGCCACTCGAGCAACAGCGGTCGGTCCGAATGCAGTTGCAGCTGGTAAGAATTCCGTCGGCGTTGGATCGAATGCTTCAGCGCAATCGAATCAGAGTATTGCCATTGGATCGGAATCTAATGCAAGCGGAACAGCTGCGATTGCTGTCGGATCGAATAGTAATGCAGACGCCACTCGAGCAACAGCGGTGGGTCCGAATGCTACAGCGAAATCGAATCAGAGTATTGCAATTGGATCCGATGCCAATGCAAACGGAACAGCTGCGATTGCTGTTGGATCGAATAGTAATGCAGCCGCCGATGGATCAACAGCGGTCGGTTCGAATGCTACAGCGAAATCGAATCAGAGTATTTCAGTTGGATCCGATGCCAATGCAAGCGGAACAGCGGCGATTGCTGTTGGTGCTGGTTCAAATTCATCTGGGCTTAATTCATTAGCTTTAGGGGCAACCTCCCTTGGATTGAACTCGAATTCATTGGCGGTTGGAACAAGTTCAAACTCTTCTGGAATCAACTCTGTCAGTATCGGAACATCTTCATCCGCAAATAACACCAGCTCTATTTCTTTAGGCACCTTATCTTCTAGTGCGGCAATTAATTCAACTGCAATTGGAGCAGGAGCAAATGCCTCTGGAAGTAACTCTGTTGCTCTAGGAGCAGGATCCTTCGCTAATGAGTCAAATCAAGTTTCCATTGGCTCAAGTTCAAGTAATTACTTTTTTCCTGGTCTTGTTCGGGGTAATGCATCTGCAATAGATGCGAATTTGCCGTCTAAGCCGAATGCTTCTGGGTCTGCAACTAATTATTACTCGGTTAATACAAAAACTACGAATAGTGGCTATGTCTATCAGTATCAGAGTGATAACCAAACCACTACTATCAAGTGTAACTATTCGAATTACCCTAATGATTGTCAGTTGCAAAATGGCTTAAAGTATGCAGGTTCGAATACACTTTCCAATGGAACGGGTTGGACTAATACGACTGTAGAATGGTTTAAAAATAGTACTGTTGTTGCTCCCAATGTTAATGCCTTTGAGGGTGATGGATGGGAAGTTATAGCTGGACCGGGTGATGCGACCCCTGTGACTCCTTCTGCAGCAGTTAATGGACGTTTTTATAGTTCTTTATCCGGAAATATTGCTAATGGAACCTACTATATTGCAAAGAGTGATTATATGACCCAGATATCTGGGTCAACATATAACACTAGTGATTGTTACTCGATCGGAACAAATTCGTCTGGAGGAACTGTTACTAGTAACTCTTGTTTGCCAGTTCCAGGAGTTAATTATACCAACAGTTCTTCGTTGTCAGCTGTTGAAAGTTCTCTTTCTAATCCTCCCGCTCCAGGATCGGCTGGTTTTTTGAATTCTTCAGCAATTGTTGATGGTCTCTCTAATGTTTTAGGGTCAGCTTCATCGGGATCTTCGCTTTCATCTGTTTCAAGTACTGGTGTTGTATATACAGGTACTTGTGTTGTTTCGGATCTTTATACATCAGGAGAATCTGTTTTAACCGCAGAGTCCGATGATGATGCTGGATTCTTGGAAATTCTTGGCGATATTGAGCTTATGCAAGTTACTAGTTTAGAAACAGATGAAGTGTCTGGTGATATCACTGAGATTTCAGTTGACGGCTCAGTGGATTGTGGAGGGCTCTGTGCTGGTGGGGGAACTGCAGACGGTGCTACGAACTTAGTGGGAGGTGGCTATCTTGAGATGACTGATGTGAATATTGATGATGCAAATATATCTTTAGATACTAATGGTCAGGCTTCATTCGCTTGGCCGCAGGATTTGGATCTCGCTGCTTGCGGAGAGGGAGCTAACACTGATTTAGGCGGTGTGAATCTCGGCGGTGTAACAAATATGGCTGTAGGCAAGGGGGCGGTAACTAGTACAGGTGCTGCTAGTTCGCTTGCGGTTGGTGTTGAAGCTACAGTTACAGAAGGTGAGGCAATTGTAATCGGAAATAGCGTAAGCAATCTAACGGGAACCGATAACATATTGATTGGTTCAGGTGTTAAAAACACTAGTGGTGGAACTAATATTTTGATAGGCAGTGATATTACTAATGTCCTTGGTATAGGTAACATAGTAATGGGTAAAGCAGCCGCTGCAGGCGTTGCTGCTGGTCAAGTCGTTATAGGTAATGGAGCTGCATCAACTGGTGCTGGTTCGATTGCGATAGGTAATGCCGTAACGGCAGATGTGGCTGGCGCGATTGCCATGGGTGATGGAGCGGCCGCTGATGGTGGCGCGATCGCGATTGGTAATGGTGCAATCACTGGAGCAGCTCTTGGTGCTATTGCAATGGGCGTAGGCGCTGGAACTGGAGCGAGCGCTGGTGCCATTGCAATTGGTAATGGTGCTGGGACTGCTGATGGAAAAAATCAAATCGCCATTGGTAATGGTGTTGGTGCTCTTAAAGATTCAACAATCGCTATTGGTGATACTGCAAATGCCACACAAAAAGGTGCAGTCAGTATTGGATCAGGTACGATCGCAAATGCTGAAGAATCACTTGCTTTGGTGAGTGCTATAGCTTCTGGTGAAAAATCGATTGCCATTGGATCCGAAGCTAATGCGACGGAAGCCAATGCAATTGCACTGGGTACGGGTTCAAGTGCAGCAGGAAAAAACTCCATGGCGTTTGGGGCAGGGTCTCTCGCCAATAAAGACAACTCTTTTGCGCTTGGTGCCGGGGCAATTGCGAATGGTACTGGAGCCGGAGCAATCGGATATTTAGCTAATGCACAGGGTGTCAATGCGCTGGCGATTGGCGTTCAAGCTTGCGCATTGGCAGATAATTCCTTGGCTCTGGGTACCCAAGCTGTTGCCTCCGGAGTTGACTCTCTTGCGATTGGCTCTACTTCGTCCGCGACGAAGACGAATGCATTGGCGATGGGAACGAATGCCTCGGCGAGTGGTATCAGTTCCATAGCCTTTGGAACAAATTCCAGCGCTGCAGGAAATAATTCTTTGGCCGTTGGCTCCCAATCGACTGCAACCGGAGTCGATTCCGTTGCTATTGGATCTGTATCTAAAGCCTTAAATTATGGATCTATTGCACTCGGAGCGAATGCATCGTCTACAGGAACTAATGCAATAGCGATTGGTACGAATACATCTGCTTCTTTCAATGACTCCTTCTTGATTGGTGCAGGAGCTATTGCCAATGGTACGGCAGCAGGGGCGATTGGATATCTCGCTAATACGCAGGGTGTTGATGCGATGGCTGTTGGCGTTAAGGCCTGCGCATTGGCAAATAATTCCATGGCTCTTGGTACCCAAGCAGTTTCATCTGGGGTTGATTCCATCGCGATTGGTTTCAAATCTTCTTCGACAGATACGAGTTCAACGGCCATTGGTACTCAATCAAATGCCTCTGGTATTGACTCGATCGCGATTGGTTTTTCTTCTTCCGCTACTAAAACAAATGCAGCATCCATTGGTACCAATGCCACCGCCGATGGGATTAATTCCATGGCCTTTGGTGCCAATGCTCGTGCAACAGGAACCAATTCCACAGCGATTGGTGCCCAGTCTTTTGCGGATCAAACCAATTCGTTTGTGATTGGTCCCAACACCACGGCTTGTGGTGTGAATGCTGGGGCAATTGGTGCTAGTGCGAATGCCACTGGCGATTCGTCGTTGGCGATTGGTGTTCAATCGTATGCCAAGCAGACGAGTTCTTTAGCGCTTGGAACAAATGCGTCCTCGATCGGGACGAACTCCACTGCCATTGCTGTGAATGCTTCAGCGACTGGTGCTAATTCTATGGCGATCGGTTATTTCTCCACATCGAATGGGGTTAACTCTGCGGCATTGTCTGTTAGAGCCATTGCGTCTGGAAATAATTCCGTAGCCTTGGGCGTCTTTGCTAATTCTCAGGGCGGCAATGCCTTGGCCTTTGGCACGACAGCAACAGCTGTAGGAACGAATTCCACTGCTATCAGTTCTAATTCTTCTGCTACAGGGAACAACTCCATCTCAATTGGTGTGGATTCCCAAGCCACAAAAACGAATGCTCAGGCATTTGGTGTTTCAGCGAAAGCAACAGGTATTAACGCCACTGCTATTTCTGCAAATGCAACAGCATCAGGCTCTAATTCCATTGCCATTGGTATCGATTCCCTATCGAGTGGGGAGGATTCCGTTGCGATTGCTGCCAAGTCAAAATCAACAGCTGAAAACTCTTTAGCGTTCGGCGTTGCTGCCCAGGCGACGGCACTGAATACGGTGGCGATCGGAACGCAAGCGATTTCAAACCAACTCGGTGCGTTGTCGTTTGGTGCGAATGCCACAGCCACGGCGAATTACACGATGGCCTTTGGTGTTGGTGCCAATGCGAATGAAAATAATGCAATGGCGATTGGCCATGCTGCAGCAGCCTCATCAACCAACAGCATTGCGGTCGGCCTGGATGCTCAGGCGAGCGGCACGATGTCGATGGCATTGGGTTTGAAATCGCGATCGCTTGATACGGAAACGATTGCGATTGGTGCTTATTCGAATGCGAGCAAAACGAATGCCACGGCCTTTGGTACCAATGCCAATGCCTTAGCAGTGAATGCGATGGCGATGGGTACGAACTCGTTAGCTAACACGACCGATGCCTTTGCCGCTGGTCTGGAGGCGAAAGCAACGGGTGTCAACAGCATGGCCTTGGGGATGCGTTCATCGGCCACCAACACCAATGCCTTGGCTTATGGCTCCTTGGCCAATGCCACAGGAAATAATTCGATGGCCACCGGTACGCAGGCGTTTGCGAATGCATCAGAAGCGATTGCCTCTGGCGTCAAAGCGAAGGCCACAAAGACTGGCGCCATTGCCTTTGGTGCCTATGCGAATGCCACGAATGTGGAGACGATCGCAATCGGCGGATTTGCGCAAGCGATTGGAGCCAACAGTACGGCGATTGGTGTGAATAGTTTCGCCAATAGCGAGAAAGCGCTCGCCGTTGGAGCCTGTAGTCAGGCATTAGAGAGTGGGGCGATGGCTCTTGCTGCCTATTCGTATGCGAATGGCACGGATGCAATCGCTGCTGGTTATCAAGCGAATGCATCTGCTGATAACGCCATCGCCTTAGGGACAACAACGGTAGCTAGCGCTAATGATTCTTTTGCTGCTGGTTTTAGTTCACGAGCTACAGGTGTGAATTCCACGGCCTTGGGTAGTTCAGCCAGTGCAACAGCAGATGGAGCCTATGCCGCAGGTTTGCTTGCCAGTGCTGCTGGGAACAATTCTGTGGCCCTGGCCACCTTGGCATCAGCAAAAGGCTCGAATGCCTATGCATTAGGTGTGAGCTCCGTTGCGTTCGGGAATAATGCTGCTGCATTTGGAACATTGGCCAATGCCAGTGGGAACGCATCTTATGCCGTTGGTTTGTTCTCCAAGGCGACCGAGACCAATGCCACGGCCTTTGGAACGAATGCCACGGCAAGCAATGTGAATAGCTTTGCGATTGCTTCAAAGGCAACAGCAACAGGTCTTGACTCAGTTGCGCTGGGAGTTTCTGCAAGTGCCACTCAGAATGAATCATTTGCTGCAGGTACGCAATCGCAAGCTGTGGCCAATCAGGCTTTAGCTTTCGGTGCGAATGCCAACGCATCTGGAAATTATTCTCTTGCTGTGGGTTCCAATTCTCAGGCCAGTGCTGAGAATGCTCAAGCTCTTGGTGATAAGGCCATAGCGTCTGGACATAGTTCCTTCTCGGCTGGCGCTAATTCACAAGCAACAAATACCAATTCGGTTGCCATTGGTACAGGGTCGTCTTCTACGAATACATCGACGTTGGCTTTAGGTACAAATTCGAGTGCCAGTGGTTTTCAATCCACGGCGATTGGCTTTAAGGCCAATGCATCGGCTTACGATTCTGTCGCTGTCGGTGCACAATCAATTGCTAATGCAAATAACACGATTGCATTTGGTACTTCATCAAAAGCGACTTCTCAAGGGGCTATGGCTTTTGGACTTGATTCAGAGGCCAGCGCTGATGATTCGATTGCCATTGGCTACAAGTCTTTAGCGAATCAAGACAACAGCACGGCAATTGGTTCCAGCTCCAAAGCAACAGGTGTTCGCTCGATTGCCTTTGGTCAGCAAGCGACAGGAAGTGGATCCGATTCAATTGCCATTGGCTATTTATCCAACGCTGTCGATCGAGATTCTCTTTCCATTGGTACGAGTAGTTCTTCTACTGGAAATGAAGCGTTTGCTTTTGGTACCCGTGCAGTCGCAAGTGGTGAACGCTCCACAGCCATTGCCACAAATGCTTCTGCCGTTGGTGTGAACTCCGTTGCTTTTGGAGTGGGTGCTGATGCTGAAGGATTTAATGCCTTTGCTTTTGGACCTGGGGCAATTGCTCGCGGAAACAACGCTTTTGCATTTGGTATCGGTGCAGTGGCGAACGGTGATGACTCTTATGCCTTTGGTGATAGTGCTCGAGCGACATCGTCTGCCAACGACTCTTTGTCGACGGGGACGAATGCAAGGGTTACTGCAGGTGATGCATCTGCATACGGTCTCGATTCTCTTGCCACGGGCACTCGTGGTTATTCCTACGGGACCTCGTCTCGTGCCTTGTCTGATGATGCATTTGCCTATGGCACCGATTCGCATGCTGTGGCTATTAATTCAACGGCTTTTGGTACAGACAGCCTCAGCCGAGGTGTTAATTCGATGGCCTTTGGTCTTGAATCAGTTGTTGGTACTCAGTCACCCAATTCTTCGGCCTATGGAGTATCGGCCTATGCGAAGGGATCTAACGCATATTCAATGGGAACAGAAGCAAATGCTAATGGTTTGAATGTAACGGCCTCAGGCACTGGCTCTAGAGCCATTGGAACGAATACAAAAGCGCAGGGTGTGAATGCATTCGCCGATGGAGTGAATGTGACGTCGTCAGGGACTGCATCTAGAGCCGTTGGAACGAATACAAAGGCGCAGGGTGTGAAAGCCTATGCATCAGGAGTTAATGCATCGGCGTCAGGTACATCTGCAAGCGCCATGGGCACCAACGTGCGTGCCGAGGGAACGGGTGCCAGCGCTTCAGGGTTTAATTCAATCGCCAAAGGAGTTGGTGCGTTTGCGAGCGGAACCAATGTTCGCGCGGAGGGAACGTTGGCTTTAGCCAATGGTGACAACACGTCAGCATCAGGAACGGGTTCTCGTGCTACGGGATTTAATGCATTTGCAACGGGTGTTGGATCCAAAGCGAGTGGTGCCAATGTGCGTGCCGAGGGAACATCTTCTTTAGCCAGTGGTGAAAATACGTCCGCATCGGGAACGGGCGCCACTGCTTCAGGGTTTAATTCATTTGCAACCGGTGTTGGATCCACAGCGAGTGGTACCAATGTTCGTGCGGAAGGAACATCCTCTTCTGCCAGTGGTGAAAACACGTCAGCATCAGGAACGAGCTCCAGTGCTTCAGGGTTTAATGCATTCGCAACAGGTGTCGGAGCAACGGCAACAGGAACCAATGTGCGTGCCGAAGGAACATTTGCTTATGCAGGTGGATTGAATACTTCTGCCTCAGGAACAGGCGCCAGTGCTTCAGGATTTAATTCAATCGCAACCGGTGTTGGAGCCACGGCAACAGGAACCAATGTGCGTGCGGAGGGAACATCGGCTTCTGCAAGTGGAGTGAATACTTCAGCCTCAGGTGCGGGAGCAAAATCTTCAGGTGTTAATTCATTCGCTGAAGGTGTTGCTTCTGTAGCCAATGGAGCCAATGTCAGCGCTGTAGGCACATCTGCAGAAGCCACTGGAACGAATACTCAGGCTTCTGGTGTGGCTGCCTATTCCAGCGGCAGTAATACTCAGGCTTCTGGAACCAATGCCAGGGCTATCGGTTTTAACGCCGTCGCGCAGGGCACTGATGCAATGGCTGAAGGACGCAATGTCATCGCGATTGGAACAGGAGCCCGAGCATTGGGCTACAACACCAACGTTGTTGCAATCGGCACGGATGCCTTTGCGAACGGCACCAGTGTGATTGCCATTGGCGAGCGTTCCAGTGCCACAACGCGCTACTCAACCGCTGTTGGATTTAACTCACGTGCAACAGCTGCCAATGCAATGTCGATTGGATCATCCTCCAAGGCGGTTGGCCCTGCCTCCACGGCAATTGGTAATGCTGCTTTTGCTGGTCACTATGCAGCAACTGCTCTGGGGAATAACGCGCGCACTGAAAAAGACCACCAAGTTGCGTTGGGTTCTAAAAAATCCCCATACTTGTTGCCGGGCTTGGCGAATCCAGATTCAGGGTTTGTTAATGATCGCTTTCAAGGGCAGGGAGAGAAGCGTTTTGTGACGACAGATCAGAAAGGTAACCTTGGCACGACCAGTTTCAGTATCGATTCTCTCTTAGATAGCGTGGGTGCTGTGGGAGCCCTGAGTGCATCATTGGGCGCCATACCTCAAACGACCCTTCTCCCTGATGAAAATCTCCGTTGTGGAATCGGAGCCGGTGCTTACGCCAATCAGTGGGCCGGTTCATTTGGATGTGCGGTGAAAATGCAGGAACGTTTCTTCCTGAATGCTGGTCTGGCTTCTACTACAACCAATACTCTTGGTGGTTCTTTGATGGGTCGGGTTGGATTTTCTTTTGGCTTTGGTGGCAGCCCTCCCAAGGCTCAATCTAAGCAGCTCTCGTCTATCCCTGGGATGAACGGGATGATGGTGTCTGCTCAAGAATATATGGGGACGGGTGTTGATATTCCTGCTTTGGATCAGTCCTCTGATCAGGTTGAGCCACCTGTGGTGGTTGCTCTTCGAACGGAAGATTCTTCTGAAATTGAAGTGCTTCGTGATCGTCTTGCTGAGCTTGAAGCGGAAATCAAGCGTTTGAACTCCACAAATATTGGTGATGCTAATCAACGCATTGCAACTCTGGAAATTCTGCTTGAAGAGAAGAAAGAAAGCGAGCGTCGTCTTCTGACGATGCTTTCCGAGATGAAGTCTCGCCTGGATGATCAACGCATCATGCTTGATCGGCTGATGAAGCGCATGGATTCCGAGGCTGGCAAGAAATCCTCATGAAGGGGAGTTGATCCTCATTGCTTTGCCCTTCTTTGGCTGGGCGTTGTTGACAATTAATTTTGGATGATTGGGTTGCCACTCTTTGTGGTGTTGCCAACCCAATCACTCACTCTTGGTATTCCAATAAAAAAACCCCACTGTGCAGTGGGGTTGAATGACGATCGGAACTTTTGGTTTCGATTGAATTTGATCGCGGTGATCAGTCCAGGTCGGGCATGGCCAGAGTTGGCTCAGCCTGACGGTCGATTCCTTTTTCGAAACCTGCAGCGGCAGCACGGGCACGACCTGCATGCCAGAGATGACCCACCAGGAAGAAGAAGGCGAGCACAAACTGAGTTGCTCCCAGCCACTGACGCAGATTCACGAAGTTCACCGAGTTGGGCTCAGTGATGATTCCGCCAACTGAGTTCAATGAAGCGTTTGGTGCATGGGTCATGTACTCAGCAGCACGACGAACCTGCCAGGGCTGGATGTCGTTCTGGAGCTTGTCCAGGCTCAGACCGTTGGGACCACGGAGAGGCTCAAGCCAAGGACCGCGGAAATCCCAGAAACGCATGGTTTCACCACCGAAGATGATTTCGCCGGTGGGAGAACGCATCAGGTACTTGCCAAGACCTGTCGGTCCCATGGCGGAACCGATGTTTGCGCCGAGACGCTGGTCTCTCACCAGGAAGGTGAAACTCTGAGCCTGAGAGGACTCAGCGTTGGTTGGACCCCAGAACTCGGAGGGGTAGGCGGTGTTGTTGAACCAGATGAAGGCCGAGGCGATGAAGCTCATGAAGCTCAGAGCACCCAGGCTGTAACTCAGGTAGGCCTCACCATTCCAGATGAAGGCACGACGAACCCAACCGAATGGCTTGGTGGTCACATGCCAGATACCGCCGAAGATGCAGATCAGTCCAAGCCAGATGTGGCCACCAATGATGTCCTCCATGGAGTTCACACCAATGATCCAACCTTCCCCGCCGAAGGGGGCACGGGTGAGATAGCCGAAGATCACACCGGGATCGAGCGTCGGATTGGTGATCAGACGCACATCACCACCACCTGGAGCCCAGGTGTCATAAACGCCGCCGAAGAACATGGCCTTGAAGACCAGCAGCAGGCAACCGACACCAAGAAGAATCAGGTGATAACCAATGATGTTGGTCATTTGATTCTTGTCACGCCAGTCCTGGGAGAAGAACGTGGAGTAGTTCTCGAGGATTTCAGGTCCACGCAGGGCGTGATAAAGGCCTCCCAGACCAAGAACAGCCGAGCTGATCAGGTGCAGGACGCCGACCACAAAGAAGGGGAACAGATCGGTGACTTCACCACCGGGGCCAACGCCGTACCCGAGGGTCGCAACGTGAGGCATGCAGATGAAGCCCTGCTCATACATGGGCTTGTCGAAGGTGAAGTGGCTCACCTCAAACAGCATCATTGCGCCGGCCCAGAAGACCATCAGACCTGCGTGCGCCACGTGGGCGCCGAGCAGTCGGCCTGAAAGATTGATGAGTCTGGCGTTACCGGACCACCAGGCATAGCCGGTGGATTCAAGGTCTTTGCCGCCGGTGGCGACAAGACCGGGATTAAAGGGCGTTTCCACGGGGCAGAACCTCTTCAGGGAAGACGAAGTTTTCGTGCGGCTGGTCAGCCGGTGCCATCCAGGCACGCAGACCTTCATTCAGAAGGATGTTCTTGGTGTAGAAGGTCTCGAATTCGGGATCTTCTGCAGCGCGGATTTCCTGTGACACGAAGTCATAGGCGCGCAGGTTGAGGGCCAGGCCGATGATGCCGATGGAGCTGGTCCACAGACCCATCACAGGCACGAACAGCATGAAGAAGTGCAGCCAGCGCTTGTTGGAGAAGGCGATTCCGAAGATCTGACTCCAGAAGCGGTTGGCGGTGACCATGGAATAGGTCTCTTCTTCCTGGGTGGGCTCGAACGCCTTGAAGGTGTTGGCCTGCTCGCCGTCCTCAAACAAAGTGTTTTCCACGGTGGCGCCGTGAATGGCGCAGAGCAGTGCACCGCCGAGGATGCCGGCGACGCCCATCATGTGGAAGGGGTTGAGGGTCCAGTTGTGGAAACCCTGCAGGAAGAGGAGGAAGCGGAAGATCGCTGCCACACCGAAGGAGGGAGCGAAGAACCAGCTGCTCTGGCCGAGGGGGTACATCAGGAAGACACTGACGAACACCGCAATCGGGCCGGAGAAGGCGATGGCGTTGTAAGGACGAATGCCGACCAGACGGGCAATTTCGAACTGACGCAGCATGAAGCCGATCAGAGCAAAGGCACCGTGCAGGGCCACGAAGGCCCAGAGGCCGCCGAGCTGACACCAGCGAACGAAGTCGCCCTGGGCTTCAGGGCCCCAGAGCAGCAGGAGGCTGTGACCCATCGCATCAGCGGGGGTGGACACAGCAGCAGTCAGGAAGTTGCAACCTTCCAGGTACGAGGAGGCAATGCCGTGGGTGTACCAGGAGGTGACAAAGGTGGTGCCTGTGAGCCAGCCACCGATGGCCAGATAGGCCGTTGGGAAGAGAAGAATGCCGGACCAGCCGACAAAAACGAAGCGGTCGCGCTTGAGCCAGTCATCGAGGACGTCAAACCATCCCCGCTGTGGCGCGCGTCCTACAGCGATCGTCATGAGAGAGAACGGGTGCGGATAGCCGCAGGCTGTGGGATACCTGGCGACCTTAACAATTTCAGCGAAGGTTGCGGGGGCGAATCCCTTCACCTGAAATCCCTTGTATCGGAACATTTCTTCGGTGTTTCTTCCGGTTTGGTCGAAGCCTTTGTGGCAGTGCTTGCGAACGTTGCCATTCATGCCGCTTCAGCGGTCACAATGGGCGCTGCTTCCGGGCTGTGATGGCCGCTGATCTGCTTGAACAACCTGTCGTCGGTTCACGGCGGCTGTCCAATGTCCTGGTCGCCGGCATGGTCACCATCGGTGGCGTTGGCTTCCTCTTCGCTTCACTCTCCAGTTATCTCGGACGAGATCTGCTGCCTCTGGGTCACCCTGCGGGACTTGTGTTCGTCCCCCAGGGGCTGGTCATGGGTCTTTACAGCATCGCTGCTGCACTTCTGGCCACCTATCTCTGGACGGTTATCGCCATTGATGTGGGTGCCGGTATGAACCGTTTCGACAAATCCTCCGGTGTTGTCACCATTTCCAGGCGAGGCTTCCGCAAGCCCATCAGCGTCGAGATTCCGATCAAGGACATCAAAGCGGTGAAAGTCGAGGTTCGTGACGGCTTCAACACCCGACGTCGAGTGTCTCTGCGCGTTCAGGGTCGACGAGACATGCCGCTCACCCGAGTGGGCGAGCCCCTTCCTCTCGCTCAGCTCGAGCAAGACGGTGCAGAGCTTGCACGCTTTTTAAATGTGAATCTCGAAGGCCTCTGAATGTCCACGTTCCGCCAATCAATCAAGACAGTTTTGGTGCTTGCCATCTGTCTGCCTCTTCTGGTGAGCTGTGCGTCCAGCACCACGGCTTCGATACCGGTTGGTTGTGAGCAAGCCAGCAGCCCCTGTTTGCAGGGCCAGGCCACTGTTGAGCTCACAACCAGCAAGGGGACCATCACCCTGGAGCTCGATGGTGATGCAGCTCCTGTGACGGCAGGCAATTTTCTGGACCTTGTCAAACGAGGCGCTTACAACGGCACCGTCTTTCATCGCGTCGTGCGGGAACCGGTTCCCTTTGTTGTTCAAGGTGGTGACCCTGCCTCGAGTGATCCCGCCACCCCGAAAGCGCAATACGGCTCAGGCAGTTTCGTTGATCCAGCCACAGGCCAGGCACGCTTCGTTCCTCTCGAGCTCTCGTTTAAAGGTGAAGACCAGCCGCGCTATGGGCGGGTTGTCAGCAACCCCACGGAGCTTCTGCAGTTGAAGCTCAGCCATGAACGCGGCGCTCTGGCGATGGCTCGTTCCCAGGCGCCGGATTCAGCGAGTGCACAGTTTTATATTGCGCTCAAGCCCCTTCCTGAGCTGGATGGTCGCTACGCCGTCTTCGGCCGGGTGACCGAAGGGCTTGAGGTGGTGGATGCAATCCGACAGAACGACACCATTCAAAAAGCCACGGTGCTGACACCAGGCCTTTAACCAAAAAGCAGGTCAGGCGGGCACGCGCCCGCCGCTGCTGGATGCCTTGAGCAGTTCTGTGTTCACCCCAGAGGCTCTCTCCAGAGCAACTTTCCCGGTGCGGGCAATTTCCTCGATGCCGTAGGGGGTCATCAACCGTTCCAGAGCAACGAGTTTTCCTGGATCGCCCACCACTTCAAGGGTCAGAGCGTCGTCAGCCACATCAACAACCTTGGCTCTGAACACCTGAACAAGTTCAAGGATCGCGCTGCGCTGTGACGCGGGTGCTGAGACCTTCATCAACATCAGCTCCCGTTCAACGGCAGGGCGCTGGGAAAGGTCGAGCACCTGCAGAACGTTGACGAGCTTGTCGAGCTGCTTCGTCATCTGCTGAAGAGTGTTCTCATCGCCCTCGACCACCATGGTCAGTCTTGAGCGACCAGCAGCCTCAGCTGGACCAACCGCAAGGCTGTCGATATTGAAGCCGCGGCGAGCGAACAGGCCGGCAATGCGGCTCAGGGCGCCGGATTCGTCCTCCACCAGAACCGACAGTGTGTGCTTCATGCCTGGTGACCGATCCCTGGTGCGCTTGCGCCTCCCAAATTACGGTCCAGCCAGTGCAGCAGCTCACGGTGAAAGAGCTCCGGGCATTCGTCATGGGGACAATGCCCGACGTTGTCGATGACCTCCAGGTCCACCCAAGGGTGCTGACGTCTGACGGATTCACCGATCATCAAGGGAACGAAACGGTCCTGCCTTCCCCAGATCAACAGCAGTGGAGGCCTGTGGCTCATGTTCTGCAGACGTTGAAGCAGCACGGGGGCGGTGGCGCCCCTGGGGCGCAGAGCCATGCCCACGCTCATCGCCCGCAGGCTTCGTGCAGCAGTGCTTCGCAGAGCGGGTTCAGCAATCAGGGCCTGCAGCTCACGGTCAGATTGGATCGATCGCTGATAGGCCCCTTGAAGCCCGGCTCGCAGCAGTCGCGTTCTTGCGATCAGTGGCACGATCAGTTCCAGAGGCAGCAGGCGGCAGATCACAGTCACGGTGATCCTGCGCAATCGCCTCAGCCAGCGCGGCTGCTGTTTCGGCAGCGGAGCCAGCAGCGTTGGATCCGGCAGAGGCGCTGCAACTGCTGCTTTCACCAGTTCGGGTCGTTGTGAAGCGGTGGTCAGAACGGTGAGGCCACCGAGCGAGTTGCCCACCAGCACAGCTGGCTGTTGCACAATCTCTTCGAGAAAGGCTGCCAGTTGTCTTGACCAGAGCCGGTTGTCGAGCACGAGGTGCTGACTCAGCCCCGGCTGATCGGAGCGTCCGAAGCCGATGAGGTCGAGACTGAAGACCCGGTAGCCAGCGGCTGCAAGAGCTCCGGCGTTATGCCTCCAGTGGCTGCTGCTGGCGCCGAATCCGTGAATCAGCACGATGGGTGAAGCTGCAGGATTCCCCAGCACGCGCCAGTGACAGCGCAGATTCATCCAGTGCCATGTGCTGGCGACTCCCCAGTCGACACCGGTGGAGGCAGGCTGGGAAGCGGTTGCGTGCACGCACCTGGAAACGCCGGGTTCTCACTATCGCGAAGGAGCTGTCGGCCTGCAGACAGGAGCGGGTTTCTTCCGCAAGGATTCGCGACCCTCCAGGGATCTGTCGGTTCTGCTGGCCACCCACCAGGCATCAGAGTCGCAACGGCCTCTGCGCTGGCTTGACCTGATGGCCGGTTGCGGCATCCGTGGTCTGCGCTGGGGGCTTGAGGCCCTTCCCGACACCAGACCCGAACTGGAGCTGTGGTCCAACGATGCGGATCCAGATCGAAGCTCCCTGCTGGCGTCGAACCTTCAGCCGCTTCGTGGGCTGCGTGGCCTGTCTTTGACCACCACCTCTTGGGCGGCGGAGCGCTTGCTGCGCCAGGCCTATCTCGATCAGACCTTCTTCGATCTGATCGATCTCGATGCCTTCGGTTGTCCGAATGCCCTGCTTCAGTCGGCTCTGGCGGTGCTGCGTTTCGACGGTCTTCTCATCCTCGCCAGCACTGATGGACGTTCGCCAACAGGTCATGATCGCGTTGCAGCGGTGCGTCATTTCGGGGCAGCGGCTCGTGCGCATCCCGCCAGCTGGGAACTTGCCCTGCGACTTCAGCTCGCAGTGCTGGCGAGAGAAGCCTGGCAATTGGGCAGGGGGCTTGAGCCCTTGGCCTGCTTCAGCGAAGGACGCACATTCCGGCTGGCGGTGCGGCTGCGTCAGCGAGTCTGCGCTGATGAGGAAACTCAGCTAGGCCTGCTGGCACGTTGCCAGCGCTGTGGTGATCAAGAGGTGCAACCGCTCCTGAAGCTTTCGGGCTGGAGGCCCTGTCTGTGCACGGATGGCCAGGGGCGATGGGCCGTCACAGGACCTCTCTGGATCGGACCTCTGCAGAAGCCTGATTTGCTGGCTCAACTGCTCCAGCTTGCCGATGCACAACCCGCCAGCCTCTCGTCCGCCGGTCGGCGTTTGCTGCAGCGCCTGCAGAGGGACTGCGGTCTGCCGGTCTGCTGCTGGTCGACCGCCGAACTGGCGAGTCGGCTGTCTCTCGCTGGACCACCTTCCCTTGAGGCGTTGGTTCAATCCCTCCTGAATGCCGGGCACCAGGCTTGCGTTAGTGCCGTGATGACCGGTCAGCTGCGCACCGATGCATCAATGGCTGAGTTATTACAACAATGCGCTCAACCCGTGACTGGAGATCGTTAAATAGGAGCTGTTTAAGAGCGCTGTTCAATGGCATCGGAGATTTTCGGGATTGCAGCGGTGTTCTGGGTGCTGATTCCTGTGGGCCTGGCCGGCGGAGCGCTGCTGCTCAAGCTCCAGAAAGACTGATCTCCGCGATGCGAGGGAGCGCCAACTAAGCTCCTCGCTGGACTTTGAACGCCCCATGCAGGTTCTTGTGGTCGGTGGAACAGGAACCCTGGGCAGGCAGATCGCCCGCAGGGCTCTTGATCAAGGTCATGACGTGCGTTGCATGGTGCGAACGCCGCGAAAAGCGTCGTTCCTGCAGGAGTGGGGTTGTGAACTCACTCGCGGTGACCTCCTGAATCCCGCAAGCCTCGATTACGCCCTCGACGGAGTTGATGCGGTGATCGACGCGGCCACCAGCCGTCCCGATGATCCCCGCAGTGTTTACGAAACGGATTGGGACGGCAAGCTCAACCTTCTCAGAGCTTGTGAGCGCGCAGGAGTCAAGCGTTTTGTCTTCCTCTCGCTCCTCAATGCAGAACAGCACCGTGATGTGCCATTGATGGACATCAAATACTGCACTGAAAAACTCCTGAAGGAATCAGAGCTCGACTACACCATCCTTCAGGGGGTGGCGTTCATGCAGGGTGTGATCAGTCAGTTCGCCATCCCTGTTCTCGAAAGCCAGACCGTCTGGGTGAGCGGAAGCCCCACGTCAATCGCGTACATGAACACGCAGGACATGGCACGTTTCGCTGTCGCTGCGCTTGATCACGCAGAGACGGTGCGCCAGGCCTATCCCGTTGTTGGGCCCAAGGCCTGGAACAGTGGAGAAGTTGTGCAGCTCTGCGAGCGCGCTGCAGACAAATCGGCGAGGGTGTTTCGCGTGCCCTCCTTCATCATGCGATTCACCGAAGGGATGTGTTCATTCTTTGAACCTGCGGTGAACGTGGCTGAGCGGCTCGCGTTCGCTGAGGTCGTCGGCAGTGGTGGATCGATGGATGCGCCGATGGAGGAGACCTGTCAAAGCTTTGGCATTGATCCCGGCGAGATCACTCACCTGGAGGACTACATCCAGGAGTACTACGACACCATCCTCAAGCGTCTGCGGGCTATGGAAGCTGACCTTGACAAGGACGCCAAAAAGAAACTGCCGTTCTGATCGCAGAGGATCCTGCGCCCACTAGTTGATCTGTACTAGTTTTTTGTTAGGCTGGTCTTATCTCTTTTTTGTCTGAAGATGTCGGTCGCTCAAGTCAAGAATCTGCAGCGACGTCTCGACAACCTCGCTCGCGAAGCCGAGACAGAGCTTGACCGGGCCTGTGGTCACGATCTTTGGCGAAGTGTGGGATTTGATGCCTTCGACAGTCTTGAGGATGGCGACCGTCGAGCGAGCGCCAATTACTACTACGGTCAGTGGTCGACCGTGCGCGAATTGCAGGAGGCTCTCGGCTGATGAGCGAAGGATGTTGTGGACCGGCTCTGGATCAGACCCAGGCCGTTGAGGAGCGTTATGGCGCAGCCGCACAGGAGCAGGAAGCCTGTCTCTGCACACCCGTCGCCTTTGATGCCTCCCTGCTGAAAGTCATCCCTGAAGAGGTCGTGGAGCGCGATTACGGCTGCGGCGATCCGACGCGTTGGGTTCGTCCAGGCGACACTGTGTTGGATTTAGGCAGTGGCAGTGGCAAAAATGCCTTCATCTGTGCCCAGGTCGTGGGTGCCGGCGGCTCCGTGATCGGTGTGGACCGCAATGCCGACATGCTGGAGCTTGCCCGAGTCGCCGCGCCTGTGGTGGCCGAGCGAGTTGGTTTCAGCAATGTGCGCTTTCTGGAGGGAGCCATCGAGGCTCTGGATGCTCCCACCGCGACGGGTGAGCAGCTGATTTCCTCGGCTAGTGTGGATGTGGTGCTGAGCAACTGCGTGCTCAACCTGGTGAATCCTTCCGCCCGCGCAGCTTTGCTTGCCAACATCCGCAGAGTTCTGCGGCCCTCAGGCCGAGTCGCCATCAGCGACATCGTCTGTGACCGGCCAGTTCCACTGCATCTTCAGCAAGATCCAGACCTGTGGAGCGGTTGCATCAGTGGTGCCTGGGAGGAGGAGGCCTTCCTGGCCGATTTCCGTGCACTCGGCTTTCAGGAGGTGAGCTATGCCGACCGCTCGGAGCAGCCCTGGCGCGTCGTTGAGGGCATCGAATTCCGGGCTGTCACACTCACCGGCGTCTTGGCTGCCGATTGAGCAGCGCAACAAGGCGTTGATGCTCGCTTGCATCGAGCTCACGCCATTGACCTGAAGCAAGGCCGTTGATGCTGAGAGCCGGACCCCCATCCATCAGGTCAATGCTCTGGCGAATCAGTCGCAGAGTGGGAAGTCCCACTGCCGCGGTCATGCGACGCACCTGGCGGTTGCGCCCTTCTCTAAGGCTCAGTTGAAGCCATGTGGTTGGAATGCTCAGTCTGGTGCGGATCGGCGGATTGCGTTCCATCAAGGTCTGTTGATGGTCGGCTGCAAGCCATTCGGCCTTGGCTGGCCGTGTGCGCTGCTGCTTGACCATCACTCCATTGCGGAGCTGCTCAAGCTGGGACGCTTCAGGAACGCCTTCAACCTGCACCCAGTAGGTGCGCCAATGGCCGAAGCGCGGGTCGGTCAGGCGTTGTTGCAGGCGACCATTGGCGGTCAGCACCAGCAGGCCTTCGCTGTCGGCATCCAGACGGCCGGCTGCATACACATCAGGGACGTCCACCCAGTCGGCAAGACATCCCCATTTGCTGCCCGGTTCAGGTGTGAACTGGCTCAGGACTCCATATGGCTTGTGCAGCAGAAGTGTCAGGAGTGGTTGCCAAAGCAGATCAGCAACGCTTCACCCCAGCTGGACGCGTCGTTGATGTGGTCATCGTGCAGGTGCTTCATTTTTTCGGCCTGCATTTTCATCATGTCGGCCTGGGTGAACACGTGCCCTTTTTCCTTGGCCAGGTTCACCACATGCATCGGAGTCGCGGCCTGACGCACCTGTTCGCGAACCTGAGAATCAGACTTGGCGAGATCTGCAAAAGCGGCGAGAGCGGACTCGGACACGGCGATTTGGCGTTTCCAGAAGGTTAGGTGGATTTCTGGCGAGCACGCCACAGGTTCACAGCACCGATGGAAATCATCAGCAGCCCCAGATCCATGGAGAGGGGAGGGAGAATCATCGGTTCGTTTCAGAATCAGCCGACCATAGAGAGAGGTCATCCGCCTTGTGGCTGCTAAGACAGCAGGCGGCCTCCTAAAATGCGAGGACGTTTTGCGGGTCAATGCCGGCGCATGATTGAAACCTCGGGTGTGATCGAGAAGGAGCAGGGCAACGGGTTTTACCTGGTAACCCTGGAGCAGCCCGCAGGTCATCAATGCCTCTGTCGTGCCGCGGGCAAGCTCACCAAGTTCAGAATCAAGCTGCTGGCAGGAGACAAGGTGCTGGTGGAAATCAGCCCATACGACCTCACCCGTGGCCGGATTACTTACAGGGAGCGCAATGCCGGTGCCCCCGGGGGCCGTCCTGGCGGAAACCGTCCGGGTGGACCTCGTCGCCGTTGAGGCTCAGGCTTTGGAGAGCAGCGAGCGAATCGAGTCCATGAATTCACTCCGTTGCTTCACCCCTCGCCATTGCTGTTTCAGTTGCTTGTCGAAAAACAGCTGAACCGTAGGTGTTCCATTCACTCCGGCCTGTTGGGCGATGTCCTGATCGGCCTCAATATCGATTTCTATTCCCTGAGCTTCTCCATGGAGTTCATCAAGCACTCGCTTGAGCTGGGGTTTCAACACGTGGCAGGGACCACAACTGGGTGATGTGTAGACCACCAGGAGTGGGCGGCTGCTGTCGTGATAAAGCTTCCGCAAGGCATAGCTGCCTTTCTGCCATAGCGCGTTGGCGTCGTAGGTCGCTTCGGTGGTTTCCGCTGTGGTCTGCGGTGTCTCTGCTTTGGCTGGCTCTGCCTGGTCTCGGCTGACCAATGTGGCCAGGTTGTGGTGGCTGAGCCAGCGTTCGGCGGCGAGGGCGGCCTGACAGCCGCTGCCAGCTGCTGTGACTCCCTGACGCCACTCTCCATCAGCAACGTCGCCTGCTGCGAACACACCCTCCATGGAGGTCTCCGGGCGTCCCGGCTGGGTGAGCAGATACCCCGTTGCATCGCAGTCGAGTTGGCCGCGAACCAGCTCGGTGTTGGGCGTGTGTCCGATTGCGTAAAACAGCCCCCTGACAGGCAGCTCCTCGTTGAGTCCACTGTCACGTCGATGCAGTTTGAGGCTGGTTAGCCATTCATCACCTTGAACGTCGCTGACCTGAGTGTTCCAGTGCACGCTGATTTGAGGGTTGGCCTGAACCCGATCACTCATTGCCGCACTGGCGCGCAGTTGGTCTGAGCGAACCAGCAGATGCACATGGCTGCCGTATTTGGTGAGATAGACCGCCTCCTCGCAGGCTGAATCTCCCCCGCCGACTACGGCTAATTCTTCATTGCGAAACTGCGGTGTGGCGCCATCGCAAATCGCACAGGCGCTGATGCCCTGGCTCCAGAAGCGCTCCTCGTTGGGCAGTCCGAGGCGGTTGGCGCTGGCCCCTGTGGCGATGATCACCGATTGGGTCTCAATGATCTGGCCCTCAACTTCAATCCGGTAAGGGCGCTGGCTGAGATCTATGCGATCGGCATCGGCTTCCAGCAGCCGGGTTCCCCAGCGCGTGGCCTGAGCCTTCATCAGATCCATCAGGTCGGGGCCGAGAACACCGTCAGGAAATCCAGGGAAATTCTCAACATGGGTGGTGGTCATCAGCTGACCACCGGGGATGCCTCCTCTTTGAAACCCCGTGACCAGCAGGGGATTGAGATTGGCGCGGGCGGCGTAGATCGCGGCGGTGTATCCGGCGGGGCCAGACCCCACGATCACCAGATTTTCGACCGCCATGCTTATCCGGAATGACTACGACTTGACTTTAATCTCCGCAACGTCTGAGCAGCGGACGCCCAAAAAAGGGTCGCATTAGAAGCCCGGGTGAAATTTGTATCTGTCAGATGTTCAATTTGAACCAAAAATACTTAAAGCTTCGATGCAAATTTAAGTCTTTCTTTAGATTTCGACCGCGCCGTCATTTGCTCCGTCAAGTTCCAGGTGGTGGTGTTTGCCTTGGGTTCGCTGAATGCTCAAGACAGAGTCTTCAAGAAGTTCAGGGTGTTCCCCTAAGCAAGTAATCCATTCTCTGAATTCCTGGGTGACGGCATAGCTGTCTTCGTAGCGCTCAGCGCTGTCCAGAACTGCAATCCGGGTTGTTGCCCAGCAGGTGGCAACGTTGACTCGACGTTCAATTGCTGCATCCATGTCTGTCTCCCAGATGGCGTCCAGGCTGATGGTTGATGGGGCCAAATCGAGCCGGATTTCGCAGAATGTCGCATTTTTTCTTGGGAAAAAATGTTTTCAACGCTGCAGAAATGTGGGGAGCTGCGGAGTGCGCATGCGGATCACAGCTCCCGCGCCGTCCTCCAGCGCTTCCATCGGCAGGGATGGTCCTCGCCAAGTGCCTCCTGACATGCTGTCGCTCTCTTCCACGTCTTGCGGCGCAGCAATTCGGTAGGGCTCAGACAGAGACCAGCTGCGGGCGTACTGCATCAGCAGAGGATCAGCCGGAGCAAACACGTAGGAGGGCTCACGGGGCACCGCCTCCAGCGAGGCCCGTTCTCCGCACATCCGCACGGCTCTGGTGATGCCTTGGACAAACCGACTGCGTGTGACCACCGTGGTCAGATAGGCGACCACCCTCAGTCGTGAGGCGTCGAATCCCTCCGCGCACATGTCAATGCTCACCAGCCAGTCGGCATCCCCGCTCTGAAAACCATTGAGGCGTTCAGGGGCACCTGGGTCCTGGGAATGCACCAGGTCCACCTTGTCGCCCTCCTCCTCCAGCAGCAAGGTGATGCTGCGAGCGTGCTCGATATCGCGGGCGATCACCAGCCCGCCGGCACGGGGGTGACGCTTGCGAACGCTTTCGAGCTTGGTGCGTGCTCTCAGCAGCAGCAGCTGGGCAATGCTGCTGCTGTCGGAGAGGCGAATGGCGCGACGCAGGTTTCGCGCTCGCCAGCTTTCTCTCTGTTCAGCGGACAGAGGTGAAACTTCCCGGTCTGGAATCCCTTCCTGGCCGTGCTCCACCCAGCCGTCCTGGAACCGAAATTCCAGCGGACGCACATCGCCGGCTTCGATCAGTTCTCTGGGTTCAACGGAAAGATCCGGATGGATTTGTTCCACCAGCTGGCCTGCTTCCTCCACCCGCACGCGTCTGGCGGCGCAAAACGCGAGGTTGTCGGCGCGGAATGGTGTTCCCGTCAGACCAAGACGCAGGCGGGCATGGCTGCTGAGCTCCAAAAACGTTCGTCCCCAGACAGGGCCGTCGGGTTCGTCGGGGTCAACTCCCAGATGATGGGCTTCATCGGCGATGGCTAGCAGCAGCTCCGGGTTCCAGCGGCTGAGTTCGCCCTTCAGGGCCTTCTGCTGGCGACCTGCCCCCTGGTAACTCAGCAGCCATCCGTCTGCATCCTCGGAGGCGCTGTCAGGCCCGTTCCAGAGATCAAGTCGCAGCCCCAGTTGGGCTGCTGCACCCTGCCACTGGCCGAGGATGGAGGTGCGATGGCAGAAGATCAGAGCCCGTTGAAGCCTGTCTTCCGACTGCATCACCTGAAATGCAAGCAAGGCCCCAAGGGTCTTGCCAGCGCCTGGACCTGCATGGATCAGCACATCACGCGCAGCTGCCGTGCCTGGATCCAGCCGTCTTCGCAGCAGCTGAATCAGCTGCTGCTGCCATTGCCTGGGCCGAATCGCCCGGCATGGAATTTCTGCGCCAAGAGCAAAAGACGGTGTGTTGATGGCGACTTTGAAAGATAGGTCTTTCTAACCATTCCAATCGGTTGCGCCACCCTTAACTTCCGACCATCAGCCCCCGGGGCTCGGTCCCCTGCCTCCATGGCCAGAAGTCTTCTCCGTTATTCGTCCAGTCCTGAGTCACGACGCTGCCTTGAGCGTTGTTGGCCCCTGGAGTGCGACCTCGACCCCATGATTCTTCGTGCGCGTCTGCTCAACGCGCAGGGCCTGCGTGATCAAGCGCTTGCGGTGGAGGAGGAGCTTCAGCCGATCTTCTGAAGCTCCGCGCCTTTGAGTGATCGACGCGATGCGATCTCAGAGCGATTCGGTGTGATTGCAGAGCAGGCGTTCCACTTCCATGAATCCTTCCGAAGCGGCTTTCTCAGCACGATCCATCTGACCGCTAGCCGGCTCCAGGATTCTGGATGTCATGCGGTTCATCAATTCTGTTCTGTTCTCTTCGAGCAGCGACAGGATCTCCTTCTCGATTAAGTGCCGCACGGCTTCTGCGCGCAGGTGATCGTCGGATGCTTCATCGAATGTTCCCTGGACAAGCTCCTGGATGAACAGGCGATGCACCTCACTGCTGCGCAGAAAGCTTTCGGTGGCGTTGATGATTCCATCCACCAGGGTTCGATCCGGTTCGGAATCCAGTTCCCTGAGCTTGAACTCCCAGTCGAGATGACGTCGCTGCCAGCCCGCAGCATGCAAGCTCGGCATCACGGTCTGGGAGAACGTGTCCACCGACATTTCATAGATGCGTTCGGCCAGACGCTCACACCATTCACGGCCGTGCTCAGCCAAAAGGTGTTCCATGGTGCTGCGGTCCACGGCATGACCGCCGTGGTGGCTGTGGCAGACGCCATCAGGGCATTCGATTGCGGTGAGTCCCATGCTGTTGCAGACAGGACCCTCTCCCTAGCTACAGGCTTCAGGGTCAAACCCCCTTCTTCAGGAAAGATGCAGGCCTGCTCACCCGCGACCTCGTAATCTCGACTGGGTCGGCGGCATCACGATCTTGCCCATACTGTTGATTCCGGTGGAGACCGCAGCGGGCGAAACCCGCGTTGCGGCTTCTCCGGAAACCGTCAAGAAATTCACTGCACTCGGCTGCAGGGTGATCATCGAGAAAGGTGCTGGACAAACTTCCGGCTATCTCGATCAGGCGTATGCCGAGGCCGGAGCGGAGCTTGTTCCCTCCGGTGACACCACAGCCTGGTCCCAGGCTGATGTTCTGCTTTGCGTCCAGTCACCCTCTGCCAGTGCCCTGAGTCAGCTCCGTCGCGGGGGGCTGGTGGTGGGTCTACTGGCTCCCTATGCGAACGCCGATCTGGCGTCGTCTCTGCAGAAGTCGGGCCTCTCGGCCATGGCCCTGGAACTGCTGCCTCGCATCAGCCGCGCCCAGTCCGCTGATGCACTTTCATCTCAGGCCAATATTGCCGGCTACAAGTCTGTGCTCTTGGCCTCGGCCGCACTGGACCGTTATTTCCCCATGCTGATGACAGCGGCCGGCACCGTTCAGCCGGCACGGGTCGTGGTGCTAGGCGCCGGCGTGGCTGGTCTGCAAGCCGTTGCGACGGCGCGCAGGCTTGGAGCCGTTGTCTATGTCAGCGACATCCGCCCGGCTGTGAAGGAACAGGTGGAATCGCTTGGAGCCCGCTTCATCGATCCACCTGAGATGGAGGACAAGCCTGCGGAATCCGGTGGCTATGCCAAGCAGGCCTCCGATGCCTTCCTTGCCGCACAACGCCAACAGCTTTCAGACCAGCTGGCTGAAGCGGATGTGGCGATCTGCACCGCCCAGGTTCCGGGCCGTCGTGCTCCACGGCTGATCAGTGAGGACATGCTGGATCGCATGCGCCCCGGAGCCGTGGTTGTGGATCTGGCGGTTGCCCAGGGCGGCAACTGTGCAGACACCGTTCCCTCTGAAACCGTGGATCGCAACGGCGTGAAGCTGATCGGTGCCAACGATCTGCCCTGCACGGTTCCCAATCACGCCAGTGCGATGTATGCCCGCAATCTGCTGGCCTTGCTTCAACCGACCCTGAAGGATGGTCAGCTCAGTCTCGACAGTGAAGACGAGCTGATCGCTGGATGCCTGATCAGTCAGGACGGCACGATCCGCCGCGGAGACGTTCTCACCCCAGGAGCCAACTGATGGATTCCCTTTTTCTCATGGGTGCGGCCACGGCCTCCCAAACCCCACCTCTGGTGAATGCCCTATGGGTTTTGCTGCTCGGAAGCCTGCTCGGCTTTGAGCTGATCGGCAAGGTTCCCCCGACGCTTCACACCCCTTTGATGAGTGGAGCCAACGCCATCTCCGGCATCACGATGCTGGCCGCACTCACCGCGATCATCAAAGCCGATGGAAGCACCCCTCTCCTGGTGCTTGGCTCGGTCTCCCTTGGCTTCGCTCTTTTCAACGTGATCGGCGGCTTCCTGGTCACTGACCGCATGCTCGCCATGTTCAGCCGCAAGCCCGCTCGCAAGGAGAACAGCTGATGGAGATCCTGAACTACGCCATCGACCTCGTTGCCGTTCTGCTGCTGGCACTCGGCATTAAAGGTCTTTCCAAGGTGCGTTCTGCGCGCAGTGCCAATCAGCTTGCGGCTGTGGCCATGGCACTTGCTGTGATTGGTCTGCTGCTCAGTTATCTGGGCACCCCAAGCTTCGATGGACAGGCCTGGGGCTGGATCATTGTCGGCACCGCCGTCGGTGGCCTGCTGGGAGCGATCACGGCTCAGCGCGTGCCCATGACCTCGATGCCCGAAACCGTGGCGTTGTTCAACGGCTGTGGCGGCATGTCATCGCTGTTGGTGGCCCTGGCTGCAGCCCTGTTCCCGGGAACACTCGATGACGGCACGCTCGTGGCGGTTGTGTCGATTGTGATCTCCGTCTTCGTTGGCTCCATCACCTTCACAGGCTCGATCGTGGCGATGGCCAAGCTGCAGGGCTGGCTCTCAACACCTCCCTGGATGCAGAGCAAGATCCGCCATCTGGTCAACATCGCTCTGGCGGTGATCTGTCTTGTGGCTGCCATCCATCTGATCGCTTCCGGTGGCGGCAGTCAGGCTGGCCTGTGGTTGCTGGTGATTGCCTCTGGCCTGCTCGGCATCGGCGTCACCCTGCCGATCGGCGGTGCAGACATGCCAGTGGTGATTTCTCTGCTCAACAGCTATTCCGGGGTGGCCGCGGCCGCAGCCGGTTTTGTGGTGGGCAGTCAGCTCCTGATCGTGGCGGGTGCCATGGTTGGCGCCGCCGGCCTGATCCTCACCCAGGTGATGTGCAACGGCATGAATCGATCACTGGTTTCGGTGCTGTTCGGTGGAGCGCTGGGTGCTGGTTCCTCGTCAGGCGGTGGCGGTGGTGAATACACCAACATCACCAGCTGCAGCGTTGAGGAGTGTGCGCTCACTCTCGAAGCGGCTGAGCGCGTGGTGATCGTGCCTGGCTACGGCCTGGCTGTCGCCCAAGCCCAGCACACGCTGAGGGAGGTCACCCGTTCTCTGGAAGCTGCGGGTATTCAGGTGGATTACGCCATTCATCCGGTGGCAGGTCGCATGCCGGGTCACATGAATGTGCTGCTGGCGGAGGCAGATGTGCCCTACGAGCAGCTCAAGGAAATGGACGTCATCAACCCAGATTTCCCTGCCACCGATGTGGTGCTGGTGCTGGGTGCCAACGACGTTGTCAACCCCCAAGCCAAGAACGATCCGGACTCGCCCCTCTACGGCATGCCTGTACTGGATGTGCAGCAGGCCCGCACTGTTTTCGTGGTCAAACGCGGCATGAGTGCCGGTTATTCCGGGATCAAGAACGATCTCTTCGAGCTTGCGAACACTTCGATGGTGTTCGGTGATGCCAAGAAAGTGCTGGGTGATCTGCTCGGTGAGCTGAAGGAGCTTGGTGTTGGTAAGAAGTGATCAGATCGGTCTGAACGACCTTTGATGGGCTCCCACTCCCAGGATCAGCACAGCCCCCGGTTGCTCAGGCAGCTGGGGGTTGTGCCTTATCAACAGCGCTGGCCCTGGCTGGGAGGTGATCTGCAAACCCTGCGCGACACACTTCGGCCCCTGCCTCTCCCTGACGATCAGGGTGAGCCGATTCGAATTGCTGTTCCCGCGCTGGCCAGCGGTGCAGCCGCAGCGGGGGAGTTGCTGGCCTTTCTGGATCCTCCCCTGCCCACGCCTGCGGGTGATCCCGTCTCCCCACGAGCCCTTGTTGTGGCCCTGCATGGGTTGGGTGGTTCCAGCCGTCGTGAGGGACTGCGCCGTCTGGTTCTCACCCTGCAGAGGCATGGTTTTGCGGTGCTGAGGCTCAATCTGCGAGGCGCCGACCCCGGCAGAGATCTGGCCGGTGGCACCTACGCCGCAGCCTGCAACAGCGATCTGCTGCCGGTGATTGTTCGTGCCCGTGCGCTGTGCCGGCAGCTGGCTCCGTCCGGTTCCGCTTTGCCCCTGTTCGGGGCTGGGGTCTCTCTCGGAGGCACCATGCTGCTCAACGGCTGTCTGTCCAGCACTGAGGAGAGGACAGCAGCCGGACTTGCTTCCGACCAGCTCGTCCTTGATGGATTGTTTTGCGCCAGCAGCCCTCTGGATCTGGCCGCCTGCAGCGCCTCGATTGAACGCCCGCGCAACCGTGTGTATCAGCGATGGCTGCTGCAACGGCTGGTGAGACAAACGCTGGCCGACCCCTTCGGCGTGAGTCCGCAGGAGGATGAATCGCTGAACCAGCGTCCTCCGCGGTCGATCCGCGCTTTCGATGCTGCGGTCACGGCACCACGCTGGGGGTTCGATTCCGTGGATGCCTATTACGCAGGGGCTTCCCCACTGCCCCATCTGCTTGAAGATCGGAGTTCACTGCCCCCCACCCTGCTGCTTCAGGCGCTTGATGACCCCTGGGTGCCAGCGGCTGGAGCGGAGCGAGTGCTTGCTGCCGTGGCGTCACAGCAGGCTGCTCAGCGTGGCCCGGTTTCGGTTCTTCTCACGCAGCGAGGCGGACACAACGGCTTCCATGCTCCCGGCGACAGCCTGGAGAGCGGATGCTGGTCCGATCGTGTGGCGTCGGCCTGGCTGAAACAGCTCAGCGCTGATGCCGATCGCTGAAAGGACTGCGACGAATCACCCAGTCTTCGCAGGGACGTCCGCCGATGACATGCTCTTCGAGGATGCGTCGAATCCGTTCCGGCGTCACGCCTCCGTACCAGATTCCATCGGGCCAGATCAGGAGCACCGGGCCCTGATCACACACCCGCAGGCAGTCAGCCTTGCTGCGCAGCACAACCCCCCCCGGCCTGTCCGGTCGCTCCAGTGCCAGCTCTCGCACACCAAGCTTCAGGGCTTCCCAGCTGGCAGCGCCAAGGGCCGGATCACAGCATTTCGCCTTGGTGGCGGTGGCGCAGAGCAGCAGATGGTGACTGATCACGCCGCCATGGCAGTGAGCGGTAGTCGCCGGGTGCCGCGGTCAACCTGTTCGCGCACGGCCGTACGGGCCCACTGATCCACCGCCAGCACATCATCCAGTTGCGGCTGGTCGATGCGGTCAGCTTTGTGGCGCTCGCAGGCTGTTTCGATCAGGTCGGGAATATCCAGGAAATGAATCCGCTCTTCGAGGAACTGGGCCACCGCTTCCTCGTTGGCGGCATTGAGCACCGCCGGCATGGTTCCGCCGGCCCGGCCAGCGGCGTAGGCCAGTTCCATGCAGGGGTATTTGGCGGGATCGGGTTCGTTGAAGGTGAGTTGTCCGACCTCGGTGAGATTCAGTCGTCGCCAGGGTGTCTCCAGGCGTGAAGGCCAACTCATGCAGTAGAGGATCGGCAGCTTCATGTCGGGCCATCCCAGCTGGGCCAGGACCGAGGAGTCAGCCAGCTCGATCATCGAATGAATGATGCTCTGCGGGTGGATGACAATTTCGATGTGGTCGTAGTCGAGGCCGAACAGATAGTGGGCTTCGATCACCTCCAGCCCTTTGTTCATCAGTGACGCTGAATCCACGGTGATCTTTCTGCCCATGCTCCAGTTGGGATGGGAGGTGGCATCAGCCACTGAGGCCTTTTCAAGATCCGCGGTTGCCCAGTCTCTGAAAGCACCACCGGATGCGGTGAGCTGAATCCTGCGCAGGCCCGGTGTGGGAACACCCGTGGAGAGGCGGGCATTGTCAGCCCAGGGAGTGCCCTGCAGGCACTGGAAAATGGCGGAGTGCTCGGAATCCGCAGGCAGAAGGCGGCTGCCGCTTTTCTTGAGCTCCGGCAGCACAACGGGCCCCGCCGCGATCAGGGTTTCCTTGTTGGCCAGCGCCAGATCCTTGCCGGCCTGGATGGCTGCCAGGGTGGGCAGCAGGCCTGCACAGCCAACGATGCCGGTCACCACCAGGTCTGCCGTGTCCCAGGAGGCCGCCACGTTCAGTCCACCAGGACCTCCCACCAGTTCCGGCTGCCGCTGCGGCTGTTGATCCGCAGGCAGTGAGGCCAGCCGCTCCCCCAGTTCCTTAAGAAGCGACTCATCAGCGAGGGCCACCACCTCGGGGCTGTGTCGCTGGATCTGCTCCACAAGCAGGGGCAGGTTGCGCCCGGCCGTCAGGGCCACCACCCGGAACTGGTCCGGGAAGTCCTGAACGATTTCGAGAGTCTGAGTGCCGATTGAGCCGGTGGAGCCCAGCACGCTGATGGCTTTCACGCGGATCCTGGCGGTTGCAGCCATCCTCCCACTTCAATTCCAGGCCCTGGCAAACTTCGGCCAACGCACTGTGTTCACGGTCATGGCGGCAGCGCAGAAGGAGCACTGGGGATCGGGTCTGGGATTTGTCCTGGCGGCAGCGGGCAGTGCTGTGGGTCTGGGCAATCTCTGGGGATTCGCCTACAGGGCCTCCCAGGGAGGAGGGGGAAGTTTCGTTCTCCTTTATGTCTTGATCGTTGCGGTCATCTGCCTGCCGGTGCTGGTGGCTGAGATGGTGCTGGGGCGCAACACCGGTCGCAGCCCCCTGCTGGCTCCGGCTCAGGCGGCCGGCCGCGACTGGAAACCAATGGGTTGGCTGTTCGTGGTTGCCGCCATTGGCATCCTTGCGTTCTATGCCGTGCTGATGGGCTGGACCGCCCAGACCCTGATCCATGCCCTGGGTGTGGGCCTTCCCCAAACCCTGGAGGATGCCGAGCTGTTTTTCAAGGGCATCAGTGGTGGCAACACTGCGTTGGCTGGGCAGGCCATCAGCCTTCTGCTCACCGCTCTGGTGGTGTCTGCAGGAGTGCAGGCCGGAATCGAACGTCTCTCCCGCTGGGCGTTGCCGCTTCTGTTTCTGCTGTTGGTGGCTCTGGCGGTCTGGGCCAGCACGCTTCCAGGAGCCATTGATGGTTACAAGACCTTCCTGCTGCGCTGGGATGGCAGAGAACTGATGAACATCACCACCATCCGCAACGCCTTCAGTCAGGCGTTCTTCTCGATCGGCACCGGCATCGGTTCGATCATGGCCTATTCGGCGTATCTGAATCGAAAGGCTCCCGTTCCCCAGGAAGCGGTTTCCGTGGTGGGGCTGGACACGGCAGTGGGTCTGCTTGCGGGCATGCTCACCTTCCCGGTGGTGATCAGCTTCGGGCTTGGTGATGCCGTGAGTGAGTCCACGATCGGCACGATTTTTCTAGCTCTGCCGACGGGTCTGGCTTCGATCGGGGAGACCGGGCGCATTGTGGCTGTGGCCTTTTTCTTCCTGGCCTATCTCGCTGCGATCACGTCATCGGTGTCGCTGCTGGAGGTGCCGGTGGCGTCGCTGATGGATCGCCTCAACTGGAGCCGCGCCAAGGCGACCTGGATCAGCGCCGCTGTGATTTTTGTGCTCGGCCTTCCTGCTGCCACCAATCTGAAGGTGCTGGGAGCGATGGATGCCCTGTTCGGTGGTGTGCTGCTGATTGCCGGTGGCTTTTTGATTGCTGTGCTGATGGGTTGGGTGGTGCCCCAAACCTTTCTTGCTGACCTCAAGAACAGCGAGGTCACGCAACCATCCACCAGCGGTCTGATCCTGTTTTTTCTGCGCTGGGTCTCTCCAGTCGTGATCGCTGCAGGTCTGTTGATCAGTGTGGTGGATCTGATCCGCAACTGGACCGGTCAGGGTTGAACAGCGTGATCAGAACAGTCGATTGATGTGGGCCGAGGCAATGCGCACCTCTCGCAGAAAACAGATCGACGCCAACATCACCAGCAGCATCGCTGAGACGAACAGGGGAACCACCACCAGGGTGAGGTTGATGCGGCTGATCACGCTGAAGAACATCACAGCAACCACGGCGGAGATCAGCAGGGTTGCAGCCGTGAGTAGCTCGATGGCGCGGATGGTGAGTTGCATGCGCCTGCGATAGGTCCATTGCTCTCGCTCATCAATGGTTTCGCCCGCGTCGAGAGCCGCCTTGGTTTTGCGCGCGTTATCGACAATCCTTGCGAGGCGACCGGAGATCACATTCATCAAGGCACCGATGCCCGCCAGCAGAAAAACCGGAGCAACTGAAAGCTGAATGGCTTTGGACAGGCTTTCCGGTTGCATGGGCGTGACACCGATCCTGGGCGAACCCTAGGGCTCATGTCTTGGAAATCCGGTAGACAGGTGCCTTGATGCACTCCAACACGATGCTCTGGCTCAAGCGCTGGAATTTCATCGAGCGGGCCCGGCTTGAACGCGAGCTCTGGGATGCCTTTGAGGCCAAGCAGGATCCCGAGGCCAAGCTGGAGCAACTCCAGAGCTGGATCGATGCCGCCGACCCCTCGGAACCCACGCTGCCAGAACAGCGCTTCAGGTTGGAGGTGTGGACCACCACCCTGGCACGTATCCGCAAGATCGAGGCGATGATGACTTCAAAAGAGCGCTGATCAACAACGACGCCACTCGGTGATGCCGCCGGGTTTGTCGATCAGTTCAATCCCCTGATCGGAGAGTTCGGCTCTGATCCGGTCGGCTTCAGCAAAATTCTTGGCCTGCTTGGCGGCCTTGCGGGCAGAGATGGCGGCTTCGATGGCGGCGCTGTCTTCTGACGCTTCTTTGGAATCCTCCGCGGTGTTCAAAGGCTCGTGCCGCAGTCCAAGCACTGCGGCAAGTTCACGCAACAACAGCCAGCGCTGATGCAGAGCATTCAACGCTTCGCGCTCTTCCACTGGCTCTCCACGCTCCAGTCGGTTGGCCAGTGACTTCAGCGGTTTGGCCAGTTCGAACAACACCGCCAGGCTCCCTGAGCTGTTGAGGTCCTGATCCATGGCCTCGATGAAGCGGTCGCGCGCACCCACCAACGCCTGATCCAAAGCCAAGTTCTGCGGGTGCATGGCACCCGATGGCAGAGCATTTGCTCCGGGCCAGCCCAGCTGATCGGAGCATTGACTGCCAAGGCCAAGAGCAGCATTCAATCCTTTCCAGCCAGAGCTCGCTGCCTCCAGAGCTTCGGCTGTGAAATCGAGCGGCTTGCGGTAGTGCGCCTGGAGCACAAAGAGCCTCAGCGTCATCGCTGAAATACCGCTGTCGAGTAGCGCACGGATTGTTGTGAAA
Organism: Synechococcus sp.; assembly: GCA_047286485.1. Classification (GTDB taxonomy): domain Bacteria; phylum Cyanobacteriota; class Cyanobacteriia; order PCC-6307; family Cyanobiaceae; genus Synechococcus_C. The sequence continues at coordinate 171,636 of JBJBBH010000006.1, forward strand.
TTCCCGAGAGATTTCGACATCTTTGTGCCGCCCACATTCACCATGCCGTTGTGCATCCAAACGCGGGCTAGCTGAGCTTCGTTGGCTGTTTCTGACTGTGCAATTTCATTTTCATGGTGCGGAAAAACAAGGTCTCCACCGCCGAGATGGATGTCAATCGTTTTGCCGAACTCTTCACGAACCATGGCTGAACATTCGATGTGCCAGCCGGGGCGCCCGCGGCCCCAGGGAGATTCCCATCCGGGTTCTCCGTCTTTGGTTTTTTTCCAGAGTGCGAAATCAAAGGGATGTCGCTTGCGGTCTTCCTCTCCTTCCTTGATGCGGCCACTGGCGCCCTGTTGCTGCTCGTTGGGATCCCTTCCACTCAGCTGGCCGTAATTCTTGGCTTTGGAAATGTCGAAATAAACATCACCATCAGAGCTGTAGGCCGCTCCCTTGGTTTCAAGTTCGCCAATCAGTGTTTGAATGCCTGGGATGCAACATGTTGCCCGTGGCATTTTGTCTGCCGGAAGAATGTGGAGACGTGCCATATCGATTTCAAAGGCTTTGATATTTTTTTCACTGACTTCCTCCATGGTTGTCCCCTCGGAGTTGGCCTTGTTTAAGATTTTGTCGTCGATGTCTGTGTAGTTCTGCACAAAGGTGACGTCGTAATCACGCCAGATGAGATATCGCCGTAAGACATCCCAGTTGATGTAACTGCGCGCATGGCCAAGATGGCAGAGGTCGTAAACCGTGACTCCACAGCAGTAAATGGTTGCTTTGCCGGCCTCGAGCGGTTCGAAGTCTTCGGTGCGATTGCTCAGGCTGTTTGTGAGGCGCAGTGGCAAAGGTCTGATCAGGCTCTCCAAGGAGGTTACGGCCCGCCCACTCCTGAACCCGCTTTGAACCGTCTGGTTTCTGAGCTGTTGTTACCGATCTGTTGTCTTGGCTGCCAACGTTGATGCCTACGTTGCTGCGTAGGTTGGCTTGAAGCCGTTCCACGATTGTCGTTGCACGATTTTCAGCAGCCTTTCAAGAACTGAGCGTTTTGGCTCGTTGCCTGTGAGGTGGCTGATATGCACCAGATATTCATGTTGGCTTCCATGTCCTCGTTGCCTTGAGCAGATCACCGACACGTCGTCGTAGCCAATGGGGAAGTCATTGTCGAGTGGAACTTTGAGGATCCATTCGGCAATAAACAGAAGGAAGTCGCAGATGACTGGATTGATGTATTCCTCGTCTTCGCCAAGGTCGCCACAGGCAACCATCTGTTCTTTGCTTTGCGGGGTATACGTGACGAAGGAGAAAAAAGAAGGTGAGCCGGTTGGCTGAAGGTGCAGTCCATGAAAAGCTCTGCGCGTCATGGCGTAGGCCTGGCACCAGGGGCTTTCAGCTTCTCGCTGGCGTGAGGTGTGTTGGTGACTGATGCCAATGGTTGGTTCATTGCTCGCGCTCCAAGGAGCCTTGTGAGGCCGTCGTTGTTTTTGTTTTTCTGGAGCTATGTCGATCCATCAAAGGCCCCCACTTCTGAGCTTGTGCCAATCCCTGGATTGTCTCTAGAGTGGATTTGTTGGACCCTGGGCTCAGGTGGATGATGCATCCAGACTGGATGGGCGTGATTGCTCTATTAACGATCATGATCTCTGTAACGGTGATTGGATATCGCGAAGGGCATTCGATATTGAAGCGCCGTGCTTGATCCTGGCTTCACTTTCGCGGCTCATTGGTTCACGCTTATTTCGCGTCCATCCAATTGGCGCCTAGCCCGGTTTCAGCCACCAGAGGCACGGTCAGCGTGACCGCGTTTTCCATGGTGTTCACGACAAGCTTTTGAATCGGTTCCAGAGCATCTGGATCCACTTCCAGCACCAGTTCGTCGTGCACCTGAAGCAGGAGACGTGCCGGTAGTGCCTGCTGTTCGATCGCTTTCTGCAATTGAATCATCGCCAGTTTGATGATGTCGGCGCTCGATCCCTGAATCGGTGCGTTTGCGGCGGCGCGTAACTGCTGAGCCTCCATTCCGCCTCGCCGAGCGACGTCCAGATCGATGTCCATGGGCTCCTTGCCAAGCAACCGCCCCAGTCCGTTGCGATCGAAGTGGAAAGGTCGCCGACGGCCCATGATCGTTTCCACGAAACCGCGACTCAGGGCCAGCCGTTCCTGCAGCTCCAGGAACGCGAACACTTTTGGATATCTCTCCCGGTAACGCAGCAGGAAATCCTTGGCCTCTGCCTGGCTAACGCCGGTTTCTCGCGCGAAGCGCTGGGCACCCATTCCGTAGATCACCCCGAAGTTGATCGTCTTGCCAAGGCGCCGTTCATCGCTGTTCACCTCCTCCTTGTCGAGCAAGAGGCGTGCTGTCAGGGCATGCACGTCGTCTCCTTCCCGGTAAGCCTGTAGCAGCACGTCCTCGCCGGAGAGGTGGGTGAGGATGCGCAACTCAATCTGGGAATAATCCGCGCTCAGCAGTGTCCAGTTCTCCTGGGGCAGGAAGGCCTTGCGGATGCGGCGGCTGTACTCCGTGCGCACGGGAATGTTCTGGAGATTGGGATTGCTGCTGCTCAACCTCCCAGTGGCTGTCACCGCCTGATTGAAATCGGTGTGCACCCTGCCTGTTTCTGCTTCCACCAGTTGCGGCAAGGCATCCACGTAGGTGCTTTTGAGCTTGCTCAGCACCCGGTGTTCGAGAACCAGCGGCACCACGGGGTGATCACCCTCGAGTTTTTCCAGAACGGTGGCATCGGTGCTGTAGCCGGTTTTGGTTCGGCGGGATTTCTTGCGGTCAAGCCCCAGTGTGTTGAACAGCAGCTCGCCGAGTTGCTTGGGGGAGGCGAGGTTGAAGTCAGTTCCTGCAGCTTCTTTGGCGTCCTTTTCCAGGCGCTGCAGGGTGTCACCCATCTCCGTTGACAGTGCACTCAGGTAGGGCATATCAATGCGGATCCCGGTGGCTTCCATCAGAGCGAGCACAGGCTCAAGCGGCAGTTCCACGGTGTCCAGCAGGCTGGGCAGCTTCTCTCCAGTGGCCTCCAGCTGCTGACGCAGATCGATGGCCAGACGACGGGTGAGGTGAACGTCCATGGCGCAGTACAACGCCGCCTGCTCAAGGGGCACTTCCGCGAAGCAGCTCGCTTTGCCCTCCTTGGGCTTGCCCACAAGATCACTGAACAGGGTGGGTGTGATCCCGTACATCCTTGTTGCCATGGCATCCAGTCCGTGCTTGGCCGCGGCATCCCTCAGGTAATCGGCGAGCAGGGTGTCCATGGACACGCCAGCCAACGGCAAACCATGCCGCAGCAGGATCAGGCGGTCATATTTCGCGTTCTGCAAGGCCTTGGGGTGTTCCTGGCTTGCCAGCCAGGGAGCCATCTGTTCCAACACCGTCTGGAGCGGAAGCTGCACCAGCGGGCTTGCGGACTCCGCAGTCGCTTCCGCCGGTGCACGATGGCCCACTGGGATGTAGGCGAGATCCTCAACTCCTGGTCCCCAGCACAGGCCGATGCCAACCAGCTGCGCCTTGAAGGGGTTGAGATCGCTGGTTTCCGTATCGAGCGCAACTGGAGCAGAGGGATCAGTGCAGGCCTGCAACCGTTGCATCAGGCCGTGGAGTGCTTCGACGCTGCAGATCAGCTGTGGCTGCAGATCCGGTTGGGATGGGAAAGCTTCATCCTGGGCTGGCTCAGAACTGAGCTGCTTCGTTGCTGCGGCACCCTTGGAGGCCTTGGCCTGATCGGAGTGGCTCGCACCCTTGGTTTCGAGCAGGTGGGCGTTTGCCGTCAGACCGCCAGCGGAGAAGGTGGCGATGAAACCAGGAACCTGTCGGACCAGGCTGTTGAGTTCCAGATCTTTGAGCTGCGCTTCCAGGCCGTCGCCGTCCACGGGGCCAAGTTCGAGAACGGGCTCCTCAGGCAATGGAATGTCAACCAGGATTTCCGCCAGCTGTCTTGAGAGATAGGCGTTGTCCCGATCAGCGTTGAGCTTGCCCTTCAAAGCTCCCTTGATAGCTCCTCTGCTGGCCTTGGGGCCTTCCGCCTCGACTTCGGCAAGAACCTTGTAGACACCATCAAGGTCCACGTTTTCCTTCAGCAGATTGATGGCGGTTTTCGGGCCGACGCCTTTCACTCCCGGAATGTTGTCTGAGCTGTCTCCGGTGAGGGCCTTCAGGTCCACCACCTTGTTGGGCATCACCCCGAGCTTGCCCTCAACACCGGCCTCATCGATCAGCGTGGGGCCGCTGCTTTTGGCGTAGGGACCACCGCCCATGTACATGACGGCAATGTCCCGCTGGTCATCCACCAGCTGGAATAGATCGCGGTCGCCGCTCAGGATTCGCACGCGCCATCCCGAGGTCGCAGCCCGGTTGGCCAGGGTGCCGAGCACGTCGTCGGCTTCGTAGCCCGGCGCCAGGCAAAGCGGCAGCTGCAGTTGATTGCGCAGGATCAGCTGCAGTTGGTCGAGGTCCTGAAAGAACACGTCCGGCGCCACATCGCGATGCGCCTTGTAGTTGGGATCAGCCTTGTGCCGGAACGTGGGTTCTGCGGTATCAAAGGCGATCGCGACGCCTTCCGGTTTCAGACCCTTGCAGTTGTCCAGCAGTGCCTTGAGAAATCCATAGGTCACGCTCGTGGGACGGCCATCCTTGGTGGCCAGTCCCCCTTCACCTCCCTTGCTGAAGGCGTAGAAACTGCGGAAGGCCAGAGAGTGGCCATCCACTAGCAGCAGCAGGGGTTTCTCCTGTGTTTCGGGCATGGATGAGGGGAGGTCCTGGCTCGGTCAGTCGCGCTGTTTCGCCCAGGGCGGCATGTCAATGAACACGCGTGTGCCGGGCTTCACACCGGAGAGAATGGCACTCTTGTCGCCGCTGCTGGCACCGAGCTGCACAGGCTGGAAGGTGGGCTCATCGTCTTTGCCAACCAGCAGAACGCCTGACTGCCCCTTTTCCGTGACGATGGCCACTGTTGGCACCAGTGTGCTTGCGCTGGTTCGTCCGGTCTGGAAATTCACATCCGCGGTCATGCCGATGCGCAAGGTCGGTGGCGGATCAATCAGCGTGAGCTCCACTTCGAATGAGATCACGTTGTCGGTTTTGAGCGCACGCGGTGCGATGTCGCGCACCCTGGCAGGGAATAGCTGATCGGGGAAGGCATCCACGCGAACAGTGGCATCCTGACCAATACGAATGCGGCCGATGTCACTCTCGGGAACCTTGGCCGCCGCTTCCAGGCCTTCGGACAGCTCAACAAGAGATGAGCTGGTGGCGCCGGCATTGGTTGAAGCCGCTGTGGTGGGGGTGACAAAGGATCCAGGTTCGGCGAAGCGTTCCGTAATGACCCCGCTGAAAGGAGCGCGGATCAGCTTTTCTCTGCCCTCCACTTGGCGTTGCTCGATGCGCTCGCGAGCGGCAGTCAGCGCTTCCTTGCTGCTGATGAACGCGGAGCGGAAGCCATCCAGGTCGGATTCGCTGATGGCTCCGACATCCACCAGCTGCCGGTTGCGTAAGTATTCGGCCCGCTTGGTTTCATAGTCCGCCTTGGCCTGCCGCTCGAGCGCGGTGAGCTCATCGATGCGGTCCTGGAAATCACCGGCATCCATACGGGCCAGCACCTGGCCTTTGGCCACAACATCGCCTTCGTCGACGTACAGCTCCTCCACCACTCCACCTTGCTTGGGGCTCACATTCACCCGTCGGATGGCTTCCAGTTCGCCACTGGCCGTGATCACGCCAGGCAGAGACCCCCGTTCCGCGGTCACGGTGTATTCGCTCAGCTGACGCGCACGATCGGACCCTGGACCTTGGCTCCAGATCACTCCACCTGCCGTCATGAGGACGGCGGCAACACCAGCACCGATCCAACGCCGCCGTCGTCGTTTCAGACCACTCAGGCGGGTCAACGAACGCAGGGCTTCGGGTGTGGTCCCAGTAGGGGACTGGCTTTTTTGGCTGCCCATGGCCCCTTCAACATCTTTCGTAACCATTCTCGCCCGTGAACGTGCCAATCGTGTTTCGACCGACCATTCCCAAGACGCGCCTGCCGATAGATTTCACGCCATGCTCAAAGCCGGAATCGTTGGTTTACCCAATGTTGGTAAATCCACCCTCTTCAATGCCCTGGTGGCCAATGCCCAGGCCCAGGCTGCCAATTTCCCGTTCTGCACCATCGAGCCGAATGTCGGGACTGTGTCTGTGCCCGATGGGCGTCTGGAGCAGCTCACGGATCTGAGTAAGAGCGCAGAGACCATTCCCACACGAATGGAGTTTGTCGATATTGCCGGCCTGGTGAAGGGAGCCAGTCAGGGTGAAGGCCTTGGCAACAAGTTCCTGGCCAACATCCGTGAGGTCGACGCCATTGTTCACGTGGTTCGTTGCTTTGAGGATGACGATGTGATTCACGTCTCCGGATCTGTGGACCCTGTTCGTGATGCTGAGGTGATCAACCTTGAACTCGGGCTTTCAGATCTCGCACAGATTGAAAAGCGTCGCGAGCGCCTGAAGAAGCAGATGCGCACAAGCAAGGAAGCGCAGACAGAGGATGCGGCTCTTGAACGGATTCAGGCTGTGCTCGAGCAAGGTGGAGCTGCACGCAGCGTTGAGCTGAGCGGCGAGGAGGCCTTGATGGTGAAACCATTGGGGCTCTTAACGGCCAAGCCAATCATTTATGCCACCAATGTGAGCGAAGACGATCTCGCGGCAGGGAATGGTTTCTGCGAGGACGTGGTCGCTCTGGCTGCAAAGGAGGGGGCTGAAACCGTGCGCATCTCTGCTCAAGTGGAAGCCGAACTGGTCGAGCTCGGCGAAGAAGAACGCAAGGACTATCTCGATGGACTTGGCGTGCAGGAAGGTGGCCTGAAAAGTCTGATTCGGGCCACTTACCGTTTATTGGGATTGCGCACCTATTTCACGACTGGTGAAAAGGAAACACGTGCCTGGACATTCAGAGCTGGGATGACTGCGCCTCAGGCGGCTGGAGTGATCCATACCGATTTCGAGCGAGGATTCATTCGTGCGCAGACCATCGGTTGCGAGAAATTGCTGGAAGCAGGATCGCTAGCAGAAGCTCGCAACAAAGGCTGGCTACGCAGTGAGGGCAAAGACTATGAAGTTGAGGAAGGTGATGTGATGGAGTTCTTATTTAACGTTTAAGAAACCACTCAGCCATTTTGATCAACCAACCGTCAGGTCTTGAGCAATTCAGATCGGCCTATTGGTCAGCATCATTGTGGTCATCCATCAGCAATTCTCCCGCCAAGACACCGGCTGGAAATGGACCAGAGTCCTCCAGCGGCCTTCAGAAGATCGATATTTCCACGGAAAACACTGCGTTGTTCCGTGGAATCCCAGTTCCAGAGCGCAGGTGCCAGTCCTGCAAAAAGCACTCGGTTGCTGTTCTGCGGTCGCGGTAAGCGTCGATAGGGGTTCCAGAGTTCCTCGTCTTTGAAGAACACTGAAATACCTTTGGCGCTTTTGGTGTTCTGCCGAAAAGACCACCAGGGATCTTTGCCTCGCTTGGGTTTACCCGATTGAAAAACTCCAAGCACTCGGTCGTTCTGAAGCAACTCACCTTGGAGCGATCCTGTGGTTCGTTCAGTCAGTCGAATCTTGACTGAAGAAGTCTCTTCGCTGGTTAACTCGCAGACCAGGGGTAAGGGGATCGCTGCTGCTGGCGTGATGGCCCAGACAAGGTAAGGGATCCAAACATTGCTGCCGATGCCTCTTGTCTTCATGACTTGTGCTGAGACCCTTTGCTGTGCAGGATCAATCCACCTGAACTGATCAAGGCCTGTCTGCGATCAACAGGCCTTGAGGATGAACTCAGGTCAGAGTCAGGTTGAATTGCGTTTTCATCAGCCGATGAACGCATGTGGCTTGGCGATTCCTGATGATGTGCTTCCTTTCAGAAATGCCATCATCGTGTCAGCGTCAGAGGATTCGAAAGGATCTGTCGGGCAGTTGTCTGCAAAATCAGGCTCAACAAACATTTTTTCGATGACCATGTCATTGACAAGCATCGAATAACGCCAGGAGCGCATTCCAAACCCGAGGTTTTCTTTCTCCACCAGCATTCCCATCTTTCTGGTGAATTCACCATTGCCATCGGGCAGCATGAAAATGTTCTTGGTTCCCAGGTGCTTGCTCCACTGGAACATGACAAATGCGTCGTTCACCGACAGACAGATGATCTGATCAACACCTTGACTTTTGAACTCCTCATAGAGTTCGTCGTAACGGGGAAGATGGTTGGACGAACAGGTTGGTGTGAAAGCTCCAGGAAGTGCAAAAAGCACAGTTTTTTTGCCGCTAAAAATGTCCTTGCTGCTTAGCTCTTGCCACCGGAATGGGTTGTCGCCAGGCACACTTTCATCACGGACACGAGTCTGAAACGTCACCAATGGAACTTGATTGTTGAGAGGCATGATCTGGATGAATGCAGGATTGCGGCCATGTTGACAATATCTTTTTAACCATTGCTTTAGACCAGCGGATGAGTGTTTTTACTTATATGGTTGTTTTTAAGGTTGTGCGCGCGTCAAGTCGATGGGCCTGCCGGTCGGCATGCTTCAGGATTGCAGGGCTTCAGTATTAGTTTTGGATTCCTGGGGAATGGGGATTGATTGCGCTTTATGCTTTGCCGTTGTGCTTCGATTCATGAATCTTTCGCGGCAAATTACATGTTGATGACATCTTCAAGGCATTTGTTGAGAGTATCGATTTCAAAAGGCTTTTGCAGTACGGCGTAAAACCCTATTTGTTTGTAATTAGACAAAGTGTTGTCATGGCTATATCCACTCGCGGCAATCGCTCTTGCCGATGGATTCAGTTTGAGAATTTGTTCCATCGTCCAGATGCCCCCTTTGCCCCCTGATATCGTCAGATCAAGAATGATGATGTCAAAATATTCTTTGTCTTTCAATCCTTTCTCGTAAGCCTTTAGGCATTCCTCGCCGTGCTTTACGGAAGTCACATGATGGCCACAATCTTCCAGCATGAGCTGCATTGAATTTCGAACAATTTCTTCGTCATCCATGATTAAAATGTTCATGGATGTTGATTGTTTGTGCTTTTTGATCTGTGATTGAACTGAGGCTTCTGATCTGGGTAGCGCAGGCAAGGAAATCTGAACTGTCGTGCCTTTTCCGTATTCACTGTTGATTTGCAAATTGCCATTGTGTTTCTTGATAATCCAATACGCACTCGTTAAGCCAAGTCCATTTCCTGTTTTCTTGGTTGTAAAGTATGGATCATATATTTTCTCTAGATTTGTTGCTTCAATGCCAGCCCCTGTATCCTCAATTTCCACGACAACCATTTCTTGTGGGTAAGAATTGCCATCTGCTGGTAATACTCTTCGTATTTCAATGTTGAGTTCTCCGCCTTCGGATGTTGCTTGCTCCGCGTTGAGAATGACGTTATGGAGGACCTGATGAATTTGTCCATAATCCATATTCACCTGTGGTAGGTATGGTTCAAGCTTGATGGATGCTTTGAGTTTTGACCCGTGCAGGCTCATGTCTACAGCCTCTTTCACAACCTTTTCCAGGGATCCAGGCTTCTGAACCGGTTCTCCACCTTTGCTAAAGGTCAGCATCTGTTTGGATAGGCCAGCTGCACGCAGGCAAGCCTGTTTGGCGATCTCAAGATGATTTGAGTCAATTCCCTTTTTATTGATGAGTCGTTGGGTTAAGTTTATATACCCCATGATGACTTGTAGAAGATTATTGAAATCATGAGCTAAGCCTCCAGCAAGATGGCCAATGCTCTCCAGTCGTTGGGCTTGGATTAATTCGGCATCAAGGCGACGCCTTTCCGTGAAGTCCTCCATTAATGCAATGACTTCACCATTTTTACGCTGATCGAGTTTGATTCGAAGCCAGCGAATTTGCTCTTTGGAGTCTTTGAAGCGGATTTGATTATCTAGGTCGGATGATTTTTCTTTCCTGTTGTGGCTCTGTTCGAGTAATTCGTTCCATCTTTGCCGATCCTCTGCTGCTACAAAAGAATTGATTTCCATTCCTATGCAGGAATCAATATTGAATCCCAGTATTCTGCTCCAGGCCATATTCAGAAACTGAATTTCTCCCTTATTGTGTTTGTCAAAGCGTGCGACAATGACGGGAAGGTTGACTAAAATATCTCGCATGGTTCGTTCCGATTCCGCCAATCGTTCAATCAGCCTTGATTGTGCAATTGCTGCTGCGTCGGGTACTTGATAACGATCCATGGCTGGCTATCAGTAGGAGCTGCTTTTTATTGCATTGATGAATTCCTTGTGAGTTATTACGTCCGCAAATAGTGGGAAGATTTCATCGCAAAACATCTCTTGTTCAATAGGTGTTCGACTTGAGGTGCAGTCCGAGAGAATTGTTACTTCATAGCCTTGATCTCTTGCATAAAGGGCTGTGGCATTGATGCATAGGGATGAAACGCATCCAGCAATCACAATCTGTTCGATCTGATGATCGGCAAAAAGTTTCTCTAGATCTGTATTGGAGAAGGCATTGAATCCTTTTTTGCCAGGAACTGTTTTAATGCGATCTCCATACTTTTTGATTTCAGTGATCACCTCTGCTCCCGCAGTGCCTACTTTAAAGGCCTCAATTTCTTTGATTGCCTTGAGGATTCCGGTTGGGTTCTCGATCTCCTTGTAGGTCTCGCTGAATACGATAGGCGTGTTAACGATAGTGATTGGAGATTCGGTAATGTTGTCGATTGTCTCGATGGTGTGTTGGAGGGTGCCTGAAACACGATGAGATTCTTCTACAACAGAATAGAGGGCTCCTTGCGGGTCAAAGTAGTCTTTCTGAAAGCCGATCAGTACAAGTGCCGTTTGGTTGGGTCTGAAGCGAATCACTCTGATGGCTCAAGAAAATCCCTATCCAGCTTATTCCTGAATCAGTGTTTGTATGGTTGCTTCACGGTATTTGCTTAATTTTGATATGAGATTCACTGGTTTTTTGATTGAATCCTGCATTTCATAATTGATCAATGGCTTCCATTGCAGGTATGAATTGAGAACTGCTCTGATCAAAGCCATTGCAGCTTTTGTTCATCGCTTCACTGATGAGGGCTACCACGCGAATGGCCTGGGGTGATTGCAGCCACTCAGCTTGTTTCTCCAGCCCCTTGTTGTCGATCCAGGTGTTCAGGATGTTCTGAGCCCTGTCGCGGCTGTATCCGGCGTTCAGGACCTTGCATTCGGCAAAAGCAGCCATGGCTGCCATGGCATGACGCGTTTGTGTTTCGCTGGCTTGAAGCGCTGGCTGCAGCGCTGCCAGCAGTGCGCTGAGCATCAAGACAGAGCGCTTGCCGTGTTGCCAGTGGCGTGAATTTCCCTGCCGGAACCCAAAGCTGGTGCCAACACCGATTGCCATGACTGCAGCAAGACTGGCGGCAGTTTATGGAGTGCTCCCGCTCCAGTGACGTTCGCGATGGATGTGGATTCAATCGGCTACGTGGCCGCGGCGCTCACCACCTTGAGCTTCTTCCCACAGGCCCTCAAGACGTTGCGCACGGATGACACGCGCTCCATTTCGCTGGCGATGTACAGCCTGTTCACCAGCGGCGTTGCGATCTGGGCGTTGTTTGGCCTGCTCAGCGGAAATGGGCCGGTGATCGTTGCCAATGGCTTCACTTTGATTCCGGCGGCATTCGTGCTGCAGAAAAAGATTCGCCATCGCCTGCTCTTTGGCGAGCGTTAGTACTCGGCCCCGAACGGTTCTCCCGCTGCTGGCTGCACCCCTAGCTCCTGGCGCCATTGATGCAGGGGCTTCTCCCAGCCTTCTTCCCAGCGCTGCAGGACCAGTGGAGTCGCTTCCAGGCCGATGCGGCTGCCTACGGCGATTCCTCGGCTGATCAGTTCAAACTCCCCAGGTTGGAATCGGAAAGCGCGGAAGCTGGCCAGTGTGTTCAGCAGCACGTAAGCGGGAAAACCGATTTGGGTGGCAGTGATGGCCAGCACCCCCGACTCACCGGCCGACTCGGTGTTGAATCCAGCGATGACGTGATGCAGATCATGGGTTGAGGCGATCCGCTGCGTCAGCCATAGGGCTTCGGTGCTGGTGTCTCTTGGCCGGAAAAAATCAGCGTCGTAATTGAGCCGTCGGATCATTCCCGCATAAGCCCGACCCAGGGTTCCCTCAGGCAGTTGTTCCAAGGCTGGGATATCGGGTTGAAAGGGGGGGTATCGCTGCTCCACCATCTCCCGGCCTCCAGGGAGAGCCTTGAAGCGCTGAAGGCAGACCCCCATGGCTTCGCTGTCGATGAAGTTGTCGACCAGATCTCCAACGCTGTTGAGGCCACCTTGGGTCTTGGCCAGTTCGCGCAGGATTGAAAGATTTTTAACGGAGCGAAGCAATTCGCGGGCTCTTGACATCGTCGTCGCTCTCCAGGGGGATGGCTTTCAGACCTGCTGTATAGCGAGGTCGCACGGTTTTGAGCAAAGGCATCACGGCCATACAGATGGCAGCCATCAACAGCCAGAGCTGCACACCATGACCCTGTTGATCGAGCAAGGCTCCTGCCATGAGGGGAGCACCGGTGGCACTGATGGCGAAGCATTGTGAAAACAGCGCCATGGATAGGCCCCGATGTTTCAGGGGGGTCTCTTCCACCATGGCTTCGGCGGCACTGGGGAGGAAGGCGGCCTCTCCAAAAGCCAATGGCAGCATGGCCAGGGAGATCAGGACCATTCCGCCGCTCCACAGTGCGGAGCTCGCCAGCAGTAAGCAGCCCACCACGAAGCCGGCCAGTCCCATGCCCAAGCCAAAACGCAGGCTGCGCTTTGCGACCCAGTTGCCGACAGGCCACTGCAAAACAACGAGAAGAGCCAGCTGCAGGGCGATCAGTGCACCGGTGCCGGCTTCACTCACGGCTGGCCGCGAAAGGGCTCCGCGAACCAAATCCAGTGGCAGGGCGCTCTGCCTCAGGGCAATCATCCCGGTGGCAACGATGCTGATGGCCAGCACCGGCAGCAGCGGGGTCAGCCAGCGCCATCCCTCGCTCATCGGATCCTGAGCATGGGATGGATCTTCACTGGCTTTGTCGAGATGAAGCAGGGCAGCGCGCCCATCCGGTAAAGGCCGCCAGGTGAGGATCAGCAGCATCAGAACGACGGCCACGGCCTCCACCAAATAGACCGCGCGGATCAGCCCGAGAGCTGTGACGATCGCTCCGATCAGTGCTCCCGAGGCGACACCAAGTGCATCGGCGCTGCGGGCTAGCGCATAACCCTGGCTGGATTTGAAGCCGGCACAGCTGAGGGGTACAGCCAGCTCGATCGCCGGGAAGTAGAGCCCGGCGGCCACCCCGATCAGAAGCTGGCCCGTCAGGTATCCCCCAAAACCCTGCGCTTTCAGCAGGATGAAATCGGCAATCAAGGCCAGCACGGCCGCAGCACGCACGGGCCAGGAGCAGCAGAGGCCACGATCCAGCAGAACACCGCTCAGCAGCCGCGCAGCGGTTCCAATCAGGGCTGCGGCAGCCAGGCCCTGCCCCACCTGTGTCGCCGTGAAGCTGGCTTGGTGGAACACGATGGGCGTCATGTAGATGACACCACCTGCCCCAAGCGAAGCAAGAAGCCTGATCGACGCCACTTCCTGCAAAGGTGCGGGAAACTGGTTCCACCAATGAACTGGCTTAGGCCTTGCGAAGACGCTCAACAGGACAACGGTTTGCCGTAGGACTGGTCTGCAGTCTGATGCTCGGTGCCCTATCACCGCGACCAGCTCGTACAGCCACCGAGTTGGTCGTTCGTCTGGATGGGATGGATCTGCCTCTGTCGATCAGTGATCTCGGCGGCTGGCTCCGTGGTGAAGAAAGGGGCTCATCGGAGCTGAGCGTGTGGCTGAACCTGCTTGAAGAGGAAAGTCGACAGGGTGTGATTGAGCTGCTCAGGGCTCCCCTGATCAATGACCGCAGCATGGCCCGCCAGATCCTCAACAGCTGGGCAGGACGGCGACTGCTTGACCAGGTCAGTGATCTTGTGGTGGTTGACGGCGATGCAACAGGGCAAACCGTTCAGGTGACACTCGAGTCTTTACTCGATCAGCGCACCCAGGTGACAACCCTGGATCTGCTGGAGGCATTGCCAGCACAAAGGGTCCGTCTCGATCTCGATGCACTGCTGCTGGTGGCCAGCAGCTGGAGGCGTCAGCTGCAACGGCAGGAGGCTTTGGTCAAAACGCTGAAGCAACTCCCTGTTTCCTCTCTCACCCAGGGGCCGGAACCTGCTGATGAGGCTGAGATCGACGCTGATCGCGCTCTTCAGCGGCTGACGCTGCCGGTGGAACACCGTGAGCAGCCGTTGCAGATTCAGCTGTGGAGGCCCTTGCTCTCCGATGGTCGCGAGCGCAGCCATTGGCTGGTGTTGATGCCCGGTCTGGGGGGCAGTCCGGACCATTTCCGCTGGCTTGGGCGAGCCCTCAGTCGCCAAGGCTGGCCGGTTCTTTTGCTGGAGCATCCAGGGAGTGATGCCCTGGCGGTACAGGCTCTTCTCGAGGGACGCCGTTCGCCGCCGGGTGCTGAGGTGCTGCCTGATCGTCTCAAGGATCTGGATGCGGTGCTGGCAGCCCGCCAGAGAGGAGTTTTCGAGCTTCCGGGGACCCGCCTGGTGCTTGGCGGACATTCCCTGGGGGCGCTCACAGCTCTGCTTGCGGCAGGTGCCGGGCCGGAGTCAGGCCTCGGGAGACGTTGCGGCCAGGATCTTGATGACCTGCCCATCAGCAACCTCTCGCGGCTGCTCCAGTGTCAGATCGAGGACGTGTCCCTTCCCGCTGTGCGGCCGCCCGAGCAGCTGGCCGGTGTGGTGGGTCTCAACAGTTTCGGCAGCCTGCTCTGGCCTCGGCGCATTCCCCTGCCGGGTGATGTTGCTGTGTTTCTGAGCGGCGGCACGCTCGATCTCATCACTCCTCCGCTGAGTGAACAGCTGGGATTGCTCAGATCACTGCCAGCCAATCCCGCAACCCGTGCCGTGCTTGTTGAAGGGGCCAGTCATTTCTCTCCTGTGCGGGTGGAAGGGCAGAGCGGCGGAGGCCAGGGTGACGATGTTTTCCAGCTCGGCGAGGAACTGGTTGGGGTTCAGCCGCTGCGGGTTCAGGCCCAGCTGGAGAGAGAAATCGTGCGCTTCCTTCTGGATCTCGAGCGTGGACGTGTCTCAGGTTCTGTGCAGGGTGGTGTTGAACATCTGCAGGTGGGTGATCTTCATCTGCACCGCCTGGATCAGAACGGTGCAGCTCGCTTTCTGGATTGATCGGCGAGATGCTGCCCTTGGCACAGTTCAGTAACGGACCCTTGGATCCAGAAGGGCGACGAGTAGATCCACAGCCACGCTGACGAGCACCACCAAGGCGGCCACCACGACCACAATCCCCTGCACCACCGGGTAGTCGCGCTGGTTGATGCTTTCCTGCAGCCGCAGTGCAATGCCTGGCCAGGAGAAGGTCACCTCAATCAGCAGTGCGCCTCCAATCAGGGAGGCAACCGTGATTCCGGCAATCGTCAGCACCGGCAAAAGTGCATTGGGCAGCGCATGCCGAAGAATCACCTGCGTTTCACTCAGCCCCCTGCTGCGGGCTGCCTCCACATAGTCCGAGCGAAGACTGCGATTGAGGTTCAGGCGCAGGGCATTGGTGAAGACACCACTCAGGAGCAGGCCAAGAGTGCATGCGGGCAGCACCAGGTGGCGCAGGGCCCCCTGAAGAGCTTCCCAGTTGCCGCTGATCACACTGTCGGCGATCAGAAAGCCACTGCCGCCAGGGGCAATCATTCCAGGAGGAAAACGACCGCCAACAGGCAGCCAGCCCAGGGTGACGGCAAACAGAAGCTGGGCCAGCATGGCCACCCAGAAGGGAGGCAAGGCGTAGGTGCCGATGCCGTAGAAGCGGCCTGCCAGATCGATCTTTCCCTCGGAACGGGCAATCGCGGTGAAGCCAACCGCCAGGCCTGTGACGGCAGCCACCAGCAGGGCCGTGATGCTCAATTCCAGGCTTGCCGGAAGCGCTTCACGGATGATCTGACTCACGGGTTCCTGATTGATCAGCGCCTGGCCTAGGTCGCCGTGCAGCAGTCCACCGAGAAAGTCGAGGTATTGCTGGGCCAGGGATTGATCCAACCCCAGGCGTGCTCTGAGTGCGGCCTTGGCCGCTTCCGGTGCTCGACTGCCGAGCACCGCATCCACCGGGTCACCGGGGGCGACCCTCAGCAGCAGAAAGACCAGGGTTGCGATCAGCCAGAGCATCACAGGGGCCAGGGCCAGCCGCGTCCCCGCATAACGAAGCAGCTCACGACTACGTCCCATCAGCGAACCTCCTGCAACCGGGCCAGAACCAACTGGCCGTTGCCATCGAATTCCGGGGTGGCCAGTGATCGACGGCTCCAGGCCCTTGGCTTCACGAGCCAAACCGGGATATACGCGGCCCCTTCAGCGGCCATCTGTTCCACGCGTTCCAGATCTCGCTGTCGTGCATCGCCCCGGCTGAGGTCCGATTGCAGCAGGGTTTGTTCCAAGCCTGGTGCTGTCCAGAAGCTGCCGCTGATGGCGGCTTCCCCGCGTTTGCAAATGGACCCCTGTGATTCCTTGCAGCTGAGCAGGGGCGCGAGGTAGGCCTCCGGGTCTGGGTAGGCGCCCCGCCAGTCGAGCATCACCGCCTGGAAAGCTCCTTCACCCAGCTGTCGGTAAACCGTCGTTGATTCCACGCCTTCGAGTTTGAGGGAAAGGCAATCCGATAGGTCCCGTTGGATCTGGGCCTGCCAGGTCAGTGCCATCAGGCGGTCTGCGGGCACATTCGAGCGATAGGTGAACGGCAGATTGAACACGTTTCCGTTGCAGTAGCCCGCTTGAATGAACAGGTTTCTGGCTCGGGCGGCATCGTGCCGTGGCCAGGGCTCGACATTGCCTCCCGGCAGGCCGGGAGGCACCAGTGAAAGAAGTGGAGGCCGCAATCCGCGGCTGACCCTCTCGTTGATCAAGTCTCGGTCCAGGCTCAGGGACAGCGCCTTTCGCAGCACTGGATTCTGAAGCGGTGGTGTGTTGCTCAGCAGTGTGATGTAACCGATCACCAGAGCCGGACCCTGTCCTTCCCGTAGCCGTCCCTCGCTAGCCATCCGATTGAGCGCGAGGCGTTGGTCTTCGTCGATGGAATCAGAGAGAAGAACATCCACCTCCCCGCTGCGCATCGCTCCGAACAGGGCGGTGGAATTGCTGAGGTAAATCAAATCCAGCCCCGCATTGCTGGGCGAGGGCCCCCAGTACTGCTTGAACGGTTCCAGGCGCTGTTGAACAGCCCGAAAGCTGGTCAGTTTGTAAGGACCCGTTCCGATGAAACGGTCATTGAGAAACCGGTCTTGATGATCCCGGTAAGCCTTTGGCGAGACAGGGGTCAGGTTGGTGGCGGTGAGCAGATTCTCAAGCGAGCTTGAGGGGCGGCTGAGGCGCAGTCGCAATCGATAGGTGTCCGGGGCTTCAACTGCGGTGATGCGATCGCCGACCACATAGCTGAGCGTGCCGATCTCCAGAAAACGGCGCAGGCTGAAAGCCATCGCCTCCGCATCAAAGCGAGTGCCGTCATGAAACAGCACGTCGTCCCTCAGGGGGATCGTGACGGTGAGGCCGCCATCGCTGATCTCCGGCAGCGCTGACGCCAGAGCAGGCTTCAGTTCACCTGTCGCGGTTCTGTCGTAGAGGGTGTCTCCCAGAGCGCTGAGCAGTTGCAGAGCGCCGAAGGTGCTGGCCTGAGCGGGGTCCAGAGAAGTGATGCGGCCTGCGCTGGCCACTGTGATTCGATCAGTGCTTCGGCCTCGCTGACAGGCGTTCTGTGTGATGCAAAGTGCCAGGACTGCGCTGAAAGATAGAAACCGTTTCCAGTTCCGTCTCAGGGGGGCCAGGCGTGACTGTCTGCGTTGATTGATCACGCCATTGAGGTCAGACGCAGCCATTCAAAGGCCCCGCGTTCTAATCGCAGCCTGGGGGCGGAGTGATCTGGTCGAGAGGGACTTCGAAGACCGGGGATCCCTGAGGCTTCAAGGGCCACTGGCGGACCCAGCAGCGGTCGTGGTCGCCATCAATGCCAATGACCTGAAACAGGCCGGCATCCGTGCGCAGCTGGATGCAGTCCCCCTGATGGAGCCTCATGACGGATCGGGATTCCGACTGGTTGCAGCGTTGCCCCTGAAGAACGGAGAGATCGTTCGGCATGAACGTTTTGCAGCATGAATCCGCGAATGCGGATCGAAGCTGTGATTGTTCTTACAACTCTGCCTCATCCGGGGGTCTGTTTGCCAGGTGCTGCGGACACCCGTTGATCCGCGAGCGGCCTGCGGTTGGGTTCAGAAGCAGCCGAAATGGGCGGCCAGGGAACGAACTCCTGGCAGTGACGTGATGGCGTGCAGGGCGTTCTGCATGGCTCCGTTGTCAACTTCATGGGTGATCACCACGATTTCTGCACCCTCGTCGCAGGCGTCGAATTGAACGATGGATTGGATGGAGACGCCCTGTTCGCCAAAGCAGCTACCGATCCTGCCGATCACACCTGGGGCATCTTCCGCGTTGAAACGCACGTAGTTGCGCTGCCGGATGCGGCTGGAATCCACCAGGTGGCAGGAGCGCCAGCTACTGGCAGCCAGCAGTGGGTCAAGGCCGCCATCGTTGCTGTTGAGCTGGCGGATGCCGGCAATATTCAGAATGTCGGCAACAACAGCGGAGGCGGTGGGCCCTGACCCAGCGCCGGGGCCATAGAACATCACCCGGCCGATCGGGTCGCCTTCCACAAGGATTGCGTTGTTGACCCCGTTGACGCCGGCGAGCGGGTGATCCTTTGGGACCAGTGTGGGTTGGACGCGAACGCCCAGTGGCAGGGACCCCATGGGATCGCCATCGCTTTCCAGGCGCTCTGCAACTGCAAGAAGCTTGACGCCGTAACCCAGTTGTGTGGCGTAGTCCACATCCCGTCCCTGCAGGTTGCTGATGCCCGTTGTCGGAACGGCACTGCGTTCGATCGGGCCTCCAAAAGCCAGTCCGGCAAGGATGGCGATCTTGTCGGCGGCGTCATGCCCGTCGACATCAGCGGCTGGATCAGCTTCCGCGTAGCCCAGTTCCTGGGCCTCCTTCAGAACGGCGTGATAGTCGGCACCTTCGTCGGCCATCCGACTGAGGATGTAATTGGTGGTGCCGTTGATGATGCCGCTCACCCGTTCGATGCGGTTGCTTCCCAGTGACTGCTTGAGCGGTTCGATGATTGGAATGCCCCCGCCGACTGCCGCTTCGATCAAGACGTAGACCCCGGCAGCGGCGGCTGCAGCTGCGATTTCCTCACCGTGCCTGGCGATGACGGCCTTGTTGGCGGTCACCACTGATTTGCCGGCCGTGATGGCTCGCATGATCAGGGTGCGAGCCGGTTCGATGCCGCCGATCACCTCCACAACGACATGCACGTTCGGATCGTCCACCACCTCATTGGGATCAGTGGTGAGGCGGTCGCTGGGGATGGCGATAGGGCGGCTGCGCTGCAGATCGCGGACTGCCACCCGAACCAGCTCAAGGTCGGCGATCAGGGGATGGCGTCCTTCGGGGCTGTTCAGGATGCTTGCCACACCTGCGCCGACGGTGCCGAGGCCAAGCAGGCCGATGCCGATCCTTGTCGCCATGGAGCGGGTCCGTGAATTGCGCTGAAGGGTCGACTTTAGGCAGCGGTCGGTCCGCAGCTCCTGTTCAACCCGATTCGTTCAGAGCACTGGCCTGCTGTTGCATCATCCGAAGGATGTTGAGGAAGCCGTTGGCTCTTGAGGGTGTGAGGCTCGCTTGAAGGCCTGTGGCGGCGATGAAGCCCGGATCAACCGCCATCACTTCGGCCGGAGTCAGGTCGCCCAGTCCTTTGATCAGCAGGGCCAGCAGCCCTTTGGTGATCAGGGCATCGGAATCGCCTTGCCAGTGCAGGCGTCCATCCACCAGTTCCGATGCAATGAAGACCTGGGAGACACACCCTTTGACCTTGCGCTCTTCGGTCTGGAGCTCAGGGGGCATGGAAGGCAGCTTTTTGGCGAGCCAGAGCACGTATTCGTAGCGCTTGCGCGGATCTGATGTGCTGTTCAGTCGCTCGGCGAGTTGATCCAGAGCCGGGCTGCCGTAGCGAGTTGTGGAGCTGCCTGGTTCAGCCATGGCTGGGTCAGCGTTGCTGTCGGAGGCTGCGCACCCTAACCATCAGTCCCACCATCCCGACCAAGACTGGTGCCATGGCCCAGTCCAGAGCGTTTCTGCTGCCAGGACTCATCACCACCTCATCCAGATTCACCCGCCCCTGCTGAAGAGGCAGGGTGAGGTAGTCGCGGTGGCCAGGTCCGCCATCCACCTGCAAATCCACCAGACCATCGCTCAGTTCGGGCAGGGTCATCTGCAGCCTGCCGTCTGAATCGATGCGTCCGAGTTCTTCACCGGGTGTTCCATCTGCCTGCAGCAGCCTCACCACGGCTCCTTCCACTGGCTCTCCGGTGGAGAAGCTGCTGGTCAGCTCGAGTTGTCCGTCGAGGTAGCGAAGGCTGCTCTCCACGCCGTGGGCTTCAGCCTGCATGGGCTGCATCAGCGCCAGTCCCAGTGCAGAGGTGGCCATCAGTGCAAAACGGAATGGAATGGCCATGGCGCGCAGTCAGTTGAGGCACCCATCGTGCGGGAGATTGCAGCACTCAACCAGTCCTGCTTTGACTCAATCCAACGTCTGATGAAATCCGTTCTCGTTCACCCAGCCCTGGAAAGGCCTGTCCCAGGGGTCTGAGGGAAGGGGTTGAACGCTCACGCAGGCTCCGGGGATCACCACAAGCGCGGGCACTGAGCTCCAGGCCTCCCTGCAGCGCAGGCGGTCGTAATAGCCACCGCCATAACCGAGCCGGATGCCCATCCGATCAACAGCCAGGGCAGGAACCAGCAACAGAGATAGCTGCTCAGGTTGCAGATCCGGTTGATCCAAAGGAGCCGGAATACCGCAGCCATCCTTGCTAAGTGGGGCCGCAGACCAGGCGCGGTAGGTCAGGTTGCCTTCTCCGTCGGCCACAGGCAGCGCTGCGCTCACCCCGAGCTCGTCGAGAAGATCAACTCGCAGAGGAGTCAGGTCCACTTCTCCAGGTAATGGCCAATACAGCCCAACGCACTGGCGCAATTCACCTTGCCGGTGACGTCGTCTGAGTTCCTGTCTGGCCTGATCCTGGATCCTGGTCTGCAGCCTTGGTTCAGCATCAAGGGCCAAGCGCCTTTGTGCTCTGAACAGTTTTCTCAGGGTGGGTTTGTTTGCGTCATCGAAGGCCGACATCAGGGCAAAACACCCCAGCGACCCATCAGGGGTAAGCGCAGTGTCAGTCGTTCAGCACCCTTGGGCCAGATCTGACTCAGCTCGTCGGACAGGTTGTCGATCAGTGAGCGGGCCTGGTGATGGCGATCAACCTGTTGGCTGGCCTGCCTGAGCGCTGACCAAGTACTGATGAAGCCCAGAAGATCGCCCTGCGTCCAGTGTTCGGTGATGTTCAACCCTTCGGGCAGTGCTTGATCGCAGACGGGGAAGTCCAGATCGGCATAGCAGGTGTCCACATGGGTCCGTTCAGGAGGCCAGAACGTCTTCAGTCGCTCGTGATAGAGCCTGTTCAGCCACATCTGTAATTCTCTCGGTGCCCCTTGGATGGGTTCATAACCCAGCCAGACCAGCAAGCCTCCCGGTCGCAGCACACGACGCACCTCCTGGTTGAAGCGCGCCACGTTCAGCCAGTGAATCGCGGCGGCAACCAGCACCGCATCCACGCTGTTGTTGTCCAGGTCAGAGTGTTCCGCGGCTCCCTGCCGGTAGTGAATCTGGGGGTGGAGTTGCGCTGCCGAAATCTGCGCGGGGCTGAGGTCTGTGGCTTCAACATGACTGAACCAGCGGGTCAGTCCGACGGAAGCCTGACCACTGCCGCAGGCTGCATCCCAGCAACAATCCAGAGCTGGTGCCTGTTCAGCCATCCATGCGAAAAAGGCGTCCGGGTAGTGGGGCCTGCAACGCGCGTAGTCATTCGCCACTGAATCAAACCAGCCCTTGTCAGTGGCCGGCATCAGCAACAGAAGGGCATCGATGAAACCGGCAAAGGGATTGGCAACGGTCGACTCATCTGCAGGTGTCTTTCAATGCTTTGTCCTTGTCAATCAGGTGTCCTGGAAGGTGCATTCCAGGAGTGCCGCTGTCAGCAGGGTCTTCATGTCCTGCAGATTGTTTTGCTCGAGTGGATCGCCTCCCGACCACCGATCCAGCTGATGAGTAACTGCACCAAGGAGCAGGCGCAGCCCCGCGGCATTGAGGGTGAGATCGATTGTGCTTTCGGTACGGTCCATCACAGCCCCCTCAGGAATTGCAACCGATTTGATTCTGCACCCTGCCCAGCTCTGAGAAAAGGTCTTCCTGAGTTTTTTCCTTGATTAGGCGTGAGGTTGAGATTTTCAAGATCTGATCTTAATCTGTGGAAAAAGATCAAACACGATCTGTTTCTGTGTCCATTGGTGATAGTTGTGTTGTCAAAGATGGTTTGATTTTTTAGAAGTTTCGTGTGGAAGGGTTCAAGTGCTGAACGAGACGCAGGCTCTTGTTTGAGCTCTGAATCCGTTGGTCAATGAGTCGGCGTGGACTGGGGTGGGGGTGCAGCAGCTTCTCCAGAACAGTGTCTGCTGAACAGACTGATGCCCATGCAGCTCACAGCCTGGGTTGATCAATCCGACTGCAGCGGCGTCGATGTCACCTCTTTTTCAATGCCTCATGTGTGGTCAGTCAATCGAGCGTTCCAAGCGTTCGTACTGGAAGCACAGGGGGCACCTGCTCTGCTCCACTTGCCGAGATCGGATTGACAGCATGGACAACCAGCAAGCTCACGATTGGACGGCGGATCGAAGTCACCGCTCGTGATCCGATCGTTTGTTGCGGCCTGAGCTGAATCAGCTGTCAGGCGACCGTGTCATTTGCATGACGGCCCTGAAAACATTGCTGCCAAGGCTGGATGTCTGGCTTCACTAATGTTGCTCAACGCAGAAGAAATCCAGTGTTCCCATTTATTAATGCGCTCGCCTACACAGCATTTCTTGCCTTCGTGGTTGCTCAAGCCGTTCGATTGATGCGTCGTTCCTTGAAAGCAAAAGACAGAACTGGACTCAAAACCACCCATCCAGAACTGTTCGATCAGAACGGCAGCGTTACCAAAGAGAAACTTCTTGTGGTTCGTTTCGACAGGCCAAAGCCCGTGCTGCCCTCCTGAAGAGCACCGCTCAACGCCTTGTTCTCGATAGGTGTTGATCCTGGCAGCGTTCAAGCCCAAGATTGGCTGAGGCATAATCAGGTCATGATCAAGATTATCTGGCTGCTTGCAACGGTCTATTTCATGAGCCGACTGGTGAAAAAGCTCCTGTCCTCGATGAAAGAGATTAATCAGGAGGAATTTGATGCCGGCGATGCGGTTGTGGATGTGGACGCGAAGTAAAACGTAGGGATGGATCTCTGACATAATCCCCCTCTCTTGACGATGGGTTGGATGCGTTCATCCTCGGAGATTTGATCTGGTTCGTTTTGTATTGGTCAACTTGAACTCTGGACAGATCGTGTTGAATTTCGAGCGACGGCCTCCCGGGAGGCCGTTATTTAGTTCCAGGTGACGGTACAGCGATAGCGGATGTTGAAGCCAGCGGTTGCAATTTCTTCACAGGAGCTGTCTGTTACTGTTGCGCCCTGCGGAACTTTCGACATCAGGCGATTGACTGTGATCTCTTTGTCAACACCCTCAGCCGTTGCAGATTGAGGATTGGCGGAGACATTCACCCCTGTAAGAACTAAAAGTAAAGAAACAGGAATGAAAGCCTTCA
Source organism: Synechococcus sp. (assembly GCA_047286485.1). Taxonomy (GTDB): domain Bacteria; phylum Cyanobacteriota; class Cyanobacteriia; order PCC-6307; family Cyanobiaceae; genus Synechococcus_C. Next base: position 195,461 of record JBJBBH010000006.1, read on the forward strand.
TGAGCGTGTTTGCTGCTTGATCGAAAGCTAGCAGTCATTCCATGGATCAACATCAGAACTCTTCCGTTGCCGCTGCCTCAGGGTCTCTTGTCTGATGCTGGACAGAACTGAATGATCTGTTGGTTGATAACAAGAATTTCGACACGTGTTTTCTCCTTCCTGGCAAGCCTCTCAGGAGCTCCCCTGTTTTTTCGTTTTTCTTAGGGCGTTGCTCCCACGGCTGAGGGGTCGCGGTCGCCAGATTCGCTCCAGCTGAAAGGCATGGTTGCCGTGTCGCCCTCTGAGACTCCCCTGACCATCGAGCAGCAGTTTCGCGTTGAACGTGCCTGTCGCAAGATCGATGAGTGCAATGACGTGGAAGCTCTCAAGCAACTCTCAAAAGCGCTGATTGTGACTGCTGCCAGGGAGCGAGCTTTCTCAAGGGTCGTGATGGAGCGACTCAATGAATGAACAGTCACCTGTCGTTCTGCGGAGTGAGCCGCGTGAGTCGGCTGGGTCTTGGAGGCTTGAAGCTGCAGTGTTTCGTTAACGACCTTGTCGCTGGATAACGATCTTCATCCTTTCAACTGTTTTTGGCTTCGAGCGAGGAACGGGTTGCGTAGTTTTTTCTAGCACTAGCATCGCTGGCCATGCGTCAGATCAATTTCACCCTGATCTTTGTGTTCGGTCTGAGCATGGTGTTCTTCACACTGGAAAATACGGCCGCAACGACCGTGCACGTGCTTCCGGGCATGAAATACACCACGCCTCTTGCCGCATTGCTGCTGCTGTCGGCTGGTATTGGCGCCACTTCTGCCTGGCTGTTCGCTGCATGGAGCGGGATGCTGAACAATGTGGAACGCTTGAATCAAGCGAGTGATTTTGACGCCCAACAAGTGCGCATCCAGGAACTGGAGACCGATCTGAGCCGCTATCGGGCAACTGTTGAAACACAGCTGGGCCTGCTTCCTTCGGCCAGCGCTGATGATGCTTCGGATGCCAACCCAGAAGTGCAGGTTTCAAGCGCAGACTGAGCTGATGCTCCATCGTTGTTGAGGCCAGGGCTTACCAGGTTCATATCTCCTGGTGGACCATGCTCAACGAATGTGCTGTTCCCTGTTCGGGAACCAGACATGAGCCCGTCACCAGAAGCTCACCGGAAAACCGCGAGGTCTGCACCAGAGCTGTGTAGCGGGGTTCACCAGAGCCGCTGTGATCTTGAAGGAGTCGAGGGGGCAGCACCCCCACTCATTCACTCCTTTAAGCCATGTTTGTTAAGCCCCTCTTCATTTACGCCCTGTCCTTTGCTGTGGGCATCGGTGCCCACGTGGGCATCAGTACCATTACGAATACGCAGACCCAGTTGATCGAGAAAGTACTTCTGAGAACAACTGAGAATCATCTTTTAGCTAAATACACTCAGCGTTCAGATCCTTATTGATCCCAGAGGATGATGGTTCTGTCTCACACTGTTGGGAGATTCACCAACCCCGCCAAGTGCGGGGTTTTTTGTCGCGAACTCTTGGTCAGACTGACTTCCAGATCAGCAAGCCATCGTCATGCAGCGGGGCAGAGCGATTCATCAGAAGCTCACTAGAACATCGCGAGGTCTTCACCAAAGCTGTGTACTGAGGTTCACCGGAGGGGCTGGGATCTTGAAGGAGTTGATGGGGTAACACCTCCATACACCACACACTCAACTTATTGTCTTCCAAGCCATGACTGAACAAAACATTCAAGACCAAAGAGTCGAACTTTCAGACGAACAGTTGGTCGCTGTGGCTGGTGGGAGCTGGCCCAAAATTATTCGGGAAATCATCCTGCCTTCCCACACACTGTCCAGTCCCAATGATCGAACTGAATGACGACCAATGCGACACAGTTCAAAAGGCACACTTTAAGCACTTGGGTTGATGCAGCTCTTAGGCTTTCTGATTAGCTGTTTCAAGGCCCCTTTATTTGCGGGCTTTTTCTTGTCTTCTCTGCGGATGACGACGAAGACTCTTCATTGATTGATGACGCCTGTTGGCACAGGCGCTGAAAGGCTGGTGATGCGCTTGATGATTCCTTCGCGTCCAACGAAACGACAAGCGCATGCAGGATGAGCCATGCTGTCTTGGCTCGAGCCGGTGATTCCGGCAATCCTTTCAAAGGAGTCGATACAGTTCGATTGTGTAATCGCCTGCATTTTTCCTGAGAGGTCTGATTTTCTGGTTGTAAACCGGAGAATTCCAAAATTCCAGGGCTGCACACTCTGAAGGGAAATTGATCAGCAATGTCACATGATTCTGGCTTCGATTGCCTTCAAGAATGCGGAGCGGTCGTGGGTCATTGAGGTAATAAGAGCCTGCGTGTTGGTGAAGACCAGACGCTTTAAGTGCCTGTCCATAAACCGCCATCTGTCTGCTCTGTGAGGAACAGAGGTGGATGCGTTGCCTGCCTAAGGAGTGACAAGGTTCTGGGCGATTCACCAGAGGCTCACCAGAACCTCGCGAGGTCTGCACCAAAGCTCTGCAGTGGGGTTCACCAGAAGGGCTGTGATCTTGAGGGAGTCGAGGGGGTATCACCCCCAAACATTCACTCTTTAAAAATATGTTTACTTCACTGCTTGCTTCCATTTTTATGATGGCGAATTCCTTTAATTCAACTGAAGGCCCTATGGTTGACAGTCTCATCGCTGAAAGGCTGTATTACGCAGAAGGTCGTCAGCACCCAGGCCATCCTCTCCATGGCTCTCATCAAGGGCTTTGGGCAGGCTCGGAGTATTGAGCTGATCGTGAATGGTTTCGCCAACCGGTCTGTCTTGCCCGTCCTCATCACAGCGAAGCCCCTGCAATGACAGGGGTTTTTGTATTGCTTCAATCACATCCACGAGTCCATTATTAGCCTTCAATACCGGGCACGATTGAGCGCAGTTGAGCAGTAATCATGTAAGTTAAAGCGTTGCCCAACGAGGTGTTGACGTAGTTCTGAGCTATTCACCAACAGCTCACCAGAACTTCTTGGGTGCTGCACCAGAGCTGTGTAGTGGAGTTCACCAGTAGAGCTGTGATCTTGAAGGAGTCCAGGGGGCACCCCCCCCAAAAAAAACATTCACTCCTTAGAACCATGACACAAGAACAACTCACAGCTTTCATCGCTAACGCCAAAGGCAACACCAGTCTTCAGGAGCAGCTCAAAGCAGCGGCTGATACCAATGCTGTTGCTTCCATTGCCAAAGAAGCAGGATTTAGTATTTCTGCTGATGACTTGAAGATCGCTCAATCAAAGCTTTCTGACGAAGAGCTGGAAGGGGTAGCTGGGGGCCTTTTTACTTGGTTATTACCTGTACCTGGTGTTTGTTAATACCTTTAATACCTGCTTGGTTCTTAGCCTGCGCCCTCAAAGCCCCTGCCTTGACAGGGGTTTTTTATTGCTTCAACCACCCCCAAAGCCTACAAAGCAGCCTCAGGTACCTGGCGCGATTAAGCGCAATAATTCTGAATCAAAGTCTTTGCAACATGCCTTGGCTATAACTCCTGAAGAGATTTGATGTCCTTGTCTGAAGAGCAGCTCAAAGACTTTGTGGAAAAAGTCAAAGCTGACACCAGCCTTCAGGAGAAGCTCAAAGCCGCTGCTGATGTTGATGCTGTTGTGGCGATTGCGAAAGAAGCGGGTTTCAGCGTTTCTGCTGGCGATTTGAAAAGCGCTCAATCAGAGATTTCTGAAGAGGAGCTGGAAGGTGTGGCTGGTGGAAAACTGGAAGGTCCACCAAGCTGCGTGGCTGGGTATGACAGTCAAATAATTCGTTGCTGATAAAATTACTTCACCTTTTTACCCTGTCTCTACGTTGCTATCTCTGGAACCATCCGGTTAATGCGACGGCCAGCGCATCAGCTGCATCATCAGGTCTGGGCGGAGATTCAAGATTGAGCTCGCGCATCACCGCTTCCAAAACCTCATCTTTATCGGCATGCCCATGGCCGGTGAGCGCCTGTTTGATTTGCATCGGCGGAAATTCGACCACGGGAAGTCCGAATCTGCTGAGGGTCATGATCACCACCCCACGAGCCTGAACAACGGCGATCGTGTTGCTGGACCGATAGAAGAAAAACTTTTCAACGGAGGCCAATTCAGGGCGCCATGCCCTGATCAGCTGACGCAAGTCTCTGGCGATCTCCACCATCCGTGCACCCTCTGAATGCCCTGGATCGGTGCGGATGATGCCGCAATCGAGCATGGTCTGCTGTCCACCAGAGGTGTCAATCACCCCGTAACCAACCCGGGCCAGACCGGGGTCGATGCCGAGAATGCGCACGCCTAGTCGTGTGAGCTCATCAGGCAGCCAGGGCCAGTTCGAATTCGGCTCTGTCGCCGCTTTCACTGCGCTCAAACACTTTGCAGAACACTTTCACAACACGGTCTCCGGAATCGATCTGCTCCAGGGGGTCTTTGCGCAGACGGTGGCGGAGGCAGCATGACGCCACGCGGGCGACATCCTCTTCGGTGACTTCCGTGCGACCTTCAAAGGCCGCCAGGGCTCGTGCGGCCCTGTTGGTCACGATGTCTCCCCGCAGCCCGTCGACATCAAGCTCACCACAAACAGCTGAAATGCGCAGCCTCAGGTCATCGTCGATCTCAACCTGGTCGAGCCGCTGCTGGGCCTCAACGACGCGGTCCTGAAGAGCCTTCTGTCCAGCTTCAACCGAGGCACTGAACGTGTCAGGGTCCGTGTCAAAAGCTGTGCGCTGGTCGACCACCTGAACACGCAGTTCAGGGTCTCTGACCGTGCGCACCTCAACACTCATGCCGAAGCGGTCGAGGAGCTGGGGGCGCAGTTCGCCTTCCTCAGGGTTGCCTGAACCGATCAGGACGAAACGGGCTGGATGTCGCACGGACACGCCTTCTCGCTCAACCGTGTTCCAGCCTGAAGCGGCCGAATCAAGCAGAACGTCCACAAGGTGATCATCCAGGAGATTCACCTCATCCACGTAGAGCAGGCCTCGGTTGGCTTTGGCAAGCAGGCCTGGTTCAAACGCTCTGACGCCCTCGCTGAGGGCCTTCTCGATGTCGATGGTTCCGCACAGACGGTCTTCCGTCGCTCCAAGCGGGAGATCCACCATGGGGACCTGACGGTTTTCGGTCGCCAGGGTTTCACCATGCTCGAGCCGCTGACGCACGTCGCTGCTCTGTAGATCAGGGTCGCTGGGTGAGCTGTTGTAAGGGTCTCCTGCAACCACCTCGATGCCAGGGAGCAAATCGGCCAGCGCCCTGATCGTGGTTGATTTCCCTGTGCCTCTGTCGCCCATGATCATCACGCCGCCGATGCGGGGATCGATCACGTTGAGCAGCAGAGCCAGCTTCATTTCCTCCTGACCGATCACGGCCGTGAAGGGAAAAACTCTGCGCTTGCGCGGTGAACTCACGGACGATCAGCTGATGCTCCTGTGGATTGTTTCACAGGTCGGAGGGACAGCACCTGGGGAGGGGTGGCATCAGCTGGGTACACCAGGCGCACGCGGACCGACCGGCTTTGCCCAGGCCTGAGGGTGATCTGCCCAAGTTCAGGGCCCTCTTGCCCCCGGCGTAACACCAGGTGAAACCGCCGCCGACCGCTGGGGCGTCCCTCTTGACCATCAAGTCCGCTGACTTCGATCGGTCCACGGAACATCACTGGACCGCTGTTGCTGCTGCTGAAGACCAGCTGGCCGTTGCCGCTTCCGGTCTTGTTTGGAGATTCCAGGGCGATGGCCACCGTTCGTTGTTCTGATCCCTGATTGCGCAGGGGCAGTGTCAGGTCGTACTCAACGCCGTAGTTCCCGTGTGCGGCCCAGGCTGTGCCTTCATCGAATGCCTTCAGCTCAGCGGTTTGGATCTGGCCCGTCTGCAGCTCTCCGCGTTCCAGGCTGCTGATTGGCCAAGAGATCGGGGCGTCCGCCACATTCAGGGAATCGCTTCCTGGATCGGTCAGCGTTGCTTTCCAGGTGCTGCCGATCTGAACGCCGCTCACGCGGGAGTAGACCATCCGTCCGCGGGCTCCGCGAGGGGTCGGTTGATGTTCCTTAGGGCTTTGTCTGCCTGTTTTGAGCAGCTTGCGCCACCTCTGAGCTCCTGGAGCGTCGTCATCGTCTCCATAGGCGGCCAGGGTCGCGATATGGACCGGACCCGTGCTTTGCAATCGCAGTTGCAGGTTGCGCCCATTGAGCAGCGGATCCAGTCCGGCAACCGGGATTGGAAGCACCACCAACGGGGTGATGGAACCAGGCGCAAGGCGCCACTCCTTCTGCAATTCACTGGCCATCTCACCGCGCAGCAGGTCGCCGGCCACCTTGCTGCCAGGACCAGAAGCAATCGCTGTGCCTGATTCAGACATCAGGGTTGGCAACGGCAGGAATGGAGAGGCGGTTTGGCCCTTCCGCGTCGCCTGGGAGAGGGAGGTGCTTCCCTCGAGCAGTCGCAGCGTCACCGGAGCGTCTCCAGCTGGCTCAGCCACAACAGCAAGCCAGAGAGTGGACTCGAGCTGCTCAGGCTGACCGGCGTACACGTGATGGCTGAACAGATCGAAGCGACCGTTCAGGGCGAGATTCAGGCCCGGAGCCTGCGGAAAGGTCGAGACGAGGATGCCTTCACCGGTGATCAGTTCCGGGTTGTTGTCATTGACCATCAGCACGTCATCCAGATGGCCGGGTAGAGCGCGAACCTGGGTGTGGCGGGTGAGGGCTTGCTTCGCTGGCTTCTGCTGATCCGCCGCGAGTTGTGGAGGGGCGAAAAGCGTTGCCATCGACGATGTGGCCACGGTCAGAGCTGCCAGGGCCTGCAGGCGGTTGAAACGGGTCATGGGTCGATGCTGGCGGCACTGGCCGTGGAACGGGCAACGGCGGGTTTGGGTTTGAGAACCGGCGCCATCGCGGCGGCGAGCTTGCGGATCAGCTCCGTCGAGCGGGGGTCATTGAAGGGGCCTTTGACCAGAAAGGCCGCAACGGCTCTGCTGCCATCTGGCAACTCAATCAGGCCGGCATCGGCGTAGGCGATGCCGATATCACCGGTTTTGTTGAGCACCCTGTAGCCCTTCACCATCAGGCTGTCGTCTGGCTCACCCTGGCGCCCGCCAAGACCCCGCAGCAGTCCGCGCGGAAGCAGGGTGTTGGTGATGGAGGTGCCCATGACCTCCCGAAACAAATCACGGCTGCGGATCGAGAGCGCTTCGCCGGTGTCGACCAGAGCGATCGATCGAGCCAGGTCTCTGGAGCTGGTGGTGTTGGTGCCCTTGAGATCGGGCAGCCAATCATTCACCTTTGTGGCGCTTAGCCCTAGCGCGTTGAAACGGGTATTCAGTGTTTCCTGGCCACCCAGACGTTCGATCAACAGGTTGGTGGCGGTGTTGTCGCTCACCCGGATCATTTCGGTGGCGACTTCATGGGTCGGGAAACGGGTACCGAGCGGTTTGGAGGCCATCCATCCAGCACCGCCACCCACCACGGTTTTGCTGAGTTGCAGTGGCTCGTTCCAGCTCAGGCGACCCGCATCAAGCTCCTCCAGGGTGACGAGCAGGATCGGGGTTTTGATCGAGCTGGCGGCCGGCAGAGCCGTGTCAGGCTCCAGCTGCGCGTAGCGCCCGTCGTCCAGCACGAGCATGAAGGCGCTCACCTTCAGATCAGGTTGCTCTGCAGCGAGTGTCCGCCAGCGCTCACTCAGGGGCTTGAGTTCGTTGCGGGTCTCGAAGCGGCCCAGCGATTCGGTGCGATTGAGGGAAGTGGTTCCGCTCGTGTCCGGAGAAGCTCCAGGCTGGCTTTCTGTGTCTGGGCTCTGCTTGGCCAACGGCAGCCATGCAGGAAGCGTGAGGTCTCCTTTCTCGACTGCCGGGCCGGCTAGTTTCAGAACGGAGCCAGTAATGACTCCGAGGCCGACGCCCATCAGAACAAGCCGCAGCATCAGCCGCAGAGGACGGCCCCAGCCAGGGCTCTGGCGTCTGGATCGACTGGAGACCAAGGAACTGCGCAAGAAAGCCAGAGATTACGGGCGGTCGCGACGAATCGCCCAACGAAGTTGTCGGACCATGCCTCGCAACATGGCCAATTCCTCTGGACGCACCAGTGCTCTTTGAAGCAATCCTTTGACCTTGGCCATTCGAGCCCTGGCGGTGTGCTTCAGCAGGAAACCTGCCTCCAGGAGCAAGTCCTCTGCGTCATTGAGGCAGTCGATCAGTTGGGCGGGTGCGGCGGTTTCAGCATCCTCAGGCACTCGTTTGCGCTCACTTGAGGATTGCCGGCGAACCCGCTCCAGCTCGTGCAAGATCACGGCAACGGCATGCGACAGGTTCAGGGATGGATAGGCCTCGGAGGCGTGCAGCCTGACAACGCGTTGACTCAGCAGCAGCTCTTCATTGCTCAGCCCGCGGTCTTCTCTCCCAAACACGATGGCGACCTGGGCTGATGATTCCAGGCCTTGCTGCACCCAGGGCATGATCTGTTCAGGTGCTTGAAGAGGAATCTCTCCATGGTCGATGCGTCCGCAGCTGGCCACGACGCGCTGACAATCCGCCAAGGCTTCAGGAAGGCTCAGGAAGCATCGAGCGCGGTTTAGAACCTGCCCTCCATGCACCGCCATGCGTTGCGCGTCGGGGCCAAGTGGATCACATCGCGGAGCGACCAGCCGCAGATCCTCAACACCAAAATTGGCGCAGAGCCGAGCCACGCTTCCAATGTTGAGCGGACCGGCCGGCTCCACCAACACCACGGCAAGGCTCACGACGGCATCAGCTCAGGGTGTGGAGGTAGCTCAGGAGGTCCGCCATCCCTTCCGGTTCGATTTCAAAGCGTGGCATTGGCGGAGTTTCTCCGCTCACGATCTGGTGAATGAGCGAGCGGTCCGGCCGCCGTTCGCTCACGGCCTGAAGGCTTGGACCCACCAATCCCTGCCCTGCGATGCCATGACAGCCAGCGCAGTTGATCCGGAACAGCTGCGCCCCATGCTGTACGTCGCCATTCAATGCCAGAGCCGCCTTGCTGTAGGGATCCAGACGGGTGCTGAGATAGAACCAGGCAGCGAGAGCCATGGCTGTGATCACAGCCATGACGATCAACGCCGTCACCAAACCACGGCGCCGTTCCGACGTTGCAGCAGTTGATGACGGTGTCGTCACAGTTGCTTCATGTGCATGGAACAATTGTGGTCAATCCTTCCACTCGGCGCGACGTAATGATCGAACCTCTGCTTTGCGGCATTGTTCTTGGTTTGATTCCGGTCACCCTTCTCGGCCTGTTTGTGGCAGCTTGGAATCAGTATCGCCGTGGCAGTGCTCTTGGGGGTTGAGTATCAGCAGACTGCTGCCCCCGTATTGGCGTCTGTCGGCTTCTCTCCAGCCTGATGGCACTGAAAAGTTCTCCTTGCTGGAGAACTCGCAGATCACCATTCCATGGGGATCAACCCATCCGCCGCGATGAAGCATCTCCAGTGTCGGCCGATAGAGCCCGGAGGCGTAGGGCGGGTCGAAATACACGATTGAGAATTTCAGGGTGCTTTCAGGGCACCCTTGTTTCAGCCAGGAAAGAAGATCTTTCCTGATCACCTGCACCGTTGCATCGCAGCCTTCATGGGTGGCAACCAGCTCCAGGTTTTCGCGACAGATCGTTGCGGTACGCGGATCCTTTTCAACAGCAACCACTCGTGAAGCCCCTCTCTGCAGCGCTTCACAACCCATCACTCCACTGCCGCTGCAGAGGTCCAGCCATTGGCAACCTCTGATCTCCGTGCTCAACATGTTCATCAGGGCTTCACGGACGCGCGATGTGGTTGGGCGGGTGCCCAGACCCTGAGGGCTGCGCAGCCGTCGCCCCCCAATCAGACGAAGCTGTGCGCCTTTCACTGGGGCTGTGGTGCGCCGCACTGAAGCCATGTGATCCAGTGTTTCAGCAACTGAGCACCGGCTTTCGCGGATTTTTCAGGGTGAAACTGGCAGGCCCCAGTGCGGTTCTTCCAGACCATCGCCGTGGCTTCCGCCTTCCCGAAGCTCACGGTCGCTGCCCGATCAGAGGCCTTGTCGGGGACCGCTGCGTAGGAGTGCACGAAATAAACCCAGGGTTTCGCTTCGGCATCGGGAAGGAGCGGGCAGGGCTGTTGTCGGTTCAGCTGACCCCAGCCCATGTGCGGAATCCGCTCACCGTGTTGATCAGGCAGGCGTTGCACATGTCCTTGAAACAGTCCCAGGCCTTCGGAGCAGCCCTCATCACTGCGTTCAAACAGCAACTGAAGGCCGAGGCAGATCCCAAGCAGCGGGCGGCCTTGTTCATGCCAGCTGCGTAAAGGCTCCACAAGGCCCGAAGTGTGGAGTTTCTCCATGGCAGGGTCGAAAGCTCCGACTCCCGGCAGGATCAGTGCATCACACGTCTCGAGATCCCGAGGATTCCGCACGTGAAACAAGGGTTGGTCGAGGCGTTCGAAACTTCTCTGCACTGAGTGCAGATTGCCCATCCCGTAATCGATCAAGCCGATCCTCTGGACCGGCTTGATCGACGCCTCAGGGATTTGATCTGCTGACGAGGTCAGTGGTGGCCTCAGAGGTACTTGGCAATCGTGCCAGACAGCGTTGCCTTGGGGACGGCTCCCACTACGGTGTCAACTTTTTGCCCGCCCTTGAAGACCATCAGTGTCGGGATGCTGCGAATCCCGAACTGACTGGCCACGTTTGGATTTTCATCAGTATTCAACTTGAAAACTTTGATCTTGCCCTCGAACTCTTTGGCAATTTCATCAACAATCGGAGCCACCATGCGACAAGGGCCGCACCAGGGGGCCCAGAAATCGACCAGCACGGGAACGTCGCTCTGAAGGACGTCCTGTTCGAAGGAGGCGTCGGTGACAGCGGCAGCGCTGGACATTCAAGATCGGTCGAATTGGGCGAAATTTAGCAACCGTTTCTGAGGTTGCTGCTCAATCACCCAGCTCTTCGCCTGAACTGTGATGGATGGCCAAAAAGACAGAAAGCCCGAACGCGTCGGGCCAGGGGGTGTGAGGAGTGTGTGAGCCAAAGCCCGCACGGGCAGATATTACCTGCGTCTCAGTAGAGAAATGTGTGTCTCAGTGTGAGAATTGTGTTTATTTGCCCATGCCGAGGTGCTGGGCTTTTTGATAGACCTTGCCCTCCGTGAGCAGTGATGGAGCCACCACCACTTCGACCTGCTGCATTTCCTTGATGGTGCGTGCTCCAAGGGTTCCCATGGAGGTCTTCAGGCAGCCCAGCAGGTTGTGGGTTCCGTCATCGAGCTTGGCTGGGCCGCGAAGAATGCGCTCAAGGCTTCCCGTGCTGCCCACATTGATCCGGGTGCCGCGAGGCAACACCGGGCTTGGGGTGGCCATGCCCCAGTGAAAGCCTCGGCCGGGTGCTTCTTCTGCGCGGGCAATCGGGGAGCCGATCATCACCGCATCTGCCCCACAGGCGATGCATTTGCAGATGTCTCCGCCAGTCACGATGCCGCCGTCGGCAACGATCGGAATGTAGCGGTTGCTTTCCTTGTAGTAGTCATCCCTTGCAGCGGCGCAGTCCGCCACCGCCGTGGCCTGCGGGATCCCCACGCCCAGCACACCTCTGGAGGTGCACGCTGCTCCAGGGCCGATGCCCACCATCACGCCTGCTGCCCCGGCGCGCATCAGTTGCAGGGCGACGTCGTAGGTCACACAGTTTCCGATCACAACCGGAACGCCCAGGTTCCGGCAGAGGGCCTCCAGGTCAAGCGTTTCCTGGCCCTCCGGTCCAACATGATTGGTCGAAACGACTGTGGCCTGAACAAAGAAGAGATCGGCTCCTGCCTCGGCGATGGCCTTCCCGAAGCGCAGTGCTGCAACCGGGGTTCCGCTCACAGCAGCAATGCCGCCCTGGGCCTTGATGTCCTGGATGCGCTTGCGGATCAGGGACTCCTGAACCGGCTGGCTGTAGATCTCCTGCATCAGCGGCACGAACTCGTCCTTGCCGACGGATGCAATGCGATCGAGAACGCTGTTCGGGTCTTCGTAGCGGGTCTGGACCCCTTCCAGGTTGATCACGCCCAGTGCTCCGAGCTGGGAAAGGTTGACGGCCATTCCCACGTCGACCACCCCATCCATCGCACTGGCGATGATCGGGATCTCGCGTTCGATCCCTCCAATGGACCAGCTGGTGTCAGTCACCTCAGGGTCCACGGTCCTGCCGCCAGGAACCAGGGCGATCTCATCGATCCCATAGGCCCGGCGTACAACCTTGGAGCGTCCGAGCTGAATGTCCACCACAGGAGTTAACAGAGTTGGATCAAACTACCAATCTGTGCTTCGCGGATCGTGACGGTTCAGGTCAGGACTTTGCGCTTCCGCGCAAGCTGCGCCAGATGTCCTGCACGTTGGCCGAAATCTTTTTGCGCTCGTCAGCGCGGATCAGGCGTGTCGCTGCAAACCAGGCCCCATAAAAGGTGCCGACCAGCTGAAACAGCCGTGGAGCCAGGGGAACCGTGGCGATGGCATCGAGGATGCCTCCATAGATCCGAATCGTCAGAATCAGAACCAGCAATCCACCAATCAGAAACAGGGGCTGGCGAAGGCTTTGCCATTGGTCCTGAAGGTTGTTGGCCTCAAAGAACTGCTTGAAGCGGTTGGAGAGCAGATCCCACTCGCCGCCTTCCTCATCGCCGCTGTCGGTTGATGCCTGGGCGGGAACGCTGACGCGCTCTGCGATGGACGGTGAAGGTGAGGGTGGTGAAACGGGTTGCGAAGCTGGTTCCACAGGCGCGGCTGTCTGCGCAGGCGCAGGTGCTGGTGCTGGTGCGGTTGCAGTGCTGGCCGTCTCCGCGGGTGCTGCAGTTGCCGCCAGCTCTGGACCGGGGTCGGTGATGTCGCTCTGCTCCGGGGGGTTCGGATTGATGGATTCGGCAGGAGCCTGAGTTTCGGAGGGCGTGTCGGACGACATCAACTTCGGTCGAAGTGGCGAGGCCAAAGCGTAAGGGCCTGATCCGTGATTGATCCCACATAGACAGCAAAAGGTGACGCGACAGGTGTCATCCGGTCGCGCATCCGCGATAAACTGGCTGGCGATCTACAGGTCTTGTATGGCGGATTCAGTGGGGCCCGGCAGCGGCGGTCCCGGCGATTCCGACGATCGGATCATCCAGACGGACCTGCGAAACGAGATGTCGCGCTCGTATCTCGAGTACGCGATGAGCGTGATCGTCGGCAGGGCGCTGCCTGATGCTCGTGACGGTCTCAAACCTGTCCATCGCAGGATTCTCTACGCGATGTACGAGCTGGGTCTCACCAGCGACCGGCCTTACCGCAAGTGCGCGCGTGTGGTGGGTGAAGTGCTCGGTAAATACCACCCCCATGGCGATACCGCCGTTTACGACGCACTGGTGCGGATGGCCCAGAGCTTCTCCATGTCGATGCCCCTCATCGACGGCCACGGAAACTTCGGCTCTGTGGACAATGATCCACCGGCGGCCATGCGATACACCGAATCGCGGCTGCAGGCGCTCACCACTGACAGTCTGCTCGAAGACATCGAAGCGGAGACCGTCGATTTCATCGACAACTTCGACGGCTCCCAACAGGAGCCCACGGTTCTGCCTTCGCGAATCCCACAGCTGTTGCTGAATGGCTCAGCCGGGATCGCCGTGGGCATGGCGACCAATATCCCTCCTCACAACCTGGGTGAGTTGATCGCTGGTCTTCTGGCCCTCATCGACAATCCAGACCTGGGCGACCAGGAGCTGATGGCTCTCATCCCTGGCCCCGATTTTCCAACGGGAGGCCAGATCCTGGGTCGCACCGGCATTAAGGAGACCTATCTCAGCGGACGAGGGTCAGTGACGATGCGCGGTGTGGCCGGCATCGAAACCCTTGAGGTGCCGGGTCGCCCTGATCGTGATGCCGTGATCATCACCGAACTCCCTTATCAGACCAACAAAGCAGGGCTGATTGAACGCATTGCCGAGATGGTCAATGACAAGAAGCTGGAGGGAATCTCAGATATCCGTGATGAAAGCGATCGCGATGGCATGCGCATCGTCGTGGAACTGCGCCGCGATGCCTATCCGCAGGTGGTGCTGAACAACCTCTACAAGCTCACCCCTCTGCAGAGCAATTTCAGCGCCTACATGCTGGCGCTGGTTAACGGTGAGCCGATTCTGCTCACTTTGCGCAAGATGCTCGAAGTGTTCCTCGACTTCAGGGTCGAGACCATTGAGCGCCGCACGCGCTATCTGCTGCGCAAGGCTGAAGAACGCGACCATATTCTGCTCGGTCTGCTGCTGGCTCTTGACCAGCTCGATCCCATCATCGCCCTGATCAGGGCTGCACCCGACACGGCCACGGCTCGTCAGGAGCTTCAGGATCGCCATGGGTTGAGCGAGGTTCAGGCTGACGCGATCCTGCAGATGCAGCTGCGTCGACTCACCGCTCTTGAAGCCGACAAGATCCGTCTAGAGCATGAGGATCTGGTTGCCAAGATCGCTGATTACAAGGACATTCTCGGCCGTCGGGAGCGTGTTTTCGGTCTGATCAAGGACGAACTCAATCAGCTGAGTGAGCGCCATGCCGTGCCCCGTAGGACTGAGATCCTTGACCTGGGAGGCGGTCTCGAAGACATCGATCTGATCGCGAATGAGCGGTCGGTCGTGCTGGTGACCGAAACCGGATATCTCAAGCGGATGCCGGTGAGCGAGTTTGAAGCCACCAGTCGGGGCACGCGCGGTAAGGCCGGCACCCGAAGCCAGGGCGAAGATGCCGTGAAGCTGTTCATCGGCTGCAATGACCACGACACCCTGTTGTTGTTCAGTGATAGGGGCGTGGCCTATGCCTTGCCCGCGTATCGCGTTCCGCAGTGCAGCCGAACTGCCAAGGGAACTCCAGTGGTCCAGTTGCTGCCGATTCCTCGGGAAGAAGCAATCACATCGCTTCTCGCCGTGTCTGAGTTCAATGACGACACCGACCTGTTGATGCTGACCCAGGGTGGATTCATCAAACGAACTCGCCTATCGGCGTTCAGCAACATTCGTTCCAATGGTCTGATCGCCATTGGTCTGGAGGAGGGCGATGCACTCACTTGGGTGCGTCTTTCCGTGCCTGGCGACAGTGTTCTGATCGGCTCGAAGGCGGGAATGACCATTCACTTCCGTCTCAGTGACGATGAACTCCGCCCCCTTGGGCGCACCGCCCGTGGTGTTCGTTCGATGAACCTGCGCGCCGGTGATGAACTGGTGAGCATGGATGTCCTGCCAGTGGAATTGGCGGATCAAATCGCGGCAAGTTCCGATGACGGCGAGGACGACGGCACCCCTGCGAGTGAAGGGCCCTGGGTGCTGGTGGCCTCCGCAGCGGGCCTCGGTAAAAGAGTTCCGGTCACGCAGTTCCGCCTTCAGAAGCGGGCCGGAATGGGGCTAAGGGCGATGAAATTCCGCACCGATGCTGATCAGCTCGTGGGCTTGAGTGTGCTTGGAGCCGGGGAAGAGCTGCTGCTGGTGAGTGAAAAAGGCGTGATCGTTCGGACCAGTGCCGATGCCATTCCCCAGCAATCACGAGCGGCGACAGGCGTTCGCCTCCAGAAGCTCGATAAGGGCGATCGTCTTCTCAAGGTGGTGCTGGTTCCACCGGAAGCGGAAACGCATGAGCTCGACGACACCTCAGCCGAGTCGGATTCCAGTGCGGGTGATGACATCAACGCTGAGAGTGCACCAGCGGACAGCTGACCTTGGCCAGCTGCGCTGATGTGTTGGTGCTTGGAGGCGGTCCGGCCGCTCTCTGTATTGCTTCGGAGCTTCACCAGCGCGGAGTGGTGGTTGAAGGGATTGCTCCTGAACCGGTCGATGCACCCTGGCCCAACACCTACGGCATCTGGGTCGATGAGCTGAGGGCGCTCGGGCTTGACCACCTGCTTGAACATCGCTGGAGCGATACCGTCAGTTACTTCGGTGCCGGTGGCGCATCGGCTGACGATCAGCCGATTGCGCATGGCATCGATTACGGGCTGTTTGACCGCGCGGCGCTGCAGGATCACTTCCTGAAACGAGCCAGCGGTGTTGTCTGGCATCGAGAGACTGCCGAGCATGTCGAGGCAGGAGTCGACCAGACGTTGGTGACCTGTGCTTCCGGCGAAGTGCGCAAGGCAAGGCTGGTCATTGATGCCTCCGGTTCCGGCAGCTCGCACATCCGAAGACCGGATCAGGGACCAGTGGCAGGGCAGGCCGCCTATGGCGTCGTCGGGCGTTTCTCCAAGGCCCCAATCCCCAGCGGACGCTTCGTTCTGATGGACTACCGCAGTCATCACCTCAGTGAGCGGCAGCGTCTGGAGCCGCCCACGTTCCTGTATGCGATGGATCTTGGTGATGGGGTGTTCTTCGTTGAAGAGACTTCGCTGGCTCTGGCACCTGCAGTTCCCTACGACGTTCTCAAACAGCGACTGACGCAACGCCTCGAGGATCGAGGCGTTCAGATCACCGAGGTTCTTCATGAGGAGTTCTGCCTGTTTCCGATGAACCTGCCTCTCCCTGATCGCAATCAACCCCTGCTTGCGTTCGGGGGTGCAGCGAGCATGGTGCACCCGGCATCGGGCTACATGGTTGGGGCGCTGCTGCGCCGTGCACCTGGATTGGCCGAGTCAGTGGCAGCCGCACTTTCTGATCCATCGCTCAGGCCGGCCGAGCTGGCAAGGCGAGGCTGGCAGGCTCTCTGGCCGACCGAGCTTGTTTTGCGGCATCAGCTTTATCAGTTTGGTCTGGGACGTTTGATGGGATTCAACGAACGCCTCCTGCGGACCCATTTCGCCACCTTCTTCTCCCTGGCCAAAGAGGACTGGTTCGGCTTTCTGACCAACACCCTGCCGCTGCCCCGCCTGATGGCGGTGATGTTGCGACTGTTTGCCCTTTCTCCCTGGGAGCTCAGGCGCGGGCTTGTGCTCGGAGCAGCGAAGCGGCAGGCACCGGAGTTCAGGGGGTGAGTCTGCTCCAGTCGGCTGGCTGAATCAAAGGGAAAAGGGAGTCTTCCTCTTCCAATTCCTCCAGCCATCCTTCCGGCAGTTGTTCACGGCGCTCGATCGCGGCGATCAATCGCCAGAAGCGCTCCAGGTGACGCTCGATGCGTTCCTTCGCCAGTTCCGTTGTGGTGCCGGCTCTGAGAATGAAACTCCAGTCTGAGGACTGAGCCAGAAGCAGTTCTCGTCCGGCTTGATGCAGCAGACGAAGATCAAGTTCGCTGCCCACCCCGCGGCTGCAGCGCTCCACCATGGCTCGACCGGCTCGGCTCCACTCCGGAATGATCCAGGCGTTGGTTTCATTCAGCCAGTAATCGTGGAAGCCACCCCTGCCCCAGCTGGAAGGGCAGGGATTGCAGACCTGAAGATTCGGTTGCCGCTTCAGCACCTCCCGCAGGCTGGTGAAGCGGATGTTCTGTTCCGGTGCCTGGCGGAACAGTTCGGTCAGAAAACCTGGACCTTCAAACCACCAGTGGCCAAAAAGCTCCGCATCAAAAGGTGCCACGAGCAATGGTTCGATGGCCATGCCATTGCCCAGCCGATCGAGTTGCTGTCGTCTGCCTTGCAGGAAATGCCTGGCATGGTCACGGGTGCGCTCGATCGCCCTGTCGGGTTGGTAGGGCTGCTTGCCATCCAGGCCACCGGCAGGATCGCTGACCCTGTGAAGCTTCAGCCCCAGCGGACGCTGGGCCGGAAGCCCCTCGGCTTCGATCTGTTCAGCTGGAAGATCCCAGCCCAGATCCCTGTGAAATTCCCTGTACCAGGGATCACCTGGGTAGCCATCCTTCGCCGACCAGACCGGGAGGGTGGCATCACTGTCACGACCGAAGAAAGCCACGCCCTGACGGCTCACAATCGGTGCATAGACCCCATAGCGGGGACGGGGTTCGGCATGGAGAAGTCCGTGACCATCCAGAACCGCGTAGCGAAGGCCTGCATCGCGCATCCAGCGATCCAGGCCCTCGTAGTAAGCACATTCGGGAAGCCAGATGCCCAGAGGCCTCTCTCCGAGCAACCTGTGGTGCTCTCTTACGGCGGTTCGCAACTGGGCACGCACCACCTCTGGGTGCTCTCTCAGCAGAGGCAGGTAACCGTGGGTCGCCCCACAGGTGAGCAGATCGAGAACGCCTTGGCGCTGAAGTTCTGAGAAGCGTGGAATCAGATTGCCTTCACACTGGTCCCAGGCAGCGAGATGGCGCTGGAAGCTGCAGGCCAGGTGCTCCGCTGCAGCTTGCCGGTCAGCGGGGGCATGCCTGAGCAGGTCGAGTCGTGCCTGGATCCAGGTCGGGAAACGCTTTCTGAGCGTTGGATCCGCCAGCAGAGACAGCAGGGTTGGCGACAACCCCATGGTCAGCTGTGGACTCTGCCCTGGATCGGCTGCCGCCCCTTCGAGTGTTTCCAGCAGCGGGAGATAGCACTCGATCAGGGCCTGAAAGAACCAGTCCTCCTCAAGCGAGTGGGCTTCTGCGCCGCGGACGTACGGCAGATGGGCATGCAGAACAAGAGCCAGTGCCCCCTTGGCCACTTTTCCGTCCCGTCAACCGTGTGAATGTACCGGGATTCCGGGCGGGATCTTCAAGATTGGGACTGTCTCACTCGCTTAGAGTGGTCTTATCCATAGTCATTCCGACTAAATCGCGTCGAGGCTTTTGCCATGGCCCACGACCCAGGCCGCGTTCTGATCTTCGACACCACCCTCAGGGATGGTGAACAGTCTCCTGGAGCCAGTCTCAATCTCGAGGAGAAGCTGGCGATCGCGCAGCAGCTGGCGAGACTCGGCGTTGACGTGATTGAGGCGGGATTTCCTTTTGCCAGTCCCGGGGATTTTGCCGCTGTTCAGCGCATCGCCCAGCAGGTTGGTGGAGAACATGGCCCGGTGATCTGCGGCCTGTCGCGGGCCTCCAGAGGTGACATCAAGGCCTGCGCGGAAGCTGTGGCTCCCGCCCCACGACGGCGGATTCACACCTTTATCGCCACCAGTGATATCCACCTTGAGCACAAGCTGCGCAAGAGTCGCAAGGAGGTGCTGGCCATCGTCCCCGACATGGTTGCCTATGCCCGCTCTCTCGTCGATGACATTGAGTTCTCTTGCGAGGACGCAGGCCGCAGTGATCCTGAATTCCTGTATGAGGTGATCGAGGCAGCCATTGCGGCCGGCGCGACCACCATCAACATTCCCGATACGGTCGGCTACACCACACCGAGTGAGTTCGGCGAGTTGATTGCGGGAATTGATCGCCATGTTCCCAACATTGGCGATGCTGTGTTGTCTGTCCATGGACACAACGATCTCGGTCTCGCCGTCGCCAACTTCCTGGAGGCTGTCAAGAACGGTGCACGGCAGCTCGAATGCACGATTAACGGCATTGGAGAGCGGGCGGGTAACGCTGCGCTGGAAGAACTCGTGATGGCCTTGCATGTGCGCCGCCGCTATTTCAATCCCTTCTTTGGTCGCGATGCTGATGCTCCGACCCCACTCACGGCGGTTCGCACCGAAGAGATCACCAAAACCTCCCGTCTGGTTTCCAACCTCACCGGCATGGTGGTTCAGCCCAATAAGGCGATCGTGGGCGCCAATGCTTTTGCCCATGAATCAGGGATCCATCAGGACGGTGTGCTCAAAAACAGGCTGACCTACGAAATCGTCGATGCCCGCACGGTTGGTCTCAGTGACAACCGCATTTCCCTGGGCAAGCTCAGTGGACGCAGTGCGGTGCGCGCGCGGCTGGAGGAGCTCGGCTACGACCTCAGTCGTGAGGATCTCGATGATGCGTTCGCTCGTTTCAAGGATCTTGCCGATCGCAAACGTGAAATCACCGATCGCGACCTTGAAGCCATTGTCAGTGAGCAGGTTCAGCAACCGGAGGCCCGCTACCAGCTCAAGCTGGTGCAGGTGAGTTGCGGCAGCAGCCTCAGCCCCACGGCCACGGTGACCCTGGCGGATGAGGATGGCCGGGAACAGACCACGGCATCCATTGGCACCGGTCCTGTGGATGCGGTCTGTCAAGCGCTCAACGCTCTCGCTGGGGAGCCCAATGAACTGGTGGAGTTTTCCGTGAAATCAGTCACCGAGGGCATTGATGCCATCGGAGAAGTCACGATTCGGCTGAGACGCGACGGTGAGCTTTATTCAGGCCATTCCGCCGACACCGATGTGGTGGTGGCTGCGGCTCAGGCCTTCGTCAATGCCTTGAATCGTCTGGTGGCTGGGTCTTCACAACCGGCCTTGCACCCCCAGAGGGATGCAGCACCTCTGGATGTTCGCCCCACCCTCTGAATTGATGCAGTCGTCCGTCACTCGAGACCCAGCTGGCAAAGCTGGGCTTCGTGCCGGAGCGTTGCTCCAGCTGCTGATTCTGATTCTGTTGGCACTGCTGGTCCTCGTGCCGCTGCTCTGGCTGGTCAGCACGTCGTTGAAAGGACCAGCTGAGGACATTTTCACAAGTCCTCCGGCTCTGTTGCCTTCTCAACCCAGTCTTGACGCCTATGGACGGTTGTTCAGAGACAACCCTCTGGGGATCTATCTGTTCAACAGCACGGTGGTCAGCCTGACGGCTGTTGTGGCCAATCTGCTGTTTTGTTCCCTTGCGGCCTACCCCCTGGCGCGCATGCGCTTTGCCGGCCGTGGCCTGGTTTTGGGTCTGGTCATCGCCACCATCCTGATCCCCTTTCAGGTGGTGATGATTCCCTTGTATCTCCTCATGGTCCAGCTGGGTCTCCGCAACACCCTGATGGCCCTTGTGATTCCACAGGCCGCAACAGCCTTCGGGTTGTATCTCCTTCGTCAGAGCTTTCTCGGCGTTCCAGCGGAGCTTGAAGAGGCTGCGCGCATGGATGGCTGTAGCAAACTCGGCGAGTGGTGGAATGTGATGATCCCGGCCGCTCGAGCTGATTTGATCACTCTGGCCATGTTTGTGTTCATTGGAACTTGGAGTGATTTCCTCTGGCCACTGGTCATCCTGGATGACCCTCAGCTGTTCACGCTGCCATTGGGGCTGCAGCAGCTGGCCAGCAGCTTTTCCCTTGATTGGAGAATTGTGGCCGCCGGATCGGTGGTTTCCATCCTTCCCGTGCTGATGCTCTTCATCCTTCTGCAGCGCTTCATTCTCCCCAGTGCCAGCGGAGATGCCGTCAAGGGTT
Organism: Synechococcus sp.; assembly: GCA_047286485.1. Lineage (GTDB taxonomy): Bacteria > Cyanobacteriota > Cyanobacteriia > PCC-6307 > Cyanobiaceae > Synechococcus_C. The sequence goes on from JBJBBH010000006.1 coordinate 216,543, forward strand.
GAGCGTGGGTTCGACGCGATCAAGCTCGGGCTCTGCCAGAGGCTCTGGATCCTGATTGGCTGGAAACGGCGTTTCCAGCCTGTTCCAGAGGGCCCTTTGCCGATCGCCGGAGGCACGTTGCCAGCTTTCCAGGTTGCTGATCTGTCTTTGAAGGGTCTGCTGGCGTGTCTGGAGAGCCGAGAGCTGCTGTTCCATCAGCTCTTGCGTTCCATTCCTGGTCTGCTGGCCCGCAGCTTCAAGCCCATCGAGGCGCTTCACCAGATCCTCAATGGTGCCTTTCTGAAGTTGAACAGATTGCCAGAGAACAATGAACAGCACCAGCAGGAACGGAAATCCCGCTGCCGGGATCACGATCCAGAGGCGATCACGCATCGTTCTCTCGGCAGGGTCAGTTGCAGCCTTGAACCGAAATTCGGTAGCTGAATCCAGTGGAGTTGGGATCGCTGCCAGCACCGATCTTGAAGTTCACCTGACTCACCTGCTTGCCCTGTGGAACGGTGAATGGTCCGAACTGCTTGCCTGTTCCGATGGGTGGTCTCATGGACTCCTTCACGACGCGCAAATTGCTGCCGTCAGTGAATTTCAGGAATGCCTCCACGGGGTAGGTGCCGCTGGCTGTGGAGTCCGCCGTGAAGAACAGCTTGAAGCTGGTGTAGGGCTTGTTCACCGCAAAGTCGGTGTTCCAGTTGGTGCGGCCGATCAGCTTCTCTCTGCTCACCCGTTTTTTGACAATGTTGCTGCTGCCGTCTCCGCCGATCGGTGGAAGAAAGTTGCAGGGGGCCATCTTTCGTGCAGCCTGTGCTGCTGAAAGACCTGCCTCAAGGCTGATCAAGCCAGCGGTGAGGCCAAGCAGAGCAATGGTGAAACGGGGTCTCCCCATGGTCGTTCAAGGATCTTCCACGATGTCTAGCAATGGTCTGATGGAATGGTTTCAAAGCCTGCACGCTGCCGTTCATGTCTCTTGAGGATCTCGACGCTCTGCTTCAGCAGAGGCAGGAAGAGCAGGAACTCGCCCAGCGCCTTGCCGAGCCTGTTTCGGTTGAAACTCTGATCGAGCTCGGCCGTCAGCGCGGCCTTTCGATCACCGAAGACGACGTGATCCGTGCTCAGTTGAGGGAGGATTCAGATGCTCCATCCGCTGAACTGCAAAGGCGTATGGCGGATGAATCCAGACGCCTCAGGCATTTCATTCAGGGCTGATAAAGATCGCGATTTCATCTGAATGAGCAGGTTGAGAAGATATTGAGCTCAGCCAGTTCAAACCATCTTCACAACATCCGGGGTCTGACCAAACACCTCACCAATCCAGAGCGCGTGAGTGACCGCTCCTTCATGCGTGTGAAATTCCCAGGCGGATTCAGGGCTTGAGCTGCGTTCGATTTCCTGGCTTTCGTCGTTGACCCGCAGATAATGACCGCTGTTCGCGTAGCGCAGAACATATCGCTCAAGGAGTGATGATCTCATCATGAATCTCTGCGAGTCCTGAACTCTGCCTAGCCAGCCTTCTGCAGCGGGTGACGGTGACTTCAGCTTTTCGTGGGTTTTCCTTTGCTTGATTGATTATCTGTTTCCTGATATCTGCTGGTTCGGATCCAGATCAAAGGCTGCTGCAACCTGATCCGGAGTTGAAAGCCGCCATTGCGGAACCAGCTCTCCTGTTCAGGGCTGACCGAATCGGGTTTGAGTTGCCAGTTGTGCTGGAGATAGGTCTCAATCAGTGCCTGCGCGGGGGGCTCGTCCTGCTGCCAGTGCACAAGCGCTAGCTCTGCTGTGCTGGATTGAAGCGTGGCAATTCTGCCGAGAGGACCAGCCTCCTGGTCCGCGTCGATCCTTTCCTCCAGCGTCTCTTCCGCGACGAACAGGCGCAGGGGACTTTGGGTGGATCGCCCGTCCAGGCAGTATTTGTTCAGGTAGAGCTGTCTTGCGCGGGCGAACAGAGGAGCGGGAGCACGGCTCAGCAATACTCCATAGGCGTCGGTGAGAGCTTGACTTGGCATCGCGCAAGGATGACTAGGCACAGCATCCGGGATGGCGCTTCGCTCTGCGCCGTGGAACACTGTAGACAGATGCAAAAGTGGACCTATGCCTGAGTCCGGTTGCCCCCTGTACAGGCTTGTGGCACTGGACGGGCAGCCGCATCCGGTTTTGGACGCTCCCTATGAGTCGATCGCTGCGGCGGAGGCGGCAGCCAGTCGCTGGTGTTCAGGGCAAGGACGTTCGATGTCGATCGTTCAGCGGGGGATCGCTCTGGAAGTGCAAACCCGATGTGGTGAATGGCGCACTCTTGGTTATCCCAGTGCTTGCCTCTTGGAGTCAGGACGTGGGCTTGGAGCTCGCTGAGGCGCTTCATTCGCGCTTGCCTTCTGCCTGGTTTCCGTTCAACCATTGCTGAAGCTGGCTGGAGCCATTTGTGCGGGTAAGCGTTGATCTTTGTTTGGTTCCGCTGGGGGTTGGCGTCTCGCTGGGGCCCTCAATCGCTCTGTGTCAGCAGGTGATCAAGGCCTCCGGGCTTGATCACCTGCTTGGGCCCGATGGCACGGCGATCGAGGGGGAGTGGGATGACGTGTTCGCATGTGTGAAGGCCTGCCATGAGCGCTTGCATCAAGAGGGGGTTCAGCGGATTCACGCCACGCTTCGCGTCAATACGCGCACGGATCGCATTCAGTCGTTTCGCGACAAGGTGGGCAGCGTGAATCGCCTCATGCCCTGATTTCCAGCCGAAGGGATGCCAATCCGGTCCAGCGTGTCTTGAATGAGACCAGGAACGGGAGATGCTGTTTTGTCGGGTCTGGCTCCGTCGATTCGAGTCCGTGCCTTAGCTGTGCTGGCGCTCACCCTGAGTTGTCCGCTCTTCGCCGGATCATCAAGGGCTGACACCTGGGATCGGATCGGAAGCTATGCCGCCCTCATTCGTCGAGCGGGAACCCACACGCTTGTGGCCAAGGATTGTCCGTCCGCCCTGCTCGGTGCCTTTCATGCGCCACGCAATGCTCTGCTGATTTGTGCCAACAACATCCAGGACGATCCAAGGCAGGTCTGGGTGGTTCTTGCCCACGAGTCAGCCCATGTCATGCAGCATTGTCATGGTGGACCGCTGCTCGCTGATCATCAGGTCGGCAATGCCCTGGCGCGCATCGAGGCCCAGTCGAAAACCACCTTCCAGGAACTGCGGCTCTATCACCAATCGCAGCGTCGGGATGAAATCGAGGCACGACTGGTGCAAGGAATGCCCCCCGACGAAGTGGAAGCCCTGTTTCGCAGTTTCTGTGCCGAACGTCTGAGTCATCGCCGGGTGGTTGAACCTCCTGAGCCTCCTGTCTCTCCGCCATGAAGCTGCCCCATCCTGAAGCTGGATCCGCAGGCTTGTCTGAGCGGAGATGGCCCGGATTGATGGGGCACGGCCCTTACGGTGTGCAGATGTGTGGCATCTCTCCATGGGTCCCAGGCTTCGTGGTTACTGGTTCATGACCTGGTTGGGCCTGGTGGCCAACCTGATCGCATTGCCTGTGATCGGCTTGCTCGCATTCCGTGATGAAGCTTCAGCCGGTATTGGAATCACCAACATCACCCTTGCCTTCTCTCTGGCCTGGCCCGCTGCGATCGTCGGCATCGTGGCTTCCGCAGGCTTGCTGGCTCAGCGCAAATGGGGCGTCATCCTGGCGATTGTGGCCCTGTCGATGAGCCTTGCAGGAACCTTCCCTTACGGCATTGTTCGCCTGGTCCTGGGGCTTGAGCCGCAGACCATGGGCTTGTGGCCAGTTCTTCTCGGGGTGGTCAACGTGCTCGCGCTGATCTACTGGTGCCGACCTGCCCACCGGCGTGGTGTGAGGCTTTGATGCATTGGCTGCAGCGATGGCTCAGATCGCAGGATGCTCGCTCCTGCTTCAGCGTCCGCAGTATCTGGTGGTCGAAAAACCGTCCGGGTTGCTGAGTCAGCCTGGTCTCGGAGCCCATCAAAGGGATTCCCTGATCACTCGCCTGCAGAGCTGTTGCCCTGAGTTTCGACTGGTGCATCGACTCGATCGGGATACGTCGGGACTCGTGCTTGTGGCCAGAAATCAGTCCAGCCTGCCCGCTCTCAGTGCTCTGTTCTCTGCCCGACGAGTGCAGAAGCTCTACATCGCAGATGTTCTGAGGCCCTTGTCAGGCAGACGCGGAAGTATCCGCCATCCCCTGGCACGGTTGCAGCGCCATCCGCCTTTTTATGGCCCGCATCCGGATGGCAAGCCCTGTTGCACGCTTTGGCGCAAGTGGTCGGAGTCAAGGGATTGCAGGCGCGTTTGGCTGCGGCCCCTGACCGGCCGTTCCCATCAGTTGCGGGCCCATCTGGCTGCCATCGGATCCCCCATCTGCGCTGATCCGATCTACGCCGCTTCCGATGCTGAAGGTCCGATGCATCTCCATGCCCATGCTCTGAGTTTCCAGGACCCCTACGACCGGCAGCGTGTTCGCGTGCGTGCTGCCCTGCCCTCCTGGGTTCAGGCAGAAAACCTGCGCTTTGCCGGAATGGGATAGGGAATTCGGCGATGACGCATTCTTCGCCACACACGCACGAACGACTGCATCACCAGCTCCAGTTCCGCCCGACTGAGGCTGCTCTGGCTGAGTTGTCCGTCACTGACCCTCGCTTCAACAATCCGTTTGACCGTGTCACGGGCTTGCTGATCACTCGTATCCGGTGGCAGTGAGCGCAGAGCCGCCTCACAGCCGTCCGCCAGCATCATGATCCCGGTCTCCTTGGAGCGGGGAGTTGGTCCGTGATAGCGGAAGCGTTTTTCCGACACCCCTGGATCCTGCTGACGCGCCTGATGCAGGAAATAACCCATTCGCAACGTGCCCTGATGTTCAGGAATAAAGTCGGCAATGGGGCGGGGAAGCCGATGCCTTCTGGCCAGTTTCAGGCCCTCATCCACATGCGCCTGGAGCACTCCTGCGCTGGCCAGTGGGTCATTCAGCCGAGTGTGGGGGTTCTCGCCAGTGGTCTGATTCTCGATGAACCAGTCCGGAGCATGAAGCTTGCCCACATCGTGGTAGAGCGAGCCTGTTCGGATCAGATCGACATCGGCACCGATCGATCGCGCACCTTCCTCGGCCAGACCGCAGATCATCAGTGTGTGTTCAAAGGTGCCTGGGGCTTCGGAAGAGAGTCTCCGCAACAAGGGGCGTTCCTGATCGGCGAGCTCCATCAACCGAGCTCTGGTCAGCAATCCGAAGGAGCTTTCCAGCAGTGGGATCACCAGGATCGTCAGCATCATTAGCAGTCCCAGCAGCAGGGCTTCCGAAGCTGGTTCCCCTGCATCAGAGGGCAGGCGCATCCCCGTTCCTGCCAGTGGTTGGCCATCCAGGCTTATCAGCAGCAGTTCGGCCAACCAGGCGCCCACGGGCAGCAGCACCGCGAGTTGCAGCAGCTGGGCTCTGCTGCGCAGCCTGCCTGCCTGCAACGCGGCGACAGTGGCTGCTGCTGCGGCAATGAGCAGGCGCCCCTCACCAAGGCCTGTGACCGGGGTGGGCCAGAGAAGACTGGCAACAGCCATCCAGGCCAGTGCACTTGTGGTGCCCAGGCCCTGCGCCAGGAGAAGGGTGGGGGGCACGATCACTGCCAAAGGGCTCACAGCAGCGCCGAACCAGAGCTTGCAGCCCTGGCTCAGCAGCAGCAGCCCGAGAGCGAGCAGGCCATGGGGGGCCTCCAGACAGGGACGCTCCCGGCGCATGACCAGCAGCAACACCCCGCAGCTGGCCAGTGCTTCGGTGAAACGCACAATCCAGATGCCCAGCTTTGGACGACGGTTCACCATTCCGAAGAAATCGAGAACGTCGTAGGCCTGTGAGCTGATCGACTCGCCCTTGCGGGTGATCAGATCCCCTTTGTTCACTTCAATGGTGGGGATCCCCTGTTTGGTGATCAGCTCCTCGATCATGCGCTGGCTGCGCAGAGGATCCGTTTGAAGATTGCTGGCGCCCTGGAGCGTGGTGGTCAGCACCTTGCTGCCCAGGCTGCGGCCGGCTTGCTTGCCAGTGTTCATGTTTTCAAGCTGCAGGTCGCTGGCCCGTTGCAGCTGTTCAAGCGCCAGGGTGTTGACCAGGCCCTGACTGAGCATCCTGTCGAGCGCGCGCCGTACGGCCATATCCCAGGCGCGGCGTTCCTCTTGCGTGCGTTTTTCCAGCCATAGCTGCTCGTCCAGTGACAGATTCACAGGCCCGATTCGCTCGGCATCGTTGCTCTTGGCGACCCGTTCCAGCTCGCTGAGGTGTCGCTCCAGTCGCATGCGGATCTGCTCATTTTCCTGAGGATCCAGAACCTGGACGAACGTGCTTGATCCGAGGCTTGAACGTCTTTGCTCGAGGGCTTCGCTGTCAACGACCCTTGCGTCTTTGGGTGCAACCGCATCGAAGGGGGCAGCCAGGCCTGGCCGCAGGTCTGGTTCAACCAGCCAGGGCCAACTGGACACAAGCGCCACCAGAACACAAAGGATCAGCAGGGCGGCTTTCTGAAGCCTGTTCCAACGCAGCACCGGCCGACGTGGTGACTCGCTCCTGAGCCAGGACCTCCAGAGACGTGCAAGGCGATGCGAAAGCAAGTCAGCCGGGGGCATCCTCTGCAAACGCTAGCTCTGCCGGAGCGGCATGCTGGATTCACATGCATCGGAAGGCAATGGCCCTCAGGTTGGATGGCAAGGCTCTGGCCAAAACGCTTGAGTTGCGGCTGCAGTCACAGGTGCGATCTGCGAGTCCATCTGCCGGTCGCCCACCAGGCCTGGCTGTTCTGCGTGTCGGTGACGACCCTGCCAGCGCGGTTTATGTGGCCAACAAGGAAAAGGCCTGTGCTCGGATCGGTGTGGAGAGCTACGGCTCCCACCTTCCCGCGGATGCCTCCTCCGAGCAGGTGTTAGCAGCGATCCGTGAGTTGAATGCGGATCACCGGGTTGACGGGATTCTGTTGCAGCTGCCCCTTCCGCAAGGACTCGATGAAACACCTCTGTTGGCTGCGATTGATCCGGAAAAGGATGCCGATGGTTTGCACACCCTGAATCTCGGCCGGTTGCTCAAGGGTGAGCAGGGCCCTCGCAGCTGCACTCCGGCCGGTGTCATGGCGATGCTGCGCAGTGCAGACATTGATCCAGCTGGTCGACGTGCCGTGGTGATTGGACGCAGCATCCTGGTCGGTCAGCCGATGGCCCTGATGTTGCAGGCCGCGAACGCAACGGTGACGATTGCGCACTCCCGGACCAAAGATCTCGCCGCTTTGACGCGTCAGGCTGAGATCCTCGTTGTGGCAGCCGGTCGCCCGGAAATGATCGGTGCAGAGCATGTGAGCCCTGGCACCGTGGTGGTGGACGTCGGGATTCACCGCCGTCCTGAGGGTGGGCTCTGTGGAGATGTCAAAGCCGCTGAGCTGGAGTCCATCGCCGCTGCGCTTTCGCCTGTGCCGGGAGGCGTTGGACCGATGACTGTCACCATGCTGCTTGTGAACACCGTTGTGGCCTGGTGCCGTCGCCACGGGGTTGATCACGATCTGGCGGACTTGATCATCTGATAGTGCTTTCCGGCCCGTTGGCCTGACAGAATTCGCCCAGCATTGCGCTCCCCATGACCGCCACGGCGACCAGCCCTGAAGGCGTTCCGCCGTCGGGTGAGCCTCAGCAGAGCTTTGATTTCAAGGCCTATCTCAATCAGGCTCGCGAACGGGTCGAAGCTGCCCTTGATGCCTCGATGGGACCTGAGCGGCCGGAATCGCTGAGGGAGGCGATGCGTTACTCCCTCTTGGCTGGGGGCAAAAGGCTGCGTCCAATTCTCTGTCTCGCGGCCTGTGAGCTGGTAGGCGGTGATGCCTCACAGGCCATGCCCACGGCAGTGGCGCTCGAAATGATTCACACCATGTCGCTGATCCACGACGATCTGCCGGCGATGGACAACGACGATCTCAGGCGTGGCCGTCCCACCAATCACAAGGTGTACGGCGATGCCATGGCGATTCTCGCCGGTGATGCCCTGCTCAGCCGAGCCTTCGAAATGGTGGCTGTGCGCAGTGCCGATGTGCCCGCCGAGAGATTGGTGAAGGTGGTCGGTGAGCTTGCTCTGGTGTCCGGAGCGCCAGGGCTGGTGGGAGGTCAGGTGGTGGATCTGGAATGCGAAGGCAAACAGGTCGACCTGGAGACGCTGGAGTACATCCACCTGCACAAGACCGCCGCGCTGCTCAGGGCCTGTGTAGTGACCGGAGCTTTGATCGGGGGTGCCAGCGAGGCACAGGTCCAGGCCATGCGCACCTACGCCAATGGCATCGGTCTTGCGTTCCAGATCGTGGACGACATTCTCGATGTCACCGCCAGCAGCGATGTGCTGGGCAAGACGGCGGGCAAGGATCTGCTGGCCGATAAGACCACCTATCCAAAGCTTCTCGGTTTGGAACCTTCGAGAACGCGCGCACTCGAGTTGGTGGGAGAGGCCAAAGCGGCTCTGGAGCCTTGGAAAAAACAGGCTCAACCCTTGCTGGCTTTGGCCGATTACGTGGCTAGCAGGGACCGCTGACGATGGATGACATGTCTCTCAGCATCCCCTATCAGATCCTTGATAACGCTGTTCTGGCATGGGGGCTGGCTGCTTGTGGTCTGGCTCAGCTGTCGAAGTTGGTGATTGAACTGGTCGTCTTTCGCCGCTGGCGGCCTGCCGTGCTGATTGAAACCGGTGGGATGCCATCGAGTCATGCAGCACTTGTGAGCGGGACGGCCGCGGCGGTGGGTTGGCAGGAGGGATTCGCCTCTTCCGTTTTCGCTCTGGCCGCCACTGTGGCGTTCGTGGTGATGTACGACGCCAGCGGTGTGAGGCGTGCTGCCGGCTTTACCGCTGAGCGCGTCAATGCCTTGCCTGAGTCGCTCTGGGAGTCACCTTTTGAAAAACCTCTCAAGGAACGGCTTGGGCATTCCCGAACGGAAGTGCTCGTCGGCAGCTTGTTGGGTCCAGCCATTGCCTTGCTTGGCCTCAATTTTCTGGGATCACCGCTTCAATTGACGCAACTGATCACCAACGCTCTGGGGTGACGTCTTTTCCCCACGCTGAACTGAGCCTCACCGAGGATCAACACAAGGCGGCAGAGGCCTTCAATGACTGGCTGCAGCAGAAGGATGCCGGTCTTCCTTTCGTTCTGAGTGGCTATGCCGGCAGTGGCAAGACCTTCCTGTCGATGCGTTTGCTGAGGCAGGTGGAAAGCAGCGGTCTCTGCTGGACTGTTGTGGCTCCCACCCACAAGGCTGTTGGGGTTTTACGGCAGGCCCTCAATCTCGAAGGTCTTCAGCCCACGTGGTATCCATCCACGATTCACCGCTTGCTGCGTCTGAAGCTCAAGCGACAGGGTGATCGGGAGCTGTGCGAATCCACGGAGCAAACGGCCGGAGCGCTGGAGCATCTCGGTCTGGTGCTGGTCGATGAGGCCTCGATGGTCGACAGCTCATTGCTGTCAATTGCCTTGCAGTGTGCCCACCCGTTCAAAACCCGCCTGGTGTTCGTGGGTGATCCGGCCCAGTTGCCACCGGTGGGTGAAAGCGAAAGCCCGGTGTTCGGCATGAATCGTGCTGTGTCCGCCTGTTTGCGTGAGGTTGTCCGTCACCAGGGACCTGTCCTGCAGCTCGCCAGTTGTCTGCGCGATGGCCGCTTGCCCTGCGAAGTGCCACCGCTGCTGCCTCCCGTTCGCTCGGATCTTGGTCAGGTGGGAGTTCTGAGCCGAAGCGACTGGTTGGCGCGTGCCCAGGAGGGGTTGCGCCAGGCCGCGGCTTGTGACAACCCCGATGCGGCGCGCATTCTCTGTTACACCAACCGCCGCTTGGACGCGTTGGTGCCCCATGCCCGCCGGGCCATCCATGGTGAGATGGCGGACCAGATGGCTGTGCTGCCTGGCGAGGTGTTGATCACGCGCACAGCGGTGATGGCACCGGCCTCCAGCGATGGCGGCGAGACCGGTGAGGAACCCGACTTGGTGCTGGGTTCCAACCGAGAACTCGTCGTTGAAGATGTGTCTCCGGAACGCTGTGATCTGGCGGAGTTCGGAGTGGCCGGCGAAGCGCAGCTGTCGTTGGCTGGTCTAGGTGTGCCGGTGATTGAGACCCTCAATGCGAAGGTTCGCAGTGGCGAGCTTGAGCTCAATCTGCGCCTTCAGCCGCCCTCCGGAAGCCAGGCGAGGGAGCAACTGGATGCACTGCTGAAGCGTCTGGCTCAGGAAGCGCGGACTGCTGGAAAACGTGGCGGGCGACCGCTATGGCGCCGTTACTTCCTGGTGAGGGATGCTTTCGCATCGCTTGGGCCTGCTGCGGTGCTGACAGTGCATCGCAGTCAGGGCAGCAGCTTCGGTGAGGTTTTTGTTGCTGATGATGTGTTCCCGCGCAGCCTTGATCGCCTTGCGCCTGAGCGGCGGGTGTTTCATCAACAGCTGGCCTATGTGGCTGTCAGTCGTGCCAGGCATGGGGTTTATCTGGTCGGTGATAACCAACGCAATGCAGCCTCCTGGAGCAAGGCTTTACGCGGGATTGGCTAGGTGAGTGTTGATAGGTCTCCTGATTTTGTGCTGTTTGATGGCAAGAACAATGATCTCTGCCTGAATCCTCCGCTGGTCGTTACAGGCGATGCTTTGTGTTTTGTGGGTTCACCGTGGTCTCTTGAAAAAACATTGTTTTTCAGCTGATTACCCTTCGGATTTGCTAGGTCTGCAATGAATTGAGGAGATTTGTTGTGAGCGGTGTTATCTATCCAGTTGTTGGGCAAATGGTTGCCTCGCATTATCTTGATTTTCAGGGCGATATTTTTAGCGGAAAATATAATGGGCTGAAAATGAATGCGTATACAATCCCAGTTCTTGGTACTGGTTACTTAGCTGGCCCGAGTGAGATTGATGGTGCCTGGAGGAGCGGGGCTGATCAATATTTTTCAGCGCAAGACTGGCTGGGTTTTAGTGATGAAAAGAAAAAGAAAAGTTTTTTGATGCCTTCTCTGGGTGAGCTCGACTCTCCCGGTGAGAGTTCTGCTTCTCTCCCCTCCCATCTGTATTGGTGGACTGTTCCCAGTCCATTGTACTCAGAGGAGGAGGTTGAGAGCTATCTGGCCGATCCGAGTCAGTGGACTGAAAATCATCCATCTATTTTCTACTTTAATTCTCGTTTCTTTTCTGTTCCCACGGGCCTGCAGGTTGGAAATAGTTTGAAATTAAGCCAGTCTGCGGATGATGTCGTCTTTTTGACCAATAAAGCTACCCCCAAGACTCGTAATCTAAGGGGTTCCGGTACAACGATTGTCAACGGAAATGTTCAGTCTCAGAGTGTCAACATGGTGAAGATTTCAGTGCCTGATGATGGTGTAGCACTGACGGACCAGTTGACATTTAGAGCGACCACTGCAGCGTCAACTTCCTCGGCCACGACCAAGGGGATTAGTCATACGACGAGCAGGACTGTGGGTGCGAGTTTTAAGGCCGCCATGGGGTTGATCCCAGGTGCTGATCTCGGCGTGAATGCCAGTGTTGAGCATGGGACGACCGTGAACACCAGTACCACAGGCACTCAGACAAGCTCGATTGATCTCACACAGTCGAATGCCATTTCGGTGACGGTTCAGCCTGGTCAGTCGATTGTTGCGGAGCAAACATACCTTCAGCAGACCACATCAATTCCATTTCAGGCACCTGTGCAAATCACCGGCGATGTCTCGGCGGCTGTCAATCCGTCGAAACACATCACAGGGTATTTCGGTGGTGCTATTTCTGCGGAAAAGGCCTTGAATGCCGCGAAAAATTATGGCTATTTTCCCTCGTCTCTGATTGACCGCGAAGCCAGTGGTTCTGGGGCTGTCACTTTGCTCGCAGAGGGTGAGATCACGAATGTGAATGTTGGCATGTTTGAGGCGACTGATTACAAGGCGAAGTCGAGTGTTGTTGTCTACTCCTCCCCGGTCCATGCCAGTAAGGTCATAAACGGTTCCGATGCTGGGCATACATCTGATGATCCTGTTTTGAGCCGCGAGCAAGTTGCGGCCAAAAGGAAAGATTTTGCTGACTTGCCGATTGCCACGGTTAATGATGTGGAGCGACGGGTGGGTCTCTACTATTCACCCCATCAGGTTGCTGATTTAGGTGGTGATCTTGCAGGTGGTGATCTTGCAGATCTGATTTATATGAGCAGTCCTGGTCAGACTGCATATTCGTTCGGCGGCAATGATCGTGTCTATGGTTCTGTTCATCGTGACCACATTTATTTGGGTGATGGACATGATGACGTGAAAGCCTTCGCTGGAAATGATCTCATTGTTTCCTATGGTGGGGCGCATTCAATTGATTCTGGCGATGGCGATGATCGACTCGCCCTTTTCTTGGGGAGTCACGATGCTGCGATGGGAGTTCACTCTCTCAGGCTGGGGCAAGGTGCTGACCAGGTAGAATTGAATAAAGAAAGTGGACAGATCACCTCTATGGTTGTAGAGATTGAAGACTTTTCTGTCGACGATCGCATTGATTTTCATGGCTTTGATTCCATCACAGGAGAAATTGATGCAGGTTCTCTCTATCTAAAAGAAGGTGATCAGTTTTTTGCAAAGATCACCGGTTTCACAGGTAGCCTGCCGGAGAGTGTTGGGCGAGATCAATTGATTGAGCATGCACTGCTCAATGCCAAGTCCTATGGCTTTAAGCCCTTTGCGGGTCATTCCACAGCGACTGTAATGAATCAGATGGCCACGGATCAGATCCTGGCTGGTGTCAATCCAGTCACCAGCTATTCGTCCCTGAAAAACTCGAAGTCTGCTCTAAGTGGTGCCCTTAAGGTTATTGCTGAGTCATTGGACATGAGCTCGAAATCATTGATTAGCGAAGGTCTTTCGTCGAGAAAAGACTTCGACACCATGAGAGATCTTGTTGATCATCTGTTGTCTCAGGATCACGGAGGTTTAAGTCAAAGTTCCAAAATCTCTGAGCTTGTGAATTGGTCCTGATTCATCCTTTGCTTCCAGAGAATTTCGGGGTGCACAAAGGGCTCATCGGTTTTTACGCTCAGACGATGGTCAGGCCACTCACACCCTGCCATCCCAGGTAGATCCCAAGTCCGAGACTCACCCCTCCAACCAGAAGGCTTCCACGGGCAAACAACACCTCTTTCCCTTTTTGGAGAAGTGGAACGACCTTGTCGCGGCCGATGATGACGGCCACCAAAGGGGTGAGCAGAAACAAGCTGGCTCCGAATGTGAAAGCAATCAGACCGACTGCCTCCTGCCAGGTGGGCAACTGCGCAGACAGAACCACTCCTGCTGACTTGGCGAACAGCACGATGTCGTCGGGGCTGATGACTTCGCCGACGGAACCCAACAACAACAGCAGCGGCAGCGGCATGGCCAGGAAACGGTCGATGCCTTTGGTCCAGGAGGGCGGCTCCGAACCTTCGGTAAAGGATTTGATCAGTTCTCGTCCACCGATGGCGACTAGCGCTCCTCCGGCCAGCAGATCCAGGCCCGTGCGGTGATGGGAGCCATGACTCATGTCCAGCACAAGGGAATGGCCGACTGTGACCAGAAGCGTGGCGGCAAGAAGCGTGGTGATCACCCAGCTTGCAACGAACCATCCGCCTCTTTTGATGGGATTCGGGCCCAGGAGCAGCAGCAAGAGAACGGCGATATGAATCGGCGAGAGGCCGATACCGGTGCCATAGGCCAGGAGTTCAGCCCAGAGGGTTGTGTCGCTCATCAGAACCGGCTGTCAGCAGGCGCATTCCAGCGCACGATCGCATGATTTCCATGCTCGAATCCGAGCACACAGATACTTCCGGTGCTCAACATCAGTAGCCGACCACCCATGGCTCCCAGTCCAAGCCAGGTGCCGGCCAACGCCCGCAGAAGGTGCCCGTGGGCAAACAAGGCCACGTCTCCATCACCGGGTGCGTTCAGTGCGATTCCGATGGCGGTTTCACAGCGCTTTTGTACGGCCTGAGCGTCTTCGCCGTTGGGACATCCATGGGTAAAGACGCTCCAGTCCGGCACCGTGCGTTGAATTTCAGGGGTGGTGATTCCCTCGTAATCCCCGTAATTCCATTCCAGTAACTCCTGCATCACCGTCATGCTTGCGCCCAGTCCGCTCAGTTCGCATGTTTGTCGAGCGCGTTGAAGCGGTGAGCTGAACACAGCAGCGAAATGGTGTTGGCTGAGGACAGGGGCCAGTTGACGGGCCTCGTCCTCGCCTTCCGGAAGCAGAGGGAGGTCGGTGTTGCCTGTGTGACGTCCGTTGCGAGCCCACTCGGTGGCTCCATGTCGCAGGAGCCAGAGCTGACGTTGAGCGGCCATGGCCAGAAGGAGCTCTCTCTTCCACGATTTTGACCATCAGGGAGTGATTTGGCTGCGCGCCCAATCCCAATCCCCTGCGGTCTCGTTTCAGTGACGAACCTCGAACCAGTCGGCACCAGTGATCGGGATCTGGCACGGCCTGACGAGACGTACCCTCGCTTCGCTGGGACCCTGCTCACACCAAAGCCTCAGCTCGTTGAGGGGGAGCTGATCGCCTTCGGCTTGCACCTCCACTCGGCCGTCATCCAGATTGCGGACCCAGCCGCTGAGACCCAGTTCAAGAGCGCGTCGCCGACAGGCCTGCCGAAAGCCAACGCCTTGAACGCTCCCTTCCACAAGAAAACGCCAGCGTTCCTGAAGCGTGACGGATCGCTGCCGGGTGCTGCGGGTCACAAAGCGGCGACGTTCCGCCTCGCTGCGAAGTCGAGCGCGGCGCGCCATCGGCAGGGGATCGTCGAGGATCCTGCCCAGTGGAGGTGGACCCAGCTTGCGTGGAGATTGGGCAGGTTCCATCCCTCTGCTCTCCGCTCAACTTTCCAACCTTCAACCTGCCACAACGGCCCCCAGCTGCCAACGCTTTCCCCCGATTCACTGCGCAATTGCCAGCGGTGGAATTCATGGCCTTTGAGTTTCTCGCCATCGCGCAACAACAGGCTGTCGCTTTGCGCTTGCAGCTGTCGGTAGCCCACTTGCAGCCTTCCCCGTCTGGCTTCAAACGGCAGGAGGCCAGCCATGGCATGCAGTGTTCCATCTGGACCGGCCAGACCCCGACCCAGCAGCAGCATCCCTCCGCATTCGGCGTAGATCGGCTTGTGCTGAATCCATTCATGCAGTGCTGAGAAGGTTGTCTTGCACCGGCTCAGATGCTCTGCATGGAGCTCTGGGAACCCCCCCGGCAGAATCAGGCCTCTTGCTTCCGTGGGTGGGGCAGCATCGCTCATAGGACTCCAGGGCAGCACTGGCATCCCCAGCACCTCCAAGCACTCCTGCATCTCGGGGTAGCGGAAGTGGAAGGCCTCATCCTGTGCGACGGCCACCGGCAGGGACTGAGCTTTTGAGGTGTTCGGTTCTCGGCAGAAAATGCTCTGAATCGGTTCCGGACCAGGTTTTGGTGCTTGCAGGAGAGTGCGAAACGCTCCCATGTTGAGGTGCTGCTCCGCCAGAGAAGCCCAGCGCCCAACGCGCTGCTGAAGGGAGCTCAGTTCATGGGCGGGAGCGAGACCCAGATGCCGATTGGGTAGTTCCAGGCTGGGATCCACCGGTAAACAGCCCAGGCAGTGCACACCGATGTCCGTGAGCACGTCTTCAAGGAGCTCACGATGCCTGGGACTGCTGACACGATTCAGCACCACGCCAGCCAGGTTGAGGCGGGGGTCGAGATCTCTGAATCCTTGAACCAGGGCACCAAGTGAGCGCGCCTGACCGCCGGCATCCACCACTAGCACCACCGGAAGATTCAGGTTCACAGCCACATCGGCAGTGCTTCCTTCCGAGCTGGATCCAATGCCATCGAACAGCCCCATCACGCCTTCAACCAGGGCCATGTCACAACGACCGCCATAGCCGTTGAAGCTGAGTTGCACCCATTCCTCGCCACACAAGGGGAGGTCGAGATTTCTGCAGGGTCGTGATGCCGCCAGGGAGAGCAGCTGCGGATCGAGGTAGTCGGGGCCGACCTTGAAGGGTTGGATGCTCCTCTCAAGCTGGCGGGCCCAGGCAATCAGACAGAGGCTGAGCAGGGTTTTTCCGCTGCCGCTGGCCGGAGCAGCGATCACGCAGGCCATGGTGTTAGCGGAGATTGTTTGAGCGGAGCGGCAGAAGACACCCCGCTCAGCTGGGATTCAGCTGATCAGCTTGGCAGCCAGAGGGGCCGCAGCCGCGAGGAGTGGATTGGTGGAGTCATGGCCGCCTTCCAGCTGCCGGGAAACGTCAGTCTCCACTGGGGAATGCTGCACCGGAACCACCTCTTCAATCAGCTCCATGCTGGCCATGCCGCCGGCCTCCAGTCGCATGCAGCCCCCGGACTCGGCGCAGAGAATCACGCAGATCGCAGGCTTGTTGTCTGGCTTGCAAATCAAGCGCAGTCCAACGATCTGGCCAGGATGGATGCTGGGTTGCCCCATCGGAACAGGCGACACGCGCATCTGAACCTCGGTTCCATCAGGGCGCTTGAAGGTGGCACTGATGCTGTGGTCAGGGTTGTGCTGGGTGTTTTGCAGCTCCCAGCCCAGACGGTCGGCGATCCAGGATCCCAGCAGGAGCCCCTGCACTGGATGGTCTCCTTCCACATCAATGTCGAGCTGAACCACGTGACCGAGGGCATCGCGGCGATGAGGTGGATCGAAGACCATGGCCAGGGTCTGATGCCAGCTGCCAAGGCGAAGCCAGTTCAGATCGTTGACCGCCTGCCCTGCTTCGATCCTGGAGGCCAGCAGGTTGAGGCAGAAACCTGGCTCTCCCAGGGCTGAATCGAGAATCAAGCGGCGGGGGGAGCTGGCCAGTTGCTGGAGCAGCTCAGGGGCTTCATCAAGGGCCCCGTTCCACCAAACCCAGGAGGGGAGTTCCTCCGGCAACAGAGGGTCGAGGATTGCAAGGTCCTGCTGCAGGGCAGGCCTGCCACCACGCAGCACCACCACATCACCGCAAGCGACCGTTCCACCGCCTTCCTCCGGCAGAGGGCAGTAGGCAGCCACAAGAGTTTCAAGGGGCTGCTGCTCGTCGAGGCTGGGCGCCAGGGTGATCAGGCGGCGAGGGCGCAGGTTGCTGAGAGCCGCATCCACATGCTGGCCACGCAGATCCTCACTGGTGTTCCCCCCGTCCATCTGGCTGAGGCATGCCGCCACGGCTCCTGTCAGCGGTGGTGTGCTGATGGGAAGATCCCCATCCACCACAGCCTGCCGACCTGCGGTAATGAGCTGTGGTCTTTGCACGCCGGTGATGGGGCCATCCAGACGACCTGTGCGGACCAACTGCTGTTCAACCCAGGCCGGTTGCCAGACGAGCAGGCAGAACGTGTGTGCGCCGACATTGTTGGGCTGATCGCGCGACCAGAGTTGTTCCAGGTAGCCGGGGACCTCAGATGGCGGCAGTTCGAGAGGGGTTTGAAGCGTGAGCTGAGGGGACATGGTGCAGCCGGTTGATTGGGACAGGTGTGGTCAGTGGGTCTGGTCAGGGACGTCGCCAGAGCAGGCCATCACGGGCGAGAAGGGCATCAGAAGCGGCAGGTCCCCAGGTTCTTGACTCATAGGGATGGATCGGCAGCTGCCATGGGCTGTCTTCAATCAGCTCCAAAAGAGGGGTGTAAAGGCGCCAGGCTGCTTCCACCTCGTCACTGCGTGTGAACAGTGTGGGATCGCCGAGCATGGCGTCGGCCAGCAGACGCACATAGCCTTCATCGGAAGGTTCACCGAACGACTCGTCGTAGGAAAACTCCATTTCCACCGGTCGGCTGCGCATGCCTGAACCTGGAGACTTCACTTCAAAACGGAATTCAGCACCTTCATCGGGCTGAATTCTCAACACCAGTTGATTCGCCGTTGGTCCGCCTCCCGCGGCATCAAAGAGGTGCACGGGTGCCTCCCTGAAGGTGAGCACCACTTCGCTCAGGCGCTTCGGCAAGCGTTTGCCTGTACGGACATAGAACGGAACCCCCTGCCAGCGCCAGTTGTCGATGAACAGCTTCATCGCCACATAGGTTTCTGTCGTGCTGTTGGCATCCACCCCATGCTCCTGGCGGTAGCCGGGCAAGGGTGAGTCCTGAGTTCCACCAGGTCCGTACTGACCACGGATGCAGCAGTTCCAGGGTTCGTTCTCATCCGCCAGCCGAGCCGCCTGTAGAACCTTGGCCTTTTCACTGCGGATCGCTTCCGGATCAAAGCGTCCTGGCGTTTCCATGGCCGTGATTGCCAGCATCTGGGTCAGGTGGTTCTGCACCATGTCCCGCAGGGCACCCGACGTTTCGTAATAACCGGCTCGTTCTTCAACACCGACCGTTTCAGCCGCTGTGATCTGAACGCTTGAGATGTAGTTCCGGTTCCAGATCGGTTCGAAGATGGTGTTCGCAAACCTCAGAACCATGATGTTCTGGACGGTTTCCTTGCCCAGATAGTGGTCGATGCGGAAGATCTGATTCTCCTGCCCACAGCTCTGGACGACCCGATTCAGGTTCTGGGCACTGCCGTAATCCCTGCCGAAGGGTTTTTCGATCACCACGCGACTGCGTTGCGGATCCTTCAGCAGTCCTGCATCGGCCAGAGCACGGCAGCCGCTGCCGTAGAACTTCGGAGAAACCGATAAATAAAACGTGCGGTTGCTGCGGGTGGCTCGCAACCTGTCGATTTCGTCGAGTCGGTGACCGAGCTTCACAAGATCCTCAGGCTTCTGAAGATCCACCGGTTCGTAGAACATGCCAGCGGAGAACTGTTCCCAGGCCGAACGGTTCTCATTCACCGTTGTCTCCATGGCGTCCGCCATTTTTTGGCGGAATTCCTCATCACTCCATGGGCGTCGAGCGCATCCCAACAGTGCGAATTCACTGGGCAGCCGGCGCTGTTTGAAGAGTTCAAACAGCGCCGGCACCAACTTGCGATGCGTGAGGTCACCACTTGCGCCGAAGATCACCAGGCATTGGGGAGCAATCACTCGCTCCTGACGCAGGCCGACCCTCAACGGGTTTGTCATCGTTGCGCTCATGACACCGGAAGCTCTGACGAAGGTTTAACCAGGAATCCCGGCTCTGACAGTGCTCCAGAACATCCCGCCATGTTTTGTCGTCGTCTCGAGACAACCCAAACAAAAAAAGCCCACCATTCGGTGGGCTTTGGTGTGAACGATGACGTTGGGACGTCAGTAGGTCTCGACGTGCCAGCGGTCAGCTTTCTTGAGCTGGGGGCGCAGCTCAGCCCAGTCCAATCCCTTGGAGGCTGCTGCAGCTGTCATGGCTTCATCAATGCCTGGTTCCATGCCTCGTAAACCACACATGTAGACATGGGTTTTGGAATCTTCGATCATTGAGAAGATTTCATCGGCATGTTCCAGGACGCGGTCCTGGATGTACATCCGACCACCCTTGGTGTTCTTCTGCTCGCGACTGATTGCCTTGGTGTAGCGGAAGTTCTCAGGAAATTCAGCTTGATACTTCTCGAAATCGTCGTCGTAGAGAAGGTTCGGAGTTTTTGGAGCTCCCATGAACAGCCATGCTTTGCCACGGAACTTCCATCCGTTTTTCTCACGCTCGGAAGCCTCAAACATCCGACGTAAATAGGTCCGCATCGGGGCGATGCCGGTGCCTGTGGCAAACATGATCACATTGGCTTCTTCATCGTCAGGCAGAAGCATCTCCTTGCCCACAGGGCCTGTGATCTTGACCTTGTCTCCAGGGTTGATGTCACACAGGTAAGTGGAGCAAACACCCTTGATCTCTTCACCAGCCTCGTTCTGGTACTCGAGCTGGCGAACACACAGGGAGACCGTCTTGCCTGCCATGTCATCACCATGGCGAGTACTGGCAATGGAATAGAGACGAAGCTTGTGGGGCTTGCCTTTGGCGTCTGTTCCTTCGGGAATGATGCCGATCGACTGTCCTTCGACGTACTCAAGATGGGGATCGCCACCACTCAGGTCGAAGGTGATGTGCTGGACGCGTCCGATGGCCCCGTCCTGTAGGAGGCTGTAGTTGTCGAGAACGGTGCTGATGAAAGGGGTTTTGGGTTTGTAGAGATTGACAGGAACCGACTGGTGAGCAGGCTTTCCAGAAGCCTTAGGAGCGTCCACTTTGGATACAGATTTTGAGGGAGCTTTGGATGTAGCGGCTTTGGAAGCAGGCTTCGCGGCGGCCTTGGCGGCTGCCGGTTTTTCAGCTTTTTTGGCAGATCCCTTTGAGGGAGAGGCCTTAACAGCTACATCTTGGGCATTTGCAGCATTTGTAGCTTGTGCGCCGGCCGGGATCGGCTCATTGTTTGGAATCACAGACTGAATCCGGCCACCTCTAGCGTTGATGGCCTGGACAGTGGTTTGCAGGCGGTCGTAGGAAACGGTGATTCGTTCCTCTGATCGAACATGTTTGCCGGCCTGCAGCCAGACAACGACCAGCGTGAACATCCGTTCGTTGTAGCTGCTGGTACCCGCCGAGCTGACACGCATGGAATGTCGGTTCCCTTGAAAGATCGCGAGATTATATGTCGTGTCATCCACGTGCAGACCAAGCGATCCGGACCTTCACATCAGATTGCGGTCTGGCCTCCGGTGTGACTTTCATTACGATTCCGTTGTTACCTTCTTCAGGTTGAACTTCGCCAACTCCTTGACGACTCTTGAGCGAGCAACCATAGGTCGTCAGCAGACGATTGAGCAGACCATTGAGCGTCTGCCCCAGGGCGTCCGTCGGTTGGCTGTTCAGCTGCGAACGAATCAGACAGTGGAGCACCTTTGGCAAGTGCTGACCGACTACGAAGGACTCAGTCAGTTCATTCCAAACCTCAGTAGCAGCCAACTGATTGAACGGGCTGGAAATCGAGTAACCCTTGCTCAGGTTGGCAGTCAGCAACTGCCGTTAGGTCTGAAATTTTCAGCTGAGGTGGAGTTGGAGCTTACGGAGCATCGACCTGAAGGATTGCTTCAGTTCAGAATGCTCAAGGGCGATTTTCGACGGTTTGAAGGTGCCTGGCGTTTGCAGTCTGTTCCTGATCAAACACTCGTCCTCTATGAACTGACGGTTCAGGGATGTCTGGGCATGCCTATTGCCTTGATCGAACAACGTCTGCGGCAGGATCTCAATGAAAATCTTCTGGCAGTTGAGCAAGAAACCATTCGTCGCTTCGGCGAAGCCTGATCGCTTCTCTTTATGAGATCTTTATTGACTCTTAAATAAGCTCCTTAGGAGAAGATTAATTGTTATAAAAAAACATCCATGGAATGGATGTGTCGCTTCGAAAAGCAAATCGATCAATACCCCCAAGGGGATTCGAACCCCTGTCGCCTCCGTGAAAGGGAGGTGTCCTAGGCCTCTAGACGATGGGGGCGAGGCCGTGCTCTCAGGTGTTCTCCCGAGCACCAAATGAAATTACGGTTCCGACTGACCCTCCGTCAAGGCAGTGGTCAACTTCTCCTGTCCTTGTCCCTGCCAGACGGGGACATTGAAGGTGAAGCAGGCCCCTTTGCCTGGCTCTGAAACAACCCAGATGCGTCCTCCATGAACTTCAACGATTCGTCGGCAAACGGAGAGCCCAACCCCGAAGCCTGATGTTCCCCCTGACGTCTGGGGCAGTCGCACACGATCCAGAAAAATGCGTTGCTGTTCAGTCTCAGGAATGCCAGGACCGCTGTCGCTCACACTCACCTGCACCCATTGACTGGTGCGGTGCACCATGGCGAGAGCAATCGTGCCCCCGTCCTGCGTGTACTTGAGAGCGTTCTCCAACAGGTTGAGCAGCACCTGACGCATGCGCCGTTGATCGGCGTAGACCTGAGGCAGATCGGCTGGAATATCCGTGTTGATGGTCACGTCCCTGCCGAGCCAGAGCTTCTCGAGCTCAAGAATTGCTTCTGCAGCAATGCTGGCGAGGTCAAGGCGCTGGGGGTTGAAGAGGGCTTCCCAGCGTGTGCTTCCCACTTCCAGCAGATCCTTGGAAAGAAGGGCGATTTCGTCGAGCCGTCGTTTCAGGACATCGCGGAAACGGTTGAGATCAATCTGGCCCAGTTGCTGGCTCTGAAGTGCCAGCGTTGCTGCTGTTAGAGGGGTGCGAAGTTCGTGGGCCACCATTCTCAGGAGCCGTTCCTGAGATTGCAGACGGTCAATCAGCGTTTCATTCTCCTGCCGCAGAACCAACAACTGATCCTCCAGTTGCAGCTCGCGCTGAGTACGACTTCCATCCAGCTCTGTTGGCTTCAGGCTCAGGCCAAGTCCGCTGACGACTTCATCCTGCTGCCATCGGGGCACCCAACCGCGCAGCTGCTGAAAAATGCTGCTGCCTGCAAAAACCTGCTTCGGCATCGGCTGCAGTTTCACCAGAGCCGGCGTGACAACCAAGCGATGGAGTTCAAGCAGCTCAGGGTGCTCGACAGGGTCAGCAACCTGGAGTGTCACGTCAAAACCGCAGTCCTCCTGTTCCAGGAACTGGATCAGCGAACGCAGATCACCGCTGGAGAGATGGTGACGACCTGCGACCAGGAGCAGTGTCAGCTGCTGACGTGGTGTGGGATCGATCCCGCCCACCAGGTGTTGCTCCAAAAGATGAGCCTTACCTTATGGGTTTTTGCAAAGTTCAGCAGACCCGCTAAGACGATTTTGAACAGACTGTTGTCAGTCAGGACTTTGCATGGCCCTTCTTCCTGTTGAACGCCGTGGTGCTCCACCCCCGGATGGTGAGTCGCCGGCTTCGCAGCGGGTCTATCTCGACAGCAATCTCAGGCGATGGTTTGCGCGCAACCTCGGGCTTTGGCGCTCACGACGTCAATACGTTTTCAAGAATGAGGAGGTTTTGTTCCTGGACATGATGATCCGGGTTGAAATCTTTGCGGAATCACGGGTTGGCAAACCTCACTACCGCATGAGTTGGTGGCCTGCACATGAAACAGATTTCTTTGAACGCAAACCCCGTTATCAGCGTGAAGGGGTGATGGAAGCAACCCTGATGGGTCATCAGTTGCTGCGCAGCCGCGCCTACCTCGAAGAGGTTGAGTCACGAACACGGATTCGTCAGGTGGATGAGCATGAGGTGGTGTTCGAGTCGCATTATCTCGATTGGGATGTTCAGGAATACACACGACTGATTGATCAAGATCGTTTCCGATCGCGTGCCATCTACAGCTGGCAGAAGGGTGATCTGGAGATCGTGGAACATCACCACGAAACCCGTCTTGAAGATGCTTCGGCTCCGATTGACTCTGATTGATGGGACTCTCTCCCATGGCCCTTTGCAGGTCATAACCGGTCCTGTTGCGGATCTGACTGCTCTCTGGTCAGACAGTCCATCCTGAGCTTTGAACAGATGTGGGTGGATCTGGCCTGCACATGGCGCAAATTTTGCTCAGGCTGCAGAGGCTTGCTCTGCCTCCAGTGCACTGTTGCAGCTCACCCTGTTCAGTGAATGAGTTCTGTTTTTAGCCTTGGCACACGGCATGGTCCGTGTGTCAGGGATGGATCTTGTCGCAACATGTCCCTAGCCATTTCTCGCTGATATGAGGCAGCATGGGGCCGCTCCCATCAGTCTGTCAGTGCGTATTCCCCGTCCCAGTCTTCCGCAGGCGTTCAGAACTGTTCTGCTCATTGCAGCGCTTCCTCTCAATGCATCCATCGCATTTGCTCAAGGGGCAGGTGGAGCCACGACCCCTGCCACTGGAGTCGAAATCGAGCGGATGGTTTCGATCGCTTCGATCAATATGTGCATTTTGTCGAAAAGCAAAGTTCCATTCTTGACTGCAATGCAGGCAAATATGGTCCCGATGGTGAGCTACATCAAGGAAGTCAACGGTTCCAAGATCTCAGGTGTGAAGAACGGACAAGCTTTGACCCAGGAAGAAGTTGCTAACGGCTTGGCGATGCAACTGTTGCCAGTTGTTGGTGTCCGTTGTGGAAAGGATCTGCCTCAGGATTATAAAAAAGAGGTGACAAAAGCAGAGAAGTTGCTGAAGTCTCAGGCTGGAAAATAATCTTTGATCCGCCTGCCCTGATTGCCCTTTCGGGCTCAGATCAGGCGGATTGATTCATCTTTTGAGTTACAGATCAATCGGACAGAAAAAGTCTTCCTTCGCGTTTGAAAGTCGTGTCACCACGACAATGATTCCATATAATTTGACACTTATCACCATCGTGCGTTTCTGCTTGTTCCAGAGGGGTTTTTTAAGCTGATCGATTGGTTTCACCCATGGCCCAACATCACACTCAGCTTTTGCGGATTTGTGCATCCAGCGACTGCGTTGATGTTCCGCCGACAGCTGCCCCTGCTCTGATTTGAGATGTGGTGAGGTTTTCCCTCTCGCCATTCATCGATCAAGCGAGCCAGGATCGGATGAGCCAGAGCAGCCCATGGTCTCCACCGCATCCCCTGAGTCGGCCATCAGCTGGGCGGGTGTCGCTCCTCCCAAGCGTCTTTCCGACTATCGGCCCTTCCCGTTTGCAATTCCCAGGATTGATCTGGATGTGGTGGTGCACCAGCCTGATTCGGTTCTGGTCACGGCCGATCTGCATGTGGAACCTTCCGATCAAGAGGCCTCCACTCCGCTGATCCTGTGCGGCGTTGATCTTGAATTGGTCTCAATCGCCCTGGACGGGCAGCCCCTGGAAAGCAGCGCTTACCGCTTGCATGATGAGCAGCTCGAGATCATTGAACCTCCCACTCACCCGTTCCGGTTGACGACGGCCAGTCGTCTTGATCCCCAGGCCAACACGTCGCTGGAGGGCTTGTATGAAAGCGGCGGAATGCTCACGACGCAATGTGAGGCTGAAGGCTTCCGGCGCATCACCTTTCATCCAGATCGTCCTGATGTTTTGAGCCGCTATCGGGTGCGGATCGAAGCGGATCGAGAACGGTTCCCCGTTCTGCTATCCAACGGCAATGAGGTGAAAGCTTCGTCTCTGGCTGGCGATGTCTCTCGACATGAGGTGGTCTGGGAAGATCCCTTCCCCAAGCCCTCTTATCTCTTTGCTCTGGTAGCGGGTGACCTGCGCGAGATCAGGGATCAGTACGTCACGGCTTCCGGGCGTGAGGTGACCCTGCGACTGCACGTTGAGGCAGGGGATGAGCCCTTCACGGCTCATGCCATGGCGTCGTTGAAACGCTCCATGGCATGGGATGAGTCCGTGTATGGACTCGAATATGACCTTGATGAGTTCAATACCGTCGCTGTGCGCCATTTCAATATGGGTGCGATGGAGAATAAAAGTCTGAATATCTTTAATTCAAAGCTGGTTCTTGCTGATGCTGAATCTGCAACAGATGGGGAACTAGAGCGGATTGAAAGTGTTGTTGGACACGAGTATTTTCATAATTGGTCTGGTAATCGAATCACCTGTCGTGATTGGTTTCAGTTGTCGCTTAAAGAAGGTCTCACCGTCTTTCGTGACCAGTGCTTCACCGCCGATCTTCATTCCGAACCCTTAAAGCGAATCGAAGATGCAGCGATGCTTCGCAATACACAGTTCCGTGAGGATGCAGGTCCAACGGCTCATCCGGTGAAGCCGGATTCTTATCAGGCCATTGATAATTTCTATACAACCACGATTTATGAAAAGGGCGCAGAACTGATTCGCATGTTGCGGACCCTGCTCGGGCCTGAGCGCTTTATGCGAGGGATGAGTTTGTATTTCAAGCGCCACGACGGAGAAGCCGCCACAACAGAGGATTTTGTGAACGCGATTGTGGATGGCGCGGGAGCAGATGGACAGCCTCTCGGATTTGATGTTGAGCAATTCCGGCTCTGGTATCACCAGGCGGGAACTCCTCATGTGACCGTGAAATCGCTTTGGGATGGCAAGGCTGGACGTCTGACCCTGACGCTGCGACAGGTCACGGCTCCCACTCCAGGGCAGGAACACAAGCAAGCTCTTGTGATTCCTGTTCTTTGGTCTGTATTGCAACCCGATGGATGTGCCGGAGAAGAACGATTAATGGTGCTGGATCAGGATGAAAAGACCGTGGTGCTTGAAGGGTTGCCTGCTGAGGCGCAGCCGCCGGTGATCTCCTTGTTTCGCCGTTTTTCAGCTCCGGTGACCTGGGATGCCGGTCAGACCATCGACGACCTGTTTGCGCTGTTTGCAGGAGACAGCGATGCCTTCGCCCGCTGGGATGCCGGACAGCAACTGTGGAAGCGACTGCTTCTGGCCCGTGCCGCAGGGACGCCTGAAGTGGCACTGGAGGCGCGGATGCTGAATGCGATTCAACAGCTGCTTTCAGATGGAGGCGAGCAGGATCCTGCTGTTCTCGCCACTCTTCTGGTCTTCCCTGGTCCTGCCGAGCTTGAGTCTCTGCAGAAAGAGGCCGACCCTCCAGCACTTGAGCGGGCGGCCTGCGAACTGCGCGAGCAGCTCGGTTCTCAATTGGCAACCCTGTTGCAATCCAGGCTGGATGGTGTCGCGTCCAGGTTGGATCAGGTGTGGCCTGCGGGGCAGGGCGAGCGCCAGCTCACGGGTCTGATCTGGAGCTGGCTGGCTGCTGCCGGAGACTTAAAGGCACGTTCCGATGCTGCCCAGGCGGTGCGAGGCCCCTCGATGACGCTGGCCCGTTCGGGACTTCGGGCGCTTCAGCCGATTGAATGCGCAGAGCGGGATCAGGCTCTTCAGTGGTTCCATGACCGCTGGCAAGAACGCCCTGTGATTTTCGACACCTGGTTTTCGCTGGAGGCTTCAACACCGCGGGCTGATGCTCTCGAGAGAGTTGCCGCTTTGTTGAAACATCCCCGTTTCGACCCAATGGCCCCCAATTCAGTCCGTGCCGTTCTCGGTGGACTGGTGGGCAATCCACGTGTCTTCCATGCTCAAGATGGCAGTGGATATCAGTTCATGGCCGAACAGATCATCGCTGTCGATCAGCGCAACGCCATCACGGCGTCACGGCTGGCCAAGGTTTTTAGTCGTTGGCGCACCTACGGCAGTGAACGTCAGGCTGCCGTGAAAAGAGCTTTGTCAACATTGGCTTCTGCCGATCTATCGACGAACACCCGTGAAGTCGTGACGCTGATGCAGGCATGAGCCGCCTGCTCTGATTGAGCAGATGCATCTAGGACTGGACCAACTGATCAACCTTGTGTAGATCGAACGCCATGTTTCAAGTGTCGAAACCTGGCAATTCAGAGGCATCCCATCGTTGTTGGCCGCTTTCGAGTCCTGATTGATCCCGCGTTACGCCGTGTGAAACTCAATTGACTCGGAGGTGGTGCTCTTTAGTTTGAAATCACTTGTTGAAGGAGGAATGAGCAGCGAAGTTCTGGAGGATCTGCTGAAGATAGACATTCATGAAGACACCTGGGAATGGTGGAAATCCCATCTCTACTTCCTTCAAGAGGATAAAGATTTACTCGAAGCAGAAGCCGTCTTCAAAGAGTTCAGTTTGTACAGAAGTCGATATTGCTGAATTGAGTCTGTTTTCACTCAAGACCGCCTCATTCCGCTTTCTCCGCTGAGCATCATCTCTTCGTTTGTGATTTCAAGACAGCAGAGATGCGATGTCACTCTCAAACGTGATAATGCTGTGACTCTGACCCTCTTGTCCCGGTAGCAGCGCAATGGCGCTGATGGCCTTGGGGTATGCAGCTTGGCTTCTGGATACAAATGAAGAGAGATCATCTGCCGACCAAAGGCCTTTGATTCCGGTTTGACGTTCCTCAATCAGCCGTTCGTAAGCCTCATTAAATCGCCTGGCGCGTTCTTCATCCCCATTCAGCATCTCGGCAAATGCTGCTTCGGGACTTTTCTCTGTGGCGATGCGAAGCCACTCTTTGACCTCAGGGTTGTCGATTGCAGCAGACGTTGGCACCAGGTTGCCAATACTCCCCACACCGATCACCACGGCTTTGATCTCATCCGTTCGGCCATCGAGAACAACGCAAGGGCAGGAGAAGTCCCATGAGGGAACAGCTTTGAGTTTGATCGCCGCTTCAACGAACGTCTCCCGGCACTCAGACACCAACACGTCCAGACGGGCTCGATTCGATGACATGCTCGTTTTTGGTTTGATCCCAGTCTGACAAGTTTGTTCAGGTTTCTTGAAAGGCCCTCCAGGCCTTTGGATCCGCCGATTTCAGGAAAGCCAGTTGGAATCAACTGAAAACGTCAAAACGCCATGATCTTCTTTGCCGCTCCCCTCTGTGATGGCGACGCAGGCAATCTCCCCCTGTTCAAAACACTGCTTCGACTTGAGGGCGAATTTCGCTGCTTCGGAATAAGACCAAACCGCAATTCCATGCCGATGGCGTTCATCGGTGTAACGATCCCAGAGCCTGGAGAACCCTTCTGTTTCTGGCCCATGCATGAATTCATCAAGGGCTTCTTCGGCTCCAACCTCCTTGCAACGCACGAGAAATGATTTCAGCAATGGATGGTCGATCACATTGCTTGTTGTGATGGTTCCTGTAAGGCCTTTGACCGAAGTTTTTAAAACTCGTTTGGGATGCTCTCTGGCATCAATGACAATCACAGGGCACTGAAGATCCCAAGTCGCTCTGTTCCGCAGTTCCCTTGCTGCATCGGACATCTCATCGCGAAGCTCGCTGATGAGCGTTCTGACTATGAGGGTGGGATCCTTCATCCTTTGAATTTAAGGCTTGCACCGCCTCTCTCCCCACAGCTCAGCCTCAAAGCTGTCTCGGCTCTGGTTGATTCAGCACAAGACAGGGAAATTTTCCCACGCAGTGTCATATCCGACGCCACTGAAGACCATCATGATTGATCTGGTATGACTGGCAGATCTTGATGGCGTTTCGGGGCTTTTGGCGATGACCAATCAACCCGTGAAACGCTCCAAAACGCTGCGACTGGTGTTCCTCACCCTGGTCAACGACCGTGTTGCCCGCACTCTGATCATTTGCATCCTTCCTTACATCGTCGTTCGCTTCCACCTGTCCGGTCTGATGCTTGGTCTGATCCTGGCAAGCATCACCCTGACCTCAGCGGTTTCGGCCCCAATCGCTGGAAGGTTGAGCGATCGTTGTGGCCGTCGACCGATCCTGCTCGGTTGCCTTGGCATCAGCACCTTGGGCATGTCCATTTTTGGTTTTGCCTCAATCGTTCCTGCTTTGTTCGCTGGCCGTTTGGTGGATGGCCTCGGTGGAGGCAGTGAAGCGACTTCGGAGGCGGTGATCGCCGATATCACGCCTCGCAAAGATCAAACCAAAACTTTCGGTTTGGTAGCCATGGCCAGCGCGGTTGGCCTGATTGTTGGCCCTGGACTTGGAGGTCTCTTCGCAAGTCTCAATGTGCGCCTGCCTGTCTGGATCGCCAGCTTCATGTTGTTCATCAATGTGATATTGATCGCGGCTGGATTTCAGGAAACCAGGTGCTCTGATTCACCCAAGCAACCATTGACTCAGCGAGATCGTTCCTGGCCAAAACTTGTCGGTCTTGCTTATAGCTGCCTGATGATGGCTGGTTATGGCGGACTCTATGCAGCAAGTCTGATGTTGCACGATGTCCATAAGGTGAATGTCAGCACTGCTGGATTTGTCTTCAGTGTGGCCGGCGTGCTCAGCGTGCTTCAACAGTGGTTGATTCTTCCTCGTCTAAGCCGTCACTTCAGCGACCATGGGATTTTTCGAATCGGCTGCTGTTTAACCATTGCTGGAGCTGCGCTGATCTGGGCAGTCCGAATTCCATCGAGCTATGTCATCACCGTGGTGGGTGTGAGTCTGATGTCGATGGGCTTGGCTCTGATTTCCGCTTCGGTCTGCTCTTTGTTTTCCCGCGGTTCCTCCTCCGGCGAGGCCATGGGCAGACTTCAGTTGTTGAAGAACATCGGGATTGGAATCGGTCCGCCTCTCTTGGGGTATGCCTTTGATGTTGCTCTTCGAGGTGCCTTCATGCTGGTTTTGCTTCTGGGTCTGGTCGGGCTCGTGTTGGCTTTCATGGCACCAAAACAGCCACAGGTCGGCACACTTGTAAGTGCTCCCTGATGTCTTTGAGCCAATCGATGATCAGAAATAACCTAATTGATGATTAATTGATTAATCGTTCTGAGATCCCATTTGCTGAAGAGCGTTGCGTCGATATGCAGAACCCTCCTTGCCGCTATGGACTCCCCATAACCCCTCCCAATAGAAGTAAATCACTCCATAACCCTGCTCATTGCTGAGTCGCTTTTTTTCCGCAAGCACAGGGATTGATGTGGTTCTTTTCCCGAAACCAGCAAGAACTCCGATCTGAACGGGCAATCCCCACTGACGCGCTTTGCGCAATGCGGGTTGATTGAGATCTTTGGCAAATCCCTTCAGTGAATAGGCGTAGTTCTGTACGACAAGATCATCAATCAATTCTCCAACCGCCCAGAGCTCCCAGTCTTGAAGCCAGTGGTTGTAGGCAAATCGAAATGGTCCCGGCGAGAGACTGATGCGTTGTGGGAGTGATTCTTTCTCCAATCGTTCTCTTAGTTCCCTCAACAGGCCTGTCAGCTGACGGCGTCTCCAGGTCATCCAGTAGCGATTGGTGTGATCCTTGGGCGGTGGCGTTCCGGTCTGCGTTTCATATAAAGCAGTGGTGAACGGGTCATAGCCCAGTTCCACTGGCCATGCGAAGTGGTCATCCAGCTGAAGGCCATCCATCCGGCAGCGTTTCATCACCTCCACCACCAGCCCGATGAACCGTTCGCGGACCTCGGGATGGGCGGGGTTGAGCCAGACCATTTTCTTGCCGTGCATGGTCATGACGGTGTTGCCATCAGCTCGAGCCAACACCCACTCAGGTTGTTGACGCACGATCGCCGAATCAGCCGGCTCCATCAGTCCGTACTCAAACCATGGAATGACCTTCATCCCGCGACGTCGTGCCTGCTGACTCAGTGTGCAGATGGGATCGAGCTGAAGACCGGCTTTCTTCAACGCCGGTTCAACCGGTGCGAAACGACTGCGATGAAAGGTTGTGCCGCGACTCCACACATTGGGATAGATGGCATTGAAGCCTGCCGCTTTCAGCTCATCCATGGCCCGGATGAGACGTTGACGGTCGTAATAGAGACGGCTTGGGCTGTTGGTCAGCCATACCCCCAAAGTGCGTCTGGGCTGGACAGTAGGGAGCTGGGCTGATGCCGGTGCTGCAGCGCAGAGGCTGAGCAAACCTGCCATCACACCGACGGCATGCCGGCGGAGCTGCTTATGAGCTTGGCTCACCGTTTCAGCGGAACATCGAGCTGACGGAGCTCTCCTCATGAATGCGCCAGATCGCTTCGCCCAGCATGTTGGCGACTGAGAGCACCTGCAGCTGCGGGAACACACGGTCTGAAGGGATTGGAATTGAGTTGGTGACCACCACCTGTTCAAACAGACCGTCTGCCGAGAGGCGCTCCGCCGCGGGTGGGGAGAACACGGCATGGGTAGCGCAGGCGATCACCCGACGCGCCCCCTTCTCACGCAGCAGGCGTGCGCCGGCGCAAATCGTGCCGCCGGTGTCGATCATGTCGTCGATGAGAATGGCGGTCTTGTCCTGCACATCGCCAATCACGGTGAGGCTTTCGGCCATGTTGTGACCTGTACGCCGTTTGTCGATGATGGCCAGAGGCGCATCATTCATCTGTTTGGCAAAGGCTCTGGCGCGAGCCACGCCCCCCACGTCAGGCGACACCACCACCACCTCGCCCAGGTCTTGATCCGATAGGTAGTCGACAAGGACCGGTGACCCGTAGATGTGATCGCAGGGAATGTCGAAGTAACCCTGGATCTGGGCAGAATGGAGATCCATCGCCAGCACTCGGTCGACACCGGAGGTCACCAGCAGGTTCGCGGTCAGTTTCGCGGTGATCGACTCACGGCCTGCTGTTTTGCGGTCTGCTCTGGCGTAGCCGTAATAAGGCACCACCGCGGTGACCTGTCGGGCGGAGGCACGCCGACAGGCATCCACCATGATCAGCAGCTCCATCAGGTGATCGTTCACGGGAGCGCAGGTGGGCTGGATCAGGAAGACGTCACAGCCGCGGATGGATTCTTGAATCTGCACGTAGAGCTCGCCATCGGCGAAGCGTTTGCAGACCCTTGGTCCATCCGGTACGCCCAGATAGGCGGCAATTTCACGCGAAAGGGCAGGATTTGACGTTCCAGTGAAAAGTCGCAGACGCCGCGTGTCGTGCTGAATCTTTTCCTGTTCGGCGCGGGCTGCAGTCAGGAATCCGGTCACGATGCCCGCGAACGAGAAACTGGTTTTCCGATCGTAGAGGTGCACGGTCCCATTCACCCTGGGCATTTCCTCAGTCAGCCCTCTTAAGGTTCGTAGATGTTTCAGAACCTTCTGGTTGTCGTCGGTGCCGGCGCTCTGCCTGAACTGCAGATGTCGGCTGCCTGTCACTCCCTTGCTGCTGAGTGTGGTGCAGTCCTCCTGGAGGAGGGCAGCAGTCTTGCGCCCCACGAACTGCTCCGCGAACTCGCCGCTAACGCCAGTGATTCCACCGCATTGACCCTGCTTCGGTTGAGTGGTGATGTTGGCGTTGATGAAAGTGGCGAAGGCAGCTGGATGGAAGCCCTCGCTGCCTGGCGAATTCCAGTTCTGATGCTGGCGCAGCCCCGACCTGATGGTCGCTATGGCGGGATTGTCCCTGCGTTCGTGGCCTTGGCCCGACAGCTCAACCTTTCCCTACTGGGACTTGTGCAACTGGGCGGCGAATGGGATGCCTCCGCACGCCGCAATGATGGTCTTCCCTGGTGTGGATGCCTGCAAGGCGCCGATGATGACCCAAGAGGGCTGATCAGTTGTCTGCAGCATCGTCAGGGGGTGTTGGCCAGAGGGGCAGCTGCTGGTTCGGCTTGAGTTCCCGCATCACCTGCTGTCCCGTGCGAGGGGCGAGTTTCAGCTGGCTGATGACAGGGGGCTGATCGCTGCTCAGTGCCGCCGCGACCAAGCTCATGATCTCCATCGGGGTCAGATCCGTTTCCATCTGGGTGCTCACTTCCCCAATCACGGCGGGCAGTAAGGCGATCGCATTCGGTTGATTCAGCTGCTCGTAAATCCCTTTCAACAGGCTTTGCTGGCGACTGCGCCGTGCTTGATCGTTCTTGGGCTCAGGCCTGAAGCGGGCGAGTTGTTCGGCCTGCTGGCCGTTCAGTGTTTGGCGTCCTGCCTGCAGGTTCACGCTGTAGTTCTGGGCCTTGTCCTTGTGTTCATACGACTGGTTGAGTGTGACCTCCACCTCACCCAGTCCGTCGACAAGGCTGCGAAGGGCCTGGCGTGGCATGACCACGAATCGGTCCGGTTCACCCTCCTTGAGGCCCACCACTTCAGTGATCACATCGGCTGTCAGTGCCACGCCGCCGAGCGGGTAGGCATCAGAAAGCGACTGCAGTGTGTTGCGCCCGGGCAGATTCACCGCCAGTTCTGTGGGGAGCTGCAGCACCTGGACGGGTTCGCTGGAGCTGATCTGGACAAGCATCAGGCTGTCGGCATTGGCTGGCCCTTTGGGCGCAGCTTTGTTGCTCTGGTCATTGATGCCATCTGAATCGATGCCCACCACCAGCACCATGACCGGGCGTTTGGGAAGTGGCGCCAGGCTGGCCGGATCATCAGCGGAAGGTGGTTCCGCCGCCATTGGGTCGGGTTTCGGCCAGATCACGCCCAGACCTCCAGCAATCAGGCTGGCTCCTGCCACCGCGGCGGCAATTCTCAGGATGGTTCGGAATGGATGGCTTCCAAACCATCGCTTGAGTCGGCTCGGTGAAGGATCACCCGTCGGTCCCTCGTCCTTCATTGCGCCGGATCCTCCAGAACTGAGTCGCAGTCTCGCCTGGTTCTAAGCGAATAATGGAAGGTGTCGACCCTATGGCCATGCTTCTGAACGACGACTTCCGCAATCGTTCGCCAGACAAAGTGCGTGTCGTGGTCTTTGGCGCTACGGGATATATCGGTCGTTTCGTGGTGAAGGAGCTCATCACCCGCGGTTACAACGTCGTGGCTTTCGCTCGAGAGCGCAGTGGTGTCGGCGGCCGCCAGGATCAGCAGGGTGTGATCGCTGATTTTCCTGGCGCGGAGGTTCGTTTCGGTGACGTGACCGATGCCGATTCACTGGCCCGTCATGCGTTCGATCAGCCAGTGGATGTGGTGATCAGCTGCCTTGCGTCTCGCACTGGCGGGCGAAAGGATTCATGGGCCATTGACTACGAGGCCACACTCAAGACTTATCAGGAGGGGAAAAAGGCAGGACTTTCACACTTCGTTCTGTTGTCAGCAATCTGTGTGCAAAAACCTCTGTTGGAATTTCAGAAGGCGAAGCTTGCTCTTGAGGCCGAGCTGCGCGCAGGCTGTGATGTCACCTATTCGATCGTGCGCCCAACGGCTTTCTTCAAGAGTTTGGGAGCCCAGGTTGAGAGTTGTCGGAAAGGTGCCCCGTACGTGATGTTCGGCAATGGTGAGCTGGCGAGCTGCAAGCCCATCAGTGAGTCTGATCTGGCGGCCTATCTGAGTGACTGTGTGATTGATCGAGACAAGATCAATCAGATCCTGCCCATTGGTGGACCTGGAGAGGCCTTAACGGCTCGACAGCAGGGAGAAATGCTGTTCAAGGCCTTAGGGAAAAAGCCATGGATGATCTCCCTTCCGATTGCGTTGATGGACCTTCCTGTTGGCTGGCTTGAATTTCTATCCGGAAGATTCCCCGCACTGGAGGACACGGCTGAATTTGGAAAAATCGGCCGCTATTACGCTGGTGAATCAATGCTTGTCTGGGACGAACAGCGTCAGCAATACGACAGTGCAGCGACGCCTTCCTATGGCAGCGACACCTTGGAGCAGTTTTTTGAACGCGTTGTGCGTGACGGTATGGAAGGCCAGGACCTTGGTGATGCCGCTCTGTTCTGAGCCCATGGCGTTGACTCTGAATGCGAGTCACGCGTGACAGCGGTGTCGCTTCCGCGTCGACGCGTGGGTGTTCTGTTGCATCCGACGGCTCTGCCAGGATCACCTGTCTGCGGTGGTTTTGGAGCGCCTGCCCGCCTTTGGATCCAGGCGCTTGCGCAGCACGGCATCGGTCTGTGGCAAGTGTTGCCCTTGTCACCCCCTGATGGAACAGGGTCTCCCTACAGCTCTCCGTCCAGTTTTGCCATCAACCCCTGGCTGCTGGATGCCCATGACCTGGCCGATCAGGGATTTCTTGAGCCTGGTGACTTAGAGGGGCTTCCCGGCGCGCTGTCCGACGGCTCATTACTTGATTTTCCCCTGGCCGATCAGCGCGCTTCGCGTCTCGCCAGGCTGCTGCGCCAGCGCTGGGACCAGCTGCCGCGCGTCCACCATGCGGCTTTTGACCGATGGCGACGGGATCAGTCCCGCTGGCTTCAAGACCACGCCGCATTCATGGTGCTGCGTGAGCAGAACGACGGACGTCCGTGGTGGGACTGGCCTCAGGCACTTGCCGTGCATGATCAGACCGCTTTAGAGCAATGGAGCCTGGTCCATCAGGATCTTCTGCTGGAGCAGGAGCTGCTGCAGTGGCATCTCAGCCGGCAGTGGACGCAGCTGCGCCAGCTTGCCTCTGCGCTGGATGTGGAGATTCTCGGGGATCTTCCCTTTTATGTGGCCCGCGACAGCGCTGATGTCTGGAGCCATCGCGAACTGTTTTCAATTGCAGCGGACGGCCGGCTTCGAGAACAAAGTGGTGTTCCCCCTGACTATTTCTCAGCGACAGGACAGCTCTGGGGAACACCGGTGTACAGCTGGGCTCGACACC
The DNA here is from genome assembly GCA_047286485.1 of Synechococcus sp. Classification (GTDB taxonomy): domain Bacteria; phylum Cyanobacteriota; class Cyanobacteriia; order PCC-6307; family Cyanobiaceae; genus Synechococcus_C. Next base: position 252,185 of record JBJBBH010000006.1, read on the forward strand.
GCAGCACGGGTTTCCGCTGGTGGAGAGATCGTCTGCGGCGTCAGTGGGAGCTTGCCGACAGGTTGAGGCTGGACCATTTCCGTGCGCTGGCGTCTTACTGGTCTGTGCCAGGGGGAGACACCACGGCCATGAACGGTTCCTGGAAACGTTCTCCCGGTCGTGAGCTGCTCAGCTGCCTGCGTCAAGATGTCGGCGGACGCTTGCCTCTGGTGGCCGAAGATCTCGGGGTGATCACTCCCGATGTGGAGCGTCTTCGTGATCGCTTTCGTTTGCCAGGGATGAAGGTGCTCCAGTTCGCCTTCGATGGCAATCCTCGGAACCCTTACCTGCCGTCCAACATCCATGGCACCGGATGGGTGGTCTATCCAGGAACCCACGACAACCCCACAAGTCTGGGCTGGTGGCAACGGCTTGATGGCGATTCCCGTGCTCGATTTGCCAGTTGTCTGGATTGTGCGGTTGAGGCCCCCGGCTGGCAGCTGCTGGAGCTGGGCCTGGCCTCATCCGCCCAGCTGGTGATCGCACCATTGCAGGACCTGCTGCACCTGGATGATGCAGCCCGCTTCAATACCCCTGGGACCGTCGGCGGCAACTGGAACTGGCGGCTTCCGGTGTTTGATGACTCGCTGGAAGGTGCGCTCCTGGGCTATGGATTACGCGCTGAAGTCTGGTCAAGGCGATAGATCCCGGGTCGCTTGTTCATCGCCTTCTGGGGGATGCCGTCCCATCGAACATCGCCTTCAGCGGGAGCCGGTTGAACGTTGAGCTGAAGTGGTGGCAGAAGCTGAAGGGTGAGCGTGCCAGTGGCTCCTTTGAGGGAACTGCGATCGCCCCCTTCACTGCTGAGGGTCAAGGTGCTCGGCTTCTGCAGCGTGACTTCAAGCACCCCCGGCAGCGGTTGGTTCTCTAGGAGCTTTGAGACGGAGTCCGAGGTTTGTTGCGATCTGAGCTCAGCCAACGGTCGCAGGCCTTGCAGCAGTGCATCGGAATCCTGCTGAAGATTCAGAGGAACAGGCGTGAAGGACTTGGTGTTGTCGATCGCCAGTTGCCGTTGCTGTTGATTCAACCCGAGCAAAGACACCGTGATCACAACGATGTAAACGAGACTCCCCTGCCAGGTGGTGAAGATGTCGATGCTTCCGAGCGTGAAACGTGTTCGCCGCTGTTCCTGGGGGAGCCTCTGTTGGAAACAGTCTTCAGGCAGTGCTCCGCTGAGGCTGTTGTGCTCGAGCTGGAGGTACTGCTCCAGCCGGTGCAGCATGGCCACCAGGTAGGCCGGTTCCGGCAGGCGGTCTGACCAGCCCCGTTCCAGTGCTTCCAGTACAGGTGTGGTGATTCGGACCTCTCTGGACAGATCCCGCAGGCTCAGACCACGTTGTTCGCGGTGCTGTCTCAGGAGTTGTCCTGCCTCAATCAGTGGCGCCTCCGTCAGCGGTTGATCGGGCGCATTGGCTTCACTCTTGCGCTTGCGTCGCCAGCGCCATGGGAAGGAACGTTTGAACAGTGCCATGGCCGCTTTACGCCTCGCCTGCCTGAGAGCTGATCAGGGTTCGCCATTCTTGCCTGGATAGCTCGCGCCAGCACCCCTCTGCAGTGGATCCAAGAGCAAGTCCACCGATGGCAACCCGCTGAAGGTCCACAACGGAATGGCCGAGAAGCGATGCAATTCTGCGGATCTGCCGGTTGCGTCCTTCTCGAAGAATCACTTCCAGCGTGCTGTGTCCGCGCTGACTGTGGAGCAGTTCCACGCTGGCCGGGAGGGTTCGAGAGCCATCCAGTTCAACGCCTTGTCGCCAGCGTTTCAGCTTGGATGGATTGGGTGTTCCGCTCACCGTCACCCTGTAGGTCTTGCTGTGGGCGTAGCGGGGATGGGTGAGTTTCAAGGTGAGTTCTCCCTGGTTGCTGAGCAAAAGAGCCCCACGGCTGTCGGCATCAAGACGTCCAACCGGATGCAGTCCGCGCCTGAGATCGGCGGGGATCAGGTCCAGCACTGTTTTGCGACCTTGAGGGTCATGGCAGCTGCTGATCACACCTGGAGGTTTGTTGAGCAGCAGAACTCGCTCCGCAATCACTGTGGACAAGGGTGACCCGTCAACGCAGATCCGATCTGTCTGGGGATCCGCCTGATCTCCCAGTCCTGCAATCCTTCCGTTGACTTCAACGCGACCCTGGCGCAGCAGTTCCTCGGCCTGGCGCCGTGAGCAGTGGCCCGCGGCGGACATCAGTTTCTGAAGTCTCTGTCGCATTCAGCTCGGCCCGTTCTCAATGATCACCGCGCGGCAGCAGCAGTTCAATCGAGGTGCCTCCATCCGGGTGATTGCGAGCCTGAACCCGGCCTCCGTGGTTCACCGCGATCTGCTGCACGATGGCCAGCCCCAGACCGCTGCCGCTCTGGTTGGAACGGGCACGTGATGGGTCGCCGCGGTAGAAGCGCTGAAACATATTGCTGAGATCGCTTTCACTCAGCCCTGGTCCATGGTCCCGGACGCAGACCAGCCACCAGCCACCACTCGGGAGGATCTTCACTTCAACGTCGCTGCCCTGAGGGGAAAAGCGCAGGGCGTTATCGAGCAAGTTGAGGACGGCACGATGCAATCGGCGCTGATCTCCAACAAGTGGGCCTGGCTCACTTGTGTTGAGGGAGAGCGTCACCTCGCGCTGATCAGCAAGCGGACGGATGCTGTTCCAGGCGGCCTCCACCAGCTCTTCCAGATTGACCGGTGAGTAGCCGCCCTGCTCATGGGGAAGGATGTTCTCCAGCCTGGAGAGTTCCAGCAAATCCTCCACCATCAGCTGCAGGCGTCTGAGTTCCTTCTGCAAACGCTCCACAAGAATCCCGTCTTCGGCTGACACCGCAGCTTCAAGCCGATCGCTCACCAGCATCAGGGCTGTGAGAGGGGTTTTCAGTTCATGGGCGACATCGCTGACCCAGCGTTCCTGTTGCTCCTGCTGAGCTTCCAGGGATTGTCTGTTCTGCAGGAGCACCAGCAACCATTCATCCGAGCCAGGCAGCAAGATGGCTTCAAGAGGAACACCTTGCTGGTCCCATTCACAGCGTTGCGGTCGTTGTTGATAACGCACGCTCACAATCGCCTCATCGAGCTGAGGCACGCTGAGAACAGCGTTGAGGGCCTGTCCTCGCGCGAGCAGATTGCTCGAGAACTGCAGTAACCGTTCCGCTCTCGAGTTGATGAAACCGATGGTCAGATCCGGTGTGAGAACGAGCCAACCCTGGGTTGCGGCATCGATCCAGGCCAGCAGTTGCGCTGTACTCAGAGAGTGCCCGGATAACACCGGGGAGATCTGAGCATGCCTTCGGGCAAGGGCGCGCAGGTTGAAGCGGTTGTGCAGAACCCAACCGCTCATGACACCGATCGTGATCCCGAGGATGAGCGAAGCCCCTGTGTTCACGTCAATCAGCCGAATCGATATCCGAAGCCACGAACGGTGCGGAGGAGTTGCGGGGAGGAAGGCGTGGTTTCGATTTTTTCCCGCAACCAGCGGATGTGGACATCGACGGTTTTGGTGTCTCCGACGAAGTCGATGCCCCAGACTTTTTCCAGCAGCTGATCGCGGCTCCAGACACGCTTCGGGTTGCGCATCAGCAGTTCCAGGATCTTGTATTCCTTTGGCGCGAGGTTGAGATCTTCGCCATCCCTCGTCACCCGGCACTCCTCGCTGTAAAGACAGAGGTTGGCATGTTCAACAATGACGTCGTCCCTGTCTGTGAAGTCGGGGGTGATGCGCTGGGAGCGTCGCAGCAGGGCGCGGCATCGGGCCACCAGCTCCCTAAGCCCGAACGGTTTGACCAGGTAGTCATCGGCGCCAACCTCGAGGCCGAGCACTCGATCGGTTTCGCTGTCCCTGGCGCTGATCACAAGGATCGGGGTGGTGTTGTTGAGCGTCCTGAGCTCACGACAGAGATCCAGTCCACCCAGCCCTGGAAGCATCAGATCAAGAACCAGCGCATCAATGCTTTGCGCCTGCGGTCCGGTGAGGATGGCCAGGGCTTCACGTCCATCGCCGCAGGCGCTCACCTCAAAACCCTCGGCACAGAGTGCCTCCTTCACGGTTTCTCGGATGGAGGTGTCGTCTTCAACCACCAGCAGATGGGCAGTGCTGACAATGCTGGCGGTGGCGGTGCTCAACAGAGTCTTCGAATCTGCCCTCATTCTGATCACGGGCCTTTGCTGAAATCGTTAGCCGGATCTCCCTGTAAACGATGGTAAATTAAGAAACGGAAAGGTTTCGTAATTGCTCGATGGCGCCCTTGTCCCTGCTACCTGATGCGGACCTGGTGCGTTCCTACCTGAGGGACATCGGTCGTGTGCCGCTGCTGAGCCATCAGCAGGAGATCACGCTCGGTCGTCAGGTGCAGGAGCTGATGGATCTGGAAGCGCAGGAAGCGGAGCTGAGAGATCAGCGCGGCGGCGAGATGGTGCCCCCTGCAGAGCTGGCGAAGGCGGCCGGGCTGAGTGCAGCGCAACTGAAGCGCAAGCTGCAGGCCGGCCGGCGTGCCAAGGAGCGAATGGTGGCGGCGAATCTGCGCCTGGTGGTGAGTGTTGCCAAGAAGTACACCAAGCGGAATATGGAACTGCTGGATCTGATCCAGGAGGGAACGATCGGTCTGGTGCGGGGTGTGGAGAAGTTCGACCCGACGCGGGGCTACAAGTTCAGCACCTATGCGTACTGGTGGATCCGCCAGGGCATCACTCGCGCGATTGCGGAGAAGAGCCGGACGATCCGGTTGCCGATCCACATCACGGAGATGCTGAATAAGCTGAAGAAAGGTCAGCGTGAGCTGAGCCAGGAGCTGGGGCGGACACCATCGGTGACGGAACTGGCTGGATTTGTGGAACTGCCTGAGGAGGAAGTGAAGGACCTGATGTGCCGCGCGCGTCAGCCTGTGAGTCTGGAAATGAAGGTGGGCGACGGTGATGACACCGAACTGCTGGATCTGCTGGCGGGTGATGGTGAACTGCCGAGCGAGCAGGTGGAAGGTGAATGCCTGAAGGGAGATCTGCGCGATCTGCTGGGTCAGCTGCCTGAACTGCAGGAGCGTGTGCTGCGGATGCGCTACGGCATGGACGGCGGGGATCCCATGAGCCTCACGGCGATTGCCAAATCGCTCAAAATGAGTCGCGACCGCACCCGCAAGCTCGAACGCGAAGGGCTGGAGATGCTGAGGCGGGGTGACGTGCAGCTAGAGGCCTACGTGCTGGCCTGACGCCAGGCCCCCAGGGATTCGCACTCAAAAGAATTCGTCGAAGTTGTCGAAATCCACGGCCTTGAAGTTTCCTGCCTCGACCTGCGTCATCAAGCGCTCAAGCTGAGCCCAGAGTGCACCACCGGTGAGGATCGAGAGCACCAGTGCAACCAGATAGGCCGCACCCGAAGCAAAGCCGAAAATCTGGAGTGATCCACCGATGAACAAGGTGATGCCAATCACAATCCCCGTGTAACTCATCACGGTTTCCGGTTTGCCGAGGGGAAGCAAAGGCAGCCTGTCTTTCTTCCAACCGTCCAGGCGGTTCTGGACAAGCCTGGAGAAGGTGAGTCCGCACACCACGCTGATGGCAAATCCCAGCCCTGCCATCGCGTAGGGCGGTTGCTGCAGATTGGCGTAGTCGAGCAGGATGTCATCAATGCTGAGCCCGCCGAATGCTTCGGTCAGCAGGTCGACCTGAGCCTGATCGAGCTCGATGGGAGCAGTTTCGGGCGCGATCGACATCGTTTACTTCGAGGATTTTTGAGAGGCCATTATCGCTGTGCAACTGCAGGGGTGTCGGGGATTCGGCCTGAATCAGGCCGCCAGTGGGTTCAGGCGCTGCATGACACCTTCCGCAATCTGTCGTGGTCCAAAGGTCTTTCGCATCAGTGCAGTGAGCTGTTTCAGATCTGAGAGGTTCAGGCGGTCATCCTTGATCAGGGTCAGCAGGAGGCGCTGACGCAGGTCTCCACCATCGCGACTCAGCAACAGACGCAGACCCGCTCCGGCCACTGGCAGCAGTTCGCCGCTGCTCTGACCACCCGAGTAATTGCCCACAACATCGAGAAGACTTTCCAGTCGCTCAACGCGCAGATTTCCCTGCTCGTCAAAGATGACTTCCATGAGTTTTTCCCGCATCTCTCTGGTGTCGCCAGCGAGCAGTCGCTTGGCCACATAGGGGTAAGCCACCGCGATGATGCGGAAATTGGGGTCGAGTCTCAGAGCTAGGCCTTCCTGGCTGACCACTGCACGGATGATCAACGCGAAGCGTGCTGGGACCCGGAAGGGATAGTCGTACATCAACTCCGAGAATCGGTCTGTGATCGCCTTGAAGTTGAACGAACCGACCGAATCACCAAGACTTCCTCCCAGGGCATCTTCCAGGGCGGGAATGATCGGTGTCAGATCGGCATTGGGGGAAAGAAAGCCGAGCTCCTGAAAATCCCTTGCCACCGCTTCAAAGTCTCGGTTGATCAGATGCACCACAGCTCCCGTGAGCGTGAGTCGATCCTGGTCACTGATCGAGTCCATCATCCCGAAATCCACGTAGGCCACGTGTCCGAGATCGCCGCTGCGCCCGGGAAGCGCGAAGAGGTTTCCGGGGTGGGGATCGGCGTGGAAATAACCAAACTCCAGCAGTTGTTGGAGTCCGCTGATGACCCCGGTGCGGATCAGAGCAGCAGGATCGAGGCGCTGGGATTTCAGCTCATGGGGGTCACGAAGCTTGGTGCCTTGGATCCAGCTGGTGGTGAGAACGCGGCGGCTTGAAAGCGCTTCATCCACTTCTGGAATGGTGACGGCGGCATTGTCAGCGAACAGTCTTGAGAAGTGCCGGGCGTTGTCTGCTTCACAGCAGTAGTCGATTTCTTCAAAGAGGCTGCGCCCGAACTCATCAATGATCTCCCCGAGGCCAAATCCCAGATTCAGAGGCAGAAAAGGAGCAGCCAAAATTCCCAGACTGCGGATCAGAACCATGTCCCGCCTCAGGATGAAGGTCAGGTTCGGTCGCTGAACTTTGACCGCGACCCACCGCTGTGAGTGGACCCGGGCCTTGTAAACCTGTCCTAGGCTTGCTGCTGCAACAGGTGTATCTGGAAATTCTTCAAATAGCTGATCAACCGGAGCGCCCAGTTCCCTTTCGATCGTGTTCAGGGCGATTGCATGGTCGAAGGAGGGCAGATCGTCTTGAAGCCGTGTCAACTCATCCAGCCAGTCACGACGAATCAGATCCGGACGGGTGGACAGGGCCTGTCCAACCTTGATGAAGCAGGGGCCGAGGTTTGTCAGCGTGCGCAGCAGGGTGCGAGCCAGATTGCGCTGAACGCGGGGGTCATTACTGCCGCCGCGCAGCAACAAGCTCAGCATCAGGCCCAGAAGAGCCCAAAAGATCTGGATCAGACGTGGCACGCCAATCCAGGGGCGCAACAGGAGCCATCGGACATCTCGGCCCGGGTTGTAGCGAAGCGAATCCACGCCCAGCAGCGCTAGGGAGTCGTGATCCTAATGAGTCCGCGGGGTCGCAGGTGTTTATGTGTAGGTCCGACTTTATGGATCAATACGTCAGCAGTAGAGATCGACATACTGCTTAGGAGAAATGTGTGTTGAGTGATGTCTCTTCGAACACATAAACATAATTCTGCTTTCTGTCTAATGTTAAGTATTTATTGCACTTTTGGCCATCATCTTTGAGGGATGCTCTTGTCTTTAATAGGTAAGACTGAAGTGTTGATGTTTCTTTTCAGCGTCTGCTGAGCTGATTTTGAAGAGTTTTTCAAATGATGAACATGTCAATATTTAGGCTTTTTAGGCCGGGAACCAAGATTTCAATTTTCCCGCTGTTTTCAGATTCGTCAGACAATTGCAGGAGTCCAGAATTGAACTCAATTTTTGTGTCGGATTCTGAAAAGCTGATTTGGTTCTTGATGAGCATAAATGGGTTGCCACTTCCTTCCTCAATGGCATCGGATATATCAATCTTGTCTCCTTCTTCTTGGCTGAAGTCGGTAATTCGATCCTTGTACGCCATTGCTGGGTCCTTTGGTGATTCGAATTTAAAAACATCCGCTCCATCACCACCTGTTAGAACATCGTTGCCTAATCCGCCATGAATTAAATCGTTGCCTTCTCCGCCAGAGAGTTTGTCATTGTTGGATGTGCCTACTAAAACAGTGTCTGTGGCAGTTTTGAGCACAGGATTAGAGCTGTTTTCGTTGTTTAAAGGAAAGTTGGGCTCTCTCTGCAGATTGATGTTGATGACTAATCCATCGAGAAGGTCGCCCATCAGTCTTGTTGAGCTAAGAGCCTCTTCTTCCGTGGCTCCGAATGCGTAGGTTTCGCCTAGGAAGGGATAAACATGGTCAACGGCATCCCAGATGCTGCCAATGTCTGCAAGGGGAACAGTTCTGAAAACATTGGATGAATTCCATTCTTTCGTCAGAGGGCTATATATCTCGTCAATTTTCAGAATGGATTGTGGTGCATTGGATGCGTCTGTTCCTGGAACAATGGCTGTTCCTTTGATTGTGATTGAGCTGCCATCCTCAGGAATCTCAAGGCTGAGCTGAACAGATGCCCCTGTGCTGGGCACAGAGATAATGTCTTCTGAAAAGACCCAAAACTGAGAAGCGTGTTGGTTCTCGAAAAAATTCAAATGAGAATTGATGTATTGACTATTGAACAGTATTTCTGAGCTCTCCATTTTTTGGTCAAAAAGTGAAGGGTTTGAGGATGAATTTACTGATTTCCAGGTGTTGTTCTCAAGGTAATGCAGATTGACGTCGGCGGGAAAATTATTGTTTTGAAATGTTTCCAAGTCTTTTGAATTCCAGGCTTCTGATTTCATCATTTGCCCGGACTCATCGTCGTAAATCCATGTATAGCCAGGGTAAAGATGATCGATTGGTCTGGCGATAGCTCCTTGCCCTTTCCAAAGGACTGGTTGGAGGATTTGGGTCATTTGAGGAAGGGAATGGTTGATCTGATTTAGATCAAAATCAATGCCATTCCAAAGATAAAAGTAGTAATCATTGGATGGTGCCTGTCCGTTTGCCAGCTTGGTGATTGCTTGCTCGGGTAGGAGCAAGTCAATGGAATGGCTGAGGCTGAGGGTGCCACTGTTGGGCCCATACCCAAGTCCAGGGCCGACTTTATAGCCAGTGGTCGCTGCCCACTTCCCCGTCCACTTCCCCTTGTTGTCTTGTTGGCGTTCTACTTGTGGCTGTTCTAGCCAGCCTTTCATTGAAACCTTGTAGGTGCCGTTGGCCGACATGTGTCAAAGGAGCGTTCATATTGAGTCTATGAATCGCAGTGAATGGATTAAAAACAGCAATATTCCTTAAGCGGTTTCGCAGGCGTTCTGGCATAAGTATGCGTTTTGCTCTTTTAGCAGTTGTTGCGGATCTGTTCCTTAGCAGATCTGCTCTTTTGATTGATTAAATTGACGATTTTGTTGTTTAGGCGAGATGTCTCTTTGCTCTTCGGCTCTGGCTTGTGCCTTCCATGACTCTGTGTTGGATGTCGATCGATCGATCTATCCTTGATGAAGGTCATCCTTGATGCTTTGACCGCATTGATGACCTGTTCCTTGACTTGCTGGTTGTTTCTTTGAGCCGGTTGTTCAGTGATATCTCTGTGATGGGCCTCTGTCGCTGCTGTCTGATCATAAGAATCGGATTTTTAGGCCATTTTTTACGCCACTAACAGTTGTTTGTAGATTGCATTGATGTCGTCGCTTCTCAAGCTGCTGCGACCGGATCGACGCCTTGCATTGCATTTGCCGGTGCATGGCCGGGGAGCAGCACTGCCACCTCGTTTAAGGCGTTTGCTGCGTCAATCACCGGGTAGCTGGGACCTCCCCGAGTTGCCGGAGATCGGAGGACCGCTCGAACGACAGGGAGCTGTGGCAACAAGCCAGGCTCGGCTGGCTGAAGCGATGGGTGTTGATCACTGTTGGTATGGCGTCAACGGTGCCACGGGTCTTCTCCAAGCCGGTTTGCTGGCCATGGCACAACCCGGAGACGCTGTGCTGCTGCCGCGCAATGCCCATCGTTCTCTGATCTCCGCCTGTGAGCTGGGTGGCGTGATGCCGGTGTTTCTGCCCGTACCGTTTATCAGCGAGCGCGGCCATGCCGGGGCGATGACGGCTGAGGGTCTGCGCCAGAGCCTGGAGCCCTGGCCTGACCCAGGTCGCCCTATTGCCGGTGCTGTCCTTGTTCATCCCACCTATCACGGCTACGCCGCTGAGATTGTTGAGCTGATCGAGCTGCTTCACAGCAAGGGTTTGCCGGTGATGGTGGATGAAGCCCATGGCACGCATCTGGCCTTTGCTGCCAAGCAGGACTGCCCTGTCTCCGCACTGGCCGCCGGAGCTGATCTGGTCGTGCATTCCCTGCATAAATCAGCCCCAGGACTGGCACAGACTGCAGTGCTGTGGCTTCGATCTGAACGGCTGGACCCAGAGCGGCTGCGTCGCTCGCTGGGAAGGCTTCAGACCACCAGTCCCAGTGCTCTGCTGCTGGCCTCTTGTGAGACAACCCTCGATTGGATGTTGTCCAGCCACTGGTCTTTCTGGTGTGAGGCTCGCAGAGGCGAAGCCCTCAGGCTCAGCGAAGATCTGCGCAGGCGTGGGGTGTCGATCCACTCTGGAGATGACCCTTTCCGACTGATCCTTGCCACCGGTCAGATTGGTTGGAGTGGACTCGATGCGGATGATTTCTGCATGCGTCAGGGGTTGATCGCAGAGTTGCCCGAGCCTCTTTGTCTCACCCTCTGTCTTGGCTTCGCCAGGCATCGGGGATTGGCGCAGCGGCTTGGGGTGATCTGGCAACAGTTGGCGCTTGAGGGTGATGGTGTGCCGCTGCCAGCCATTCCGGAACCGCCGCTTCTCAGCACCTCGATTCCTGAACTCACCCCGGATGAAGCGCAACGCCTTCCCCACGCCATAAGTTCATTGGCGGATTGCGCGGATCACGTTGCTGCGGAGCTGATCTGCCCCTATCCACCAGGGGTTCCCCTGCTTGTGCCTGGGGAGAGAATCTCTTCAGATCGCTGCCAATGGCTCCAGCTGCAGCATCAGAGATGGCCTGATCAGGTGCCCGGTAAGGTGAAGGTTCTGGCCTGAAGGGCCGTGTGATCTGACAGGTGATTTCAGACGCCACAACCGGAAAGGCCTCGAGCAAGCGGCGAGCCACCGATCACAAACGACTGGTCAGCGGTTTGCTGGTCGGCCTGTTTGGTTTGGTGGTCGTGGGACTTGGCGGTTGGTGGTTCACCATCGCTCTGGGGGTGATTGTGCATCTGGGATTGCTGGAGTTCTTCCGCATGGCCCAGTTCAAAGGCATGCGCCCAGCGACAAAAACCACACTGGTGGCCTGCCAGTTGCTGCTGATCAGCACTCAGTGGTCTGTGAATGGAGGCATCGCTTCCTCTCTCGCTGATGCGGTTTTGCCTCTTTCCGGAGCTGCGATCTGTGGCTGGTTGCTGCTGCAGCCAATCACCGGTTCGATTGCGGACATCGCGGCCTCAATCTTCGGGCTGTTTTATCTCGGGTTTCTGCCCAGTCACTGGCTGCGTCTTCGCAACCTACAGGCTGTGGATATTGCCCCACTGGTGAGTCACATCCCATGGAGCTGGGTCAGCTCCGGTCTGCTGATCACCCTGATGGCCTGTCTGATGGTGGTGGCGAGTGATATCGGCTCCTTCGCGATCGGTCGTCGCTTTGGTCGCCACCCCCTCTCTCCGATCTCCCCCGCCAAAACCATTGAAGGTGCCTACGGGGGATTGGCATCGGCCGTTCTCCTCGGCGCTCTTGGCGGTGCTCTTCTGGAGTGGCCGTATGGACCTTTCACCGGAGCCTGTTTAGGTGCGCTTGTCGCCCTTTTTGCCCTGGTGGGTGATCTCACTGAATCGATGATGAAGCGGGATGCTGGCGTCAAGGATTCGGGCGACGCCCTGCCAGGACATGGCGGAATTCTTGATCGGATCGACAGCTATCTGTTCACACCAGCCGTGGTGTTCTATGTGGTGACCCTGGTGATGCCTGTGATTGCACAGTGATGAATCGGTCAGGGATTCACAGTGGCGTTGCCTTTGATCACCAACTGACCGCCCTGCAGCCGGGCATCGATGATCTTGATGGAAGGATCCATCGGCAGAAATAATTGTCCTTCCGCATCGCAGTGATTCACCCTGATCGTGCCCTGATCCGCACAGAGGGAAAAACTGCGTTGCACCGGGTCTTTGCCGGTGATCACCTCTGCGGTGAGTACCAAGCGATCGTTATCAATCGCCAATGATCTCAATGGTGAGAGGCCCATCAGCTGCTCAGCAAGCAGATCTGCCAACCATCGCCAGCGATCAGTGGCCAGAGCCTGGTTCAGATCAGTTCCGCTCAGCACCACCTCCCCTTCAATGCTGAAAGGATCCTGGAGCTGCACCGGCTGGTTGGGTTGCCCAGGGCGGAACATGGTTTTCAGTTCGCCGGATTGCAATTCGGCGCGCATCAGTGGCAGTTGTTCAAAACTCACTCTGCGAGCCTCGAGCGAGACACCTTTCAACCGTCCTCTCAGCAGCTCGATGGCTGACCCCTGTAGGGCCAAGTTCAACTCGTCAACGGAGTCGCACTGGCTGCGAATCCAGCGTTGAAGACCACTGGCCAGGAGCTGGAGAACGGGGCCGGAGCTGGTCTGAGGCATGGAAGCTGAGCACCAGGATGGCGGATCAGATCCTCATCATCCGATGAGGTCCGATGAACGATTGTTTGGCAGCGTGGATTGGAACCACTTGAGACAGCGTTCGGCGACTCGAGGAGGCTGATCGATGTGCGGCAGATGTCCGCAATCTTCGAACTCTTCAATTCTGTTTTGAAGAATCAGAGCCGCTGCTTTCTTTTGAGGGGGCCTGAGAATCCTGTCATTGTCTCCCCAGATCACATGCAGAGGCTGATCGGGTAGTGGTGTTCCGCAACCTGCAAACCCTCCACTACGGGCAAAAGCGGCCAGTGCTTCGGCCCATCCGGGGCACTGCAGATGCAGAGAGGCGATCTGTTCTTCCGCTGCCCCCACATTGGCGTCGGGATCCGCAAAGGCTTGCCTGCAAAGTCCTCGTCGGACTCCTGGGCGACTGAGAAACCAGGCCCCGAAGCGATCGAGCACAGGGGGAACAGGCATCGGTTTGCCGGTGAGTCCTGCCGGGGCGAGCAGCATCAATGCCCCGATGCGATGCGGTTCACGGCGGGCCATTTCCACCGCCACGGAACCTCCCATGGAAGCTCCGATCAAGCCGCAGGGAGCTTCCTGTGGGAGTGACCTCAGCACCGCTTCCAAGTGATTCAGCACCTGTTCAGGACCGTAGATCGCCTCACGGGGACGCGGTGAGAAGCCAAATCCGTACAGATCGGGAATGAACAGTTGAAAGTGCCGGCTCAGCAGCGGGGCTACACGCCGGTATTCCAGAAAACTGCTGTCGAACCCGTGCAGCAACAACAGGGGGGGACCCTGCCCGACCACAGCGATCGGGAAGGGCGCATCAATCTCGAGTTCTGGCAGCTCCCACCACTGCAGATGCTCGGCAAGGGTCCTGGCTTGTGGATCCAGCAGCTCGCTTTTGATTGAATTCAGCAGTGCTTTCAAGGCAGCACGGAGCTTGTTTCAGCCGCACCCACAAGAGCTTCCATCAACGCACCTGGCGTGACTTCAAAGGGAAGATGGTGCAGGTCAGATCCGTCTCTGCAGGCAAACTGACAAACCTGCTGCAGCTGGTTGAGGCTGGCATGACCCAGGCCGAGGTCCTCCAGGCAGACCGGTAAACCCAGTTCGCGCAGCAGAGGTAAGAGTTGGCGATGGGCCTGAGCCGCTAAGCGGTTGCCGCCGAGGCGCTCTTCCAGTCGCAACTGCACAAGGATGCCAAAACCCACTTTCTCCCCATGGAGAACCGAGTGGCACGCCTCGAGCTGCGTCAGGCCGTTGTGCACTGCATGAGCAGCGACGGTGCGACAGCGTGCTCCACCGAGACCTCCGATCACGCCCGCTGTGAGTCCGCAGGCATCCACGACGCGCTTCCAGGCTTCACCTCCCGGTTCCTGCATGGCGGAGATGCTGTCGATCAGCAGCTGGTCACGCAGCACCCTTGCCATTTGCACCGCTTGCTGAATCACCCCGTCCTGGCTGGCCCCGCTGCTGACAGAGGCTTCGTACCACTTGGCCAGCGCGTCCGCGATACCACTGGCCAGGGTGCGCTCAGGTGCTTTCAGCAGCAGGTCATGGTCGAAAACCAGCAGGTCTGGGCAACGCTTCAGGCCTTGGTCACACTCAAAGGCGCCGTCAGGGCTGTACAGATTGGAGAGGGCCGTCCAGCCGGCGCAGGTTGCGGCGCTGAGTGGGACCGTGACACAGGGAACCTCAAGCCTGTCGGCAAGAAGCTTCCCACTGTCGAGAACTTTGCCACCTCCGGCGGCGATCACTCCATCACAGGACTGTCTGACGAAGGCTTTTTGCAGCCTCTGAAGATCCGGCTCACAACAATCGTGCTCGAGATTCTCTTCAAAAACCCTGAGGCCACTTTGATTGAGCTCGCGCGAGAGCCTCGATCGCATGGCCTTCGTGGATTCGCTTCTGCCGAGGAGAAGCGGATTTCGAAACAGATTCGAAATCGGTTTCTGAGCTTCCACCCATGCCCCTGACCCACGAATGACCTGGGCAGGAGCGATGGAGTGAATCGAAATTGGACTTTGACTTGTGGCTGTTTGGATCATCCAGGTCAGAGACCGGCACCAGCGAGCGCGGGTGTTTCGCTGGGTACAGCGGTGAGATGCTTCACCACCACCTTGCCATCTTCGACATCCACTTCTGCGGAGTCGCCGTCCTTGATCCGACCGGAGAGGACTTCTTCAGCAAGGCTGTCTTCCAGCAGACGCATCACGGCTCTGCGCAGGGGACGAGCGCCATAGGCGGGGTTGTAGCCCTCCTCAACGAGACGTTCTTTAAAGGCATTGGAAACAGACAGGGTGATTCCTTTTTCGCCAATGCGATTAAAGACCTCCCGCAACATGATTTCGGCAATCTCTTTGACTTCTTCGCGATTCAGTTGCCTGAACACGATGATTTCATCAAGTCGATTGAGGAATTCAGGACGGAAATACTGCTTAAGTTCCTCATTGACGAGTGATTTAATGCGGTTGTACTGATTTTCCTCGGCATTCTCATCACCAGAGAATTCGAAACCGAGACCACCGCCTCCTTTCTCGATCACTTTCGAACCGATGTTCGAGGTCATGATGATCAGAGTGTTCTTGAAGTCGACAGTGCGGCCTTTGGAATCGGTCAGACGACCGTCTTCGAGCAATTGCAGAAGCAGATTGAACACATCGGGATGCGCTTTCTCAATCTCGTCGAACAGAACAACGGTGTAAGGACGACGCCTGACAGCTTCCGTGAGCTGGCCGCCTTCGTTGAATCCCACATAGCCAGGAGGCGAGCCGATCAGTTTGCTGACCGTGTGTCGCTCCATGAACTCCGACATGTCAAGACGGATCATGGCCTCTTCACTGCCGAAGAAATAGGCAGCTAGTGCTTTGGTGAGTTCAGTCTTGCCGACACCGGTTGGACCGGAAAAAATGAAGCTGGCAATCGGACGATTCGGGTTTTTGAGGCCTACACGCGCCCGGCGAATTGCCTTCGACACCGCTTTGACCGCTTCATCCTGACCAATCAGACGCTTGTGCAGCGTCTCTTCCATATTGAGCAGCTTGACGGACTCACTTTCCGTGAGCTTCTGGACTGGCACGCCAGTCCAGGACGCCACGATCTGAGCGATATCCTCTTCACCCACCACAGGTGTGGTGGTTTCAGCGACCGCGCCTGATGCGGGACTCTGGTCGGCGCTGACAGCAACCGTCTCGGAAGGTGGCTGGCCGGCTTCTGTGGTCTCTGCAGAATCAGTCGTTGGCGTGTCTTGACGACTGTTCTGAAGGAGGGTGCGGATTTTTTCGCGCAGTTCAACTTCCTTGTCTCGCAGCTCACCGGCACGGGTGAAGTCCTGTTCGCGCACCGCATCTTCCTTCTCTTTCTGCACCTTGCGCAGCTCTTTGTCGACTTCCTTGGCTTCTGGGGGAAGCTTGGAATTCAGCAACCGCACACGGCTGCCTGCCTCATCGATCAGATCGATGGCTTTGTCAGGCAAAAAGCGATCGGAGATGTAGCGATCGCCCAGTGTGGCCGCGGCTTCAAGGGCTTCATCGGTGATGCGCAGCCGGTGATGCTGCTCATAGCGCTCCCGTAAGCCACGCAGGATTTCGATGGTGTCTTCAATCGAGGGCTCGCCGACGTTGACCGGCTGGAACCGTCGCTCAAGAGCAGCATCCCGCTCGATGTGCTTGCGGTACTCATCAAGGGTGGTGGCACCGATGCACTGCAACTCACCTCGTGCGAGAGCTGGCTTCAAGATGTTGGCCGCATCAATGGCACCCTCTGCTGCACCAGCGCCGATGAGGGTGTGAACTTCATCGATCACAAGGATCACGTTGCCCGCGCCCTTGATCTCCTCCATGATTTTTTTCAGGCGCTCCTCAAATTCACCGCGGTATTTGGTGCCCGCCACCAACAGACCGATATCGAGCGTGAGAACGCGCTTGTCTTCCAAAATGTCGGGAATATCACCCTGCTGGATGCGTTGAGCTAGGCCTTCAGCGATTGCTGTTTTGCCAACCCCCGGCTCACCGATCAAGACAGGGTTGTTCTTGGTGCGGCGACCAAGAATCTGGATGACACGGTCGATTTCGTTGTGACGACCCACCACTGGGTCAAGTTTGGCTTCGCTGGCCAGTTGTGTGAGGTTGCTGCCGAATTCATCGAGAGTGGGCGTTTTGGTGGAACCCTTGGCACCTGAGCCACCACCGCTTCCGGCACCCACTTCAGCGGTTTCGCCGAGCATGCGGATGACTTGGGTGCGCACCTTGGCCAGATCCACCCCGAGATTTTCCAGCACACGAGCCGCAACACCTTCACCTTCGCGGATCAGGCCTAATAGCAGGTGTTCCGTGCCGATGTAGTTGTGACCCAGCTGACGCGCTTCCTCGAGCGAGAGTTCGAGAACCCGTTTGGCTCTTGGTGTGAACGGAATCTCAACTGCGACGAAGCCGGAGCCACGCCCAATGATTTTCTCAACTTCAACACGAGCGTCCTTGAGATTCACTCCCATGGACTTCAGTACTTTGGCGGCGACGCCAGTTCCCTCACCGATCAAGCCGAGCAGGATCTGCTCAGTGCCAACGAAATTGTGACCAAGCCGTCTTGCCTCTTCCTGGGCAAGCATGATCACCTTGATGGCCTTCTCGGTAAACCTCTCGAACATTGTTCAGGCCGACAGCTGTTCTACCCAACCTATCAGGGCTGAACGGGTTGTTGTGGATCGATGATCCAAAGGCACATCCCAGTGTTGTTGCGGGTTGAATGCCCCAGAAAGTATTAATCAATGCCGAAATATGTTCCTTTATTCAGTTTGATCAGTGTGGAAATCCCTACCCCTTCTGATTGATCGCGACTGGAGCAGGGCATCGTCACCGTTGGAGTAGTAACCCGCTCTGCGCCCGATCGTGATGAACCCGCTCCGGGCGTATAACGCTCGAGCTGCCTCATTCGCCGATGCCACTTCCAGGGTGGCTGACAGCGCACCGATCGAGCCCGCCCGAGCCATCAAGGCCTGAAGCACCCTTGCGCCAAGACCGCAGCGTTGATGGATCGGCTCGACCGCCACTGCAGTGATCTGGAGTTCATCAACCACCAGCCAGGCTGAGGCCAGGGCAATCAGGCTTCGATCCTCGTCATCGATGCCCATCACCAGCCTGCTGTTGTCCGAAAGCTCTCTTAGCCACTGCTCTCTTGTCCAGAGGCCTCTCAAGGCAAGGCGATCAAGCCGCAGGCAGGCATTGAGATCATCGGGGCCCAGTTTTCTTGGTTCACCAACCAACAGAGAACGGCCCGGGCGACGCGCCTCCTTACATTGCCTGTCCGACCGACCCGATGTTCCATGCCACAGCCCTACGAATCAGGGTGTGATCTGAACAGCCCGAATCGCAATCTTGCGCCCATTACCGCCGAACTTGACGATCAGGGACGACTTGCTGTCGGGGGCTGTGTCCTGAGCGATCTGGCGAAGCGCTATGGAACACCTTTATATGTCTTGGATGAGGCCAGCATCCGCAAGGCCTGCCAGGCCTACAGCGAGGCGCTGACGCGTCATTACCCCGGCCCTTCGCTGGCGATCTATGCCTCGAAGGCCAACAGCTCACTGGCTCTGACCGCACTTGTGGCGTCTGAAGGGCTTGGCCTTGATGCCGTCTCGGCCGGTGAATTGATGACGGCGCTCGATGGCGGCATGCCTGCCGACCGGATGGTGCTCCATGGCAATAACAAGTCGGTTGAGGAGCTGGCGTTGGCCTATCGCCATGACGTGATGGTGGTGGCCGACAACCAGCACGATCTGGATTGCCTGGAAACGATCGTTCCTGAAGGTGGGCAGCCCGTTCGCCTGATGCTCCGCTTCACCCCGGGCATTGAATGCCACACCCACGAGTACATCCGTACAGGGCATCTCGACAGCAAGTTCGGCTTTGATCCGGACCAGCTCGAGCCAGTGCTTCGCAAACTCCAGGGCTGTTCCTGGGCGAGGGTTGAAGGTCTCCATGCCCATATCGGTTCACAGATTTTTGAGCTGGAGCCCCATCGCGACCTGGCTGCTGTCATGGCGGATGCCCTGCGTACGGCCCGTGAACTCGGCCATCCGGTTCGGGATCTCAATGTTGGTGGGGGCCTGGGAATCCGTTATGTGGAAAGCGACGATCCACCGTCGATTGATGCCTGGGTGAAAGTGGTGGCTGAGGCCGTCGTGGCTGCATGCAGAGAGCGTGATCTTGAGTTGCCACGTTTGCTCTGTGAGCCAGGACGCTCTCTGGTGGCGCCTTCAGGAGTGACCGTCTACACCGTCGGTTCCCGCAAGGTGGTCCCTGGGATTCGCACCTACCTCTCCGTTGACGGTGGCATGAGCGACAACCCCAGACCGATCACCTATCAATCCCTCTACACCACTTGTCTGGCCGACCGCCCGCTGGCCAAGGCAGAAGAAACCGTGACGCTTGCTGGTAAACACTGTGAGTCGGGAGATGTTCTGCTGAAGGATCTTGCTTTTCCAGCGTGCAGCAGCGGAGAGGTCTTGGCAGTGTTTGCCACCGGGGCTTACAACGCCTCGATGAGCTCCAACTACAACCGCATCCCAAGACCGGCAGCAGTGCTTGTGCATGAGGGAGATGCAGAGCTTGTTCAGCGTCGTGAGCAACCTGAGGATCTGCTGCGTTACGACCTGATGCCTGAACGGTTGCGCTCTGTAAACTGAGGGGACACAAGTGTGAAGGAGAACGTGTTGGAGGTGTTGCAACTGCGCCTTCTTCTCGACGTTCTCTGCGCCTCCCTCCTCGGTTTTCTGCTCTTCACGAGGGTCAATGAGCAGCGCACGCTCTGGCTCTTGCGTGGATATCTCTTCCTTGTCGCGCTGGCCTGGTTCGTCAAGCGCTTTTTTAATCTTCCACTCACCTCAACGCTGATTGACGCGTTGGTTCTTGCCTGTTCACTCTCTCTCGCCATTCTCTGGCAGGGGGAGTTGCGCCGGTTGATGGAACTTCTCGGCACAGGCCGTCTCGCTGTGTTGCTGGGGAATCCCCAAAGCAAAATGAGAGCCACTGCCAGCACCGTGGCGCAGCTCACGGACGCGGCAGGTCGTCTTTCCAAAAGTCGACGCGGGGCCTTGATTGTTGTTGATCTCGGGAGTGACCTGAGACCGGAGGACTTTCTCAACCCAGGCATCACCATTGATGCTCAGCTGAGCAGCGAACTGCTGCTGAATCTGTTCGCTTCCGATACGCCTCTTCATGACGGCGCCGTAGTCATCAAGGGAAGCCGCATCATCTCTGCAGGAGTAATCCTTCCGTTGTCACGTCAGGGCATCAGTCGCTACGGCACGCGGCATCTGGCGGCTCTGGGAATCACGGAACGGTTTGATCGCTGCATCTGCGTGGTGATTTCCGAGGAGACCGGGACCCTGTCACTGGCCAACCAGGGACGACTCGAGCGCCCGATCACCAGTTCACGCTTGCAGGATTTGCTCACCGAGTTGATCGCCGCGTCTGTGTCGACCGCGCCGGTGAAATCACCATCTCCGCGTAGCGTGAGCTCAGGCACTCAGGATTCCTTGCCTTGAGCCAAAGACTGGCCGTCAGTACTGACCAAGCGGCACTTCGGTGCTGTCCGAATGGACTGGATCCAC
Organism: Synechococcus sp.; assembly: GCA_047286485.1. Taxonomy (GTDB): domain Bacteria; phylum Cyanobacteriota; class Cyanobacteriia; order PCC-6307; family Cyanobiaceae; genus Synechococcus_C. The sequence continues at coordinate 272,484 of JBJBBH010000006.1, forward strand.
GCAGGATGCCTGCTCACATCGCCGTCATCATGGACGGCAACGGACGCTGGGCCAAAGCTCGTGGTCTGCCACGTGTGATGGGACACAGGGCTGGGGTTGAAGCGCTCAAATCCACCCTCAGGTCTTGCAGCGACTGGGGTGTTGAAGCACTCACTGCCTATGCCTTCTCCACGGAGAACTGGTCACGACCAGGGGACGAGGTGAATTTTCTGATGACTCTGTTTGAGAGCGTTCTTCAGCGGGAGCTGCAAGCGCTTGAGGAGGAACAAGTGCGGATCCGCTTCCTCGGCGATTTGGACGCGCTGCCGGCCAAGTTGCAGTCATTGATCGCTGAAGCCACGCATCGAACCGCAGCAAACACCGGCATTCACTTCAATGTCTGCACCAATTACGGAGGTCGTCGTGAGTTGGTGCGTGCCAGCCAGCGCCTGGCGGAACGCGTTGCTCGTGGAGAGCTTCAGCCATCGCAGATCGATGAACATGCCTTGGCAGCGGAGTTGTTCACTGCCGGGGAGCGTGATCCGGATCTGCTGATCCGCACCAGCGGCGAGCGGCGGATCAGCAATTTCCTTCTCTGGCAGCTGGCTTATGCCGAGATTCACGTCACCGATCTCTGCTGGCCGGATTTCGATGCTGAAGCCCTCCAGCTCGCATTGCAGGATTACCAGGGTCGTCAGCGACGTTTTGGTGGACTTCAGTCCATGGAGCCCCACGCTCTGGGATCCTGAGAGCAGCAGCAATGGTGGCTGGTTCAATGACGGACACGGTGGATCTACGCCACGACTGGAGTCTTGAGGAGATCCAAGCCCTCCTGGACCTTCCCCTGATGGATCTGCTCTGGCGCGCCCAGAGCGTGCATCGGGCCGCCAACCCTGGCTATCGGGTTCAGCTGGCTTCCTTGCTGAGTGTCAAGACCGGTGGTTGTGAGGAGGACTGTGCCTACTGCTCCCAGTCGATGTACCACAGCAGTGATGTCGCTGGTCAGGCCGATCTGGAGGTGAAGGCTGTCCTGGAGCGGGCTCGTGCGGCTGCGGATGCCGGTGCGGATCGCTTCTGCATGGGCTGGGCCTGGAGAGAAATCCGTGAAGGACCGGCCTTTGAGTCGATGCTGAGGATGGTTCGAGGCGTTCGTGAGCTGGGCCTTGAGGCCTGCGTGACTGCAGGAATGCTGACGGATACGCAGGCGGAGCGTCTGGCCGAGGCCGGTCTCACGGCGTACAACCACAACCTCGACACCAGTCCGGAGCATTACGACCGGATCATCACCACCCGAACCTATGAGGAGAGGCTGGAGACTCTGCAGCGCGTGCGTCGTGCCGGAGTCACGCTCTGCTGCGGTGGAATCATCGGCATGGGTGAAACGCTTCGAGACCGTGCCTCGATGCTGCGGGTCCTGGCCTGCATCGACCCGCACCCGGAGAGTGTCCCGATCAATGGTCTGGTGGCCGTTGAGGGAACACCACTCGAAGGTCTGCCCACCGTTGATCCGCTTGAGCTGGTACGGATGGTGGCCGTTGCCCGAATCCTGATGCCGTTCAGCCGCGTGCGTCTGAGCGCCGGCCGGGAAGAGCTCAATCGGGAAGCTCAGATCCTCTGCCTTCAGGCCGGTGCCGATTCAATTTTTTACGGCGATACCTTGCTTACAACCGGGAACCCTGCTGTGGATGCCGACCGTGCCCTGCTGGAGGCTGCAGGTGTTCAGGCCAGCTGGCAGGACCAGGAGCTCGAGAAAACCCCTGCACAGGAGAAAGCAGCGGCGTGACGGCTGGGCAGGCCGAAAGACGATCGTTTTTTGGTGGCAGCGTTTTACGCCTTCACTAGCCCTGTAAGAACAAGGCCTGAATCAGTCTCGTTCTTCAGTCTCCTCTGACTGATTTTCGTGTGTTCAACCAACCTTGACGCCGTTTTTTCTCGACCCCTGTGAAACCGTGCAAGCCAATACCCCTTCGGGTCCGAGAGCAAACCATCTTTGATGGTAAAAGCCGATGACACGCCATTGGATGACATGCCATTAAGAGAATTCTGTGATTTTGTTGGCTGTGCCTTGCACACTTTTGGATAAAAAATTGTGCCTCTAGTTGGTGATAAATGCCTTTGTAGACTGACTGTTTTTGTTTGCAAGAATATGTCTTAGGTCGCTTTGACTTGAATGCCGCTTTGAGTTTGGTGAAGTTGAGTGTGACCTTTTTAAGTTTTTAAGCGAGTTTTCTGTTGGCGCCTATGTTGCGGCGAATGAGCGGTAACGGCATTGCCTAGTGAAAAACAACAGGGGTTGGCCTATCGCTATGCCCTTCTCTTTCTGATCGCCTTGATTTGGGGGTCACAATTTCTTTTTAATCACTTTGCGCTGCAGGTCTTTACGGCCGAATCTGTGGCATGGCTGAGGGCGGCAATTGGATTTTTAACACTCAGTTGTTTCATGGCTTTAGCGCCAGTGTCACGAGATTCAAAGACCAATAAAAGCTCTGGCTCACGCTATTGGCTGCAGATCATTCTTGTTGGTTTTTTTGAAGCGACATTGCCTTTCTTTCTAGTGGCATGGGGGCAGCAGCATGTTAATAGTGCTGTTGCTGCAATCCTGATGTCCCTTGTAGCAATATTCACGCTTGTTTTGGTTGTGATATTTGTGAGAGATGAGCCTGTTACCAAAGGCAAATTCGTTGGAATTATGCTCGGTTTCATTGGCGTTGTTGTTCTTCTCTGGCCGCAGTTCAGCCAGTCTGCTGGCACTGGAAGTGCGCTTGGGAGCCTGGCCATCCTTGCTGCTGCCATGAGCTTTGCCGTTAGCCTTGTGCTGATTCGTCGTTTGCCTCAGGTCGGCTCTCCTGTTCTTACCGCTAGAAATATCCTTTTCTGTGGAACCATTGAGTTAGGTGCCGTTTTACTGCTAATGCGCCAACCTTTAGTGCATCACCCCTTGCAGGCCAGTGCAGTGATGGCTTTATTGGCTCAAGGCATTCTAGCTGGTGGTGTTGTCTACGTTTTGTACGTGCGTCTTGTTGACGTGGCAGGGGCTACTTTTGCTGGATTTACTAACTATCTCGTCCCTGTTGTGGGTGTTTTCTTGGGTGTTTTTTTCTTGCAGGACCATTTGCCTCTCAGTGCCTATTTTTCAATTCTGATTATTGCGTTAGCCATCTTTGCAACCGAATGGAGGCCAGTGCGTCTTGATTCTGTTGATTAGGTGCAGGGTTAAGACGAAATCCCTCCTTTTTGTCGATCAAATCGACATTGTTTCCAGTTGGTGCGCTCGTTGGCTCGTGAGGATTATCAGCCGAAGATCCGCTTCACATTTTCGGCAGCCCTAAAGCGGTGATGTCGTGGCTGCCTGAAATCCAGGCGTTGGCGGTCCTCTGCTGAAAGCAGTGCTCTTCCTGCGTTGCAGTCCGGTCGAATGGTTTCCAGCAGGCCTCTTCCAACATCTCGGGAGGGCAGAGGTTGGCTTCACGGCTGCTTCCTTTCTTGTCATCCCTGCAGCGGATATCGGTTCCGATCTCGACCGGTACCGGCTTCCACAGCCCTTGTCGAGGTGCCGTTCCCATTGTGCTGTGACCTTGACCGAAAGCTTGAGGCTGCCGATCTCCTGCAGTGCCTGGCGTCTGTCTGTAGCGAGCGAACCACTTGCTACTGGAAGATCCGAGCCCTCTTCAGTTTCTCGTCTTGATCAATTGCCCGCTTGGTGGCCGACAGGAGTTCGAGGTCAGATGCGTCAGCCCCAGCGACAATCCTGATCCAAGGCTTTTTGCGAAATTGGTGTTTGCCGTCGTGCTTGATGGTTAGCCAAAGGGTGTCCCCGCGAAGCCTGAGACTGGGCTGATGAAGCGTCAGCTCTGGCAGCTTCCGAAACTGACCGCCAAGGGTCCTCACTCGCCGTGGACTTGCCGCCTTCTGAACAATTTCGAGACTCATTTCGTTGGTCATGACCAGTCCACCTCCCCGTCAAAACACGGTTTCTGAGGATTCGGTCGTGTCACGCGTCTCGTCTGATTCCCTTGTCGCCGCGTTTTACGCCTTCACCTCGCTTGCGCCTGATGAACTGGGGTCCTTGCTGACAGATCTGCCTGAACTGGCGTTGCGCGAACAAGTTGTGGGTTCGGTGTTGCTGGCACCGGAAGGTGTGAATGGCACGATCAGCGGCCCCGACCGGGGCGTGACCACGATCCTGGATTGCCTGCGCAGCAGGATCACACTTGGGGATGCCCATTTCGAGCGCCTTCAGGTGAAGCGGAGCCGCTGCAGTCGGCCCGCGTTTCGACGTTTCAAGGCCCGCCGCAAGCGCGAGATCGTCAGCCTGGGGCAGCCTTGTGCTGACCCCCGGCGCAATGTGGGCACCTACGTCGACCCGCACCACTGGAATGAGCTGGTGGATGACCCCGACACGCTGGTCATTGACACCCGCAATGCCTACGAGGTGGCCGTTGGCAGCTTCGTCGGTTCCCTGGACCCGGAAACGGAGACGTTTCGGGATTTCCCTGACTGGGTGGAACAGCATCTCCGTCCTCTGGTTGAGCGCACCTCGCCGGCTCGCATCGCCATGTTTTGCACCGGTGGTATCCGTTGTGAGAAGGCCAGCAGCTTTCTGCAGCAGCGTGGCTTCCCCCAGGTTCATCATCTTCAAGGCGGCATTCTCAACTACCTCGAGCAGGTGCCGGAAGAGCACAGCCGCTGGGAAGGCGAGTGCTTTGTGTTTGATCAACGTGTGGCCCTCAACCATCAGCTCGAGCCTGGCGAGCACAGCCTGTGCCATGCCTGTGGTCTGCCGCTGACACCGAAGCAGCGGCAATTGGAGAGTTACATCCCTGGAGTGCAGTGTTTGCAATGCAGGGACCGTTTCACCGATGCCGACAGGGCACGCTTCGCGATGCGGCAGAGCCAGCTCAAGCAAGGCCACCTCAACCAATCATCCGGCTGGCCATCAAGCCCTGATAAGCACGGATGAGCGATCGACCTGTTCTCTATAGCTTTCGTCGCTGTCCCTATGCGATGCGCGCCCGTTGGGCCCTGCTGCAAGCAGGCCAGATCGTGCATTGGAGGGAAATTGCACTCAAGGACAAACCGGCGCCGATGCTCGAGGCTTCTCCGAAAGGAACGGTGCCGGTCCTGGTTCTCGCTGACGGCACGGTGATCGATGAAAGTCTTGCCGTGATGTCCTGGGCGCTCAAGGAGGCGGACCCGCGCGATCTCTGCCGGCAGAGCTCAGGCAAGGCGCAGGACTGCATCCGTCAGCTGATTGAGCTCAACGACACAACCTTCAAGCACCATCTCGATCGCTTCAAATACACCGATCGCTACCCGGGGCAGTCCAGGCAGGAGCATCAGCAGGAGGGTTTGGTCGTGCTGCGGAGTTGGTCTGAGCGGATTGGTGACTGTGGTGGCTGGCTTGTGGATGGCCGCTGTTCACTTGCTGACGGTGCGCTCTGGCCTTTTGTGCGTCAGTGGCGTATCGCTGATCCTGAAGGATTTGATGCTGATGAAGCTTTGGAGCCGCTGCGCGGATGGTTGATGCGCTTTCTGCAGCATCCAGATTTTGAGCGCCTGATGCAGAGGGCTGATCCCTGGCATCCCGGGGGGCTTCAGCCCCTGTTCCCCGCGGATGCCGTCGACGTTCCTGCTGACCAGCCTTTGTTTCATCTGGCGCTGGCTGAAGACTGGCATGCTGCAAGCCGCTCAGGCCAGTACGGCATCTCAACCCGTGGTCTGCATCTCGATCAGGTGGGATTTATTCATCTGTCCTGGCGTGAACAGGTGGCGGGTACCTATGAGCGCTTCTATGCGGATACGGACTCTGTGCTCCTGCTCACAATTGATGCGGCACAGCTGACCTCTCCCCTGCGTGCCGATGCAATTCCGAGTGGAGAATTGTTCCCGCACCTCTATGGACCCTTGCCGGTCAACGCTGTGATTGATGCCAGTCCCTTGACAGGTGCGGAGAGCTGATGCTGGATCAACTGGAGAGGGAGGCCCGTCAGCGAGATCTGCTGCTGAGACTTCAGGTCGGCCGCCCACTGGGCCTATGGAGTCTGCGGCTGGTGGTGGCCCGTTCGCAGTCGGAACGACTGCAGCTTCTGGGCGAGATGAAGGCCTGGGCCTACAGCGGTCCCCGTGGATTGCAGCTCGACACCATGCGCGTGCTGCCCGGTGCTCCCACCGGTTGCGGGGATCTCATCTGGGCGGCAACGATGGCCTGGGCGATGGAGGTTACCCCTTGCCGGAAGGCCAGGCTGCTGGCCATTCGTGATGACGACAAACAGCATCAACGCCTCGTGCGTTATTTCAAGTGGCGAGGGTTTGAACCCGTGCGCGAGGTGCAGGCAGCACTCTGGGATCTGCCCTTGCGGATGGTCTGGGGCGGCGCTGGTGCACTGATGCTTGGAGACTGCGCGCAGATTCGCGATCGGGCCGTGGAGCGTTGGCGTCAGTCCGCGGCGTGATAGCTGCTGCGCACCAGAGGGCCACTCCTCACCACTGAGAAGCCCAGGTCGCGGGCCACCGATCCCAGCTCCTCGAATTCATCGGGATGCCAGTAGCGGGACACCGGAATGTGGGCCAGCGACGGGCGCAGGTACTGCCCGATGGTCAGCCGCTGGCAGTCAACGGCTCGGAGGTCGCGCATCGTTGCGATCACTTCATCCCGACTCTCTCCAAGGCCCAGCATCAGGCCGCTCTTGGTGGGAATCTCCGGTGCCAGTGTCCGTGCTGCGGCGAGCAGTCCCAGGGATCGCTCGTAGGTGGCTCCCCTGCGAACCTCGCGTTGGAGGCGTTGCACGGTTTCGAGGTTGTGGTTGAAGCACACCGGCGCAGCATTGAGCACCGTCGCCAACCGCTCACGTTGAGCACGGATGGCTTGCTGGGGGTTGGAGTGCCCTCCCCAGAAATCCGGGGTCAACACCTCGATGGCGATCAGGGGATTCCTGCCCCTGATCGCTTCCATGGCCGAGGTGAACAGGCAGGCCCCATGGTCGTCGAGGTCATCGCGTGCAACGGCGGTCAGGACGACGTATCGCAGCCCCATGGCCTCAACGGCATTGGCAACCCTTTCCGCCTCGAGCGGGTTAACGGCCTGAGCACGACCTTTCTCCACCTGGCAGAACGCGCAGCTGCGTGTGCAAATGGAGCCCCCAAGCAGGAATGTGGCCGTGCCGGCGGCATAACACTCACCCCTGTTGGGGCAGCGCCCTTCCTCGCAGATGGTGTGAAGGGAGTTGGACTTCACCAGCCCCTGAACCCGTTCGATCGCAGAGGCCTCTCCCAGGGGGCGACGCAGCCACTCGGGTAACCGCTCGTGCGGCTGGATGGATGAAAAGCGGCTGGTTTTGCGCACGCCTTGGCACGGTTCTTGTTCCAGGGTGGCTCCATTTCCACGAAGGGAGAACCCGACGGACAACTCCGCGCTCCAGTCAGCAAGAGGATCAGTCCACGTCGCGGCGACCCTCAAGTGCACGGCTGAGGGTGACGTCATCGGCATACTCCAGTTCACTGCCCACAGGGAGTCCGTAAGCAATGCGGCTGACCCGTGTGAACGGTTTGAGCAACCTGGCCACGTAGAGGCTTGTGGTGTCGCCTTCCACGCTGGGGGTGAGAGCGAGAATCACCTCTTCGACGTCATCGGCGGCCACCCGCTTCACGAGGCTGCTGATCTGCAGCAGATCGGGTCCGATTCCATCCATCGGAGAGATCAGCCCCCCCAGCACGTGATAACGACCGCTGTATTCACGGGTGCGTTCCAGTGCCAGCAAATCCCGTGAATCAGCCACCACGCAGATCTGGCCGTTGGAACGCTCCTGATTCCGGCAGATCTCACATTCGGGATCCGCACTGAGATGAAAGCAGGTCTGGCATTGCCCCACCTGGGTCCGTGCAGCCAGCAGCGCATCCGCGAAACTGCGGATCTGCTCTTCCGGCTGCCTGAGCAGATGCAGGGCCAGTCGCTGGGCCGTGCGGGGACCAATCCCCGGAAGTCGCTCGAACTGGTCGATCAGCCGAGCGAGGGGTCGGGTGAATCCGCTCAGAACACTGGGGCAAGTGGCGAAAATCTAAGCAGGGAATGATGCGGGCAGAATGGCGCGCATCCGGTCAACTTCAATCCAACTTCCTCAATGCGCTCATTGCTGCGACAACCGCTCCGGTCACTGCTCGTTCTGCTCTGTGTTCTGATGCTCAGCGCGTGCGGTGGTGCCAGCGCTGGCCTCAATTCTTTCAAGAGCCCCGACGGCCGCTACGCCTTCCTGTACCCCACCGGCTGGACGCGTGTCGCTGTGACCGGTGGGCCTGCTGTGGTGTTTCACGACCTGATCCACAGTGATGAAACGGTGAGTCTGGTCGTCTCGGATGTTGACGCCGATGATGATCTTGAGAGTCTTGGGAGCGCCGTCGCCGTTGGCGAGCGACTCCGGCGTGAGGTGATCGCTCCCGATGGCAGTGGGAGAAATGCCGAGCTGATCGAAGCGCGTGAGCGTGATTCAGATGGGCATGTTTTTTATGACCTGGAATATGCCGTGCACCTTGATGACCGCGATCGCCATGAGCTGGCCACGGTGGTGGTCGACCGCGGTCGGCTCTACACCCTGGCAACCAGTACCAATGAAGATCGCTGGTCGAAGGTGCAGGGATTGTTCGAATCGGTGATCAGTTCATTCACGTTGTTGATCTGAAGCTTCGGACGTCGCTCTGAACTGTCCTCTCGGCCCCGACAGTGTCTCTGCATCGCCAGCAAGATGGCGATCATGACCAGGTCTTCCCGCGTTGAGCGTCTAAGGGGCCGATGGAACGGCCTAACCGATCATCAGCAGGTCGGCGCCTCTCTGGCCGGCGTTGGTGCCCTCTTTGGGGCATGGCTCCTGTTCTGGCCCGTACCCACCGAAGTGGAGGGTCGCGGTGTGCTGATTTATCCCGACAATGCCGGAATCCTCAATGCCAGGGCGGCGGGTCAGGTGTTGAGGATCAACGCCCAGGTCGGGGAGCGCGTGCGCAAGGGGCAGGTGCTGATGACCCTGTATCTGCCTGTGCTGGAGCGCAAGCTCGATCAGCAGAAGGGGAACCTGCGTCAGCTGGTGCGTCAGAACGAGGAACTCGATGAGCGTGATGCTCTGCGCATCCGCACAGCCAAGCTCGCCCTTGATACAGCGCTGGCCAAGCTCGACGACGACGAAAAGCGTCTGGCCCGGCTTCAGGCGACTTACAACAGCAAGGTCGACAACCTCAATTGGTTGGCGAGGCGAGAGGTGGTTGCGCCTCTCGCACAGGAGGTGGTCGCTGCAGAGCAGGGCCTCACCACCACAAGTGTTCAGCTGGATGACATCAAGGTCCAACGCAAGGACCAGATCACCAATTTCCAGCAGATCAAGCTCAACATCGAGTCTGAGAAGCTCGATCGACGCTTTCAAATCGATGATCTCAAGCGGGAGATCAAGGTGATGGAGGCCAGGATCGCTTTCGACGGCAATGTCACCGCGGTCCGCCGAGGCACCGTGCTCGATCTTCAGGTGATTCAGGGCCAAACGGTCAAGCTTGGTGATCGTCTTGGCACCATCGGCCGCAACAGCCGACCTCCCAAGGGCGACAACAAAACCGGTGGTGATCTGATCGCCGTGTCGTATTTTTCGCCGGCGGATGCTCGTCGACTTCCGATTGGTCTGCCGGTGGAGGTTGTCCCTCTTTGGAATCAGCGTGGTCGTTTTGGTGGAATCGTCGGCAAGGTGCGCAGTGTGCTCACTCTCCCCGCCACGCAGGAAGACATCTCCACCACCATTGGCAACAACCAGCTCGCTGAGTCGCTGGTTAAGGACGGCCCCGTGATGCGCGCCGAAATTGAACTGGATCGTCATCCCCGCAACGACGATGGCTATCGATGGACGCTGTCGCAGGGCAGTGGGGTCTTCCCAATCCGTGAGGGTCTCACTGTGGATACCTTCGCCTATGTGGAGTGGCGTTCACCGGTCACTTACGTCGTGCCCGGGCTGCGTTCGCTGACCGGTGGTTTCCGCACATTCCGCATCGATCGCATCTGGGATCTGCCGTTCCTGCGGCAGCCCGGAACCCCTCAGTGATGTTCTGACTTCTCATGGCACTTCGTCCTCTTCTGCGTCAGGAGCTTCCCTGGCTGATTTCAGAACTCGTTCTGCTGATCGTTCTGCTCAATGCCAATCCGCCTGAACTGTGGTTCTGGCTGGTGGTGTTTCTGGTGATTTTCGGTTATCGCATTGAGCGTTGGTGGTCGTCCAGACCTGCAAACAAATAGGGCAGTTCTGGGTTTTCAGCGCTGCTTCTTGCCGGGTCAGATCACCATCGCTGAGGGACACCATCCCCGATGACAACCGCAGCCATGGCCGGATGCACAGGCTTCAGAGCAGAAGGCTTTGCCGTGACGCATGACAGCTTTGCTTGCTTGAACTGTGCACTGACAGCCTTGGTATTGACACCTGATCAGATCAGTATCCATGGGTCACTCCGGGATTGATGATCTCGGTTTATTCCCGCTGACCGTGTCTCGAAAGGTGCAAGAGCCGTTCCTTGAGGTTCGGTTTCAGGAACCGACTCGGTGCCGGCGCTGCGTGAAGTGCTGGTGAATGATTGGAGAGGCGACCGAACTTGACTCTTCAGTGACGCCAATCAGCCTGAGAAAATAGCTTTTAGGGCGCTGGTGCGATCCGGCATGATTGCGCAGAAGTTGACCAAACAATATTGCTAAAGATATGAGGTTTTAGATCAACGACTCAATGTTTGGGTGACATCTTGGGCTTGCGGGCAAGGCAACCCTGAATGAAGTGGAAGTGTTGAGTTTCTTTGGCGAGAAGGACGAAACGCTGGTTGATTGTTGTTTAGAGCGCTTTGAGGCGCTTCTCGCCGGAGAAAATTGCACTGAGCGCAGAGAGCATAATCAAAACGACACCAATCCACTGGTATTGATCGAGGTGAATGTTGAATAGCCAAGACTCGGTAAAAGCAACAATCGGTAAGTTAAGCAGTAAGATGTTTCTGAAAGCCACGGGTGGCAGCGCGAATGCGGTCTTTGAGGCTGTAAAACTCTCCAGCATTTTCAGGCATCCAGTTGCAAGGAGCAACACCCATAGAACTGCTACCGCGGGGTAAGGAGCCTCGGGTAATCGTGAGATGACAATTAAGCCAAGGCATGCAAAAACCACCTTGCTGAGCTGTTTCGAGAAAACAACTTCTTTTGCATTGACTATTCCACGCATTCTGCCGGTCAATATGACGGCATTGGTGCCAAAAATGAGTGTACAAGTGCCAAACAATAGGCCGACCAGTGAAAATGATTGAAGCTTCATCCCCAAAAGAAGAAAAGCACCAGCTACGGCAAAAAGAACAGCTGCTAGCTCGAGTGGCATGGGCTTCCTTGCTTCAAGGCTGCATGTTCGAAGCAGGAGCGCCACAGAGGATAAGCCGATAAACATTGTTGCAATCGATGCTGGTAAATAATTAATGCTTAGCAGGATCGAAAAATTAAATAAACCACTCAGCAAAGCCATCGCAATGACAAGTCTCCACTGCTTGCCATTCCAGTCTTTGTAGACATGGGATCGTTTGATGACGGATGGTATCAAGGCAACAATTCCGACGCCTGAAGCAAGCAGAAGCCACGGAGAAGAAAAGTGTGACAGAAGGTATTTCGACAAGACAATATAGATGCTGAAAATAAAAGAAGTACTGATTCCCCAGATCACACCTCTAAGCATGGCCGTACATGCAGCTATGGTCAGAATACAGGATTCTGCAAGTCAGCAATTATTTCAGAAAGATGCCCCAGCAGGTAAACACCTGTGAATCAAGTATGGATGCAAGATGGCTGGCTGATGTGATCATTCGCAGACGCAAAACACTGATTATTGGGAACTCTGTTCTGCCCCTTGTCGAAAGAGAATCGGAGCGCCTCCTTTTCATGAGTCAACGCTTGGACCCGATGAGGAGAATCTCTCTCTAAAACTTGTTGGGCTGCGAACTCCATCTAATGCTTGTTCAGCGGGAGTCATCAATTCTGATTGGCAGATGTTGTGCGGGTCAGGGTTGATTCAGTTCACGCAGTGAGAAACCTTCCAGGGTCAGTTCCGTGGGAACCGTTGAGTCGGGGTCCCGCGGCATGGGCAGTAGTTCGCGCAGCAGCTGGGCGTAGGTCACATTCACATCCACCGTTGCGATCAGGCGATTCACCAGCGAATCAACCAGCTGCGTCTGAGTCACCGAGAGATCCACTTCATTGGTGAGTCCTGTCTTGTAGCGAAGAGTGCTGTCTCGAAAGGCTTCCTTGCTTGCTCCCACTGCACGTCGTGCGGAAACAAGCTTGGCAAGACTTGCCTCATGATTGAGGAAAGCCCGTTCGAGGCGAAGCCGGATGCTGTTGCGGGTGGCGGCGTACGACTGGCTTGCTGCTTGCTCCTGCAGCGAAAGAGCTTTCACGGCATTCGCCGTTGCACCAGCATTGAAGATCATCCAGTTGAACGCGAGTCCAACCGACCAGTCGTATCCCGCCACCTGCTCCAGGGGGAAAAACGTGCCACCGCAACACCCCTCGCCCATCACAGAGAAGTTGAAGGTGCGCTCCACCGATGCCATGCCTCCCACGGAGGCGAACAGGCTCAGTTTGGGGAGGAGCTGGGCTGCCGTTTCGTCCTGCTGCAATGCCAGGGCCCGACGTGTGGCGAGGATCGCATCGAGCTCGGGGTTGCTGTCGTAGGCGGCCAGCAAGGACTGCTCAAGACTCAGCGGCCAGGCCGGTGCCAGCCCGATTGCGTCGCCTGCGCTGGGAATCACATCGGCGGGCAGATTCAACAGGGTCCACAACGCTCTTCTTGCAACGGCTCGATCCGCCAGAGCCTGGATCAGCTCCTCCTGATCAGTGGCAAGGGTTGCATTGCGGCGCAACAGATCCACTCGCGGCACCAGTCCTGCCTGTTTGAGATTGAGCGTGTCTTCCAGCACGATCAGGTCGGTGCGCACCACCGCATCACGGATGCGCACCAACTGTTCATTCAGCTGAAGCTGGTAGTAAGCCTCACTGATTTCGAGTTGCAGCGCTCGGAGCTGATTGGCGTACTGCTGTTTGAACTGCTGCAGCTTGGCATCGGCGGAACGGACCCTTGGTGTGCGGGCAAAGTCGATCAGCGCGTAGTTGAGTTGCAGGCCCGCCTGCGAGTCAACGCCGTTGGTGTCGGCATACAACCCACCTCCTGCCGGTATGTAGAAGGGACCTGAAGTACTGCCGCTGACCTTCTTGTCGTTCTTGGTGAGTGCGAAGTTAGGTTTTTGGCCCTCCTTGGCGAACAGAGCACCAAATCCGAAGTTGTTGTTGCCGTAGGGCGAGAAGGTGGTGCTGCCGTTCTGGAAACCCTCCAAATCGGCAAACACACTGATGGTGGGCCAGTAAGCACCTGAGAGTGAGGCAACCGTGGCGCTCTGCGCAGCAATCCTCTCCCGTTGAATCTGAAGCTCTGGGTTGTTGCGGAAGGCAATTGCGATGGCCTGTTGCAGGCTCACGGATTTCACCTTGGCGTTTGGCTCTGCCAGTCCAGGAAGGCTGAGGGCTGGATCGGGAAGGCTGTCCTCCTGGCTGAGTGCTGCGTCGGCCGGGCGGTTGGCATCCATGAGATTGGATGGCAGTTCCGGCGCCTTCAAGTCGTCCGATGCGCCAAGGTCTGGAGCTGGCCCCAACAGCGTGTCAAGGCTGTCGAGCTGTTGGTTCAGTTCGCTCCAGCTGCGTTCCAGTTGATCGGTGTTGCCTCCGTAATTCAGACGCGCTGGGCTGTCTGCGTCCGGAGTGGCTTTGGCGGCTGCCGGTACGAGCAGGCCAACAATCGGGATCAGAAATGAACCCCTGATGAACGACCTGATCAAGGGATAAGCCTGGTGTCCTGGAGGGCCTTGATCCTGACGCCGCAGAACAGCTTCAGCGAATTGCAGTGACAGGCTTCGATCTGGCCATGCCCGGCAGGCAGTCGTGCAGCACTGAAGCCCCATGCTCGACAAGTGATGTGCGCAGAACGATCTGTCGCATCCGCTCCGGTGCAATGTCTGACTCTTGGTCTGGATGTCCGGTATGCCACTCGAGGTTGCCCCTCAGCTTCTCGGCCGCAGTTTCCAGATCCCTGTTCAGCAGGATCAACGTTTCCAGCTCAAGGGACTGCGTCTCCACCAGATTGGGCTGTTTCATGTTCCTGGAAAGGGCGTTCAGCAAGTTGAGCTGATGATGGAGAACGTCCGCCTCCTCGAGGTGAAGCGCTTTGATTGAGGGCGGTTCTTGAACTGGTGCTGGCAGTCCCCTCAATCCATCCAGCACTGAAATCAACTGTGAGATCAGCAGGTCGAGTTCTGTCCAGAGCTGATGCAGCGGGTGGTTCTCTGGATTGAGACCCAGTTCCACCTGAGCGAGATCCCGTTGCTGTCTCAAGGCATTGAGCTGTTGCAGAATCTCGGTCCGTCTGTTCCTGCGCTTGGCCATCGCAATTCGGGTTGGGGCTTCAGCTTCCAACCGCTGTTTCTCAAGCAGAAATTCCTGGATGAGTTCGTCGATGAAGCTGGCGAACTGACGGTGAAGCGACGGAATCGTCCCGCTCGGCCAGACATAGCGGGTCGCCCACAGCGACAGTGCGATGCCGAAGGCTGTCCAGAACAGCCGCGACATCCCCCAGATCGATTCCTCGGCGTTATGGACCAACCAACCCATGATCACGATGTTGCCGGCGACCTTGTAACCAACCTGCAATCCCAGAACGCCGCCAAGCAGCCGAACGCATGCAAGGGCCAGCCCAAGCCCCAGGGGTAGAGGCAATTCCAGGCTTCGAGAAAAGAGCAACACGATCACGACACCCATCACTGAGCCGAGGATCCGCTGAATGCTCAGCTTCATCGAGTTGCCATAGCTTCCGGAGAGGACCGCGGCCGTGGAGAGAGGCACGTAATAGCCGAAAGGAACTGAGTTCAGCAGTCCGAAGCCAGCGCCCAGAGCAGTCACCAGCGCGAGTCGGATGTCTGATCGCAGGATCCAAGGATGGCTTCGTTGTCGGCGTTCGCTCATGATGACCTCTCGGCATTGAGCAGTTGCTGGCAGGTCAGCACACGGCGGAAGCGAGTCACCTGCTCTTCAAGCGCGATTCGCTGGGGTAGCGACAGCCCTTCATCGCAGCCGTTCAGATCAAGTCGTCTTCGGGGCGCTGGTCGTTCAGTCAGGTAACGCCCCAGGGCAGGTAGATATTCAGTCCCTTGATCCCGATGAAGACGCTCGATCAGCCGTTCCACGAGTAGCCAACGCACCTGTTGACAGCGCCAGAGGCTGAGGCATTGGGGCCAGTGTTCGCGTTTCAGTCGCTGAACATGTCGAGGTCCCAAGCTCATTTCCACATTGATCAACCGTTGCAGCTCCAGGAGCTGTCTGGTGATCACCGCGGGCTGGATCTCAGCTGGTGGGGTGCCCTTGCCCTGCAGCGCAAGGCTGTGGGCCTCGATTCTCGTCTGGAGCAGTTTGGTGAGTTGTCGGTGCAGGTCTTGCATGCGCGCCAGTCGGTTCTTTGGCCAGAGCAGACGACCCATCACCAGAGCCACGATGATTCCCACCAGCGTGTCGATGCTGCGGTTGAACACGTAGTCCCAGCTGAGTGTGGCGTAGTCGTTAACGCCCAGAAAAATCACGGTGACTGTCACTGAGGTCGACAGGCCACTGGTCCAGCCAAACCGTCGCATCAGGGGAATGGAGATCAGCAAGCTCACGAGAATGCCGATCCAGCCGGTCATGATCGTGTGCACCAGAAAGGTGACCAGCCCACCGGTCACGGTGCCGAGAATGCGGCCGCGCGCGGCACGCAGGCTGTTTTCGTCCTGGTCGTCGACGACGAGATTGACGGCCAGTAGCGGATACCAGAGATAGGTGATGCGTTGGAAATGCTGAGCGATGGCACAGGTGATCAGGATGCTTACCCCGAGCCTGAGGCTCTGTCGCAGCAGATTCCTGTCCACGGATACAAACGCCGGCGACGCCATTGTGGTCGTCTCAGGCCATGAAGTCTCGTCTGTTGCTCAGTAGAGGAAGCGCCAGCTGCTGGATTCGTTTGAATCGCCTCCGCTCTGATGGGCAGGCCATGCCGTGTCGAGGTAACTGATGCCGTTTCGGTAGAAGGGGCGAGCATCCAACCGTTCCGTTTCCAGTTCCGTCACCCCCATCGCCGTGATTAATCCGCCCAGCTCCATGGCGCCGAGGTCGGTCTCAAGATTGTTGCCAGCTTCCTTGATCAGTGCAGGCAGTTTGATGAGATGTTCAGGCCGGGTGAGTCGGCTGAAGAGGCTTTTCAACACGAGCTGTTGTCGTGCCAGACGACCCAGATCGCCTTCCTCATCGTGTCGCCAACGCAGGAAACCCTCCAGCTCATGACCTTTGAGAAGCTGAGGTCCGGGTTGCAGATCAATCAGCAGCCCCTGGCTGTTGTCGCGGTAGTAAAGGCGTTTTGGCACATCCACTTCCACTCCGCCCACCAGATCACTGAGTGTTCGAATGCCATTGAGGTTCACAAGGATGTGATGGTCGATCGGTCGACCCATCAGCCTTGATAACTCGGCCTTCACGGCCTCATGGCCTCCGTAGGCGTAGAGGGCATTCGCCTTGACTGGGCCAAAGCTGTGGGACTCGATATAGCTGTCTCTGGGGATCTGCGTGATGGAGGTGCGTCCTCCTTCCACTTTCAAGGTGAAGATCGCATCAGTGTTGCCGCCACCATCATCGACACCAAGCACCAGGATTTCGCGGTGATCAAACACGCTCCAGGCTGAAAACGGGTTGCTGACCGGCAGCAGGGGCGGTGCCTCGGACTCGGGCACGAGCGAGCGAGTGAGGGGAATCGCCAGCAAAAAACCCCCTGTCAGGCCAGCAATGGCCGAAAGGAGCAAGGTTCTTGGCCGAACAGTTCTCGCATCATTCATTGGCGCATTTTAAGCCTGAAATCCCCATTTCTTAACGATTCCTTTCTTGGTCGGCTCAGGTCAGTGGCTCACTGATCACCATCGAAGCGCAATTCAGCAGAGACACCAGGTGGCTGGTTCGATCACTCGCCGGGATGGGCAACCCAGCGACCTGACGGCGCTGTGATCGCAGGATCACCAGATCGTGATCGCGGCTGCTGCGTTCAATCTTGGTTTCAACGCCTGGTCCTGATGAGAGCTGGATCTGAATGGTGGCACCCATGCTGTTGCGCGGTTGCCAGCGACGCAGTTCATGCTCGATCCGGAGTCGTTCGAAGCGATTGAGGCGCGGATCAACGATGTGCAGAAGCGTGATCCGTGCTTCGTCCCTGGATTGGCCAGCGAGAACCCTCTGGGCTAGTTCAAACTGTTCGCGGGCGCTGGCGGAGAGATCTTTGATTGGGACAAGAATCCGGTGAAGCGTTTCCACGCGACGTTCAGCCAGGTTGACCACCACCACAGGGCAATGTGCGGTGCGGCAAACTCCGTCGACCAAATCACCAAAGAACCAGCGCCTCACCTTGTCTGGTCGTCCTGCTCCGATCATCAGCAGATCAGCACCCTGTTCCAGGGCACTGCGACTCATTCCACCGGCAATGTCTTCATCCAATCGAAGCAGGCAGCGGGTTTTGACCTGCAGTTGCCTGCCGATGCTTGCAGCCTGGGACAAGCGTTCCCGGGCTGATGCCACGGCACGGTTCAATCCCCCTCGCGCTTCTTCAAGGCTGGGACACACCAGTGCAAGGGGCAACAACTGACCCTGCATTTCAGGCCCACCGCTCAGCAGCCGGGACGCAATGCTCAGCAGCCCCTGCTCCGTCGAAGGATTCGCGATCGGAACCACGATGGTGAGAGGCAGGCTGACCACATCGAGGGGGGCATCATCGTCTGCCCATGAGCCCTCGTCAGAAGCTGAGAGGTTGCGCCTTGATCGTTGCGGTTCCACCAGTTGTCTGACGGATCGTGCGGTGAGAATCGGGCCGAGGGTTGCAGTCACGACCATCATCGCCAAAACGGCGTTCAGCACTGTCTGATCCAGCAATCCGGCCTCGTAGCCAATGAATGCTGTGGCCAGGGTTGCGGCAACCTGGGGCATGGCCAGTGACCACATCATCACCATCTGGTTGCCGTCATATCGGAAGGCCCGACCAGCAATCAGGCTCACCAGGCCTTTGCAGCTGATGACACCAATCACCATCAACACAGGCAGCTGAAAATGGCTGATGGAGTCCTTGAGGCTGCTCAGATCAAGCAGGAGGCCGAGGTGAATGAAAAAGATGGGGATGAACAGAGCGGCACCCACCAAAATCACCTGCTGTTTTGACTTTCCCTCCGGCAGAACGGAGTTCACCGCCAGGCCAGCCAGAAAGGCTCCAACAATTTTTTCAACACCGGCCAGCTCCGCTCCGAGTGATGCGATGAAAAGAATGAGCAGGATGGTGAGGAAGATTCGACTTTCGTCGTTGACGCTTCCGCGGAAAATTCTGCGTCCGACCGCGCGAATGATGCTCACCACCGCCACGGCAAAGACGGCGACACTGGCGATCAGGCTGGCGAGATTCGTCAGAGAAAAAGACTGTCTGCCAAGGCCGATGGCAATCGCCAGCACGACCAGAGAGGCAATATCCGTGAGGATGGTGCTGCCGACGCTCACCACAACCGCTTCATTGCGCTGGGCTCCATAGCTGCGCACGATTGGGTAGCCCAAGGGTGTGTGCGTTGCAATCAGACTCCCGATCAGCAAACAGGGCACCAGCGGATAGCCGAGCAGGAAGCCGATGGCTCCACCTGTGGCCATGCCAGCCACAAAATGGAGCATCCCAATGGTCAGAGATCGATGCCGTACACGGTTGAAATCATCGAGATCAATCTCCAGGCCAACGATGAAGAGGAGGTAAATCGCACCGATGTCTGAAACGAGTTGAAGGGTTTCGCCCTCTGGTTGCAGGAGATTCAGAGCGCTGGGTCCCATGAGAACGCCAGCGAGAAGCAAACCGACAAGATCGGGTAGTCCTGTTCGCCTGAACAGCGGTGGCACCAGCATGGCCAGTGCAATCAGCAAGGCGAAGCTTCCCAGTGGCTGATGCGCCAGATGGGACAGCGACGTGAACCCCGGTGATGCTGCGGCGAGCAGGTGGCGCATCAAAGGATCAGTGCTTCGTCGCGGCGAAGGCCGGCCTGTACGCGCCAGAGATCGGCATAGATACCGGCTTGATGCAGCAGCTGTTCATGGGTGCCGTCTTCCACGATGAAACCCTGATCCATGACAACGATGCGGTCAGCGTGTCGCACCGTGCTGAGTCGATGGGCAATCACCAGTGTGGTGCGGTTTGCGGTGATGCGCATCAGTGAACGCTGGATCGCCGCTTCGGTGTCGTTGTCGACCGCAGCAGTTGCTTCATCGAGAATCAACACAGGAGCGTCTTTCAGAATCGCTCTCGCCAATGCGATGCGTTGGCGCTGCCCTCCTGAGAGACGTTGCCCGCGTTCTCCCACAATCGTGTCGAACTGTTCCGGCAGCGCCTGGATAAATTCGAAGGCTTCAGCCTCTCGAGCGGCGGCACGCACATCCTCGGCTGAGGCGTCGGGTGCTCCGTACGCGATGTTCTCGCCGACACTGCCGTGAAAGAGGTAGACGTCCTGACTGACCAGAGCGATCGATCGCCGCAGATCATCGAGCCGCAGTTGATCAATGGGAATCTCATCCAGAAGAATCCTCCCCGCATCGAGGGGATAAAGCCTCAGCAGCAATTTCACCAATGAGCTTTTGCCCGAACCTGTGGCTCCGACAATTCCAAGGGTTTTTCCTGCAGGAACCGTGAGGTTGAAGTTTCTGAGCAGAGATGGTCGGTTTCGATAGGCAAAGTCGACCATCTCGTAGCGGATGTCTCCGCGCACCTGATCTGGGGCAAGGCTCCGATCACCACCCGATATCTGAATTGGTGTGTCGATCAGATCCAGCACCCGATGCGTCGAGGCCATGGAGCGTTGGTAGTCGTCGAGCGTGCGTCCGAGAGTCGTGAGTGGCCAGAGCAACCTCTGGGTGATGAAAACAAGAAAGCTGTAGGTTCCCACAGCAATCACGCCACTCCAGGCCTGAAGACCCCCCACCAACAGGATGGCCAGGAACGCAAACAGAATGGCGAACCGGATCAGCGGAATAAACGCAGCGGAGATACGGATGGCATGGCGGTTGCACTCCCTGTAGGCATCACTTTCCAGGCGTAGCTGCTCGAGTTCCCACCCCTCCCTGGCAAAGCTCTTGATGGTGAGCATGCCTCCAATGTTGTTGGTGAGCCTTGAGGCCATGTCTCCTGCTCGTCGGCGCACCTCGCCATACCGTGGTGCGAGCTTGCGCTGAAAACGCAGCGACCCCCAGAGAATGACTGGAATCGGCAGGAAGGCGAAAAGCGCCACGCCTGGTGCCAAGACCGTCATCACACCACCCACCAGCAGCACAGTGGTCATGAGATGCAGGATCTCATTGGCTCCGTGGTTCAGAAACCGCTCAAGCTGATTGATGTCATCGTTGAGCACCGTGAGCAGCCTTCCGCTGCTGTCATGTTCGAAGAAGTCCATCTCCAGTTTCTGGAGATGGTCATAGGCCTCAAGACGCAGGCTGTGTTGAGCGCTCTGGGCCAGGTTGCGCCACAGCAGGCCATACAGATACTCAAAAAAGGATTCAGCTGTCCAGACCAGGAACGACAGCACTGCCAGCACGATCAGCTGACTGAGCACCGTGGTGGCTCCGAGCTGAGCAAGCCAGGACGTGTCCTGTTGAACCACCACATCGACAGCGAGACCGATCAAGACCGGTGGTGCCAGATCGAAGATTTTGTTGATGACTGAGCAGCTGGCCGCACACCACACCTTTCGTCGGTAGGGCCGGAGATGCCGGAACAAACGAATCAGTGGGGCCCGCTCACTGGGATGGGGCTTTGTGTCGGGCATCCGCTCGGGGCGTTGATGCCTTTATTCAAGCGTTGTGTTGCGCAGGTACTTGGCTTCAGAGCCAACCGAGGTAGACCGGAAGAGGAGAACGAGGAGGTTGTATGACCCGTTCACGCGCACTCAATCGGTTTCACCGGTATCTGGCACGACGGCACCGCCAGAATTTGCGCTGCAGCATCCCAGAAGCGCAAGCTGAGCTGGGTGGTCAAGAACGACTGGATGTCAGTGATCGCCTGATGAGGCGTGCTCTTCAGCGAGACGAGCATCTGGATGGAATGGAGCAAGAGCCGGCTCTCTGAGCCGGCTCCCAGGTGCTGATCACCAGCGGTTTCCGCCACCGCCGCCGCCATAGCCACCGCCGTCACGGCCACCGCCGCCGCCGCCGTAACCACCGCGGCCACCGCCACCGCTGCGTTCGCGAGGTGTGGCCTTGTTCACACGAATCATCCGACCCATCCATTCCACGTTCTGGAGGTCGTCGATCGCCTTCTGCTCGTCTTCGTCGCTGTTCATTTCAACGAAGCCGAAGCCGCGCTTGCGACCGGTTTCGCGATCAAGAGGCAGGCTGGCGCTCTTCACTTCGCCGTACTGGCTGAACAGGTCAAGCAGGTCTTCCTGCTCAGCCTGAAACGAGAGGTTGCCGATGTAGATGGTCATTTCCTGTTGGGACCGATGGACATTTGATCAGTGAAGCCGTGGTCCGAATTGGAAAGTCCTTGATGCTGTAGCCAAAAAGCTGAAGCCGGGGGGAGCGAGCCGATCAGAGCCGAACGATGATGCTGATGCTGCTACACGCTACAGCCTGGACAGGAAGGAGATGCGAAGGAAATGCAAGGACACAGTCTGATCCCTGGCCTGGCGTGATGATCGCTTGCGGATGGAATTCAAATCTTGAAGCGTTCCGCAGCTTGCTGTTTACAGGTTGCCTGTGCCGATTCAATGGTGCTCAGGAGCGATTGCCACTGAATTGAACGGCCGTTGTTCACTTCCTTGAGAAAGCAGGCGCAAGTGAAATCCGCCATGCCTTCAGGAGGGATCTTGCCTGATTGGGCCATGGCTGTTTTGAAGCCAGCAAGGCAAAGCTGGGTGATTTTGTTGTCCGCTTCCATGGATCTTGCCGGCCCGGAGGCCGGAATCAGCATGGTGAGAACCATGCTGATCAAGCAAACGCGGCCCAGCATCTGGTTCAGGAGGCTTGGGAGATTTGCAGCTCCCGGTTCATGACTTTGAGTCTGCGAAGCGCGTTGTAAACATCCTCAGGCATGCCTTTGGGAAGGTCCACAAGGCTGTGCGAATCAAAAATCTGAATCCTTCCGATCATTCGCCCCTGCAGGCCGGATTCATTCGCGATGGCACCGACAAGGTTTCCTGGTTTGACACGATCGCGGTAACCCACCTCAACCCGGTAGCGCATCATGTTGTCTTCGGGAGGCCGTGACTCTCGATCCACGCGGCGACGATCGCGACCTCTTGGATCACGGCGATCATCACGGCGATCGGCGCGGGCAGGCGTTTTGAGCCAGCTTTCATCACCCTGCACCAGCAGCGGTTGATCACCCACAGCAAGTTTCAGAGCTGCCACAGCAAGCTGCTCCATGCTCAGCTCGTTGTCCTGTCCCACCCTCTGGATCAGTTCCTGCAGCAGCGCAGTTTCCTCGTTGCTTTCGGCTGAAGCCGCCTGGCTGAGGCGCTCACGCAGCCGATTCAACCTGCTTTCATTGATTTGGGCATTGCTCGGGATGTCCATCGGTTCAATGGCCTGACCCACCGCCCGCTCCAGGTTTCCAACAAAGCGACGCTCCCGAGGCGTGATGAACAGGATGGCCTCACCTGTGCGTCCGGCACGACCTGTGCGGCCGATGCGGTGCACGTAGGCCTCGCTGTCGAACGGCATGTCGTAGTTGATGACCAACCCAATCCGGTCCACATCGAGACCACGGGCTGCAACGTCAGTGGCCACAAGGATGTTCACCGTGCCTTTGCGCAGGCGGTCAACCGTGCGTTCGCGCTGGTTCTGTGGAACATCCCCATTGAGCACCGCCACGTCGTGACCGGAT
Source organism: Synechococcus sp. (assembly GCA_047286485.1). Taxonomy (GTDB): domain Bacteria; phylum Cyanobacteriota; class Cyanobacteriia; order PCC-6307; family Cyanobiaceae; genus Synechococcus_C. The sequence continues at coordinate 295,448 of JBJBBH010000006.1, forward strand.
GCCTCCAGCGATTCAGCCACGGTGAGCGTGATGGCCTTGGTGCGGGCGAAGATAATCACTCCTTCGCCGGTCACAGCCTCAAGCACCCGATTCAGGGCTTCGAGTTTGTGAGCGTTTTGAAGCGTGATTGATCGCTGACGGATGCGTTTCGCTTCACGGTCCTTGGTCTTGATGGTGATCTCGGCTGGTTCTCTCAGATAACGCTTCGAGAGACGGCGGATTTCGTTCGGCATCGTTGCCGAGAACAGCACCACCTGTCGTTCTTCAGGGAGTTGGTCGAGAATCCACTCCACATCGTCGATGAAGCCCATCCGCAACATCTCGTCGGCTTCATCCAGCACCAGGCTGCGCAGCCCTGAGGTGTTCAGAGTCCCCTGGCGCATGTGGTCCATCACCCGCCCAGGGGTGCCGACAACCACGTCCACACCTCGCTTGAGGGCGTGAATCTGCGACCTGAAATCGGATCCGCCGTAGATCGCCAGCACATTCAGATGAGGATGTCCTGCGGCGTAGGCCTTAAAGGAGTCCGCCACCTGCATGGCCAGTTCCCGAGTCGGGGCAAGCACCAGCACCCTGGGCAGATTGCTGCGGCCCTCGAGGCGTTCCAGCAGAGGCAGCGCGAATGCGGCGGTCTTGCCTGTACCGGTTTGAGCCTGGCCGACCAGATCGCGGCCCAGCATCAGTTCAGGGAAAGCCGCTTTCTGAATCGGGGAAGGTTCCTTGTATCCCTTTTCATCAAGGGTCTTCAGCAGGGCCTCACTGAACCCGAATCCTGCGAAACCGGAAGAATTCGCTTCTGCAGCGGTGGGATCTGCAGCTGCTTCGCCTTCTCCACTCGGTTCAATCACGGTGGTGAACAGATCCTGGTCGTCGGATGTTTCTGTCGGTAGGGGAAGTTCTGCAACGGTGAGATCCACTGCGCAGGCTTCAACGGCCTGCGGTTGCGTCTGGGTCATGTCGATGAAGGCGGTCTGCCTGATTGATCCTTCAAATCCAGGCCTGCAACGTCCCATCGGCATGTAGTGCCGCGCTGTATTGCTTGCCTTCTTTTCAAAGGTGGAGGGTCAACGTATCACCCTCCCGAAGTCATCCTCCAATCGTTCGATGTCGGATTCCAGCAAAATCTCGCCTTGTTGGACCTCGATGATCAGAAGATCTCCCGGGCCCCCGAAGGCCCGATGGATGGCCCGTACTGGTATCTCAAAAGTGCTGCCGACAGAAGCATCCATCCAGGTTCCGTCGCAGTAAACGGAGCCAGTGCCAGCCGCAATCACCCAATGTTCGCTGCGGTGTTGGTGGCGTTGCAGGCTCAGCCGCGCGTTCTCTTTCACAAGCAGCCGCTTCACTTTGTAGCCGGGCCCCTCAGCCAGCTCTTCGTACCAACCCCAGGGACGCTCCACTTTTGTTGTCACACCGACCCCTGACGATCGATCGCCCCCAGCATGCCGCTGCTCTTGAAGGATGCCAGCCGGACCATGGTCAGTTGATGACGGGCTCTGGTGATCGCTGTGTAGAGGAGAGGTGTATTGCCTGCGTCATCGCTAGGTGGCCACAGCAGTACAACCTGATCAGCTTCGCTGCCCTGAGCTTTGTGAATGGTGAGAGCAAGAGCCGGCTCGGTTCGGCGGACTCTGGCTGGATGCAGCAATCGATAAACACCGTTTCCGGAGTCATCGCTGCATCGGAACAGCAGCCTGCGCGTTTCGCCGCGACCAATGCAGAGTCCAATGTCTCCGTTGGCCAAACCCAGGTCCATTTGGTTGTCGTTGCAGAGAACGGGCAGCCCTTCGGGCCAGTCATCGGCATCAGTGCCCGAAACCAGATGCCGGTGAAAGCTGTCCACACCCCACAACCCTCGACGTCGGGGGCACAGCACGACCAAGGCATCCAGACACTCGAGCAGGGCTTGAGCCTGTTGAGGATCGGGCGAGCCATCAGGCCTGACTTCCAGACTGTTTGCGGCCAAGCGCAGGGTCTCCATCTGCTGATGGACGGCATCTGTGACCTGTGCCGGAAAGCCGGGGGACTCAGCCAACACCTGATGAACGTTGGCCTCGTCATTGAGATCAGCCAGTTCGGCCCAGAAGGCATCTGCACCCTGCCGGCATAGGAGGGAGCTCAGACGAGCCAGATCCCCTCGATTTCTGTACACCTGATGGAGACAGACCGCCGCAGTGCCAAATCGCGTTTGGAGTTCCGGCTTTTGCAGGTGCTGCCAGACAGCTCCTACTCCGATCGGTGGCAACTGGTTGGCATCACCAACAAGCACAAGCTGCGCATCGGCTGGCAGAGCATCCATCAGGGCCTGCGCCAGATTCAGGTCGACCATGGATGCTTCGTCAACCACCACAAGATCCAGCGGTAGTGGATTGCGGCGATGACGACTGAAACCTCCTGGTCTGGCCTGCAACAGCCGATGCAATGTGGTGCACGGCAACTCCGCGGTGCGCTGATCCCCGCGGATCGCCTCCTGAAGCCGGCGTGCAGCTTTCCCTGTAGGAGCAGCGAGATGAATGCGCAGCTCGCCGCGATCGTCCATGGCTCTGATCAGCATGGCGCGAACAGTGCTGGTTTTGCCGGTGCCCGGTCCGCCGCTGAGTAACACCACCCTGTGATCGCTGACGGCGTTCACGGCCGCGAGCTGCTCAGCATTGAACGGCTGCTCCGATTCCATGTTTGTGATGTCCCCCACTCGGCGATTCCCGCGTGGCATGCCGATGGGGGGGAATGCACTGCGCTTGATCAGTGTCTGCTCCAGGGTCTCCATGCCCTCATGCCAACGTCGCCAGAACAGACGATCTCCGTCCAGCACCATCAGAACAGGATCTCTGTGCAGCCAGCCGCTCCCTTGAAGCACCTGGCGATGCGTCTGCGGCCAGCCATCGGCATTCAGTTCATCGGGCACCTTCTTGCCGGGTGCCAGATCGATGCTCATCTCCCCCTGGCTGAGGGCCTGAGTCATCGCCCGCACAAGATCGTTGAGAGCAGCAAGCTCCTTGTCGCCGAACTCGGTCGGAGGTGGAGATCGTCGCAACAGCATCGACAACATCCCTCTGCTCAGAGCCGCTGAGGAGCTGGTTCGATCTCGAGAATCCATCAATCCTCTCCTCTTAGAAGACTTCCCCTCAGGACACTGTCGAGCGCATGGAGACGTTGCAGAGGTGGTGGCTCAACAATGACGCCACTGCCGCCAGATCTGGAGACCCCACGAAGGAACACATAGGCGTATCCCCCGAGATGTCGCTCTGGCTGATAGTCGTCCAGCCGCCACTGCAAGAATCGATGCAGGGCGACGAGGTAGAGATGGGCCTGGAGAGGATAGTGATGCTGATGCATCTGCACCTCCATGGCGGCCTGTGAATAATGCCTTGGTCCGCAATGCAACGGCCGCCCCTCCACATCTCGTTCCCCGATCCAGTTGCTTTTCCAGTCCGCAATCCACCAGCGTGCGGAGGCGAGGTCGTCGCGATCTGTGAACACCAGATCGATGGAGCCAGTGAGAAAACCTCTGCTCAGAAAATCCAGATCTTCGAGTGAATCGGCATAGCGACCACTGAACCGATGATCGGTTTGCATTCGAAAGACTCGCGCCAGTTGTCTGGGCTGCACCGCTTTGCCCTGGTGAGCCACGGGCAGATCAAAACTGAGCTCATGCAGGCGTCGCTCACTGTGCAATGTTCTCAGCTGCAGATCGCCGAGTGGGCCTCCAAGAGGAGCCTGCATCAATGTCGACAGGCCTTCGAGAACTGCGTCCGTGCTGTCATCAGCCTGCAGGCCTGATCGCGTCAGCTCCCGCTCCACCAGAGCGCGGTTGCTCTCCTGTTGGATGGCTTGATCGAACGGGATCTGTTCCAGGATGCGGTGCAGACAATCACCGGCAGCTGCACCCCTGGGGAAAGAACCCAAGGGGCTGTCATCCGGATCCACAGGTTTGCTCTGATCGTCGAATGACGGGCTTTCGGAGTCTGCTCCCGTCTGGGCATCCACATCGCGGCCTTCCTCAAGGTTGCGGGGATCGGGGCTGGTGACCTTTGTTCCGCCATGGCTTGAAATCCAGGCCGAGTAGCTGCTACGCCCCCAGCTGCGGTCAAATCCATGACCTGGCACGGCACCGCACTGAAGTTTCCGCTCCCTCATCCTGGGGTGCCAGCGTTCGGCCACGCGGTTGACTTCGGCATGGTGCAGGCTGATCAATGGCCCGGGTGAGTCAGTCAGTTCCCTCAGCCACGGTCCGAGTGGATTGCCGTCCTGCCGAGCTGCCCTTGCCTGGAACAGAACCAGATGGCGTTCGGCCCGTGTGATCGCGACATAAGCGAGCCGTTCGGCCTCTGCTCGACTTTCCAATTCATCGCAATGGTTCGCCGCAAGTCCTAAGCCCCACTGCGAATTCAGCGCCACGCGCCAGCTGCCCGAGTGGTCTCCCAGGGGGACACGCCAGAGTGGCCCTTTGCCTGGGGTGGGGGCTTCCCACAAATAGGGGCAGATCACGACGGGATACTGCAGTCCCTTGCTGCGATGCACGGTCACTACAGCAACAGCACTTTCGGCCAGGTCGCTGAAGGGTTGTCGCTGTTCCGGAATCGTGTCGGGTGGGTGAAGGCGCTGGCGTCGTAACCAGTCGGCACCACTGGAAGCATCCAAACCCTGGCGGTGCATCGTGTCCTGCACGAGTCGTGCACATTGCTGAAGGTCACCGAGTAATCGGCCGCGGCTCGAGAGATCAGCCACGGTTTGACCATCCATCAAGCGTGCCAGGCAGCCCATCAGCCCCAGCTTCGGTAGCTCTATGGCGAGCTGTTGAAGCTGTGAAGCCAGCTGATCCAGCTCACCGTTGGCATCGGCGGCTGCCAGCTCTCTGCTGCTCCATTGCAGAAGCGAGGAGACGGCAAGTTGTCGTAATCCGCCGGCATGGGCAGGACGGGCGAGTGCGTCAAGGAAGGTCTGCAGATCGGAGGCTCCTTGACTGCAGAAGACATCCCCCTGGCTGACCAGTCGGCTTGGCAGACCGGCAGCCGCCAGTTCTGCGCGGAGATCCTCAGCTTGTCGATGCCTGCTGACCAGAATGCACACTTCGGAGGGGTCCAGGCTTGGATCGTCTCTCAGGGTTTGCAGGATCAGGTTGGTGGCGATGCGGGGAATCAGCTCTTCCAGTGCTGTGCGGCTGTTCTCGCCCTCCTCGTCTTCAGGATTGAGGTCGAGGATCTGCAGTGATGCATTCCCCTTGACCAGAGGTAATGGTTGTGCCGATGACCTTGGTGTGACCTCGGGAACCTCCAGTTCAGAGAGCTGCAGACCGGGAGCCATCAGCTGGTTCATGCCCCGCATGAGCAGCGGTGTTGTGCGGCGGTTGTCGAGCAGGTCATCGATGCAGTCCGCATCACGCCGAGCCGCTTTGTAGGTGTTCAGGTCACCGCCCCGGAACCGATAAATCGCCTGTTTGGGGTCGCCGACCATCAGCAGCAGGTGGTTTGCTGTCGTAAAGGCGGTTTTCAGCAGTCTCCACTGAAGTGGATCGGTGTCTTGAAATTCATCGATCAGAACCACCCGGTAGCGCTCTCTCAGGGGCGTAAGCCAGGCTTCCGCTGCATCCGACTGAGCGGGATCGAGTGCATTCAGCAAGCCTGAGAACCCAACGACACCTCGTTTCCTGCGTCGGTCGTTGACCAGCTTCAACCCCTTGATCAGCAGATAGCGCCAGGTCTGCTCGGCTGGTCCGTCCCAGAGGTCGGCGATCGCGGTCTGCAGTGTGGGTGCCACAAGGCTGGGATCGACTTCACCGCACGCACGCGCCGTTTTCTGAAAGCTGCCTGGATGGTAATAACCACCGAGAAGCGCCTGATTGCGCACTTCGACGTAGTGAATCCGATCCTCGTTTGTCCTGTTGATCTGCTCAGTCCAGATGTTGAGCTCTCGGCATCGGTCCTTGCGGGGTCGGGCACTGAACGGCTTGGTGTCGAGGCAACCGAGGCTGCGCCATTCGGCAGCGCAGCTGCGAAGGGCCTGTTCTAGAGCGACACCACCCTTGCTCCATTGCTCGAGAAAGTGTTCCCAGCGGCTCTGCAACCAGCCTGGGAACACCTCAACAAGAGCTTGCTCCAGCTTGATCGGTTCTGCATCCTCGGCGATGCGCACCGCGCAGTCTCCATCCAGTCGCTGAAGTGCTGATGCAAGCGCTTCCGGCGACAGCCCCGCCTTGATCAGTCCGGACACATGCTGCGGATCTAGCCTGAGCACCTCCTCTCGCCAGAGGTCATGGGCGACCTGGATCACCAGGGTTTGGGGGTCATCATCGAGTAACAGATCAATCGCCTGGCCGTTCTGCAAAGCCTGTCGGCGCAGGCTGCGGCGGCAGAATCCATGAATAGTGGTGATGTCAGCCCGTTCGAGGGCTTCGAGGGCCTCGAGCAGGCGGCTGGCCAGTCGCCTGCGCTGCTTGGAATCCTCTCCGTGCTTCTGAAGCCAGGTCTGCAGAACTGCATCCGTTTCAGGCAAAACGCTGTTGTTGCGCTCCTGATCGAGCAGGCCCTGAAGCGCTGCATCAAGTCGGCGTCCGATCCTGTCGCGCAACTCATCGGCCGCCGCCTCCGTGAAGGTCACCACCAGCAGCTGATCCATGCTGAACGCCTGCTCCGCGACCAGCCGCAGCACGAGATGCGCCAGAGCAAAGGTCTTTCCTGTTCCAGCACTCGCCTCCAGAAGACGAACACCGGGCGTCAATGGATAGTCATTGGGTTCAAACCGTCTCGTGCCAAGAGTCGTTGCCATCTTCATGAGCACCGTGCCTCCAGCAATGGCTGATACAAAGCCTGGAAAGCTGGTTCGAAGCCTTCATGACACAACAGCAACTCAGCGTCGCAGTCGCTGCCGAAACAGACTTTTTGCTCGGACTGATCCCTTTCGGCCCAGCCGCTGAAGCCTCCCTGCCAGCGATTGACGAAGGCCTTATCCGCCGCTTCCACTCCTTTGGACCAGGCCAGTGCTCTCGCCAGACCGCTGGCCGGTGGAACCGGCCAGCACACCTGTGATCCCTGCTGCGCCAGGCTTTGCAGCCCCCGGATCAGGTGATCAGCCTCCTGTGCTGGGAGAGCACTCCAGCGCATGGCGATGTGGAATTGATCGGCTTTTGCACTGCCGTCTTGCCTGCACACCACAGCGGTGCTGCAGCCTGAGTCATTCAATTGGGCAAGCAGGTGCTTCAGCCAGCTCTGCAGCAAAGAGCTGGGCCTCAGCCTTGACGTGCTGATCTGAACGGCTGTCTCACCAGCCATCACGAGCCCCGCAGCAGTGGACCCTGTTTGTTGTTGCAGGCGTAGAGGGCCAAGGCTCAGCACAGTGGTCTGAAGGTTCTGCCAGCGCCGCTCCAGACGATCAGCGTCCAGTTCGGCAGCGGCACCCGGAGGCATCAGGCCCTGTCCCGAACTTCGTGCGATCCAGTCTTCCTTCTCCTGCCTCTCCCAGCGAGCTTCCGGAGCGTTGGCAAGCCGGTCGAGCTGTTCAGAGAGTCGCTGGCTGAGCAACCGATGACAGTCTCTTTCCTGCAGCGACAGGGGGGAAAGATCGTTCACCGGATCACACCATTCACCCGCATTGATGCCCTGATAGTTCAACCATTCCTTCTGAGGAGCCTGCAGCCAGCGCTCCAGTGATTCGATGGCTTCTGCGTTGATGTTTGCGGTTAGGTCAGTCGTTGGCTGCCGCCACACAAGCGGTAGAGCTAGCCCCAGATCCTGATTCGGTTGATCCGCCCTGATCTGTTGATCGAGATTGCGTCGTGCGTTCAGAAGTCGTCGGTCGCAACTGATCGCACTGGTTTGAGGCGTAGCGATGAAATTGGCGACATCCAGGGGGTTGGCTGGTGGGTGAATCAGCAGCAGATCCATATCCTGGGGATCGAGCTGCTCTGCAAGCAGGCTCAACCATTGTTGAACGGGCGGGCATGGAGGCAGGTTTTCGCCCTGCCGTTCATCGCGGCTGCTCCAGCTGATCAGCAGATGTTGCCGAGCAGAAAGCAGTGCCTCCAGCAACACATAACGATCCTGGTCGGTGCTGCTGGGGTCGCCGAGTCGACGTTGCAGTTCGAGCAGGTGAAATCCTGCGCGTTCCTGATGCCTCGGGAAGGAGGAGGCGTCAAGACCCATCAACACAATCACACGGTGCGGAATGGCTCGCATGGGTTCCAGTGCGCTGATGGTGAGAGCACCGCTGCGGTGACCGAAGCGTCCGCTTTCCGTGGATAGCGCTTCCTCCAGCACGCTGATGACAACGGCAACATCCAGTTCAAGAGAACACCCCTCGGTCTGCAGTTTCCAGGTGTCCAGACAATGGTGAATGGCCTGCAGTTCCCAGTCCCAGTTGCCTCCGTCATTGAAAATCTCCTGAAGCAGTCTGCGCAGCCGATCCACCCACTCATGACAGGGAGCACTTCGACGCAACTGGGCGATCCATCCCGTCAGTTGATCCAGCAGCGGCCACCACATCTCCAGTTGCTGCAGGTTCAGATCGGTGAGCGCGGGTGCGCAGGAATCAAGGGCCAGCCCAGGCTCCTCCGGTAATGCCAGACCGAGCAGCCAGCGATCCAGGCACCAGCGCAAGCTGTTGGTGTCATCTCCCTGGCGTTCAGCCGCATCCAACCCCCAGCGGAAGCCACTGCGCTGCAGTGCATCGGTGATTGCCATCGCGTCCTGCGATGTCAGCTGTTTCAGGCTTTGCAGCGCAGGGTTGCCCAGCAGTGCTTCCAGACCGCTGGCGGTGAGCCGGTCTGCGCTCAAGCGCAGCAGGCTCATGAACGCCTGCTGCAGTCCAGGAGAGTTTTGCTGGCTGCGGTCGGTCAGTCGCCAGGGCAGGTCCACACCGGTGGCATCCCTGTCCGAAAACACCGATGCCAGCAATGGTGCATAGCGCTCCACATCGGGTGTCATCACCAGAATGTCTCTGGGCTGCAGGCTTGGATCGGTGGCCATCCAGCTGAGAATGCGATCCCGCACGAGCTGCACTTCTCTCCAGGGACCTGCACAGCCCATGAACAACAGAGAATGATCTCCATGGCTGAATGAAAGGCCTGTTGGGTCCGATTCGCCGCTCGCGAGCTGCCGCTGCAGCTGCTCCAGCAGACACCCTTGGGACTGTTCCCCCTGTTTCAACAGCGTTGGATCCGCGAACAGGTCGCCTTGTTCCCAGCTGCCCAGCAGACACTCTCCGCTTCCCTCCAGCAGCAATTGAAATTCGGCACCCATCCGGCCGAGGATTCCCTCCAGGCGCGGAGCTTCGATCAGCCAGGAGCCATCCGGGGAGTTGGTCCAGTCTTCACCCAGTTGTCTCCGTCGTCGTTGCGATCGTTGCCAAAGGTCTGGACAGGGTGTGAGCAAAAACAGGTCAACGCTGATGCGTCCGGCCAGGGCCTGCAACAAGTTGATCTGCACCGGGGCGAGATTGCTGACGCCGAAGAGGCGTAGACGTTGAGGCAGAGGCTGGGCAGGGTCATCACCGTTTCGGAGCCGTTCAACCACCTGTTGCACCTGCAAGCCAAAGGGCCTGCATGGCAAACGCTCTGCAAGGGCACGAGCCAGAAAAGGTTGCCATCGCAGGCCTTCCGGAAGTTGATCACCCGCCCCTCCTGCTAGCCAGTCAGCGAGCTCATCCGGTCTGTAGAGCGCGTAATCGTCGATTGCATCGGCCAGGCTGCGGGCCAGCTGCCACTGGTCACGATTCAGTTGTCCCTGTTGACCGCCATGGAGTTCCCACCACTCCCTGAGGTTCGCTGCAGAGTCCTGTTCAAGCAGATTCGGGAGGATGTCCAAGACATGCCAGACCAGGCGTTCCGCTCGCCATGGATCCTCAATCGCAGGCCCATCGCTGAGCACGGTCTGCACGAGCTGTCGCAGACGACTGCCAGGGAATGGAAAGCGCACCAGGGCGCTGATCCCGTTGACTTTGGCCAGCTGTTCACCAAGCCATCGACTGGTTGGCCAGGTGTTGACCACCACTTCGATCTGCTCAAATGGGCCAGGAGGGGCAATCCTGAGTTCCTGGGCCAGAACCTCAGCCAGGAGTTCCGCTCGGTTGCTGCGGTAAACCCTCAGCAAGGCACTGCCGCGATGACGTCATGACTGTCTTCGGGTGCTGCTTGGTCAATGGGCTCGCCGATCACCTGCACGACCGCTTCAGTTTCTGGACAGAACGCTGTGAGAAGTCCGCCGTAGACCGCTCCGGTGTCGATCATCACGATCTGGCCGCGTTGCTCCACGGCCGGTCGTGGCGTATGGCCTACCACCACCGTTCCATAACGACCGTCGTAGTTTTCCCAGAAAGGTTCACGCACATTCAGGTCTGGCTGACCCTGTTCATCAAATCCGGCATGGGTGGCTACCCATCCATCTCCTGAATACACCAAAGGAAGTGTGCTCAGGCGCTGTTGCCATTCCCTGGTGAGCGTGTCACCGAGTTGTCGGTACGTCTCGATGGCAAGCAGATCATTTCTACTTTCAGCGGAAACGGCCTGAAGGCTTTCCAGCAAACGTTGCTCGTGGTTCCCTCGCAACCAGGTGGCGCGGCCGCCGTCCACCAATCCCCACACCAGATTGATGCATGCGGCGATGCCTGGCCCACGATTGATCACATCGCCGCAGAACACAAGGTGATCCTCTGCTGGCAGCACTGAAATCAGCCGAAGTAGTGCCTCGTGACATCCGTGCACGTCACCAATGACCCAGTGATGACCCCGTGGGGACGCCATTTCAAGCGCTTCGACCCCTTGATTCTGACGATTTGAACCAGAGCTGTCAGCGAATGTGCTTACGGTGGGGCGCCAAAGTGCTCCGAGTATGGATCCCCGTTCTCTGTCCCCATTTCGTCGTGTGGCGTTGCTGGTCAGGGCACTTGATGGTGCCAAGAAAACGAATCAGGCTCTGGCACGTTGCAGCGATGGAGAGGAGATGCTGGATGTGCTCCTCGGTGCTTCGCAGAAGCTCAAGCTTGGTCTGACGCGGGAAGAGCTGCGTAACACACCACCAATTCGCGATTGGGTGTGGTGGAAAAACAAGGAGGCACTGGTGACCATTGGGAAGTGATGTATGGGCCGTGTATGGGACTTCTGCCTGAGGTGCGATAAAATGGGGGTGCCCCAGGGAGCATTCCCATCACCAAGAAGAGAGGTCCAGTCATTGAGCAGATGGTCACCTTCAAGAAGGAGGTGCTGCTTCAGCGGTTTGAACTGACTCCAGAGACTTGGTGGGTTCGCATCTACACCGGGAACAGGTACTACCGCTTCTATCGACTGGACACTGCCGACCCGACAGAGGCACAGCAGAAGGCATTTGAGAGATGGGAGAAGGTCCAGAAGGAGACAGAGACCGTTTCCAACAAGGACACACTGAGAAGACTCTTCCTCCTCTTCCTTGACTCAGAAGAGAAGGAGGTTGATAGAGGGAAGTTGGCAGAGGCAACCTTCGCCTCTAAGAGGTCTCAGGTTCTGAATGGCATCCTTCCTTACATCTCTGACAAGGGATTGAGAGACCCTGCAAAGGTGAACTCCAATAGAGACTTCAGGGAATATCCAGACTTCAGGCTTGATCAAGGTAAGAACCCGTCAACCATCAACAATGAAATCATCACTCTGAGAGAAGCATTCAGATGGATGAGAAGAGAGGACTTAGTTGAATACGATGTCCCCTTTGTTGAGTCGTTCACTATCGACCAGAGGAAGAGAGAAGAGTCCAACCCTCCTATCCCTGTTGATGACTTTCTCCTTATCAAGGAATGGTTGGATGAGTATGTGGGACAGGACATCAAGAACAGGTGGGGCAATAGACACAAACCTCAGTTCACCAAGAGAGAAAGGTTTGCCAGACAACTCTTCCGTCATTACTGCCTTGTTTCGGTGGCAGCTGCACTGAGACCCCATGAGTGGAGAGCACTCACATGGGGAATGGTTGAGTTCAAATCTGATGGTTCAACAGAGATCAGCATTCCTCACTGGTGTAAGACAGGAAGGCGGCTGGTTGTTTGCTATACGCCTGAATTGAAAGGACTGAAGAAGTTGCAAGAAGATATGGAAATTGAAGTGACCAAGGACACTCACTTAGGAACTAATCCAGATACCAACAAGCCATTCTCTGCACCCTTCTATACAGATAGGTGGAAACCAATGCTGGAGGAGTTGAAGATTGAATTCACTGAATACTCCATGAGAGCAGCAGGTATCTGTTCCCGTCTGGAAGCAGGAGTTCCTGTCTTTACCGTTGCGAAGTGGGCTGGTAACTCAGTGAAGGTGATTGAGATGCATTACACAGCCTCCATTATGAAGTCAGCAAAGATGAAGGCAGAAGTCTTGAAAGATACCAGGCAGAAGTGGAAGAGAGCAGGAATTCTGTTTGGTGACTCCAGTGATTACATCATTAAGGATTTAAGTTGATTATTGACAATAGAAAACCTCCTCGTGGTTGCAGTCACGAAGGGGTCTTCAGGGTCCTTCTCCCACTCGTATTTATCCAATTGGAGCCAATGAATAGAGCTCACTTGTAGTATACATCAAGACGACCTAGCTGTTAGGCCCTTTGATCTATAGTCTGCACTGATTGGTTTCAGGTCTATAAGTAATTTTGTCCATATAGCCTAATCAATAGGTACTCAATCCATTTGATGTCTGTTGACTGGCACATTCCCAATGTGTAAAATTCGAGTCCTCTCTGGTTTTCGTTGATTCAATTAATAAATATCTATCTATAAGGTTTCTAATTAGGCTTGAAGCTGACACTACAAGTATAACAACATTCTTTAGGCTCGTTAAGTTATGCCTGCTGGGATTGATTTAATCGTTCATTGCTTATGAGATAGATCTGCCAGAGTGACTCTGGAGTTCGTTGTGCGTTTTCTCCCTTGTCATGTGTAGAAAGTTGCCATCCCCGTCAAATTGGCTTTGGCGGGTTAATGAGTGCAATGACTCATGCCATTGATATCATACCTAAATCCACCAGTGGGTGTGTAAGTTAAGTCATATTTTGCTTCCTTCTGAGTGTTCTTCATCGTCAGCGAACTCCAACACATTAGTGAATAGAAAGGACTCGCTTCCCCTTTGATAGCTTTCAACGATTAAACCCTTCATGGGTCCCCTGGAACCACAAGCTATAAACTCCACACCCACTCCCAGCCAGTCAAAACCGACCTCTGAGTTCCCTCAAGCTCAAAATTTTCCGGGGTGGATTTCAGGTCCCCCAGACCCTTTCGTTGGTGGTAGATGGAATAGGTAGTCGTCTCTAGCCTGTGAATATGAAATACCTTCCACTCCTGAGTGCTCTGCTCCTCTCAGCATCACCTGCTGTTGCACAGGATATTGTTGTTCTCGAATGTGATCTCTCGTCTTACGGCACTGTTATTGATGCTGAAACATCAGAAGTTGTTGACTCCATGAAAGACGAAGAAGTAAAGGTTTTTAAGATTGATGTTAGGAATAAAACTCTTGATGGATGGGAAGACATGCCAGAACCTGTTGAAATTAGGGATGGACAAGTGATATACAAGGATATAAAAGATACTGGAACATTCAATATGACGATGCAGTTCAATCCACCTGGAGAGGTTTTAGGAACTGGAGATGGGTACATGGTCGTGGAAGGTAAAACATATAATCTGATGTTGCGTACGACTGGTAGTTGTAAAAGGGCTAATCAATGAAACTATCACTACTCCTCTCAACCCTGCTACTCACAGCATCTCCTGCCTCTGCTGGAGACTTTCTTTATGTGTTCTGTGAGTTTAATGGAACAAATAAGATAACTTCTCTCCCTTCTGGGAAGGTGATTTCAGAAAGCCCTTTGGTTGTTGATACCTTGTTACTCAAAGTTGATTTGATCAACAATAAGATGAGGAGTCATGCAGTTGCAAAATGGAGTGATTTTCGTATTAAAGGGAATCAGATTATCTCCAACGATAAAGTGAACATGAAGGGTTTCAGCAGCCAGGTAGGTGGGGTGATGCCATTAAACCCACCAGGCCCATCCACATTTCATAATTGGTATAAGACTAAGACAGAGTATCAGGTGATTAAAGGTGAAGGCGAGTGCCGTGAGATTGACTCTTCTGTGTTTGAAGAGGCCTCAAAACAATGAAACTCCCAGTCCTCCTTGGTGCTCTACTGCTCTCAGCATCACCTGCATTAGCTGATGACTTTGTTTATTTGAAGTGTCAGACAACCATCCATAGCATTGTGTGGAATTGGACTGAAACCAAGGAGTTGAATAAATGGATCTCACATGCTGATGTCTTATACAAGATAGACACCAAACATAAAGTATTGTTTGTTTCTTCTGAACCCGAGATTGCGAATCATTATGAGATACAACATCCAGGGTTTATTGGTTGGAAGGAACAGGTTTCAGGCGAAAGAATCTCCGGTGAAAATCATATGTATCTGCAATACGACCCTCCAGGTGCTGTTGATGGGGGAATGAATCATTCAGATAATGAACGCCGTCTGAAATACTTTGGCAGAATAGGTGGTGATTGCGTAGCATCGGATGCTTCTGCCTATGAAGCAAGCAAATGAAACTCCCAATCATCCTCGGTGCTCTACTACTCTCAGCAACACCTGCCGTTGCTGAAAATGCACTGGAGTGGAATCCAGTATCTTTGATAAAGACAGATCAAAGATTAGCGCAATCACATTCCAGTAAACTTGTATTCGTCCTTTTGTATAATCCTAATGCTGATGATGAAGGTATTCACACGCTTGAAAACGGCAATTCAATTCAAGTTCTTTTATTTCAGAAAAAGGAGGATGCCTTAGTTTATTCCAGTAGGCTTGGGGAGATGAATTTTCCTGTCCCAACTGTTACTGAATTATACGAGCATGATGTTTTACAATTTATCTCTGACAACAACTACACGGGCTTCATTGTTGGACCAGGAGCAGGGGATGATGCGCCAATAGGGGAGACGAGCAATCTACCTAAAGATCACAACTACTGATTTTGATATTTAAGAATTAGCTAAGAGCATGAAACTCCTACATTTCCTCATAACCCTGAAGAGACCGCAAGAGCCTAAGCAGATGCCTCTCCGTAGATCCCTGGGAGCACTAACGCTTGCGCTTTGTACCTTGGGCACAACAGGTTGCGATAATTGGTTATTTGATCTCAAAACCCCTGGCGCCTTAGAAGAAAGCGGTGACAGGAAATACCAGGCAGGTGATTACGAAGGCGCTATAGATGATTATGAACAACTCATTGAGCGATATCCTGACATTCCAAGAGGTTACACAAGGCGAAGCGCAGCAAGAGGGAAATTAGGTTTACACGAAGAGGCATTAAAGGATGTCACCAAGGCAATTGAAATTGGAACTGATGATCCATGGACATACAACAATCATGCCGTACTATTGCTCCAATCAGGCGGTGAATCTCCAGAGCATTTTGAAGAGGCATTGAAATCAGTCAGCAGGGCAATAGAAATCAATTCTGAAATTCCAAAGTTTTATTTTAATCGCTCAATCATCAGGTACAACATGAAAGACCTTGATGGTGCAATGAATGACCTTACAAGAATCCTTGAACTTGACGAAAACGATTCCGATGCCCTGAGACAGCGAGGATCACTCTTTGCAGAGTTAGGAATTGTTCCTAGCGCCTGCGCTGACTGGAAGAAAGCATCTTCCCTTGGAGATACACAATCCACTTACTACCTTCAGGAGAATGCTGAAGTATGCAAATAGGTGTGAGAGAGGCAGTGAGCGTGAACCCACCCATCAATACAAGTAACCACACCTGATCGATCTCCCTCTCACATCACAAGAATAGACATGAAAAAGGCACCCCCTGAGGAGTGCCTGATGGTTGGTGGTTACTAACAGATCACTCCTCGTTCTCTTCTCCACCTACTGGAATCAGGCGAATAGCCTTTTTCCCAAGACGAATTTCAAATTCATCGCCAGGAGCCAGGTCGAGCATTGCGGTGTAAGCCTTGCCGATCAACAGATTGCCATTACCCTGAACTTTGGCTGTGTAAGAAAGCTTTCTGCCTCCTTTGCCAATGCCAGCAGAACCACCACCCAGTTCAATGCCCTTTGCATTGAGCAGTGCCTCATAGAAAGCGGTGAAGTTCACACGGTCAGAGCCGTCTTTCTTCTTGGAGACATACCCACATGCTGTTGCCAGGTCAGTCTTGGAGACATCTCCCAAGTCTTTGACCTTTGCCAGTAGTTCGGCACCAGTGAGCATTGTATTGAGAAGATGTGGATAGGCAGAAGTTATCAGATCTTTCTCACTTGATCAATCCTTTTGGTGGTAGAAGGTTGGATCACATCCTCTAAATAGTGGAGTTATGGAACATATGAATAATGAACAGCTCACAAGAACTGCAAAGACTCCAGGAGCTTCAGGGGTGGTCAAGACGAAACAACTTTGTGCTTCCGTTTGACTTACAGAAGGAATACGACCAACTACTCAAGAATCGTCGAAACCTGGTTTTGGAATGGACCGGAATGGGACATCGAGTTCAGCTCTAGAAGCTCTCAACACAACGCAGGGTTCTAAGTCTTAATCAGTGCCAGGTATTGAAGGGGTTAGTCAGACCATTGAAGCAATAAAAAACCCATGTCTATGCAGGGGCTTTCGCGGGTGTGTAGGCTTAGCTACCACAATCACAAAGAGGTCATTGAGGGATTTCAGACAAACAATGGGCCGAATCCCACCAGGACAATTCGAACCCTCCAGCCACGCCTTCCATCTCTTCGTCTGAAAGCTCTGATTGAGCGTTCTTCAAAACGTCAGCAGAGATGCTGAAACCTGCTTCTTTTGCAATCGCAAGAGCTGCATCAACATCAGCGGCTGCTTTGAGCTTTTCCTGAAGCGTGGTGTCGCCTTTGACCTTCTCCAGGAAGGCTTTGAGTTGTTCTTCTGACATAAGCGAAAGAATGTAGATAATTCAATTGTCGTTCCTCCAAGCAGCGTTGTCAGACTTGGGTGAAGAAGGTTGTCGCTCCAGCCACGCCCATAGCCACCCAGCACATCGCCAAGGATTTCCCAGCTCTGCCTCAATCCTTCTTCTGTCGCCCTGCAGAAGTTGTTGGACCTGAGCTGGTGGGCTGCAGGTTGGTGAAACGCCAAGCGGATGGAGGTTTGCTCTGGGGCGTGATTGTGGAAACAGAGGCGTATTCACAGGATGAGCCTGCCTGCCACGGCTACCGGCGTCGGTCACCGCAAAACGAGACGCTGTTTGGTGAGCCAGGGCGGTTCTGCCAGAAGTATCGCCATCACGCCAAGGGAGGTGCTAAGTGCCATTGGGGCTCAAGGATGCTGAAGCGATTGGTTGGGAGCAGTAGAAGCAAGAGAAAGCGTGTCTCACCAGGACAGCAGCAACTGCCGTTTGTATTTGATGTGCGTATCAATCAAATTCCAGAGGAGTGGCATCAAGTTGCGGTGAGATTTAGACGAGCCAACGGCATCCGTGATGGTGATAGGGAGCGAAGGTTTTGGCAGTTGTGTTGAGGGGATAAGGGTAGAAGTAGGGCAACAGAATGCTGAGACTTTATTTGCCCTGCCTTGAATTTTCTTGCGGATTGATTAGGCATCTGGTCCGGTGAAAGTCTTGAGTGTTTAGTTGGTGATGGTGCCAGGTATTGAAGGCTGATTTATGGGGTCAGTCAGACCATTGAAGCAATAAAAAACCCCTGTCAATGCAGGGGCTTTCGCGGGTGTGTAGGCTTGGCTCCAACAACCAAACCAGAAATTAATTAGTTGCACCAACCAATAGGTGTGAACCAATAGGAGAACCATTAAACCTGCCACAATGATGGCTCAGGAAACCTGCCACAATGGCTCAGGCGGCACCCAGCTGCAGCCACGCCTTCCAGCTCCTCTTCAGAAATTTCTGATTGAGCCTTCTTCAAGTCATCAGCAGAAATACTAAACCCTGCTTCTTTTGCAATCGCAGTAACAGCATCGGCATTTGCAGCTGCTTTGAGCTTTTCCTGAAGGCTGGCGTCTGTCTTGATCTTCTCCAGGAATGCCTTGAGTTGTTCTTCTGACATGGGTTTCAGGAGTCTTTAATGGTTATAGCAACAATAACTTGAAGTGTCTTTGGCTAATATTTACTGAGCTCAATCGTGCCAGGCATTGAAGGCTGATTGATGGGGTATGTCAGACCATTGAAGCAATAAAAAACCCCTGTCAATGCAGGGGCTTTCGCGGGTGTGTAAGTCTGGGCTTGCGAACGTCAACAGCGCCAATTCGACAGCAGAGCACAAGAATTCCTCCCCCCAGCTGCGCCCTCCAATTCCTCATCTGAAAGCTCAGAGGCATAGTCTTCAGCAGAAATACTAAACCCAGCTTCTTTTGCAATCGCAACTACTGCATCAGCATCCGAAGCGGCTTTCAGCTTCTCCTGAAGGCTGGTGTCTGCTTTGACTTTCTCCAGGAAGGCTTTGAGTTGCTCTTCTGACATGGCTATCGGGAGTCTTTGATGGTTATAGCAACACCTTTTGATATTTCCAACAAGAAAGCCCAGTGCTGGTTAGGAACCACTGGGCTTTCTCGGAGACTAACAATAAGAACCTAAAAGGTTGTGTGAGAGCATCTCAAACACTCACACCATTATTTATGAGGCTAGAAGTCCTCTCCCATAAATACTCAAAAGGACTCATGGACCACAATGGATTACTCGGAACTTGCTAAAGGTCAGCATTTAACTGACGCCAAAGACACCATTCAACTCTTGATGGATGAGGGGTATGACTTCTCTGAATACTCATATGATGAATTGCTGGAAGCTTATATGTTCAGTGTTTATGGAATTGGTGAGAATGTGAGCTACGAACAACAGCAGATCAACGAAGGGTTGGGAAGCATTCTTCGTCTTGGTTCTAGAGCTGTGAGGGGAGCCCTTCGTAATCGTGGTGTTCGCACTGCTATTGGTCTTGGTGCTGCTGACCAATACTTCACTGGTGGTAAGGGTCGTCGATCTCTGGTGAGAGCAGCAGGGGATGCTCACAACATTGCTCGTGAAGTGGGTCAAAACCTTCCCGAATATGGCGTCGATAACAGCTCTAATAACTCCAGTGGTAGTAGGGGTAATAACTCCAGTAACAACAGCTCTAATAACTCAAGCAACAACAGCTCTAATAATTCCGGTGGTAGTAGGAGCAATAGCAATCCACCAAACACTCCAAGAACAGACAGACCTGATCGGGATGAAAGAGGTGGCTCTAATTCAGGAAATGGGACTGATTCAAAAACCACTGCCCCAGCCTCTAGCCCATCACTAGCACCAGAAAGACCTCAGAGCTCTTCCTCGTCGTCGTCTTCCTCCACTTCTGGCAGGGCTAAACCCAGCACTCCCTTCAAGAGCACTCGACTTGGAAATGCAGTCAGTGGGGTAACTGCTGACTCTTGGAAGAAGGCCAAAGCTCAGAGAAATGAAGGGGTGACTCGTAGTTATTCCATGCGAGATGCCTACAGAGAAGTTCTGATGAACGAGAAGGCTGCCTGGAACAACCCAGCCACCTGGAATAACTGGGTTGGTCAAGCCTCAAGAGCTGGTGTCAGAGCGTTTGGCACAAGAGATCAAATCAATGCTCTCCCAGATACAGAAGCTCGTATTGAACGGGAAAACAGAGAACGAGAGCAAAGAGCAGCAGAACAAAGAGCAGCCAATACTCGGAATGACACGGCTGGTCAGAGCCCCAACAACAATGTCTCCCAGACACCAGCCAACCAAGCTGCCAGCAACAACAGCTCCAACAACTCAGGCTCTAACAGCTATTCAGAGGCTGCTCTCAACTTTGCCTCAAAGGCTAGTCAGAACCTCCATGTCGTCACTAAGGATGGTGGTCTGGACGGTATTAAGTGTGATCTTCAAGTTATTCCCAAGAAGATCAAAGGCTATGACATGATTTCAGCAATTCAGCGCCATAACGCTCGCACGGTTTCAGACCAGCCTTAAGACGACTGTCAGTCAGAATCTATTTTGATCTGTTGATGTTCTGATGCATCTTTGATTGCTTTGCCAGTGCCCCCTTCGTAGATTGATGGAAGTAGGACACCTCTTATATGTCACGCCGGACTACTGCCATTGCTGCAGCACTGTTTGTGCTTGCTCTTGGGTCGCCAGTGATTACCGCTTCTGCGAACCCATTGGCAATCAATTCGTATAACAGTGGAGTAGACAAATATGAACAAGGTGATTATCAAGGAGCAATCGCTGATTACAGCAAGGCAATAGAGATCAATCCTCAGGATGCCTCTGCCTTCCTTAATCGTGGTGCTGCCAAGACTAAATTAGGAGATTATCCAGGATCAATTGCTGATTTCACGAAGGCACTAGAGATCAATCCTGAGTATGCCAAAGCCTTCCATAACCGTGGTGCCGCCAAAGCTGAATTAGGAGATTATCAAGGAGCAATCGCTGATTACAACAAGGCAATAGAAGCCAATCCTAACGATGCTGTTGCCTATTACAATCGTGGCAATGCTAAGTCTGTTTTGGGTGATTATAAGGGAGCAATTGCTGACAACACAGCGGCGATAGAGATCAATCCCAAGCTTGCCCTTGCCTATTACAATCGAGGAAATGCCAAGTCTGATCTAGAAGATCATCAAGGGGCAATTGCTGATTACAATAAGTCAATAGAGATCAATCCTAGATATGGCGACGCCTACATGAACCGTGGCAATGCTAAGTCTAATTTGGATGATCATCAAGGAGCAATCGCTGATTACAATAAGGCATTAGAGATTAATCCTGAGAATGCTTCTAATTATTTAAATCGTGGTATTGCTAGAGAATTAGTGAATGATCTTCAGGGCGCCTGTGATGATTGGAGAAAAGCAGGAGATCTTGGCGATGAACGCTCTGCTGAATGGGTTAAAGAGCAGTGTTAGGGATTGGTTCCTTTACTTCTCGTACCACTTGCAATCATTCAAGAGTTGTTCCCTGAAGTCAGGGTGAATGATTTCCAAGAAAGTATCTAGCTTGCTGGGGTCACTCATATCAATGTATTTTTCCTGAACCATCAAGGCTGTCAGGCTGTCTCTCTGTCCTTGTCAAGTTCATAGTGTCGTTATTTGGTTTATGCGATTGGTGTTGCGTGATAAGTGGGTACTTCTCCCTGGGTTCTGGCGTTTAGTGCCTTAGCTGTACCGATAGCTGTTTTGCCAAGGAATTTGCCGACTGATTTCCTCATACGAGGTTCCCTTTCCCTTTTCTGTCTTTCCTCTGGGGTCATCTTCTGACTCTTGGGATCCTTGCTGTTCCCCATGGGCTGCTTAGGGTTCGGGGCTTGACCACCACCTTGAAGAGGTTGGCCACTACCAGAGGGAGGTTGGCCTCCTGAGGAAGGAGGAGGTGTCTGGTTTTGTCTTGGTGGACATCAAGTTGGCCTGGTTCTGCAAAGATGATGTCCACCTGGACACCATCTTTTTATGGTTGAAGGAGGCAATTCCCTAGTCAGTGTCAGGGTTTGTCCTTAGTGGACATCATCTTTACCATTATAATACTTATAGTATTATAGAGAATACTTAAAGAGGGGGTTTATATATAATAATGCTCAAGATGATGTCCCAGTGAATAAACCTCACTCACTTACAGGCTTTCAGGTCTCTACTACCACTAAAAGATGCTGTCCACTGGGACATCATCTTTATGGATACCCCTTTCATTGAATTCATAAAGAACCCCCTGGCACTGAACAATGATCATTCAACAGAGACCACTATCGTTACCCGGAAGTCCCTTCCTCATAATGCCTTCCTTTCTATTCGCTGCTTCTCTTCTGTTTGTTACGCCGTCAACGGTTTTTGCTGCTGACTGGGCTTCACCAGAAGGTTGGGATGATCGCGATGTAAGAGTTTGTTATGCACAAACTATGCAAATAGCCATAGAAGAGAATCTGGTTATTAGAGCTAGCACTGTAAAAGAGCATTGTGCTTGTGTTGTGAAATTCCACAAGCAAGATCTAACTTCTGAGTCTTGCAAAATGTTTACATATGCCCATGAAGATGCGTGTCTCTTTAGAGATTAGTTCTGACACCTCCAGAAACCCCCCACAACCCCCTTACACCTTCCTCAAGGTGATAAGACACCCCAAGAACACTTTCGGCCTTTCTGAGGGTAATAAGCATTGATAATAAAAAGGGAATCCTTGCCTAGAAGGATTCCCTTTTGCTAACTAAGAAACTATCCTGCAATAAGAGGCTCAAGTCCTATTGCAATGGTCGAGCCGACTCCTGGATTATTTATTCTGTCTGGGGTTTCTATCCTTGGCTTCATTCGATGCCCAGATGATCATCAAGACAAAGCCAACTAATGCTATAAACGGTTCCATTCTAGAACTCCTTATGAGTTAAAACCTTTCTTCCTGCTACGAGTAGTCTTCACTTCAGTAGCTTCCTCTTCATCCTCTTTGTCTGATTCTTCAATCTGAGTCAAGATGTCAATGGCTCCACTGATAGAGATCATCTTGTTTCTCATGTTAGTAATGGCTTGTTCACCGTCAGCCAATTCACCTCTAAGAACCTTGGCTTGTTCTTTCAGGTTCTCAAGCACTTCTGCATTAGTAAGTTTCATTGTTTAGTCCAATATGATGTTTAGTGTTGAGCCATGGCTCTTGACAAGGCATACCTCACAAACTGCGAGACCCTGATCTGATTCTCTTTGCAATATTCATTGATCCTGTCATAGAACTCAGGTTCAACTTCTGCTGCAACCTTCTTGCTTGTCCTTTCACGAGGAACGAAGACCAAGTGCTCCACACCGTCAATAGTTCGATAGCCCATGTGATTACCGTGTCTCACGACTGGGGTTATTTATGTGTCAGTGGTAGAAAACAGGTTTTATATCGCTTTTATATTCCTAAATGAATGAATAAATGGGTTGTTGAACGATAGAACGATTGCTTATGTCTTAGGAAATGGACTCTTATGCCTCAAGGTCCAGTGGTTTGATTCCTTATGTCTTACGGAATGGTCTTATTTGTTTGAAGGTCCAGTGTTATTTCTCAAGGACCAGCGGAATAGGCTCTTATGTCTCAAGGTCCAGTGGTCTTGGATAACTCGTTATCAGAAGACTGTCAAGTCTTATAAGAATTCACTATCAGTCCATGCACTTTTTGATCCCAGCATCCTTCTGCTCGTCAGTCCAACTCTCAATATTGGGGTCTGCCTTGAGCTGATCAACACACTTATCAAACTTGTTGTTGACGCTGATCATCCAGCCAATCATCACCAAGAAGACAACACCACCCAAGACGCCCACGGTCATGGAAACAGGCAGTTGAGGCATCTTCCCTGTCACGATCCCGATTTCCCGGCGCTTCATAGCCAATCAATAGCGACATACCAGGCCAGGAACAGCCATTAAGAAGGGGCCCCCCTTGGACCCCTCAAGGCCGTAGAGACCACTCCCGGTGGGCCTCTGACCTTGTCTCTGTTTTACCTGGTGTGTATCTCATTGCACATAAGTGGATCTACCGGTCTTCAGCAGTTGGGAACGATATGAGTCACCAGGTCTGCATTGACCCATTTGATGACTCCAGTGTCCACATCAGCAATCTGAAAGAGGTTGTGGATGCTCGGGTCCCTTGCCGCTCCAGCCTCCGGGCGAGCCATACCCAATCAGTCAGGCGGTTCTGACCCATTCACCAGAAGCGCACCAGAACCTCGTGGGGTCTACACCAGAGCTGTGTAGTGGGGTTCACCAGAATGGCTGTGATCTTGAAGGAGTCGAGGGGGCAACACCCCACACATCATTCACTCACTTCAAAACAATGACTGAACAAAACACTCAAGATCAAATCATCGATCTTTCAGATGAACAGTTGGCGGGCGTCGCTGGTGGCCACCATGAAGAGCAAACATTGTATCAGAAACATTGTGGAGAACATGTCAAAGGTCGAGTCCCTGAAGATTGCTTTATTGCTACGTGAAACTCTCACAGTCTATTTGAGAAAAATACACAACGAATTGATTGAGACACTAACAATCAATCACCCCCCGCCAAGTGCGGGGTTTTTGCTGTCTGGCTACCCGCGTCAATCCGGGTCACCAGAGGCGCACCAGAACTTCATGGGGTCTACACCAGAGCTGCGTAGTGGGGTTCACCAGAAGGGCTGTGATCTTGAAGGAGTCGAGGGGGCAACACCCCAAACACAACTCACACACTTATCTCCTTTAAAACAATGACTACTTTCAACACTGACTACAATAAAACTGAACCACTTGATCACGAGCTAGAGGCTGTTAATGGAGGAAAGTCTGGAAAAGAAAGACTAAAGGAGTTGCCTGATTATTTGTTAACACCACAACAAAGGAAATGGCGAAGCTGGCTTGTCTGAGTTGACTTGCTGGTGAACCATTAGCCCCGCCACGAGCGGGGTTTTTTATTGCCCTGGCTCCTTCGGAAGGATGTGCGTCACCAGATCAGCATTCACCCAGTGGATCACGCCTGAATCCACATCAGCCACCTGGAACAGGTTGTGAATGCTTGGGTCCCTGGCTGCTCCACCGCAGTGGAGTACAGATCCCATCCACCAGTCTTTGTCCTGTGTCTCTCCCACCAGATAGTCACACCTCACGATCACGGTCATTCCAGGCTTCACATCAAGGAAGACAGGCCTCTCTTCAACAGGTGCCTTGGTCTCGCTGAGGTGGTCAACACTCATCTTGAGCTGGTACAGGAGTACTGTCCAGGCTAGGGGCTCCTTCTGGGTTCGTCAGCCCTTTCCTTCTTTGCTTGGGGCCTTGCTGGAACCGCTGTTGTTGGCTTGATTGGTGACAGATTGTTTTCCTATGGCCTGCCTGAAGGTGGTTGTTGTGTGGTATGGGAGTGGGTATGGGTTGCCAGTAAGAACCCAGTTGTGAGTTTAGATTTGAAGTTGTGGAAAAACAAGGAGGCACTGGTGACCATTGGGAAGTGAGAGTGGTATTGCCGTTGGCCCTCCCGTCACAATGGGGTTGCTTTTGGATTGCCTAAATAGACACAAGAGCTTCCAGCCAGGTATCGAAATCGTTTCCAGGAGGATTCCACACACCTATCGCCTGATTCGTCCGGTCAACTTTGAGCTTGCAAGGTTCGTGCATACCGTGGATATCAATGCATTGAGCATCAACAAAATCATCCGGTGCCGGTTTGCCTTGAATTGAGAATGGCACGCCATCTGGAACACCTACACTCCGCAATGAATATCTCTCTGCGGACTCTCCGGCCAGCATGCGTTCCCATTTCAACTGCTGATCAGAAGCAGACACCTGTGAATTCAATCCATCGCAAGCAAGCTGGGATTTCAGCGGAATGCTGGAAAGAACGAATAGCAGGCTCGCAAATGCCAGCCCAAGAGCCGCCTGTTTGAACATTTCGAGAGCTAGGGATCTTCGCCACTCAATCAGAACCAATCATCCAGTGGAGCTAATGCTCGAGTGCAGCAAAAACCCCGCTCTTGGCGGGGTGTGGTGGAGTGAGGTTGTTTGCCGGGAGATCGATAGCGTCCACTCAACCGCCCCTTGCTTTCTCCTTGCGCGTCTTCTATCGCGTTCATCCCCTGTGTGATGGCATCAGACTTTCCGAAAAGTTTCAATTAAAACTTAATTCCGAATCGACGATGTCGGTAGTCGTATCCGTAAGCAGAAATCACTTGTGGATAGCCATCTACCTTGTGGGTGTCACCCTTGTGAGCATCATGGTGGGATTCTTGATGACTATCGTTTGACTCATGATATTTCTGATCATCATGGTGGTGATTCTCTTTTTCTTCCCTTGATCTTTCGTCGCTGGAGGAATGATCGCCGTTTGTAGTGTCCTTTTCGTCATGTGATGTTCTGTCGCTGGAGGAATGATCGCCGTTTGTAGTGTCCTTTTCGTCGTGTGATGTTCTGTCGCTGGAGGAATGATCGCCGTTTGTAGTGTCCTTTCCGTCATGTGATGTTCTGTCGCTGGAGGAATGATCGTCGTTTGTAGTGTCCTTTTCATCATGTGATGTACCGCTTTCATGGGTTTGGTTCCCATTCGTTGTGTAGTTGTCATCATGTGATGAACCGCTTCCATTGGATTGGTCCCCATTCGATGTGTGGTTGCCACCATGAGATGTACTGCTTCCATTGGATTGGTTCCCATTCGTTGTGTGGTTGTCATCATGTGATGAACCGCTTCCATAGGATTGAGTCCCATTGGTGGTGAAATTTCCATCATTTGAAGTTTCACTTGTAGAAGCCGATGTGCTGCTAGAACCTCCATTGGTACCTGTTGTGGTGCTTCCGAGACCTGTTGCGATTGAATTTAATCCTGAAGTTGTGGAACCTGTTCCTGAAGCAGCTAAGCCAGTTCCTGATGTTGATGCCCATTGCCTGAACGCACGAGTCGCAGACATTCTGTATTTGCTTTTGCCTTCCCAGCATGTAATCGTATATGCATGGCCACCGATACTTTGAAGTTTGCAATCGTCCGGTGTTTTTGTTAATGAAATTTGGCCCTCATTTTTAGCAGCAAATGTAACTGCTTGAGTTTCAGCAACACCGAAATTGGTTGCTCGTTTTTGGGCGATCACTGGTTGAAGGGCCAATTTAGTGATGCCTGGAGTGGCGGAACCAGCAATGACCAGGGTGACAAGAACTGTGGTGAGATTCATGGTTTCAGTTTGAATGTTTGGTGGTTTGGTGTTTTACTTATCGATTTCGTGGATTTAAGAGATGGCAGTCATCACTGGGTATTCTGGAATGCCGTCTTCGTCAATCACGATTGTCCAGCGATCGTTGCCACCTTCAGTGACAACTGATCCTTCTTCGATGCAGTTGAAAGTAGAAAGAGTAACGTCTGATCCAGCATCAGCTTGAGTAATCGTTGGTACTGGATTGTCGTGGATTAATGCAATGGAACAATCTTTAGCCGCGTCAAGAGCAAATTGTCTGGCGTTACTGGACCTTGTGTTATCCATCGTGCCAGTAAAGCTTGGAAGAGCTAATGAACCGAGGATTCCAACGATTGAGACGGAAACCATCAGCTCGATTAGGGTGAAGCCGTTTGGTTTCTGATTGCGCTTAGCAATAGAACGGTTGAGAAGAGTTTTCATTGGTTTTGGAGCGGAGTGATGGAGGTCTCCCTCCGATGCACACACCATCTCCGAATTCAATGTCTGCTGTGATGACCTCCGACAATGGTTGCTGTGATTCTGCTCACAGCCTCTTGAGGGCTGAACTGTTCTGCCCAGAGATGGCTCAGGTCCTGCCAATGAAGCGTCTTCTTACCTGATGAAGACCAGCCGTTTGGTGATGATTGTTGAATTTGGTGTGGGTTGGTTTGTCCGTCACCCCTCCCCACTGATGGCTGATCCTTCCGTTAAGGCAACCATGCGTTAAGGGATATTCCCAATAGGAGCACCAATGGCTCCAGCGCATGGAATGGAAGGTTTCATTCGGTTCTCCCGCCTTGTGCCAATCTCTTGTCTGGCCGTGAATAGGTCTGTAGGGACATGGAGGTAGGCGGATGGTCGATGTCGATTGGGCTGGCGTCTGTGCACTTCTTTCGATCATCACTTTGATCACAGTGATCGGATATGGGGAAGGTCATTCAATCCTTTAGAACACTGCCTCTTGCCTAACGGCGGGGGCAGCGCTCTTCTCGTCATGAGCCAATCTCAAGCCAGGCGATGACCACAAGATCACTTGGAATTCAACGAGCAATGTCTATGGGTTGGACATGCTCGAAGCCCCTGAACCTGAGCCTGAAGCAGACCAACCCTCACTTCGTGATAACTGTTCGAGACAACAAAGGGGTAGCAGTCCGTACTGCCACCTCTTGATGCAATTGCGTCTTAGTTCAACCACAAGTATTTAGGACTACTTGCTGGGAAGCTATTGCCATCTAAAGAATTGATCATCGAGTCTCGACAAAGTGGTATTGGTATGAATAATGGACATATTCGGTCTGTTGTTTTGAAGAATCAGCCATCTGTCTCTCCACCAATGCAGAAACGGCTCGATCGAATCGATGCCCTTCTTAAGGAAGGCTACACGCTTAAAAGAGATAACTGGTTTGATATTCAGTTCAATAACAGCTCGGGAGTCAGAGTGAATACTTTCAATCCCTGGAAATCTCCGGGTGGATTTTCCTGGATTGCCTTCTGGTTCCCAGGGGTCGTGTGCTGTCAAATTCGTGAATGGTCATATTTTTACTGGATTGCAATGATCACTTCAGCAACTGTCCTGATTTCTAGTCTCTTTAATAATGATTCGATTACGACTGGGGGCTTCTTGTTGAATTTACTTTATGCTTGCTTGTTCCCTTATATGAGATATCTGGCAATCGAGGAAGAGAGAAAGGAGTTTTCAGTTGTGACAGCATTCTTTCTTTCTATCCTTCTGTCCATCGTTGCTGCTCTTCCCGCTGGACTCCTTGCAGCAATCCTGGGCGTTGAATAGAAATCACGGACTTTCATTGTCTACATGGTTGCTCTTGGAGTCGAACCAAGTTTCTATCTGTTGTGAGCAGAGTTCTTTTACTAAAGAGCGATGGAAACGCGGTGAGAGTTTGGCTATCTGCCAATGGAAATAAAAGCTGTATGGATTTAGCTTGTCTTTCTCATCACCTTATCCACCTATCGAAATCACTTAATTTGCATAAGCACCTGATGAAGAATCCCGATCTCGATTAAAAAGTGATGGAGTGGGATCTATAGGTGGTAAGCCTGGCCCCGATGCGATCTCTTTCAGGTAGTGGTCTGGTGGCTAGCTCTAAGTAAGGCAATCGTATTGAGCAGACGCCGAGCTTCAAGAGGGAGATTGCGCTTCGGAGCGTTGATCTGACAGTAGAGATCTTGCGGGTTCGTGTCTGCATCGAGCACGCTCATACCGTTTCTATTATTAGAAAGGAAAGATCCGGAGCTTTAAAATGAGTGCAATTCCAATCATCAGTTGAATTGATTATCTGCCAAGTCAAACAATGAGAAGGAATTGAATGTAATTGGCTCTTGATAAAGGCTTTAGCTCGTCTTTCTAACTTGATGTGCAACTCATCACCGATCTATCGATTTCCCCAACCTGGTGCATTAAAGTCTTTGTTCATACTCTCGACCTGATCGACACGGCTTTTTTGAATTTCTTGTCACTATTGATTGGGGGCTGGCAGGTCCAGAGCCAGTTGCTAGCTCCTTTCTCTTTCTGTTTATCCCCCTCTTTTATTTCCCCCATTCTTAGTATTTGAGCTACGATGTTTAAGATTGATGACCAACTAGAGTTTGTTCATGCCTAGTAGACAGCCATCAGACAATCGAGGATGGGAAGAAAAATTTTATTCCATCAAGGATGACTTGATTGAGGATGCTAATGAATACTCTAGATATGAAAGTGGATTTTATTGGAACGACCGCAAACACTCAGGCTTGTTATTTATCTCTAGCAAGATTGTTCAAAAATATCAGATTCCCATGATTTCAGATGATGATATCAAGCTTTGGATTGACGACTGTGGTCTGATGGACAACGAGAAATTAGATTGCATGAGAAAGTATGATTATGCTGTTTATATCCATCACGCTGAGGCTTTTTCGATTACGAAGGATGGATTAGACTTTTCGAGTGGTAGTTATACAAAAACCCCTCACGGTGAATGCTACTCTTCGGAGTTTGTTTCTTGGTTTAATGGTTTCCCTCCTGAATTGCTTCAAGAAGGAGACGACGATCTAAGAATTGTTAGATGGTGCGATGGTTAATTGCTAAATCAGCATGAATCTAAGAGCCTCGGCGTGCCAAATTCGAAATGATTTTTGAGAACAAATCTTTGTGTTTTTCCTGAGCATCAGTTCTTGAGATGACCTGCACCACTTGCCGATTTGCATAGACATTGATCGCTTTGATTCTTTATGTAAACTGCACATTTCAACTGAGCTCAATTGGCATCATGGTATAGATACAGCTTTAACGTGCACATGAAAACTGACCAAGCAATTATTGTTAATTCTTCAAACCCTTATTATTTACTGATGAAGATATACTCTGGCCGCCAGGTCCGGGTTGGTGAAGAAGTCAGTGGCCTTAAAATTGGCCCTAGTCTGGTTGCGAAGAATCATGATTTTGAAGGTGCATATTTGCAGGGAGCCTTTTTGGCTTTTAGTGATTTAGCTGATAGTAATATCAGTAATGCCAATTTTCAGGCAGGATCGATATCCAAAGGAAACTACCGGGATGTTTCTTTTAGGAATTCTAAGCTCTCCGTCACTTCTTTTGCCGATGCTCATGTGTCCGGGTCGAATTTAAGTGGCGCCGAGATGGTACTAATGGATAATTCAGGCTGTGATTTGCGTGATGTCCGTTTTAATGATGCTTTAGTTGTTGGATCATCATTTGACTTTGCTGATCTTAAAGATGCTAGTTTTGATGGATCAACTCTCCAGAATGTTGGTTTCCAATACTCAGATCTACGTGGAGTTAGTTTTAGTGATGTTGTGCTTTCAGGCTGTACTTTTTATGGTGCAACTGTCAATGACGACACATTTAAGGGAGCAATTTTCCGGGATACCATCATGCCCGATGGCTCAATCCTCGGAGGCTCTGCTCCTGTATCCGAATCGGTTCGATTTGGCCCTGCTGATTTTGGATTACTGCTTGAACCTGATGACGTACTTTTCAAACCTGCATTACAGGAGCAGTCTCCAGGGGCCTTCAATTACGGTGATGAGGTCAACGGCATACGGCTTGTTTCCGGCACTGATGCCTCTGGACATGATTTATCCGGTCTCGACCTTAGTGATTTGTCCTTTGATGGCAGTGATTTTTGTGGCGTTAATCTTTCAAATTCAAATCTTGGTGGCACATCTTTTATCAATTCTGAACTAGATAATATTATCGCTCATGGTGCGGATATTGTTGATAGTTCAATTTCGAATTCTTCCTCTCAAAATTCTCATTACGATCAAACTAGCTGGTTGTTTTCAAGCCTTGCAAATGCTCAGCTCATGAATTCTAGTTTTCGCAACGCTGATCTGAGATTTACTAATTTATTGTCTACCAATTTTGAAAATGCTGATCTGCGAGGTGCTGACTTAACAGATGCCAATGCGATTGATGCTAATTTTGCAGGCGCTGATTTGCGTGGTGCAAATCTTACCAACCTTGACCTGACAGGAGCTCATTTTAAGGATGCTGTGATCGATGAAACAACAATTTTTTGTAAGACAGTTATGCCTGGTGGAACTCTTCGTCATTCAATTCATGGTCTTTGTCCGTCACAGCCAACCTTTGAGTTCAACCCATTTAACATCTTTTTGGGACCGCAATAGGTATCGATTCATCGACTGGCGTTATAAGTCTATCGACTTCTGGGATTTTTTATTTCATTCGCAATCTTCTGCTTTGACCAGGCAATAAGCATCAAAATTGGTAGCCTTTGATTTTCTCGAGGCTCCATAGAGCTTTCACTTGTCAAACTCTTCAGCTCTTTGCTGTCATTAATTCATTCAATGATGATTGTGCTCTCTTATGGTTTGACTCAGTAGAGCTTGAACTGTTTGCTCTGTGATGCTCACTGTTATTCTGAATGATGATCCTGTCTGATCGGAGGAAATAGTGTTTTTCAGTTGCGGGCTAACTCAGGAGCTGACCAAGGATTCTTTCAAATTTGATTCCGCCTCTCATCGATAAATGAACGACGAGTGAAATGATCATGATGTTGAGAGCAAGGAACCCTGAGATCAGTCTGATTTCATTTTTCATCTTTTCATTCTCGTGTGCTTTGCAGTGCCTCCGTGGCTGCAATGCTGTTGTGATCTTGAAGAAAGTAATCTGCTGCTTCTGTGCGTTCGAGCTTGTCCTGCATTGCTGCAGCATGCCTGTCTGTTGGTTGTCTGATTTTTCAAGCCATCCCATATTCATGGGCTATTTAGAAGCCGGCTCACGTATCACCATCACAATCCTGGTTTTGACACTGACCTACGCAGGTCACATGAAATCTGGAGTTTTGTAGGGGGTTAGGCCATCCAGCTGTTGAGCTGTGATCAGCCTGGAGAGATGAGCATGACGCTTCAACTGGCTGTCGCCCGTGGAACTGCCCGCGGCCTGATCAACGGCACAGCCGCTGCTGATTATGGTGATGTGATCTGCCTGAGAGAACTGCTCCTGCGTGAAGGTGAACATGGGCTAGCCACTGATTTGCTCGTTTTGGCTCAAGCAATGAGCCCGACTGCTGCAGAGCTTTCTAAATTCGGCCCGGCAGCTTGATCACTTCAAATTCCCATCCTTGGAATTGCTGAGATCGCTTCACTGCTAGTTGTTGTTGTTTTGTTTCGAAGCCTCGCTGGTGATCCAATTCAGGCGGCCCAGGTCAGAAGCGATTGCTATCAATTGGATGGTTGCGATCCAGTTCAATGTCAGAAGACTCAGAGCCCCAAATTGTTGATGTCACAGCGATTGTTGAATCCCACCCGCTATTAGACGAGGATGATCTCCATGGAGGTGTGGCAGAACGGTTGAAGCATTCCAAAGAGTTTGGCGCGCTTGTTTGGGATGCGACAAAGGATTATGTCCAAAAAATGAATTTAACAACTGAAGAAAAAGCAAATGTGAGTTCTTGGCTGTCTGAGAAAAAAGACAAATTACAAAAAACAATTGTTCAAAAGCTTCACGATCTTCATCAGAGTGATGCATAAGGTATAGATTTCTTCGCCTCCATTGTTTTCCTTAATTGGCTTAGCGGATATGCTGATGCTGGCTAGTTTGGTTGCTTCTATGGGTATTCTTTTGGCTTTCTAAACTTGTCAGTTTTTAAAGGGTATGGCCGAGTGATTGTTGAATTTATTATTTGTGAATGGTCTTTCTTGATGCTTTTTTGACGCTGGATTGGTGTCATTGAGACCTTTCCAATCCGTGTCCGAAGTTGTTGTTCTTAAGCAGCAGTTGCTTCGAATGCATCACTTGCTCCAGTCGATTTATCCACGAGATCATTGAATCGTTCACCTTCTTCAATCGCGTATAACTTGTAAAGAGCCATTGCGGCTTCGTCCCAACGCTCCTCCTCAACAGCTTCAATCATCTGTTGAAAGACAAGAACATTAATGATTTCTAGGTCCAGTGAATTCATTGGTTTTGGATTCATTTGATCAACTTATCCGGCCTGAGCTGTCGGTCTAGGGGCTAAAGCAGTAAAGAGGTGGAAGATTCAGGTCGCCTCAGTGACGTCTGCCCCTCTCGTAGGAGTGTGTCGTCGCGTGTCGCATATTGACGTGGCTGGTGGCCCTTGCTTCCCTCAAGCGTCTGCCGAGGTCATTTCACCCGGCTCCGTTTCGTTCTGTGCTGCGCTGCGGTTGCTCTGCAGAGCGGATCCTGAGCGTCAGGATTCAGGCCAGGGGTTTGCCCATGTGATGTGGTCTTCAGTCCCCACCTGCTGATTGGTGGCTCTCGACCGATAGGTTGAGCGAGGCCCTCACAGGAATCTGTCCACTGAACCCCCTATGGGTTCCTCAACTGGTCTTGTTTGGTCCAAATGATTCAACCTCTGAAAGGATTTTTCGATACCTTGTTCCGAGCTCAATTTCAGTCACAGATTCAAGATGGCACATTCAATTGACTAATTCTGTTACTCGTACCCTTCAATCCAAGCCTGTCCGACGAGTTGATTTTGATCTTAAATCCTATATGGCGAGCGATGATCGAATTGCCTTATGGCAGATCATTAATACAATTGTTCCCTTGATCTTTGCTGCTATTGGTCTATCGGTGCTGACGAGTTCATTCGACTTGCAGTCGATCCTTTAAGCCCCTGTGTTGTTTCTGTTGATCATTTTGTTGATGAGCAGAAGTTTTTAACTAATGCATGACTGCGGTCATCAAAGTTTGTTTGCTTCGAGGCCCGTGAATCGCTGCGTTGCTTTTTGCCTTAGTCTCATCCATGGAATTCCTCACCACCCATGGTCAAGAGGGCACGCATTTCATCATAAATACAATGGTAACTGGGACCGATACAGGGGCCCATCGGCCCTGACTACACGTGAGCAATATGTCAATAAAACTTCGTCGGGTCGGTTCATCTATCAAGTCTTGCGCCATCCATTGCTTTTATTCCCTGGTGGCTTTTACTACCTAATCCTCAAACCACGGATTGCACTTGTTTTGGGGTTTCTGGAGTTGTTGTACTCCGTTGCCAAGATTTCTTTGTTTGATCTTCTCCAGAAAAAGTGGCCTAATTTGATTGCAATCGTTCGTGGTCATAAGTCAAGTTTCTTTTACACCTCTGGCGAGGTTTATGACACTATTTTCAATACGGCATTGCTCATTAATTGTTGGTAGTTCATCGGTTCCGCGATTGGTCATTTGCATTTTTGGATTCTTTGCATCGCGGTGATGAGCTCTAGTGCCGCGTTGATGATTGCTGTCTTTTTTGTGCAGCATAATTTTCCTGGTTCATATGCGAGCGATGAACAAAGCTGGAGTTATTTCAAGGGCGCTATTGAAGGTTCCTCCTTCCTTCAACTCCCGCCAGTTCTGAACTGGTTTACTGCTGATATTGCCTATCATCACATTCATCATCTTTCAGAAAGGATTCCTGATTATCGACTTCGAGATTGTCATTTTGCCAATCTTCATCTCCTTGGCGATGTTAAGCCGCTTTACGTGCACCAGATTCCTTCATGCTTTTCTTTGATTTTGTGGGATAACGCTGATCTTGAGCTTGTCTCTGTCGGTCTGTGATTGAGGTTGATCTCGATTTCTCTTGATTTGTTGAGTCTGTTTAGATGTTCTGGTTAAATTTTTCCTGGACCTCACCTCTCATGCCCATCCTCTTGGGTTGGGGAATCAGAGTGTTTGGCCCTGGCGGTTCATCGCTGAGTTCAACTTGAACTCCGTTAAGTGCTAGGCACTGTGCCGTGAGTGCACGGAAGCCGTCAATTGGAAGTAGTAGATACTGTGCTGCTTCGATTGGATCTTTTTGCATGATTTTTAGGATCTCTGTGATATCCAGATTGTTTGCTTTACGGAAATGATCCTGAAACCAACTTTCAGGTGTTTTTCTCCGATGACTGGAAAAGTTCATTGCTGACTGGTTGCAAACCCGTGTTTCTTCCCAGATATAAGGCGCCGCGATGCTGTCATTTGCTACCTGAAATGGGTGTTGCCAATCACTGGGCTTCTCATGGGCAACTCATACCTCTTCCGTAACAGCGGTTTCGTCCGATTGCCGTGTGCACAGCCAGAGCTTGGAGAACAAACCCTGATAAAGCTCTAGAGCAGGTGCCATGCCCTCGGAGGTAAGGACAGTCGAAACGCATTGTGCATCAACCGAAAACACCACCTTGTTGCGGGTTGACCGTATGGCGTCGATTGAGTCCTTGCTGACGCCTCTGTCTTCTAGTCGCTGAAGGCCAATGGCCATCATCTGTTGTGCTGTTTGTTCTTCAGGTGGTTCGCTGTAGCCGCTCAGAAGTAAATGTCCATTGCCCGCTGTGCATTGAGCCAGTAATCGCAGCAGCGCGATTTGCTTGTCAGCTTCAAACAGATGCAGAACGTTGTGGCAGACCACAAGGTCCCATGTCATCGGCGAGAGCGATTCCAGCATGGCTTGATTCAGTTCCCCCTCGATGAACACGCAGCGTTCCTTGCCTTCGATGTTGGCGATGGTTTGCTTGCAGAACGACAGCATCTGCTGGCTTGGCTCCAGCACAGTGAGCTCAGCCTTTGGACAGGCCCTCAGCAATGGGGGTAGCTGCTCTCCTGGGCCTGGTCCCACGACGAGAATGTGACTGGCCTCAGAGGCCATGTTGTGAATGGTCGCCAGCGCAATTTCATGAAGCACGTCATAGCCCGGCACTGAATGTCGGATGCTTTTGGCGTAGGAGCGACCATATTCTCCGTCGAAATCCAGTGGTGGCATTGATTCCCTGCAGTGTGGTGATTGTTGTTTGATTCCTGACTTGTGGTGGCTAACACGACGGCCAGCAATTCATCGTTCCGCCCCAACGAGGAGGTCTTCCCCAGATTCATACCTGTTGATCAGGCAGAAGGTTGCTGCCTTGCGCTGAGTTGGCGATTCCGCTCAGCACTGCAGACCTCACAGCCATGGGCTAATCCTCGCTTTTGAGCCCTGCATCCTGTCTTGGAGACGCTGCTGTGCGGTTCGGTCAATGTGAAGCCAGCTTGCGCCAGTCATCGTGACGAGCCAGAACAGAATCAGTGGATTGGGTTCGCGATGGCCCCCAGCTCTGGTCAATACACGCCTGTTGATGTCACCACTCGCGTGATCATGGTTTTGGGTGTTCTGGCTGGACTGTGCGGTTTGGCCGTTGTGGTGACTGGTGGTTTCATCACCGCAAGGGCCGTCACAGAAGGAGTTAGACAGCTGCCTGTTGAGTCTCCCATCCCCTTGAAGGCTCCTCAGGGCCCATAAAACCAGTGGGTTGACCAGGCCCGATCGTTCTGACTGCAGAACATCGGTGGTGCTGCTGTCCACTTCCTGCAAGCTGACGTTGCGGAAAGAGGGAGTGTGACGTCTCCCCCTCCCCAACGCGCATGAGTCGGCTGCTCGACTTGCCTCTCATGACACCCTTCAACGTATCAAAGTGAACACTCTTTTGCATCCCTGCAGATGCTTGGGCGTCATCGTTTGATCAGATCGTTCGTTGTTGCTCTGGGAGGCCACGTGGCTGATAGGGGATGATGAAGTTCTCCCGTACGGCACTGATGAGTGTGTCTGGAAGTTGTAGACCGCACCCTTTGCGAAAACGGGTGAGACTTTCATCAAGCCATGGGTAGAGGACGATGCACTGAGCTGCTGAGAGTGCCAAGGCAAGCTGATATTTCTCGGGTTGTTTCTTACCCGCATGGAAAAGCCTGCAGCCCTCATTGATCAATCCCCGAATTTCTGGAGCTCTGAGATCAACAGTGCCTTCCGATCCAAGATGCATGATGCGATCGCGAATCACCGCTCGCACAAGAACGAAGGATGCCTTTGCTAGCTCAGGATCAAAGCGATCTTCGCTTTGACGCTTCTCTCGGATCTGTAGCAGCGCATTCACCAGCTCTGCTGATTTGAAAACGGACAATCTGTTTTGGTTGTCGCTGCTGAGTGTCTGAATCTTCGGAAGGTAAGAGGCCACCGCATCGAGAAACTCCGGAGATCTGTTTCGCAACGGCTCAAGGGATCGCCAAAAGTCCTGCCCTGATGCCATCACCAGCGAAGCTGCCTTTTGAAACGCTAGCGATTCAGGTCTGCCTCATCCTTGATGCTCTCTTTGACTTCGCTCAATTTCGAGTTGAGCAGAGCAAGCTGTTGAGGTCTTTGTGCGACGAGGGACGATGCCCTCCATCGCTTGTTGGGGTGTCACTCGTTCAGCCAGCGATTGAAAGCGCAATGTTGACCAGAGCCAGTCCACCTAAAAAGAACGCCGCCAGCAGTGAGGATTCCGGGAAGAATTTGGCCAAAGCCAGCCCGGCTCCCATGAATGTGGATGAAACCAGAATCGCCGTGACATCAACGGGCATCTGCAGGGGCACTGTGAGCAGTGGTTTTAACAGACGATCATCATTCCTGCGGTCACCAACGACTCCAAAGGACTCTGATTCAAGTGTTGTTTGAAGCAGGAAGGCCGAAAGACGACAGACGTCTTCCACGCTACGGCTGGAGTGCTGTGAACCAATCCCTGACGCAGTTGACGCATGCCACGGTGGATTCGTAGGGAAGAACGTTCTTCCCGGGGATGATGCTGATCGAAGCCCTGGGCAGCTTGTCTTTGTAGGTCCCCGATCGTTCGTTGAGATCATCCCAGGTCCTCGATGAACCGATCCCAGAACCTGGAGGACAGGCCAACGCCAATGGGATGAATCAAGAGCAGCTGCTGCTCAGCCGATGGGTTGCTAGCCAACGTCGTGGGCCCTGGAGAAGACCTTGATTGTGATGAACAGATTGACTCAGCGTGACCAGGCCAGCTCTCTCAAAGAGCTCCACCCCAATGGGTAAAGGCGCTGAACTGAACAACACCCTGATGCCTGATGGAATCGTCACGGGATCAGGAGATGGTGAGCAGGCCGTGTACACAAACCCTGAACCCAGATCAAGATGACATCTTTGTTCGACTTCAAAGAACAAAATCAAGAGATTGATGCTTGTGGCGCGCCGATAGTGCAAGCGGGTTGCTGACACTGACTGGTTGATTCAAGATCAATTCACCGTTCATCCCCAACGATCATCAAGGCTTCTGTTGATGAACTTTTATTCCCTGTAGCGAAGAATAAAAACCTTGGCCACCCTGGATGGAGGATCCCTGCAGGTCAGTCGGATGACCATCGCGCCCACCGATTTCAGAGACGCTCATTTGAGGGTATGGGCCCTCATTGAGTTTGGGCTCGAATCCAATTCCAGCTGGCGCCAGATGTTTGTCGACTATGGCCTTTTTGCCACTGTTGGCTTTGGCCAGCCGTTTGACGCTGATGATGACAAGGTCAAAGAACTGGCAGAACAGCTTGATCTGCCAGCAGACCTGGTTGTCAGTGAGGTTCAATACTTCATTCGCCAGAACTGTCTCTGGTCCACTGAGGAGATTGTCGACGACATGGATCGTGTTTTGCAGCTTCTTGCTGAAAACGGATGTCCTGAGGAGGTCGTGGACTGTCTGCTCGACTTTTCTCCTTACGCAAAGCGCCCTGCAGTTTTTCAAGCATTGCGTTTAGCCGTGGCGAAGAGGTCTGATGCAGAAGATTTTCAGAGCTTTCTCTCAAAGTTTGAGCGATAAATTTGTTGTATGAGCTGCAAACTCTTTTTTTGAACAACGTTGTATGGATGAATGTGCTTATTCCTATGTTCCTGGGCAGTCCTGGCGCTTGAACCTGATCTCGTAGCAAATGAACTAGCGTCTGTTTTCTGATCTCAGCTACAAAAGTTCCAAGAGCTCTTGCCCTGTTAGAGGTGACTTGGACTTGAGCTCAGGCGGTTTGGCCAGTACCAGGCTGGATCGTCCTGCCTGGGCTTTTGCAAAGGCATGTCTGGCTGAGGGCCGCTCTTTGTCGTTTTGGCGATGGGCTGATGACCATCCTGCAGAGCTCCATTCCTTGTACTTATTTGTACTTGGCTGGGCATCAGGGGGTACGCCCCTCTATCGATAAAGGCATGATCTCAGCAAGTCAAGATGTCCGACGCCTGGCTGGAAGACCCCAAAACCCATTGGGCGATGAGGTTTCACCAGGAATCAAGAACTCTTGATGGAGATGTTCAAGTCGTCGTTGAAAACGGCCGGCCCATGCCTCATAGCCAACCAGCGCTGATCAAGTCACGCATCCATATGGCCTATGAGGATGCGGTGTCCCTCTACAAAGAGTTGCAGCAGATTGGCTGGATGCACTGCCCCGCTTTTTGGTGAGTCTCCTTGGCGCTCAGCCAGTCCAGCCATGACGACCGATCCCATCTCCGCCGTTTTGGAAGGAGTCCTGCTTGGTGCTGACGATTTTCACGGCACACACCCGTGGCAGGCAAGCACCCAGGACATCATCAATGCCTGTGTACGTCGAGTTGAGGACTACGGCATCAAGCTGCAGGGAAGCGGTGAAGATTGTTGCGATTCGAGGTTCAATCTTGGTGGTGAAGACAAATTTCAGTACTCCAAGGACGAAGATGAACAGGGCAATCCAGCTGTTTTGATTGTTTTGACAGAGGATTGACGCGCATCCTCAGCTCAGTGTCCATCTTTGTGGCTTGCTTGGCAGCCCAGAGATTCATTTCCTTGTGTATCCACGCATTGGAATAACAGCTTTTCTTATCAAAGTGAGCAAGAGAGCTCTTTGATTCGGAATGATGAATCGTCGCGACATACTTTTAGCAGGTAGCGCTGGGATTGTTGGTGGGCTTGCGACGCCCGCAATCACACAAGCAGTTGTTGCCAAATCTCAGGACCCTCGTGTGAACTTGTTTATTAATTTTCTCAATGCTTATAAAGCTACTCCCGACTCTGTGTTTCCGGGTAAGGGGTATTTTCAGCAATATGTGAGTGATGATTTTAGTTACGTCACCACGGCTGGAAAGCGTCTTGCTGTTGATGAATTCATCTCTCGAGCCAAGCACTATGCTGATTCTTTTGGCAATGCCAATGCCAACTTGAAGTCTGCCGTCATGGTGAGTGATCGTGCTTGGCTGATAAAAACTCTAACCCCGTTCATCTTCGCTAAGGATTTCATGGGATTTCCAGCTTCGAAAAGATCGACAGATATTGAGGCGATTTGGGAAGTTTCGTTTGATGCCAATGGAAAGATCTCATCCATGCGCCGACACGGAGATCACAGTGCTTTGGCCGCAGTGGTTGGTACGAATGATCTCTGCAGGCTGCATCGATTGGATTAGCCTCTGGCTTGAATGGTTGCTGTTAAGAGAGCCGCTTGTCGACACGAAACGTGATTGGTTTCTTCGTTGTTCTGATTGATTGGATTTTGATTTAACTTCGCTCAATCGCGAATGAAACTGTTGGCCTGGTGACTTGCCAGATGTCCAGGCGAGAGGGTGATTGATCGGCTCCCTATCCGTTGTGCTGGATCATGAAGCCGCCATCCACCAACAGCATCGAGCCTGTGATGAACGCTGCTTGATCCGAAAGCAGCCACACCGCTGCGTTGGCGACATCGCCAGGTGTGGCCATGCGTCCCAGTGGGTGCAGCGCGCAGGCCTTTGCTCTGAGAGCCTCCGGGTCACCGCTGGCTTCCATGGCCTGGTGGGTGAACCCTCCATCCACCCATCCTGGCGCGACATTGTTCACGCGAATGCCTTGTGGTGCTAATTCTCCGGCTGCGGCATAACTCAAGCTGAGCACGGCTCCCTTGGTGGTGGTGTAACCCCCTCCATCCGCGGAGCCGATGAAGGCTGAAACACTCCCCAGGGTCACGATCGAGCCTCTCGTTGATTGCAGATACGGCACAGCGGCCTGCACTGCATGAAAGGTTCCATCCACGTTGACGGCCATCATGTCCTGCCAGGCTTGAGGGGACTGACTCGCGAGAGGTCCAGTGCGTAGCAGTCCTGCGGCGGTTACCAGTCCGCGAAGTTGACCGAGCTCCTCGACCGCACTCTGCATGATGTTTTTCACCGCGCCTGCATCGGTGACATCGAGCTGGTATTCCTTGGATCGGCCCCCGTTTGCGCGAATCTCGGCAGCAACGCTCTCTGCAGCCTTGAGGTTGATGTCGCAGACGGCCACACTTGCGCCGGCCTGACCTGCCTGAACAGCAATGGAACTGCCGATCGAGCCTGCTCCACCGGTGACCAGGACCAGGCCGTCGCTGAGATCAATCCTTGTCATTTTCCGATGGGTCAAACGCACCCTCTCCAAGAGTGGAGGTCATTGACGTCTCTGTCATCTCCATAGGCTTCGATGGCTCTGTTTCGGCTTCATGCAGGGTTCGCTGGCCTCGATCAACGTGCATATCCTGAGCTCATTTTGATTTTTTATATCCAATCTAGGCTGAAATTCATTCACCTCTTTCATCTAGCACTTGCTGTAAGTCTTCGTTTGATTGGCATGCGTCGCAGGACTTGCCAGAATTATTTGCAGAGCATGATTGGGAATGACGATGAAAGAGCATGTCAGGGTTTATTCGTCGGAATGCGTGCTGAATCTCGGAGCCCGTCTTGCGGAGGGGCCTCACTGGTGGGACGAACGTGGGCTGTTGGTTTGGGTTGATATCGAAGATTCGCGCATTGGCTTGTTTGATCCTCGTTCGAGGACCAATCGTTTTATCGAGACGGTTTTTCATGTTGGATGTGTTGTGCCAACCAGTGAAGGTAACTTGTTGGCGGCAACAACAGACGGATTTAAGATCATTCATCCAGATAGCGGGACGATAACATCGCTGCATAACCCAATTGAGAACCAATCAAACTATCGTTTTAACGATGGTAAGTGTGACCCTTCAGGGAGGCTTTGGGCGGGCACTCTTCATTATGATTTTGTGCCTGGAGCTGGAGCTCTTTGGCGATTAGACAAATCTTTGAGGTCTACCCAAATGATGAATGGAGTAACGATCTCAAATGGACTTGCCTGGTCACTGGATCAAACCAGTTTGTACTATGTCGATACGCCAACTCTTCAGGTTAGGCGATTTCCGTTGTCCGAAAGTGGTGACTTGATGGGCTCCGGAGATGTCTGTATCGAAATCCCTTCGGACTGGAATTGTTCGCCCGACGGTATGACCATCGATCGCAACGGCATGCTTTGGATTGCTCTTTGGAACGGCAGTGCGGTGACTTGCTGGAATCCAGATAATGGCCAACATCTTGCAACGGTTGAATTGCCTTGCTCGCAAGTGACCTCGTGTTGTTTTGGGGGGTCTGCGTTTGATCAGCTCTTTATCACTACGGCTAACTATGACCTTGATCAAGAAACGCAGTCTTTGACTCCTTTGGCTGGCGGTATTTTTATGGCCAAGGTTGGTGTTAGTGGGATGCCTGCTTCAGTCTTCCTTGAATCTTGAGGAGATGCCTGCGCTTCCGTGCTCATGCCTCAACGTGGCCGGAAGCAGAAAAAACCGCTATGTCCAGTCGAAGAGCTTGCGCAACACAATGATTCTGGTCATGACGGCTACCGGTATGTTTTGCCGCCCTGTTGTGGAAGGGTTGGCCCAAAGAGGCCTGCCAGTGAGGGCAACAGGGCGTTCTGAGCAAGCGTTGGCAGAGCTGAACGCTCCAGGTGCGGAACTGGTGCCCGCCGATATGGATGACCCCTCGACACTGCTCCAACTCATGAAGGGAGTCGACCAGGTGCTGGTCAATGCACCAATGGATGACAGAAAAGAAGAGCGGGTGCGCAATGTTATTGATGCCATGATCCGCTCCGGCAACGGGGCAAAGATCGTGCTTCTCACCGGAGGCGTCGACCATGATGATTCGCTCGGTGATGCTGGTCTTGCCACTGAAAAATTCATGCGTGAGTCCGGTCTGCCATGGACGATTGTTGGCCCTCAGACAGTGATGGAAACTAATTTCAAACCATTTCGTGAATTGATTCAAAGTGAAGGCTTTTTGATGTCTTGTGTTGGTGAAGCCAAGGTTGGTTTTGTGGCCTTGCAAGATGTCACAGATGCATTTATTGCTGTGTTGGCCTCATCAGCTGACGCACATATTGGCTGTGAGTACGTGATCACAGGGCCTGAAGCTGTCACTTTTGAGGATGTGGCCCGTGCGGCTACAGCCGCCCTGAATCGTCGGATCGAGTATCAAGACATCCCTAGAGATGTCTTCCGGAACCTGATGCTGACAGAGGGTGGTTACACAGAAGCTAATGTTGATATTGAAGTGATGTGTCATCTTGATGCTTTTCGTGCAGGGAAGGCAGCTCGGATCACAACCGATTTTGCACAATTGACTGGAAAGGAACCGAAATCAGTGATGCAATGGTGGGTGGACAATGTTGCCTTCTTTCAGAGCCGCTAGCTCAATGCGAGAGCAATGCGTGGTGCAGGCCGGCGATTCATCAGCACTCTGCCTCGATCCAATCTCATCAATGCATGCCTGACGATCCAGGTGAACCGCGGAACGAATCATCCGCACAGTTGCTCACGAGCTCTAACTTGCAGCAATGACCCATCTCCCACTTGTTGCCCTAGGCCTCTCGCTAGGTGTCTCAGCACTGCATGGGCTGAGTGCATCGGCTCAAACGAATGAACGCTTGTTGCAGGAGCGACTCATCAGCCCAGCTGTGTATGAGCTTCTCAACAGTCGTGGTGCCAACACCAGGGAACAACGCATGCAAGTCATGCAGGAGGCCTGCGCAGCCCGTCAATTGCCCCCTAGTGACTGTGAACCGCTGAGAAGTCGTAGAAGGCTCTATCAAGACTGAAATGAACCAGACTGCCTGTTTTCAGGCAGGAGGTGATTCTTGATCTCCTGGGAGAGAGGGCTGATCGCTTAGGAAGCAAGACCCTTGTTGCTGATGTTCTTGCTGATCAGCTCAATTCATGATCCAGCAGAGACCGTAGATCACCAGAACGGATGAGAAGGTGAACATTCCAACAGTGCTTTTCACTCTCATCCACTTTCGGTCCCATTTATAGGGTGCCATTAATACAATTGAGGTTAGGCTAAATAAAGCAAATCCTGCCACCGACCAGTGAGGCTTTGTCCTTGTCAGCAGCATGTGAATGCCATGCGATAGAAACAGGACCTGTGACAAGTAGGAGCTGATTGCCCCCAGGTTGTAAACTAGTTCTTTATTTTTGAAGGCATAATTCAGGATCGCAGAGCTTGACACCGTTACCGTTGAGTAAGCACTTGTTTGTCATAGCAATGAAATAGCGGCAGAGATTGAACCTTC
This sequence comes from Synechococcus sp., assembly GCA_047286485.1. Taxonomy (GTDB): domain Bacteria; phylum Cyanobacteriota; class Cyanobacteriia; order PCC-6307; family Cyanobiaceae; genus Synechococcus_C. The sequence goes on from JBJBBH010000006.1 coordinate 339,687, forward strand.
GTTTTCTTTTGCGTCGTTAGGGGGTGGGCTAACGCTGCGGTCTTAAGCCCGTTTGCTGGCCGACTCTCGGCTTGCCGGTCGTCAGCAGACACTTTCCGTGGTTCTTTGGTGCGTTGTCCCAGCGGTGGCCGTCGGATGAGAAGCCGCTGCCAGCCTTCAGAGGGTGTCCAAAGCAGGATTCAGCTTCTGGTGAAGGCCAGGAGCCTGGATTGTGCTTGGAGTCCCGAACAGATACCTCTCGGTTGAATCAGGCTGTTGCAGTCGTCATTCAGCTCCTCATACAAATCAGAGCACGCTTGACCAACGCTCTTGGTTGTTGTTCAACAACGATCTCACGCTGCGGCGCTCGGATCGTTGAAAGTCATAGTCTTGAGGACGAGAAGAGTAGTAGGCCAACTCTCTTTTTTCGTTGCTTTCCAGGCGTTCCTGCTCGATCAACTGCGTCTTTGCATGAGTGACAGCACCAATGCCCAGCGTGAGTGAGAGGGCATAAATCATGAAGGCTTTGATCGACATAGCTCTGAGAACTGAGTAATTGGGGTGTGTTGCCCCTCGACTCCTTCAAGGTCACAGGTCTTCTGGTGAGCGCAGCTCTACAGACCTGGTGCAGATCCACAAAAGTTCTGGTGAGTTTCTGGTGAATGACGTAGATCCACTCGGCATGTTGATGCTGGTTGGAGAGGCAAGCTGGTTTTGCTCCTGCAGGGTGATGGGAACTGTCTTCATGAGACTGTCTTCACCGCAGAGAGACCATTGTTTTCCTGCTTTTTGGGCTGAGGCAGCCTTCAATCCCAAAATCAGCAGTTCGCTGCGTCCCCGGGGAGGATGTGCGTCACCAGATCGGCATTGACCCAGCGGATCTCGCCGGAGTCCACATCAGCGATCTGAAACAGGTTATGGATGCTCGGATCACGGGCAGCCCCTCCGCAGTGGATGACCTGCCCCATCCACCAATCCTTGTTGCGCTTCTCCCCGATTCGATTGTCATAGCGCACGATCACCGTCATCCCTGGAGCCACGTCCAAGAAGAGCGGTTGCTCTGACTCAGCTGTGTTGTCGTTCTTGGGCTCAACTGACATATCCCAGATGGTAGGTCGCTTGTACTGGTCTTGGATGGGTGCTAAGCCGTTTCGGCCGTTTCGCTTCTTGGTTCGAGGTGGGCTGCAGAAATCAGTGATCAGTGCCCGCAGGCAACCAGGGAGGATTTCAAGAGTTCGGTTAGCCCCCCGCGAAATCATGTCTTCGATGTCATAGACCGAATGTGTCGTTGTCAGGAGTGTTGTGATGACTGAAGTTCTGCTTTTGTGCGACTGTTCGCTTTGTAAGTGCACCGTTGAAGAATCGCGATCCATCAGGATTGGTGGTCAGCACTTTTGTTCTGAGGCTTGTGCCAAGGGGCATCCCAGCATGGAGCCATGCCATGGTGAGCAGGATGGTTGCCACTGTGGTACTGGGGAATTAGCCCTGTTATTGGCAACGACTTGCTAGATGCTCCCTGGTGAACGGTCAATAATCGCCAACAGCAGGGCCAAAGAAAAGGCTGCAGAGGATCAAAGTGATATCCCTGATCTTCAGTTTGTTGGATTGTTGTTCATCCTCCAAAGGTTTCGAGCATGCATCGAGCACTTAGCCAAAACCCATCCTGATGTCGCTGAAATGGGGTGTTGATGATGTCTTTATTCGAACAGCAGTGGCAGACCTATCGGACTGTGCTCGAACACGATTCGATGGAGCACAGAGCTATTGCGGACGCCACCGCTTTCGTTCTAAGGCGCTGGTTCGATCACCGCCGGAAGACGTCCACATCCATGGTGTTGGTGGATCTGGGCTGTGGTGATCTGGCCCATCTGGCGCCGTTGTTCCGTTCGTTGCCACTGAGCTCCTACACAGGGCTTGATCTTGCTTCCTCAGTGTTGCGCCTGGCCGAACGCCAGATGGGGCAGGTCCGGTTTCCATGCCACTGGATTTGTGGAGATCTTCTCGACTGGGCCGAGGAGGAGGTTGATGGGCCCGTGGATCTGATCCACTCGGCCTTCGCCATTCACCACTTGAGTGACTCCGACAAGATTCGCTTTCTCGAGGGGGTCCGTCGCCGCATTGCTGACGATGGACTCCTGGTCTGGACGGATGTTTTCCAGGAGGAGCATGAGTCTCGAGCCCGATATCTGCAGCGCTATGTCTCACGGGTGCAGCACTGGCCTGGCCTCACGGACGGTCAGCGCAATGCCGTCATTGAGCACCTGCGGCAATGCGACTGGCCGGCGCGACTTGGATGGATCGAATCCGTTGCGTTGGACAGTGGTTGGGCGATGAACTGGTGCTGGCGCGGTCAGCATCAGGCTGAAGCAATGGCCTTGCTTCAGCCCTGATGCTGAAAAAGAATGTGGCAGCCCACTCACCACAGCCTCCTCGCTCAGCGGGTTGAGCTCGAGACCCGTTCCATGCTCGGAGAACGGGTGAGCCGAGCTGGTGATCAGTGAATGGCGTGATCTCCTTCTTCGAGAATCGTCAGAGAAACATCGCAGTGAGGTTTCCGCATTTTGATCATTTCCTGGCATTCCGATGATTCATAGGCAGCTATGGCAGCTGCCAAGCTTTCGAACTCGATAATCACAGTGAGATGACCAGGGTTACCTTCCCTGACGTCGGTATTGAGATCCCTGCACAGAAACCGAGCCCCACATTGGCGCATGTAACCCTCAAGAGCTTGGATATAAGCACCCATACCAGCTGGGTTGGTGATGGTGCCGGCGACGTTCCAGTAACCCTTAGCCATTCATTCAGTCTTGAAAACTGAAGGACATTCGCACGATTCTGAATCGTCGTTGAACTGCTGACACAAATGCTGATGAACAGTTGGGAATACAGTTCCACTAGCTGTAAGCAGCTGAAAAGTCTGATTTCCTCCAGCCAGTGATCGCTTTCATTCTTTGCCTCCAATGCTTTGCATGAAATCTCGGCTGACCCGGCATTCTTCTGCCCATCTGTGGAAATCATGAATCCGGTTTTCATTGACAGTTTTCACTGCATTGAGGTGTATGAGGCACCAGAGCAAAGAAAACCCCGCACATGGCGGGGCACAGTTGTTGAATGTTTTGAAGACGACTTGTTCAGCCTGCGTCAGTGCAGTTTCTCCCATTGCTTCAGAACCGCAACTGAATTCCAAAGCCCGCCGGTGTGTCATAGACATTTCCGTATCTGAGTCCATAGGCAGGAACCACACGTGGATAACGGTTGACCTCGCGCTGGTAGGCCCGCCGAGCGCGTCGGTATTCACGCGTTTCACGACGGATGTCTCTACGGAGTTGCCTGAGCTCGTGCCGTCTTTGATGTTCGTAGCTTCTCGCTTCAGCTGCTGGCGCTACAGCGCAGGTTGTAGCACCAATGAGCCCAGCGCAAAGAACTGCTGCGGTGACTTTGTTTGCGTTGTTAAAAGTAGTCATGGTTTTAAGGAGTGAAGAGTTGGGGGTGTTGCCCCCTCGACTCCTTCAAGATCACAGTCTTTGTGGTGAACCCCACTGCACAGCTTTGGTGCAGGTCCCGGTAAGTTCTGGTGAGGATCTGGTGAATGGATCAGAATTCCTTGCCTGATTGGCCTTAGCCCACGTGAAAGCCGGTAACGCAAAGGCTCCAGAGCAATAAAAAATCCCGCTCTTGGCGGGGTTTTGTTGGTGTGAGTTGTCTTGTCGGGAGATCGATAGCGTCCACTCAACCGCCCCCTGCTTTTCCCTTTCGGGTCTTGTATAGCTCTCAGCCTCGCTTTAACGGCTTCAGGCTTCCCGACAACAAATACAGATCAGAACCTGATTTGAATTCCGAATCCAGGATGATGATCGTTGTATCCGTAAGCAGGAATCACTCGTGGATAGCCATAAACCTCACGGCTGTAAACCCTGCGAGCATGCCGCCAATCACGATTATAGGCTCTTTGGTAATGATTAAATTCGCGAACATCATGGCGGAAGTCATGATGAATTCTTCTTAGCTCATGATGTCTGTGGTGATGATGGTGGTGATGCTCCTTTGCGTCCGCAGCAGCTGGAGCAATCAACATTGAAGCGCCGATCACAGAAGCGAAAGCGATGGAAGAGAAGAGTTTCATTGGTTTGACGTGAAGAAAGGAGGTCATCCCTCCGATGTCTTCACCATCGCTGAACTGAACTCAACCCACATCACCCAAAAGGGTCAACCTTCCGCCCTGACTTGTCCCCCGTTCAGGTCGTCAGCGAGCCCAGGCTGCGGCAGGCCGAACAAGAGCAAACATCAGCTGACGGCAATGCGCGATTCGACTGATGGCAAGACGGGGATGGCGGGTGGAAAGTTCCACGCGACCGGAGGAGCCCATGACGGTCGACACTCCACCTCAGCAGATTGCAGAAGCAGACTGACTTCTGGCCCCTGCTCCAACAGTCTCAACAATGACCTGGGTTGGTCGTTTGGTTAGGTACACATCAGATACGTCACGCCAATCGACGCTCCGCTTGCACCGCCCTAGGGGCCCCAGGAGACAACGACCCGACACCTAGAGCCAATGGCCCCAGCCTGCCCTCTGTGCTCCTTGTGCTCTCCGAGTTGCAGCCTGGGCTGATCTTGTGATTCAAAACGTGTCGGCGTACTGAGGCGCAGAAATCGTTCAGTCATTCCATGGGGGGCTTGGTTGGTCTTCCAGCTAATGGTTGGAGTATTGATTGGTCGTTGGCTTCCCTGATCACGTCGACTACTGGAATCATCTACCCTCTTATCACTGGCGCAATGATTCCTGAGCCGTACGACCTGTTTGACATCGACAAAGGCTCAGACAAGGTGTTCCTTGTTGGTACTGCCTGGATTGTTCTGTTCCTGTTTCTTCTTTAACAACAGTTCTAATAATTTATCTAGGCATCCTCTCCTTTAAGCGTCAATAGCTCGTTTCGCGCGCGGCCTATTTGTATTGCGAGTTTGAGGCGGCCTAACCACTTTTTCTGGTTCTTTTTAATCCCAGCACCTTTCTTGTTTGCTGACAATGCATCGCCTGCGCGAGCAATGTTGTTCATCAGTCACTTCTATCTTGAGTTCCCCGCATTGAGTATTTAGTTGAAGTTGATATTTCCGCATCCAATTTTTATGCCAATGGAGAGCATTCAATGGTTGGGCCATTAGAGAAGCAACGATTGAAGCCGATCGATCCATCTGCGTGGTTTGCGAACAGCAGATTCCGCTCAATATCCCTGAGATCAAACTTGTAGGCGATGTTCAGCTCCCAGAGCGATCGGCGTGCTCTGCTGCTCCATGCTTTAGCCGGCCTGGTTTTGTGGCGTGGGCGCAGTCCTGTCGCTAGACACGATGCACTAAATCCGTTCTCATTGCTAGAACTGCAACAAGCATTGGTTTTGAAGAGCATGAGTGATGACTGGGCCAACCGCATGACCGTTCCCGTTGTGCGCACAAAAGAGTTTGCAGAGCTATCAGCCTGCTATCAAGAAGCTCTGAAGGAACGTGGTGCACTCGACTGCACTTACCGGCTTTGGTCTGACATGACAGCTGCCGAGAAAGCGAAAGTGGCTAAAACACTACCCAGTGCCGCGAACAACTGGTACGTGAATTGATTGCAGAAGTTTGAATTCCACCCTCATTGCTTAGAGATTCAAGGCTTCGCGAACCGCAGTTGCTTGACTGCCGAACATTTCTTGAAGATCTGTCGTTGGATCTGGAGATAGCGAGGTTAAAGCATATTCAGCGGCCCATATTGCCAGCAGGGGATTGATTCCTGAATTTGCAAAAATATCTGCCGAATGCAGTTTAAATGCTTCGCTAAATGATGCCGTGAATGTATTGAAATCATCGACATCCCATGGTTCAGTTGTCATCGACCCATAAAACCCTGGACCATTTTTGATATCGCCATCGTCGTAGAAAGTGAATGCTTGGAAAGCGCGGTCGGGGTAAGAGAAAACAGCTTTGTTCCATGCATTTTTTGCGCCAGTCAAAACGTCTACAAAATCGCGTCCGAGCTCTTCTGCGTTTGCAGGGTTTGTTTGCTTGTCAGAGAGCTTGTTGTTGTATTTATCAAAATTGTATAACTGCATATAAACACCGCTATCTGTAACAGGCCTGTTATTAGAGTATGGTGGGTTGTCCAGTGTTACGCCATTCTGCCATTCACCTGTCGACCATAGTTCTGTATTTGAGCCAAGCATTTGATTGTTTTTGACCAGTGTGCTTAGAGATTGCATCGTGGCAGCATCTTTGCCAAAGTCGGCGCCTTCCAGCAGGTATTCCGTGAAAACTGGCAAATTCGTCTGATTTTTAGTGTTATATGCGGTTATTGATTGATTAAATGCTGCCATATCATCAGTTGTTGCTTTCAATCCTCCACCACCCCAGTCAGCTGTTTCTTTTTCCAGTCCAGGGTGGTAAACGAGGGTCGGGCGTACTCCAACTTTGTCTAGTTCGGCAAGTAAATTGATTAATTTATTGTTGTCGGGTGAAAAAACTTGGTTTTCTCTCCTGTCTTTTGAGTCTGGACCAACAATTGAAAGCACTAATCGAAAATCAGTCTGATTCCCCATTAGGTATAGAAAACGAGCTGCCAGTTTCGCATGGGATTCTTGATGGGCTGTAACGCCTTGCCAAGTGGCTTGCGTGTCTTGCCACAACGTGTCGACATTCTTCAACTGTCCTGTAATTTGGTCGTCGAATGCCATGTTGTTACTTCTGCTGTTCTCAACTTATCCAGCAGAGCTTTTGCTGTTCCGGCCGATGGTACTTTCTTAAGTATTCCAATCAATTATCTTTACGTTTGAATGGACTGATTTCTGCTTTGGCAGTCGCTGGTCCAAGATTTAGTTGAATTTGCAAGCACCTAGAATTTGTTCATTCATGCTGGGAAGATTGATGAAAAGTGCGCAAAAATGAATTTGGAATGAATCGGCTGATGATCTGTTGAGTGAACGGTAGGCACTGCTACAACATTGTGCGATTGACCAATGCCATGACAAAAGCTCCATTGCACTAACTCAATGAATCCTCAAACCCTTCTTGCCAGAACTGCCAGGGGAACTGCGCTGCACAAGTACAACGAAGGCTTTCTCGTATGTGATCCCGATGGACAGTGCAATTTTTGTACTGATTTATACAATGCGGAGGAGTTGGTTCGTGAATTGGATCGAAAGTATGACTACCCATATTCCACTGGCTTCCATGAAATTATGCATTAATAGATTAATAACAGACGCTGAGACATCAATCTTGTTTTGATGAGTGTGTCGACCAGGCATCCATGGCTAGTTATTGACTGGCCGACACACACACAGGAGACACTGATTCATGGCATTTATGCTCAAGGTTCACTGGACGATCAAGCCAGGGATGGAGGCGCGCTTTAAGGCAGCGCAGACCGAATTAGCGGAGGTAATGCTTGGCCATCCGGGTGTGCTCAGCTATCACGCGGATTATCCCGAGCCTGGTGTGAGCGAATGGGTGGAGCTCTATGCAAACGACGACACGTTTGCAGCTCACCTCGAAAATGCGAAGAGCCATGGCCCCCTCAATACATTGATCGACTCCTGCAGCAATGTCAGCTGTCGTTGTTGGGGTGATCCGAGTGACGGATCACGTGAGCGCCTCAAAGCGTTTTCGGCAAGCTACAAGTCAACAGGTGAAGGCTCCTTCGTCCTCAACCCGAATGCCGACATCACGTCATCGGTTTGAGTGTGGATTGCGCCCGAAGCGGCTTTGCAGCCTGTCTTATGACTTCGCTAAAACGGCTCACCTCGCTCTCCCAAGAGCCGTCTGCTGACGACCTGGGTGGGAAACAGTTCAGCCGGTGAGCCTGCCATGCGCAACCTCGTTCAGATCGCTGACGTTGGTTTCTGGGTGATCCGCTGGGTCAATGTTGATCTGGTGTCGCACATGCCGCTGAGGCATTTGTGGTCATCATCAAAATCCGCAGTCCGTAGGCATCACCGCGATATCTCGGATACAGATGTGTTGTGGCTGTTGCCAGCAGAAGAGGACAATGTTTGCGAGTTCTACCGGATCAATGAAAGTCGGATTGCCAAGCATCTCGCAGTATTCCTCAAAGCTGATTCCCATCTTCTGATGAATCGCTGTTCGGATCAATCCGGGTGCCAGGTTGATTACACGAACGTTGTGTTCAGCTTCTGACATATTCAGGCTCTCGCCCAATGAGCGCACGGCGTGTTTGCAGGCGTGATACACAGGTGCTCCCGGCGCAGGTTTGCGATCACCAATGGAGCTGATGTTGATGATTGTTCCGCATTTTCTCTCGCGCATGCCTGGCAAAACATGGTGAATGCCATTGGTCACCCCTTTGATCATGGTGTCGATTTCTTCATTGACCTGCTCGAGGCTGAGTCTTTCTAGTCCACCGATATGAATCATCCCTGCGTTGTTAATCAGACAGCCTGTGGGGCCGTACTGACTCTCTGCTGATGCGATGGCATCCCCCAGCGTTTGGGCGTCGGAGACATCGATCTGACGGTAAAGCACTGGCCTCTTGGCCAATGTTGGATCCACCTCTTGGTTTCTCGAAAGCAACAAACAGGGATGACCGGCCGATGAAAAAGCATGTGCTAAAGCCTTTCCGATCCCTGCGCCCGCTCCTGTAATCACCACCAGTTGTGCTGTCATGGTCTCGAACGACTGACTCATTGTTCACAGCATGGCAAGAGACACCTTTACTGAGTGACGAACGAGCTCTGCTGACCTAAATCCTGCTGTTGGCTCTGGAGTGATCCGCTTGGTCAACGCTGATCTGTTGAATAACACTCTGCCGAGGGCTGATCGATCGCTTGACTCAATACGAGTCAATTCCTTTTCAAGTGCTTTTCAGGCTTTGTCGCAGAATAATGAGCGTTCTCATTAAACCAATGAAGAGGCTTCTATCGCTAGCCGTGCTTGCACTTTTCACGCAAGGCCATGTTCCAGCTCATGCGTTCACAGGATTCCGTCATGGAGTACCCTCTGCATATTCAAGCACTGCTGAAGAGGCAAAAGGTGCTGCAAATGCTCAGCGTTGGTTGCTGTGCCTCATGCTGTCGGAAGGTTTGATTACTCCAGAGGAAGCAGATGAAGCCGTTTCTCTTGTAAGTGAGTTTAATCATGATTTGTTTAATCGATACACCGAAGAATACGGAAGAATGCGATATGGGTCATATGATTTTGCTTGGACATCTGCAAGCGTTGCCACAAATGAGTACGACGGGCAGTGCAGAACAATCAAACGGCCAAAATCTGTCTATCCGGATGGCTAACGGTTTTGAAAAAGGTTCGTAGCCCCTTTCAGATTGCTGATGCAGGCTCCGGCATGATGCGCTTGGTGAACGCCACTTTTGTAATCAGGATACTCGTGTAATCTTGGTTCCATTGATCAATTGTTCTTCGTTCGAATTATCGACAACGATATGAAAAAATCCTTCTCTCTTGTTTTCTTTATTGCAGCTGCCCTGTTGCAATACATCCCTCCATCACTTTCTGAAACCCCTGAAAGTTATGGGGTGACGCTTGACAAGCAATTCATGCTTGGATGGGTGCTCGCTGAATGTCAAGCTTATAGAGACAGTTTGATTCCTGCGTCGAGGCTGTCAAATACTTTTACGAGAATTGGTCTGGACCGGGAAATATCTGATGTTTCAAAAGCTGAGATTTTCCAGACCGTTCAGGAGTTCCCTGAGTGTGCAGAAGTGTTTTCTCAATGGGCAAAATGATCATTGAGTCCACATGTAAGTGATCATTACTTAGGCTTCAAGTCAGCAATAACCATGTACTGGGCTGAATTTGATTTTTAATGAGTGCCGAGTTTTGGAGGCTGCTTTTGAGGCTATTTGGTTGATTTATGAAATAGAAAGCTCCTCTTAGTCTAGGGACTTTAAGCCTGCAAGCCGGATTGCCTAACAACACTGAACAAACACAAATGTCTGCAGTGTTGGGTTTGTATCCGGAGGTGGGCAACCACCAGCGGCGACTTCCAGTTCTTTATCTGAAACTTTGGATTTAGTCTTGTTGAGGTCATCAGCAGAGATACTAAATCCTGCTTCTTTGGCAATTGAGACCACAGCATCAGGATTAGCTGCAACTTTCAGCTTCTCTTGAAGGCTGGTGTCCCTTTGTTCTTCTCTAGAAATGCTTTGAGTTGTTCTTCTGACATGGCTGGCAGGTCTGTTCAGCAGTTATGGCAACGTTTGGTAGGAGGCACCGTATTCACTTGCTTGACCTGAAAAACCCCGCACTTGGCGAGGCGTGATTGATTGCTGGTGTTTCAATCAATTCTTTGTGTATTTTTCTCAAATAGACTTTGAGAGTTTTACTCAACAGGAAAAAAACAATCTTCAGGGATTCGGCCTTTGACATTTTTTCCACAATATTTCTGCCACAATGTTTGATCTTCTTGGCGGCCACCAGCGATACCTGCCAACTGTCCGTCTGAAAGATCGATGATTTGATCTTGAATGTTTTGTTCAATCATGGTTTTGAAGTGAGTGAGTGTGTGAGTTCTGGAGGGGACGTTGCCCCCCGATTCCTTCAAGATCACAGCCCTGCTGGTGATCCCCACTACATGGCTCTGGTGCAGCACCGAAAAAGTTTTGGTGAGCTTCTGGTGACATTAAGGCTTCAGCTCTAGGTTTCAATAGTCAAAGACTATGCAGAATTTAGCCAAATTGGCTGATGGAAAGAGTTGTGCATCCATTGGCGCTTAGTACCTATTCAAAGCATCTTTAGCTGCATAGAGTGGCTTGATATTTCCGATAAGAATATCTACACCAGCATCACACAGGCGGTGTTGTTTTTTGGTTGAAGCTAACATCGAATCATTCTGATGTTGCTTTCTTGTTATGCAGGTCACCCGCGGTTACGTTAACAATGCCATTCATTTGCTTGAAGCTGGTGCTATTGATCAGTTTCTGGCGGGTTTTGTGGCGGAGAACGTTCAGTGGATTATCACAGGCTCAAGTGTGCTTGCTGGCATTTATGCATCAAAAGCTCACTTTATCAATTCCGCAATCTCAAGGCTAAAGTCCTCTTTGGATGGTGGTATTCAATGGAGAGTGAAGAATGTCATCATTGATGGCTCCTTTGTTGTGCTCGAGATGACTTCTGAGGCTGTTTCCAAGCATGGTCAGCCTTACAACAACGAGTATGTTTGGGTATTAGAGTTTGATGGCCAAATGTTTCACAAGGTGCGAGTTTATTTCGATGATGTGTTGGTAGATAAAATTATTCAATAATTTGTGCTGCAAGGCGAATGCCTTCGCCAGCATCACACATGTTGAGCTGATCGCGGCAATCTGAAATCCTCTGTTTTTATCGTGATGTTTTGGCATCACGCCTGCTCAGGGCTCCTCCGACTGGATCTTGTCTGCCAGGTCTCCAGTGCCGGAAACGTTTGGTTGGGTGGTGGACCTGCTGGAGCTGTTGTTGCATGAGATTGCCAGCTTAAATTGTTTGTGAATGACGATGCGTTTTAAAGATTTCAGCCTCAGCGAAATTTACAGCTATCTCGAATGATCTCGCCATTCGGCAGGGTTGTGTTCGACAAACACATTCCATATGGCTGATCTGCCAAGACCCTGCCATAAAAGCTGGCATCCACTTTCGCGCCGCGTAGGTCGGCACCCTCAAGTGTTTTAATCAGCTCAACGTTGGTCCCGCGTAGATCAGCTCCACGAAGATCCGCGTCGGTGAACCACACATCAAGCAAATTTGCTCCACGAAGATCCGCACCTCGAAAGTTTGATGATCTCGTAAAGAAGGTATGACTGAGATCGGCACCACGCAGATCTGCTCCTTGCAGATTTGTGGTGAGCATATACATATTGCTGAGATTGGCTCTGCGGAGATCAGCTTTCGAGAAGTTGGAGTTCGTAAAACTCTTGTCTCCCATACTCGCTGAATTGAAATCAATGCCTTGCAGGTTGCACCCCGGGCAGGTCATTGGCAAACCGAAGGGTTGGGCCGTGGCCGCCAGTGGCATGAACCCGAACACGATCTGGCTGGTTAAGTGAACGAGTCGCTGTCGCATCATTGTGTTTGTTGAGTGACCAGACACTAATCACCATCTGGCTTTAGTTCTCAGCTCAGCCGTACTCAGGGCACCATCCGGCCTGGTCCTGCCAGGTGGGTGTCCAGTGGCGGCAACGTTTGATTAAGTGATCGCCCTACTGGAGCTGTTGTTGTCTGAGGTTGCAGGCCACCATCGTTCGGCAGTGTCCATCCACCCCATAGACGAAGTGCTGACAGGTCAGGCAGATTCGCGCTCCCTTCCAGTTCTGAAGCTCTCGCTCACCCACAAAATTCCACTCCTCCACCGCCCCCCCTTTCCGGTAGTGCAAATGTGCTAGGGGATGTGGGTGTGGTTAAGTGAGTTCAGGAACGCTTTTGGAATAAGCCGATCAGGGATTTCAGCCAGTCGCCTGTTGCAGTTCCAGCGGGCAAAAGGCGTTCCTCAATTCTTCTGGCGGGCGTTCAGCTTTGCTGTTACCGACTTCAGCGGTTTATGGCTTGATCCATCAGCTCCTTCTCCGTGGGGCGGCAGCTGGTTGCCCCTTTGGGCGAGGCCCAGGCTGGAATCTTGGAGATCGAATCGCGCTGGGGCAGCTGCTTCAGGGGCATGGAACGGTGGCCCGAAATTGGACCGTTTTGGGGTCAAAGCGCTTGCAAGATCCCCAGAAAATCACCAAAATCAACCGAATTCTTGACATCAAAAAATCACTCAGTGTATAGGATTTTCAACGGAGAGGGTGGGATTCGAACCCACGGTGCCCGTGAAGACACGCTGTTTTTCAAGACCAAAGGCGAAGAAAGTCATTGCAGTAATTTTGACCTCCAACACGATGGCGTGGCATTAAAACGTGGCATAAATGTCCCCGGCTGGTTTAAAAAACCAGCGAGGTGTCACGCTGCCACTGTCACCAGCAGCCGCTCCTTCGCCTGGTTGAGTTTGCTCATGGCCTCATGGATGCCGCTGAACGAGTATTGGCCGGAGTTGTTAGTTGATCGTAGGCATCAATATCGGTTGGCAATCAGATGTATCCGAAGATCATCTCTGGATTCGTGAATGGCTCTGTATAGAGACCGATGTCATTGCCATCACCAGCCATATAGGAGATATGAAGATCAATGCTGAATCCATGAATGCTTTCAAACCGCCCGACTGACGCTCCCTCTTTAAGCCCGTCATAATGGCCAGTCAGCTCGCCATCCAGCTTTGTGATAATGAATTCTTGATTCTGATCTAGCTTGAAATCATTAATCAGTGAAACTTCAAGTGATCCTCCATTGATGATTAGGTCACCCGTGACGTCGAGGAAATCATGCTCAGTATTGAATCGGTCGCGATTGAAATCTTCATCTCCTGCCAATTCGATCTGCTTTGTCGAAGATTTACTTAGCCTTAGGTCTCCGTCAATCAGCATGCCGCCGGCTGAAGTGCCAGGAGCAACAATGCCCGGAAGATCCAAGCCATTCGCATCTGGGATAATTTTTCCATTTCCGACTACAGTTGTATGTTTCGAAAGTTGCAGTATCCCGCCATGTCTGTTATCAATAGTCCCGGTATTGAGGAGCTCGCCGGGTATCCCGGTTACTCCCTCAAAAGTGATCTTGCCTCTATTGGTAATATACCCCCAGTTATATAAACATGAATTGTCGCGAAGAAGAATGTCGGAATAGTTCCTAATCTCTGCACTCTCTCTATTCATAAGATCGTTGCCATTAAAGACCGTGAATTGGGTGGCATTCTCCATGTGGCTTATGTTTTCGACGCTCCCATGTGAGGTCCGCCCAACATAAAAATATCTTCCGCCAATACTCATCTTTCCTTTGTTAATCAGGCCATTCTGGTTTACTCCTGATGCATCGTTGAATCCTGATATTTCAGAGAAACCATCTCCGTATTGGTTGAATTCTCCAAACATATTGATCACAAATCTCTGACCGTCATTGTTCACGAACGATCCAGAGTTGTTGAATTGTGAAAATAGCCATGGGAATGTCCCCCAAGGGCCGAGGTTGACGGTTCCATTGTTTTCAAATACACCTGAATTATTGATGATGCCTGAATTCCAAAAATCTCCAACTTGAATAGTATCCTCATTCGTGTATGTTTGGCCATTGGAGATATTTTTTGGAGACGTTGATCCTTCAATCCAAATTACTTTTCCGCTTAGCGACGACGTATTTATGTTTTTCTCGGCCTCAGCAAAATCACCCATCGTTATGTCGAAACCCGCTGATTGAGCAATCGCTAATACAGACTCTTTACTTGTCGCGGTTTGTAGCTGTTGGCGAAGTGCAATATCGTTTTGAGCCTGGCCAAAAAATGCCTTGAGTTGTTCTAGGGACATGAGTGACTGGCCAGTACAGAAGACTTAGCTACGGCCAGCAGCAGCGTCACCCGTACTCAGGGCACCATCCGGCCTGGTCTTGCCAGGTGGGTGACCAGTGGCGGCAACGCTTGGTCAGGTGATCGCCCTGCTGAAGCTGCTGCTGCCTGAGGTTGCAGGCCACCATCGTTCTGCAGTGGGCATCCACGCCGTAAGCGAAGTGCTGGCAAGTCAGACAGATTCGGGCTCCCTTCCAGTTCTGAAGCTCTTTCTCATCCACAAAATCCCACTCCTCCACCGCCCCCCCCCTTCTGGTAGTGCAAATGTACTGACACGAGTGGGGGTGTGGTCAAGTCAGTTCAGGAAAGCTTTCGGAATCACTCGATCAGGGATTTCAGCCGGTCTTCCTGGGGTTGTTCCAGGCATGACGGAGATCGCGCGTCAGGACGTTCTGATCGGCAAAAGGGCTTACAGGGCTTGGTTGATGGGCCAGAGGAGCCACTGCGGTGGTGTTACCCGTGACCCCGCAATGCACACCTGTTCTTGATCGCCAATGTGGATTCAGGCCTGATCCGCTGGGTCAACACTGATCTGGTGACGCACATCTTTCCCCAGTGCTGACGAGACCATCTCAGGGCAGGGTTCTGCTGGGGTTGATCCAAGGGGGCCTTGCCATCAATGGATGATCTGGTCACTTGGGGCAACACTGGTCATCTTGGTATGAGTGATTGGCTGGAGTCGATGACGACTTTGATGCATTTTCTCGAGGCCGATTACGGAGTTTGGACTTTGCTTTTGGCGTTGTTGTTGGGCACCTTGCAGACACGCCAGCAATGGACGCTCAGCCGTTGGTCGGAAGCCTCGTTGCTTTGGATTGCGTTCTGGGTTCTTGGCGTGGGTGGCGTCTATGGCTTCATCATGCATCTTGTCTTCGGTTCGTTTTCAGCAGAACAGATTGGCTGGCCCAATAGCCCTTTTCAGTACGAAGTGGCTTACGCCAATCTCATGATCGGCATTCTCGGTTTCAGCAGCTTCCTGTATCGCAAACGTGATTACCTGCTGGCGAGCATGGTGGCTTATGGCAGTTGGCTCTTCGCTGACGGCGTCGGTCACGTGGTTTCGCTTGTGGTCGATCAGAACAAAGCTGCTTCCAATGCCGGCGCCGTGCTGTACACCGATCTCCTGACTCCTTTGCTGGTACTTCTCCTGCTTTGGATGAGTCGAGATGAACGTCGGCGGCTGAGCTGATCAACGATCGACGGATCCCACGATCACGTCTATGGAGCCAAGGATCGCCTTTCAGATCACCCATGGCTCCCGCCTGATCTGTGCCGGAGGCTCGATTCATCGCTGTGCGGGGAAGAGCAGGTTGCATTGCTCGCTAGTGACATCAGTCTTCGCGATGCAATCTTTGTATTGTTGCGAGTGACTGTTGGCCACAAACGCGAATGCAGTGGCAAAGACCATTGCCAACAGACTGGTAACGGCGATACCACCAGCTAGAGAACCCGTTTTTTTGTTTGGTTTGCCCATCAGTCCATTCCTCCTCTCGCATCTTCACCCCGTTTGATCGGGGACACATCCCCCAGTCGGGTGATCTTCCACTCGCTAGTCTCCCCGTTTGGGTAGCACTCAGTCCTTTTCCTTAAGTGGGCATTGGTCCCCATGTAGGTAGTGCGTAGGAGAATTTCTTATCCACTATTCCAGCCAAAAAGGCTCAGTCCTTACACACTTTGTTTCTAAGGTAAGTTACGAATAATCATTAGCCCTTTGAGTAATGTATCCTTCCACTACATCTATGGTCCAACGTGCATAGTGACGATCAGCATTGTGGTGGTTGGGCCTTTCACCTTCCCAATAAATAGCGGTTCCTTTCTCTTTCATTGTGAATCCGTCGTACCATCCGAGATGGTTATTGAAGGTAAAACGACGATTAGTCCAATCAATGGTTAGTCGTGTCCCTAGCCTCGGGAATTCGTCACTGATATGGGACTCTCTGCAGAGGTAGTGGGTTATACCCTGTTTAGATTGAGCCGATACGGTGGAATAGCACGAAGCTAGCGCCAAAGACAAAGCGAGTAGATAATTCAATGATGGCTCTATCCAGTCAATCACTTGAGCTGCGCTAACAGAGAGGTAGAAGATTATTTTACTTAAAACATTTTTAGCCAGCAAAGCTTCATTCTCTAATTGTCGCTGGAAGCCGGTGATGCCAAGGCTCCAGGGCAATAAAAAACCCTGCGCTTGGCCGGGGTGTTTTCTGTCTTCTTTTAAAAAGAGAATGGTGTTACAGGTACAACCTCGAATTCAAAGCCATGACTCTGTTTTAGCAGCAGTCCGCCATGATTTCCGCTCCAGGAAATCACCTTGGTCGTGCCCCTGTGTTTCTCTGGATATCCTGAGTCGGGATTCTGAAGAACACATCCAGCATCAAGGCAAGAGCCCTTGTAAATCGAAAGCCTTGATGAAACCCTTCCAGGAGGTGTCCAAATACCTATCGCCTGATTAATACGGTCAACTTTGAGCTTGCAAGGTTCGGACGCACCGTACTTGTCAATGCATTGAGCCTCAACAAAATCATCCGGGGCCGGTTTTCCTTCAATTGAGAATGGCACTCCATCTGGAACACCCTCCCCCCGCCATGAATAGCCCTCTGCAGCGGCTTGTTCAGCCTCTGCAGACTCTCCAACCAGCAATCGTTCCCATTCCAACTGCTGAGCAGATGCAGGTGCTTGTGAAATCAATCCATTGGATAGTTGACGGGATTTCAGCGAAACACTGGAAAGAGATAACGGGAGGATCACAAATGCCAGAGCAAGAGCGGCTTTTTTGAACATTTAGAGATCCCGGGATCCTCACTACGCAAGCATAACCAATGAAGTTAATGCTCCAGGGCAGCATAAACTCCATTCGGCGTTGATTCGCTAGGTCGACGCTGACCTGGTGACTCACAACTTCCTCAGAGAATGGGCTTAAAAGCCGATGAGAGCTATAACTGTGAGTAAGCTTGTTTCATGGAGCACAGGCAATGTTTTTTCTGTGATGAAAACACACCGCAAGAGAGTCTGTTTTTGGCTTGCATTAGGCTTGGCAATTAATACAGCATTTCAGCCAATCGCAGCAGACGAGCGGATAGGAACAATGCCTGGTTCAGCTGCACCACGTGCTTGGCGAAACAACACACCCGAAGGATTTATAAAAAACGATTTTTGTTTCGAAGATGTATGTAGTTACGACCGCATTATATCAAGAAAAGGTGACATCGTAGTCACAGACACAGTGTCTGAAAAAGGAGAGCCCCGTTACAGCCATTTCGAAGTCAAGAAGACTCAAAAACTTTGGAATTGTCGAGATGGAAGCATTGGATGGAGAAACTATAAGCGCTTAAAAAGTGATCAAGGAAATTGGGGTCCATGGCATTGGGGAGCATGGAGAACAGCCAGTACAAGGTGGCCTGATAATCCGCATTTAAAACGTATTTGTCAAGACAGATAAGATCAGCCTAAATCCTTAACTTGAATGGGAGCCAGCCTTGAGGAAAGCCGTGACGCCGAGGGCTCCAGGGCATTAAAAAACCCCGCTCGTGGCGGGGTTGATGATCAGGTTGTGAATGAGGCGTCTGACTGCTCAGCAATCATTGCCAGGGAGCACGACCACCGCCAAACCATTCCAAAAACCGAATCGCGGGCGATCCTCTCCGTGCGTTTTCATACATGAACCGAGCGGCATCCCGCCCGAAATTGCCCCCTTGAGCTGCTTCGAGTTGATCGTCAGTCAGTTCAATGATTTGGGCTTGAGTGTTTAGTGAGGTCATGGTTTTGAAGTGAGTGATGTGTGGGGTGTTGGCCCCTCGACTCCTTCAAGGTCACAGCCCTTCTGGTGAACCCCACTACACAGCTCTGGTGTAGACCCCGCGAAGTTCTGGTGAGCCTCTTGTGAATGGCTTAGAACACAGTGCCTGAAAGGGTTCAGCTCACGCGCAAGCCTGTGACGCCAAGCCTCCAAGGGATTAGGCCTGTCTGTCGTGCGATGCAACGACCATGTCTTCCCCTCACCCCGGGTAAAAGGATCGAAATGGCGGCGATGCCATTGAGGGAGGTTTCAGAGATGGATCCGCTTGAGATGAGTACTCACTCCCATTGAACTGGAGGGGCTGTGAGGTTGATCCGCCCCCCCCCCTCAGATCGCAGGAAGGATGTGGGTCACGAGATCTGCGTTGACCCTGCGGATCACGCCTAAATCCACATCAGCGATCTGGAACAGGTTGTGAATGCTGGAGTCACGGGCAGCACCGTCGCAGTGGATCACCTGCCCCATCCACCAATCCTTGTCTGCCTTCTCTCCGGTCAGATAGTCGTGGCGCACGATCACCGTCATTCCTGGAACCACATCCAGAAACACCGGCCTCTCCGCTCGGGAGAGTTGTAGACCCCGTGATCAACCGACATAGCCAAAGATTAGGACGCCTGTACTAACCGCGATTGCCCAGGGTTGCGACGGTTTCAAAGTGTCAAAAGACTGAGGTCAAGCCCCAGCTTTTTCACTTGATCAATCTTCAAAACCGCCTAGGGGCCTGACTGGTCACCTCCGCTGAATGAATCCACGATGCCCGGATGGAAGAGCAGCCTTCACTCAACCCGAGGAGGATCCGAAGCTCAATGAATTACTCCTTCTTGATGCTTGCCTTATGAGGCTGAGCGTCTACTTCATTTAGCAATGCAGCATAGAGACTAAAAGAGGCGTAGGGAAGTGAAGTTGTTGATCTTCATCGCCATTTCTATGCTGTGTGGAGTACTTAGCTGGAAATCAGTCAAACGAGATGAGCCGTATCCTAAACGCTGCAGTACACCGCCAAGCATTGACCAGCCACTCATTTAGCACTAACAATCGACTTATTTTAGGTGTGGACAAACAGGAGCTCACAGCTTCTATCGGTATTGGCGATCTCAATGGCGACGGTACAAATGATGTGGTTGTTGCTAATGGACGCCATTGGCCTCAGCAGAATTATCTGTTCTTTAATTATGGAAAGCAAGGCAAAGTCAATTTTAGTGTTCAGCGACCTTTGGGTCTGAATCTCTCCACCAGTTATGCTGCGGTGCCTGCCGACCTGGATGGAGACGGCGATCTTGATATAGCTGTTGGCAATGATAATGCGCCCAATCGAATCTTTTATAATGATGGCCAAGGTGTGTTTATTGAGGCTGGCTCCTTTGGCTATATATCTAGTTTAAGAGGTTTGACTCTTGCTGATATTGATAATGATAGTGATATCGATATTATCATTCCATGTCGCGGTGCACCTAATCAAATTGCTTTAAATAGTGGCTTTGGTGAGTTCCACGACGCTGACATCAGAACATTCGGAACAGGAGTTGATAAAACCATTGATGTTGCAGTAGTTGATTGGGATGGAGATGAGCATCTGGATCTAGTACTCGCCAATCGTGTTGATGACCCCAATATGATCTTGCTAAATGATGGTAACGGAGATTTTTCGGATAAGCAAATATTGCATAATTCGGAGGATTCGAATTCCCGAGCCGTAGCCATCGCTGACATGAATGGAGACAAGAATTTAGATATAATTATCGGCAACATAGGGGGGCGGAATCAAATCTATCTTGGCAATGGGAGTGGTGGCATTATTGAAGTAAGAGAATTTGGGTATACAGATGGCCAGACTTACGACATTATCGCTGGTGACGTTGACAACGACGGAGATATTGATTTAATTGTAGGCAACAGGATGGACAGCCACCACAAAAATCAAAGGAATACTGTTTACATTAATCGGGGCGACGGTAATGAGTTTCATGCTATCCAATTCGGCCCAGGCAAAGCTCCTGATTACGCAGGAAGTCCAACGTACGGAATCAGTGTTGCGGACTTTAATCAAGATGATTTTCTTGATATTGCAGTTGCCAATTCAGGTGATCTTAATCGATTGTATATGAATGGGGTGAATGCATAATGCAAACTCATGCAATCAAATGGGATTTATATCGCTTAAATTGCTGACAGAAGAGCAAGGCTCTTGGCTGGCAATTTTAGTAATATTGCTAATTTACTAAATAATGAGGATTTGGCCATGGGTTTTGTTCAGGCATTTGCTCTTGAGCAGTGATCGTTGATTTACAGCGCGCACTTTGATGGTTTTGTAATAGGTGATCAGGGTGATGACACTGTTAACGGAACGGAAGAGAATGAGTTACTGATGGGTGGGGCTGGAGATGATGTCCTTAATGGAGGTCTTGGCTCTGATGTTTTGGCAGGAGGTGATGGTTCGGACAGGTTTATTTGCCGCGATTTCTATGAAACAGAGTTAGAAATAGAATTACCCAATGTCCCATGTCGCACGCCGCAACTCCTCAAGCGTGACATAATCACAGATTTCAGCTCATCAGAAGATGACAAAATAGATTTATCTGCAATAGACGAAGGCTTTGTGTTTATAGGCTCGTCAGACTTCTCAGGAGCCAGAAATGAAATTCGTTTTGATGATAGTGTTTTACAAATATCTAGCTTTTGCGAGTCTGATGCTTCTCCCGCTCCTGTTTTTTAGATCCATCTTCTCGGTGTAGATAGTTTTGGCGTTGACGATCTTATTTTAAAATAGCAATACACCGAGTAGCCTAAAAGCAGATTAGGGATCAGGACTGCAATCAACTAGCAACTCCGGCCAATACTCGTTCAGCGGCAGCAATCAACTCCGACTCCCTGGCGTCACCCAGTCAGGGCTGCAGCGACTGCAGCAATGTCGGCCTGATCGAGCCAGCGGTTATAGGTGCTGTGATGCACCGAGACGGTGTGGCCCATGCACTTTGCTGCCAATGAAGTTGATGGCACTTTGGATATGGAGCGGACCGCCCAGGCATGGCGAATGTCATAGAGGCTCAGCTTTGGCTGCTGCCTTCTTAGCCATTTCTGCCACGCATCACAGTGCTGCTTTGCCCTGATGGAGTCATAGTCCGCAGGGCTGGAACCATGCCGGTGGAATTAATGATGCTGGCGAGTTGCAGCACCCTGGCTTCTGCTTCCAGCCGTTGGCCCTGGTGAGCGTTCAACCCCAGGGCGATGCGCCGATCCTTTCGCGTTCCATCGGCAGCGGTGAATGTGCCCCGAAGGAAGAAAAGATCCTTCGCTCCCACAATGCGACCCTTCACTCCACGGGTCTTGAGTGCTGCATTGGTGGCGTCCAGCGCTTCCATGGTTGCCGAATCGTTGCCGAATTTCTTGCCGGAATGGTGCCGAAATCTCGCGAAACCGCAGGACAAACGCAACCGCCCAAGCTCTGCTCAAAGCCCTGTCAGACATTAAAAAACCCAGTCAGTGACTGGGCTTTCTGAACGGAGAGGGTGGGATTCGAACCCACGGTGCCCGTGAAGACACGCTGGTTTTCAAGACCAGAGCCATAAACCACTCGACCACCTCTCCTGGCTGCGTGACATCGCTGACGTCCGCCTGATCATTTTAAAGGAGCCACCACAGGATGACTCCTTTCCCGTCTTCAGCTGTTGGGCTTGGCCAGCGGCAGGAGGCACTTGTCTGAGTCGCAACCGGCGGGCCCAGCCTCACTGATTTCACCCAAGTCGTAACGCTGCAGCGCTTCGAAGAAATCAGCACTCACGCGACGCTGAATCACGTCGGACTGCATCCGCTCGTAGGTTGCAGCATCGATCGGTTCGAAGGGCAGCCTGGGGAAAGTGGCGTTGGCATCGAAACGCGCCAGCAAGGCCGCTGAGATGTAGCCCTCACCCCTTTCGATGCTGCCGTGCAATGCGTCGACAAGGGCATCGATTTCATGCTCGCGGAATTCGATTGTCGCCGAGGTGTTGTGAGCTGTGTAGTGGGTCTGCACCTGCATGTAGAAGTCAAACTGGGCCATGGCAGAGAACGAGTTGATGTCAACCGCATCCGCGCCGGGCAGGTTGGCCCAGCTCACTTCAGTCGGGATCTCCACCAGCCATTCGGTGCAGCGGGGGTCGAATGGATCATCGAGCAGTCGTCCTTGCTCGTCTTTGTCGGACTGGGAAGGCACCACGGTGTAGCCGTAATCCATGCAGGCCATGGCCACAGGGTCGTTCTTGCCGAAGGTGATGCGGCGGATGAAACGTTGTGCTTTAGGGGGGTGCCAGCCAGGAGCCGCGCCGGTGAGCAGGCTCTTTGTGCCGGCGGGTTGAACCGTGGTGCAGCGGTTGGGGCGACGCAATCCGTGGCGGTCGCAGTACTCCCAAACAGCCTCATTCACCGTCGCTTTCCAGCGGCTGAGATAAGCGGCTTCCTGACGCTTGAAGTCGCGGCCTTCCTCCGTGTCGGGGCGACCGGCTTCCCACCATTTCAACCATGGGGTCCCGAAGGCGTGCACGAAGAAATCGAAGAGGCCCGTAAAACTCACGCCAACGATCGGATCCCAGGCGCGGCTTTGGCGATAGCGCTCCACTTCAAATTGATGGTTCAGCAGGCAGGCCACTGAGAGGGCACCAGCTCTGAAGGCATCCCGTTGACCCTCGTCATCGCTTGGATCGATCTGATTGAGATGAACTTCCGCGAGGTTGCAGTGGAAATCCGCGCCGAGAATCTCACCGCAGGGATTCAGCCCGTAGCGACCGAGTCGATGCTCGAGTTCGTCCTCAGCAATCGGGCCGTGATTCAGATTCAGCCAGCGGCCTGCTTCTTCCTTGCCTTGATCGCAATAAACGTCGATGAATTCTCGACGCAGTTCAGGGGTGTTGAGCAGATCGGCATTGGATCGTGCAATGGCTTCAGGTGCGAACTGGATCGCTCCCTCGCCGCTGTGGAACTGGCGGGTCACCGCTTCTAACAGCACTTCACGGCTGGGACGCGTGTGATAAACCCGGGTGTGATTCGCCATGCGCAGGGCATCGCGCTCTGGATCAATGCGCCAATTGCCTTCGGCATCCTGCTGCCAGAGGTTGTCCTTGGCTCCAGCGGCGCTGGTGTCGTTGGATGCGAACTGACGCATGCCTGCACTGCGTCGGATGTTGCCGGCCACGATGGTGACGGCGGCCTCGTCAATCAGCAGGCAGCATTCAATGGATGTGAGCCTGCGTCCAACGGCTTTGCCAAGAAGACGGGCGACACGCCCGTAGAGATCTTTCAGTTTCACCGGGTTGGCCATGCCACCGAAGCCCTTGAGGGTTTCGCCAACAGGCCGCACGTCGGAAAGGTCAACATGCACCTTGACCGTCCGTCCAGCGAAACGCTCATCGCTGCTGAGGTTGAGCAGCAGCTGATAGCTGTCCACCCAGCCGCGACGGGTGTCGCCAACGCGGATCGAAACAGTGTCGCCCTCGATGGTGTGGCTGGTGGATTCCTGGCGCTCAGCCGCTGGTGTTGCGCCGATGTCGGTGACCTTGATCACCTCGATCGGATTGGTGACCACCGGCAGCCGGTCGATCAGGTGAGGTTCGATGATGGCGCCTGTACCGCAACCCATCATCGCCAGGTCCATCATCAGACCGAAGGCTTCCCAGTCCACAAGGTTGGTGGAGGTGCAGTTGTAGGAACCGGAGAAATTCTGCTGGCGTTCGATCCAGGGGGTACCGCCGATCCAGAGCCAACGACCTGAAGGCAAGGCTTTCTTGTCGGCCTGCATCCGCGCTAGTAGCGACACTTCTTCGTCGGTCAGTTGGCCGAGTTTCTGCAAACCTCCGAGGTTCCGGGATCCAACTTCACTCCAGCTCTCTCGTCCAGCAGTGCTGCGCCGGCTGTAAGTCCGATAGAAAACGGGATTGGCAGCGGGTGCTGTGGCGGGGAAATCCCCATTGCTGGACACGGTTTCGGCAATGTCCTGGGTGTCACTGCGGCTTGGAGACAGGGTCACGTTGTCAGGCAGGTCAGTGCCGGCACCCTAACGCCAGCAATGGGGGTAGCAAGTGGTTGGTGGCACTATCCGCAGTGTCGCTGGTCATGAGGGGTGAGGGGCTGCCACCATTTCGTCCAGTCATCGCGGACAGGCGGATGGTTTGTTCTTAACGCCTGGCAAGGCGCCTGTTCAAAAGGCCCTTGCGTTTGCTTGTGGGTGTGGCCTACAGCACGACCACAGCCCAATTAGAGAGTATTCCGAAGCTGATGCAATCGGTGGTGGAAGAAGATTCTCAGCTTGGTTTCGAGGCCTGTCGGCTCGTTCGGATTTCAGCGTTCAGCTATGACCATGAGTTGGAGATTCGTTCATGCCATGCCACGCATGACGCCTTTGAAAACAGTATTCACCGCCTCAATCGCAGGATCCTGGAAGTGCTCTCACAGCATCACATTGAGATTCCCTTCCCCACTCAGACCCTGGAGCTGCATTCCACTCAATCAAGTCGATGATTCTGCGCATTCCTGAACCTGAAGTCATGAATGATCCGCTGCAGGTGAATGCCTATGCAGCAGCGGACTTCAGTGGAACTGATCAGGCGATGATCGAGCGGATCGCCACGTTGCTCGAGTCATCCGGCAACTCTTTTTCGGATCGGGCCCGTCTGCTCGATCTGGGTTGTGGCCCTGGCAATATCTCTTTCCGACTTGCGCAGCGATGGCCCCACTGTTCCGTGCTTGGCCTGGATGCGGCAGACCGGATGATCGCTGTGGCTGATGAACGCCGCGGCGCTGCGGGCATCCCCAGGGAACGTCTTCGCTACGACAAAGCCTTGTTGCCACTCAGCCAGGTGGATCGACCGGCGGATCTGATTGTCAGCAACAGCTTGTTGCATCACCTCCATGATCCTCAACAGCTTTGGTCATCACTGATCCCACTGGCATCGCCACACTGTCTGGTGCTGCATCGCGATCTTCGGCGTCCGGACAGTGAGGCGAGCATCGACCGGCTCTGCCAGTGTCATGTCGCCGATGCACCCCTGGTGCTTCAACGCGATTACAGAGCGTCACTGCATGCGTCCTTCACGCTGGAGGAGGTCAAAGCGCAGTTGTTGGATGCCGGTCTGGGGCATCTGCAGGTGGCTGCTATTGAAGATCGCTACTTGGAAGTGAGTGGTTGGATCACGGGCTGTCAGGCTGGCTTCGATCAATCCAGACCATGAGCACGGATTCAGCACTGCAGGACGGACGTGAGCTGCTGGATGCGGTGGCACGACGGCGGAATTTCGCAATTATTTCTCACCCTGATGCGGGTAAAACCACGCTCACTGAGAAATTGCTGTTGTACGGGGGTGCCATTCAGCAGGCTGGTGCGGTGAAAGCCCGTGGTGAGCAGCGCAAGGTCACGTCCGACTGGATGGAGCTTGAGAAGCAACGCGGTATTTCGATCACATCCACCGTTCTTCAGTTTGATTACACGGGTAACACCATCAATCTGCTGGATACGCCCGGCCACCAGGATTTCTCTGAGGACACCTACCGGACTCTGGCGGCAGCGGACAACGCTGTGATGCTGGAAGATGCGGCCAAAGGGCTTGAGCCGCAGACCCGCAAACTTTTCGAGGTTTGCCGCATGCGGGAAATTCCCATCTTCACCTTCATCAACAAGATGGACCGACCGGGTCGGGAACCCCTTGCACTGCTTGATGAAATTGAATCAGAACTGGAGCTCACTCCCTGGGCCGTGAACTGGCCGATCGGCAGTGGCGAACAGTTTCGCGGGGTGATTGATCGCCGTTCCCACGAGGTGATTCTCTTCAGCCGTGCAGAACGTGGGCGCCAATCGGAAGAACGTCATCTTGCTCTCGATGATCCAGAGCTCAAGGAGCTTGTGGAACCTGAGCTGCTCGAGCAGGCCGTTGAGGAGATGGAGCTGCTGGACGCCGCAGGCGCTGAACTTGATCTGGAGCTGGTTCATGCCGGCGAGCTGACACCTGTGTTTTTTGGCTCGGCGATGACCAATTTCGGTGTGCGGCCTTTCCTGAATGCATTTCTGGAGATGGCTCAGAAGCCTGTGGCGCGTCAGGGGCAAGACGGTCCTGTGGATCCCCTGCGGCCGGAATTCAGCGGGTTCGTGTTCAAGCTGCAGGCCAACATGGACCCCCGTCATCGAGATCGGGTCGCGTTTGTGCGTGTCTGCAGCGGTCGTTTTGAAAAGGACATGACGGTTCGTCATGCCCGCACAGGGAAGTCCATTCGCCTGTCGCGCCCTCAGAAATTATTTGGTCAGGATCGTGCGGTTGTTGAGGATGCCTTCCCAGGGGATGTGATCGGCCTGAACAATCCCGGCATGTTCTCGATCGGCGACACTCTCTACACCGGAAACAAGGTGGAGTACGAAGGGATTCCCTGTTTCAGTCCTGAGATTTTCAGTTGGCTGCGCAATCCCAATCCTTCAGCGTTCAAGAACTTTCGCAAAGGAGTCAATGAGCTGCGCGAAGAAGGAGCTGTTCAGATTCTCTACGACACTGATGAAAGCAAGCGGGATCCAATCCTTGCGGCAGTCGGACAGCTTCAGCTCGAGGTTGTGCAGCACCGGTTGCAGAACGAATACGGCGTGGAAACACGCTTGGAGCCGCTCGGGTATCAGGTGGCCCGCTGGGTGACGGGTGGATGGCCGTCTCTGGACAAGGTTGGTCGGATCTTCAACTGCAAGACGGTGCGGGATGCATGGAATCGACCGGTGCTGTTATTCAAGAACGACTGGAATCTCAATCAGCTTCATGAAGAGCATCCCGATCTTGAGCTCAACGCGGTTGCTCCTGTCGTCAGCGGAGTGGAGCCGATCAGCCTGTGATGAGATCTGCTTTGAATTGTTCCGCCAATAAAAAGCCCTCCGATCAGGGAGGGCTTTTGCGTTGAGTTGGAAGCAGGTGGGCAATCAGCCCATCACTCTTCGCCTTCTTCGTCAGTCGCGCCCACAGGAATCAAGCGAATGGCTTTGCGACCGAGTTTGATTTCAAATTCATCGCCTGGGTTGAGGTCAAGCATGGCGGTGTAGGCCTTGCCAACGAGCAGATTGCCGTTGCCTTGAACTTTTGCGGTGTAGCTGAGTTTGCGACCTCCCTTGCCAATACCCGCAGAACCTGTACCGAGCTCAACCCCCTTGGCACTCAGCAACGCTTCATAGAAAGCCGTGAAGTTGACCCTCTGACCCCCATCTTTCTTGTCGGTGACGTAACCGCAGGCTGTCGCCAAGTCGGTTTTGGAAACATCACCAAGTTCTTTGACCTTGGAAAGAAGATCAGATCCAGTCAGCATTGATAAACACCCATCTGTATTCATTTATGCACTCCACGCATCAGTTCGTCAACACTTCAATCCGGTTCTGTAGGTGGTGTTGTTGGGCTGTCAGTCTGTGCTGATGAGACCTTGAATCACGCTCCCGATCATTGTCAACTGAACGGCTCTGTTGTGTTTGATGGGAGTAGGTACTGTCTGTCCTAGATCGGGCTTATAGGGTGCCTTTGAGTCCCGAAAAAGCTGATTTCCATTGGTGTTTGAGCTGTTTTTGTTTCTGGGCGATGACGGTTGAGAAAAACTGCCACTGAGCCAAGCGAGTCCCCTCCCTTGAGAATTTTCTGTTGTTTGCGACTGTTGGCCTCGCTATCTCACCTGAGCATTCCGACCCGATTCGCGCCTGTCACGTTGATACCAGGATCAGCTGCTTGACTAAGCGCATGGCTTTGACCATGGGGGGCGTCGTGTTGGCTCGCCAGGCCCACCCGTTTGAATGCGACAGACTCTGAACGTGATCCTTTTTGCCGCAGTCGCTTGTTTGGCCCATCAGTTTTGAGACGCGGCTCGACGTCATGCTGAGCTGCTTGTCTAACAACCTGATGTGGACGTCCAGAACGACTCGGTGCGACCAAGTTCTTGAGCTGTCTGGATCACCAGCCTCATACATCCTGATTCAAAGGACGTTCTGGAAGGATACGCCGGCTTGGATGCTTCTCCAACGTCGATTGTGTCTCTGCTCAATCAAAATTCCAAGGGTGCTACTAAAAAGATCTGGATCAATATTGAGGGATTTTGATTTCAGAGGCTTTGCATACCCAGGAGGTCGTTGTTGCTGCTCTTGTGGGGGATTCAGGCCTGGTTTTCTGAGGACAGCTCGCCCGTTGGTTTTGGGCCTGCCGCCGGATCTGGTTCGACTCTCTGTTGGCTTGGATACCAATCCTTGTTGAAATGTTGAAATTCACTCAAGGGCGCTTTTCAGTCACGGGCCAGCAATTCCATCGCCAGACTGTTGCTTCTCAAGCGGTCTGCTGTGGACACCCTCTGGCTGCTCCGTCCTTGTGATGACGGCGGTACCGATTACGTCTGTTTCCGGGATCACCGAGACCACGTTGAAGTCTTGGAGGGCTATCACCTGCCTCCTCAAATGCCGTTGATCAAGCATCGACAGGTCCTTCTGACTGACGACGTGCCCAGTTTTCGGCTTCGTTTCGAGCGTCAACACGGGTTTCGTCACGGGCCACCACTGTTTTGAGTCGCTTCTGAATCAGTGGTTTCTGCCCGCTTGGGCGTGTCTCTCGATAATCTCTTATCAGATTTCCACTGATGAATGGCTGCAGGGCTGGATCCAGGCTCGGATTCGGATCCGAACGATCCTTATTCGCTGCTCGGCGTCAATCCTGGCGCCGGTTTTGATGATGTTCAGAAAGCCAGAGACCGGGTCGTTGCCTCCTGTGGTGACGATGCTGTAGCTCGCGCTCGCGTCGAAGCTGCCTATGACGCTGTGCTGATGGAGCGTCTCCGCGATCGTCAGTCCGGGCGCCTCAGTTCCGCAGCAGCTTCAGCCTCGCAGGTCGAGCGCCAACAGGTTTCAGCCGGTGTGCCCAGCAGTGGCAACGGTCCTGCTGCTTTGCTGACCCGCTTGCGCGGAATGTCGTTGCCGGCGCCTTCATTGAGTGGTGCTGGTTTCATGCCCGATGTCCAGTTGGTGCAGGGTCAGGGGCTGGTCGTGCGTTCCATTGCTGGCGCTCTGGCATTGCTGCTGCTGCTGCTGGCTCCTCAAACGGTTGATCTGCTTCTTGCCCTTTCAACGATCGCGTTGTTCATCAGTCAGGTGAAACGAGGTCGTCGACCTTTGGGCTCTCTCGGCTGGACCCTGCTGCTGCTGATCGTTGGCCTGACTCTTGGAGCACTGCTCAGTTCTTTCACCGTTCAGACCGCTCTGCCACTGGGTGTCGAGCAATGGCAGGCTCTGCCCACCTTGCTGTTGTTGCTGGCAGGTGCTCTCTTCCTGGCCTGATCAGACCATTTCGTTGATCAGGCTTTCCAGCTCCGATTCGTTGAATTGATAAACCTCGCTGCAGAAATGACAGGTGAGCTCTGCTCCTTTGTCTTCTTTCAGCATCGATTGCAATTCTTCCTGGCCCAGCAGTGTGAGAGCTCCCAGGCTGCGTTGACGGCTGCAGGGACAGTAGAACCGCACCGGCTGCATCGGTTCACTGCTCGGAATGGGCTGGGGATCGAGATCTGGGAAAACCTCCATCAGTAACTGTTCCGGGTGGTCGCCGCAGTTGTGCAGTTTCTTGCTGAAGTGCTGAATCTCCCGGCACCTCTCTTCGAGCAGCGCCACCAAAGCCGGTTCCTCTGCGGCCTTGGGCAGCACCTGGACCAGAAGCCCACCACTGCTCTGCAACCCTTCGCTGTTGATTGTCTCGCCGACGAACACAGCAGATGGCGTCTGTTCGGAGTGGAGCAGATAGGAGGCGACATCTTCTCCGATCCCTCCGCTGACCAGTTCCACTGTGCTGCTGAACGGTTCGCCCTTCCCGTCGTCACGCACCACATGGAGATACCCCGTCCCTGCTGCCGAGTTGAAATCGAAACTGACTTGTCCTTGGGAATCGCTGATCGGATCAAGTTCCAGCGAGGGATTGCCGACAAAACCACGCACAGTTCCATCACGGCCAGCATCCACGGTGAGGCCCTTGAGAGGACCATCTGACCCCAGGCGCAGGTTCACGCGACCATGGCGAACCTTCATTGAACTGGCCAGCAGCAGACCCGCACCCATGGCACGACCCAGCATCACTGTGGTGAGGTAGGAGAGCCCATGACGTGACTGCGCGGCACGCGTGGTTTCCCCGGTGGTCACCGCCACCAGCCTGATTCCCCCACCTGCTGCGGTGGCACGGACCAGCCGATCAGCCATGGCTCTTCAACAATCCAGGCGTCATGGTGACAGAGCGTGCAGTTGGCCATCGCGCAGCCGCAGGTGCTGGCAGCGCCAGCCCTGGAACAGTTCCGGCTCATGGGTGACCACGATCAGCAGACGGTCCTGGCTCAACCGGTCAAGCAGTTCGAGCACCTCTCCACGCACAGACCAGTCGAGCCCTGCAGTGGGCTCATCCAGCAGCAGAACATCAGGTTTGCGCAACAGTTGCACCGCCAGGGCCAGACGCCTCTGCTGTCCGCCGCTGAGCCGCTCCGGTGCCTGACGTCCATCCACACCGCTGAGTCCGACCTTTCTCAGGGCGGACATCATGTCTTCGCTACTCAGCCGCCGGTGGCCCAGCTTCAGTTCTTGGCTGACGCTCAAGCCCAGAAAGTGTCGTTCGGGAAACTGAAAGACCACGCCGCATAGCCAGCGTCGTTGGCGCTGATTGAGCGGCTGTCCGTTCCAGTTGATGCTGCCAGTGTCAGCACCTGCCATGCCGCTGATCACTTCCAAAAGGCTGGTCTTCCCGCTGCCGCTGTCACCGGAAATCAGCAGTGGGCATCCAGGATCCGCCTTCAGCTGAATGCTGTTCAAGACCAACTGCTCTGCGGTCGCAGGTCTGTAGTTGATATCGATGAGTTCCAGCATTCCGATCGAATGCCCCGGTCTGGGCTGCTTTCATTCCCCAGCATGGTCGATCGTTCCTTCGCCGGCGATGATGATGGTGTCACCGGTGGTTCATGCGCGTTCGCTTCCGAGAGGTTGATCCCTTCAATTGCTGGCTCTGGTTGCGATTCAGCGAGATTCCCAGTCAGGGAGAACGGAATTATGTCGATGGCATCTTTGACAGTTGGTACGTGCTGGGACGTCTTGGTGGTTTCAACGCTGAGAGCCTGCAGGTGCACGAGGAGGGCGATGAACTCAGCTGGATGAGCTACGAAAATGAGGAGGCCACGGGGGTGATGCCGGCTCTGATGCACAACATGGGCCAGATGGAATATCAGCAGGACTGGGCCCGTTGCTGGATTGATCTGGGCACCAGCGACGGCATTGCCCTCGATGTTCTGATCAATGCCCTCCGTCAGCTCGATTCGGATGTGGTTCAGCTCGAGGAACTGCTGATCGGTGGTGTGAATGACGACTGGCCGGTGGAAGAGCATCCCGACAGTGTTTTCCCCAGGATGGATTAATCGCTGCCGTGGCGGAACGACGTCGCCTGCTGATCGACTCCCACAGGTTGGAGTGTGCGGATAGGCAACGTCGTTTTCGGCTTGAGGATGATGAATCGCGCTACCTGCGCAAAGTTCTGCGCTTGAAGCAGGGTTCCCAGGTGGATGTCATTGATGGCCGCGGTCATCTCTGGATCGCTCGTCTTCTGGACGGACAGCAACTCGAGTTGTGCACTGATCTCGCAGAGCCAAGCCAGAGCCTGATTTCACCCTTGCCGAAACTGGGGCTGGCAATTGCGTTGATCCGTCGAGGAATGGATGACGTGATGCGGATGGCCTGTGAGTTGGGTGTGGATCGACTCCAGCCGCTTGACTGCCAACGCTGCGTTCCACAGGCAGAGCACCGTCCGGAGCGTTGGCGTTCGATCGTGCAGGAAGCCGTTGAACAGTGTGAGCGGCTCTGGGCTCCTCAGCTGCCTGGATTGTGTGCCGCGGAGGATTGGTGGGCGAAGCCGGATCACAACGACTTGCGTCTGATCGCGGTCACCCGTGATGCCGGGAGTCCTCGGCTGACTGAGCTACTTGCGACTCAAACTTCTGAGGATCGCTCCATCTGGCTATCGATCGGCCCTGAAGGGGGGTGGAGTGATCAGGAGCTTGCTGCAGCACAAGCGACAGGCTGGCTGTTTGTTTCCCTTGGCGACACCATCCTGCGCAGCTCAACGGCTGCCGTGGCTGGTGCCAGCAGCTTGAGCAACTGGCGAACGCTCAGATGCTGATGCTCCTGCGCTTGCAGGCCTCCATGAAGGGTCGCCCTTTGACTCCCATGCGCTGCATCAGAGCGATCTGAACAGAGGATGGGCTATGAACCGCATCGATCAGACGAGGCTGGGTTTCAACACCGTTGTTCTGTCTTCTGATCAGAGTCTCTTGTTGTCCTGACCGGGGAGCTTTGGCTGAACCCCTCTGGCTGAGCAGCTGCCCCAGTCGGCTCGTGAAGGACTTCAGAGGCGACTGGGGGAGGTTCATGTCGGTCAGAAGGAGGGGAAGCGTCATCGCTTAGGCCGATTGTGCCTGACGGTGCATCCCCTCAGTCTTCAGCTCTTGAACAGCTCGGCCGCCATGCTGCGGAATCCGGCCAGATTGTTGCCAGGACGACGCTTCCCGGGGCGAATGGAATTGCCAGGTTGAAGGGCTTCGGGCGCGAAGGTGACAAGTTCAACCTCCGGTCTTGCCGCCTCTGCCGCTGACAGTTCAGCTGCGATTGCTTCAGCGGTGGTCAGGGATGGTTTCGCCTTGGCCTCCACATCGGAGCTCTTGGCTGTGCTGTCGGTTTTGCTGACGGCAGCAACGGCCACTGGAGCAGCCGCAGAAACAGGGGCGCTCGCTTCGACGGGAGCCGCAGCAGCGGCGGGCTTGGCTGACTTTGGAGCGCTCTCGACCTTCACCGCTTCGGTTTCAGGCTTGGCTTCAGGCTGGGTTTTGGGCTTGGTCTCAGCCGCTTTGGGGTCATGGTCTCCCAGCTCAAGGAAGAAACCCTTTCTGTTCAGCACCATGCCAGAGCGGGGAAATCGTCTTGCTGATTATCCGTGCCGGAGCTCCCTTCAGCGTTGATGCTTAGGGCAGTGCAACACAGCCAAATGTTTTTGACGCCTCTTGAGCTTCCGTCTCAAACCGCTGCGTTGTGGCTCACTGCGCTCTTGCTCAATGGCTTGTTGATCAGCTTCGCCCAGCGCTTTCCTATGCTGACCCGTGCCGGTTGGTGCCATGCAGGCATCCTTGGCACGGTGCTCTGGGGATCGCTGGCCTGGCGTGGTTGGTTGGCCGTTGTGGCTTATCTCGTGCTCGGCTCCCTGGTGACCAAGCTGGGCTTTGCCAGAAAGCAGGAGCTTGGACTTGCTGAGGGTCGCGGCGGTCGACGCGGCCCAGAAAATGTCTGGGGATCGGCCTTCACCGGACTGGTGCTGGCGTTGCTGATCGCTGCTCGCATTGGTTCGCCGACGTTGTTGCTCATCGGCTTCTCCGCCAGTTTCGCGGCCAAGTTGGCTGACACGTTTGGAAGTGAGATTGGCAAGCGCTGGGGGCGCACCACTCTGTTGATCACCAACCTCCGCCCAGTACCTGCCGGTACAGAGGGTGCGGTGAGTATGGAAGGCACCTTGGCGAGTGCTTTTGGCAGTCTGCTGATGACGCTCGTGATGGCTGTGCTCGGGTTGATTCCATCCGGCTCTGCTTTTGCCGTTGTGCTGGTCGTCGGTTTCGTCGCCACACTCTTGGAAAGTCTGCTTGGAGCTTTGGGCCAGGAGCGTTGGCCCTGGCTGACCAATGAACTCGTCAACGGTCTGCAGACCGCCTGGGCTGCTGCCCTGGCCATGCTTGCGACTTGGCTTCTGGGCTTGTCTGTCTGAAATCCAGGCTCTTTAAATCTTTGCCCATGACTCCGTCATCACAGCGTTTTTAAGAAGACCAAAATTCCGCTGCAGTCTGGATCTCCACTGACAGAGTTCATGATCTCTGTCCGATGAATCACCCTTAAGACCAGAGAGATCATGAGCACATCTGGGCATAAGCCTTTTACATCCCCTAGTGGTTAGATCGACAAGGCTTGGCGTTCTCACAACTGCTTATTGCTTGGTGTTTGCAAGGTGCTGGATTGCCTGATCTCGCTTTTCCCTGTTCAACGCATCAGTACGGAAAGCTCATGAGACAAAAGATCAAAGAAAGCAACGTGGCATTTCGGTACGGCACCTTGGATCGACCTAAGCAACAAATAGGTTCAAGTAACGACCTGGTCAGCTGAAATTTTCAGGTTTTTGATTAGAATGAAACACATGAAAAAGTTTTTGCTTCGGGGCTTTGCTTCTTTTGGTTTTGTCGTATTCCTTGTCTTGTGTGGTTTTGCGATTTACTTGATTAATGTCAACCTAAGAGAAAGAATTAAATTATCAAAAAAGACCAGCTTTTCTCAGGAAGAGTTGCTTCGGGTGAGAAGGGTTGGGTTGACATCGATGATCACGAAAAAAATCAAATACAATGAAAAAATGGTTGATAGAATGTATGAAAAATATTTAAGCAATCCACGCTCTACTCTGGATTTTTTGATTATTTCAGGAGGTGGGGAAAATGCTTCGTTTGGAACTGGATTTTTAGTTGGCTGGTCAACGGTCATGGATCAAAACTTTTCCATGCCATTATTTGACGGAGTTGTTGGTGTGAGCGCAGGGTCTTTGATTGCACCTTTTGCATATATTGGAACTTCTCAAAGCCTTGAATTTGTTGATAATTTATTTCGACATCCTCAAAGCAGTTTTGTTCGTTCAACATCACCTTTTCCATTTTTGCCTGGCAATCAGAGCCTTCTTGCAATTCCTGGACTGGAAAAGGCTATTCATGGAGCATTCACTGAAACCCTTGCCAAGCAAATCGTCCAATCAACAAGTCAGGGAAGGCTTTTGTTGATTCAGGCAACAAATCTAGATCTAGCTATTCCTGGAATATTTGATTTCGTGGAAATTGCGAAAGAATCTCTAGAAACTAAGAACAGTAATTCCATGATTAATGTTGTTCTTGCCTCTTCTGCGATCCCCGGTTTGTTTCCTCCTCGAGAGATAGACGGCTATACATTTGTCGATGGTGCTGTAGAGAGTAATATCTACTATGGCGGGCATCCATCGCTTCCTTCTCGTACTTTTGGAGGTGCTTGGAAAAAAAAGTATCCAGAAATACCGATTCCTACTATTCGTTTGTGGGTCATTGTGAATGGTAATTTAAGAGAAGCTCCTAATAATCATTTCTCAGACTGGATTAGTGTTGCTCTGAGAAGCCTTGCCGTCTCCGAAGGGGCTAATCAAGTTGCAGCCTTGAGAGAGCTTTATTCTTTTGCAGAGCTCTCCAAGAGTAGAGGGCTGGGAAATGTTGAAGTGCGTTGGGTCTCTATCGAAAGTACACTAAAAGGTTCATCGTTCCCGCATTTGTTTGACAAAAAACTGATGATTGAGTTGTCTGACTTAGGTAGAAGGCTTGGATCTAATCCCTATTCATGGAATACCAAAGAACCGTGATGAATGCTTGTTGTTTTGCCTCTTGCCTTCAGCCTGTTGATTGAGTTGATCGATTTAACAGATATGATTTATGGCTGATGAAGGTCGTTCATGCTATGAGTGCATTCGTTAAATAGATAAGCCTTTATCTCTGCTTTCATTGAGTAGCCAGTCATGGCTTTTGAATATCGAGTCTGTTTCTCAGTTGTTTTCCCTGAGTTCCTTCGTCCTTTGGATTCATTGTATTTGAATCATCAGCTTGATGAGCATTTGTATTTTTCGTTCAATAGCGTTGTTTAGTATCGACTCCGCAGACCATTGTCCACGGTTGGCTTGCTTCGCCCCTAAGTTCAGGCTTCTTTTGAGAGCGATACTGAACCTGTAAGTGTTCTAGGAAGATATCGCTGATGTTTGTGTGGCTTTTTGATGGCTGTTGAGCTGAGATTTCGTAAAGACGTATCAGTTGGGTGATTAACCCAACTGATTTAAATGATGTTTTCGTTAGGGTTTGGAGGTTGCTTTTAAGTCTTGAAGTGAGTTTTAATAATGGTGATAGTTCTTTATGCTTTTGCAACGTGAATACAGCGTTTTTATACATGTTGATTGCGTCCACTTTCTTTGCCCTCTCCGGCGTGGCGGTTCACGGTCTGGGTAATGGTTATTGGGATGTGGCGCTTTTGTCTAGAGCTCTTTTTGGCCTTCCTTTTGCTTTATTCGCTTTTTATGCAGGTCCAAGGAGTGTTGATAATTGGAGAAGTATTGCTGTTGCTGTTAGGAGCGTATCTGCTGTTGTGTTTTTGGCAATGCTGTATTTTATGCTTGAATATTATCCTCCTGGTGAGTCTTTTACGCTTGCAAGTATGAGGCCTTTGTGGGTTGCTGGGCTTGCTGTTGTTTTTGGCACAGCGAAAATTCGCTTTGCTTTTTGGCCTCTTTCGATGATCGGCGTTGTTGGTATCGCTTTGATGGAAGGCTCTTCCATCGCTGCAGGGCTTCAATTTATTGTATTTGCTTTTGCGATTGGTCTCTTGGGCGGGATGTCAACTTTTGCGATTGATTATTGTAAGGGGCAGGCTGCAAAATTTCTCACTCTTCATCTGACTTTGACGATGCTGGTTATCGCGCTATGCAGTGTCTTTTTGAATCAACACACCCAAGTATTGCATTCTCTATTGGCTAATAGGCGAGATCTTCTTCTCTATTCAATTGCTGGCCTTGGCGGTACCCTGTATCAGATCTTCTCAGTGTTAACAGTCAAAAAGATTGGATCTGTTGCTGCCTCTGCTATTGCTTTGATGTCTGCGTTGTTTGCGTGGATTTTGGGGCACCTGATATGGAAGGATCCTGCTAATGGGTTCAGTGTATTGGGTATTGTTTTGGCTATGTTGCCCTGTGCGTATATGGTTCTGGGCGGCAATTTGACGCGAAAGTCTGCTTGAGAAAATATTGCTTTTTTGTATAGTCACAAAGCTTTTTGCGTTCAGCACTTCGACCGATCGATCTGGCCGTGGTGTGTGGACCATTGCCTCAATCTGTTCGGCTTCTTGTTGTTTGCTGTTGGGTTTAAGCGGTTGATCGTGGCTCATTCAACTCGACGGGATTTGATGACGGTTTTCGTTGAGCTAGAGAGCAAGCTCGCCTCTTGCTCTCTAAGTGTTCGCGGGTGAATTGGATTCCCTCGCTTAGGTCTCCTGGGCTTGGATGTGAGCCGTCAGGCTTCTATCTCTGGCGATTCCGTTCCGCTTCGCTGCGCAGGGAGTCGAAGATTCCATGCACTGCGGTACGCAACGTTTGCCTGTTGAGATGTTCATTTCGTGCAATCGCTTTTAAGGACAGTCCGTCGAACCAGAATGCACAAAACCATCGGCGCTGGTTCGGCTCCATGTTGTTCAGCTGTTGGAGCAGCCATTCGCGTTGTGGATCATCCTGCTGTTGCCTGTGATCCTCAAGAGAGTCGATCCTGCCCTCTGGTTCCATCGATCCATCGCTCTTGCAGTGCTGATAATGCAGCGAAAGGACTCGACGATCCTGGTGAGCCAGGCAGGCTTCCCTCCAGCGATCCGTTTTGACACCCAGTTGTTTTGAGAGCAGCTCATCGCTGAGTTGCGGCAGGCCGGCATGCAGTCGGCTCTCTTGCACTTTCATCCCGCGTGCATGCAGATCACTCAGTCGCCAGGGGATCCGCAGGGTATTCAGACGGTCTCTGCGGTAATGCCTGATCTGACCTGTAATCCTCGGCATCGCGTAGCTGCTGATCCGGTGGCCGCGACCGGCTTCGTAACACTCCAGAGCGCGGATCAGCCCGTAGCGGCCCTCCTGAATCAGATCGTCGCGTTCACCGGATCCGTTGTGCAGCATGCGGTTGGCACCAAGATGAGCCAGGCCCAGGTGCATCAGAACAGCGTCATTCCGCTTCAGGATGTGGGCAGGGATCGATCGGCGACATTCATGCCGTCGTTGACGCTCTAGCTGTCGCTCCAGGTCTGCCGGTTGTTTGCTGTTGGTCATCGTTGACGTCACGCGTGAACCTTTTCAAGTTCCGCTGACGCAGGGTCTGCACACCTCACTCCTGTGGATGAATGAGTTCACTCTCAGGGGTGAGGCATCAGCGCTCGCTCAGTGTTTGCCTGTACGCCCGATCAGGTAGGAGCTGAACGCCAGCATCAGTACACCTGCGCAGTACTGAATCAGCTCCGTGATGGAGGTCACCTCAAAGCTCACCATGACCTTGAACGCCGTCACGATCAGGGCCACGATGATCACCTTGGTGAGCTTCTGCTTCAGCCCATCGAGATCTTGGATGTTGAGCAGGTTGCGTCTTGAAGACGATGCATCGTTCTGTCGCGGTTCGATGTCGGAGATCACCAGTTCGTAAATGCCGTAGCCGAAAATCAGCAGGGCGATGCCGATCAGGTAGTAGTCGATGCCTCCCACCACCTTCCCGATCAGCAGCGTGCTGTTGTCGTGCGTGAAGTCAGCCTGAAAGACCTTTTTCAGAACGCTGATCTCGGCGTAGGTCCCGATGACAAAACAGCTGATGCTCCCCAGCAGACTCATCACCACGGGAATCAGTGTGACCAGCCGGAACTTCCAGATCAGCCCTTCAAATCTGCGTTCCAGGCGGCTCGATCGATTCATACTCGGCTTGTTCATGGTGGCGCCTGCTCTGGATTCGTTCAGGAGTGAAGGGATGACTTAAGCGAGGTTCTCCGATGTAGGAGGTCTTGCCGGCGGCGGAGGGCCCAGAAGAGCCGGTATGGAGAGTCCCACAAGGGCTGAGCTCACGGTCAGGAAAACCGCCAATGGAATGGGCTTAACCAGTGGCTGCCGTTCCATCACGGTGCCGCAGCGGGAGCACACAGGCAGGGCCCCTTTCGGCGGGTGCAGCACGACCGCAGGACCACAGCAGCAATCAGGGCAGCGGAATCGAGGCATGGCCGAAGAGCGCGTGGTGATGCACGCAGTGGCGATCAATGGATTGCGACAATCATGCGCTGCCGTCAGTGGTCTTGCCATGCCCCTCAGCTCCCTGGTGCGTCTGCTGCAGTGCTCAGCGCTGACCAGTGAGCTGGGCGAACGTATCGACCGGCCCGAGCGGCTCCTGCTGCGCGGAGGCGGCCGTGGCGCCAGGGCTCTGGTGGCCAGTGCCCTGGCGCGCCAACAGGACAGGCCGCTGCTGGTGGTCGTGCCGACGCTTGAGGAAGCCGGGCGCTGGACAGCGCTCCTGGAACTGATGGGCTGGCGCAGTGCTCAGCTTTATCCCACCAGTGAGGGTTCCCCCTATGAACCCTTTGATCCCACGAGTGAAATCACCTGGGGCCAGCTGCAGGTGCTCAGTGAATTGCAGGTGGATCAACAGAGCCGTGATCTGGCGATTGTGGCCACGGAGCGCTGTCTTCAACCGCATTTGCCACCGCCGCAGGCCTTGTCTGATCGATGCCAAACCCTGCGCAAGGGCGACAGCATTGACCTTGAGGCGTTGGCCACCACCCTGGCCCAGCTGGGTTATGAACGGGTCTCGACGATTGATCAGGAAGGAACCTGGAGCCGCCGTGGCGACATCGTTGATGTCTTCCCTGTCAGCAGTGAGCTGCCGGTGCGTCTGGAGTTCTTCGGTGATGAGCTCGACAAGCTGCGTGAATTCGATCCCGCCAGCCAGCGTTCTCTGGATCCGATCGAGAGCCTGCGGCTGACGCCAACAGGCTTCAGTCCCTTGATCGCTGAACAGCTGCGCGAGGCCATGCCCGATGGTCTGGATCAGCTTCTCAGTGAGGAATGCCTTTCTGAACTCCTGGATGGGGGCACACCCGAAGGCATGCGCCGCCTGCTTGGTCTGGCTTGGCAGCAGCCCGCCTCCTTGCTCGATTACCTCCCGGATGGCTGTTGTGTAGCGATCGATGAGCGACGCCATGGCCGCTCCCATGGAGACCAGTGGCTCGACCACGCCAAGGAGCATTACGACGAACTGGCGTTGCCGTTTCCGCCCCTGCATCGCGACATTGAGGAGGCGATGGGGCTGGCGGAAGCTTTTCCAGGTTTTGATCTGGCCGAGCTGCAGGAAAGCGACGACTACACCAACGCCTTTGATCTCAACAGCCGGCCTGTACCGGCCTATCCCAATCAGTTTGGGAAGTTGGGTGAATTGATCAAGAGCTACGGCAAGGAGAAACAGGCGGTCTGGTTGCTGTCTGCCCAGCCCAGCCGAGCCGTTGCTCTGCTCGAAGAGCATGACTGCATCAGTCGCTTCGTTCCCAATGCCGCGGACGCACCAGCGATTGAGCGTCTGATCGAACAGGGAACCCCTGTTGCTCTGAAAACCCGTGGCACAGCCGACCTCGAAGGGCTGCAGCTTCCTGCCTGGCGGGTTGTTCTCATCACCGATCGGGAGTTTTTCGGGCAGCAGACGCTCACCAGTACCGGCTATGTGCGCCGCCGCCGCAAGGCGGCGAGTCGCACGGTGGATCCCAACAAGATGCAACCCGGGGATCACGTGGTGCATCGCAACCATGGCATCGGTCGTTTCCAGAAACTGGAGAAACTGGCGATCAGCGGCGAAGTGCGCGACTACCTGGTGGTGCAGTACGCCGACGGCATCCTGCGTGTAGCGGCAGACCAGCTGGGCAGTCTCGGTCGT
Source organism: Synechococcus sp. (assembly GCA_047286485.1). GTDB lineage: Bacteria > Cyanobacteriota > Cyanobacteriia > PCC-6307 > Cyanobiaceae > Synechococcus_C. Next base: position 380,408 of record JBJBBH010000006.1, read on the forward strand.
TATCGCGCCAACAGTGAAGCTCCACCGCAGCTCAGCAAGATGGGTGGATCGGCCTGGGTCAAGGCGAAGGAGCGTGCTGGAAAGGCCTTGCGCAAGGTGGCGCTTGACCTGGTCAAGCTCTACGCCGAGCGCCATCAGGCTCCTGGATTTGCGTTTCCGGTTGATGGCCCTTGGCAGAACGAGCTGGAGGAGTCATTCCCCTATGAACCCACCCCGGATCAGCTCAAGGCCACCGCAGAAGTGAAGCGGGATATGGAGAAGTCGCAACCGATGGATCGCCTGGTCTGCGGCGATGTGGGTTTCGGCAAAACCGAGGTCGCGATCCGGGCCATCTTCAAGGCGATCACGGCGGGGAAGCAGGTGGCGATGTTGGCTCCCACAACAGTGCTGGCGCAACAGCACTGGCGCACGCTCTCGGAGCGCTTCGCGCCTTATCCCATCAAGGTGGCGCTGCTCAACCGGTTCCGGACCACCAGTGAGCGGAAATCGATCCTCGAGGGGCTCAAGCAAGGAACGATTGATGCTGTTGTGGGCACGCATCAGCTGCTCAGCAAGAGCACGGTGTTCGACAAGCTCGGCCTGCTCGTGGTGGATGAGGAACAGCGCTTCGGTGTCAACCAGAAGGAGAAAATCAAAGCTCTGCGCAAGGACGTTGACGTTCTCACTCTTTCGGCGACACCGATTCCGCGCACGCTCTACATGAGCCTGTCAGGGGTGCGCGAGATGAGCCTGATCACAACGCCTCCTCCGTTGCGCCGACCGATCAAGACCCATCTGGCAGCCCTTGATGAAGAGGCGGTTCGCAGTGCCATCCGTCAGGAGCTCGATCGCGGTGGACAGGTGTTTTATGTGGTTCCCAGGGTCGAGGGCATTGAAGACGTGGCGGGTCAGTTGCGTCAGATGCTTCCCGGTCTACGCCTGCTCGTCGCTCACGGTCAGATGGCTGAAGGAGAGCTGGAGAGTGCCATGGTCGCCTTCAACGGCGGAGAAGCCGATGTGATGCTCTGCACCACAATCGTCGAAAGCGGCCTCGACATTCCCAGAGTCAACACGATTCTGATCGAGGATGCGCATCGATTCGGGCTCGCGCAGCTTTATCAGCTGCGGGGGCGGGTCGGTCGCAGTGGCATTCAGGCCCATGCCTGGCTGTTTTATCCGGGTAACGCCTCTCTCAGTGAGGCGGCACGGCAGCGACTGAGGGCAATTCAGGAATTCGCTCAACTGGGCAGTGGGTACCAGTTGGCGATGCGGGATATGGAGATTCGCGGGGTTGGCAACCTGCTGGGAGTTCAGCAGAGCGGGCAGATGGAGGCCATCGGTTTTGACCTCTACATGGAAATGCTTCAGGAGTCTCTCGCCGAGATTCAGGGGCAGGACATTCCTGCGGTCGACGACACCCAGGTGGATCTGCAGGTCACTGCATTCATTCCCGCCGATTGGATCACCGATGCCGACGAGAAGATGGCGGCCTATCGATCGGCTGCTGAGTGCGTCACGAGCGAGTCGCTGGTGGAACTGGCAGCGCTATGGGCCGATCGCTATGGCGCTCTGCCCGGACCGGTTCAGTCGCTGTTGCAGCTGATGGATCTGAAGCTGCTGGCCAAACGCTGCGGGTTTTCACGCATCCGTCCTGAGAAGCCGAACATCGCGCTGGAAACACCGATGGAAGAGCCGGCGTTCCGACTGTTACGCCAGGGGTTGCCGCAGCATCTGCATGGTCGTCTGGTGTATCAAGCCGGGTCTGGTGCGACGGCCAAGGTGATGGCCAGAGGCCTCGGCGTGTTGCCAATGGAGAAGCAGCTTGAGGAACTCAAGAGCTGGCTCGAGCAGATGGCAGCCCAGATTCCTGATGCCGACGGCCTCACGGCAGAAGAGCGTGAAAAGCAGCAAACTGCCCGAAATGAGGCCGTTCTCAGCGTTTGACGCCTTGCCTTGATCCTGCTTTGCGGGCAAAGATGAGAAAGTTCCGACACAATGCGCAATTCTTCGTTACACTGCTCCAAGTGAAATGGACCACGTGGGCGAATTCATCGATCCGATCAGCAGCGTGGGTTCCATGGGTTTGTTCTCAAGCCTGATCGGTGCTGCTGCCCTTGGCGTCTATGCGATCTGGCAAGACGATTCCCAGAATGACGACGATGATTCCACCCCCGGTGGCGGACTCATGCAGCCTGTGGCCTGATCTTTCCCAGTTCTTTCAGGGGTTGAGTCAGTCACATTCGCTCATAACCATCACCCGTTTGGGTGATGGTTTTTTTGTGTTCGCATAAGAGCTTGGAAAGGTCCCTCGTTCTTCAGGGCATTTGAACCGAGCTTTGCTTCGCTCTTGGTGGCGTTGGCTTCCAGTCGTTGGCCTGCCATTGCTTGTGGCCATTCCGGCCCATGCGGTGTCGTGGGAGGCCATTGATGTTCTGCGCAACAAGCTCACTCGGGCTGGTGTGCGGGTTGTTCAGCAAGACTGCAACCGACGAGGGCTTCAGGGGCTGTACCACCCAAGGAGCGACACCCTGGTGGTCTGTCGTTCGCACAGGTCCCCCGCCCAGGTCTGGGACACCCTTGCCCACGAGGCGACCCATCGCATGCAGCGCTGCGCGGGTGGCCCCATTTCGGATCGGAAGCATCATCGCGCCATGTATTCAGCGCTGGCGCGCAGCCATCCGGCGGAAGTGCGTTCGATTCGGGTGTATCCCCGTCAGCAGCAGTTGGCTGAACTGGAGGCCAGATACACCGCAAAGCTCCCTCCCCGCGACGTTCTGCAGTTGTTCGATCGCTACTGCGGAGCTCAGGTTCGCGTCTGAACGCCGGCCACGACGGTTTTTGCAGACGTCTTGTTCACATCTATCCATAGGGATCATTCATGAATTCATTGCTCATGCAACTGGCGCTGGCTGCGCTCGGACAGTTCGGTGGCAACGGCGGTCTACTGATGGGTGGTGTGCCGATGGGTGCAGTTCCAATGGGCGGTCTGCCAATGGGGGGGCTGCCAATGGGGGGGCTGCCAATGGGTGGTGGAGCGATGGGCGGTTTCCCTTCCGGCGCGCGGCTTCCCGTGATGCCTGTCTCGAGGCCGATGCCCCGTTACCCCACAGCTCCAATGCAGGAGCGCAGTGCATCGCTGCAGCTCGCTTCGCTGGCCACAGCCACATGCCTGATGCGAGAGAAACAGCTGAGCCGTGCGCAGGCTGTTGATCTTCTTGATCGTCAGGGGCAGGTCTGGGGATGGGAGCCGCGATGGGGACAACGCATTCAGCTGAGTGCGGTGGATCGTGCCATCAACGCGGCTGGAGGCTGCAGAAGCATGGTGCGCCGAATTCAGGAGAGCCCTGTCTCCATCCCTCCGATGGCAACAGTTCCTGTGAATCGCAATCCCATTCGCGGCGGCAGCCGCAGCGAACGGGAGGGATTTGGATTGTTCCCCTATCGCTGAAGCGCGGAGCGCAGATTGGCGGATCCCGGTTGATAGGCCTGACCACGACCGGGAGAGCGCAGCGCTTTGATCAAGGTGGTTTCCGCAGCTCTGTATTGGCTGTCCTTGCCGGTGCCGAGCTGCTCGACGGTGAGCGACTGGATTTCCTGATCGCTCAGCTTCACGTTCACATCCGGTCGGATGCCGTTTTTGTGGATATCGGTGCCTTTGGGTGTGAGGTATTTGGCAATGGTGACCGTCAACCCGGATCCATCCGACAGGCCGCGGACGGACTGGACCAGACCTTTGCCAAAGGTTTTCTGACCGACCAGGACGGCTCGATTGTTGTCCTGGAGTGCGCCGGAGAGAATCTCGCTGGCACTGGCTGAGCCTTCATTCACCAGCACCACAACCGGACTGTTGGTCAGCGCACTGCCGGTGGCGCGCCGCACGTCTTGAATCCCGTCTCGGGTCTTGGTGCTGACAATCGTGCCTTCATCCAGCCATTGCCGTGCAATGTCGATGCTGGCTTCAAGAAGTCCCCCTGGATTACTGCGCAGATCGAGCACGTAGCCCTCTGCCCCTTCCTTCTCGAGCTCACGGATGGCAGCCCGCATCTCCCGGGCAGCATTGGCATTGAATTGTTTGAGCCGGATGTAGCCAACCTTCTTTCCATCCGCGGCGCTGTTGAGCCGACTCTCAACGGCATGAATTTCGATGCGTGCTCGCTTGAGAGGCACCGTGACCACCTCACCCTTCCGTCGCAGCCCGAGGGTCACTTGGCTGCCTTCCTGCCCTCGGATCAGCTTCACAGCATCTTCCGTGGTCATGCCCTTGGTGGACTTCCCGTCGATTGAGACGATCACATCCTTCGGTTGCACCCCAGCTCTGGACGCAGGAGTGCCCTCGATGGGTGACACCACAACGATTTCTTTGGTGTCCTTATCCAGGGTGATCTGGATGCCGACCCCCGTGAGCTCGCCGGAGGTGTCGATCTGCATCTCCTTGAACTCTTTCGGGTCCAGGAAACGGGTGTAGGGATCATCGAGGCTGGCGAGCATGCCTCGGATCGCTTCATAGGACTCGTCAGTGCCGGCGTAGCTCTTGGCCAGCAGATCCCGCCTCAGGGTCGTCCAGGTTTCAGGGGAATACTTTCCTGAGGAATCCAGGAAATCTCTGTAGACGATCTGCCAGACCTGGTCGATGACCTCCTTGGGGCTATTGGTAATGGAGGAGGAATTCGTGCTTGGGAGCCCAAGACCAGGTGCCGCAACAGCAATGGCTGCAGTGAGACCACCTGCTCCGAGAATCAACATCAGACCTCGATGCCGTGAATAAGGCGATTGAGGACTTTTGGTGGTCATTGATGTCCTTCAGGCCCTTTGACTCAGATTAACGACTTCATTCAGGATCCACCCAGCGTCCGTCGTCTTTGATCAGCTGAATCAGGGCTTGAACACCCTCCGCTTCCGGCACCTTGCGGATCTCTTCACGACCGCGGTAGAGGGCGATGGTTCCAGGTCCTTTGCCGACATAACCGTAGTCAGCGTCTGCCATCTCGCCTGGTCCGTTAACGATGCAACCCATCACGGCGATGTCCAGTCCGGACAAATGACAGGTCGCATTCCGCACCTGATTCAGGACTTCCTCGAGATTAAACAAAGTGCGACCGCAGCTCGGGCAGGCCACGTACTCGACCATGGTCTTGCGCAAGCCAATGGCCTGAAGAATCGAGTAGCAGACAGGGATTTCCTTCTCGGGAGACTCAGTTAGCGACACGCGGATCGTGTCTCCAAGACCTTCCGAGAGCAGGGTGGCGATTCCTGCGGTGCTTTTGATGCGGCCGTAATCACCGTCACCGGCTTCGGTGACTCCAAGGTGCAACGGAAAATTGAACCCTGCGGCGTCGAGCGTGTCGGCCATCATTCGGTAGGCCGCGAGCATCACAGGAGCTCTGGACGCCTTCATCGAGATCACGATGTTGTGGAAATCAAGGTCGTCGCAGATCCGAACAAACTCCATGGCTGACGCCACCATTCCTTCGGGGGTATCTCCGTAGGTGAACAGCATGCGCTCCGCCAGGGATCCGTGATTCACCCCGATGCGCAGAGCTTTGTTCTCTTGTTTCAGCGCCTCAACCAGCGGAGAGAATTTCTCCTTGATGCGCTCGCCGATGGCATCGAATTCTTCCTGACTGAAATCCTGCCGGTTGGGGTCGGGTTTATCAAACACGAACAGACCGGGATTGATCCGCACCTTGTCCACGTGCTTGACGACTTCCAGTGCAATCCGAATGCCGTTGTGGTGCACATCGGCCACCAGCGGAACATTGCATCCCTGGGCGCGCAAAGCAGCGCGGATCTGGCCCATGGCCTTGGCGTGGGCCAGCGTGGGGGTCGTCACCCGCACGATTTCGCAGCCCACATCAACCAGTCTGCGGATGCCAGCGACAGATCCTTCGATGTCGAGGGTGTCCTCATTAATCATCGACTGAACCGCCACCGGGTGCTCACTGCCGATGGGGACATCGCCGACCATGACCGTCCGCGTGCTTCGCCGTCGAATCACCGTGTCGTAACGGGGGTTGATGGCAACTTCACTGCTGCTTTCGGGAGCACTGGTCAAGGTGCCGGTCATGAATCAGACGGGTTCTGAGCCAAACCTTGGCATAGACGCCAGCGCAGTGACTTGCGTTTGTCTCCGTCGTGCCACGTCTTGTCCCTCTAGGGGGACATGAATCTTGGTCTTGGTCAGCGGTTCAGCGGCTCGACAGCTGTTGCAGGCGGCGCCGTGCCTCTCGCAGGTCTTGCAGGGTCAGATCCTGTGGTGTGCCGGGTTCGCGGGACCGGAAGCGCAAGAGGTAAGAGGGATGAAACACAGGCATGAAGTCGCGGCCGTCTTGGTTGTGCCATTGACCTCTCAGCTTGCTGATGCCGCTTCGGATCCCAAGCATCGCCTGCAACGCGGTCGCTCCAGAAAGCAACACGAGTGCCGGATCCATCAGATCGATCTGTTGCTTCAGCCAGGGTCTGGAGATTTCGATCTCTTTGGATGTGGGCTTGCGGTTGTTGGGGGGCCTGCACTTGATCACATTGGAGATGAACAGGTCGAGCTGTTCATCCAGGCCCGCTTCGATCATCAGTTCACTGAGCAACTGCCCTGAACGCCCCACGAATGGCACGCCGAGGGCATCCTCTTCAGCTCCTGGTGCCTCGCCGATCAGCATCAGCCGAGCATTCGGATTGCCGCGTCCAACCACCAGCTGAGAGATCTGCCCAGGAGGATTCAGCGGCTTCGGCTGAGGGTTGGTCATCAAAGTGTTTTCCCCGCTGATGCAGATCGGAGCACAAGCAGCAGGAACTTCTGCCCTTCTGGATCCTCAAGCCAGCATTCCGCGCCGAAGGCTTCCAACCTCGGATCTTCCGTGCTGCGGCCTCCGAGTGCGATCACACGCTCTCGCCACGCCTGGAGTTCCAGCAGGGGGTCTGCCTTGGCTTTCCGTTGCAGACACGGCGCCAGCACCGAACCCGAGGCCGGCCATGGACGGTTGCGCGAAGGTGTGTAGATCTGGAGGCTCCCCTGCCCAGAGAGAGACACAATCCAGTGATGGGAAGCCATGCCAGCTTTGGGGGTGGTGCCCAGAAGATCCGCATAGAACCTCGCCAGCTGCTCGGGCCTGCGTGAGGCGAGCACCCAGCTCAGAGCAATGTCGTCACCATTCATCCCGTCATGATCCCCGGTCTCGGACCTTGTTGTGTGATCCGGATCTCTGTTGTCTTTGACACCACATCAGGCAGGATGATCAAGCTTCTACCCGCGCATCCATTGGAGGGGTGCCGCTTCGATGTCACGCCCGCCATCCCTCTCAAGCCGGGCTGAAGCCCTCCAGCCTTCGCTCACGCTGGCGATCAGCGCCAGGGCCAAGGCCTTGCAGCAGGAGGGTCGCGATATCTGCAGTCTCAGCGCCGGCGAACCCGATTACGGCACACCCTCGTTCATCGTTGAAGCATCCATTCAGGCGCTGCGTGATGGGGTCACGCGATACGGCCCGGCCGCTGGTGACCCTGCTCTGAGGCAGGCGATCGCCAGCAAGATCACCAATGAAAACGGGCTCCCCACCTCGGCCGAAGAGGTGCTGGTGACCAACGGGGGGAAACAGGCCATCTACAACCTGTTTCAGGTGTTGCTCAACCCCGGTGATGAGGTGTTGATCCCTGCGCCCTACTGGCTCAGTTATCCCGAGATGGCACGTCTTGCGGGTGCCCGGCCCGTCGCCGTGCCCTCATCGGCAGGCAACGGTTTCCGCCTGGATCTTCAAGCCCTCGAAGCAGCGATCACCCCGGCCACCCGTCTGCTGGTGATCAATTCCCCGGGCAACCCAACCGGTCGTGTCCTCAGCCTTGATGAGTTGCAGCAACTCGCCGCGCTGGTGCGCCGTTATCCGCGTCTGCTGGTGATGACCGATGAGATTTATGAATACCTTCTGGCTGACGGCATCAAGCACCACAGCTTCGCTGCTGTGGCGCCTGATCTCCGAGATCGATGCTTCATGGTGAACGGCTTCGCCAAGGGATGGGCGATGACCGGTTGGCGGCTTGGGTATCTCAGTGGCACCGCCTCAGTGATCAAGGCTGCCTCCGCACTTCAGAGCCAGAGCACCAGCAATGTCTGCAGCTTTGCGCAGCGCGGCGCCATCGCTGCCATCGAGGGGCCCAGGGACTGCGTGCGGGAGATGGCGGAGAGCTACAACCAGCGCCGATCCATGCTTGTTCAGGGACTGCATGCTCTGCCCGGCATCACACTTGTTCCCCCCGATGGGGCTTTCTACGCCTTTCCGCAGCTCCCAGAGGCCTGCGGCGATTCGGTGAGCTTCTGCAAACGAGCTCTGGAGGAGGAGGGTCTGGCCATCGTCCCTGGCGGAGCCTTCGGCGACGACCGCTGTGTGCGGCTGTCCTGTGCTGTCTCGCGTGAGACGATTTCTGATGGCCTGTCCCGTCTCGCTCGCTTGCTTGCGAAGGGCTGAGACCGCGAAACCGTCCTGATTCATCCAAAGTCCTAGCGATATGCCTTCTCGAGAACGCGGGGCCGTTGCCCTGCTTGCCGTTCTTCTCTGCCAAGGCGTCACGGTTTTACCTGTGGTTGCGCAGCCCACACTCAAGGTGGGTGCCATTCCAGATCAGAACCCTGAGCGACTCAATCGTCTCTATGGCCAGTTCGCCGACGAACTCAGTGATCGCCTCAACGTCAAGGTTCGCTATGTGCCGGTCAGCAATTACCCAGCGGCGGTCAGCGCTTTTCGCACCGGTGGACTGGATCTCGTCTGGTTTGGCGGCCTGACCGGTGTTCAGGCACGCCTGCAGACGCCTGGGGCTCAGGTTCTGGCTCAGCGCGATATTGATGCCCGCTTCCGCAGTGTCTTCATTGCCAATACGAGCTCTGGTCTGCAGCCGATCAGCTCAATCAACGGTCTCACCAGCCTGCGAGGCAAGCGTTTCTCCTTCGGTTCAGAAAGCTCAACCTCCGGCCGTTTGATGCCGCAGCATTTTCTGGCCAAGGCCGGCGTCACACCGAGCCAATTCAGTGGTGGTCGGGCCGGATTCAGTGGCAGCCATGACGCCACCATCGCCGTGGTGCAAAGCGGTGCCTATGAAGCGGGTGCACTCAACGAGCAGGTCTGGACCTCAGCAGTCAAAGATGGGCGTGTGAACACCGAGAAGGTGACTGTGATCTGGCGAACCCCTGAGTACGTTGATTATCACTGGGTTGTTCGGCCCAAGCTGGATCAGCGGTTTGGAAAGGGGTTCACGACCCGTCTTCAAAAGGCGATCCTTGCTCTCGAGCCCACCACGCCGCGCCAGGCGACCATTCTTGAGCTCTTTGCGGCCAAGCGGTTTATTCCGGCTGAGGCGAGTCAGTACAAGCCGATTGAAAAGGTGGGCCGGGAGCTGGGCAAGATCAGGTGACAGCGCTCCTGGAGCTCGATGAGGTGCGTCTTGCCGGTCCCCATGGGGATCGGCTGAACGCTGTCACTCTCAAGCTTCAGAACGGTGAGCGAATTGCCCTTCTCGGCCGCAGCGGGGCCGGCAAGAGTTCATTGATCGGGGTCTTCAATGGCAGCCTGCTCCCCGCCGCAGGACGCGTTCTCTTTCAGGGTGTGGCGCTCGAGAAGCAAAGCCGGCGACAACGCGCACGGATCGGCACCCTTTGGCAGGACCTGCGTCTGATTGAGCAGCTCAGCATTGGTCAGAACGTCAATGCCGGTGCACTTGGCCGCCGCCGCCTGCCTTGGGCCCTGGCCAACCTGTTGTTCCGCGTTGATGCGGAGGCCAGCCGATCCTGCTTGCGCCAGGCAGGTCTGGAGGAATCCCTGCTCGCTGACGCTGGGCTTGATCGTTCTGTGGGACAGCTTTCAGGCGGACAACGGCAGCGCGTGGCCCTGGCCCGCTTGTTTCGGCAGCAGCCTGATCTGATGCTGGCGGATGAACCCCTCGCCAGCCTTGATCCCGCCATCGCCTCTGAAGTGTTGGAGCGGCTTCTGACCTCTGAGCTGGATGGCACTCTGCGCAATGGTGCCCAAGCCGTGGTGGTGTCATTGCATCGCCCGGAGCTGATCGATCGCTTTGATCGCGTGCTGGGTCTGCGCGCAGGACGGCTTGTGATCGATGCGCCTGCAAAGGCCGTTTCAGCAGGCGATCTGCGCGATCTGTATGCACCGTGATCGCTCCGATGCGTCCCACTGCACCAGCCCTGGTTCTGTTGCCGGCTCTTGCTCTGCTGCCGGTGCTGCTCGTGGTGTTGAACGGAGCTCACGGTGGCGGAGCCGAGATTCTGGGCTCGTTCGTGGTCGGTGCAGTCAGCCCTTCTCTTGATCCTGCGCTGTTGCAGGCGTTGCTGGTCGGCTTGCAGGTGACGGTCGCCACGGCACTGACCGGATGGAGCTGCAGTCTGGTGTTCGGTGTCTTGCTGGGGTGTCTGAGTTGCGAACGTCTCTGGCTCACCTGGTGTCTTCCTGCCTGGCCGGCGACCCTGCTCCGGCGCCTGATGGCTTTGCCCCGCTCCGTGCATGAGCTGATTTGGGGACTGCTCCTGCTGCAGGTGCTCGGGCTGCACCCCTGGGTCGCGGTACTGGCGATCTCCATTCCCTATTCATGCCTGATTGCCCGGGTGTGGCGCGATCAGCTGCAGAGCCTTGATCCGTCCCGCCTGCAGGCCATGCTCCAGACCGGCTCTTCGCCGATGGCTGCCTGCATGACGGCGCTGTCACCCGTCATGGGCTCGGTTCTGGTGAGTTATGGGGGCTACCGACTTGAGTGTGCCCTTCGCAGTGCCACGTTGTTGGGGGTCTTTGGACTGGGCGGTCTGGGGATGGATCTGGAACTGAGTCTGAAGTCGCTGCAATTTCATGAACTCTGGACAGGACTTTGGTTGTTGACCGTCGTCACCATTGCCTTGGAGCAGGGACTTCGCTGCTGGAGGGGCTGGAGCGAAGAGGCTCAATTCGGACAGCGCCGGGTGCTTTGGTTTGCTCTGGCCGTGCTGTTGTCAGGGGGTCTTGGTGCTGTCTGGCTCGCTGACCTGTTTCCCGACTCCGGCTCCTTGAGCTGGCTTCCTGTGCAATGGCCTGATTTCAGCAGCCTTCAGCAGGCGGCTCTGGAGCTCCCCTGGTTGTCGATGTTGTGGGAAACCTTGATCCTGACCCTGCTGGCGGCCGGCATCGCCATCGGTTTGCCGCCGTTGCTGTTGCTGTTCACCCCCGCGCGGCTCTGGCAACGCTGCGTCAGTGGTCTCTGGGTTGTCGTTCGGGTGATCCCCCCACCTCTGGCGGTACTTCTGCTCCTTCTGAGCAACCAGCCAACCCTGGCCATTGGGGCGCTGGCACTGGGGCTGCACAACAGCGGCGTCATGGGGCGTTTGCTCCAGGAGGGCCTGGAAGAGCAGGACACGGCCGCTCAAGTCGCGCTGGCCAGCAGCGGAGCGTCCCCGCAGATGAGCTGGCTGTACGGCTTGCTCAGCCCCAGGAGTCCCTCCCATCTCGCCTATGGCGCCTATCGCAGCGATGTGATCCTGCGTGAAACGGTGGTGGTTGGTCTGATCGGTGGAAGCGGTCTCGGTTGGCAGCTGCTCGAGTCGCTCAGCTCCTTTCACTGGGCGGCGGTGTTGTTGTTGATCACCACCTATGCGGCGCTGACTCTGCTCGGTGAATGGCTGAGTGATCGTTCACGGCAACACTGGCTGCAAAGCTGACCCTGTTCAGCCGAACAGCATTGATTCATGCGGGCTCCCCGTCAACTGATCGTGATCGGAGACAGCGGAGTGGTGGGCTGGGGCGACCGGGAGCGAGGTGGATGGTGTGAAAGGCTTCGCTGCCATTGGATGGAACTTCCGGATGCACCGCTGATCTATGGGCTCGGGATTCGCGGAGACGGTCTTGAGGCGGTGTCAGCTCGATGGGAACGCGAGTGGGCTTGCCGCGGGGAATTACGACGAAAGAAGCCCGAGGCCCTGTTGCTGTCGGTGGGGCTCAATGACACGGCTCGGGTCGGTCGTATGGATGGCAGGCAACCTCTGGATGCGCAGGCTTTTCGCTTTGGTTTTGAACAGCTGCTGCGGGCCATTCAGCCCCATGGATCGGTGTTTGTTCTGGGGCTGACGCCCGTTGATGAACAAGCCATGCCGTTCGCCGAATGTCTCTGGTACAGCAATGGCGACATCGCTGTGCATGAAGCGCAGATCGAGGAAGCCTGTCTGGAGGTGGATGTTCCTTACCTAGGCCTTCACCAGGCCATGCAGGCGGAGCCCGACTGGTTGCAGTGGCTCGAGCCCGATGGCATTCATCTCAATGCATTGGGTCATGCCTGGATTGAGCAACGTCTGCGCTCCTGGGGTGCGCTGCAGCAATGGGCTGGGCTTCAGCCCTTGCAGCAGGTCATCCCTTGCTGAACCGCATCAGAATCATGCGTGTCAGCAGATGGACCATGCGCCTTCTCACGTGTGCTGCAGCCTCATTGTTGTTGTGCGTTGTTGCCTCGGAGGTGAGATCTCAGGAAGGTCTTGTGAACTGTGAGGCCTTCTCCAGTGGTTTCACCACTCCGGAAGGCTGCATCGATGGTTCTCAACCCAGTTCAGGGCCGATTCCTGCGAATCAGGATGACGACTGGGGTGACATGCCTTTCGGTTGGTATGGACCGGGCGACTGGATGGATTTTTAGCGTCAGCTGGTGGGATCTTCCAAGTTGATGTGTGGTCTGCTGAGCAGCTGTGCGAGGGCTCCTAGCGGCCACCCGAGGTTGCGCAAATGGCGAGCCAGAGATCTCGACGCCTCGTAATAGCCCTCCCCGTAGCTGTGGGAATAGCCGATCTCCTTCAGTGTCAGGAGAAGCAACCGATGCTCTCGACGGGTGCCTTCCCTTGTCTCCAGCACTTGGAAGCCACGCTCTCTGAGATGGCTGAGGGTTTGTTCGCTCAGATCGTCACGAAAGCCCAGGTACATCACATGGTCGATTTCTCTATACGCGGTGAAAACGCGGGCGCCGCGGTGGATTTCCAGGAATTGGTAGCGCTCTGTGACGGCAATCACAGCATCCATGCAGGGGGCGAGCAGGGCGTTTTCGATTGCAGCGATATTCATGGTGTTGTGCTGCCGGCGGCCAGACGTTCCTCGCAGGCCACTTCGTAGTTCCGCACGGCGCCGGCAGGGATCGAACCGTTGCTTTTCAGTTGCCGAACTGACAACTCAACGCACTGCAGGACCACGCTGGTCAGTTCGCGTCCTTCGCACTGAGCCCAGCTGCGCAGCAGCACGTGCAGGCTCGGTGGAACGGAAACCGTGAGCTTCACCTGGTTTTCCCGTGGGGGCGCCATCCGCTCGGTCTTTGAGTCGGTTGCACCATAGCCGCAAGTGACTGCAAGGCAACTGTGGGGTTGCTCTGAGGTGGCTGTGGGGTTGCTTGAAGGCTTTAAGCCCCAGTGTTCTGGATGTGCTGGTCGCTTGTGGTGGCTTCAGGGTGGCTGCCAAGGAGCTCCGCGCTTCAGCGGACCCAGGTGATCATGCGATTGTTGGCAGGCATCAAGGTGATGTCCTGAAGCGTCAAGCCCTCTTCACAGGCTTGTTTCAGCACCGCCGTCTGGTCTCGCACTCCCCAGGCAGGATTTCTCTCGCGCAGGGAGTCATCAAAGCTTCGATTGCTTTCGCTGACGTGATGGCCATCGACGCTGAACGGGCCGTAAACGCAAAGCGTTCCACCATTTGGCAGCAGCGCCGCTGATTGCCTCAGCAGAGCGGTGGTGCAGTCCCAGGCGGAAATGTGGAGCAGGTTGATCGCCACGATTGCCTGCAAGGGTTCTCCGAGATGTTTCGTCAGATCCGTGTCTCTGATGTCCAGTTGCAGGGCTGGTGGCATCTTCGGTTTCAGCTGCTCATGGCAGATCCAGGAATCGATGCTGCGGCAATGCTGAGGGTCAGGATCGCTGCATTGCCAGATGAGCGATGGAAAGCGTTTCTGGAAGGTGACACCGTGCTCGCCCGATCCGCTGGCAATTTCCAGAATCAATCCGCTGGCTGGAAGCTGTGTCGCCAGCACATCCCCGATCGGGATCCGGTTGCGCTGCGTCGCAGGAAAGATCAGGCGTTCATCGCCGAAGCCGGAATTCATCAGATCAGTGTTGTTGGTCTGGATTGAGTGAGGCGCCCTTTTCGTTCATCTTTTCAGGCTGCTTTCGCTCATGGCAGGGGTCTGAACAGGTGTCAGCTCATGCCCTCGTCCTATCGCGATCATCCCCGATAAGTTGAAGACATCAATCGGGAGACTGCGTTGCCGCTCAGTTCGGTTGCCGACTATCTCGATTGGGTGATCAGTTTTGACGACTGCAAGGTCCGTCAGGAAGTGATGCTGCTGCGGCGTCGCTTTCCTGAGGCCACGACCTACGAGCTGGCAGAGCAAGCCTTCAGCGATGTGCGTTTGCGCGTGATCACGGCTGGAGCTGCCATGGGTCTGGCTGCTCACCCGTTGCTGAGCGTGGCTGGAGCGCTTGCTGATCTTTCCGTCACCACCCGAGCGCAGTTGTTTGCTGCAGCCTGTGCAGCCGAACTGTTGAGTCCAGGTTTCCTCGATAGCGAAACAGCTCGCTATGAATTGCTCGTTCCGGTGCTCGGCTCCAGTGTGATCAGTCAATTGACTGTGGAATTCGGCATGAAGGCTGTGAAGACCGCCACGCGTGAGGTGGTGGTCAGATTGCTCAATCAAGGCAGCCTGCGAGTGATCAATGCTGTGATTACAAGAGTTTTTGGGCGCAGGGTGACACAAAGAGCTTTGATCACCAAGACGATTCCTCTTGTCGGCTGTGTGATCGGCGGTGCCTGGAATGCCATGGAGGTCGAGGTGATCCGGACGCGCACGCTCCGCTACCTTTCAGATCATTTCATGGGTCCGGTGAAGGTTGTCAAAGTTGAAGTGGTCGCCAACTGATTGAAGGAAGTAGAAGCACTGGAAGTGTGCAAAACTTTTTTGTGTCTACAGTCTCGAATGTTTCAATTTGGATTGATCCCAGGTGTTGTTTCAATGCATCCGTTTGTGAAGAACTGGTCCTGGCTGAGGATTTTTAGTTGTGGCGTAGCTTCGTTGGCTTGAAATTCAAAAAGATACAAGTTGTTGAAGTTGTCATATGCAATTGGCTTAACCCCAGGAGTCCCGAGCCCTCTTGCCAATTCTGGGATGCTTTCGTGTTCCCAAACGACGACCACTAGCGGATGTTTGGCGTGCGACAGACCTTTGATCATCTCGCCGATTTCAAAGTTGTTTGGATCGATATTGCTCTGCGGATCTGAGGAATAATTGAGCTCAATCCGCACGCTTGTCTTCACGCCGAGTGGAACTGCGGTTTGATAGCTACGAGCATGTTTTGAGGTGGTTGTTGAAAATGGATAGGTGAAGATTCTGGATGGTTTGCCAAAGCATTGAGGGATCACCCGTGCAAGGTTCATGGCTCGATTCAGTCCTCTGCTGTTGAGATTGTCAGAGCCATCTAACGGGATGTTTTTGTCTGCGTGGCGAATGAGGATGATTGTCTGTGGTGCTGCTTGAAGTCCTCTGGCTCCGAACAGGCCTATCGCAGCTATTAGAGAGTAAAGAAGCGATGTAGTAACTCGAGATCTCATTGTTTTAAACCGTCAGTTGAAATCTGTTGATTGAAAATCGTTGATCAGGCTGCAGGTTCTCTCCCAAGCTTCATTGTTTCGAGCTTGATGCGCGCCTGTGGCTGGTGGCAAAACAGTTCAACACACTTTCTGGCTCATGAGCTGGAGGCTGTTCGCCCGGCATCGTGAGTTCTCTGGACCGTCTGCGATGCGCCTGGTCGCCCCTGATGTTTGATCGAAGCCCTGATCCAGCCTTTTGGTCGTGGTCAACCCGTGGCCAACACCTCGGATTGTTGTGATTCACACAGCCATGGTCTGAGGTTTGTCGCTGAATGGGTTGAGGTGCTTGATGCGTATGAGCTATGAACCTGGGAGTCTGGACTGTCGTCTTCTGATTGATGCCAAGCATCATCTGGAGCATGCACTGGCCTCACTCAGCGCTCTTCCTCAGAGTGATCACATTCAGAGACAGTTGAAGTCCGTTCATCAGCAGCTTGAAGGCATGCATGATCTCAAGCGTGCACTACAAGTCGACAACGCTTGACCCATTGTCCCCGCCTGGTCGCTGTCGATTGATTTCATGCTCTCCTGGGTGACAATGAGAGCATCCACCTCAGCCCGTATGTTCGAAAAAAAGGAGCGCCCTGCCTGGCTTAACTGGTTGTTCCTGGCTATTTTTCTCTATTCGAGCTGGCAGCTCGCTGGTCTCTGGTTCGAGAAGCTGCATGGTTGAGGATGCCGCTCACTCGGTTGGCATCATCTTGGCGGTGGCTCGAGGCACTTCGGCTGCTGGTTGCGCTGAGGTTCTGTTGAGTTCACGCTCGAGAGCCTCCACCCTGCGTTCACGCAGACAATGTCTGCAACCACCTGTGGTTTGCAGGTGCCGCTCAGGAGTGATGGTGATCTCCTGAACAGGGTGTTTGCAGCAGCGAATTTTCACAGGACTTTTGAAGCTCCGCCATTGGATGCCGGAGTAGTCGAACTGATCACCGAAGCGCTGTTTCGCCCGCTTCAGAAAGGTTTCCTGCGTGATCCGTGCTCCCATCTCAGCAATCTATGGGCAGTGGCCGGCAACGTTGCTCAGCCTGTTATTCGTCTTCACGCTCCATCAAGCCTGCAAGGACGCCAGAGTGCACGGCCATGAGGATTGTGTCGGGAATGGCCGCAGCTGAGGCCGTTGAAGGCGTGAACTGGACTCATCAACCCGCCTGGTTGGCTCCAGATGTCAGCCGGGCCTGGATGGAGCGCTGTGTTCAGCAGATCAGTTGGGATCAGCCTGAGGTCCGTGTCTACGGGCGATGGCATCGCGTGCCGAGACTGACGTCTTTTCTGGCTGATCGTCAGGTGTCCTATCGCTACAGCGGTGCGGTGCATCGGGGTGCGGGCTGGCCGGATTGGTTCCTGCCCCTGCTGGACCTTGTCTCAGCACAGAGCTCCGCGCCATTCAATGGCTGTCTTTTCAATCTCTATCGCGATGGTGAGGATCGGATGGGGTGGCATGCCGATGATGAGCCGGAGATTGATGCATCGTTTCCGATTGCCTCCCTATCGCTGGGGTCCAGCAGGGACTTGCAGTTCCGTCATCGCCTGAGTGGTGCCCGCCGTGATGTCACCCTCGCCGCCGGTGACCTTCTGCTGATGGATCCTGGTTGTCAACGGTTATGGATGCATGGCCTGCCCGTGAGAAAGCGCGTGAAACAGGCAAGGCTCAACCTCACGTTCCGGGTGTTCCGCTCAGTGGACTCACCAGCAAACTCCAGACAGGCACACTGATCAGAGCGCTCAGTGTGCTGATCAGGATCAGACGTGCCGGCCCGGCGGCATTGAGGTGCTCCGATTCAGCGATCAGCAGAACGGAGATTGCCGTTGGCGCAGCTGCCTGGAGAACCAACGCCTGACGTGCATACCCAGGTAGCGGAATTGCGAGGCTGATCACCAGCATCAGGGCTGGAAAGAGCAGAAGTTTGCAGATCAGCGGTGCGCTCAGATCGACTCGTGGTCCATCCAGTTTTCGCGCTGCGATGTCCCCGAGTCGCATGCCCACGACCACCAGCGCCAGCATGATCACGGCGCGCGAAGGCAGCCAAAGCGCATCACGGATCAGCTCATGCCATGGGGTTGCCATCACCATCAGTGCCCCCAGTAGCCCTCTGGATGCCGGGCTGGAGCTGAGATGTCTCAGCAGATCCTGCCAGCGCTCCCGTGTCGTTCCTGCTTGGTTTGCTTGGTTCAACCACAGAGGCCCCAGGCTCCAGACCAGCAGGGTGGCGCCCAGGTCGTACCCGATGCTCACTGGCAGTGCTTCCGGTGGAAGCAGGGCCAGAGTGGCTGGAATTCCGAAGTAAGCCGTGTTGCCGATGCAGCTGCCCAGCTGCAGATCCGGTCGGCCCAGAGCAGCAAAGCCAGCACTCAGCCCCCGCAGGATCATCAGCATCAGTGCGATGGCGGCAACCGCAATCAGCGCCATCCCAAACAATGAACCGTTGAGGCCGCCATGCAGCAGAAGGCCCATCAGGCTTACCGGAACGCCGAAACGCACCAGTGGAAGCGCCAACGGGGCGATCCACTGGGATCGCCATCGACCGATCAGTGCTCCCCCGATGAGACAGGGAGCCATCTCCCAGAGGAGATTCAGCACTGGAACTGCATGAACAAATCAACCCAGAAAAACAACCCCTTGTGCCAGACTTCCATCCGTCCGCTCAAGGGGGCATTGTGACCACCGCTGCACCTTCCTGCTTAATTCAGCGGCATTTTCTTCAGCTCAGCATGACCCTGGCTGAGCGGTGCCAGCAGCTTCAGCTGGAGCTGTCTGACCAGGTGGCCAGCCTGCCATTCGGCAACGAGCGTTGGTTGCTGACCGAGCGCGAGCTTTCGGCAGCGGAGAATGCGCTTCTGCGCCTCCATGACCGGGCGGAGCTGCATTGTTGATTCAGCTTGTCTCGATCCCGTAGTAACGGAGTGGGATGCCAAAGGTCACAACGTCATGTGGATCGCCTGGCAGCAGGGCCACAATCGCCAGTTCTCTGTCGTCGAAGGCTTCTTTGGATTTAACGACGAAGGATGCTGCATCCGAGGCGCTCCATAGAGGTGCTCCACCCCTGCGCTCTTCCCGGTACATCTCAAAGACGGTTGCAAACTCTTCACCGTGATCGGGATCGTTGCGCATCAGTTCCAATGCGGAGTGATCACTCCTGGTTTGAATCAGGTGGAACAGCTGTTGCATCAAAGGGTGGTCGATGGTCGTGGAAACCCGAACAACATTGCCAATCGTTCCCACCGCGCTGACATGAAATCGTCTTCTGTCGGTGCGGGCATCGATCACGGCCACGGGCAGGGTTAGATCCCACTGCTGATGTTCCGCAACGGCCACCGCAAGATCGCGGAGATCTCTGGTGTGGTCTTCGCAAAGTTGCTGGACCCGTTCGCGTTGGTCCATGTCGCTTTATGGGTGGGGGTGAGCCGATAGTTCGATCGCTCGGGGGCCCGGAATGCAGAACTCGAGATAGAGGCTGGCGGCGTCTTTCTTTCTGCTTTCCCGGGTCAGAGTCGAAACCCTTTCCCTCCACCAGGTTGAAACATTGGATGCCGCGGCATCACAGGGTGGTTGCATCCATCGATGACTCATGCTGTGCCCTCAACACCTCCTCACCATGGCCAGGTCTTGGTCAAAAAACAGGTTCCTGCGGTGCTGATCTTGATCAGTGCGCCATCTGGTTGAGAAAACGTCTGCTGCGTTCCTCCTTGGCCTGGGTGAAGAACGTTGTTGAGTCCGTGAGTTCCACGACCCGACCTGCATCCATGAACAAGACCCGGTCAGCGACTTCGCGAGCGAAACCGAGTTCATGGGTCACAACGACCATGGTCATGCCATCGGCAGCCAGTCGACGCATCGCATCCAGCACCTCCTTGACCCTCTCGGGATCGAGGGCGCTGGTGGGCTCATCAAACAGCATCAGCTCGGGATCCATGGCCAGTGCTCTGGCAATGGCGACCCGTTGTTGCTGACCTCCACTCAGTTCAGCGGGATACTTCATGGCCTGATCGGCGATCCCCATCTGCGCCAGAAGTCCATGAGCCCGCTCTTCTGCATGGGCTTTGCTGATCTTCTTCACCCGGATCGGAGCCAGCGTGATGTTGTCGAGGATCGAGAGGTGTGGAAACAGGTTGAACTGCTGAAACACCATTCCGACACGGCGTCGGATTCGCCGGATCTGACGTTCGTCCTGGTCTGTATCGAGAGGAATGCCAACGATCTCCAGCTGCCCGGCATCGATCGCTTCAAGTCCGTTGAAGGTGCGAATCAGGGTGCTTTTTCCGGACCCGGATGGTCCCATCACCACCAGCACTTCGCCATGGTTCACGCTGAGGTTCACCTGATCAAGGGCTTTCTGTGAGCCGTTGAAGGTCTTGGTGATCGATTCGGCTCTGACGGCGATGGTCATGAAGGAATGGCCTGAGTGGCGGACGAGTTGCCCTGACGTTCAAGTTGGCGTGCCATGAGGGCCATGGCGGTGCACACCAACCAATACAGACCAGCCAGCCAGATGTAGGTCTCAAGGTGTCGACCGATATAGGCGGGATTGGCCAGCAAGCTGCGGCTGATCCCGAGCAGTTCCACCAGCCCGAGAATGGCCATCAGGCTGGTGTTCTGAAGCAGGCCGATGGCTTGGTTGGTGAGCGCGGGCACCGCCACACGCAGGGCCTGCGGAAGGATCACCAGGCGTTGGATCTGCCAGGGTCCGAGTCCTAGAGCTGCTGCTGCTTCGCTTTGGGTGCCCGGAATGGCCTGTAAGCCGCCTCGCACATCCTCGGCCACGTAGGCGGCAGCAAACAGTGCGAAGGCAACAACGGCTCTGAGCACGCGATTGATCTCAACCTCCACCGGTAGAAACAGAGGAAGAAGCAGCTGTCCGAAGAAGAGCACCGCAATCAACGGCACGGCCCGCAACCCATCGATGTAGAGCCGGCAGAGATGGCGAGGCAGTGTGAGATGGCTTCGGCGCCCCATGGCCAGAAGGATTCCCAGCGGCAGAGCCAGAAGACCGCTGAAGCCAGTGAGCAGCACCGTCAGCGTCAGGCCCCCCCAGTCCCTGGAGCTCACCATCGGCAGCCCCGCTCCTCCTGCCAGCAGCAGCAGACCGATCGGGAGCATGGCAAGCCAGGCCCAGGACAGAGCCAGACCATGGAGACGCCACCGTCTTGAGAGGAGCGGCTGCAACAGAGTGGCCGCCGTCATTAGGCAGAGCAGGAACAGCCAGAGCAGAGGTCTCCAGCGCTCGTTCTCCGGGTAGCCCCCAACAGCGAAAAGAGGCAGATTTTCCGTGACAACGGACCAGTCAGCTCCAACGACCAGCCAGGCCGCGGTGGACCAGACGACCCAGGCGATCACGGCCAGGATCACCAAGCTGAGCAGTGTCTGCAAGGGATGACGCCTGGCCTGCAGAAGCCGTTTGCGATACGCAGGCCGGGACGCGCTCATCAGCTGCCGGGCTGCTCCGCAGGTGTGCTGAACAGGTTGAGAGCAGACATAAACAGGGCCACTCCAAAGAGGGTCCCCAGGGCCCAGAGGCTGTCAAAAGGCCACTCCACCACCAGCAGAACACCAATCAGGGATGTGAGTATGCCATCGACAACGGTGAGGCCTCCGGCTGGACCTGAAGCACTGGCTCCGGATGCAAGCTCCATCACACCTTCCACGAGCAGCAGAATCCCCGCGAACAGCGTGAGGCTGACTTCACTGTCGATCGGATCGATCAGGATGAAGATGGAGCCGCCGATGTAGAGCAAGGCAGAAAGAATCCGGAACAGTTTTCCCTGGCTGCTGCTTTCATCGCCCAGTCGCAGAAATTGACCGATTCCTGCGGCGAATGCGATTCCGCCGATTCCGATTGTGAGCAGCGTGGCTGAAGCGAAGGGCAGCAGGATCGCGGCGATCGCGGCGACAACCAGCAGAACTGCGGCGATGCGACGGGAATTCATGGGCCGAAATGTGATCAGTGGATGTTAGGTGCGTTGCGCTGGATGAACCACGATTCGATTCAGCACCTGCATGCCTCCGTTGATGAGCAGATTGAGCGCTAGAAAGCTCAACAACAGAATCAGAAATCCCTCAATGGCTCGTCCTGTCTGCGTAATCGCCGTATCACTCACGGCGTAGAGATCTGCGTAGCCAACGGCGATGGCCAGGGTGCTGTTCTTGGCGAGATTCAAATATTGACTGCTCAAAGCGGGGAGAATTGCAGGCAGAGCCTGTGGCAAAACAACCCGTTTCAGTCCAAGGGCTTCGCCGATTCCCAGACTGCGGAACGCTTCCCATTGACCTTTGGGTACGGAGTCGAGTCCACCGCGAACCACCTCGGCAATCGCTGCTCCGGTGAAGACGCTCAGGCCGACAAGAACCGCAGAAAATTCCACACTCAGGTTGAGACCAAGAATCGCAACGCCCTGATTGGAAAGGCTGATGAGGGCCCCGAGGGGAGCGAGTGGTTCGGAAGGCAGGCCTAGAAACGCAACGAAATACCAGAAGAGAAGTTGCAGGAGTAAGGGGATCTGACGGATTAAGCCCACATACAACCCCGACAGCTGCCGGAGCAGGGGATTCAGGCTGCGTCGAGCTGCTCCGGCGCCGACACCCAGCACGGTTGCGAGCACGATGCTGCAGGCGATCACGCGCAGGCTGTTGAGCCAGCTCACCAGCAGAGCCCAGGCTGTGCTGTCTCCCGGTTGGTAGGGAAGCGTGTGTTCGCTGAGCGCAAATCCTGCCGGCTGCCAGAGCCATTCGAAGCTGAGGCCAAGTCCTGTGCGGATCAGATTCACGGCCAGGTTGTTGATCAGGATTCCCACCAGGGTGAGAACCACGATCACAAGCACAAGCTCAAGCCAGCGGGAGCGTTTCCATTTCATTGGAACGGTGGTGCTGTGATCACCCCACCATCGCGATGCAACTGATTGAGGCCACGGGGGATGGGAACGGCACTGTCTGGACCCAGATGGCGGTTATAGATCTCTCCGTAATTACCCGTGGCGCGAATGACGTTCACAACGAAGTCATTGCTGAGGCCCAGCTTGCTTCCCAGATCGCCTTCAACCCCAAGAAAACGTCTCTGCTTTGTCAGATCAGGATTGTCGCGGGCTTCCTGCAGTTTGTCGTCCACATTGGCCTGGGTGATTCCCATCTCTTCGGCAGTGATCAGTCCATAAACCACCCAGCGCATGCCATCGGACAGTCGCTGATCTCCCCCGGATGACAACGGCGCAAGCGGTTCTTTGCTGAGAACATCCGCAAGAATTTCATGGTCCTCAGGTCGTTCAAAACCGGAGCGCGCTGATGCCAGCTGGGAGCGATCGGAAGTCATGGCCTGGCAACGTCCCTGCAGATATCCGGCAACGACCTGGTTGAGATCCTGATACTTAATCGGCTTGTAAGGCAGTCCGAGTGACTGGAATGCATCATTCAGATTCTGTTCGGTCGTTGTGCCTGAGCCGACACAGATCGACTGACCCTTGAGATCTTCAAGGCTGCGAATGCCACTGTCCCGACGGACCAACAATCCCTGTCCGTCGTGGAATACAACGGGTGCAAAACTTGCACCATTGCCTCCCGACGCATCACGGCTGAGGTTGAAGGTTGTGTTGCGGGAGAGAAGATCGATCTCACCAGTTTTCAGAGCGGTGAACCGTTCCGGGGCTGTGAGCGGTCTGTACTGCACCTTGGTGGGATCACCGATGAACGCTGCTGCAAAGGCTTTGCACAGATCCACATCCATGCCTGCGTAGCTTCCATCCCTCTGCAGAAAGCTGAACCCAGGGATCTTTCCGCTGACACCGCAGCGCAGTTCCCCCCTTTTGCTGATCAGGTCCAACCGGGACGTGTCACCAGCTCCGAGAGTGGCGCAGGCTGACAGCGTCAGGCATGCGGAGAGCAGGGAGACAAAAGATCGACGCTTGGTCATGCCAGTGGTCCTTGAAGGGCAAGTTTGTCAGAACTTCAAGTGCATCGAGATCAATCTCTGCTGACCTCGGCAAGAATCTCTACGGTCTGGAGCATGGGGAATCACTGCCGAATGATGTTTCGGTTTCGAGCCGGGCCGGCGTCTGCCCTGCTGCTTGTGATCTCTGCGCTTGGTTCCCCTGCCATGAGCTGGCAGCTGGGTGACCGGCAGGCGTACAACAACAAGATGGCCTTGCTCAACGTGATGCTTGAGGGAGCCAAGCAGCGTGCGGTGGACACTGACGATCTCGAGACGCTTTGCCTGGTGATGAGCATCGGGAATGATGTGACCGAGCGCTATCTCCAGGAACAGTCGAGTGACAAGCAGATCCAACAGCGATTGAAAGGAATGCGCAATGACTTCACATCCTGTCTGGGTCTGCTCTACCGCAATCAGTGAATCGTTCAACCGTTCCCCGCAGATCGCAATTCTTGGAACAGTCCTGTTCAGCCATGACCTCCTTCAGGTTGGGAACCGATCCGCTCGAACAGATTGAGACTTTCCTGGTTCATTCCCAGCACTTCAACCTTCGATCCACCCTGCTGAAGCTTGCGAATGACCTGATTGAGGGCGCTGACGCCGCTCTGGTCCCAGATATGCGCTGCTGACAGATCAATCGTGATCTGACAGGGATGGTCATGAACGTCAAATCCCTGCAGAAAATAGATCTTGCTCACGAAAAACAGCTGTCCGCTCACGACATAACGGCGCATGTTCTCGTTCACATCCTCAGCGTCAACACGAATGACTTTGGCCACCTTGCGGCTGAACAGGATGCCTGCAAGAGCCACCCCCGCAATCACTCCCAAAGCCAGATTGTGGGGTGTGGTGAGCATGGTGACGGCGAAAGTCATCAGCATCACCGCGGTGTCGCTCTTCGGAATCGAGCGGATCCGGCGTAGTCCGGCGATATCAGCTGTGCTGACCGCAATGCTGATCATCACTGCCACCAGTGCCGCCATGGGGATCTGTTCGAGCCAGGGCCGGCCCAGCAGAATCATCGCCAGCAGGCTGACCCCTGAAAACAGCGTGGAGAGCCGGGTGCGTCCTCCGTTGTCGATGTTCATCACCGACTGTCCAACAAGGGCGCAACCCGCCATGCCGCCGAACAGTGACGACACGATGTTGGCGATGCCCTGACCCCGTGCCTCAACGTTTTTGTTGGAGTTGGTGTCGGTGCGGTCGTCGAGGATGTCCTGGGTGAGGAAGGTCTCCATCAGACCCACCAGGGAGATGGCCAGGGCCGTTGGTAGAACGATGCCCAGCGTTTCCAAGCTGAAAGGCACCTTCATGTTGTCGGGCGAACCGAAGGGCCAGCTCGGGATCGGCAGGCCGGTGGGCAGGTCTCCGAGACTGCTGACCGTCGGAATGTCGAGGCTGAAACCCACCGAGATCACCGTCAGCACAACGATGGCCACCAGCTGAGACGGCACCAATCGTGTGAGGCGCGGTAATCCATAGATGATCACCAGACCGAGCAGGACCAGTCCCCAGATGATCGGTAACTGGCTTCCGTGAGGCAGCAGGTCATGGGCATGGCCTGCCACATCGGTTTCCCCGAAGTGCAGGTTGATGCCCAGTTGGGGAAACTGGGCCTGGAAGATCAGCAGCGCCAGTGCGTTCACAAAGCCACTGAGCACGCCCAGAGGCACGAAACGCATCTGGTAGGCCAGGCGCAGCCAACCCCAGAGAATCTGCAGGATTCCTGTGACCACTCCGGCAACCAGGAGATAGGTCAGTCCCAGGCCTTCACCACGTGCTTCACCGGTCGCCACCAGCCCGGTCATCAGCAAAGCCGTGGAGCCCGTGGCGGAGGTGATCATCGCCGAGCGGCCACCGACGAAGGCGATCGTGATCGAGAGCAGAAACGCTCCGAACAGGCCCACCTGGGGATCCACTCCGGCAATACCGGAGAAAGCGATCGCCTCCGGAATCATGGCGAAGGCCACCACAAGTCCGGAAAGTAGATCCTTGCTTGGGTTGCCGAAGCCGAGGTTCAACTGCCGAGGCATGGATCCTGAGGCCATTAATCATTGGTTGAGTGCTGGGACCGTAGTTCAGAGCGGTGGCAAGCGTCCCTCCGGATCCAATTCGCTCTTGAGTTGGCGCAGGCCTGGCAACCAGTCCCCGAAGGCATCAACCAGTTCCTGTTGATGGCCTGGCAAATGGTCATGCAACTGTGTGAGATGCACTCCAGGACATGTCGTGCTGAGGTCGGCACTGACCCGATCCATCCACTGGAGACTCTGTTGGCGCCCAAGTCGATCGCCTGGAGTCCAGGCCGCTGTGATCCATGCTTTCCAGATCGAATCCCGATGGATGAATGATGTGCTGCCGGGGTCGATCCGTGTTGTGGATCCCCCCAGCTGCTGAGCGCTGATGCGACATCCGCCATGGGGTCTCTCCTGCATCCGCGAGCGCAGGAGCTCCATCAAGGGGCCGGCCTTTGGCCCGAGGGCTGGTCCGAGCCGCGCGAGTACCTCGCTGTGAAACGGCATGGAAACAGCGGTTTGAGCGGCAAGGGTGCCAAAGATTGGCTGCTCCAGTTGATCGGCGCAGTGCTGGATTTCAGCATGTTGATCCGTTCCCAGGATTGAATCCAGGCCGTTCAGTGTCCTGGGTGCGTTGCCTTCGGAGCTGCAGTCCACCGCATAGACCTCCAATCTGTCGCCCCAGCTCCATTGCAGGCTGCAGGTCTCTGGCCAGATCTCCGCGATCCTGAGAAGTTCCGGTAGTTGTGCTGGAAGGATCAATCCATGACGCACTCGCAGCGGCCGGCGTCGTTGTGTGCGCAGACGCAGACGCGTGACGATCGCTAAGAACGGAGCGGCACCCAGCAGGGCGCGCCAGCGGCGCCCGTCGTCTGTTTTTGGATCCTCCGAGAGGACAAAGGACTCACCTGATCCCCAAATCCCCTCAATGCCGGTGATGCAATCCAGAGCAAGCCCCTGTGAACGGCTCAAGGGACCCATCCCTCCAGTGAGAATGAAGCCGCTGCCTGTCAGACCGGAGAGTCCGATGGGAATGCTGCGATCAGAGGCACGTAACCCCTGCAGCAGTTCCGCCATGGTCAGGCCTGTGCCGAACTCGATTTCTTGCGAGTGTTCGTGATAGCGAAGGTCCCGATGTCGTCGCAGATCCACGGTCCAGCAGCCATCGCTTGCACAGCGACTGCTGTTGCCACCCGAGCGAACTCTTAAGGGTTTTGATCCGAGCGATTGCCGCATCAGCTGCTTCAACAGCTCTGGGCCTGGTGTCAGGCAACCCAGAGTTTGTGCGTGACTCGCCAGCGGGTTCATGGTCTGTGTTTGAAGGCCGCGAATAGGTTTGATACAGATGCACCGCACGTGTGACCCAGCAGACCGTTGCTCCTGCTGCACCCAAACATGGAGTTCTGATCTGTGGGCATGGCAGCCGCAACCGATTGGCGGTTGCGGAGTTTGAAGGGCTGGCCAACGGACTCAAAGAGCGGTTGACGGGATTGCCGGTGGAATACGGCTTCCTTGAATTCGCCCGCCCCATCCTCAGAGATGGCCTGGAAAGACTGCGCGATCAGGGCGTCGACAAGGTCCTCGCCGTTCCGGCGATGTTGTTTGCCGCCGGACACGCCAAGAACGACATCCCTTCCGTGCTCAACACCTACAGCGCCGAAACCGGACTGGAGATTGACTACGGACGCGAACTGGGCGTGGACCGATTGATGATCGCTGCGGCAGGCGCTCGCATTCAGGAGGCTCTGAACACAACCTCCGGTGTTGCGCTCTCCGACACCCTGCTCGTCGTCGTCGGCCGTGGTTCCTCTGACCCCGACGCCAACTCCAATGTCGCCAAGGTCACCAGGATGTTGGTGGAGGGTTTTGGTTTCGGCTGGGGGGAAACCGTTTATTCCGGCGTCACCTTTCCACTGGTGGAACCCGGACTTCGCCATGTGGTCAAGCTTGGGTTCAAGCGCATCATCGTGTTTCCGTATTTTCTGTTCTCCGGGGTGTTGGTCAGCCGAATCCGGCAACACACCGAACGTGTTGCCGATGATCATCCGGACGTTGACTTCGTCAATGCGTCTTACCTGGGTGATCACAGTTTCGTGCTGGATACGTTCCTGGAGCGTGTTCAGGAGGTGATGGGCGGCGAAGCAGCCATGAATTGCTCTCTGTGCAAATACAGAGCTCAGGTGCTGGGTTTTGAGCAGGAGGTTGGACTTGACCAGTCCAGTCACCATCATCACGTTGAGGGGCTCACGGAAGCCTGTGCTCTCTGTGAACAGGAATGCACGGGGGTTTGTCAGCCCGATGGCATCCCGATTCCAGTGGGTCATGGTCACCATCACGACCATGACCATGGTCACGCACATAGCCATGACCATGGGCATCACCCTTACCCCCATGCCGATCACCCCCTGGGGCCGACGACCCTGCGTCGCGTTGCAGCAACACAAGACGCATCGGAGTCTCAAAGCTGAAGCAATTCAGTAGGAATGACGCGCTCAAGCGTCTCTGTCTCGCTCGAGACTCGCGAGACTTGCTTGCATAAGCGTGGCTGATGTTGCTCGGTGCTGTGGAGAAAGAGCGGAGTTTTCCACAGTTCCGAGGCGGTTTTCCACTGCCATTCGCTGAGATCATTGGTCTGGGGGCGAATCTGTGGTTTTGGATTTCGGTGTCTTTGGCGACTTGACAAGATCGTTTTTGGATGGAACGAGTGGTGGGCAAGGCTTGTCTTGGCAACAGATCCTCTGTGCAGCAATGAGTCTTGTTTGAGATCAGGATTTGGTGTCAACGCATTGCTCGCTTTGACGATCAGGCCACTTCTGTGGCTTCCTGTTGGTGGAAACGGGATGCCAAGGCGCTGGATGGATCGCAATCACCTGGAACGTTGCATGGATTCGCCGCAGGCCACGTGCGCCGATGCTGAATCACCATTCGTGAGCCTTGAGGCTGAAATCCCAGAGGTCCTCTACCAGGGCTTGAAAGCCTTCGTCGGATCCAATCCGGCCTGGGATCAATACCAGGTGATGAGCTCAGCGTTGGCCCAGTTCCTCTTTCAGAACGGTTGTTCAGAGCGCGCTGTCACTGAGCGCTATCTCGACGATCTTTTCAGTCGCTCCCAGGCTTAACGGCCGCCAGGCATGCTCTGCGCGTGATCGCCATCATCGTGAGTGTCGGGCTTTGCCAGCCTGAACTGGGCCAACAGGCTCCATCCACAACCAGCACATTGGGACAGCGCCAGAGACGGTTCCAGCGATCCACCACGCTGTGCTCCTCGCTGTTTCCCATGGGTGCTCCCCCAACTTCGTGGATGTAGTAGCCCGGAGGTGGAGCATCCTCCTGAGCGGCGAGGGCCTTCCCGACAAGCGGCTTCACAAGAGGAAGGTGGAGTTGATCAGCGAGTGAGGTTGATGCACCTCCGGCAACGTTGATGCAGTCCTCAATGGTGTTCTGCATGTCTTGCACCATCGCCTTCTCATTCGCTCCCCATCGGCAGCTGATATGGGGCATCGGCACATCCAGTGGATCGCAGCGTTCCGAGAGGCAAACCTGATTCTTGGCATCGGCAAGCACCTCTCCGTGGCCGATCAGAAAGCCAAGCCGAAGGTCTGGATTGCGTTTGAGCCACCAGGGCGGGTCAAATCGGTTGATGGCCCCCCAGATCCCATAGCCACGCAGAAACGAGCGCCCAGCGCAGACCTCTGGGTCATTGCCGAAAGGTAGAAAGAAGCTTCCTGCTCCTGAAAGCGTGCTTGATGGATCGGATTGCTGAGCAGCGCCGCGTCCGGTTTCGCTTGGAACCGAGAAGAACCGACAGCAGGACACGTGGTCCATCACCCCCTTCCCAAGCTGGCCAGAGGGATCGCGGAACCCGTTCGACCAAGCCTGACTCTCGGATTGCAACAGAAAGCGGAGCGTGGCGATCGTTGAGGCGCAGACCACCACGAGATTGCATTCCAGTCGCTGACGTTCTCCCGTGCTGCGATTCACCACAACAACAGCACGGGCTCGCTCGCGGGCCGGATCCATCTCCAGCCGTTCCGCCATGGAATTGGAGAGAATGTCCACGCGACCCGTGGCCATGGCACGTTGCAGGCTGGAGCCATTGCTGCTCGATCTCGGCCATCGGGAGCTCCCACTGCGTTGGTGGGCCTCAAAGCCCCGTGAATGGATGAACGGGATGCCGCGTTCTTGGGTTAGCCGCTCGCGGAACCGTTCCTCCTCAGGCATGAATGGCAATGCCGATGCCACCCGACCGTCCGGGAGATGGGCCAGGCCATCTCGTCCGCCTCGGACTTCAAACAGTTGCTCAAGTGCGCTGTAGTGAGGATCGAGATCGGCATGGTTGATCGGCCAGTTGTGGCCGTAACCGTCTTGATCCGCGCCTTTGAATTCATAGTCAGAGAGTCGCAGGGTGATGCCTCCCCACGTGAGGCTGCGGCCACCCACCTGACGACCCTGGGTCCACAGAAAGGGTTGATCGTCTGGCGTGCTGTAGGGGTACTGACGCTCATCCGCGTAGAGGTCGGGATTCTGTTTCCAGTAGCCGGGGTGCCGCGCCTGACGTCGATGACGTCCGCTGATCAGGCCCTCGGCTCGTTTCACGCTGTTGCCTGGTTCCCCCCCCAAGGCTTCCGCGGGCGATCGATCAGGACCAGCTTCCACAACCAGAACCCGAAGGCCTGCTTCGGCGAGTGTCATCGCAGCCACGCCGCCTGTGGCGCCTGATCCGATCACAATCGCTTCGAAGGGATTCAAGGGCACGACATGACGATGACCAACAGATAGTTTCCGATGAGCGGCGCAGCTCTGGCCAATGTCCATTCCTCCCTACCTGGTTGTGGCCCTGGCTCGCTGGCTCGGAGGTTGCCTCGCGGTTCTGCTGCTCACGCGCCTGCTGCGGGGATTGCTGCTGCATCTCGCAAGCATTCGCAAGGACGGCATCACTGAATTTGTGGTGCGCCTGTTCACCAGCACGTTGTTGCCGATCGGTTGGCTGGCGGTGCTCGTGTGGGGTTGGGACGCTCTTCCGATCGCAGGTCTGGCGGATCAGGTCATCTATGCCGTTTCACGGCTGCTGGCTGTTGTGCTGATCGCAAGGCTGATCAATCGCGTGTTCTTGCGTCTGGCAGATGGTGCTCTCAGGCGCATGGAACATCCACTGATCACCCCCGAAATGCTGGTTGGATTCTCTCCGATGCTGCGAACGGTGGTGTGGCTGTTTGCACTTCTGATCTACCTCCAAAATGAAGGTCTGGAGCTTGGTGCCATTTTCGCGGCTCTCGCAGGTGCGGGAATCGGTCTGGGTTTGGCTCTTCAGAGACCGGTTGAGAATTTCACCGACTATCTGACCGTGCTTCTTGATCAACCTTTTTCAGTGGGCCAGTTGATCCGCGTCGGCGATGTTGTCGGTCGTGTTGAAAAGGTGGGGGTTCGCTCCACATCCATCCGCAGCCTGAATGGACAGAGAACGGTCATGAGCAACGGCGACCTGCTGAATGCCACCATCGAGAATCTCACCGATTTGCCCCGGAGAAGGATTGTTCAGGTGATCGGCGTCACTTACGACACGTCGGCGGATCAGATGGAAAAGATTCCTGGTTTGATTCAGTCGGTTGTTGAATCAGTTGAAGATGCTCAGTTTGGGCGTGCTCATTTCATGACTTATGGAGATTTTTCACTCAATATTGAGTATGCATTTTTTGTCCCTGATGGGAACTATGAGCACGCACTTGACCTGCAACATCGGGTCAACCTGCAACTGATGCGCTGCTTTGAACAACAACGTATTGAGTTTGCTTTCCCAACGCAGACCTTGCATTTGAAGCAAGCCGTTTCATGACTTGCGATCAGCAAACAAAATAAAAGCTCCGCAAATGCGGAGCTTTTTTATTTGGTGGCGGGGGGGAGATTTGAACTCCCGACCTTCGGGTTATGAGCCCGACGAGCTACCAGACTGCTCTACCCCGCGGTGACCCAATTACTATACAACTTGGTGATCGAAGACACCACACAAATGTGGTCAGGTTCGCAGTTCGCCTTCCACGTCAAGGTGAACGCCAGGGTTGAGGATCAGCAGCTCTTCCTCAAGCTCCTTGAGTCCGCTGGGCGTCATCCAGTCGAGTTGACGGAGGAGATGCAGGGCCACGGCTTGTTTGGCCCGTCGCGCTCCATCCTCAACCTTGATGGCCACGCCAAGCCCTTCACCGGTTCGGCTCAGGCACTGAATCCCTTCGGCTCCCCCTTTGCTGATCACCTGGTGATGGGAACGTCGCATTAATTCGGTGTCGAATCGCCCTTCGCCAGCCACTAATTCAGGATGCGCCAGCATCGCCCGGCTGATCTGTTCCAGTTCCGCATGCGTTGAAGACCCCAGATGGGCAAACAACAACGCCATCTGATCAAGCTGAAGACGCAGGGTGGGAGCGCCACAGTCGTCCCGTTCAGCGACCAGTTCATCAGGGGGCAGGCCGAGCAGTTCCGCGACCCGTCGTGAGATCTCCTGCTGCAGAGGGTGATCTCCCTGCAGGTAGGTCTCGATCGGCCATCCCATTTTGCGGGCGGTGATCAGGAACGCCGCATGCTTTCCGGAGCAGTTGTGTTCAAGAGGGCTGGAACGACCCGTGGGGACGGGACACTGCAGATCACTGCTTTCCAGTTCCGCGTTCCACAGCATCCTGAACGCTTCACGCGCATGCCCAGGAGTGCCTGAATGAGAACCACAGCTGATCGCGATTCCGCGCTCACCGCAGTTGTAGGTCTCCGAGGCACCGCTACTGATCAGTGGCAGGGCTTGAAAGGGTTTGAGCGCTGAGCGAATGAAGGTTTCGAAGTCTGGTTGTCCGGCTTTCATCAGCACCCGGCCGCGGCTGTCGCAGACAACGGCATGCACGGTGTGGGTGGACTCGATGGATGCCCCTCGCCTCAGCCGGACTTCCAGAGGTGGGGTACTCAGGGAGCGCGCCGAGCCGCGGTAACCCGATGGGATCGACATGCCCTGATGATTCTGTGATTCAGAGAGCCTGACAGATGCTGGCTCCACCGAGCATGAGGCCTGTCACCAGGGCCATGGCCCTGCCCAGTCGTCCAAGGATCGGCCTGACCTCATGCTGTGCAAGCAGCAGATCGCGCTCCCGCCAGGACACCGGTTTTTCCCAGACTTGACCGTCATACCAGCCTGATTCCTCGTACTCCACCTTCTCGGAGAGCAGGCGTTTGTGGACATAGGTCCAGCCCAACCACTGCCTGATCAGCAGCAGCATGGGCATCACCAGGGCGGCAACGCCTCCGGCGAGCAGCAAACGCACAGGATCGTGACGCAGAGTCCAGCTGCCACTCGCCACCAGCACGGTGATCGGTGAAATCAGCAACCAGCTGATCAGCAGTGCCCGATCGAGAGACACCTGAGCTGTGCAGGGCCACGCAAAAAACCAGGAGCGACTGAATTGGGCAAATTCCTCCTGAGGTCTCTGCTCAGGTGGAACAGGGCAGGGGATGCTCGAAGCCATGCCGGGCTGCCTGTTAATCGTCTGTTGGTCTGGACGTTAGGTAGGGACGGCGTTCCCCGTGGCTCCAAAATGCTTCAAGGTCGTAGTAACTCCGCTCACCTGGTTGGAGCACATGCACGATCAGTTCGCCGTAATCCAGCAGGGCCCAGCGGCCTTCATTGACCCCTTCTTTACGTAGGGGAAGTCTCTGGACCTCATCCTCCAGCCGATCCTCCACAGATCGTGCAATAGCCCTGACCTGCACGTCGCTTTGGCCACCGGCGATCACCATCCAGTCGGCAAGACTCGAGACCTCATCGACCCGGATGAGCTGGATGTCCACCGCCTTGCGGTCATCGCACGCATCGGCGGCGAGTTCCGCAAGCTGTTCACTATCCATAAACGTTTTCGCTGGTAACGGACTGACGGGAACCTTGCTGCTGCGCCATTTCAGCGCGAGCTTTGCCAGCACTCTTGCGCAACGCCTCGAGGCGGTCTTCGTAGAAGCTGCGTTTTTTCTTTTTTCTGGTTTTCTCGACGAGGTCCTTCAAGGCGCCGCCAAGGCTTTTGTAGGCATTCGGCACGCTGTAGCCGAAACGACAGGCCAGGTCGATGGCGCGTTCATCGGCCGAAATCGCATCGCGAAGCCGCTTTTCAGCATTGTTTTTCAGGTACAGGCGATAGCCCGCAAATCCCGAGAGGCCTAGGGCCATGAACAACAGCAGACCGTCCTGCACCCAGAGCTCACCAATGGCGCCACCCAGGCCGATGGCAAGAGCTGCCATCTCCCAGCCATCCCTGGGAATGGTGTCGTTCTGAATCCGGCCCACTTCATGCCAGAAGAGCAGATTTCGATGATCGAGCGCCAGGTTGTCCCAGGCGTCGAGATCCACCTGGATCTCCACCTCATCCCTGCCGATCTCTTCAAGTGTGATCAGAGCCGGCTCAACAGCAGCGGCTGCTTCGACGAACACCCAGCTCTGCATCTCCGGGGGAAGCAACCCTTTCAGACGCTGGAGCTCACTCATGACTGTCGCTGGTTCTCCTGACCCCTAACGCTAGCGACTGCCAGGCACCTGCCGCTGAACCGATGCATGTGGACATGGGGCTGCGTGGGAGACTCAAAAGGTCTGGCCGCTGAGAGAACGCCCATGCCCCGGCGGAATGATCTTCGTCGCATTCTTCTGCTGGGCTCAGGGCCGATTGTGATCGGTCAGGCTTGTGAGTTTGATTACTCCGGAACCCAGGCGTGCAAAGCACTTCGCGCCGAGGGATATGAAGTCGTCCTGGTGAATTCCAATCCGGCTTCGATCATGACCGATCCGGATATGGCGGACCGCACCTACGTGGAACCGCTCACGCCCGAGGTGGTCGCCAAGGTGATCGAACAGGAAAGGCCCGATGCCTTGCTCCCCACGATGGGGGGACAGACAGCCCTCAATCTCGCTGTCACGCTGTCTGAGAACGGAACACTGGAGCAGTTCGGCGTCGAGCTGATCGGCGCTGATCTCCAGGCGATCCGCAAAGCGGAGGATCGACTGCTGTTCAAGCAGGCGATGGAGCGGATCGGGGTGAAGGTCTGTCCTTCGGGAATTGCTTCGTCGATGGAGGAGGCGGAGGCTGTGGGTGCTGCCATCGGTACGTACCCAAGGATTATTCGCCCCGCGTTCACTCTGGGCGGAAGTGGAGGCGGGATTGCTTACAACCCTGAGGAATATGCCTCGATCTGTAAAACCGGTCTTGATGCCAGCCCCGTCTCTCAGATTCTGATTGAACAGTCTCTTCTGGGTTGGAAGGAATTCGAGCTGGAGGTGATGCGTGACCTCGCCGACAACGTGGTGATTGTCTGCAGCATCGAAAACCTGGATCCCATGGGTGTTCACACCGGTGATTCGATCACGGTTGCTCCAGCCCAGACACTCACTGACCGGGAATACCAGCGCCTCAGGGATCAGTCGATTGCCATCATTCGTGAGATCGGTGTGGCCACTGGCGGCAGCAACATCCAGTTCGCGATCAACCCAGCTGATGGCGAGGTCGTGGTCATCGAGATGAATCCCCGCGTCAGCCGATCGTCTGCGTTGGCCAGCAAGGCGACCGGTTTTCCCATTGCCAAAATCGCTGCCCGACTCGCCGTGGGATACACCCTCGACGAGATTCTCAACGACATCACCGGCAAGACACCCGCCTGCTTCGAACCGACGATTGATTACGTCGTCACCAAGGTTCCCCGCTTTGCCTTTGAAAAATTCAGGGGCTCGCCTGCGGTGCTCACCACGGCCATGAAATCCGTGGGTGAGGCCATGGCCATCGGACGCTGTTTCGAGGAGTCGTTCCAGAAAGCGCTGCGATCTCTGGAAACCGGCCTCTCCGGCTGGGGTGGAGATCGCTCCGAGCCCGAGCTCACGGCAGCTGAACTCGACCGTTCTCTGCGGACCCCCTCTCCAGAACGAATTCTCACGGTCCGAGCCGCCATGGTGGCTGGACGCACCGATGAGCAGATTCACGAGCTCAGTCGGATCGACCCGTGGTTCCTGGCGAAACTGCGTGTGCTGATCAAGACCGAATCAGAACTGCTGAAAGACCGACAGTTGTCGGAGATCAGTGCTGCGGAGTTCCTCAGGCTCAAGCAGCTCGGCTACTCCGATCGACAGATCGCCTGGTTCACCTCCTCAGATCAGCTGGATGTGCGCGAAGCGCGACAGAAACTCGGTGTGAGTCCAGTCTTCAAGACCGTCGACACCTGTGCGGCCGAATTTGCATCGACCACGCCCTACCACTACTCCACCTATGAGCGTCCGGTGGCTCGACTCGATGAGGCCGGCACCTTGACGGTTCAGCCCCCTGCCACGGAAGTGTCGGTCGACAGCAGGCGCAAGTTGATGATCCTGGGCGGCGGTCCTAATCGCATTGGTCAAGGCATTGAATTTGATTACTGCTGTTGCCATGCATCGTTTTCTGCACAAGATCGTGGCTTTGCCACGGTGATGCTCAACAGCAATCCCGAAACGGTCTCCACGGATTACGACAGCAGTGACCGCCTTTACTTCGAACCTCTGACGTTTGAGGACGTCCTCAATGTGATCGAGGCGGAACGCCCTGAAGGCGTGATTGTGCAGTTCGGTGGCCAAACGCCGCTCAAGCTGGCCATGCCTCTGCTGCGCTGGTTGAACTCTCCGGCAGGTCAGGCCACGGGCACACGGATCTGGGGAACGTCTCCGGAATCAATCGATCGTGCCGAGGATCGGGAGCAGTTCGAAGCGATCTTGCGTGAACTCGACATTCGTCAGCCCCGTAACGGTCTCGCCCGCAGTGAACAGGAAGCTCGTGCGGTAGCCAGCACCGTGGGCTATCCGGTGGTGGTGCGCCCGTCCTACGTGCTGGGTGGTCGCGCGATGGAGGTCGTCTACGACGAGTTGGAGCTCAATCGCTACATGACCGAGGCGGTGCAGGTGGAACCGGATCATCCGGTGCTCATCGACCAATACCTTCAGAACGCCATTGAGGTGGATGTCGACGCTCTCTGTGACCGTGAAGGTGTGGTGGTGATCGGCGGGTTGATGGAGCACATCGAACCCGCCGGGATTCATTCAGGTGATTCCGCCTGCTGTCTGCCATCGGTCTCGCTTGGTGAAGAAGCCCTTTCCACCATCCGCGCCTGGACCAAGGCCCTGGCCCTTCGCCTCCAGGTTCAGGGTCTGATCAATCTTCAGTTCGCCGTTCAGCGCACGGCATCCGGGGAGGAGCGAGTGTTCATCATCGAAGCGAATCCGCGCGCCTCGCGGACGGTTCCATTCGTCGCCAAGGCCACTGGTGTGCCACTGGCAAGAATTGCCACGCGCTTAATGGCAGGCGAGACCCTTGCGGACATTGGTCTCAGCCAGGAGCCATCTCCGCCGCTTCAAGCGGTGAAAGAGGCTGTTCTGCCATTCAGGCGCTTCCCCGGTGCCGATTCTCTGCTGGGACCGGAAATGCGCTCCACCGGAGAGGTGATGGGTTGGGCTCCTCAATTCGGCATGGCTTACGCCAAAGCGGAGCTCGCTGCTGGGGAGGCACTGCCCACCAAGGGCACCGTGTTTCTCTCCACGCATGACCGCGACAAGCCTGCACTTGTGCCAGTGGCCAAGCGTCTGCTTGATTTGGGTTTCTCGCTCACGGCCACTGCAGGCACAGCGGCCACCTTGAGCGAGGCCGGTCTTCAGGTGCAGTCGGTTCTCAAGGTTCATGAAGGCCGCCCGAATATCGAGGATCTGATTCGCTCCGGTGCCGTGCAGCTTGTGATCAACACGCCGATCGGTCGTCAGGCGGCTCATGACGATCGCTACTTGAGGCGTGCTGCTCTCGATTACTCCGTACCGACCCTCACCACACTTGCGGGCGCCCGGTCTGCGGTTCAAGGGATTGAGGCGCTGCAATCGCAGACGTTTGATATCCATGCCCTTCAGGATGTTCATCGATAGGGCCAGCCCCGGTAAGGTCGCCGGAGATTCAATGTCTTCCTGTGACGGTCACCAGCATTCCCAACGTTGCCCCCGGCAGTGACTGCCGGGATGCTTTTCGAGCGGCTTATCAGAATCGCTACACCTGGGAACCGGGATTCGGCGGCTACGAGGGTCGTTGCGTCTGGGAACAGGGCGATCGTCGTGTTGAGGGGCGTTTCCAGATCGGTGCGGATCTGAAGGCGAAGGTTGAGGGCATCGATGATGCTGAAGTGGAGAAGGCGATCGCCTCCCAACTCTGGGAAGTGGCCATTCACCGCGTTCGCAGGCCTTTTGAGCAGGTGCACGGTGCCAACACCTTTACCGCTGGCGACAGCACAGACGAAGGTCTGGAGGTCCTGATCGGAGGGAAGGGCGAGGGTGATCGCTATCGCATCAAGGGGGATGTCGTGACGATGGTTCACAGGCATATTCACGGCACTGTGGTCACGATTCACACCGGAAGTACGACGGACACCGGCTCGGGCTATCTCAGTCGCAACTACACCAGTCAGTACTCAGACCCTGCCAGCGGCGAAGCCAGGGGCGCCTCCAGCTCGTTCGAAGACACGTTTGTCCCTCTGGGTGTGGAGGGCAGCTGGGTGCTGGAGCGTCGCGCGATCAGCTCCAAGGATTCTGATGGCCAGGACACGCTGCAGGTGTTCGAGTTCAACAATCTGGTGGCACTCTGATGTCACTCCCTGCAAGCGCTGCCAACAACTTCGACAGCGTCGTCACTGCCATCAACGGTCCGGTCAGTTCCTTCGCCTGGGGATGGCCGACCGTGGGTCTGATCTCGATCACTGGCATTTTGCTGATGGTCGGTCTGCGGTTCATGCCGATCGTTCGGCTTCCCTACGGGGTGCGCATGATGCTGGCCCCTTCAGATCAACAGGCTGAGGGCGACATCAGTGCCTTCCAGGCTCTGATGACATCACTCGCGGCCACCGTCGGCACCGGAAACATTGCCGGTGTGGCCGGTGCGATTGCGATTGGTGGGCCCGGTGCGGTGTTCTGGATGTGGCTAATCGCCTTCTTTGGGATCGCAACCAAATACGCCGAAGCTGTTCTGGCCGTCCACTACCGCGAGGTGGATGAGCTGGGGAATCACGTCGGTGGCCCGATGTATTACATCAGCAAAGGTCTTGGACCTCGCTGGATCTGGCTGGGAGGCGTCTTCGCTCTCTTCGGCATGCTGGCCGGTTTCGGCATCGGCAACGGGGTTCAGTGCTTCGAGGTGTCCAGTGCCTTGCTGGGTCTTGGCGTGCCAAGGGAAGTCACAGCCGTTGTCCTGGGGGTGTTGGTCTTTGCGGTGATCATTGGCGGTGTGCGTCGCATCTCCAAGGCCGCCTCCGCGATTGTGCCGTTCATGGCCATCGCCTACGTGCTCGCCTGCCTGATCATTCTCATCGCCAACATCGGCAGCCTCGGGGATGCTTTCGCCAGCATTTTCAGCAATGCATTCACCGGTCAGGCCGCGGCGACGGGCACACTCACTCAGGTCATACTGATGGGCTTTAAACGGGGGATTTTCTCGAATGAAGCCGGGCTGGGGAGTGCACCCATCGCCCATGCCGCAGCACGGACCGATGATCCCGTCCGTCAGGGCACGGTGGCGATGCTCGGCACCTTCATCGACACGATGATCATCTGCACGCTCACTGCTCTGGTGATTCTTGTCAGCGGCATTGCAGGCGGTGGACTGTCAGGCTCCGAGCTTTCGATCGCCGCCTTTAACGAAGCTCTGGCCGGCTCGGGATCGATCGTGACGCTCGGCCTGCTCGTTTTCGCGTTCACCACCGTTCTCGGTTGGAGTTTCTACGGCGAACGCTGCACTGAATATCTGTTCGGAGTGAAAGCGATCCTGCCTTTCAGAGGCGTTTGGGTGGCCGTTGTGGTGATTGGCTCGCTGGTGGGTGATCGCGGCGTGGTCTGGGGAGTTGCCGATACCCTCAACGGCCTGATGGCGATTCCCAACCTGATCGCGCTGTTGCTGTTGTCAGGCACCGTGTTTGAACTCACCCGTCGTTATCGCTTCCCCGACGAGGCGAATTCATCTCAATGATCCAGTTGGGGTGAGTGATTGATTGATGAAAAGCCTCCGCCATCGGCTGGAGGCTTTTTTGATGGAGAGACTGATGATGCGCCCTGGATTGTTCAGGCTTGATCGGGAAGAGGGGTCACATTCTTCAGTCGCTCATTCAGCTGCATGGCCATCGACTGACGTCCCACGGCGAGAACTTTCAGGGTGTCTTCGTGCATGCGCAGTTGTGCGTCGGCGACCTGCATGCCACGAACCAGTTCCTTCAGATCTTCAGGAAGCTCATTGAGGTCATAGCGCTTGCCTTCGAAGGTGAGCACTGGATTTTCTGCTGGCGTTGCGGTCATCGGATGGGGCTGAGACACAGTTGAATCGAACGAAACTTAGCGGCCCCCATCACGAATCATTTGGCGTTCACACAGATCTCGATAGCGACCGTTATTCGCCATCAACTGATCATGGCTGCCTCGCTCGCTGATCTGGCCTCGGTCAAGCACCACGATCTGATCGGCTTCCTGCACGGTGGCGAGCCGGTGAGCGATCACGAGCACCGTGCGCCCGTTCATGGCTTGTCGCAGCCCCAGTTGAACAGCTGCTTCAGCCTCAGCGTCGAGGGCGCTGGTGGCCTCATCGAGCAGCAGCACGGCTGGATTTCCCAACACGGCTCTGGCAATGGCAATGCGTTGCAGCTGTCCGCCGGAGACATTGGTGCCGCGCTCCTCCAGTTTCGTCTCATAGCCATCAGGCAGCGCCATGATGAAGTCGTGGGCATTGGCCAGTCGGGCCGCCTCAATCAGCTGCGCATGACTCGCTGGCCTGCCGAAACGAATCGCTTCAGCAATGCTGCCTGAGAACACGGTTGTTCGCTGCGGCACCAGAGCGACCTGTTGCCTGAGTTCGCGCGCTTTCACTCTGGTCAGGTCCTTCCCATCCAGTTCGATCTCTCCTGACTGGGCACTGTTGAAGCGCAGAAGCAGGGAGAACAACGTGCTTTTGCCTGCACCGGATGGGCCAACCAGTGCCACCACCTGACCGGCTTCGATGATCAGGTTGATGTCGCGAAGCACCGGTTCGCCGTTGCCGTAAGCGAAGCAGACGCGATGCAGATTCAAGCGGCCTGCAGGTCGGCCGATCGGCAAGGCCGGATCCGGATCCGCCGCCTCCTGAGGTTCCTGTTCGATCTGACGCAACCGTCGCAGTGACGCCTGCCCCTGCTGAAATTCATTGAAGTTGTTGGTGACGTGAGCGATGGGGTCAATCAGCACCACGAGGCCGGTGAGATAGCTGCTCAAGCCCGCAATGCTCAGGCCATCGTTCTGAATCCTCCAGGCGGCCAGACCCAGCACCGAGAACAGGCCCACCACTTCGATCATCCCCACCACGGGGTGCTGCAGCGCAACAAGGCTGTAGGTGCGGTGCCTGGCCTGACGATGCTGGTCAATCTCCTCTTCAAACCGGCCTTGCAGCCAGGGCTCCGCTGCAAATGCCCGTACGAGCGGAAGGCCCTCAATCGCTTCGCCGAGCAGGCCGGCCAGTTCGCTCACCTTTTTCTGACTGCGTTCGGTGGCGGCCATCACCCGTGCGCCAAACAAGCTGATCAACCAGATGATCAAGGGTGCGAGCAGCAGGATGGAAGCGGTGAGTTTCCAGTCCAGCCAGAGCATGTACCCCAGCACCGCCAGCAGTTGGAGCACACTTGGAAGTGTGTCGTGAATCGATTTGTACAGCACTTCACTGACACGATCGGCGTCTT
Organism: Synechococcus sp.; assembly: GCA_047286485.1. Classification (GTDB taxonomy): domain Bacteria; phylum Cyanobacteriota; class Cyanobacteriia; order PCC-6307; family Cyanobiaceae; genus Synechococcus_C. Next base: position 421,682 of record JBJBBH010000006.1, read on the forward strand.
CGGTCAGTCGGTAAGTGAGATCGCCTGCTGAGAGTTTTTCCAGTGCCCCCAGTTCAACGGTCTGCAGACGGCAAAACAGATTGCTGCGCAGGGTCTTGCTGACCTGAAGGGCGGGTCCTGCCAGCAGGGAGTCCTGACCGAACTGAGCCAGTTTCTGGATCGCAAAAATCAGCACTCCCTGGCCGATCAGCCCCAGCACGCGGCCAAGATCTCTTGATCCGAGTGCGGGGAACAGGGAACCGGCGAGATTGAGCAGCAGCAGAAAGCTGCTCACATAAACGAGCATGCACACCAGCCCGAGGCTCAGTTGGGGCAGATGCGGACGCAGCAATGGCAGCAGCCTGCGGAATTCTGCCTCGGAGGTTTTCAGCATCGCGTCACACTATCAATGCTCTTTTGTGCTCCTCTGAGCGGATGAGACTCGATCAGTTCCTGAAATGGCAAGGATGGGTTGGCACCGGTGGTGAGGCCAAGATGTTGATCCAGGCCGGGCAAGTGCTTGTGAATGACAGTGTTGTCACTCAGCGCGGTCGACAGCTCAAGCTCGGGGATTGCGTGATTGTGGGTGGCGATCAGGCGGTCGTCACGAAGATCTGAGACGATCCCGCTCGCGTAGGAACGTAAGTTGGCTGCTGCTGAGCCGCAGAGGACGCAAGCGTGGGCAAACCGGTGATTGCTGGAAACTGGAAGATGCACATGACGTGCGCCCAGGCCCGGGACTGGTTGGCCACGTTTTTGCCACTGATCGCCGACACGCCTGATGATCGTGAATTGGTGGTTGCGCCTCCGTTCACGGCGATCAGCACCACCGCTGAAGTCACTTCAGGATCAAGGCTGGAGATTTCAAGTCAGAACGTGCACTGGGAAGCCCAGGGGGCATTCACAGGGGAGATCGCTCCATCGATGCTCGAAGAGCATGGAGTGCGTTACGCGATCGTTGGCCACAGCGAGCCGCGGAAGTATTTCAGTGAGAGTGATGAGCAGATCAACCACCGGGCTCGTTCAGCGCAAGCCCATGGCCTGATCCCGATCGTGTGTGTGGGAGAAAGTGATGAACAGCGCACGCGGGGCGAAGCGGAGCGCGTGATCCGCCGTCAGGTGGAGCAGGGCCTGGAGGGTCTTGATCCGAACCGCCTGGTGGTTGCCTATGAACCCATCTGGGCCATCGGCACCGGCAAGACCTGTGAATCGTCAGAGGCGAACCGCATCTGTGGCCTGATCCGTAGCTGGGTGGGTGCTCCTGACCTGATCATTCAGTACGGAGGGTCGGTCAAACCAGGAAATATCGATGAGCTCATGAGCATGAGTGACATCGACGGCGTGCTGGTGGGCGGCGCATCGCTCGATCCCGAAAGTTTCGCTCGCATCGCCAACTACCAGGCCAGCTGATCAGGCATGCGCCATCCCGACTGCTGGGGCCATCGCCCGGCTGTGATGGGGGTGATCAACCTCACCCCGGATTCCTTCAGCGATGGAGGTCGATTCAACCGGGCGGACCTGGCCTTGAATGAAGCCTCTCGACAGCTGCGGGATGGAGCGCAGGTGCTGGATCTCGGTGCTCAGAGCACCCGGCCAGGTGCTGTTGATGTCGGCGCCGAAGAGGAGCTTGCGCGTCTGCTCCCCTGTCTTGAAAGCATTCGAGCGGCCCATCCGCAGGCCATTCTGTCCGTGGACACCTTTCGGGCTCCGGTCGCGAGAGCTGCTCTGGAGGCCGGTGCCGACTGGATCAATGACGTCAGTGGAGGCAGGCGGGACCCGGCGATGTTGCCTCTGGTTGCCGATGCCGGTTGCCCTTACGTGCTGATGCACAGCCGCGGTGACAGCCAGACGATGGATGACTGCACCGATTACGGCGCTCAGGGCGTGGTTGCCGGTGTGTTGCAGGAACTGCGGCTCAGTACCGATCGGGCTCTTCAGGCCGGTCTGAGCAGGGACCAGCTGATCTGGGATCCAGGTCTTGGCTTCGCCAAGACCAATCAGCAGAATCTTGCATTGATCCAACAGCTCGAAGACCTTCAACAGGACGGCATACCGTTGCTGCTCGGTCCTTCTCGCAAGCGTTTCATTGGTGCTGTTCTGGATCAGCCCCGCGCCAAAGCCAGGATTTGGGGCACAGCTGCTGTCTGTGCCAGGGCTGTGGAGGCTGGTGTGCATGTGTTGCGAGTGCACGATGTCGGACCAATCCATCAGGTGGTGACCATGGCCGCGGCGGTCGCCCGCCAACGTTCCTGACTGAGCTGGCTAGAACAGACCCTTCTGTGAGGCATTCATGAGCACGAGCCCTGAGCTCACCTTGCTTTACGACGGGGGATGTCCACTCTGCGTCCGTGAGGTGACATTCCTGCGTCGCAGGGATCGCCACCAGTCCATTCGATTCATTGATGTCGATGCTCAGGACTACTGTTCTGATGAATGGTCCGGCATCACTTATCGCCAGGCGATGGCGAGCATTCATGCCATTCAGGCCGATGGAACAGTGCTCACTGACGTGGCGGTGTTTCGAGAGGCTTATCGCTTGATCGGTCTCGGCTGGCTGTACGCACCAACCAGCTGGCCAGTGATCGGGCCAGTGGTTGATGCTCTTTATGGAGTCTGGGCTCGCTACCGGCTGAAGATCACCAATCGCGCGTCGCTGGATCAGCTCTGTCAGGAGCGCTGTTCGTTGCCGCAGTGAACTGAATGGTCGGTTAACGGTGATCTGCCAAGTCAGGCTTCGGCGGTGGTGACGCCTTCAATCCGATCCTCGACTTCCTGGTAGAGCTCCTGGAGTTGTTCGATGTTTTCGTCGGAAGTTTCCCAGTAGCCACGACCGTGCACCTCAAGCAACGTCCCCACAATGCGGCGGAAACTATTGGGATTCAGATCCAGGAGCCGCTTGCGCATTTCCGGATCGTTGATGAACGTCTCGTTGGCTTCCTCATAAACGAAGTTGTCCACCGAGCCACTGGTGGCACTCCAGCCCAGGGTGAAATTCAGGCGCTTGGCCACTTCTCGAACACCTTCGTAGCCCGAGTCGAGCATGCCCTCGTACCACTTGGGATTGAGCAGTTTGGTGCGTGAGTCGAGACGGATCGTCTCGTTGAGGGAACGCACCTGGGCATTGGCGGTGGTGGTGTCGGCGATGTAGCTGGTGGGAGCTTTGCCATCGTCGCGAAGACCGGCGATCAGTTTGGTGGGATCGGAGTCGAAGTAGTGGCTGACATCCGTGAGTGAGATTTCAGCGGAATCGAGATTCTGGAAGGTGACGTCTGCGGTCTTCATCACGTTCTCGAACACGTCGCGCTTCTGGTTCATCTCACCAGGATTGTCTGCGTTGAAGGCAAAGGTTTTTCTGGAGAGATACATCTCCTGAAGCTCTCCTTCCTCTTCCCAGGTGCTGTTCTCCACGGCCAGATTCACGTTGGAGCTGTAGCTGCCACTGGCATTGGAGAACACCCGGCAAGCAGCGTCTCGCAGACTGCTTCCTTCCTTCTCAGCCTGCTCGAGGGCGTGCTTGCGCACAAAATTCTGCTCAAGCGGCTCCTCGGCCTCAGCGGCCATCTTCACGGCCTGATCGATCAGTGCCATCTGGTTGATGAACAGGTCTCGGAAGACTCCGGAGCAGTTCACAACAACATCCACACGGGGGCGTCCAAGTTCTTCGAGGGGGATCAGTTCAAGCTTGTTCACCCGACCGACGGAATCAGGCATGGGCTTCACGCCGACAAACCAGAGGATCTGAGCCAGTGATTCGCCGTAGGTCTTGATGTTGTCGGTGCCCCAGAGAACACAGGCGATGGTTTCGGGCCAGGTTCCCTGTTCCTCGCGTTGGCGCTCGATCAATTTGTCAACCACCCCTTTGGCGGCGGCAACAGCGGCCCGGGTTGGAATGGCCTGCGGGTCAAGAGCGTGGATGTTCTTGCCGCTGGGAAGCACTCCGGGGTTGCGGATCGGATCCCCACCGGGGCCGGGGAGGATGTATTCACCATCGAGAGCTTTCAGAAGACTCTCCATCTCCATATCGGCGCAGACCTGCTCAAGGCAAAAGCGCAGATATCCGAACAGCTTGTCGAGCTCCGTTGGATCGACCTCGCTGAACCCATTGGATTTGCAGGCCTTCAGCCAAGGGGAAGGCAGCTTGAAACCGAAGCGGGCGAGCAGGTCGCTGAACCAGGACCAGTTGTTGCGCAGGTTGACTCTGCCATCACTTCCAGTCACGGACCTGACCATGGCGGAGATGGCCGCACGTGATGTCTCCGTGATGGTGCGATTGAGTTCAACATCGGCGAGCACTCCGCTGTCGTTGCCCTTGTAAACGTCTTCAATCGTTCGACCAATTGATTCGGCCAACAGGCCTGGAAGTGAGCGAAGCTCGTCCTCGTCTCGCTCCAGAGCGGCAATGTTCACCAGGGTGGCAACGGCTTCCTCAGCCGTGGGAGGTTTGCCGATGGTGTGGAGTCCGCAGGGAAGCAGCCGGCTTTCGATCTCCATCAGCTGGCGGTAAACGGCACCAACGAGGGCGTCGCGTCCTTCCAGATCAAGGGATGAGGCATCGTCCTCGGGAAGATCAACATCCTTGTCGAGGTTGCACTGGCGAGACGTCTCCACAATCGTGTTGACGATTTGCACGCCGCGACCACCTTCACGCAGCTGCTGGTAGGAGCCGACCAATTCTCCAAGTTCCTTGAGGCCCTTATAAAGACCTGCGTTCTCTGCCGGTGGAGTGAGATAGCTGATCGTTGAGGCGTAGCCACGACGCTTCGCGATGGTGGCTTCAGAGGGGTTGTTGGCTGCGTAGTAATAGAGGTTCGGCAGCGATCCAATCAAGGAGTCTGGATAGCAGGTCTCACTCATCCCCATCTGTTTGCCGGGCATGAATTCGAGGGACCCGTGGGTGCCGAAGTGCAGCACGGCATCGGCCTTCCAGATTTTTTCCAGATAGGTGTAGTAGGCCGCAAATCCGTGATGAGGGCTGGCGCTGCGCGAATAGAGAAGACGCATTGGGTCTCCCTCGTAGCCGAAAGTGGGCTGCACGCCGACAAAGATGTTGCCGAAGTGTTTGCCGAACACGAGCAGGTTCTGGCCATCGCTGTTCAGGTTGCCGGGAGGTTTCCCCCAGTTCTCTTCGAGACGGTCCGAGTAAGGAGTGAGTCGTTCGTATTCCTCGACGCTCATGCGGTGGGCGATCGAAAGCTCAGGAGATCCCTGCATCGCATCGGCGTCGTTGATCACCGCTTCCAGCAGTGCTCGAGGTGTGGCCGGCAGATCCTTGACGTCGTATCCCTTCGCTTTCATCTCCTCCATGACGCGATGGATCGAGCCGAACACATCGAGATAGGCAGCAGTACCGACGTTGCCCTTGTCGGGCGGGAAGCTGAACACCGTGATCGCCAGCTTCTTGTCAACGCGGGGCTTGATGCGCAGCGATGACCATCGGATGGCGCGTTCAGCGATGGCATCAACACGGTCTTGGAGTGTGTGGGCTTTTCCGGTGGCGTCATCTCTGCCGGACAGCACAATCGGTTCGATGGCCCCGTCCAGTTCAGGAATGGCGATCTGGAGCGCCACCTGCACGGGATGCAGGCCCAGGTCACTGTCTTCCCATTCCTGGGTCGTCTGAAAGACCAGTGGCAAAGCCACCATGTAGGGCCGATTCAGTTTCTTCAGTGATTCGACAGCTTTCGGATGGTCCTGTCGGGCCGGACCACCAACCAGAGCGAAACCTGTCAGGGACACAATGCCGTCAACCAGAGGTTGTTCGGGATTGAGAGGGTCGTAGAAAAATGCGTTAACGGGCTTCGAAAAGTCGAGACCACCGCAGAAGATTGGAATCACGCGGGCCCCGCGGAACTCCAGCTCCTGGATCGTGGCCACGTAGTGAGCGTCGTCTCCTGTGACGATGTGACTGCGTTGCAGCACTAGGCCGATCACTGGGCCTTTGAGTGCTTCCTCGGAGAGATCAGTGCGACTCGACGTCCAATTGAGGTACTCCTTGAGGTCCTCGAACATCGACGGTGCCAGAGGATGCCAGATTCCGAGATCAGGGAACACCTCGGGATCTGAGACGTCCATGACTGGACGCTCCTCTCCCGCTTCAGCAGGAAAGACATATTTGTCCGCCAGCATCAAGAGGAAATTTCTCAGATTGTCTGGTGTTCCCCCCAGCCAGTACTGAAAACTGAGCATGAAGCTGCGCGCATCCTGCGCCTTTTCAACGGGCAGGTATTTGAGAACTGTGGGCAGCGTGTTCAGGAGCTTGAGCATGGCGTCCTGGAAACCAGCCCCGCCAGCCTCCTTGCGCTTCTTCATGAACCCAGCAATGGCACTCTTGCTCTGTCCGAGCTGAGCCATCGAGAAGCTGCCGAGCTTGTTGAGGCGCATCACCTCCGGCATGGAGGGGAACACAACCGCGGCTTTGAGACGGTCACGGTGTGGTGTGACGGCGTCCACAACCTTCTGAGCCAGATCCTCGATAAAGATCAAGGAGGCGATGAACACATCCGCTTCGGAGACATCCTGTTTGAAGTCTTCGTAATTGGTGTCGTCGCGAAGCTCCTCGATCAGGTAGCCGCTGAGTTCGATGCCCAGGTCGCCTCCGCTGGCGTTCAGAGCGGTGGCTGCCTGCGTCAGTGCGTTCTGGTACTGGGGTTCAAGAACCACATAGACCGCCTTCATGACGTGTTTATGGTTCTGACCCTCCACAGGAGCCACGCGGCGATTGGCGGAGCGGACCTGTGTGAACATCGGCGCACATTGAGCTGTGTAACGAACTTTACGGCGACGAGCAGTTCTACGCGCAGGTTTTCTCGCGGTGTTACAACTCGATCGGTCCATAGGCTCTGACGAGACACATCCCTGGCATGAGTGCTGTTGAGAATCAGTCGATCCCCGTGGTGGTCACCGGGGCTCTGGGACGCATGGGCGCAGAGGTGATCCGTGCCGTTCACGCTTCAGCCGACTGCCACCTGGTGGGGGCTGTTGACAACACACCAGGCAAAGAAGGAGCGGATGTTGGCGAACTGATTGGCCTGGGACCCCTCGAGGTGGCCGTCACGGCCGATCTGGAGGGCTGCCTCTGTGCCACCAGTCAGGCGGTTCGCGATGCCGGCCCCGGCAAGGGAGCGGTGATGGTTGATTTCACCCATCCATCGGTGGTGTATGCGAACACCCGGGCGGCCATCGCTTACGGCGTTCATCCCGTGATCGGAACCACAGGACTGTCTCCTGAGCAACTCAAGGATCTGCAGAACTTTTCAGAGAAGGCCTCCGTTGGCGGTGCTGTGATTCCCAACTTTTCAGTGGGCATGGTGTTGCTCCAACAGGCCGCGGCTGCCGCAGCACGCTTCTATGACCATGCAGAGCTCACGGAGCTTCACCACAACCGCAAGGCCGATGCCCCCAGCGGGACCTGCATCAAAACTGCGGAGCTGATGGAGGAGCTCGGCAAAACTTTCAATGCCGCCGAGGTGGATGAGCATGAATCGCTCCAGGGCAGTCGCGGCGGTGAACGCCCCAGTGGTCTGCGTCTGCATTCCCTGCGTCTGCCAGGGCTTGTGGCTCATCAGGAAGTGATGTTCGGTGCACCGGGTGAGACCTATACGCTTCGCCACGACACCATTGATCGCGCTGCCTACATGCCTGGCGTTTTGTTGTGTGTGCGCAAGGTGAGACAGCTGCCAGGACTCGTTTACGGCCTGGAGAGGCTGATCTGAGTTCTTCATGCTGATTCCACTTCGTCCAGGCGAACTGCAGACGTTGATACCAGCTGTGGCGACTGGCACTCAGTTCAGGTTTGCCCTGGGTGATCCACGCAAGATCCTGCAGCGTTTGTTGATCTCAGGGATCGGAGGAGTGATCACATTGCTGATCTCTCAGAGCCTGTCGTTCAACCGCTGGGGCTCTGTCTGGCTCGTGGCGGGAGTCGTTCTGCTTCTCTACATCCTCTGGGGTCCGATCCTTGAGGCGGGCCGCCGCAATGCATCCCTGCGGCGTTACCCATCAGCCGCTCTGTTTGAGGGCGAGGTCGTTGAGGCCTACACCAGGGAGCGTGTGGAGAATCAGCGAGAACAGGCTGACGCCAGTGGACGACTTGAGCTGGTGGAAAACCGCAGAACCTGGATGATCCTGGAGCTGGCCGACGAGGACGGTTATCTGGGAAGGGTCAGTTTCCCGATGACCAAGACCCATTCAGCAATCCGTGCCGGCATGTTGGTTCGCTGCATTGTGCTCAGTGACCGCAAGGACTTTTCCAGTGTCGGGGCCCTGACTGATGCCTGGTTGCCGCAGCTCAAGCTTTGGGTGGGGGATTACCCCTATCTGCTCAGACCGGCCTTTGAGGACCTTTGCAGGATGCGGTTGCGTAAAAGTTCTTAATAGTGCGTTACACTGTGTAAAGAAGTCAGGTTGATCATGTCTCAGGTTCCTTCCAACGCACCCGGCATCCGCGGCGCCACTGTGACGACAGAGGATGGTGGTCGTCTCAATGCTTTTGCGACAGAACCCCGCATGGAAGTGGTGGATACCGAGAGTGGATGGGGCTTCCATGAGCGAGCAGAGATGCTGAATGGACGCATGGCCATGTTGGGTTTCATCGCATTGCTGGCCACAGAATTTGCCCTGGGTGGCGAAGCTTTCACCCGTGGTCTTCTTGGTATTGGCTGATTGTTTGATGTGGTGACAGCTGAACCTCAACGCAAAGGCTTCGCTGTCACAGCAGTTCAACGCCGGTTTCGCATCGTTGGTGCCGGTCCGACAGGAGCCCTGTTAGCGCTTGGTTTGGCGCGGCAGGGCTTTGATGTTGTTTTGCACGATCGCTTGAGTGCTGAGCTGCTGCTGAATCGCAGCCGCGCTTACGCCATCACGCATTCGTCGAGGCGTCTGCTCCAAGACCTCGGCTTGTGGACTGCCTTGCAGGATCAAGCGGAGCCTTTTGGATCGCTGCGTCTGGATGACTGCTCTGCCAACCGCACCGCCTGGTTCAAGGTCGACGATTTGCGGCCAGCCAATCGCCGCTTTGAGGCGATTGGCTGGATTCTTGACCATCGACCCTTGATGAGGCTTTTGCTGGAGCGGCTTCAGCTCGCAGATCAGGTCGTGCTCGAGCTCGGCGACGCTTCGCCAGCAGAAGATGCCCTTGTCTTAGGCGGCTCTAACGAATGGATTGTCGCGGCGGATGGTCCTCGTTCCATGCTGCGTCGCTGGGCTGAGCTGCCCTTCTGGTCCCATGCCTATCAACAGGGTTGCCTGACCGCAAAGCTTCGCTTGTCAGGAACAGATCAGCACTGCGCTTACGAGCTGTTCCGCCAGGAAGGTCCAATGGCCGTTCTTCCTCTTGGGGACGATCGCTATCAGGTGGTTTGGAGTGCACCGCTGAATCGATGCCGAGATCGCGCAAGCTCCACTCCTGCAGAGTTGTTGTTGGCGTTGGACGCCATTCTTCCTGATGGCGTGAATGCCATTGAACTGCTGGATAATCCCGGGGCGTTCCCCTTGGAATTGAGCCTGGCGCCACGTCTTCACCGCGGCTCCTTACTTCTGGTGGGAGAGGCTGGTCATCGCTGCCACCCAGTGGGTGGGCAGGGCTTGAATCTCTGCTGGCGTGATGTGAGTGATTTGTTGAATCTGACCGATGCAATACGTCGTGGAACCCTGAAGCCAGAATCACTGGCTCGTCACTATTCCCGTCATCGTCGCTTCGATTTGGCGGGTGTTTTGCTGTCAACGGATCTGCTCATCCGTTTCTTCTCCAATCACAATCCTTTGTTGATGCCTGTCAGGCATCTTGCGCTTTTCCTGTTGAAGCGGATCAGCTGGATTCGACGCCTCAGCCTCTCCGCGATGACCGATGGCCCGGGCGCCATGCTGAAACCCCTGCCAAAGTAGGCCTCTCGCTCTGGCGTTGATGATCATCAGCAGTGATCCCCAACCGGTCGCGTCCCGGGCCCTGATTGCGTTTCTTCAGCAAAGGCTGGGATTGAGCGAGAACGCCATCAATCTCGGCATTCGACAGGCCCATCTGGAGCAGGCTCCCCTTCCTGTTGTTCTCTGGAGTTTTGGATTGCTCAACCTCACGCAATATCAGGAGGTTCTTGATTGGCAGCAGCAGCAGGACTAAGCGAGCGTGCTTTTGCACGCATGACTTTCTTGCCAACCGGCTTGTTCGCTCATCAGTCGTAACGAATGAGGGATGTGATCGGCAGTTCTTGCGGCAATCGCTCGCGTCCCGCCAAACCTGCCAGCTCGATCACAAATCCGCAGCCCACGAGCTTGCCTCCGGCCTTTTGAATCAGTTCAACACTGGCGGCTGCCGTTCCCCCTGTGGCAAGCAGATCATCAACCAGCAGCACTCTGGCGCCATCCGCCAGAGCATCGGTCTGGATTTCAAGACGATCGCTTCCGTACTCAAGCGTGTAGTCAACACCGATCACATCGCCTGGCAGTTTTCCGGGCTTTCTCACCGGCACAAAGCCAAGCCCTTGCTGGGTCGCCAGAGGTGTGCCCACGATGAAGCCCCTGGACTCAATCCCAGCAATCAGATCGGGTTTGAGGCGGTCGCACACGTCGCCAAGCTGCCGCATCACTTCGCTCCATCCACGGGGATCGCGGAGCAGTGGAGAGATGTCTCTGAACAGAATTCCTGGCTTGGGGAAGTCCGGCACATCGCGAATGAACTGACGAAGATCCACAGGGTGGTGACGCAAAGGCCTCAACCCTGGCATCATCGCAGCCATGACCGATGTCACTGCAGCGGCGGCTCCTGATCCGTCGATTCCTGAAGCCGTTCTTGGCCGCCGTGCTCTCGAGCGCCTCGATCTGCTTCTGCTCACCGTTGAATCTCTGGATCTGAACGGAGGGGAAGCCATGCTCTGGGCGACCCGTCAACTGGGTTTTGAAACGATCTTTCCCAATCGCGTTGAGCTCTGGAAACGTCGCTGTCACAACCCGCTCAGACGTTCCACGCGGCGTGGTCAACTCAGTGCCGTGGAAACGGAGGCTTTGATCAGGATCCTCTGTGTGATGGCTGATCGGCTCTATCCGATGCTTCACCAGTTGTTGTCCAGCAAAGAGCCTGAGGAGCTCACACGCCAGCGCTGGGGATTGGTGCATCAACGTCTGCGCGATCTGATTGAAGAGCGGATGAATCTTCGTCGTGGAGCCATTCAGCGCTTTCTTGGCAGTGAGCCTGAAGGCCCGCTGCAGCGACAGCTTGTCTTCACACTGGCACTGGCTGCTGGTCCCGGTGGGGTGGATCGCCTCCGCGCCAGCCTTCTTGATCCGACCCCCTGAATGGTGATGCTGAAACAGTCCTACCGCTACGACCAAACCACAGCACGACTGGAAGTTGAGGGCTTGCCTGACTTTTCCGCCGGTCATGGTGAGCAGGCCATCGGAATTCTTTCCACTTGGCGTTTGAAAATCGTCGGTGCTTCCGAGCTGGAAGGCAAGCGGGAACATCTGGAAGCGTTGATGCAGGTCGTCATTCCCTATGTGCGCCTGCGTCTTTCGGGGGTGGTTCGCACCCTGGGAGAGCTGAACGATCCAGTTCGGCTCGTCCCCGATGGATCTCAGCATCGCCTTGACCTCACCAGTGGTCAGCCGGATATTCCGCCACTGTCCATTCAGCTGGATGATGCTCAACTGGCCGACCTGGTTCGTTGTCTGGATGCTTTGCGAGACGACGGACGCGTCTGTCTTGCCTGGCCATCCATTCAACATGAACCCCTTCAGCGCAGGGATCTTGTCGAGCGAATCCCCTTGATGAAGAGGCTGACAGCTCCTCTCCTTGGAGGTGCCACGGTGGTGGTGTTGGGGGTTTTGGGGCTGTTGCTTCCCTTGCCCGAGGTGCAATCTCCCAAGCCTGAACAGGCCTCAGAGGTGAAAACAGAAACTCCGATCAGCGATTCTGCACAACCTGATGCAGAGCGTTGACCTCTGAGCCAGCCAGCTCAGAATGGCGCGATTGCCTCAGGCTTCGTTCGAATGGCAGGGAGTCCGTCCGACCACAAGAGTTCTTTTGATTGGATTGCTGAGTTATTGCCATCAGCGTCTCTTTGCTTTTTGATCTCCTCTGAGCACCAATGCTGGTTCACCGCCACCGGTCTGGAGCGGTTGTCATGAATTCCCCCAATCTGAGACCTCTAAGTGCCGTGCCCAAGACTCGGAGAGTGTTCAGCAAGCGTCCACGCTCCAGGGCGGTTTCCGTTGGCCGCCAGATGCTTGAGGGTGTTCTGCTCTTGGCCCTTGGCTCAGGGTTGCTTGCATTCCTGAGCTGGTTGCCTCAGAAGGTCGACGCCATGGTGGTGGTGAGTGAAGCCATCGCTGATCTGATCCGCGGCCTTGGACAGCTGTTGGAGGCTTTGCTTGGTCTAGCTGCAGTCATCCTGATTGCGATGCTGCTTCTGGCAGGTCTATTGGCACTGTTGTCCGGTGGGATTCGTCTGGCCAAATCCTTCACAAGATTGTTCAGTGCTGAGCGGCCCAAGCCGAACAAAGCGGTGCATCGTCGCACCAGACCCCGACGTTGAGCTCAGGGGCGAGGGGCGAGGGATCGCTGCACGGTCCAGAGTTCCTCAAGCGTCAGTCCACCATCGGCGTCGAGGTCGAAGCTCACAAAATTGCGGCTCAACCAGGGAAGTGATTGGCATTCATGTCGGTCGATCCGACCATCACCATTGCGATCGGCCTGATGAAAGCGTTTCTGTAGCCGCTGACCACTCGGGTGTGGCGTCAACGGTCTGAGATCCTTCAGCAGCAGGTAGCCACGCGAGTCGGGGCGTTGCAGGCGCCTCTCGAAATAGGGCCGACCCCGGACCTCTCCCGACTCCAGACGACCGTCACCATTCACATCCATCCGGATGAACAGCGCCTCCATGCGCTTCCCATAGACCTGAACATGCCGTGGGTTTGCCAGAGCCGATGAACACGGCACCAGACCATGAACCCCAAGCAGCATGAAGGCCATCACCAACGGTTGTGACAAGCGCTTCGCCATCCATTGAGCATATGGAGATTGGGCGACATGGGCATGTCTGAGTCGTGACAGTGATCCGATCAGCTGTGACAAGGTCCGTTTCAGCGCGACAGAACGCAACGGGATCCATACGATCAGTGCAACTTGAAGCAGCGACAGAACTCATGCCCCGCACTTCGATGATCTGGGTGGTCGATGATGACCCTGATTTGCGTCAGATGGTTGGCACCTATCTGCTGGATCAGGGGTATGACGTACGCAGTCTCAGTGATGTGAAGCAGCTTGAGGCCCGTCTGGAATTTCAGCGACCAGATCTGATCGTGCTTGACCTGATGATGCCCGGTGATGATGGGCTCACGGCACTGAGACGACTTAGGGATGCGGGAGATGACCTGCCGGTGGTGATGTTGACGGCCCGTGGCGAAGGCGTTGACCGCATCATTGGTCTGGAGCAGGGGGCTGATGATTATCTGGCCAAACCTTTTCTGCCGCGTGAGCTGTCTGCTCGCATTGAGGCAGTGCTGAGGCGACGCAGTGCTCTTCCTGCAGGCACTCCCCTGGCGGAAGGGGGGGACGTGGTGTTTGGAGACAACGTGCTGGATCTGGCTGCCCGCACGCTCACCGTTGACGGTAAGCCTGTAGTGATCACCAGTGGCGAGTTCAGCCTGCTGGCCTCCTTCGTTCAGCACCCGCATCGACCACTGTCTCGCGAACGCTTGATTGAGCTGGCCCGTGGGCCTGGCTGTGACACCGACAGCCGCAGCATGGATGTGCAGGTCTCACGCGTGCGCAAACTGGTGGAGCCGGATCCGGCCCGTCCGCGCTATCTGCAGACCGTGTGGGGTTATGGCTACGTGTTCGTGCCTGATGGCCAGCCGCGATCCCGCTGATCTTTCCCTTAAGACTGTTGCCCAAACTTTCCCGTCCTTGGCAGAAGCGTCTCACTGCTTTGCTGGGCTGGGGAGGACTGGCCCTTGGCAGTTCGGCTTTCTGCCTGGTGGTCTTTCAGGCTCTGTTCGGTCGTCAGCTTGAACAGCTGCAGACCATTCAGCTTGGGAGGGATCTTGCCCTGAACGTGCGGCTCACTGAGCTCGCCCTTGAGCGTTACCCGCCACATCTGGTCGCGGAACTCACCGGCCTGGATCTCGTTGTGAAGGTGCGTCCCAAGCCGGCACCTCTTCCTCCGTCAGCTGCGTTCAAGCGTCAGGCAGAAGCGTTGCAACTTCAGCTTTGTCAACGGCTTTCCCATTGCCCAATGGTGTTGCCCGACCGGGCTGCCCGTGGAGAACGCAGTGTGTGGATTGAACTGATTTCGCCCCTGGAGCCCATCTGGCTGCGTGTGGATGTGCCTTCGGTGATGCGTTGGCCACCCGAACCCACACTGCTTGGTCTTGCCTTGGTGGGCGCAGGCATCATCTGCGGCGGGTTGTTTCTGCTGGTGGAGGTGGAGGCACCACTGCGTGGGTTGGAGAAAGCGCTGTCCCGTGTGGGTGACGGCGAGGATCCTGATGCCGTTCCCGCTCGGGGAGCCCCTGAGGTTCAGCGACTCACCCAGCGTTTCAATGCCATGGTGCAGAGGCTGGCTGCGAACCGTCGAGAGCGGGCGACCATGCTTGCAGGCATTGCTCATGATCTGAGAGCACCGATCACCCGTCTGCAATTTCGGCTGTCGATGCCCCAACTCTCTACGGATGAGCGAGAGCGATGTGCGGGGGATCTGCAATCACTGGAGAGAATCACCGGGCAATTTTTGCTGTTTGCCGGTGGTGGTGACAGTGAAACCTCAGTGCAAGTTCCTTTGGATCAATTGCTGGCGGAAGTGGCCAGCAGTCATCCGGCTGATCAATTACGTCTCGATCTGGCTCCGCTGTCCGTTTCGGTAAAACCCGTTGCTCTGGGGCGTGCCATTGCCAACCTCATCGACAACGCCTTCTCCTACGGAGTTGCACCGGTCACTCTTCGTTTGTTGGTCGCTAATGACCGCTGTTGCATCGAGGTTTGGGATCAAGGTCAGGGGATGCCTTCTCAGCAATGGGAAGAGGCGTTGCAACCTTTTCATCGCCTTGATTCATCCCGCGGACAGCAGGGCCACTGCGGTCTAGGGCTGGCCATTGTGTCTCACGTCGCGCGGTTACATGGCGGCCGGCTGGAATGTATCCATCGTGACGACACTGAACCCGAGACTGACCCCGGCAGCTTTGCGATCCGCTTCAGCTTGCCCTTGAACGACCCAAGCTCACGATCCTCACGCGCTGAAATCTGAGAAAAACTGGCGCAGAATTCGGGATCGCCACCATCGATGCCTCCAATGGGAACGGATCTGTTCCAACAATGGGTAACAAGGACAAGAGCAAGGGTAAAAAACACCATCAAGACAAGGACAAAAGCCGTTCAGGTCGCGTCTCTGAAGTTGCTCTTGCAAGCCTTGGGGGCAGTGCGCAGGACATTGACAATCCATCCGAGTTTCTAGGGGATCTCATGGAAGACCAACATCAAAAGATTGTGAGGCTGAATAAGAAGCTTTATGAGGCTGAATTAATTCGCCTGCAGACTGATCTGGTGAGGATGCAGTACTGGATTCGTGAAACCGGCTATCGGATGATTGTTCTTTTTGAAGGGCGTGATGCGGCGGGAAAAGGCGGGACAATCAAACGCTTAACCGAACCACTGAACCCAAGAGGCTGCAGGGTTGTGGCACTGGGAACCCCAACAGAGCGACAAAAAACACAGTGGTATTTCCAGCGTTATGTCGAACATTTTCCGGCTGCCGGTGAGATCGTTGTCTTTGACCGAAGCTGGTACAACCGTGCAGGTGTTGAACGAGTGATGGGCTTCTGCAGCCCTCAACAGGTCGAGCAATTTCTTGATGATGCACCTGAATTTGAACGGATGCTTGTGCGCAGCGGCATCTTGTTGCTCAAGTATTGGTTTTCAGTCAGTGATACCGAGCAGGAGGCTCGTTTTCAGTCACGAATCGACGATCCTACAAGGCGTTGGAAGTTGAGTCCGATGGATCTTGAGGCTCGCAATCGTTGGGTCGATTTTTCAAGAGCGAAAGATGAAATGTTCATGCGAACGAATATTCCTGAGGCTCCCTGGTTCACAGTCGAAGCCGATGACAAGAGAAGAGCAAGGCTTAATTGTCTTCGTCACATACTCAGTAAGGTGCCGTGGGAAGATATGACCCCACCAGGGATTAAACTTCCCCCAAGGCCGAAAAAAGGTGATTATGCAAGGCCTCCTATTAATGAACAATTCTTTGTTCCAAACCAGTATCCCTATTGAAGAGATTATCTGGAATCATGGGCGAGGTGAATGGTTGATCTTTGGGTAAGGGTTGTCGTTAAAAATAGGCTTGAATCTGCAATTTGTCTGTTGCCTGCGAGGTTCTGACCATATTTTGAATCGATTGCTTGGCAAGCATTCATTCATAAACAAGGCCGCTAGAAGGGGCTCTGTTATTGATCCATATTATGCTCAAGATGTATCGACAAATTTCTCATTTGGCTTTAAATTTATTGATTACAGGAGTAGTGAATCAGTCAGTTGTGCCTATTTTATTGAAATGATTGTCTCCATCATTGCATTTAGGCTTTTTAGCTTGGCGTGCGATTAGGCCCAAGAGTTTTTGCCACATTCAGTTGGTCGGGTGAATGCACTAAAGCTTTTGGAGCTATCAAATCGCCAGATCTTGAACCAATCAGGAATAATCCTCAAACAATTCATCTTCGCCGTAGAACAACCACGGCTGACCTCGATCCAGATGGTTGCGTTTGAGCCAGTCAGAAAAGGTCTCTGCTTCCTCTTGTTGAGGCAGTGTTTCGCTGGAATTTTCGTTCATGGGGAACAATCTGGTCAAGTGAGCTAAACCTCCTGTTTGATTTCATGCGCTGAGCTGTGACTGTTTAGTCATCCTCATGTTCATGCTCAGTTGTCGACTGGCGTGATGGATTGCTGAGATTGATTATCAACTCAGTCAAGGTTTCATTCAGAAGCTCAGAGTCTTGCCCCCCTGAAGGGTTATCGCCCTGTTTTTGAACACCCAGAGCAACCCTGCTGATTGTTGGTCATGGCTTTGTTGTGAAGTCAAATTCAAAGACACTTGACATCTTCGTTGTTGGCGTGATGATGCGAAGAATTTCTATTACACAATGTTTATTACCGTCTTTGGTCAAAAAGGTGGGGTAGCAAAAACCTGTACGAGCGTGCATTTAGCGGCAATTTGGGCTCATCAACAAAAGAAGGTCGCCTTGATTGATGCGGATCGAAACCGCTCTGCAACAGCTTACGGAGCACGTGATTTACTGCCTTATCCAGTTATTCCTATTGAAGCGGCAGCAAAAGTGGCTCGAGGTGCCGAGATCGTTGTGACCGATGGGCAAGCGAGTAGTAATGAAGAAGAGCTTAAAAACCTCGTTGAGGGATCTGACATTATTCTTCTACCTACAACACCTCAGAGTCGCTCTTTAGAGTTAACTGTTGAAATGTCCAACTTGTTGAATAATTATCGTATTCCCTATGCTGCCTTACTGGTTAAGGTTGATTCGCGTAAAAAATCCTCAGCAGAATCAGCTGTAGAAATTCTTGAGGGTTTTAATATTCACGTTCTTCGCACTCAAATTCCGCTTTTAAGTGCTTTTGAAAGCGCTGAAACCAATGGTGTCACCGTGGATCAGTCGGTTGATAAAAGAGGTCGATCACATTCACGGCGCATGATGGGCTGGTATGCCTACGACAGGGCTTGTACCGAGATTGAAGAACTTTATCAAACACATCAAGATAACATCAAATCATCATCTCCAATCGGTTGGGACTTCACCCCATTAGAAAATAGAGCCGCTTAATTCAAATTATTATTGACAGGATTGGTATTTTTAAAGTTGTTTCAGTTGAACTTGAACTTGAATTGATGAAAAGGGTGAATATCCTTGGCGATGATGTTTGAGTCAAAGCCAAGGATTGCTTTTCAATTTTATGATGTGAAAATTAAATTGTATGTTTGATAAAATCCAAAGGCTACGACCCAAGCGACAACCATCGAAACGGCCACTGAAAACAAAGTAAATCTTGCAGATTTGGTTTCACCCCAAATTGTGGCAACAGTCGTTAAGCATGGTACATACAGGAGGCTAAACAAGCAGTAACTAAATCCTTGCTGGAAGTTAATTGCACCGCCTAACGCTGATTTGAGTGCATCACTACCTTCACCCACCCCATACATCGTTGCCACGGCAGCCAGTTGTACTTCTTTGGCAACGAATCCGATAATCAGGGAAACTGTCAGTAGGGGATTGATACCTAGTGGTTTCATCAGTGGTTGGAAAAATGTTCCAATTTGCCCTGCGTACGTATTTAATCCTTCTGTACCGCCGGGGTAAGTGGTTAGGAACCAAGTAATGGTGGTACCAATAATCATGAAAACGGAAAGCTTCTGCACAAACGTTTTCATTTCACTCCAGACATTCAGCGCGACTTGCTTAAATGTGGGAGTCCTATAAGGAGGTAACTCAATAACGAACGGATCTTTAGATTTGAATTGACCACTGGCATTGAAAATCATTGCCATAACAAATGCTACAATGAAGCTGATAATGTAGAGAAGCCAAAGAGCAACAGCACCAAGGTAGCTTGGAAGAATAATTCCTAGGAAGAAAACAAATACCTGTAGTCTTGCTGAGCATAAAGCGAATGGAATAACAAGGATCGAAAGCAATCTCTGACTGCGTGATCGTATCGTTCTGGTTCCCATAATGGCAGGAACATTGCAACCAAAACCGAACAATTGCATGACGAAACCACGGCCATCAAGGCCTGCTTTCCGCATGATGTTGTCCATTAAGTAAGCGGCTCTAGACAGATATCCACTGTCCTCCAAGGCAGTCATCACGACAAAGAAGAAGGCCACGAGGGGTACAAATCCAAGGAGTGATGCAAATCCTGTATAAGGTCCATTAATCACAAAATCTTTGACAATTTCTGGCAAGAAGCTCAGTCCTGGTTCAAGAACGGTGGCCTGTAACCAATCAGTGAAATCTCCGACCGGGTCCTGTGCCGGCATACCCACATTCCAGATAAACAGGAATAACGCCAGCATCGTCAAGAAGAAGATTGGCAAGCCAAACACTGGATGCAGCAGAACTGAATCCATTCGGTTTGTGAATGTCACCAGATTCTCAGGTGGCATTTCAATCCCTTGATCTAGCGATTCCTGTATTTCATCGTCTGTGATTTTATTCTCACGACAAAATTCAACTAATTCTGTAATTTTATAGGAATCTGTGATGTCGTTGACAGTATTCCAAATGCCGTCGATTGCCAAACTGCAACCAGCACCATATTTTGCACTGATCGTGAAGACCGGCATCTCGAGAAATTGAGATAGCTTTTGAGTGTTGATTTTGACACCAAAGCGTTTAACTTCATCTGCCATATTTAGTGCAACCAAGCTGGGTATGCCGAGCTTTTTCAATTGCAGTGGTATTAATATTTGCCTGTCGATTTGAGAGGCGTTGATGACGCAAACAATTAAATCAAAACTGTACTGCTCTAAAAAATCCTGAACAACCTTCTCATCTTCAGTAAATCCATCGAGGTCATAGATGCCAGGTAGATCAACAAATTCGACTGTTTTGCCATCACGTTCAACCTTTGCCTGCATGAAATCCACAGTCAAACCGGGCCAGTTGGCGACACCTGCTGTCGCATTAGTAACACGATTGAAAAATGTCGATTTGCCTGTATTGGGTTGACCAATGAAAACAATCCTTGGCAATTCATTTTTTTGCTGGGTTGTTTTGCCGGTTTCTGCGGTGATCATGATGAAGTTTCAGAGCTGATGTTTAATCGATGCGCCAATAAGGTCAGGATTTTTTGAGGTCTGAGACATCTGTGATTTCAACCAGAGCTGCTTCCGACTTTCGTATCGCAATCTCAGTTGTGCTACCCACTCTTACCTCATAAGGATCTCCACCAGGAGCCTTGCGCATCACCTGAACTTTCCTTCCTTTTCTGATGCCCATGGCCTCCAAGCGGTCTTTAAAGGAATTACTCAGGTCGCTCCCATCAGTGCTGACACCAACGACCGTTGCTGAATGATGAACTGCTAACTCACTTAGATTCATTTTGGAAGCGTGGTCGATGCATCTCTGATAAAAGGCTAGAGCTCCATGAATCGACTGGCAATTAAACCCGACTTAAATGTGTAATCTCTGTAGATTTTTTTACCGATGGACACAGTGCAAGCCTAAAAGAATGAATAAATTCTGTAGCCATTGACCATAATTGTTGATTCCTTGTGATTTATTATACTTAGTAATTGATGTTGCTTGTCGGTAGTCGAGGCGCTGCTAATTTGGCAATAGATCGTGAGTGATCATGCTAATTATTGAAATTGAATTGCTTATCGCGCTAGTAATTGTGTTGATTGCGATTACACGGCGCACTGCGATTACCCAATGGCTTGCTAACCGTCGATACCAAACTGGGCTCAAACGAGCTCGTCAATTGTTCCAGGTTTTGGATCAAAGAGGTGGTCAAAATGCGATTGTTGCTCATCTCCTGGAAGAGGGGCATTTTCTGCGCTCAAAGCGAAGGGTTGGTGATTTTTACTGCATACCTGATGAAGATATCGATGGTGTGAAGCAGGATGTCATGCTCAGGATGTCTCATAAAAATGAGCCTCGTTGGGTTGCTCTCCGTAGGCTTTATTTGAGCTCTCTGCAGGATGGCTATTTTAAAAAATCAGTACTTGATATCCCTCCACTTTGGGATCGTGAGTTTGACGTTACTTATGATCACTGGAAAGAAAATCTTTCTGACACCATTGAAAAGGATGATCAGCAAGAAGCTTGGATTGTCGCCTGATGCTGTCCAGCTAATCTTAGCTACTCAATCAATCGCTTCCCAGAATGAATTTAATACCTGTTTTGGGTAAGTGTTTGTTATGGGGTCCGATTTTTGTTTGTTCTCGATTTGAAAATGTTTGAAGCTGCTTGGAACAAAGCTTGAATTAATTTCCCAAAACTTTTGAATAGACGCTTGAGGCCCAGTGGAGGCATTTTGCCGCATTTGCTGCAGGGTGGCATTGCATTGAGTTGACTAAACTCAGCTTAATCAGCATTGCTTGTTGTCTGCTTGTTCTTTTGAATTCTTTTCCTTCTTGCATGACCCTGCTGAGCACTTCCAGTACATTGTTGCCGTGATGAGCGAATCCTTGACTTATGACTTGGGTGTCTTTGTGGTCTCATAAAAATAATTCAAAAGCTGTTGTGCCAATGTTTTTAGCTAGGTTTTGAATTGATGTTTCTTCGCTTCTTTTGGACCCGCAATGATGGTTCGGGATCGATTTGTCAAGTGTTTGGTGTCGTTTTTTTGGTTCAAATCTTTCTGCTTGGCTTGATTCATCCGTCAACCGTTGTTAGCCTGTAAAAATCATTCATTCTGAGATAGCAAGTGAGAAAAGAGTACAAGCATCTTGCCAAGAAGATGTCTCATGGTGAGCAATTGGTGTTTGAGAACGAGTTTGAGCTTCGCTGCAGGCAGCCCTCTTTAGGCGTTGTCTACGCACTTTTGCTTGGGTGGTTTGGTTATCATCGGTTTTGGCTTGATGACCGTAAGGGAGGACTCGTTTTTTTAATCTTCTGCTGGACTTTGTTGCCAGCCCTATTCTCTATCTTTGATGCACTTTGTATGCGCGAATTATGCACAGGTTATAACAATAAGCTTGCGAAGCAGCTCTATGACGACATCAAGCAGCTCAGTCCTTATTGATTATTGCTGATGATTCCTCATTCTTTTGAGTCTCTTGCATCTTGTTTTGACGACGTGATTAGACCACGTTGTGAATCATTTGCAGGAATTGACTGCAATGACTCTTGAATTGTTGGTCTGCCTCATTAGCATTTGCATTCCTCTTTTTTGGTGTGAGGAATCTTATGAAATTGTTCAAGCAACTGCTGGTTGCTCCTGCTGCCCTGGGCCTGCTGGCTCCTGTGGCTGCTGGTGCAACTGAAGTCAATGTTGCCGGTGTTTCCGACTACGCCCCCGTGTCTCAGGACGCGGTTGCTGTGGATCAGGTCACCAGCATCACCCAGTTCTCTGACGTCTACCCGACGGACTGGGCTTATCAGGCTCTCAGCAACCTGATCGAGCGCTACGGCTGTGTTGCCGGTTACCCCAACGGCACCTACCGCGGCAACCGTGCGATGACCCGCTTTGAAGCGGCCGCACTGCTGAACGCCTGTCTCGACCGCGTCACCGAAGTGACCGACGAGCTCAAGCGTCTGATGAAGGAGTTCGAGAAGGAGCTCGCCATCGTCAAGGGCCGTGTTGACGGTTTGGAAGCACGCGTGGGCGAACTGGAAGCGACCCAGTTCTCCACCACCACAAAACTTGAGGGTCAGACCAGCTTCGTGCTTGGTGCCAATACTTTTGGTGGGGATCTCAATGAATACGACCTGTTTGGTCTCAACGACGCCTTCGAATTGGGTCTTACCACAACTGAGATCAATGACTTCCTGGCCGACCCTGATGACGGTCTTTTTGAGAACACACCGTTCAGCGATGAATCCATTGTTGACTTGTTCTACAGCGGTGAAAATGCTCAGGACTATGAGAACAGAGAGTTCGGAGCGACCACCTTCAACTACGACACGCAGATCAACCTCAACACCAGCTTCACTGGTAAAGATCTGCTGACCACAACCCTCCGAGCCGGCAATTTCGGACGGACCGCGTTCTTTGGTGCTCCGTCCACGCTGTCGACTCTTGAAGTTGCTTCAGATTCGTTGGGCGGCAGTGATTCGATCTACATCGACAAGATCTTCTACACAGCTCCGATCGGAAGCGATTTCAGCTTTGTGATTGGTGCCAACGTCGGCCAGGACGACATGATGCCGATGTGGCCATCTGTTTACCCCTCCGGTGATGCCAACACGGTTCTTGATGTCTTAACGCTGAACGGTGCACCTGCTGCTTACAACAAGACCCAGGGACCAGGCGCTGCACTCAACTACGAAAAAGATGGTTTTGTGGCCGGCGTTCAGTATGTTTCGCAAAACGGCATGGATGGCAATCCTCAGGAAGGAGGAATCGCCACGGATGGTTCTGCTGGAGTTGGCACTGTTCAGATCGGTTATCAGGCTGAGCAGTGGGGCATTGCCGGTGTTTACTCGTACCTGCAGGACGCGAAGCTTGTTCCCTACTCAACTGCCTATACCCAGCTCAGCTATATCCTCAGTGATGCGATGAGTGATAGCTCTCTGAATGCCTTTGCCCTTTCAGGCTATTGGCAACCCGAAGAGACAGGTTGGATTCCTGCAATCAGCGCGGGGTGGGGTATTAACACTCTGAACGATACCGATGGTTCCCCTGATCGGATTGTGACGACTTCTCAGTCTTGGCAGGTTTCACTGCACTGGGATGACGCATTCCTGCAGGGCAACAGTCTTGGTTTCGCGATTGGACAACCAACATTCGCAACTGCACTGAAGGGTGGGGAAACTCCGTATGACGGCAATTACGCCATGGAGGCCTATTACGGTTTCCAAGTTACGGATAACATCACTGTGACCCCAGCCATCTTTTATCTGAGCCGTCCTTTGGGTGAATTAACTTACCTTGGCCGTGATGGAAAAGATGGCACTTTTAATCAGTTCGGCGGAGTTCTTCGCACAACGTTCACGTTCTGATTAAGACGTCTCTGCAGGTTTTTTCCTTTCCGTTCCTGCATCGAGTCTTGACGATGTCAAACCGGCCTTATTCTCAGGCCGGTTTTTTTGATGAGCTAAGCAGCCATTTTTCATCCAATAGCATTCTGTTGTGCAGGCATGTAGTTCTCCCATGAGCAATCAGACCGGTCAGACCCATCCGCTCTACGCAACGGACCGCGACCAGGTGGATGCTCTGCTCGGTCATCAGGGAGATCCCGGACCTGAGCAGCTCACCGTTGCGGCAAGACTTGTAATGCGATATGGCGATTTCCCCGGTGCCGATGACATCAAGCAAGATATTCAGAAAGTTGTTTCTGCTTGGGGACTTGATTCCCAAAGTCTGAATGCACGCTGTCGTGAGATTTGGGCCAGTGGCTGGAAGCCTGGCCAGCAGCTTGACAATGATCTGGGTTCAGGCGCTGATGTGGCCGATCAGGACGGATAAGTGCCGTTGACCTGGGAATGCTCCGGGTCGAGCAGAGGCATTCCCTTGAATCACTCAACTGAAGCGGTCAGGCAGGGGTTGGCAGTACTTTTCCTGCTCTTGCTTCCTCTGCAACACGGCGTAGATCGTCACATCCCTCCTTCAATGTTGGGTAGGCAAACATCCCACTTCCGGCAATGAAGCAGTTGGCGCCTGCTGCGCAGCACTGGGAGATGGTCCAGTTGGCCTTGATTCCACCGTCGACTTCAATGTCAACCGTGAGGCCTCGTTCATCGATTGCCTTTCTCAGTTGTGAAATCTTGTCGAGCATCGTGGGGATATAGGCCTGCCCCCCGAAACCAGGATTCACAGTCATCACCAGCACGTGATCGACCATGTCGAGCACATTTTTCACCATCTCCATGGGTGTA
Organism: Synechococcus sp.; assembly: GCA_047286485.1. Lineage (GTDB taxonomy): Bacteria > Cyanobacteriota > Cyanobacteriia > PCC-6307 > Cyanobiaceae > Synechococcus_C. The sequence goes on from JBJBBH010000006.1 coordinate 446,195, forward strand.
TGGGGATTCAGCGCAACGGACGGACTTCCCCCCAGCTGGCGAATCCTTCCGAGAACACGGTGCAGATGAGTGTTTGATTCGACGTGTGCGATCACCACCCCAGGTTCACCGTTCGGCCCTTTGGATGCCTCGACGTAATCCTCAAGCATGGTTTCCGCGTTGTATTGGCTCACCATCAACTGGGTTTCAAATTTCACATTGCAGTATTTGCGGCATGCCTTGATCAGTTCTGGGCCGAAGGTGAGATTCGGCACAAAGTTGCCATCCATCACATCAAACTGAATCCTGTCGACACCGGCGGCTTCCAGATCCTTCACGCATTGCCCCATGGCAGCCCAATCAGCGGGCAGCACCGATGGAATGATCTGAATCGGGCGTTCGGATGCGGTCATGGAGGGCTTTAAAACTCGAGGGACTTTAGAGAAGCGCCATTGATGCCAGGCTTGCACGACGTCACTGATACAGTAAGCCGCGCTTTTGAGCGAAAAGCCCAGTGGCGCCAAGTCCTGAGAGCTGCTCCTCACCGCATCTAGTTCCCCGCCGCACACCAGTGGATCGCACTCTCATCCAGGAAATTCTCGAGGTCGTTGAGCAGGCAGCCATCGCCTCTGCCCGCCTCACAGGCCTCGGCAAAAAGGATGAAGCCGATGCTGCAGCTGTTGAAGCCATGCGTCAGCGCATGGGTCAGATTCAGATGCAAGGCCGGATTGTGATCGGTGAGGGTGAGCGCGACGAAGCTCCCATGCTCTACATCGGCGAAGAGGTGGGCAGCGGCACAGGCCCCGGCGTTGACTTTGCTGTCGATCCTTGTGAAGGCACCAACCTCTGCGCCAACAACCAGCGCGGTTCCATGGCTGTGCTGGCGGCTTCCGACCGTGGCGGTCTGTTCAACGCTCCAGACTTCTACATGAAGAAGCTGGCTGCTCCCCCGGCAGCAAAAGGCAAGGTGGACATCCGCAAGTCCGCGACTGAAAACATCAAGATTCTCAGCGAGTGCCTCGGCATGGCCGTTGAAGAACTCACCATCGTTGTGATGGATCGCACGCGCCACAAGGATCTGATTGCTGAAATCCGTGCAACCGGTGCGCGTGTTCAGCCCATCTCCGATGGTGATGTGCAGGCCGCCATCGCCTGCGGTTTTGCTGGCACTGGCACCCATTGCCTGATGGGCATCGGTGCTGCTCCCGAGGGTGTGATCTCCGCCGCGGCCATGCGTGCTCTTGGCGGCCATTTCCAGGGTCAGCTCGTGTATGACCCTGCGGTTGCTCAAACCAAGGAGTGGGCTGATCTCACCAAGGAAGGCAATCTTGCTCGCCTGGCTGAAATGGGAATCAGTGATCCTGACAAGATCTATGAGGCTGACGAGCTCGCATCCGGTGAACACGTGGTGTTCGCTGGCAGCGGCATCACTGATGGTTTGCTGTTCCACGGCGTTAAGTTCGAGAAGGACTGCACCCGCACCAGCAGCCTGGTGATTAGCAACCTTGACGACACCTGCCGTTTCACCAACACGGTTCACATCAAGGAAGGTGCACAGAGCATCGCTCTGAGCTGATCTCCTTTTAAGCAGCGAGGGTTTTCTCCATGCATATCGCCGTTGTCGGCCTCAGTCATCGAACGGCACCGGTCGAAGTGCGCGAAAAGCTCAGTATTCCTGAGCAGACCATGGAGGAATCCCTGCAGAACCTGCGGGGTCATGATCAGGTGCTTGAGGCCTCGATTCTCAGCACCTGTAATCGTCTTGAGATTTATACGCTCGTCCGCAATCCAGAGCTGGGAATTTCGGCTGTCAGGGAGTTTCTGAGTGGCCATTCCGGGCTGGATACCGGAGATCTGAAACCCCATCTGTTCACCTTCCACCATGAGGACGCCGTCGCCCACCTGATGCGGGTTGCCGCAGGGCTCGACAGTCTGGTTCTTGGCGAAGGACAGATTCTGTCCCAGGTCAAAAAAATGATGCGCCTGGGCCAGGAGCACAAATCGCTCGGCCCAATTCTCAACCGCCTGCTCACCCAGGCTGTGAGCACTGGCAAAAGGGTTCGCAGCGAAACCAATCTGGGCACCGGTGCCGTTTCCATCAGCTCTGCAGCCGTTGAACTTGCCCAGCTGAAGCTGGGGCAGAGCCGTGGTGTGGATGATCTGGTCACCCTTGAAGACGAACAGGTGGCCGTTGTTGGTGCCGGCCGGATGAGTCGCCTGCTGCTTCAGCACCTGAAGGCCAAGGGCGCTTCAGGGGTTGTTGTTCTGAACCGCACGGTCAGCCGAGCCCAGGCTCTGGCCGCCGACTTCCCCGACCTCCCCGTGCAGTGTCGTCCACTCGAGGATCTGGATCACTGCCTGAGCACCTGTTCACTGGTTTTCACCAGCACCGCAGCGGATGATCCGATCATCGATGCCAGCCGACTTCAACAGTTGAACCGTCGCAGTTCACTGCGACTCGTTGATATCGGCGTCCCTCGCAACATTGCCGCTGACGTGGAAGGGATCCCGGGGGTTGAGGCCTACGACGTTGACGATCTCAAGGAGGTTGTCGAACGCAATCAGGAAGCTCGACAGCAGGTGGCTCGGGAGGCACAGGGCCTTCTCGATGAAGAGGCAAGGCTTTTTCTGGAATGGTGGGACAGCCTTGAGGCAGTGCCGACGATCAACAGACTTCGCTCCTCTCTGGAGTCGATCCGCTCAGAGGAACTGCAGAAGGCTCTCAGTCGGATGGGGCCTGACTTTTCTGCTCGCGAGCGCAAGGTGGTGGAGGCTCTCAGCAAGGGCATCATCAACAAGATCCTGCATACCCCTGTGACGTCTCTGCGAGCACCACAGCAACGCAGTGAACGACAGAATTCGCTGTTGGTGGTGGAGCGTTTGTTTGATCTCGCTCAGGACGACGAACAGGATCGTTGAGTGATTGGCGGCTCTTCTGTCGGTTGTCTAATTTTGATTCCCAGCATTCTTGCCGGATCTGTCCCAATCATCCGTTTTGAGCACCCAAAGTCCGGTAGGTTTGCCCGGCAAAGCCGATCTGTGGGGGCGGCATGAAGCGTGTTCTGGCCATCATTCTTGGGGGAGGAGCGGGAACGCGTCTGTATCCCCTCACCAAGATGCGGGCCAAGCCCGCTGTTCCTCTTGCTGGTAAGTACCGACTGATCGATATCCCGATCAGTAACTGCATCAACTCGGACATCAACAAGATGTACGTCATGACGCAGTTCAACAGTGCGTCATTGAACCGTCATCTGAGCCAGACGTTCAACCTCAGCAATTCCTTTGGTGGAGGATTTGTTGAGGTTCTCGCTGCGCAGCAGACTCCCGACAGTCCTTCCTGGTTCGAAGGAACTGCTGATGCCGTTCGCAAATACCAGTGGCTCTTCCAGGAGTGGGATGTTGATGAATACCTGATTCTCTCCGGTGATCAGCTGTACCGCATGGATTACAGCCGTTTCATCGAGCATCACCGCCGCACCGGTGCCGACCTCACCGTGGCGGCCCTTCCGGTGGATGCCAAGCAGGCTGAATCCTTCGGTCTGATGAGAACCGATAACGAGGGCAATATTCAGGAATTCCGTGAAAAGCCAAAGGGAGACTCCCTGCTCGAGATGGCGGTGGACACAGCGCGCTTCGGGCTCAGTCCCGATTCCGCCAAGGAACGTCCCTATCTGGCGTCAATGGGGATCTACGTGTTCAGCCGTCAGACACTGTTTGATCTTCTGGATGGCAACACCAATCACAAAGATTTCGGTAAGGAGGTGATTCCGGAATCACTCTCGAAAGGTGACAAGCTCCAGAGTTATGTCTTTGACGACTACTGGGAGGACATTGGAACGATCGGTGCGTTCTACGAGGCCAACCTTGCACTGACGCAACAGCCGAAACCCCCTTTCAGCTTCTACGACGAGAAATTTCCGATCTACACCAGGCCTCGTTATCTACCCCCGAGCAAACTTGTTGATGCCCAGATCACCAATTCAATTATTGGAGAGGGTTCCATTCTGAAGTCGTGCAGCGTTCATCACTGTGTTCTGGGTGTTCGCAGCAGGCTTGAATCTGATGTGGTGATTCAGGACACCCTGGTCATGGGTGCTGACTTCTTCGAGTCCAGCGAGGAGCGTGCCGTTCTCAGAGAGCGTGGAGGCATCCCCCTTGGTGTGGGTCAGGGCACCACGGTCAAGCGGGCCATCCTCGATAAAAATGCGCGCATTGGTTCCAATGTCACCATCGTGAACAAGGACCATGTTGAAGAAGCCGACCGCCCGGAGCTCGGCTTTTACATCCGAAATGGAATCGTGGTGGTTGTCAAAAATGCATCAATTCCCGATGGAAGTGTGATCTGATCGTTCATTTCTGACAGAGGTTCACCATGTTGCAGCCGACTTCGGCTGCCGTGGTCACACTGTCATCAGTGAATGGTCAAGCTGAGCATGTCCAAGGCCCACTTCGGTCTGATTGGTCTAGGCGTGATGGGTGAAAACCTTGTCCTGAACGCAGAGCGCAACGGTTTCTCCAGCGTCGTCTACAACCGCACCTATTCCAAGACGGAAGAATTCATGTCCGGTCGTGGTGCCGGGAAGAACATTCAGGGAGCCACGGACCTTCAGGATTTCGTCAACAAACTGGAACGACCGCGACGCATCCTGATGATGGTGAAGGCTGGGGGGCCCGTGGATGCTGTCATTGAACAGATTTCTCCTTATCTGGACGAAGGAGATCTGTTGATTGATGGAGGTAACTCGGAATACCACGACACTGAACGCCGTGTTGCTGAACTGGAAAGTAAAAGTTTTGGATTCATCGGGATGGGTGTCTCGGGAGGAGCCAAAGGAGCTCTTGAAGGCCCGAGCATGATGCCGGGAGGCACGAAGTCCTCCTACGACGCCATCGAAAGTCTGGTGCGCAAGATGGCTGCCCAGGTTGAAGATGGCCCTTGTGTCACGTATATCGGTCCAGGCGGCTCAGGTCACTTCGTCAAGACCGTTCACAACGGCATCGAGTACGGCATCGAGCAGATCCTTGCCGAGGGGTATGACCTGATGAAACGGGTCGGTGGCATGAGCAGCCTCGAGATGGCTGATGTCTTCGCGCACTGGAACAGCACCGAGGAATTGTCTTCCTATCTCGTTGAAATCACCGAGGTGTGTCTGCGCACCATGGATCCGGATGATGGAACTCCGCTTGTGGACAAGATCCAGGACAAGGCCGGTCAGAAGGGAACGGGGCTCTGGACGGTGGTCAGTGCACTGCAGATGGGAGCCTCCGTGCCCACCATCTACGCCGCCCTCAACGGACGGGTGATGAGCTCCATGAAAGATCAGCGCACCAAGGCGGAGCCAATTCTCAAGGGGCCTGCCATTCAGTCCTTTGATATGGGCACATCCGCCGATGGAATGTCTCCTCTCATGGATGCCATGGTTCTGGCCTGCATGGCCAGTTATGCCCAGGGGATGGAGCTGTTGCGCATCGCATCGGCTGAGCACAACTACAACCTGAACATGCCTTCGATTGCCCAGATCTGGAAGGGAGGCTGCATCATCCGTGCCCGCTTGCTCAAGCGCATTCAAGATGCCTTCAATGCCAACCCCCAGCTCGAGAACCTGTTGACCGATCCCTGGTTCGCCGATCAGGTCAACCGCCGCTTGCCTGGATTGGCCAAAGTCGTGGCCGGTGCGGCCGCAGCCGGTGTTCCGGTGCCTTGCCTCAGCAGCACCCTCGATTACATCAACAGCTACCGCACGGCACGTCTACCCCAGAATCTTGTACAGGCCATGCGTGACTGCTTCGGTTCTCACACCTACGAGCGTGTGGACAAAGACGGCATCTTCCACACCGAGTGGCTCAGCTGAGGAACGGGCGATGAGCTCTTATCGCATCGAACAGGTCCCGACAGCGAAGGATCTTGCTCGGCGAGCCGCCGAGCACATTGGATCTGCAATCGACCTGGCGCTTGATCAGAGGGATCGGGCTCAAATCGCTTTGTCGGGCGGTACCACCCCCGCATTGGCCTATGCATTGCTGGGGCAGGACCATCTGCCCTGGGACAGGGTTGATGTGTTCCTCGGTGACGAGCGATGGGTGGCCGCTGATGATGAATCAAGCAACGCACGGATGTTGCGCAACACCCTGCTGAAGCCGGATCAACCGGGCGCCCGTGCTTGTTTCCATCCCGTGCCCACCGTTGAGTTGGAGTCTCCCGAAGCCAGTGCCGAGGCCTTTGCTGCGCTGGTGGCCAAGGCCTGTGAGGGCGAACCACCCGTGTTTGATTTCATGCTGCTCGGCCTTGGTGATGACGGTCACACGGCGTCGCTGTTCCCCGGAACGGAGGCACCCGGTGTTCGTGATCGCTGGACCACCATTGGCCGCGGAAAAGGACTGGAGAGGATCACGCTGACGGCACCTGTGCTCAGTGCTGCACGTCAGGTGGTGTTCTTAGTGAGCGGTGAAGCCAAGCGCCAGGCTCTTTCACGACTGATCGATTCTGCTGAATCAGCGCAGCGCACACCTGCCAAGTTGGTCCAGCCGAGTTCCGAGATTCTCGTGCTCGCTGATCAGGCTGCTGCTTTAGGCCTTTGACAACACCTCTCCATCACCAGCCCCCCGAAATTCGAGTGATCGCCGCCGGTGACTCCTTCCGCGAGTGGGCCAGCCTGAACGACACGATCATGGGTGGGTCCAGCAGTGCAGGCTGCCGGCTCAGTGACCAGGGCCTGGTTCTTGAAGGCGAGGTGGTCAGCGAAGGTGGCGGGTTCGTTAGCTGCCGTTCGCCGGTGTATCGCCCGCCGCTGGATCTCAGTTCTTACACAGGCTTGCGTTTGAGACTGGATGGAGAAGGACGCAGCTTCAAGTTCGCGGTTGCCTGCCGTGATGGAGTGTTCGGACTGACCGAGTTGATTCCAGGGGGATTGCGTTGGGTCACGACGGTTGCCACTCAGTCAACGGGGACCACGGTCGTCGAACTTCCCTTTGACCGTCTTCAGCCCGTGGTGCGCGCGAAGCCTGTCACTCTTCCCGTTCGATTTGATTCGACTTGCATCACGCGTCTTCAGCTGCTGCATTCAAGATTTGGTGACGACGGCAAGCCGAATGCCGGTTATCGAGCGGGTTCGATCAAACTCTTGATTCGCTCAATCGAAGCATTTTGATCAAAGCTTTTGAAGATCGAATCACTTCAGTTGCTTGATGCTTCGTGACGCTTTGTTGGGCGATGTTGCTTGCGCGTAAATAGGAACAATCTATTGCCATGATGGTTTGTTGAGGTGTGCATCAACTGTGAACCATTTTAAAGTTGTGCGATAAAGCTTTGAAGGCTATTATGTAGAAATAGATTGATTGGTTGGTAGTCATGAGATCGCGAATTTCCGGTAATCTCCTGCTGCGTTTTTGTGCGTTGCCTTTGCTCCTTTTGGCTTCGCAATTGTGTTCTGCCGCCTTGGCAAAACAAGATGGTTTTAAAGGTCCTGGGCCCTTTGAGGTTTCGATGTCATCGGTTGATGATCAGGGCTTGATGTTTGCACCTGCAGGCTCTCCGCCTCAAGGATCATGGCCTGCAGTTGTCTTTGCCCATGGGTTGTGTGGTCCGGCGGAAAAGTATTCATCCACCCTGACTCGGCTTGCTTCCTGGGGATTCGTCGTTCTTGCAAGTCAGCAGCAAGGTGATTGTGGGGTGATGAATGTTGATCATCCGTTTGCCACCTTGGGAAACCTCTTTCAGCTTCCGGTCAAATTTAGTAATGCCGTCGACTTTTCTGGCATGGCAGATGATATTCGCTCGAATTTGAGGTATTTGCAGAGTCGTTCGGATGTTGATCCCAAGCGTCTCGCTTTGATGGGGCACAGCATGGGCGGTGGAATGGTGATTGATGTGGCTTCTGGTCTCGGTGCGGATGGATCTGATCTGGTTAAAGCCGTTGTCGCGATTGCCCCGTGGAATGGTGTTCAGCCGACCCCTAGCTCCGTTGTTAAAAGCCTGTCGGCACCTCTTCTGATTTTTTGCTCTATGTCAGATGCTCTCTGCCCTTGCTCGGGTCAGGTTCAGCTGAGTGATACCCAAGGGATCCTGACTGGCAGTGTGTCTCCTGAAATCCCTCTGCTGTTTGGACCTTCGGCTGACCCCACCTGGCGTGGTGGCGCTATGGCGATCTTCGAGAATGCACAAAATGCTGTCTTGATGGATGTTGATCGCGTGAGTCACTTCACGATTGCTGGTATTGATAACGGTGGCGACATGCAAAACTTTGCGGATTGGGCACGTGGCGAGTCGGGATTGAATTTTAATAAGCCAAGCCGCCCATATGCGGATCTTCCAACAATGGAATATGCGGTTGCTTTTCTAAATCAGAGCCTCAATCTTGATGTTAAAGCGGGTCAATCCTTTTTGGATGCTTCTTCGTCTGACTCCCGCATTGTTGAGGTTCAACGCTCACGTTAAGGGTGAATTGGTTCTGAATTCTGCTTCTGCATGATTCATTCGTGATCCGGTATCGTTGGCTTGTTTAGATGTCTTTGCTGATGGTGTGGCTTTGGACCAGGGTGCTGATGGCTTGAATTCTTCTTATGCGGTGTTGATTTGTTCGGCGGCAAATGTCTGCCGCAAGCCGTGGATTCATGCGCTTGTTCAAATCGATCAGCAGCTCTCTTCTGATCAAAAACCACTATCCATCACGGATTCATTGGGCGAGATCATTGATTTGAGAGCTCGTCTTGAATGCCGAGATCCAGAGGGGCATCGCTGTCATGAGCACGATCTTGAGCTCGAGATTTATCAAAGCGGTGAGGATTTGAATTTGATGCTGAGTTGGTGGAATCAGGACGAGCGACCACTGCTCTGGCACGGTCAGCACCCGGTGTGGATGGATGGGGAAACGGGCAAGCGTTGTGCGGCCCCGGCCGATGGCGCGCCTCTTGAAGCCCTCGCGCGACGGCTCAGGGCTCTGCTTGTTGGATCTCAGGGCTGATCGGTAACGGCTCCTCTGCTGCTGGAGCTCACCAGGCGGGAATATTTGCCGAGGATCCCGGTTCGATAGCGAGGTGTTGGACGACTCCAGACAGCACGTCTTCGCTCCAGTTCGGCCTCATCCACGTTGAGCTGCAGCAGGAGTTGATTGGCATCAACGGTGATGCTGTCTCCCTCCTGAACCAGCCCGATGGTGCCGCCGACGGCGGCTTCAGGCGCGACATGCCCCACCACAAGGCCGTAGGAGCCACCGCTGAAGCGTCCGTCTGTGATCAGGGCCACTTTCTCGCCGAGCCCCTGACCCACGATGGCTGCAGTGGGAGAGAGCATCTCGCGCATGCCCGGTCCTCCCACGGGGCCCTCATAGCGAACGACCACAACATCCCCTGCCTTGATCTTGCGATCAAGAATGGCTTTCAGACAGGTTTCCTCGCTTTCAAACACCCTTGCTGGGCCAGTCAGCACCGGAGATTTAACCCCACTGATCTTGGCGACGCTTCCCTCCAGTGCAAGGTTGCCCTTCAGGATGGCAAGGTGACCCTTCTGATAAAGGGGGTTGCTGATCGGACGAATCACATCCTGATCGGCGGGCGGCTCTGAAGGGACATCCTCGAGCAGTTGCTTCAGTGTCTTGCCTTCGATCGTGCGGCAGTCACCATGCAGCAGTCCTGCATTCAGCAGCAGTTTCATTACCTGAGGAATGCCGCCTGCCCTGTGCAGATCCACCGTGACGTAGCGACCGCTCGGCTTTAGATCGCAGAAGACCGGAACCCGCTGGCGGATCTGTTCGAAGTCATCGATGTTCAGGTCAACCCCGGCCGTTCTCGCGATGGCGAGCAAGTGCAGCACTGAGTTGGTTGAGCCGCCCACGGCCATGATCACGCTGATGGCATTTTCAAACGCCTCTCGGGTCAGCAGATCCAGGGGCCTGATGTTCGCTTTCACCGCTTCAACCAGCACCTCAGCCGATCTGGCTGCACTGTCGGCTTTCTCCGCATCTTCCGCCGCCATCGTGGAGCTGTAAGGGAGGCTCAGTCCCATGGTTTCAATCGCAGCGCTCATCGTGTTGGCTGTGAACATGCCGCCGCAGCTTCCAGCTCCAGGACAGGCGTTCTTTTCGACGGCGATGAGCTGCTCCATGTCGATGTTGCCGTTCGTGAGCTGACCCACGGCTTCGAAGGCACTCACCACGGTGAGATCGCATCCACCCAGTTTTCCTGGCTTGATCGTGCCGCCGTACACAAAGATCGCCGGAATGTTCATCCGGGCCATCGCCAGCATGGCTCCTGGCATGTTTTTGTCGCATCCGCCCACGGCAAGAACGCCATCCATGCTCTGACCGTTGCAGGCGGTCTCAATCGCATCGGCAATCACTTCACGGCTGACAAGGGAGTACTTCATCCCCTCGGTGCCCATGGAGATGCCGTCACTGACCGTGATCGTTCCGAACATCTGAGGCATGCCTCCGGCCAGCCGCGCTGCCGCATCCGCACGCTTCGATAAATCGTCCAGGCCCACATTGCAGGGCGTGATCGTGCTGTATCCGTTGGCGATCCCAATGATGGGTTTGCCGAAATCCTGGTCTCCAAACCCCACAGCTCTCAACATCGCCCTGTTGGGGGAACGCTGGATCCCCTTGGTGACGGCATCGGAGCGGAGCATGGATTGTCTCGCGTTGCGGCGGATCACTTCGGTCAACCTACCGGCCGCTCTGTCACTGCCTGGAGCCGAGATCTTCGAGTTGACGGCGCACATCCGCAATCGCCGAATTCAGTTGTTCGACACGAGCTTCGAGGTGGCTGTCGCTCTCCGCTTCAGGTCGATCGCTTGCGCTGAAAGCCTCACTGCCGTCCTGCATGCGCGGCGCATACAACATGGATCGTTGATTGCGAAGCCGACGTCGTCGGTCAGCCTCAGAGAGCAACCACCATCCGAAGCCTGCCGCACCAAGCACGGCGCCACTCACCAGGGTGGCCAGAGTTCCTGAAGCAGAGTCCTGCTGCCGCGCCATGGGCTTCCTTTGAATATGTCCAGCCTAGTGCCGCTATGCAGTTCTGATCCCCAGTCTTTGCAGGGGATTCCCGATTCCTGGAAGGATCCGGCCCTGCTCATCGAGGTCGGCATCGATGCAGGCCGTGTGGATGGTGATCTCCGGATACGACTCACCGATTTGTTTCAGGCCTGGGCTGGCGGCCAGTGCCGTGATCACACGCAGCCTCGGTGCTTCAACGCCCAGCGTCTCCAGACCACGCAGCAGGTTGATCAGTTCATCTCCATCGCTGATCTGATCCAGGAGCAGCACCACACCGGCCTGGGCTTCGATGGCGTCGGGTAATCCTCCGAGACAGAGTTCGGCGTTGGGCAGCACCTGGCGAGCACCTTCCCAGAGATGAAGACCTCCAGGGGAGATCGGGGCCGCCAGCAGCGGCACCGCTGTCTCAATCACGGTTCCTTCCGTGCTGCTCAGGGGGGTCTTGACCACATCTCTGCGGTGAGGCAACCAGTCCCGCAGAGCTTCGTAGCTGAGCCAGCGACCCAGTTCCTCCATGGCTGTTCGGTAGAGGGGCGGTGGGGTGCCCTCATGCCTCAGCACGGTCAGCCAGTGGGCGATCAGTGGGTGGGGCGGTACCACCACCCGGAGAGTCTTGGCCATGACGCGTGGCTTGGCAGTCGTCTGCCATATCGTGACCGCACAAGTTACGGCAGTTGTTTCCAGGCAGCCGTCGAGCCTTCACTCACCATGCTCTTGTCAGCTCTTTCTCCGTCTATTTTTCGCCGCTTCGCTGCATCGTTGGTTTGCGGTCTGCTCATGGTGACCGGACTTTTCATCGGTGGTGATGTCGCCGTAGCAATCACGGCCCCTGAGCTGCGCGGACAACGCGCCGTTCAGGACATCACAGCTGACATGCATGGACGCGACCTCAAGGAAAAGGAGTTCCTGAAGGCCGACCTGCGTGAGGTGGATCTCAGCGAGAGCGATCTGCGCGGTGCTGTGATCAACACCTCTCAGTTGCAGGGTGCTGATCTGCGAGGAGCTGATCTTGAAGATGTTGTTGCCTTCTCAAGTCGCTTTGACGGTGCTGATCTTCGCGATGCCAATTTCACCAACGCGATGTTGATGCAGAGCCGCTTCATCGATGCTGAAATCGAAGGAACGGACTTCACCAATGCTGTGATCGACCTGCCTCAACTCAAGGCTCTCTGTGGTCGAGCCACTGGTGTCAACAGCCGCACTGGTCTCAGCACCCGTGAATCGCTGGGGTGTCGCTGATGCCTTCACGGCTCCCTGTCACCGTCATCACCGGTTTTCTCGGGGCAGGCAAGACAACGCTTCTCCGCCACCTGCTCGTCAACAGCGGCCAACGCCTTGCCGTGATGGTCAATGAATTCGGCACGGTCGGGCTGGATGGAGATCTGATCCGCAGCTGTGGCTTCTGCCCTGAGGACGAGATTGAAGGGCGAGTGGTGGAGCTCAACAACGGCTGTTTGTGCTGCACGGTGCAGGACGACTTCCTGCCGACGATGGAGACATTGCTCCAGCGTTCTGACCAGCTCGATGGGATTGTTGTCGAAACCAGTGGTCTGGCGCTACCAAGACCGTTGTTGCAGGCTCTTGAGTGGCCAGCCATCCGTAAGCGAGTGCACGTGAACGGCGTGGTGACGGTTGTCGACGGGGAAGCTCTCAGCGCCGGAAGCCCGGTCGGCGATCCAGCCGCTCTCGAGCGTCAGCGTCAGGAGGATCCCAATCTGGATCACCTGACCGCCATCGACGATTTGTTCAGGGATCAGCTGGAGGCGGCCGATCTGGTGCTGATCAGCCGCTCCGATCGACTCGATTCCTCGCAGCTTGATGCCGTACGACGGCAGATCACTCCCGGCGTGAGATCGGGAACCGGCACTCTTCCCATCAGCCATGGCACCGTCGATCCTGAACTGGTGCTTGGCCTGAATCCCACCAGCGATTCCGGAGCGGCTGTTGATGATCACGATCATCATCGTCATGACCATGACCACAGCCATGAGCACAGCGGTCATCACCATGACCATTCCCACGTGGAGGCGGTCAGCGGTCAGGTCCGGTTCGATGGCACGGTCGACCGTGCGCAGCTGGAACAGCTGCTGCCAGGTTTCGTCCGTGATCACGGGGTGATCCGCCTCAAGGGTCGCGTCTGGATCCCCGGCAAGACTCTCCCGCTTCAGATCCAGATGGTGGGTCCTCGTCTTGAAAGCTGGTACGAAGCGGCACCGAATCAATCCTGGAAGCCTTTGAGCGGAAGCGGGCTGGAACTGGTTGTCATTGGTCTTCAGACTGATGCGGCCGAACAGCTTGAACGGTGCCTTCAGCCAGCTTGATGATGAGATCGTTGATGACTGCGGTGGCGGCGATCTCGCTGTCGATGGTGAGCTCGGGCGCCTCCGCCTCAGAACCTGCTGATCCAGTGCTTCAGCGTGGCGAATCCGTTCGCTACCGCTGTGGGGGTGGTGAACAGATCGATGCCACTTACTACGGATTGAAGGATCGTTCTCTGAGCTTTGTGAGGCTCACGTTGCCTGATGGCCGACAGCTGACCCTTCCCCAGTTGTCATCCGCTTCGGGTGCCCGCTACAGCGCGGACCAGGACACAACCTGGTGGACGAAGGGAGATGGTGGCTTTCTCCAGGAGCGGGATTCCAGGGGAAACTGGCGCGTCACCCTGGATGCCTGTGACGCTGAGCGCTAGGGACGGGATCCCTATGGCGTTGAGGCGCGATCCGCCTCGAGCGCTGCAGCCCGCACCTCGCCCCAGTCGCGCATTACCCAGAGGCAGACCAGCACCATCAGTGCGGGCATCAGTCCCATCACAAGCCTGATCATTCTCAGAGCCGACGCGGGTTGATTCAGGTCCAGGCTTGCCTGATATCCGGCCCAGCTCAGCAGAAGCCCCAGCACAAAGACCGAAGCAGCACTGCCCAGCTTCTGAATCTGCACCATGAATGCAGTGATCAGGCCGGCGGGGTGGTTGGGTTCAGCATCCACTGCATCGGGGAGAAACGCCCAGGGAAGGAGGTAGGCCGTGCTGGCGCTCACACCCAGCAGCACCAGGGTGATCATCAAGGAGATCAGTGGACCGCGATTCGCTGCCGCCCAGACATCACCTTCAACCGGGAGTGCTGGAAGCAGCATCGAGATCATGCACAACACAATCCACGACCAACCCCCGAGCTGAAGCGCCCGAAGTCGGGTCCACCGCGCTGAAACCTGATTCCAGATCCAGAGACCGGCCATCGCACTGATCTGAAACGGAATCAGAAGGCCGGTGCTCCAGGCACTGGGCAGATGCAGCGCATCGGCGAGGTAGATGATCGCCACGGGCTGCATCAGCTGAAGTGCGCCCCACAGCAGCAGATACATGCAGATAAGGCGAAGCAGCAGACCGTTGCTGGAAAGCTGACGCAGCCGAGCGATCAGCGGGCGTTGTTCGCCGCTGGGCCTACGGCAGCGCGCCGCAGCCGGTGCCAGTCCCACGGCACTGGCAAGCGTGCTGATGATCAGGATGATTCCAGCTGAGACGCCGAGCTGAAGGTATCCGGAGGGGCCATGATGGCTCAGCGCAGCACCCAGGAACAGGCCGATCAGACTGGCGAGAACGGATCCTGTGAATCGGATGCTGTTCAGGCGCGTGCGCCAGATCACATCCTGCGTGAGTTCGGTGGCGAGCGCCGAGTAAGGCAGATTCACTCCCGAGTAGGTCGCCTGAAATGCGCTGGCGATCAGAACAAACCAGATGAACCGCCAGGCCCCCTCGAACGGGGGCACCCACCACATCAGTGCCATGGAGATGCCGAGCGGCAGGGCACACACCACCATCCAGGGAATCCGAGGGCCGGATTGCGCGTCCGTGCGGTCCCCGAAGAAACCGATCATCTGGTCGCTGATGACATCCCCGACCCGAACCACCATCATCACGGTTCCAGCCAGCCAGGCTGAGAGTTCAGCAACATCGGTGTAGAAGACGAAGAGGTAGAACCCCACCAGTCCCGCGGCCATTCCCGTGCCGGCATCTCCGATGCCGTAAGCCAGCATCACCCTCCGCTGGAGTGGTGCCGGGGCTTCAGCGACATCAAGTGGACGGGTCATGCGTCGGCCTGGTCCAGCTTCGGGGCACTCTGCTCGGCATCCAGCGTCCGGGCCATCCGGGTTTGATTGATCGAGGTTTTAGTTCACCACCTCAAGCCGTCTGGTGCCGCTGCGTTCAATCAGTTGAGCCAGTTCGAGCATGTCGGACCGGTTGACCAGGCCGATGCAGCCGAGGGTGCCGCTGTTGGCGTTCTGGAGTCCTGCGCTCGGATCCAGGTGGATCCCCAGCACTCTGCGCCCGGTGGTGAAGGTGGGCTCGATGCTGATCCACACAGGACCCAGTTCGGGGTAAGCGCCATCGATCAGCGGTTCCACGACACCCACGCTGTAACGCCCAACGGGAAGGGGGGCACGGCTACCGAGCTGGTCACGATTGGCGTTCTGTCGGTTGGCCCGTCCGCTGACGGCGTCAAAACGACGCAGAGGTTCTCCGGGGATCTCGATCTTCAGATTCCAGATCGGATCACCGGTTGTCGACAGCCGCCGATCGGTGCGTTCGAGCACGAGGGTGGGAACGGGATCCTCCTTTGGTTGGGAAGGCTCCAGTAAGGCCATCAAAGACTGCCGTTTGAGCGGTTGGGACTCAGCTCCTGCTTCAGGCATCAATCCCATCCCCGCCAGAACAGTGGCCAGGGTCAGACCTGACAGCAGACGACTCAGCAGAAGGTGAGTTCCGGCGATTTGCATCCCGTTGGCAGAAAAACGTGCCTGTCCTAAGGGGGATGATTATCGCTTCATCAATGAATAAACGGTTGTTCAGCTGGCCTCAAGTTGTCGCCAGTCCAGACCTGGGCAATGGACGACGATGGCCGCTGTCGTTCTCATGTAGTCCGCATAGGAGGGAAGCACTCGAAGCAGGGCACGTTCCTCGCGTCGAGCCTTGCCTCGGAGAACCATGATCAGAGCCAGCAACAGCATGAGATGCAGCAGGCTCGCCCATGCGATCACCACGCCCAAAGAACACACCAGAACCGCCCGGTAGAGGGGGTGCCGACAGCTGGCATAGACCCCGGTGGTGACCAGAACAGCGCCAGGTTTCGGATCCGGTAGCGGTGAAAGGCTTGGTCCCAGTGCCAGAAACCCTTGAAGTGCCAGTCCCAGGCCGATGGTCAGGGTGATCAGGCCCGTGAGTTGAGCCACTGGAGGCCACTGAATCCCGAAGACTTCAGGCTTGGGCCATGCGGGGAACAGATGGCAGCTGATCAGGGCCAACTGCGCCAGCAACCACCACTCACCGCGTCGGTTGTTGAACCAGCCGTCCCAGCTCAGTCCCCAGCCTGAGAACGCTTGTTTCCAGTCGGTCACGGCGGGGTGGCTCCACTACTGCTACGGCTGTCCCTTCGATGGGACCATGCATCAATCCTGACCTCCCATCCACCATGAGAACCGTCGTGATCACTGGTTCCAACAGGGGGATAGGAGCTGCGGTGGCTCGCACGCTGATCACGCAAGGGCATCGGCTCTGCCTGGCTGTCCGGGATCCCGAGAGCTTGCGGGGAACGGATCTGGATCCAGTGCAAGATCCCGCTCGCCTCATCTCATGCCCTTATGACGCTCGTGTGCCAGAGGATGGCCAACGGGTCGTCGAGGCCACTCTGCGCCGGTTTGGATCCCTGGACACGCTCATTCACTGCGCCGGAATCCTGCGTCGCACGCCCCTGCTGTTCAGTGAGGAGGAACGGTCTGAACCGGATGAACTCTGGACGGTGAATGTGATGGGTCCCTGGTGGTTGACCCGAGCGGCTTGGCCGGCACTGGTCGACTCGGGACGGGGCCGGATTCAGGTGCTGGTTTCAATGAGCGGCAAGCGCTGCAAAGGAAGCCTCGCCGGTTACACCGCCAGCAAATTCGCACTGATGGGCCTGTGCCAGACCATGCGCAACGAGGGTTGGGAGAAGGACATTCGCGTGACCGCCGTCTGTCCCGGTTGGGTCAATACCCGGATGGCCGCAGGGGTCAAAACGATGCCTCCTGAGCAGATGACTCAGCCCGAGGATCTCGCCAGTCTGTGCGCGCACCTGCTCACGCTCCCATCGGCGGCAGTCCCCTTTGAGTGCTCCGTCAATGCATCGCTTGAGCGCTGATCAATCCAGAGGGATCTCCCCTCGGGCACAAACATCGTTCCAGCAGAGCGTTTGTTCCGCGATCCAACGGGCTTGAACGCCTGTCCAGTCGCCATTGTCATTCAGCTGCATCGTCATGCGGCCGCTGCCGTCATGGTGAAAGCGCACGGTTTGGTCTTCGAACGCCAGCTGCCAGCTGCTTCCCGGTTGATCACTTTCGTAGCGGCAGTTTTGCCACTCCTGATGCTGTTGCCTGCATTCAAGCGGCACGCTCACCGCTGGTCGGGCGGGTGCTGCCATGCCGAGTCCCGCCGCAACCAGCAGGCTGGCTTGGCTCAGTGAGCGGATCAGGGGAGCCAGTGGATGGAGCACGGACTGGCCGTCGCTGCGAGGGGCTTTTTTCAACCTGCATTTCGTGGAACGAAAGCGGTCCCCTGGCCTGTCAATATTTAACAATTGCCGCTCGGAGCCCGTGCCGCGTTACCAAGCCCGTGTTCTGGTGCACCTGCGCCCATCAGTGCTCGATCCTGCCGGTGAGGCTGCCAGGGCTGCCGCATCTCGCCTGGGTGTGGATGGTGTGGAGCGACTGCGCATCGGTAAGGCCGTGGAACTGGAGCTGGAGGCATCCGACGAAGCAGAAGCCCGTCGCAACCTTGAGCTGCTCAGTGATCGGCTGCTTGCCAATCCTGTGATTGAGAACTGGACTCTTGAGTTGACCCAGTCATGACCATCGGTGTTGTTGTTTTCCCAGGCTCGAACTGCGACCGTGATGTGCGTTGGGCCACTGAGGGCTGCCTGGGAATGCCCACGCGCTACCTCTGGCATGAGGAACGGGATCTCAGTGGCCTTGATGCGGTCGTTCTTCCCGGTGGATTCAGTTATGGGGACTATCTGCGTTGCGGCGCGATCGCCAGGTTTGCTCCGGTCCTTGAATCACTGCTGACTTTCGCTTCATCGGGTGGCCGAGTGCTGGGGATCTGCAACGGTTTCCAGGTGTTGACGGAACTGGGCCTTCTTCCTGGTGCTCTCACCCGTAACCGGGACCTGCATTTCATCTGCGAAGACGCTGCTCTTTCTGTGGTCAGTGATCGCTCTCCATGGCTGTCTTCCCATGACCAAGGCAGTCAGTTCTCTCTGCCCATTGCCCATGGAGAAGGGCGTTACCAATGCAGTGATGACACCCTGAAACAGCTTCAGGATGAGGACGCCATCGCCCTGCGCTACTGCGTGAATCCCAATGGTTCCGTGGCCGATATTGCCGGCATCACGAATGCTTCCGGTTCGGTGCTCGGCCTGATGCCGCATCCTGAGCGCGCCTGTGATCAGCAAACAGGTGGCACCGCAGGGCGGGCCATCCTGGAAGCGCTGCTCTCCTAACCCATGCGCCGTCGCTCCCTTCTGACGCTGGCGCTCGCCGCCGGCTCAGGTGTTGCAGCGTCCCTGGCTGGCGTTCATTCCAAAGCTGGATCCAGGCCACGCCAACCGCGCCCAGTGCCTCCTTTGCGGCGTGGTTCACGCTTGAGAGCCATCAATCCAGGCACTTGGATGGATCCTGAAACGGATTTCACGCCATTGCTGGAGCGATGCGCCGCCCAAGGCTGGGCTCTTGAAATTCCAGAGAGCGTGAAAGGTCAGTGGCAGTGGTTTTCAGCCACCGATGCGCAACGGCGGGCCTCGATTGAGGAGGCCTGGAACGATCCCACCCTCGATGGTGTGGTTTATGTGGGTGGCGGCTGGGGAGCTGCGCGTGTGTTGGAGTCTGGATTGCGCTTTCCTGAACGACCCTTCTGGTCTTTGGGATTCTCTGACAGCAGTGCCCTTCTGCTCGCGCAGTGGCAAGCAGGTCTGCTGGGTGCCATCCACGGCTCGGCCTGGGGCGTGGGTGAACAGTGGCAGCGCACGGTTGATCTGCTGAGCGGACGTCCGACGAAGCCCCTGCAAGGACGAGGGCTACGCGGTCGCAGCTCGCAGGGACGACTGGTCGTGACGAATCTCACCGTTGCAACCCATTTGATTGGCACCCGTTGGTTCCCCTCACTCAAGGGAGCGATTTTGGTGTTGGAGGATGTGGGTGAGGCGCCCTATCGAGTGGATCGAATGCTCACTCAATGGCGTAGCGCCGGCTTGTTCAAGGGTTTGGCTGGAGTGGCCTGTGGTCGCTTCAGCTGGAAGGAAGACGATGTTCTTCCTGGTGATTTTTCCATGGCGGAAATTCTCGAGGAACGTCTGGGTGACCTTGGTGTGCCACTGGTGATGGATCTGCCCCTCGGGCATGGTCTGCCGAACATGGCACTTCCTCTCGGACGGGAAGCGCTCGTCGATGCACAATCTGGGCGACTCACACTTCTGGATTGAAGGGCCTGCTTCAGCGGTGAGTTCGTGCTGGGTTCTTGCGGGTTCTTCTATTGGTCTTTGTTCTCAACAGTAAGTCCATTGGAATAATGATCAAACTCAGATACGGCACCAATGGAGGCGAAAATTCAGAAGCAAGACCAATCACAAAAAATGCGGTCACGAAACCTGCACCGCGATACTTTTTGAGACCTGCGTTTTTATTCCGCTCCAGCAGCACTGACTGCTCAAGGAGCTCAGGGTTTTGCCACGCATGGATTGCCACAAGCCATCCAGTGCCGCTGATCAATGCCAGAGTCCACCAGTAAACAAGGCCCACTCCCTGGGTTTCAACAAGTTGCCCATCATTGAGCGAACCATAGAGTGCTGTTGGCCAAGGAAGAAACACGATCAAGGCCATCCACAATGAATTCAACCAGAAAATAGTGCTATCAAATGTCCTCATTGAATTGAAAACCTGATTGTGCTTGAGCCACAACACAGAAAGGATTAAAAAGCTAAACCAAAAAACGAAAATCTGGGATGAGTTATCGCTGATGAGTTTCCATATTGACTCCCCATTGGTTGCTTTGATGTCAACGAGTGGAAGCAGCTGAAGGGTGATAGCAATGGCGACGACTGCATCAGTGAAATTGATTAACCGATCAAATGATCGCCGCTGAACGGGTGAGATTGGATTTGGGTCGCTGTCCATTCGGGTTTGATAGCAGCAGTCCTATGCTAGATCTGCATTTCCTAGAAAATCTACTCTTGATTGACGCATTGATTGATCTTCTGATTGATCGATTGATTGCTTCTTTGGAGGAATAGGCTCTGTTGGGTCTTTGATTCAATCGAGACTGATCCATTGTTGAAGTCTTCAAGGAATTGATGAAGCACAAAAAAGGGGGGCCTTCAGGCCCCCCTTTGGTGATCCAAAAATTTTGATCGATTCGATCAGACAGCAACAGCTGCTTTGGGATCCAAAGCACCTTTGGCATAGAGGCCGGCGTAGTAGGTAATGCTCTGCTGTTGAATTTTGCTGGCATTCCCTGCTGCCCAGAACTGCTGATAGCGGTCGAGGCAGACCTGCTTCATGTATTTGCGAGCAGGCTTGTTGAAATGGCGTGGGTCAAAATTCGCAGGATCAGCGATCGCTGCTTCACGCACTGCGGCTGTGAAAGCAAGGCGATTGTCGGTGTCGATGTTCACTTTACGAACTCCATTGCGGATCCCTTCCTGGATTTCCTCAACAGGCACTCCGTAGGTCTCAGGGATGGAACCACCATGCTTGTTAATCATCTCCAGCCATTCCTGGGGCACAGAAGAGGATCCGTGCATCACCAGGTGAGTGTTGGGGATGGCCTTGTGAATCTCAGCGATACGGCTGATCGCAAGCACTTCACCCGTGGGCTTGCGGGTGAATTTGTAAGCACCGTGGCTGGTGCCAATCGCGATGGCCAGCGCGTCGCACTTGGTTTTGGCCACGAAATCTGCGGCTTCCCCCGGATCGGTCAGCAGCATGTCTTTCGAGAGTTCACCCTCGAAGCCATGGCCGTCTTCCGCTTCACCTTTTCCGGTTTCCAGTGAGCCCAGGCATCCCAGCTCACCTTCCACACTCACACCAACGGAGTGAGCGAAATCAACAACCTGCTTGGTGACGGCAACGTTGTAGTCATAGCTGGCAGGTGTTTTGGCGTCAGCTTCCAGTGATCCATCCATCATCACGGAGGTGAATCCGTTGATGGCAGCCGAGTAGCAAGTGTCAGGAGCATTGCCGTGGTCCTGATGCATCACCACGGGAATGTGGGGATAGGTTTCAGTGGCTGCCAGGATCAGGTGGCGCAGAAAAATTTCACCTGCGTAGCTGCGTGCGCCACGGGAAGCCTGCAGGATGACCGGACTATCGGTCTCGTCGGCCGCTTCCATGATGGCCTGCACCTGCTCAAGGTTGTTGACGTTGAATGCAGGAATGCCGTAGCCGTTTTCGGCAGCGTGGTCGAGCAGAAGCCGAAGCGGAACGAGCGCCATAGAAAAAGTCCAAAAAAAAGCCCTATCGGACTAAAAGGTCCGTAGGGCCGAGACTTTACCTGAGTGTTGTTCGATTTGTCACGCACGCCTGTCTCGCAAGTGGGGACAGGCTGTGCGTGATGCTGGATCAGTAGGTGTAGCCGGCTACGAACAGTTGCTCGTCGGAGGAGGGCTGGGATCCGGGCACATAACGGCCGAGTGAGGCCTCGGAGTTGGCTTGGGCTCTTGCCAGCAGGGCCTTCTGGCCTGCTTCCAGATTTGTACCTGCCCATCCCTTGAGGCAGGAGTGCTGAAGAGCTCTTCCGTAGGAGAAGCCCAGATTCCACTTCGCCTTGCGCTCAATGGTGTTCATGTTGTTCAGATACACCGAAGCTGCTTCTTCGCTCAGGCCGCCGGAGAGGAACACGATGCCGGGAACGCTTGCGGGCACGCTGCGCTCCAGGGTGCGCACCGTCATGGCAGCGACTTTGGCTGGATCAGCCTTGTCGGAGCAATCGGCACCCTGCACGGTCATCGATGGCTTCAGAAGAGTTCCCTCGAGCAGAACACCATTGGCCTGACAGGCGTGATACACCTCCTGGATCACGTGCTCCTGGATGCGAGCCGTGGTTTCAATGGTGTGATCCCCATCCATCAGGATTTCAGGCTCCACAATCGGCACCAGGCCGGATTCCTGAACAGAGCGTGCGTAACGAGCCAGCCCCCAGGCATTTTCACGAACGGACAGTGGGGAGGGGCAGCCGTCTGAAGTGATCTGCAAAACGGCGCGCCACTTGGCGAAACGCGCTCCTTGGGCGTAGTAGTCGGCGGCACGCTCAACAAGACCGTCCAGGCCGGTGCAAAGGGTCTCAACGGAACCAGCCCCTGCGAGCGGACGCAGGCCTTTGTCAACCTTGATTCCAGGAATGATGCCGAGCTTGCCCAGCTTGCTCACCATGGACTCGCCGTCGGCATGGTTCTGGAAGAGGGTCTCTTCGTAAAGAATGGCTCCGCTGATGAAATCTCCGAGCCCCGCTGTGGTGAAGAGCATCCCCCGGTAGGCCTGACGGTTGGCTTCGGTGTTTTCCACCCCGATGGAGCCAAGGCGCTTGCCGATGGTCTTGGTGGACTCATCCACAGCAAGAATGCCTTTGCCGGGTGAGGCAAGGGATTGCGCGGTTGCGATCAGTTCGGAGGAATAATCAGACAGTGCCATTTGATTCTTCGGAATTGAGAGAGTCTCGGGGTCTCGAAGGACACCTTGAACTCTCTGTTTACAGCTTTGAGTAAGATTTGCTACAGGTTATTTGTATTTTTTGATTTTTTGCCAGCTGCCAGGTTGCCTTGGAGGTTTGTCTGGACTAGGCGAATTCACTGTTTTGCTTTGAGTCTCTGCAGGTGATCTCACCTTCCTGGGGCAATCGTGGTTCGGCTGTGCACATCCACAAAAAAGGCTGACTCGGAAAAGAGCCAGCCTTGCGGGGAACCAAGTCTCAATCTTGAGTGGTCTGATTCAAAGCTCAGAGAGAGCCTGCCATTGACTGGGCTGAATTTTGGCAACCAATTCGAACTTGCCATCACCGAGGGGCTTGGCAACGTAGGCAACGCCCATGGGTGCGGGATAAATTCCATTGGTTGGAACAACCGGCATCGTCACACCCTGGAAGGGATCATCATGCCCAACGAGGAATGTGTTTTTCCCCGCCTCAGGCTTCGCAGACATCAAGGGAGCAACGCGCTTCGCATACTCCTTGTAATCCTCAGGAGTGCACTCAACACAAGGCAGGAAATTCAGATTTGAGTTCTTGGTGTAGGTGCCGAAAGCCAGATCGGCCGTGTTGTACGCACGGCAGTAGTCGCTTGAGATGACATCTCCCACAGGAATACCTGCGGCCTTGATGCCTTCCCCAATCTTTTTGGCATCAGCCTTGCCTTCGTCACTCAGGCGACGCTGAGTGCTGCAATCGGAAAGGTTGAGTTCAGGACTCACCTGGTCACCCCAGTCTTTGGTGGTTTTGGCATGACGGATATAGATGACATGACCGCCATCCCTTAGAGCGCTGACGAGTTCCTTGCCGTTGACTTTGTTGACGAAATCTTCGTTGTTCTGTTCTCCAGAGAGGGTGGTGTCGTTTTGTTCATAGGCTTCAACCTCACTGTTGTTCGCAACTGGCTGGTCCTTGGATGAATCCTCGCTAACCGATCCCGAGGAACATGCCGCCATCAGAAGAAGCGCTGCAAAACAAGTTGCTTTTTTGAGCATTGTTCAAAAAAATATATGTTTGTCATTCAAGCGATTTAAAAAAAGCGCGGCTTTTTCAAAGACACGCAGAGCTGTTTCTGTTGATACAGGGTCAATGGCGTGCGGTTTGCTCTCTGGATCAGCCCGTCAATAAAGCTCTGTCGCAGGCTTGCTGACTAGCCAGGCCTTCAGCGAGGCCGGGCACCATCGGATGGCCGCGATGGATGCTCTGCGCCCACCAGCGCTGAAGACGAGCGACCGGTGCCACGCGTCCATCAGTCCACGTTGTCGCAAAGCGCAGATCCTCATCCGGCTGGATGTTGCGAGGGGTTTCTCCTCCTTGTTGCAGGGTGAGGGAAAAACCATGCACGTAATCCTTCTGGTTCTCACTCCCGAGCACCAGACTTCCCTCGGAACCATAGATCTCAATCCAGCAGCCACGGCCATTGCGGGCCACCGAAGACAGCGCCATCTGAGCAGCGACGGCACCACCTTGATGGGTTTTTAACTCGAGATTGATCAGGGCAATGTCGTCAGCGTCAACGGATCGCATGCTTCCAGCAGAATCTGGTCGCTGCTCGATGGCTGTGCGTGTTAACGCCTGTAGGTCTCCGACGGGCCCGATCAACCACGCCAGTGTGTCGAAGGCGTGGGTTCCAAGCGCTCCGATCACACCCCCTCCCTCGTTCGCTTGCGAATACCAGTTCCAGGCTCGCTGCGGGTTGGCTCGGCTGCTCATCAGCCAATCGAATTTCACGAGCCATGGTGTTCCCACGGCCCCCTGTTTCAGCAGGCGTTCTGCCTGCTGAAACAGGGGTACAG
This sequence comes from Synechococcus sp., assembly GCA_047286485.1. GTDB lineage: Bacteria > Cyanobacteriota > Cyanobacteriia > PCC-6307 > Cyanobiaceae > Synechococcus_C. The sequence continues at coordinate 470,719 of JBJBBH010000006.1, forward strand.
CTCTGTATTCGAAGTCAACGGCAACGCTGAGACCTCTGCTGATCGCTTCACGCTGTAGATCGGCCACTTGTTGAGCATTCAGGGCGACGGGCTTCTCAAGCAGCAGATGCTTGCCTGCCTTCAGCGCTTGAATCGCCAGCTCATAACGGGGGGCCGGTGGTGTGGCAATGATGACCGCATCAACTCTGGGATCCTCCAGCAGAGAATCCCAGGAGTTGTAACCCTTCAGACCAGCCTGGTTACAGACCTGATCCAGTCGATCCTGACGGCGGTGCCAGAGAACGACGGGCTCGAGTTCGGGAACGTGTTGCAGCGCCGGCAGATGCACCGCCTCTCCAAAGCCGAGACCGGCGATGGCCACGCCGATGGGGCGCTGAGCTGACGGACTGGCAGACATGTTGAAAAGGAGGCAGTGGAGTGTGGGATAGGAATCAGGTCAGCCCGGAAGTGCAGACGTCGTTGATGACTTCTGTGATCAGGTCATCTTTCGCCGGTGCTTCCCAGTCAGCTCTGAAGCGGGGCAAGCCGTTCTTCTGCGTGTCGCGGTAGAGCGACAGATCGCAATCAATTTCCATCACCACGAGCGTTCCCAGGGCTGGTGATTCGTCGTCTGTTTTGAGGCTGTATCGACTGAGCACCGACAGATTGCCCTCTTTGGTTCGACGAACACTTCCCGCGTCCCACCATTGCTGGCCTTCACTGGTTGAGGGAACTTCACGCCAATCAACGGGACCGGCAACAACCGGTTGCGCCAAAACCACGATCAGCAGGGCCAGCAGTGCTGATGTCAGACCCTGTTGGAGGCGTGTCATCAAGTTGTTCATGTCTGGACAGTGACCTCGGGTCGACAGCCATGGAGGCTCAAGAGGGTTGCCAGGGTGCTCTTCAACTGTGTTCGAGGAACGATCGTGTCAACGAACCCATGCTCTTGAAGGTATTCGGCCGTCTGGAAGTTGTCGGGAAGTTTTTCTCGCAGGGTTTGTTCAATCACTCTTCGACCGGCAAATCCGATCAGAGCTTTCGGTTCGGCGAGGATCAAATCGCCGAGCATGGCGAAGCTCGCCGTAACGCCTCCGGTGGTGGGGTGCGTCAGCAGTGGCATGTAAAGCACACCGGCTTCCCGATGACGTTCCAGGGCTCCGGAAATCTTGGCCATCTGCATGAGGCTCAGCATGCCTTCCTGCATGCGTGCACCGCCCGAGGCACAGACAATGAGCAGAGGCAGGCGTTTGGCCGTTGCCGCTTCGATCAAACGGGTGATCTTCTCTCCAACGACTGAGCCCATCGATCCACCCATGAAACGGAAATCCATCACGGCAAGGGCCATGGGGATGTCGTCCACTCGGCAGAGTCCGGTGATCACACCATCGCGAAGCCCAGTGCTGGCTTGGGTCTCACGCAGGCGATCGGCATAGGCCCGGCGATCCTTGAACCCCAGCGGGTCAGTCGGTGCTAGCTCATCGTCCAGCGGTTTGAAGCTTCCTTCGTCGGCAATGATCGCGATTCGCTCAGCACTGAAGATGCGGTGGTGATAGCTGCAGTTGCTGCAAACGCTTGCATTGGCTAAGAGGTCTTTCCGGTAGACCACCTGGGAGCATTCAGGGCATTTGCTCCACAGACCATCCCCCTCTTCGGGTTCCTGCGCGACCTTGACGACGGACTGACCCTTGCGGCGATCAGCGAACCAGTCGAACAGGCTCATATCCCTTCAGACCTCTTGCTTGATTGGGGATCTTAGTTGTTTGCTGTGATCTGGCCAAAACAGCTGCTTCCAACCGCACCAAGGAACTGCCCAGTTTGTGCGAGTTGATGAATCGCCTTGATGAATTTCCTGGCCAGCATCTCTGTGAGCTCAGCCCTGCTGATCCCAACCAATACCGCCTTTTTGATGATCAAAATCGAATCTCACTGCATAGTCGCTTCTTGACTTGTCATCGGATCTGATGGATGGATGCCTGTTCTCAGGCTGCTCACAGTCAAAAACAAGCTCTTAACCGCTCCTTAACCTGCTCTGCGCATATTGAAGATTGGCCGACCTCGGATTGGGTTAATGGGTACCGAATCAATTCAGATTCAGTCAGGTGAATTAAAAACCTTCAGCACATCGCTGGGCGAACTGCAGAGAATGCATCCCAGCGACAGGGCAGGTTCTTTTTATATTAAGTTTTCGGTGCTTGATGCAACAAACTTAAATATCACTTTGTCGCAATTGCCAGGTGATTTTGACCTTTATATCGGACAAATTAATCCAAAGACTGGCGAGCCTTATTACACTCTTTACCCATTTAATTCTCCAACTGTTCTCAATAGCTCTACAAATCCTGGAAGTGACCCGGAAAATGTATTTGCGCAATTAGCGCCAGGTGAATACTGGCTGCAAATTAAGCCCCAAGGTTTGTATCAGAATGACCAGGAATCGACAGATGCTGAATTTAAATTATCCTTGGATGGAAAGACTTTTAATGATACAACTCTCTTGAGTGATGATGTGCTTCTTGATCAGCAATGGCATCTGTTTAACACTGGTATTGTCGGTGATTGGAGAGATCGAGGTGGTCAATGGCTAGCAGCGCCTAATGTTGACATTGGCGCTCCGGAAGCGTGGAAGCTAGCTGTTAATGCAGATTTGCCAATCGCGATTATTGATTCAGGCGTTGACATTGATCACCCTGACTTGATTAATAACCTTTGGATCAATCCCGGTGAGATTCCAGGTAATGGTGAAGACGATGATGGCAATGGGAAGATAGATGATGTTCATGGTTGGAATTTTGTCAAAGATTCACCTGTAATGGATGTTGGTAAACATGGAACGCATGTTGCAGGGATTGCAGGCGCTCAGGGAAACAATCAGATTGGTGTCTCGGGCGTTGCCTGGAATACCCAGCTGATGGTGCTTGATGTTTTTGGTGGAGACCAGTTTGCATATGATGATAATACTTTCAATGCCATCTACTATGCCGTCGACAATGGCGCCAAGGTGATCAACTTGTCACTTGGAAGTAATGACAAAGTTGACCCACAATTTTATCTTGACAATTTTGTTACTGGCTATAAGAAGGCCTTTCAATATGCTTATGAGAATGATGTCTTTATTGCGATCGCTTCTGGCAATGATGGGACAGAATGGCATGACCGAAACGAATGGAATAACGTCGGTAATTTTGATGTCTTTACTTCAACGCCAGCCGTATTTAGCCAACTCTTTGGAAATATCGCTTCGGTGGGATCCTCTAATGCTCAAGACTTCAAGTCTAGTTATAGCAATTATGGTCAGTCGATTTCCATCAGCGCACCAGGTGGAGATGGCGGAAGTGTGATGGTTGGTCAGGATGAATTTGGGACCCCTATATATGAAGAAACACCTAAGACTTTGATTCTCAGCACTGTGCCGGTCGGAACCGGGAATGTGGGTGATAGAAATTATGGTTATGACGCTGGCACATCGATGGCTTCGCCAGTGATTGCTGGCATGGCAGGGCTGATCCGTGCGCAAAATGCATCCATTTCAGCTCCAGAAACCTTGGCGATTTTGAGGGCCGGAGCTGTTCAAAATTCAAGGTTGAACTCTGGGGTGAATCAAAACTATCAAGCTAACCTTTATTACTCCTTGCAGCTTGCGCAAAATTGGCAAGGGCCAGACTCGCTCACTGGAATCGGGCAGGAGATTGCGCCGGTTTTGAATCTCTCCTCGCTCACCACAGCGCAGCGTCTTACGGGTTCGCTCGGCATCAGCGGCCAAGCAGCTGGCGATTCTTTGATTGGCTTTTATCAGGTTCTTGATACGGAGGGAACGGTGATCGACGCGCTCGGTAATGCCGTCAGGCCAGGAGATGCGAATTATCAATCTGTAGCGTTGAACTCAGGCAATTTAGTGGAGGGGCTAAATGGTCTAAATCTCGCTGGGAATTCTTCGCTCACGCGTGACTATGCATTGAGTGGTTCCTTGAGCGGTGTCTATTTAGCGCCTTATGTTATTTCAGGTGCAGACACTTGGTTTGTCTGGAATGAGGCCAATGCTGATGGAATTGATCGCTTTATGGTGCTCGGCCCGAATCAATTTGGATTCGCTGCCATGCCTGGATCAAGTGGCGGGGATTTCACCGATGTGGTGATGTCTTTCTCGAGTGATCAAATTCTATAAACACCCCATTGAGTGCCTTTGGGGCTTGAGTTTTCAATGGGTGGTTTGTTGGAGTCGGTAATCTTGGAGGACAATGTTCACGACTCTCTTCTGTTGCAACTGATCTTGTAATGGTGAGTTGAAGCAGGCGCCACGTCGTGTAGCATTTGTTGCAACAGTAATGTCAATTTGGTCTTTTTAATCTTTGCTCAAGAGCTCGTTTGGTGTTGCATGTCTATAAGAAAATATCGGCTTTTTTTGCATGGCATCGCATACTTCAGCGATCAATGATCATCTCGCTCTTGAGTTTCAGGCAAGTCACACATACTTGGCGATGTCGATCTGGTTGCGAGAACGAGATCTGATTGGTTTTTCTAGTTATATGTTGAACAAGAGCACTGAAGAGCGGGGTCACGCCTCCAAGTTCATTGCTTATCTCGTGGACAGTGAATGCAATGTTCAACTGCCTACTATTGAGTCTCCTGAGAGAGAGTGGCAATCGGTGAAAGCACTTTTTGACAAGGTGTATGAAATGGAGAAAACTGTTACCAAGTCGATTAACAACATTTATACGCTTTCAGAAAATGAGGGAGACAGGACAGCTACGGCCATGCTCGATTGGTTTGTGGGTGAGCAACTGCAGGAAGAATCTGAAGCTCGATTTGTTCTGAAGCGGTTGAGATTGGCCGATTCCAGTCCAGCGGCATTGATCCTGTTGGATCAGCAGTTCCTCGACGGAACTCTTCTGGCCAACGTGAAAGCTGGCGGAGCTTTTGATATCGCAGGCGCTGGTGGCGGTGCTGCGGCCTGATTGACATCAGAGCTGCTTGGGTCGTGTCGCTGCAATCTTCACGACGCTCGTTGATCTGTTAACCCGGGATCAACGAGCTTTTTTTATGGACTGATGAGAGCCACCCACTGATTCCACCACCATTGAGGGCTCATCAACCAGACCAGCCAGATGCCCATGGCAATGAACGGACCAAAGGGGAACGCTTCTCTGGGTTTCAGGCGACCCGTGATTCGTGCAACCACGCCGAACACGGCCCCTGAAATGACGGCGATCCCCATGGCCACGCCCAGTCCGCTCAGTCCGAGCCAGGCTCCCGCCATGGCGGCCAGTTTGGCGTCACCCAGCCCCAGTGCCGGTTGCCCCACCACTCGTTCAGCTAGAGCACTGAGTGCTTCCAGCGCCAGTAGCCCTGCTGCCGATGCAAGCAGGTGATTGAACAGAAGGCTTTGACCGACTTCAGGGTCTGCGAAGGCCGCAACCAGCGCGCTGGCCAGCAGTCCCGTGATCACTCCGGCGCGACAGATGGGTTCCGGAAGCCAGAGGTGATCGATGTCGATCAGCACCAGCGGCATTAACAGACTCACCAGCACCATTCCGCCCACCAGCGTGATCAGAGATGTGGTGATGTCGGTTGACAGAGCGCCCGTGCCGAAGCCAATGGCCCCGATCGCGCTCAGCCACAACCCCCCGGTGAGCGCTTCCACCACGGGGTAGCGGGCTGAAATGGGTTGACGGCAGCTTCGGCACTGACCTCGCAGCGACAGCCAGCTGATCACCGGGATGTTGTCGTGCCATCGCACGGAATAGCCGCAGCGGGGGCAGTGGCTGCCCGGCCAAACAACAGATTCTTCCCTCGGCAGCCGCCAGACCACCACATTGATGAAACTGCCAACGCAGGCTCCTGCCAGAAGCACCATCCACCAAAGCGGTGTGTTCAAGATCCTTGCCCTCTGAGCCGTTCTTTTGGATTGCGGGGCCGTCTGAGTCGCCTGCTGATCAGTTCTGCTCCGATGAATTGTTCATCCGGCAGCAGGGTGGGGGGTTCAAGCACAACGCGACCTTCGCTGAGATCGATATTCACGACAACGCCACACGGCTCGAGCGACTGTGCTGATTCGCTCAGATGCTGAAAATAAATTTTCCGGGCCAAAGCGATCAGTCGTCTGCTGTCCACTCGGTCCCAGCGTGGAGTGAGGCTGGCGTTCCCGCCGGCTCCCGCGATCACGAAGGAGGGAGGTGAAACAGAAATAGGCTCACCTGAACAATCAGATGAGCCCACGATAGGACTGATTGGGACTGTTGATGAACAGAAATCAGTTCATCTTTTTCTTCTCTTCAATCATGCGGTGGATGATTGGAGTGAGAATCAGTTCCATGGCAAATCCCATTTTGCCACCGTTCACCACGATGCTGGTGGGACTGGACATGAACGAGTCGTGGATCATGTTCAGAAGATCGTTGAAGTCAATCCCCCACTTCTCTCGAGCCCCCTTGCGGAAGTGAATGATCACAAAGCTCTCATCCGGGCTGGGAATGTTCCTGCAGATGAAGGGGTTGGAGGTATCGACCGTTGGGACTCTCTGGAAATTGATATCGGTGCGACTGAACTGAGGACAGATGTGATTGATGTAGTCAGGCATCCTGCGCAGGATGGTGTCCACAATGGCTTCTGCCGAGTAGCCCCGCTCAGCATTGTCACGGTGGATCTTCTGAATCCATTCGAGATTGGTGATCGGCACCACACCCACCAGAAGATCGGCCAGGGATGCCACGTCATAGGCATCGCCTTTGACGCCGCCATGAAGACCTTCGTAGAACAGCAGGTCAGTGCCTGTTGGAATGTCTTCCCAGGGGGTGAACTGACCAGGGTTCAGGTCGACGCCCAAGCGGGAGTTGTGCTCCGCGGCTTCTTCTGGGCTGTGCAGGTAGTAACGCTTCTGACCACCGCCAGTTTCGCCGTAAACCCTGAAGAGTTCTTCAAGCTTGTCGAACAGGTTGGCTTCGGGGCCGAAGTGGGAGAAATTTTCTCCCTTGGCCAGAGCGTCAGCCATGGCGTCCTTCATGGCCATCCGCTCGAAGCGGTGATAGCTGTCACCCTCAACGACAGCCGGTGTGATGCTTTCACGGGCGAAGATGTGCTCGAAGGCACGCTTCACGGTGCTGGTGCCGGCACCTGAGGAACCGGTGACAGCCACGACGGGGTGACGCTTCGACATCGACGGAGGCAGATCTGGCCCGAAGAGTTTGGCAGGTCAACGGTCCGATTTTGAATTTTGCTTGATCCAATCGGTTCAGAGTGCCTTGAGCAGCTCCTCACCCATGGCCTTGCAACCCAGTGATGTGCAGCCTTCCGCCATCAGATCGCCAGTGCGGAATCCCTTCGCCAACACCTGATCAACGGCCTGCTCCAAAGCATCTGCTGCGCTGGGCTGTTTCAGGCCTGTTCTCAGCATCATCGCTGCGGAGAGCACCATGGCCATGGGGTTGGCCTTGTCCTGGCCGGCGATGTCCGGCGCTGACCCATGCACGGGTTCAAACAGTCCGGGTCCTTCGCTGCCAAGTGATGCTGAGGGGAGCATGCCGATCGAACCGGTGAGCATGGCGGCCTCATCGCTAAGAATGTCGCCGAAAAGATTGCCTGTGAGCAGCACATCGAACTGGCGTGGATCCCGCACGAGCTGCATGGCGGCGTTGTCGACGTACATGTGACTGACGTCCACACCGCTGTAGCTGCTGGCCAGGGCATCCACCCGATCTCTCCACAGCTGGCTGACATCGAGAACGTTGGCCTTATCCACCGAGCAAAGCCTGCCTCGGCGTTCTCCGGCCAGCTCGAAAGCCACCTTGGCGATCCGATCCACCTCCGAATCCGAGTAGGTCATGGTGTTGAAGCCTCGCTCCTCCCCATCCGCTTCGATCCGACCTTTGGGTTGGCCGAAGTAGATGCCGCCTGTGAGTTCGCGGACGACCATCAGATCCACTCCCTCAATCACTTCCGGCCGAAGACTGCTGGCACCGATGAGGGCGGGAACGATCTTCACCGGCCGAAGATTGGCAAACAAGGCCATCCCTGAACGCAGAGCCAGCAGCCCGCTTTCCGGCCGCTTCGCTCTTGGCAATGCATCGAAACGCGGACTGCCGATCGCTGCCAGCAAGACGGCATCCGCTGAACGGCATGTCTCAAGGGTGCTTGCCGGCAAGGGCTCCCCGGTTGCGTCGATGGCCGCTCCGCCGATCAGCTGTTCATCGAAGGTGAGACTGAAGTTGAAACGTGCGGCGACGGCCTCAAGCAGCTCACGGGCCACAGCTGTGATTTCAGGACCAATGCCGTCACCGGGCAGAAGAACGACTCGATGCTGATCCATGTTGCCGAGCCCGGACAGTGCTGGGGTGAGATTACTGAGCCGTCTTGGATCCCTCAGGACGGGACATTTCTGGGTCAACCTGGCGCTGCAGCTGACGCAGCTGTTTGGTCATTTCAGGCAATTTGCTGAAAGCTGCTGAGCAGCGCAGCCAGAGCCTGTTGGGAATGGCTGGATAACCGCTCACAACCTCCCCTGAGGCGATCTCGCCATGGATGCCGCTTTTGGAGCTTGCAATCGCTCTGTCGCCGATCACTGCCCGATTGGCGACGCCGACCTGTCCGGCAAGAATCACCCCATCACCCAGACGCGCCCCACCGGCAATCCCCACCTGCGAGGCCAGAGCACAACCTCGACCGGTCACCACGCCGTGGCCGATCTGGACAAGGTTGTCGACTTTGCTGCCGGCTCCGATCCGTGTTTCACCGACTGAAGGACGATCAATCGTGCTGCCGCAGCCGATCTCCACGCCGTCTTCGAGTACAACCAGGCCCGTCTGGGGCATCTTTCGCCAGCCCCGAGCCGTTGGGACAAAGCCAAACCCTTCGGATCCCACAACGGCATTGGAGTGCACCACGCAACCATTGCCGATACGGCACCCAGGGTGGAGCACGGCATTGGCGTGCAATTCGCACCCATCGCCAATCTCCACGTTGCCGTAGATCACCACTCCTGGATGGATCACGGTTTGAGCCCCGATGCGGGTGTCATCCCCAATGGTCACGTTGGCGGAGATGCTGACTCCAGCACCGAGCTGGACGCGATCGGAGATCACGGCGCTGGGATGGATGCCGGCACGCTGAGCCGGGCGAGGATGCAGTTGCTCGAGAGCTTCAGCGAACCCAAGTCTTGGGTCGCGGCAGATGGCCCAGGCGAGATGTCTCTGTTCGGCAAGCGCCTTCAGCTCCTCTTGGTCAGGAAGCAGAACTGCGCCCACAGCGCTGGTTTCGAGGCTTGTGATCAGGGCGTTTCCTGGTTCGAGAAAGCTGAGCTGATCAGCTTGTGCGCACTCAAGAGAAGCGGCTCCGCGGAGTTCCGGGTCTTCGCCTGTCGAAACCTTCTGAACGCCGCATTCGCCCCGCTCAAGGATGGCGATCAACTCGCTGAAGCGCATGAGGACGTACCGATTAACTGAGCATCGTGTTCACAACTGACATTCTCCAGCCGGTTTGCAACGCTTTCGTTGCTGACAGCTTTCGTGAATCCAGTTGGGAATAGCTCTCAAGTTAGCGGGCGAAGACGTTGATGATGTCCGTTGAACCGTTCTGAAACCACAACTTTTAGAGGGTGTAAATAGGCAAAGCCGACTGATTCTCTGTGCCAAACACGATGGCCGGAGCATCATTCAAGAGAGATGATCGTTTTTTCTGGCATTGTCCTGAATCCAGTAATCCAGTCACCCCTACAAGCTGGCTTACTGATTTCAAAGCTCTTTGAATACTCTTCTTGAGTGCCAGTTGTGTTGTCTGAGGCTGTTGACTGAGTGGTTTGTTTGGCGTTGACCTGAAAAAAGCAAGCAGCCTTTTGGCTATGATTGAGAAAACTGTTGTTTGACGATGTCGAAGTGGATTCTGATTCTCGGCGGTTTGTATTCAGGTCTTCTTCTCTATATCTATGTGATTTTACCCTCGTTTCGATAAGGTCTGAAGCTTGATTTGATGGTTGTGGGTTCGCTCCGTGAGGCCTGGCTGTCCTGTAATGGCCTTCGGGTTGGATGGTGCTGGAATTCCAGGTTTCGAGTTGACTCAAAGACGGCTCGGTTCTGATGTTGGTGGTTGTTGTAGACGCTGATCCATCGAAGTAGTGTTTCTTTCCTCAGCGTTATTTTGAAGCTCAATTGGACATCTTCGCTGGCTCATGATGATGTCCATATCGTTATTATCTATTCAAATTCAGCGTCAGTAGCGTTTTCGTTAATTCGGGTCCTGGCGTGTTGTCGCCATCATCAAGACCATGGCGTCGCGGTGCACCACAACAGGCGACCCACCCGTGGATGCCTGACTGGATCGCTGCAGCGTGATCAGATCATTCAACTTCTCGCTGCTCATCGTCGTCAGGCCTCGGGCCACTTCCTGACCCTCTTCATTGAGCAGGATCACGGCTTGATTGGCGTCGAACTGTCCATCCAGCTCGGTCACTCCAACAAGCAGCAGTGAAGCGCCCTTGTCCAGCAAGGCTCTACAGGCTCCTGCATCGAGTCGCAGCGTGCCATTGGGCTTTAGAGCATGGGCGAGCCAGCTCTTGCGATTGCCGAGCGGGTGCGGATGGGGGTGGAACACAGTGCCCCCTCGCCCCCCTCGCAGGATGTTCTGAAGTGCCTCGGATTTTCGGCCATCGCCCAGATGCACTGTGATGCCGCTTGCGGTGGCGATGCGAGCCGCTGCCAGTTTGGTGGCCATGCCACCGGTTCCCCACCTGCCGCCGCTGCCTGCTCCTTCCTCGAGCTCGTCGATCTCCTCCGGATCATGAACATCCTTGATTGGAGTGGCATTGAGATCGCTGCGAGGATCGGCTGAGTAGAGACTGTCCACATCCGTGAGCAGGATCAGTTCATCCGCTTTGACCGCAGCTGCAACAAGTGCTGAGAGGGTGTCGTTGTCTCCGAACTTCAGTTCTTCCGATGAGACCGTGTCGTTTTCGTTCACCACGGGGAGCACTCCCCATTCCAGAAGCTGATTCAAGGTGGCGGATGCATTGTGGTAACTCAGGCGGTCTTCGAGGTCCGCGCGCGTGAGCAGCACCTGAGCAACCGGAATGGAATGGCGGGAGAATTCCTTTTCATACAGGCTCATCAGATAGCCCTGCCCGACGGATGCGGCAGCCTGAAGGCCTGGAAGACTGAGCGGACGCTGCGTCATGCCGAGCCGTTGACAGCCCAGACCAACGGCTCCAGACGACACCAGCACGGTTCGATCGCCGCGGCCCATGCTTTCCGCCAGGTTGTTTGACAACCCTGCAATCGCCTCGGCGGTGGACGTCTCTTGGCGTTGTCTCAGCAGGCTTGTCCCCACTTTCACAACCCTGAGCGTCATTGACCCATTGCTCCAAAGAATCTGGCGAGATGCCGTTCCAGCCTTTGAACACGATCGTGGCTGCACGGTGTGCCGTCGGCGCGAGGCGGTCTGACCAGAACGGTGTAGAGCCCCAGTCTGTTGCCGGCAAGAACATCGGTGAACACGCGATCTCCCACCATGGCGATCTCTGCCGGTGGATTGGGCAGTTTGCTGATCACCCGGCGAATGGCTCCGCTGCGTGGCTTGGATGCCGAGGAGGTATATGTCACATTCAGCTGATCCGCCACGGCCTGAATCCTCTGGCGCGAGGGGTTGTTGCTGATCAGATGGATATGCAGCAAACGCGAGGCATCCTCAGCCCAGCGACGCATCGGAGTGGGAAGTTGCACATCACGCCCTGGCAGCAGGGTGCGATCCACATCCAGTAGAAGAACCCTGATCCCTCTCCCCAGCAGAGGCTCAAGGGGCAAGTGGGCCAGGGTCAATCCAGGATCCCAATCCGGTATCAGCCAGCGGCACTGCATCACTCAGGCAGTCCCTGCTCATCCAGCTCGGCTTCAATTCGTGGTTGAACGCGGTCGAACTCCTCACCTTCGACCAGTTGTGCAGCACCATCGTCCATCCTGGCGACCACGAAGAACGGATCGAGAGGGATGTACAGGCCGTATTCCTGTTCATCCACCAGAAAACTCACCAGAAGCTCGTAGGTTTCCGATTCATCGTCAACGTCTTCATCGTCGAGATCCTCTGGATCAGGTTCATCAAGCTCACCGTTAACGGTCAGAGTCACCGCTGAGCGGACCAAGGTGAGGTCATGTTCCTGAAGCACAACGTCAGCGACGGAAAGGATTGGCTCGCTGCTGGTGATGCTTTCGATCAGCTCAGGATCATCCCCGTCTCGCAGGCGAAACAGACACACAGGCGTGTCAACGGGGGTGAGCAGGGCGTAATCCTTGTCATCGAGCGGGATGAGTTGCTCGAGAAAGCAGAGAAGGTCGTGTCCATCACGGTCCTTGACGAGAACGGTGGGCACCTCACCGCTGGATGCAGGTCCGCTGGAACTCATGGCGCTGGAGGAATTGAAGTACAGGATCTTGCATCAGCACCCGTTTCGCCACGATTCACAGGCGCCATCTGGACTGGTTGGGGTTCAGGTCCATCGGCCAGCCACTGCTCCAGCAGCAGTGCTGCCGCAGCACTGTCGAGTCGGCCACTGCGATCTCCATGCAGCTGATGGCGCTCCCCAGCAGCCCAGCTGCTGCTGTGCTCGTTCACGAGGGCCAGAGGAAGGCACAAGCTGCGGGCCAGGCGGACTCCGTAGCGATGACAGTGTTTGGCTTGCAAGGTCGGGTTGCCAGCGTCATCCAGTGGGAGCCCCACCACGAGAGCCTCAACCCGGCGGTCGTCACAAAGTTTCTTCAGTTGCCTGACGTCGTTGTTGAAGTCGCCGCGTTTCAAGGCATTGAGTGGCGTGACCGTTAGGCCAAGACCATCGCAACCAGCCAATCCGATTCGTTTCCGGCCCACATCAAGGCTGAGAGCAGAGCACGGGCGTGGTGGTGAGCTCAACTCATCGCCTCGGCGCCAAACTCGGCGTTGGCAGCGGAGGCTGTTGAGGCTGAAGACGACCGAGCATGGACTCAAGCGGGCGGAGCCCACCCAGGTTGCGTTGGTGCACACGTCTCCAGATGCTTCGTCCAAGCATCAGTTCCACGGCCCCTTCTTGCCATCCCTGACCTTCCAGAACCGCTCTCAGTTGGTGGTCGTCCTCGGCCACAAGAAGGGATGGGGGACTCTGCTGGCTCAGCAGTTGATTCAGCGCTGCAGGGAGTCCAGCTCCGATGCGTTCATCCCAGGCCGGTCCACGCAGCACTTCAAGACGGGGTGAATCCATCCCCCAGGGGCGCCTGATCAGCCCTGCAATGACCTGGTTTGCGCCATCTCTCTGCACTGTCAAAACCGTTGAACCGCCGCCGCTCAGGTCGAGCAGGTCGCACCACTGGCGGTCAAGAATCTGCCTGTGCTGAGGGCTGATGCTGGCCTGCTCGAGCGTCAAAAGCTGTCTTGCATTGTCGCGGTTAAGAGGACTCCAGCTGAGTCCCTGCGGTAGCTGCACAGAGCAGGACGAGGCTGTGATCGGTGGGTCCCAGATGCGCCCCTGGCGCAGAGGCTGGAATCCAAGTTCGCGCAACAGATCCAGTTGCGGCCGATCTGAGGGGTCGCAGCGAACAAGCCAGCTGCGACAGCGGGCGATGTCATCACTCAGCGCCTGCTGGATCAGCAAGCGCAGGCCCTGCTGGCGGCTGAAGTGGAGCGAAGAAGCAAGCGAGAGAACATCGAGATGCCAGCAACTGTTGCGGCGGTTGCTGGAACGCATCAGCAGCAGGGATTTGATCTGTTCTGCTGAGTCTGAGGACGACTCGATCAGAGCGAGCACCCGCGTGAGTCGCGCATTCAGCGGGTCCGGCAGAAACTGGTCGAGACGGCTGAACCAGGATTGAACCAGCAAGCTCTGCAGAGCGCTGTTTTCGATGGTGGAGCAGGCATCGGAAACGGATGCGATCTGGCCGAGATGACCAGCTCTCAAAGGCTCGACCCGGAGCCGGAATCCAGCTGTCGCTGCCACGGCAGGCCTCCACCACTCTTTAAATCTATCGCCGCCATTCCTTGTGTGAGATCAGGCTGGTCGAACCAGCACGAGTGGAGTGCGCTCATTGGCGTTGCCAGCGGGGTTGGGCCGCAGAGCGCGATGCAGCAAGGCTTCATCACAGCCGTTGCTGGAGGCCAGAACCTTGACGCGGCCAAGATCATTCACATCAACAATCGCCACGGAGACGCCAAGCGCGGCTGCCGCGTCCTGGCAAAGACGGACAGGGTCAGCGGGGCCCAGCACGATGGTCTGGTCGTAGGGGGGTGTTGTCCCCGTGATGTCGTCAATCAGACGTGCCTGCTCGCCGGCGAGTCGATAGAACCAGCCTTTCAACCCAACAAGTTTCAGCGCCAAGCCGATCGACCAGGCGAGAATGACTCGGGTCGGTCCGACCTGGTCAATCAGTGTCTGCAGACCGCAAGCGGTGGCGAGGCTGCTGGTGGGGTGGAACACGCGACAGAGCAAGCGAGCGATCCAGCTCGGTTCGACCATCGCAGGATGGGTGTATCGCCCCTGAATCACAGCAACAGGGGTTTCACCGATCGTGAGGATGTCACCCGGCTGCACGAGCTCGCCCGCGTAGTCACGCAGAACATCGATCGTGCTGTCCAGAGGTCCCAGAAGGTGCGTTTTCAGTGGAAGCACCTTGCAGTTCTCACCAGCACGGAATTCAGCATTGGCGGGCTGCAACACGGCGGGTTTGCGCAAAGGCACCACCACGCCCTCGCGGCGTGCAATGCGTCCGAAGGGCCCGTAGTTCACCCAGTTGACCTCCATCCAGACCGTATCGACGCGATCGGCAATCGAAGCGCCTGTCTGTCCGCTGAGGTTGACCGTGACCTGGAGGCGAGTGGTTTTGTGCCCCTTCACGATGTAGGCAGGCCAGTACCCGTCGGCCCGAGTGTCTTCGTCGGGGTGATGAGGGGTGATCCGGGTTCTGACAGTCACATCATTGAGATCCGTGCTTCCGATCAGCACAGGGTTGACCTGGATCTCAGGGACCATCACCTCCATGCGTGCGTGAGGGTTGGTGATCTCAATCCATCCCTGCAGCTCAAGGTCACGTCCTGTTGGTTTGACGCTCCAGTCCAGTTGGCGGAGTTTCAGCGGCGATGCAGGCCTCAGGCGATGCCGCGCTTCGATCCAGAACACTCCAAGTCCGATCAGGAGCAGGATCAGAAGCAGAACACACATGTCAGCGTCGGCTGTCAGCCGGTCTCAATGGCGCGCAGCGTAAGGCGTCCGCGTGAGCGCTCAACGTGAGATCACCTCGGTGTTGAGTTCGTTGAAACTGAGGCTGCGGCTTTCTCCCTGCGGCGCGGGCAGCCCAGTCGCCTGACTGATGGCGGCGTTGATCTGCTCCAGAGGAACCTGACCTTCCTCGTCGAGCAACAACTGGCCATCTCCGTTGATGACGACCACCTGCGGAATCACTCCGTGCCAGTAGTGCGCAGGATCCGTTCGGTCGCTGGTGGATTTCCCCTGCAGTGCATCGGTGGTTAACGGCAGAAGGTCCACGCTGTTTCCCCAGAGCCTCTGCAGTTCCGACACCGATGGAGAAAAGGCTTTGCTTGTTCTGCTGTCATCGAGGTAGTAGACGATGACGCTCGTGCGCCCTGCTTGCTGTGAGTCAGCCAGGGTGACAGCAGGAGGCACCAGGGATCCGTTGCCGGCATAGAGCGCAAAGATATTGCCGTCGTAGCTGTCGGTTTCCCGGATGGCCTGAGCCGGCAACGCAATCAGCATCAAGGACAGAACCGCAACGATGGAACGGATCAGGAACGCGGTCATGGCACCGGAACAGTGCCTGCATTCTGAGCCCTGGTCAGCTCTTGTCGCTGAGCATTCAGCTGCGCCCGAGACTTCGGCCCATGCCCTGGGCGATTCCGCGTCCGATCAGACCAATGGCCCGACCCACCACCTGGGTGAGAACCACCACCATCAAGTCTCCAAGACGTCTGACCAGAGCTTGAACCTGCGGTGCGATGGCATCACGGGCCTCCACGATGAGCGCCACTTGCTGTTGCCACCAGCGCAAGCGTCTGAGCTCTTCATCTCTCGGTTCGGTCAGAAGCAGCGGTTCGATGCGTCCAGTTTTGAGGCTGAACAGCAATCGGCGACTTTCGTACAAACGGATCGGTCGTTCAATCCAGTCCTGCCATCGCGACTGACTGTTGAGTTGGTTGCGCAGGCGTTCCAGTTCGCGCGTTGAAATCAGGTCTTGCTGCAGGAGATATCGGCGCAGTTCAGGCCATTCACCACACACCCCGAGCAGTTCGGAGCCAATCAGCTCAGCGGTGCGTACAAGCCAATTGCTGATCAGGGTCTCCAGCTGCAACAAAGCCCTGGGGTCGTCGGAGGGGAGCAGCTGACCGTCCACCAAGACCGGTTGATCCAACACCAGTGACGCCAGCATGCTCTGGGGATCAGGCAGCTCGTCATCCGATTGATGGAGATCCGTTCGATCCACCAGCTGGTCGGCGACGGCAACCAGACTGTCGCCTTGGGGAAGGCGCACGTAATTGCCTGCGACGCTGCGCAAAGCCTGTTGCTTCACTTCCGTCTGCAGTGACTGCCAGCGTTCGCTCAGTGCCTTCTGGTCTCGTGTGGAGACGAGCTCATCACCTCGCAGACGCAGAAGCACTTCATGCAGTTGCTGCAGGAGTGCCAACAGCAGATCACGGCGACGTTCTGGATGCAGTCCCTCAATGGCGAGCAACTGGCCTGTGCCGTTGCCCAGACCGCTGCTGACAGAACCTTCCAGGCGTTGCTGGATCGCCTGCCAGACGGCCGTCGGTTGTCGGTCGTTCAGGGTCAGTTCCAGGGTGTTGTTCTGATCACGCAGCGGAACTGCGTCCGCCAGGCCCGTGTGCAGAGGTCCCCAGATCCAGAGAAGCAGGTTTCTGGCACTGCGGAGTTCACGACAACGGCCCTCCAGCATGAGTCGCAGCACAAAGTGCTCCGGTGGCGGATCGAGCAGTGCCTCGATCACCTGCAGATCCCGGCCGATCTGCTGCAGACCACTGACCAGCAGCCATTGCCCCATGCTCAGCGGCTGGTCACTGCTCGATGCAGGGGCTGTCTTGGGTTTGAAATTGAGCACCCTGCCTCCATTCAGCAGGGTCTTCACCGCTGATCTGAGGGCTTCGAGATCAGGGTCCTGCAGGATGCCGTCGCAGTTCAACGCCAGCAGGTCCTGTGGATCACCTCTGAAGTCAGCGGGCAACAGCAGCAGGGTGGGCGCAGGAGCCCAGCGCTGTTGAAGCTGAAGAATCTCTCTCTGGAGGATCAGTGGCTGCGGTTCCGTCGGCAGTGACCAGATCACCAGTGACGGGTGCCCTAGAAGCTGATCGGCAGAGAGCCTCACTTGCAGTGGTAGCTCGTTCGTGGGGATTTCCGCCGCGAGGCTTTCACCGAGGAGATCGGGAGCGAAAAGCAGAATCTCCCGGTCCTGGTCGATCACGGTGCCCTGAAACTGTGCTGATAAGCGTCAAGGTAACGGCCCTGGCGAGGATGCTCCAGTGGCAATTTTCGGACGTCCGTTCAGCTGCAGGGTGTAGGACTCGATGTTGAAACCGGTTCGACGTTCGAT
Organism: Synechococcus sp.; assembly: GCA_047286485.1. Lineage (GTDB taxonomy): Bacteria > Cyanobacteriota > Cyanobacteriia > PCC-6307 > Cyanobiaceae > Synechococcus_C. Next base: position 488,253 of record JBJBBH010000006.1, read on the forward strand.
CTCCCTGAGTAGATCGTCGGGAAGTTTGATATCGAGGTCTTCGATGGCGCCTGTCTCCAGACAGGTGAGATGACTATGTGGATCGTTCCGGTAGCCATAAAGCCTTCCATTGGCGCGATCGAGGCATTCGATCACTCCCGCACTCTGGAGAGCCTCGAGGTTTTGATAAACCGAGGTGTGGCCAATCCTCCGGCCTTGCCTGTTGAGCTTTTCGAAGATGTCGCGTGCGCTGAGGTGACTGGCTTCGCTCCACAGCAGATCGAGCACCATTCGCCGCTGTTGGCTGAGTCGCATGCCCAGGTGTCGGCAATGCTCGAATGCATCCTGAAGGGTGCGCTGGTCACTGGCTCCCTGTGGCAGAAAGGATTCGACTCGCGACTCCACGGCAGTCGTCGTAACGATTTCAGGTTAAACCCGTCAAACGTCCCCGTCCTGTGATGGCTTCAGGCCAGATCGTTCAGTTGTCCATCCGGAGGGTCTTGCAGTCGACCATCGCCGAGTCCCTGGAGGGCCTCCCTGAGATCGATGCGTCCGTCGTAGAGGGCTCGTCCGACGATCACACCCTCCACACCGAGCGGTTCCAGTGCCAGCAGGGCCAGTAAGTCGGCCATGCAGCCCACGCCACCGGAGGCGATCACGGGAACGCTGCTGGCCGCGGCCATTTGCCTCAAGGCGTCGAGGTTCGGTCCCGCCAGGGTTCCATCCGTGCTGATGTCTGTGCTGATGATTGCCGCAATCGCAGATTCACTGAAGCGAGCAGCCAAGGCAGTGGCTTCTGTATCGCTGTTATCCAGCCAGCCCCTGGTCGCGACCTTGCCGTGCCGGGCATCAATGCCCACGATGATTCTGCCGGGATGGCGGTTGGCCAGCTCCATGACAAGCTCCGGTTGCTCCAGTGCAACCGTTCCAAGAATCACGCGTTCGAGTCCACACCCCAGCAGCTCCTCGGCGCGATCTGCCGAACGCACCCCGCCACCAAGCTGGACAGGAATGGAAAGCGATTTCGTGATGGCACGAACCGCTGCATCGTTGATCGGCTGGCCGCTGCGAGCACCATCGAGATCCACGAGGTGCAAACGCTGGGCGCCCTGTTCCTGCCAGCTCATGGCCTGGGAAACAGGGTCATCGTTGAAGCGGGTGACCTGGTCGTAATCCCCTTGGTGCAAACGGACGCAGGCCCCACCCAGCAGGTCGATGGCTGGAATGATCTGCATGGCCGTTGCAATGGACTGCCCTCCATCCTGCATGGGTGGGTTGAGCACGCTTCAATACTCCCTGGTCTGCCTGGGTGCTCGTGCAAATCCTGTTGATGGGGGGAACCCGCTTTGTTGGGAAGCCTCTGGTAAGCCGACTGCTTCAGCAGGGACACCGCCTCACCCTTTTCACCCGGGGCCGTCAGCCCGTTCCTGAAGGGGTTGAGGCCGTGAATGGAGATCGTGGTGATGATCAGGCGCTTGATCAACTCAAGGGCCGCGCGTTTGATGTGATCGTCGACAGCTCCGGGCGCACCCTCTCCGACAGCCAGCGTGTTGTGGAGCGCACCGGTGCACCCATCCATCGTTTTCTCTACGTGAGTTCGGCGGGTGTCTATGCAGGCAGTCACACCTGGCCACTGGATGAGGACAGCCCCCTGGATCCGGCAAGTCGACATCTCGGCAAGGCCGAAACCGAGCAATGGCTCACGCGTGAAGGCATTGCCTTCACGAGTTTCAGGCCCACGTACATCGTGGGGCCGGGAAACTACAACCCGGTGGAGCGATGGTTCTTCGATCGCATCGTCAATGATCGGCCTGTGCCATTACCGGGAGATGGCTCAACCATCACCCAGATCGGCCATGTTGAGGATCTGGCTGAAGCCATGGCCCGCAGCCTTGAGGTGGATGCCTCCTGCAACAGGATCTACAACTGCTCTGCCAAGAAGGGGATCACATTTCGAGGCCTGATCGAAGCCGCAGCGCTGGCCTGCGGTCGTGAGCCTGCCAACCTCGATCTGCGCAGTTTTGACCCTGCCGGGCTCGATCCAAAGGCGCGCAAGGCGTTTCCCCTGAGACTGAGTCATTTCCTCACGGATATCAGCCGGGTCGAACGCGAACTCGCCTGGACCCCGAGGTTTGATGCGCTTGCCTGCATGGAAGACAGCTACAAGCGCGACTACGTGCTGGCTCCAACAACCGCACCCGACTTCAGTGCCGATCAGGCACTGATCGGGGTCTGAGGTAGGCCATGGCTGACCAGAGGGCAAGCACCAGGCCAGGCCAGAACAGCCACCAGCCCAGTGCATGCAGCCCCTGAGTGATCTGGAGTGAGGTCCAGCTTGTGGGCCAGAGCATCAGAAACAGGCTCAGGAACTGAAATGTGGTTTTCCATTTCCCCAGCCAGGAGGCCGGAGCGCCTCCCAGGCTTCCTGATCGCCATCCGGAGATCAGCAGTTCCCGAGCCAGCAGCAGCCACACAGCCCAGAGCGGCAGTTGTTGATCGGCCGCCAACCAGATCAACGGGGCGCTGATCAACAGCTTGTCGGCCAATGGATCAAGCCTGGCGCCCCAGCTGCTGCCTCCGTCAGCCCTGCGGGCCATCCATCCGTCAGCCCAGTCGCTCCATGCTCCAATCAGCAGCAGCAGCCAGGCCCAGCTTTGCTGTCCGCAAGCCAGCAAAAGCAGCATGGGTGCTCCGAGGCTGGCGCGCAGCAGGGTGAGTCGGTCGGCCCACAATCGCCAGGGAGAGATCAAGGCTCAGAATGCGTGCAGTTGATCAGGTCCCATGGTGCTCCAGCAGACGGTCGGGGAGGTGATGTCCGCTCCGGTGCTGACGGTGACGGCGGAGACCCTTCTGCAGGATGCAGTCAGCCTGTTGAACGATCACCACGTGAGCGGGCTGCCTGTGGTGGATGGGCAGGGCGTCCTGATCGGCGAGCTGACCGAACAGGATCTGATGGTCCGCGAAAGCGGCGTGGATGTCGGCCCCTACGTGATGCTGCTCGACAGCGTGATTTACCTGCGCAATCCGTTGAACTGGGATCGTCAGGTTCATCAGGTGCTGGGCAACAGTGTCGGTGACCTGATGCATCGAGACAGCCACAGTTGTGAACCCGGGCTGCCGCTGCCGAAGGCTGCCTCGATGCTGCATGACAAGGGCACACAACGTCTGATCGTTGTTGATGCCGAGCGCCGTCCTGTCGGAGTGCTGACCCGAGGTGATGTGGTCAGGGCGCTGGCATCGGCTCAGAGCTAACGCTGGGCGACGGGTTGGATGCGGATGGCAATCGGTTTGATCAGTCGGAAGTCGACCATGTCACCAACGCTCAACCCGGCAAAAACCTCGTCTTCCAGCTCAGGGCGGATGTCGAGCTTGTGAATCTTGCCCAGTGGTCCCCTCAAGGTCACCTTGTGATCGGTGCGGGAGAGGCGCACCACTTCAGCGGTTCCACTGGCCATGGCGACCCGAGCCCCTGCTGGCACCGGTCCGAAATCACGGCCCAGCCTGCGGTCTTCCCTCTGGAGGGTGAGTTGATTCTGATCAGAGCTGCGGAGATCCACCACCAGGCCCTGAAGCATTTCGATGTTCACCTCATCCCCGACCTTGAGTCCCGCTGTGCTGGGGTCAATCGCTGATGTGATCAGCATGCTGTGCCCGCGGGCGCCTTTGACCCTGAGCAGTTTCTGACCAGGGACCAGCCGTTCGATGGTGGCTGTGAGGTGAGCGAGCTCGAAGGCCTCGAGCAGTTCGCTTTTCAGGCTGACCTCCTCGGCCGCCAGAGGGCTGACCAACAATGGCTCTCCCTTCACCTGGTAGCTCTTGAGAGCCTGACCAGTGGTCGAGGCGGGCAATTTCCGCACATTCACAGCCAGCGGCTGGATCAGTCGGAAATCCACGGTGTCGCCAACTTTGATGCGATCAAAGGGGTTGGATCCATCGCTGATCACCACGTCAAGGTTGTTGATGCCACCGAGGGGCCCCAGCAAATCAATGCTGTTGTCTTCTCGATCGATGCTGATGACCCGAGCGGTTCCCGAGGCCAGCGCCACACGCATGCCTTTCTTCAGCTTCCCCATGTCCGTGGGAAGAATGATGTCCTCTCGGTTGAAGCTCAGATCCTGATTGCTGCTGGCTTCCAGCTCCACAACGAGGCCGTCGAGGATGGAGATTGAAACCTCGTCGCCTTGTTCGAGGCCCAGGGGTTTGAGATCGATCCCCACGGTGAGGATCTCCTTATGACCATGGGGATCGATCACTTCGATCACCTTCTCTTCAGGAAGGGCTGTGGTCACGGTCGCTTTCATCTCCGTGATCTCGAAAGCGGCGAGTTGTTCCGGAGAAAACCCTGCTTCGGCCCTTGGAGCAACTCCGCAGGAGACACCGAGAACTGCAGCCGCAATCCAGCCGGCGCGAAGCCTTTTGAGTGCGGAATGGAACCCCTGGAAGTGAGTCACAGGTCTGAGCAACAGTTGTGCGACGGTAGCCGGATCCGTTCTTGGGTCACAATGTCGCGACATGTGAGTTCCGAGGAATGCTTTTTCGATTGAGGCGAATTGCTCTCTCTGCAGGGTTGACCCTGCTGACCCTCGGTTTGTTCCAGGAGCCCGCTCGGGCTGAAAAGGCCATTGAAATCAGCCTCAAGGAGCGTTACCTGACCTTGTTCGACAAGGGCAAGGTGGTGGAGCGTTTCCCTGTGGCAATTGGCGCTCCAGAATCACCGACACCCGCTGGTAGCTATGCGATCACGCGGATGGAAGAGGCGCCGGTGTACCACAAGGGGGGCAAGGTGATTGCACCGGGTCCGAAGAACCCAGTGGGTGTTCGTTATATGGCTTACTTCCAGATCGGATCAGGCGAATATGCGATTCATGGAACCGCCTGGCCCAATTGGGTGAAGCTGCGTTCGGCCGTGAGCCTTGGGTGCATCCGGATGCTCAACAAGGATGTGGTCACACTGTTTCAACAGGTCGACGTCGGGACTCCGGTGGTCGTGACCTCCAACTGATTCCAGTTCTGTTGCTCTGAATTCGCTGCTGCTGAATGATGTTTGTACGCACTGCCTGTTCCGTTGTTTTCGGTTCCCTGTTCGCGCTGATCACCAGTCCGGTGTCAGCCTCACCGCAAAAGGAGATGCCTGAACAGACATTTCTCGATCAGGTCGAAGCTCCGGGCCATGTGCTGGTCACCGCGCGTGGCGTTGAAGCCGTGAATGCCGAAGCACGTCGTCAGGGTCTTCGCTTTCCTGCGGTTGGCTACTGGTCGCCGGAAAACATTTGCTTCAAGACGCCCGCAACTGGAGATTGCAACGGGCTGTTCCGGCGCTGAGGCATGGCCTGTCTGGTCCACGAGTGAGTGATCGACTTCGGGTGTTGATCCTCAGCACGCCAGATGTTGATTTCTCCTGGATTGAGTTTCTGTGGCAGGGCGCATGTATCGCCGCCTTAACCAACGCATCGATGTTGCTGGTGGTGGTCTGCTGCATCGCTTTGAGGATGTTGCTAAGACCTTGGATATCACCTGACGATCAGTGCCATGTCATTCAGCAGGAGTCAGTTTGGCTTTCTTTCAGCAATGGCAGCTGTGCCCGTTTCGTTGATGTGTTCAACAGCCACCACAAGCTTGGCGGCTGAAATCAAGATCAAGATCAACACACCTGGAAGAGAATTGAAGCAGCTGGCTTCGAGCGGAGAAGCTGATCCCTGTTTTATTCATGCAGGCTGCAAGAAGGGAGTTGGATTCAGTCAGAAGGGTTCAATGGGTGCGGGTTGGTATTGCGAAGACGGTCAATTAGTGGGACCAAAAACCAATTATGACCAGTGCAACATTGCTTCTGGATGCACTTCTGATAAGCATAGTGTGCAGTATGGGCCAGTCTGGAAGTCACAGGAGCATGCTCTCCCCCGAGTGGTTGGACGGAGCTGGCAGTGCTATGACAATGCATTCATTCATCGCGGATGTGAAAAGGGTGCTGTTTATGTGAAAAACGGCACGATGGGCACCGCTTGGTATTGCAATGACGGGAAAAAGGTTGAATCTTCCACGTTGATTGACACCGCATTTATACAGCCTGGGTGTCAGGAAGGTGTTGAGTTTGACAAGAGTATCAGTGCCTGGAGATGTAAGTTTTAAAGCCACTGATGATCAGGTTGCAGAGTTTTTCACTGAACCCAATGCCTGAGATCTCAAGGGCTCTGCATGATGAAGAGCTTGTTTGGCTTTGAATTTATGGAGCTGGTGGAGGAAGCAGGGGTGGTGGTGGTGCACCCAACAAGGTCTCTGCCTGGGAACGATTTGGCCTCTGTTCATCAACAGGCTGTTCGTTATCACTGGGTTCAGTGATGGTTTGTGATTGATCAGAGCCAGGGTTCTCAAGGATCGGGGAGTCTTCGATGGCCGATGGCTCCGGTGTCAGCAGCACTGGTGGTGGAAGGTCTGGGGGAAGGTCGCGTTCATAGCGGGGAAACTCCGATTCAGTTTCTTCAACGTCTGATCCTTCGTCGGGCCGCGGCTGTTCCAGCAGCACGAGGGGGTCAGCGGTGATCGGTGGTTCCGGCAACGGAGAGCGATCAGGCTTGCCCAACCGCTCGTCCTGAGGAAGGCCAGGCTTCAGAGGTTGGCGTTTTGGCTTCCAGATCAGTCGGGCAATGGGCTCCACCCCTTGCTCCATAACGCGGTTCAGACCTGCAAGAGCCCTGTCGATCACACGCTGACCCGCAGTTTCGGCACAGTCCAGTGCCCCCTCACATTCGACCTTGGAGCGCAGGTTTTCGGCGAGGTTCCCAACCAAGCCACCTTGCAGATGGAAGCGGCGTTCACTGAGCCTCAGCAGATAAGGCACATGCACAAAACTGGTGGCACCACCGCTGATCCAATTGGCGTCTTCTTCCGTGAATCCCTTCACTCCCGGGATGATCAAGCGGCTCTTGGATGCGTGATCCGGCATGTAAGCGGCCACCAGTCCACGACGACGGGCCAGCTCTTTTGTTTGCTCAAGGGTGAGGCCGTCTCGGCTCATCAGCATCTCCATCCGGCCATCGCTGCGTAGCCCGAAAACCATCCGGATCCTTGGCAGGTAATAGCGAATCCGCTGGCCCATGCTGATGCTGTAGGCACCCTTGTAGGTGTCGGGAGGTGCATTCAGGTCGTTGTAGACACTGTGCAAACCTCCAACAAACATGTCGTAAATCTCGGCTCGTTCCGGAGTGAGTTCTCCGTAACCGAAATCCACGCCTCCGTCCCGCTTGATGCCAACAAAGGCGCGCTGTCGGGATGCCGTTCGGTTTCTGCCCTGCCAGACCTTCTGCCCAAATTTCAGATCACCGAGTGGAACGGTGATCTCTTGTCCGCCGTTGTCGATATGGCGTTCGTACATCGGGCCCGACACGTAGGCCAGAGCCGCGGAATCCTCAAAGGCGTCCTGCTCCCGATCCCAGCCTTCGAGTAGCCCTAAACGCACCTTTCTGGGGTCGAAATCAAGGGCATAAACCTCGTCATCCGCTTGATAGCGGAAGGCACCAAGTGCATCACCACTGGTTTCTTGTTCTGGTGCTGAGAGGGCATCAGGCTGGGGAGTTCTCGGGGCCAGCGCGACCAGGGCCGCAAAGATGGCGAGGGGAAAGCCCAGCACCAGCCAACGTTTACGCAGTCGTTTCTGCCGAGGACGACGGCGGCGAACCCGCTTCGGGCGCGGTGGCGCAGCAGTGGTGGAACGGGACCGGGTCACCATTTCACCCTGGCCCCTCTGGATGACGGTGCTGTGTCGAGCCAAGGAACGATGGTGCCCTCTGCCACCAGCCATTTGCGGCAACGGTGACTGCAGTCGTGCCCTCCCGTCAACTCTCCGAACGCAGGGATGAGCAATCGCTGTTCAACGCTGTCATAAGCAAAGCAAGGAAGCCTGAGTCGATCGGAGCCCTGGCGCAGGGTGGTTGTGGGATGAATATGCCCACACAGATTCAGGCCTTCACGTCCATCCATGGGCGGCTCTGGTTCATGACTGAGCCAGAGATCGCCCAGCCTGAAAGCAGGATGCTGGGGAAAAGACTGCTGATCCAGGCTGCGGTCATGGTTGCCACCGATCAGCAACACCTCAGTGTTCAATCGCTGATGCAGGTTGTTTAGATCTGCTTGAAGACGCTCCGTGAGCCCAAGCGGGCCATGGAGCAGATCTCCAAGAATGATCACCCGTTTGGGGTTCCACTGCTGGCAGAGCTGCTCGAGCCGCAGCAATGTCGTTCTGTCGTCATCACTGGGGAGCGGGATTCCGCAGGCCTGGAACACCTCTGCCTTTCCAAGATGCAGATCAGCAACGAAAAGTTCCTCGCTTGAGGGTCTCCAGATGGCTTTCTGAGCCAGCAACACCAGTTCTTCCTGACGCCATTGCCATCGACATCCTGTGGCGTCCGACACGACGTTTGCTGTTGGCGCGCCATCAGCCCTTTCGCTGCTGTTCTCAACGTTGATGGCAGTCAACAGTGGATTGGCCAATTGAGGTTTGCACCATTTTGCGTCCAAACCACGAAAGTGTTTCTAAAGCGTGTTCTGCTCTTGCTTCGACCTTTGTGAATGGCTTCTCAGCTTCAGAGATGGCAACCTCAGAATGCACGCGTTGGCTGACGTCTGATGACCATTGCTCTGTTGCTTGCACTTCTGGGCTCACTCATCGCCATGGGAGTGATCGTGAAGCGTCTTGAGAACAACGGGTGAAGCGCGTGATCAGAGTTCCCAGGATTTCTTGGCTGCTGGCTGGTTTGATCAGCGTTGCTGTTCCCGGTGCCGCAATGGCCGAAGCTCTCCGTGTTGGAGTCAGTGGTGCACCACCTTTTGTCATGCCAGAGGGTGAGGGTGTCGAGGGGATCAGCACTCAGATCTGGCAAGAAGTGGCGACTCGCCTCAAACAACCCTACGAATACATCTACCAGCCGAACACCGAGGCCAATCTTCGGGCCGTTGAAAACGGCGAGCTGGATCTAGCGGTTGGTCCGATCAGCATCACCCCTGATCGCCTGGCGAATCCCAGGATTGATTTCACCCAGCCTTATTTCCACAGCAAGGAGGGCTTGATGATTCCGGTGAAGGCTCCTGGGCTCTGGGAAAGGTTCAAACCTTTCTTTGGTTGGGCGGCCTTGTCATCACTTGGTGGTTTGTTGCTCCTTCTGTTCTTGGTCGGCAATCTCATCTGGCTGGCTGAGCGCCGCCGTAACAGTGAGCACTTTCCACCCGAATACCTGCATGGAGTGGGTAACGGAATGTGGTTTGCCCTGGTAACGCTCACAACGGTCGGCTACGGAGACCGTTCACCCGTCACAAGAACCGGTCGCACCATTACAGGCGTTTGGATGTTGATGTCGCTGCTGGCGCTGTCCTCGATCACGGCAGGTCTGGCTTCAGCCTTCACGGTGTCGTTGTCGAAACTGGAACCCTCTGCGATTCAGGATCGCACCGATCTGCGCGGCAAGATTGTTGCTGTGGTGGCCGGGACCACCAGTCCAACCTGGGCAAAAATTTATGGCGCCAGGGCACGGGAATCCGCAAGCCTAAAGAAGGCCATTGATCTCTTGGCGAAGGGTGAGGTTGCGGCCGTGCTCTTCGATGATGCTCCTCTGCGTTATTACCTTCAGCAGAGACCTGAAGCGCCGTTCAAGATGGCGCCCTTCGCGCTGGCGAGCCAGACCTATGGATTCGTGATTCCGGCGGGTAGTGACTTGCGCACTCCCATTGATGTTGTGCTGTTGCAGATGCAACGCAGCGGGGAGGTCAAAGCGATCACCGATCGTTTGTTGCAGTAACGGCGCATGCTCGCCGGTGGCTGGATTCAGTCCGTTGATCTGAAGCTGTTCCTGGGGCTCTTCCGCCAGGTCGTTCAGGACTGACACGTCGTCGTGTTCACAGCGAAACAGACCGTGCCGTTTGCTGGCTCGAGGACGTGCCGTAATGTGTCTCGGTTTCTTGATCTGTCTGGATGCAGACCCTGCCCATTGAGTTGGAACCCGGTCAGGACCTGCATCTGGCTTTGTCTGAGCTGGCGGTGCAGCAACAGCTCAGTGGGTTTGTTCTTGGGGTTGTTGGCAATCTCTCCCAGGCCACCTTCCGCTGTCCCGGCCAGCAGCAGCCAACCCGGATGAGCGGAGAGCTCGAGGTCATCACACTGAATGGAACTTTCTCCCCATCCGGCGTTCACCTTCATCTCAGCCTTTCAGATGGCGCTTGTCAGGTGTGGGGTGGGCACCTTGAGCCAGGCACGACTGTGCTGAAGGGTGCACAGCTCCTTCTAGGTCTCAGTGGTTTGCCAGTGGCGCAGGCTGTCCAATCTCAGGAACGCGTGGAGTTGGCGGTTCTTCCCGGTTGCCCCTGGAGTCTGCGGGCCAGGCAGCTTCTGGAGAGGTTGTCGATTCCCCATCGCCTGGAAACGATCGAAACGGATGACCGCTTCGAGGCATTCCGGCAACGCAGCGGGATGAACACTTTCCCGCAGATCTTTATCGATGGGGAGATTATAGGAGGCTATGACGACCTCGCTGAACTCTCATTGCAGCCCTCCTTCAGGGCATTAGCGAACCCCAAAGGCGTCTAGAAGTGGTTTCAAGTGATGACTTGAAGTCGGTTGGGAGAATCGTGATCGGCGAAATGAAAAAATAAAGATTCGCAGAACTCGACAGGGCAAGCTGTCGCTTTCATGTTCTAAGGCTAACTTTATTTTTTGGTGGGCTGTGTTCAGTGCAGTCTCTCAAGGCTTTTGGGATTTTGAGACGGGACGCCAATCAAATCTTATCCAGTCGTTTTGGCAGCTTTTGCTGCCAGCGCGACTTCTGCGGTGGTTTTTGTGTTTTGTGGTTGGTGATCAAGAGTCGAATTCCCTTTGATGTTTCTGTTATCAGAGGCGGTGTTTTCATGGGTTTGTCTGCCGGTCCTATGGGACTTGTTTCTGCCGCTGGTGGGCTTGAGCTGGTTCCTCCAATTATTTTTGATTCGTCGATTGGGCAAACCCCCTTCCCATGTGCAGTTTATGGGGATTGTTGATATTCATTGGGTTATTTGTGGCCAGTCGGTCGGCAAATGGTGCCCATCGTTTTAGTTTGTTGATGCTCATGATTGCCGTTTCAGGAGCAGCAATGTTTGGGCTGGCTGATGTCGTTTTTCAATCGCTGACCATGGCGATGTCGTTGATGTTCTGATGGTGGCGCGGTTGACAAAGGTTTGCATTTTCTTTTTCACGATTGTTGCTCTGAAGATCAAGGCAGCGATCATCACTGGAAAGTCTTGGAGGTCGTTCGCTGTTATTGGGATTTTCAATGGCATGCTTTAGATGACATTTTGATGGCTGTCAATTTGGGAAGTATTGCTATCGCTGCTGCCATCATCTCCACCTCTCCTGTTGTTGCATCGCTGCTTGCCGATAAGGTTCTCAAAGAAAAACGTCGTCGTGTTCAGTTGTTCGGAATGTTGATTTCGATCGGTGCAACTCTGATGTTGATTTGATTGGCTGGCGAAAGTGCCGTTGTGCCAAATGGGGTTTCGGGCCAGCTTCAGTGCGAATCGGGCAGTTCTGTGAGCTCGATGCACAACTGCTCAACCTCGTGTCGCAGTGCATTGATACGGTCCATGGGTGCGAGCTCACTGCGGCCTGGGGGCCAGAGCTGATCGCTGTTGAGATCGGAGGCCAGGGCTTCTTCCTCCATGGCTTCAATCAGTTCAGCGAGCTGAGCGCGCGCTTCCAGCCATTTGGTGATGCTCAAAAGGGTGACGGCCTGAGATTTTTGAGTGCTCTGAAACCTAGCCAGCCTCTTGTTTTCAGACAGGATTGCAACAAAGTGATCACAATGCACCTTTTGTCTGGTTCAAATGATTGTCAGCGATTTTGCTGGAGGGGATTTGGAGGTCTTGAAGATGAATATCTTGACTGTCTTTCTGTTTGTCTCCTTTTGAAATTACTCGACTGTTAAGGGGGAGAAAGAATGATCATTGCCAGAAGAAGTGCAAGGCATGTGGAGACGATTCCAAATGCAGCATGGTTAACTCTGGGAGACTTGCTGCGCTTAGGACGACTGTTCTTACTCAGTCAATCCTTCTGAAGAGATCCCTTTTGGGGTTGTGGCGTTCATCGCAGTCAACCCAATGCTATGAACCAATGGTGTACTGCTTCTTTGCTGAGGAGCACCTGGGCAACCGTCGTGTCTGATCGTTCTCAACCGGATCTCTGGTCGGAAAAACCCTGGTGGTGTCAGCCCTGGACGATCGTTCTCACCGGAGTTCTCGCCATCTTCGCGAGTTGGTTGGTGCTGCATCGCTTGTGGATCACCATTCCAGTGGCAGCCATGGTTTTGGCGTGGTGGATTTTGTTTCTGGTGATCGCCCCTGCCGCCTATCGAAATCAGCCGCGCTGAGCACCTCTGAAACGCTGTTTCTCTTCCATCAGTTCGGCTTCAAGCTGTTCAATCAGCTGGGTCACCAGGGCCTGAAATTCTGGCTGACAGCCTCGAAACGCTGCCTTGTGACGGATCGGCTCATTGCGCATGCGCAGATCGGTCAGCATCAACTGAAGGGCGTCGATTCTGGCGTTGCTGTTCAATGCATCAGCCTGCGTGCGAGGCGAGGTTATGACATCGCCCCCCCCGTGAACTAGAAGCGAAGAGTGGTTTTTAAAAGAGCACCGAACTGGCTGAGCTGCTGGCCCTCGGGAGTGTCAGCTCCCAGCGGTCTGCTCAGAAAGAACACTGCTGGGGTGACAGTGATGGAATCAGTCATCGGCACCATCGTCCACCACTCCATGACATAGCCCGCATCATCAGGACTGGCCCCGCCAACCAGCGCTGTGGCGAAGATCGGTTGACCGACGGCTGCTCCCATCGTGATTCCCGTGCTGAAGAGGTCACGCCACTGCATGGCCAAGCTCCACGACTGGGAGATGGCAACGAGACCCTCGCGATCAACTCCCTTGCGATAGCGCGTGCTGTTCCAGCCCCAGCCAAGGCTCACGGAGGGAATCCAACCATGCTCTGCAGGTTGCCAGTAACCGCTCAGCGCGGTGCTGGTGGTCATTCCAGGATGTGCATAGCTGCGCAGGGTGAATGGACTGGCGTAATCGATGATCCCGAATCCGTTTTCGATCGCCACCAATGCCGTGGCCAAGCCCCAGTTCTGCCCGGCGTATCCGATCTGCAATGTGCTGCTGCTGCCAGCCTCATCACCGATCAGTCCGGATCCATCAGATCCTCGGTTGCCCTTGTTGGCGATGTAATTGACGCTCACGTTCAGAGGGCCTCGTTCCCACATCACGCCGCCACCAGCGCCAAGGTTGCTGCTGTAAGCACCCGGTGCTCCCGACTGCGTCAACAGATCAAGGATCGTGTCCTCCGGGTAAACGCTGGGTCGCATCGCCAGCATCACGGACTGGTTCACCCTGCTGCCCAGCGTGATGGTCCAGTCCCGGCTCAGTGGGAACTGGTACCAGGCTCGGTTGATCCCGATCAGATCGGGTGTGTTGCTCTGTTGAAAAGCCACTTCCAGTTCGGAGAGCTTGCTGGGGCCGCCTCCACCGAAACTGTCGTTGATGGTGTCGAGGTCACCGGCTCGAAGCCTGATGTTGAGCAGGTCCTTGCCGGTGAAGCTGGTCCGCAGCGTTAATTTCTGGTCGTATCCAGAGTGCAGAGCTCCGAAGTTGTTGCGCACGGAGTTCAGGAGATCTCCCTCCGTTCCTGAAAAGGCGTTGCCTCCGAAGATGAATGTGCTGACCCCTTTCAGCTGTGTGGTCGGGGAAAACGAGATGCTCTCCAGCACACTGCTTTGTTGTTCCAGCTGCTCAACCTGCCGTTTGAGCATGTTGCGATCGTTCTGAAGCTCGGCCTGAAGCTCGTTCAGACGATGCTGGAGTGAATCGCTGAGGATGGACGCTTGTTCCAGGCACTGCTGAAGAGCTTCGGCGATTTGGTTGCGATCAAGCAGTGGCTCTGAGGATTCACAACCGGCTTGTCGAAACAGCTCCTGCAGTTGCGGGGAATCTGATGTTGATGATGGCTTGAGCTGTTGCTGCTGGGAGGAAACGGGGAGGGCCTGAGTGGCAAGCATTACCGCAAGAGATGCGGCGCCAATCCCAAACTGCGATTTGGGGCCTTTCACGGTTCAGGAGGTGACGCTGTCGAGCAGCCAGATGCAGAGCAGACCAATGAAAAAAGCCACATTGACCAGACCTGAATCATCTTCTCCGCGTGCATGAGCTTCCTTCATCACCTCTTCCACCACGAGGTAGATCAGTGCCGCAGTGCCGAACGCGAGTGTGCCGGTCAGTGCAGGTCCCTGCAACCCAGTGGTGAGCAACAGGCTGATGCTGAGACCGAACACATAGGTGACACCCATCAGTACACCTGAAACTCCGCTGCGCCAGCGCCCGGCTCCACGTCCAAGCAGAGTTCCGAGTCCGAGGGTCGCCAATCCCATTTCAAGAGCAACGGCCACGGGAATCACCCACTGCTGCTCTGCGGCCTTGCTGCTGATTCCCACCACGAGACCGTCAATGAGGCTATCCACCAGAAAGGGCAAGATCAGCGGCAGCATCGGTCGCGGCCGCTGGGACTCAGATCGGTCGTCGGAGTCATCCAGCACGGCATTGATCACCAGTAACAGCGAGAAGCCGAGGCAGAAACCAACGGCCAGGGCCAATGGGTGACCGCTGTCGCTGGCTGCAGGCATCAAGTCGGCTGCTGCAATGCCGAGCACCAGACCTCCCACGAGATGGGCAATCACAGCTCTGAAACGTTTCCCAGGCCTGATGCGACTGCCGAGCAGGCCGCCTAAGGCCATGCTGATGGCCGGAAGGATCAGAAGCACAACTGCCTCGGGCTTACAACATTGATCCGCTTCATCCTGGCAAGACTTGCCTGAATCCTCCGGCCTGAACCAGGCTCAGTGGTGTGTCGAACAGCGCCGAAAGCATCGGTCCGGTGAGTGCTTCATCAGTGGATCCATCCATCCAGACCTGGCAGTTCTTCAGTCCAACGACCCTTTTGATCTCCGGGATGATGGCGTCCACCTGGTGCGTCACCAAAACAAGGGTGGTCCCCTGCTGACACAAAACCTGCAGGGATCTCAGCAAGGTGTGTCTTGCCCGCAGATCCAGCGCGTTGGTGGGTTCATCGAGCACCAGCACGTCCGGTGCGTGCACTAGCGCTCTGGCAATCAGCAGCCTTCGTCGCTGGCCTTCGGACAGCTGTCCGTATGGCTCATCAGCAAGACCATCAAGATCCATGGCTCTGAGCAAGTCGTCTGTACGCGCAATCTGCTCCGCTGAAGGCGTGCGGTCTCGGCCCAGGCCGATGGCACCGAAGAACGCTGCGAGCAACAACTCCCGGCCTGTGAGCAACGCCGGGATGCGTTCTTCCAGCTCGGTGCTCACGACCCCGAGCCGTCGGCGCAGTGCCCAGAGGTTCACCGACTCGGACCCGAACAAGCGCAGATGCGATCCCGGTTTCACCACCGGGTAAAGAGTGCGGCTGATTAATTTCACCAGCGTTGTCTTGCCAGCGCCGTTGGGACCAAGCACAGCAGTTGACTCCCCCCTCAGCAGGCGCAGCGTGAGGTCTTTCACAACGGGTTGACCATTGATCCAGGCCTCCACGGCCTGACAGTCCAGCCAAGCTGGACTGGTGTTTCTTGCCTGATCAAGCTCCATCAGTTGATTCTGGCCTGGTCGGGAATTCGTGTTGATGTTTGATCGTCGTTGTGCCCGCTGCGGATCCACCAGCTTTCGGGCTGATCGTTCGCTTGGTGGTCGTCTTGTGTGTTCCCGCTGCGGAGTTCCTGCGGATCAACAGGCACGTCGATCCAATGGAGGACGAGCCATCCGATCGACCCGAATGAATCCAGGTGGTTTCTGGATCTGGGTTCTGGTGGCTCTGATCGTTGTTGTTCTGGTCGTGCTGTTTCAGTCCTCCTGAGTGATTTCATCGAGTTTCTCGACCAGCATGGAGAGTGCTGACGCCAGCGGACGTTCCTGATTCAATTTTTGGCTCCAGAGTCGACCGCTGCGGATCTGTTCAGGACTCGCCAAGGTCATGTCCTGGCCTTCCAGCAGCTGCAGCTGTTGAAGAGGCACGTTGAGCTTGCCCGTGAACACGTGCACAATGCGCTGCTCATCCTGATGCTGGAACCAGGCGTTCAATTGCTCAGGACACCAACCGATCTCCTCGTTCAGTTCCCGACGCAACGCCATCAGAGCGGTTTCGCCAGGCTCCAAATGTCCCCCGAACAGTCCCCAGCAACCTGGGGCGACGATTCTGGGGTTCTCATCGCGTAGTTGCAGCAGCCACTGGCTTTCCCGCTGCAGCATTGCCAGAGCGACTTCAACCGTCATTGGCTTGTTCAGCGGTGACCAAGGCTTTCCTTCTAGCGGTTCAGTTCACGCGAACCCACAGCGTTCCTGATTGATTGCCGGATTCGATCTCTCCTGGCATGCAAGGCTTCTTCCGCCAGGGCTTCGTTGCAATCGCTTGTTCGAATCCAATGACAAGTCACTCCGGCTCAGCCACCATTTACAACATGGAATTCGAACAATTCGCCGCCAAGATCAGGAGCCTCGACGCGGACTCCAAAGAGCGCATCGCACTGGCCAACAGATGTCCGGATCATGAAGCGCGAATTCAGGTCGGCTTAGGTCATGCCAAGAACATCCCACTCAAAGGGAACCTGCTGGAGGCTGATTTCGCCAGTGATGGCAAGCAGTTCTCCCAGGACGAGCTCAATTATCTGAGTGATGATCAAGCCTCCATGCTGGCCGGCATGGTGTTCATGAAGCTGTTCCCCAAGGCTGCGCGCATCACCGAAGACGACATCCTTGAGGTTGAAGACGAAGATGGATCGTGGTCGGGCACGGTGTATACAGGCGAGGGAAATGGTTGGGTGTTCGCCTGGATCATTGAGAAGAACGACGACGATGATGATTATCTGATTTCATTCAGCGACTACGAGGATGAAGACGAAGCCTGATCGGTTTGAGAAGAATGACTAACAGGAGATTTGCAATTTAATTTCAACTGTGATCTCTGCTGTTTGTTTTCTTCCCTCTCCTGTTTTTGCAGTGTGATCAGATTTGAGAGCTCCAACCCTGGTGGCTGCTTCTTGGAAGCCAAGATTTGCGCACTGGAGTGGCTGGCTACGACGAAATGCTTACAGGCTGCCTGCAAGTGGCGAGCTGTCTTTCCTCTTCGATGGCCGGAAAGAGGCTCGCCATCGCTTGACTATCGGCGTGTTCCGGGATGAATCGGACGGGCAAGCAGAGTCAGTGGTTTGTTGGCTTCTGGCTTCTTGTTTTGTCCTTCGTTTCTGGCAGTGGTCTGCATGGCGTCAGCAGCAGTTTTTTTGAAGTCGTGATGGGTGCCTCACCATCCTCCATGCCAAGGCATACCCACAAGAAAAGCCGCCCTCCGTGAGAGGAAGACGGCTTTACTGAATGTTGCTTAAACCCATTACTCAGTCGGCCGAGTAGGGCGGGTCGAAGCGTCTGGCTGTATGGCTTGTCGGGCCAGTCAGGCAGCTTCTAAATCGTGCTCAGTTGGACCGTCGTTACTCATTGAACGCCTCCGAATCCGGTTGATGGAATCACTATCCACCCGCAGAGGGTGTGCTGGCATCAGTCGAATCGCTCATTGCTGTCGAGCCCGTTTCGTCCCAAGCTGTCAACGGTCTCTTGTTAACGGCGGGAAGTCGCTCTCGATTCAGCGTTCATCACCAAAGCCATCCAGTGCGTGAAGAACGTGGGTGACCTCTGCAGCATTCACCCAGCGCAAGCTGCCGTCATCAACATCGGCCACTTGACAGGCAGATCCGACTCCTGGGTGAGCAACTTCGTCATCACACCAGATGATTTGTCCCAACCACCAGTCGTCACTGACTGGTGGTTCAGTCGTTTGTGGATCACGGATGATCACAAAGTTTCCTGGCCTCATAGAACGAATAGCACCCATAACCCATTTCCTGGTACATGCGTTCTATCAGCCTGCGTGTTTGGCTGCAAGCCGTCTCACCAGACAGCAGTCGGCCAGGCTGGCTTTTGCCTTTCACGTCTGTGCTTGTTGGGAGCCCACATCGCAGCAATCCAATCCACCATGCATCCTTGGAAGCATTCGCATGGAACGAGCTGATTCCGTGGCCTTCTGTGTCGCCGATTGGGGTATGGCGTTTGAACAACCCGCTGACAGTCGTGTTGGCTTTGTGATCCCGGAAAGTGCTGAGAGGAAGCCTGTGCAGACGGATCCAAAGTGATGATCATCAGCCGAGGTAAGCAATATCATGTTTGAGAAAAAACCAATTTGAATGACAGTCAAATGATTTTCAGCTACAAAACGACTGGAAAAATCTTCGCTGGGTTGTATGGCTGAGAATCGCACGCTGCACCCGAAGATAGCCACTGATCTGGTGGCGGTTTGTTCCGCATTCCTTGTCGCTTTGTTCTACTTTGAATAGACCGGTCATTTTCTAGTCGGTTATTCTTTTTTGGTAGGTCTCGTTGCCGGTGGGTTTGGATGGTTGTTGGCTTGGGGATTGTGGAGATTCTGGATTGTTTTTCCCTGCAAGAGAGTTTTTAAGCTTAGGGTGAAATTCTATCTGGAGGATCGATCGTGTAGAGCTGATAAAATATGTGAAATCAATCATGTGTCATTGGTCTTTGTCGAATGCTGCGATTTTTGAGCTTTGGGTTTTTGGTTTCGGTTGTTGGCCTCATTCCACTTCCCATGAATAGTCAAAATGTCAGCCCAGAGGCAGACGTCTTTTATTTCGAATGCACTGGTAAGAAGACGCAAGGTTCAGGAGTTGCAACAGGATTCCCTATGAATCATCCAATTCGCGTGCAATATAAGTTGAACAAATCAGAATTAACTCTTGCTGAGATCCGGATTGATCCTCATCGGCTGAGTGCAGGCCAAACACCTATGCCGATTAAAATCTATGGAAATACGCTGATAACAGAGTTCCGTAATCGCAAGCTTGGACAGGATTATGAGATTCAGATACGTGGCGATGAACGCCTTTTTTCAATCACTGTGTTTCCTTCAAATCGATTGGATCCTGATACTTGGTATGGTCAGTGCATCAGCAATTCAACGCCCTCCATCGAATAGTGGCTATGTCTGAGAATCGGAATCAGTTTTCTGTCTCTTCATTGATCTGGTTTGATTTTCGCGACGATGATTTGCTCCAGCTTGAGCCAGTTGCAGCCATAACCGTTGACCGGCAAACCATTTAATCAGTCCAACTTTGTTTGCGCAGAATGGGCTTGGCCTCAAGAGACGAGCCCCGCCCCGTACCGGAACTGATCTCCATTCATGGCCTCTGAATTGCTGCTGCAGCTGGCGCTTGGGTTCGTTGCTGTTGTGGCCAATGCGCTTTCAGCTTTCGCTGGTGGTGGAGCCGGCTTGGTGCAGCTGCCGGCACTGATCCTGTTGGGTCTGCCGTTCGCTGCAGCGCTGGCAACACACAAGTTGACCAGTGTGGCTCTTGGCGTTGGTGCAGCTGGTCGCCACTGGCGGGCCAGCAGCCTTGATTTGCGTTTGAGCGTCCTGATTCTCTTGGCGGGTTTGCCCGGGGTATGGCTTGGAGCAAGCACCGTTCTGGCTTTACCCGACCGCGTTGCTACAGCAGTTCTGGGGCTGCTCACCGTTTCCTTAGGGCTCTACTCCTCCAGACGCCCTCAACTCGGACAAACTGATCGGGTGGTTCAGCACAGCTGGTCGCATCGGTTCATTGGCGTTGCGGTGCTCTTCGCGATGGGCGTACTTAATGGTTCACTCACATCAGGCTCAGGCTTGTTTGTCACGTTGTGGCTTGTTCGCTGGTTCGGCCTGAGCTATCCGAGAGCCGTTGCTCACACTCTGATCTTGGTGGGTCTCGCCTGGAACGGCACCGGCGCGTTGGTGCTTGGCTTCAACGGCGAAATCCGCTGGAGCTGGGTGCCGGCCCTGGTTGTTGGTTCTTTGATTGGGGGTTATCTCGGTGCTCACTTGTCGCTCGTTAAAGGAAGCGGAGTGGTGAAACGTGGTTTTGAATGGCTCACGTTGCTGATGGGCGTGTCGCTTCTACTCCGTAGCTTCTGGTGAGAAGCTTCTGTTCATTGGAACAGGCCGAATCTTGCCCTGCAATGGATGACGCCCCTGCTGTTCACAGCATTAACTTCTGTCCAGGCGGATCTTCACATCTGCATTGATCGGTCCTTGACACAAGGCATTGGAGCTCTCTCGGTTCCCCCTGCCTCTCCCTCCCAATAAGAGGCTGGTTTGACAACGATCAATGCCAGGACACCAGCAGCACTGAGCACGAGCAGAACACCAATGGAGCGCAAGAGATAGTGAGTGATGTCGTCTTCATGCCGTTCAGATCGGGTCATCGGATTTCATCAGCTCTACTCATTCTGGACACCACTGGCTTGATCAGCTTCAGTTCAGTGGATTTTGGCTCTTGATGGTGATGTGTGTGTCGAGATCAGTTGCTTCATCCATCGGCTTTCGGTTTTCAACAATGATCGCCCTGCCCATTGGCTCAAGGCAGCCTAGACCGTTTGATCAGTGTTTTCGTGTCAGCGCATTTGATTCACCAGAGCATCGCTATGTTGAGCTCTTGCTGTCTTTTCGATTCAATGGGATTGTTGACGTTGTTAAGGGTTGATAGTAAGGGCTGCTTTTGAACATATTGGCGTATGCCGTGCAGAAATCAGTTGCAAGATTAATCATTGTTTTACTGGTAATTTCCTTTGTGAAAGGCTTCTTTGTGTCAAAGATATAGGCAAAATTGTAATCCCCGGTTTTGCAATTAATCGCACCAGCTGACCACTGCGGCTTTCCGTCAATGAAGAGGTTCTTTTGGCTTGGCACGAGATAGGCCAGAACGATGAGACCACTTGTTGCGTCGTGGGTTTTCCAGGTGACCATTACTCCGCTTTCGAGTCGCCCATTGCCGCTCTGCCAAGTATTTCCCACCTCCTCGAAAAGGGTTTGAGCAAGAGATTGTGTCGCTGAGAGCAACAAAGCAGCTGAAACGAGAAGAGATTTCATGGCTCGACGCAGGATTTTTCAACTGTAGGCCGAACAAAGCAGATTCAATGTCACTGCCATAGAAAGGTTGGCTATGCAACCTTGAGCTTTTGCTTTTGTGGTCTTAATTGTCTTCAACTTTGGTTTTGTCAGTATTGAAATTTGTTGATATAGAGACCCTTCATGCAGTTGTGCATACGGTTTGAGCTTGTCCCGATTTGGTGTGCTTTTGCAGCATCAACACATCGGTCCATCTTTGCCTCGTAAGCCATGCCCCCAATGATTGGGCTGATCACCTCCCCTGCCCCCGCAGCGACCGCGACAGAGCAAATGAAAAACAGAAATCGTTTGGTGCACTTGTTCATCAGACAAATGCCTTTCCCTACAGATTCGCTCGAAACGATCGGTGTTACATCCCCCATTCGGGCTAGAGGCTTCTGTCAGTGCATCTCGAACTGCACGAACGACCCTGATCAAGTTCTCAACTGCGGGAAATGGCAGATGACGTCAACGGTTGGTGATGGCGTGCCAGCTTGAGCCGGTGCACCAATCCGGCCCCCTGTGTGCTGCAGCGGTGAGTGTGCTGCTGATCCCCGTGGCCAGGAGCATTGTTTGGCGTAGTTTCAGTCGAGGGCGGGATGGCCTGAATCGCTCCAGAGCTGTGGATAGTTTGGCCATCGCGATCGACAGTGAACTGCTGATTCCGCACACTCGTGGGGCGAACGCGTCTTGATCGCCACTCGGCTATCGGCTGCTTGATGCACGATCAGGAAGGAAAGGTCTGCAGTTTCATCAACGCCAATCCAACCGGGCACGATCAGTGGGTTGTTGTGGAGATCAGACCAATACGCGGTAATGGTCAGCCCTTCCTCAGACGGATGCTTCGGCACAACGCCATCGAAGCCTGGGAGATTATGCAGAAGTCAGGCGGGTGGAAATCCTGTCAGCCTCGTTGATGAACTAGTTCTGAACCAATCACCAGTTGCTCACCAGAACCTATTGAGGTCTACACCAGTGCCGTGTAGTGGGGTTCACCAGTAGGGCTGTGATCTTGAAGGAGTCGAGGGGGGCAGGACCCCCAACAACACTCACTCACTTACTTCAAATCAATGACTTCACTCAACAGCCAAGCTCAAATCATCGAACTGACTGACGAACAACTCGATGCAGCTCAAGGAGGCGATTTCGGCCGGGATCTCGTTCGGTACATGTATGAAAATACCCGGAATAGCTCCCCCACCCTTCGAATTTTGGAATGGTTAAACGGTGGCCGTGGCCCCCTGGCATGACTCCTGCGCAACCAACCGCCTCATTCATATTTTGTTCACCAGCCCCGCCAAGTGCGGGGTTTTTGTTGCCCTGGAGCACTCTTTAGGATGTGCGTCACCAGATCAGCGTTCACCCAACGGATCACACCTGAATCCACATCAGCGATCTGGAACATGTTGTGCATGGAAGAGTCACGGGCAGCCCCAGCTTTCGGGTGAGCCAAACCTCGTGAGGCAGGTGGTTCTGACCCATTCACCAGTTGCTCACCAGAACCTCGCAGGGTCTACACCAGAGCTGTGTAGTGGGAGTCACAAGAAGGGCTGTGATCTTGAAGAAGTCGAGGGGGAAGCACCTCCACGCATCACACACACTCAATTCACTTTCAAAACCATGACTGAACTCAACGCTCAATTTCAAATTATCGAGCTGACTGACGACCAACTGAAACTCGTCGCAGGGGGGGCGATACCTCCATTTTTGAGGATGCCTGTTCCCCCCCCGTTTTGGCAGCAGGAGAGAAAGCCCCCAACTGAAACTCACAGATACTGAGTACTAGGGAAATCAGATTTGTTGAGTTTCTTTTCTCTGATACTCATGACTGCTCGCCCTAAACAAGGCGAGCTTTTTATTCCAAAGCGCTATTTGGCAAAATCCAGTAGACCAGTGCTATTTGTGACTACAGAACAGACCTGCTACCCATGTTAGAAGAACAACTCAAAGCCTTCCTGGAGAAGGTCAAAGCAGACACCAGCCTTCAGGAACAGCTCAAAGCCGCTGCTGATGCTGATGCTGTTACTGCGATTGCAAAAGAAGCAGGTTTTAGCATTTCTGCTGATGACTTAAAGATGGCTCAAGTCACAGAGCTTTCAGACGAGGAGCTGGAAGGCGTGGCTGGAGGAGGTGCCTGCAAACACGCGGCTGGCTGTGATTCGTTGGTTGCGAGTATGAGCTGAGTAATGCGAGAAATGCTGTGTGGGGCGAAGGTTATGAAGGAGGGCTTGCCATAACCTTTCCCCTCGGCTTCAAAACTTACACACTCAAAGCCCCTGCAACGGCAGGAGTTTTTTATTTCTTCAATCACTCCTATAAGACCATCAATCAGCATTCGATACCTGGCACGATTGAGCACTTTAATTGTTAGTCAAAGACATGCAGAAGGCCGTTGCTATAACCGTTAAAGACTACCGATACCCATGTCAAAAGAGCAACTTAAAGCTTTCCTAGCGAAGGTCAAAGGCGACACCAGCCTTCAGGAGAAGCTGAAGGCAGCTGCTGATGCCGATGCTGTTGCTGCCATTGCCAAGGAAGCAGGTTTCAGCATCTCCGCTGATGACTTGAAGAACGCTCAATCAGAGCTTTCTGACGAGGAATTGGAAGGGGTTGCTGGAGGGACCCTAATGGGAGCTTGGACCCATGTCTCATGCCGCATAGAGGGGCCTTGCATAGGATACTTGTAGAACTCCACTCCATCAAATCCCCTGTTGTCGCAGGTTTTTTTCATCTCTTCAATCTCACCAAAAAGACCATCAATCAGCCTTCAATACCTGACACGATTGAGCGCAGTAATTATTAGCCAAAGACACTTCAAGTTATTGTTGCTATAACCGTTAAAGACTCCTGAAACCCATGTCAGAAGAACAACTCAAAGCGTTCCTGGAGAAGGTTCAAAGCGACACCAGCCTTCAGGAAAAGCTCAAAGCAGCTGCTGATTCAGGCGCAGTTATTGCGATTGCGAAAGAGGCTAGGTTTAATATCTCTGCTGATGATCTCAACAAGACAAAATCCGAAATTTCAGATGAAGAGCTAGAGGGTTTG
Source organism: Synechococcus sp. (assembly GCA_047286485.1). GTDB lineage: Bacteria > Cyanobacteriota > Cyanobacteriia > PCC-6307 > Cyanobiaceae > Synechococcus_C. The sequence continues at coordinate 512,327 of JBJBBH010000006.1, forward strand.
GCTGGGGGGGTATGTGGCCCTCACTTCACTTGGCATCTGGCAGGAGGTTTTTGAGAAGCGGTTTCTTATCGGGTGACTTTTTAGCTCACACACTCAAACCCCTTGATTGATAAAGGGGGGGTATTTCTTCAATCACCCTTAAAAGACTATCAATCAGCCTTCAATACCTGGCACTAATCAATACTTAGTTCAACCAAGAGCAGCGTAGTTACTGAACCAGTGCTACAACAGGTCTATTAGCACCTATCCCATGTCAGAAGAACAACTCAAAGCGTTCCTCGAAAAGGTCAAAGCAGACACCAGCCTTCAGGAACAGCTCAAAGCAGAAGGTGCTGACCCTGTTGCTATTGCCAAAGCTGCAGGGTTCGCGATTACAATAGAAGACTTAAAAGAGCATCGCCAAAATAAGCTAGAGCTGTCTGATGATGAGCTAGAGGGTATAGCTGGCGGTGTAGGGAGGCAATTCCCTTCTATAAATGGACCGGGGTGCAATCCGGCGCAAAATGCGATACCACACACTATGTATACATGCAATCCGGGAGACTATCTCAAACTAATCTAACCAGCTCAAGCTTATTGACAGCTATTGTTTGCTGTAGCTATCTACTGTCTGTACCCAAGCCCATCAGTCTAGACACTCAAAGCCCTTGTATTAGCAGGGGCTTTTGTCTCTTTAACCATCTCACATATTCGCTTAAAATGGCATTCGATACCTGGCACTAATCAATACTTTGTGCTAACAAGATTGGTGCAATAACTCTCCAAGTGCTATGACTGCTTTATTAGCACCTATCCCGATGTCCAAAGAGCAACTCAAGGCATTCCTAGAGAAGGTCAAAGGGGACACCAGCCTTCAGAAGAAGCTGAAAGTAGCGGCTAATGCTGAGGATGTTGCTGCCATTGCCAAGGAAGCAGGATTTATGATTTCTGCTGATGAAGCCTTCAGAGAGAACCCTATAAGAGAGCTTTCAGATGATGAGCTGGAAGCCGCTGCAGGGGGAGCACCTCTAACCGCTTATGTTGACGTCGCACGATTGACAACCAAACTTAATCCAGCCGGTCGCTTGTGTTAAGTACCTTACAAAGAAATCTTTGCTATTTACTTGCATATATACAAAAGCACTGGATCCAATGTCACTTTGATTTACCAAATTAATATGCCATTACTCATCCAACACCTGGCACAATCGCCCGCATTTAGTGGGCTTTTTTATTGCTTACTTACATCGCTGACGTCGCTTGCTATGACTATTGGAGCGAACTGTTGAGCCATGTCAGAAGAACAACTCAAAGCGTTCCTCGAAAAAGTCAAAGGCGACACCAGCCTTCAGGAGAAGCTCAAAGCTGCAGCTGATTCAGACGCTGTTCTTGCGATTGCAAAAGAGGCTGGGTTTAGTATCTCTGCTGATGACTTGAAGAAAGCTCAGGCAGAAGTTTCTGATGAGGAGTTGGAGAATGCGGCTGGTGGTGACAAGCCAACGTGTATTTACGTGGCAACGTACCTCGATCCGCCGTGGCTGACATGGGGGGGACCAGCATGGTGTAAATGAGGGTGAGAAACAGGTGAAAGAACCAGCATTTTTGAAGCCCTGACTCAAGAACCGAATACAGAGACAGAAGCCTACTCATCAAAGCCCCTGCATTATTGACACGGTTTTTTATTGCTTCAATCGTCTGATATACCCCATCAATCAGCCTTTAATACTTGGCACCATCGCTTGCACTTAGCGGGCTTTTTTATTAGATCTAGAACTGCTGGAGAGGTTGTGAGATAATCGCCTCAGCCTCTACTCCCAGATGTCAGAAGAACAACTGAAAGCCTTTCTAGAGAAGGTCAAGCTAGACACCAGTCTTCAGGAGAAACTCAAAGCAGCAGCTAATCCTGATGCTGTTGCTGCGATTGCAAAAGAAGCTGGGTTTAGCATCTCTGCTGATGACTTGAAGAAGGCTCCTACAGAAATTTCTGAAGAGGAGCTGGAAGGCGTGGCTGGAGGAACGTTTACTACGTTATTAAGCGTGTCATATTGTTACTGCCTCGACTGGCCTGACTGAGCCTACTCATCAAAGCCCCAAGTGGCTTTTTATTTCTTCAATCACCCCATACCCACCATCAATCAGACCCAAATAGCATCCGATACCTGGCACCACTGACAACAAAACAGTCAAAGCTTTCACACGCCCAACCGCCTAATCCATCCACAAAAAATACAAGGCAGAGCAAATAAAGCCTCAGCTTTCATTAGTCCTACATCTATTCATATCCCCTCAACGCAACTGCCAATCCTGTCGCCATCACAGCGCGTCACTTAACCCTTCCAAGCAATGGAGGATCTTGAGCACCTCATCTCCATTCACCCACCTGATTGCTCCGTCATCGACATCGGCAATCTGAAACATCGAGTTGATGTCCGGGTTGCGAGCTCCACCCTCGATCCAGACCACATGTCCCATCCACCAGCCATCTGTCTTGGCGTGGGCGATGGTCTGTGCCTCCTGAACAATCACGAAGTCACCTCGCTTCACATCCAGGAACTCAGCGCGTTGCTGGGTTGGTGATGCAGCCCCAGAGGCGTAATCGATTGACATGAGCGCTCCGATAGTTCAGACGTTCTACTCATGCCGCCTGTCAGTGGCAAGTGATCCTGCGGGCTTGATTTCCGGAAGTTGTGGAACGGAATTCTGGAATCCTCTATCCACAAATCATCCACAAAACCTTCTACCTCTCACTTGTGGATGGCGGAAAGAAGTCAGAGACTGACATGTCATGCCTCTTGAGAAGGGCGAATGTTGTTCCGGCATTGCCTCGGCAGATCCTCATTTCACTTGTCAGGGCTGTGATATCTAGCCATGCAGGAAATGACTGATTCACTGTTTTCATCAATTCGATTCTTCGTCCACCTGGCAAGGTTGGACCTCTCCAGCCACCTTTGCGGAAACATACTCCGACTCGATTGGGGCTTTTGATGCTCAGTTCTGCCTCCACGGTTACTGCCGCTGCTGATCCCAGAGGGCCAGCTAATCTCAGAAGATTCATTCCTCGAGAGTTTTCTGGGTCCAGAATCTGTAGATTAGTCAACCAATCAGCCTGTTTTAACCAGGGCTGCTTTGCACTGCTCCATCGAAGTTCCCATACGCCTATTAAAAGATTTAAGTTGTTGTTGAGATCAATATTCGATGCTGCCTCTTCCGCTTGGATGAGATCAGCAATCTTGCCACTGCGTGGCTGATCTCGTAACAGACTCATCAGCTTTTCCATGGTCCATCATCGATGAGAGTTTTCATTGGGTTTTCACGTTTGTTCATCGCTGTGCATCATCGACCATTCAAGCTTGATCCACGATAGATTTAATTTATTCCCAGGTCACGGTGCAACGGTATTTATTCGTCCCACCTGAAGGGACGCCGACTGTTTCGCAGCTTGTGTCTGTGATTGTTACGCCTTGTGGTGCATTTGATTTGAGCTCTTCAATGGTGGTTGCCTTGTCGAAACCGGTTCCCGTTACCGAACCTGCATTGACCGCAGACCCAAGGGCCAGAATCGATAGGCATGTCATTGCCTCAAGAAGAGCCTTCATCACTGGATTCATCATTGTTCGAAAGCTAGCAAGTCTTTGAGTTGTTGGTTGGATCTTCCCTTATGCCTTTTCTCTTTACTCTTCAGACACTGTTTTAAGCCTTTACCTTTGAATCTGTGTATTACCGTGAAGTTGACGCATTGGCTGTTGGCAGCCGCTCAGAATAAACTAAAAGGCACGCCTTAGCCAAGTAATTTTACTGGCAGCCTGCACAACCAGTCTGGCAATACTTAGATTAATTCTGGATGATTGGGATCGCCTTTGAATGGACCTTCCACTGCAGAACTAATCCAACCACCGTAAAAACCTCCAGCCTGTGGCGTTACTGCCTCACCATTAATCCAGCAACCATCCATCAGTCCAGGATAGAGAGCGAACCACCCTGCAATGTTTTTGAACAATGCCGTTGGTGAGGGGTAACGCCAGACAGCTCGATGAACACGGCGCTCGCCTGCCATCACGTCGAAATACTCAGCAACTCCTTTCCATTCGCAGAAACTTCTTCCGCTTGCTGGGATTAACAGCTCCTGGTTGATTTTGCTTGGGGGAAGGTAATAAGTGGGTGGATGAAAAGTTTCCAACACCCGTTGACAGCCATGACCGTCAAATAGATCTTTTCCGCCAATTCGCACCAGAATATGATCAGGACTGGTCTCAAGCCGAGGTGGCCTGGGATAGTCAGCAACTTTTTCCGCTGGCATCGAATCGTTCTGATCTATAGAGATGATGGCGGTCTTTCGGCAGGATTGGAGTGATTGCATCTGCTGATTCGTATCGGGCCGTTGGGGGCTTTGCCTTTTTTCTGATCGTTGAAGAGGTCTAAGGCTGATCACTATTTGGTTCTCGATCAAGGCGTCGGTGATGGACAGGCCTCTTCCACCACAGGTCATGACTCGTTTTCGACGTGCTGGCCGCTTGCTTTCAGCCTTTCCAGGGGAATTTGGAGCAGACCTGGTCTTGTCTTGATCTTGCTTTTGTGTGCTCTCATGCCCACAGTGGGGCTTCTCCTGATGCAGTCACGGTTGATTTCGGCATCAATGGTTTCGTTGCCAGCCAACCGATCAATCAATGATCTCTCAGGCACCTGGCTTTCCAAGTTAATGTTGAGATCCTTTGGCAGATCACCACGGGTGATGCCAGCCGATGGGCCGCTTTCAGCCAGAGGCATCGATATCGCTTCATTGCATGCGGCACAGAAGGATCGTCTTGATCAACATCTCACGACCTGCAGTTGATTTCTGTTTTTCACATCCGATCCGCTTTCGTTTGGTTGAAATTTAGTCGAACTCGTATCTCTATTATAGAGTGTCATTGCGATCTGCCATGGCGTTGCAGATTGGCTTGTTCTTTGAGCTTCAGTATTGCTTAGGTCAGGTCAGCAGTTTCGACCTATTGTCAGCGTGAATCAGACGAATGATCTGACTTAATCCCCTTTCGTACCCATCACAAAGCCTTTGCTATCGCTTCATTCAAGCAAGATTGCTGGTTTGGATTTGGCGATGATATTGGCAAAGATTGTTTACACTCTTCAACATGATGTGAATCTGTAACGGCCTATTGCCTCTCTTGTAATCACAGAATCAAACTCATACTTTGTCAATCAACCATGAAGCTACAGGGTTGGCTGATCACAGCCTGCGTAACGGGAACAATGGTTGTTGGATTGTTCTTGTGGTTCCTGTTCACCAGCTGGTCCCCAGGCACCATCACCAGTGCCATTGATACGACTGGTCGTTGCTCACTGTTCTTGTTCTCGATCGCATTCACAGCCTCCAGCATTCACCGCTTATGGCCCTCTTCTTGGTCGCAGTGGTCCTTGAGGAATCGACGCTGGATTGGCCTTAGCTTCGCCTCGTCACACTTTATTCATCTTGCATTGATTGTTTCGATCTCGTTCTGCTTCCCTGAGCCTTTCTTAAGCGATCAGTCCAAGGGTCAATGGATATTTGGTGGCCTGGGTTATGTTTTTGTGTTCCTGATGGCGGTTACTTCAAACAATCAATCACAGCAATGGATGGGGATGAAGCATTGGAGACGACTGCACCTCATAGGAAGTTACTGGCTCTGGACAGTCTTTCTTCTGACTTATATCAAGCACGCCAAAGAGGGTGGGGAATGGTTCTTCATTCCACTTCTGTTCTTCACTGTTGCACTTCTTCCTATTCGTCTTGCCAAAAATCTCCCTCGTCGGCCATCGCTCAAGTCGGCTTGATCAAGCCTGTTTTGATGAAACCGATTGATCTAAACTTGGATCCTGTGCGCTTCAAGCCCGACACTTTCCCAATCAGCTGCGAAAAGCTGCTCTTCGTGCAATTGCATCTCGTTGCTCTTCGGTTGTAACGGTGAGAGGCTTTTTCGAAATCAGCCTTAGCACTCTTCTGTCCCAGTGGATCGGAGCCTGCAACAGCAATCGTTCGAACACCCGTTCGAACACCGTCGATAGGGTCAGTGCTCTAAATACCAGTTGAGCCCTTCACTCGGAGGACAGCGTGATCTCTATGTACTTTTCAGCGTATTGGTGTTCTGATCCTTGCTTATGAGATCCATTGACCCGAACCAGCCTGTGGTGATCCTCGGAGGATTTTTGATCACCGCAGAGGCCTATCAACCGATGGCTGATTGGCTGATCAAGCAGGGTGTTCAGGATGCTCAAATTGTTCCAGTGAGTCGCTACGACTGGCTATTGACGAGTTGGGCCTTCGGTTGGAAGCGAGTTCTGGATCGAGTTGATCTGTTGGTGCAGGAGCTTCAGGCCAAGTCGTCCACGGGACGCGTGACTCTGATTGGCCACAGCTCTGGAGGGGTCATGCTTCGGCTCTATCTCAGTGATCAAGCTTTTCAGGGGGTGACCTATGACGGCTCATCCCGTTGTGACCGTCTGATCAGCCTCGGAAGTCCTCACCAGGCCATTCGCGCCACACGACTCAGAGCCATGGTGGACCGAAGTTTCCCGGGATGTCATGAGCCTGATGTTGATTACGTTGCCATTGCCGGTGAGCTCCAGCTTGGCAGCACCAATGCCTCTGGGTTCTCGCGTCGTAGTGCAAAAAGTAGCTATCGCGGTATTGCTGGCTGCGCTGATGTCAAAGGGGATGGTCTTGTGCCGGTTGATTCAGCGTTGCTTGTTGGTGCTCGCCATTTGATTCAGTCTGATACGGCCCATGGCGGCTTGTTTGGAACTACCACTTATTTCTCTCCCTCACGGCTCGAGGCTTGGTGGCGGTTTGCTGTGGAGTGAAGTCAGTCCAGCATTTCAGGGCGTGGCTTTGGGACTCTTCCGTCAATTCGCCAATAGCCAAACCAATCCGGTTTTAATTCTGTATCAGGTCTTTGCGGTTGCGGGTCCGGTCTTAGATGGATTTGCCACTCTTCAACATTGAGAATTGGCAGGCAATCATCAACGCTGTCAATGCTTTCGATGCTGTGAAGATCATCTTTATGCACCTGTACTGCTCTGCTGAGCCAACGCCGACGAGCACGTGCCTTGGCTGCTTGCTTGCTTGGCGCAACAATCAGACCGAATTGGTGTAGCTCTTGTAGAGAGTCTCGGTCGTAACCACCGAGGTTGATGAACCACAGTTGATCGTTCATCGCGGTTGGAGCCTTCTGCTGCTGCTCCCTGCAGACTCCTCGCCCTTTGATCAGCTCGATGGCGTAGCCATCCACATGCTGAATGGCTTTGTAACTGTCGATGTGAAGGCCGCTCAGCAGCCCGAACCATTGTTGTCTCAGGCTTGGGATTGTGTCTTCAATGCTCGTACCCACCACCCAGCGAACGTCATGCAATTCGATGTGGCTGTTTGTTGCACGTCCACCGAGAACCACGAGAAAGAGATTTGGGGTGGTGCTCATCACTTCATGCTGATTTGTTCTGACCAGAACGTCTGCTTTCAGTCATGCTTTTGGAATCAGCTATCGGCAGTCGCCCATGATCTTGTCTCTCCCGCTGGTGTCATTGATTCTGGTCCTAGGACTGACTGGTTTCGGCTGGTGGCTCGCTCAGGTGAACAGCTGGGCTCGAAAGCTTGGGGCGACCATGGTGATCCTGCTTCTGGGTCTGCTGGTGACCAACTTGACCCGTTGGGCTCCTGAACCATCCGCTGTGTCGTGGGTGAATGGGCCACTGACCTCTCTAGCCATTGCAGAACTGCTGCTTGCCGTTGAGTTGCGCAGCGTTCTTCCTGATGCACGTCGTTTGCTGCTGCCTTTCATCACAGCTGTCGCTGGAACTCTGGCGGCTGTTTTGCTGGTAGGGCTGTTGCTATCGGGATGGCTTGGTCAGTCTTGGCCTTCATTGGCCGGGTTGTTCACTGCAACGTTCACCGGGGGCAGTCTGAATTTTGTTTCTGTTGCCAGGACTCTTGAAATACCTCCCTCTCTTCTTTTGATTGCAACGGCGGCGGATCATGTTGCATTCACAGCATGGTTTGTCGTCAGCTTGCTGATCGGCCGATCTCGATGGCAGCAGAACACAACAGAGACTCAAGGCAAGAATCACTCAACTTCAGCACCATCCCCAGCTTTTGCCTGGCCTTCTTCTCAAGCGGTGATGATCGCTCTTCTCTGGGGAGGAGGGGTTCTGTTGGTCTCCGACCGGATGGGCAGTGTCTTGAATCTGCTGGGTGTTGAGCTCCCATCAATTCTTGTGCTGACAACAGTGGCATTAATGGCCGCACAGCTACCGAGAGCGGATTCACGGAGTGCTTGCTACGGGGTGGGCCTGCTCTTGATTCAACCCTTTTTCGCTGTCATCGGGCTCAGTTCGAGCCTTGGTGCCCTGTTTGGTGATGGGCTGCCAGTGCTGCTCTACGCAGGACTGGTAGTTCTTGTTCAGGCCATTGTTGTACTCCAGGCAAGCCGTTGGTTTCGCTGGCCTTTGCCTGAATGTCTCGTCGCCTCTCAGGCTGCTGTGGGTGGGCCAAGCACTGCTCTGGCTTTGGCAGGAAGCCTTGAGCGCCCCAGTCTCGTTTTGCCTTCTGTGGCCATCGGCCTGCTGGGATATCTGTTGGGTACCTACCTCGGACTGGCGGTGTCAGCCTCGCTCAATGGGCTGCTGGCCTGAGTCTTGATCGCTTTTCAGCTCATGGCCTTAGAGTCCATCGACTCATGAAGCATTGATGGCCTGGGAATACACACAGCTTCGCTTTGTTCCCCGTGGCAAAAGCTGGACTGGAGAAATTGAGGAGCTCTGGCTCGACGACAAGCCGTTGATCTCCAGAAACCATCCACAGCAGGTGAGCTTGGTGCAACTGATGAATGAACTCGGTGCCCAAGGCTGGGAACTGGTCACCTATGCCCAACCCTTCACGGGGTATCACGGGGGCTGCTACACCTTCAAGCGCCAGAGTTGACGGCAACAGACGACGTTGTCCCGGCCTTTGCTGATCAGGCATGGGTATTGACGTTGTTGTGGCCGAATTGTTCAACTGCCAATTGATGCAAGAGCGATAACTCCGCAAGGTTCTCCAGTTTTTGTTGTGCCTGGCTCAGCATCGCCCTGCCGTGGGGAGCGCAGGCATCGATCAAGGCCACTCCTTCTGATGCTTCTGCTTTGACGCGTTCAATGCATCGCTCGAGTTGAACGTGCAGAGGTTGGATTTCATCACCTTGGTCATAGGCGGGTCCAGCCACAACTGCTAAAAGTTTTGAGATTGCTCGACGGCTTTGTTCCGCTGTGACTGTCATCAGATGATCAGGCTAATTCACCATTCTGACTCAACACCAGTTGAAGATTGCATGCAAAACTAAATCAAGAACTGAGTCTCAAAGCAGCGATTCCACCAAGAGGGTTGATGAAACAAACATTGAATGGTCTTCGCTGATGAGAGTTCTGAATAATCCACTTCCAGGCTTGGCTCGTTTGTGTGCTGCTCTGGCATTCAAAACCGTGTGTTGATCGCTCCAATTTGATGTTGCGTTGCGTCACCTGCTCAATTCCTTTGTTTTGGGCTAAGCTGAAAAGTGCAAAATATTTTTCAATGCAGATGCGTGAATTAAATAAAAAAGTGGCGCTGTTTATCACTGAAAAAGTTGGCACGATGTCTTGTGCCTACTTGTTTGCATTAATAGCCTTTATTTCTCTACCCGAGGCTCTGTCTTCGGAAGATCCATTGGAAATCGTTTCTTGGATTGCAGAAACATTTCTTCAGCTGGTCTTGCTTTCTATTATTATTGTGGGTCAGAATATTCAAAGTGAAATAGCCGAAGAACAAGCACAGACAGATCGAGAGACATTGATTGCCATTAAAAAGTTGGCAGAAGAAATTCATGTTGTCGCCACTCAATAGCCATTCATCTAAGACAATTGACTTTCACTTGATATTTCGATAACAGTGTCTATTTTGAGTTTGAACAGTGAGAAGTTTGGTTTGCCACCTTGTGCTCAGATGTCGTATTGCACGATGATCATTTCAGAATGATCGAGCACACGCACCGATCGTTTGAGTTGACAACTAAGTGATTTTGCCCAGTTTATTGCCTCCGTTCGATCTGCAGTGGAGCCATGATGATGCCATTCCATGAAGGGATTGAGTTCTTGAACTCGATAGTTATTAAGATCACCCATGTCAGCCATTGAGGTTTGCTCTTGTTTTAGTGTCCAGTCAAGATGCTCGGTGAGCAATCCATGAATGTTTAAGGGAATTGTTTGGAAGCTTCAATGCATCAGCATCAGTGATTTGATATGACCATTGGCATACAACAGTCAGCTTTGCGGCGATCAACGAAGAGAAACGAAAAAACCGATCAAAAATATTATTTATTTAGCGATTAGTTGCTGTTCTTTTTCCCAGTACATGACTTGTGGTTATCAAAATAAGAATAATAAACTCGAACTTAATCTTCTACTCAGTTGATCTGCATGTCAATCCGAGTTTCAACAATGCCACTGTCAGCAAAATCCAGACCAGACTAACTCCACTGATCGTTCCTGTTTCATAACGGGTTGTCAAAGGGGTGGGGGTGATCAGGCAGGCTGACTTTGTAAAGCGTTTCTTCGATTAATTTCCATTGGACGAGATGCAGAGGATTGATTTGATGCTTGTCGAGGCAATCCCAGATATCTGTCCCAGAGAGTGTGGCCTGTGACCAGTGATCACCTTGGCTCAACATCTGTTCTCGTACATAATCTTTCCAGTCTTCCCAGGCGATTTCAGGATAGTTCCCAGTGAATTCGTCAAGAATCACAATATCAAAATCTTTTGTTTGCATCTTCAATTCAGCATTTGACGATAATCATACGACGTAGTCAATCCCATTGATGCTTTGATGAGCCATTGTTATTGACGATTGAACAACAAAGCGCATTGCCGAAAAAGCTGCACGCTGACACCACCACCCCGCCACTCAACGGTTGGGCGGGGCACTGGATCGAAGTGAAGTCGTTTCTCTTCAGTTTTCTGAATAGGCATTGATGACAGTACTTTCAATGATATGACCAGCACCTCTGATCATTTCCTTATTGTCTTCAAAAAGCTTTTGGGCGATACCAGCAGGTCCCTGTTGGATGGCACAGACTTTTGTTGGGTCCTCCTTCGATACCCCACGGAAAAGCGATTTGATTCCCACTGATGAGTGCATCTTGAGAACATCCTCACTGTCATAAATTTTTGCCCATTCTGAAAATGGAACACTTAAGTTGAATGTCCAGACTGTGGTTTCCATCTTTTTATGCAATGGTGAGCTTCTCGATTATTGTATTAGTCTTTCCTTTGGAACGGCGCACAATGTGACAGTCTCATGGCCTCCTTGTATTTTGCAAGTGGAGGTAATTACCCTCTTTCGCTCTCAATCGCCACTATCTTTTGATCTTTGGATATCTAATGTTGCGTGGGGATGTAATTTTCCTTGTCAGCGTTGTTGTAAGTCATTCAATCTATTAAGCAATTTCCAATGCTTTTGCCATTGTTTGCCTTGCTGTTTAGGCTTGGTGCATTGGACGTCTGGTGACTGGTTATGCAACGATCTAAAAATATCTACATCCCCTTTCTTGGTGTTTTAGGTGGTTCTGTTTTTGCCTGTCTTTCCGTATTCATAGCTTCAAAGCCAGTATCAGCTGCTTATTTTTGTAGTGCGTTTGGCCCTGAAGCTCCCAAGCCATGGTGCGGTGGCACCAGTGACCCCAAGACTGAATTAAGTTGCTCACCATTTAACTATCGCCCATGGACCACGAATAACAATTTAAAACGAGCCAATAACGGAAAAGATCCTCAATATTGCACCGATAGTGATGTTGTGAATACTCTTGCTGGTGGTCCTTTCAACACAACACGTGCTTGGATGTATTTTAAGGATAATCAAGGCTCTCGAGATTCCAATTATTGGGTCTTTCATGGTTGTGACGGCGCCGGCATCATGCCTGACTGCAAGGGGGATATATTTTATGTAGAACGAATTTTCGAACGATCCCAGGATCAATCAACAGTGTGGTGTCAAGGCACTAATGGAGGTTCCAATATCACACTCAGTGAGGTTCCTCAGCATGCGCATGAAAATGGTGCTGGTCGTAGACAATGTCAGTTCAAGCATCCAGGGACAGGAACGGTTTATAAGAATTATGAGGCAGGCGTCTGGGGTTGGAATTTAAGCTCCATTCGTGACGACATGGTTAGTTCAGCAGCAGCAACAAAAGATGGACGTGGTTGGGGGCGCAATGTCAAAAACATCGTGCAGAGTATTAAAACTCCATTTGGCACACCCGCGATTGTCATGGTCACTTATCCATGGGTCTGTACGGGGGTCGGTAGCAAGGATGATCAAACAGGTCTTTTCACCAATCCACGGACTCCAGGTGCCAAGTGTTATTGGGATAATGAACCACTGACAGACGGCCAAGGGCATAATGGTTATCCCCCGCAGATTCAGGTTTATTGGATGCAGTTAGGTAAAGATTCAGGAAAAGATTACTTAACAGTCTATGGCTACTATCTGGACAATAATGGTGGACCGAATATGAAACGAATGAATAATGGTCAATCCTGGAGATTGTATCCATGCCATGGCGAATGTCCTTGGTAGTTCTGTTTGTCCATCGATCATCAAGCCTCACTTTGACTGTTTGATGGACACATTTTGAAGTCAGTTTGCTCTCAAGCTAAGCAATGGTTGACTCTATGTCTATATTGCTCCTCAAGGCTAGAATCTCAATGCTTTTCATAGTCTTCTTAAGACAACAAATCAGCATCATTCATTGCTGGATCCTTTTCTAACTTGCTTCTGATCCGTGTCTTCGGACACTCCGCCTGACACTCCTTCTGTATTTGCAGGATGATCCCTGGCTTTCTGATTCGCTCGAAAGCAAATTGACATGTATGTTTTTTGGGGACCTATGCCATGTTTGCTTGTGCTTGATCTGTGATGAAATCCGAAATCACTTTTTAAACCAATTCTTTGTTACCTCAAGCCAAAATTTTGTATATCCATTGGTTTTTTGACCAGGATAGTAATCTCCTCCGCTGACCATCGCAAGTTGCTCGTCTGACAGCTCAATGCTTTCGGGATTGCTGAGTCTCTTCGTTAATTGATCAGCAGAAACCATCAAACCTTCTGCTTTGGCGATCACAACCACCTCATCTTGCGTTTTAGCTGCTTTGATCTTGTCTTGAAGGCTGCTGTCGCTTTGAACCTTCTCGAGGAAGGCTTTGAGTTGGTCTTCGGCCATAGTGATTCGTTTTTCAGTTGTCTTAGCACTGTTCTGCAAGCTGCAGCGTATCCACAGTCAGTCCTGTAAAGCAACGCACTCGGAACGGTTTCAGATCTCCGTTTGGGTCTGGATCAAAAGCCAACTTTGAGTTTGCGAATGTTTTTGCACAGTTGCCTGTTTTGAGCGCTGACGACTCCATTCCAGTAGCTCTCAAGAGCTGCCATGGCCTTTCCCTTTGCGCATTGAGGGAACCGATCGAGTGGAACGACAGGCATAGCCATGGTTTGAAGAAGTGGTTATGGGGGTGTGTCACCCCCTCGACTTCTTCAAGCTCACAGCCCTTCTGGTGAACCCCACTGCAAAGCCCTGGTGATTACACCAAGAGATTCTGGTGAGCTTTTGATGATCCTGCGATCAAGCTTTGTTTGATTCCTGAGTAGCAAGGAATGCCTAGGTCTTTGTGGTACCCACAACCACACCTATCTTTCTTTCATGGATAGCAATTTAATGAATTCATTGGAATAATTGCTGTTGATTGCTGAATGATTGATCTCCGTGATCAATGTTGATCTAGTTGTTCATTTGATTGAGTATCATGGCAGGATTTGCAGGATCTGTATAGAGGCTGATGTCATTGCCGTCTCCCGCTGTGTAGGAGATAAGCAGACCAATCTTGTGTCCATAGATGCTCTCAAACATGCCAACTAAATCCCCTTCTTCAAGACCTTCATAGTGGCCAAACACCGTTCCGTCTATCTGAGCGATGATAAATTCCTGGCCTTTCTCAAGTTTAAATCCATCAATCAGAGACGTTTCTAGCCTGCCACCATCAATAATGAAGTCACCTGTGACGTCAATGAAATCATGCTCTGTGTTAAAACGATGTCGGTTTTGATCAGACTCACCGCCTAATTCGATCATTATTCTTCCCCCATCATGATGAGCCAGGCTTCCATCAACAAGGAATCCTCCAGCCGAATTTCCAGCTGTAATCAGCCCCGCGTTACTCAAATCACCCTTGATCTCGCCATTGCCGGAAATGGTTCCATTGTTTGACAGCTCACCATAAACATTGTTGATCGTGCCTTCAAGATTGAGCGTGCCATTATTCTTTATCTTGCCATAATTGTGAATGGTATCTTGGATATTTATTGTTCCATCGTTTTTGATTGAGTCTGTAATGTAATCTCCATCCTTCCATTCTACGGTTTTCTTGTTGCTGCTTTGCAAGCCATGATCATTGCTCATTGTTTCTTTCATTGGGTAATCTTTTTTGTTCCATGCTCCTGCCGTGATTGATTTCGAAAAAAGTGATGCGAATGTATTGAATCCGGATGAATCAATAAGGTTCGACTGTATGGCCTCATTGATTAAAGGCATAAGCGATTTTTCTTCTGAATCCAGCTCTTTCTCTACAAAACCATTAATTGTCCCAATGAATTCTGATGTGATCAGCGGTGCAGCATTTCTCACAAGTTCATCGATTATAATGTTTAGACTGGCAATGGGTGTATTAACAGTTATGTCTCTGATGGATTTTGTTACCCCTTCTGTTACGGCTTGTTGAAGGAATGGATTTTCTTCGTAAACCTTACTGATGACTTGATTCAGGTTTAGATTTTTGATTGATATATCTGTTATGAATGGATATTCGGATGGACTGTAATACACTCCGTCTTTGGCTTTTTTAAGGTCATTTGGATGAGTTTTATTGTAAGACGGTAGCTCGAGTGAGAGCGTAAAGCTAATGGGGTGTTGCTCTGGAAGCTTCACTTTTTGCTTTGTGATTGTTGAGTCAACCCTTAGATCAGAACTCATTGATGGACTAATGATTCCGATATCTGAGCATGCTTTTCCGCTAATTGGACCATGCATCTTGATGCTTGACGTCCAGTATGCGTCAATATTGCTGAGATCTACATTGGCCTCAAAGTTGTAATCGATGGTTTCTGTTGACCGTCCATTCTCGTCAGGCGTTGTGATGGAGTTGCTCTTAAACTTTACACTTTCTATAAGCGGCTTGGAGAGTGTTTTGCCTGCGTTCTCTACTCCTAAGGATAATTGATAGTTGATGTGAGCATCTATTTTTATGCTCGGATGGCAAAAGCAATCAACTTTTTTTTCTATTGTTTTGTTCAGTGATCCTTGCGTTGAATAATTGAAATTATTGAGTGTGCCATTGATTGGGGCTGGAAATTTAATCGTGTTGCTGATGAATTCAAACAATGGCTCGATTGCATATTTCGCGAGCTGAATTGTATTGGCAAGATCCAGTGCGTAACCATTGTCTCCCTGTTCCAATGTGGGAATCTTTGACGCGTTGACACCTGCCACTTTCGTTAAGGCGTAATTCTTTACCTTAGAAAAGATAAACTCTCTGTCTATAAATCTTTTATTGTTTTAAGGTTCTGCGATTAAGGCTCGGTTCCGGTGATTGTTCTTAGGGTTTAGTGCTGGATTTGTAGCCAAGTGCGACTGTGTTTGTTTTATTATTTTTGCAGTTTGTAATCCTTGTTTTCTCCTCTGGTTCTGGTTCCCGTCTGGAATGCATTGAACTCTTTGACTCGTAGCCAGGAATTAACGGCGGTTCGACTTATCTTTGATTTGATTGAACCGATTTTTCGGCTCAACTCTCATGGCGAAGTGCCTCAGCCTGCATGCGCTTGATCCGCTCCAGAACGGACTCATTGCTCATCCTGTTGTTGAGTCTCTCCACCAACAAGGGAAAAGCCAATGGGGTTGGCCTCGGTGTTGGGCAGTGCAGGGTCTCTCCACGTTGGATGCGTTGCAGGGCCTTGCGTAATCGCGGTAATTCAAGCTGCTCCTGCAGGACCTCTTGTTGAGCCTGGCGCAGCAAAAGATTTCCCGGCTCATGTTTCGTGAACACTTCCCACAGGAGAGAGCCGCTGATTTGCAATTGTCCTGTTGTTTTATTTTGCCCTGGGAATCCTTGAACCAGCAGCCCAGCCACCTGGGCAATGCTGCGGAATCGTCGTCGACAGAGTTCGGAGAGATTGAGAGCCTGTTCTAGATCACGCTCCAGATCGCTGTCATCCAGCAGTTCATCCAAATGCTCGTCCAAGAGCTCCTCCATCGGGTAACCCTTCGGCGCGAGCAGTTCAAATCCGTAGTCGTTCACTGACACCGTGATCGTGCCTCGTTGTTGTTGTGTGAGTCGTGTGGCCCATAGGAATCCCAGGCCTTCATGCACAAACCGCCCTTCGAATGGATACGCATAAAGATGCGCTCCTTCTCTGGTTCGGCAGGTTTCAATCAACAGTTGTTGACTGGATGGCAAGGTCGACAGATCCATCTGTCGTTCAAACAGAGGTTCGAGTGCTGCGAGTTCAGGGGTGTCCAGCTCTCCTCGGCCAGCGCGTGCAACCTCGTCCCGCAGGTGATGGGTTAGCAGATCTGACAGAGACATCTGTCCTCCAGCCCAGGCAGGAACCGCAGTGCTTTTCCTGGTTGAAGTTTTCACATAGGCCGTCATGTCGCGCAGCCTGATGAATTCCAGCTGCCGTCCTGCAAAAAAGAACACATCCTTCGGCTTCAGTTGACTGATGAAGGTCTCCTCCACATGGCCCAGCACAGATCCCCGCACAAAGCGCACGCGGATTGAGGGAGCTGACGTGATCGTGCCGATGTTCAATCGGTGCAACCTCGCAATCGCCTGATCACGCACGACAAAGCGTCCGTCCTCTGTGGTTTCTAATTTTCGGTAGCGCGGGTAGGCACCAAGGCAATCACCGCCGTGTTCAAGGAAGCGCAAGCACCAATCCCACTCCTCCTGTTCAACGTCTCTGTACGCGCTGGAACGTCGGATGGATTCGAACGTTTCGTCTGGTTTGAATCCAGGCCCGCACGCGAGTGTCGTGAGATGTTGCAGCAGTACATCCAGTGGCTGTTTCGGCGGGCGTCGCTCTTCCACCATTCCGTTCTCCAGCCCACGCCGAACGGCGCTGAGCTCTAAAAGTTCAAGGGCATTGGTGGGCATGAACAACACCTGGGAGGTGCCGCCTGGAAGGTGTGCTGAACGACCTGCACGTTGCGTTAATCGCGCCAGGTTTTTCGGGGATCCGATCTGAACAACTTTTTCCACTGGTTGAAAGTCCACTCCCAGATCGAGAGAGCTGGTGCAGACCACCCAGAGCATGCAGCCAGCCTTGACGGCAGCTTCAATGGCCTCCCTTTCACTGCGATCCAGGGCGCTGTGATGCAGTGCAAGCAAGCCCTCCATTTCCGGGCAGGCGTAGCGCAGGCACTGAAACCAGCGCTCAGCCTGATTGCGTGTATTGGTGAACAGCAGCGTGCTGGTGCTGGGCTCCAGTTGCCCGATCAGATCCTCGTATTGCCTCAGCCCCAGATGTCCTCCCCATGGGAAACCATCAATGCTGTCCGGCAGGATGCTTTTGATTTCGAGCCCTCGCTTTGGAGCTCCGGTGATCAGGCAAGGCTCACCAGCTTCCCCGAGGGCATGCCGCGCCGATTCCTCAAGATTTCCGATCGTGGCGCTGATCGCCCAGGTTTGCAGCTGAGGGCGTTGTTGCCTTAACCAGCTGAGAGCGAGCTCTGCCTGGATGCCGCGTTTGCTTCCGACCAGCTCATGCCATTCATCAAGAATGACAGTTTCGAGTGTTTGGAACAGGGCCTCGCAATGGCGACCTGCCAGTAGCACGCACAAGGATTCCGGTGTCGTGATCAGAATTTCAGGAGGTTTCTTGATCTGGCGACTCCTTTCAGCAGTGGCTGTATCTCCATTGCGGATCCCCACCCGCAGGGACCAGCCCATTGCATCAATCGGTTGTTGCAGTGCCACGGCTAAGTCACGACTCAATGCCCTGAGTGGCGTGATGTAGAGCAGGCGGATCCCTGCTTGCGCATTCGGTGATGCCAGCATCTGCGCGATTGGCCCCATCACCGCGGCGTAAGTTTTTCCTGAACCCGTCGGCACCTGGATCAGACCACTCAATCCCTGCAGATGTGCTTCCCATGTCCGCTTCTGGAATGGCAGTGGATCCCACCCCTGACGGTCAAACCAGGTTGTGATCGGTGTCAGTACTGCGTTGAGATTGGATCCGACGTCAACCTGATCGTTGCCGTGTTGAGACTGCAGATTCACGCCAATTCCTCTCGATGAGCCAACTGCTCGCAAAGTGTTTTCGCGTCCTCAAGAGTGTTGGCGCTTTCAGCGTTGCGGTCACCTCTCCATCGAAGAATTCTGGGAAATCGAACCGCCAGCCCGCACTTGTGCCGTCTGGAAGCCTGGATGCCTTCAAAACCAATTTCGAAGACCAATTCCGGCTCCACCGAGCGGGTCGGGCCGAATCGTTCGCGGGTGTGGCTGCGGATCCAGCGGTCCAGCTCGAGAATCTCGTTGTCGTTGAGACCGGAGTAGGCCTTGGCGAAAGTCACCAATTGACGCGGGTTTGTCGCCTCCAAAGGTTGGTCCCAGAGGGCAAAGGTGTAATCGGTGAACAGATTCGCCCTTCGTCCGCGGCCCGCCTGGGCATAGATGAGCACGGCATCCAGAGTCATGGGATCGCGCTTGTGTTTCCACCAATGCCCACGCTTGCGACCGCTCAGATAAGGGGACTGCAGATGCTTGAGCATCACCCCCTCAGCGCCCTGGCCCACCGCCTGTTTGCGCAAATGATCCAGCTGATCCCATCCCCCGAGTTGTTGTCCACTGCTCAAACGACAACGCCATTCCGCCGTCTTGGTTTTGATTGTCTGTTGCAGTGTGTCGAGCTGCTCCAATCGCTCCTGAAGTGATCTTGAGCGCAGGTCCTCTCCACCCTGTTCCAGCAGGTCGTAGGCGATGAAACTCACTGGACATTCGAGCCGCAGCTTTCGGCCGACCGTTTTCCGCCCCAGCCGTCGCTGCAGGTCACTGAATGGTCTGGGCTGCGTTTCAAGCTCCGCCCAGCAGATCACTTCACCATCCAGAACTGTGTCAGATGGAATCGCTTCCGCCATCTCAATCAGTTCGGGGAACTGTTCATTGATCAGCTCCTCTCCGCGACTCCAGAGGTACGTTCCGCTGTCCCGCTGAATCAGTTGTCCGCGGATGCCATCCCACTTGTTTTCCACCCACCATTCCGATGCTGGGGTGACTTCGATCGTCTCCTGTTTCAGCGGGCTTGCCAGAAAAAATGGATAGGGCACAGGTCCCCGGTTGGTTCGTTCTGCAGTGGCGATCGCCGTTAAAGACCGAAACCATTGCGCAGACGCCACTCCAGGCGTCATCAGCCGCTCAAGAACCAAGGCTTCTTCAAGCTCAAAGCCTGAGGCGATTGCTTTCACGACCAGTCCGCGGGCCACACCGATGCGGAAGCCGCCGGTCAGCAGTTTGTTGAACAGGAAGAGGCGATCGTGGGGCAGTGATGCCCAGATCGCGAGCACAGTGTTGCTCTGCTCGTCAGGGTCCATTGTTGCAACGGCAGGCAGCAGTTCTTCCATCCACCAGTGCATCGGCGGTGAACTGCTCAGTTGATGGATCCAGGTCGTCACCTCCGGGTTGTCAATGCGAACCGGAATGTCGTGTTTCAGCTGAGGCCAGAGCAGCGAGAGTGTTTCTGCCGAATCGCCAACATGGCTCTGACAGTCGTCGAATAACCAGTCAGGGATCGCGCTCGCTTGCTGAAGAATGTCGCGCAACCGGCGACCGGTGATCAACCGTTTGCGCCGTTCACCCATCAGCAGCAACACCGTCCACGCGGCGTCATGGGCATCGGCTTGTTGCAGATGCCCTGCGATCAGATCAATCTTGCGTTTCGTTCCTGTGCTTTGGTCCAGATCTTCGATCAGAGCCGCGAAAGCATCCATGCCAAAGCTGTCTTAAGCGCCTGCTCAGTAATTCCAGCGATTGTCCTCATTCGGACCCGTCACCTGAACATTGCATCCGTTGATTCCAGCTGATGCACTGTTGAATGCCTTCACATAACTGGTTGCGGCTCCAGGTTCGCCCACTTCACGCAGGGCTCCCTGCAGACGGGCCAGAGCGCTTCCAACCTGATCGCGGGTCAGTGCGCCGTTGGCCAGACCCTCGCAGATGGCCTTTGCCGCAACTGCGCCATCAGCGGGGAACACCACGGTGTTGATCTGTTCGATCGTGACGGTGGTCTGCTGGGCCAGGACAGGCCCTGCCGTTGCACTGATCAACACCATGAGGCCGGTCAAGGCAGAGCAGCGGGTCGCCATGGTTCCAGGGAAGGTGCTTGAGGTTAGTTCAGCTGAGCTGATCAAGCGGTTTGGCATTAAGACCGTGTCTCTCGCGCAGAAAGCGCGCCAGCACATCGCTCTGGCCGTGGGTCACATAGACAGACTCAGCTCCGCTTTGCAGCACTGTGCTGACCAACCCGTGCCAGTCGGCATGGTCACTGAGCACGAAACCTCGTTCGTAGCCCCGGCGCCGCCTGGCTCCCCTCACCGCCATCCACCCAGAAGCAAAGGCTGTCTGAGGTGAGCGGAACCTCCGCATCCATGCGGAGCGATGGGCGGAAGGTGGCGCAAGGATCAGTCTTCCCGCCAGGGTCTCCTTGCGTGGAAGCTCGCTCACAGGCCGACTCGCCGTCATCGCCACACCTGCCTCGCGATAGTGGCGCGTGACGGTTTCAACGGCGCCATGGAGCAGCACTTCCTCCTCCACGCCAATGGCTTTCAGCTCGGCCAGCAGACGCTGAGCTTTGCCGAATGAGTAACAGAACAACAGGGAAGGACGCTCGCGGTCTCCATGCCACCAGTCGCGGATCTGTTCAGCGACCCTTGCGCCGGGCTGCCAGGCATAGATCGGCAACCCAAAGGTGGCTTCCGTGATCAGCACGTCGCAGGGCACGACTTCAAAAGGTTCACAGCTTGGGTCTGGGCATCGCTTGTAATCGCCGGTGACCACCCACACCTGATCGCCGACCATCAATCGGATCTGTGCGGACCCCAGCACGTGCCCAGCGCTGTGAAACGACAGGCATGCCTGATTGAGCCAAAACTGCTTGCGGTAGGGCACCGAATGGAGATTGATGTCACGCCCCAGGCGTTGGCGCAGCACGCCTTCACTGACGTCCACAGCCCAGTATTCGCCGCATCCAGGTCTGGCGTGATCCGCATGGGCGTGTGTGATCAAGGCTCTTGCGACAGGCCTTGAAGGATCAATCCAGGCATCCGCCGCTCGGCAATACAGACCGCTGTCGGTTCGCTCGAGCACGTTCATCCGACAACTTTGGCAAGCCCGCTCTGAAGCTGTGTCCTCAGGATCCTGAGACAACCTGTCCCAGGATCACTTGCTCATTTCGAGCATGCGCCTGATCGGTGCCTCTGCCTTGGAACGAAGCGATTCCTCCATGGTGATCTGTGGAGACAGCGTCTCCAGGCAGTCGCGGAGTTTTTCCAGGTTGTTCAGGCGCATGTAAGGGCAGGCATTGCAGCTGCAACCATCGAGGCCAGGCACATCAAGCAGGGTTTTCTGCGGCACCCGTTGCTTCATCTGATGCAGGATCCCAGGCTCGGTGAGCACGATGAATGTTTCCGAATCGCTGGTCTCGGAGTGAACGAGGAGTTTGCTCGTGGATCCGATGAAATCGGCTAGATCGAGGAGGTTCTCCTGACATTCCGGATGGGCGATCACTTCCGCATCCGGATGATCCAGTTTGAGCTTGAGCAGAGCTTCTTCACTGAAGGTTTCATGCACGAAACAGCGCCCCGGCCAGAGGGTCAGTTCGCGACCGCTCTGGCGCTGCACCCAACGTCCGAGATTGCGGTCAGGGGCGAACAGAACGGGTTGTTCCTCCGGAAGCTGTTTCACCAGATCAACGGCGTTGCTGCTGGTGCAGATCAGGTCGCTCTGAGCCTTCACCGCCGCTGTGCAGTTGATGTAGCTCACCACCAGGTGATCCGGATGACGTTCGCGAAAGCTGGCGAATTCATCGGCGGGGCAATCGTCGGCCAGTGAGCAGCCCGCATCGATGTCGGGAAGCACCACTGTTTTCTCGGGGCTGAGGATCTTGGCGGTCTCCGCCATGAAGTGCACCCCGCAGAACACGATCACATCGGCGTCGGTGTTGGCTGCCTTTCTGGAGAGTTCGAGGGAGTCGCCGATGAAGTCGGCAATGTCCTGAATTTCAGGCTCCTGGTAATAGTGCGCCAGGATCACGGCATTGCGTTCCTGGCGGAGCTGGTTGATCGCCGCGACGAGTGCGGTGTCAGAGCTCATCGGGGCCTTCTGGGGCAGGATGGCACCAGCCTAGAAGTCGCTCTGACATCACTCCGAGTTGCCATTGCCGGAGACCTCCATGGTGACTGGGGGGACAGAGATGCAGAACTGATTGAGCGTTTGCAACCGGACGCACTCCTGTTTGTGGGCGATCTCAGTGATGGAGATCTGCGCCTGGTCAAGAGCATTACGCAGCTGTCGCTGCCCGTGGCCGTCCTGCTTGGAAATCATGACCGTGGCCGTGACAGAAGCGGTGCCTTGCTTCAGCAGCAGATCTCCATGTTGGGGGATCGTCACTGTCCCTGGAAATTGCGTGCATGGAGTCAGCCTTCGCTGGCGGTGGTCGGTGCGAGGCCTTGCAGTGCTGGTGGTGGATTTCACCTGTCGAAGGCCGTGCAAGCGGTGTTCGGGCCAATCACCGAGGCCCAGTCAGCTGACTGGATTGTTGGAGCAGCCAGGGAGGCTCCCGACAGCTGGCCTCTGGTGGTGCTGGCCCATTCCGGTCCCACGGGGCTGGGATCTGCGGCCGACAGTCCCTGTGGTCGTGACTGGAAAAAACCGCATATCGATTGGGGCGACAGGGATCTGGCCATGGCTCTCGATCGTATGCAGCAGATTCGCCCAGCTGATCTTGTGGTGTTTGGGCACATGCACCATCAACTGAAAGGACGACATGGTGAGCGGATCACGTTTCACCGAGACCGGCGCGGAACCTGTTTTGTCAATGCAGCCTGTGTGCCCAGAATCGGTTTGGACGAATCAGGGCAGCCGTTGCATCACCTCACCTGGGTGGAGTTTTCAGGCACGAAACCCTCGCTGGTGAGTCACCGCTGGTATCGCCCCAGTGGTGAGCTCAGCTATGAGCAGACCCTGCACCGACCGGCAAGAAGCGAGCAGACGCCGTGCTGATTTACGTGTGTGTCAGCAGTCATGGCTATGGCCATGCTGCGCGGCAGGCCGCAGTGTTGATCCAGCTGCATCGCCGACATCCTGACTGGCATCTGGTGATCAGTTCCAGTGTGGATGCACTGTTTCTCGATCTTGTCCTTCGCGATGTGCCGGTCAGCAGACGGACGGTTCGCTGGGATGTGGGCATGCTGCAGGCCGATGCACTGGCCGTTGATGAGCGGTCGACACTGCAGGCCCTTCAGCAACTCGAGACCACTCTTCCGGAGCTGCTGCAGAGAGAGGTCGAGTGGATCCGCTCTCAAGACAGCCAGGTTGTGGTTCTGGCTGATGTGCCCCCTGCCGCCGCCGAGCTGGCCCATCGCTTGGAGGCCCCTCTGGTGTGGATGGGCAATTTCGGTTGGGATGAGATCTATGCGCCGCTAGGGACTGCATTCCTGCCCTGGGCTGAACAAGCGGCGAAGGCATACAGAAGCGGATCACTTCTGCTTCGGTGTCCGTTTTCGTTGCCAATGAACTGGTCGCTGCCTGAACAGGTGCTTGATCTTGTGTCAGCCGACCCGGAGCCTCTCCCACGCGATCTGGAGCGACGTCTTCTTGCTGATGGCCGAATCAAGGTCCTGGTGGGATTTGGAGGCCTTGGGATTTCTCTGGCACCTGACCTGTTCAGGCATTGGCCCGAGCATCTGTTTTTGTTGCCTGAACCCAGGGAGTCCTATCAGCGCAACGCTCTTGCCGCGACATTGAATGTGGTGTTGCTGCCTGGAGACCTCAGGCCGTTGGATGTGATGCCTTTCTGCGATCGACATCTCGGTAAGCCCGGCTTCAGCAGTTTTTGTGAAGCGATGACCTGGAACCTCGGCCTTCACGTGGTGGAGCGTCAGGGATTCGCTGAAGCATCAGTGCTCATGGATGGCATGCGAGCCCATTCCTCCCACAGCGTTCTGACACGACAGTCGCTGGAGTGTGGTGACTGGAAACTCGACCAGCCTCTGACACCTGCCACTGGCATGCCCCTGCCCATTGGAGGCGCCTCACAGGCCGCAGAGGCTCTTGGATTTGTCGCGATCAACACTGTTCAGCAAGGCTGATTCTTTTTATTAATTCGGCTTATCTGTCCTGCAAAGCATTTCTGTCTCTGGACTTTCGCTTTCTTTGTGTCAGGGACTGCCTGCAGGACGGTTGGCTGCCTGTCACAGATCGCCTGTGATCCGTGTCGTCGGTTCGACACAGTTTGGCCGTGTTTTTCAGCACTGGATTCATCGAATCCAGCGGATCTTCCTTCGAATTCACTTCATTTCTGAATTCAGGGCCTGATTCTGTACCTCGATTGATTTGTATGACTTCCCTTGCTCTCGCCGCCTGCCGTTGCATTCCAGGCGCTGTTGCAAGTGTTGTTCCACTGCTCACCACTCTCCAGGCTCCTGCAGCCCATGCGGCCCTCCCTGCACTGGAAAGCTCCCGTTCCAGGCTTGTGATGCTTGAGGAGGATGCCAGAACATCGGCCCTTCCTTACATCATTACTCCCGAGCGTCGCGCGATGCTCAACACCATCCGCTTCGCGGAAGGCACCTGGAAAGGTGGTCATGATCTCGGTTACCGGGTCATGTTCGGTGGTGGTCTGATGCCTTCAATGGATCGGCACCCCAACCGGGTGATCTATTCCTCCCGCTATGCAAGTGCTGCAGCTGGTGCCTACCAGTTCATGCCTTTCACCTGGGACATGGTCAAACGCCGGCTGGGCGTCCGAGGGTTCGGACCCGAAGTGCAGGATCAGGGTGCTTTGTTCCTGATCCAGCGTCGTAAGGCGCTTGGCCTCACCGATATCGGCGTCATGACTCCACAGCTGGCCGCCAAGTTGGCTCCCGAATGGGCATCGTTCCCCACTCTCCGAGGCAGGAGCTACTACGGACAGCCGGTCAAGCGATTCGCCAACCTTCAGGGATTCTTCAATGTGAATCTCGCTCAATTGCGCAAGATTCGTGATCAGCGGCGTGCGGCACTTTCCGCTCAAACCAAAGTTGACACTTCAGATTGCTTAGGACCTGCTTTTTCATGCAAGCCCTGAAGCATTCCGCTTGAGTTAGCCCTCTTCGCTGGATTCGTTCAGTTTCCGTCCGACCGTCGCTCCAGCGATCAGATAGGCACCGATTCCTCCTGCCATGAAGCCCATGCCGTTGCGGATCAGCGGCAGCAATTCACTCGTGCGTGTGACTACCGGGCCAACCCCGAACACGCCGAAGAGCATCACCCAGAGTGGTGAGAGCAGCAACAGCCAACCCCAGGCAATCCGTTCACCCTCCTTGCGTGGGTAGGCGGCAAATCCTGCGATCAGACCACCCAGAATTGATGTGCTCAGCGTCCAGAGCCACTGTTCCGTCGGCAGGCCTGGCACAACCTGGCATCCACCACGATCCAAGCAAAGCTCCACGGCATCCAGTGCCGCCAGGATGGCTCCGTCCTCTCCGTGATCCTTCACATAGAACTGATTGCCGTAGCGAGTCTGCAGTTCAACCCACCAGGTGCGCGGCATCAGAGCAAACAGCGCATCGCCCACATTGAAATTCAGCAGATTGCCCCCCCGAGGATCTGCCACCAGCAAAAGGCTGCGTTCATCCAGCCCCCAGAACTCCTTGACGGCCAGCCCCGGAGTGCGCTCGTATTGCGTCAGCACTCTCAGCTTCCAACCGCTGCGTTGCTCAAAAGCGTTCAGAGAGGTCTCCAGAGACTGACGCTGCGTCTGGCTGAGAGCCTTGGCCAGGTCAATCACTGGAGTCGGATGATCCGGGAGCAGATCGGGATTGTCGATTGCTCCAACAGGTGCGGCGAACATCACCAGCAACGCTGACAGGCTCAGCAGTGCTTTCAGGCCACGCATCATTGCTTGGACACCCATGATTTAGAGCGATTGCACGCCATTCTCACCACATGAAGGCCTTGGATGCGCCCTGCCCCGAATGGCTGCGGAAACGATTGCAACAGCATGGTGAGCGGGTGCCCTTCTCCACCTTCATGGACTGGGCACTGCATGACCCTGTTCACGGCGCCTATGGAAGTGGCCAACTTCGTGTGGGTCAGTCTGGCGATTTCGTCACATCCCCCTCCCTTGGTGATGATTTCTCAGCACTGCTGGCGGATCAGCTGATCGATTGGCTCGAGGTTCTTGCGGCGCGTCATCCAGAGTCCATGCTCTCAATCGTGGATGTGGGGCCTGGTGAAGGCGATTTGATCGCTCAGCTGATTCCCCTTCTGGAGGCTTCAGCCGCTGCATGGCTGCCGCGACTGGAGTGCGTGCTTGTGGAGATCAATCCTGGAATGCAGCGTCGCCAGAAAGAGCGACTCCATTCACTGGGCAGCTTTCCTTGCCGCTGGTGTTCCCTGCAGGAGCTCGCGTGTGAACCCATCAAGGGAATCATGCTGGCCCATGAGCTGCTCGATGCTCTGCCTGTTGAGCGACTGATCCTGAAAGGTGGATCGCTACGGCGCCAGATGGTTGCCCTTCAGACTTCAGAGGCATCAGAGCCCCTGCTCAGATGGGATGACGATCCCTTGCCTTCTCCACTGCAAGCGCAGATCAAGGAGCAGACGGATCGGGGCCGTGTCGAGCTGCCGCCACGGGGAGCAGAGGACGGATGGGCCACGGAATGGCATCACTCCGTGGCTCCTTGGATGAAGGATGCATCTGCAGCCATCGCTGATGGCCTGTTGCTGGTGGTGGATTACGCCCTGGAATCTCGCCGTTACTACGCGCCGCGTCGCTCCGATGGAACGCTGTTGGCCTACCGGCATCAAAAGGCATCATCTGATGTTTTGCGTGATGCAGGTTCTCAGGACATCACCGCACACCTGTGCCTGGAATTATTGATTGGAGCGGCCTCAGAGGCTGGCTGGATCTTTGCCGGCCAATGCCGTCAGGGAGAGGCGCTGCTTGCACTGGGGCTGGCGGAGCGACTCACCGCCCTGCAGCAATGGCCCGCTGATCAGCTCGCTGAAGCGCTGCGTCGACGGGAAGCCCTGCTCAGACTTGTCGACCCCAGTTGTCTGGGAGAGCTGCGCTGGTTCGCGTTTCACCGCTCGACAACGACTGGTGCTGAAGAAGGGTTTCTGAACACTCGTTTTTTGCGTGAACCGGCCTGATCAGTGAAGCGATTCAAGGCAGCGAGTGACATCCTCGTCGCTGACTTCATCACTGATGATCACCTCACCGATTCTCGTCGGCAGCACGAAGCGCAACCGGCCGTGCCGGACCTTCTTATCGCCTCGCAGGGTCTGCAGCGCCGCCTCATGATCAAGTCTTGGCCAGGCCACCGGTAAGCCCGCCTTCTCGATCAGTTGCAGTTGACGCTGCTGCTCGGCCTCGCTCCAGAGCCCTTTCTGGACCGCAAGGCGTCCAACCGCCGCCATTCCGATCGCCACGGCTTCGCCATGGAGCCAGGTTCCGTACCCCGTGAGGGTCTCGACCACATGGCCGAAGGTATGCCCGTAGTTGAGGATGGCGCGCCGACCGCCCTCCCTTTCATCCTCGGCGACAACTTGGGCCTTGGCTTCCGCTGAACGCACCAGGATGTCGTGGAGAAGGGAGCGATCCATCGCTGCGGGATCAGAAAGGTCTGAAGCCTCTTCCAGCCGATTGAACAGCTCGGGATCTCCAATCACTCCGTACTTGATGACTTCTGCCATTCCGGCCCGGAATTCCCTGACGGGGAGTGTGTTGAGGGTCAGAGGATCAATCACCACCAGTCGCGGCTGGTGAAAGGCTCCGATCAGATTCTTTCCCCTGGGATGGTTCACACCGGTCTTGCCACCGATGGAGGCATCCACCATCGACAACAGCGTTGTCGGAACCTGAACGATGCCGATTCCGCGCAGCCAACACGCTGCAGCGAAGCCGGTCATGTCTCCCACCACGCCGCCTCCGAGCGCCAGCATGAGGGATGTTCGCTCGAGCCCTTCCTGTTGGGCTCTGTCGAGGATTTGGCTCAGGGTGTCCAGAGTTTTTCGTTCCTCACCCGCATCGATTTCCAGCAGCACGGGATCAAACCCTGCGGACCGGAGTCCACTGAGGCAGCTCTCCCCATAAGGACCGGCGACATCAGGATTGCTGACCACAAGAATCTTGGTGCCGGTGCGAATCGACAAGTCGGCCAGGGCACTGCCGATTGATCCCACCATCGAGCTGCCGATGATCACGTCATAGGGGTTGCGCTCCAGGCACACCGTGATCCTGGTGCGTTCCTGCAACTCAGCTGCCTGCGCTGTGCGCGTGCTCATGGTCCGATGCTGCGGTGGCGATCCGCAGGCGATTCGATCGACTGACCTTATCCTCAGCCGGATGCCCCTTGAGTTCGATGAACCCTGTTTCCAGGCCAGATCGTCGGACAACCCTGACAGCCTGGGCCTTTCTGGCGCCTGCACTCACGCTGTTGAGTCTGTCTGTGCTGATTCCGGCCGCCATGGCTCTGCTGATCAGCTTCACGCAGACCGGACTTGATGTCTCGGAGCCGTTGCGCTTCATCGGCCTCGCCAACCTGCGCAGGCTTGTCGGTGATCCGATGTTCTATCGGGTGCTGGGCACCACCCTGATCTACCTCGTGGGTGTGGTGCCGCCGATCGTTCTCGGCTCCCTGACCCTGGCTGTTCTGGTGAATCGGATCCTGCCCGGCATCCATTGGCTGAGAGCCGCGTTCTACACACCTGTGCTGGTCTCGATCGTGGTTGCCGCGATTGCTTTCCGTTGGCTCTACGCAGAGAACGGTCTGATCAATGGCTGGCTTGAAGCACTGATCGGCTCAGGTTTCATTCCCATTGAGTTTCTGACCAACCCTCTGCTGGCACTTCCATCCGTGATGCTCGTCACCCTCTGGAAGGGTCTGGGGTATTACATGGTGATCTTTCTTGGAGGTCTTCAGGGAATATCCAAGGAGCTCTACGAGGCCGCGGAATTGGACGGCAGTGAGGGGTGGAGGAAACACCTCGACATCACCCTGCCGCTGCTGCGTCCCTACGTGACTCTGGTGGCAGTGATCTCTGCCATTGCCGCAACAAAGGTGTTCGAGGAAGTGTTCCTGATGACGCAGGGAGGACCTGCCGACTCCACCAGAACCCTGGTTTATTACGTGTATGACCAGGCATTTGCAGAGCTTGAGATCAGTTATGCCTGCACGGTTGGTCTTGCCCTGTTCCTGATCGTTTTGCTGCTGACCGCGATCCGCTTCGCTTTTGGTGAGGAACGCTCAGTGATTTAGTGATCTCTTGTTGGGGCTGGATGGCAAGCTTCAGGGGATGGAATCAACGGCTATGGCCAGCGCTGCCGGAGCAACAATTGGAGTTGTTGGGGGCGGTCAGCTTGCGCTGATGCTGTGTGAAGCGGCGAGGGCGCGGGATGTTGATGTGATCGTGCAAAGCGCGTCTGCGCAGGATCCGGCTGTGGCTGTGGCTCAGGAGCAAGTCGCGGGTGCGCCAACAGATCCTTTTGCCACTGAAGAGTTGTCGAAACGCTGCCAGCACATCACCTTCGAGAATGAGTGGGTGCCGGTCGACGCACTGCGGGCGTTTGATCGAGATGGGGTGATGTTTTCACCTTCCCTTGCCAGCCTTCTGCCGTTGGTGAACAAGTTGTCTCAGCGCCGTCTGTTGGATGACTTGGCAATTCCCAGCCCAGCCTGGGTTTCCTTGGATGAGATCAACACGGACTCACCGGCTCTGCCAACTGGCTGGTCGTTCCCCGTGATGGCGAAAGCGGCTCATGGCGGTTACGACGGCAAGGGAACTTGTGTGATCGGCGATCTCAAGTCACTGCAGAAGCTGATGAGCAGCGTCTCAGCAGAGGATTGGTTGCTGGAGACCTGGGTTGCGTATGAGCGTGAACTAGCCCTGGTCGTCAGCCGGGATCAACAGGGACGGATTCGCAGCCTTCCGTTAGCGGAAACGCATCAGAAGAGCCAGGTTTGTGACTGGGTTCTGGCTCCTGCACGCTCGGAGCAACTGTTGGAAGCCACCGCTTACAACATTGCCGCTTCCCTGCTCACAAGCCTCAATTACGTGGGAGTGATGGCGCTTGAGTTCTTCTACGGCCCAGACGGTCTGATGGTGAACGAGATTGCTCCGCGAACACACAACTCAGGCCATTTCTCCATCGAGGCCTGCAGCAGCAGTCAGTTCGATCAGCAGCTCTGCATCACTGCCGGCTTGCCCGTTCCGGCAACGGAGCTGGTGGCACCGGGCGCCATCATGGTGAATCTGCTTGGCCTGCCTTCTGAAAGCAACGAACCGCTGAAATCGAGACTCACAGCTCTTGAGGCCATCCCCAGATCGCATCTGCATTGGTATGGGAAGCAGGAAATGCCTGGAAGGAAAGTGGGCCATGTCACGGTGCTGCTGGAGCAAGGCGACGCCCATGCTCGTGACCAGGAAGCTCAAAGCGTTCTGAAGCAAATCCGTGAGGTCTGGCCGAATCCCTTAAATTGAGCAAGGACTACCTGGTTGGTGACAGCCTTTCTCTAGTGCTCTGATCTGACTCTCTTTCGACTTGGGGCGACTGTCGTGAAGGTGCCGTAGACCGGCCTCGTAGCCGGAAACGAATCCTCACTTTGTTGCCCCTTCTGGTAACTCCAGGTCGAACACTGGGGCTCGCACGGTCAGGTGGTCCACCTATTCAAGACTCAAGCTGCTGCAGTTGTTTTCAGCGTTGAGTGAGACAACAAGACAAAGTTAGCAGGGTTTGATTGCCCCACACTTTGCCCCACATGTGCCCTACACATTGACTGCCTTAGCGACGGTCAAAAGATCCTGAAGTGCACTCAACCTTCGGAGGCTTTGCCCGTAGGTTTTCTGATCACCATTGGTCTTGGCATCGCTGATGGTTGCCTCAGTTATCTGGACAGCACGCTGAACCCGCTCAGAGACCGTTCCAGCAGTGCCAGCATCAGCGAGTAGCTGTTTACCTGCAACCATCTCAAACAAACGGTTCAGAGCTGCTTGAGCTGCTTCACTCATTGCTGCTGTGCCACGGCTGGTTTTCGATTCGAGCATGGGCAGGGATAGGAGGGAAGGCATAGCGGTCCCCTCTTACCCATGGCGTTCTGTTGCTCCATCGTCGAACAGTGTCACCAGTAACGCCAAACTTCATCCCTACTTCGTCCCAACTCTTGGCTCTTTTCCTCATTCTCCATAGTTGTCTTTGAAATGGTTCAGTAATCCAATCCACATAGACAGCAATACCAATAAAGACAATCACCCAGAATGCAATGTAGAGAGATAACCAAATCATGCTGTGGCCCACCTTCTAACTGTTGATTGACTGACGTTGAACTTGGATGCAATGACTTTCCAAGTAATACCATTGGATCTCATTCGTTTGATCTTTACTTGCTTATTTTCGGTGAAGTAGAGCAGCAAAACGATCGGGAATAGAATGCAAAGTGTGATCAGAATTAGTGTGTTCATTGTGTTGAATGTGTTTGATTGGCTGACTCTGGAAACAACTGCCAGAGCCAACCTGTGATTCGTGTGACTAGTGGGTGTGCAACTGGATCAAAGGAAAGTAAAGACGTAACCTGATTCACTCCTTGACTGCACAGCAACCAAACGGAAACTTGAGCACTCTTGGATCTTGTCTTGAATGAATCGCAATGCTGCCTTGAGATGCATTTGATCGGTGTTCAATTCATGCTCATATGCATGTCCCTTACGTCCTGCACGTTCGCCAGCAAACTTTGCATAGACCTTCCCTCCCTTGTACTCCGTGCACACACTCCAGCCCCACATTGGAGCCATATTCAGAATCTCTTGGAGGTTGTCTCGGTCTAGTGGTGCTGCATTGCGAACCTTGCAAGTAACAGCATTGCTGAAGTCGATGTTAGACATGATTGGATCTCGTGGTGTTAGAGAATTGAAGTGAATTAAGAGTATTGTTGTGTCAGATATTGCTTAACCTCATCGTTGTTCATGATGTAATCTTGTACATCAGACAAGTCATAAAATGGATCCTGAAAATCATCACCACACCCATCAACTAATTGATAAGTGGTCTCTCCTTCTTCATCCTTACCCTTGCGAATAAAGAATGCAGTGCAGTTAGTGCAAGCGTTGTTGAGCTGTTGAAAGGTGAATGACATAGTTGACTCCATGGTGTTAGGAGATTGATTGATAGAGGGCAAACTCTGATCGCCTGCCCTATTAATGAACTGAATTAAACTTTATTCTTGAATGCCTTAGCACCATCGAACTTGTACTTCTTGAGATCAATCAATCCACAAGCTCGATTAAAACAATTAGTCGGAGACTCATACTCCATCACACCATCTTGATTCCGTCCTAATGCTCTAGTGGTGATGGTGTGGGCAGAACGACCATCTCTAGCAATGAAATAGAGATCGTACTTTGTTGTTGTAGGCATGATTAGATTCCGTGGTTTTAGGAATTGAATTGATAGTTGGGCTGACGTGATGCCAGCCCCAGTGATAGTCAGACTCTGACCGCTCCTAACTTGATCAGCCGTTTCCACTGCTGACGACCTTGCTCAAGTGTCAGTGTGTCTCTACCTGTTACCTGCCAAGCTCCGGCTTTGTATCCGTTACGAGCGTGTCTCGTCCACTGGACAGAATCACCGGATGGTTGAAAGGTAAAACGCTGACAACCATCAAGAATCAGAGAGTGTGATGGCTGCTGTTTCTGCCAACCAAACATTTCACGTTGCTCAAGTGAGGTGTGAAAGGCTGGATGGATGTGTGTTCTGGACATAGTGTGTGCTCCGTGGTTTTAGGAGGTTGAATCGAACGGTGTTCCGTCGATGAATCAACTAGGGGCATGGTTGGCGATGGTGGTGTCTACCTTGTGACAGTTGATAGATTGACTTAGATTGGTGTGCTCAATTCATATAGATATCGGCGGACAGATAAAACACAGAAAAAAGAAGGTATGGGTATTTATATCTACCATTGATGCTGCTGTCCCTGTGAGTATTTATTACTACTCTCTCAATCTGTGGGGCAGGATCGAATGTCCCGATAGGTCACTGGTGCCCCACACTAGATCCAGAATCTAGTACGTTTTGCTGAGATCCCAGACCACCACTGGCTTTTAATTAATAATATCGGCAAGTTCAGGCTAAGTTTCGCCATGGCAGACAATGAATAACATTAACTATGCTCTATTCTTGCTGTCAGCGGCACAACGTAGCACCACAGAATAAGGGGTACCGGGGGGTAAATAAGCTGTCCCGTTATAGCGTATAGGCTTGAGAAATTTCTGTCATTTTTCAACGGGTTAAACGATGACAACGGACAAATGATTAGTGCCAGGTGTTACGGCTGAAGTTGTCTCATTTGACATTTATCGTACATAACTCCCATCCCTTCCAGTCTTTCCCTGAAGGCCAGCCTCCTCCAGTCGCACCTTCCAGCTCCTCGTCTGAAAGCTCTGATGGAGCGTTCTTCAAGTCATCAGCAGAGATACTAAATCCTGCTTCTTTTGCAATAGAAACAACAGCATCAGAATTAGCAGCTGCTTTAAGTTTCGCTTGCAGATTATCGTCTCCTTGAACCTTCACAATAAAAGCTTTCAACTGCTCTTCTGACATGGTGATCGGGAGTCTTTAACGGTTATAGCAATAATGCCTTGAAGTGTCTTTGGCTAACAATTACTGCGGTCAATCGTGCCAGGTATTGCAGGCTGACGAAATCTAACTGCACGAACGACGAGCTGGTCTCTTATCACCACACACTACAAGCATTTTGGAGATCCAAATTCCAACTATTGCAACCACCAGCCACCCCTTCTAATTCTCCGTCAGAAAGTTCGTTTTGATCCTTAGTTAGGTCATCAGCAGAAATACTAAAACCTGCTTCTTTGGCAATCGAAACTACAACATCAGGATTCGCTGCTGCTTTAAGTTTCGCTTGCAAACTGTCGTCTCCCTGGACCTTCTCAATAAAGGCTTTCAACTGCTCTTCGGACATGGTGATCGGGAGTCTTTAACGGTTATAGCAATAATGCCTTGAAGTGTCTTTCGCTAACAATTAGAGTGCCCAATCGTGCCAGGTATTACGGCTGATTGATGGTCTTTTTGGGGTGATTGAAGAAATAAAAAGCCCTTGTTAATGTAAGAGCTTTGCTGTGCTCTAGTAGTTATGCTGTACAGCTAATCTACAAATATCTACAGGGGTTCATCGGATATCCAACCATCAGAGTTTGTTCGTCTGGCTGCGGCTGGCCACGTGTTCCACCAGCCACCCCTTCCAATTCTTCGTCAGAAAGTTCGTATTGATCCTTAGTCAGGTCATCAGCAGAAATATTAAACCCTGCTTCTTTGGCAATCGAAACTACTACATCAGGATTGGCAGCTGCTTTCAGTTTCGCTTGCAAACTGTCGTCTCCCTTGACCTTCTCAATAAAGGCTTTCAACTGCTCTTCGGACATGGTGATCGGGAGTCTTTAACGGTTATAGCAATAATGCCTTGAAGTGTCTTTCGCTAACAATTAAAGTGCTCATTAATTTGTGTCACCTAGGTTGTTGTGTGATAGCCGTCCTATTGCATTGTGCATAGTGTGACAGTGTTCCACCCGCATGTCACCCACTCAATTGTGGGTTGTTCGAAACACATGCCACCCCCACCAACCACGCTATCCAGTTCCTCATCTGAAAGTTTAAGTTTCGATTGAGCATTCTTCAAGTCATCAACAGAAATATTAATCCCTGCTTCTTTTGCAATCGAAACCACAGCATCAGAATCAGCAGCAGCTTTTAACTTTGCTTGAAGCGTAGTGTCGCCTTTTAGTTTTTCAAGGAACGCTTTGAGTTGTTCTTCTGACATGGCTGTCGGGAGTCTTTAACGGTTATAGCAACGGTCTTCTGCAGTGTCTTTGACTAACAATTACTACGCTCAATCGTGCCAGATATCGGATGCTATTTGGGTCTGATTGATGGTGGGTATGGGATGATTGAACCAATTAAAAACCCTTGGGGCTTTGATGAGTAGGCTACCAGTAAGCTCATCTCATCATCTCTCATCATATGGGTTCTTACCGCAGCACTCCCACGTTGATGCCCCCGCAGAAGCTCTGATGTACCCCCCAGCCACGCCTTCGAGCTCATCATCTGAAACTGACGACCGAACGTCATCAGCAGAAATCATAAACCCAGCCTCTTTCGCAATCGCAAGAACTGCGTCTGAATCAGCTGCAGCTTTGAGCTGTTCCTGAAGGCTGGTGTCGCTTTGGACCTTGGCGACGAATGCCTTGAGTTGTTCTTCTGACATTAGGAATAGTTCAGATATTCCATCATAGCCAAACCTTTTAAAACGGACATTTAAGGCTTCCGAAGGCATCACATGCCTGGATGGATGCGCCTAACAGACACTTAAGGCCCGCTACAGGCTATTACAGAGACCTCTCAGGGTGCGTTAGCACGCCTATCGATATTTAGATGCCGAAGATATAAGCAGCAAGGGAATGATTTAAATTTCGTCGCCTGCTTTGACGTTGCTCTGTATGAATCCAATTTTTCTGAGTCTTCCAAAGCTGAATTCCTTAGCCTTTTCGCGATCGTGCCTCTGTTTATGACCGAGCTTCAATACTTTCTCCATTACATTGAGAGTATCTTGGATTGTTGCCTTTTCTGGCATACGTTCAAGAATCATATTGAAGCGGGGAAAGAAGATTTCAGACGCTTCCTCTAATTCTTCAAGAGTGAGCGGGCGATATCGGGAGGCCATTGTTATCGGAGGTGATTATTAAGCCTGTTAACGGTATCGTTTCCACAGTAGACGGCAAGGTACTTCTCTTCTTCTAGTGGAAGAACTTCTTGGTTCTCCCTAGTTCATAACGAGGGGAGGCGAGCTGCTGCTAATCAGGGTTCCCAGCTCTGTGAACCGAGAAAGGTCAGTTCCACGAAATCACTGGCCTGATGATCGTCGCGATCCATATCGATCCTGAAACCTCCGAGATCGAAATCCCTGATTGATTCCAACCCTTTCACCAGCGAATCACGCGTGGGATCAGGCCCCGCACGGTTGAGGGCATCTGTGATTAACCGCGCTGCGAGAAATCCTTCAAGACTGGTGAAACCGAAGCCTGGATCCTCACTGTTGAGACGCATCAGTTTCTGGTACTCGGCCACCACAGGAATCCAGCGGTTCCATGGGAAGGGCACGACCTGAGCCACACCGATCCCGTTTGAAACGCCCACCGGCATGGCCTGCTGCAGGGCCTTGGTCCCCACAAACGACACATTCATGATCTGGGCACGACTGCCCCTCTCCCGCATGGCGGTGGCCAGAGCCGCCGAGCTCACATAGGCAGACACGACGACGACACCATTGGGATTCACATCCATCAGGCGCCTGACGGCGGAACCCACCTGATCGGAATTGCGCTGCACCGTGGCGGTTGCCACGGGCTTGAGACCATGACGACGCAGGGCAACCAGGGCACCTTCCAGCCCGTCCTGACCGAAGGCATCGTTCTGATAGACAACGGCGATCCGATGGTTGGCATCGCGAACCATCTCATCCACCATCGCCGCGATTTCACGTCGGTAACTGGCGCGAAGGTTGAACACCATGCGCAGCTCCGGGCGGCGCAGCAGGTTGGCACCTGTCATTGGCGCCACCAACGGCACAGCAGCCTTCTCGATCAACGGCAGAGCCGCCTTTGTGGTGGGGGTGCCGACATAACCGAACAGAGCTAGCAGATCCTGGCGGTCGAGCAGACGACGCGTGTTCTGAAGAGTCTTTGCGGGTTCGTACTGATCATCAAGACTGATTAGGCGGATCCGACGCCCATGGATACCGCCGCGTCGGTTCACCGCATCGAACCAGGCCATGGCCCCGCGCCGGTAGTCAAGGCCGAGCTGGGCGGAGGGTCCGCTGAGCGGTAGTGACTGGCCCAGCACCAGCTCCCCGGCGGTGGATGGACGTTCTGATTTGGAGAGAGGTTCTGATTTGGCATCGCGGGATTGCGCGATCCAGATAGGCAGCGGCAGCAGTACCAGGCCGCTCAGTGCCAGACCGGTCAAGGCAAAACCCCTTATTGCACGCTCCCTTCTTGCAAGGCCGCGGGCCAGAGTGGTTTGAGAGCCGAGCCCACGATGGCCCCGAGGAAACAGAAGCACTGGAACATCCTGGCCGCTGTCTCGATTCTGCTTGCCGCAGTGCTGGCCGTTTCAGGCATCAGGGAACTTGATGTGGACCAGGTGCCAAGTCGTGATGCTCTGCGGCTGGCCTCATCTTCACGGGCACTGACCACCGATCCGGGACGGCTTCCCGGCGACGGCTGGACCTCTCTGCGAGGACAGCTGCTCTCCGATCGCGAAACGACCACCGATCAGCAGGCCCTTGAAGACGCGACCCACCACATCCAGGCTGGCTTCTACGCGACCAGCACTTACGACCTCGATCTCAGCATTCCCAGCTATTCGGCCAATGGCTATGTCTGGCTGCGATGGCAGGAACCGCTGCAGCGCTATCTGGAAGAGCAGAACCAGTCGATCAGCGAACGAATCACCCTGGTGAACGCCCTGCTCTCGGATGCTGATCCAACGCTCACCCCGCTGTCCCCCAGTCCGGTGCGTCAGCCGGATGGGACTTATTACCAGCTGTTCACCTACATCGGACGCTTTTATATCGACAAGGCGAGCTTCCGGCACTTTCCATTCGTCACCGTCAGCCTGCCGCTCGTGCTGGAGATGGAGGATGTGGATGGTGGTTTCGACTATTCGAATCTGCGCTTCGAACCGGATGTCCAGAACAGCGGGATGGGTCTGTTCGCCGGCATCATCGGCTGGCTGAACAGGGGCTGGTCCATTGCCGAGTACAGGCATAACTACGCCACCAATTTCGGCCTGGGAGGAAGCGCGGACGACTACAGCCTGATCGTTTACGACATCTCCTTCGGAACCTCAGCTTGGTCTGCGTTCTGGCGGCTGATGCTGCCGCTGCTGGTGGTGATGGCGATGGTGCTGCTGGTGTTCAAGGTTCGGGCTGATGAACAGGATGCTCGGGCTGGAATTCCAGTCACGGTGCTGCTGACCCTGGTGTTTTTGCAACAGACCTATCGAGATGAGCTGCCCGATCTGCCCTACCTCACCTTTCTGGATCAGGTTTACGTGGTGGCCTATGTGGTGACGCTGCTCGCCTTCGTGCTGGTGATCTTCATCGGCCGCCGCTACGGAGAGATGGAGGAGATGCCCGCTGGTCCCAGACGGGATCAGATGGAGTTGCGCCTCCATCGCCTCGATGAAATCTGGCCCCTGACCGTGGTGTTATTCAGTTCGATCAGCGTGGTGATTTGCTGGTTGACGCTGCCACCAGGGGGTTGAGGCCGCAAAAGCAACAATCACTGACACAAAAAAGTAAAAAACAAAACTCAAGATAGAAGACGGAACATCAATCACTGATGTCAATGGTTTAAACCAAGAAAGGCAACGCTCGAATGAACCAAGGGAGTTGCCACGAGCACGCAACAGAACAGAAACGCATCAGGAGCAAATCATCCATCATGAGACACAAAGGCAAGAGAAGAATAATTTTTATTGTCTAACTTTTGCAAGGAAGTGTTTGGTAGTGCTCGCTTAAGCTTTCTTTTGCAATAAAGAATCTGCTGCTTAGCCAATCGCAAAAACAGCATTGGAATTGGCTGCCGCTTGGGGCTTCTCCTGCAGGCTCGTGTCAGCTTTGATTGTTTCAATAAAGGCTTTGAGTTGTTGTCCTGATTTGCCTATCAGTTCTCTTCAGAAGTTATGGCAACAATCGATCAAAGTTTCTACAACTTGCTTGACCACCTTGATATGCCAAAAGTAATTTACAGATGCCTTATGGGACCTGATTTGTCGAATTCAGTACGAAAAACTGGGATACCAGTGAGACTGTTTATTAGCAACCTTGCTTCTGGTAGTGGTAAGATATAACCAATTTACAAGATGGCCTAGCTTGGCTTTATGCTACTAAAAAGATCAGGCGTTGAGGCTCTTCTATTTCTTTCTTTATCATAAATAGTAAGTTGGATTTGAATTGATATATGGAGAACACCGTTGTATCTATGATGTCAGGATGTCAGTCACCATGTCCCGCTTGCATCTTCTTCGAGGTTTCATAAGTTATTTCTGGCTAATGTCCAACTAAAGCAAGTGCTTCAATGAACTGTGCCTCAAGAGCCCTTCGTTTAACTGTCGCTATTGCAGTTGCGGTTTGTTGCTTCGATGCCATCCTTTCCCCGCAGTCCTCAAAGGCTGATGATTGGCAAGATTCTCTGATTCCGCTAAAGGGGCAGGACCCGCTCATGCAAATGTGGCTTAGGTATATTCAAATAGGAATGGAACTGGGTACACCATATTTCTGCAAGCCTATGCCAAGTGCACCTGAAAGCTTTGATGTGATTGCCAAAACTGGTGCTCAGTTTAAAAAGGAATTTGGAGTTAGTTTTGATGATATCCAAATTCCCGAAATGTCTAAGAATATCGCTCAAATCATTGCTCCAATTTATGCGCTTGAATCAATGAAGCGAAATTGTCCTGAAGTGGACCGTATTCAATGGATGGGCCGAAATTCCAATTAATGTGAGCGCTTACGCTTAGTCCCTGCTCGGTGGCATAAGAAGTTTCCTCTGACTAATCTGCGGCCAATGCAGCAGAGCAATCCACTTAGACGGCGTTGTCACCAGTTGCTCATGCTCCTCTGCTATGAATCAGTTCGACTTGAGTAGTGCTCTGACATCAGCTTCGAAAGTCATCACGCCAGGATTTTTGCCGTCTTCACCGATCCAAAGTGCTATGCAACCGATGGCAGTCGGGAATGCTTCTCGTGTTTTCACAACGAAGTGACTCAGTTCGTTGGTCGACCATAAGCATTCGACTCCTTCGCGCCGTTCGGTCTGAAAAAGTCCATAGGCTTCAGCGAAGCGACAACCAACGTCTTCTCCACGGCGGCTGAGCATTTCAGAAAAAGCATCTTCGTGTCCGTTGACTCGTGCAAGCTGTAACCACTCCTTGATCTCCGGCTTATCAATCGCCGATGAGGCTGGAACCAACCTGGCGAGAGAGCCTACGGCGCAGATCTCAGCAGAGCTAGGACTTTTTCGATTGTCAATGACCACGACGGGGCAATCAACAGGCGACCATGATTTTTTTTCGCAAAGCCGTCTGGCGCCATCCCTCAGAACCGGCTGATGCTCTGCCAATAAGGCATCGAGCCGTTTCTGAGCATCCATTGGTGAACCTCTGGTACAACCAGAATATTGCATGTGTCGATTGCGAACCGTTTGTATGCAAGACGTGCATAGGAAAACTCACAAAAAGCGGCTCAACATATTGAATCAAATGTTTCACTGATGCCGCACGTCTCGATTCGGGAAACAGTTGCTCATTAACGTCTGAGCTTGGATCAGGCAGTGTTGAGTCATCCAGATGCTGTGAGCTGGTTCAATCTCGCTATGCTGCCTTTGATCCTAATGGGCACTGATGAGGTTTGATCAGTTACTCGTAGCATTGGTGTTGATGTTCATTGCGTCTTGTTCGATGAACTACCCATCCAGGTCTGAAGCAGAAACTGCTTGTGATCAATGGGAGAGTGCTCAGCAGAAAGTGACTTATGAACGAGAGTTATTGGGTTTTGAAAAAAGAACAAAATTTGAGCAGGAGAACCCAAGGCCTGATGCAGCCTTTTGGGACGATGAGATCAAGGACTGGGAGAAGCAAAAATTGGCTTATGCATCCAATCCTGTTGTCGAAACTGTCAGCATCAGTCCTCGTTATTGCCAGGAAGAGCAGGAAACATCTCAGTTTTTAGGTTATGAGAATAATGCGATTAAGGATGGTACTTACCAGGACGAAGAAGGGAGGAAGGGAGAGTGGGTCGTCAGGAAACATTTCCGTTATTAAATGCTTGATGTTGTACCGGCTTGTTTTCGATGTTCCTCCCTATGGCAGATTCTTTCGTTAACGATTTGAGCTTGCGCTGACCACCTGCAAACCTTTCAGATGAAGGCGGGTTCCGATTGTGTGTCCATCGTCTTGTGCGTAGCCTGTTTGAACAAAGATGAGCTTTGCTGTGATGCAGCTTTGGGTCGTCAGCGTCTTGCCTGGGATTGATTTGTAGTCTTGATCCACGATTTCAGGTTCTTTGCCGGTATTCCACTCAAACTCTGTCTTGTAGGTGTTGTCTGTGACCTCGACCCATGGCGCTGGTTTAATCGTGTAATGATTGCTGTCTTTAAGTCTTGATTGTTGATATCTCAGCTCCTCTTCACGGTTCTCTTCCAGTCGCTCGATCAGCTCCTTGGAGAGGATGGCGAAATTGCCTTTTAACGTAACAGGCTCCTTGGTGATAATGACTTCTCTCATGTCCGTGTTTCTTGCGAGATGCTTTCTTCGAGGCCATGTAGGGCCATGCTTGCATGCTTGATCTTTGGTTGGCTCTTTCATCTGTTAAATGAAACAAGTGGTTCCCCTGGTTTCTTGACTGTTGTGTTCTCGTGCAGCTTTTATGGTTGCGTTCTGCCGAACTGGAGACCCGCATGTTCGGAGTGTGGTTCCAACAGCTTGTTAGCAATTGGATTGGTTGGTGGCTAAGAGAATCAAGTCTCTTGGTTTCAGCTCCCAGGCATTGATTGGAATTTGTTGAAGCTTTCATCGTTGATTTGTTCGCTGGTCGTGATTGGATTGTTCTTCTCTCGAGGAATAAAATTCCATCTCCTTGAGACATTATTTTTGGGTTAAGATTAAGGTTCGTCTGGCAGCTTTGCCATTGCCAGCTGTTCCTTGACCGCAAAATTCACAATGAGTTTCTTCTTCAGGAAAAAACGAGTCATTGGAATCAATACAAAGTCCTTGTTGTTTAATGCAGGCTCCATCCTTGATTATATTGCTCTTTATTTTTTGGTTTCTACGGCTGTAGAAAAATCGTTCAATCACCAAATACCAACATTGAATGAATATGGTTTTATTGTCGTGACGATGCTGTCTTGGCTTTTTGGATTGCCGTATGAATGGAAATTGAGATGGGCCAGATATGAGGGCATCGTCTATGTCCTGGCAATGGTGTTGATCCTTTGGATTTACGTTTCAATTGGCATTTCTTTTTGACAACTGATCACTTGACGACTGATCACCGGTGGGATCCCGTAGCGCTGCTCTGTAAGTGTTTCATTGTGGATCACAGGTTTTGATGCGTCTCAGCAGTTCGTCCTTGGCGAGCTGTGTCACCACAAAAACCTCCTGGGCACTGGTTCCCTTGCGGGCAAGCATTTTGAAGCCACCTGTCACTGGGATGGAGACCCGCAACTGAAGGTCTGAGCTGCGTCCACGCACCCTGGAAATCACGCCTGGAGTGATTGTCTGGATTTCAGGATCCTTGGCAAGCAGCTTCAGCCAGGGGATCAACCCCTCGACATAGGTGCTGTGCGTGATGACCAGGCGACCCACGGAGAGTTGCGGCTTGATGAACTTGGAGTTGGTCGAAGCTAGTGGATTTGGCTACAGAGAAGAGAGAGATCTGCCAGCCATGCTCCGATCCGTCGACAGGCTGCTTCGTGAGGTGACCGGTCCTTTGCAGGATCGTTGCGGCCCTCAGGCCAGGGTGCTGACGGCTGAGGTTCATGGGGATGAAGTCCGTGGCCTGGCGTTTTGTCCTGGCAAGGTGCTCCGTTACGTTCTGGCAGCACGCAACAGAGGGATCAGAACCACTGAAATGCTTCGCTTGGCCAGCAGCAGTCGACAGCCAGCCGCCTGATCATGATCTTGATTAGTCGAGCTCACTGCTCAGCACTGAACTGAGAGCCTTCTCGACTTTCGCTTGAAAGAGATTGGTGTCCACGCGCAGCAGCAGTAGTCCTGCGACCAGCAGTCCAAGAGCCTGGACGACAAACACGCCTGCGTAGGCCTGAAAACTGTTCTGAGAGCCAGTGAGTTCTCCGAACACGCTCAACAATGCTCCTCCGCTGACAGTGGCGAGCCCTCTCGCATAGGCCTGCGCCAGTCCCCAGACTCCAATGAAGGTGCCCGCCATCAGTGGTGAGGTCAGTCCCAGCATCAGCGTCAGGCTTGCATTGGTACTGATTCCTGCTGACGCTCCGAACAGAAACAGTGCTGTTCGAAACAGGGATGTTGAAGCCAGAGACCCTGCCAGCACCATCAGCAGCACGAAGAAGGCTGATAGCACTCCACCCGCTAGGGCCGTCCGTTGGGCACCAAGTTGCGGTGTGATCAAAAATCCTGTTGCAGCAATGCCCAGCAGTGTTCCGATCCCCCATACGGCGTTCAGGCGTGTGGTTGTGCAGAGGTCCATGCCGAAGACTGCTCCGCCGTAAGGCTCGAGCACTGCTTCCTGGAGAAACAGAGCGAAGGTGAACAGGGAGAGAACCGCAAAGAAATACCCCACCTGTGGAGATTTTTTCAGGACTGACCACGCGTCACCCAATGAAATTTCCTGATCGGTTGCGCTCTGGGCTTGATGTCTCCCATCGCCTGGTTTCAGACGCGGTTCCACTCCCGCGATTGCCGCCACAACCAGGGTGAAGATCACGAGCGGCGCCACTGTGATCAACCTCTGCACGCCGGTAATCAGATTGCTCAGCTCAGCGGTGGCGCAGGAAGAGCCAAGAAATGAACTCAGCAGAATGGCCCCCGCAACAATCCCAACCATCAGCATTGACCACACGATTGACACGAGCGCAGGTCGCTGTTTTTCAGTGCTGACGTCCACGAGCAGTGCAGCAAATGGCGTGGAGCTTGCTGCAATGGCTAACCCGTAGACCATGAACACCACGGCGAGAATCAAGCCTCTCCAGATCACATCGCCCTGATGGCCTGTCTGGGATGCTTCCGCAAGCCAGAGAACGGTCTGGCCTGCAATCCATGTCAACGCGCAGAACGCCGCAGCTCCGCCAACAATGAAGGGTGTGCGTCGCAGACCCCGCCAACGGCAGCGATCTGATTGCTGTCCAAACCAGATCCTGGAAAAGGCAACCAGTTGTTGACTGCCAAGAGCCAGTGCTGTCAGAGCGGCAGGAACCTCAAATTCATCGATGAGCAGTCTGTTGAAGATGCCCAGGGTGAGAACTGAGAGAGCACCAAGACAGGCCTGAAACAGGCCCAGACGCAGTGCAAGAACAATGAACCGTGCTGATCCCACGGACTGCAGAAGCGATTCGCTGACCTTAGATGGGGCTTCAGCAGCGCTCGACTGGGGCCATCGTTAACCCCTCTGAACCAAGTTGCTGGTGATAGAGCTCCGCCTGCTCAAGAGGGCCACACCAGACCTCGGCCCGACCTTCTCCGTCGATGCGACGGGCCAGTGCCCAGGCACGATCTGTATTCATTCCCGGAATGATCTTGCACAGGCACTCCACCACATGTTCAAACGTGTTGACGTCATCGTCCAGCACGATCACGCGGGCCTGCGGATAGCGCTCAGCCGTGGTCTGGCGTTCAAGGACCGTTGCTGCACCGGGTGATGACGAAGTCATAAGGTCTCGTGAACAGACGGGATGAATCCGCAGGGAAGCTTAGTTACACTTCCCGCAATCAAGATCTCCATAATGCTTTTCACCCTGGGC
The DNA here is from genome assembly GCA_047286485.1 of Synechococcus sp. GTDB lineage: Bacteria > Cyanobacteriota > Cyanobacteriia > PCC-6307 > Cyanobiaceae > Synechococcus_C. Next base: position 557,202 of record JBJBBH010000006.1, read on the forward strand.
TGGGCTTCTCTCGCAGCTGTGTTCAGCTTCTCAATCGCCATGGTTGTGTGGGGTCGCAATGGTGACGGCTCCATTAATTTCTGACGTGTACGAGGCTCTTCAGTCTCCTCTGGTCAATCAAGGCCTTGCAATAACAGCTGTAGCACTGTTGGTGTTTGTCAGTGGAGCTGTGATTTATTTGTCCACCATTGAGTGGAGAGATCGACGTCGGCGCCGGTGACAGCGTGTTCAAAACTGCTCGGTTGAGTCAGACGTTGGAGCGTTGTTGCTACCGACTTGGTCGTTCAACAGCAACGCTGACAGGGATCTCCATCCTTCTGGGATCCGGTTTGATCGGCCTGCAACTGACGAGCGGTCGGTTGCACTGGTCTGATGACAGTGCACCGGCTTCCCTGGCTCAATTGTCGGGAGCTCTGAATTTGCTTCAGAGTTTCCGTGGCGATCCAGAGCGCTCTGTTCCTTCTCTCTGGTCTGAGCGTTTGGGCGTGGCCCCCGCCAATGAACTTTGGCGTCGCTATGGCCGTTCCATGTGGTGGCAGGGATGGTCGCAGGATGGTGATGCCTATCTGATTCTTTCTGCTTCAACGCTCCCTGCTGAGATTCAGGGCTTGGAACGTCAGCGTGTGGGCTCAATGGAAGTTTTGGCCTCCGACGCACTCCACCGCCAGCAGCTGCTGCATCGCTTGAAAACCAATCAGGTCTCAAGCACCAGCGTTCAACCACAAAGCATTTTCGGCTCCTGTCTTCAGGCTTTGTCGGAAGGACCGGGCGTGCTCTGGGACGCTGACGCGCTGGCAACGATCAGCGGAACTCTTGCGCCGTTGCTCCAGCAGGGCCGTGAGGGGTGTGTTCAACTTCGGCTCCAGTCCAACCAACTGTTCTGGGAGGGCGTGATCGGTCGTCGACCCCTGAGGTCTCTCAGCCAAAGGAGCTCCTTGGACGCGCCAGCCACCTCTGCGACACCCAACCCTGAGGCATCCAGCAAGCTCACGTTGCTGCAGGTTGATGGACAACGCATTGATCTGATTCTGGGAACACTGCTCTCTCGCCAGATCATTCAGGCTCCACTTGAAGAGCATTACGGCATCAACGGTGCCATGCGCAGCAAAATTGCTGACCTTCCGTTCTCCATGAGGCTCCAAAGCCGTACCAGTGGTGCTTACAAGGCTGGCCTCCAGATTCAATTGCCCCTGAGCGGGACGCGTCAGCAATGGACGTCGATTCTTGAGGCGGTTTCCGATCGCTTGCGTTCCAGGGGCTTTCAGCAACTTCAGAACGTTCAGAAGCCAGGTGAGCGCGAATCACCGACCCTCTGGCATCGGCGTGATGATGCGGATCAGACCGCTGTGGGTGGCTGGGAAATCTTGAAATCCCAAAAGGGATCTGTTTTGAGCATCGGTTTTGGCATCGAACCTGCCACTCAGCCCTTCCTCGCACCTCTCGTGCCACAAACCTCTTCTTTGAGGTTGCAAGCTGACCCACAGCGTTTGATGCAACTTGGTTTGCTGGGAGGACTGTGGCCTCAGCCAGTGCAGAGAGCTTCAAGGCTGACCATGGTGATCAAGCCGTTCAACACACAGGCCGCCTCCAACCCAGCCAGGCAGTCCTGGTGGCGAGTCCAAGGAAGCCTGGCACTGAGTGAAGCCCCTTAATCCTTGGAGGCCTTCTCTGCTTTTTGTCGCTCGCGTTTGCGACGTTCGGCAGCAAGCGTTTCCTCCATCAGTTCAACGGCCTGAGCCATTTTCTCGAGGTTGCTGCGGTAGAGGCCCAGATCTTTCTCCAGGCGAGGACGGGACAGTCCGATCTGTTCACCGATGGCGTGAACCGTTTTGCTCAGTTCCTCTGGATCTGCGCTTTCGTTGCCCTGCGCTTCCGACAGAAGACTGAACAATCCAACGGCCACGAGGCGTGAATAGTGGAATTCATCCTCGGTCACCGCTGAAAGGCCACCTGCCAGGGGCTCTGGAGCTCCTTGGCCCTTCGATTTCAACCAAGACTGCACGTCTTCGACTGTGTGTCCCTGCACGGCTTTGGTGCTCCCTTGTGCGAGCGCCTTGATTTCATCGCCGTCTAAGCCATTGCAACTGCAGAGTGCCGAGAACAACGGCTCGAGTTGTTTCTCCGGTCGATACCCCTTCGTGAAGGCTTGGAAGACCTGACATAAGCCCACTGCGAACAACGCATTGATCCTGAAGTGGGTTTGATGACTCAGCAGGTGCAGTTCCACCAGCAGTTCATCTGCTGTGCGTCGATACAGCGAAGGAATGACGTAAGGGAAAGCGGTGTGAAAGGCTTTCTTGCTGTCAGCGATCGTCTGGGACCCGGTCAAGCTTTTCTAAGGCTGTCTTTAAGGCAAGACCATAGCGCTGCTGTTGCCGCCGTTAGGATTCAGCCAGTCAGCAGGGCCAACATGATCCCCATCGTGATCGAGGAATCCGGACGCGGGGAAAGGGCGTTTGACATCTATTCGCGTTTGCTGCGTGAGCGAATCATCTTCCTCGGTGAAGCCGTCACCAGTGAGTCCGCCAACAGGATTGTTGCTCAGTTGCTGTTTCTCGAAGCGGAGGATCCTGAAAAGGACATCTACCTCTACATCAATTCACCGGGGGGCTCCGTCTATGACGGTCTCGGCATTTTTGACACCATGCAACACATCAAGCCCGATGTACACACGGTGTGCGTCGGCCTTGCCGCAAGCATGGGTGCATTCCTTCTTTGCGCGGGTACCAAAGGTAAACGCAGCAGTCTTCAGCATTCGCGGATCATGATTCATCAACCGCTTGGTGGCGCAAGGGGACAAGCCAGTGATATCCGTATCCAGGCTGATGAAATTCTTTTCCTGAAGGATCGTTTGAACAAGGAACTGGCTGAAAGAACCAGTCAACCTCTCGACAAGATTCAGGCAGACACCGATCGTGATTTCTTTATGTCTCCATCGGAAGCCAAGGAGTATGGCTTGATTGACAGCGTGATCGACAAACGCCCCGTTCATTCTGTTTGATCAACAACGAATACTTCAAACTCCCCCTCGGGGGAGTTTTTTTATTGCTTACTGATTGGGGTGAAAAGTGTTGTTGAAACAACAAAAAATCCCAGGTTCAAGTTGAACCTGGGATTGGTGAGCGAATGACGTGGTGGTTCAGTTAAGAACTGGAGAGAAACGATCCTTTTCTGGAATCGTTGTGTAATTGGCAAGAACCTCACGGAACTCATCACCATCCATGGTTTCTTTCTCAATCAGCAATTCAACGAGCCGGTCCATGGCTTCGCGTTGACCCTGAACAAGACTCAAAGTCTCTTCGTAGCACTGCATGACAATGCCGCGAACCTGCTCATCAATCTGCTTTGAAGTGCCCTCTGAAGTGTCACTGCGCGTCATCAGATCTCTGCCGATGAACACTTCCTGGCTTCCACCCTCGGTGGACAGTTGGCCCAGGCCGCTCATTCCATAGCGGGTGACCATCTGTCGGGCGATTGACGCAACCATCTGAATGTCACCCCCGGCTCCTGTGGTGACTTCTGCGTACCCGAACACCACATCTTCTGCAGCTCGGCCGCCAAGGGCTCCCATGATTCGTGCTTTCAGCTGCGCTCGGGACACGAGCATCTGTTCTTCGTCGGGAGAGAACCAGGTCAGACCTTGGGCCTGTCCACGGGGAATCAGGGTGACTTTCTGGACAGGATCGTGATCCTTGACGAGGCTGCCCACAAGAGCGTGCCCCACTTCGTGGTAAGCGATCAGTCGCTTGCTGCGTCCGTCAGTCAGGGGGTGACCTTCGAGTCCAGCGATGATCCGGTCAACGGCATCATCGATTTCCGAAAGACTGATCGTTTCCTTTCTGCGACGGGCAGTGAGGATTGCGGCTTCATTGAGCAGGTTGGCCAAATCAGCACCTGTGAAACCTGGTGTCCTGCGAGCAATGCTCTCGAGCGACAGCTCGGGATCGAGCTTCTTGTTGCGGGAGTGAACCTTGAGAATGGAGAGACGGCCTTTGATGTCGGGAGCATCAACAGTGACCTGGCGATCGAAACGACCAGGACGCATCAAAGCTGAATCGAGAACGTCGGGACGGTTGGTTGCAGCAATGATGATGATTCCGCTGTTGCCTTCGAAACCATCCATTTCGGTGAGCAGCTGGTTCAGAGTCTGCTCACGTTCGTCATTGCCACCTCCGATGCCGGCACCACGCTGACGACCAACGGCATCAATCTCGTCAATGAAGATCAGGCAGGGACTGTTCTCCTTGGCACGTTTGAACAGGTCACGCACTCTGCTGGCGCCAACACCAACAAACATCTCAACGAATTCGGAACCTGACAGGGAGAAGAAAGGAACACCTGCTTCGCCTGCGATGGCTTTGGCAAGCAGTGTTTTACCTGTGCCTGGAGGCCCAACAAGCAACACACCCTTGGGAATTTGAGCTCCCACGGAGGTGAATTTTTCCGGTTGTTTGAGGAAGGTCACCACCTCTTCAAGATCTTGCTTCGCTTCGTTCACGCCGGCGACGTCGTCGAACATCACGCCTGTTTCAGCTTCCATGGCGAAACGGGCTTTGGTTTTGCCGAACTGCATCGCCTGACCAGGGCCACCGGGCATGTTGTTCCCACGACGCGCCAGGAAGATCAAGGAACCGATCAACAGGAGCGGGAACAGCAGATTTCCAAGAATGCCCAGCGCTGGAGGGGCCGTCTTGGGAGGGTGAACATCGAAGCTGATGCCCTCGGTCTTCAGAGTGTTGATCAGTTCCGGTGCCAATCCAGGCAGGTCAACTCTCAAGCGCTGCACACGGTTATCGAGATCGGGATCAACCGCTTCAACCACCGCATCACGACCACCGTCGTATATGTCGACGGAGGTCACCCGACCGGCTTCCACATAATCGAGAAAACGGCCGTAGCTCATCCGAGCGACTGCCGTGTTGCGAGGCGCCACTGTCGGTCCGCCAGGCTTGAGATTGCTCAGCGCACCGCTGCCGAAGAATTGCAATGCCAGCAGCAGAGCAACAGTGATGGGAAGTCCCCAGAGAAGGATCTGCCGCCAGCGCTGATTCATGGCATTGATGAAGATCCGAAGATCGTAAGAGCTACGGGTTACAAACTGTGCAGTTGTTCTACCTAAAGACTGCGTAAAGCCGTAATTGGATCAAGTCGAGCCGCTCGCCGGGCTGGAACGACGCCGAAAAACAGCCCGATCGACCCGGAAAGCCCCACGGTCAGGAGCACTGTTGGTACACCGATGGCTGCTGGAAGCGGGGTGAGGAAGGCCACAGCTGCGATCGCTCCGTAACCGGCTGCCGTCCCGATCACCCCTCCCAGGCTGGAGAGCACCAGCGATTCAACAAGGAACTGACGCAGAACATCCGAGCTGCGTGCGCCGAGCGCTTTGCGAAGGCCGATCTCCTCGGTTCTCTCGCTCACTGAGACCAGCATGATGTTCATGATGCCGATCCCGCCGACGAGCAGCGAAACGCCTCCGATAGCACCGAGCATCAGGGTCAGTCCACCGGTGATGGTTCCCACAATCGTGAGTGCGTCCTGCTGGGAACGAACAGCGAAATCATCGTTTCGAAGAATGCGATGTCGTTGACGCAGGAGATTGGAAATCTGGAATTTTGCAGCGCTCGTGCTGTTTTCATCTTTTGCCTCTGCACTGATGAAACTGAGGCTGACGCCGTAGGTGGGGTCTCGCCCTGTCAGGCGACTGACCATGGTGCTGAGCGGAATGTAGGCGTTTTCATCCTGATTGGATCCGAAGACCGCCCCTTTAGGAGCCATCACACCGATCACATTGAATCTCTGGTCGCGAATGCGTAGTGAACTCCCGATGGCTCCACCGCCTGGGAACAGCTTGTCGCGCAGATCAGGACCGATCACCACCACGGTTCGTGCTGCCTGAACATCCTGTTCGCTGATGAACCGTCCCCGGGCCACCTCGAAACTTCTGACTGGCAGGAATTCCGGTGTGACGCCATAAATGGCAGCGGTGCTGCTCCTTGCCCCTGACTGCACCACTTCATTGGCGTTGATCTGTGGCGCCACACGCTTGACGCTTGGCACCTGTTCAGCAATCGCCTCAGCATCCTCAAGCACCAGGGTTCGCGGGAAGGCGACCCCCTGACGCCGTGTGTCGTTGCTGCCAGGCACCACGAACAGCACGTTGGCTCCCAGGTTGCTCAACTGGCTTTCAGCAAGGTTCTGGGCACCGCGCCCGACGCCGACAAGGGTGATCACGGACGCGTTGCCGATCACGATGCCAAGCATGGTCAACAGGCTGCGCAACCTGTTGGCCTTCAAGGTGTTGAGCGCCATGCCGACGGTTTCGGCGATGGGCAGATTGCTCGCCATGCAGGAATGCTCCGATTCAGAGCATCGTGTCGAGTTTCACCGCCATGTTGCTGCCGGTTCCTCGATGGACGGCTCCTTCTTTGACGAGGAGTGTCACAACCTCACCTTCCAGCAGATCCCGGGTTGCATTGGCAACACCTGCAATCACCGGGATTCCAAGACGCTGGGCAATCACCGCTGCATGAGAGCTCTCTGCAGGGGTTTCAGTGATCACCGCTGCGGCGTCTCTGATCGCATCGAGATAGTCAGCATTCGTGTCAGTCGCCACGAGAACCTCACCGGGTTCAAGCTTGGCGCAGTCACTGGCGCAGGTGGCGATCCGGACTTTTCCGCTAATTGATCCGCTGCCGAAGCCTGTGCCACGACCCAGCACCGCGCTCACAATGCCCACCTTGATCAGGTCGGTTGAGCCGCTGACGCCAGCCAGGGTGCCGGCGGTCTGAACACAAAGGTCTCCGTCCTTGAGCACGCCCAGCTCCTGCGCCACTCCCATGGCGAGGGTGAACGTTGCAGTAGTGCTCTGCTGCGTTTCGATCAGCAGCGGAGTCACACCCCAGACCAGCTGGAGTTTCCTGGCAACCGAGACCTCGGAGGTGACCGCGAGGATCGGTGTGGAGGGACGGAATTTGCTCACATTGTGCGCAGTGGCTCCGCTCTTGGTGAGCGGAAGAATTGCAGCCGCGTTGAGTTGTCGGGCAATGCTGCTCACCGCGCCACTGATGGCATTGGGAATGGTGCTGGGCAGATGCGTATCGATCGGGCGTTGCGGGTAATCCCGTTCAATCCGTCGAGCGATTGTGGCCATGGTTTCCACCGCTTCAACGGGAAAATCACCCACAGCCGTTTCATTGGAGAGCATCACGGCATCCGTGCCATCCAAAATGGCGTTGGCCACATCGCTGACCTCAGCTCTGGTTGGACGCGGGCTTGAGGCCATCGAATCCAGCATCTGCGTGGCCGTGATGATCGGAATGCCTAGGCTGTTGGCCTTGTGAATGAGATCCTTCTGCAGCAGAGGCACCTCTTCAGCAGGCATTTCCACGCCCAGATCGCCCCTGGCCACCATCACGCCATCGCACAACGGAAGGATGGCGTCGATCTGATCGATCGCTTCAAATTTCTCGATCTTGGCGACCACTGGCGTTGAGAAGCCGTGCTTCCTGATCAGCTCGCGAATTTCCTGCATGTCCGAGGGATTGCGGACGAAACTCAGTGCGACCCAGTCCACGCCCTGCTGCAGGCCGAAAGCCAGATCCTGACGGTCCTTGGTGGTGAGTGCTCTCACCGACAGCTGAACATCAGGGAAATTGACTCCCTTGTTGTTGGACAGCACTCCACCGACGGTCACAACGCAGTGGAGGGTCTGGTCAACCTCATCCACGCGGTCGACCTTCATCTCCACACGACCATCGTCGAGAAGGATGCGACTGCCCGCTGTGACCTCTTCCGCAAGCTTGTCGTAGGTGACCGTGGCAACGGTCTGATTGCAGCGCACCTGTTTGGACGTGAGGGCGAAGTGATCGCCCTTCCCCAGCGTGATCGGACCTTCCTCGAAACGACCCAGTCGAATCTTGGGTCCCTGGAGATCCTGCAGGATTCCGATGTGAACGCCGAGCTCGTGGGCCACCTGCCGGATGGTGGCGATCCGGGTGGCGTGTTCGGAGTGGTCCCCGTGCGAGAAGTTCAGCCGGAAGGTTGTGGCTCCTGCTTGAACCAGTTCCCGAATGCGTTCGGGACTCTCAGTTGCTGGGCCGATCGTGGCGACGATCTTGGTTCTGCGTGTCAGATCGAGCTCGGCCATCCTTGGCGCCGGAAACCAGCGGAATCTACCGTCATGCCCTCAACCCTCCGCTGACTTTCCGTGCTCCTCAACGACTACCAACTTGAATCACGCAGCACGGCTCGCTATCCCGATGCCGGCAACAATCTCATCTACCCAACGCTCGGCCTGACAGGCGAGGCGGGCGAGGTCGCCGACAAAGTGAAAAAGCTCATCCGCGATCGTGGCGGCGTGGTGGATCAGCAATTCACTGAGGATGTGGCTCTCGAGCTGGGGGATGTGCTCTGGTACGTGGCACAACTTGCGACAGAACTAGGACTCACCCTCGAGCAAGTGGCGTCGGCCAATCTCGGCAAGCTCAAAAGCCGCTCCCAACGCGGCACACTCCAGGGGGAGGGCGATCACCGTTGAGAGCACAGTGATCAGCAGTCAGCCGTACATACCAAAACCACCTGAGAAGGCGAAGCTCGCCGACATCAGCAACTGCTGCATCAGGCTCAGGGCGATGAAGGCCAAAATTGCCGAAAGATCCAGCCCGCCAAGCGGCGGAATCAATCCTCGGAAGGCGTTGAGGTAAGGATCAGTGATCGAACTCACGGTGCTGAGCACGGGATTTCCCCAGTCGAGATTGGGGAACCAGCTCAGGAGCACCCGAACGATCAAGACCAGGGAATAGATCTGGAGTGTCTGGGCGAGCACCTGAAGGACTGTGGACACAAGCTCGGTGGCCATGGGAACCGCTGAATTAATGGAACTCTATGCAGCCTGGGAAGGTTCGGAGCTTCCTCCCAGATCAGGCAGCACCGAGAAGGTTCGATGAAACTTCTCGGAGAGCGTGATCCAGTAAGAGCGTCCTTCGCTCTGACGTTTGCGCTCAATGAAGTTCTGGTTCACCAGTTCCTTGATGTGGTCGTAGGCACCCGAACCTCTGAGGTCCACTAAATCCGACTGCAGAATCCTTTTTTTCAGCGCAACCGTGGCCAGGGTTCGCAGTGTGGCTGTTGAGAGATTCACCGGAAGCAGGTCGCGGACCAGTTCACCCAGGCCAGGACGCAGCTGCAGGCTGTAACGACCGTTGCTTTGATTGATTTCCAGGGAGGTGTCCCGCTGGGCGTAGCCGGCGATGAGGATCAGCATTCCCTGTTCGGTCTCTGATTCAGACAGCCCGACCAAGGCAGCCAACTCCTTCAATGACACTGGTCGACCTTTCAGATAAAGGATCGCCTCGAGACGAGCGGGAAGTGACACCAGCGACGCAGCGTCCTGAACGCTGTGATTGCGTTGTTGGTCGCTTCCCTGGTCCAATTCAGCATCCTTTGTCACGACAAGCCAACGTAACGCTCATCCCAGTGAGCGCCATCAGGGGCCCAGAAAAATTTGGTAAGCGGGGTTGGATGTTTCCTCCCAGCTTGGATAGCCCAGGTCTCTCAGCACGGCCTGCCATGACTCGAGATCATCGGGACTGACCAGCACACCCACCACGATCCGACCAACATCAGCACCGTGGTTTCGATAGTGAAAGATGCTGATGCTCCAGTTGGAATGGAGCGCATTCACAAAGCGCATCAGGGCGCCAGGTCGTTCCGGGAACTCAAAGCGGTAAAGCAGCTCCTGAGTGGGCTGTTCCGCCTTTTTCGGCAAACGACCTCCCACCATGTGACGAAGGTGGACCTTGGCCAGTTCGTCGTCGCTGAGATCAAGGCATTCATATCCGTTGCTGCGCAGAGAAGCCAGCAAATCGGAACGGTCTTGGAAATCTCTGACCTGAACGCCCATGAAGATGTGGGCCTGGTCACCGGCACCCATCCGGTAGCTGAATTCCGTGAGGCTGCGTTTCTGCAAAAGCTCGGAGAGCTTGCGCAGGCTGCCGGGCCGTTCAGGGATTTCCACGGCAAGCATGGCCTCGCGTTCCTCACCGAGCTCGGCCCGTTCCGCGACAAAGCGCAAACGGTTGAAATTCATGTTGGCGCCGCAGGCAATCGCAACAAGCTGTTTGTCCTTCAGCTTTCGCTTTGAGACATCAGCCTTCAGTCCTGCCACTGCCAGCGCGCCCGCCGGTTCCAGAATCGATCGGGTGTCTTCAAAGACATCCTTGATCGCTGCGCAGATCTCATCGGTGCTCACGGTGACGATCGAATCCACGTAAGCCTGCGCCAGTCGGAAGGTGTGCTCCCCCACCTCTCGCACCGCCACGCCATCCGCAAACAACCCGACCTGCGGCAGGCGGATCCTTTCACCGGCTTCCAGAGACAGGGTCATTGCAGCGGCGTCATGGGGTTCGACACCGATCACCTCGATGTCGGGCCAGAGGCTTTTGACGTAGGCAGCCACCCCTCCGATCAAGCCACCGCCGCCAATGGCCACATAGATCGCATCCGGCCGCTGGTGGCACTGGCGAAGGATTTCCATGCCAACGGTGCCTTGGCCGGCGATCACCTCGGGATCATCGAAGGGATGGATGAAACAGAGACCCTCCTGTTCGCTGCGTCTTCGGGCCTCTGCGTAGGCCTCGTCGTAGGTCTCCCCGTGCAGGATCACCTCGCCGCCGAGCTGACGAACCGCCTCCACCTTCACGGTGGGGGTTGTGACCGGCATGACGATCACCGCTTTGCATTGCAGATGGGCCGCGCTGAGTGCAACTCCCTGTGCATGATTTCCCGCGCTCGAGGCGATGACACCGCGTGAGCGTTCATCGGCCGAGAGCTGAGCCATTCGGTTGTAGGCACCGCGCAGCTTGAAGGAAAAGACCGGTTGCAGGTCCTCTCGCTTGAGCCAGATGTGATTGTTCAGACGCCGGCTGAGATTGGTCGCTGACTCGAGTGGGCTCTCGCGGGCGACGTCATACACCCTCGCGCGCAGAATCCTCTGGAGGTAATCATCCATCGGATCAGTCTGACAACCAGAGGCTTTCGCGGGCGGCAGCCATGCCTCGTAGATTGACTGAATATGCCAGAGGCTTATGCACCTGAGCGATCTTTCGCATCCCAATCAGCTGCATGGTCTATCGGTGGCCGAGCTCGAAGATGTCGCGGCTCAGATCCGGCAGCGCCACTTGGAAGTGGTGTCCAACAGCGGGGGGCACTTGGGCCCAGGCCTTGGTGTTGTTGAGCTCACGCTTGCGCTCTATCAAACCCTCGATCTTGATCGTGACCGTGTGGTTTGGGATGTCGGCCACCAGGCCTACCCCCACAAGCTGATCACTGGTCGCTACGCCGACTTCGATTCCCTCAGGCAGAAGGGAGGCGTTGCCGGATATCTCAAACGTTGCGAGAGCACATTCGATCATTTCGGTGCTGGTCACGCCAGCACGTCCATTTCAGCGGCACTGGGAATGGCCATGGCCCGCGACCGGCTAGGCCAGGATCACAAATGTGTTGCGGTCATCGGTGATGGAGCGCTCACCGGCGGCATGGCCCTGGAGGCCATCAATCATGCCGGTCACATGCCGAACACACCGCTTCTGGTGGTGCTGAATGACAACGACATGTCCATCTCCCCGCCGGTCGGGGCGCTTTCAAGCCATCTGAACCGGATGAGGCTCAGCCCTCCGATGCAGTTTTTGTCGGGGAGTGTTGAGGAAAGCATGCGGCATCTCCCCTTCATGGGTGGTGATCTTCCCGCTGAACTCAACCGACTCAAGGGCAGCATGCGTCGCCTGGCGGTGCCCAAGGTTGGTGCGGTGTTTGAGGAACTTGGCTTCACCTACATGGGGCCAGTGGATGGTCACGACATCGCTGAGATGATGCGAACCTTCCAGGAAGCCCACCGTGTTGGTGGTCCGGTTCTGGTGCATGTGCTCACCACCAAGGGCAAGGGCTACCCCTACGCGGAGGCCGATCAGGTCGGCTATCACGCCCAGTCGGCATTTGACCTCAACACCGGCAAGGCCCGACCGAGTAAAACCCCCAAACCGCCCAGTTACAGCAAAGTTTTTGGCCAGACCCTGGTCAAAATCTGCGAGCAGAACCCCCGAGTTGTCGGTATCACAGCGGCCATGGCCACAGGCACCGGGCTTGACCTCCTGCAGAAGGCTCTGCCTGACCAATACATCGATGTGGGCATCGCTGAGCAACATGCGGTGACCCTGGCTGCAGGCATGGCCTCGGATGGTCTTCGCCCTGTCGTCGCCATCTACAGCACATTTCTGCAGAGGGCCTTCGACCAATTGATCCACGATGTGGGGATCCAGAAACTGCCGGTCACATTCGTTCTCGATCGTGCTGGTGTCGTCGGTGCCGATGGTCCGACCCACCAGGGTCAGTACGACATCAGTTACATGCGCGCCATCCCCAATTTCACGGTGATGGCGCCAAAGGATGAAGCTGAACTGCAGCGCATGCTGGTCAGTTCCCTTCGGCACGATGGACCTTGCGCCATCCGGATTCCCAGGGGCCCCGGTGAAGGCGTTCCGCTGATGGAAGAGGGTTGGGAACCGCTGCCGATTGGTTGTGGTGAAGTGCTCCGGTCCGGGGATGATCTGGTGATCGTGGCCTATGGCGCCATGAATGCCAAAGCGTTGGCGACAGCAGAAATCCTTGCGGCACAGGGGATTCAGGCCACAGTCGTCAATGCCCGATTCCTCAGACCCCTCGATACAGCGTTGCTGCATCCACTGGCTCAGCGCATCGGGCGCGTTGTCACTATGGAGGAAGGGTCACTGGAGGGCGGATTCGGTTCTGCGGTGATTGAATCCTTCCAGGACGCTGACCTGCACCTGCCTGTCATGAGACTGGGCATCCCGGATGTGCTGGTGGACCATGCAACGCCTCAACAGAGCTTTGAGACTCTTGGCCTGATGCCTGATCAGATGGCGGAGCGCATCCAGCAGCGTTTCAATCTGATCTCCGCTCCGATTCAGAATTCTTCTGAGTCGGGTGTTGAAATTTCATCGGTTCGAACCTGAAACCATCAAAAAGGGGTGGACTCGCCACCCCTGATCGGAGATTCAGTTTCAGACCCTTGTTCAGAGAACTCCACGGGTGGCGAGGCCGAGGATGGCACCAATCCCGATCACGTGGCCGAGGCTCGTTGTTGCCAACAGCGATGCATGGCTCATGCCCCCGAAGAATTGAGGGTTGGGCAACTGAGCTCCCTCATTGGGGTACTTGATCGTCGCTTTGCCAATGGCGATGGCAATCACGTTGCAGGCAATCATCACCAGGCCCACTTTCGGAGACCAGGAAACCGTGGCGGGAGCAATGGCCAGAAGTGGAGAAAGCATGAAGATCAGAGGCAACGATTCATCTTCCAACTTTTAGGCACTCAGACCTAACTCTTGTAAAAGTTGTTCATCGCGGTGATTTTTGATACCCGATCATTCCGGCCACGATCACGGCATTGCTGAGCGTGAGGAAAGCTTCAGCTCCACCATGCAGGGGATCCACTGCGACCAGCTCCGTTTCAAACTTCAGATCAGCGATCACAGCTGCTCCGATCGTGATGGCGACAAACAACAGAGTGAGCTGAAAGCCGCGACGGCTGAGAGCGGGAAGCAATCGACGTTGACCCAAGTAATACAGAAAGATCAGATAGGGAAACAGCGAGAGCGCGAACAGCGGTGAAGGATCAAAGTCAGGCATCAGATCTGATCCTCAACGCTTGTCGGCGCTTTGATTGACCATGCTGCCCAGGCCAGCATCGCGTTTCCGATCAGGGTGAATGAGGCTTGCAGCGTGACCAGCCAGCGCAGTTCTTCCGCGTTGTCATAAAGGTGCCATGTGCACGCTGCCATGGCGCTGACCAACGCTGGAAGCATCGCCCAGGCGATGCGCTGAGTGGAGGCTTCACGACCATCGGGCTTGTATTGCTGAATCAGCACGATGGCCATCAGCCATTCAGCCACCGAAGCCCAATGAATCCACCAGGTCCCCAGTGATAACGCGTGCATGTCAGTTCGATCCCATCGTTCACCGTAACGCCTGAACCCTTGGATAATGATTGGATCAACTCGTGATGGCTGGTGAAGGCGCTTCGCAGTGGGCAGAAGTTGAGTGTGCTGCTCTGTGGTTACTACGGCGAGCACAATCTCGGCGATGATGCTCTACTTCAAGTGTTGGTCTCACAAATTCCGACGGATTGGGAACTTGTGATCACAGCCAGGGATTCAGAAGCAGTTCGAGCCTTGGTTTCCGGCGTGACGACAGTCAATCGTCGATCACTGTCGGACACCATTCAGGCCCTGAATCACGTTGATGCTCTTGTCCTTGGCGGTGGCAGTTTGCTGCAGGACGGAACCAGCTTTAAAAGCCTTCTTTACTACCTTGTTCTTCTCTGGAGTGCCCGTTTCAAACGTCTTCCAATACTGCTCTGGGGTCAGGGACTGGGACCACTGCAGCATTCATTGAGTCGTTTTTTGGTGAAGCACACGCTCTCTGGAGTGAGGGCTGCGTCCTGGAGGGATCCCGGTTCAATGGGTCTGGCTCAGCGTTGGAAACTCAACGTTCCGATGGTGATGGGACCTGATCCCGTCTGGCGCCATCCCTCTCCACCCTGGTCGGGGGGTGATCGACTGATCCTCTGCTGGAGACCGACTCCTCTCCTGGACAGCAAGGGGTGGAGCGTTCTGCTCAAGGCTGTTGATCAATTCAGCGCTAGCGGGTGTTCCGAAGTGATCTGGTTGGCCTTCCACGCCGACCAGGATGCAGTGCTGTGGGATGACCTTCGCGGTCGTGATCTGATTCCTGAAGGTCTGGAACAGCGCTCCGTTCAGGTGCAGGCTGAGTCACTCGAACAGGTTCAGTTGTTGTTCAGTGAAGCTGCGCTGGTGATTGCCATGCGCCTGCATGCCTTGATTCTTGCTGCATCGGCTGGTTGTCCAACCGCGGCACTGAGTTACGACCCGAAGGTGAAGGCAGCAGCGCAACTGGCTGCCCTGCCATGGCTGGATCTGAACAATCAGCTCAGCGTTGCTGAACTGCAGCACCAGTGGCAGCAGGCAACTGAGCCTCAGCGTGATGGTTCACACATTGAAGACTTGAAAACTGGTGCACAGCTTCACCAAACCATGCTTGTAGAGCAACTCGAACAATTATCGGCTTAAACGAAGTCCTGTTTCGGCGTTGAACAGGATTTCGTCCTCAGCTTTCCAGGCCAACCGGATTTGTTCTGGAATGGGTTGGTCAGGAGGTGCCATCATTCGAATCAGTCCTTGCTGTGTTTCCAGGAACAGCAACTGGGAATTTCCCAGCCATTCTCTCGATTGAAGTTTGCCGGATAGTCCTGAATCAGAAAAATGAATGGACTCTGGTCTAACGGCACGAATCTGCCCGGAATCATCGTTCAAACAATTAATTTGGGGTCGACCGATGAATCGAGCAACAAAAAGGCTGCAAGGGTCGTGATAAAGGTTGTACGGAGTGTCAACCTGTTCGATTCTTCCTTCATGAAGGACAGCGATCCGTTGGGCCATCGCCATGGCTTCATGTTGGTCATGAGTCACATAGATCGTCGGTTTTCTTTGCTCCAGAACAAGTCTTCGAAGTTCAGGACGGATATCCTCTCTTAATTGTGCATCCAGATTGCTCATTGGCTCATCCAGAAGATAAACCTCAGGCTCTCTGAGCAGCGCACGGGCCAATGCAACTCTTTGCCGCTGACCACCGGAGAGTTCGGCAGGACGATTGTTGGCTCGATTCCAAAGTTGAACCAGCTCAAGAATCTGTCTGATCTTCGCTGTTCTTGCGCGTTTTGATACGCCACGGATCCGCAAGCCGAGTTCGAGGTTTTCAAAAACAGTCAGGTGTGGAAGCAGTGCATAACTTTGAAACACCATCCCAACACTGCGTTCAGCTGGCGAGAGGCTTGTGATGTCGCGACCGCTGATATGAATGGACCCTGCGCTGACAGGATCAAGTCCTGCGATCAATCGCAATGTTGTGCTTTTGCCACAGCCACTGGGCCCAACAAGCGCGAGGCATTCATCATCTGCGACAGACAACGTGAGGTTTTCAACAATCCATTGCTTGTTGATGTTTCGTCCGACCTGTCTGAGTTCAAGTGTCATCCCTTGACCGCTCCAGTCGTTAGGCCCGAAACAATCGGTTTCTGGAACACCATCACCAACAGGATGAGGGGAATTGATCCAAGAACTGTAGCTGCTGCATAAGGACCATAGGGAACTGAATGGATTGATGAGCCGGCAATTCTTGCCATCGCAACGGGGAGCGTCAATTGATCTGAGTCACTGATCCATGTCAGAGCGATTGGATATTCATTCCACGAAAATAGAAAAACAAGGATTGCTGTACTGGCAATCGCTGGCGAAATGAGAGGAAGCAAAATCCAGCGGAATCGTTGCAGCACACTTAACCCTTCAACTCTTGCGGCATCCTCGAGCTCCGGTGGAAGGTCAGAGAATGCATTGGTGAGTAAGAGAACCGCCAACGGTTGAGAGAGTGCTGCATAGGGAATGGCCAGTGCAATCAGGTTGTTTCCAAGTTGGAAATAGCGGGCAATTTCCAATAATGCAAGGAACAGCAAAACATAGGGAAATAAGGCACAGCCAATTAAGAGGCATTTAATGATGAATGCACTTCGTTTTCCAAGCTTGCTAAGACTGTAGCCTGCAGGTATGGCAAGTAACAAGGTGAGGAATGTAGATACTGTTCCTGCTAATAAACTGTTGAAGAGATAACGAATAAACGGTGGGTTACTGTTTAGAACACTTTGGTAGTGGTCGAGAGTCCAGCGCTGCTCCAGTGATGCAAACGGTGTGACCAGTGCTTGATTGGTGCAGAACGAGGTGTAAAGCTGCCAAGCCAATGGTCCGAGCGACCAGATCAACAGAGCAATGATGATGAATCGAGTTGCTTTCATTTCGCTAAAGCTCCTGCCGATCGGTTTCGCGTTGTTGCGATCACCAACCATGCAATGGCTATCAGAGAACTGAGAATCAAAAAGCTACCAATCATGATGGTGGCGCTGTAACCAAAATCGAGAAAACGCAGCGCATTCCAATAGGCATAGAGAGCAATGCTCTCAGTACTGCTAGCTGGGCCGCCCCCAGTCATCACCTGCACCAGATCAAACACTCCGAAGGCTTGTGCAAGACGGAACATGAGAGCAAGACCTAGATAGGGAAGCAACAGAGGAATCGTGATGCGTCGAAGGCAAACCCCGGGACCTGCTCCCTCCAGTTTTGACGCTTCGTAGAGATCAGAAGGAATGGTCTGGAGGCCAGCCAGCAGAATCAGCGCCACGAATGGCGTTGTTTTCCAGATGTCGGCGTAGACGGTCGTGATCCATGCGATCGACGGTTCTCCCAGCGCGTTGAGAGATCGGCCCAACCCTGATTGCATCAGGCGATCAATGGGGCCGTAGGGCGTGTTGAAAATCCATCTCCATCCCAGTGCCATCACAGTTGTGGGAAGGGCCCAGGGAATCAATGAGGATGATCTGATCAGAGCTCGTTGTCGGAGGGGCTGATTGAGGATCAGCGCAATGATCAAGCCCAGGACAAGCTCAGCTGTGACCGAGACCAGGGCGAAGCGCAGAGTTTGGATCAGGTCTTGCCAGTAACGGGCGTCATGGATGAATCGCTGCCAGTTGGCCGCCTGATTCGGGATGGCCACCAGGCCTGTCATCACTGAATCAGCGTGGAAGCTGAGCCACACGTAGCGAAGCAAGGGCAGTGCAAACACCGCAATCAGAAACAGAACTGATGGAATCAGTAAGAGCAGTAACGGCATCAGTTAGCTGCTCCTGCTGCTTCAAGCACTTGAGCTGTTGATCGCTCCGCTTGTTGCATGCCTGCTGCAGGGGACGTCATTCCTGTGAGTGTGCTGCTCAGCTTTCGGGTTAAAACATCGCTGACCTGGGCATAGAGGGGAGTTTCGGGTCGGGAACGGGCGAATGCCAAGGCCTCACCGATGGATCGCAGTGAAGGATGCTTGTCCTGAAGGTTCTGATCATTAAAGATTGCTGTCTGAGTTGGCGTATATCCGAATTTGGTATACAAATAACGTTGTGATTCCTCACTGGTGAGGAATTTAAAAGCCTCAACTGTTGATTCAGGGTTGGCCGAACCCTTCAAAAGACTCAACCCCCAACTTCCCAGGGTTGCGGCGGGTTGATGGCCTGCTTCAGCCACCATCGTGGTGATTCCAACCTTGTTTCTGACTTGACTATCGGTTTTTTGTAATTCAGCCCATGCATAGGGCCAGTTGCGCATGAAAGCCGCCTGACCGGACTTGAAGCTCTGCAGGGCTTCTTGCTCCGCATAATTGGTGACTGCTCGTGGACTGATGCCTTGTTGAATCAAGTCGTCGAGCCACTTCGATGCTTCGATCCCCGGCGGTTCGTCTAATCCGATATGGCCAGTATCAGCTGAAAGCCATTCTCCACCAAACCCATCAATGATCTCAAGAAACACACAACTCAAGCCTTCGTATTGTCGACCTTGCCACACATATCCATAGGGAACTTTGCCGCTGGCCTGAAGGGCCTGGCTGATGCTCTCCAGTTCCTGCGGTGTTCGAGGTGGTTGATCCATGAGGTCTGTGCGCCAGTAGAGAAGACCAATATCTGCAGTGAGTGGCCAGCGCAGCAAAGAACCGTCGTAATGGTTTCCCTCACTCGCCCCTCTGGCAAGAGAGCCGACCTCCTCCTCGGTGAAAAAGGGATCTAGGGGTTGCAGCCAGCCTGCTTTGGCGTATTTCGGCACCCAGGTCACGTCCATCAACAGACCGTCAAAGGGGGTATCGCCCAATAAGAGACTGCTGATGGCTAAATCAGAGATTGCTTCGGTTATCAACGGACCCTTGATCACATCAAGATGAATACGGCCGTGATGTCGCTGATTAAAGATTTTGACCAGTTCAGTCGTTGAATCAGCGAAGGGCGCTGGCATCAGAATGGAAACATTGGCTGGTCGCTTTGCAATAACAGCAAGTCCAAAAAGACTGCTGGCAATTATGGCAATGCAAACAATCAATAGGCGAAAAGATCGCTTTCGGATCAAGAGCATTGTGTTACTCCATTGTCTCAAGTGCGCCCATTTGTTCATCGGCCCAGTCTGAAACTGTGAATGCTTCAACTGCTGCACTCATTTTTTCCATCCGTTCCATTTGTTCGGAAGCGGGCATATCGATGGCAGAGTCAATGGCAGTGTCCATCTGTTTATGGGAATAAGGATTAGTCAGAATTGCACCATCAAGAATGACCGAAGCTCCTGTGAATTCTGAAAGCACCAAAACCCCAGCTTGACCTTTCCTGGCGGCAGCATATTCCTTGGCGACAAGATTGAGCCCATCTCGAAGTGGGGTAATCCAACAGATGTCGGCTTGTGAAAACCAGGCCACCATTTCCTCATAGGGGATTCTGCGTGTTGAGAATCGAATGGGAACCCAGTCGATTTTGCTGAATCGACCATTGATTCGACCAGCTGTTTCTTCGATCAGGCGCTGTGTGTCTTCATAAATGCGCATGCCTGAAGCGGCGGCAACACATGCAAGCATCAGGACAACCTTTCCGTGTAAATCTTTCCGGCGCTCAAGAAGTCGTTCAAAGGCCAATAACAACTCCTCATTTCCTTTTGTGTAGTCAACTCGGCTTGCAGAAAGAATTAGTTTTCTTCCTTTCTTTGTGTCTTCGTCTATACGTTCCGATAACTCTCGAACGTGTGCATCTTGTGTGAGTGCTTGGATGACGTCTGGTGACGTTCCCACTGGAGAGGAGAGAAGGCGAACTTTCCGTCCTCGATAGTTCAGCCAGGGTGTTTCCGATGGTTCCGTCAGTGCCGATCCGCAGCCAAGAAATCGGAGCGGAACGGTTTGTTTTTTTCCTTTTTCGACGCCGAGTAAGCAATTCGCGGCTCTGGCAAAATTCTCTGTGTAACGCGGAATATGAAAGCCAACAACATCGCAACTCAGCAGGCTTTCCAGGATTTGCTTCCGCCAGGGAAGGATTGAAAAGACATCACTGCTGGGAAATGGTGTGTGATGGAAAAATGCAATTTTAAGGTCAGGACGTTTGCTGCGAATGTATCCAGGAACAAGCCAGAGATTGTAATCATGAACCCAAACAGTTGCTCCCGGTGCGGCTTCTGAGCAGGCTGCATCTGCAAAGCGTTGATTAACTTCTTCGAAAATCCCCCAATCAGCATTGTTGACATCAAAATAGTTAGGAAAAGTATGTAATATTGGCCAAAAGGATTCTTTCGATGTGACGTGGTAAAAACTTGTAATTTGCTCCTGTTCCAGCGGGATACGTCTCAGCGTGAACGATGCTGGCTCGTCCATCGCGATTCTTTCATCTTCCGCCGCGCTTAGATCATTCACCTGGCGCCACGCAATCCAGGTCCCGTTGTCCCTGTCGCGAAAAAGATTTCTCAGTGTTGGAATAATGCCATTGGGGCTTTTCTGGTCTCTCCAGACTCTTTCTCCCTGATCATTCTTGGCTTCATCGAATGGGGTTCGATGATAAAGAATAATAAAATTGCTGCTGCCTACACTTAAATCCATTGGCATGAACTCCCATATGTTTTTGATATCATTCCATGATTCAACTTTCCAGTTGTGCTGTTAAGCAATGGAATGACCCTGCTCTGATACCAATGTCTTTAGCACCTCCTGGGCATGTCCAACTGGCCTGACGCCTGTCCAGCGAGCACGCATGATTCCTTCAGGATCGATCAAAAAGGTGTGCCGAAGCGAGAAAGGTGCCATCCAAGAACCGTACTCACGACTCACTTTGCCATCCGGATCGGACAACAATGTGAAATCGAGCCCTTCACTGCTGCAAAACGATTCGTGGTCATCCACGCTGTCTGCCGAAACGGCAGCAATGTCGCACTGATGAGCGTTGAAATCTTTGAGCGCTTCCTGAAAGCCGTGAGCCTCGATCGTGCAGCCGGATGTGAAATCTCTGGGATAGAAATAAACAACCAACCAGCGACCTGACCAATAGTCAAGGCTCCAATCCTTTGACGGGCCTCCTCCCTGCGTTCCCGGGAGATTAAATTTGGGGGCCGGCTCACCAAGTTCGGGGAGCTTTCCGCCAAGTGCTCTGGTTTGGACTGGTTTCCAAAAAAGAGCTGCTGCCCCAGTGATTGTGATGCCGAGAAAGTCTCGACGTTTCAGCACAAACTGAGGCATAGCAGCAACGGTTCAGATTTTGGCCAAATCAATGCCGAGGGATTTGGCGTAAGCACCAAGGCCTTTTTTCTGGATGGTCTTTAGGGCTCGTGTGGTGATGCGAAGATTCACCCAGCGATTGCCTTCAGCCCACCAGAGCCTGCGCTGCTGCAGGTTGGCCTGCTGCAGCTTTTTGGTTCTGATGTGGGAGTGGCTCACTGCCATTCCGTTGTTGGCACGCGTACCAGTGAGCTGACACACCCGGGACATGATGACGATCCTCTGATTCAGTGGCCAATGGCCAAGAGGCCAATCTAGCAAACAGACCAGGTCAGGTCCCTTTGCTGACAAGCTCGGACATCAGCCTGGCACTGCGAGTCTGGAAACCGGCCAGTTCATTGGGTTCCAGTCCTCCCACACCCAGGCGTGCCATGTCGTAGAGGTGCAACGCGAGCTCTGAGGCCAGTCGTTTACTTGGAGAAGACTGCTCTGTGCCGACCAAGACACCACCTGCAGACAATCGCAGCAGACCCTCGACCAGTGGGTGTCGACGGTTGATCAGCAAGACGTGATGGTCGGGTAAGCCCGGCAGTCGCTGATCCATCAAAGCCCCCATGTCGTTCATGCGACGCATTCTTTCAGGCAGCAGAATCATGGCCGGTGGAGCCTCTTCGCCGCCTTTCAGCGCCTGCACCTGAATGGTGACTTTGTCGTTGTTGAGTGCCTCCTTGATCAGGCTTCTGATCGACTCACTCTGCGTTTCTCCATCCTGGTCGCTGATTTCCGGTTTCTCATCGCGCAGGCTCTCGTCCAGCTCAGCATCCACGCGTTGGAATTTGAACTGATCATTGGTTGCTTCAAGCCAAGGCAGAAATTGACTGTCAATCACCGTTTCCGCAAAAATGACCTCTGCCCCTTGGCTCTTCCAAAGTGAAAGAGCACCTGCCTGGGCAACTTCGTCTGTGCAGTAAAGAATTCGCTTTGATTGCGAGTCTGAAAGTCTGCTCTTATAGGAAGACAGTGTTGTGTAGGACTTTTCTCCGGCCTTGATCGGCTCTGCTTCCGCTTCAGACGCTTCTGCGCTTGTTGCAAACAGGATCAGTTCTGACACCTGTTCGGCAAACTTGTCGTCTTCCATGGCGCCGATCTTCACGAACGGTGCTAGAGACTCCCAGGCTTCAGCGTATTTTTCCGGCTGGTCGCTCTTGAGGCTCTTCAAGCGATCAGAAACTTTTTTGGCAACAAAATTGCCGATTGACCTCACTTTTCGATCTGTTTGAAGAGCGCTTCTGCTGACATTCAGAGGAATATCGGGTGAGTCAATGACTCCCCTGAGTGGCAGCAAATAACGTGGAACAATTTCTTTGATTGAGTCGCTAACGAAAACCTGATTGCAGTAGAGCCGGATATCACCTTTCTCCCAGTCTGCGCGACCAACGGATTGAGGGAAGAACAGGATGCCTTGTAAAGTGTATGGATAGTCGGTATTTAAATGAACCCACAGAAGTGGGTCACCTTGGAATGGGTAGAGATAGTGATAAAGATCGATATAGTCCTGGTCGGACATCTCTCGAGGGTTTCTGCGCCATGCAGGATTTCTTTTGTTGACACTCTCGCCCTCGAGTTGAACATCGATGGGCATGAAGTCGCAATATTGTGTGATCAGAGTTCGTAACCTTGCAGGCTCCAGATACTCCAATTCATCATCCATCAAGTGAAGGATGACATCGGTTCCAGGTGCTGATCTTTCATGACTCTCCAGTTTAAAAGCAGGAGATCCGTCGCAGACCCAGCGAACCGCTTCGCTATCGGGACGGGCTGAACGTGTAATCAGCTCCACTTCTTTGGCGACCATGAAGCTGGAGTAAAAGCCAAGGCCAAAATGGCCGATGATGGCGTCAGATTCTTGCTTGTACTTTTCCAGAAAATCCTCCGCGCTGGAGAATGCCACCTGGTTGATGTACTTTTTCACTTCTTCGGCAGTCATGCCGATTCCGTTATCGCTGATTTTGATCGTCTTTGCTTCTCGGTCAACGGTGACATTGATCAGGCCGTCATCTCCTTCAGAGCAATCACCTGCCATGGCTGCCATTCGGCGTTTGCTGATGGCATCGGTACCGTTGCTGACCAGTTCTCTGAGAAAGACTTCGTGGCCCGAATAAACGGCCTTTTTGATGATGGGGAAAATATTTTCGGTATGGATCTGAATCTGACCCTGTTCCAGCACCGACATCAGCAGACAAAAGCTTGTAGAAAATTAGTCAGGATTGGTGCTGCTGATCAAGAGCTTTCTTGGTGAGTTTCCCGTACGTCATCGCCCTTGGGGGCGTTGCAGGTCTGATCGTTCCTCAGGCAGGATCGCACCTTCGATCGGACAGATCTGAAGGCAGACACTGCAGTTGATGCAGGTGTCGAAATCAATCCAGTAGTACTCAGTTCCTTTTGTGTTTTTCCCGTTTCCCGGTGTGATGCAAGCGACTGGGCAAGCATCGACACAATCCGCACCTCCTTCGCAGACGTCGGTCACGATCGTGTGTGCCATGAATCCAATCCGCAGTCGTTGATCCTAGGGATCAATCCATTCGAGGCTGTCACAGCCCGACTGCTTTAGACGTTCCAGTGCTTCCGCATGATCGTTGCAGACCCGATGGTCAAGCACGCTGATTCTTCCCTGTTGGTGAAGCGCCATCTGGCGTTGCAACGCCGATTCCAGCGTTTGTGTGGGGCCATAACAGATCAAAATTGCCGTCTCTTCGTGTGTGGTGGTGACGGCATCACCTGGAAGATCTCTGATGTCATCCACGCAGTAGCTGAATCCCAGACCCGTGGCCTCGCTGCCTTCGCCGCCCAGTCTCTTCACCAGAGCGTCATACCTTCCCCCGCGAGCAACCACCACAGGAGCAGATGTTCCCTGGCAAACCAGCTGTAAAACGACGCCGTCGTAAAGCTCGTAATGAGGCTGGAAGGTGGGATCCAGTTGCAGTTGCAGGCCTGATTCTTCCGCCAGTGGGATCAAATGCTTGAAGAGTCTCTGGAGCTCCTTCAACACCTCTTGATTCGGGTACTGCTCATTGAGTGAGTTGAGAATCTCCTGCGGGGTCCCGCGTCGGTCCAGCCAGTGGGCCAGATTTTGATGGGCGGCGTTGCCTAAACCAAGCTCCTGCAGGCCGAGGCGATCGTATTGGCTCAGGCAGGCACGAATCCTGTGTCTCTCCTTCGCTTCAAAGGGTTCAAGCAACAACTCCATCAGGCTGGTGTGTCCGATCAGCAGCCTCGGCTGATGACTCTTCTTCAGGTTCAGGCCTTTCAGGGATGCCAGTAACAGGCTGAACAATTCAAGTTCTGATTCAACGCCCAGACCTCCGAACAGTTCAACACCGCAGTGCAGGTTTTCTTCAATGCACTGACCGCCTTCATCGGCAATTCTCGATTCGAACACCGTTCCGCAACTCCACAGTCTCAGCGGTCGCTGACGTTCCATCAGCCTTGTGCAGGCCGCTCTCGCGATGGAGGCTGTGAGTTCCGGTCTCAATCCCAGTGGTTCATCTGAAACCAGTCGCACGATGTCGCGGCTGTCAATGGCACCACCTGCCTTGAGCGTGTCCATCCGCTCAATCCTCGGGGGAGTGACCTCCTCGTATCCCCAGAGGCGAAAGACAGCGGCCAATGTTTCCCTGAGTTCCTGGTTGCGCTGAACCTGCTGAGGATTGAGATCTCTCACGCCTGAGGCGGGTTGCAGGGCCATCGCGCCTGTCGCTGCTTCGATCAGGATCCCATGGCTGGGGTTTCAGCTCGCATAGAGCTGTTCGGCAAAAGGCTCGATGCCTTCGAGTTCACGTTGCAGAGCGGTGTGGAGTGCCGGACCTGTGGCAAGGATTCGACCGGATGACACGTTGTAATTCTCAGCTCGGTAATCACTGACCTGGCCCCCTGCAATCACGACCAGAGCAGCGCCAGCCGTCAGATCCCAGGGAGATAGGCCTCGCTCCCAGTAACCGTCGAGTCGTCCGGCAGCCACATAGGCCAGATCCACAGCCGCGGCACCACCGCGCCGAACCCCCCTGGTTTTGTGGGTCAGCTTGCAAAACTCCGCGTAGTTGTTGTCCAAGCGTTCCCTGCGGTCATAGGCGAATCCCGTGACCAGAAGACTGTCCTCCAGGGATGAGCAGCCGCTCACCTGGATGCGTTGGTTGTTGAGGAACGCTCCTGTCTCGGGACAGCACCAGAAGACCTCCTGCAGAAACGGCACAGCCACCGCACCGAGGATCGGAAGTCCCCTCCAGAGCAAGCCGATGGATGTGGCGAAAAATGGGTAGCCATGGGCGAAGTTCGTGGTGCCATCGAGAGGATCAACACACCAGCAGAGCTCTGAAACATCGCCCAGCGCTCCGGATTCCTCTGCCAGGACTGGAATTTCCGGTGTTGCTTCGCCAAGACGGCTCAAGACGGCCTTCTCGGCAGCCAGATCGGCATTGGTCACCAGATCACCAGCCCTCGCTTTCTCCTGGATGGACTCCAGTTGTCCGTAGTGCTGCATCAGCACCGACCCCCCCAGATCGGCGCTGGCTCTGGCGACCCGACTGAGTTCTTCAAGTCTGAGTGGCGTCAGACCTGCCTCTGCGGCGGCGGCTCGGCAATCGAGATGATGTGTTGTCATTCCTTCCAGGTTTCGAGTTCCTCTAGGGGAATGTCACGCGTGATCGATCCTCTGCCGAAGTGGCGACCGAACTGCAGGTCGTAAACCTCATCCTCATCCTGCGTTTCCGCTACAAGCGGACCAATGGCCCTGGCCACGCACAACAACCCGTAGCCCTTGGCTCTCAGCTCCCTGGAGAGGCCCATGGCTTCGTGCTGGTCGAGCTCACCCTGCTGCACACGCACAGCGCAGCTCGTGCAGCATCCGTTGCGACAGGAGAAAGGAAGCGGATCCCCCTGTTGTTCAAAGCTCTGCAGGATGTACTCACCCTCCGGCACCTCATGGGAGATCACCCGACCTTGCTGTCGCCAGTGGATGGTGACCCGATGAGTCGGCCTCATTCAGTGCAATTGGAAACGCCCTGCTACATTCTGACGTGCCAGACGAGCCCCTGGAGAGGTGGCCGAGTGGTCGAAGGCGCAGCACTGGAAATGCTGTATAGGGGCAACTCTATCGAGGGTTCGAATCCCTCCCTCTCCGTTTCATTCCGGTCCCAAGGGGCCGGTTTTTTATTGGAACGTTTGAAGAAAACCCTTTGAATGACCTTGCATCAAAAGGATGCAACAACGATCAACCGAAACGCCCGGAGACGTAATCCTGTGTGGCTTGTTGAGATGGTGAATTGAAGATCATTTCTGTTTCATTGAATTCCACGAGGTAGCCAACTTTCCCAGAGCCTCCTTCGACCGCTTCAGCATTGAAGAAAGCTGTCATGTCGCTCACTCTCAAGGCTTGCTGCATGTTGTGAGTCACAATCACGATGGTGAAACTCTTCTTCAATTCGTGCATTGTTTCCTCGATTTTTAATGTCGAGATTGGATCCAGAGCGGAGCAGGGCTCATCCATCAGGATCACTTCCGGTTGAATGGCAATCGTGCGCGCAATGCAGAGACGTTGTTGTTGCCCGCCGGACAGGGAGTACCCACTCTCATTGAGTTTGTCTTTGCATTCATCCCAAACAGCTGCTTGGCGCAGAGAGCGCTCCACTAACTCATCCATGTTTCCGGAATACCCGTTGATTCGAGCACCGAATGCAATATTTTCGTAGATACTCTTTGGAAATGGATTCGGTTGCTGGAACACCATGCCAATCCTTCGCCTCACCTCCACCGGGTCAACCGAAGGTGCGTAAAGGTCTGCCCCATCGAACAGCACACGGCCCTTCAGAGTGCAACCTTCAATCAGATCGTTCATCCGGTTCAATGCCCTCAGAACCGTTGACTTTCCACAACCTGATGGGCCGATGAATGCGGTGACTTTGCCTCGAGGAATATCGCAGTAAACGTTCTTGACGGCTTCATAACTGCCGTAGCTGATGGTGGTGTTCTGAATTGAGAGGCAGATGTCTTTTGAGGCTTTGGTGCTCGGCTGGCTGGTGGAAGTCATGAGGAGTGACTGACGTTTTGAAAATAAACTGGAAACCAAGTGATCGGTTAAAGATTTGGTGCCTCAATCAGAGGCAAAGCGTCTTAGCCACCGAGCAAAGAGATTGATGAGCAGGATAAAGAGAACAAGCACAAAGGATGCTGCCCATGCGAGTTCGTTCTGAGACTCATAGGGCAGGGTCGCAAAGTTGTAGATCAGTACTGAAAGTGTTGCAATCGGGTTGAAAATTGCATCAAATCCCTTCGGCCAGAAGGGTGAAAACAAAGCTGTGAAAATCAACGGTGCTGTCTCTCCTGCTGCTCTGGCGATCGACAGGACAACACCTGTGGCAATGGGTGTGAAGGCTGAAGGAAGTGTGATTCGCAGAATCGTGACGAACTTGGATGCACCCACACCCAATGCGGCGCGTCGGAGGTCGTCGGGAACAAGTTTGAGCCCCTCGTCGGTGGTTTTGATGACCGTCGGTAACATCAAAATCGATAGGGCAACACCACCGGCAATGGCACTGTAGGAGTTTCCAAAAATAATCTTTGTTTTGACGATCACGGCGTAAACAAAGACACCGGCAATAATGGAGGGGACACCGGCCATGACGTTGGTCCCGAAGCGAATAAACTTTGCAAAGCCCCCGCCTCCTGAATACTCAGCAAGAAATATCCCACCTCCTACCCCAACTGGGATGGCGATTAGAGCCGATAGAAAGGTAACGATCATTGTGCCGATCACCGCATTGCCAATGCCGCCCCCTTCAAGTCCTGTGGATGCTGCGGTGAACAGACTCAGGTTGAGTACTCCACCACCCTTGATCAGCACATAAGCCAGTACGGCAATTAACGGCAGAACGGCAATCGCTGAAAATAACCCGGCCAGAAATGTGAGAAGTCTGTTGAGTAAATTGCGCCTCAAGCCCTGCTTATAAGACAGGTCAGGAATGTCTTGTCGCTGGATGACTGTTGGTGAAAGTGCCATGGTTCAGTACTTGAGGCTCAGACGTTTGACCAACCATTGGGCCAGGAGGTTCACCGCCAGGGTGAGAATCATCAAGATGAATGCTGCGTACATCAGCGACGAAACCTGGCTTCCGTCGGCCTCGCCAAACTGATTGGCAAGCATCGAAGAAATGGTGTTCCCAGGTGCCAGCAGGGACCAGCTGAAGGTGTTCGAGTTGCCAATGATCATGGTGACGGCCATCGTTTCACCCATGGCGCGCCCCAGTGCCAGCATGACGCCACCCACAATTCCTGAAATTGCAGCGGGCAGCATCACGTTGAGAATGGCTCCCCAGCGCGTTGTGCCAACGCCGTAGGCGGCTTGACGCAACTTCATCGGCACCTGGTTGAGTGAGTCTCTGGAGATCGCCGTGATGATCGGCAGAATCATCACAACCAGAATCAACACCGCTGGTGCGATCCCAGGCCCCATTGGATCGGTTGAGAAGAACGGAAGCCAGCCAAGGGTTGTGTGCAGCAGTTCAAGGAATGGACGGATGAACGGCTCCATCACGAAGATCGCCCAAAGACCCAATACCACTGAGGGAATTGCCGCCAGCAACTCCACCATCAATCCGATCACGGTTCGGATTTTCCGTGGAATGATGTTTTCGGTGATGAAGATCGCTGTTCCCACGCCCAGTGGCACTGCGATGAGTAAGGCGAGCAACGATGTCAGCAGCGTTCCGTAGATCGCTGTGAAGGCGCCGTATTCATCTTTGACGGGATTCCAGTTGGAGGTCACCAGAAATGACCAGCCGTATCGGCCCATGGACTCCAGCGATCCCCAGAACACCACGAGCAGGATGGCCAGCAGCACCATCGCCACCACTGAGGCCAGCACGACCGCGAGAATCCTGAAGCCGGCATCCACCGATTTCTCCATCGGCGGACGTCGCCGTAAGCGATACAGCTCCAACGGCCTGGGCATTCTGTTCTGAACAGACCACTGAAACGTACCGGTCCAACGGGGCCCGGATCACTAAGAGCGTGTTAACGCACCCTGTTGGATTCCGTGTGTGGGGGCTGGGTGAGAGCTGTTTGGGCCGTTACCGTGGGATTTCACACAGGCGTTTATGGGCCGGATCGTCGGAATTGACCTGGGTACCACCAATTCCGTCGTGGCTGTTCTTGAGGCCGGGCGGCCCGTGGTGATTGCCAATGCGGAGGGCACCCGGACCACGCCTTCTGTACTGGGTTACACGAAGGACAATGAGCTTCTCGTGGGTCAACCGGCTCGCCGCCAGCTCGTTCTCAATCCCCGCAACACGTTTTCCAATCTCAAGCGGTTTGTGGGTCGAGCCTGGGATGAGCTTGATGATGGATCACTCACCGTTCCCTACACGGTCCGTTCCAACAGTCAGGGCAACGTTCGCGTGGCATGCCCTCAGACCGAGCGTGAATATGCACCGGAAGAGCTCGTAGCCAGCATCCTGCGCAAGCTTGTGGATGACGCCTCCACCTATCTCGGCGAAGAGGTGGAATCCGCAGTCATCACGGTGCCTGCTTACTTCAATGATGCGCAGCGTCAGGCCACCCGGGATGCGGGACGGTTAGCAGGATTCAACGTTGAGCGGATACTCAATGAACCGACCGCAGCCGCTCTGGCCTATGGCTTTGATCGCAGTGCCGTCCGCCGTGCCCTCGTTTTTGATCTCGGGGGTGGAACCTTCGATGTGTCGCTGTTGCGGATCGCTAACGGGGTCTTCGATGTCAAAGCCACCAACGGTGACACTCAGCTGGGTGGCAATGACTTCGACCAACGCATTGTCGACTGGCTGGCAGAAGCTTTTCTCAAGGAACACGGAGTGGATCTGAGGCGCGACCGTCAGGCACTACAGCGACTGACCGAAGCTGCCGAAAAGGCCAAGCAGGAGCTCTCCGGTGTGACCTCCACGCCGATTTCCTTGCCTTTCATCGCCACTGGAACCGACGGTCCGCTTCACATCGAAACCACCCTGGACCGTGAAACCTTCGAGGGTTTATGCCCTGATCTTCTCGACCGATTGCTCGTTCCGGTTCAGTCCGCTCTCAGGGATTCCGGTTGGGCCGCAGAAGATATCGATGACGTGGTGCTGGTTGGTGGAGGCACGCGCATGCCCATGGTGCAGCAGTTGGTCAGAACACTGGTGCCGAATGATCCCTGCCAGTCGGTCAACCCAGATGAAGTGGTTGCGGTGGGTGCCGCGGTGCAGGCAGGAATCATCACCGGTGAATTGCGTGATCTCTTGCTCAATGACGTCACGCCCCTTTCGCTGGGTCTTGAAACCATTGGTGGTCTGATGAAGGTGCTGATTCCGCGCAACACCCAGATCCCTGTCCGTCAGTCGGACGTGTTCAGCACGTCGGAACCCAACCAGTCATCGGTCGAGATTCATGTCTGGCAGGGAGAACGCCAGATGGCAACGGACAACAAATCCCTCGGTCGTTTCCGTCTTTCGGGAATCCCTCCTGCCCCCCGTGGCGTGCCTCAGATCCAGGTCGCCTTCGACATTGATGCCAACGGAATTCTTCAGGTGAGTGCGACAGATCGGACCACCGGTCGCAAGCAGTCTGTGACCATTCAAGGCGGGTCGACACTCAGTGAAGATGAAATTCAGGGCCTTCTCGCTGAGGCCGAAGCCCGCGCTGATGAAGACCGTCGCAAGCGCTCCACGATCGAGCGGCGTAACTCGGCGATGACCCTGGTGGCTCAGGCAGAGCGGCGACTTCGCGACGCCGCTCTGGAGCTTGGCCCTTATGGAGCTGAACGTCAGCAGCGAGCTGTTGAGATGTCAGTTCGTGATGTGCAGGATCTTCTCCAGCAGGACGATCTTCAAGAGCTCGAGATGGCTGTGAGCGGCCTTCAAGAAGCCCTTTTCGGTCTGAACCGCCGGCTCACGGCTGAGCGGCAGATTGACAGTGGCCCTCTTCAGGGGCTGAAAAGCACACTCGGCACGCTGAAGGATGAGCTGTTTGCCGAAGATGACTGGGATGATGACCCCTGGGCATCGCCACAGTCCCGCTACGACCGCTACGACGGACGGATGAGAGGCAGCCGAGGAGGGATTGACCCCTGGGACGATGACAACTTCCGCTGAACCGGATTACTGGTCATTGCTCGGTCTGGAGCCCGGGGCAGCTCCGGAGGCTCTGAAGCGGGCATTCCGGCGAGAAGCGAGGCGCTGGCATCCCGATCTGAATGGGAATGATCGTCACGCTGAAGAACGTTTCAAGCTGGTCAATGAGGCCTATGCGGTTCTCAGCAACCCTGATCGGCGCAAGGAATGGCAGTCGCGCCAACGCGCAGGAGTGGCTGAAACCGATCCCTTCAGCACTGGCTTTCCCGATTTCGAGGATTATCTCGCCGTTGTTCTAGGCCTGGAGCGGGAACCTGTTCGAAGAGAGCAGGCTCCCAGGCAGCCGGCTCAGCGTGAGCCATCGTCGACTGACCGTGAAGGATCTGATCAGAGTGATGGGGCTCACTGGCCTGAGGCCTCGCCGCAGCCTCCCCCTCCGGTTCGTAGCGAGGATGATCTGGAAACGGTTGTTGATCTCACTCCCGACCAGGCCCTGCAGGGCACAACCGTCGAACTGGAACTTGGCGACGGCACTCTGGTTGAGGTCGGCACCCCGCCCTTAGCCGGAGATGGCTGGAGGTTGCGACTGGAGGGTGTTGCCCCAGGAGGACGCGATCATTTCCTGCATCTCCGGGTGATGACGGGCGACGGTCTGCGCATCGATGGTCTTCGGGTTCACTACCGCCTTGAGCTGCTTCCGCCGGATGCTGCGCTTGGCTGTGCCGTCGATGTGCCAACGCTCTCCGGGCCTGTGACATTGCAGGTTCCTCCCGGTTCTTCCAGCGGTCGGTTGTTGCGCTTGCGAGGTCGTGGGCTTGAGTTCCACGATGATCAGGGTGATCAGCTCGTCGAAATCGTGATTGTGATCCCGGCAGAGCTCGATGACGATGAACGGGCGCTGTACCAGAGGCTGCAGGAACTCAGCCTCGAGCGTGCGAACGGTTTCTAAGCCGCTGTTCCGATGAGAGACTTCCACTGACGATTGATCAGCATGTTGGTTCACGTGCTCCTGTATGACGCAGGACAGGACAGCGAAGGCATTCATTCCCTCGAGCTCTCAGGTCAGACGGTGGTGTTGATGTTTGAGAACCGCGATGATGCTGACCGTTATGCCGGACTTCTCGAAGCTCAGGACTTCCCGACGCCCACCGTTGAAGCTCTGGATCGAGAAGAGATTGAATTGTTCTGCCGGGAAGCTGGATATGAGGCCAGATTCGTTTCAGACGGGTTTAGGCCCCAGACGAGTGATGAACGTCTGATGCTGGCGCCACCGAGTGCCAATCGTGATGTGGCCAATTGGCAGGAGCAGGATCCGGGACAGGATGCTGGCCAGGCTCAGGGACGCGCATCCCAGGACGAATCCTCCCTTCAGGATCTTGATGATGTGCGTCGTCGTCTTGAAGGTCTTCTCTAGACATGGCTGACATTTCATCCAGCGGTTCCGGCTCCAGCTCCTCGCTGGTCCCCCCTTCCGATGACCGCGGCTATCTGCTCACCGAACAGGTGAATTCCGCCAGTGAGCAACTGGATCAGCTGTCCACGGATGCACTGGTCGAGCTGTTCATTGAGGAGGATCTCCGACCTCAGCAGGCTGTGTTTGGGGCGAGAAGAGCTCTCAGTGATGCTGTTGATGCGATCGCTGAACGCCTTCAGGCAAACGGCCGTTTGTTTTATCTCGGTGCAGGGACCTCGGGACGCCTCGGAGTTCTCGATGCAGCTGAATGTCCACCCACGTTCTGCAGCCCACCAGAGCTCGTGCAGGGAATTCTTGCCGGAGGAGCTCCGGCTCTGCTGCGCAGTTCCGAAGGGCTCGAGGATCTGGAATCCGCTGCAGTGGCGGACCTTCAGGACCGTGGTTTTTGTTCGGATGACTGTCTGGTTGGTATCGCAGCGGGTGGCACGACGCCGTATGTGCGCGGTGGGCTCAGCTATGCCAAGAATCTCGGCGCATTGTCGATTGCCATGGCCTGTGTCCCTTCCGAGCAGGCACCGCTGCCGTGCGCGATTGATATCCGACTGCTCACTGGCCCCGAGCTGTTAACGGGGTCAACCCGTCTCAAGGCTGGAACAGCGACAAAAATGGCCCTCAACATCCTCTCCACAGGAGTGATGGTTCGGCTTGGCAAGGTCTATGGCAACAGGATGGTCGACGTTGCCGCCAGCAACAGCAAACTTGTTGATCGCTCCATCCGGATGCTGAGGGACCTTCTCGGCCTGGAGCGCGATGTGGCTCTGGTCCTGTTGGAACGCGCCCAGGGGTCGGTGAAACGCGCCCTGCTGATGGGCAGTTGCGATCTGGGTGCGAACGAAGCTGATGCCCTGCTTGAAGCGCATGCCGCTGACCTGAGAGCAGCGCTGGCCAGTCTGGGCAAATCTCTCCCCGTTCAGGGTTGAACGCTTCCCCAGTAGGGGCTGGTGAACAGGTCAAGGCGCTGACGTGTCTCCGCGGGAACCGCCTCCGGGGGCGTCATCAGAGCATGTTCCAGGGCTCTGTGAGCAGCGGATTCGGGCCGTTCCTCGCGAAAGCCACCCATCAACTGTTCGAGGATCGGACCGGTCGCCTTCGCATTGGCCTGGAGGTTGCCCACCACCATCTCCACGGTGACGGCGTCATGGTCGTCGTGCCAGCAGTCGAAGTCCGTCACCATGCTGAGCGAGGCATAGGCGATCTCGGCCTCTCTCGCCAATCGTGCTTCCGTGTGGTTGGTCATGCCGATCACATCGCAGCCCCAGCTTCGGTAGAGCTCGCTTTCCGCACGCGTTGAAAATGCCGGACCCTCCATGCAGAGATAGGTTCCACCCCGGTGCAGATGATGTCCCACGGGCATGGAAGCCGAAGCTGCCGTCGCCAGTCGATCACTCAACGTGGTGCAGAACGGATCCGCCAGGCTCACGTGGGCAACGCATCCGTCACCGAAAAAGGACTGAGGCCGTTGCCGTGTTCGGTCGATGAACTGATGAGGAACCACCATGTCGCGTGGCCTCAGGTGCTCTCTCAGCGAACCCACGGCAGACACGGAAATCAGCCAGCGCACGCCAAGACTGCGCATCGCCCAGAGATTGGCCTGATAGGGAACTTCGCTAGGAAGAAGATTGTGCTGACGTCCATGTCGAGCCAGGAAAACCACCTCAACACCATTGAGTGTTCCGATCCTCAGTGCATCCGATGGCTTGCCAAAGGGTGTGTCCATCTGCACTTCCTGGACTGATTCCAGGTTGCTGATGGAGTACAAACCGCTTCCACCGATCACTCCCACCCTGGCGGAATCGAGCTGTGGACCTGAGGCTGTCTGACTCATGGCTTGATTGAGGTCGGCCTGCACAGCCACCTGCCTAGCATGGTGTTTTCGGATTGACGCCTTGACGACCGTTCTCATGTCCACGGACGCCGGCGATATCAAGCTGGAGATGTTCGAACAGGACGCTCCTAACACCGTTGCCAATTTCGTGAAGCTTGCGCGAGATGGCTTTTACGACGGGCTGGCCTTCCACCGAGTGATCGACGGTTTCATGGCCCAGGGTGGATGCCCCAACAGCCGGGAGGGTTCACGAGGAACCCCTGGCACCGGCGGTCCCGGATACATGATCGATTGCGAAATCAACAGCAAAAAGCACGTTCCCGGTGCCTTGTCGATGGCGCATGCCGGCCGTAACACGGGCGGCAGCCAGTTCTTCATCGTCCACGAAGCTCAACCCCACCTGGATGGTGTCCATACCGTCTTTGGTTTGACCGGTGATATGGACGTGGTGATGGCCCTTAAGAACGGCACTCGGATTCAGAAGGTCACCGTTCAGGACCAGTGAATCAAGGCCGCCTGGTTTCCCTCGGGGAACCAGGTGGATTGTTCCTTCGCATCGGCGAGTGAGCTGAGCTTCAACTCCTTGCGCTCCAATGTCTGAGGCGGGTGCGTGATCTGCTGTTCGTTCACGGTGTGCAGAAGCCCCAGTCTTGATGTTTCAGGCCAGCCCGCCATGGTTCTGAGCATCGCCTTGATGGAAGCAGGGTCGGGATCGGATCCCTGCAACGACCAGACGAAGCGTGGTCGTTCCCACAACGCCAACAGGCGAGGTCCTTGTTCGGCCTGCAACTGAAGCCCGCTTGCTTCACTGAGTTGCTCGACGCGATGCAGCAGATCAGAGAGCTCCCCGTTATCGGTTGAGCTGCTGTCGAGACAAAGCACCCAGTGAGAGCCAAGTTCGATGGCATCCAGCAGATGGCCCATCTTTTCTTTCTTGGTGGCCAGGTATCGGGCATTGAAATCTCCGACAGGAGGCTTCATCGGCACTCGATTCACCACCTCCAGGCCATAGCCGCCCAGTCCCGCGATTTTTCTGGGGTTGTTGGTGAGCAAATTGAGCCTGTGAATGCCCAGGTCACTGAGAATCTGTGCACCGACTCCGTAATTGCGCAGGTCAGGGGCAAATCCGAGCTTTTCGTTGGCTTCAACTGTGTCGAGGCCGCCTTCCTGCAGGCTGTAGGCCTTGAACTTGTTGATCAGGCCGATGCCTCGTCCTTCCTGGCGTAGGTAGACAACAACCCCTTCGCCTTCCTCTTCAATGTGCTTCATGGCCATATGCAGCTGAGCGCGGCAGTCGCAGCGCATGGAGCCGAAGGCATCACCGGTGAGGCATTCGGAGTGCATCCGCACCAGCACCGGTTCGCTCAGGTTGTTGGGATCGCCTTTCACCAGCGCGACATGTTCACTGCCATCCAGTTCATTGGAGTAACCGATGGCGAGGAAGGAACCGAACTCTGTGGGGAGCGAGCACTGAGCCGATCGCACAACGAAGCGTTCGTTATCGAGCCGGTAACGGATCAGGTCTTCGATGCTGATCAGTTTCAGGCCGCGTTCACGCGCATAAATCTTCAGTTCCGGGAGCCGTGCCATCGAGCCGTCCGGATTCTGAATCTCACAGATCACACCGGATGGGTAGAGACCTGACATCTGGGCAAGATCCACGGCTGCTTCGGTGTGTCCTGCACGCTTGAGAACACCACCTGGCCGAGCTCTGAGCGGGAAAATATGACCGGGTCGGCGCAGATCGGAGGGTTTGGATCCCGGATGAATCGCCACCTGGATGGTGCGCGAGCGGTCGTCGGCTGAGATGCCGGTAGAGACGCCATTTTCGGGGCCCGCATCGATGCTCACGGTGAAGGCCGTTTGATTGGAATCGGTGTTTCGATCCACCATCAGCGGCAGATCAAGCGCATCAAGACGCTCACCCTCCATGGCGAGACAGATCAAACCACGGGCATCCGTGGCCATGAAATTGATCTGTTCAGGGGTGGCGAACTGAGCAGCACAGATCAGATCACCCTCGTTTTCGCGCCGTTCATCGTCCACAACCACGATGCACTCTCCGTTTCGGATTGCAGCGAGTGCATCAGGAATGGAATCGAACATGGGGTTAACAACCTCGGTATGAGCAACGGAATCGGACAGCGGTCCTCGCGTCCTTGAAGCTTTCCCCATTATCGACGTCGGTACGATCGACCCATGTGCCATCGCTGGAATGGGGATTCAACGGGTTGCTGTGGTGGGTGCCTCCGGCTATGGAGGACTGCAGACCCTTCGCCTTCTGAACGCCCATCCAGGGTTTGACATCACCTACCTGGGAGGCGAGCGATCCGCCGGTCGTTCCTGGAGCGAGATCTGCCCGTTTCTGCCACTTGGGGATGACCTCACCGTGGACAGTCCCGATCCGGATCGAATCTCCGCCGCCGCCGATTTTGCGGTGTTGAGTCTTCCCAACGGTCTGGCCAGTCAGCTTGTTCCCCCCTTGCTTGAAAGGGGGGTCAGGGTGGTCGATCTCTCCGCTGATTACCGCTATCGCAGCCTGGACCAGTGGGCTGCGGTGTATGTGCATGAGGCAAGAACCCATCAGCGCACTGATGCCGATCTCTGCAGGGAGGCGGTCTATGGCCTTCCCGAATGGCATGGCGCTGAGATTGCCGAAGCCAGGCTGATTGCGGCTCCTGGATGTTTTCCAACCACCAGCCTTCTGCCTTTGCTGCCATTCCTCAAGCAGGGTCTGATTGAAACTGAAGGCTTGATCATCGATGCCAAAACCGGCACTTCAGGCGGGGGCAGAGCTGCCAAGGAAAATCTTCTTCTTGCCGAAGCGTCGGAGTCGATCAGTCCCTACGGCGTTGTGGGGCATCGCCATACGTCGGAAATTGAACAGCTCGCCAGCAGTGTGGCGGGATGCCCCATTCAGGTTCAGTTCACCCCGCATCTCGTTCCGATGGTGAGGGGTCTTCTCTCAACGGTTTACGCACGCTTGCGGGATCCCGGCCTCACCGCCGAAGACTGCACAACGGTTCTCGAAGCGGTTTATCGCCATCACCCCTGTGTGCGTGTGTTGCCTGTGGGCACCTATCCAGCCACCAAATGGGCGAAGCACACCAACCAGGCTCTTCTGTCCGTTCAGGTCGATGGTCGTACCGGGCGTCTGGTGTTGATGAGTGCCGTTGACAACCTGATGAAAGGACAGGCAGGCCAAGGTGTGCAGTGCCTGAATCTGATGGCGGGACTGGCGGTCAGTGAGGGGCTTCCGCTCGCGCCGTTCTACCCCTGAATGTCCGCCGCTGATCTCCAACGTTGACCAGCAAGGGCCGTCGCCCAGGGAAGCAGCCGGTGTTCTTGTTGTTGGATGCGGCGGGCCAGGGCTTCCCTGTCGTCGCCATCGAGGATTGGTACAGCAGCCTGCGCAAGGATCGGCCCCGTATCCACATCCTTTTGCACCTCGTGCACGGTGCAGCCGGCAATGGTGGCTCCTGATTTCAGAGACTGACCGATCGCGTCCATGCCTCGGAAAGCCGGCAGAAGGGAGGGATGGATGTTGATCAACCGGCCTGGGAAGGCATCGATCAGCACGGGCGTGACGATGCGCATCCAACCGGCCATCACAACAGCTTCAACACCTTCATTCCTGAACGTGTTCACCAGGTCATGATCCAGCGCTTCCCTGCTGGCGAACTGGCGGTGATCTCGGAGCGCACATGGGATGTGCAGTCGCTTGGCTCTTTGGCTTGCTTCACAACCGGGGTTGTTCACCACCAGAAGACGGATCTGGGCATCCAGGTCTCCGCTGGCGATGCCGTTGTGAAGTGCCTCGAAATTCGTGCCTCTTCCTGAGGCCATCACCCCCAGTTGCAGGGGTGGATCAAACCGCGGCCACGGCCCGATGGCTGGAACGATCAACGCGGTGGAACACTCGCTGGCTGTCTGGCTAGGGTCAGATTGCGCGGGCATTCCGGTTACATGTCCCATTTGTCCATCCTGCCCACACTGGTGATTGATCTCGATCTGCTTGAGGTCGCTCTATGCAGTGAGGGATTCAAGGTCTCACGCGGAGGTGTCGTGAGCTCCTTCGACAATCATCAAACGGTGGATCTCGCCGCCTTCCATCCATCGGGTCTTCAGCTGGGCTGGAGACGCAGTGCCAACCAACCCCATTTCGATCTGGTGGCAGACCTGGCAGCACCGGCTGGTTCGGGACTGACTGAACCCGCTCTGCGGCGTGTGCTGCGTCGCTATGCCATGAACCAGGCCATGCGACAGGCGGAGATTTTTGATCTCGAGACGGTCAGCGCCGGCATCTGATGGCCGACGTTCAGGTTGCGCTCGATCTCGGCACTCCCGCCTCACAGCTTCTCTGGGTGGAGATGCGATGGAGTCCTTCAGAACGCCGGCAGGCATGGACGCTACCGGTCTGGACTCCTGGCTCCTACACCGTCCGGGATCCTTCCCAGCATCTTCATAGCCTCACGGTTGAACAGGCCGGGAAGCCACTGATCCCCCGTCGTCGATCACCGGAGACCTGGGAGTTGGAGTGCCAGGTCTCTGAGCCGATCACGTTGCGCTACGCGCTGGAAGCCAGGCAGCTGACCGTTCGCACCAATCACATTGATCCGGTGTTCGCATCACTGTGCCTATCAGCAGTGGTGATGTTGGTGGAGGGGCAACGCTGGAATCAACACGCTCTGGAGGTCTCGCTCCCCGCTTCCTGGTCTGTCGTCTGTCCGTTGCCAGAGAGCAACGGTTTCTTTCTTGCTGAGGATTTCGATCATCTCGTCGACGCACCGGTCCATGCCGGTGCGTTGCAAGTCAAGACGCTGAACGTGAGGAAGGTGTCTCATGAACTGGTGTTGATCGGCACGCCACCGTCGGGCTGGTCAACAACGTTGCCAGGCGAGATCGAATCCATCTGCTCATCGGTCTGCGATCTGATGGATTCAGACCCGCCGTCTCGAGAGCCCTATCAGCTCGTGCTGCAATTGCTGGACCAGGGTTACGGAGGACTGGAGCACGACAACGCGTCGGTGATGCAGTTCCCCTGGACACGGTTGCTCGAGGAGGGAGGAACACGCAGTCTTCTGCAGCTGATCGGACATGAATATCTCCATCAGTGGAACGTTCGCCGACTTCGACCGAGCGAATACGTTCCCTATCGCTACGACCGGCCCGTCATCAGCGAGGGCCTCTGGTTCGCTGAAGGCATCACCAGTTATTTCGACCTGGCGCTTCCCCTGCTCTCGGGCTTCTCCAGTCGTCTGGATCTCCTCGAGGATCTGGCTGCTGATCTCTCCCATGTGCTGCTGAATCCAGGAACCGGAATTCAGTCGCTCGCTGACAGTTCACGGGAGGCCTGGGTCCGTCTCTACAAGCAATCACCCGCCAATGCCCGCAGTCAGATCAGTTATTACCGACTGGGCACCGCACTGGCCTTCTGCCTCGATGTGCGTCTGCGTCAGAGCGGTGGATCTCTGGCTGAAACCCTGCGTTTGCTTTGGCGCCGTCTGGGAATCCATGGACGCGGCTACACGCGCAGCGATCTGATCGAAGTGATTGGCTTGACCTCCAATGATCTGGCAGCAGAGCTCCCTGCGTGGCTGGATGTCTGTGGCTCGCTACCGATTGAGCCCTGTCTGAAGGATCTTGGGCTGGTGCTCGAGCCGGTGATGGCATCCCATCCCGATGCCGGATGGACGCTGCGTGAAGCCGATGGAACGGTGTGGGTTGATCGCACGGTTCCTGCTGGACCAGCCGAATCAGCGGGCCTGGTCGCTGGCGATGAACTGCTGTCTCTCAGGGACTGGCGTTGCCGC
Source organism: Synechococcus sp. (assembly GCA_047286485.1). Classification (GTDB taxonomy): domain Bacteria; phylum Cyanobacteriota; class Cyanobacteriia; order PCC-6307; family Cyanobiaceae; genus Synechococcus_C. Next base: position 597,639 of record JBJBBH010000006.1, read on the forward strand.
AACCTGCAACGCAGCCAGCAGTTGCTGCATGGTTCAGATCAATGTCAGGTGATCTACAGCCGTCGTGGCCGGATCGCCAACACGGAGCTATCCCTAAAGAAGGCCGGGGTGGAACGACACCGATTGGCCTGGGACCCTGGTGCCACCAGGGAGGCTCGTTTGCTCCGCGATCAATGGTTCCAGATCATCTGAATCGTGTGTTGCGGCAGACCACCCGTCTGCTGCGCCGCCCAGGGACTGGAATTCTGCTGGCAACAACCTCCACGCTGGTGCTGGTTCTGTCTCTGGTGGGCTTCACTGCAGAAAAGTCTGGCGATCAACTCACTCGCAAGCCATCTCTGCTGGATCTGCTCGATGAGGTGGCTCGTGATGCTGAGCAGAAAGATGTCTTGCCGGGTTTGCCTCCCAAGGCTCCAAAGGCTGCATCCTGGTCTTCGCCACTGGCTCGCCAGTGTTCTGGCATTGATCAGTCGATGCGTCGCCGTCTGCTGGCCAAGCGCCGCAAACTCCCTGAACTGCGTCAAGCGATTCCGGCAGACCCGAGCAACTACGGAGATCGCTATCGCCGCAATCCCTGGGGCCAGACCATCAACCCAGTTCCAAGGGTTGTGATCCTGCACGAAACGGTCTATTCCCTCAGTTCGGCGGTGAATACATTTCTGACGCCCCATCCCCGTGATGAGGACCAGGTGAGTTATCACACCTTGGTTGGTCTGGATGGATCAATCGTGGATGTGGTGGATCCACTCAAGCGGGCCTATGGCGCTGGATACTCCGCTTTCCTCGGTGAGTGGGCTGTGACGAATGCCGAGTTCGATGGCTCTGTCAACAACTTTGCCCTCCATCTCAGCCTTGAAACCCCTGATGATGGGCACGGAACCCATGGGGACCACAGCGGTTACACCGAGGATCAGTACGACGCGCTGGCCCTGGTGCTGGATGGCTGGCTGGAACGCTTTGAGATTGACCCCGCTGCGATCACGACTCACAAGCATGTTGATCTCGGTGGAGCACGGGCTGACCCGCGCAATTTCTCCTGGTCCGATCTTCAGAGTCGCCTTGCTGCCTTAGGCAAGCTGTGCCACGCGTAGGTCAGGCGGATCCGGGTCCGCTCAAAGGAAAAGAAGCTGATCTTGTGCAATTTTTGTTGAATATGAAGCTCCGCAGCCACCCTGACCTTCAGCTGATTCAACGGGCTTGGCCCGACAGGCACCCCATGGATGATTTCAGAATGTGAGTGTTAGGGCCAATAACTTTGGAACCTGCGACGGACCTTTCACTAACGACAGGATGTGATTTAGCTCGGAAGCCATTCATTGTTTCGTTCTATTGCCCTTGCTTCTCCCGATGACAATTGTCGCTTGAGTAGAGGAAGGTGAATGATTTTGATTGAATCTTCAAAGGCAAATTGAATGCTTTACACAGGATCCCTGTCTCCCAGGTTGGGATGATCCTTATCCGGTGTATGCGGCGTTAAGGAACGAATCTGCGATTCATTGGTGTGATGGACCGAAGATATGGATGATTGTTGCTTACAAAGAGGCTCTTGATCATATGAAAGATGCTCGGTTTAGCCGGCAAAGCCATCTTGATGAGCTCATTGCTCGTTTTGGTGCTGGTCATATTTTTGAGCGTCAGAAACAAGATCTTCCATATATGGATGGTCGTGCTCATGACCGCTTAAGGCACCATATTGCTCAAGCCTATCGTGCTATTGACTTTCAGGCTTTGGCCGATTACACGGAGCAATTTCTACACAATCGCTGCCAGTTAATCGCGGATCAGCCCGTTGTGGATCTTGTGCATGAGATTGCCAATCCTTTGCCGGTCATGGTGGTGAGTGAGTTGATGGGTGTTCCAGCTGAGCAACAGGAAATGGTCTGTCAGAAGGTTGGTGCCTTTGTGCGAGCTCGCGGATTGACTCAGACACGCTCGACAGTGGATGAAGCTGACGATTCTATGGCTTTTTACAGCGAGTTTTTTCTGCCATTAATTCATGAAAAGCGCCGTCATCCATCAAGCGATTTGCTAGGTCGATTGATTTCAGATCATGAGGAGAATGTGCACCTCACTGATGAGCAGTTGCTTCTAGTGATCAGCAGTAATTTTTATTCTGCAAGCATCTATACTCTTCGTCTGCTGGTTGGAACTCTGGCATGGTCATTATCAATACATCCAGAGGCATATTCTCGCATTCGCGCTGACCGCACGTTGTTGACGCCAGCACTTGAGGAGGTGCTTCGTTGGGAGCCCCCTGCTCAGGCGATTAATGCGAGCAATGCTTTGGAGGATCTGGAAATTGATGGGAAGGTTGTTCGCGCCGGTGAATCAGTTTCGGTGTTGGTTGGAGCTGCGAATCGCGATCCTCGTGTCTTTGAAAATCCCGAAAATTTTGTGATTGATAGAAATCCTAATCCACATTTAAGTTTCGCGCCAGGCTTGCATCAGTGTCTTGGTATGCATCTCGCAAGAATGGAGGGAAAGTGTGTTCTCAATGCACTTTGCGATCATTATGAGTTTCTGCGAGTTGTTGATAGCCAGCGATTGATCGGTGATCGATTTCGAGGTTTCGATCGGCTGTTAATCAAAACCTCGCCAATTCGTTGATTATGGTTCAGTCATCTCATTCGCTTGACTATATTGAATGCCTTTTTGTTTCTTCGGCACAAGGGGCAATAGAATCGCCTCTTCATGGAAATCAGATTCATAGTGTGGAATCTGCTTTGCATCATGTCGAATATCGTCTTTCGCAGGGTTTGAGTCATTGGTTGGTTGTTGCTGTCAACGATCACCCTGGCTTGGATCAGATTGACGACCCAGAGTTTTGTGTCGCTCGTTTTCTTGAGAAGGCAAGTTCTCGATGGTCACGAGACCAGGCCATGTTCATTGCAGACGTTGGTTTGTCTCCCTACCTGAGTTCCGGTCAAAGTGTCGTTTTGGAGAATGGCATCATTGATGTTGAGGCCTCCTATCAGGCTGCGATTCGCCTCGCCTTGCGTTTTGCAGAAGCAGGTGCGCATTATGTCGCCCCTTGTCTGTCATTGCCCAAGCAGACAAGCAAGCTGAGAGATGCTTTAAGTGTTCGACACATGTCGTGTGGATTGATGCCATATAGCACCAAATTTTCTTCTTGCTTGTATGGGCCTTACCGCTCCACCGTGGGCTCCTCCCTTGGTTTGACACGCAAGAGTTATCAATTTGACTTTTCTGATTCCCGGCAAGCTTTGCATCAAATGACTACGGATTTCATGCAAGGTGCTGAGATGTCGATTGTTAAGCCAGCCTTGCCTTATCTGGATGTATTGCAAGAAGCTTGTCGACTTTCAGAATATCCTATCGCTGCTTATCATGTCAGTGGAGAATATATGATGGCAGTCCATGCTGCTCGGGAAGGAGTTTTAGATTTAGTGGATTATTTTGCTGAAATCCATGCGGCAATTGCGCGATGTGGGGCTCGCTATGTGATTGGTTATGCGGCTGATTATTTTCTTCAGTCTTCAGCTCTGGCGACCTAATAATGCGAATCCTTGTTATTGGGGCCGGGCCTGTTGGTCTCATGTTTTGCGCCCGACTCTCGCAGGGTGGACATGACTGTGTGTTGATCGAGCAGCATCGCTTTGATCAGACATTCTCAAGAGCTTCAACGCTTCAGCCTGCCACGCTCGAGCTTCTGTCTGAACTGAACTGCCTTTCGGATCTGGCACCTTACGCTGAGGTTATTTCGGAGGTGATGGCTTGGAATCTGGTCAAGGGCACCCAGAGATATTCGAGTTATCAAATGCTCTCGGGATGCACCCGTTACCCGTATCGCCTTCATCTGCATCAGTCGGTCCTGCGCGAGCGTTTGCTTGCTGAGCTCCAAAACCGTAGTTGTTGTCACCTCTTGGAGCAATCACAAGCGGTTGCTGTTCATTTTGACCGTCATGATCAGGGAGTTTCGGTTGATGTGAAATTCCACGGTACGAGTCAGTTGACTGAAACCTTTTACGGAGATTATTTAATCTTGTGTGATGGTGCTCATAGTGAGTTGCGTCAACAGTTAGGCCTTCGTTTTGACGGCTATGACCTGCCCACGCCTGTTGTTCGTCTTTCCGTACCCGAGATTCCAGAATGCCTGGAAGAGCATCTTGCCGGGGTTTCCTATCTGCAATCCGCCAAGCGCTCTTTGAGCTGTCTCAAGATGCCAGATGGTTGGCGTTTTGTGCTTCGCCCGTCCTTATCAGAAGTGATGCAAGCCGTTGCAGATACCAACTGGGCCCGTGAGTGTTTAGCTGATTTCTTTGCGGATTTGCTTCCTTCGCGGCGGTGGTCTTCGCTTCCTGCCAAGTGCGATTCGTATCGTGTTGCACAGCGAACTGTGACAACCCGACGAGTCAAGCGTGTTCTTGTATTGGGTGATGCGGCGCATGTCACGAACACCCGAGGTGGATTAAATATGAATTTTGGGCTTTTGGAGGCCTATGCATTGGCGTCTTGTTTTTTGACTGATGTTGGTTTGGATGGACTGGATCGTTGGAATTGTTGTTGGTCAGGTTTGACAGAGTCTGCATTGATGGCACGAACAACGCAGTTGCTTCATGGCCGAACGCCTCACTTTTTGATTGCATCCAATGATGAGCGTGGCTCATTGATGCGCTCTTCACTTCTTGACCTTCTTCCCAGCGTTTTCTGAAGTTCTGATGTCTCTTCAGCCGTTGAAATCTGTGGGAATTGTTGTTCCGCCATCAAATCCAACCTTGGAGATTGAAATTAAGAGGCTTTTGGGAGACAGTCCGTATGTCTATACTTCACGTCTTCCTTTTTTCCCTGAATGTGATTTTAAAGAGCGTAATCTACGTTACCTTCATCAATATCATGACGCTTGTCTTCGCTTTGGTTGTCTACCTCTTTCTTGCATTCTGGTTGGTTTGACAGGGGCTAATTATGTGCTGGGTCCAAATGGAGATCGGCGCTTTTGTGGCGAAATCTCTGCAAGATTGAATGTTCCGTTTGCCACGAGCAGTTTGGCGATTCTTGAGTTGCTTCGCATGCTCAAATTTAAACGTCTACACCTTGAACTCCCTTATCCGCAATGGATGATTGATCAGGCAAAGCTTTATTGGCAGCAAGCGGGGATTGAAGTTGTTGCTGCAAACTCGATTCTTGATGCGTTGAATGTTCGGGATGCCTATTCAATTGATCACCTGGATCTGGAGGACTACCTCAAATCGTTGAACCCCCATGATGGGTCCCCCATATTGCTGACTGGTACTGGGATGCGCACTGTTGGTGCTCTTGAGGACTTAGTGGATCGATTTTCTGTACCGTTGTTGTCATCCAATCTGGCGGCAGCTCACTGGCTTTTGCGTCACTGTGCAGATCGTGAGATCAGAGGCTCAGTCTTGTACAGAAAGCTTTGTCAGAAGCTTGCACATTTTGCTTCTTTAGGTGATTGGTCTGATGTTGATGCCCTTTTCAACCCCTTTGATTAGCTAGGTGTGAGTACTGTTCCAGGGATTAGTTTTTCATCCAAATTGCCTTTGAGCCAGTGGTCTATGAGTCGTGCTGCGGTGTCTGTGCCGAGATGCCCTTCCATGAACTGTTCTGCCTTCTTAATGCGTTCAGCTGTTGTTAGTGGGTTGCCTGGGTCGCCTTTCAGGGTAGTACTTTCTGCATGACTCGTTTTGCCTTGGCGATCGGTGATTCTCAGTCTGGCCCAGCGTCCAGATCGATGCTTGTCTGTTTGTAATCTGATCCTGTTAAGGAGTAAAGAAGTCTCAGGGTTTGTGAGTTGGGAATGATCAAAAATATTTGGATCAGTCCTCCCTGTCAGGAGGCAAATGCAGCTTGCGTATTGCAGACTGAATTGTGCTTGAATTGGATTGCCTGGATGAGGCTGGTCACAATACCTTGCTGCTTCTGGATAGGTAGTGATTGTGATTTGTTTGGGTAAATCCTTTTCGCTCAGCGGCCTTTTAGGATCAAAACCTTGGCTTTTGCGCCAGTTCAGGGCTGCTTCCATGCAGTAATGCAGGTGTCGTGCTCCCGGATAGAGCTTCACGTAGTTGTTCTCTATGGCGAATGAGGTTCTGATTGTGAAGTCGGGTGCGATCGGCCAGCGTTGTTGATGATCTGCTGATGGTCGGCTGAGTTCAGCCGGTCCATGCAATCCAGCCTTGGCTCCTACGGCAATTTGCAACCCTTTGTTGGCTGACAAGCCCGAAAACAAGAGGCGCGACTTGGCTCCAGATTCCACGGGTGCAAACAGACTGCGACTCATCTGACAGAGAGCAGCATTGATTGCCCCCTGTGTTTGCTCGCGACTGTTCTGAAGCAGCCTGCATGCTGAAACCGTTGCCGCGACGGTTCCCCAGGTGCCATCGACGTGTTCGCCGCGAGGGACGGCATAGGCCTCTCCGAGCCTGGCTCCGATTTCATAGCCCGCCATCAGTGCATGGAGGATTTGATCGAGAGAGGCCTCACGACGCAGTCCAAGGCTGATGCATAAAGGCACCACATGCAGTGCAGGCCTTCCATGGGACTTGGCATGGCCCTCGACCAGTTCATTCCACGATGCTGACGCTGACAGCACGCTGATCAGGCCATGCATGTTCAGGGCTTGTTTGATCCCTGGAAAGTGCAGATTTCCCTGTTCCAGGATGGCGTTGTTCTGCGCGTAGTCCTGCATTGTTGCTTCGGCCAAGCCATTCACGATGGCTGCTGCTGTATCGATCAGAACCAGGCGTGTGGCTCGGATGATTGGTTTCTCGGACGGCTGGTGACTGTGATCCCACACACCATTTAATGCCTCCACAAGGGTCGTTGCATCTTTACCCCAAGAGGACCAGATTTGGCTTGAGTTTGTGTTATGACGAAGCGGTTCTTTGGGCCCTGAAGACATGCGTGATAGCAGGCGCTTTTCTTTGGGAATTCTAGGGTTGGTGATGGGTGTGAGCATTGGCAATATGTTCTACTCCCAATCGCTGTTACCGGTTATTTCATCTTCACTGAATTTGGCTTCGGGTCAAATTTCTATTGTGCCTGTGCTGCTTCAAGCAGGTTTATTGACATCCCTGGTTTTCTTGCTGCCTGCCGGTGATCTTGTCGATCGGCGCAAGATGCTGCGCCTGATCGCTATCGGTGCATCAGTGTCGGCTTTGTCAATCGTCTTTGCAAATCGATTTTCTCTACTTCTCTTATCTTTTTATGCTCTTGGCTTCTTTTCGTTGAGTTCCTATATTCTTCCTTCCTTTGTTTCTGGTTTGGTTTCTTCTAGAGACCGTGGCCGTGTGATAGGTACATTGTTGAGTGGGCAATTTGCTGGAATTCTATTTTCCAGGTTTTTCAGTGGCATGATGGCGCATTGGTTTGGTTGGCGCAGTATTTATCTCGTTTCAGCCGTTCTGATGGGGCTGATTGCCATGATGTGGCCTCGATTGCTGCCTCGTGATGATGAGAGTGTTGATGAATCGTATGGGCTTTTAATTCGTCGTCAGTTTTCTTTGTTTCATCACTATTCAGTGCTCAGACTCGCCTGTGTCAATCAAGGCTTTCAGTTTGCTGCCTTTGTGATTGTTTGGACGGGATTGTCCCTGCATCTGGGGCAAGCCCCCTGGTCTTTAGGACCTGCCCAGATCGGTGCCTTTGGGCTTGTCGGTCTCACCAGCATTCTTTCATCGGCCTGGATTGGACGGATGGTGGATCGATATGGTTCGCCTCGGGTGATCAAGGGTTGTGGCTTGATGAGCTTGTTAGGCGTTGTTGGTCTGATTTTTTGGAGTTCCTCCATTTGGATGATGCTGGTGTGGATGTCGTGTCTCGATTTCGGCGTTCAAGGAAGCTATGTGGCGAATCAATCTCGTGTGTTCTCGATTGATCATGAAGCGCGTTCCAGGCTAGGGGCCTTGCTTTTCATCAGTGCATTTGCCGCTGCTGCTGTAAGTGGTCTGCTTTTGTTGAAACTCTGGCCGTCCTGGGGGTGGAATGGTGTGTTGTGCCTCGCGTTGGTACTAGTTCTGACGGCGATCGTTTCTGAGTCTTTGGGCCACGGGCGGCGAGCTATTCATTCGTCTGTGTGACCCGGCTGTCTTTTGTAGGAGCAACCCTTGCTTCGCTGAGCTGCCAACTCTGTTATCCCCCGCCCATGCAATCTCAGGAAGAGCTATACCCGTCGACCCAGTCTTCAGTGTTTTTGAGGACTTAGATCAGGTGGGGAGTGACTTTTTGAGTCGTGGAGTAGATCAATCCATGCAGTGCAGGATCCTGCATGTAACGCAGGACCCTGGCGGGATAGTCGAGTTTGCCGTTGTGCAGGTAAGCCAGGGTGGCGATGGCCTTGGCATCAACGTAGGAACGGCTGGCAATCAGGATCGATCGACGATCGAGCCCGAGCTCTCCCTTCAGTCGCGCAAGTTTTGCCGCCAACAGCTCCACGTTGGCATCGGGATCCATCAGCAGATCACGAGCAGCAGCGATTTCCTGGGGGGAGGGATCGGCAGGAAGCCGACCTTGATGAATCAGTTCACTGATTCCCAGTTGTGCAGGACCATGGGTGTCCACGAGGCCCGAATGCACGACGAAAGGAAGATCTTCTCCGGGCTTGGAGTGCTGAATTTCATCAAACAGAATGGCCGTGATCAGCATCGGATTGATCCGGTGCCGATCGGCTTCTCTCTGAATCACAGGTTTTAACCCGTTCAGTCTTGAGAGGGTGTTGGCGCGCAAAGGCTGAAGCTGATCAACGCCTCGGGTGAACAGCTGAGCGAGTTGAGTCTGGGGTCCATGAACCCCAAACCGGCGTTGCAGATGTTCCAGTTCTTCTGCACTGAAATCGGTTGGGTCGGGATCACGCTCCTGAGAGAGGGCAGAGGAGGATTGAGCCAGTTCGTGGTCTGGGTTGTCCCCACGAAGCTGTGGAACAACCGTCAGTGATACGGCAGCAGCTGTGATTGCCACAGCTGTAAGGCTTGTGATCGCTCTCGGGACCATTGCGGAGCAGAAACTGAGCCTGTCAGGAAGTATTGACGGAGATTAGCCGTGGTGTCTCAGTTCATGGGCATTCCGCTGGATCCTGGATAACTTCGGCACAGAGAGTTCTCTCCATTAGATGAGTTTCCCGGATTTCAGTGCCACGGATGCCCAGATTCAGTGGCAGAGATTCTGTGATCTTCTCTGGCATCACGAGGACCTCGGAATGTGGCTGGATATCAGCCGCATGCACTTGAACAACGCTCAGCTCGAAGAACTCACTCCCAGGCTTGACAAGGCTTTTGAAGCCATGAAAGCCCTCGAGAACGGTGCCATCGCCAATGCCGACGAGAATCGCCAGGTCGGTCACTACTGGCTGAGGCATCCCCAACTGGCTCCTGATCCCGCAGTTGGTCAGCACATTGCGGCCGAAGTTGATCAGATCGAGCAGTTTGGAAAAGCGGTAATCAACGGAACCATCAAGTCTCCGACAGGCCAACCGTTCACGGATGTTCTCTGGATCGGCATCGGAGGCAGTGGACTCGGCCCTCTGCTGATGATCCGTGCCCTTCAGGACAAGGATGCCGGACTTCCCTTCCACTTCTTCGACAATGTGGACCCGAACGGAATGAGTCGGGTGCTTGCTGAACTGGGTGATGCCCTTCGCACCACTTTGGTGGTGACGGTGAGCAAGTCCGGTGGCACCCCCGAGCCCCATCTCGGCATGGAACAGGCACGTCATCGCCTGGAAGCGGTTGGAGGCAACTGGTCGGCTCAGGCTGTGGCGATCACCATGGCCAACAGCAAGCTCGATCAACAGGCCGTTGCTGAGCAGTGGCTTCAGCGCTTCGACATGTTCGACTGGGTCGGAGGCCGCACCAGCATCACCAGTGCTGTTGGACTGGTTCCAGGAGCTCTGATCGGAACTGACATCCGCAGTTTCCTGGCCGGTGCTGCTCAGATGGACGAGGCCACGCGTGAGATCGATGTGCGCCGCAATCCTGCAGCTCTCATGGCGGCAGCGTGGTACACGGCCGGGGGCGGCAAGGGCAAGCGCGACATGGTGGTGCTCCCCTATCGCGATCGTCTGGAGGTGTTCAGTCGCTACCTGCAGCAGCTCGTGATGGAGTCTTTAGGCAAGCGACTCGATCGCAATGGTGATGTCGCCCATCAGGGCATCGCCGTCTATGGCAATAAGGGTTCCACAGATCAGCACGCCTACGTTCAGCAGTTGCGGGACGGTGTTGACAATTTCTTCGTGACGTTCATTGAAGTGCTGCGTGACGTGGAGGACATCCCTGAGATCAAAGGCGAGCGGCCTGGAGACTTTCTTGATGGCTTCGTTCAGGGAACCCGCTCTGCCCTCACCGAAGGAGGACGCCAAAGTCTGAGCATCAGCATGCGTCAGTTCGACGCACGCCGACTTGGCGCTTTGATTGCACTCTTCGAGCGTGCCGTGGGCTTCTACGGAGAACTGGTGAACATCAACGCCTACCACCAGCCAGGGGTGGAAGCCGGCAAAAAGGCTGCAGCTGCAATTCTCAAATTGCAGCGCCAGGTGGAGGAGGTGCTCAGCGATGGAGTGTCGCGCTCCGTTGTGGAGATCCAGCAGGCCATCGGAGAAGGATCCGTTGAAGCCGTTTTCTGGATTGTGCGTCATCTCACAGGAAACAATCGCGGCTATCAAGCCCAGGGCGACTGGAATAAACCTGCAACCCTTCGATTCAGCAAATCCTGATTGGCGTTCAGGAAGGCACGAGATTCACCAGCTTGCCTGGAACCACAATCACCCGCTTGGGCGGCTTGCCTTCCAGCCAGCGTTGGGCCACTTCGCTGGCCAGCGCCAGGGCCTCCAAAGAGTCCTTGTCGCAGTCAGCTGGAACCTGAATGGTTCCACGCACCTTCCCTTTGATTTGAATCACCAGTTCAACGCTGTCTTGGACCAGCGCTTGAGGGTCATGGAGTGGCCAGGCTTGGCAGTGGACACTCCCCTGTCCACCGAGTCGGAACCAGAATTCCTCCGCAAGATGCGGCGCAAACGGTGCAAGCAGCCTGATCAGTGCTCCCATCGCCTCCACCTGGATCGGCCTTGATGCCTCAAGCACCGTTCCTGAAAGGCTGTTCGAGAGTTTCATTAACTCCGAAATCGCTGTGTTGAACTGGAAATCGCCGCTGAGATCCTCTCCCACAGCCTGAATGGCGAGATGAACAGCACGACGAATCCCTGTTTCCGCTTCAGACAAGTCGGCAGGGATGACGGATGAAATGTTGCTGAGCAGTGGATCCGTTGTTGTCGCAGACCTGACGCTGTCCACCAGCCGCCAGAGACGTTGAAGGAAGCGGAACTGACCTTCCACATCAGCGTCATCCCACTCAAGATCCTTCTCCGGTGGTGCTTTGAACAGGATGAACATCCGAGCCGTATCGGCCCCATAACGGTCGATCACCTCTGCCGGATCGACTCCGTTGCCCTTCGACTTGGACATTTTTTCGAACAGCACCTCAAGTGGTCCGCCATCGTCCGGGTCGCTGGGTGATCCCTGATCAGCGACCTGCGCTGCAGCCACATATTTCCCGGTGCGGGGATTGCGATAGGTCACTCCCTGGACCATTCCCTGGGTCAACAGCCGCTCGAACGGCTCATTGATGGAAATCAGACCACGATCCTTGAGTGCTTTGGTGAAAAATCGCGAATAAAGCAAGTGCAGAATCGCGTGTTCAATGCCTCCGACGTATTGCTGAACGGGCAGCCACTGCTTCACCGCTTCATCAGCAAAGGGCCGATCGGAGTTGTGAGGATCAGCGAAGCGCAGGAAATACCAGGACGAACACATGAAGGTGTCCATGGTGTCGGTCTCACGCTTCGCCGGTTTCCCACACGTCGGACAGGCGACATTCACCCAGTCATCGAGTCCGGCGAGTGGTGATCCCCCTTTGCCAGCGAGATTGACGTTTTTGGGCAGCGCCACCGGTAATTGCTCCGCTGGCACCGGTTGTGCACCGCAGTCCGGACAATGAATGATTGGAATCGGACAGCCCCAGTAGCGCTGTCGTGAGATCAACCAATCCCTGAGCCTGTATTGACGCTTGGCGCGCGCCCATCCCTCTGTGGTGCCGTGTTCGGTGATGGCCTGCTTGGCCTGGACATTGCTCTGCCCATCAAAGGCGCCACTGTTGACCAGGATTCCAGGGCCTGTCCATGCTTCACCGTCGTTGAGGTGGGCATCAGCACCTTCCATCTCGATCACCCGCTTCACGGGAAGCTCATAGGTGCGTGCGAAACGGAAATCGCGTTCGTCATGGGCGGGCACTCCCATCACGGCTCCTGTCCCATATCCCGCCAGCACGTAATCAGCGACCCAGATCGGTACTTTCTGACCGTTCGCCGGATTCACCGCTTCGGCGCCTGTGGAGACACCACGCTTGAGGCGATCATCCGCCGTGCGCTCATCGTTGGAAAGATCGCTGACAAGATCGCGGAATGCTTCGACGGACTCGCGCTGCTCAACGGTGGTGAGCGCATCCACTAATGGATGTTCAGGGGCGAGAACGACATAGCTCACACCAAACAGGGTGTCGGCCCTGGTCGTGAACACGGTGATGGTGGTGTCTTGATGGCCTTCCACCTGGAAGTCGATCTCAGCCCCGATGGAGCGTCCGATCCAGTTGGCCTGCATGGTGCGGACCCGTTCAGGCCATCCCTGCAGCTGTTCCAGGTCGTCAAGCAGAGCATCGGCGTACTGGGTGATTTTCAGGAACCACTGCTTCAGGTTTTTCTGCTCGACCAGTGCACCGGATCGCCAGGATCGTCCTTCAGAATCAACCTGCTCGTTCGCCAGAACGGTCTGGTCAACCGGGTCCCAATTCACAGTGGCTTCTTTCTGGTAAGCCAGGCCTGCTGAATGCAACTCAAGAAAAAGCCACTGCGTCCAGCGGTAATAGTTCTCATGGCATGTGGCCTGTTCTCGTGACCAGTCGATCGAGAGCCCCAGGCGACCAAGTTGGCTTCGCATCTGATCGATATTTCGGTCCGTCCAGACCCCAGGGTCCACGTTGCGTTCGATTGCTGCGTTTTCAGCCGGCAGCCCAAAAGCGTCCCAGCCCATCGGATGCAACACGGCATCACCACGCATGCGCTGGGCTCTGGCAATCACATCCGTGATCACATAGTTCCGTACATGCCCCATATGGAGGCTGCCGGAGGGATAGGGAAACATCGAAAGCGCATAAAACGCCTTCTGATCAGGCTTGGGCTCTTGCGTTTGATAGAGAGACTCTTGATCCCATTTCCGCTGCCACTGTTCTTCGAGGAGGGAGGGGGCGTAGCGATCGGACAGTCCCGAGGATGGGTCGGGCATGGACGAGGACTGCGGGGCTGTCACATCAGGAGAACACCTTCGAGAGATCGTGACACAGCTTGAGGCCTTCCTTTGCAAGTCGTCCTGAGGTCGATCAGACCAAAGGACGAATGGTGAGCACCGCCAGGCGATTGATCAGGACGGGGTCACTGCTCTCGTCCCGCTGCAGTGCGAAGAAATGGGGATCCTGCCAAGCAAGACGACCATCCAATCTGCGGCCATCATTCAGTTCGATTCCAAGAACTCGTTGCTCACGAATCCAGCACTGGATCAACCGGATGCCGGGCAAGCTGGGATCAAAGCCCGTTGGATCCATGGGGTGGAATGAAAAACGGAATGGCCTATGCACTCCAGCAAAGACACATGACCACGTCAATCAGGAGGATGGATGCATGGGCCTGCCCTTGATTGATCCTGCAGACTGGTGTTGTGCATGCCTGGTGTCGACCCATCGTTTGTTGCTGCACAAACGAAGCTTTGATCATGGTGTTGTCGTTTGAACTTATCCACTGAGACAAGAGAGCAATTGCTGATTGCGCTTACGAATCAGTGGGCATCCATGTTGGATCAGCTGGATGAAGGTGATTTCACTCCTGAGGATTTTTATGAGATTCGAAAAGTTGATTCAGATGAACAGCTCATCCAGGAGAGTGGCTGCCAAACAGATGAAGAGCTAAATCAATTTATCAATGACTGGTATTACAGTGGTTTTTGGTTGCCGCCTTGACTGCCATTGCTGATCAGGTTCGCAAGGCTTCCGTGGGAGTCATTGAATACGTTCAGAATTGGAGTTGATTTGGCCAGATTTGAACTGGCCAGGCCATTCAACTGATTTTGCAAATCGTGGATTACGCTGATTAGGCTGTGAAATTTGGATGGCAATGATTGCTTCTGCCAGGTTTTTGAGTCTTGCTGTTCTTGCTTTAGGAGTGCATGGCTGCCGTTATTTCATGTCTCCTGGGGAAATGGTGGAGTCCACCGAGGCTGATGAGCGCTGCTATCAGTGGAAGGAGGAATCAAGAAAGGAAATAAAGAAATTAGGCATGGACTACACCTTGTTTAACAGGGGTTGCAGATTGAACGCCGATCGCTCGATGTATCTCGGCCTTGAGGGCGATTATTTGACTGGCAATCAGCAGCAGGATGCTCAAATCATGGCCAACTGGACTGTTGTGAAGACCTTTGAATTGAAAAACTGACACAGAACTGAGGGCTGTTTCCCTTGGCAAGACCGGAGCTGATCTTTACGACCATGCAGTGCTGAAAGTATCGTTGGAGTCGGCTTTGTGCTGAACTCCCAGTTTGTTCACTCTCAAGACTGAGCTGATGTTGCTGGATGAGTTTTGATCCGTCAAAAAAACGATGTTGAATTTTCTTCTTGTTTGCTCTTCGCTTCTTATGGCGATGCTTGGAAATTTGATTCTGTCTTCAGTGAAATGAAGCAAGAGCTTCAACAGATTGAAGGATGAACTGAAGGGTTTGATGGGATCCCGTCTGATGCCGTGTTGATGATCGGCTCTCAAAATCCTGTAATGTGTTGGTATCACAGGGTTGTTCAGAATGCTGACGTTCAGCAAATATCAAGGTCTGGGCAACGACTTCATCTTGATGGAGGGTCGTGCCGGGCAGCTCGCTGCTGAGATCCACACTCCCGACCCAGGCTGGGTCCAGCGCCTTTGCGATCGACGCTTCGGCATTGGCGCCGATGGTTTGATTCTGGCTCTGCCTCCGGAGGGTGATGCCGAGCTGCGGATGCGCATCTTCAATGCTGATGGCTCTGAAGCTGAAATGTGTGGCAACGGCATTCGCTGCCTGGCACGCTTCCTTGCCGACAGTGACGGGGATGGCCCCGGCCGTCGATGGGCGATCGAAACTCCTGCTGGTCTGATTGTTCCTGAACTACAGGCCGATGGGCAGATTCGCGTGGATATGGGTGCCCCTTTCCTTGATCCAGCTTCTGTGCCCACCACCCTCAGCGCAGATGAAACCGGCCTTCCGCTGGGTGAACTCGACCTGGATGGCGACACTCTGGCCCTAGCCGCAGTGGGGATGGGAAATCCTCACGCGATCGTTCCGGTTGGTGATCTCAACGCCATTCCCTTCGAACGCTGGGGAGCGGAGCTCGAGTGCCATCCGGTTTTCCCCGCCAAGACCAATGTGCATTTTCTAAAAGTGCACGGGCCTTCTCAGCTCGAAATCAGAGTCTGGGAACGGGGTGCTGGCCCCACTCTTGCCTGCGGTACAGGTGCTTGCGCCACGCTTGTGGCGGCTGTCCTGCTCGGTCTCAGCGATCGGCAGGCCACGGTGAAGCTTCCTGGTGGTCCTCTTGAGATCAGCTGGGAGAAGCCTGGTGCCTCCGTGTTTATGACCGGTCCTGCCGTTGCCGTGTTCGATGGTGTCCTCAATCCCGAACTCGTTCCGGTTCAGACATCCTCCGGTGATCGAGATTCAGGGCTTGTCAACGAACAAGCTTCAGCGGCTGAGGTGGCCAACAGGGAGCCAGCCAACCAACCACCAGCTGACGACTGTTCCGAGGAGGAGGCACAGGCGAGGGTGCAGGCCTTTCTCGCCTCCACCTCTCTTGATTCCATGATCAACATCGCCACGGAGTCGTTGGAACAGCGAACGCTTTCCCGCTCTCAACGCGACGTTCAGCCTTGAGTTCAGTGTGATCTATCTCGATGCCTGCGCCACCGCACCTCTTCGGCCTGGGGTGCTTCAACGCATGATCGAGATTCAGGATCAGGCCTGGGCCAACCCTTCCAGTCTTCACGGATTTGGTCTGAAAGCTTCTGAAGCTCTTGAGCGGGCCCGCTCGCAGATCGCTGAAAAGCTCCGTGCAGACCACCGGGATGTGGTGTTCACTTCCGGCGCAACGGAATCGATTCATCTTGCGCTTCAGGGACTTGCCGCCTCACGGTCACCAGGCCGGGTCGTGATCTCTGCTGTGGAACACCCCGCCGTCTTAGGCGCGGCGCGCTTGCTTGCAAGCAATGGCTGGGAGCTTGCCGAATGGCCAGTGGATCAGTGGGGACGCATCAGGCTGGAACTTCTGGATCAACTGCTCGCCCCACCCACCCAGATTGTCTCGCTGGTTTGGGGCCAAGGCGAGGTCGGCACTCTTCAGCCCTTACTCACCGTTGCAGAAGCCTGCAGGAGGAGGGGCATCCCAATCCATACCGATGCCACGCAGGTTGTAAGCCAGGGTCTGCCCAGCTGGAAGCATCTACCCGTTGATCTGCTCAGCTGCTCGGCCCACAAAAGCGGCGGTCCCCGAGGAATCGGTCTGCTCCTGACGCGGTCATCGCTGCGCTCTGAACTCGAGCCGCTCCTCTCAGGCGGTGGGCAGGAGGGGGGCCTGAGAAGCGGGACTGAACCTGTTGTTCTGGCTGCTGGCATGGCCGCAGCGATGGAGCAGATCGAGGGTTGCTCTCCAGCTGATCTCGTCAGATCAGGACATGGCATCGCTGATCTTCGCGATGCTCTGCGTGACCGATTGCTCAGGGATGAAAGGCTTGTGGTCTGTGGTGATCCTGAGGATCGACTGCCTCACCATCTTTCGCTGCTGGTCCGAGACCACAACGGTCAGCCCGTGTCAGGTCGTCGGCTCGTTCGCACCCTTGATCGTGCAGGCCTAGCCGTGAGCAGCGGCAGTGCCTGTTCGTCCGGCAAGGACAGCGACAGCCCTGTTTTGTCAGCGATGGGGCTTTCACCGTCCTTGCGTCGATCCAGCGTGAGGCTCAGCCTCGGCCACTGGATTGACGTCAAGGATCTTGATGGGATCGTGCAGCGTTTCTCTGCCGGTCTTGATGAGGCCTGCGGCAGTTGATGCTTCAGCGGCTGTACGCTCCGGCCCAACCATCTGATTGAACCTGGTGAGCGCCGTTCTTCCCGCTGATCTCTCTGAAGCTGAACAGCGGACCTTCACCGCTCTGGGTGAAGTGCTCAATTCGAAACGTCGCGGTCGTTGGCAAGTCACGTGGAAGTTCGAGGGACTCAGGCTGCTCGGGCCTGCAATCCGTCTGACGCAGGCCCTGAAAGACAGCGGTGTGAATCTTTTGCTGGCCTGGCCCGATGCCGGTGCAGCGGCACTGGCTAAACGGGAAGGGCCCGAGATCGCCGACTGCTGCGTTGATTTGAATCAGCTGCAACGCGATCCTGCCTGGGCTGGGCGTGGTGATGTGCTGCTGATTGTCAGTGCTCAACCAAGCGATTACGACACGGTGGAGGCGATCTGCGGTCAGTGGTTGGAACCGGTGGTTCTGCTCAACAGTCGTCTCGAGGACGCTGCTGTGGGGATCGGCAGCGTGGCCCGTCAGCGCCGAAAGGGATTCATGTCCACATGGCAATCAGCCTTCCACCTCGAGCCTTTCCTGGAAGGTGCTCTGATGCAGGAACATCAACAGCAATGGGAACTGTTTCGTCTTGATCCTGATGGGTATCGCTGGGTCAAGCAATTTGATGCACGTCCGGATCAGGAACAGATCGACGAGGCGCTGGCCAATGCAGGAGATGGTTTGCGGCAAACCCTCGGGGCGATGGATCGCTTCATTGACGATCTGCGTGGTTGATCCCCAGGCCCATCACTTTTAGTGTTGCCGTCTAAAGCTCACTCCTATGGCCTTCTCTGATCGTCTTCGATCGATGTCCGTCATTGACGCTGCAGCGGTTGTTGTTGCTCTGGCGGCTATCGGGGGTGTGTTGTGGAGTCCGAAGCTCAGCAACACCGTGGCCAGGGCCACTGGGGCGATCAAACCGGTCGAAGTCACTGTGGATGTCCGCAACACCAGTGCCGCTGATCCCGATCAACTGATCGAAGAGGCTCTTCAATCAGGCCGCACGTCTCTGGTGATCCGAAATCAGCCGGCTGGGAGTGCACAACTGATCCGAGTGGATGACATCAGGCGCAAGTTGTCTTCGGTTCTTCCTGATGGCAGCGTTGTCACCGCGGATGACCCCAATCGAGAGATTCAGGGCATGCTTGACGCGCGCTTTGTTCTCAGAGGAGATGCCACTGTGACCTCCTCTGGTGTGGTGATGGCTGGCACCAAGTTGAAAGTTGGAATTCCTGTTGAACTCGAGGGCCGTTTCTATCGAGTCAATGGAATCGTCAGTGGAGTGTCCGTGCAATGAGAACAGTGTTTCTGGCTTCTGGATTTCTCCTGACTCCCTTTGCCATGCCCGTGGTGGCAGGCCAGGTCGTGCCAATGATCACCCCACCGCCTCCGCCGACAGAGCAGCCATTGCCGCAGCTCCAATCCGGCCGAACGTGTCCAGCTCTTGAAAAGGCTCTCAGAACCAAAGTCGGCGGTGAAGCCAGGGTCTGGTCCGTCACCGTTCTCAACAGCGATGGCGATGTTCTCGGGGATGTGAACGGTTCGGTGCCAAGAATTCCAGCTTCCAACCAGAAGCTGATCAGCACGGCCTATGCCCTCGATCGCCTCGGTCCTGAATTCCGTTTGAAAACCCGTCTGATCCAGAGGCCTGATGGCTCGATGGAATTGAACGGCCAAGGAGATCCTGACCTGGGCATCGCTGGCCTTCAGCGATTCGTGCTCGCTGCTCTTCGTCAAGGTGGGGCACGAGGCGACTCCGTCGAGGGCGTGAAACTGATGGTGCGAGAAGAACCTCGCAGCAACTGGTGGCCCAGCGACTGGCACCCTGCTGATCGGGGTTACGCCTATGGAGCTCCGATCACACGGCTGGCTCTCACCAGCAACGCCGTTGGCGGTGCTGTGAGTGACCCTTACCTGCGCCTGCAGCGGTTGTTCCAGCAGGAAGCGAATCGTCGCGGCGGCTCGGTCAAGATCCTGAGAGGCCAACCTCTGATTGAAAGGGCTTCGTCCGTGCAGCAAGACACGGTGGTGTTGCACGAGGAGACGTCCGCCCCCATGCATGCGCTGCTCAGTCTGGCCAACACTGAGAGCCACAATTTCACCGCAGAAGTGCTGATGCGTCAGGCTTCCGGGCTCTGGGATGTCAGGGCTGCATCCCGAGCAACGGAGCGCTGGATGTTCGAGCAGGGGCTGCCGATCCAGGGGCTACGGGTGGCCGACGGCAGTGGGCTCTCACGCAACAACCGTGTCACGAGCCGCACAATCGCTGCTCTGCTGATGCGTATGGATCAGCATCCGTTCTCGGCCTATTACCAGGCCTCGATGGCGATTGCCGGACAGAGAGGCACTTTGCGCAATCTCTATCGCGGATCGGTGCTGGACGGACGTTTCAGAGGAAAGACAGGGACCATCAGCGGTGTTCGCAGCATTTCCGGATATCTGCAGACTGCTGATGGGCCGCGGTACGTGAGCATGATTTCGAACGGATCCGTGAGCCCCAACACAGTGATGGGGCAGATCCTGCGTTCCGTTCAGAGGTTCAGCCCATGCCCCTCATCTGGCGCACCCGCGAAGCGGCACGACGTGCTCGGCTGATCGGCACGGTCTTGCCGTCCTTTGGCTCAGCCTCTGATGAGTCCTGACTTCCGGTCTGGATCTTCACCAGCTCCTGGCGTCCTGCCAAGACCACCTGAGCCATCTCCTTGAGTCTCTGTTCGAGCTCGCCGAGTGTCTGTTCGGCATAACGGTTGGCTCCTTCCTGAACGTTGGCTGCTTCCTGGCGGCTGCGTTGAATCAGCGATTCACACTGCTGCTGAGTCTGTTGCCTGAACTGAAGAGCATCCTGGTGCAGTCGCTCCGCTTCAGCCTGAGCTTCCTTCTGCAGACGCAGTCCTTCGACGCGAATCTGCTCGAGTTCCTGGAGTGACTGCTGTCGATTGCGTTCATGCTGCTCGGTCAGCTGGCGCTTGAGTTCATTGGCTTCCTGATCGAGCTGCTGCCTGCGTTGCATCGACTCCTGCTCAAGCTGCTGACGACGGGCCGCGAACTGTTGCTCAAGCTGCGCATGCTGCGTCTGCATGTCCTGCTCCATCTGAGCGGTCTGCTGACGAACACCCTGCAACATCTGCTCGCATTGCTGACGTACCTGCTCACGCAATTCATTGACCTGTCGCTCGGCTTCCTGACGGATGGAGGCCTGGGCAAGAAGCTGCTCGCGCTGCTGCTGAGCTTTGGCGACGATCTCGTCGGCCTGAGTTCGCGCCGTGGAGATGAAGTCATCCCGCTTCTGGAGGAGCTGGTCGGCCTGCTCGACTTGGGCGGGCATCGCCTCGCGGACCGCGTCAAGCAGCTCAACGGCATCCTGCTCATTGACGAGCCTTCCGCCACTGAAAGGAATGCGACTTCCCTCCAGCACGATCTCCTCGAGCTGGTCGAGCTGGTCGAGTACGGAGAACCGGATCTCGCTCATCGCGGAGGGTGGTTGAAAGCCGAATTAAAGAACCTCATGAGGTCCTCCGCCACCACCGGGGGCACCATATGGTCCACGGATCCGCCGAAACGGGCCACTTCCTTGACCACGGAACTGCTGAGAAAGCTGTAGTGAGCTGAAGTGCTGAGAAAAACCGTCTCAAAATCCGGATCCAGCGATCGATTGGTATGGGCGATCTGAAGCTCGTATTCGAAGTCGCTCATCGCACGCAGACCGCGCAGGATCAGTCGCGTTCCATGGGATCTGGCGCATTCAACGGTGAGACCGTCAAAACTGGTCACGCTCACATTGTTGAGATGACCTGTGGAGAAACGGATCTGATGCAGCCGCTCCTCAAGGGAAAAGGCTGGTGACTTTCCTGGGTTCTGAAGCACCGCCACCACCAGTTCCTCCACCAGGGATGATCCACGTTCGATCAGGTCGAGATGGCCGAGGGTCAGTGGATCGAAGCTGCCTGGATAGAGCGCTTTCATCGCAACAACCTCAGCGGGTGCTGGCCGGATCCTATGCACTCCAGCATTACTAGATTCTCGGCATGCCCACCCTGCTCGAGCAACCGGATCGCCTGGAACGTCGGCTGAAGGAAATCCCGACAGAGCCTGGTTGTTATCTGATGCGTGACGCAGAGGATCGTCTGCTCTATGTGGGCAAATCCAAGAGTCTGCGCAGCAGGGTGCGGAGTTATTTCCGCAGTCGTCACGATCTGAGCCCTCGCATCCGCTTGATGGTGCGTCAGATCTGCGAGATCGAGTTCATCGTGACCGACAGCGAGGCAGAAGCACTCGCGCTCGAGTCCAATCTGATCAAAAACCAGCAGCCGCACTTCAATGTGCTGCTGAAGGATGACAAGAAATATCCCTATCTCTGCATCACCTGGAGTGAGCCCTACCCGAGAATTTTCATCACCCGGCGCCGACGCTTTCGCAGTCCTTTGGATCGTTTCTACGGTCCTTACGTCGATGTGGGCCTGCTGAGAAGAACTCTCTTTCTTGTCAAACGGGTGTTCCCGCTCAGGCAACGTCCCAGGCCACTGCATCAGGACCGCACCTGTTTGAACTACAACATCGGACGTTGTCCTGGTGTCTGCCAAGAGCAGATCACTTCCGAGGAGTACCACCGCACCTTGCGCAAGGTGGCGATGGTGTTTCAGGGGCGCAGCGATGAGCTTCAGAAACTCCTCCATCAACAGATGGATCGTTATGCCGAACGACTTGATTTCGAAGCCGCCGCGAAAGTGCGCGATCAGCTGAAGGGCCTCGATCAGCTCACGGCAGACCAGAAGATGAGCCTTCCCGATGCCTCCGTCAGTCGTGATGTGATTGCCATGGCCGCGGATGATCGGCTGGCCGCCGTTCAGTTGTTTCAGATGCGGGCGGGCAAGCTCGTGGGTCGGCTCGGATATATGGCTGATGCCTGCAATCAGGATCCTGGTCAGATCCTTCAGCGGGTGATTGAGGAGCACTACAGCCAGGTGGATGCCGTTGAGATCCCTCCTGAGCTCTTGGTTCAGCACCCACTTCTGCAGCAGCCACTGCTCGAGGAGTGGTTGACCGAGCAACGTGAACGCAAGGTTCAGATTCACTGCCCCAAGCAGCGCCAGAAAGCCGATCTGATCGAACTGGTGCAGCGCAATGCGGACTATGAGCTGCAGCGGGCGAAACAAGGGCAGGAGCAGCAGGCTCTTGCCACCGAGGATCTCGCTCAGCTTTTAGAGCTGCCCTCTCCACCACGACGGATCGAGGGTTATGACATCAGCCATATTCAGGGCAGCGATGCCGTCGCATCCCAGGTGGTGTTCATTGATGGTCTGCCTGCCAAGCAGCACTACCGCAAGTACAAGATCCGAAGCAGCAGCATCCGGGCTGGTCACAGCGACGACTTCATGGCCATGGCTGAAATCATGCGGCGCCGCTTCCGCCGTTGGGCCCGCGCCAAGGCTGAAGGTGTCGATCTGGGAGCTCTGCGTCACAGAGGTGGAAGCGCCCTGCAAACCGATGGCCTCAACGACTGGCCCGATGTGGTGATGATTGACGGTGGAAAAGGCCAGCTCTCCGCGGTGATGGAAGCGCTCAGAGAACTGGACCTTCAGGAGGATCTCAATGTCTGCTCTCTGGCCAAGCAGCGTGAGGAGATTTTTCTGCCGGGCGAAAGTCAGCCGCTGGAGAGTGAACCCGACCAGCTCGGTGTGGCTCTGCTGCGTCGCCTGCGCGATGAAGCTCACCGCTTTGCCGTGAGTTTCCACCGTCAGCAGCGAGGTGAGCGAATGAAACGTTCACGCCTGTCCGACATTCCAGGTGTCGGTCCAAAACGGGTGAAAGACCTTCTCGGCCATTTCCACTCGATCGACGCCATTCAGCTGGCATCGGTGGAGACCCTCGCTCAGGCACCCGGAGTTGGTCTGGCTCTGGCCCGAGACATCCATCGTTTTTTCCATCCTGATCTCGATGCAGAGCAGGATGGGCAGATCCAAGAAGCGGGCCCTTCAACGCCATGATCCGTGCTTTCACAAGGGCTGCTCTGGCGATTGGTCTGGTCATCGGTCTCATGACACCTGGTGCGCTCCAAGCCTCACCAGGACTGTGCACGGGGCCCGTCTGTGCGGATGACATCACCCGCAGCGCGAAGAATCACTGGCAGCTCGTGCTGAAACTCAATGATCAGCTGGGCCACAGAGAAAAGGTTGTGATGAACTGCAGAGCCGGCCAGCTCAGCCCCATGGCGGGCCCTGTGGACAGGGCTTACGCCACATCCATCGGTCGTCGTGCCTGTCGTCTGGCCGGGGAGGGCTGAGGGTGGATCTCACCGTCATTTATCCCCATCAGCTGTTTGCCGAGCACCCGAGCCTTCAGCCAGGCAGGCCGGTCGCCCTGATCGAGGATCCGCTGTTCTTCGGCACGGATCCTCATTGGCCGATGCAGGTGCACTGTCAACGGCTGCTGCTGCATCGATGTTCCATGTCCGTCTACGCAGATGACCTGCGTGGAAAGGGTTTCACTGTTCTGGAACAACGCCACCACCAGGCTGCAGACACACACGGGCATCTCAGAGCGCTCTATGAGATGGGTTACCGCCACTTCCATCTGGCGGATCCTGTTGACGACCTGCTGAGCAAACGGCTGCAAGGATTTGCCGAACGGAACGGCTGCAAGCTCGACATCAGCGCAACTCCGATGTTGCTGACACCGAATTCCGTGATCAGCGAGCACTTCAGCTCAGGTCGCAAGCCGCTGATGGCCAAGTTCTATGAAATGCAGCGCAAACGGCTGAATGTGCTTCTCGAGGTTGATGGTTCGCCTGTGGGAGGTCGATGGAGTTTTGATGCCGACAACCGCAAAAAACTGCCGAAAGGAATTGTGGTTCCTCAGGAACCGAAGGCGCGCGGTTCGGCAGTGTTGGATCGGTCGCGTCAGGAACTTGAACTGGAAAACCTGCCGTTGATCGGTCAGTGGAATCGCTTTGCCTATCCCCTGGATCACGCGGCCGCAGATGCCTGGCTGCAGGACTTCCTCAACGAGCGGTTCCGCGATTTTGGTGCCTATGAGGACGCGATCAGCACTCAGCATCGGGTGATGTGGCACAGCGTGCTCACGCCGATGCTCAATATCGGCTTGCTGACACCTCAGCAGGTGCTCAATCGAACCCTAGAAAGGGCCGCCGAAGGGGTCGTGCCGCTCAATTCCCTTGAAGGATTCATTCGCCAGATCATCGGTTGGCGCGAATTCATGGCAGCCATGTACAAGCGCCACGGTGTGGAGATGCGAAACGGCAACTTCTGGGGATTCGACGATCGACCCATTCCTGAGGCGTTCTACCGGGGCACGACTGGCCTCCCTCCAATCGACGATGCCATCCACCATGCTCTCGACACCGGCTATTGCCACCACATCGAGCGCCTGATGCTCCTGGGCAATCTGATGCTGCTCTGTGGTTTTCACCCCAACCGTGTCTACCGCTGGTTTATGGAGCTGTTCGTTGATGCCTACGACTGGGTGATGGTTCCCAATGTTTATGGCATGAGTCAGTTCGCTGACGGCGGCCTGTTCACGACCAAGCCCTATCTCTCCGGTTCGAATTACGTGCGAAAGATGTCGGATTACCGCAAAGGGGATTGGTGCGAGATCTGGGATGGACTTTTCTGGAGTTTCATCAAGACCCACGAACACTTCTTCCGTGGCCAGTACAGGCTGGCGATGATGGCCCGCAATCTGGATCGTATGGATCCGGAGGTTTTGCTTGCTCATCAACGACGAGCCGCTGGGTTCCTTGACGCGTTGACCTGAACCTTGCTTATGGTCTTTTCATACCGATCCGTGTGATGTCGCTTCCTCCTGAGGCCTATCTCTGGTTCAAAACACTCCACATCGTTGGTGTTGTTGTTTGGTTTGCAGGCCTTTTCTATCTGGTGAGGCTCTTCATCTATCACGTGGAAGCCGAAGAGCTGGCACCTGAACTGCGCGGCCCGTTCCAGGAGCAGTACGGCCTGATGGAAAAACGCCTGGCCAACATCATCACGACCCCAGGGATGGTGGTCGCGGTGTCGATGGCGATCGGACTGTTGATTGCCCAGCCGTCTTGGCTTCAGCAGGGCTGGATGCACGCCAAACTGGCCTTTGTGGCAGCTTTGCTGGCGTATCACGCCTTCTGTTACAGGCTGATGGGTCAGCTGCAGGCCGGCACCTGTACGTGGAACGGCAAACAGCTGAGGGCTCTGAATGAGCTGCCAACGCTGCTCTTGGTGATCGTGGTGATGTTGGTGGTCTTCAAAACCCAGTTCCCCACCAGTGCCGCCACCTGGTTCATCGTTGGTCTCGTGGTGTTCATGGCGGCCTCCATTCAGTTTTATGCCCGCTGGCGCAGGCTGCGTTCCGAGGCTCTAGCGAAGGAGGTTGTTGCCAACGAGGCTGCTGCTGCAATCAGTGCAGCAGGTAGTACCGCTGAAAACGAAGCCGCCTCCTCAAAGGCGTCCCATGCCGGTTGATCACCACCCGCTGAAGTCTGTTCTGGAGACGGTTGGCCCCGAAAGCTGCCCGGGTGAGTTCAATTTTCATTGCCATACCGTCTGTAGTGACGGGAGTCTTGAGCCTCTGGCTCTGATTCGTCAGGCGTCCGAGAAAGGACTCCGACATCTGGCTGTCACGGATCACCATTCCAGTGCGTCGTTCCAACCGATGCAGGACTGGCTCAATCAACAGCGTGATCTCGGTCAGACAGTTCCACACCTCTGGAGCGGCATGGAAATCAGCGCCATCCTGCGTGGTTGCCTCGTGCATGTGCTCGCCCTCGGCTTCGAACCCGATCACAGAGCACTTGCTGTGTACAACTTCGGAGATGCGGCAGTGGGAGAAGCTCTCCGAGCTGAAAGCGTCTGTCAGGCGATTCATGAGGCAGGCGGGCTGGCGATTCTTGCCCATCCAGGCCGGTACAGAGTCGGGTTTGCCGATCTCATTGATGCGGCTGCGGAGCTTGGATTTGATGGAGGTGAAGCCTGGTACGACTACGACATGCAAACCCGCTGGAGTTGGTCCCCCGTGGTCTGCGAAGCCATTGATCGCCGTTTGAAGAACCTTGGCCTTTTGCGTACGTGTGGAACAGACAGTCATGGGTTGGACCTAGAAGGTCGCTAAGTTCGACGCACTTCCCTGTCCTCGGGTATGGGCCTTTTCGATCGTCTGCTCAATTCCAGCTCGGATCAAAACGAGCCCAAAAAGGGTCCAAAGGCTGGAAAAGCCAAGCCGGAAGCCTTCTTCCTGGACAGCGATAAATCCTCCTCGCTGGGCGACCTCGATTACATGCGCGAGTCCAAAACCATTCGCCGCACTTTCCCCGGAACCCTTGATAGTCCAGGTGGGAAGGAACTGGTCACTGAGGTCGATGCAACCGATTTCAAGGTCGACAAGCGCACCGAGGGTCTTGGTGGAACCAAGGCCAAGGAGGATGTGACCCGAGTCATCCAAGACGGGATTCCCAAGCCGGTGAAGAAAACCTTCGCCGAAACGATGACCAAGTCAGAGCTTGATCAGAAACTGAAGGGCAATGCCTTGACGCAAGCGGGCGTTAACACCAAGGCTGCTCCAGATGCTGCTCCACTGGCCCGCAAACAGGAGCTCAAACCCAAGGAAGAGCCGAAGGCGTCCTCTTCAACTCAGAAAAGCTCCAAGCCCGGCTCGATCGATCCGTTCCTGTCCATGGTCCGGGATCTGAACAAATAAGTTCGTTCTCAACTTTTGGAGCCGCTGTCGGAACCGCCTCCCTCCACGGCGCGCTCCGACTCAAGCAGCACCCTCCTGATGGCATCAAGGAGGGTTGGGTCAGCATCCGACCAGAGCCCTCGTGTTGAGGCCTCCAGACAACGCTCAGCCATGTCCCTCATGACCCAGGGATTGCGCTGCAGCAGAAACTCTCTGACATCCTCAGCCAACAGCCAGTTCTGAACGATTGCGCCGTAACACCAATCCGGGACAGCACCGGTGGTGGCGTCATAGGCGAACAGGTAATCAAGGCTGGCTCCCATCTCGAAGGCCCCCTTGTAGCCGTGCTGCTGCATCCCCTCGATCCAGCGTGGATTGAGCAGTCGGCTGCGGACCACCTTGTCGATCTCCCGACTGAGGTGATGCACCCTTAACCGTTCGCGTCGGGAATGATCAGCGAAAAACAGTTTCGGTTCCCTGCCGCTGACTCGGTTCACTGCAGCGGCCAACCCTCCCTGAAACTGGTAGTAATCATCGGAATCGAGCAGGTCGTGTTCCCGGTTGTCCTGGTTGTGCAGCACAACCTGAACATCCTGGAGAGCCTGTTCGAGTCCCTCACGGTCGTCGTGCGCTGTCGCTTCGCCGTCATAGCGCCAGGAACTCCAGGCCAGGTAGGCCTCTCCCAGCTCTTCACGCCCTTCCCACTGTCCTGAGTCGATCAGGGCCTGAAGACCAGCGCCATAGGAACCTGGTGCGGATCCGAACAGACGCGACTGTGGACCCTGGCGACGTGTCAGAGCTGCTAAGGGATTGTCGGTGTCTTGTTCGTCGAGCCCAGCCACCATCGACAAGGCGCGATCAACCCAGCCAAGAAGCTGGGGAAAGGCATCTCGGAAGAGGCCTGACATGCGCAGCGTGACGTCCACCCGTGGACGCTCCAGCAGAGTAAGGGGAATCAGCTCGAGGTCCACCATGCGCCGTGTCGGACCATCCCAGACAGGCCTGACGCCGAGCAGGGCCAACATCTGAGCGATGTCTTCACCGCCGTTGCGCATGGTGGCGGTTCCCCAGACCGACAAGGCCAGGTGCCTCAGGGGTTCCCCCTCCTCGAGTTCGTAAAGATCTAAGAGCTGTTCCGCGCTGCGGCGACCCAGATCCCAGGCTGCTTCCGTGGGTAAACCTCGAAGATCCACGGAATAGAAGTTGCGCCCTGTCGGCAGAACGTCATCCCGTCCGCGGGTTGGTGCGCCGGAGGGACCGCTGGCGATCCGCCGGCCCTCAGCCGCCGCCAGCAGGGCCTGGCGCTCACGACTGGCAGATTGCCGTAACCGAGGCCAGAGATCAGCCTTGATGAATTGCAGTGGCCCGGGCAGGGGCTCTTGGCGCAGCAGAACCTGAAAACAATCGTTCAGCTCTGCTGGCTGGTCTGGCTGCCCCGATCCGTCGTCAGTCAGCTGCAGCAGCAGAAGTTCGGCCTGTGCCTCGATCCAGTCAACGGCGTCACTGAGTCGCCGCGGTTGATGGCAGCCATGGCTTTCCAGGACGTGGCGATCTTGATCAGACAACACTTCTCCGTCCTCGTCCTTCCAGGGATCGCAGGACAGGCCCACAATCCGGCTCATCCACTGGGTCAGTCCAGGGCGGTCAGATGCCGGGGAACGGGCGATCGCCAGCAACAGCTCCGCCAGCTGCCTCGGTTGGGGATCATGACCCAGGCGATGGAGGCCAGTCCTGATCTGTGCTTCCTTGAGTTCACAGAGGTACGTCTCAACCTGTTCGAGCAGGTCACCGATTTCTGCAGACGAGCTTTGCTTTGCCTGAATGGTTTCGATCGCTGGCCAGTTCAGTTCAATCAGCAGCTCAATCAACTGGTGTTGGATCTGATCACATCGGGAAGCCCCGAGTTGCCGCGCTTCGATGTATTCATCCAGAAGTGCTTCAAGGGACAGCATCGGTCCATGCAGTCCAGCCCGTCCGAGGGGAGGGGTGAGGTGATCCAGGATCACGGCATGACCACGGCGTTTGGCCTGTGATCCCTCACCTGGATCATTGACAATGAAGGGATAGAGATGGGGGATGGCACCGAGTGCGAGTGCAGGCGCGCATCCCGCACTGAGGCCGACAGATTTTCCCGGCAGCCATTCAGCACTGCCGTGCTTGCCCACGTGCAGCATCAGTTGACAGTGGTGAACCTCCCGCAACCAGAGGTACTGAGCCAGATAGCGATGGGGAGGCGGAAGGTCCGGCGAATGCAGATCACTGAGCTGATCGGCGTCGTAACCACGACTGGGCTGCACCAGAACCACCACACGGCCGAACTGCACTCCGTGGATCGCGAAGCCGGGAGGCTCAAGATCAACCGCATCTCTGGGTTCACCCCAGCGTTTCCGGATCGGTGCCCTCGCGGCTTCAGGCAACGCTGTCCACCAGCGCTGGTAGTCAGACAGCGACAGGTAGGTGAGAGGTGGCCTGGTGTGACTTTCCGGGTCGTTGGTTCTGCCTTTGAGGATCTGTTGGATCATGCGATCCGGATCCTGCGGCAGTCGCTGTTTGCCGAGATCGAATCCGTTCTCGCCAAGCCAGCGCAGAATGTTGAGAGTGCTCGCGGGCGTGTCCAGCCCAACGCCGTTGGCCAGTCGACCGTTCCTGAGCGGGTAATTGGCCAGGACCAGGGCCAGTGAGCGTTCTTCTGTTGCAGTGGAGCGAAGGTCAACCCAGGCTCTGGCGTGTTCGGCAATCCAGTTCAGGCCATCGCGATCCGGTTCCAGTCGTTTGACCGCGGTGCATAAACGTCCATCCGCGTGCTCCACCTCGCGAAAGGCGCCGATGCGCGTTGTGATCCGACCATCCAGCTCAGGCAGCACAACCTGAAGCGACAGATCAATGGGGTCGAGACCTTGAAAGGACTCCTGCCAGCGGTCACGGGATCGACCCGAGCTCAGCATCTGCAGAACTGGACGATCCAGGTCATCCCAGAGCGGTGCACCCAGACCTGCTTCCGAGAACTGAACAGAGGCGAATGACGTGGAGGTCACCACCAGCTCCACAGCCTGTTGCCGGTACAAATCCTTCACCGCCTTCTGGACGGCTGAATCACGCAGGCTGCTCACCCAGAGCGCTTTTGGAGCCAGCCCTCGACCTCGAAGAGCATCGAGCAGCTCATCGCACCAATGAACATCCGCTGCTTGACGATGGGCGCGGTAGAGGAGCACGCCGACTGTTGGGCCGTCTTCCTGCCGCCAGTCGTAGGGGTCGGGATCCGGGCTGGCTGTGAGCGCCAGTGATGGTGGTTCCAGCTCGGCAGCTCTGCCTGACGCTGTGGAAAGAATCCAATGCAGACCATCGAGCCAACGATGCACGTTGTCTGCTCCTCCCTCCCTCAGCAGCAACGCCATGGCATCACAGAAGGGCTCGGGCTGGCTGCTGAGCGGATGCAAGTCACGATCCTGTTCTGAGGTGCCGGCCAGAACGAGCAGCTGACGCCCTGGCTGTTGCGATCGCCATGAGCAGCACTGCTCTAGTCCGTAAGACCAGTGACCGCGACCGCCAAGCAGCCGGATCACGATCAGCTGTGTCTTCCCCGTGCAAACGGCCAGGTAGTGATCGATCTGGGCTGGATGGGAGAGCGCCTCGAGGGGAAGTGCGCGGATCTTGTCCTGCCAGAACGCTTGCCCGTGCGAGTCGAGAACTCTCGCCAGCGCAGAAATGTCCGAGTTGGCACTGGTGAGAAACAGCACCGGCGCAGTGGGTTGCTCCACGTAGGAGATCGGCCCGTCGGTGTCGGCCCCTGGCAGGCTGCTTAAGCGATGCATGTCCCCATTCTCCAGAGGACAACTCGATCGGGAACTGACGGGTGAGAAGATCTGGTCAACGGATCCTCAGCGATGCATCAGTTCCTTCCCTACGCCTGGTTCCAGGGACGCTGCGTTCCTTTCGAGGAAGCCAAGGTGTCGGTGGCAACGCATGCATTGCATTACGGAACCGGAGCCTTTGGCGGAATGAGGGCCATTCCCGATCCGATCAAACCCGGCGGGATG
The DNA here is from genome assembly GCA_047286485.1 of Synechococcus sp. Lineage (GTDB taxonomy): Bacteria > Cyanobacteriota > Cyanobacteriia > PCC-6307 > Cyanobiaceae > Synechococcus_C. Next base: position 628,494 of record JBJBBH010000006.1, read on the forward strand.
CTCTTGTTTCGGGCTGATCGCCACGCCCGTCGTCTGTCTCAGAGTGCCCATCTGCTGATGGCCGAGCTCAGTGAAGAGACCGTGATGGTGGCGCTCACGGCCATGCTTCGTGCCAACAAGCCCGCCACACCGATCTATCTGCGGCCCTTCGTCTACACCAGTGACCTGGGCATCGCACCAAGACTGCACAACATCGAGACCGACTTTCTGATTTACGGGCTGGAACTGGGTGATTACCTCTCTCCGGATGGAGTGAGTTGTCGGATCAGCAGCTGGACCCGTCAGGAGGACCGCTCCCTTCCCTTGCGCGGCAAGATCAGCGGTGCCTACATCACCAGTTCGTTGGCCAAATCGGAGGCCGTCGCCAGCGGATTTGACGAAGCTTTGCTGATGAACACCCGCGGCAAGGTCAGTGAAGCCAGTGGGATGAATCTGTTCATCGTCCGTGATGGCCAACTGATCACCCCGGGGGTGGATCAGGACATCCTCGAAGGCATTACACGTGCCAGCGTGATCGAACTGGCCAAAGGCATGGGGATTGAGGTCATTGAGCGCCCAGTCGACAAGACCGAGCTGTTCATTGCTGATGAGGTGTTCCTGACCGGTACAGCGGCGAAGATCAGTCCGATCCGTCAGCTGGAATCAACGGTTCTTTCACAGCAGAGACCGCTGATGGAAGCGCTTCGCTCCAAACTGGTGGCCATCACCGAGGGGCGCGACGAGCAATACGCCCACTGGGTCAACCGGATCGAACTGGAGGGCTGAGCCACAAAACGTCTGTATTGAAGGCATCAGCAACGGGGTTCTGAGACCAGCATTTCTTAGGATGCCCCCATCGATCCAGTGGTGATGCAGGCAGTTCAGACAACATCCATCACTGAATCCTCCCGCTTCCTGAAGCGATTGCACGATCCCAGTCGGCCTGTGCTGGTGTTCGACGGTGCCACGGGCACTTCGCTTCAGCAGATGGATCTCACCGCTGACGATTTCGGCGGTGAAGTTCTTGAGGGCTGCAATGAAAATCTTGTGGTGACCCGTCCTGACGCGGTTCAGGCTGTGCATCGCCAGTTTCTGGAAGCAGGCTGCGATGTGATCGAGACGGACACCTTCGGTGCTGCTTCCGTGGTGCTGGCGGAATATGACCTCGAGGATCAGGCATTCGTGCTCAACAAGCGTGCAGCGGAACTGGCACGTGAGATGGCCGATGAATACAGCACGGCTGAAAAGCCGCGCTTTGTCGCCGGTTCGATGGGGCCGACCACGAAGCTCCCCACCCTTGGCCACATCGATTTCGACACGCTGCGCACCTCCTTCCGTGACCAGGCGGCAGGTCTGATTGCGGGTGACGTGGATCTCTTCATCATCGAGACCTGCCAGGACGTGCTGCAGATCAAGGCGGCGCTTCAGGGCGTGGAGGACGCTTTCGAAGCCAGCGGGGAACGACGGCCACTGATGGTGTCCGTGACCATGGAGACCACGGGAACCATGTTGGTCGGCTCGGATATCGCAGCCGTGGTCTCAATTCTCGAACCGTTCCCGATCGATGTGCTCGGTTTGAACTGTGCCACCGGTCCTGAGCAGATGAAGGAGCACATCAAGTATCTGGCCGAGTACTCGCCATTCGTGGTGAGCTGCATCCCCAATGCAGGTCTCCCAGAGAATATCGGCGGTGTTGCGCATTACCGACTCACTCCCATTGAGCTGAAGATGCAGCTCATGCACTTCGTGGAGGATCTCGGTGTTCAGGTCATTGGTGGTTGCTGCGGAACCACACCGGCCCACATCAAAGCGCTCTCAGAAATCTCCGATGAATTGAAACCGGCGAAGCGGGAGGTTCGGAAACACCACCTTGAGCGCCTGCAACTGGGTTATGAACCGGCCGCATCGTCGCTTTATGGCGCCACACCCTATTTCCAGGACAACTCGTTCCTGATCATCGGTGAGCGTTTGAATGCCAGCGGTTCCAGAAAGGTGCGGGAACTGCTCAATGAAGAAGACTGGGATGGCCTTGTTGGTCTGGCGCGCGGACAGGTCAAGGAGAACGCCCATGTTCTCGATGTGAATGTCGATTACGTCGGACGCGACGGCGAGAAAGACATGCATGAACTGGTGACCCGTGTGGTCACCAATGTGAACCTGCCGCTGATGCTCGACTCCACCGAGTGGCAGAAAATGGAAGCCGGATTGAAAGTCGCCGGCGGAAAATGCATCCTCAATTCCACCAATTATGAGGATGGAGATGAGCGCTTTTTCAAGGTGCTTGAACTGGCTCGACGTTATGGCGCAGCTGTGGTGATCGGAACGATTGACGAGGAAGGAATGGCGAGAACGGCAGACAAAAAAGTTGCCATTGCAAAGCGTGCTTACAGAGATGCTGTTGAATATGGGATTCCAGCCCGAGAGATCTTTTACGACCCCCTTGCACTGCCGATTTCAACCGGCATTGAAGAGGACAGGCGCAACGCCACTGAAACGATTGAAGCCATTCGTCGGATCCGCAACGAACTTCCAGGGGTACACGTTGTTCTCGGTGTTTCGAACGTCAGCTTCGGCCTTTCACCTGCGGCCAGAATCACGCTCAATTCAGTCTTCCTTCATGACTGCTGTGAAGCCGGCATGGATGCGGCGATTGTCTCTCCGGCAAAAATTCTTCCCCTCATCAAAATTGAGGAGGATCACCAGCAGGTTTGTCGTGATCTGATCAAGGATTCACGGCGCTTTGATGGAGATGTCTGTATCTATGACCCACTCACGGAGCTCACCAAACTCTTTGAAGGTGTCAGCACCAAAGAAGCCCGTTCTTCAGGTCCTTCTCTTGCGGATCTTCCAGTGGAGGAAAGGCTCAAGCAACACATCATTGATGGTGAGCGCATCGGTCTTGAGGACGCTTTGAATGAGGGCCTTGAGAACTACAAACCTCTGGAAATCATTAATACATTTCTTCTCGATGGAATGAAAGTTGTTGGAGAGCTGTTTGGTTCCGGCCAGATGCAGCTCCCCTTTGTCTTGCAATCTGCTGAAACCATGAAATCAGCAGTTGCTTTTCTCGAGCCCCACATGGAGAAAAGTGATGGGGCAAGGTCCGCCAAGGCCAAATTCCTGATTGCAACGGTCAAGGGTGATGTTCACGACATTGGTAAAAACCTTGTTGACATCATCCTGACCAATAACGGTTACGAGGTGATCAATCTCGGCATCAAACAGGATGTTGGAGCGATCATTGCGGCTCAGCAAGAACATCAAGCCGACTGCATCGCCATGAGCGGTCTACTTGTGAAATCCACCGCATTCATGAAGGACAACCTTTCGGCCTTCAATGAGGCTGGAATCAACGTCCCAGTGGTGCTGGGTGGGGCGGCGCTGACCCCCAGATTTGTCAACAAGGACTGCAGCGAGGTCTACAACGGCAAGGTCCTCTACGGCAGAGACGCATTCACCGATCTGCGCTTCATGGATGCCTACGTTGAGGCGCGGCAATCCGATTCCTGGGACAACGAACAGGGATTTCTCAACGGCACCCCTGATGGCCTCTCCCTTGGAGGTGAATCAGGCTCCCATTCTGAGCCCGCGTCGGCCGACGATTCGAAGCCGAGCGAGTCCGTGAAGGATGTCAAAACTGAGCCGGTGCCGGTCAGCTTTGAGCGATCCGAGAGTGTGCCTGAGGAAGATGCCGTAGAGCCCTCTTTCCTGGGCGCGAGGGTGTTGCAGGGAGAAACTGAAATCCCCCTCTCGGAGGTCATGGCCTATCTCGACCGACAGGCCCTGTTTGCCGGTCAGTGGCAGATGCGCAAGACCAAGGGCCAGTCGAGGGAAGACTATGAAGCTGACCTGCAAGCCAAGGCGGAACCCGTCCTGCAGGCTTGGCTGCAGCGTTCAGTCGACGAGAGCCTCCTCCATCCCGCAGTTGCCTATGGCTATTTCCCCTGCGGCCGTGAGGGCAATGATGTGGTCGTTTTTGATCCCGACGGATCGCGGCAGCTCGGCCGTTTTTCACTGCCCCGCCAGCGCGGCGGAAACCGTTACTGCATTGCCGACTTCTACAGAGATCTTGTTGATGGTGGCCCCACCGATGTTCTGCCAATGCAAGCCGTCACCATGGGTGAACAGGCGTCGGTGTTTGCTCAACAACTGTTCGAGGCCGATTCCTACAGCGACTATCTGTTTTTCCACGGCCTTGCGGTTCAGATGGCCGAGGCTCTGGCGGAATGGACCCATGCCCGTGTGAGGCGCGAATGCGGGTTTGCGGATCCCGAAGGCATGAAGCTCAAGGATGTCCTGGCCCAGCGCTACCGCGGCAGTCGCTACTCCTTCGGTTATCCAGCCTGTCCCAACGTTGCCGATTCACGGCAACAGCTGCTTTGGCTCGGTGCTGATCGTGTTGGCCTGAGCATGGATGAGGGTGATCAGCTTCATCCCGAACAGAGCACCACAGCTCTGGTGGCTTTGCACAGCAACGCCCGCTATTTCAGCGCCTGAACCCGATCACTGCTGCAGACTGCATCTGCCATCAACTGCATCACCATGGATCTCAGTGGGCCCGGCGCCATCGATGAGGCGATCAATGCAGGCATCGATCTGGATGGATCGCCTCTGCCTGACCCGATGCTCACGCTTTATCGGGAGGTGATGACCCTTGAAGGTCAGCGCAAGCGCAGTGGAGTCCGCAAATCGATGCGGAACCGGGTGGTGAGGACGGGAGCCAAACACTTCGACCAGGCAACACTCAATCAACGCCTGATCGATGCGGGTTGGGAAGGTCTGAAGACCAAGGAAATCAACTTCTTCTACGGCTGACCGCAGCGGCCGAAGGAGCTTTGCCAATCATTCCTGGCAGAGCTTCTCCATCGTATCGATCACTTCCTGCTGGAATTCCTCGAGGGCACTCGATTCGCTGAGGTCGAGCCCCTCTCCAGCGGCATTCTGAGACAGGTCCTGGAAGTGGAATGCCCCCTCACCGTTGGCAAGAAACTCAATCGCCGAGGATTCCCCGCTTTCGCGGAAGGCGTCGCAGAGGGCGAGGAACGCTGCGTCTTCAGTGAACTCCCAATCCATCGAGGAGGCATGACTGATTGACCTTTAACGCCTCGCCCCCGGGATCCGTCAACCATCTTGTCGCGCAATGTGCCACTCCTTCGGCAGACTCCTCGTGGATTCCATGGCGCAATGAGCTCTGAAACATCGCCCGAAACCGGCGGCCAGGACATTGATCTGAACGTTCTGGGGACCCCTCTGGAGGTGTGCAGTTGTCAGCCGATGACCGGTTGGTTCAGAGATGGACATTGTCGAACCGATGTGGCGGATTACGGACGTCACAGTGTCTGCTGCGTGATGACGGAGAGCTTTCTCCGTTACAGCAAGGCCCAGGGCAATGATCTGAGCACCCCCATGCCTGAATACGGATTTCCGGGCCTACAACCTGGTGATCACTGGTGTGTGTGTGCGCCTCGCTGGAAGGAAGCCCATCAGGATGGAATGGCTCCACCGGTTGTGATGAACTCCACTGAGAGCAGCACCGTCGAAATCATTCCGCTGGAGATCCTGCGAGAGCATGCTTACCAGGGAATGTCCTGACCATCCCAGGCGATGAATCGGCCGCTGTCGGATGGTGTCTGATGCAGCAGGACATCCAGGAGATGCCCTGCTGCCCTCTCAGGGCTGAATAACTTGTCCTGGGGTACGAAACTCTGAAAAGGCTTTGAGAGGGGCGTGTCTGTTGTTCCAGGGTGGAGAAGAGTCACGGTTGCCATTGGCAGACGTCTTGCCCACTCAAGACTGAGACATCGCAGCATCATGTTCTGTGCTGCCTTGGCACCGCGATAGGCGTACCAGCCACCGCTGCGGTTATCGGTAATGCTGCCGACCCTGGCACTCAGGCTGGCGAAATGAAAGGGCTTGTCTCGGCGCAGAACAGGTTCCACCGACTTGGCCAGCAGCAGAGGTCCGGCCGCGTTGATGGCGAATGAATCAAGCAGTGCGGATTGCTCAGCGTGTTGAAGGCGTTTTTCGGGTTGAAACGAGGGGCTGTGAAGACGTCCGGTGGCATTGATCACAAGTCTCAGAGGTCGGGAGTCAGCGCTGAGCAGTTCGGTCAGCTGATTGAGACTGTCTGCGCTCTCGAGATCAACAGACCACTCCTGATCAGACAGGGGATGACGCGTCGCAAGCGTCACCAGCAGGGACGGCTGGCGGCGTGCGAGTTCAGCACCCAAGGCCCTGCCGATGCCACCGCCACCAACCACCAGAGCTCGCCCCTGCCAGCTTTCCGTGCAGATTTCAGGCATGATTCCAGCGCCGCCTCAGCGGGTATGCGTCTCGTTCAACCACTGTTGCTGACTCTGACGGCGAGTGCGGGCCTGGTCGCGCTGATCGCCTGGTCCACCAATGCGGCGCGGTTCAACACAGCCAATGAAGAAACCGACGCAATACTCAGTGCGCTGTTTGAAGCTGACGACCAGCTTGAGACAGCCAATCAGCCCCCGAATGGGGCGAACGGAACGAAGCAGAAGCAGAAAACCATTGAGCGTTTCTCCGCAATCGCACCAGCAGTCCCACCCCCGATTGAGAGCGTGGATCCCCAGGTCCGGATTGCGCTGCTGAGCCAGCGCCCTTTGACGCAGGTGAGCACTCAGGGAAGAGCACTTTGCAGACGGCAGGGCGGCACACCCGTTGCTCCAGGGGTGCTCAACGGGATGCTTGCCAAGTCCGTCACCGGTCTGGTGAGTTGCGGAGGTCCGGGTGAATCGGTTCTCGTGAACGGTCGTCCCTATGAAGGAACCATTCATCTGCTCAACAGGGGCCAGGGATGGCTCGCGATCAACCAGATCAATCTCGAACGCTACGTGGCTTCAGTTGTGGGTGCTGAGATGCCCAGCCACTGGAATGGAGAAGCTCTCAAGGCGCAGGCCGTGGCAGCCCGCTCCTACGGCCTTGTGCACATGCTCCGGCCCGCAGACCGCGACTGGAACCTGGGTGACACAACTCGTTGGCAGGCTTACGCCGGACGCAACAGCAGCACTGAATCCACGATTCAGGCCACAGCGGCGACGCGCGGTCTGGTGTTGAGCTTCAAGGGCGGACTGGTCGAATCTCTCTATGCAGCCACTCAGGAGATCTCCGATGAAGCGCACGGACATCTCGGTGCGAGCATGAGCCAGCATGGTGCCCAGAAGCTGGCACAGCGAGGGCTTCGCTTCAACGAAATCCTTGGCAGGTACTACAGCGGGGCTTCGCTGGCGAGGATCAAAACCGATGGGTAAACAGCAGTTCTGGTCGAAAGCGCTGGATCGCTCCGAACAGGCCAGGAATTGCGGTGCCCTGGTCCCCCTCAGCACCTCCACCATCGAGCTCACAGGTCCCAGTGCCAACCAGTTCGAACTGCGTCAGCTGAATGCGGCGCTTCCCAAACATCACAGACCCGAGGGGCCCAAGCCCAATCCATTCCTTCCCTGGGACGCGCAACTGGAGGTGGATCGGATCAACCACAGCCACGTTCTGATTCTCAACAAGTACCCCGTTGAGCGTGGCCACATGCTGCTGATTACTCAGAACTGGGCTTCCCAGATCCACTGGCTCACCATTGATGACTGGCGTTCGCTGGTACTGGTGGACCGAGACAGTTCAGGTCTCTGGTTTTTCAACAGTGGACCTCGAGCCGGAGCCAGTCAGCCCCATCGTCATCTTCAGCTGCTTCCCCGCCATCCCGAGGAGCGCATCTGTCCGCGACTGAGCTGGTTCACAGAACACCTGAAGCGCTCCAAAGCATCGAAGGGCAGCGGTCTGTTGTCCGATCCGCTGTTTCACAGCTGTGTTATCGCAGAACGGCCATCGGCAACTGATCCAAACCAGGAATCGACCCTCCTGCATGGTCTCTACCGCTCTCTGGCTGCACGCCTGGGTCTCGGTGATGAATGCAGTCAACAGCCTCCTGCCGTTCCCTACAACCTGCTTCTGACCCAGTCGTGGATGGCACTGATTCGTCGCAGTCAGGACCAAGTGATGGGATTCAGTGTCAACGCGCTTGGATTCGCTGGATATCTTTTGGCAACCCAACGCTCTGACCTCGCTTGGCTTCAAAACCAGGGTGGTGAGCAGCTGCTCAGAAAGGTTGTGCCCGGGTTCAGTGGTTCCGCTGATGCCATGAGCTGAGCGCTGATGTCTGTCTGAAGGAGTCCATCAGCTCCTTTGGAAGCAAGCCATGAACAGTCAGCAGACAAGACGAAACGCACGGGTGGAGAGCCACATGCGGCTTGTTGAACCCTTGGCGAGACGCTACGCCAGAACAAGCGGCCAGGATCGAGATGATCTCCAACAGGTGGGACTGCTCGGGTTGCTGAGGGCTGCTGAGCGCTACGAAGGTCAGAGGGATGTGCCCTTTTCAGCTTTCGCTCGACCGCATATCAGAGGAGCGATCCTGCACTACCTTCGCGACAGAGCCTCGATCATTCGCCTTCCCCGCGCAGTGCAAAACAGTGCTGAGGATGTTGGCGCAGGATTCAATGCGGCTTCGCAACAACGGCGGTTGTTGCCCCTTGTGGATGACTTGGTCAGCCAGGACGCAGACCATTGCAGGGATCTGGAACAACGGGAGAACCGGCTAAAGCTTGCGGAAGCGCTGCAAGGATTGCCCTCCCAGGAACGAGCTGCACTGATGGAGGTGATCCTTCAAGGGCAAAGTCTCAGAGACGTTGCCCGCCACACAGGGGTCAGTGCCATGACCATTCAGCGTCGCGTCAAGCGTGGACTCATCCGGTTACGACATCAGCTCACGGCTCAGTTCGAACTGGCCTGATCCCGTTCGATCTGCTGCTCGAGAGTGCTGATTGCTGCAGTCACAGCAGCAATCTGTCGTTCCAGACCGTCACGCCAGAAGCGCATCATCCGCAGTTTGCGTTCCTGGTGATGGCGCTGCCAATCACCATCTGCGCAGGGCGAGCAGCCAAAAGGAGGAAACATCCGATGGGTTGAAGACTGCCCCCATCCTGGCGAGAAGCGACTGTCCATCGCGTTATCGAAATCGACTTGGCGGTTTTTCCTCTGGCGATTAAGTTTGGAACTTGAGCCCATCCAGGCCGCCAATCACCAGTCGCGAGTGTCTCACCGAATCCCAGCACTGGTCTTGATTGGCGTCTCGGTCGGGACGTTTGTGACCGAATTTGTCAGGCCCGTTGCGGCCTACGTGCCCTTGATGGCAGGCCAGCGAGCAAGGCCTCTGAATGGGAGCTTCAACAATGTTCCCGTTCTGCACTCCAACCAACCGGAGATTGTTAAAGGCCCGGGCATCCTGGTGAACACGTCACCTGGCAGCTCAATCGCTGCTGAGACCAATCAGCCGCTGAAAAACTCCACATTCACTTTCAACGGTGAATTTGGGGTGCATATGCATCACAAATACTATCCGCAGGACTCAAGCAAGCTGGGAGGACGTCGCGCCCGAGGTTTGCTGACGGTTGCCGCGATTGCGATCAACCCGGGTTCCACTCCTGTCACGCTGCGATTCAAGAGAGGATCTGTAAAAAACAGTTTTGAAGCCCCATATCACCCCAACAAATTGATGGGTGTGAAGCCACTTGGACCCAGACCCTGGAACACGGGCCCCGGTGATGCAACGGCAGTTCAGATTCTTCGAGGAGAACTGGATCGCAAACTTTCAAGAGAAGTTGTGATTCCCCCCAACAGTCGCAAAGTGATTGTCAGCAGTGTTTTACCTGCCCGAGGGATCATGAATGGCCTCCTTCGCGGAAGCAGTGATGGTCCCTTTCAGATGGCCGTGATTGCAGCTGAAGAAACCCAGGATGAACGAGCACTGATCTCCGTGCTTGATCGTGGCAAACTTGCACCCGGAAGAATTTATCTCAACCGCATTCGCGAGATTCAATCAGGCCAGGTGTTTTCTCGCGTTGCAGGAGTTGCGCTAGGTGATGAGTACAAAGCATCGATTCAGCATGATCTCTCCCAAGGCTCATTGCATGTGCCATTGACCAGCACTCGCAAGCATCATTTCGGTACTCGTGATATTCAGGTCAATCAACTGAGCACACGAATGGTGGACTCAGCGGTCAACAACGTTGGCACTTACGGCGTGCGTTTTGATGTTGATCTGAATCTTTCAGGTGAGGGTGCACATGAGCTTGTTCTCAGCCATCCTGTGGCGTCCGGCCGATCACCCTTCACTGCGTTTCGTGGATCCATCGGCATCAAAACCGATCAGGGTTACCAGGAGGTGCATGTCGGCATGCGCTCCGGACAGAGCCTCTCCATTGCCGACCTTGACCTCAAACGCGGAACCAACAATCCAGTCACGGTGAGTGTCGTTTATCCAGCCGATGCCACACCGGGTCACCTGCTCAGCGTGGTTCCTGTGACGCAGCTGGCCATGTTGCGTCAGCGTGAACAGATGCTGGAAGCAGCCCGAAAGGCTCAGGCTGAAGCAAAAAACCGCAAGGTCAAGCCAGAAGTCGCCCCACCTGCGGTCAATGCGCAACCTGTTCCTGTGGCCAAGCCGATGAAGCCTGTGGCCAAGCCCATGCCGCAACCTGTGAGGACCATGGCCCCTCCACCACCTCCCGTGCTGGTTTCTCCAAGAGGTGGTGCCAACACCATGACTCCCGCCATGATCATGCCGTCAAGAGTGAACAGCAGCCTTGAGCAGCGTTACCGTGACGCCATCCGTGCCCAACAGGAATGGTTGCGTCGCCTGCAGAAACAGTAATCCAACCCGTTTGACGGTTGGAACGACACAGCCCTTATGAGCGGCAAGCGCATCAGCCTGGAATTACCTGAGGAACTGGTCGACCAGATTGATCAGCTCCGCAAGGACTGGAAGACTCGCTCAAGGGGCGAATGTCTCCGTCGGCTGCTTGAAGAAATTTTCCAGCCCGAGCTCGACCCAGAGCAGGATCCAGAATCGCTGGCTGATCAGCCTTCGGGGTCTCCGGTCGAACCTGCTGCCCCTGAAGCCGAGGACAGTTCCACAGTTCTACTTGTCAAAGAACCGCCTCAGCAACCGCTGTACGACGAAGATCGAGCGATTGTTCTGGTGGGCTCATCCGGCGGTCTTGAAACGACAGCCGCTGAGGATGAACCTCCTGTTTCCTCTCAACCACCCAAGCGCAATCCATCATCCGCTGGCGTTGGAATTGATTTGCCAGGTTTCGTGCGCAAGCGCAGCACTGCGATTCGTGAAAGCCTGACACCTCAAAATTCACCCAGCACAGAGATTCCACTGGTGCCGGTCATCACTGACGAGCAGATCAAGGACTGGTACGACGTGGCGTTGAACCATTGGCTCAATCTCTATGGCTCCAACCCTGGCCCCACCGTGATGGAGGCTGTGATGTTGTGGATGGCCCGTGATATCTGGCCCCAGATTGATGGATCCGAAGGACGCACCTTCACCTGGAGTCAGGTCAATCAATCCATGACGCAATTTTGCAAAAGCTGGATGGTTCCCTCTCCACGCTTCGAGCAGGTGATTGTTGCTGCAGCAGTTCTCGAAGATCCGTTTGCCAGCGCATCGGTGCCCGAGCGCATCCCGACACTGATTCGCCGTTTCGTGAATCGGTTCAAACGCAGCCGTAAGGTCACCTCGTTCGAAACCCTCGAGTCCACGATGACTCTGCATGGGGCACTCAAACAACTCGAGCTGCCAACTCAGGCCGGTCAGTCCCTGACGTTGCGTTCCATCCGTGATGCTTACAAACGCAAAGCCGTTGAAGTGCATCCTGACTCGGGTGGTTCGACCGATGCCATGCGCCGGCTCAATGAGGCTTATCAAATGCTCAAGGAGCTCTATCGCCAGAAAGAATTGTCTCGGTAGTCTCATCCAAGACGTGCCACTGGTCTCAGCTTTCACCTTGTTTGAGATTTGCCAGACACGTTTCTCGCGTCGCTCTGCCGTCGTGATCCCGCTTGCTGCGGCAGAGTAATTTCGATCAAGAATGGTTTTTTTGATGGTTTTATTTGCAGCCAGCATGTGCTGGAGTGGCCGCTTAAAAGTTGATGGCTTTTTCTGATTTTGATCGAATCGGCCCGATTTTTCCGCCGCGGCTCATGTCCAGTAATCCTGTTGATGTGTCCAGGGGCTTGGACAGGGTCCCAAAAGCCGTGTAATCAAGGGAATGATCAGTCTTGCGTCTCTGCTGTAGACACAGTGACGCAAGCGGGGTCGAAGTAACGAGTACTGCTTTATTGCCGCCCTGCGTGTCTTGGCTCACGCCTCACAGGGGTTCAGGCAGCATCAAGGCCAATATCGCCAGCCCGATCCAGATTGTCTTGAATGATTCTCTTATAAGACCAGAGGTGAGTCTTGGTTGGGACAAGCGAAATAGTCAATGAACCGCTCATGCGATCCCTCTCATTCGGCTCTGGCTGGACTGTCGATTGATCTCAAATGAGAATAAAAAATAGTCCATCAATACGTCTCAACTGAGACGAATGGATGGACTAATGCTCTCTGCGGATTGAAGCAACCTGGAATGGATTGGCCTGAACGATCAGGTGCTCGTCTGCATTCCCTTGATCAGGTAGTCGAAGTAGGGGCCTGCAATTTTCTGTTGCTCTTCCGAGAGCAACACCAAGGAGGCCTCTCTCATGCAGCGCATGGCATCCACCATGCCTGGCATCGGAACACCAAGGCTGTTGTACATCTCGCGGGCGCCGATCAGCCCGATTTGCTCGATCATGTCGGTGCTGCCGGCGAGAACTCCATAGGTCACGAGCCTCAGGTACCAGCTGTAATCGCGCAGGCACTGGGCCCTTTGCTTCTGGCCATAGGCATTGCCACCGGGCGCCACATAGTCGGGTCGCAGGCTGAACAACTGTCGTGCCGACTCATCGACGATTTTCTTTTCGCTGTCCGTGAGGATCCTCACCACAGCCAGGCGAACGGCACCCTGGCTGAGGTACTCAACCATGGAGCGAAGCTCCCCACTACTGGGGTAACGCAGGTCGTCATCCGCCTGGAGGATCAGATCCCTTACAACGCTCATGACGGCTGGCATGCTGGAAACAGTTTAAGGGGCATGAACCCCAGTCATGGGTTGGAGCTGAGGGGTGTTACGCCATTGCAATGACAGCGATGAATGAAACACCACATCCGGGACTGACCATCGATGTTGTTGGAGAGGATCTTGACCAGCAGGGCCGTGGTCTGGCCCGCTGGAACGGCTGGGTGATCACGGTCCCTGAACTGCTGCCAGGAGAAGAGGCCAAGGTCAAAGTCCAGCAGCGACAGCGGCGGATGTGGCTGGCTCGAAGGGTGGAGATCATCTCGTCGTCTCCCCATGCCCGTCGCCCACCCTGCATTCTTGCCCGCGACTGCGGCGGTTGTTCGCTTCAACATCTTTCGCTGGAGGCCCAGAACAGCTGGAAGGAGGAGCGACTGACCAACACCCTCACGCGCATCGGTCAGATTGATCCGGATGTGAACGCCTTGGTCAGCCCTGACCGGGAATCGCTGGGTTACCGAAACCGGGCGTTGATTCCCGTACGTCGCGATGGCCCGAAGGTGCGCCTCGGTTACTACAAACGTGGCAGTCATCGCATCGTTAATCTCAACCATTGCCCCGTTCTTGATCCGCGATTGGATGCCTTGATTGCTCCGATCAAGCAGGACCTTGAATCGACCGGCTGGCCCATGGATTCAGACCTTCAGGGAGTGCCCGGTCTTCGCCACCTGGGATTGAGGATCGGGGTTCGAACCGGTCAAGTGCTGATCACCCTGATTTCCGCAACCCGCTCACTGGATGGAGTTGATGCGCTGAGTGCAATGTGGATGCGCCGTTGGCCCCAATTGAAGGGAGTCACGCTCAATCTTCAGCCCAAACGCAGCAATGCCGTTTTCGGGGATCAAACATTTTGCCTCCAAGGTGAGGATGCGATTGAGGAACGTTTCTGTGATCTTTCTCTGGAGCTCGGGACCACCACCTTTTTTCAGGTGAATACACCCAGGGCTGAACGCGTGGTGGAACAGATCCGCGACTGGCTCACCAAGGCGCAGCCCAATCAACGGGTGATTGATGCCTACTGCGGTATCGGCACCATTGCCTTGCCGCTGGCCGCTGCCGGTCACAGCGTTACGGGCCTGGAGATCAGCGCTGCATCCGTGCGTCACGCCGGTCGCAATGCATCACGCAACAGGCTTGAAAAAACACGATTTCTGGATGGTGATGTGGCTCGCCATCTGCGCGAGTTGTTGCCCTTGCACGATGCTTTGGTGGTTGATCCCCCCCGCAAGGGCCTGGACACAGCCGTCTTGGCCATGATCCTCAAGCAGCCACCGCAGCGCCTGGTTTATCTGAGTTGTGATCCAGCAACCCTGGCAAGGGATCTCAAACAACTTGCTGGCGATTCAGGTCCTTATCGGATTGAACGGGTCCAGCCGATTGATTTCTTCCCACAGACATCTCACCTGGAATGCCTGGTGTTGATGTCCAGGTTCAGCTGCGCAACTCAACCTGAAACTGTTTGACCAGGGCCTTGCGCACTTTGTCGTGAACGGGCTGAATCATTTCGTCGGTGAGAGTGCTGTCTTTGCCGCGGTATCGCAGACGAAAAGCCTGGCTGCATTGATCTGAGCCAAGTTGTCCTCCTTCAAAACGATCGATCAGTTCGACTGACTCAAGCAGTGGTTTGCCGGCCTTGCGGATGGCCTGCAACAGATCCCCTGCCGCCAGGCTCCGGGGCACAACCATGGCCAGATCTCGCTCTGACGAAGGCAGGGTGGAATAGGCCTTGAACTGCGGACTCCAGCGATTGCTGCGGGTTGCAGCTTCGAGAAGACGGGTCAGTTCAAGATCGAACAGATAGGTGTCTGCCGGCAGCTCATGGCTTTCACACAGGGCAGGATGCAATTGGCCGAAGCAACCGAGAGGGCGACCTTCAACCACCACGCTCGCCGCTCGACCGGGATGAAGGCGCGCATCATCAGTGAGACGACGGTCCTGAGCTTCGATGCCAAATGCATTCAGAACGCTGGTGATCACACCGCGGGCTTCGTAGTAGCTGAGCAGTTGCGTCTTTCCGCTGGATTGCCATTTGGAAAGACGCCGTTCTCCGCAAATCACTCCTGCTAGCCGAGCTTCCTGATCGATCGCTCCTCCATCGGAGCTGAACACATGCCCGATTTCGAACACCCAGCAACCAGGCTGAGAGGCCTGCAGGTTGCGTTGACACACCTGAAGATGCTCCAGCCACAATGCAGTGCGCAGATGACTGGTTTCGGCCAATAAAGGATTACTGATTGCGATCCGATGGGGATCACTCTCATCGGCGCCGGTGAGGGAGAGCGTCGTGATTTCCTGCAGTCCTGAGGCAGTCAGACGCTGACGAACACGTCGTTCGGCCTGCTGGATGAGGGTCAGCTGACCAGGCTGTAGTGGCTCTGGAAGCCGGGACTGGAAGCGATCAAATCCCACCAGTCGCGCCACTTCCTCGATCAGATCAACCTCACGTAAGAGGTCCATTCGCCTTGACGGCGGAACGATCACCTTCCATCCATCGGCATCAGGGGAGAGTTCACAGCCAAGTGCCGTGAGGCAGCCCTCGACCTGTGCATCGCCGAGCAACGCGGCCTGGCCATTGCCGTTGGATTCAAGGGGACCAAGGAGACGATGTAGTGCACTGCGGCGCAGGGTCACCACTGGATCGGCTCCCTGTTCTGCTGCGCAAACCCAGGTTTCGCCGACTTCAGCATCCAGCATGTCCTTGAGCAGAGTCAGAGCACGGCCTGCTGCGGGCAGGGTGATTTCCCTTGGAAGCCCCTTTTCGTAACGACTGCTGGCATCTGTCCGTTGACCCGTGGCCCGGCTGCTGTTGCGAACTGCGCTGGGAGTGAACAAGGCTGATTCGAGCCAGATTCTGCGAGTGCTGTCGTTGACGCCGCTCTCGGCACTGCCCATCACACCGGCCACGGCGACAGCTCGATCACGGCAGGTCACCACCTGCACCCGCGGATCCAGTTTGATCTCTCGGCCATCGAGACCGGTGAAGGCCTCCTCTTCCCGCGCCTGACGCAGTCCGAAATCCTCTGCTTTGATTGCCGATCCGCAGATGGATTCCAGTGCGTCTGCGTCGAAGGCATGGAGAGGTTGCCCTTGTTCGAGCATCACCAGGTTGGTGATGTCGACCACGGCGTTCACAGGATTCACACCGGCTCGGGTCAGCCGTTGTTGCAGCCATCGCGGTGAGCGTGATCGGCCATCGAGTCCCTTGACTTCGGTCAGGCCGTAAAGCCCTCCTGCCTGCATTGCCGCTGAGGAGTGCTGATCGGTCGCCAGTGTTTGAGGATCGGATGGAGCTGTTGCCTGAGGCAGTGAAAGCGCCGCTCCGGTGAGTGCAGCAACTTCCCGGGCAATCCCTGTCATCGACAGACCATCAGGCCGATTGGCGGTGATGGCGAGTTCGAGAACGCTGTCGTTGAGACCCAGAGATGCAGCAACTGAGTCTCCCGGTGATGGCGTTTCATCGAGGAGATCCTCAAGAATCGCGATCCCATCCACATCACTGGTCTGTCCGAGTTCTGACAATGAACAGATCATTCCCTCACTGCTCACCCCGCGGAGCTCACCCGCTTTGATTGTGAGATTCACGGCAGGAAGAACGGCTCCGACCATCGCCACGGGAACATGAATCCCTGCGCGCACATTCTTGGCACCACAGACAATTTGCAGGGTCTGCTCACCCCCCACATTCACGTTGCAGACGCTGAGTTTGTCGGCATTGGGATGCCGATCGCACGCCACAACTTCACCAACAACAACACCCTGGGCAAGCAGGGAGAGATCCTCCAACTCCTCCACTTCGAAACCCGCCATCGACAACCGTTCACCCAGTTGATCAGCGGGCTCATTCACCTGAACTAGATCCTGCAGCCAGGACAGAGAAACCCGCATTGGGAGCTTGAAGTCAGCGCGTGATCCTACGAACTCACAAACGCTGCTGGAAGCCTGAAGTTGGGTGAGGTGGACCTGTAAAGTGGATGTTTGTCATTTCGCTTCGCAACTGCGGCGCTACGTCCTTTATGGCCAAGAACAAGGGCGTCCGGATCGTTGTCACCATTGAGTGCACCGAATGCCGGTCCGTTCCCGCTTCCGAAAAGCGTTCTCCCGGTGTGTCTCGCTATACAACCGAGAAAAATCGCCGGAACACCACAGAAAGGCTGGAACTGATGAAGTTCTGCCCCCAGCTCAACAAGATGACTCTCCACAAAGAAATCAAGTGAGCCTGCAGTTCATCCAGTTTCCCAACCGTTTCTGATTCATGTCCAGCTCCTTTTTCAAGAAGCGCCTTTCCCCAATCAAGCCCGGCGATCCCATCGATTACAAGGATGTGGATCTGCTCAAAAAATTCATTACTGAGCGCGGAAAAATTCTGCCTCGTCGGCTTACAGGCCTCACAGCAAAACAGCAGCGTGATCTCACCAATGCTGTCAAGCGGGCTCGAATTGTTGCCTTGCTGCCGTTTGTGAACCCTGAGGGTTGATTCCTGGCCGCTGTTGACTGCAAACCGGGAGATCTGGTCGGTATCAGCGACCCAAGATCATCCCAACTTGCCGTTGTGCTTGCTGTTCAAGGCAGCAAACGTCGCTTGAGTATCGGCTTTCGAGCCAAGGAACAAGTTGTACCGGCTCGCACCATTGATCTGATTCACCCCTTGTCGGGCGACGTTGATGCGTCGACTCGGCTGGGGGTTTTTCCTTGGTCATTCAACGAGCAAGATCTTGAACAAGCCAGTCCCAGTCGTCGCGACTGGGGCGAAGCCTGGGTCCTGATCCTGGAATCATCCGAGACGGTTGACCTGGCTGTTTTTGCTGAGCTTGCTTGCGGCGCTGATGCTGTGATCAACAAGGCGGCCTGTTGGCTGGCCCTGCATCGTGACCAGGATTTTTTCCGCTGGAAGCAGGGTCAGGTTCAGGCAAGGCCTGCCTCCGAGATCCGGAGCCGTCGCGCTGAACGCTGCGTACAGCGCAAAGCCGAACGCAGAAGCAAGCGATGGATCCAGGTGTTGAAGGCACGTCAACCAGTGGTTTTCAGCACGCTTGACCCACTTCACCAGACATGGATCAAGAGCATGCAAGAGCTGGTGAATGAGGGGCTTGAAGGGGGCCAGCTCGATGCTCAGCTGCTGCAGTCTCTGAAAACCGCGCGCGTCGAAGTCAATTCCAGAGATCTTCGTCTTCTGTTGATTCAGCTCGGTCAGTGGGATGAGCATCGCCCTGCATCGATGGCTGGCACGCCCTGGAGCAATGGATTTAGCGAAGATCTGCTTCTCGAGGCCAGGCAACTGCTCGAGACGTGTGATGCACCACATCCCGGCGATGAGACGCGACTCGACCTCACAGCTCAGACCTGCGTCACCATCGACGATGCTGAAACAAGAGACATTGACGATGCCATTGCTCTTGAGCGTCGACAAGACGGATCCGATCGTCTCTGGATCCATATCGCGGATCCGGGTCGCTTGATCGCCGAGGGGTCACCCCTGGATCTGGAGGCACGACGTCGTGGCAGCAGCCTGTATCTGTCCAGGGGCAATCTCCCGATGTTCCCTGCCGATCTATCGACTGGACCCTTCAGCCTCAGAACAGGGCATCGCAACGCTGCCTGGAGCACCTGGATCGATCTCGACGAGAAGGGCGAGATCAGCGACTTCGGCATCCTGCGCAGCTGGGTCACGCCTCGTTATCGCCTGACATACGACGACGCTGATGAGTTGATCGATCTCGCTCCCCCTGAAGAGGCGGATCTGGCTGATCTTCACAGGCTGCTGGAACGCCGCCGCCGTTGGCGCTCGGATCAGGGTGCCCTTCAGATGGATCTGCCCGAGGGTCGCATCCGTTGCCGTGAGGGTGAGCTCTCCGTTCAGATTACAGAGCCTGGTGCCTCCAGGATGATGGTGGCTGAAGCCATGATCCTTGCCGGTGCTGTTGCTGCCCGGTTCGGCACCAATCACAATCTGGCCCTTCCTTATCGCAGTCAGCTTCCCGCCGATTTGCCCTCAGCGTCGGAGCTGGAGCAGCTACCGGATGGAGCGGTTCGTTTTGCTGCCATCAAGCGTTGTCTGAGCCGCGGTTTGATGGGAACACAACCGGCACCGCATTTCAGCCTTGGCCTGGAGGCTTACGCCCAGGCCACTTCACCGATCAGACGCTACGGCGATCTTGTGGTTCAACGACAGATCGCTGCTGTGATCCACGCTGAAAGTCCTCTCTCCGAGGAGTCGATGCAGGAACTGATCGACAGCTTTGATGCTGCCGTTCGCGAAGGTCTCTCGATCGCCAGGGAAGATCAGCGCCATTGGCAGCAGGTCTGGTTTGAACATCATCAACAGCACCAGTGGCCGGTGGATTTTCTGCGCTGGCTAAGACCTCAAGAACGGCTGGGTCTGGTTCGCCTTGACGACCTCGCCATGGATGTTGCAGCTGAATGCCCCGCTGGATCGCTGCCGGGAGATGCGCTGGTGCTGAAGGTGGGTCAGGTCGATTCCCAGGCAGATCAGCTCAGACTGCTGGCCTTGGTGCCCTGATCACTGCGAAGAGGACGCTCGAAACCAGCCTCCCCAGGGGTTGTATGTGCCCTGCAACTGGAGGTTTGTTGGTCTGTCGATCGTCTGAAGTTTCTCGTTCACCGCTGGTTCCAGCGTGATCAACTGCCAGGGTTCAAATCCCTCGGGTTGGACGCTGTAGCCACCCTGACCGTCTGGACTGACCATCGCCTGCAGTGTTCTGCCTGAATCCAGAGTCTCCGGTCGGGCTGCTGTGAGGGGTTTCTGGTCCAGAACTGCTGTCTGCCGCTCCAACCACGCACTGTGATGCCAGGGTGTATCCCACAGTGGCGCGACTGCCGATGGAGCCCTGTCGTCTTCGATCAGTCGTTGTTGCAGGCTGCGCACTGACAGCTCGGAAGGTTGCCGGTTTGTTTCCACGGCAAGAGCGGCCGCCGCTCCGGCGGCCTGGCCGATATTCATGATCAACGGTTGCAAGCGTGTGGCTCCATTGGCCATATGGCTCGTACTGAAGGCCTTATCTGCCGCCAGAAGGTTATCGATTTCATCACTCAGCAGGGCACCGAAGGGAATGCAAAACGGTGTGCCTGTCCAGCGACCGCCCCAACGGCAACTTTTGGGAGACAATGGCCAGTCATCACCGGGGTAGTGATGGTCGTTCGCGTAATTACCCACCGCAATCGACTGCAGAACGGCATCGTCATTGCGCGGCGGCCCAGCCATGCACATTCCGGAATCCAGAGGCAGCAGATCCTGCTCAATCACCGTGGTGCGCCCAATCATCCGGCGGCCTTCGCGCCAGTAAGGCATGGCGGCCAGCCAGGGAGCAGGGCTTGCAGCGGAACTGGGAAAAGCCTCACCAAGTTGCAACCATCCATCGGTGGCCTCAGCCAATGCTTCGGCGAAACAGAGACTGTGTGATTGCATCTCGCCGAACAGCGCAGCCTCCTCACTTGAATCTGTGAGGAAGGCGCGTTCCAGTCCTCGATGCCAGTCATTGCCATGCAGGGGCCAATTCAGCATCACCAGTCCCGATGGCAAGCGTCCGTAGGTGATTGTTTTTTCCAATCCAAAGCGTTCACAGGCTTCTCGGAAGGGCTCAGGCAAGTGATCGCCGGCCGGCCGATCTTTTGTGTTGGGTTGATCGGATAACTGATCGCTTTGAAGCTGGCCCATCACCACCCATGTGGGTGACTGCACGGGTTGATCCCTGAAAAATGGATCAGTGGCCAGACGTTGGCGCGATGGAGCACTGGGTTCATCCCACTGTTCCTTGGCTTCCCATCCGAGACGGAACGGAGCATTGGCCAATGGCAAGAGATCCCCACGGTCGCTGCCGTCGATGACAACCCGGCAGGTCACGCTGCGGAGCTCTCCATCCACTTCAAGTTGCACAGCTCTGATCAAAGAGCCTTCACGCTCGACTCCCCGCAACTGGCAACCAGGCCACCAGAGCAACCTGGGCTCCTGACGCAGCCAGCTCTGAAGAATGGTTTCGGCTGTTAAGGGGCGATAGCCGAAACAGCTCACCCAGTTGTGGTCCAGGCCTTCCGGTTCGCGCTGTTCCAGTTCATGCAGAAATGCTCCCCAAAGCCCGGTTTGCCAGGGGCTCAGTTCGTTGCCGTCAGGACAGCACACACCAGCAGCGCTGACCATTCCTCCAAGCCATGAGCCTGGGCTGAGAAGCAGAGTGGAGGCTCCACCACGGGCTGCCTGAATGGCTGCAGCCGCACCGCCGGTCCCACCTCCCCAGACCAGCACATCCACCGAATCAATACTGGCGGTCATGGTCCTTTCCGTGGCTGGACGACGACGGCTTCCACTGTGTTCAGGTGGCCTAATGGTGAAGGCATACAGATCAATCGGATCTCACTCAAGTGGAGGCACCAGGACGCAGGGTCGCGAGATCAGGGGCCCGGAAAGAGGGTCGTTAAGATCCAGCCCCAGAGCCAGGGGCCTAAGGAGAGCGCCGAAGCGATGACCTACAGCCTCACAACCCCGCTCTATTACGTCAATGCCAAGCCGCATCTCGGCAGCACTTACACGACGATTGCCTGCGACGCCCTGGCCCGTTTTCAACGCCTTGAAGGTCAGCAGGTCCTGTTTGTCACCGGTGTGGATGAGCACGGCCAGAAGATTCAACGCACAGCAGAGGCTCGCCAGATCAGTCCACAGGCTCACTGTGATCTGATCAGCCGTGAATACAAGGATCTCTGGTCGCGCTGGGACATCAGCAATGATCGTTTTGTTCGAACAACCAGCGAACGTCACCTGCCTTTGGTTCAGGAGTTTTTCCACCGCTGTGAAGCCGCTGGCCACATCCGAACCGGCCATCAGGAGGGTTGGTACTGCGTGGACTGTGAGGAATTCAAGGATGAGCCTGCCGAGGCCGTATCCCCCTGTTGTCCCACCCACCTGAAGCCCCTTGAGTGGCGCGATGAAGAGAACCTGTTTTTCTGTCTCTCAAAGTTTCAGAAGCCGATCGAGTCGCTGATCGCTGAGCCGGGATTCATTGCACCGGCAAGTCGACGCAAGGAGGTCGAGAACTTCGTGGCCGGAGGCCTGCGTGATTTCTCCATCTCGCGGGTCAACGTGTCCCATGGACTTCCCGTGCCTGGCCATCCCGGCCATACCTTTTACGTGTGGTTCGACGCTTTGCTCGGCTACCTCACCGCTCTGCTCGATGACGGCGGCTCCGTGGATCTGGATCGACTGAGCAGTGCTGGCTGGCCCGTGAGTGTGCACGTGATTGGCAAGGACATCCTGCGTTTTCATGCCGTTTACTGGCCGGCAATGCTGATGTCGGCCGGTTTGCCGTTGCCCAAGAGCGTCTTCGGCCATGGATTTCTGACCCGTGAAGGCCAGAAAATGGGCAAATCCCTTGGCAATGTGCTCGACCCCGAGTTGTTGCTTGAGCGCTGTGGTACCGATGCGGTGCGCTGGTATCTGCTTCGCGATATTCAGTTCGGCGATGACGGTGATTTCCAGCAGCAGCGATTTGTGGATCTGGTGAACAACGATCTCGCCAACACGATCGGGAATCTGCTCAACCGCACGTCATCCATGTCCAGGAAATGGTTTGACAATGCATTACCTCCTGTGAGTGAGAAGGTTCGCAGCGATCATGCACTCCGCAGCAAGGCAGAGCTGACGATTCAGCAGGTTCGGACGTCAATGGCTGCGCTCAACTTCCAAAAGGCAGCTGAAGCGGTGCTTCAGTTGGCGATTGACACCAACGGTTTTCTCAACGAACAGGCTCCCTGGAGTCAGATGAAGCAACCAGGTCAGGAAGTGCAGGTTGGTGAAGATCTTTATGCCGTTCTGGAATGTTCCCGGATTGTGGGCATTCTTCTTCAGCCGATCGTGCCGGATCTCAGTGAACGTATTCTCGTCCAGTTGGGGCTTGGTTCGATTTCAGGCTCCTGGAACGACGATCTGAGCTGGGGAAAGCTGGCTCCCAGTTCACCTCTGCCCAAGCCGGAACCCGTCATGCAACGACTCGAGCTGGATTCGCCACTCTGATGACCTGGAACGATTCAAGTCGTCGCCTGCGTGGAGGGCTGAGTGGTGCACTCCTCGTCACACTGTCGCTGCTCACAGGCTGTGAAAGTGAAAAACCGGCATCAACGGCTCAGTCGCCTCCCTTTGTGTTCCGTTCGCTGAAACTCGAGCAGAAGACCAAGCAAGGACAGATGGACTGGAGCCTGAACAGTCCTGAAGCCCGTTACGAACTTAATCGACGACTCGTTCGAGCCCGTCAACCTGTCGGTGTTCTGTATAGGAAAGGCAAGCCGTCGTTCAGGGTGCAATCCGACCTGGCCCTCGTGGTTAACGATGGTGAGCAGATTCTGCTTGAAGGGGATGTGAAGCTCCAACAACTCAATGGTTCCAAGCTTCTGATTCAGGGAGACCGTTTGCGTTGGAGACCTGAGCAAGGCGTCTTGCTGATTGAGCAGCGTCCGAGGGCAACGGACAAGGATTCTCGAATCAGCGCCAGCGAAGCGCAGCTTCTTCAGACCACGAATGATCTGACCTTGCGCGGTGTTGTCCAGCTCGAGCGCTGGTCAAAGCAAACGGATGCATCCAATCCAGACACAACACTCAGAACCGGCCGAGCGGAGTGGAATCTCGATTCCGGGCTACTGAATGCCGAGGGCCCAGTTCTGGCCCAGAGACGCGACCAGGAGGGAACGGTGCTCGAACAGCTCCAGGGCCAAAGTATCCAAGGCAACACGCGTGTTGGTGACCTGATGGTGATGGCTCCGGTTCTTGTCCGAATGCCACGCCAGAAGGGGACCCTCAAGGCCCAGGACACCACATGGAACTTCCGAACACAGATCGTGCGCACGGAGCTGCCATTCGAAGCGGAGCTCGACCGCACCAGGATCTTTGGACAGGCTTTTCAGGCTGAGCTCAACAACACGACGGTGGTGATCCAGGGGGATTGCAGGATTCAACAGCCAGGCGAATCCCTTGATGCAACAACCTGCCGCTGGAACTGGGGCACTGAGGAGGTTCTTGCCGAAGGAGATGTGCTTTTGAAACGTGATGCCAATGAGCAACTGACGCGTGCCAGCAGGCTGGTGGGACGCGTCGGTGAGAAAGGCAGGATCACCTTCACCGCACCTGGTGGAAAGGTTGAATCCCAGGTCAGGTTCCCTTCGGATCAGCCTCTTGATCAGGATCGGCGTCCACGGAAATCAGCTCCAGTTGAGTTCTGAGTCGTTCTGCCCATCCCACAAGCCAGCGTTCATCAGACCGGGTGAAGCAGCGCTCTGACCAGCCACCGAGCACAATCCATCCCCGTTCTCCAAGCGGTTGCACCATCACTGCCGGCAGACCCGGTAAAACAGCATCAAATTCCTGCCGACCCGGGTAAAGAGCTGTTCTGACCAGTGAAACCAAGGCCTGGCGCTCCGTGCTGCGTCGACAAATTTCACCGGGGCAGAATGGATCCTTGGTGATCAGCCCTCGTCTCAGCAACACCGTCCCGTCCCAGTTGACCAGGATCGTTGCCGCCGAGGTTGCCGTCAAAAACTGGTGGCTGCCCCAGGCCAGTTCCGTGCGCAGGGTTTCGGCCAGACCAGCGGCGATTTCAAGCCCCTGTTCACCTTCGAGCTTGACTGCCTTGGGATGGCGTGGAACAGCCCGGGTCCAGAGCACCGCCACCAGCATCAGGCCGACCGCCGCCATTCCGGACAGCACTTCCGCACGCTGCAAAGCCGGAGGGAATGATCCTGCTGTCAGGGCATTGAAAACGGCGAGGCCCAGCACCAGCAGCCCAGAGACAAGGCAGAGTCGTGCGGAGCCTGGCATGGTCTGGAGTGTCCTGCGGTCAGAAGGTCTCACTCTTGCTCAAATGGGGCAGCAGTGATCACTGGTGATGACAGACGCAGAAGCTTTTGCTTCAATCGCACTCGCTGCGGTGGCCTGTGATGGCATTTTGGGTCGCGAAGAGGCGCATGCCCTTCGCCGATCACTGGAATACCGCACGCCCTACAAGGACCGAACAGAGCAGGAGATGGGTGCCTTGTTCGATCGACTCCTGGTCACACTCCGCGAGCAGGGGGTGAACGAGCTGGTGACTGAGGCACTGCCGGCGTTGACACCCGTTCAGCAGGAAACCGCGCTTGCGGTGGCGGTCCAACTCACGCATGCCGACAGGGATGTCTCAGCGGCAGAGAAGTCATTCCTGAACCAGCTGTGCGAGCGTCTTTCGCTTCCCGAGGGGCGTGCTGTGTCAGTGATGGAGGCCATCATGGCTCTGCATCGCGACAGTCTTTCCACCTGAAGGCAGACTGGCACCACAATGCTCCTGACCATGAAGCGTCTGAACCACCTCTTCGGAGGGTTTCTATGTGCTGTGTTCTGCCTTTTGCTTGCAGTTCCAGCAGCGGTGGCTGTCTCTGCACAGGATTTCCCCCAGACACTGCCGGATGAGACCGTGCTCGATTCAGCGGATGTGTTGAGCAGGGCCAGTCGAAACGAGATCAGCACACGTTTGCAGGACCTCAATCAGTTTCATGTCGATGCCCGTTTGGTGACAGTGTCACGGCTCGACTATGGACTCAGTCTTTCGGGGTTTGGAGATGGACTCCTCGATCGCTGGGCGCAGGATTCCAAACTGACGGATCGCCCACTGCTGATCTTCCTTGAGGAAACGAAGAGCAAGCAAGCGACGGTTGTAGCGGCTGACGAATTGCTTGAGCAACTGCCGGAATCCCTGCTGCGCAGTACAGGTCGCACCACCATGAGTCAACCCCTGAGAGATGGCGATCGTTTCCGACAGGCCACCCTCGACGGAGTCAGCCGCATCGAAATCGTGCTCAATGGCGGCGAAGATCCAGGGCCTCCTGTGCAGTTGGAACGTTCCTCAATCCCCTCCAATGTTCCAACAGTTGAGGAAACAGAGAACAGCAACGCCTTCACATGGGTTGTCGTTCTGCTGGTCGTCGGCACCATAGTGCCTATGGCGACCTGGTGGATTTTCTCCAGCTGACGACACGATGGCAGGACGTAACTGGCTTGGAACCTTTGGTGAAACGAAGTCGTTCAATGCGAATTCTGAACTGGATCGTGGTTACGAAGCCGCGCTTCTGATTCAAAGTCTTGAGCTTGAATATTACGGCGACCGCCCCATTCGTCCAGACCTGGAACTCTCCGTTCCTGCAACTGTTCAGGCCACGATCCTTCGTAAGTTCAGGGCTGCCATCAATGTCTGTCGATCATCGCTCGATAAACTTGAGTATCAACGGGCTCAGTTCGATACTCAAGAACTCAGGCAGCTTCAATTAATTGAAAGCGTTGTCAACCGATATAGCCCTCGTCGTGCTGCATCAGCACCAACCATTAGTCGTGCGCCTGATCCCCTGCCACGATCCCTGCTAGGGATTTTCGATACTCTGCGCAGACAGTTGAATCCTGCGGCGGAAGCTACATTGGTGGCGGGATTCCGACGACGCAGGGATTCAACGTTGATCTCTCTGAAGGTGCTGCTTCTCCTGATTCTTGTACCTCTTTTGGTTCAACAGGTCAGTCGCACTTACATCATCAGCCCTGCGGTTGATCATTTTGCTCCAGATCTACCCTTCCTCAGTTATCCGAAACCTCAACTGGAAGAACAGGCTGTTGAAAAACTAAGAGTGTTCAAGGCTGAGATCGAATTTGATGCGCTGCTGCGGGGGGATTCAATCCCTACTCAAGAGGAACTTCAACAAAAACTCTCCGCAAAAGCCGAGGAATTGAAGGAGGAGGCTGATTCGGAAAGTACTCACGCCGTCAAAAACGTTTTGGCTGATCTTGCAGCAACGTTTGCATTCGTCGTGGTTTGTTTGTTCAGTCGCGAGGAACTTCGAGTGTTGCGAGGCTTCTTCGATGAAGCCGTTTACGGGCTCAGCGACTCAGCCAAGGCCTTTGCGATCATTCTTTTCACCGACATTTTTGTGGGATTCCACAGCCCTGAGGGTTGGACAGTCCTGCTCGATGGCATCGCCAATCACTTTGGGTTCCCCGCAAGGGAGAATTTCATTCTCTTGTTCATTGCCACATTTCCGGTGATCCTCGCAACCATTTTCAAGTACTGGATCTTCCGCTATCTGAATCGTGTCAGTCCGTCTTCTGTGGCCACACTTCGCGGCATGAATGGTGGTGGCTGAGCCATTGCAAGGACTGGTGCTTGTGAGTGGTCCCAGCCGTGGTGGGAAGAGTCGCTGGGCTGAGCATCTGGTTTCACAACACCATCCGGTCAGTTACGTCGCCACATCCGATCCACGACCCGACGACAGCGGATGGCAGGAACGACTTCGACTTCACCGCGAACGACGTCCTTCGACCTGGGACGTGATTGAAAGTGGTGCCGATCTGTCCCATGCCCTCAGCCGCATTCCACGGGATCACAGTGTTCTTGTTGATGCTCTTGGTGCATTCACGGCATGGCATCTCGACGCAAGCTCCATGGAGTGGGCTCAACTTGAAGCCGATCTGATCAAAACGCTTCAGGACAGAGAACGGCCTGTCGTGTTGGTGATTGAGGAAACTGGCTGGGGAGTGGTGCCAGCAACTGCGATCGGCGGACGCTTTCGAGACCGTCAAGGAAGGCTGGCCCACCAGCTTGAACATATTGCCTCAGCCAGCTGGCTGGTTGTGCAGGGGCGGGCTCTCGATCTGCATGCACTGGGAGCTGCTGTACCCGATTGATGACGCTGGCCTCCACACCCTTGAGGGTTGCACTGTTCGAGCCGAGAATTCCGCCTAACACGGGCAGCATTGCGCGCACTTGCGCTGCATTTGGTCTGCCTCTTTCTCTGATTGAACCACTCGGCTTTTCGATCGACGATCGCCAAGTCAAACGGGCTGGGCTGGATTACTGGCCCTTTGTTGATCTTTCCGTTCATCAGGATTTTGACCACTTCAGGAAAAGCCTCCCAGCCCCTTCACGCTTGATTGGTTGCAGCCGTCGCGGTGGGCACACCCTCAATACCATCAGCTTTCAGGAAGGTGACGTGCTGTTGTTCGGTCGTGAGGACATCGGACTCCCCGATCCGATCAGGCATCAGTGCGATCAAATTCTCACCATCCCGATGCCCTGCAGTGCAGCGGAAGATGGCAGTGGCGGCGTGCGCAGCCTGAATCTGTCCGTCGCCTGTGGGATCGTCAGTTATCACGCCGGTGTACAGCTTCAGTTGTGGTAATTGGAGATCTGCCACGAAAGGCCTTGCGAGGTTGTGTTCCGCTCGCTACTTTCAGCCGAATCCCGGGTTGTGGCGGCTCCGTCGGGAATGATCCTCAAGCATCCCTGAATGAAGCCCCTTTTCTTAGCTGTTACCGCAATCACGTCCAGCACTGCGCTGTTTGCGGTTTCACAGCTTTCAGGGTATGCCGATTCCGATCACTACAGCCCTCAGCAGCTGTTGGCTGCACTGCCCAATACAACGACAACCCCTCTGATCTGGGTCGAGCTGGCAGCTGACAGTGATCTCAGTGTGATTGCAAGAGAACTCGATCTCTCTCTCAATGAGCTCGCAAAACTGAATGAACAGTCAGTGTCGACGGTTCTCAAAGCTGGAACCTTGGTCGTTCTGCCTGAGCCCAGTCGTGGTGATGTTGTTGATTCATCCCGTTTCGTCGCTGATTCACTCCGCACAACTGCCCCCCTGAGTTCGCCACCAACTCCACAAGATGTGGTTGAGATCAAATCTGATCAATCTCTGTCCTCTTTCGTCAGGGACCATGGCATCACTCTTGAGCAATTGAAGGATCTCAACCCTGGAGTGCAGCTTTCCAGGATGTTGGTCATCGGCAACAAGGTGCGCGTCGCCAAAGCTCGTCCCCTGTTGGGAATGCGCCCCCTGAGATCAGGCGGTGCAAGTTGGCCTGATCTTCCTGGTTTTCCCGGCTCTGATCAATTTCACTCATCTCAGACCTTTATCTGGCCCACGAAAGGTGTGTTTACTTCTGGGTACGGATGGCGCTGGGGTCGCATGCACAAAGGTATTGATATCGCCAACAATGTTGGTACACCCATTTTCGCTGCCAAAGATGGTGTGATTGCTTTTGCCGGCTGGAGCGGTGCTTATGGCTATCTCGTGGAAATGTCCCATGGCGATGGTTCTTCCACTCGCTACGCGCACAACAGCCGTCTGCTGGTCAAGAAAGGCCAGATGGTTCCACAGGGATCACGCATTTCTCTGATGGGCAGCACTGGGCGCAGCACTGGTCCTCACCTGCATTTTGAAATTCGTCGTCCCGGTGGCGCTGCTCTCGATCCCATGGCCATGCTGCCTTCACGACGTTCCTGAACTCACTCAATCAGCGAGGAAATCATTGATTGCTTTAAATAATATCGTTCTTGAAACAAATAATCCCTATTAGAGGATTAGTCTAAAAAATAAATGTCAGAGGAGAGACTTGAACTCTCGACCTCAGGGTTATGAATCCTGTGCTCTAACCAGCTGAGCTACTCTGACGAAAGGCCTTGAGGCCAGTGCCCATCATACATCTTGAGGTGTCCTGATTGAGCTAGCGCATTTCGATGGCATTGAGTCGTTCCCTGAATGACTTGGGCGAGGCCTGCGCTGTTCCGGCATCATCCGCCAAAGTGACATGACCATCAGGAATTGCATTGGGTCGCCTTTGTTGGCGGACGGGCTGGCCACGGTGCGGCCGAGCTTTGAGGAGTAAAGCTCTTGTTTTCGGGTCACGTTCAAGCGGTTGACTACTCAGCTCACTGCGGACCTGATTCAGCAGTCGGAAGTGACCGGTGCTGCTGAATTTTCTAAGAAGCGCTGGATCCCAGCTCATTGATGAGTGAATCATCCACCGATAATAAGAGTGCGCCAGACCTGCACCGCACTCCAGTTGTGCCGCAGTCTTCAGGTAAGCCGTGATAACTTGACCCGAGCAATTGGAAGTCGGAACGACTACGACCTAGGCCTGTTCACTTCCTTGCCAAACCTCGCCTCATCAACATGTCTTCGCTGCGTGTGGGCCAACAGGCCCCTGATTTCACTGCAACAGCAGTGGTTGACCAGGAGTTCAAGGAAATCACTCTCTCGCAGTACCGCGGCAAGTACGTCGTGCTGTTCTTTTACCCACTGGATTTCACCTTCGTGTGTCCCACTGAGATCACCGCATTCAGTGATCGATATTCCGACTTCTCCAGCAAGAACACCGAAGTTCTAGGTGTTTCGGTTGACAGTCAGTTCAGCCATCTGGCGTGGATCCAGAGCCCCCGCAACCAGGGTGGTCTCGGTGATATCAATTATCCCCTCGTGGCCGACCTCAAGAAAGAGATCTCCACGGCCTACAACGTTCTCGATGAGGAGGAAGGTGTCGC
Source organism: Synechococcus sp. (assembly GCA_047286485.1). Lineage (GTDB taxonomy): Bacteria > Cyanobacteriota > Cyanobacteriia > PCC-6307 > Cyanobiaceae > Synechococcus_C. Next base: position 658,828 of record JBJBBH010000006.1, read on the forward strand.
ACTGCGCGGTCTGTTCATCATTGATCCCGAAGGTGTGATCATGCACTCCACCATCAACACTCTTCCTGTGGGACGGAATGTTGATGAGACTCTGCGCGTGCTTCAGGCCTTCCAGTACGTTCAATCCAACCCCGATGAGGTTTGCCCAGCGAACTGGACTCCTGGTGAAAAGACCATGAAGCCTGACCCAGTGGGCAGTAAGGAATTTTTCGCTGCCATCAACTGAGTTCAGCAAAGCTGATTCTCATCTGAAGGTCCGCCCTTGGTTGGGTGGGCCTTTTTTATGGTGTTGCGCTGTTTTCCAGTTCTCGCCTTTCGAGCAGTGACTTCAATCCTGCATCCAAATCAGCTGCCATGGCCACGCGACGGCCGTCACTCACCACGATTCGGGTCAGTGTTGGCAACCCCCCCTGCTGCGCTCTTAGATAAATCGGTTCGACGTAAAGAAGCGAATCACCAACAGGAACCACAAGAAGATTTCCTTGCACCACCTGTGAACCAGCTCGGTCCCAGAGTGCAAATTGTTGACTGATTTCTGGGTTTTGATTGATCAGTGCCTGAACCTGCTCCGGACCAAAGATTGGAACGTCACTCGGGAATCGCAGCAGAATGAGCTCTCCGTAATGTTCATCATCGTTGCGTGCGGCCAGCCAGGCTGACAGATTCGGTCTTGCCAGCGGAGTGAGCGGTTGCAACAGGAGAAACTCTGAACTTTGTCTGGGTTTCACCTGGGCTGTGATGTGATATGGAGCTACAGGCACTTGTTTGTTTCCATACAACTCCATCGGTACTTGCCAGACATCATCACCGCTGTAGAAGATCCTGGGATTGGTGACGTGATATCGAAGTAGTTGCTGAACTTGTAATTCAAACTGCGCCTGAGGCACCATCAAGTGGCGCCTCAGGCTTGTGGGCATTGCATCAAGAGGTTCAAAGAGTGTGGGGAAAACATTGGACCATCCTTGAATGATTGGGTCATTTGGTTCATTGATGTAGAGATGAACCTTGCCGTTGTAGGCATCAACAATTGCTTTGACGGAATTACGCACATAACGGAGTGGACGTCCATCGGGAAGAGTGGCTGCATAGGGCACTGTTCTTGATGAAGTGAACCCCTCAACAATCCAGTATTGGTGCTGCCCCTGTTGATAGCCGCTGGGTGCATCATCGATCGGCACAGAAACCAGATATGGATCACCCATGTAATCCAGAAATGGTGCCAGGGTACGGACCCTTTCTTTGACATCTCGGCGTAGAAGCAGTCGAGACTCCTTCGTGAGAGCTCCAGTATTCAGAAAACGAGGATCCGAGAGATAAGTGGCAGCGGTGATTCTCTGCCATCCATGCTCCAGTGAGACACCGGCTGATCCTGAGTAATGGTTATAAGTGTTGTTATCCCCCTCGGGATAATCAAACTCCTCAACGCGTGTGGGTGCCACCGCATACGGTGAGTGCAGTGCTCCAAAATAAAGTGCAGCTCGACCAATCGGCACTTCTCGCTCAACGTCTTGTTTTGTAATTCCCAGTGACTTATTCCCCTCAATTCGCGTTGATTGACCAAGATCACTGATGAAGTAAGCCGGCAGACCATCCGGCTCACGTGTGTTGACAGGATTCAGTGTGAAGCCGAATCCATGGGTGAATACGAAATGACGATTTTGCCAGGTTCGAGAGCGTGCTGGAAGTGCAGCTTGGTCTAATTCTCGCGCTGAAATGATGACCTGTTGATTCTCATTGCTTTCCGGATTGAGTGGGTAACGATCAACGGATGCATTCGCGAATTGGTAGTAAACCCTCAGCTGCTGCAACTGTCGGTTCGTATCCAGCATGGGCTGGCTGTCCCAGAGCCTGATGTTTTGCAGCGTGCTCTCACCCTTGACCAGGTCTTCTTCGGTGATTTCCTGAGTGGGTGTTGTGCCACGTGCCTTGATGGAATCGAGTTGATAGGCCTGACGTGTCGCTGCAATGGAGCGGCTCAGGTAAGGGGTTTCCAGTTGCAATTCCTTGGGTCGGACGACGATCCACTGGACAATCGGTGACAGGAACAGCTCGGCTAGCACGGCCATCAACGCGAGGGTGAACAGTGCTGTTCTCAGCCTTCGCCTCTGTTGTTGCCTCTCTCCTGGCCAGGGCATGCAGGTGACGGCCATCAGGACGAGCAGCAATGCAACCAGCTGCCGCAAAGGAAGCCTCAGATGAATATCCAGCCAACCGGCGCCGGCAATCAGACCGCTCTGTGTCCAAAGCAGTTGATGACGGACCAGCCATGTGAGAGCGGCGAGCACCAACAGGAGGATGGCGATCGCTGGACGAAGCAACGCGCGCTCCTGTTGATTCCAGCCCGGGAAGCCCCAGTCACTCAAACAGGGTGAACGCGTCAAGCGACTCCATGTGGCGGTGCTCAGAGTCAGCAAGATCTGCAGCAACAACAACTCGAGAGCGAGTGCTATCGCAGAAAAACGTCCGAGACCGAAACTCAGATCAGCTCCTAGCAGCGGATCCGTCGTGCCTGAATCTGGAATGGTGATCGCCAGTGCCCAGAGCCCCCAGCTCCGGCCGGCTACAACACAGATGCAAAGGCTTCCATAGAGAAAAGCCAGATTGATGCGCCGCCTTCGTCCAAGGCCGAATGTGATCAGAAGGATCAGAACAATGCTGATGACCAGAACGGTCCATTCCGGTTGAAACGGGACACTCCACCAGTGGGCCAGCAGAAAAGGTTGCTTCCATGCCAGCCATGCCAGCCTTGTCGTAACGGCGAGGACACTGAGAAGGATCGTGAGGCAGGCGAGTAAAGAAAGGGAATAAACACCACCGCGAAGGGCAGGGATCTCGCCAGTTGGTGTGGGCACATAGGCACGCATCCAACGCTGTCGCCACCAGGCGCTGATCAGCACCAGCAGCAGCGCTAGGCCTGCACCAAGGACCTGAAAGGCCAGTCTCTCTGCGTAGATCCCTTCGTGACCGAACTGGGAAAACCACGACCACTCGACCTGGAGTCTGGCGAAGAGCCAGAAGGCGGGAAACACCAGCAGCAACCAGACCGCTGATGGACGCAGTAGGAAGGGAAGCCCCCTTTTGAGCAGGCTCAAGCCCCGGCCGGCAACTGATCCAGGCTAGAGCTCTTGGAAGGGACGTCGAGTCCTGCCAGATCACGAAAACGATCGGATTGGAGGGTCTCCTCTTCGATCAAGGCCTCCACCAGGCGATCCATCAGCTGACGCCTTGGCTCTAAGAGATCTATGGCCTGTTGCAGGGCCTCTTGTGCCAGCGCGCGCACACGACGATCAATTTCTCGACCAGTGGTTTCGGCATAGGACTGTCTTGGATTGACCAGATCCCTGCCGAGGAAGACTTCCTGATCCTGGCCTTCCAGAGCAACGGGACCTAAATCAGAGAAGCCGAAACGCGTCACCATTTCCCGTGCCAGCTGGGACACCATCTGGAGATCGCCGCTTGCGCCCTGTGTGACCTCCGATTCTCCGAACACGACCATCTCTGCTGCACGACCACCCAGGGCCATCACCAGTCTTGCCCTCAGGTAGGCACGGGTGACGAGACCGGAGTCAATGATTTCCTCATCAGGGAAAAAACGGGTGAATCCTCCAACACCACCACTGCGCGGCAACAGGGTGACCTTGTCCACCGGATCGGCATGGGGGGTGAGCGACGCCACCAGTGCATGGCCGATCTCGTGATAGGCAATCAGACGCTTCTTGGCTCCGTCCTGGAGCGGGGCCGCCGTGAGCCCCATGGTGATCCGCTCCAGCGCCTCTTCCATCTCCCTGTTGCCGAGGAACGATGCCTCATGGCGAGCGGTCAGAATCGCTGCCTCGTTAAGCAGATTCGCCAGATCCGCTCCTGAAAAACCAGGAGTTCTGCTGGCCCAGTCAGCGAGGGAGACCTCATCGGAAAGCGGTCGCGTTCTTGCATGCACGGCCAGAATGGATTCGCGACCGCGACGATCGGGCAGACCAACCTGAATGCGACGGTCAAACCGGCCTGGCCGCATCAGGGCTGTATCAAGAACATCGGGTCGGTTTGTTGCTGCCAAAAGAATCACCCCGGAGTTGTCGGCGAATCCATCCATTTCAGTGAGCAACTGATTCAGGGTCTGTTCGCGTTCATCGTTGCCACCACCGATCCCAGCTCCTCTCTGGCGACCGACAGCGTCGATTTCATCGATGAACACAATGCAGGGGGCTTTCTCTTTGGCCTTCCGAAACAGGTCTCTGACCCTGCTGGCACCCACGCCAACAAACAACTCAACGAATTCAGACGCTGCAATGGAGAAGAAGGGAACGCCTGCCTCGCCGGCGATCGCTTTTGCGAGAAGTGTTTTGCCTGTTCCAGGGGGCCCGATCAAAAGAACACCGCGAGGTATCCGAGCGCCAAGCTTGATAAAGGTCTCAGGCTGCTTCAGAAAAGTGACCACCTCCTGAAGCTCTTCCTTGGCTTCACCGATGCCGGCAACGTCTTCAAAGCGAACGGTGATTTCATCCTGAGGAGCTGTTCTTGCCTGACTTCGTCCGAACCCCATCGCCTTGTTGGCTGCCTGGGCAGAGCGGCGCAGCAGCAATGACAGGCCGACAACGATCAGAACAATCAGAGCAAGATTCCCGGCAAGACCGGCCAGGGCCTGCTCCTGGCGGACATCCTTGACATTCAAAGGAGTGCCTGATGCCTCTGCAACTCGCAGGATCTGCTGATCATTCGCCAGAACTGGAACCGTGACTTGTTTGCCGTCGGTGTAAGTCACGATCACCTGGCGGCGACCCGGTACCAGCACCAATTCCTTGACCGAGCCAGAGGAGATTTCCCGCAGCAAGGTGCTGTAACTCACCTGCGGCTCCCTGCGGAACAAGCCAAACGGATTCTTCGGCTGGTCCTCAGACGTTGACTTGGGCGCTGGAGTTCCCTGTTCTGACTGGGTCGGCTGCTCTGAACTCACACCGCTGATGCGTTGCACAAAGACTAGCGATTTGACGAGTGGCCTCTTCGAAGTAGATCATGGCTGTTTGGCAGTGAAACGCCCGCGATGGCCGTCCCGAAGAAGAAAACCTCAAAAAGCAAGCGCAACCAGCGTCATGCTGTCTGGAAGGCCAAGGCTGCCACTGCGGCTCAGCGCGCTCTTTCCATCGGCAAGTCTGTGCTGAGTGGTCGGGCCCAGGGCTTCGTCTATCCCGTTGCTGAAGAAGACGAAGCGGAAAGCTGAGTGTTCTTGACATGGATCTCACGCACGTCGCGTGATGCGTTGAGATCCATCACCACACTGGTCTGGGGGAGGTTTCGTAACCAACTCGGTGGTAGTGCAGCAAGCACCATGCGATTGAAATCGGCAAGTTCGCTGCTGCGATAACCCACACCGCTCTGCTGTTCAAGAGTGGCCAGTTGCTGCTGTTTCCACCGCGACGACTGGTTGCTCTCAACAGCCCGGAGATGCCAGAGATCATCCAGAAGATTCCAGATCTCTTGATAGCGAGGAAGCAAGGACACGGCCCTTGCGCGCCAGTCAAGTTCCTGGTCTGACAACGATTGAAGAACCTCGGTTTCAATCGATGGGAGCGGCGATGCACCCAGAAACCAGCCTTCGATCAGGACCACTTGTGGTTGAGATCTGCTGTTCCCAGCGCGATCTCCACGGCCGTTGCGCAGTGACTTGTCAAACCGTGGTGTCGTGATCTGTCCGTTTGTTTTCCACGCGTTCAGCGATTGCAGCAGCTCCTCGATGTCGTGGCTTCCGGGAAGAGCTCTGGGAACTGACCAGGGGTTTCCTCGCATACTCGCTTCGAGCTGCTCCCCAGGCCAATAAAAATCATCAAGCGACAGATGCTCCACCGGCCATGCGAGTTGTTCAGATGCGGATTTGACCCAGCTGCACAGGGTTGACTTTCCACAACCAGGCAAGGCGCTGACACCCAGCAGCACACGATCTCCGCTGTGAAGAGCGGACTCAACTCGACTCAATAACGGCAGAGCAACGAATGCGATCCAGCGATCCAGCACTGGGACCGACCATTCAGATCGGGCCAGATGCACCCCACCAACACGCTCCCAGCGATTCCACCAGTCATCCACGTTCGACCAGCCGAGGCACGCAAGCAGGAGCGGAAGGCCTTCTGGACCACGCTCATGCGTTGCATCAGTTCTTGGGTCAGGATCCAAGTTTGTAAGCCTCGAGCACAACGGCATAGACCGTGCCGATGCGCAAATTGTCGAGCGCTAGCCATGGAAGCGGCCAGGGGCCTGGACGCACGTTGCTGCGCAGGCGAACAATCACTTCAAGGATGAGCACCATCACCAAAACCGCTGCAGGTCGGTTCTGACCGGACCGCTGAAACCAATACATCGTCACGTTGCTTCCGATGATGAATCCGAACAAGAGGGCGAGTACGCCCACACTGCGACGTCTCCAAGGACCGACAAACGCCTGGTTCAGTTGCCTGCCGATCCAGCGTTGCAACTGGTCATAGCGCGTGGCCTGCAGGGTCATCGCAAGGGGGCCGAAAGCAGCAATTGCAGGTACTCCAGCGTGATCCGACCTTCAGCACAAGGGGGACCACTGAAGATCCTTGATTCCTGATCAATCTCTCCAAGCTGATCCGCCACGGCGTGCGCTTGATGCCGGTTGCGTTCAAGCTCGGTATCCCACGGAGATGGTGTCAGCAGGCAGCGCAAACCTGCTGCGCAGGCTGCCTGCAGGCCGGGGGATGAATCCTCAAACACCACAACATTGTTGGGATCTGAGCCACTGAGTTCAAGCGCCCGTCTGTAGGGGTCAGGATGCGGTTTGTGCTTGGCCACATCATCGGCGGTCACCATGCCGTGAAAAATTCCGATCAGCTCGGTGGGTAGCGACTTCAGTAAGGCCTCAACTGAAGCTTGTCCACTGCTGGTCACAATCCACTGCTGCACTCCGGCACTGTCGAGTTCGAGCAGCAGTCGACGAACACCCGGACGTAACGCCACGGCTCCAGAGGCAACGAGCTTGAGGTAGTGCTCCTGTTTTGATCGACGTATTCGATCCATCAATGCTGCGTCAATCGTGTCTCCCTGCTGATCGCCATACGATTGGATGCGCTGTCGACCACCAGGAATGCTGAGCAGTTCGCAGTAAAGCTCCGTATTCCAGTTCCAGCCAAGGCCGCAGTCTGAGAAGGCCCGGTTGAAAGCAGGGCGGTGGCCATTGATCTCGGTGTCAGCGAGGGTCCCATCGACATCCCAGAAAACAGCCTGCAAACGGGTCATACACGTGATCCGATCGCTCACCAGCTTGGCCGATCGCTTTTGATGCGATGAGGACCCACAATGCAGCCAACAAACTCCTTCGGCATGGTGGTTGGCGCCCGGGATCAGCAGTGGCGACTTCCCCAGCCGATTGAGGGAGACCCACTGCCCTCAGTCGAACTTCCCCTGTCTCTGAAAGCAATGCTGTTCAGACGAGGACTGCGCAGTCCTGAGCAGGTGATGTTGCTTCTCAACGACCAACCGCTCCCGGCAGCCAATGAGCATTTTCCGGAATTGATTCCGGCACTGACGAGGCTGAAAAAAGCATGTCTCAATCAGGAGGCTGTGGCCATCTGCGGTGATTACGACGCTGATGGCATGACCAGCACCGCACTGTTAATGCGCGCCTTTGAGGCCATGGGAGCTCGTCCACAGGCGGCAATCCCAAGCCGTATGGCCGACGGATACGGATTGAACAAGGGCATGGTGGAGCAGCTCTATGACGAGGGCGTGCGCCTGCTGGTGACGGTCGACAACGGAGTTGCCGCCCATGAAGCACTCGATAAGGCTTCTGAACTCGGCGTTGAGGTGATCCTCACTGATCACCACACCCTGCCCTCCAGCCGACCGAAGGCACTGGCTCTGATTCATCCTTCAACCACCCCGAAAGATTCGCCCTATGCATGTCTTGCTGGGGTGGGACTGGCCTATGTGCTTGCCAGAGCCCTAGCCGCAGAGTTGAAGAACCCTGCTTCGATCAACACCGCGAGAGATCTCTTCTGCATCGGCACCGTGGCCGATATGGCGCCGCTCACAGGTGCCAATCGCACCTTGCTGCGGGAAGGGCTGGTCCATCTGCATCAAAGCAACTGTCCAGGGGTGCAGGCATTGCAACAACTGGCCGGGCTGGGAGATCGTCCCTTGCGCGCTGACGACATCGGCTTCCAGCTGGCACCGAGGATCAATGCGGTTGGCCGCATCGGTGAGCCCTCACTGGTGGTTGACCTGCTGACCGCTGATGACCCAAATCGAGCGTTCGAGCTCGGTCGTCAGTGCGATGCGCTCAATCGTCAGCGTCGTGAGCTCTGTGATGCGATCGAAGCGGAGGCCGTGGCACTGCTTGAAAGTGACCCTTCACCCTTGCCTCCCTTTCTGCTGCTTGCACAGGGCCATTGGCATCACGGTGTCATCGGCATCGTTGCAGCGCGTCTCGTCGAGCGCTATCAACGACCTGCAGCACTCCTCGCCAGTGACGGCGAGGGACGCATGCGCGCCTCGGTCCGTGCGCCTGACGGTTTTGCCGTTGATCGTGCCCTCCAACACTGCAGCGATCTTCTGGAGCGGCATGGCGGCCATCCCGCCGCCGGGGGATTCACCGTTCAGGTCACGTCTGTCTCCGCGCTGCATCAAGCCCTCAACGTGCTCGCCGCGCAATGGCTGGAGAAGCGTGGTGAGGATCTTCTGGTGGAGCCCGAAGCACTGCTCGAGCTCGATCAGATTGATCATGCTTTCTGGGAAGCTCTCCAGTCACTCGAGCCGTTTGGTGCTGGCCATCCGAAACCTCTGTTCTGGTCGCGTGGTTGCCGAATTACCGACCAACAAGCCCTGCGCGGTGGTCACTTAAGGCTCAAACTCGAACAGAACGGAGTGGAGCGTCAGGCCATTGTTTGGCGCTGGCCTGATCAGGCCGTGCTCAGTCAGACAATCGATGCCACGTACACCGTGACTCAGAATCACTGGGGCGGTGAAACACGGTTTCAACTTGAAATTCAGGCCCTACGCCCTCATCTTGAAGTGATGGAACTGCAGCGCTCGCGGGGGTGTTATCGCGTGCAGCGCATTGACGACAACGGTTTGCAGCTGATCAATTCTGACGGCGACTCACTGGTGAGCCGTGTCAATCACGAGGGTGTGCTGGAGAGCGACGACAGTCGTGCTGCACACCCTTACGTTGCAGCTCTATTGAAGGAGGCTTGCATCGGCCTCGGTTTACGCCCATGACTCCGGATAGTCGCCATGAACCAGTCCTGATTCCGGGGACGCTGCCGTCACAGAGTCGGCTGAAAGGGGTTGCTCGTCATTTCATTGGACTGATTCTGGTCGGGGTGCTGATCGGGCTCGCCTGTCTGCCGCTGAACGTTGTTGATCGCATTCAGAATCATCTTTATGCCCTGATGCCAACGTCCGCCAGCGAGAGCTGGACATGGAGGGGGCTGGTTGTCGCCTGCATGCCACTGGTGGTGATGCCGATTCTGCTTCTCCTCCAGCGCGGTCCCTGGCAGGCCGGTGCTGGCTCGGGGATTCCGTCCACCATGAATGGCCTGCAAGACCCTTCTCAACTGCCTCAAGCGATGGCTGCTCCAGGCACGGTCCAGCGTGGCGTGCTTTGGTCCATTGCCACCGTCGCCATGTTTCCGCTTGGCAGAGAAGGTCCGGTTGTTCAGTTCGGTGCAGCGGTGGCACGAGCCTGCCATCGACGTTTTCGTGACTGGCTTCCGTCTCTGAATGAACGCCAGATTGTGGCCATCGGTGGCGGTGCCGGACTTGCGGGTGGTTTCAACACACCACTGCTGGGCGCCGTGTTCATGCTCGAAGAACTCACCGCCGAGTACTCCATCGTGACGATCTGGCCAGCGCTGGTGATCAGCGTTGCCGCAGCAGGGTTCTCCAACATCGGTGGGGAACCGATGTTTGGACTCGGCGTCCTCAACATCGCAATTCCGGAAATCGAGCAGCTGATGCTCGCCTTTCCGATTGGAATTGTCTGCGGACTCATCGGTGGATTGTTCAACAAGGGCCTGGTCTGGCTCACCGGGCGGCTGGCTCCAGCCGTCAGAAGACAACCCTTGCGAACTGGGCTCTGTCTCGGTGGAGGATTGACAATTCTGGCCCTGTTGAGCTGGGGAACATCCACGTCAGATGGCGAAGCGCTTGTGCGTCAGCTCATCGAACAGGGAATGCCCAATGCATTCGGCAGTCAACTGGACCTGGTCACTGGAATCACCAGCGTATGGATCACGTTGGTCAGGGTGATTGGGCCGATGCTTGCTCTGAGTCCTGGAGTGCCAGGTGGACTGATTGATCCCTCTCTCACGTTTGGAGCGGTGCTCGGTTACACAATCTGTGCCGTGGCTGGAATCAGCTCACAGGTCGGAATTGGCCTTGGTCTTGCGGCAGGTCTATCTGGCGCAACCCAACTACCCCTTGTCTCAATCGTGTTCTCCTGGCGCCTGGCGGGCGACCAGCAGCTGTTTGCTGGTGTCGTTCTCGCCTCAGTTCTGGCTGCCTACACCGGACGCCTTGTCTGCAGGGATCCGGTGTATCACGGACTCAGCAAACTTCAGAGAGCACCACGGCGGTAGAACAGGATGAAGATGACTGCGGGGCCGGCCAGGGTGATCAGGGCCAGTGCCGCGAAATTGGCGATCAGGTGGAAATCGAGTCCCATGAAACGAAAGCAGATGAGCGGCATGTTGCCTGAGCCAGGCTACGAGGCATTCCCCCTCTCCGTACAGCACCAACAAAATCTCTGTGACGGCTTGTCACAGCCCTTCGCTCTTGTTGCTGGTTCTGAGGTGGGCTCATGACACGCCCTGGTCAGCGCTGGTCGTGCATGGACCAATGCGGTGCTTGTTGCCGTCTGGCACCTGATGAACGCCCGGAAGCCGTGGAGTCACTTGATCCGAATCAGCAGCGCCAATATCTATCCATGGTGGGAGCTGATGGTTGGTGCATCCATTTCGACAGTGGCTCGAGGCGTTGTCGTATCTATGACACTCGCCCTGATTTCTGCCGCGTCAGCAGTCTGTGTGGCTTGTTCGGCATTCATCCTGATCAAGCAGATGCATTTGCCATCGCTTGCTGCCGGCAACAGATCCGTTCGGTTCATGGCGGTCGCAGCAGAGAACTGCGTAAGTTCGAACGTCTCATCCGTTCAAACGAACCTTTGTGATGACTGATTCGGACACCACACAACGTCCTGGTTTCACGACTGTCCTTCTCACAACCTTCACAACGGTTTTCCTGGCTGAGCTTGGTGATAAGACCCAACTCGCCACCCTTTTGCTTTCCGCACAATCGGGTCAGCCCTGGCTCGTGTTCGGCGGGGCTGCACTGGCGTTGATTTGCTCCAGCCTGGTCGGCGTTCTGGTTGGGCGATGGCTGTCGACGGTGATGCAACCGGAACGGCTCGAACAGATGGCCGGTCTGTTGATGCTTGGTCTTGGGCTTTGGCTTGGTTCTCAGGCCCTGCAGTCGCTGCTCTCTGCCAAGCCTCTCTGAAACACAACTCTGAATTGCATCTCGGTGCGTGGTGCCACTGAATCTCTATTCCATGGATCTGACCCTGCTTCTCTCCACGTTTGCCACGGTTTTTCTGGCAGAACTCGGCGATAAAACGCAATTGGCCACTGTGGCGATCAGCGGCACGTCCAATCGCCCTTTTGCCGTTTTTCTTGGTTCATCATCAGCGCTGGTTCTGGCAAGCCTGATCGGTGCCATAGCCGGTGGATCCTTGTCAGGCGTTATCCCCGCCGACTGGTTGCAGCTGATGGCATCACTTGGATTTCTAGCGATCGGACTGAAATTGCTCTGGCCACTTCTCAGCGGAAGCGGTTCAGCAGCAACCGCTGACGACTAAACCTCCAAGCAAGCCAGCCCCCCGTAAGATTGAGGAATCAAGGGAAGGCGCGGTCTTTCGCTGCACGCGCACCCGAGATGTTTCCTCCCGGTCCTGAAGGCCGGTTCCCGTACACCGCTCCGATGAAATTCACGGTCGCTGACCTGCTCGATCAGGTGCCTGATGAGGGCAATCTGGAAACTGCCAAGCTCGAAAAGATTCTGCGACTCACCAATCGCTCCGAAAAACAGTCGCTTGGACTCGCTCTCCAGGGCCTGACAAGGCTTGGAATTCTTGATCTCGACGATGAAGGCGGAATCAGCCGGGGAGCCGCTGACGATTTGGTTGAAGCGCGTCTTCGTTGCAGCAGCAAGGGATTCTGTTTCGCCATTCGGGATGACGGTGGAGACGACATCTATATCCGTGATCACCAGCTCAACCACGCCTGGAACGGTGATCGCGTGTTGGTGAGGCTGACCCGCGAGGGTGGCAGACGCCGTTCACCGGAAGGCGGGGTGCAATGCATTCTTGAACGGGCCACCACAAGTCTGCTCGCATCGGTGGAACAACAGGAGGAACGGGTCATTGCCGTCCCCCTCGATGACCGTTTGCTGGCATCGATCGAGCTGTCGCCCGAGGATGCCAGTCACGCGGAAAAGCCCATCGGCATGGCGGTGGCTGAAGTGGTCTTGGATCGCTACCCGATCGCCCAGTTTCCAGCACGCGGTCACGTCGCACGATCCCTTCCCCTCGATGGTGGGTCGGCTGCTGATCGGGAACTGATGCTCACGAAGGCCAACCTTCATCAGCGTCCGGCTCCTCCCCGAGCAAGTTTCAAAGCGCCCTCCGCCAAGAAACGCGAAGACTTCAGTGAACAACCCTCGCTGCTCCTCAGTGGGTGGAATGCCGACGCTGCACCCGGACTTCCAGCCGTTCATGTCATTCCTCACGATGGAGGTACCCGTCTTTGGATCCACACCCCAGCGGTTGCCGAGCGTCTGAGTCCTGGAAACAGTTACGACCAGTGGCTTCTCAATCAGTCGGAAAGCCTCTGTCTGGGTGGTCATTGGCTGCCTTTACTTGGTCCGGCCCTGGCGAAGGCCTGCGCATTCTCCGTCGGAGATGTGCAAGACGCGGTGTCGCTGCGACTGGACCTGGGCCCCGATGGTGAGTGGCGAGATTGGGAATTTTGTCTCAGTCGCATCCGCCCGGTTGCTGTTGTGAATACCGATGCGCTCCAGGCTCTGGAATCACGAAAACCGAAGTCCAGAGCAATTCCTGCCGCTCTTAAGTCGATCAAAGATCAGATTGGGCAGCTGGAAACACTGATTTTTTGTGCAAAAAAGCTTCAGGACGCTGAACGATCAGAAGGTCGTATCGAGCTCGATCTGAAGCGAGCTCAAGCTGAAGATCTTGGAGATCTCAACAGCATTTCGCCCGATGGTGATGGCCAGAACTGGGCGACACCACTGAACACCAGTTGCCCAAATTCGATTCTCTCCGTTCTCATCCGGCATGCCCATCGCGTCTGGGAAGAACACAGCCGACAGCTTGGGCTACCCGCGATTCTTCTTGATTCTCCACCGGCCGATGACGCCGTTCTCAATGACGTGGCCAAGGCCGCTGTCGCACTCGATGTGCCTCTCGAACTGGATGAAGACGGAGCGCCCTCCCCATCCGAACTGGCTCTTGCTCTCGCAAACAGTGACTCGAGTCATGTTCTCAACCTGCAATTAAGACAAGCATTGCCGGAGACTCTCTATCGGGTCTCCAGCACCTGTAAGGAATCCGCCACCGAGAGTTCTGAACAATCTGCCACTGAGTCCAGTTCGGATGACTCATCAATGGGTGATGCCGACAACAGCGATGCAGTGTCTTCGAGCAAGCAACAACTGAATCCTTTTGCACCATGGTGTTGTCCGACTTTGCACCAGGCTGACGTCATTAATCAACAGGTGCTTTGTTCTCTGCTGAATGACGGAAAGGATCGTCCAACCGTGCGGCAGAAGACCAAAGCAAGACTGGGTGAAAAAGGAGTCGCTGCGTCGGTCACTTGGCCTCTGTTCACAGCTTCTCAAGAACAGAAAATCAACGACATGATCCGTGAACGCACCGTGCAGCGGTTGAACGCGCGGCGGCGTCAGGCTGAAGAGCTCAGGCGGGACGTGCTGGCCATGACCAAGGCTCGTAGCGCAGAGCCGATGCTCGATCAGCAGCAGACCGGGGTGATCAGCGGGGTACAGAGCTACGGATTTTTTGTTGAAATAGCGCCCTCCATGGTTGAAGGTCTCGTCCACGTCAGTTCACTGAATGACGACTGGTATGAATACCGTTCAAGGCAGAATCGTCTTGTCGGAAGAAGAAGCAGGCGTGTCTATCAGTTAGGCGACACCGTCGAGGTCAAGGTTCTCAAGGTTGATGTGCTGAGAAATCAAATTGATCTTGAAGTGGTTTCCTCCACAGAACCTGTTTCGAATGATCCTCTGCCGGTGGCTGTGAGCGAGGAATGATTCCTTATGTGATCGGTATCAGTGGAGCCTCCGCCCAACAGCTGGCTGAACGCACTCTGCAGTGGATGCTGCGCCGAGATCTCAGCGTGCATGTGATTGTCAGCCGAGGCGCCCATGGCGTCTGGCGAGCTGAGCGATCCATCTCTGTTCCCGTTGACCCACGACATCAGGAACGCTTCTGGAGAGATCGACTGGGGGTCCAAGACGGTCAATTGATCTGTCATCGCTGGGACGATCAGTCAGCTGTCGTTGCCAGTGGCAGTGTTCTCACCAAAGGGATGGTGGTTGTGCCTTGTTCCATGGGCACAGTTGGCCGCCTGGCGGCGGGTCTTGGCGGCGACCTGCTGGAGCGTTGCGCTGATGTTCATCTCAAAGAAGGACGCCCTCTGGTGATCGCACCAAGGGAAATGCCATGGAACCTGCTGCATCTGCGCAATCTCACGACTCTTGCTGAAGCAGGAGCACGGATCGCTCCGCCGATACCGGCGTGGTACACCCAACCTGAAAGCATCGATGACATGCTCGATTTTCTGGTGATGCGGCTCTTTGATTCGTTGGGAGAATCCCTGACTGATCAGAAGCGTTGGGAGGGACCGAAGTCATGACCCCACTGCAACGCCTCTTGCTGATTCCCTGTCTTTCCCCACTGTTGTTGACCTTGCTGGTTGGTGGTTTGAACCTCGGGAAGACAGGCAGCCTTCGCATCCTCACCTGGGAGTTACCCACGCTTCCCATTGGTCTATGGATTTCTGTTGCTGCGACATCCGGTGCCCTGCTCGGGTCTGGAGGTGTGTTGGCAGCCGGTTGCTCAACCACACAGCAACCTTTGCAACGCGAGGTTCGTCGACCGTTCACGTGGCAGGAAGAGCCTGCTGAGCAGGACACTCAGCGCGCTGCCACTGCAGCAGCGACCATGCCCTGGCCTGAGCGAGACGTCCGTGATCCTGCACCGACTGTTTCAGTGCCCTTCAGGGTGATCCGTACCGGTCGGTCAGCCAAGGACAGTGTGGCCAAGTCGGATCGGCAGGAGAAGGTTGTCTCCCAGCCTGTTCAGACTGCGACAACAAGCCTTGATGACTGGGATCAGCCGATTCCCACAGATTGGTGAAGTTGGTGAGAAGTGCCCTGGGCTGTCTACAGTCCCGCGAGCGATTGATGTCCGGTGAGCGAAACCCCCGACACTCCTGCCAAGCCCGAAACACCTGATGTTCCGGATAGCTCTGCCGGCCCTGAAGCTTCAGACCAATCAGCCGTGACGGCTTCACCGGACAAGACCGAATCCCAGGGTTCAGCTGATCAAGCCGCCAAGCCCCAGCAAGATTCCAAGCAATCGGTCGACAAAGCAAAGCCTGCTGCGACTGACACGGCCAAGAAAGCAGAGAAATCAATCAAAGCTGCCGATTCAGCCAAACCGGCAAAACCTGCTCCAAAACCCAAACCGGAGGACAAGCCTTTTGCGGCGTTTATCAAGGAGGATCTGCTGCCCTCACTGACCAAAGCCTTGATCGAGCGTGAGCAACCGCCGATCAGCCTTGCCCTGGTTGAGGGAGAACGTCCGGTGGTGGGAGGCCAATGCTGGATGGTTCAAGGTGAATTGCCTGCTGGGCGGAGGTTCTGGCTTTGCTTTGCATCCGACGCGATCACCTCTGGTAAGACGATTGCCCTGGCGGAATCCGGTTCCGATCCAAGCCTGCTCGAATCGTTCTTGATCGACGAGAAGCGCATCAATCAGGCCTTGCTTGAATCCCGATTGCTTCAACGCCTGAATGGTCAGAAGTGGTTTGGAGGCAACTAAACCAATGGGTAACACCAAGCCCCGCGAGAGCCGGGACTCCATTTACGATGCTGAAAACACACGTTGGATCTGATGGTGCCTCCCACCGCTGTGAATGACACGAAAACCGGGGGTTCCGGGGTCGCCGTGAAGGATCCGGTCAAGGACACGATCCTCACTCCGCGCTTCTACACAACGGATTTCGAAGCCATGGCGGAGATGGATCTCCGTCCCAATGAAGCTGAACTTGAGGCGATCTGCGAGGAGTTCCGCAAGGATTACAACCGTCATCACTTTGTTCGTAACGACGAATTCGATGGCGCTGCCGACAAACTCGATCCCGAAACAAGGCGGGTGTTCATCGAGTTCCTGGAACAGAGCTGCACCTCTGAGTTTTCAGGATTCCTTCTCTACAAGGAGTTGAGCCGTCGCATCAAAGCTCGTAATCCTCTCCTTGCAGAATGCTTCGCACACATGGCCAGGGATGAAGCCAGACACGCTGGTTTCCTCAATAAGTCCATGAGTGATTTTGGATTGCAACTTGATCTGGGATTCTTAACAGCAAATAAGAAATACACCTTCTTCAAGCCAAAATTCATTTTTTATGCAACCTATCTTTCTGAGAAGATTGGTTATTGGCGCTACATCGCGATCTTCAGGCATCTGGAAAAAAATCCAGAAAGCAAGATCTTCCCAATTTTCAACTTCTTTGAAAACTGGTGTCAAGATGAAAACCGTCACGGAGATTTCTTTGACGCCTTAATGAAATCCCAGCCTGATACGGTTCGCGGGCTCCGAGCGCGGCTTTGGTGTCGCTTCTTCTTGCTAGCTGTGTTTGCCACGATGTATGTCAGGGATGTGGCACGCAAGGAGTTCTACGAAGCTCTCGGTCTTGATGCCCGTGAATACGACCGAATGGTGATTGACAAGACCAACGAAACATCTGCAAGGGTTTTCCCCGTCGTTCTTGATGTCAAGAACCCACGTTTCTATGAGCGTCTGGAAAAGATCGTCACCAATAACGAGTCTTTGGAATCAGTTGAACAGAGTGCTGCACCAGCTCCACTCAAATTTGTTCGCAAACTCCCGCACTGGATTGCCAACGGTACGCAAATGGCAGCCCTTTTCCTGATGTCTCCCGTTCGCAGCGAAAACTATCAGCCCAGTGTGCGCTGATGCAGTCAGCTCTTCAAAAGTCTCTGGCTGGGTTCAACGATCTTGACCCAGCTCATCACCCTTGGCGCCAACGACTTGACGCTTTATTGAATATCGGGGTCAGTGCAGGAGCTGATCTTGTTGAGGTGTTCCTAGAACGCACAGACCACCTGGGCGTGCTTGCTGAACAGGACAAGATCACCAGCGTGAGCCCCTCCTTCGGAATGGGAGCTGGTATCCGCGTATTCCGATCAGGCAGAGATGGGTTTGTCAGTACAAATGATCTGAGTGATCAAGGCCTGGCTGATGCTCTCCAGCAAGCCCTGGCCATGCTTCAGCTCGACTCATCGACTCTTGCCACTGCAGCTGGATTCGATGGACTCGGCCAACTACGGAACTATGGATCCTCGAAAAACAACTGGTTGGAGTCCACTCCTGACCTTTTGACAATCACCGAGCGTCTGCTCGAAGGAACTGATTGCCTGCAGAAGCGTGGTCAGCATCTCGATGTGCGACGCGGCAGCTTCGCGCGTGACTGGCAGGAGGTTTTAGTGGCCGCTAGCGATGGAACCTTTGCCCGTGATATCCGGCTGCATCAATCCAGCGGTCTGAGTGTGCTTGCCGCTGATGGGGAACATCGTTCCAGCATTGCCCGTCGTTATGGAAGTACCGATCGTCCTGATGATCTGTGCAACTGGAACGTGGATGCCTCTGCCCGGGAAGTGTGTGACAGCGCCGCAAAAATGCTCCGCGCTGATTACGTGGACGGCGGCCAAATGCCCGTGGTGTTGGCCAATCGCTTCGGCGGTGTGATTTTCCATGAGGCCTGCGGGCATCTCCTCGAAACCACACAGGTTGAGCGGGGCTCCACTCCTTTCGCCGACAGCATTGGTGAAAGCATTGCCCATCCCGCTGTCACTGCCATTGATGAAGGCCTGAGCGGCGGAGCATTCGGATCCATCTCCATGGATGACGAAGGGATGGAGCCGCAGCGAACCGTTCTGATTGAAGACGGAATCCTGCAGTGCTTTCTCAGTGATCGAGCCGGCGAAATGCGTACGGGTCACGCGCGTACTGGAAGCGGTCGCCGACAGAGTCATGGTTTTGCTGCAGCGAGCCGCATGCGCAACACCTATATCGCCGCAGGTCCTCACAGCATTAACGATCTGATCAGCTCCGTCGACCATGGTCTTTATTGCAAGTCAATGGGAGCAGGAAGTGTCGGTGCCACCGGTCAGTTCAATTTCTCTGTTGAGGAGGGCTACCTGATCAAAAACGGAGAACTTGGTCAACCCGTCAAGGGAGCCACTCTGATCGGTGATGCAAAAGAGGTCATGCCCAGGATCTCCATGTGTGCCGATGATCTGGAGTTGGCGGCTGGTTACTGCGGATCCGTGAGCGGAAGCGTGTTTGTCACTGTTGGGCAGCCCCACGTGAAAGTCGATTCCATCACTGTTGGAGGTCGTTGAGCATGGCCAACACTGCCCTGAATGTTGCTTCCCTTCAGGATCAACTCCAGTCCATGGCACGGCGTGAAGGCATTCCCAAATGGGATTTGGGTGCCAGTCGCAGCAGCAGCGCTTCGGTTCAGGTCGATCGAGGCGAGGCCAAACAGCTGAAAGCTGCACAACGCAGTTCGATCACCGTTCGAGTCTGGAATCACCAAGGTCTGGTTGGGATCACAAGCACGTCTGATCTCAGTGAGTCGGGGCTTGAAAAAGCGTTGCTGGGTGCTCACCAAGCGAGTGCTTTCGGCAATCCAGACGATGTTCCTGGTTTTTCTCCCCTTGCCAAGGCTCCTCAACCTGACCTCCATCGTCCTCTCCAAGAAGCTCAGGGCATTGAGATTCTTCTGAATCAGCTTCTGGATGCTGAAAAGCAGCTGCTGGGTCGTCATCCCGCGATCGGCACTCTTCCCTACAACGCGTTGAATGAGGGAAGTAGTGAACGCATTTATCTCAACAGCGATGGTGCGCTGCGCCAAGCGCAGCGCACCCAGGCCAGCATTTTCCTCATGGCTCGTGCGGAGGAAAATGGTCGCAAGCCGCGCAGCGGCGGAGCGGTACGCCTCGCTCTCGGAAGCAAGGATCTGGATCTGAAGGGATGCATCGATGAGGCGGCCGAGCGCACCATCAGCCATCTCAATTACCAGCCAATCGATACCGGGCGTTATCTCGTGTGTTTCTCCCCGGAGGCTTTTCTGGATCTGATTGGTTCATTCAGCAGCATGCTGAATGCCCGCGCCGTTCTAGATGGCGTGAGCCTCAGCAAAGCCGACTCAATCGGAGAACAACTGGCGGTTCCTTTTTTCAACCTCAGTGATAACGGTCTGCATCCTGCACACGTTGGAGCGATGCCATTTGATGGGGAAGGCACCCCAACTCGAGCCCTGCCCCTGATCTGTGATGGACGTCTTGAGAGCTTCCTGCACTCAGAAGCAACGGCTCGGCATTTCGGTGTCGATCCAACAGGTCACGCAGGTATGGGAGCCAAGGTGTCTGTCGGTCCTGACTGGTTTGAAGTGAGTCGTACACCCAACATCAACACAGGCGCCGACCATCTTGACCACACCACCACCGGTGACACCTTTGTCTTGATTGAGAGCCTCAACGCTCTCCACGCGGGGGTGAAAGCCAGTCAAGGAGCCTTTTCTCTGCCCTTCGATGGATGGCTTGTCAAAGACGGTGAACGCATCTCGGTTGAGGCAGCAACGGTTGCTGGAGACATCCGTGAGCTTTTGCGTTCCATCGTTCACCTTGAACCGGAATCCGTGATCACCCATGAAGGCGTCAGTCCCTACATCTGGGTTGATGGTCTGGCCATCACGGGTGAAGCCTGAAGAGACACCAAGGATGCCTTGACCTTGAAGATTCTGTTCTGGGGAACGCCTCCCTATGCAGTTCCCACATTGGATGCCTTGCACAGTGCAGGACATCAAATCGTCGGCGTCGTGACTCAGCCCGATCGGCGTCGAGGTCGAGGCAAACAACTCATGCCCTCAGCCGTGAAAGCACGCGCTCTGGAACTCGGCTTAGGGGTTTATACACCGGAAAAAATCCGCCAGGATCTCTCCTGTCAACAGCAGCTTGCTGAACTCGGTGCTGACCTTTCTGTGGTGGTGGCCTTCGGGCAAATTCTGCCCCCAGAAGTGTTGAGGCAACCAGCTCTGGGTTGCTGGAACGGCCATGGATCTCTGCTGCCCAGGTGGCGTGGGGCTGGCCCGATTCAATGGTCAATCCTTGAAGGAGACGCTCAGACCGGTGTTGGAGTGATGGCGATGGAGGAGGGGCTGGACACCGGTCCGGTGCTGATGGAACGGGCACTCAAGATCGGACTGCTGGAAAATGCCCATCAGCTCGGTGCCCGGCTCAGCGAGCTCACTGCGGAGCTGATGGTGAATGCGATCCCACTGATCGTGAAGGCGGGACCCGGACCAGAGGAGGAGCGGCTTCGCAGATTGGATGTTCGCTGCCAGTCAGCGGACATCACCTACGCACGGATGCTGGTC
This sequence comes from Synechococcus sp., assembly GCA_047286485.1. Lineage (GTDB taxonomy): Bacteria > Cyanobacteriota > Cyanobacteriia > PCC-6307 > Cyanobiaceae > Synechococcus_C. The sequence continues at coordinate 679,620 of JBJBBH010000006.1, forward strand.
AAAGCTGATTATCAGGTTGATTGGAGCGCTTCAGCACTCGCTATTCACCGCAAGGTGATGGGCCTTTTCCCCGGTGCGGTGACGGTTTGGAAGCAGAAGCGGCTGAAATTGCTGGTGACAGAACCACTGATCGAAAGGCTTCGAAGCGAACTCAGCACCGATGCGCAACAGTTGTTAGGCCGCTGGCCAACCGGTGAACACCAGCCTGGAACTGTCTTGGAGAGCAATGATGCAGGTTTGGTCGTGAGCAGTTCGGGATGTCCGTTGCTGATTCGAGAAGCACAACTGGAAGGCAAGAGCCGGAGCAACGGCCGGGCTTTGGTTCAGCAGTTGCAGGCAACCAGCGGCGACATGCTCGGCTGACTGAAAAGGATCCTCAGGGCATGACTCAGCGTCGGCGCTGACGTGGTGACGCTGCTCCATTGCGCCGTGGGCGTTGATTACTGCGGTGCTGACCACGTCGTTTACCTCCCCCGAGATCAAGGGGAGGAGCCGTCAAGATCGTTGGCTCGAACCCCTTCACCGGTTCCTTGCGCAACGCTTCGCCTGTGAGTCGTTCAATTGCCTTGAGTAACAGTGATTCCTCGGCGGCAACCAGAGAAATGGCATGACCGGTTTCACCAGCGCGTCCGGTGCGGCCGATTCGATGCACATAGTCCTCAGCGACATTGGGAAGATCCAGATTGACGACATGAGGCAACTGCTGAATATCAATGCCTCGTGCAGCGATATCGGTTGCCACAAGCACACGGACACTGCCCTGCTTGAAGCCTTGCAGGGCACGAGTCCGCGCACCCTGGCTCTTGTTGCCGTGGATCGCAGCCGCTTCCAGACCTTCCTTGCTCAGTTTCTCAGCGACCCTGTTGGCTCCATGTTTGGTCCTTGAAAACACCAGAACCTGACGCCAATTCCCCCTTCTGATCAGGTGACTGAGAAGTTCAGACTTCCGTTTCATGTCGCAGGGATGAACCACCTGCTCCACTGAACGAGCGGTCTGATTTTCAGGGGTGACCTGAATCTGAAGGGGCTGATGCAGCAGTCCAGTGGCCAGCTTTCGGATCGGTGGGCTGAAGGTGGCGGAGAAAAGGAGGGTCTGGCGCTGCTCAGGCATGAGCCGGATCAGCCTGCGGATGTCATGGATGAAGCCCATATCAAGCATCCGATCGGCTTCATCGAGCACAAGGCATTCCAAGCGGTCGAAATGCACCACTCCCTGCTGATGGAGATCAAGTAATCGCCCTGGGGTCGCCACCAGCAGATCCACACCTCCCTGAAGGCGTTCAATCTGCGGATTGATCTTGACTCCGCCGAACACCACATCACTGCGCAAGGGCAGGTGATGCCCGTAGGCCCGCACATTCTCATGAACCTGAGCAGCCAGTTCACGGGTGGGAGTCAAGACCAGAGACCTCACCTGACCACGACCGCTCCGTCTGCCATGACGCAGTCGTTCCAGCATCGGCAAGGTGAAACCGGCTGTTTTCCCAGTGCCGGTCTGGGCAGCTGCCATGACATCGCGACCACGGATCACCGCGGGAATCGCCTGTTCCTGAATCGGCGACGGATGAATGTACCCCTTGTCCCTCAGCGCCTTGAGAAGGGGTTCACCGAGTCCCAGGTCATCGAAACCGACCTGTGAATTGATCGTGACTGTGGACTCGCCGATCGTGTTGGAGCCGAATCTTTCACCCTAGGAGGCTGCCAATCAGGCTGTTCTGAGTGCTGGCCAGGATGGAACAGATCGAACTCAGATGATCTTCCAGACGGCATCCTCAGGAATGTCTGGAGCGGCGTAAGGATCGGAAGGTTCCTGGTGGGTCACGCGCCAGGCGGGCACTCTGGTGTCGCGATAGCTGCCATGTTGGATGAGCACACCATCCTGGTCATCTGTCGTGGCGTAAAAGCCAGATTCCCAGTGGGATTTCTGGTTCAGCCCTCCACGAAACCAGACCCAGCAGCGTTCGCGTTTCATCGGTTTGACGCCGTCCAGTGACTGCAACGCTCGCACGGCCCTTCAGGAATCACTGCACAGCGCATCAGGGGACTTCGGGCATTGAAGCGGCAGGTGGGATCGCCGATGACCCAACCGTGCTGAAACCAACGGGCATCGGCAGGTCGCTGCTGTGGTTTCACCATCAGCACGACTGAACTCAGCTGATACTGACCGGAATGCAGGCGATAGCGGTGTCGGCGCTGCATCACGAAAAAACTGGCGTTTTGGTGCAGGAACCAGCGCCCAGGGGACGGTGGGTCATCGAGATCTAAACGATCCAGCAGCTGTTCACTGCCGGACTGTCGGATTTCTACGAGCATGAGCTCAGGACTCCTCCACCGCAGGGGATTCACGCAGAGAAAATCCCCAGATCATCAAACCAATCACAGCTGCAAGCGTCAGAAGCTCGGAAGGATGCAGGGCCGGTAGGGCCATCATGACCAACAATTTGAGGCCAACAAATCCCACGGCAAGAAATCCTGCTGTTTCCAGGCGTGGGTAAATCTGCAACCAGCGTATGAACAGTCCTGAGGTGAAACGCAAAGCGACCACTCCGATCAAGGCACCCGTTAATACAAGTAGCAACTGATCACTGATGGCAACGGCTGCAGCAACACTGTCGATCGAAAAGGCGAGGTCAGTCACCGCGAGAGTTAAAACTGTTCGACTGAATCGAATGGATCGAGATGGTGATTCAACTGATCCTTCAATGACCTGGTCAGCGGAGGAATACCAGTGATTGACGCATAGCCAGAGGAGATAAACGCCGGCAATCAACTGAATCGGTGGGAAAGCGAGAACGTATTGCGCAAGCAGAATGAGTGCGACGCGCAAGCCGAATGCCATCGCAATGCCGAGGTTCAAAGCCCTGCGTTCAAGCCGTGGATCACGTTGTTCTCGCGCAATCGCTGCCAGAGCAATCGCATTATCTGCCGAGAGAAGCAGCTCGAGAGCCACGAGCACCGGCAACAGTGGCAGCAGTTCACCCAGCTGGTCGACACCATCCAACCAGGCAGTGAGTGACGAGAGTGCAGCTGTATCCATTTCTACAGCCTAGAAATGGAAGACCTTGATCAGTGGAATGCGAACCCACGCCCAGCTTTGCCATGTGAGCAGCGAACGCTGCGTTGTTCTTGTTGAGGCCTTTGAGGGAACCCAACCACTCGGTAGTGCTCTGGGGGAGGGACGCACGGTTTCTGAAGCCGAGGATCAAGCCATCGACAGACTTCGATCACGGCTTGGTGCATCTGAAGGCAACCAAGCGGAGAGCGCACAGAAGATGGCTGGGAAAGCCAGCCATGAGACCAGTGCTCTGCCTCTGGCTTCCAAGCAGCCGCAGCCCATCAGACGGGTTGCTCAGACACCACAAACAGCACCATCAGAAGCCCATCAGCAAGCCGCGGACTCGACACAGAGGCAGGGAACACCAAGCGTTTCCGCGGCCGTTCCATCGAACCCATCTGATTCAGAAGCTTCAGGAACCGTGGAGAGGGAGCCCGATCCTCAACCACCCAGTGAGGCACCGGTTGATCCAGAGGACTGGAGTGAAGAGCTCACCGCTATTGATCTTGAGCTGCAAAGGGTGGGATGGGACCGCAACAGCGAAAAAATCTATCTGGAGCGTGCATTCGGCCATGCCAGCCGCCATCGACTTACACGCTTCAGTGATCTTGTGGCCTATCTCAAACGGCTTCGTGACCTTGCAGCAGGATCTGATCCACAGCATGCGGAGATTCCATTGCGGCGATCCGATTTGATCACGCAAGGCGACGAAATCCTCCAACGCCTTCAGTGGAATCAACAACAGGCGAAGGACTTTCTGAATCAGCAACTTCAGGTCAACTCTCGGCAACAACTCACTGATGAACAGCTGCTGAGCTTCAACATGATGCTTGAGGAGCAACTGATCAGTTGATGAAGTTCCCTCGATGAAAACAGTTGGTTGACAACTTGAGATCAGTGGCAGGGTGCAATCGCATCAGGAATCTCGGAACTGGGCGCCTCAAACTGTCCCTCAAGGACAAATTCCAGCCGTAGTTTCATAAAAGTAATGAAATTGGAATCTGTGGAGACCACAGCTGCAGCTGGCTGAGGAAGCTGATCACGAATTGCTTTCAGATCCGGGGCATTGAGGAATGCAGGCTGACGAACAAGCCAGAAATCAATTTCTTTGCTGTGTTCTTTGTAATGACGCCGACGTTCCTTGAGAACTTCTTCCAGGGGCTCCTCCTCGGTGAGAAAGCGATCACTGGCTGCAACGAAGTAATAGGTGGTCATCAACTTTGGCTGGCGAACAAGGGCTCACGGCGTGGATTCTGAACCAAGGACCGCATTTCACTCACAGCGGTTTTCAAACCCACTGCCAACGCTCTGGCCACGATGGTGTGACCAATGTTCAACTCCTCCATTCCTTCAATGGCCGCAACGGGTTCAACGTTCTGATAAGTCAGTCCATGTCCGGCATTGACGCGCAGACCAAGGGATCGAGAAAAAGCAGTGGCTTCCCTCAAGCGGGCCAGTTCACGCGGCTGATCACACCATGCAGCCTCCGCGTAGGTCCCGGTGTGCAATTCAACCCAGCGCGCTCCCGCATCGCGACAGGCCCTCAGCTGCAATTGATCTGGATCCACAAAAAGGCTCACGGGAATTCCTTCCTGATCAAGCCGTTGCACCATGTTGTTCAGTAGCGGAAGCTGACCCGCCACATCGAGTCCCCCTTCGGTGGTGACCTCTTCACGCCGTTCAGGAACGAGCGTGACCATGTCTGGTTTGACACGCAAAGCGATGTCCACCATTTCGGCCGTGGCAGCCATTTCCAGATTCAACCGACTGCGGACGGTTTGTCTCAGCAGCTCGACGTCACGGTCCTGAATATGGCGACGGTCTTCTCGCAAATGCACCGTGATGCCATCGGCTCCACCCAGTTCTGCCAGTAAGGCCATGGGAACAGGATCGGGCTCCACGGTGCGCCTTGCCTGACGGACATTGGCAATGTGATCGATGTTCACCCCGAGGCTGGCCACGTTGTGTCGTTGGAGAGGTGTGAATCCTATTCAGCACATTGCTCCGACACGGCCGAAGGATCAACTGCCCAGCAAAGGCATTGCTGTTGAACCTTCCCCAGTAATTTCTCATCAGTGGATTTTTAGTTCAAGGCGGTGTCCAGCAGCCTGACGACGCGTTCATCTGCCCTCGACACGGGGATTGATCCCTTCTGGGCGCCTCTAGCCATGGTGGTGACCCAGGACATGGCGCTTCACTACCTCCGCTCGAGAACAGTTCTGGGTTCCGAGAACCTCCCGAAGGAGGGTCCGGTTCTGCTGGCCCCAACACACAGGGCCCGCTGGGATGCGCTGATGATCCCCATGGCCGCTGGCCGTCGCATCACTGGCCGAGACTGCCGTTTCATGGTCACGAGGACAGAAATGTCCGGATTGCAGGGCTGGTTTCTGCATCGGCTGGGCTGTTTCGCGGTCGATCAGGACAAGCCGTCACTGACCACCCTTCGATTCGCTCTTGATCTTCTTGAAAGCGGTCAACAACTGGTGGTGTTTCCCGAGGGACGCATCAACAGAACGGATGCACCAATTGCCTTGGAGCAAGGCACCGTTCGACTTGCTCAACTGGCTCAACGCCGCGGGATCAATGTGCAGGTCGTTCCTGTTGGACTCGCATACAACCCTGCAGTTCCAGGCCCGCGTAGCCGCTCAGCAATCTGTTTCGGCGAACCTTTGTTTGTTCAGGGAAAGGGAAAGGAGGAAACCCTTCGCTTCAATCACCTTCTCGCCGAACGGATGCATACGGCTGAACAAGCGGCCCGAGAGTCCATCGGCCGACCGCTGAATTGCCTTTAAAGTCCGCGCATTCAAGATTGGTTCCATGGGCACCCGCCTTCTTTGCTCAGCGATTGCCCTGACTGCAGGATTGTGCTTCACCCCCGCATTGGCTCAGTCGGGATCGGATGGATCGAACTCCGCCACCAAAGTCCTCGCCTCCAGCGGATCTGGCTTCAATGTCTCTTCCGTTAGAGCCATGATTCAACGTGGTGATGCAGCAGTGGCATCCGGCAATCTGGTCGAAGCAAAGAAGGACTACGACAACGCTCGGACAGCATCGAAACAGCTTCTGGCGTTCTACAGGGATCTTTCCGGTTCATTCCGTGGTCTCGATGCCCGCATCCCCCGGGAAATGGACACCAAGGGACGTGAAGCACTGGCCCTTCTCGCCGAGTCGAATCTTCGTCTTGCAGCTCTTTTCCGCCGACAGGGTCAGCCTGAAATTGCAGTGCCTGTGCTGGTGGAGGTCGTTCGACTGATGACTCCTGCCAAGCCTGAAGGACAGAAGGCTTACCAGAGCCTGGTGGAGCTCGGATTCGTGGATACCCCCTATCGCGGCGCTAGCGCGGCTGACTGATCGGATTCATCCGAGACTTTCATCTGCCAGCATCAATTGAATTCATGCTCCGTTCCAATGGTTCAGCCTGACGCCGTCTGCTCTGCCATTCGTCGTGCCATCCCAGATGCCCAGGTGAGCGTCGAAGACCTCACTGGTGGTGGTGATCATCTTCAAGTGAGCGTTGTGTCGACAGCGTTTGATGGTCTCAATCGCATCCGTCAGCATCAGTTGGTTTACCGCGCTTTGAAGGAGGAGCTCGCTTCCGAGGCGATTCATGCCCTGGCGTTGAACACCTCCACGCCCAACTGATCCGTATTGTTCTCTGATCACCTGTTTCCTATGGACACCCAGACCAAGTCCCGCATCGAGAGCCTGATCCAGTCGAGCCCGATCTTCGTGTTCATGAAGGGCACAAAGTTGATGCCCCAGTGCGGCTTCTCCAACAATGTGGTGCAGATTCTCAATGCGCTGGGGGTGAGCTTTGAGACCTTTGATGTGCTTTCAGATCCTGAGATCCGTCAGGGAATCAAGGAGTATTCCGACTGGCCCACCATTCCTCAGGTGTATGTCAAAGGGGAATTTATGGGCGGATCCGACATTCTCATCGAGATGTACAACGACTCCACCCTGAAGGAGAAGCTGGAGATCGCTCTGGCCAGCTGATCAGTCCAGCTGCTCCAGATAGTTGTTCACAACTTCAATGAACTCTTGGTTGCGATCAAGGTAGGTCTTGTGCCCTGCATTGTTGAGCACTGCTAATTGGGCACTTTCGCCAATGGCTGATCGTGCCTCCTGCATCGTCTTCGGTGTGGCTGTGTCGTATTCACCACAGATCAGCAGTGTCGGCGTCGACAGGTTCTGAAAACTTGGAAAAAAATCAAGCTCGCTGAGCATTCCCTGGTGTTCGAACTCACTGGGCCCCCACATCTGTTGGTAAAGCTTTTTGTTCGTTCGCTCACGCTCACAACGAAGGGCATCGTGTGCTGCATCTTGATCAGATCGACAGAAGTGTCGGCGTTCAAATTCGCCTTCAAGATCCGCCGATTCACCCAGCTCCCGTTGAATCGTGTTGACCAGATGATTGCAATCGTTAATCCAACGTTGTGTGGACAGCAAAGGAGAGGAAAGCAACAGTGACTTCACCCGATCTGGGTGATCGAAACAGAATTGCGTCATAACGCTGCCACCCCATGAGTGACCAAAAACATGGGCATGGGAGATTCTGAGCTCGTTGAGAATGCACAGAGGCTCCTCCGCGAAGCGTTTCAGTGTCATCTGCTCCGGCAGCAGATCAGCAGGCGATGCGAACGACCCGAGCTGGTCGTAAAAGACTGTTGGACGGTCGTCGGCAAGGGGGTGGAGCGCGTCATAGAGACCAACACTTGAGCCGCCCGGCCCCCCGTGTGTGAGCAACAGAGGAATTCTTCCCGCAGCTTGGATGCAATGCGGCCGATACAAACGGAACTCAAGGCATCCGCCCTCCAGCGAGACTGTTCTGACCGCCTCAAGCGAATGACGATTGATGCCCATGACCAATCGGGCTCAATACTGATTCGGATGCCGATACAAAGCGCTCACATCACCGTCAGGACCAATGAAGCTGGAGGGATCCAGGATCCAGCGTTCAATCAGTGTCTCCAGTTTGGAAAGCTCCCTGGGATCAAGATCACCGGTTCTACGGAGAGCGTGCAGGTAGCCATCGGCATAAAGCCTCAACTCCGATGGGCCGTGATAGCGAGTTGTCAGTTCCTGGCAGGCATCACAGAGCGCCTGGAAGTGACGAATGGCCTCCGGGTGCTGAAGAGATGTCATCTTTGGTGAGGACGGCAGCCTCTGTTACCAGTGTGCCGAAGGAATGGCATTAGCGTAAGACGGCTTTTGGATGCCTTGTGACCTCCTCCTCCCGCGATCTTCTCGCCCACGGAACCGGTCAGGCTCCTGTGCAGCAACTGACGGTTCCAGCGATTCCTTCTCGAGAACCCGCTCGTGTTCTCGTTGTTGAACCCCATCCAACGCTGCGCACGGTTCTTGTTCAACGTCTTCGCCAGGACGGCCATCTGACGGCAGCGGTGTCGTCCTCGCAGGAAGCCATTGAGCTCTGCCAGGAGCAGTCTCCTGATCTGTTGGTGAGCGCCGAACTGCTGGAGCAGAGTTCAGCTCTGCGACTTGGCCAGCAATTGCGCTGTCCGGTCATCGTTCTCACAGCCCGCAGTGGTGCTGAACCCGTTGTGGGGCTGCTCGATGACGGTGCGGATGACGTGCTGCGTAAACCCTTCGGTCTTGAAGAAATGGCAGCCCGCTGCCGCACTCTGCTCAAGCGGGGGCGCAGCGGACTTCAGGAACGCGTTGCCGTTGGCCCGCTCGAAGTGCATCTTCTGCTGCGTCAGGTGACCCTGCGCGAACAACCTGTCGAACTCAGTCCTCGCGAATTTGCACTGCTCTGTGCCCTTCTCATGCCCCCTGGAATGGTGCGCAGTCGACAGGAGCTGCTGAGAATGGCCTGGCCTCCGTTCAGCGGTGGACCACGTTCAGTGGACACTCAAGTGTTGACCTTGCGCCGCAAACTTGAGCAGGCCGGCCTTGGCGAGGGTGGTGGCATTACCACCGTTCGTCAGCAGGGGTACCGCTTCAGCCTGGATAACCTTCCGGAATAACAATCCATCCACACGTCACGGCCAAAGAAACCGCTGATTCGATGATGAGCATGCCAACGGCAAGGCCCAACAAGAGTTGGTAAGTCCAAGGTGGCGTCAAGCGTCGAATCGCTCCTGTCTTGAGACCGGTTCGCTCTTCAACGATTGAGAGAAACCGGTCAAAGTGCTCGAGGCGTTGCGGAAGCAAGCGCTGTCCATGGTTGGTGGTGGTGAGGTAGTAAACCGTTCCTCCCTGGCTCGTACCAACAGGAACCAGTCTCTTGATCTCATCCCAGTGCAGCTGCCAGCCACGGCGAATCAACCAGCTGCACCAACTGGGATGCCCCACCCTGATCCCTTGGTCATCCACGCTCACCTGTTCGCTCAGCATCGCCAGAACCAGTCCCAGTCCGATTGGTGCAGCACTCCAGAGGGCCAGTTTCAACCCTGGTGGGGCCATCAACGGCAATGGCAGAACGAGTGCCAGATACACACTGATCAAAGTGGCCCGAATCAGCGGTGAAAGTTGAAACCGCTCCTTCAGCGCGACAGGCATCGTTCAGCGATCCTCCGGTGATCCCGGCAGTGGTTCGATCACAGCGTTGGGTTGGTAATCGCCATTGAAAACTTCCTCTTCGCGTCCTTTCCAGAATTCACCCAGACGCATGAGATCGGCATGGGCTTCCTGGATCGATTTCAGGTAGGTCTCGGGAGTCATCTGGTCACGCGCTTCCTTCAATTTGGACAGACGCAACATCTGGAGCATCCAGGGCTTGCCCAGCTCTCCGCGTTGTTCCAGATAGTGCGCAAGTTCAGCGGAACTGGGTTGGGGACCTGCTGCCATGGAAATGCCTTCCTCCGGTCGACCATAAACAGCAGATCAGGTCTGACGTGAACAGATTCAGGCAGGAAGGGCCCAGGGGTTCAGACCGAGATCAGCACCGATGCGATGGCTGCAGGCGTAACCACTGAAAGCCACGGCATTCAGGCCCTGACCCGGGAAACAGGAATCGCCGACGCAATAGAGACCGTTCACCCCCGTTCGATTGAACGGCATCGGCAACAGACCGGGCAGTCGACCGGCAGGGATCGGCCCATAGGAGCCACCCATCCGACCCAGGAAACGACGGTGGGTGCGAGGGGTTCCAACCTCCTGAAGTTCGATGGCCTCGGCCAGACCGGGCAGGATGGATTCAAGCCGCTGGATCAGCCGGGATGCATCCTGCTGCTTCTTGGCTCTGTACTCCTTGGGCTTCAGACCATCCCAGTGCTGGATATCACTCATGGTGAAGGTATGAACAATGTGTCGACCTTCAGGAGCCAGGGATGGATCCAGCAGGGTTGGAATCGACACAAAGATCACTCCCTGCTCGGACTCAAGCTCGTTCCAGTCCTCCAGCAACAAGTGATGGCAGTGGAACCCCTCAGGCACAACCTCTGCCCTGACTCCGAGGTGAACTGATAGAAACGAACTGGACGGTTGGTAACGGCGACGCCAGGTGGATTCGGCGGCAGGCGTGTGGTCCTTCGTGACCAGAGTGCTTTCCGGAGAACCTTCCCCGGCGAACGTATCCCAGCGGGTGGCATTGCTCACGATGCGACGGCCTTTCAGTTCTTCTCCGTCGGCAAGGATCACGCCGACGGCACGTCCTTGCTCGATGAGAACTTTCTTGACGCGTGAGCGATAGCGAATCGAGCCGCCATGGGCTTCAAGGCCTGCCACCAGTTTTTCAGCGATTGTGCCGACACCGCCTTTGGGGTAATTGATGCCGCCAGCATGGCGGTCGGAAAAGACCATGCCAGCGTTGATCATCGGCGTCCGATCGGCTGGCATCACCGACCAGCAGAAGCACTCCATATCAATCAGACGGAGCAAGTCCTGATTCCGGATGTGTTTGCGAGCCACATCCCCCACGTTGAACGGAAGCCAGCGAGCCAGTCCCAGGCAAGCCAGAGGGGCCCTGAAAAAGACTTTGGCCAGGTATGCCGGATCCTCAAGAGAGAGAAGCGGCATGGCATCCAAACAGCGAAAGACCTGCCAGCAGGTGTCATAAAAGGCCCTGATCCCCTTCGCTTCATCTGGAAACCGGGCGCTCATCCTGGCGATGAAGCCCTCATAGTCACGATCCACGGCCATGGTCAGACCATCAGGGAGGTGATATTCCAGCTGCACCGGATCTGGCACCGTTTCGCAGCGCTGCCCCACATCGGCAAGGGCCCTGGTCAGCAAGTTGGTGTGACCGTGCTCACCGAAGCCAAAAATCATCGAAGCACCAACGTCAAAGGTGTACCCCTTGCGCTGAAAGCTGCCACCGGATCCACCGGGAATCAGATATTGCTCAAGCACCAGGGTTCTGGCGCCTTTGGCAGCAAGCTGAGATGCAGTCACCAACCCCCCAATGCCGGAACCGATGACGATCACATCCCAGTCCGGGCTCGTGCTCACGGCCACTCCTCAGAAACTGCTGCAGCCTTAGACCCTAGGAAACACCGGCTGCAGCGAAGGGCGGCGTAGCCGTCAGAATCACTTCCGTTCGAACGGGACAGGCCAGCAGGGATTGGCATCGCTCCTGGATGCGATCACGGATCAGATCAATGGCGCCGCCGTCCATGGGTTGATTGGGGTTCAGGTAAACGACCACAAAAGCCGTTCGACCAACCTGATAAACCGTGAGATCAAGGAGCCAGCACGACAGTCCTGCCAGTAAATCCTCGAGAGCGAGACGCGTGCTGCGGATGAGATCGGACTCGGCAGAGGCACCCGCTGCCTGCCCGAGAGCTGTGAGGAAACCTTGCAACGGCTCACGCAACACCAGAACACTCACCACCAGCACCAACAGAGAGTCGGTGACAGGAACCAGACCAGACAACAGGGTGTTGCTGAGCAGTGGAGCGCCGAGCAAAGCAAGCCCGGTCAATCCACTGATCAGACCATCCAATCGGGCTGCCTTGGCCTCGGTGAGCAGAATCTGCGAGTGTCGCCCGGTCAGGCACCAGTCGTGATGATGGCGCCAAGCAAGCCCCCAGCATGTCGCCACCATGGCAATGGAGTACCAAGCGACGGGCCCGAGGCGAACAGCACTGACGGCCTTCCCATAGGCGTAATCAACCACCGTGCTGAGGGCTGAGATTGCTGCAAAGGACAGCACGCCCATCAGCAGCAGAGAACGGAAAAGGACATACAACGCTTCCTGCCCGTCGTAACCGAAGGGATAGGCCCGATCGGGTGGGCGCACCACATTGCGGCTGATCCTTGCGGCCACCAGTCCGGAACCGACCATCACGGCTGAATACAAGCCATCCAGAAGAAGGGCGTAGGAGCCTGAAATCAAATGCACGCAGACGCCAGCCACTGCCATCAGTGCGCTGGCATAGACGCCGATCTTCAAAGAGCGGCGTTCAATCAGCCGATGTTCAGGCTGGACAGGGGACATCAACAGACTCCTGCTGCTGCGTTGCTAACAGCAAATCATTCAGAGCTCGATCCCTGTAAGCGCCGTAGCGACGGCGTTTATCCCTGATTTTTTCGGGCAGAACCGGCAGCAAACCAAAGTTGGGCGGCATTGGTTGAAATTTGCCGGAAGGAGCCTCACTAATGAAGTGGGTCAATGCTCCGATCATGCAGGTGGGAGGCAGATCAAACGTGGGACGTCCCAAGGCCAAGCGAGCTGCATTGGTGCCCGCAAGCCAGCCACCAGCCACAGCAGCGGCATACCCCTCGGTGCCGGTGATCTGGCCAGCGGCGAGCAGACGCTCACGCTCTCGAAACTGAAGCGTGGGCCGCAGCAATTCAGGGGCCTCGAGAAAGGTGTTGCGATGCATCACCCCAAAACGGACAAATTCAGCCTGCTCCAGTCCGGGAATCATGCGAAGAACCCGTTTCTGCTCCCCCCATTTGAGATTGGTCTGGAAGCCAACCAGATTCCATAGACGACCGTCCTTATCTTCCTGACGGAGCTGGACGACGGCATAGGCGCGTTTGGCACGTCGAACATCACGGTCATTGACATCGCCCCAACGCGGATCCCAGAGGCCGATCGGTTTCAGGGGTCCGTAGCGCATCGTGTCCTCACCACGGCAAGCAAGCTCTTCGATCGGCAGGCAGCCTTCAAAAAAGGTGGCGCTCTCTTTTTCGAAATCCTTGAGCTGGGCCTGTTCAGCCGCCAGAAGTGCAGCCCGAAAGTCCAGATACTGGGGCTGGTCCATCGGGCAGTTGATGTAATCCGCATCCCCCTTGTCGTAGCGGCTTGCCCGAAACGCCTTCTCCATGTCGATGGTGTCGCCATCAACGATTGGACTGGCCGCATCAAAAAAATGACAGTCTTCGCGGCCTGTGAACTCACGAAGATCATTGGTCAATGCCTCGCTGGTCAGCGGACCGGTGGCGAGGACCGTGATCTGATCTGAGCCAGGGAGAGACATCTGCTCACGACGCTCGATTGTGACCAGTGGGTGCTGCTCAAGAATGGCGGTTAAAGCAGCGCTGTACCGGCCGCGATCAACCGCTAGAGCGCCTCCAGCCGGTACCGCATGCTCATCAGCGGTGCGGATCACCAGGGAGCCAAGACGCCGCAGCTCTTCCTGCAGCAGACCGGCGGCTCGATCACTGCTCAGTGCCCCAAAGCTGTTGCTGCAGACCAGTTCTGCGAATTCGCTGCTGTGATGTGCGGGCGATCGCTTCAGCGGTCGCATTTCGATCAAACGAACGGAAACTCCCGCCTGTGCAATCTGCCAGGCGGCTTCCGTGCCCGCCAGACCGGCACCGATAACAAGGACGGGCCCGACTTCCAAGGATTCACTTTCAACCGATCTCAACCCTATCGATCGGGTCAGATCAGCTCAAAAACTCAGGCTTCTCCGCGCTTGAGCATCATCTGCAGTTGACCGATCGCGGCGCGGCTGATGTTGTATCCAGCCCAACCCAAGGCGATCAGGATGGGAGCTGCCACGACGACGACGCGAAAGTCCATGGTTTCTAGGGATGGTCGTGAGATCTTAATGAATGCAGGCACAACAAAGGATTGAAAGGGTCAGTCCGTTTGGTTTTGCAGCAATTCAGCCCAAGCAGCAGCCAACTGCGCGTAGTGCAGCGCATGGTGTTTCTGCTCCTGAACAGCCGCGTCGCTCTGTTCCCGTTTGACCTGTGCAGGAACACCTGCCACCAAACTGCGAGCTGGAACATCTTTTGTGACAACAGCCCCTGCAGCAACAAGGGCCCCTTCGCCAACAGTGACGCCATTCAAAACAATGGCCCCAATTCCAATCAAACAACCGTCTTCAAGCGTGGCTCCATGGACCACTGCGCGATGCCCGATGGTGACATCCGATCCGATCAACACAGGAGATCCCGGATCACCATGCAAAACCGCACCGTCCTGAACGTTGCTGCGATCACCAATCACGATGGCCGACATGTCGCCCCGGGCCACGGCAGTTGGCCAGAGACTTGCACCCGCGCCGATCTCAACATCACCCATCACCACGGCACTTTCAGCGATCCAGGCCTGTGGATCAATCCTTGGGGAACCAATGATGAGTGGTTCTGAAGTGGACGGACCAGGCATCAGTTCAAAGACATGAAATCGGTGTGCTGATTCAAGCGGGTGGGTTCAGCAGCTGAGCCGATCATGCACTCAGGGGCAAGCCAATCCAAGACAGCCATGGATTCCAGCAAGCGCTTGGACGATGGTTCGTCAGGGTGATATTTTTCATGGGTGCTGGAAAGCACAGCCCGTTCCGGATCGCTTACTCCGGCTCATGGGAGGGTCGCTAGCTCAGCGGTAGAGCACTCGGCTTTTAACCGATTGGTCCTGAGTTCGAATCTCAGGCGACCCATTTCACCGCCACTTCCAGGATCCAGTCATGATGGCCAAAGCTGGCCTGAATCGTGCATGGATAGCAAACCAAGGGTTGCTTTCGTAGATGACGATCCTCGTCTTCGCAGCCTGATTGCCGAAGAATTGCTCGACGAAGGTGTTCAGCCTCTTGCTTGCAGCACCGGTCAGGAGCTGCTCGATTGTTTGGACGTTGAGCAGGTGGATCTGATCTTTCTCGATTTAATGATGCCGGTCATGGACGGACTGACCTGCCTTCGTCATCTCAATGAGCGCGCGGTGAAAATCCCGGCTCTTGTCGTTACTTCGTTCAATGACGAGTCGAAGCGACAGGAAGCAATAGACAACGGAGCGACTGATTACATCATCAAGCCGGACCTCTTTGATCGACTTCCTGAACTGCTGGATCGATATCTCAACAAGCCACGAACGGGCCATTAACTGGATTGAATCACGCACTCGATCAATCGAGTGCGGAGTCGAAGTTCTGGAATGGTTGAAGTGATCTGAGCAGAAAGGATTGCATTGTGATCTCGGTGCATGGATCAGCCAATTTGATCAAAAACTTCCCTGCTTTCCGACTTGTTGGTTTTCGATCGCTTTCAGCCCTAAGGCATCAGGCTTCCCGGCAGGTGATCAGAAGACGTCAGGTGTGTTGATCATCGTTTCGATCACTTCGACTGTCGAGGTGACGTCATCTCCAAACCCCGGCAAGCATAAGTTTGTCCTGGCGCCATGGTGCAATCTGTTTAAGCATGAGCGAAGCCAGATCTGGCAATGGGTCTAAGCCATTCACCAGAAGCTCACCAGATCCTCGCAAGATCTACACCACAGCACTGCAGTGGGGTTCACCACAACGGCTGTGATCTTGAAGGAGTCGAAGGGGCAACACCCCCAACTGTTCACTCCTTAAAACCATGACTCCTTTTAACAACGCAAACAAAGTCACTACAGCAGTTCTTTGCGCTGGACTCATTGGTGCCACAACTTGTGCTTTAACACCAGCGGCTGAAGCACGCAGCTACGAAGTGGAAAGACGGCAGGAGCTGAGGCAACTACGCAGAGACATTCGACGTGATGCGCGTGACTATCGGCGTGCTCGGCGGGCGTATCAACGTGAAGTCGATCGCTATCCACGAGTGATGCCTGTCTATGGAGGTCCCGTTTATCCACAGGTAGTTCCTACTTTTGGAGCACCTGCAGGGTTTAGCATTCAGCTCGGTGGTTTTGGAATTGAATTAGGCGACTGAAAGGTGATCAATACAAACCACCAGCCCCGCCATGAGCGGGGTTTTGATTGATTCAACAGTGTCGATCAGCTGTAGATCTCAGTTGTTTGTGGAAGGCTACTGACCTGCTCATTGAGAACAGCTTCGACGATGACATGTAGATAAGCCGCTCGACGCAGATGATTCATGGCTCGAGATTCAGGATTAACACTGCTCATGGAGTGATGAATCATCTCCAGGGCAATCAAATTCTGTTTGCGGTACATGGGAATAGTGCCAGTTGATCTCACCATCACCGGGTTCAGCAGCTGACTCAATGGTCTGTGTCAAGCAATGCTGTGATGTTGCTCACAGCAGCCTCGGATTGATGGAAGGGTGTGAGTCGCTGGATTGACATTCACCGAGGGGATCAGACCGGAATCACCGTCTGCGATCTGAAAGAGGTTGTTCCTTGCAGCACCACGGGAAGTTCCCCAGCAGTCGCAGAACGAAGTTGCTGCGGTTGGTCCCAAGGCTCAGTGACTGGTGAGAACTCCCTTCGCATCATCGACGCCAAACAGCTGTCGGTAGGCCGATGCGGTGCTGCAAACCACCACCGGGACCGCGGCCAACAATCCAAATCCAACGGCGATCAACCCCAGCAGGAGGATTAACAGTTGCATCACGAGTAGTCCAAGCACACTCCACCAACTTCCTTTCACAGTGCGGAAGCCTTCGCGAAAAGTGGCGATCGGAGCTGCACCCTTCACCACGGCCAGGAACCCCAGGAACGCCTGGTTCACCTGGATGTAGACAGCTATGACGGCCGCGATCAGCAGGATCAGAATGGCGACGGGGCTGGCAAGGACAGCAAAGACCAGGTCTTGAAGCTCAGTGCTCAGGAGATTGATTGCCTCGGTGTTGGAGAGGTCAATGACTTGCATTCGCCAGTAGATCGACTGGGCGAGCTCGCCGGCATTCGCCACTTTCACAGCGAGGATTGCCGCCGTCGAGCTGATCACACCCAACAGCACGGTCAGCAGGAGTTGCCGAATGAACAGGCGCCAGATGGCAGGGACGTTGACCTTGATCAGATCGCCGAAGCTGGGTCGTTCACCGTTGAGACCAAGCCAAGCGCCGCGTATTAATCCCACGGTGGCCCAGAGGTCTACAAGGGTGGTGGCGATGATTCCAGCAAAACCGGGGATGTAATCCACCAATGTGGACAGTACAAAGGCGAATAGAGCGAAAAAGACAAACGTCCAGGGCGTGCGACGGAACGTTGACCAACCGTCCTGTAGTGCGGTTCCAACCGACAGACTCATGATCTAGTAGGCGACACCTGGAAGGTACCGACCTGACTCACGGGATGCAGAAATCAACCATCAGGGGCATGGGGAGCGAGGAACAAAGCGCCTTTAGCACGGTTGTGAGAAACCAGCACCCACTAAGCCTTAACGGGCGCAACTGCATTTCACTCGCCAGGCTTCAATCGGCTTGTTCTTTGCAGTGAGGAGTGTTTTAAGAGGTCTCAGCCAAACTGACGGGCTAACGCTGATGGTTTTAAGCAGTAGCTGGGGTTTGGCCTGCAGGAACTGGGCCTAGATGAACTAGGCGAACTAACACTGGGGTGCAATGTGCCACGGCTCAGTGAAGCGCAAGCTCAGTGAATGACTGCTGGGTACTGGCGATTGTGTTTTTACAACCTAAATGGGTGAATCAACCCCTAGAGATCACCTGATTGGGTGATGTCATTCTGACGAATGACGGAGATGATGAATACAACGAAAGAATCACTGTGTTGACTCACACCAAATCCTCAGCATTATCTCACGCCAGCGATAACAGTGCTTTAATTTCGGACAATAAAACTATAGATAGATCTGCCAAGGCTGGAGCGATGGGTAACCAACAAACCAGATCCGGAAAGCGTGTGCTCTTCTTTGATCAAATTAAAGCACTCATGATCTCACTCGTCATTGCCGTCCATGTTCTAAGCACTTTTGTATTCGGTTTCATGGGCATGCACTTTTCTTTGAGTGCATCTCCACGTCCTGTTTTTGGTGGAGTCGCTGTGTGGTTCCTTTTGTTCTGCAATACCTTCTTTATGTATATGTTATTTCTACTCTCGGGCTATTTCGTTCCAAGCTCAGTCCATAAGAAAGGTGTGACGAGATACCTCAAAGATCGCCTGCTGCGAATAGGCATACCTTTCTTGGCTGGCTTACTTCTGATCAACAACGCCTCGTTGCTCATAGCGAGGCTCTCGCCAGGGAGTCCCTTGGCAGATTTGCCATGGAATGAGATACCTTTCAACCGGGTAGGGGTGCTGTGGTTTCTTGTCGTTCTGTTTGCCTTTGATTTGCTCTATTGCACATGGCGTTCACTCCATGAAGATCACTTTGTTATCGATACCTCGGTTCCCACACCGCGACTACGGTCTTGGCTCATCAGTGCCGTCGTCCTTGCGATGATTGAGGTGGTGATGACCACACGGACGGATCTATGGGCTGCTTTAGCACAGTCACCACTCGATGGCCTGGGTGCACAGGGAATGCACGTTTTGACCTATGCCTTTTTGTTTGTTTTGGGATGCAAGGCTTCTTACCATCGCTGGCTGGAACGCCTTGATAGCCATCTGGTCATGCGATGGTTTCGTTTCTCCATTGTCTTAGCGCTCAGCCTTCTAGCGATCTGTCTGGTATTGACTTTCAACGGCAGAATGGCAGATGACTTTGGCAGGCTATACCTTCTAACTGCTTTCTTGAATCCCCTCATCGGTTGGGGAGTTATCGCCTATCTCTTGTTATGGTTCCAGCGTAAGGAACAAAGCTGCGGAAAATGGCTTGCTGAAGCTGGAGTTGATAGTTTCGGGGCCTACATCATCCATCCAATAGTGCTGGTAGCGCTGCTGACGACAATAAGTCACTGGAGCTTGAATCCTTGGCTAATTGTTCTATCTGTGATACCAATAGGAGTCACAATTTCATTTACAATCACACATCAAATGAGGCGTATTCCAATGGTTGCCAATATCATCTAGTTTATCGATTACCTGACAAAACAACTCCCACCAATCCTGCCCCGCCCAATGCGGGGGTCTTATTTGTAGTAAACAACGAGCTGATCAGAACAGGGTTGACGGACTTTCAACACCAACGATCACATATGGAATTCAATCAATCCTGCTTGCACGGAAACATATTATTGCTATGCAGGAATGAAGCGAGCGAAGCATCAAGCGCAAATTTCTGCCATGAATCCTGCAATTCCAAACTATTGCGCGAAAAAAGCTCTGTTTAGTTCTTTAATTTTACTTAGATTTTTTATCTTTGCATCTGCTTTAACAATGATATTGATTGAGCAACACGAAGCTTATTTGTTCAAGGACATCCTGCATCTTGCCCTGTTTTCAATATTTTATCTTATATGCAGTCTTCAGATTGCTATTAGTCGGCATAAAGATATCATGAAAAGCAAGGAAAGGTCCGGGCTTTATTTTATATTGGCGCTCTTTAGTATGACCGCTGCTTTTTTGGAATTAGTCGACCTTGGATTTGATCAATTGGTGGATAGACTACGCGGAGTACAAGCAGTTCTTCCTTGGTATCAAGGTATATGCATTCTTGAAAGTATTTTTGGAATCATCGCAATCATGATGATTGCATACTCTCTCGATAGAATGTTGGCCTAACTTCGCTCAATTGCTCTTGAATTGAAAGCAATAAGTCTTTGATTTATTTTGTTTGGGGTTGGTATTTGATCTGTTTCGTCTGGATATCGGTGAAACAGGCAGATCACGACTGGCAGCAAAAGGCCGATGGCTGGAGGGGAACCTGGCGACGCAGGCGCTAAAGGAAATCCCCCCCATGCAGGGACCTCTTCCAGATCAGCGATCCAGCGGATCACGCCTGTAGCGGTTCATCCGCAAAGGAGATCAAAAGCTCCTGAATACCATTCACGATATACGTATTTGCCATGGGCCTGATTGGGTGGATAAATGGCGGGCCAGTCTCCTTTTTTCTCTATATCAAAATGCCAATCTTCGCCTTTTCGGATCAACCAATACGGAAAAGGACTTACTTTCTTATCTACAATCATTATGTGTTCTTTAGAGCATTCCACAATAATTTTGTGTGGATCATCTCTGTAATTCCATGTGGCTCGCCCAGACGTCAATTTGCCGTCTTTGCGAATGCTGTTGACATCAATCTGATAATCCACAATATTGATTGGCTTTTCGTCAGGATCATATGGAATTGATTCAGCTGTGACCCACCTTTCGGCCATAGCAGGTGAGGCAATCAGGATCAACGGCAGAGCCAATAGGAGTCGTTTAATCCCATCATTCTGGCTTTAGTCGGTACCGGGAAGGATGTGAGACACCAGATCAGCGTTGGCCCAGCGGATCCCCACTGAAAAACCCCACTCGTGAGAGCGGGGCATTGGATTGAAACGTCGTGGCTCAGGCAGTGCCGACATCGCAAATCGCATCCCAATTCAGCTTTGGTTTCAGGTGGTGGTCAGCGCCAAAACTTGTGCAGTCGTAGCCATTGCCGCCATCTTCAGTAACAGGATTGAGCGATCCAGCGAAGACCATCCCAGAGGCTGCCTCGAAGGTTTCGGTTATGTCTTCGAAAGTAGCTCCTGGGCCAAGACGGTATCTCTCAGAAGTATTTCCAGCTGCATCACGAACGTTCCCAGCCAAATCCTTGCCCCAAACACTGTTCATCGCACCTTGATGCATCGACATCTGGGGAGGTGTTGTATCTAGGGTGATCCCACTGTCAGGTGCTTCAAAACCGCCAATTTCTGGCTCAGGTGGTCGACCAATTTCTGGATCAGGTGGTTGTCCAATCTCAAAGAATTTGATTTCACGAGGCTCAAAGCTGCCGGTCAGCTCATTTACCTGTCTTAGCGAGAGTCCTACATCGCAGATTTCACCCCAGTTCAAACCCTTGCGACCAGTCAGGTCATCGTTCCCAGAAGCTTCCTGCAATTTTGCTTGCCGAGGTTCAAAGCTTCCAAAGCTGTCCTTTTCAGGGCGTGGTGCGACGTCGAAGGTCACGAAATGAGGCATGGATCTGAAAGCGGTGGAGGCTTGTTCCCTCTCGATGCACACACCATCTCCGGATTCAGCGGCTGACTCGAAGATTTGGCTCATGCAGGGCTGTGATGTTGCTCACACCCCCTCAGGTCGCAGGAAGGATGTGAGTCACCAGATCAGCGTTAACCCAGCGGATCACGCCTGTATCCACATCGGCGATCTGGATGAGGTTCTGGATGCTCGGGTCTCGGGCAGCACCAGCCTCCGGGCGAGCCAAACCCAGTCAGGCAGTGGGTTCTGACCCATTCACTAGTTGCTCACCGGAACTTCGTGGGGTCTACACCAGTGCCGTGTAGAGGGGCTCACCAGTAGGGCTGTGACCTTGAAGGAGTCGAGGGGGCACAACCCCCAAACATTCACGCCTTAAAGCCATGTCTGTTAATTCACTCTTCACCTACACCCTTTTCCTCGCGCTGGGCATTGGCGCTGTCACGAACGCCCAAGCTCTGTTGATCGAGCAGGGACCACTGGAGGCCGCTCAAATCGCGAAGTCCTATCGCCATGGTGGAGTACGGCACAGGCGCTATCGAATGAGACCCAGCTTCAGCCATGCGCCCAACCAATGGCACCGTTGGACTGTGTGACGGTGATTCATTATCGCGAACTCACTTGACTGCCCCAGCCTTCCTGTCTTAGTACACCCGTGCTACAGCGGAGGGGGCGATGGGGGAGTGGAATTTTGTGGATGAGAAAGAGCTGCAGAACTGGAAAGGAGCCCGGATCTGCCTGACTTGTCAGCACTTCGCTTATGACGTGGATGCCCACTGCCGAACGATGGTGGCCTGCAACCTCAGGCAGCAACAGCTCCAGCAGGGTGATCACCTGACCAAGCGTTGTCGCCACAGGTCACCCACCTGGCAAGACCAGGCCGGATGGTGCCCTGAGTACGGGTGACGCTGCTGCTGGCCATGGCTATGACTTTTGTACTGGCCAATCACCCATGCCAGAAGAGCAACTTAAAGCCTTCCTGGAGAAGGTCAAAGCAGACACCAGCCTTCAGGAAAAGCTCAAAGCAGCCGGTGATTCCGATGCTTTTCTTGCGATTGCAAAAAAGGCGGGATTTAGTCTTTCTGTTGACGACCTGAACCAGACTCAATCCGAGATATCAGAAGAAGAACTGGAAGCAGTGGCTGGTGGATGTGATATTGAGTTGGTAAGTTTGTGTAGCAAGACTCACAATGTACTTTGTTGATAAGTTTACTCTACGGAAAGCTTGGCTAGGCAGAATAAGTTTACTGATAAGAGTCCCAAGAATTTTTTATTTATTCATTCACGCCAATAACTCCACATATTAGCCTTCAATCCTTGGCGCGATTGAGCGCAATTGAACAGAGATAGCCAGGTCTTAATTAGTAATCAAAACTGAAATAAATTAGCAACTCCGGCCAATACTCGTTCAGCGGTCGCCCGATCCATCGGGACGCCTTAGAGCAGTGATATGAACCATTTGTTAGCAATGATCACGATGGCATTATAAAATTGACTCTAGTACGATTTATACGTCAGCAACATGGATCAAATAATCGAAAACCCCACGAATATCAATGCTTCATGGCTAACGGGAGTTTTACGTAACTCTGGTTTTGTTAATCATCAGACGATTCTTGATCTTAAACTCCAGTCTATCGGTGAATCTATCGGTTTTCTTTCTAGGATCTATCGCATTGCACCAAGATATTCAGAACCCAATGCAGGTTTACCCAAATCTCTGATTCTCAAAATACATACCGACCGACCGGAATTTTTCTCAGTTGGAGAAAGATTAAAGGCTTTCGATAGAGAGAGTGGATTTTACAGGCATATCAGTCCACGCATAAAGGGTCGATTGCCAAAAATTTATGCTTCGTACTCACAGGGTGGCAAGGGTTGGATTCTAATGGAGGACCTTTCACACATGAAAAGTGGTGATCAGGTTTACGGTCTAAATCATCAAGAAATAAAAGCATCACTCTCAGCAATTTCCTCTGTACATGCCTATTGCTGGGAGGATTGTGATCAATATTCTTATCCATGGCTTCCAACCGATGACTTCTGGTTTCGAGTGGATCCTCAACCTTTGTGGACAAAACTCAAACAATGTTACGGGCTACGGATTGGACAAGAAGCGATAACCTTGTTAGACGAATATGTCAAACGTCATGATGAGATATCTAGCCGACTCCACAAATGTCCACGGACCATCGTGCATGGAGATCTTAGAGCTGACAACCTATTGATCGACAACAATGACCACAATAATCCTGGAATTACCATTATTGATTGGCAGACAGTAACTATTAGTGCTGGTGCAGTAGACGTTGCTTTTTTAATTCTTGGCAGTGAGCCAGCTGCCGAACGGCACGGCCATTTTAAAGATCTTGTTTCACACTGGCACTCAAATTTAGTTGCATTAGGAGTAAAAAATTATTCCCTTTCTCAAGCGTATAGTGATGTGCGCCTGGCTTCTCTTGCATGTCTTTCTGCACCAATCAAGGCTTTTGCAGAGCTGGGTGGTCCTAACTTTAAAAACGCAAAGGAAGCACAGTTGGCTGAATGTTTTATCTTTCGCCATATAGAAGCATCAGTTGAATTGAAACTCTCGGAGCTCCTATAAACCGACCACTAAATTCCCATCCAAAACTTAAAATCTAACACTTAATGCGGAACGGCATTTTTATTTGACTGGCTGACGACTGATTAAGTTGCCGAAAAGAATCAACCGCCTCGCTGAGGGTGCTTACAGTCCGACAATCCGGGTGATGAACGCCGCAGCATCCTGAATTGCCCTGGCTTGAGCCGGAAGCCCTGAAATCGGCAGAGTTGAGTCCCCCGTCGAGTCGTCATCAAGGTGAACATCCCGTTTCGTTTTGCCCTGGCGCTCCATTAGCCGCCAGGTCGGCCCGATTGATGACTTGAGCTGCAGCCTCAGGCCCTCAACACAGGGGACTGATGAGGAGGGTCTGCTGATGCCGAGTGAAGAACCAGAAGACCCGTGCGCAGTCGGTCGAGAAATGTCCTCTGGTGACACCACCTGAGCACAGATCTTTGAAGACTTGAGACCGACTGCAGCAACTGGTTTCAGCCAGAACCTCGTCAGCTACTACTATGTGTGGGTAACGGGGCGTGGCGCAGCTTGGTAGCGCGGGTGCTTTGGGAGCACTAGGTCGCAGGTTCGAATCCTGTCGCCCCGACTGGATTCTCATTGCTTAACCCTCAAGGGTGTGCGAATGCCGACCATCAGTGGTCTGTCAGTGCTTGGTATCTGGCCACGTTTGCCGACTTAGAAAATGCCAAGAGTCTTTTTCTTGCAGTAACCCGCGCCGATATTCATCCATCCCGACTTGCAAGCTTTTCCGTATGTGGGCGCCACCTCGTAGTAGATAGGCGAAACACAAGTGGTACCCAGTGTGTTGACGTAACCAAGTGGGCATTGATCATGACCAGGAGCTTTAGGGATTTCCTTCTGAGCGAGTGCTGCTGGCGACACTGATGCAATGGCTAAAGGCAGCAGTGTGAATAGTGCTTTCTTCATGGACAGGTGATTTCTTGCTTTCGCTTTAGCCAGCCCAATGCATTGGGGCAAGCTGACCAATCAGCGACTACCGCGCCATATGGCGAGCAAATTGACTGCCTCCTTGGCCTAGGTCTCTCATGGCGTCGTCGTCTGACAGATAAAGGCGAATGGCGAGCTATTTCTTACTGAGTGGTGCCTGGCTCATTGGAAGCTTGTATTGATGCTGTTTCAACTGCTCAAGAGAACCCATCTCTGTTGCGTTTACATGCCAAATAGGCGAGAAGAGGCAACGGTATGGATCGCCATAACGGCATGGGCATCCAGCCGATGACGTTTAAATACATGCCCCAATGGTTTCTCGGCTGATAGGAAGGCGATTAAAGGCTGCAGACATAGTCACGGTTCATCAGTTGTCTGAACACCAGGCGATCAGTTGCAAGCCGCTGATGGCGTTATGGATGGATGGCTCTTGCACGTGGTAACACGAAGCCTGATGCAAGGAATGGCAAAGGCGGCTATCAATGCGCAATGGAACAAAAGGCATTGGCGGGTAAAGAGTTCATCCTTTGCCATGGAGTCCATGAACAACTGTCCATTGATTGTCCCTGAGAAGCAAATGCAGCGGCCAATGCCAGTGCAAACAGACTTGCACCAGTCGTGCCAGCAAGAGAACCCGAGTCCTTGGGTGTTTTATCCAGCAATCAATCTCTCCATCACGAGCTCAGCCGAATTGGTCCGAGGCACAGAGCCATCTGGGCAATTTCGTACCAGAACATCTGATGGCATAAGGCTTTACCGTTCCATCAAGTACTGGGTGCCCAGAAGGCTGCTGAACCAAAACTGACTATCAGCAAAAACAGACCCACGCTTTTCAGCAATTTCATCTGCCGAACATCAGCGACCTATATTGTCTGACCTTCCCAACGCCTTCTAACGATCAAGTCAATAGGCGCACCAGCCGCAACGCATACAAAGCTCGACGCGCTTCTTCAGCTCTCGCCTCTCCGACATCTGTTAACGACACTTACCACACGCACATGCGGATGAGAGACCATTAAAACTATATGGAGATTAGGTGTCACACAAATCCTTGTATATCCATGCTAACAAAAGGACTAATTTTTTAGCTTGATACTTATTAAAACCTATCGACTCGAATAAAAAATTTGTTTGCACTGATCTTCTGACAATCAATATAATCGAGATGCATTAACTATTTTGATTATCAAGAACCTGGAGGTTCCTTAAATTATTGTTTTCATTCTTTGTCTTGAAAAGATATGTGGCTATAAACATAATATCGTTCAGACTAAATTTCGTGAAAAACCTCTTCCATGTAGGATATTATATAACAGCTGTTGATCTTGCAAAAACATCAGCTCAAAAAATACTTGAAACTGAGCTTGCATTAGTAAAATTTCCTGGCAAGTTTGCTGCAACAGTATTGTGGGATCAAGGAAACGGTGAGATAGGTAAAGCAAATGCCAGTTTTCCATCAGGATGGAATGGAGAAGATACTTACCTTGGCGGAGGCGCTTCACAAGATCTATGGTCCACAACAGGAATAGCAAAAGTTGAACCCTCTCTACTAAATCTGAAATCTTTAAATGAATTAGATTCCGTGAAAGACGAAAGTCTTTACTGGTACTTGCGTGATCATTTATCGAATTGGGTCAACAACGATAATCCATTTAGAACGATTGGTATTACCAGTGATTTTGATGTGGGAGCTGAGATGCAGACAGGTAGCGCTGACACATTGGATTATTTTCTTCAGCAATCAACTAATCATTATCATAAAAAACTTCCAAATGCATTGATATTGAGTAATCATGGAGGCGGTTATGCTGGAGGTAGCAATATTGATGGTCCACGCTGGGACAATGACAAGCAAGAGGTACCATTATTTCCATCTGGAAAAAGTTTTCCCTCTGTCGGCAAGGTTTTATCGAAACACTATTCAAAAGACAATCCACTTGACTTACTATTCTATGACTCATGTTTAATGGCCAATATTGAAACTATATCTGCCGTTTCGGATGTAACGCGTTATTTTTTGGCTGGCGAGAGCGTCCTTGCTGTTCATGAGCTTAATTCCTATACTTCGCTTAGAGATTTTCAGTCTGATATAGATAAAAATGAAACGTTCTCTGAAGCAGCTGAATCACTGGGTAGAAATTTTGTGAGCAAATATGGTGTAGATGGCCATTCATTCTCGCTTTCTGATACTTCATATTTACCCGAATTGCATGCAGCTTGCTCAGAGTTTGTTGATGCATTTGTTGGCTCTGATGATGAATTTATTTCTGACTTCCTCATAAATCTAGAGGCGCAAGGCACAAAATTTTCTTATTACAATCAAGACCTAGGCAATATGGCTGTAATTGCGAAAGAATCAACTAATGCATCAGATGATCTTCAACTAGCGTGCAATTCGATTTTGGATGCTTTACGGGATGTGATTGTCGTCAATAATAATAATTATATGCCTAAGAGGGATCAATTTGATTCTGAAAAAGGTAGCGGCTTGACTGTCACATTTCCAACGACTACAAAGCATTGGGATGATGGTAGAACTAGGTTTTACTCTAATATTGCTTCTTCTTTCGACGCAGAGACAGGGTGGTCTGATTTGCTAGAAAGAATTACTCCACTACTGCCAAAGCCAAATTCACCAAAGTGGGAAATGAGTTTTCCTGGTGAGCATGGTGCTGGCGAGAAATTTGGTCAGATCTTTAGCCACTCTTATCTTGACGATGACACGATTATATTTATTGATTATACTGATAATTCAGAGATAGAAGTGTTCCTGGATGCAGACCAAAATTCCGTATTCACAGGGGATGACAGACTGATTGGCCGAGCAAGCGTGGGGGCTGATTTTGATGAATTCAGTCATTGGGATTTTTTCAATCTTGAAGCCCCGGTTCTCCCGAATTCCTGGGCAACCCCTGAAGGTTCTGAAATGAGTGAACACTTTGGCCACATCGAGTTTATTGAGCCAGTCCCAATTCTGTATGGTAATGCACTAGAAGTTAATGCTCTAAAATTTACTGATGTCTACGGTAATCATATTGCTGACATAGCATTGACTGAAGGTATTACCATTGGAGAGACACGTTATTGAAGAATAGGATAATTTTTGCATATTCGCTTATCAAGCGAGTGTTAACTGATAATATTGACTAAGATTTATTTTTTTTGACCAAGCAGCTTGCTCGTTTAAGCCCAATATTTACTTGTCCTTCAATTTTACAGCATGACAACTTTAATCATATTTGTCGTCTCCTGACGATGATTCCATTGCACTTCATATAATCCTCTTGGATTATCTCTCGTTTCAACTTTGATCAGGTTTGTTATCTTCTGCTCTGATGCATTATCTCCACTGGATAGTGTAATGCGTGCTGCAGTTTGTTGAGTAAGCACATCTTGCCAACTTGTTGGAATTTTTACCCTGATTCACAACCGTAGCCACTGTAAATTTTGGCATTTAAATCGACTTATGTTTGTTCATTAGGATGTTGAGATAGCAAGTCTCAACCAATTGGAGTTACATTTTGGCGCAACCGTTTGATACTGAACAGTCCAGCTCAAATAGCCAGGTCTTCAACAGTAATTTATACCTGCTGTTCAAAGGGTTTCTGTCGGCACTGAGCATCGTCTAAGCGCTACCTGCTTTGTTGTGAGACAGCAAGAGAAAAATCTATAATGACCATTACTGATCTTGATATTCAAGATTCTCTCTGCTAGTTGATATTCGCATAATCGGTGGGGTGATCGACTGGATGAATCTGCTTGCCGGTGTCTTCACCCCATAACTACCCTGCGAACGTACCAAACTTAGTCTTCTCAAGACAGAACTGGACTAACTGTGCGGGATTGCTGTTGTTCGCGACATAGACATCAAAAGCATTACATCAGGCCCTTATAGACCCACCGTGGCTGAGTTGTTTGACGATGCTTCAAACGTGTGGCGGCAACTGGTGGGTTCTCTTCTTACAGACATCTATGGCCAGTATGTAAACAGATGTGGGTGATCGCGTAGATTGTGAAAAACACGGTTGCAGCACTTAATCTTGTGGTAGTTCTCTCTGAATCGAAAGAAATAAAACGTCTGCTAACCGTCCTTTCAGCCACTGTCACTGATGAGCAATTCACAAACGCACAGAACGTAATGGGTGCATGACTGGAGCCGGAATCGTACCCGGTCGAATTAGGGCTTCAGCACCCCTACAGAAATGATTTTTTCACAGAGGATTAGCAGATCAGCGTCAAGGCTTGGCTATACAACTGCAATTGAAATGCTGTGCCAGGTTCAATGAAGCCTGAAATCCCTGGCCGGGTTCCCAGTTTGAGCCAATCGTTTCACCATTCGGGCCGGCAATGCTTTTATCTAATTGATCGCAATGACGGCATGGTCATCCAGCCGATGACGCTTAAGTACACGCCCCATTGATCTGTCGAGTGACATGGAGGCGATTAAACAACTGTGGCGTGAATGTCAGCGTTTGAAGGCTGCAGACATATTCTCGGTTGATTAGTGCTGTGAATTCCAGGCGATCAGTTGAACGCCGCCGCCTGATGCAGGAGTCTGTTTCAGTATCAAACTCAGATCACAGCTGTTCTCTGAGGTTCAGATGAATCCGGAGTGAATTTTCAATGCGACTGAGATCAATCAGGGTGAGCTTGTGGATCTTAAGACGTATGGCGTGCATGCAAGAACGCCAGGATTTGTTGTTCCGCGGCTGCAGCGGCTTCTCCCACAAGGGAGTGCTGCATCACAAAACCATGTGGCATGCCAGAGCCGACATGGACGTTCACAATTGAACCCCTGTTGTTAGCTTGGGTCGCAAAATCAAGGCCATCGTCCCTGAGTGGATCGTGTTCACCGACAATGACCAGGGTCGGCGGCAAACTGCTGAGATCGCCATGGGCCGGACTGATGAGGGGCTGGGTCCATTGGTCAACCCTGGGGGCATAAAGGGCCCGTTGATAGGCGAGCAGTTCAATGCCGTTGTAAGGATGCCCGATCCCGAATTCGATCATCGACGGATGACGTTCAAGCTCAAGATCGAGCACGCCGCAGATGAGCACCAGTCCATCAGGCCGCCTTGCCTGTTGCTGGAGCTGCAATTGATCACAGGCAGCGGCGAGATTCGCTCCCGCTGAATCACCGGCGATGGTCACGGAGTTCTGATGTGTCTTGAAAACGTGCCTGAGCACCCCGATGCAGTCCTGCAAGGCCGCTGGGTACGGATGCTCTGGTGCCAGCCGGTAATGCACTGCGTACACCGTGCGCTCACTCAGCGCGGCCATTCGTTTGGCCCAGCCGAGGTGTTTGCCTGACATCGGAGCGATCCATCCCCCTCCATGCAGATAGAGCAGGGCTCCTCTGTTGGAAGCCGAGGGTGTGAAGACTTTGACCTTCACGGAAACCCCAGATTCCAGTGAAGCCAGTTCCAGTGACCGCTCGTCAACATCCGAAAACATCGCGAGGCTGGGATGATCGGGACGCCCCCAGGCCTCGCGGATCTCCTTTAACCAGCGTCTGCTGAGAGGCTGTCCAGGCACCAGTGCCGCATACAAATCACGAGCCGGACCTGTACGCAGTGCGTTTGCGATCAGTGGGTGCATGTCGACGAGGCCTGTTTGAACTGATCGGGCTGTTCCCCTATTAGCGCTCTAGCAGGGCTGATCTGAACCTGGGTAATACGCCTGAAGGAACAATCCAAACAATGAACGCTTGAAGCTCAGCCTCCATCGAGCGAACGCAATAGTCAGCCCTGACACGCTCTTCGCTCCAGATGCACATCAAGAGTTGCGTAACGCAATGGGAAACGAAATTGGAAACAACTGCGGCACGACAACTGACACCCAGCAGTGAACCCAAAAAAACCTCATTCAAAGTCGCAACCGGTTAGATCTATAACCAAAGATGTTGCAGGCCATTTGTAAAACTATCGTCTGCAACTGCTTTTAGACATTGAAGTGAAGCACTGCAAAAAGCGTTGCCAATGGTTGTGGATTCACTGTCCGGGTTGAACCACATCAATTTGCTGGCGTTGAAATTGTCTGATATTCCAGGCCGGAAGGAACTGTATTGGGTGTAATCCTGAGGATTGACCAGATGCCTACGCCGGTTGAAAATTTGGAAACCTCGCAGGGAAAATTCTTGGACTTGCCATTGAAGTTGAACTCACCGTCAAAGCGATTAATAATCAAACCAAGAGATTCCCAAAGAAAGTCCATCCAGCGATAAGTGGCACTGAGGGTCTATATCACGAATCAATGACCCGAGAGAAGATCACATGATTCGATTGAGGGGGCAATACTGCCCCACTGACTTTCACCAGACTTGTCGCGGGGATCAACATTGATCCACTTCGTTACTCATTTGAGCAATGACGTTTTACGATTTAATCCATGAAACCAGAGGACAATATCATTAGAGATTTGTCATGTTTAACAGAAGCCCTTGATTGGAAGAGTCAGTATATAGACTGATGTCATTGCCATCACCTCCTCGATAGGAGATTCGTAGATCCATACTACCTCCATAAATACTTTCAAACCTGCCAACAGAGGCACCTTCTTCAAGACCTTGATAATTGCCTATTAATTGACCATCTATTCTACTGATTATAAATTCAAGTCCTTTGCTTAGTTTAAAGTCATCAGTCAGATCAACTTCAAGTGAACCACCATTGATGATCTTGTCTCCCGTGACATGATGCCAATCAAATTCTGATTCATTGGGATCAAGCTTCCCATCAGAAGTACCGCCAAGCTCGATTAATGTTGTGCCACCAGATTTATAATGATTCCCTTCGATTGTAAACCCACCAGTCGAATTACCGGTTGACAACGTGCCTGAGTCGTTGACATGACCAATAATCTTGCCAGTTCCCGACAAAGTACCATTATTGGTAAATCGACCCTTTGTCGTATTTATTACTCCATTATTGATTAGGTTTGCGCCTGAAAGGTTAGAAAGATCGCCATCATTAATGATCGAACCATCATTTTCGAAGGTTTTATTGTTTGAAATACTAGCACCCGAGTTATTCTTAATATCTGCTGCAGAAGCATTTTTGATCTCTCCATTCCCTTCAATCATGCCAGAATTTTGCAACGAAGAATCGTTTTCAAAAGTACCATCAACATAAAAAGAGCTATTACTATTAGTTTCAATAACCCCAGACTGATTATAGTTAGAAGAATTCTTCAAATAGCCTTTCAGAAAAATCTCTCCATCGCTTGTAAGCTGATCTTGATTATCAAAATTTTGTTCGATATTCAAAGTAGTTTGAGCGTCAACACTAATAAGAGCCTGGTTAACATATCGACTACCGCTCAAATGGTTTAATCCTGATTTCATGAAAAAGTTATCAACGGCTGATATGATTCCACCCGAGTTATTGATTGTTCCGCCATCATTATTAAAATCAAGACCCGAAAGCTCACCAATTATCATGCCGGCATTACTATCTACTGTGATTAAGCCTTTATTATTAACACTGCCATCTAGCATAAGATTACCACTTTGGACATGGATATGACCACCGATGGTATTTTCCAGGGTTCCCGTGGAATTCAAATTGCTAGCTTGAATATTGATTTTATTTGAGTTTTGTAATTTTCCATTATCATGTACTGTTAATGTTGCCAATTCCGAAAGATTAATGACTCCATTGTTGGTCAGTGTCTGATACACATCGATATTTGATCCTTCAGTATTGATAAGACCAAATTGCTGATTATTAAATATTCCATAGATGTCAATTTGGTTGGCGCCCAAATCTGCCGTGATTGATCCATTATTAATCATTGTTCCGCCAGCTAATACCCCGATATATCCATTTGAAACCCAAGTCGAATTTACTGAATTTGTAAAAACGCCTGATGTAAGAACCGATCCCCCCTCACGAGCTGCAATTCCAGTATTGTTAATAAACTTACCGTGATTTTTAATTAATCCATTTCCTTCCAGTGTCACCACATATGAATTATTAAGGGTGGCTCCAGTATTATTAGTCAGAACCCCTTGGTCTTCGATAAGCAGAAAACCATTATTCAGAAAAGATTGATTGTTAAAGAATGTGTTATTGGGAATAGTGATTTGCGAAGTTCTGGGATTGGGATTTGGAGAGATTTGTACCATTTTGTTCTTAATTATCTTGATTAAAGTAGCAATGATCGCGCAAGTGGGCGTATTTTTTATAATCTTTCAACCAAGCTGAAGACTAGTTTAAACAACCAACAATTACAGGTTTTATGGCTAAAAAACATTCTACAACTTAAAATGGATGTCTGCCTATAGATAAATCGAGCAAAATGACACGGACCATATCCACTTGCAACATCATTCATTGTGCGGCTCTTTTGATTGATTCTTCCTTCATAATGAGCAGGTGGATAACAATGAATAAAATACAACTCAACAGTTTTCTCGATATTTACCAACGAGAAACAACTAAATTAGAAAGACAATGATCGGAATCAAATGATCAAGAGCGTTTCGAGCAGATCTGAAAGTCGTTGAGGATGGTTGGCCTCTCGGTCGAGCTCAGTTGAGATCATGAAGACGAACGAACTGCTCAATGGGAATTTCAGCTTTGCTATTTCCACTCATGCTGAGATCACCTGATGTTTCGTTGCGTGAGGGCAAGCAACCTTGAAGGTGGTCGGCGCTTCCCTTGTTGAATGCCAATCAACAAGATGCTGATCAGCAGAAGTGCTACAACTGATGCTGCTTGAACAGTTTTAGGCATGGACCGGCTCTTCCTGCTCATCGCCCTGATCTTTTAAGAATGAATTGCACGTTCACTATTGTGAGGGCCATCTTCGCAATTGATTTTGAATCTGGTGGTTATTACAGGCTCCATTCACTGCAACCATGATCGTATTCGCACCCATGAGCGTCACCATTGGAACAGATCTGTCAGAGCCTTGGAGAACCGTCATGGAGTCGTCTAATCCAATTGATCTGCACAATCCAAGGACCATACACGCTTGGAGTTGAAGAGAACATGACGCTCCGCGCACCTTGAGCTATGGAGTTGCATGTTCAACAGAGCACAGCACCTGAATAGCAATCCACTGATCCACTGTTTTGTTCCTTACTGATAAGCGGTGCATCAGCTCACAATGATCAGCATCACTTGCGTGATTGTTTTCGTACTGAAGCAGGATCCTTAAGTTGACTGTTTTGACATTGCCGCAACCCCTATCATTCAACAACTTCAAAGCCCTTGCCTGCAAGCATAAGACTTGGGCTGGGACCATAAAAAAACTTATGCCAATCACACCTGATCTTTCTATAATTGACACGAGTGAATCGCGAGAAAACGAACCCTTTGAATCCTTTAATTATCAATTCTGCCTTCGCGGTCCTTCGATTTTTATTTCCAATCGCTGGACTCGCCTATTTAGCGATTGAATCCCGTGAGATTTTCACTGTAAGACAATTATCAAATCTAACATTATTTTTTGCATTGTTTATGATTGCAAACTTTCAAATATCGACCAGTCGAGCACTCTTGCGTACCAACAAACGCAGAGAAGTTATTCGAGCAGCTCAGATCGCTGGAATCATGTTTATGGCGACTTTGTTCGCTGCGCTAGATGCTGCACTTGATGCATTTTTCAGCCAATATAATTTATCCTAAATGGGCATAATTGGTTATTTGCTTTTTACTTTCGGATGGTTATGCAGCTCAACTGCTGTGATTTTTGCCGTCATTTCGATGCATCGAATTATTGACATATTAAGAACCTTCGTTCTATCCTTCATTGGCGAACTTGAAGCAATTCCAGCTTATACAAATTATTCTCAGCGATGATTACTCTTGCCAAATCATCCTATTCATCTTTCACTTGCTTGATACATGAACTTGGCAGGCTGCGAGTCGATTGATTCGTGTTTCTCGATGAACTCAGAGCTTCAAGCGATTAAAGGTTGATCAGAAACGCGTTTAGGCATGCTCAGATGATCCTCAATATTCTCAAAAGCCTCGCCCTGCTTTGTACTGTTTGCGCTGCTTTGGCAACTGGATCGCTCTACATACGGGGCATCAAAGACGACCTACGGACGCAAGAACAACTCAATGAGCGACTGAAGGAACTTTGTGATGAGGCTCGTCAATCAAACTGGACTGAACAAGATCGTACTGATTTTCTCAGTCGACACTGCAAGCATTCAACTTCCTCAATCAGTCCTTGATCAATCGCATGAATGCAGATCAAGGCTACATCAGAACTTCCGCACAAGAGAAGCATCACAAATCACCAACTTCCCTCTGATTCACCTTATATCGTTAATAACTTGCTGATGAATCATAAACAGTGCTTGCTCAAACAAATTGATCTGCAAATCGATGCCCAACCATGCATTGAAGTGTTCAAGCAATAATTGCGTTATGAATGAGTTGACCATGAAATCTCCACCGATAAAACCAAAATCTCTTCTCATTTCTGATCTTTTCATCTGAACTTTCGTTTGATGACGCCTTACCGAAACAAGCCCAACAGCTTTTCAGTAGTTGAAATGTTGTCTATTTATGCATACACTCATGTTATTATAAGAAACGATGATGAAAGTTCTTCCTGACACTCTCTGTATCGACATTGGCGGAACAGGAGTCAAACTCATCGTCGTCGATTCAAAAGGAGCTGAACTTTGTGATCGACAACGCTGTGAAACGCCTCGACCTGGTACACCTGACGCAATCATTGGTGCGATCGAAGGATTAACCAAACATGTTCCCGAATTTGATCGGATTGCCGTTGGATTCCCTGGGGTGGTTCGAAATGGAATCATTGAAACAGCAGCGAACCTCGACGTGAGCTGGCCAGGTACAAACCTTGCAACAGAGCTGGAACATCGCCTGAACCGGCCAACGCGAGTGGCCAACGACGCAGATGTTCAGGGATATGGATGCGTGTCTGGAGAAGGTGTCGAAATGGTGCTGACGCTCGGAACAGGAATGGGGTCGGCATTATTTGCTGATGGTTGTCTGGTTCCAAATCTCGAACTTGCCCATCATCTTTTTAAAAAAAACAAAACCTATGAAGACTATGTGGGCAGATTGGCTCTTGAAACTGTTGGAAAATCGAAATGGATTAAGCGTGTCACAAAAGTGGTTTCGACAACAAAGCACATTTGGAACTGGGATTTACTTCACTTAGGGGGCGGAAATACGAAGCTTTTGAGAGATGCTGGATTTTCCAATGAAGTGATCCTTCACTCCAACAAAGCCGGTGTTCTAGGTGGATATTTTTTATGGGAAAAAGGTTGAAACTAGTTTCTACACTGCATTTCGATCTCCTCTGAGTACAAAGGATCTTCACCTGGCGTGAGCATATTTACTCAATTTCGTTGATCTGCTTCTCTACAAGCCTTGATGGATCCCAGATCAATGCATGACTGTTGGATTTTTCTGCTCCTGTAGCTGTTGAAACCACATTGGACGTTTACATCTCGCAAACTCTGGATGTCTTCATGATGGCCAATGGAAATCCTTACAGCCATTGCTGTTCTGCCCTTTCTCGCCGCTCTTGTGGTTGGAGCCAGAGAGGCTGAACAAGACCACCGCTAAGGCGTGGCATCAGAACCAAACCCATGGCTAAGCCTGGTTAAACGGGCTCGGTTATGCGTTGGCTGTTGGTTTTCTCGGGTCTCGTCCTGTCCGGGCTCTGTGGCGAGATGAAGGCGGAGCCGCATCCACCTGATCTGCAGGAGGGGCAATCCATCCTGGTTGTCGATCAGACCCTGACTGCAACTGGCTGGAATCCAGCTCCAGAGGGTAAAGCACAAACGTTTGAGCAAAAGCTGGCGGGCAATCAGCTTTCATCACTGGCCTCATGCTCGGGGACAGGTGCCGGCTATTGCCGATACGACTATCAGCGCAGCAACAAACGATTGGTGGTGGTGACCGTGCCTGCCAGACATCCTGATCAGGCTGGACGTGTCGCTCGTTGGTGGATGGAATCGTTGACTCTCAACCCAGCACATTGATCAATCTGAGCGTTCCCCATAGATCAAAGACACAGAAGATCAGACCAATCACGATCAAATCCCAGGCGCGGTGCCTCAGCGCCCAAGGAGCCAGAAAAATTTCGGCAACGCCGTGAAGTGCCGTTCCAAGAGCAATGTGCTCAAGCACGAGCAGACCATGGGCCAGCAGGAACAGGCCGCTCGCAAAGAAGCGCATTAGCACCCTCCAGGAGACCGACACTCTTTTCTTCGAACGGCAAGCCAGCCTATCGGGTTTGGCTGCTGGCTCCTTCGCCGCTCGTTGAGGCTTGTTAAGGCCGGTGTCAGATCCTTCGGCATCAATCGCCCCCGAAATCATTGCGAAAACCACGCTGCATGGGATTGATCTCCGAGCTGGACTGGTGGCTCGTATCAGATGGCACGCCCACGACCAGCCAAAGGAGAAAACAACTCGTCAACAAGCACTGTTGACGACTCTCAATAGTGCGTACTATTGAGAAACGCTGCATACCGTCTGCATGTCGCCTTCAACTTCGTCTGCTGAAGCGACCGGGACTCTCAAGAAGGGGCTTCACCAGGACGGGCGCCGTATGACGCCGCAGCGGCGACTGGTGCTGGACCTTTTCGAACAGATCGGCAGTGGAAGCCATCTCAGCGCAGAAGAGGTGCACCGTCAGCTGGTGGACAACCAGTCCAAGGTGTCTCTGGCCACTATTTATCGCACCCTGCGCCTGCTCGTGGAGATGGATTTTCTCCAGGAACTGGAGCTTCGAGATGGTGGCAGTCGATTCGAGCTGGCGGATGCCGAACACATTCATCACCACCACCTCGTTTGTGTGCGTTGTGGTCGTACAGAGGAATTTGAGAATGAGGCGGTGCTTCAGGCTGGGCGCGATGCCTGCAAGGAATTCGATTTTGAACTGATCGATTCGAGCCTGAATGTGCGTGGAATCTGTCCTGAATGCCGCTGATCAGGCCTGTCTAGTGATGGCCCGTTGAATGCTCAGCGCAAGGCATCCAGTGACTACCCATCTGGTGGGCCCCCTCACAACCGATCAGCTTGGCCTGCGCTTCAGCTTCAGCCTTGGTTGGATAGGCCAGGAAACGAGGATCGTCCTCGGCCGGAGCGTGGCTGCTGTGGTCATGGCTGCTGTGGTCATGATTGCCGCGACTGCCGATCTGCACCAAACCCATGCTCATGGGTCCAACAGTCCAGACCCCCATCGTGTTGGCTCCAATCGCGAGCAAGCCCATCCCCACAATCGAGAGATTGATCACCCCCATCGCAACGACACCAATGGACACCACGCCCATCGGGACGATGCCGATACAAATCACGCCCATCGGGACGATCCCGATCGATACGGTGCCGAGCGGTGCAATCCCGACAGCCAGACGTTTGGGCTTGCTGCCGCAGTGTCCTGACACTGGTTCGGGTGAGGAAGATTCAGTCATCACTGCATGGTGACGGTTACTGCGCGATTCCTCCAGCTTCGCCAAGCTGAGAGTAATGAATCAATTCACTCCAGAGCCTTCACAAGAACTTCTTCTCATCCGTCCGAAGAACGTCACGGAGGGGATGGGTGCTGTTTTGGCTGTGCGCAGTCACAAAACAGTGGTGCTTGATCTCAGTGTCATCGACAACGGCCAAGCCCAACGCATTGCCGATTTTGTTTCCGGTGGCGTGAGCGCTGTCGACGGCAAAGAACATCGTCTTGGAGACCAAGTGTTCCTGTTTGCGCCGGCGGGGGTTCAGGTGACGCTCAACTGAGTGCGCCACCACAGCTGGACCCATCACCGGCCGTGCATCCGAAACAGTGATCAGCAACAGTGATCGGTTGGTCCATCAGCCCATCCGCTGCGCTGAGAAGATCAGAGAGCATTCGTGGACCTGTATTGCATGCAAGATTCAGCTGCTGGTTGAAATCGCAGTCGAAGAGAGCTCCAGTCCAGCTCACACTGATCAGGCTTCGGCACATGAGCGCTGGGATGTTGTCCGGTCGATGGGCTTCACGCAAGATCTGCTGGTATGGCTCCAGTTGCCCCTGGTGCTGCAAATCCCGCGCAAACCGCTGAATCGGCATGTTGGTGATCGTGAGCAGGTGGGAGAACGCAATCCCATGACTCGATAACAAGGCCTGCCGGTATTGCGCTTCAAGGGGTTTCTGGGCAGGGGGGAGAAAAGGGCCTGAGGGGTTGAAAACCAGATCCAATTCCAGCGGAGATCCGGGCTGGGCATAGCCAAGCCGGTTCAGCTGCTTCAGACCAGCAATGCTTCGTTCGTAGACGCCCTGACCGCGCTGCGAATCAACCCTCTCCTGCTCATAACAAGGAAGAGATGCCACCACCTTGACCCCCATTGCCGCCAGGAATTCAGCCAGATCCTCATGACCGGGTTCACTGAGAATCGTGAGGTTGCATCGGTCGATGACATCAACGCCAAGATTTCTGGCAGCAGAAACAAGCTCTCGAAACTGAGGGTGGAGTTCCGGCGCACCACCAGTGAGATCAAGACAGCGGAGATTCAGACGGGCTAGCACCTCAGGAATCAGCTCGATCAACTCCCTGGCCATCATTTCCTTCCTCCAGGGACCAGCATTCACATGACAATGGCTGCAGGTTTGATTGCAGCGATACCCGAGGTTGACCTGCAAGGTGGTCAGACGGGTTCGGCGAACCGGAGGAAAGCTGCGGGTTTCTGGGAGGGTTGTTTTCAACGTCGGGGACCGGTCTGAATCAGCAACCTTTTGGAATTCTGACGAAAGAACCGCACCGTTACGGAAGCGACTTTTCAACCAAAGCAACGGTGAGATCATCGCCTTGGGTCTGCAAGTAGGCGTAGCCCGATCCATCTGAACGAAGAATCGTTGCGTATGCGAAGGTCACGCCTTGATCATCCTGCTGTCGAATCCGGCCGATGCAGTTTTCATCCTGCGTGAATTTGCCCTGATAGGCAGCCACTTCTCCAGCTCCGTCGTACGACGAGAAGGCCAGGCCGACCATGCGCCAGCCAGTCCAGGTTTCCTGCTGAATCACAGCATTGGGCTTCCATGAATCCGACACGAAGGTGTGTCCTCTTTGCTTGCTGAGAAAGGTGCCGTTCATGACTTCCGGTTTGCAGGCTCGATCGGGTTGCAGCAACCATCGTTCCGTCACGACATCGCCTGTTCGGTTGCTCAGTCCGAAACGAGGACGACCCTGTGACGTCAACAAAACCTTGCTGTTGCTGCCAGCCTGATCTCGGATCACCAACACCCCACAATCACTTTCTGACTCCCAGCGACCCTCGTATTGCGTTTCGCTGTAGGTGCGACCAACCCTCAGAAAACGCGTGCCACGCACGGAACCATCGGGAAGCAAAGTTTCCAGTTGAAGTCGGCCCAGTGGTTGCCCACCGCGGGTTCCCTCGCTCACGATCAAGTACTCACCCATGGCCGGTGATGCACAGGTGCCTGATCCCTTTAAGGGTTGCGATCGGACAATTGCCGTGACACACAGGGGTGCCATCAGCATCGGCACCAAGGGCAGTGATCGCATTGCAGAGAAGCTGATGCTTCAAGTTTGCAGAAACGCTCGCAGCAGGGCAGCACAAGCTCTCCGCTCGGGGGGAACGATTGCATGCGTTGGTTGATTCAGCGTGCGGGTTTGGTCCGTGCTTCTGACAAACCGGTGAACCAGTTCACATAGGCGTCAGGACCGCCAGGAATGCAGACATCAAATTGCAGCGGATCTTCGGGGTCGCTGATCCCGGAGAGTGAGCCATCCTTGAGCGAAGGCCGGTCCACCTCACCACCACTGCTGTCGACCAGAACAACACGGTTGGGTCGCTCATAGCTGCGTCCGAGCTCCTGAAGGAGAGTGAGAAAGCCCCGATCACTGCCGCCTCTTAACCAGCCATCTCCTGAAGAATTGAGGGTTGAAGTCACGGTGTCACCAACACCCACGAGATGGGGCATGAGATCACGAGGGATGCGTTGTTTGCAGAGAGCGAGCAGCGCATCGTGGTCATCGGGTGCGGTTCTCACGTTGAAATCCTCGCCGAGAGGTGACGTACCCGTGCGGGCTGCGATATGGCGATTGATCAACACCAAGAGACCGGCTTCTTTGATGGCACCGCGCAGCATGAACTGAATATCGGTGCTGCCAACGTCACCCGGGCTGGCCGGTTTGAGCAGTTCAAAGCCATCAGGGTCGCGTCCGAGGTTCGGTGCGACGTGCAGGAAGAACGAGTTTTGCAGTCCCTCGGTGGCGGCCATGGCCATCAGTTTCTGCATGAGCGCTTCCAGCATGGACTGCAATTCGCGCTGACGTCCGACATCGTCGGGGATCCGGCTCAACAGACTGTTGAGGTTGATGGTTGGCGACACCTGCGTGTCCAAAACAGCCCGCTCCACCTCAAGGTCAAGCTCCTCGGGGCCAAGCTCTGGCATGGTGACAGGAAGCATGGACCGCATCAGTTCCTTCATCCGTTCCGGTACGGATGCAAGAAAACTCATTTCAGCCTCACTGACCCCTGGATGCGTAAGGGTCCCGAATTCATCCTGAAGCTGCACACCACCTGCAGCGAGGCCAGGAAGATAAAGACCTTCACGACGTGCGATTGCAGGATCGCCAAGTGCAGCTTCAACAAGACGATTCACGCCACGATGACCTTCGTGTTCGCCATTCGTCAGGACGACAAAACTACCTCTTAAACGAGCTGCGGAATGCACATAACTCGCAGAAAGCCTCCGGGTCAAAGGATCTTTCACCAGAGGCATGCAGACCCCATCGAGATCCTGCACGATCAGAAGGTCAGGACTGGCAACGAGTTCCTGATGCAATGAAGCAAGATCCATCCGAACCATGGCGACCGCTGTCTTGGTGATCACCCTCCCATGCAACGACAAGTTCCCCAATCAACAGGGGACAGGACGTGGATCACCTGTCAGGACAACGCCATGGCCAACTTGTAGGCAGGTCGCTGACTGGTGCGTTCGATCACGGCTTGCACAACCGGATAGGGACTCAGGTCAAGGTCAGGAAAAAAAAGGGGGAGGTAACTCAGATGGGACTGCACAGCGCAGTCAGCGGCACTCCAGAACTCGCCGACGAGCGGGAGCGCAGGATCCAACTGATGGTTGAGGGCCTCCATGAGTCGCGGGAATTCACGTTCACGACTGGATGGAACGAACAGTGCTATGGAGAGTGTTGAATTGGCGAACAAAACCCACTGACTGATCAGCGCTCGCTGGGCCGGGGTGTTGGTCTCGCGAGTGTAATTCTCAGCAAGATGCAGAAGGATTGCGCCACTTTCGAATAACTGCAGAGGAGACCCATCGTCGTGTAACACGTTGCTGTCAATCAATGCGGGGAGCTTCCCAAAGGGGTTGATGGAAAGGAAATCAGCCTGGCGATGCTGCTGGGTCTGAAGATCCATTTTCACCAGCTCGTACTCAATCGCTTTTTCCTCCATGAACCAGAGGGGCATGCTTGCCCTTGTTCTTGAACCACCGAAGAGCTTTAAGGCCACCTAACACCTTTCTCAGAGTGCAATATTGGCAACAAGCAAGCCAAGCTTCAAGGTGATCCAGATCAAGAGACCCATCCAATGGAGTGCCGATCAAAACGCTGCCAGTGAATCGGCTTTCATAAAGTCTTACGCTAGAACATTCAAGCAGAGAGAACATCCGGCTCGCAGCAAGCCTTGTATCTTGATCAATTGACATCTTGAAAATGAATTTGGATCTAAGTAGTACGGAATTCTTTGGCTCCGCAGCTGCGACACTCTCCACAGTCGCATTTCTGCCACAAGTGATCAAAACCTGGCAAACTCAATCAGCAAAAGATGTGTCTTACGCGTTGCTGATGACGTTCAGCACCGGATGCCTTTGCTGGGTGATCTACGGATACGAGGTTGATGCAAAACCGGTGATGATCGCAAATTCATTCACATTGGCATTGAATCTGACCATCCTGGCGATGAAGATAGTTTTCGAAAATCAATCGAACCAAGCAAAAACTCAGGATCAATGACCCCCATTCAAAACTTGAAGCAAATCCTGGAGCTCGTCAATCTGAACAGTGTCCCTTTCCTGATCACTAAGAATTATCACCTCAAAACCATCCCAGTTCTTAATTAAATCTATTTCAATAAATTGTTCATTCAATGTCATCCGAATATTGACACCCCAGTCCGCAGAGTCCACCAATACACCCTCCAGCACCCCGATTTCCGCACTTGCGAGCAGATCACGAATCTCGCGCTCCATCTCAGTACTATTCATCACACAATTCAGAAGTAAACCGTTCATAACCTGAATAATTATAAGCCATCAACAATGAAATTAATCGCCGCGATGGGGATGACGAAAGCAAACTTTCAACTCAGTTGCACCCATGGCCAGAGCAGACGCAAGCCTCATCAATAACAACTACATGTATCAATTCATCCAGAGAAATTCAGTCAAACCGGACGGAATTGCCGCTCATCGACCTGTCGCTTCGGATATTCAGCCAAAAAGCCTGAGGCATCAGGGACGTCCGCCAGCAGGTCAGAGCAGTTGGAGCTCAGAGCAGATAATGGAATGGCGTAGAGGCTCGGCAGCCTGAGTCGACTTCCTGTCCACTGCTCCATTCTTTGCTCACCTCGTCCTCCCAGTCTTTTCAATGAGTCTCAGCACTGCAGCACTGTTGAACTCAAACGGATTCTTTCCGCCCAGCCTCGATAGGGACCAGGTGCGTCAGCGGGTCTGGGAGTTGGAGACCGGAAAGGTGGGTTTTTACAGCGTGGGGCTTTATCCGGCTTCCCTTGCCTACAACTGCGCCATGCAGCAAAAGGATGAGGAGAACCTGCTGCTGGCACCCCGACCCGATCGCGAACTTCTCGGTGCGTTCACGCAGTCAGCCATCGACGGCATGGACCCGAATCATGTTGCGGTCATGGAGCGGATGGGCAGCCATCAAAGCGGGGCTGGGCGTCAACCCAACACCCTTGCCGACCTACTCAGGCGCTGCGAGCTGGTGGTGCTCAGCGCCAACAGCAATCATGTTGAGGAAGACCTGATCGAAGCGATTCAGCTCCGTGAGCAATTGGGCCGACAACACGTCGTTCTGGCCTGCCTCGCTGGATCATTCAGCCATGACAACCTCGCCAACGAGTCGTATGTGCTGTGCGAGAAGGTCCCCAGCCTTGGCTTCTTCTCAGGATTCCATCGCCATGGTGCTCTGCGTAATCCACTCGACAGTTTCACGGCCAATTTCTGTCATCCCAACGCACTGACAGCACTCCTGGGAGCGCGAATGCTGGATCGGCTGTCTCCAAATATCCAGGTCTCAGCCGGGGTTCACAACATTGAAGGGCAGTACATCAAGGCAGCGAAGAACATGTCATCGGTGTTCGCCGGCTTCGGTTACGCCTTCCACCAAGACAACCCGGGTGTGCTTCCAACCCTGCTGACGCTGCTGCTTGACCAGTGTCTGGACCAGGCGGCAACGGTCTCCATGGCCAGGCGCAATCGTCAAAGGCTTTACAACCGCCAGCCTTTTGCACTCACGGAGCTGGGTTATGGCGTTCAGAGGATCGAAGCTGCCCTCGTTCGTGGTGGCGACATGGAGAAGGTTCGCGATCACACCTTTGCCCAACTCACGGCAATGGTGGCTGATGTACGTGGCAGCATGATGTTGCCGGTTTCCGGAACACCCACCCGTAATTTCCAGGCAGGCCAGGTTTTGGCTGAGCACATGCGGGCAGAACAACGCTGCCCGCAATCCATGGAAGAACTTGAACACTGGTGCGAGCAGGCGGGACTGCGCAAGGGAGGTCTGGAGGGTCTCAAGTCATTGCGCTACTGGCCACAGATCGTGCGCAAGTACTCCATTCCCGTGCACGACGCATCGATGGTGAATCTGCTCTACATGGCGATTTATGGAAATTCCACCACCAAAGATGTGGCGTTTTCGGTCATGACCGAAAGCCGGGAGCTTTCCAATTACTGCCAGGAATCCGTGCGGCCGACCCACAGCAGAAGGTACGCAGAAGCACTCCAAAACCTCGATCAGCCGGAAGCGATGGATCTGCTGGTGAACGCTGTGGTTGCCGATAACGCCCGTCGCTTGATCCGTGATGACAATGGCATCGAAGAACAGGAGACCGCCGATGAACCACCGGCATACCTCAAAGCCATGAACGTGATCGAAAACGCACTCTGAGCGGCACCAACCGAAGTCTTAGATCAGTTCTGGTCGAGATCGATCACAGAATCGGCGATCTCTCGGTAGGGATCCGGGTCGCAACTGAGAATCACCACCTGCAAACCCAGATCAACGGCCTGACGGAGCATGC
Source organism: Synechococcus sp. (assembly GCA_047286485.1). Lineage (GTDB taxonomy): Bacteria > Cyanobacteriota > Cyanobacteriia > PCC-6307 > Cyanobiaceae > Synechococcus_C. The sequence continues at coordinate 724,604 of JBJBBH010000006.1, forward strand.
TCCCTACCGCTTCAAGTCGGACGGGGTCGCTGTTCGTGAAGGCGTCATCGAACAGAAGGGGGAGACAACCGTCATGGCCATCGCGCAGGGCTTCGGCGATCGCCAAGCGAACGGCTGCATTGAGCTGTTCCTTCAGTCCTCCACTGAGTTGTGAAAACTCAAGGCTCTGTCCTGAGCGCTGAAGCCGCAGATCCTGAAGACCATCGCTGGCATCAAAGCGAAGCTCAGAGCTGTCACCGGGTTGGTTGAGAAATGGAGCGATGAACCGATTAATACTGGACCTGAGAGGTGATGAGTAGCGACGGGAAAGATCGGCTCGCGCTTCCTGGAATCGCTTCAGCAGCAAGACTCTTGCATCAACAAGCTGGGTTTCCTGTTGTTCAGCCTGTTGCGCGATTTCAAGGCGTGTTCGTGCCTCCTCGAGTTCAGCATGGAGTTCGCGACTGCCAAGACGTTCGCAGCGTTCCAGCAATGAGCCGCGCTCACGATTCAGATCCGTCCGCTGACGATTGAGCTTCAACTCACGATCATCGAGCTCAGCCAGCAATGTCTCCACATGGCTGGCGGATGCGACGTCGCAATCGCCGCTCAGCGAGGTGAGTTGGTCCTGCAACAGTTCACATTGCTGCGAAACCTTTTTGAGATCGGCTTCGAGGGTGTTGGCTGATCCGTGCCGTGCCTCCATCTCGTGGCGTTGCTGCAGCTGTTGGGCATGCCGAGCTTCATGGCGTTCCAGCTGAATCTGCAACTCCTGAAGTTTCCTGGCGTGAGCGGTCTGTTCACGGTCGGCGCGCTCGTAGTCGGTCCGCAGACTGCGGACTCTTTCCTGCACTGATTGATAGGCCAGGCGGCAATTGCTCAACGCCTGAGCAAGATCCTGCTCCGCAGCAATCTCTGGTTGATCTTGATGAAGTTTCAGCTCGGCGAGCTGTTGCTCCAGTTGTTCAACATCCAGTGGACCTTTTAGATCACTCTGGTGCTGCTCCATCAGCTGACGAAGACGTGCATCAAGAACAGCAAGTTGCTGCTGAAGCTCCTGGCGCTTCAGCAACTGAGCTTCTGCAGCTTCAACACTGCTGACCCGCCAAAGCTTGAGCTGCTGATCCAACTGAGCCTGACAACGCGAGCGATCAGCCATCAGTGAGGCAAGGCCTGTGCCTTCTCCAGGACTCACCAGCAAAATCACCCCTTCACCAACCTCCACACGGAAGGCACCAGTCCTTTGAGCAACGTCTCCAGGGTCGAGCTGTTCTCCATCAAGACGCACTGTCCTGTCGGAGGATTGCAGTTCGATCCGTGAGGCCATGCTCTGCAAACGGATGTCAAGTTCACGCAGCTGTGATTGCAGAGCTTGCAAAGCAGACAGTGCTTTGGCGTCGCCTTCCGGCAGTTCCATCAGCTGTGTTCTGAGCACGGATTGCTGCTGTTCCAGCTGGGCGCGTTGTGCCTTCTGACGACGAATGTCATGGATCCGTTCCTGGAGACGTTCCTGATCCTGACGGCGTCGAAGGGCATGACCACGCTCTTCAAGCCCCTGACGCTTGCGGTCGAGTTGTTCAAAAGCCTGGCGCTGATGAACAAGATTGCTGGACAGGGTTTCGGCGGACTCGGCCATGACACGGAGCTCCTGTCGGTGCGTCGTCATGGCCTTTTCAGCCGTCTGAATGTCCTGGCACAGTCGGCTCAGTGCCTTCAGTTGCTGTTGCCATTGGCTCTGCTGCAGACGCAGCGGCGCGATCTGTTGTTGCAGATCCTTGAGTGCAAGCAGCTGGCGACGCCGCTTCTGCACTTCCGGTGCTCGACACTCCAACTGATCAAGAGCTTGCTCATTCGCGTCGAGCTCGATACAAGCCGTTTCGTAGCTGAGCAGACGATCCTGTGCCTCTGTTTGTTGCTCTGAGGCCTGCTGCACTTGGTGACGACGCTTCCAGAGTTCACTGTTCTGTTTGACGCCCCGACTCGTGAGACTGGAGGCCACCAGCTGTTCAAGCTGGTTGAAGACCTGCTGGTCGATCGGCGACTGAAGCGATTGCTCTGCCTGTCCCTCAAGGGCTGTGATCAATCCCTTGAGGTCGTAGTGATCGGCACTGAGATCAAGCAGGTTGCGACCAGCAAGCCCTTGCATCACCCAGAGGTGAGCCCAGCGGGTGGGAAGGACACGGTTCACCTGACGGCTGCCGATGATCTCTTCGACGCCCAGAAGAGCAGCCAGTTGATCTTCGGCATCCCCTCCAAGCAACGCCTTCTGGCCAGCTCGGCTGAGGCGGCTGGTCCCGCCGGAACCGCTGAAGCACTTCAACAACGACCAGCAATGCCCAGCGGCATCGAAGTCGATCTCCACCTGAGGATGTCCGGCATGGGTGGCAGATCGCAGATCACGGACAGCAGCACCTGTGGCCGAGGCACGAACAAAAAGAGTCCGATGCATCGCCTCAACAAGGGAACTTTTACCGGATTCATTCGCACCGCCGATCAAGGTCAGCCCCGGAGCGAACGACACCTCGAGCGTTCGGTGACGGCGAATGCTTTCCAATCGGCAACGAATCAGGCGCATGGATTGGTGGAGAAGGAATCTTGATCGCCGGAATCAGTGGCGCAGAGACGATGCAACTCGATCAAAGCCTGCTCAAGCAGAGGATCTGGATTGTTCTGAAGCTCTTCCTGCAGACCTGCAGCAATCGTGCTGACGAGGGGACTCTCCATCCGAAGCATCAACGCATCTCTTTCCTGAGCTGTTGGTCGACGGTGCAGCTTGCCTCGCAGACGCAGGTGAAGCAGTTGTTGACCGAGCAGCTCCAGCCGTTCCTGCAATTGCAGATGCCCCTGGAGTCCAAGCTGTCCGTTGAGTTCAAGACGCATCAGGTCGCGCCCCACCCGACTGCCGACAGAATCAACAAGCTGTTGCTCCAGACGAGCAAGATCGGCATCACTGTTCAGCGTCATGGTGATCCGGTGCCAACGGAGACGACCAGTGCTTTTTTGCGTAACTGTTGGCGGGTGACCTCTCTCCACATCAACCACCAACACCTGTGACCTCAGGTCATCGGGCCCGGTGGGGAAGCGATCGGGTTCCGGAGTGCCGCTGTACCAGGTTTTTCGATCAACCTCCATCAACGCGTGCCAGTCGCCAAGGGCGATGTAATCAATTTGGTCACGGGGCAGGGGATCCAGACAAAGCTGGTTCACTTGGCCCTCGCCACCGAAACCCTGCACCGAGCCATGGGCGAGAACAACGCGCGGTTGGTCCGGATCAAGCTGCGTCCAGTTGAGCTGATCGAGCCACAGGGATGGGCTCTGGCTGTCGCGCTGTCGTTGCAAGGGGCATGGCAGCAGGGTGATCCCAACAACATCAACCGGTTCCGGTTGAAGCAACAACACGAGGTTGTCGGCACGCTGTTGCATCTGCCGGCGCAGATCTTCACGCCTCCAGATGCCACCGGCACCACCGTGGTCATGGTTGCCAGGGATCACAACCACGGGTGATGGGATTGATCCCACCGCTTCAAGCACCTCCATGACCATGGCTGCAGCCACCGTGCTGGAGTCGAACAGGTCACCGGCAACCAGCACAACATCCGCCTGTTCCTGGCTGGCCACATCAGCAATCCTGAGAACCGCATCAACACGCTCCTGCTGCAAGCGAGCCTGTTTCTGGGGATTTTCGATCCAGCGATAGGGCTTACCGATCTGCCAGTCAGCGGTGTGAAGGATTCGTGGCACCCGTGCCGTTCAGATAACGCCCACCATGCTGCCGCCTTCCCGCCTGATTTTCCGCACACTCATTGCTGGCAAAGGGGGAAGAAGACGGCATGTTCCGTGATGAGACCCATGCGATTCGACGTGTCCTCCCCGTTCTCCAGCTCCAATTCGATCCTGGAGACCATCGCAGGACTGTTCCACCCACCGGAACAGATCGACGGGATCAGCCAGCTCGGCTCTGGAAATGTCAACGACACGTTTCTGGTGACACTGAATCGCAGTGCTTCTCGCTCAGCCTTCGTGATGCAGCGTCTGAACACCGAAGTGTTTGAGCAGCCTGAATTGGTGATGCGCAACCTGCTGAAACTGGGCAACCATGTGGAGCAGCGTCTCGCCCAACAACCACCTGAATTATCCGGCCGGCGCTGGGAAGTTCCAAAAGTTCTGCCAACCCTCGATGCCGATGGCCACTGGGTGGAGCATCAGGGTGAGTTCTGGAGGTCCATCACCCACATCGGTGCTGCCACCACAACGGATGTGATCCAAGACGACCTGCATGCCCGCGAACTCGGTTACGGGTTGGGGATGTTTCATCACCTGATCAGTGATCTGTCCACTGACGAACTGGCAGACACCCTGGAAAATTTTCATATCGCACCGGCCTACCTTGTCGAATTCGACCTCGTTTTTGCCAGCTCGAATCCAAAGCACAGCAGCCGCATGCAAAAAGCCATCACCTTTATTGAGGAGCGGCGGAACGGAATCGATGTGCTTGAGCAAGCCTGTGCACGCGGAGAGCTGAAACGACGACCGATCCACGGTGACCCAAAGATCAATAACGTGATGATTGATGAGGCCTCCGGCCAGGCCGTAGGCCTGATCGATCTCGACACGGTCAAACCGGGCCTCGTTCATTACGACATCGGTGATTGTTTGCGTTCCTGCTGCAACCGGTTGGGTGAAGAAACGCTTGATTCCGAGAACGTCTGTTTTGATTTAGATCTTTGTCGAGCAGTTCTTGAGGGTTATCTGTCCATCGGCAAATCGTTTCTTACACCCGAGGATTTCCGCTACCTGCCTGACTGCATTCGACTGATTCCCCTCGAGCTCGGTATTCGATTTCTGACAGATCACCTGTCTGGGAACAACTACTTCCGGATCGAAAGGCCGCAACATAATCTCGACCGTGCTGAGGTTCAGTTTGCACTCACACGCTCGATCGAAAATCAGTGGTCTGAGCTGAATGACCTCATCAAGGAATTGTCGCAGGAGTGCTGAGCATCAAACGCGCAAGCACAGTGCACTGTTGAGAATCAAGGTAAACATGATGATCGAAGGGTAGAAGGTTAAAGCAAAACCCAAAGCCCTTGATACGGCTCCTTTGTGATATCCCCTGATGAACAGGATCCGTCTTATCAAGAAGCAACAAGCCGAAAGCGGTAGAGCTGACAACCAGACAGAGGGAGTCAACAGGATCCATAGCGTGTAAACGATCATCGCCAGCACAGTCTGCTCCAGTGTGTTCTGGAGCATCGATTGGAGACATGTCAGCGTCAGTGATGAAGACGTTGCAGCCGAGGAATCAATATCTTCAGAAGAAAAGAAACGGTACTTGGCGATTCTTGCAATCGATCGATCAGGAACAAACAAGGAATCAGCATGCTCCAACCAAGAACAAGAAGCTTGCTGTCAATGGGCTGCAGCTCAGGGAAACTGAATGGATTGCAAATGATGCCGTAAAGAATCAAATCAACAGGAGGGATAAAGTGGCTCCCACGCCCATGCCGCGCAACACGCCTAGCTGCTTTTCCGCCAGAGTCAGAGCCATATTCCTCAGTCGAATCAACGACGACTCATCGTAAGGGAATAACACAAAACAACCAATCGCTCAGAAATATATTTAAAAACCCACCTTTACATTAATCATCAAAATGACTCAACCGCATCAACAAAACCAACAGCTCGCAGCAAAGCGTGACTCTCCAAAGAAGACCAAGAACATCAGGCTTCCGGCTTTGAGATCGTGATGTTATATTGCTTGGAGATAAGCATCGAAATCGTGGCGATCGCCTGCTGAACAATGAGATCAGCATGTTGATTGGTCTCTTCATTGAATTCGGGAATCAATGCTTCAGAATCCTGAAGATTCGAAGCTTCAACGAGCCTTAGCCGAGCACGGTCTGCCTCTGAGCAATGAGCAAGCACAGTCTCTAAAGCTGCTGATATCAACCACTGTCTGGCCTGCCTGTAACCAGTGAAGCAATCACTCAACCCAGCATGTTTTGGCATGTTGTGCTCTTTGTTTGGCATCACACCAGGATGACTCAGATTGCACAGATCTTGGTCAGTTTTTATCTCAGTGATGGACTGGAGAGCTGACTCTGTCGATCAACCGAGCTCGCCTGGTGCCTGTTCATCGTCTTCATCCTGATGATTGGCCAGTTCCAGCTGATGACGCGTGAGTTCCACTGAACAGGTCTCGATCAGATCAGCCGCAAGATCTTGCTCTTCCCCCTCAAGGCGAAGGTCTTGAGAGATCGGCGCTTCTGGGCAACTGATGGCAGCGACCTGCTGCAGGGCATTGGTGATGGCGGATAGATCGTTCTGCCAGGTCACTGCCAACCCCTCGATCTCCGCAAGCACTTCAGGGCTGGCCGCCTTGCCGCCGGAAGCGGCATTGATGCGAGCAGCGATGCGTCGTTCATCCCAGACGGAAGCACCGACGAGATGCGCTGCATGAAGGGTGGCCAGAGAACTGATGGCCTCAGCTTTGAGCGTTTTGACTGACCGACTGATGACCCGTTGGTCAAGGGAAAGCGGTTCCACCGAGGGCAGATCAGCCGCATCCGCTGAAGCAGCCGTGCTCTTGGATGGGCACTCTTCCAAGGGTTCCACCAACCTGGGCAGCTCCTCGAATTCGTCAGGGTTGACAGATGGCGCGATATGACAGGCGGCTCGAATCAACAGATCGGCAAACCGTTCTCTCAGGCTCATGTCTTCTCAGCTGCTCCCTGCTCCATTCTGATCATGCTCCTGCTCTGTAAATCGCAACAGGACGGATTTCACCACCCAACGGTGACAACTGGTATTGAGCGTTCATCAATTTGCCAGCAGAAATCATAACCCCAGCGTCGTTAGACACCGCAAAAACCGCATCGGAATCGGCTGCTGCTTTCAGATTCTTCTGAAGGCTGATATCGACTTTGAATTATTCATCTGCAATGAATGTGAGGTCACTTCATCAGCTAGATCAATGGTCTGTAGAAAAGTCTATATTTGATCATCACCAAGTCGGTGCGGGTGGGGAATATTGCGTTCCAGCAACAGACAAACAGGCTTCACGAATACCTGTTGTTGCTATCCCTAGCATCCAGCAGGACATTGGGTGAATACAGATTGGCACGGACCACCAGAATGCCCACCGCCTGCCACGCTTTCAAGCTCGGCATCTGAAATCTCGGATGGAGCGTTCTTCAAATCGTCAGCAGAAAGACTAAATCCAGCAGCCTTAGCAATAGCCATAACATCAGCATCTTCTGCTTTGAGCTTCTCCTGAAGACTGGTATCGACTTGAACTTTCTCCAGAAAGGCTTTGAGTTGTTCTTCTGACATGGGTATCGGGAGTCTTTATCAGTTATAGCAACGGTCTGCCGCAGAGTCTTTAACTAACAATTAAAGTGCTCTATCGCGCCAGGCATTGAAGGCTGATTTATGGTCTTTTTGGGGTGATTGAAGAAATAAAAACCCCTGTCAATGCAGGGGCTTTGATGAGTAGGCTCAGAATCCATCACCAAATAACAGAATCATCCCAACCCATAGCAATGAATCAAATAGTCCGCCAAATACAGGCACAGTGATGTACATCGGAAACCCGTCCACCAGCCACGCCTTCCAGCTCCTCTTCAGAAATTTCTGATTGAGCCTTCTTCAAGTCGTCAGCTGAAATCATAAAACCAGCCTCTTTGGCAATCGCAGCAACAGCATCAGGATTAGCTGCTGCTTTCAGCTTCTCCTGAAGGTTCGTGTCGCCTTTGATTTTTTCCAGGAACGCATTGAGTTACTCTTCTGACATGGCTATCGGAATCTTTAACGGTTATAGCAACAGTCTGCTGCAGTGTCTTTGGCTAACAATTACTGCGCTCAATCGTGCCAGGCATCGGAGGCTGATTTATGGTGGGTATGGGGTAATTGAAGAAATAAAAACCCCCGCCGTTAGGCAGGGGTTTGGGGTGAGCAAGATACAAATAACAGCAACGCTGTAAATAGGTGCTTTTTAGTAGGCAACCAGTACTATTAATCCCACAATCCTACCTCTTGAAAATTATTTGGAGGATTATTTATTCTGTGCGCCCGACGAATAATGTCATCCCTATACGCCTTGGATCCAAACCATTTTACAGCACCCACAAAGCCCCCTGTTAATCCTGCGCTAATCATGTTCAATTCCTCTTCTGTCAGCTCTCGATCGAGCAGTTCAGTGGTGTTGTAGCCAGTGTTGAGTTCAATCATGGTTTTGAAGTGAGTGAGTGATGTGTGGGGTGAAGCCCCCTCGACTCCTTCAAGATCACAGCCCTTCTGGTGAACCCCACTCCACAGATCTGGTGCAGACCTCGCAAAGTTCTGGTGAGCTTCTGGTGAATGGCTCAGAACATCCTGTCGGACTGGGCTCAGCTCATACGGAAGCAAGTGACGCCTAGGCACCAGGGCAATAAAAACCCCGCACTTGGCGGGGCCTGATTGGTATGAGGTTGTTTTGTCGGGAGATCGATAGCGCTCACTCCGTCGCCCCCTGCTTTTCCCTTGCGGGTCTTGTATTGCTTTCAGCCAACTTGCAATGGCTTCAGGCTTCCCGACTGAACACTGATTGAGCTGGTTCAACTTTGATTCATTCTTTTGCCGCTCCTTTTGAGTGAATCGACGCGAATAGTGTCTAGAAGAACTTTTTCATTGATTGCACTGCCCCTTTCAATGAGTTGAACTGCATCGAACCGATTCCTTGTTTGTAATAGGTGTAGATGGTTTCAAAGGCACGGTTCCGTTCCCAGAGCTGGAATCGCTCACCATTTGAAAGGGTGAAGTTCCAAACATCTGCAGCACCTAGATGGTGGTGATGTTCTGTCGTGCTTGGAAGACCTCGTTGGACCACTGAGTCTATAAAATTCTTCGTCTCGTCAGCGGATAGGTAAGCAAGCATCGTCATTACAGCAATCGTCTCAATTGAAGTATTCATCATTTCGCTTCAATGAGCATGAGTTCCATGTTTAAATTTGGTGAGAAGGTCCTGAGCATCAATGTTTAGAGCTCAGTTGTCACTCTTTTAACTGCTACCCCACATCACCTTTTCAGGGGGCCTTCCAGGCTCTCAGCTCACCTGTCTGGGCCAACCAAATCAACACAATAAAAACCCCGCACTTGGCGGGGAGTCATTGGTGTGAGTTGTTTGACTGGGAGATCGATAGCGACTCCTCAACACCCCCTAGATTTCCCTTGCAGTGTTGAAAGCTTCTCGATCATGACTCCAGCTTCCCAACAGAAAATTCGAATCAGAACCTGATTTGAATTCCGAATCCAGGATCAGGATAGTTGTATCCGTAAGCAGGAATCACTCGCGGATAGCCATAAACCTCGCGGTTGTAAACCCTGCGAGCATGCCGCCAATCACGATTATAGGCTCTCTGGTAATGATTAAATTCGCGAACATCATGGCGGAAGTCGCGATGAATTCTTCTTAGCTCATGATGTCTGTGGTGATGATGGTGGTGATGGTGGTGATGGTGGTGATGCTCCTTTGCGTCTGCAGCAGCTGGTGCAATCAATATTGAAGCGCCGATTACAGAAGCGAAAGCGATGGGAGAGAAGAGTTTCATTGGTTGGATGTGAATCGAGGAGGTCATCCCTCCGATGCCTTCACCATCGCTGAACTGAACTCAACCCACATCACCCGAAAGGGTCTCTTAAGGCTCCATGCGTCCCCCGTTCAGGTCGTCAGCGAGCCCAGGCTCCGGCAGGCCGAACAAGACCAAGCATCAACAGCAGGGCAGCTGAGCTGATCGCAGCAGTGCGAAGCGTCGTTATGTCTGCCCCTCGTTTCGAGCCTGGGCACGCCGTTTTCACTATTGGATGTTTTGGCCTTGAAGGCAATGCGCGATTCGACTGATGGCAAGACGGGGATGGCGGGTGGAAAGTAAGGCCACGCATTCGGAGGAGCCCATGACGGTCGACACTCCACCTCAGCAGATTGCAGAAGCAGACTGACTTCTGGCCCCTGCTCCAACAGTCTCAACAATGACCTGGGTTGGTCCTTTGGTCGGCAGACCGTGTGCGCCACGCCAATCGACGCTCCGCTTGCACCGCCCTAGGTGCCCCAGGAGACAACGACCCGACACCTAGAGCCAATGGCCCCAGGGTGCCTCTAGCCAGAAGCTTCGACCCCTTCCTTTTGCCATAAGCGATGGGTTGAACAATGCATAAACGAGCGAGTTAGGCCGTCTTTCCAGCGGGAAGGGCGGCCTTCCTCTTTTGAGCAAAAGCGGGGCTTTCCTCCAGGTCAACGGCGTGGGTCCCATCGGTCGCAGTGACCAGCCATCCGATGAGGTGGTTAGCAAGCCGACGAATGGAGCTTCCTTTCATTCTCTGCACGGTGCCAAGCTGATCTCAGCGCAGCAAGTGAACAGGCCATTCAAGAACCAAAACCGACGCAGAAATCAAGAGTCCCTACAGCGACTTGGATTTAGGGAATGGGACGACATCCGGTGATGGTGAGGCAGGTGTGTCCTCTGGTTCCATTCGACCTTGATCAATCCCCAGCAGTTCTTGCCACTGCTGAGTTTGTCTGGAGAGAAAACGGTCCTCTTGAACTGAGCTTCAGCCTCTGCCCGAGGTTGCGCGAGAGCTCCATTGATTGCCTTTCGTTCAGCGGCGGCAAGAGCTGCAACACAGCCCAAAGACTTGACAATCTCTGGAAGCACAGCTGCTTCGAGGCCTTTCTTGCACGCCCCGGTGCAAAGGGGTACTGGGAGTTGAACGTCTCAACGAACGGTGACTGGAACCTCTACCGCTTCAGTGATTACCGCACTGGTGGCATGGAGGAAGTGCAGGCAGAGACTCCTGAAGTGAGCTTCAGCAAGAATCGGGTTGGATGCCGGTGCACCATTCAGATTCCACTCCAGCCCTGGTGGGAGTTTGCAGAGATCCCAAACATTGCTCTGACCATGGTGCTGGAAGACAACAAAGGCAACTTGAGCTACTGGGCTCTGAGCCATCCCGCAGACAAGCCAGACTTCCATGACCGAAGGGGTTTTCTGCATTGGTGAAAGGTCTTCTGTCTGGCACCAGGGTCTGGGTCCGTTGTCTGCTGGGCATTCCCGTTCTGCTCAGTCCGATCACCGTCGCCTGCAAGACAGTTGAAACCAACGAGACGGCGACAGACCCGGTCCCGAACACCCCAACAGTCCCGATACTGCCCAAACAGACAGGCCTGCCCGTTGCTCCGAACGGACGGAACTACCCGTTGGTGCCGAAACAACCCCAAGTCATCGCGGCTCTGATTGCTGAAATCGAGGCTGCTTTGATCAACCCGCAGCTCCCGGAACAAGATCTCGCCGCGCTGGCCCATCAGCAGCAGGTGACATACAGAGTTCTGTCGAAAAGCCCAGTGCTGAGCCAACAGGTGCGCTCTCAACTGGATCCACGCTGGCGCTGGGTCTTTGATCAACACATCGCAGCCCGCAGAGAATTCCTGGCAATGCACCGGGGACCCGCATCGTCGAGATTGCCTGCATGGAGAATCCAGACTCCCGCACCTGCTGATCAATTACTCAAGGCCTATCGCAGTGCATCGGCAGCCACAGGGATCGACTGGACCGTTCTGGCTGCAGTGAATCTGGTGGAAACGGGAATGGGACGGATCGACGGCGTTTCCGTTGCCAATGCCCAGGGGCCGATGCAGTTCTTACCAACCACCTGGGCAGAACCGGGAATCGGGAATGGCGGCAATATCCGAGATCCATGGGATTCCATCCATGCAGCTGCTCGCTATCTCGTGAGACGCGGAGGCCTCAAGGACATCAGCAGAGGCCTGTGGGGCTACAACAACAGTGATCACTACGGCAGAGCCGTTCTGCATTACGCGGCACTTCTCAAGAAAGAGCCACTGACGTATCGGAGTCTTCACCAATGGCAAATTCACTTCGCCAGCTCCAGCGGTGACCTTTGGCTGCATGAGGGTTATGGGCAACGACAACCGATCGCGGTCAATGACTATCTGCGACAAAACCCGCACAGTGCCCCTGCTCAGTGAGATCTCAAGCCCTGGAGTCGAACGCTGGCTCTGATTGAAAAAGCTGTTGCCTTGGGCATCCAAGCTGGTGTTTCAGCCTCCGGCATCTACGCTTCGGGGATCAGGACTCAACAAGCTGCGTGGCAAAAGAACTCACCCATCGCGCCGATGAACTGGCCGGTCTCGGCTGGTCTGCTGACGACGTGAATCGCTACGCCGAACTCTGGGAGTATCGGCAGCGCTGGGGAGCCATGAACCTGGAACGCGAGGATCGACTGTTCCTGCGCAAAGCCGAAGCCGCTCTGCCCGTACTGGCAACCGGCAAAGCGACAGTGAAGAAAAACACCCAAGACAAGTCGTATTACCGCTGGCTGCGATTCCACCTGGATGCCATGAGTGCGGCCGAGGCGAACATGCAACTCGCTGAAGGATCTCAGGGAGCTTGGGCGATCCTCCTCGAGGAAGAACTGCGTCTACTGGATCACTATCAACCGGTACTGGGTCTTCCCGACACGATCAAGGCCAAGAGCTTTGACGCCTTTCGAGAACAGTTGGCTGAACAGGCTGCGGCTCTGACAAGCGAAGAGGTGCAGTTACGCAACCATGACTTTCAGGCTGCGCTGATCGAACTGAAAGAGAAGGAAAACAGCAAGTGGCGTCACCTACGTGAGCTGAGTGGGGAGCAGCCCTATCCAGTGTTACTCGGCGGATCAGTCGACAGCTTCCGCAGTGAAGTGCGCAGCAGATTGACACCGCTGTTGCGTCAAACGCTTCCTTCACTGGCAGAGACCGACAAGCCTGATCCAGACGCCGGCTGAGGTCGCTCGATCGCCGCAACGCTAGAAAAGGGTCACTTCCCTGCCATTGCCGTGACGGATCAGCGCTTTGAGACCCTGCAACTGCACGCGGGACAGGTTCCTGATCCCACCACCAATTCAAGGGCGGTGCCGATTTATCAGACCAGTTCCTACGTTTTCAATGACGCAGAACACGGCGCCAATCTTTTTGGTCTTAAGGAGTTCGGGAACATCTACACCCGTTTGATGAATCCGACCACGGATGTCTTCGAAAAGCGGGTCGCTGCTCTGGAGGGAGGCGTGGCAGCACTCGCCACCGCTTCAGGCCAGTCTGCCCAGTTCCTGGCCATCACCAATTGCATGCAGGCGGGAGACAATTTTGTCTCCACGTCATTCCTCTATGGAGGGACGTACAACCAGTTCAAGGTTCAGTTCCCCCGACTCGGAATTCATGTGAAGTTCGCCGAGGGAGACGATGTGGCCAGCTTTGCTGCCCAGATCGATGACAAAACCAAGGCGATCTATGTGGAGGCAATGGGCAACCCACGTTTCAACATCCCTGATTTCGAAGGATTGTCAGCTCTCGCCAAGGAGAGAGGAATCCCTCTGATCGTGGATAACACGCTTGGTGCCTGTGGTGCATTGCTTCGCCCGATCGAACATGGCGCCGATGTGGTGGTTGAGAGTGCAACCAAATGGATTGGTGGTCATGGCACCAGCCTCGGTGGGGTGATTGTGGATGCGGGCACCTTCAATTGGGGCAACGGCAAATTCCCACTGATGAGCCAACCAAGCGCCGCTTATCACGGTCTTGTGCACTGGGATGCCTTTGGTTTCGGCAGCGACATCTGCAAGATGCTGGGACTGCCAGACAATCGCAATATCGCTTTTGCCCTTCGGGCCAGGGTGGAAGGTCTGCGCGACTGGGGGCCGGCTGTGAGTCCATTCAACAGCTTCCTGCTGCTGCAAGGGCTGGAAACACTGAGCCTGCGGGTTGAACGCCATGCACAGAACGCCATGGAACTTGCGACGTGGCTGCAACAGCATCCAAAAGTGACAAGCGTGAACTATCCCGGACTCAACGGCGATCCATATCACTCAGCAGCCAAGAAGTACCTCACAGGCCGGGGGATGGGCTGCATGTTGATGTTCTCACTCAATGGTGGTTATGACGACGCCGTTCGCTTCATTGACAGTCTGAAGCTGGCAAGCCATCTGGCCAATGTGGGTGATGCCAAAACATTGGTGATTCATCCAGCATCCACAACCCACCAGCAGCTCAGTGAAAGTGAGCAGGCATCGGCAGGCGTAACGCCAACCATGGTGCGGGTCTCGGTGGGTCTTGAACACATCGATGACATCAAGGCCGACTTCGATCAGGCCCTGGGATCAGGCGCTTGAACGGAGGGGTTGTGACATGGCTCTGATCCTCCCAGCCAACTATCACAAGATCACAGCCGTTGAGCGCAATCGCATTTCCTGGATCAAACCAGAACAGGCGGAGCGACAGGACATCCGACCTCTGAGGATCGGAATCCTGAACATCATGCCGCTGGGCAAACAATATGAATTCAATCTGTTGCATCCACTGGGTCTTTCTGTGCTGCAGATTGAACCCATCTGGATCCGACTGCGAACGCATGCCTACAAAAGCTGGGACCAATCGCACCTTGACGGCCTCTATAAAAGCTGGGAAGAGGCGAATGCCAATGGAGCACTAGACGGGTTGATCATCACGGGTGCACCTGTTGAACATCTTGATTTTGAACAGGTCACGTACTGGTCTGAGTTCGTAGAACTGGTTGAAGAAGCACGCATCAGTTGCGCCAGCACTCTTGGATTGTGCTGGGCAGGTTTTGCTCTTGCTTACCTGGCAGGTGTGGCAAAAGTGCCATTAGAACAAAAACTGTTTGGGGTGTTTCCCATGCGCAGCCTTGTACCAGGGCATTCTTTGATGGGAACACAAAATGACCAATTTCTCTGCCCCCAAAGTCGTTACGCGACACTTCCCGACGGGGCAATGGAAGCAGCACAACGGCAAGGTCGGTTGCGGTTACTCGCACATGGAGAATCGGTTGGATACACAATATTTGAAACACCTGATCAACGACAACTCATGCATCTGGGACATCCTGAATACAACGTTGACAGAATTCTTGGAGAAATGGAACGGGATAAAGCTCGTGGGGATGTTCCTCCTCCACAAAACTTTGATGCTGACCATCCACAAACTCTCTGGAGATCACACCGAAATCTACTATTTCAACAGTGGTTATGGTTCTGCTATCAGCGCGTAAGTTTCCAGACAACGACAGGATAAAACAATTCATGCATCCTCTTGAAACACTGCAACGATGGCGCAGCCATTGGTTCGGATGGCTGCCATTCAAAAAGCGATGGGAACGTGCACCCAAAGACGTTGCCCCTACACAAGATGATGACTGGCTATTGGAACCCATCAATCAGCAAGAGGCCACTGCACTCTTTCCACACCTCAGCGAAGAAAGAGCAATTGTTCAATACCAAAAGATGAGACTTCAAATACGCCAACAAGCTGATCGTGGATTTTAATCATTTGCCGTGATAAAAAGGCAATATCGAAAAACAAGATTGTCTTGCTGGATGATTCAATCAGAGTGGATGGTGCATTTCGAAGCGAGACTCGATTCAAGTCAGTCAACTTGGCAGAAAACCCATGAAAGCTTGATTGCGCCTTAAAATCAATCAAAAAAATCAATCTGGTGTCTCTGATGGTCAGCAGCCATGATTGCTTTTTGCTTTGATACTGAAAACCAGAAAACTGGTAGAAAGAAGCTTCTTTGAAGGCATCATGAAGCTCTCTTCGGAAGCAAATGAAGGGAGCTGCCTGCACATCGATCGTCCGACTCGCGTCTGCCGGTTGGGATTCGCCATAATTTGATGATGAAAAATCCTTTGTTCAAGCTTCTCGGACCTCTCCTCGCAATCACTGGGGTGTTGGGTTTAACAGGCTCTTCCATACTGTGGAATTTTCAGGGTCGTTCTCTGGGAATTCCAGCCACAGTGATCTCGTTACTCATCCTGGCCCTGGGCGTCGTCCTGCTGGGTCCTCTGCAGCCACCTGCTGCTGAAGAGAGTTCTGTATTAATCGAGACAGGTTCCGCTGATCACAATCAGTCGAAGAAGGCGGCTCAGGCCGATCTAACCCAAAAGCTCGAAAAACAAGCGATAGAAAACCATGAGAATGTTGAAATCAGTTCAGAAGCAGAAGATCAAGAATCCTCTAAGAAACCATCATTAACGACGGCAGAGGCTATTGCAGCTCAATTGGCTGCTGCAGAAGCCGAGAAACCTGAGATCGTTTTTGTGAATTACGCACCAGGAGCATTGCAACCTGGAAACGCAATCCGTTCCAACAAACGGACACCAGGTCAAAGTCTTTCTGGTTTCAAGGAGATGGCTTCGGATTTATTCAAAACCAACTAGTTTGAAACGTTTTCTGCCACCAGCCACGTAAATTGATATTTCGGATAAAATTGATTAATTTGTATAGCGACTAAATCCAGAATGTGAAACGACTTGAAATCTAGCAATATTTTCGGACAAAAGGTACAGAAGCGTCGTCACCTAATTCAATTGCATGTCTCCAGTCAAGGCATGCCCTTTGTGAATCATTGGCCATTTCCATGGCCATAGCACGATTAAAATAGGCAGTTCCATTATCTGGAGCCAGTTGAATGGCGACATCAAAATCAAGAATAGCGCCAGGGACATCACCAATTCGAGCTTTTGCAATGCCACGACTGCCATAAGACTCACTGCTTTCTGAATCAAGTTCGATGGATCTTCCATAATCGATAATTGAACCCTCAAAGTCGCCATATTTCGCCTTAGCGACTCCGCGATATTGATAGGCCAGAGCATTTGTTGGATCAAGTTCAATCGCGTGATTAAACTCGATCAATGCACCGCGGTAGTCTCCTGACAGAGACAACTCAGAACCATTCTTTAAATAAGAACTGACATCAGCAGCAAAAACCGGCTGAACGAATGCGAAAAAACACAACACCAGTGAGAGCAAGGTGAGCCGTAACGACATGAATAACTCGTTATTCGACTCACAGCATAGACAGAAAAGGGAGTGTTTGAAACTAATTCCAAAAAAACTGAGTCAACAACAACTCTAAAATGCTGATATTGGCATTAGAGAATCCCATACAGACCAAAATTGATCAAACGGGATTGAACCGCAGTCTCGAAATATGCTCTATAAAATTAACCGAGCTGATCAATTGAATAGCTCGACAAATCCTGTTCCAACGAATCAATCACAGGAAGACATACACAAAAAAGCTGGGTCGAGCTTGACCCGTGAATCAGAAGAAATGCCGTATGAGATAATGCCACAAGAGTCAGTTTCTATGTAATAACTTGTCAGAAGAGCAAGACACCTCTGCACAAAGTGTTCAAAAGTAGAAGCAAAGGAAGCACTCGAAGGGCGCAAAGAAAGCGAATCAGGTCTGAGCAATTGGTTGATGATCAATGAGTACTAATTTCCAATCGATAGGATCATATTCGCCATCTGCAAACATAATTGAGGAGGCCTCATCCAGGCAAGAAGCCTCAACCTCAACAGTTTGATTATTCTTTTGACAAGTAAAAGAATATACATGACCTTCTTCATAATAAGCAAATGGCTTGGATGGCATCTTTGAATCAGACAACCATTCGTCTTGTTGAATAATTTGCTGAGTAATATCTTCAATCATTTTCATCGAGTCAATGTCTCCGTCTTCGAAGTAGCCCTGCCAGTTGATCTCGGCCCATTTACCATTATCTTCAATGTAAAGAGTATAAGACTGCTCCTGAGAAGACTCCCTCATTAGGCAGAATACGTCACCCGCGTGATGAAAATCAGAAGACTGGAGTTTGTTATTGTCCGTCACGACAAAAAGCGATCACAGATGACAAGCCTAGATGAACACTTGCCGAGATGCGAATGGGTAGAGACGAAAGATTCAAGGCGAATCATCAGTGCAGGCAAGCCCTCTTGCCAGTGTTGATCTTGATATCACAACTTGCAATCATGAAGGAACAAGGAGAGTTGTTGTAAAGAGAATCTACGAAACAGCCAATTTAAGAGTGTGAGTGAGGCATTGCAAAACCCAAAACCTTCAGTAATTGCAACGCATTTAGGAGATGAAGGATGCAACCCTTGATGATTAGTCATCTTCTGCTTCGGCTAAAGCGATAAACCAATCTCTAAGTTGCGCGGGAGTTCTAATTCCAATCCGTGTAAGCCCTTTGACGAGTTGCTTGCAATCACGAGGAGAAAGATAGATCTCTGTCTCGATCTGAATCAACTCCTCATACAAGCTTCTTTGCTCATCTGTAAGCCCCTTATACCAGTGCCAGTCGGAAAGCACGCTACAAGCCCTCATAGCTATCAGTATGGGATCGGGCTTAAAATCTGTGATCCCCCATTTGGGCCAAGATCAAGCTTGCAGCATTAGCTCAATCGGGGGAGCAGTTACAACAGTGGCGGATGACGATTGACCAACAAAAAGAGACAAAGCTGAAAACAACCCTGTCTCAATGGCAAAAATTAACTAGCGAGACAGGTCATTCGTCTCCTTCTTCCTCACCGCCAACAGGGATCAAACGAATGGCCTTCTTCCCAAGTTTGATAGTGAACTCATCTCCAGGCGCCAGGTCGAGCATGGCGGTATAGGCCTTTCCAACCAACAGGTTGCCATTGCCCTGAACTTTGGCGGTGTATGAGAGTTTCCTGCCACCCTTACCAATTCCTGCGGATCCTCCACCCAGTTCAATCCCCTTGGCATTGAGCAGTGCCTCATAGAAAGCCGTGAAATTCACACGGTCAGAACCGTCTTTCTTCTTGGAGACGTACCCACAGGCTGTAGCCAGGTCAGTTTTGGAGACATCTCCCAAGTCCTTGACCTTTGCCAGCAGTTCAGCACCGGTGAGCATTGTTTCGAGAAAACATGGATAGCCAAAAGTTATCAGATTTTTCTCACTTGAACAATCCTTTTGGAGGAAAACGCCCGATGAGACGGGCAAAGAGGTGGGATTATGGAGATAATTATGATGTATAGCTCACAAGCAATACAAACCCTCCAGGAACTTGAGGAGTGGTCAAGGAAGGACAACGGCTTGAGTGCTTTCACCATGCATCGAAGGAGATCGATCCTTGACGAACTCGAGCCCTATGCTGCTGAAATTGGTTGAACCGTCGTCGTCTGAACAACAACTCACATGAATAAGCGAAATGTTTCCACCAAGACGATGATCTGCAATGAACGATAAACCCACTTGTTGGCGTGTTCACTCATCGCAAGCTGTGCACCAGCAAGCGAGCCGGCAATGCTCCCAAAAACCATAGGAATGGCAACCTGCCATTCCACCTTGCCACTTCTTGCAAAGATCAGAAACGTGGCAAGGCTGAACAAAAAAATCAATGCTGTTTTAATCGGAACAGCCTGACGCAGGCTGACTCCTCCAATCAAAACCAAGCTGAGTAGCAGAAATATAGCTGAATCAACAACGATCAAACCAGCCCAAAAGCCGCAGAAGGCAGTCAACAACCAAAGATAGGTTGATGATTGAATTTGACCTTTAAGCAGATCATCATTGCGTTCTTTTAGTAGTCGTTGTGGTCGAACAAAAAGAAAAAGCAATGCGACAAGCACCGCGATTCGAAGCAGCCACAAACTGGCTGAAGTCGTAATAATAGTGGCTATTTCGGCTCCAAACAGACTGAAGGGGATAAAAACAATCGAAAGCTGGAATACTGATCTCCAGGGAATAAGTTTTGCACGCTCAAAAGACCACAACGCTGTCGTGCTCCCCAACAGAATTGGCAATCGGATCGTTGCATTCGCAATATCTGCAGGGATACCAATGGAAAGCAACGCTGGAAATATCAGGGTTGAACCACCCGAGGCAACCGCATTGAAGAAGCCAGAAACAGCTCCAAGAACAAGGCCAAGGCCGATGAGTGTCCAATCCAGAGTCATAGCTTGATCAGTGAAAGGAACGGCTACTGCAGTCAACAACCTCACTCAGAAAAAACCAAGGCCGCGAACCACAATCAACAGTGGATGAGGCGTCGACCAGCCGTGAAATCCAAATCGGCTCGTCCAGTGTCGTTCAGCGGCGCCGTGGAGAACGGATGAACGTCAAAGCTCGCTCATCAATCCCGGAGGCCAGCTCAATGATTTTCTTGTTCGATTGGACTGCTGACGAAGGCCTTCGGCATTACGCCATTGAGCATGAGCCTGCAGGCTGGTGTCAAGCCGACTATTGCGCTCCAGCGAGCAAGACAAGCTGCAGGAACAAAAACCGGGTCGATCAACTAGACGAGGGACAGCAGAAGCTAAGCATCCAACTATGGGAAGACAGCTGCCTACTGAGGTTGCGGGGTTCCTAACAACCCTTTTGTTGCAGAGGAGCTGAAACAATGAGTCACAATCAATCAACATTCGAACGGGTGGTCTATTCCCCGTAACACCACCAACGAATGGCGTCATAAGAAGATCTGTCGAATTCCCAGTCAAAACACAATTTGAGGACTAATCATCAAAGAGCAATAGTCAACTCGGTGAAGCAACAGCGATCTATAAAGTGAGGCTAGTCGTTCAAGGCTTGGGCATGGATTGCTCAGCTCCTCGTGAGCGAAATCGAGTTGGACACTGAAATCCAAAACAAGAAGACCAAAAAGAGATTTCAAACTTGATTCGTTATGCCAATTCTAGAGAAGTCGCAGGTTATGAACTGAGCCTCCTACCTGTTGATAATAAAAAAAAAGAGGAGATAGGTTACAGCGAAGAAAGGCTCAAATCAGACATTCTGAAGAACAACAGAAGAGTCATTCTGCTGATTAACTCCATAGCCAGAGAGGATGGAGTTTCAAAGGCCACTTCAGCACCAGACACCCAAACCACAGTCCCCAACTGGTTTCTTGTTCAGACAAGAAGCCGGACCATTGGCAGTTCCTGAGCCATCTCGCCACAGCACAGCTCAGCCCTTAAGACGCTGTGAGCAAAATCACAGCAATCATTGTCGGAGGTCATCACAGCAGACATTGAATTCGGAGATGGTGTGTGCATCGGAGGGAGACCTCCATCACTCCGCTCCAAAACCAATGAAAACTCTTCTCAACCGTTCTATTGCTAAGCGCAATCAGAAAGCAAATGGTTTCACCCTAATCGAGCTAATGGTTTCCGTCTCAATCGTTGGAATCCTCGGTTCATTAGCTCTTCCAAGCTTTACTGGCACGATGGATAACACAAGGTCCAGTAACGCCAGACAATTTGCTCTTGACGCGGCCAAAGATTGCTCCATTGCATTAATCTACGACAATCCAGTACCAACGATTACTCAAGCTGATGCTGGATCAGACGTTACTCTTTCTACTTTCAACTGCATCGAAGAAGGATCAGTTGTGACTGAAGGCGGCAACGATCGCTGGACAATCGTGATTGACGAAGACGGCATCCCAGAATACCCAGTGATGACTGCAATCTCCTGAATCCAGGAAACCGATAAGTAAACCACTAAACCACCAAACATTCAAACTGAACCATGAATCTCACCACAGTTCTTGTCACCCTGGTCATTGCTGGTTCTGCCACTCCAGGCATCACTAAATTGGCCCTTCAACCAGTGATCGCCCAAAAACGCGCAACCAATTTCGGTGTTGCTGAAACTCAAGCAGTTACATTTGCTGCTAAAAATGAGGGCCAAATGTCATTAACAAAAACACCGGACGATTGCAAACTTCAAAGTATCGGTGGCCATGCATATACGATTACATGCTGGGAAGGCAAAAGCAAATACAGAATGTCTGCGACGCGTGCGTTCAGGCAATGGGCATCAACATCAGGAACTGGCCCCACTGCTTCAGGGACAGGTTCTGCTGCTTCAGGGACAGGTTCTGCTGCTTCAGGAACAGGCTCCACTACTTCAGGAATAGGCTCCATTACTTCAGGAACAGCCTCCACTACTTCAGGAATAGGCTCCATTACTTCAGGAACAGGCTCCACTACTTCAGGAACAGGTACCACTACATCAGGAACAGGTACCAATGGAGGCTCCAACAGCACATCGACTTCTATAAGTGGATCTTCAAATGACGACAATTACACAACAAATGGGAATCAATCCCATGGAAACGGAACATCACACGATGGAAAGAACACAGAGCAGGTGAAACAATCTTCTAGCGAGGAAAGAGCAAGCGGCGAAAAGGAGAAACACTACCGTCATAATCAGAGATGTTATGAGTCAAACAAATATCATCGAGATTCACGCTATTACGGTCAGAGATATCATGGGTCAAACAAATATCGTCAAGATTCACGCTATTACGATCAGAGCTGTCATCAGTCAAACAAATATCATCAAGCGTCTCGCCATTATGATCAGAAACATCATGAATCAAACAAGCATCATCAAGCTTCTCGTCATAATACTCGCAAGGGATCATTCGTAAAACGTAGCTTCAGTAGAACGATTTCTGCTTACGGATCCAGCTACCGTCAACGTCGATTCGGAATTCGGTTTTGATTGAGAGAGGCTGATTGAAAGCCTGAAGCGATAAAAGTGAGGCTGAAAGCAATACAAATCCCGAAAGGGAAAAAGCAGTGGGCGACGAAATGATCGCTATCGATCTCCCGACAAACCAACCTCACTCGAAACAACAAAGCCAGGGTCTAAGTCCTGGCTTTTTAAGTCTCAATTAGTTGTTCTCACATTGCTTAGAGCTTTACCAAATCATGACGACGGCTTTCTAGGAGTGGGGGGAGAGATGAAATGCTTCATGAGGTAGTGTTCGATGCCAAACTACTTCCAGCAAAAGCTCTAGCATAGGCAGTTACACCCGAACTTGCTGACTGAAAAGCACAAGGCTTTGAAGTTTCATTGTCCTTTATTTCATTGAAGTTCTGAGCAGTCAGGCAGGGTTTTATACACCTCAAGCTGCCTTTTCATTTGACTGAGTTGATCCGTCATTAATTTGTAAGCTACGGCATTCTTCTCGCTTTGGCTTAAGTCATTAGATAGATGACCTGCTTCCTGCATTTGCCTTGCTATTTCAACCATATTCTCTGGCCTTAATGTTGCCTGCGAATAGGTTTGGCATTTTCTTTCATACCTTTGCATTTCACTTTTCTTATTCCTGATACAATTAATCTCAGCGTTGTATTGAGCAAAAACAGGTGATGCTAAGAATAGCAGGCTTGTGAAATGTATTGGAAATTTCATTGGTACAGAGAATTTTCAAATTCTGCGGCATCAATATCTTTGCAACTACCCTTGGTAATAAATTCACCAATATACATTCCTTGTATAGAGGCGCCAACATAGCTGCCATTGATTAATATTTCCCCAGGGGGATCAAACAATATTTTCGTTTCTATGTACCCTCTAGGCCCTTCACCATAATGAACTAGTTTCCCTTTCTTTATCTTGGCATCTCTAAATACCTGCACATCGCTCTTTCGATTGCCGTCTAGATGGTGAGTATATTGGCTATTTTTGAGGTCAATGCTATAGATCTCCTTGCGGATATTATCTTCATCGGGGGTCTCTAACTCGTCAAAATCGCGAATAACTTTAGCTGTTTCTGCATCAATGGCTCTGAGATGCATTTTGGTCTCACACCTCAAATAAACAATGTCTTCAGCCAACGCAGGTGATGCTGAGAGCAGCAGAGCACCAAGGAGTAAAAGGTTTTTCATATCAGCAGGTTAGAAAGGACTCCCTATTCCATCGACCACCTAAAACGTTCAGAGATTGAGATATGCCTAGAGGAAGGAATAAAGACTGAGGTGCTGAAGACTATCAGTCTAGACGCCGTTGTGATGGTGGAAGTGGAGCAAGTTTAGGAACCAAGCATGGATGGACCAACACGGATCCCACGGGGGAACTGGAACGCCTCAAGGAGGAAAGGCAGAACTAAAATGCCTTTACACGGATTGAGAAGGTTTGACTGCTGTCTTTCTAGTGTCTTCGTTCGTACTGGCAGTACTCTTCTTGAATGAGAGGGATGCCTCGAACAAAGCAATCGAAGCGAAGGAGAGAGCCATCAAGAACTACAGAGGAGCAGAGAGATGGTTTGTCAGTGCCATGTCTATGGCAAGCAATGAACAAGAGATAGTAGATAGTCTTAAAGAGATAGAGAAGGTGGAGAAGAGGAGATGGGATAAAGAGTGGCAGTCAGAGAGCAATACCAAGATGAGTGTGGAAGACCAAAGGTATGTCGATATCTCTATGCTCGGGCATCTACTTAAGGTTCTGAGTGATAAGAAGTCATAGACATTGGTAATTGCTCAACCATATCGATTCCGATAGGACTCCAGGATGTCCATAAGTTCCTCAGGCTTTTTCCCATAACATTCACTGAGTGAACGCATCTGGTTATCATGATTCATCCAGAAGCTCACAAACTCCGTCTTGCTTTTGGATAATCCTGTTCCATGTTGCACAGTCGTGATCCCAAAACGATTGATGTCGCTCCAGCGATAATGGAACTTTCGGAACATCACCTTATTTCGTATTCCGTCTGGACCTAGTTTGAGCCAGCTACTATTAGGCCAAAGCGTCAAAATGGATATCAGGATTCCCAAACCGCCCGCCACGCAGATGAACAGTCCAAGCAATGTTTCAGACTTGTGACCTCCTATCAGGGAGATTCCCACTGTAATAAATATGAGGCAGAACAGTAACACCAACACCCACTTGATTTTGTTTGGATAAAGCGTCATGGATTCAGGAAGGAATTCTGGTTGATTCACAAGCCTTAGTGTGCTCCCAATAGCTGTTCACAAGTTTAGAGACGACTCTCTATTCGATCTCCCACCAATTTAAATCCACACAAAAGAACCAATGAAAGGAAGCCAGGCAAAATCAATAGTCTATGAGTTGGCTTGACGATTGCAATAGGACTTGAGCCTCCTGGTGCAGAAATCGTTTCTTATCACCAAGGAGCACCTTTTAGTTCGGGGTCTCCTTTTTCTTTGTCTATCTGCATTCGCCTTTATAATGATGTTTATTATGTCGATTCATTGAGAAGCTCATCTCAGCTGTTCAACCTATTAGTCGGATGTGCAGCTTCAGCTTTACCCACTCTGATTGGAGTCACGCCTTCCGAAGCGCTCGACTACGCCAAGTGTGAAGCCCTGGGTAAGAATTATGCGGAGCTGAAAGCTGCAAGGGATGCAGCCATGGAATCAGTTCCTGGATGGGTAGACGAGTCACAAGACCCTGACGGTTATGCAAATTGGAGGAAGGAAGTTATCGCCGTGGGGGATCCTTATGATGCAAAAATGATGTCGATCAGGAATGATGCAATAGCTGAAGGTTGCATTCAACAATAAGCTCTATTCCTATTATCCAATGAAAGGGAACTGGAATGGTTATTGATATTTCTATCACCTGCAAGGAGGTGAAGGGGAGTTGTGGGAGTTTCTGGCGGGGTCTCAGGCCTAATCATCTAAAGAGACACTCGTCTTCATCGATCTTCGGAAGATCACTCACTCCAATATGTCCACATTTCACAAGACTCAGAAGTTAAATCTTGCTTGTGAAATTTCACAATGCAAGCGCAATGTTCTTTTACAGAGCTAGCAACAATAACTAATTTCTCTTCTATAGCTATTTGCATGGCTTGTGCATAACAAACTCTCACATCACGATCATCCCAACCCGTTTGTTCAGCCCAGTCAGCAGAAAAAGCCGTCGACGACATAGCCAGCAGAAGAGAAGCAGCGAGAGGATAAAAACGCTTCACGGGACAGAGTATTCTGGGTAGGAGTTGAATAATCATTATTCAATGTGAATCGCATTCATCAAGATGGCATCCACGACAAACATCATCTTTTAATGCCAATAGAGGATTAAAAACCAGTTGGTGAGTACCAAGATAATGATAAGTGGATTCCATAAGCAATAACAAATTCCATTTCAACAAAGCACTTATAAAATCAAAGCTTGCCGTTATTGCTGCATTGATATCTATCAGCTTCAGTGGCTTGCCAGCCAAGTCAGCAGAAGAAGAGCCATGGCAGTCGAATAGAGTCGCTTTAATTGGTATTGATGCGGTTGGGTAGTGCCATACAAGGTCTGAGAAATCGACGCCAGATGAAGCAAATAAGGTTTACAGTAAAGTTAAAGAGCAGTGCACAGGAAATGTATCTGAATTTGTGTGGGCAATAAGATCAGACAAGGGATAGGCAGGCGTCAATGCCGGACTTTTTGACGAAGACAATGATTGGATCAGAAGGCTCCTGAGGAAGTGGGAGGCAAATTGATAGGTCAATACTTGAATTAATCAACAACCCTGCAAACACCTTCGCCTGTCGTTGAAAACTTTGGGAATACCCTACTCTGATTTCTTGCGTAATAAAACTTCCCGCTCTTTCGGAGTATCGTCACCACTGTTTGTGTGTGCAGTATCTGCTGATGTAATTGAACTGCTTCACCGTCAAAGATGGCTGCACCCCAAGGATCCATATCTTCAGAGTAAGGCCGACTAATCCTTACATTACCGTTTGGATCATCGACTGTGACCATCAACGCAACATTGATCTCCGCTGATACGGGTTGAAAACCTGGCTCGTCAGTAAAGGTGATGGTGCCTACCGCTTTGCAGGTGAAGTGTTCAAGCCCAGCCTCCCCAGCATTTGCAGTTAATAGAGGGTTCGCAAAAACTAATACCAGGAACGAGATGTTAGATGTAATCCCTGAACGAAGCAGTGGCCTAGGTCACATAAGAAGGCACTGTGACACACAAAAGAGGCGGAAATTGCTACAGCGTGACCTTTAGAGAGTTTCATCGCGAACTGTGCTGTGAGTACCCATAGAGGACTGACTAACAGTCGTCGTCTAATGAGGGCTGATGAACCGCTTGCTCAAGTTCAGGCGCACGTGGTTTGATCTTGTCCAGAACGAAAGCGTTGGTCGTTGGATTGACAGTGATCTTGAGGTCATCACCAGGCCTCAGGTTGGCTACCTCGACCCTGGTAGGAGACAAGACAGCAGTCCCCGTAGACATCACATTGACGATGCCCCCCATCGCAGAGCCTCTGACTCCACTTGGCAACTCATAACAGCCGCCTCGAGTAGCTCCCTTGTGACAGGAGTGGTGGCAGGAATCTTGGTGTCGTTGGGGCAATCACTGAAATAACCACACTCCACATCAGTGGCAGACAACCCATACCCCATGGCAATCAGGGCTTTGTCCTTCGTGTCGAGTTCCTTCCCAGTGAGCTTGCTCATTTCTTTTGCTGCCTGATGGCGACAAGACGAATGGCTCCGTCCTTGGTCTGAACCTTGAACTTGGATCCCACTGGGAAACCGTATTGACGGAAATACCACACACCCAGAAGCACCGGATCGTTCTTCATCACCTTGGCCTGGAAAGGCAGTTCCCTGCCTCCTTGCCCCCCACTTCCACCGGAAGAAGCTGGTTTCATTCCAGCCAGGTCAAGCCACTGAGCTTCCAACAGAGCTGTGTAGAAGTCACTCAATTGGAAGCTCTTCTTGCCCTTGGAGTCAGTGGTGTAGTGACCAGCGAGTTCCGGTAAGACCTCTTTTGCTGAATCAGAGTTCTTCTTGACCACCTCAAGCAATTCCTTGCCTTTCAGACAAGCCGTTGAACCTCCCATAAAACCTTTGGAATCATCGTCCAACAAGGAAGAGGTCACTTTTAAGAGTACTAATTAATCAGTCGGTTGCGTCTTTACCCTTAGACCACAATCATCCAACCAAAGCTAGATTTTATCATCAGGAGCGGTCCATAGTTGATATTTTTTAACAAGCTTATACGAAACAAATACTAGTCCTGAATGCTGAAAATATGTTCAACAAAATCCACTGTCAGAGCAAGAATAATTCATTGCATGTTCAATCAAATCATCATTTATGGAATAAATTTTTTCACATCCGCGGCCGTCTCTTGATTGGCTATAGGAAGTAGCAGCAAACTAATCCTCTGTAGCTTGATCACTCAGTCAAGAGTGACCAGGAGATATTTGATAACCTACTGATCGAGATTGTGCATGCACATAAGTGGTTAATAAAAAAATTGAAAATGCATGGATGAGGCTATCTGCAAGATCACAGTTGAAGAAATGTCTAAAACACTAGTCAAACAAGTGACTCTGCATTCTTAAATGAACGTTGTATCTATGGAATCGACAAACTCTGACGAAGAAACATTCTTTAAAAGGAATCCTCCTCCATTACGTCCCAAAATGAGTGTGTCATTAGCATGCCAGTGCACTGTATAACTATCCCCAAAACCACTTAGAAAATCTTTGCCTATTTCGAAGTCATAGACAATATCTCTGCCAGAAGATTTTACAAAAATATCAGCCCCTTCTCCGCCCCATAATTTGTCAGAGCCAGGTCCTCCGTCTAGAGAATCATTGCCTTTCCTGCCTTGGATGACATCGTCGGCACCATAACCGAGGAGTAATTCATTTGAATTTGATCCAATGATTGAGTCCTGGTTGCTTGTCCCTTCTTGCACTGTTTTCCCAATCTGTCGAGGTGTAGGGGTAAGGTATGACGCAGGATCAAAACCTTTAGGGGGCGTCAGGTCCCCATTAAAGTCAATTGAAGCCTGTAAAGGCATTTCACCTGTATCGTAAAATTCTGAAGAGATTGGCAAGGGAGACTCTTTAACAAGATTGCTATATGTTGATTGCCAAGCATAGTTAAGGGGGCTTTCACCCTTATAAAAATCCTTGGCATCTGTGGGATACTTTCCCTCCGTTCCTACAGTATATAAATCACCGATAAAACCATCGATTAATCCATTCTCATGAAGAACGGAAATCATATTCCAACCATTCGGGTTAACATCATCAATTTCAGATAATTCAGGAATCCCTAGAATGTCTAATTTTTCATTAACCAATGAGACAGTACTTTTATCAATGTTCAAACTCTTCACAAAATAAGAGTCAAACACTGGCAACCTCTTAATGTCAGGGTAAGCCGTTTTGACAGCCCAAAGCATCGTGGCAACTTGAGCCCAATTTTCAATTGTATCGGAAGCATCACTGATCGAAAAATTCTGCGCATAGAACCAATCAGTTGCACTGCCTCTACCAGACAATTCATCAGACATGAGGCCATATTGAAGTATAAGAGTTGCCTTATCTTTGCCTGATGCACTGGAAATTTTGGCTTGATTGGCAATTAACTGTTCCCAATTAAGGGATGATGAAACAGTCTTCGTCTTGGTACCAGAGGGGCCAAGCATGGCGAGCGCTGCGCTAATCCCAACAATTCGAGATGGGGTCGCGTCATTCATATCTCCTTGTAGAGACACGGATGCTTCACCAATAATTGTAGAACCATCGGGAGTATTCCCCCAGCTGGAAATTGTATCTAAGAAAAACCCGATGTTGGAAGCCATGAGTATTTGCTCAATTCTTACACTCATAGCAATGAATAAACGACTCGACCACTAAGGTGCTTTTCTTAATGATGACAGTGAGTGGGCGTAATAGGTTCTAGACAAAATATTGGATGTCACAACAGATTCAGATAGGCAACTCGACAAAGAAGCCTTCTGCAAAGAAGATGGGTTTAAAAACCAGAGCAGGCACGCAGGGATACGACGACCAATCCAAAGCTTTCGTGCTGTTAACTTTCTACTGAGCATCGGCCTGTATTGCCTCGCAAGACTGGCCAAGATGCATGGACCGCAGATCAGCAGCGCACCTGATCTGTCATGCGTTGCAAACTGGGAAAGACGCTTTCAACTTAGCAGCCCAGAAATATGGAAAATGACAATGGGCACCAACAACAGGTGATGCTGTGAGTAGCAGGGTTGTGAGGAGGAGTGGAAGTTTAATCAGGAAACCGTCTTCAGTATGAAGCGTTGGTTGGTTGGGTAATGAATGATCTGTAACTCATCCCTGCTTCAAACCCTGCTTGCTTCGCTCTGGCAGGAAACAACACAATAGTTCCATTGGTATTGATCTTGATCTCTTTATCCAACATCGATCTACCAGATGTGAAGTCATAACCAGCTGCATTTGGTAACTCCCTTTGAAAGGTATTGATGGCTGGTATCTACTTTCCATCCACTTCACAGAAATATCCACATTCATTACAAGTGGCAGTAAGAGCCATCTGTACTTTTACACACTTTTTGGCTTCGTCGCCAGTACCTTAGCTTGAGCATATTCATGATGAATGAGTTGGAGAAATGGTTCAGCTCCAACTACCAGTGATCCATTCTTCATACAGGTAATTTTACAAAGCAATGTTCTTACAGTTCCACCAGTTCCGCTTGGTTTGCTCTCCAGCATCGACTATTTAACCAAAAAACCATCCATAACTATGCAAACCAATCCCAAGAAGATTGACACCGATGTAACACACCACAATCACCACCAAACCCGCTGCAGCAACGAGCGCTGGACGCCGACCTTGCCAACCGCGGCTGAGACGGGTATGCAGATAAGCGGCATACACCAACCAGCAGATCAACGCCCAGGTTTCCTTGGGATCCCAGCTCCACCAGCTTCCCCAGGCTTCATTGGCCCACACGGCACCACTGATGATGCCAACGGTGAGTAAGAGAAAACCCACCGTGATCGTGCGATAGCTCAGGCTGTCGAGCTGCTCAGTGCGGCTGAAATGGATGGAAGACAGCTGAATTTCCGGAGGGTTCTGTACAGCAACACCGCCTTCGGATTCCAGTGCCTTTGGCCGTCGGTAGGCTCCCGCTCCAATCGAGCTACTACGAAGTTCCAGTTCTTCACTTCGGTCTGTCAGCAGCACGGCAACCGAGAGCAGTGATCCGACCATCAAGGCTGCGTAGCTGACCATGATCACACTGACGTGCATCACCAACCAGCTGCTTCGCAGGGCAGGAACGAGCGGCGATGCTTGTTGCAACTGGTCAGGCAGAGCAAAGCTTGCGAAGGCGATGCAACCCAAACCCATCGGTGTGGCGGCGGCGGCCACAAGCGGGGAGGGCCAATTGCGCTCAACCAACAGCTGTGTAAGCGTGCAGGCCCAGGCCAGGAAGCACAGCGATTCGTAGAGATTACTGATCGGGAAATGTCCGGATTGCCACCAGCGCAAGACAAGCTGCGCTGTGAGCAAAAGGTTGGAAAAAGCGATCAGTGAGCGCACTCCACTTGAACTCTGACCATTGGACAGGGCCCAGAAGCTCCAGGGAAGGGTAGCCAGTAAACAAGTAAAGGCCAGCAGACCCAGAAGCAGAACGGGTTCGGAGACGATCGCTTCCAGACCTGAAAAGCCCATCAAACACCTCGAGCAGAGGACTCAATGACGTTGATTCTGACGGTCTGGCTCACCGACTGGCCTGCCGAAGTAGGAAACCGCCACCAGCCAGGGAGATCAAGACAGGACTCCAGGCAGCGAGCAGGGGTGGAAGGGTGCCTTTGACGCCGAGGGAACTGAAACTGAAACCAAGCAGGTAATACACCAGGATCATCACAACACTGATCCCGAAACCCTGGCTTCGGCTGGTTCGATTATTCGGTTTGGCGCCAAGACTTGCTCCGATCAGACCGAAAACAAGACAGGCCATGGGCAGTGTGAATTTCTCCTGAATTCGAACCTGAAGTTTCCTCGCTCCTTTGATATCACCGGCATCCTCAAGCAACCGCTCAGCCTGCAGCGCTTCAGCCACAGTCATGTTGTTGGCATCCTTGGGGAGCTTGGCGATTCTGATCGGCGCTGCGCTGAAGGGGTACATATATCGATCAAAATCAGCCGAGGTGGTACTCCCTGAGGGTGTGAGCGTCAGGATCTGCCCGTTGAGAAATTCCCACTTCGCTTCCTGCTCATTCCATTGACCGCTTTCAGCAAGCAACATCTGGGTGAAACCGGCCCGTGAGAAATCAAGCAAGGTGACCCGGGTCATGGTTCCATCTCTGAACTTGCTGGCATAAAACAGCTGAAGCAGACCTTTGCTGGAGGAACCATCGGGCTCCTCGACCCGTCCAAAGCGCGGATAAATGATGTTGTCGCCCTTCTCAGTGGCGATGGCTTTGCCTAGCGCTCTGCGCAGGGTCACTTCCGCCGACCTGTTGCTTCGGGGAACCAGGACATCGTTGAACAGAAAGGTGAGGCTCGACATCACCAAAGCCAGCACCAAAGCGGGAATGATCATGCGCGTGGCAGTTACACCAACACTGCGCAGGGCCGTGAGTTCGCTGTTGCTGGAAAGACGGCCATAAGCGAGCAACGTGGCTAACAGCGTCGCCATCGGGAAGGAGAGCACCAGAAAGCTCGGCAATCGCTGCAACAGAACCTGAATGGCAATCAACACCGGCAGGTTGGATTCCACGATCTGACGGACCAGCTCGAACAGCACTCCCACCGAAAGGGAGAGCACCGTGAATAAGGCCACAGCGAACAACAGCGGGCCGATCAGTTCACCAAGAAGCCAACGATCAAGCAGGGGAATCCTGCGCAGGAGCGCATGGATGCGTTGGGTCAGGTCCTCCATCACAGCTGAAAACCCTCGCCGAGGTAGTGAAGGCGCACCAAGGGGTCTGAGGCCACCTGATCCGAGAGACCGGAGGCCAGAACGCTTCCGTCCGTGAGGATGTAGGCCCGATCGGTGATGGCCAGTGTCTCTCTCACATTGTGATCGGTGATCAGAATTCCCATTCCCCGTTGGCGCAGCGCCTGAATCAATTGCTGCAGATCTGCGACCGCCAGTGGATCCACCCCGGCAAAAGGCTCATCCAACAGGAGATAACGGGGTCCTTCAAGCCCGACGGCAAGCGCACGGGCCACCTCGCAACGGCGACGTTCGCCACCTGACAGCTGAAATCCCTTGCGGTTCAGAAAGGGCTCCAGATGAAAATCGTCAATCAGCTGGTGTAACCGTTCCCGTGCCTGTGGCTTGGCCAGACCGGCCTGAGAAAGCACCAGTTGCAAATTTTCCCGCACCGTTAACTGCCTGAACACACTGGGTTCCTGGGGCAGATAACCGATCCCAAGCCGCGCCCTCTGAGGCATGGACAGACTCGCCACAGGATGTCCATCCATCAAGACCTCCCCATGATCGGGCTTGAGCAGACCGATCACGAGATTGAAGCTTGTGGTTTTTCCAGCACCGTTCGGACCCAATAGACCGATGACTTCACCGGGTTCCAGTGTCAGCGTGAGATCTTTCACCAAAGGGCGACCCCCCAGGGAAAGAGAGACCCGATTGAGACTGAGACTCATGGTGTGAGCGGTGTCTGCGCTGGTTGATCAGGGCGCAGGATCATGGTCGCGCGCACCTGCCCTCCATTGGGGGGCACTGCTACTGCCCTTTCATCCTCAAGGTCGTAAGTCACACGTTCAGCCCTGAGAGTGCTGCCATCCTCCTGCACGACGTCGACATCCCCGCTCAGCACCAAGCGACCCTCGCGACTGAAGTACTGCGCCTGGCGAGACGTCGCGACCATGCCGCGGGACGGATAAACGATGCGGACGTTGCCAATGGCGGTCACCACACCCGTGACGTTGTCTGCAGTCTGGCTGTCGGATTCGATGGTGATCAGGCCATCATCGGATGACGGACCTTCAAGAGGTGCAACGAGCTCTTGAGCCAGTGAAGGAGCGGTCAAGGCGAGGACCAAACCCACGCACCAGATCACAGAACCACGGAACACAGTCATCGATCGTCGAAACAGGGGAAACACGATCGGGGCAGGCACTTTGAAATGGATGAGTCATGGTCCCACGGATCAATCCGCTGCAAGCAAGCGGGGTGGCGGTAGGACCTCCGGGTCTGCTCCGGTCTGAAGGGCGCTGAGGCGGTCAGCGACAGCCTGGTGCAAGGCCATGAGATCGAGTCCCAGTGCACTGGGCAAGGAGGGCTTGAGTCGCCCAATCCCCTCACCAAGAAGGATCGTGGCACCACGCGTGTTGCCCCGTTCGAGGTGAACATGCGCGACAGCGATCTGAACGATCGCTTGAATCAACTTGCGATCAGGTTCGATCTGTTCGTGCCAGATCTCTTCAAAGGCATCATGAGCCTCATACCAGGCTCCGGAATTAAACAGTTCCAGAGCCTGCGGGAAACGAGGATCGTCGGCGACACTCAACGCTTGGCCATCTTCTTCGCAGGAAGTTTGCGCAGGCGAATCGATTCCGGAGTGACCTCAAGCATTTCGCCTGGACCGATGTATTCCAGGGCGCGTTCAAGCGTCATCTGCACAGGTGCCTGAAGCGTGTCGAGCTCCTCAGCACCCGCGGAACGCATGTTGGTGAGCTGCTTCGACTTGCAGACATTGATCTCGAGATCCTGAGGGCGATTGTTCTCGCCAATGATCATGCCCTTGTAGACCTTGGTTCCAGGAGCGATGAAGAACTGACCGCGGTCCTCCGCATTCTTGAGGGCATAGAAGGTGGCCGTGCCCTCCTCAAATGCGATCAACACACCGTTGCGGCGGGTATCGAATTCACCCGTCATCGGCCGATATTCAAAGAAGGAATGGCTCATGATTCCTTCACCGCGTGTTGCGCGGATGAATTCACCGCGGAAACCAATCAGGCCACGGGAGGGCACCACGAATTCCAGTTGGGTGCGGCCATCAGAACTGGTTTCCATGTTCTGCATCTCGGCCTTGCGGGTTCCCAGCTTTTCGATGCAGCTGCCAACAGCGGCTTCAGGAACGTCCATCACCAGGGTCTCGACAGGCTCGCAAGGAGTGCCGTCGATGGTCCTGAAAATCACCTGTGGCTGGGAGACCTGGAACTCGTACCCTTCGCGACGCATGGTTTCAATGAGGATGCCGAGGTGAAGTTCACCGCGACCACTCACTGCAAAACGATCGGGAGAATCCGTGTCTTCAACCCGCAGGGCCACGTTGGTGAGCAGTTCTCGCTGGAGGCGGTCGCGCACCTGACGGCTGGTCACGAACTTGCCTTCCTTTCCGGCGAAGGGTGAATCGTTGACCACAAAGGTCATCTGAAGTGTGGGCTCGTCCACCTTGATCAAAGGCAGAGCCTTCGGTTCATCAGGACAGGCGATCGTTTCACCGATATTGACGTCGTCGAAACCGGCTACAGCCACCAGATCACCAGCGACAGCTTCGGCGATCTCGACACGCTGCAGACCTTCAAAACCAAGCAGTTTGCTGATCCGGCCCTTCTTGAGGTTGCCGTCATCTTTGATCAGAACAGCATTCTGACCTTGCTTGATCACACCGTTGTGCACACGGCCGATGATGATCCGCCCAAGGAAATCGGAGTAATCGAGGGTGGTGATCTGAAGCTGCAGAGGCTTTGTTGCATCCCCGACCGGGGGCGGAACATGGCGGAGAATCGCATCGAAGAGCGGACGCATGTTGTCGCTCTCGGTTTTCATGTCGGGTTTCGCGAACCCACCCAAACCACTTCCGAACAGATAGGGGAAATCACACTGGTCGTCGTCGGCTCCAAGCTCGAGAAACAGATCCAGCACCTTGTCGACAGCGGTCTCAGGATCAACCCGAGCACGGTCGATTTTGTTGACAAACACGATCGGACGCAGACCTTGCTCAAGCGCTTTTTTCAACACAAAGCGGGTCTGAGGCATCGGGCCTTCATTGGCATCAACGATCAGCAGGCAACCGTCCACCATTCCGAGCACCCGTTCCACCTCGCCACCGAAATCAGCGTGGCCAGGGGTGTCGACGATGTTGATGCGGGTGTCGTTGTAGGTGACAGCCGTGTTCTTGGAAAGAATCGTGATTCCGCGTTCACGCTCCAGATCGTTGGAATCCATGACGCAGGTGGGAACGGCCTCGTTGTCACGGAAGATGCCTGACTGGGCCAGCAGCGAGTCGACCAGGGTCGTCTTGCCATGGTCAACGTGGGCGATGATCGCGATATTGCGAATCGCCTTTGGCTGGGCGCTCATAAGGATCTGTAGGGCGGAATGTCTCTGGGCGCCGGTAGGCGCAGCCGACGCACCTTATCTCAACGTGAGATCGTTTCGGGTCGATGTGGACAGTGCTGGTGAAGGTTGACCCTGATCACAACCCGATCGGTGTGGGTTGCGACCATCAGCCGCCATTGGCCAGGCGACGTGCCGGTTCAAACCTTCGCAATGCATCCGCGGAGCCTTCAAAACGCCAATGCCAGGGCTCATAGCTGACACCCTGCGAATTCACAGCAGGAAATGACAGCGTGAAGTGATAGCTGGCGGCATGGTCCTGGAGCCAGCTGAAAGCAGCGGTCTGCTCAAACGCGGCAGACAGATTCGTCGCTGGATCTGCACCATCTCCGAGGTCGACCGCATAGCCGGTGCTGTGTTCTGAATATCCAGGAGGAGCTGACACCTTGGCACGCTCCGCAGCCGTCTGATTGCGCTCGGATTTGACGTCGAAAAAAATGCTTTTCTGCAGTTCTTGGGAGCGATAGCCACTGAGCAAGCTCAGATCCACACCATCGGCCGCAGCGGCGCGGCGCATGGCATCAAGAGAGATGGCGGCGTCACGGTGCAACTCAATCCCCGCCTCCACCGGAACCAGTTGATCCACAACGGCTTCGGGATAAGGGAAATGCCCCAGCAGGCGACCATCGCGGCCCGGCTGTTCATCAATCCCTTCCACCGCCTGGGGCCTGGAGCCGAAAGGCAGCAATTCCGGCAGAAAGAGCGCCGTGGCTAAGGACAGGGAAAAAACAACACCACAGGCCAGCACGAGCCCGAGGCCATTGCCTCTCTTGGGTTGCGAGGAACGACTGCGGCGTGCGACAGGGATGTCATCGCGGCTGCTGTCACGCTTCCTGCTGCGGGTGGCGACAGCCCGGGACAAAAGAACACTTCAATGATGTTTCGATCGTAAGGGGGTGCGCCAGTGCAAGCAGCGAAAGGACTGATAGCGGTGTAGCTTCAATTTAGAGTCCAGCGGAGTGTGCTGAGATGCTGAGAGTTGCCGTCATCGGCGGAGGTCCGAGCGGATCCTGTGCGGCCGAAGTGCTTGCAAAAGCTGGCATCAGCACCTGGTTGTTTGAGCGCAAACTCGACAACGCCAAACCCTGCGGTGGAGCGATTCCACTCTGCATGGTTGAGGAATTCGAACTTCCCGAATCGATCATTGATCGGAAAGTCCGCAACATGAAGATGATTTCCCCCTCCAACAAAGAGGTGGACATCAGACTCGACCCACTCGGCTACGACAACGACGCCTACATCGGCATGTGTCGCCGCGAGGTTTTCGACGCCTACCTGCGCAATCGCTCCGCGGACCTCGGAGCCACCCTCGTGAATGCGCTGGTGCAGAAGATTGATACCGGCACCAATCGCCAGGGGCCATACACCCTGCATTACGCCGACTTCGGCAATGGCGGCCCCACCGGTGAGATGAAAACGCTGGAGGTGGATCTGATCATTGGCGCCGATGGTGCCAACTCCCGCGTCGCCAAGGCCATGGATGCTGGTGATTACAACGTGGCCATCGCCTTCCAGGAACGGATCAAGTTGCCTGCTGAGGAGATGACCTACTACGAGGATCTCGCTGAGATGTATGTCGGCACCGACGTCTCTCCCGACTTCTATGCGTGGGTGTTCCCCAAGTTCGACCACGTCGCCGTGGGAACTGGAACGATGCAGCAGAACCAGTCGTTGATCAAAGGTCTGCAGAAAGGAATTCGCGAACGTGCGCGCAAGCGTCTGTTCAAAGGTGAGGTCATCAAAGTCGAAGCCCATCCGATCCCAGAACATCCCCGGCCGAGACGGGTCGTGGGACGCATGGCCCTCGTCGGTGATGCCGCTGGCTACGTCACCAAAAGCTCAGGCGAAGGGATTTACTTCGCCGCCAAGAGCGGGCGGATGTGCGCGGAAGCCATCGTGGAAATTTCAGACAATGGCAGCCGCATTCCCACCGAAAAGCAGATTAAGTCGACTTACCTGAAGCGCTGGGACCGGAAATACGGGGCCACGTATGCGGTTCTCGACATCCTCCAGAGAATTTTCTACCGGAATGACGCCGCAAGGGAAGCATTCGTGGAGATGTGCGATGACCGCGATGTTCAGAAGCTCACCTTTGACAGCTACCTGTACAAACGTGTGGTGATGATGAATCCCTGGCAACAGGTCAAACTCACCTTGCGCACAATCGGAAGCCTGCTGCGCGGTCAGGCGTTGGCACCGTCCAACTACGACTCCGTGCCGTCCGCCGTCGGACGGTCCGACGGTGACTTCCTTGCTGAGGAGGCGGCCCAGGCGATCAAATCGAAGGCCAGTGAAGACCCCGCTTCAAGCACGGAAGAACGTTCGACAGTGACGACCAGCTGAGTCCATCACCTGCAGAAGACATCCAGTTCTGGACCAGAGGATGGCCTCAGGACTGGATGTTGTCGAAACGGGCCAGAACGGAAGCCTGATTGCGCAACACGCCAAGCAGGTTGAGACGGTTGCGCCTGACAGCCTCGTCTTCAGCCATCACCATCACGCTGTTGTCGCCATCGAAGAAGGCTTCGAGAGCACGGGCAGCCCCCTGGAGCTCTGACGCCAGACCTCGATAATCACCAGCCTCAGCAAGCGGACTGAGCGTTTGCAACTGCTTGAGCAGATCAGACTCACTGGGGGAGTCGAACAGAGAGGATTCGATGACAGCCCCTGGAACCAGTTGAGAGGCGTCCAGATCACCCTTCTCAGCGAGTCTGGATGCTCGTTGAACCACGGCTTGAACGGCCTGTAAACGTCCGCTGTCCCGCAGATCCTGCAACAACAGCAACCTTTCTCGCGCATCCACCGGATCCTGGAGCAGCCGGGCGCTGCTCACACCCTCTCCGCTCACGGCCTGCACAAGGTCGGATGGGAATCCATCCTCCTCGAACTGACTCACCATGCGTTGGCGCAACAACTGGCCAAGGTCATCCGCAAGGGAAACGGCATCGAACTGAAACGCAGGTAATAAGGCTGCCCAATGTTGTGCCGCTGTGCTCAGGAAAGTCTGAAGCGGCAAACGCCAGCCACGATCCCAGAGGATCTGGACGATCCCGTTGCCAGCGCGGCGAAGCGCATAGGGATCCGAAGATCCGGTGGGACGCTGACCTTTGGCGAAAATGCTGAGCAAGAGCTCCAGGCGTTCGGCCAGTGCCAGCAAGGCACCGGCGTCGCTGGAGGGAGGCGCATCCCCAGCACCTGAGGGTTGATAGTGCTCTGCCACTGCCAGAGCAACATCGCGGTGCTCACCCTCCTCAAGCAGATACTTGCCGCCCATCAGGCCCTGCAGTTCAGGGAATTCACCCACCATCTGACTGACAAGATCGTTCTTGCAGAGATAGGCCGCACGGCGGCCATGCTCGGCCAGTGAGTCACTGGTTGCGAGTGCCTGAACCAGCTGGTCCATCACCCAGCTGATCCGCTCGGTGCGATCAAGCAGGCTTCCCAGACCTTCGGCAAAGGTGACGCGATTGAGTTCCTGACGGCGCTGTTCGCTGGGCAGACGGCGGTCAACATTCAGGAAAAACTCTGCGTCCGCAAGACGGGCACTGAGAACACGCTGATTTCCGCTGATGATCGTTTCGGAAGCATCCGGTAATCCATTGCCCACAAGCAGGAAATCGGATCGCAACACACTGCGGGCCTCGAGCTGCAGCGGATCGGCAGTGGCGTTGGGCTGCCTGAGCGGAACGTAACGCTGATGCGACTGCATCACCGTGACAATCACTTCCGGCGGAAGATCCAGATATTGATCTGCGATTTCACCCTTCAGCACGAGGGGGGCTTCCACCAGGTCCACAAGCTCCTGAAACAGGCTTTCCGGACAATCCGCCTCACCGCCACAGGACGCTGCCTCAGAAGCAATGCAACGACGGATGGTTTCAACACGCTGATCGCGATCCACCATCACTCCGGCTTCAGCCAGACGGGCTGGGAGTTCATCGGCAGACTTCAACGCGGCGAGCGAATCGTGGAGACGATGACCGCGGCTTTGGCGTCCACTGCGCACCAGCGGATCGGAGGACTCGAGAGTGACGGGAATCAGGGCTTCACCCAGCAAGGCCACGAGCCAGCGCACAGGTCGACTGAACCGCTGCTCTCCACTCCCCCAGCGCATGAACCGCCGACCCTGGAGACTGTCGATCCACTGGGGGATGAAGTCCTGCAACAGAACGGAGCTCTCCTGACCGGGTGTGCAGACCCGCGCAAACAGACAGGGACCCTTCGGCGTGTCGCGCGTTTCGAGCTCCGAGGGGTCAACACCGCAACGCTTGGCAAAACCAATGGCCGCCGGTCCTGGCTTGCCATCAACCAAAGCCTGGGATACCGGAGGGCCCTTGCGATCTTCCTCTAAATCAGGTTGTGAATCGATGAGATCCCTGATCTGGACAAGCAACCGACGCGGTGTTCCTGTCACCGAAAGGTCTCCGTGGTCGAGACGTAGCTCCTTCAAATCTGTGCGGACACGCCGCTCCAGCTGCTGAAGCGCTGAGCGCACGAAATCGGCTGGTAGTTCCTCGGTGCCGATCTCGAGCAGAAACGTGTTTGCCACTCCACGTGCCAATACAGGTGGCGACTTTATGAGACGCCGCTTCGCTAGTTTCAAATGCAACAACGGTGCACGTGTGAGCGACGGACTGACAGCCACATCCAACGCACATGAGGCCGTCGTGTCCTCAGTGCTGGATGGGCCTGCAGCGCGTACAGAGTCCATCGACACAGCACTGTCAAAGGCTGAGAAGAGGAAGCTTTACAGCGGTCATTTGCGCGAACCGCTGCAGTCGGAACTGTTGAACGACGACATCCGTTTCACGGAGGATGCCGTACAGCTGCTGAAGTTTCACGGCAGCTACCAACAGAACCACCGCGAACTGCGCAAAACCGACAAGGTGCGCTGCTGGCAGATGATGTTGCGGCTGCGCAATCCCGGCGGTCGCGTCCCGGCCGATCTGTTCGCAGCCTTGGATGATCTCTCGGATCGTTACGGCGACGGCACGCTGCGTGCCACGACACGCCAAGCCTTCCAGATGCACGGGGTCCCGAAAGGTGACCTGAAGACCGTGATCGGAACGATCATCACCAATCTGGGTTCAACCCTGG
The DNA here is from genome assembly GCA_047286485.1 of Synechococcus sp. Classification (GTDB taxonomy): domain Bacteria; phylum Cyanobacteriota; class Cyanobacteriia; order PCC-6307; family Cyanobiaceae; genus Synechococcus_C. The sequence continues at coordinate 765,408 of JBJBBH010000006.1, forward strand.
CGGCCTGCGGTGATATCAACCGCAACGTGATGGCGCCCCCTGCTCCGTTTGAAAAGGGTGCTTATCCCGCCGCGAGAGCACTTGCCGATCAAATTGCCGATCTGCTGAGTCCTGAAGCGGCTGAGGGCTCGTACCTGGACATGTGGATTGATGGCGACCACAGCTATCGCTTTCAGCCATCCACCAAGGTGCGCAAAGCCCGCACCCGGCAGCAGAAGGGTGGCGTGTTTTCCGGAAGCGGCGCCGAACCCCTCTACGGCGACACGTACCTGCCCCGCAAATTCAAGGTTGCCGTCACCGTGCCAGGTGACAACTCCGTTGATCTGCTGACCCAAGACATCGGACTGGTGGCCTTCGCCGATGCCTCAGGAGCATTGAAAGGCTGCAATGTCTACGTGGGCGGCGGAATGGGCCGGACCCACAACCAGGAAGACACCTTCGCCAGAACGGCCGATGTGCTCGGCTACGTCAAGGCGGAGGACATCTTTGATCTGCTGCAGTCGATCATGGCTCTGCAGCGGGATCACGGAGACCGCGAAGTGCGCAAGCACGCCCGCATGAAATACCTCCTGCACAAGCGAGGCATCGACTGGTTCAGATCGACACTGCGGAAGAATTACTTCAAGGGGGAGCTGAAGGGCCTTCGTCAGGAGCCTGTCGCGAAGCTCCAGGACTACCTCGGCTGGCACAGGCAGAAGAAGGGGCTGTGGTTTGTTGGGCTTCCGATGATGTGCGGACGTCTGCAGGGCGCGGTCAAGAACGGTTTGCGCAAGATCGTGCAGACCTATCAGCTCGAGGTACGCCTCACCGCCAATCAGGACCTCCTGCTCTGCAACATCGGCGCCGCTCAGAAGACGTCGATCAAGAATGCATTGGCTGAACTGGGGTTTGAACTTCCCGGAGAGCCAGCCCCCCTGGCACGTCATGCCATCGCCTGCCCTGCGTTGCCGACATGCGGGCTTGCGATCACAGAAGCCGAACGGATCCTGCCTCAGGTTCTCGACCGTCTGGATGCGTTGTTGCAGAAACTGGAGATCGACCAGTCCCTGCTGGTGCGCATGACCGGCTGCCCGAATGGATGTGCCCGTCCGTACATGGCCGAATTGGCACTCGTGGGCAGTGGCCTCAATCAGTATCAGCTGTGGTTGGGTGGCACGCCGAATCTGCAGGTGCTGGCCAGGCCATTCCTGCAGAAGATGCCCCTCGATCAACTGGAATCAACGCTTGAGCCCTTACTGATCAACTGGAAACAGTGCGGGGTCAGGCGCAGTTTCGGTGCGCATATCAACCGACTCGGAGACGAGTTGGTTCATCAACTGCTCGGAACAGAGGCGTAGATCGCAGCTCGGGTCTGAAGTTGCCAGGCCCAGAGTTGATCACCATGGCTGAAATGCCACCACTCATTGGGATGTCTGGCGAAACCAGCCTGTGTCATCACATCATTCAGCAGACACCGCCTGCCGTGCCATCGAGCTGCATCGCCGTTGGGATTCAAGGCAGCCTTTTGGGCATGGTGATCAGGAATCGACTGATCACCGATGGCATCGATCTCACCGCCCATGTCCAGAGGCCGGCCGGAGCTGTCGGCAAGGGTGAGATCCACTGCACCACCAGTGCTGTGAGGAGGTGGCGTGCAGGGATCCGGACTGGGAGGAGCCCAGAAACGGGCCACATCGTGCTGCACCTGCTCCAGAGCTGAGGCCATCGAAGGGTCTGCAGGATCAAACCCCTGGGAACGGCACTGCTCCTGCACGGCGTACTCCACCATGAAAGCCTGCACTCGGATCGGCCTCCACGCATCGAAGATTGCCAACTGCACAACGCCGACCTCGGGATCACTGCGATTCGACAGAAGGGTCTGCGCTGCAACCAGACGCTCCAGGACACCAGAGCGCAGTCGATAGGGATCGGCACCCTGCCCATACGGAGCTCCCACACAGGCATAGGGATGGGGCTCAAGACAGAGAAAGCGAGGCTTGATCGACACCAGCGGTTCACCGCAGTCGTCGATCACCACATCGCTCCAGGGACGACGCATCCGAGCTCAGAGGGCAGCGGGGCCATCGTATGGGGAGATCACCACCAGCAAGCCGATCTCATCAGTTGAGCTGAGCGGCCGATGTCACACGGCTGCGCTGTTCATCAAGAAGGCGTCTGAGCACGGCGTAATCCCTGAGCTCTGGATCCTCACGCAGGATGTCTGCCGCTTCTTCGCGAGCTTCCTCGAGCACCGATCCATCATCAGCAAGGCTGGCGAGCGCGAGGTCCGGCAAGCCGGATTGGCGGGTTCCAAGAACCTGGCCAGGCCCACGCAGCCGCAGATCCATCTCAGCGATCTCGAAGCCATCGGTGGAGCGCACCAGCACCTCCAGACGCTGGCGGGCCAGAGGGTTGCGGCTGTCATTGATCAGAAGGCAATGGGAAGCTGCCGCGCCACGACCGACACGACCGCGCAGCTGGTGCAGCTGCGCAAGACCAAAACGATCGGCATGGTCGATCACCATCACGCTGGCCTCTGGCACATCCACGCCCACTTCCACCACGGTGGTCGAAACCAGAACGTTGGTCTCGCCTGCTGCAAAGGCTCTGATCACAGCCTGCTTGTCCGCACTGGCCAGACGTCCGTGCAGGAGTCCAACCTGCAGATCAGGGAACACCTCATCGGCCAGCTGCCTGTGCACATCCACCGCTGAACGCAGATCCATCTTTTCGGACTCCTCCACCAGTGGCAGCACGACGTAGGCCCGCTGCCCCTTGTCCACCTCCTGCCTAATCAAGTCATAGGCCTCGTCACGGTTGGAGCCACTGATCATCGCGGTGCTGATCGGCGTCCGGCCGGGTGGCAGTTCATCGATCTGACTGACATCCAGATCACCATGCAAGGAGAGCGCCAGGGTGCGCGGAATCGGAGTTGCCGTCATGGTCAGCAGATGGGGCTGCAGGCCCTTGCCCAGCAAACGGTTGCGCTGACGCACACCGAAACGGTGTTGTTCATCAACAACCACCAGCCCAAGACGGTCGAACGCCACAGGATCTTCCAGCAAGGCGTGGGTGCCGACCAGAATTTTGCAGGCCCCCGAGGCCACATCAGCGAGGATCCTGCGTCGCTGCTTCTGGGGTGTTGAGCCCGTTAACAGCTCAACGGTGACATGCAGAGCTGGCATCCATCCGCAGAGACTGCGGTAGTGCTGCTCGGCCAGCACCTCTGTGGGAGCCATCATCGCCCCCTGCCATCCGGCCTGAATGGCTCTCAACAGAGCAGCGACTGCAACGACGGTTTTGCCGCTGCCCACATCGCCCTGAACCAGCCGAGCCATCGGTTCCTGTCGATTCAGATCCGCCTCGATCTCCGCCAGCACACGCTCCTGCGCTGCAGTGAATTGGAACGGCAACAGGGTCAGGAACTGACCCAACAAGCCGTCGCGATCCGATGCGCAGCCCAGGGAGGGGGCAGAGCGCTGCTTCAACGCTGCACGGCGTTGCATCAAGCCAAGCTGAAGCAACAGAAACTCATCGAACACAAGGCGGTGCCTGGCCTGCTGAAGTTGATCGGATGACTCAGGTCGATGAATCGCCACCAGGGCCTGATCGCGACTGAGCAGCGCACGAGCATCGCGCCGGACCCGAGGCAGTGGTTCCGGCCAGTGACGCACCGCTGGCAGAACGCGTTCAATCAGGGAACGGAAGCGATCCGCCGTCAGCCCCTCGGTGAGGGGATACACAGGCAGGAGCCGCCCAATGCGACTGGAACGAAGAGGAGCCTGAGCACTCTCCATCACTTCGATCAGCGGATCCTGAAAACTGATTCCGTAAGGGCCGCTTTTGACTAGGCCACTGACAGCAACCGTGGCTCCATTGGGGTACTGACGGGTCTGGCCATGCAGATAGGAAGGATTGCTGAATCGTTTTCCAGCCAGGAAACGGGTCACCTTGATCCGACCTGTCGGATCCTGAAGCTGCAGCTCAATGATCGAGAGGTTGGGATTGCGGGGACTGGTGAAGCCATGACAACGACGCACGGTGGCCACGATCGTGGCGGTTTCACCAGGGACCAGGGCATCAATGCGTCGCAGTGCCGAGTAGTCGACGTAGTCCCTGGGGTAGTGCAGGATCAGATCGCGCACCAGCAGAATCCCCAGACTGGCGAGCCGTTCCGCCAGTTTCGGGCCGATGCCTTTCAGCTGGCCCAGGGGACTGTCGAGCTCGGGAGTGGCGGAAGAGGATGCAGCAGAGGCGGATGCGCGTTGCGCAACCTTCAGACGAGGTGGAGCCATGGGTGCTGACGGCTCCAGCCGCTGGCGCAGCGCATGAAGCCATTGCCTGACGACCGTGACCTGTCGGCGGCGAGCCGCATCCTCCAGGGATGGATACTCAGCGAAGCCCTCAGCGAGAGCCTGAAGGCGAGGAGGAACATCGCCTGGCAGGGGAATCTGCGGAGGCGTTCCAAGCTCACGTTGCATGAAGCTGTGGAAGCGTTCCTTGCGGCCCTGGAGATTGCTGAAACCGCGTTCCACCTCAAGTGAGAGCGCCTGCTGCAAAGGGCGAATCCACACCAGAAATCGCTCGAGAGCCTGGTAATCCAGGCCGGCATTCAACTGAGTTGAGGATTCTCCGGCTGGTTGGGCCACCAATGGTTCTGGACCTCTCGGACACTGGCGCGACGCTGCCAGTGTCGCTCCTTCAGCAGCAAAGTGCTTAGGTCACGCCGCTGCAAGCGAAGGCGGCTACGACTGCGCCTCAAAGCATGGTCATCAAACTCCAGCTCGGACGGGCGGATCAAGACACAGGCCGTGTCCATGGCCTGGTCATAGGCGACCATCGACAAGGGAAGCGTGAGCCTCAGCACATTGGACGGTGCCGACTGGCAAGGCAGCTGACCACTGTTGACGGCATCCAGAAGCTGAATGGGCAGAAGGCTGCGCGTCACCCCCGATCGCATCAGTTCCACGTTCACGGCGTGAGACACATTGCGCAGCCTGCGGATCAATGCGGAATCCACGGAATCCATCCAGCTCAACAGGCCACTTGCTGTTGAAGGCATCAACTGATCACTCAAGGGAGCGACCTGGTCCAAAGGGGACTCCTCGGGTTCGAGGCTGCCCTGAAGATCCGTTGAGGAATCACCTTGATCCAGTGATTCACCGGCCATGACAAACAGAGACCGAAGAATCTCCAGTTCGGACATCTCTGAACCTGAATCAGATGGGGTCAGAGGCTGGGGTTCCTTGGCTTCGGGACGATCAAACGGTTCCGCTGCCATGGGAAGCGAATCGTTCGGGAGCAAACCTTCCAGCAGATCAGAGCGTTCCAGCGGCAGTTCGAGTCCCAGCTCAATACCGGGTGATGGTGCGTCACTCCGTTGTGGTTCGACGCTGCTGGAGGCACGGTCGGCGAGAGTTTGAAACTGCTGGATTCGTGACCGCCGCTCTTCCTCCTGAAGACGCCGTGCCAACACGAGCAGCTGCTCGACCGTGATCATCGACGAAGCACGCTGAACGAGTGCATCGATGCGTTGCTGCAACACCATCTGCCGCTCCGAGAGCGATGCGCGTTGCAAAGGGGAAAGGGAACAGAGAAGGTGACGAATCGCTGCTTTAACAGCGGTGGGCAGAATCGCTCGCACCAGATCCAGATACTGGGCCTGTTCCCTGTAGAGAACCGGAGCCAGAGAGTTGCAACGCTCTTCCAGACGTGCGAGTTGCACGCCTGGATCATGCGAGTGACGACTCCCCGGGGAACCCGTCAAGATCAGTTTTTCGACATGGAAGCGACTTCAGCGGCGAAGTCAGACTCCTCGACCTCAATGCCTTCACCAAGGGTGTAGCGGGTGAAGCGACGCACCTTCACGTTTTCACCAATCTTGCCTGCGGTCTGTTTGACGAGCTCCGCAACAGTCAGGGAGCTGTCCTTGATGAAGGGTTGTTCCATCAGAGCCAGTTCCTTGAGGCGCTTGTTGATGCGGCCCTCAACAATCTTCTCCTTCATCTGCTCGGGCTTTCCAGCCAGGTCATCACGACCCATTTCGATCGCTTTTTCCCGCTCACGGATCTCTGCGGGAATCTCGTCGGTGGTGACGTACTCCACACCCGGGCACGCGGCGACCTGCATGGAGACGTCGCGCAGCAGTTCCTGGAACATGTCGCCACGAGCGACGAAATCGGTTTCGCAGTTGATCTCGATCAGCACACCGACGCGAGCCCCTGTGTGGATGTAGCTGCCGATGGCTCCTTCAGCAGCCGTACGACCAGATTTCTTTTCCGCGCTGGCGATACCTTTCTGACGAAGCCATTCAATGGCTTTTTCGGCATCACCATCAGTTGCTGCAAGTGCTTTCTTGCAGTCCATCATTCCAGCGCCGGTCTTGTCGCGGAGTTCTTTAACGAGCTTGGCGGATACGGCAGCAGCCATCGGATGTGTTGGTGGAGGATGTTTGGACAAGAAGAGCCGCCTTTCCGCTTGGGCGGAAGGGCGGCGTGAACTTAGCGGCTAAAGCGACTCAACCTTGGTTGTCGGCGCCACGCTGCTCGTTGGAACCGTGACGACCTTCGTTGATGGCATCAGCGAGGCGGCTCAGCACCAGCTGAACGGAACGAACAGCATCGTCGTTGCAAGGGATTGGCACCTCGCAAAGATCCGGGTCGCAGTTGGTGTCAAGCATCGACACCAGGGGGATATCGAGTTTGCGGGCTTCGAGCACGGCATTGGTCTCGCGGCGCTGATCCACCAGAACCACCACATCGGGGAGTCGGCGCATGTTCTTCAGACCACCGAGGTACTTCTGAAGACGATCAAGCTCCCGGCGAAGCACAGCGGCTTCTTTCTTCGGGCGCATGGCAATCGCACCGCTGGACTCCATTCGCTCCAGATCCTTGAGGCGGTCGATCCGGGCCTTCATCGTGGTCCAGTTGGTGAGCATTCCACCCAGCCAACGCTGGTTCACATAGGACGCCCCACAACGGGCAGCTTCATGAGCCACCACTTCAGAAGCCTGTTTCTTGGTCCCCACGAACAGAAAGCGCTTGCCGCTTCTGGCCGCGGTACGGGTCCACTTGTAGGCGTTGTTCATGCAGACAGCGGTCTGCACGAGGTCAATGATGTGAACTCCGTTGCGCGCGCAGTAGATGTAGCGCGACATCTTGGGGTTCCAGCGACGGGTCTGGTGACCAAAATGGGCACCAGCTTCCATCATCTCGGCGAGAGTGACGACAGCCATGGTTGTGTTGAGGTTTCGGGTTCGCCTCCACCTGTCAGGGATGGTGTGGTGAACCGAAGTTCAGATCACATCCAGCACCCGAAACAGACAGGTGTGCGGTTTGAAAGGACCCGGCGAATTTAACAAAGCACCGGCTCAGGACACCCCTGCCTGACGCGCTTCTCGATAGAGAGCCTCCACACCGATCCGGTTGAGCGGAAGTCTGAGAAGCTCGAGTGCCAGAGATGGTTGACCCAAACGGATCAGCCAGGCCAGCAAAGGCCGAAGTGTGCGTTCGTTGATCAATCCGCCCAGGGTCAACAGCCCCCAGAGCAGGCGATGCATCCAGGTGAACTGGATGATCATGCGCACCCTGCGACTCGGATGTTTTCTGTAAAACACAAGTCCCATGCGGGCACGCTCCCGTTCGACCCTGATCAGATCAGGAATCTGGGCCAGTCGAAACGCAGGATGCCAGTGATAACCAACGGCTTCAGGGCAGCGCACCAGCTGCACGCCCATCTGCCGGAGCCGTTCACCCAGCTCGAGATCCTCCCAGCCGTACAGCCTGAATCCTGTGTCGAACAAACCGGACTGTTCAAGCACCTCTCGATCGATCGCGACATTCCCAGTCGCGAAATAAGCCCAGGAGAGATCACGCAGCTTGTGTCGCTCACCCGTTGGATTCTCGAAATTCGCTGTGTTGATCACAGCGCCGTAGGTGAAGCAGAGTCGGTTGCCGGAACGTTGCCATTGCCTGGCCAGCGCTCGCGCATGACACATCAGAAATGACGGCGTCACGACCAGATCGCTGTCGATGAACACGATCACGTCGCCGCGGGCATGGGCTACTCCGCGATTGCGGCCCTCCGCAGGTCCACCATGGCTTTGCTCAATCAGGCGGAGCCTGGGAAACGTTGCTGCAGATGATCTGAGCCAGTCAGGCGTGCCATCGGTGGATCCGTCATCCACCACCACCACTTCATAGTCATCGATCTCGGGACAGGCGTTCTGAGCTTCCAGAGAGCGCAGACACTTCTCGAGGATGTCGCGTCGGTTGTAGGTGGGGATAACGACGCTGATGAACATCCGCCCTGCTTGGTGAGCCGTAGTGCGTCAGCCTAAAGGCATGAAAAAGGAGGCTTGGAGCCCCCCGAACAAGCTGGTTAGCTGTCAATCAATCGGCGGCGCCACCGTTGTTGGCGGTACCTGTGACTCCATTACCGGCGCCTTCACCACGGCCGTCGTTGCGCATCTTGCGCTTCTTGAACTTGCGCGCATAAGCGCGATTGCGCTCCTGCTTTTCCTTCTTGAGGTTTCTGCGCTTGGCCATTCGGGTGTCCGGAGCTTCTTGAAGTTCTACCCAACCTACTCAATGGCCTGAAGCAATCGACCATCCTCCATTTTCACCAATCGATCAGCAACATCGAGAATGCGAGGGTCGTGGGTGACCATCAACACGGAACAGGATTGCTCACGCGCCAGACGCTTGAGTAATTCCACAACCTCTCGGCCGGTGCTGCTGTCGAGTGCTGCCGTGGGTTCATCCGCAAGCAGAAGCTGGGGCCTCGCGGCCAGAGCGCGGGCGATGGCCACGCGTTGTTTCTGGCCACCCGAAAGGTCCTGGGGAAGTTTGCTGAGGTGATCCTCCAATCCCACAGCCCGAAGCCACTCCCGAGCCTGATCACGGCGGCCGCGGTAACTGAAGCCCTCCAGAAGATCAGCGCCCATTTGCACGTTCTGCTCGGCCGTCAGGCAGCGCAGCAGGTTGTGTCCCTGAAAAATCATGCCGATTCTGCGGCGAAGCAGCTGTCGCTGGCCTCGGCCGGCACCCTTGAGCTGCTGTCCAAACACCCGCACATCCCCTTGCTGGACCTGACGAAGTGCACCGATCAACGTCAGAAGTGTGGTTTTTCCACAACCCGATGGACCGGTCAGCAGCACCACCTCGCCAGCGGCGATCTGCAAATCCACCGACTGAAGAACCTGTCGGCGCGTCGAGCCTCGCCCGTACCAGTGGCTGAGGTTCTCAATCCTGACAGTGCTGACCAGGTCGGCAGCTTGGTGTTGAGCTGGATGCGAAACAACCGTCATGGACTCAGAAGATCTCCGCCGGATCGGCATCAACCAGACGGCGCATGGCCAGACCTGCTGATGCCATGCACATCACCAGAATCATGCTGAACACCGTTGCAGCACGACTGAAATCCATGGCCACTGGAAGCGCCGTGGCATTTCTCACCAACAGATAGAGACCCTGTCCGGCGGCATAGGCCGGCAGATAGCCGAAGAGAGCCAGCAGGAGACCCTCCCGAACCACAACACCCAGCAAGGTTCTGAGCTTGTAGCCCATGGCCATCAGCGTGGCGTACTCCGGCAGATGGTCACTGACATCGGAATACAGCACCTGATACACGATCACGCAACCAACAACGAAGCCCATCGCAGCACCCAGCGTGAAGATGAAGCCGATGGACGTGCTTGTGCGCCAGTAGTTCTGCTCGAAATCAATGAACCCCTGTTTGGTGAGAACGGTGACGTCCTCCGGGAGCAGAGCATTGAGTCTGTCCACCACCGCATCGGCGTCAGCGCCCTGCTGCAATCGAACCAGGCCAACCTCAATGCTGCCCGGTGGGGTATTGGGGAGGAGATCGAGGAATGTTTCGCTGCTGGTGAGCAGATTGCCATCGGCGCCGAACGAGCTGCCGAGCTCGATCAAACCGGCCACCCGCACCCTCTTTCCTGAGATCTCACTTTCAACGGTTCGACCATCTCGGAACCATTCGGCCACCGGCCCAAACTCAGGCCGCGACTTTTCGTCGAACAGAACACGCCCTTTCTGAGTCAGAGCCTGGGCTTTTGGCGCCAGAGTTGGATCAACAAAGAGGGGATCACCCGGCTCGAAGCCAAGGGCCAGAATCGATCGGGTGCCACGGGTCTTGGGATTGCGCCAAAGCAGCAGATTCCAGTGCACAGGAGTGATGCCCTCCACCTCAGGCAGCGCCATGGCCTGCACCAGACGACGGCGAGGGAAGCCGGCCATGCTCACGGAACTGGTGGAGCGTGGACTGATCAAGACAATGTCGGCATCGAACAGGCGATGCACCGTGACGCTGGCATCGAAGAGTCCGTCACGGAATCCCAGCTGCATGAACATCAGAATTCCAGCGAAACTGATTCCAGCCAGAGCAACGGCCAGGCGAACCGGCTGACGCACCAGCATCAGGGACGCCAACGGAATCCCTCGACCGCCCAGCCAGCGGCCGATCATGAGGATCCGAATCGGGCGATCACCTTCAGGCCCGACAGCTTTGAAACACGCTGGGTCGACTCTGCATCCAGCTTGACCAGCACTTCAATGATCCTGGCGTCGGCATCACCGGTTGGATCCGTGGAGAGCACCTGACGTTGACGCACCTGAGGGCTGATGCGCTCAACCGTGCCTTTGAGATCCCCCTTGAAACCGCCGTTCTCACTGATCAACGTGACCGCTTCTCCAACCTTGATGCGGTTGATGTCTGACTCGTAGACCTCGATCAGAGCCTCCATCGACTGACTCGCTCCAACGTCCAAGACGCCATCGGCGCCGGGTCGCTCACCGACCCGGGCACGCAGCTTGAGAACGGTTCCATCAATTGGAGAACGAAGTTCGCTGTCCTTCAGATCAGCTTCAAGCTTTCGGCGCTCGGCGATCAGCTCCGCCTTTTTGCGCTCAAGCAGGGTGAGTTGGTTCTGTTTTTCCTCGAGTAAAACAACTTTCACCGCCCCCTCACGGGCGCCCTGAGCGAAACGGGCAACCTCTTTTCGCTTGAGCGGTATCTCCGTCTCGGCGGTGAGGATCTTGGCGTCAGTTGCAGCGAGATCCGCTTCAATTTTGGGCTTGTTGTCGAACACAGCCAGCACCTGCCCCTGGCGCACCGGGTCGCCTTCCTTCACCAGTAGTGACGACACCCTCGGTGAGCCACCGAAACCACTCACCGGCGCCGCCAGTCGACGCACCTCTCCTGCAGGCCTGAGGCTTCCGAGAGCTGCAACCGACTCCGGCTGCCTGGGAGCCAGTTGCTCAGAGGCAGTGACAGGCGCAGGGGACTGGGGACGGCGCAACATCAGCACTCCACCCGCCACCACCAGGACGGCCAGTGCACCAACGCCAATCCAGATTCGGCCCGATCTGTTCAAGGGCTCGAAGGCTCGTCGAATAGCAGCTCCTCGATGTATCGATCCGCCCATACCGTCCCGAAGGCTTTCTCCAGAACCCGCCGCGTTTTGTCGTTGCGTTTCTGTTGCCGGCAATAGGACACCTGTCCGTGATATCGGGCCAGGGTAGAAGGAGCGCAGGGGTCATCGGGCTGGGCCGCCTGGACGGCATCACCCAGAACCTGGAGGTAATCGTCGACCAGTTCCACAAACCAATCTTCTTCCTGTTGGTTCACAGGGCGAATGAATCGCACGTACGGCGAAAAGATGGTCGCCCAGGTGGGAAGTTCCCGCACCTGCTCGAAGGCTGGAATCACTGCGGATTCAAGGCCTCGTTCAATCCGTTCGGGAAGCTGATCACCCACTGGGGAAAGATCAATGATGGCGGCGGAGATCCCCGCAGGGCTGGCGACAATATCGGCGCCGAACACCGGCAGATCAAAGCGAGGGTCTGGGAAGAAGACACAATGAAGGATCTGGAGCCCCAGCCCAAGTCGTGCGATCTCCAGGTGCAGTTTGCGAAGCCCACGGCAGCAATGCACCTCATTACGGATGAACAGAGCCTCGCCATCCAGCGTGCCGATGATCTCCTCAAGATCGCCCGACAGCGTGAGTGGCTTGAGCTCCGGGAACCCTTCTCTGCACTGACGGATGCGAGCGGCCATGGCCATCACCAGCGGATGCATCTCCTGACCGCTCGGGGACGCAGGCATCAATCCGATCCGTAATTGCACAGAATGGGACTTTGCCACGGGACCCTGACTGCGATCCCATCCGGTCCAGTGCTCGAACACCGCACTCTTGCCAACGGCAGCAGCCTTGTGACAGCCGCCATCCCCGATGCGGCACTCACCTGCCTGGATTTCTGGTGCCAGGGCGGCAGTGCCTGGGAGAAAAGCGGCGAAGAGGGCATCGCGCACTTCCTCGAACACATGGTGTTCAAGGGAAGTCAACAGCTGGGTCCAGGGGAATTCGATCGGCGGATTGAAGCGCTGGGAGGCAGCAGCAACGCGGCCACGGGTTTTGATGATGTGCATTACCACGTGCTTGTACCAAGCGCGGAAGCGAAGGAAGCGCTCGATCTGCTGCTGGATCTCGTTCTGGATCCGGCCCTCGACCAGGACTGTTTCGCCATGGAGCGCGACGTGGTGCTCGAGGAGATCGCCCAATACCGCGATCAGCCTGATGACCAGGTGCTGCAAACCCTTCTGAAACTCTGCTGCGCACCCCACTGCTACGGAAGGCCCATCCTTGGCTGGGAGAACAGCTTGAAGGCGATGGATCCGGCTGGAATGCGGCGTTATCACCATCGCCGCTACCGGGGAGCGAATTGCTGCCTGTCGGTTGCGGGAACCATCAAGGAAGGCCTGATCGCCCATGCCCTCCAGAGCCCCCTTGCGGCACTGGCCAAGGTGGGGGACTCTGACCCAGCCACGACAACCAAGCCATCACTGAGCTTTCACCGGGGTCGGGAGTCTCGAGTGTTTCCTCGACTGGAAGCCGCACGGCTGATGATGGTCTGGCCTGTGGCCTCTGCGGATGATCAGCTGGGGATCGCCGGAGCGGATCTGGCCACCACCATCCTTGCTGAGGGGCGACGCAGCAGGCTTGTGCAGAAATTGCGGGAAGAGCTTCAGATCGTTGAATCCATCGACATGGATGTCACCACGCTGGAACAAGGCAGCCTGGTGATGCTTGAGGCTTGTTGTCCTGAGGAGCAGATCGAACGTGTGGAGACAGAAGTCCATCGACAACTCGAGAACAGCCTGACCCAGACGATCACGGATGAGGAATTTCACCGCGCGATGCAACTGGTGGGGAACGGTCACCGCTTCAGCCTCGAAGCGCCAGGAGCTGTGGCCGCCAGTGCAGGCGCACAGACGCTCTGGGGACGGCACCGAGACCTTCTGGCGCCACTTCAGGACCTGATGCACTGGAATGCTTCAACGCTGCGGGAACGGGTCATGCCCCTGCTGCAACCTCAGCGCAGCTTCACCCTGATTGCCCGACCGGAGGACAACGCTTGAGCCCAAGCTGCGATCTCGTTCTTGACCCGGTGACCACGACCGGGGTGCTCTCCGCAAAGCTCTGGATCCGGCGGGGAAGCAGTGCTGATCCTCTTGGGCAGAGGGGCGGTCATCAGCTTCTGAGTTCGGTGCTCAGCCGGGGATGCGGCCCTGTCGATCATCTGCAGCTGGCGGATCTCGTTGAAGGTTGCGGCGCCGGTCTGCGTTGTGACACCCATGAAGATGGAATTCTGATCAGTCTCAAATGCCGAGACAGTGATGCCGATCGTCTGCTGCCTGCCCTTGGCTGGATGCTGCGCCAACCGCATCTTGAGCAAGGTCAGATCGAACTGGAGAGAGACCTGAGCCTGCAGGCCCTTCAAAGACAGAAAGAGGATCCCTTCCATCGAGCATTTGATGGCTGGAGACAGCTGGCCTATGGCCAGGGCCCCTATGGGCACGATCCCCTGGGTATCGGTGTGGATCTGGAACAGCTGGAGCAAACAGAGCTGAAAGGCCTTGCCCAGAATCTTGAAAGCGAGGGATCAGTTCTGGCGCTCTCCGGAACTATTCCTGATGGTGCCCCTGAGCGACTGGAGGAGTGGCTCGGACCAGCCCCAACCGGATCCAACCTCGGAAACGCTGAATTCCAGGCCAGACCATCATCTGAACGGAACCATGCAGAGAGGCCGTCTCTCGGGCTTCAACCCCTGCCCACGGAACAGGTGGTGCTGATGCTCGGTCAGGCCGCACTGCCTCACGGACACCCGGATGACCTGGCTCTGAGACTGCTGCAGGCCCACCTGGGATCAGGAATGTCTTGCCTGTTGTTCCGAAGACTTCGCGAAGAGCACGGCGTCGCCTACGACGTGGGTGTCCATCACCCGGCAAGGGCTGGAGCGGCACCCTTCGTGATGCACGCTTCGACCGGTACCGACAGGGCGGAACTCTCGCTTGAACTTCTGATCAGCAGCTGGTGTGAGCTGATGGAACTCACCATCGCCGACGTCGATCTGAAGCTTGCCAAGGCCAAGTTCAGGGGGCAGCTGGCTCACGGCTCCCAGACCACTGGCCAGAGGGCCGAGCGACGGGCCCAACTGCGTGGTCTGCATCTGCCTGATGACCATGACCAGACGTGTCTGAATCAGCTGGAACAGCTTCAGGCTCGTGATCTGCGCAACGCGGCACAACGCCACCTTCTGCGTCCGCAGCTCAGCCTCTGCGGTCCAGCGGACACCCTTGAAGCACTCGAAAAGCAATGGAACCGGAGTTGTTTTGCGGCTGATTCAGCGTCCTGATCAGTCCACTGAATCAGCGGGAGAATCCTGATTTGAGGCGCTGTTCAGATCGTCGCTCGGATCGTCACTCGGATCGTCGCCAACAAGCGTGAGTTGCTCAATCGACAGCAGAAAAGTGCCTCTGGCAAAGCGCACCGCCACCGTTTCAGCAGGATGCAGAGCCATCACTCGGCCGATCTCGCCGTGGGCGACAAGATCAGGAGGCCTGAGCATGGGCATCGGATCGGCAGTCTTGAGGTAGGTCTGAGGGCGAACCAGTCGTACCTGGTCACCGATGGAAACGGACATCTCTGCTGGGCAATGCATCTCTCTTACAGCAGGATGGTGCGAGCTGACGATTGCCCGTGCGGGCACTGGCCACCTGGAGCGGCGCACTCGCCGGATTGCTTCTGATTCTCGTCGGAAGCCTGATCCCCACTGCCCTGCTGCTGCCGTTACCCGAAGTACCACCAGCCGTGCTGGGTCTGCCCAGCACCTGGCAGGTTCCTGCGCTGCTGATCTGCGCTCTGGTTGCAGGACCCAGGGCGGGTGTGATCGCCTCCGTGGCCTATCTGACCATCGGCCTGGTTGACCTGCCTGTGTTCCACGGAGGTGGTGGTTTCGCCTACGTGCTGAATCCTGGATTCGGTTATCTAGCGGGGTTCGTCCCCGCCGCCTGGTTGACCGGACGGCTGGCCCAGCAGAACGGAATGAACGACGTCGCCAGACTGACCCTTGCAGCCATGGCCGGTCTCGTGACCATCCAGGTCTGTGGTCTGCTCAATCTTGCTCTGGGAGCTCTGCTCAATCGCTGGAGCGCCCCCTTCATCGAGCTTGTTTTCAGTTACAGCCTCGGTCCTCTGGCGGCACAACTCGCCCTCTGTTGCGCCGCTGGGTTGATCGCACGCGTCACCCGTCGTGTGCTCTTGGTGGAATGAGCCGGAACCATGCCATGAACAGCCGCCCGGCCAGAAGCATGAGACGCGGAACCATCGTGGCCCTGAGTGTGCTCATGGTGGTGCTGGATCAGCTCAGCAAGCATTGGGCCAGAGGCACCCTCCTCCCGGGAGAGGCGATGCCCTTCATCCCCGGCGTGCTGCAACTGAACCTGGTGCGCAACACCGGTGCAGCATTCAGTTTGTTCAGAGATTCCTCAGTGCTGCTGGGTGTTCTCAGCCTTGTGGTCGCCATCGGCGTCAGCATCTGGATCTGGCGCGAGACCCGTCGAGGGCTCTGGATGGGGCTGGCGCTCGGCTTTCTGCTCGGAGGAACGATCGGCAATGGCATCGACCGCTGGCGGCTCGGTCATGTGACCGATTTTCTGGAACTGGTACCGATCCAGTTCCCCATCTTCAACTGGGCGGATGTCGCCATCAACCTGGCAGTTCTCTGCTTCGCCATCGACGCCTTCGGCAATCGACATGAGCAGAGCGACGGCTGAACAGCGGGGATTGGCCCTGCTGACGATTCATCAGAAGGATCGAGCTGAACGAAGCCTGCAACTGCACGGCGAGGGGTATCGGATTGGACGCGATGCGGACATGGAGATCCGCATCGACAATGCGGCCGTTAGCCGCCTGCATGCACTTCTCCAGAAGCGAGGCCGCCATTGGATTCTCAAGGACCAAACCTCAACCAATGGACTGTGGTGGCAAGGGCGACGTGTGCAGCAACTGGAGCTGCAGGACGGCGATCGGATCAGCTTTGCCCCAACCAACGAAGCAGAAGGCCCCTGGATTGCCTTTGAACAACCAGGCCAACGGTTGCATCAGCGCATTAAGCGCGCTCTGGGAATCAGCATCCTGTGCATGCTCGGCGGTGCGGGCCTGGTGTTGATCCTGGCCGCCTTCAACGTGCCGGTGCGTGGCCGGCTCGCCAGTGTTCGCGGCCCGCTTGCCATCTACGACGGCAACAACAAACCGCTGAAATCGGTGGATTCCAATCGACATCGGGAACTGAACAGCGTTGGAGCGTTTTCACCGCTGTTGATCGATGCCTTGCTCAGCAGCGAGGACAACCGTTTCTGGTGGCATCCAGGAGTGGATCCAGTCGGCACCGTGCGTGCATTCGCCGCCAACCTCACCGGAGGAAGGGTTCTGGAAGGGGGCAGCAGTCTCACCCAGCAACTGGCCCGCAGCCTCTACCCCGACCTTGTCGGTGAGGGCGACACCCTGGGTCGGAAGTGGCGTGAGCTGCTGGTGGCACTTCAGCTGGAAAGCCGTTTCAGCAAACAGGAGCTGCTGCTGAGTTACCTGAACAGGGTTTACCTCGGTGTGGGATGGGGATTCGAAGATGCCGCACAGACATTCTTTGATCAATCAGCGGCTGAGCTGAGCGTGGAACAGGCCGCCCTGCTCGTGGGACTGCTGCCGTCGCCGAATGGTCACGACCCCTGTCGTCACCCGCAGCGGGCCCTTGAGGCCCGTAACCGCGTGCTCAACAAAATGGCTGATTCCGGTCGCCTTTCACTCGATGCGGCCCGTCTAGCGAGACGACAACCCATCCAGTTGGCATCCAGCGCCTGCAGCAGGAACGCTCTGACTCGTTCAGCACCGTTCTATACCGACCAGGTGCGCAGGGATCTGACAGCACTGGTGGGGCCGGAGGTGGCAGCCGAAGGGAATTTCCTGATCGAAACCCACCTCGACCCGGTTCTGCAGGCCGTGGTGGAACGACAACTGCGCAATCTGATCAGCAATGCCGGTGGACTCGGCGTGAGTGAAGGTGCCGCAGTCGTGATCGACAGCAGCACAGGAGGAGTTCTGGCGATCGCCGGCGGACGCGACTACCGCTTCAGCCAGTTCAATCGTGCATCCATGGCCCTGAGACAGCCAGGAAGCACGTTCAAGCTGGTCACGTATTTGGCCGCTCTGGAACGGGGAATCAAACCCAGCACCACCATCGACTGTGGTGCTCTCAACTGGAGAGGCCAGCGGTTCGAAAGCAGCTGTCGAGGTCGCCTCAGCCTCACGAGCGCTTTTGCTTCCAGCAACAACACGGCAGCTCTGCGGCTGGCTCAGCGGGTGGGGCTTGACCAGGTGGTTCGTCAGGCCAGAGCCCTCGGCATCACCACACCCCTGGATCCGGTTCCAGGTCTTGCCCTTGGCCAGAGCGAGGTGCGACTGATCGAACTGACCGGAGCCTATGCAGCGGTTCTCAACAAGGGTGAATGGAAACCACCCAGCACCATTCGTCGGTTGCTGGATGCGGAAACGTGTCGCGACGAGACGCTGCGTGGCTGCGGCAGCCTGGCGGGCAACGACCAGCGTGGTGTGAATCCTGGCCGCCAGGCAGTCCGCAGTGAAAGCGCTGCCCAGATGCAGGCTTTGCTGCGCGCGGTCGTTCGCACTGGAACAGGCACTGCCGCATCGCTGGGAGGTCAGGAGGGAGGCAAGACCGGAACGACGAATGAAGGTCGGGATCTGCTGTTTGTGGGCTACGAACCCTCTCGCCGGTGGGTCATGGGCATCTGGCTTGGCAATGACGACAACAGCCCCTCCGCCAGCTCCAGTGCCCTTGCGGCATCGCTCTGGGCTGACATCATCCGCGCGGCGGGACGCGGAGGGCTCAACGGAGGATGAAGGGATCAACACGTTGGATTCTGTTTGGAGTCGCTGGCCTGATCGCCCTCATGGTGGTTGGCCTGGTGCTGCAGGGAATCCGAAACCTGCTCTGGGATCTGAGTTACTGGCTGCCGCCCTGGATGGTGGGCCCTGTGCTGCTGATCGGCACCGTTCTGCTTGTGGCTGTGGTGATTCAGGTCGGCCTGCCATGGTTACGTCACTGGCGCACACAGCGCCGTCGTCAGGACGCTCCAACGCCGCAGGAGAGACCGGCACCCTCGAGCAGCAGAGATGCAGCTGAGCAAAGCCTCTCCAGCGTGGATCAACTGCTGGAACGACTTCAGGACGATGTGGCCCGTGAATCTCTTCTGCAGGAGCGACAACGGGTTGCCAGGGAACTGGAACGCGGTGATCTGGTGCTGGTGGTCTTCGGCACCGGATCCAGCGGGAAAACCTCCCTGATCCGTGCCTTGCTCAAAGAGATCGTCGGCGATGTCGGTGCCGCCATGGGCTCCACCAGCGAAAGTCGCAGTTACAGGTTGCGGCTCAAGGGTCTTGAGCGTGGGGTGCTTCTGGTGGACACACCGGGAATCCTTGAAGCGGGTCAGGAAGGGCGGGGTCGCGAGCAGGAGGCTCGGCGCCGAGCCAGCAGAGCGGATCTGATGATCGTTGTGGTGGACGGCGATCTGCGCAAGAGCGAGCTGGAGGTTGTTCAGAGCCTGTCGGCGCTGGGAAAGCGGCTCATGCTGGTGCTCAACAAATGTGATCTGAGAGGTGAGGAAGAGGAACGCAGGCTGCTGCAGCTGTTGAAGCGGCGCTGCTCGGAATGGCTTCAACCCGAGGATGTCATTCCCGCCAGTGCCAGCCCGCAGTCACTGCCCCGACCCGGGCAGCGTCCCGTTCAGCCACCCGCCGAAATCGGGCTGCTGGTGAGACGCTTGGCCGCCGTTCTTCATGCCGATGGAGAGGAATTGCTGGCCGACAACATCCTTCTGCAATGCAGGGATCTTGGCTCAGCCGGCCGGGATCTACTCGACCGTCAGCGCTCGGACGAAGCGCGGCGGATCATCGATCGATACACCTGGATCAGTGCTGGGGTGGTGGCCGCAACGCCATTGCCAGGGGTGGATCTGTTGGGCACGGCGGCTGTGAACGCCCAGATGGTGATGGAGGTGGGAGCGGTGTATGGCATTGAGCTCACCAGAAGCAGGGCGCAGGAGCTAGCCGTCTCCGTGGGAAGAACCCTGGCTGGCCTGGGTGTGGTCAAAGGCGGAGTGGCTCTGATCGGTACCGCCCTGAGTGTGAATCTGCCGACACTGCTACTCGGAAGGGCGGTGCAGGGTGTGGCAGCCGGCTGGCTCACCAGAATCGCGGGCGCCAGTTTCATGACCTATTTCCAACAGGACCAGGACTGGGGCGATGGCGGGGTGCAGGACGTGGTTCAGCACCATTACGAGCTCAACCGGCGGGATCGCTCACTCCAGGACTTTCTGGAGGCGGCCCTGCGGCGGGTGGTGGAGCCTCTCCAGCAGGAGGCAAAGAAACGACTTCCACCCCGCCCAGGGCCTCGGGCGGCGGAGGACGCATCGGACCGCGGCTATCGAGCACCGTGATCAGACCGAGATACAACACACCAATCAGCACCGACATGGCTCCGGTGACGATGGCAACCCAGCGACCTCGTTTGTTCTGAGCTGCAGGCATCAGACCTTCTCCCGCGAGAAGTCGTTCAGATCGGCGGCCAGTCGCTCGATGAGTGCATCGGAGGTATGGGGATTGCCGAGCACGACCTTGATGCGATGACGGCCTTCAAGGACCGGCCTGGACACCATGATCTGGCGATCCAACAGCCGTTGACGCACGGCGGCCGTCCATTGATCGCAACGCACTGCATCAGCCCCTAGCGGGCAGCAGGCCAGCAGATGCAAAGGCCCGGATGTGATCTCAAGGCGTGAGGCATCAAGGCATTCCTCCAGTCTCTGACGTCTCTGCAGCGCCTGCTCAAGCACCGCGTTGATGCCTTGCTCGCCCAGTTGACGCAACCCGAGCCAGAGCTTGAGAATCTCTGCGGGTCGACTCCCCTGCAGACCAAGCTCACCGCCATGGGCTCCAGCGAATGCGGGCTCCATGTAGGGCAGCCCTGTGTGAAAAGTCTCCTGAAGAGCTGATTGATCGCGAACCAGCAGCAGTGATGACGTCTTGGCGATGCCAAGCAGCTTCTGAGGATTCACCGTGATGGAATCCGCCTGGCCGAGCCCAGCCATCAGCTTCGCCGTGCCAGGACAGAGGGCAAAGACAGCGCCGATCGCACCATCCACATGCAGCCAAAGCCCCTGGTCCTTGCAGAGCTGAGCCAGGGCAGGAAGCGGATCGATGGCTCCTCGCACCGTCGTGCCCGCTGTCGCGACCACGGCGATGCAGGGCCGACCCTGCTGCTGGAGCAGCTGAAGTTGCTCTTGCAGAGCCGGAATCAGCATGCGTCCCTGCCCGTCGACGGGCACGCGGCGAACGGCATCAGGCTGCAGCCCCATCACCCTGGCAGCCTTGTCCAGCGACACATGGGCGTCATCGCTGATCAGAATCACCGCATTGGGGTCATGGTCAAGACCCATCCGATGTCGGGCGGTGACCAGGGCAGTGAGATTGCTGAGCGAACCACCACTGGCGGCGACACCACCAGCCCCTTCGGGAAGTTCGAAACGGGCGGCGAACCAACTGCAGAGCTGGCGCTCCAGCTGGCTGAGACTCGGTGACAGCTCCTCAGCGAGCAGATTGTTGTTGAGTCCGGCACAAATCAGTTCCGCAGCGATCGATGCCGTGTTCGGCGGCGGATCCAGATGGGCGAGAGCGCCGGGGTGATTGGGCTGGTAGGCACCATCCATCAACTGCTGGAGGTCATCCAACAGTCGTTCAGCACCCACGCCCTGTGGCTCAGGGAAAGCCTCCGGGAGCAGCCTCAGAGCTGGCAGCGGCGATCGATTCGATGCTGACCCGAGCCATTCACACAGGCGAGCGCTGGCCTCCTCCAGAAACCGCTGCAACTGCGGATCCAGGGCCTCTGCGGAGGCGAATGCGGACAGTTCCGACGAAGTCGAGACCGCCGATGGAGGCCTTGGGGATCCGAACAAGGAGGAAGCGGAAGGAACGGCCATTCTCACCTGCGGTGGCACATTGGATGCCTCTGAACGATTGGGGTGGTGGTGCGACTGACACCGGTCGAGTTGGAGAACGCTGAGATCAACGCCTGGATGCAACGGTTGCTCAAGCGTGCTGAACAACTTGGCCAGTCTGGGGAGATCCCTGTCAGCGCCGTGGTTCTGGATGCACAGGGACGCTGCATCGGCCACGGCAGCAATCGCCGGGAGTGGGCTTCAGATCCACTCGGACATGCCGAACTGGTGGCTCTGCGACAGGCCTCCTTGATTCTGGGCGACTGGAGATTGAATCAGTGCACGCTGATCGTGACACTGGAACCTTGTCCAATGTGCGCCGGCGCTCTCGTGCAGGCGCGTGTGGGACAGGTGATCTATGGAGCGCATGATCCCAAACGCGGAGGTCTGGGAAGCACGATCGACCTCTCCAAACATTCCAGTGCCCACCATCACATGCGGGTGACAGGGGGCGTGATGGAAGCTGAAGCCTCGGCTCTGCTGGGACGCTGGTTCAAGCAGCGACGGCAGCGTTCTGGCGAAAACGGGGCAACTCGGTCTCGAAGAGGTTGAGCAGACGATCCACATTCTCAGGCGTGGAGTTGTAGCCCATCAAACCGATCCGCCAGATCTTGCCGGCAAGCACACCGAGTCCACCGCCGACTTCAATGCCGTGGTTGTTGAGGAGATGGGAGGAGAACGCCTTGCCATCCACGTCATCGGGAATGCGAACCGTTGTGAGCGTCGGCAATCTCAACTCTTCAGGCACATGCATTTCAAGGCCGAGCGATTCAAGACCGGTCCACAGGGCTTCGGCATTGCGACGGTGACGGGCCCAGGCGTTCTCCAGGCCTTCCTCGGCGAGGAGACGCAGGGCCTCTCGCATGCCGAAGTTCATGTTCACAGGAGCGGTGTGGTGGTACACACGGTCGCTGCCCCAGTACTGATTCAACAAAGAAACATCGAGATACCAGTTGGGAACCTTGTCTTGACGGGCAGCCAACTTGGCCTCCGCTCGAGGACCCATCGTGAAGGGACCAAGACCGGGAGGGCAGCTGAGACCTTTCTGACTGCAGCTGTAGGCGAGATCAACCTTCCAGGCATCGAGGTAGAGCGGCACACCTCCCAGGGAGGTGACGGTGTCGAGCAGAAGCAGGCAGTCATGCTCGCGGCAGAGATCACCCACTCCTTCCATCGGCTGACAGATGCCGGTTGAGGTCTCGGCGTGGACCATCGCCAGGATCGCAGGCTTGTGCTTCTTGATCCCGGCTTCCAGCTCCTCAAGGGTGAACGCCTCACCCCAGGGCTTCTCAATCACCTGAACATTGGCGCGGTATCGACCCGCCATGTCCATCAGGCGGTTACCGAAATATCCCTTCACTGCCACCAGAACCGTGTCACCGGGTTCAACGGTGTTGGCCAGCGTGGCTTCCATGGCAGAGCTGCCTGTGCCGCTCATGGGCAAGGTCAGACGGTTGTCGGTCTGCCAGGCGTAGCGCAGCAGTTCCTGCACCTCACCCATCAATTCCACGTACAGCGGATCGAGATGACCGATGGGCGTGCGTGCGAGCGCCTGAAGAACGGTGGGGTGCGCGTTGGAGGGTCCTGGACCGAGAAGCAACCGATCCGGCGTATCAATCGGTCCGATGGAGCACCGATGGCGCGGGTCTACCGAAAGGTGAGAGTGCGTCATCGGCGAAGCCGGAACCGGAAATCAATGGCGAAAAGCCTACGCATTGATCGGCCTGAACAGGGTCGTCAGCGGACAGTCCGATGTCGCTTGAAATGATTCAGAGCCTTTGAATCAACGCTGACGCACGTCGCTCGCGGCCAAACCGGAAGCCATGTGTTCAAACGGCTGACGCACAAGTGCACAACGGTCCTGCGCAACACCCTCATTGAGCAGTCGCTCACAAAGCACATCAGCAAGTAGCACCATGCTTCGCACCGTTGGCCCCGTTGGAACTCCCAGACTCTTGTAGGTGTCGTCCAGGCCGTTCAAAACACGCTCATTGAGGATGGTGCTGTCGCCTGCGATCAGGGAATAGCTGGCGTAGCGAAGGAAATAATCCATGTCGCGGAGACAGGCCGCCAGGCGACGGGTTGTGTAGGCATTTCCGCCGGGAAGCAGCAACTCAGGATCAGCCTGAAAAAGTCTCTGACTGGCTTCACGCACCAGCTCCGAAGCTTCACGGTTGATGATCTCAACGGCCAGAACACGAACTTCCGATTCATCGAAATAGCTTTCGATGCGATCGATCGCAGAACGATCGAGATAGCGACCCAGCTGGTCGTACTGACCGATCAGCCCGGTGATGGCATCGCGCATTCAAGCCCTGTCCATGTTGGTTGGAAGGTAACACCGACAACGGGTTGAAACCTGCTCCAGCAAAGGGGATCACAGCAATCTGACAGAAACGGTTACCAAGAGGCTCCTGGAAGCCGTCAGAAGCGACGGTAGGCAAAAAGGTGCCCGTTGATACAAAACAGCAGCGGATCGATATCTACGGTCGATGCGATTTGTATGGGCTCCATTCCCCGCCATGGCCAAAACCGCCCAGGACGTGCTTCGTCAGATCAAGGATGAAGGCATCGAACTGATCGACCTCAAGTTCACGGACCTGCACGGCAAGTGGCAGCACCTCACTGTCTGTCAGGACCTGATCGAGCCCGAATCCTTCACGGAAGGACTGGCCTTCGATGGCTCCTCGATCCGGGGTTGGAAAGCGATCAACGCCTCAGACATGGCCATGGTTCCCGATCCGGCAACCGCCTGGATCGACCCTTTCTACAGGCACAAAACCCTGAGCATGATCTGCTCGATTCAGGATCCCCGCACGGGTGAAGCCTACGACCGCTGTCCCAGAGCTTTGGCCCAGAAAGCCCTCGCTTACCTGGCCAGCACGGGTCTTGCCGACACAGCATTCTTTGGCCCGGAACCGGAATTTTTCCTGTTCGACGACGTCCGTTACAACTCCGCTGAAGGCGGATCCTTCTACAGCGTTGACACCATCGAAGCCGCCTGGAATACAGGTCGGATCGAGGAAGGCGGCAACCTCGCCTACAAAATCCAGGAAAAGGAGGGGTATTTCCCGGTTGCCCCGAACGACACCGCCCAGGACATCCGCTCCGAGATGCTGCTGATGATGGCGCAGCTGGGCATTCCCATCGAAAAGCACCACCACGAAGTGGCCGGTGCGGGTCAGCACGAGCTGGGCATGAAATTTGCCGAGCTGATCGAAGCCGCAGACAACGTGATGACGTACAAGTACATCGTGCGCAACGTTGCCAAGAAGTACGGCAAGACAGCCACTTTCATGCCCAAGCCGGTCTTCAACGACAACGGCTCAGGCATGCACGTTCACCAGAGTCTCTGGAAAGCTGGTCAGCCTCTCTTCTTCGGTGAAGGGACGTACGCGAACCTCTCCCAGACAGCTCGTTGGTACATCGGCGGCATCCTTAAGCATGCGCCGTCTTTCCTGGCCTTCACGAACCCCACCACCAACAGCTACAAGCGGCTGGTTCCAGGTTTCGAAGCACCGGTGAATCTGGTCTATTCAGAGGGCAACCGCTCTGCAGCCGTGCGCATTCCGCTCACCGGCCCCAGCCCTAAAGCCAAGCGGCTTGAGTTCCGCTCCGGCGACGCCCTTGCCAATCCCTATCTCGCCTTCAGCGCGATGATGATGGCCGGCATCGACGGCATCAAGAATCAGATCGACCCCGGTGACGGTGTGGATGTTGACCTGTTCGAACTCGCCGCTGATGAACTGAAGAAGATCGCCACTGTGCCGGCATCCCTCAACGGGGCGCTCGAAGCTCTGAACGCAGACCACCACTATCTACTTGAAGGTGGAGTCTTCACCAAGGAGTTCATCGACAACTGGATCGACCTGAAATACGAAGAGGTGCAGCAGCTGCGTCAGCGTCCGCATCCCCACGAATTCGTGATGTACTACGACGCCTGATCGGCCATCCATCAAGATTCGCCTTCACCACAAAGGCGCTTCGGCTCCTTTTTTTGTGCCTTTCATGCAATGCATGAAAGGCTTAATTCCCTCTTTCAGCCATGTCTCAGCTGGGCCATCGCACTCTCACGCAGGTGCTTGGCATGAAGACGGCGACGAGCACACACCTGTTGCTGCGCCAAAGCGCTGCGCTGATCAAGGCGATCGGGATGACCTTCGACCTGGGCATGGGCCGCTTGCTGCCTCAGCACATCGTGTGCATGGTGATCTGCCCATGCCAGAAA
Source organism: Synechococcus sp. (assembly GCA_047286485.1). Classification (GTDB taxonomy): domain Bacteria; phylum Cyanobacteriota; class Cyanobacteriia; order PCC-6307; family Cyanobiaceae; genus Synechococcus_C. The sequence goes on from JBJBBH010000006.1 coordinate 791,041, forward strand.
TTCAGCGGCTGCTCGCTGCCGCCGCTCCAGCACGTTGCCTGAATACGACAACACCGTTCCGGGTGCAATGGTCTCAATAGCCATCGAGAGCTCCTGATCGTCCTGCATCTATTCTGTAGCAACGGCTACCATTTTTACAGTGGCTTCACATAAGTTTCGCGTTCGTTTCGGCAAAAGCCCACGACAGGGTTCGCGATCCATTGAAATGTGGCTGCATGGATCTCAATCCTTTTCATGGCGCCCAGTTTCACTGAAATTGCTTACCGGACCATGCAACAGGGGCGCAGCCTGGCTGGACTGGTTCACAAGGAACTGAGCACCAAAGTGATGGAAGTGGTGGCGCCTGATGTGGTGCCCAACACGCAACCTGTCCCCAGCGAGATGATGGATGCGCTGCGTCAGTCGCTGGATGCACTGCATGAACGGGATTGGCAGGATTCCGAATCCGGTGTTTATCCCCAATCTCTGCTGTTTGATATTCCCTGGCTGGAATGGGCAGAGCGCTATCCACGCATCTGGCTAGACCTCCCCTCCAACTGGGCGAGAAGGCGCGCGCGAGACGTCAACGACATCCCTGACCTAGCCAACCGCGACCTCTACCCGGACTATTACCTCCAGAATTTTCACCATCAGACCGACGGATACCTCAGCGACCATTCCGCTGAGCTCTATGACCTTCAGGTCGACATTCTGTTCAATGGCGCGGCCGATGCCATGCGCCGCCGAATCCTTCCCTCGCTGCGCCATGGGCTGAGCAGATTCAGTGATCGCGCGCAAGGAAGCCTGCGGATTCTTGATGTGGCAACCGGAACCGGCAGAACACTGCATCAGATTCGTGCTGCATTGCCTGAAGCCACCCTGGTGGGTGTGGATCTTTCCGAGGCCTATCTGCGCCAGGCCAATCGCTGGTTGAACCAATCCAACAAGCCATTGGTGCAGTTGGTTCAGGGAAACGCAGAACGCATGCCCTTTGATGACGCCGGCTTCCAGGCGATCACCTGCGTGTTCCTGTTTCACGAGTTGCCTGCTGAAGCCCGGCAGGCCGTGCTTCAGGACTGCTACCGACTGCTCGAACCCGGAGGGGTTCTTGTTCTGGCGGATTCAGTGCAATTGAAGGATTCGCCTCAGTTCGATGTGGCCATGGACAATTTCAGGCGGGTGTTTCACGAGCCCTACTACCGCGATTTCATCAGCGATGACATTGACCAGCGCCTCGAAGATGCAGGCTTCAGTGATGTGCAGGCCGAATCTCATTTCATGACCAGGGTGTGGACGGCCATCAAGAATGAATCACCTCAACACAGTGATTCCCTGACATAGACGCTTGCAGGGGCGTGGCAACCCCATATGGTGCAGGCACTCAGGGACTCCGTCCATGTCGAATCCTTTTCGGATCCGCTGGTTGCGGGGATGGACCTTCCAGATCGTGTTCATGGAAGGCAAGGTTCAGGTCGAAGCTCACGGGTTCGGGATCTGCCTGAGAACGGCACTGAATTCAGGTGAAAGCCCAACCGCGGCCGCGGATCGTTTGGTTTTGGCGGAAGATCGCCGGCGGCGGGCCCTCTACCAGGCCTGGATCAAAGGACAGACCCTGCCGTCCGCGCTCGAAGGTCAGCCCCAGCCTGAAGAGCGTCTGCAGGAAGCACCGGATTCACTGGTTGTTGTCGATAACGAGGCAGTGGCAGCCTGAAGTTCAGCGAGCCAACCACCAACCAAGGAACAGGGCCGGCCCCCCCCAGCGCAGGGCTCTCCAGAACGACTGTCCTCGCTCGGGCGTCATCAACCAGTTGAGCGCTTTCGGATCACCTTCGATCAATTGGCGCAGCAATCGACGCTGCTGAATCCGCCTGATTGAACGACGGTCTCTGCCCTCCCAGGGTCGGGGCTGATAGCGGAGAAGAGAGCGGAGACCATGCAGACCTCCACGACCCCGAAACGGCCTGTTCACCACCACAAGCGAATCCACCCTTCAGGATAGGGACACTCCGCTGATCCAATGCCAACGTGTCCGCAAAGAAATGGCCTGAACAGTCGATTGAGCAGGCTCTGACACTGCATCAGAGCCTCAGCATCAGTGATCGTGAATGGCACAAGCTCAAATCCGATGCGGATCGGCGGGGGGCTGAACTGCTGGCCGCGGCGTTGGCACAGCTGCTCCAGAACGGACGCAATGACGACGTGGAAGCCCTGACTCAACAGGCACTGGGCTGGATCAGGGGAGAGCTCAAAGACCCTGGCTGCCCACGACACTGACCGTACCCTGTCGCGACCCTGGACGACGGCAGGCCAGTTGCACCCTGTTCCCGCGTCGACTCCAGCGGATGTCGTCAAAACATTGATGCATCAGAAACAATCCACGCCCTTGATTGGCATCGAGTTGATCGGGCAAACATCCCTGCCGGGCATCACTTGACAATCCATCCCCCTCATCCTGGATCTGCCAGATCAGCCAGTTCGGCGTGAGAATCCGACGAATGCGCAGGCACTTGCGAGGATCACCGTCATTGCCATGACGAACGGCATTGACCAAGGCTTCCTGAAGACCGAGTTGCAGCCGACACGACGTCTCATTGCAGTCAACAGGCTCAAGCAACAGCTCCATCAAGGGACTGAGCTGAAACGTTGACGGAAGGATGAAATCAGCCCACCGAAACGAAGGTAGAAGTCGGCTGAACATCAGCGCTGGTTCATCCTTTTCGACCATACCGGCCCGATCAGTTTCTACCAGAGGAAACCCAAGCTGTCAGGACCTGTTCAACAGACCCGGATGCTGAAGAAGAGCATCCATCAGCCGCACGCCCCTGAGCTGGTTGATCAAGGGCATATGACCTTCAGGCGCATCCATGGACCACTGAAAACTGCCCGGATAACGGGTCCAGACCCCGTCGGTCTTCCAACCGATCCTCGGCCAGAGACGCTCATAACGACCATCCAGTGCACGAAGCAGTCGGGATTGAACCGTGAATCCGAAACGGCCCTGGGAGTAGGCAATCCAGAGCCTGTCGATGGTGGACAGATCCAGAGCCTCCATGGGAGGCACTTCGCTGAAATACACGTATCCCCGTTGCACTGCCTGCTCACCGGCCAGCTGGCGGAGTGCGCAACTGGTGAGGCGATCAGCTTCCTCAAACTGTTCCCTGAGTAGCGCACGCTGCAGATCCGAGTAATCGATCCCACAGGAGCTCGGCATGTGGAACCAGCCTTCGGAGACACCAGGAATGGCCTCCAAAATCTCGCGATGGTGACGCTGAAGAATCTGCAGAATCCAGCCGGCTCCCCAGTCATCGCCGTCACGGGAATAGGCCTTCAAAGCATCAACAGCTTTGCCAGACAGCTCTTCCGACGCTTTTTCAAGCGCCGCAGCCGTGGCTCGCTTCTGCCGGGGTGAACCGGAAACCAGTCGATCCAGCAACTGATCGATACCGAGTTGTGTGGAGGGAGGTCGTCCGGAAAGCATGGCGATGTGCCGGCACTGACTGGCTCAGCATTGGCCCACTATGTCAGGCATGGGCAACAGCACTGTGACCGGTCTCAACAGCTTCCGCATGGCGAAGGGGGCCATCGTTGATGTGAGAACGCCGTCGGAATTTGCTCAGGGTCACTGGCCAGGTGCTGTGAACATCCCCCTGTTCACGGATGATCAGCGGCATCAGGTGGGGCTCACCTACAAGCAACAGGGTCGGCTGGAAGCGATTGAGCTGGGTTTGCAGCTGTGCGGGCCCTCTCTCTCTGAGCTTTCAGCGGCTCTCACTGCAGCAGCCTCTGGACCATCAAAACCTCTGAGGATCTACTGCTGGCGTGGGGGAATGCGGTCCAACAGCATGGGCTGGCTAGCTGGCCTGAGCGATCACCCCGTCACGGTTTTGGAAGGGGGGTACAAGAGCTATCGGCGATGGGTGCTGAACCGCTTCGAAGAGAGCTGGCCGCTACGGGTGCTGGGTGGAAGAACAGGCACTGGCAAAACAGACCTGCTGCTTGAACTGAACAGACAGGGCGTTGGTGTGATTGATCTGGAGGGTCTCGCCAGTCATCGCGGCAGCAGTTTCGGCAATTTGGGTTTGCCACCTCAACCGACCAGCGAGCATTACGAAAACAAACTGGCGGAATCCCTGGAAGCGCTGCGCGACAGCGGCAATCAGGAAATCTGGCTGGAAGCCGAAAGCATCCAGGTGGGTCGCTGCAGGATCCCTAAAGGCCTTTTTGCTCAGATGCAAACGGCCCCGGTTCTGGAAATTCAGCGCAGTGACCAGGAACGGGTGGAACAACTCGTGAGGGTCTATTCATGTCATGAACAGGCCGAACTGCGACAAGCCACTGAACGCATTCAGAAACGGCTTGGCCCTCAACGCACCCGTCAGGCGCTGGAGGCGATTGATTCCAAAAACTGGGCGGAGGCTTGTCAAGCGATGCTCAGTTACTACGACAGCTGTTATGACCGTGAGCTTGAGCGTTCACCGGCCAGGGCCTCGGTCAATCTCGAAGGACTCAACAGCAGGCAGGCAGCCAGGCTGCTTCTGGATCAAGGGCACGTCATCCCTGGGATCTCCAACTAAGATCCACAACTTCAAGCGGATCAACCATGGCAGAAGGTGACAAGGCGGCGATTCAGTTCTTCCGTGGCACTGACGAGCCGGTTGTTCCCGATATCCGCATGACCCGAAGCCGCGATGGGCGCACGGGGCAAGCCATATTCGTTTTCGAAGAACCGCAGGCCCTCGCACCCGAAACGATGGAAGCCATCGCCGGCATGTGGATGGTCGACGAAGAGGGTGAAATGGTCACCCGTGAGGTGAATGGACGGTTCGTGAACGGCAAACCTTTCGCTCTGGAAGCGACCTACACCTGGAAGAGCGAAGCGGATTTCGAACGCTTCATGCGTTTTGCGCAACGTTATGCGGAAGCCAACGGAATGGGTTATTCGCAGAACTCCGGCGACAATGACTCAAGCGAGGAAGGAACAGACGGGTGAAATTCCAGCACTGGCTCGGACTTGCGGCGTTGCTGACATCCGGGCTGTTGCTCTGGAGTCTCCGCGAGATTCTGATCCATCTCTTCGCCGCAGTCGTGCTCGCCATGGCGATCTGCACCCTTGTGGGCGCCCTGCGCCGGCGGTGGGCCATTCAGCGCCCTTTGGCTCTGATGATCTGTCTTCTCGGTCTGGTGTTGCTCGTGGCCATTGCCGTGGCCGTGATCATTCCGCCGTTTTTCAGTCAGTTTCAGGAGCTGCTTCAGAAGCTCCCTGCTGCGGCCCGCGAGCTCCAACAAATCGTGATGGCTTGGGTGAACCATGCTTCGACGATGGTTTATGGAGCAGGAGGTGCAGCTGAAAGTGGAGCTGGGCTGGTACCGGGGGATCTCTCATCAATCCAGAACAGCACGGCCCTGGCATCGGGCGTGAGTGGTGGCATCAAGGGACTACTGGGTCTCGCCAGCAATCTCGGCAGCGGACTTATTCAGTTGGTGTTTGTGTTTGCCGTGGCCCTGATGGTGGCGATTCAGCCGGAGTCGTATCGGAACGTGGCCATTCAGTTGGTGCCCTCCTTCTACAGGAGGCGTGCTCGAACCATTCTTCTTCAATGTGGGGAAGCTCTCAGCAGCTGGATGATCGGTGTGCTGATCAGCTCGCTTTGCGTGGGATTGCTTGCGGGAATCGGCCTCTCCCTGCTGGGCGTGAAACTGGTGATGGCCAACGCCCTGCTGGCCGGATTACTCAACGTGATTCCCAATGTGGGGCCCACCCTCAGCACCGTGTTCCCCATGGCAGTGGCGCTGCTAGACGCCCCCTGGAAAGCGGTTGCCGTCCTGGGTCTCTATGTGGTGATCCAGAACGTTGAGAGCTATGTGATCACACCCTCCGTGATGCAACACCAGGTCAACCTGTTGCCGGGCCTCACACTCACCGCCCAGTTCATCTTCACGGTGCTGTTTGGGCCGTTGGGTCTGTTGATGGCCCTCCCTCTGGCAGTGGTGATTCAGGTGCTGATCCGGGAGATCGTGGTTCACGACCTGTTGGATCCCTGGAAGAAGCGTCGCGCCGCCGCATGAACCCGAGCAATCTGCTGGCAGCTCTCACCCTTGTGGTGCTGGCTCTGCTGACCTGGCAACTGCGCTGGGTGCTGTTGGTGCTGTTTGGTGCAGTGGTCCTGGCGGTCGCCCTTGATGTTCCCGTTGATCACCTGATCCATCGCTACCGGTTGCCCCGGCCGGTGGCTCTGCTGGTGGTGTTGCTGATCGGGATATCTGGAGGTCTGCTGGTCATGCAGCTGTTGCTGCCCCAGTTGATCAACCAGTTCGAACAGCTCACAACCCTCTTGCCAGCGCTGTTCGGGCAGCTTCAGTCGCTGCTGTCCAATCAGCCGCTGCTCAGTGAGCTGGCGCGAAGCCTGCCCGATCAGGTCAGCTGGGAGCGCATCCAACCTTTTGGATTTCAGTTGCTTGGCGTGGCCGGTGGAGCGGCCAATGGTCTGGTTCAGGTGCTGCTGATGAGCCTGCTGGCGGTACTGCTGGCCCTCGACCCTTCAGCACACAGGCGCATGGTGGTCGCTGCAACTCCGCGTCCGGCCCGCGCATCCATGGAGGATCTGCTGGACCAGTGCCGCACGGCTCTGGGTGGCTGGCTGGCTGGCATGACGTTGTCGGCCCTGGCGATGTTTCTTTGCACCTGGGCAGGTCTGGCCATTCTGCGCATTCCGCTGGCCCTGCTCTCTGCTCTGGTCTGTGGACTGCTGACCTTCGTGCCCACGATTGGGCCCACAGCTGCAACGCTCCTGCCGCTCAGCCTGGCGCTGATGATTTCACCCGGAACGATGGTTCAGGTGCTTGTGTTGCGGCTGGCACTCCAGAACCTGGAAGCCTTCGTGCTCACTCCGCTGTTGCTCAGACGGACCGTCAATCTCCTCCCCACGGTGGCCCTCACCTCCCAGCTGAGCCTGGGTGCGCTGCTGGGACTGCCTGGTGTGCTGCTGGCGCTACCACTGGTGGTGGTGCTTCAGGTGGCAATGGAGCAGGTCGTGGTGAAAAAAATCATGGACCGCTGGAGTTAGGCGGCACCAGTTGTTCAAGCCGGTTGAGAAAGCCCAAGGATTTCGTAGGAACCCCGGGGCAATGGCAGATTCTGACGATCAGCACTTGATTGAACTGAGGTCTGAAAATTCTTGAGGGCTTGTTCCCAGGTCAGAGCCTGATCATGACGCGCCATTGTCAAACGTTCGACACCGATTCCAACACCCCAGGACGCATCCAGGCCAATCTCACCAATTTCAATATCCTGACCATTGGGCAAAACATATTCAATTGAATATGTTTCAAAGGACGGCGAACGGGGATGACCCTTGGGTTCAAAGTACCCTGAACCTGTTCCAGCAATCCGAGCCGCATTCAAGTCAACGAAGCGTATCTGCGATTGCTGGATTCCGTATTTTTGAAGCACAGGTAAATGAGCCAGAACGCCATCTGTTCCTTTGATTTTCAATCGATCGGGAGCGAGACCCATCCGACCAACCAACAACTTCAGGGCGAAGTCAATAGTTTGATTGGACTGACCACCTCCTGGAGGGATCAGGCTAAAGATATGAAAGATCGGAAGAGTTCCTGGCCTGGACTTTTCGCCGACATCTCCCACCCGCGAAGCGGGTTGTATACAAAACTCTTTGACGCCAATCGTCGAAAGATCATCATCAAATTCCAAGCCACCATTAAAATCATGACCAGTCACCAAAGGGCCAGACTGAACGAAGCTATAACCATATCCCTGCGAGAAGCCAATTAAATCATCGGCATATTCTGAAACTTGAGCATTGATGAATTGATTTTGGATTTTGTTGTTTTGCACCTCCAACTTAGAGTGCTTATTCAATCCAAAACCAACACAACAGCTGCAAATGTTGTCAGGCCAATAAATGTTCTACGAAGCATGACCGATCTTCAATTCTTTATCCCTAACACATCGAGAACTCACTACAAGCGTCGAACTTGATTTTTCAAGTCACAACAACCAGCAGATACAGCGAAAAAATTCGAATGGCGCTTGCCCATGTCAAAGCAGACGCCATTCAGAACTGGGCTTCAGAGCTTCAGCTCAAACCGAATCAACCGCCGTACTGCCAGCCGGTGGTGCTCAGCTCCAGGGCATCCCCATCACGGTGGAGCACCGCGGATTTCACCTCACCGATGAAGACGGTGTGATCGCCGTGTGCAAGCTCACCCACCAGTTCACACTCAACACCGCCCAGGGCATCCTTCAGGATCGGCAGACCCAGGGAACCGAGCTCAAAGGGCGCAGCCTCAAAACGCCCACCCACCGCGGCCTGGGGTTTGAAGAATGTCGCAGCCAGATTCTTCTGGTCGGCGGCCAGCACGTTCAGCGAAAAACGACGGGTGCGCTTGATCATTCCGTTGCTGGTGCTGTCGGCACGCACCCCCATCACCACCAGAGGCGGCTCGAATGATCCCTGGGTGACCCAGCTGGCCGTGAATCCATTCACCTCATCACCTTCCGCGACGCCGCAGATGAACAATCCATGGGGAATCTTGCGTAGCAGTGTCTTCTTGGCGTCCAGATCAAGCGTCATGGCGGTTCGTGCTCACGAAGTGGGAAGAATAGGCAAAACCGTGACAGCACAACGACTCAGCGCTGCAGACACCTGAGGGAGACTGCTAGTTTTCGACGGCTTCTGAGCAGGATCCCTGGACCGGCCCTCTTCCCTGAGTGTGTTCGCAACGGTGGCCGGAAGCGCAGTGGTGGGCCTGCTGATTTACGCCGGTTTTTTTTACGCCAACCTGCGTCAAACCAGTTCATCGGAAGAGCCGCAGGAGCTTCGCCCCTCCTATCCATCACAAGAGAAGGCCGAGCAGGAATCCAAACGCTGGATCCAAAACGGTGGCACCTTCACCGTGAAAAGCAGGCAACGCATTCGCAGAACCGTGCCGCTCACGCTTCAGGAACAACGCAAACTCGAGCTTCTGGCGGATGAAAAGCGCAGAGCTCAGATTGAAGCGGACTACGAAACCTGTCTCGAACAAGCGGGCACGAACCTCGCCAAGGAGCTCTGCTCCTTTCAGCAGTTACCGCCCAATCAAAACCCAACGGCAGCAGGGGCCGATCAGACCAGCAATCTTCCAGCCACCAAGGTGGTTGAGGAAATTCGCATGAAGACCAGCGAACGGCCTCGACGGACATGCACTCCCGTGAGTTCCTATCGGCGCTTCAACTGCGTTGAATTCGACGTTGAGAGGGATGCCGAAGTGAGCGCTGAAGAGCAAAAAACCCTGGAGATCAGGGCGTATCGACAGTTTCGCTACTGACGCGCCGGCGGCGCGGGCCGTAGTGACTCCAGAGCGAAGGTTGCAGCAGCAGCACCGCCACGGCCAGCACGTGATGACGCACCGCAAAGATCACAGACGTGAGGGTGAGCTGGTCCGCCAGCAGTCGCAGTTCCGTCCTGAGATCACTCAGGGCCAGCACAAGCAGCAGCAGGGGGATCCAGCGCTGGGAGCGAACTGTTGTTGACGCTGCGCTTTCAGGCACTGGCAGAGGCACCCGTACGTGATGGCCAAATGCTCAGCAGCGACGGCGCCAGGGCGATGCTGGACCAGCTGCCAACGATCACGCCGAGAGCCAGGGCAATGGCGAACCAGTACAAGGTTGATCCACCGAAAAGAATGAGTGCAACCAAAGGCAACAGTGTGGTCCCGCTGGTGTAGATGGTTCTGGTCAGGGTGGCTGAAACCGCACGATCAACCTGCACGGAGAGAGGAAGGTCACCATCCAGGCGCTGGCGTTCGCGAATTCTGTCGAACACCACCACCGTGTCATTCACCGAGTAGCCGGCGATCGTGAGCAAGGCCACAGCAAACAGACTGTCGACCTCCAGACCAGTGGCGATTCCGAGCCAGGCGAAAATCCCACACACGATCACAATGTCGTGCGCCAGTGCCACCAGGGCCAGGAAGGCGTAGCGAGGGTCGTAGCGAACGGTGATGTACAGAGCGATCCCCGTGAAGGCCACCAGCAACGAAATCAGACTGCTGCGCAGCAGCTGGCCACCAAGGCTGGGACCAATGGTGTCGACAGACTGACCACCAGGCTCAAAGGGTCCGGCAACGGGCCCAAGCGCTTCAATCACAGCCTGCCCCTGGCCCGCGGAAAGAGCTGGCATGCGCAACACAATCGACTGGCCTCGATCGAGGAGCTGAACCCTGGCGTTCTCGAGCTTGGGCGCAGTCTTCCCTTCCTGAAGGGGCAGCTCGACTTGCTGAAGCGCATCCTCCACGGCAATGGTTCTGAGCTGGTCGCAGGTGTCAGCGCAGCTCCGCTCGAGCTGAATCTGGGTTCCTCCAGTGAAATCAAGCCCCGGCCTCAGAGGCAGACCAATCTGAGGATCCGTCCAGCTGCGCACGATTCCCAGCAGACTCAGCAGCACACAGACCGCCGACACGATCCAGACCTGTCGTCTCCGGCTGGTCAGCGGGAAGCGCAGAGGTCGCTCTTCAGTTCCGGATGAATTGAAAGCCATGGCTCAGGACGCTGTCGTAGGGAGTTGCCTTGCAGGCAGAAAGTTCGTCGGACGCCGCAGACCCTGATAACTCATCAGGAAACGCAGCAGGGTGCGCGTACAGGTCAGAGCGGTGAACAGGCTGAGCAGAACGCCAATGCCGAGCGTCGCCGCGAAGCCCTTAACCAGGCCGGTTCCTAGGAAAAAGAGCGCGGCGCAACTGATCAGCGTGGTCAGGTGGCCATCAACAATGGATGAAAACGCCTCGGAGAAACCCGTTTCAATCGAGCGGATCAGGGTGTTACCGCGCCTCAGTTCATCCTTGATGCGCTCAAAGATCAGCACGTTGGCATCCACTGCCATGCCGATACTCAGGATGAACCCAGCGATGCCTGGCAGCGTCAACGTGACGGGGATGAGGGCATACACCGCAAGGTTGAACAGGGCATAGAGGCTGAGGGCCATCACCGCCACAGCCCCTGCAAGCCGGTAAATCAGCAGCATGAAAATGCCGACCAAAACAAGACCTGAGAGGGCGGCGATCAGGCTGCGACGGACGTTTTCGGCACCCAGAGAGGGGCCGATGGTGCGCACCTCAAGAATTTCTACCGGCAAGGGCAACGAACCACCCCGCAGTTGAACCTCGAGGTCACGGGCGTCTTCAGCCGTGAAATTGCCGGAGATTGACGCCGTGCCTCCTGAAATTCCGGCGGCTTTGTACTGCGGACCGACGCTGGCTTCGCTGATGAGTTCACCATCGAGAACGATGCCCAGCAGGCGCCCCGTGCCGGCGATCGACTGGGTGAGTTCGGCGAATTTCTCGCCACCCTCAGCGTTGAAATTCAGGGTCACCTCCCAGCCAGAGCCGTTCTGCTGCTGCTGACGTCCTGCACTGATCAGTTGCTTGCCTGTAAAAGCCGTGGGCTCGAATCGATCGAGAATTTCCCGGTTGGTTTTGGCCAGCAGCTGTTGCAGCTGCTCGGTTTCCGTCTTGGCCGTTCCCTCAAGACCCAGTTCCTTCTGACGGTTGGCGAGCTCCTGCTGCTGCTCGAGGTCAAGCTCAGAGGCCTCATCCTCTGTGCGCGTGGCCAGCACGCTCTGCAGCTGACTTCTCAGCTGTCGCAGGCTTTGCACTTCCTCCTGAGTGCCTTCCTTCTGAGCCCTGAACTCGAGCAAGGCTGTGCTTCCGAGCACGTCTGCGGCGCGGGTCGGATCGGTGACGCCCGGCAGCTGCAGCACAAGCTGATCATCACCAACGGTCTGCAGCGTGGATTCAGCCACACCCAAGCCGTTGACACGGCGATCGAGCACCGCCTTGACCGCCTCCATCTGCTCGGCGCCAATGGTGGTGATCTCCCCCGCCGGCTGGACTTCGAGCGTGAGCTGACTGCCTCCGCGCAGATCAAGTCCGAGCTGCAGCGGGAAACTGGACAGAACTGCTGCGGCCGCAATGGCGAGCGCAAGGATGAGGGCAAACCAGCCCTGTTGACGGGCCATCAATCAGAGCCCCTGACGAACAATGGTCTGCGCGGCTTCGACAATCTGGTGCGGCTGAATGATGGTCAGATTCTCGAGATTGCCGTTGTAAGGAGTCGGGATGTCCTGGCTCGACAGTCTGATCGGCCGCGCATCCAGATCATCGAAGCAGTGTTCAGTGATCAGCGCGATCAGCTCAGCACCGATGCCGCCTGTCTTCATGCATTCCTCGACCACAATCACCTTGTGGGTCTTGCGGATCGAGCGGGCGATCGTCTCCATATCGAAAGGCTTGAGGCTGATCAGATCGATCAGTTCGGCATTGATCCCATCAGCTTCGAGCTGCTCAACAGCCTTGAGGCAGTGATGACGCATGCGTGAGTAGGTCAGGATCGTGATATCACTCCCCTCCTTGACCAGATCCGCCTGATCAAGCGCACAGGTGTACTCGCCCTCAGGCAGTTCCTCGGTGAGGTTGTAGAGCAGCACGTGCTCAAAGAACAGAACCGGGTTGTTGTCGCGAATGGCAGCCTTCATCAGGCCTTTCGCATTGGTCGGCGTGCTGCAGGCCACGATCTTGATCCCCGGCACGGCATGGAAATAAGCCTCAAGTCGCTGACTGTGTTCGGCACCCAGCTGTCGACCCACGCCGCCGGGCCCCCGCACCACCGTTGGAATCGTGAAATTGCCGCCGCTGGTGTAGCGCAGCATCCCCATGTTGTTGGAGATCTGATTGAAGGCCAGCAGCAGGAATCCCATATTCATGCCCTCCACGATCGGCCTGAGGCCTGTCATCGCGGCACCGACAGCCATGCCGGTGAAGCTGTTCTCGGCAATCGGGGTGTCGAGCACCCGGAGTTCACCGTATTTCTCGTAGAGATCCTTGGTGACTTTGTAGGAGCCGCCGTAATGACCGACGTCCTCTCCCATCACACAGACATGGGGATCACGGGCCATTTCCTCATCGATGGCTTCGCGAAGTGCGTTGAAGAGAAGCGTCCCTGCCACGGCGTTGCTGCAATCCCGGCCATGCCGGCGTCAGCGGCCAAGCTATCTCAGTCCAGGTGTGTTCAGCCCCCGGCGGCAAAGGTTGCAAGCAGCAGCACCGAGAGAAGCAGGCCGGGAGACAGCAGCAACACCAACTGACCGAGATCGTGGGGGGTCATGGCTGCAGAAGCTCTGCGCCGAGGCTAGGCAGCGTCCACCGTGTCTTTCATGAAAAGACTGCGAAGAAACACCAGAAACAAGCCAATCCCAATGAAGGCAAAGCTGAAGGTGGCCAGAAAACACATGCCAATGAACAGCGTTTTCATGGCAGAGGCGATGTTCTGCGCTGTGGTGCTGCTGAAATTTGAAGAGTGCGTCGAGAGATAAATCACGACTTTTTTGCTCAGGCCGAAACTCAACCAGGCGAGAACGAGGCTGGTGAGGGATCCCGAAAGGAAACTGAGTGGTCCTTTGCGTGGCTTCGCTGGGGCTGTGTTGCTGTCACTCATGCCGTCAGCTTGACGCCGTGGGGGAGCAGTGAGCAACTCCAGGACTGCAAACCCTCCGCCAGAAACAGCTCGGTCGTTCGCTGACGGGCTTGTTCCGCCGCATCGAAGTTGGGGAACAGAGCAAAACAGCTCGGTCCTGAACCACTCATGGCCACCCGCAACTGCCCCGGCAATGATTCCAGGAGCGCCAGCGCCTTCCGCACCGAGCTGTTCTGAGGAGCCACCACGGCCTGAAGGTCGTTCCGCAAGGGCGGAGCAGATTCCGCGCGCAGAGGATGCAACCACGCAGAGGTGCGAAGTGCCTGACGACGCTGCTCAAACGCAGACTCACCGTCGAGATAGTGATCGAAACGCTGCCGCTTGGATTCGCCATAGGCCCAAGGGGTCGAGACACTGATGGATGGATCCTTCACCAGCAGCACGCCCATCGGCGCAGTCACATCAGGCAGAACTTCAAGCCGCTCGCCGCGTCCGAAACAGAGCTGGGTGCCGCCGGCCACACAGAAGGGCATATCGGATCCGAGATCAGCAGCAAGCACCTCGAGCTGGGGGATCCCCAGGCCCAGGCCCCACAGTGTGTTCAGGCCAACCAACGCTGCTGCTCCATCACTGGACCCGCCCGCAAGACCTGCGCCGATGGGAATCCGCTTGCGCAAATGCATGCGTGCGCCCAATTCCCCGAATCCGGACCGCTCACGCAGCAGCCTGGCCGCCCGCATGATCAGGTTGTCATCACTGCAACTGAGTCCGGGCTGATCACAGCTGAGTGAAAGACTGCCATCCGCCGTGTTCTCACACTCGAGCTGATCAGCGAGATCAATGCTCTGCATCACCATCGCGAGTTCATGGAACCCGTCGTTGCGCAGGCCCAGCACCTCGAGATGCAGATTGATCTTGGCCGGAGCGCTGACGCAGACCGGTGCCGTCATGAACAGGACGCCGCGAAGTTGACCGGACTCCGCCCGGAATGGGGAGGCTAGACCACGGGCAGATCCCAGTACTCAACGGGGATCGAGGGTCTGAGCAGACGGTTCCGCCTCACGCAGGCCCCTGGCCAGGGCCACCCAGTGTTCTGGTGCCACTTCCTGAGGCCGCTGCTGCAGATCGATGCCCGCCTTCTCGGCCAGCTCCTGAAGCTGATCGGGAGGCTTGAGACCCGCAAGGGTGTTGCGCAGCATCTTGCGCCTGGCGAGAAAGGCCTGTTTAAGCAAGCGTTCCACCCGTCGGCAGAGCTCGGGATCAGGGCGATGCTGCGCGGGCAGGGGGTCAAGCCTGATCACTTCGGACTGCACCTTCGGAGGAGGCTGAAAGCAGCGAGGCGGCACAGGGCAGACGCTTTCACAGCGGGCCAGCAGCTGCAGACGCACACTCAGAGCACTGAAACTGCTGTGTCCGGGACGGGCACGGATGCGCTCAGCCACCTCTTTCTGCACAAGCAGCACGAGCCGGTTGTAGGGCGGATCAACGGGCCGATCGAGACGCCCGATCAGTCGATCCAGCAAAGGCCCCGTGATGTTGTACGGAATGTTCGCCACCACTTTGGAAGCCTGCACCCCGTCGGGAAGCGTCAGAGGAACATCCAGCACATCTCCCTCACAGAGCGAGAAACGGGCCTGGGAACCGAAACGCTGCCGCAGACCGGCAACCAGATCGCGGTCCAGCTCGATCGCATGCACCAAGGCGGCAGGACTCCCCAGCAATCGGTCGGTCAGGGCACCCCGACCCGGTCCCACCTCCAGCACCCGATCTCCCTCCACCAGTTCTGCCGCCTCGAGGATGCGGTCCAGAACCCTTTCATCACGGAGCCAGTGCTGACCAAAGCGTTTACGGGCCGTATGTCCTGCGAAGCTCATGTCATGCGGGCCATGGGTTCACTGTGCACCAGCGGAGAACGTCAGCAACGCGATGATGCCGTTATGAAGGCCTGGGGCGGTTGATGGACAAACCTGCCCTGCTGATCTGCATCGCCGGCCCTTCCGCGGCGGGCAAGACCTGCTTCAGCGAGGAACTGAAGACGTTGCTGGCTCAAGCCAAAATCTCCGCAGTGGTGATCGCCTCCGATGACTACTACAGGGAGCGTTGGACCCCCGATTCGATCTACGGGTTCGACACCGTCGACGCCATCGACAGGGATGCACTGATCGAAGACGTGCAGTCCCTGCGCGATCGAAGGCTGCTGCGTCGCCGCCGTTACGACATGGGAACCCGGGAGGTCAGCTGGGAGCCTCTGAACACCACCTGGAACGTGGTGCTTCTTGAGGGTGCTTTCGGTCCACAGCTGCTCATGGAGGAGCTCGATCCCGACCTTCTGATCTACGTGGAGGCCTCCCTGCCGACGCGAGTTCTGCGACGTCTACGGCGAGATCGGCAAGAACGCCAGCGATCAGTGCCGTCGGTGCTTCGCCAGATGCTGATCAACATGCTTCCGGGCGAACGGCGCTTCATTCATCCGCTCAGGCACTCCGCCGATCTGGTGATCCGCAATGGATCAGCAGGCCTGCTCGAGGCCATGCAGCAAATTGAAGCTCTGATCAAGACATCTGGAGCTCCGGCACCCTGATCCAGCGCACAGGCCTGGAACTGGGTGGCAGCGGCACCAGCGCAAGCACCACCTCCAGTTGCCCCTGACCACTCCAGGGATGACAGGACTGCCAGCAGGCAACAGTTCGAGCCAAACGCTTGCGCTTGGCCGCAGCGAAAGCCTTCACGCCCCAGCCATCGAGACCACATCGCCGCCGGGCCTTGACCTCCACGATCAGCAGTCGGAGACCTGAGCGACCCGATTTGATCATCATCAGATCAAGCTCTCCGTAACGACAGCTCCAGCGCTCAGCCAGGCAACGCCACCCCCGGCCTTTCAACAGATTCAGGGCACGCCGCTCGGCCCAGCGACCGGGATCGCTCTTGGCATCAATGGCGCACAAAACTCGGCTCCCTGCATTCACAGAGCATTCCCCCTGAGCCAGGAATCAGGCCCCCTAGGCTTCGGTCACGCTGTTCATCCGCTGATGCAACGACATCTGCTGGCCTCCCTGCTTGCTCTGTTCCTGCTGATCGGCCTGCCTCTACAGCCAGCGCAGGCCGCGATGGACTACGCCAAACAGGTGTTAATCGGTGCTGATTTCTCCAACCGGGAGATGCAGGGGGTGACGTTCAATCTCACCAACCTGCGAGAAGCTGATCTCTCTGGCAGCGACCTGCGGGGCGCCAGCCTCTATGGAGCCAAGCTTCAGGACGCCAACCTCTCAGGCACCAACCTGCGTGATGCCACGCTGGATTCAGCGGTGCTGGATGGCACGAATCTCACCGATGCCGTTCTCGAGGATGCCTTCGCGTTCAACACCCGGTTCATCAATGTGACGATCACCGGTGCCGATTTCACCAACGTGCCTTTTCGCGGTGACGCACTGAAAACACTCTGCGCCGCCGCCGACGGCACCAATCCCGTGACAGGCCGCGACACTCGCGACACCCTTGGCTGCTCATGAGCTTCGATCCCCGCAGCCTGGAGCGGCTCAGACAACTGGGACGCCAGCTCCCTGAGGCCATCCCCGCACCGGCAACCGAAACGAAACGCACCCCCAAAGACAGCCGGCCTCGCCACAAGGTGGAGACCGAGCAAGACCCCAAAGCTCTGTTTCATGAACTGATGCAGGTGAGCCAGGACGGCACCGTTCCTGAACATCTGATGGCGAGATTGCGGGATGCGGAAGAGCGGGTCGACAGCGAGCGACGCCAGAAGCTCAATGCCCCATCCCCATCAACGCTGGATTCAGCTGCCACCCAGACAGTCTTCTCAAACCGTTCGACGGGCAAAGGCAAGAACACGCGACCTCAGCGCCGTGATGTGGCACCCGGCAGTGAGGAGGACAGCATGTATGTGGCTTTCGGTCAGATGTTTCTCGAGGAACACGACGACGAGACGGAGTGAATCCGCAGTGCCATGAACATCTCCCGATGCCGCATTCTCGCGGTCGGCAAAGTGCGCAAACGCTGGGTTCAAGAAGGAGTGGAGCTTTATCTCAAACGGCTGCCAGGCCTGGTGATCACCGAGCTGCGTGACAGCACCCGTGACAAGGAGGCTGAAGCGATCCGTCAGGCCCTGCGTCCCGATGAGTTGCCGGTGCTGCTGATGGAGCAGGGCGACACCATGACCTCGGTGGACTTCGCTGGTCGCCTCAGGGATTTTGGATCGGAGCGTCTGGCCTTCGTGATCGGTGGCGCTGACGGCTTCACCGATGCATTCAAAAGCTCAGCCCGCTGGCAGCTGAGCCTTTCACCTCTGACCTTTCCCCATGAGCTGGCTCGATTGCTGTTGCTCGAGCAGCTCTACAGAGCGCAGTCGATCCTGCAGGGGAGTCCGTATCACCGGGCCTGATCGCCAGTGCCAAGACGAGCATTCAGGAGCCACGGCATTTAAGCCCCCGCTGCAACCAGAGCCTCGGCCCAGGCATCACGACACTCCCACCACTTGAGGTATCCGAGCTGATGCACGTGGGGCAGCAGCTCAAGCATCATCGCCGCAGCTTCTGTCGCAGCTGGATCAGGCTGCGTTCTGGCCAGTCGATAATTCGCGCAGAAAGCGCCGAAGGTCCCTTTGCGCACCCCCCGCTGACGTTCCAGATGCTCCTGCAGCACGGCGTCGCTGCGATGGCTACGCGTGGCCGTTTCTGCAGCGGATGCTCCGAAATCCTGTGCACCCGGCAAGAGATCCTCACCGGTGAATCCGCACACCTCACCTGAGGCCAGAGCCTCGAGGTTGTCAGCATCAAAAGCCTGAACCTCCTCATCACCACGCTTGGCCATCTCCTCTCGGCAGATCTCAGCGATGTCCTGGTCGCGCCAGTCGAACAGGTCACCGACGCCGTTCGAACGCACAATGTCGACCATCTGACGCCGAAGCATGCGCTTGCAGGCTTCGGCCTGAAGTCGGTCTTGATCCGTCATCAATGGCCTGCGGAGGGCCCACTCTGCGTTCAGAAAAAACGCCGATGTGGTCCCTTTTCGGTGTCCGTTAGCACTCTGTTGTGACGTCCCCATGATCTGCTCAGGGGTCACACAGCGATCGTTCGTCATGGCTGTGAGCAAGAGAATTGACTTTCATCTTCATCAGCTTTGGTTGTTCGACAGGGGTCGGCGAGAGATCTGCAACAACTGCGCCAACAGCACACATGCCATGAGTGTCACCCCAAGCCAGAGCACGGTCTGCAGGCCCGTCGATGCCATCGAGCTTGTTCCCATCGAGAAGATCACAAAACCAAGACCATTGAGCGTGGTGAAAATTGCCCAGCAACGCCTCTGCAACTCCGCTGGCACCAGATCCGGCAGTCGATCGAGCGTGAGCGATGAGGTCATGATCGACCACCAACCGATCAAAAAAGCAGATAACAGCAGCAGTTGCGGCGAGCGCGCCAACACATAGATCCAGGCCCCCAATCCACCAACCAGGGCCACCGCCGGAAGCAACAGAGCCGTTGGCCAAGCCCTGGGCAACCCCAGCAACAGCAGTGACGCCATCAGGCCGCCAAGGCCCATGGCGGAGAAGGAGGCACTGCTCATCGAAGCATCCATGCCGATGCGGCTCGAGGCCACAATCGGCTCATACAGCGCCATCGGCACCTGGGCCGCTCCCGTGAGAGCAAACGCGCAGGTGAGAGCAATGAACGGAGACCAGCGAATTGTTTTCACACCGCTGTCAGCAATCGCCACCTGCTGTTCTTCGCCAACCTGTTCATTGGCACGCAAATGGCGATGCCCCCGGTCGATCAGCCACAGGGTGGGGAGGGAGAGCACCGTGGCGAAGCAAGCCAGCACGAGCCAAGCGCCCGCAGCCGAACTCGGAGCCAACCAGGCCACCGCACTGGCTCCCAGCAGCGCCACCAGCGCACCACCTCCCATCACCGTGGCGACCCCCTGGCGTTGATGACGAGCGGGAACGCCCGCGAGAGCCAGACCTGGCAGACCGCTCATCAGATGTCCAGCGCCCCAGCCGGCCAACACCCTCAGACCACCCTCACCGAGCTGACCACTCTGCACAGCTCCCAACCAGAGACAAAGCACTCCGACCACCAACGCCAGCCGCAGGCTGCGCAGCAACTGGGCCTTTCCCTTCAGTTGCGCCTGATGCACACAACCCAACAGGTAACCCACCATGTTGAGTGCAGCGAGTTCGCCGAGATCGGACTGAGACATCCATTCCTGCACCACCATCTCTCGGCCGATCACACCGAAGTCGGATCGGATCAGTCCCAGGCCGATGCCCAGTCCGCATGCCCCGGCCAGCACCCTGAGCCGATGCGGTTCTTGTGGCTGAGATGGCACTGGTGAGCCTTCAGAAGACATGGACATGCCCACGGATCAGGCCGTCCAGGCGCTGAGCGCCACAGGCTCGAACTTGGCGATGCTCATCGTCCATCCACGCCCGCACATGGCTTGCAGACCCGCCTGAAACGCCTTGGTGTCGCCACTGTTCAGCCAGTCGGCCTTGAGCCGTGGGAGGTCCTCAGGCAGACGCTCCATTGGCAACTCCACCAGCAACAGGCTGTCCACGCCACACGCGCGCTTCAAGGGGCCGTTGTCACTGCGCTGCCACAGCCTCAGCAGCAACTCCAGAGCCAGGGAATGGGCCACCTGCGTGGGCTCCACCTCGGCGGCGGCTTCCGCACTGAGGGATCGGCCGGCCAGCGGCAGAGCCCTGATCCCCTCCTGCTCGATCAGGGCGAGGGCAACGAGATATGGAGCAGCAGCCATCACGACAACTTCAGTTAGCGCATCCTCTCCGGTCAAGACCGCTGTGGCGCCGAATCCTGATCATGGCTGAACTGGATTTGCCCCGACAGCCTGCCGTCCATGACAGCATCCGCTCAGGAGCCGAGAACCGTTCTCTGCTTCGGCGACTCCAACACCTGGGGATTCAACCCCGATGGTGGTGGGCGACTGCCCCACGACACGCGCTGGCCGAATCAGTTGGAGCAGCGGCTGAACCGCAGTGCATCCCACCGGGCCTGGCGCACGATTGAGGACGGCCTCAATTCCCGCACCTGGCTGCTCGACGATCCCATCGGCGCCGCCAGTTATGGCGCGCAGTACAGCTGCAGTGGGCGCTCAAGCCTGATGACCTCTCTGCACAGCCACAAACCCCTTGACGTGGTGATCCTGGCCCTGGGTTGCAACGACTGCAAGGGCTATCTCAACCTGTCCGCCGAGCAGATCGCTGGCGGCGCCCGCATCCTGATTCATGACACCCGCAGCGCCCTCAACTGCGGCCCGCGCGGCCGGCCAGAGCAGCCTCCAGCCATTGTTCTGATGACACCGCCGCTGATGATCAGCACACCGCAGTCGCTGACCTGGGGTTACGAGGGTGCCGACAGGAAATCCCAGGCTCTGGCCAGTCGCTACCTGCAGCTGGCCAGGGAGCTCGAGGTGCTCGTGTTCGATGTCCAGACGGTGGCCAGCCCCTCATCCCTGGATGGCATCCATTTCGACAGCCAGGCTCAGTCCGCGATCGCTTCAGGCCTGGCGGATCTCATCGCCCCAACCTGAACGCCAGACACAACCAGCCACCGCTATAGAACATCTGTACTATTCTGTGAAGACTGGTTTGCTGGGCCCTTTGCTGTGGAGATCGATCGTTCCTTTCTCCAGCCACCGCAACCGCTGCGGCTCCAGCGAACGTCAAGGCGTCTGCCACTGGCCGGCGAACGGGTGGCAGCGGGCTTCCCCTCTCCAGCGGAGGACTATGTGGACGTGGGGATCGACCTGAACGACCAACTGATCCGTCATCCCACAAGCACCTTCTTCCTGCGCGTCAGCGGCGACTCCATGACCGGCGCCGGCATTCATGACGGCGACCTTCTGGTCGTGGACCGCAGCCTTGACCCACGCCCCGGACGCGTCGTGGTGGCCGTTCTCGACGGCGGCTTCACCCTCAAACGTCTGATGCGCGATCACGGACGGCTGCGCCTGGAAGCGGCCAATCCCCACTATCCACCTCTCGATCTGCAGTCCTGCCACGACGTGCAGATCTGGGGGGTCGCGATCCATGTGATTCACCCCCTTTGAACGCCATGGCTCAGGTCACCGCACTCATCGACGCCAACAACTTCTATGCCTCCTGCGAACAGAGTCTCGATCCAGCCCTGATCGGCCGCCCCGTGGTGGTGCTCTCCAACAACGATGGCTGCATCGTGGCCCGTAGTGCCGAGGCCCGTGCCCTCGGCATTGCCATGGGCACGCCCTATTTCAAGGCCAAGCCGATGCTGGAGCGGTGCGGAGTGGTGGTGCGCAGTTCCAACTACGCCCTCTACGCCGACATGAGCCAGCGGCTGATGAGCCTCCTGGAAAGCCAGGTGGAGGAGCTGGAGGTGTATTCCATCGATGAAGCCTTCGCTCGGATCAGCCGTCCGGCAGCGGCGGATCTGCTGCCCTGGGGCCGGCAGCTGCGAGCCCTGGTCCGTCGCAATCTCGGGCTGCCGATCGCCATCGGCCTGGGGGCCAGCAAAGGCCAGGCGAAGCTGGCCAACCGTCTGGCCAAGGTGGAAGCGGCCCATGCAGGCCTGTTCGACCTCGGGCACTGCAGCCATCGGGACCGCTGGCTGGAGACGATCGCCATCGAAGACGTGTGGGGAATCGGCCGCAAACTGGCTTACTGGTGCCGACTGCGTGGTGTGCACAACGCTCGGGAACTGCGAGACATGGCCAGCGGGCCACTGCGGGCCAAGGCGGGTGTGATCGGCCTGCGTCTGCAGAGAGAACTCCAGGGGCATGCCTGCCTTCCCCTCGACCTGGCTCCAGCCCCGAAACAGGAAACCTGTGTCAGCAGAAGCTTCAGTCGACCGATCAGTTCCCTGGTGGAGCTGCGAGAAGCCGTGGCGACCTACGTGGTGCGTGCCGCAGAAAAATTGCGCAAACAACAGCAACGCGCCGCCTCCTTGAGCGTGTACACCCGCACCAGTCCGTTCGTGCCGGCCTTCTACAGCCGCAGTGCCAGCACCCATCTGGACCTGCCCAGCAACGACACCCAGACGCTGCTGAACGCAGCACTGCCGCTGGTGGAACGGATCTTCCAGCCCCACCGCCAGCTCGCCAAAGCCGGTGTGCTGATGGAGCACCTGCAGGACGTGGAGCAACTGCAGCACCACCTGCTGGTGCCATGCAGTGCGGCGCAACTGCAACGGCGAGACACGCTGATGAACACCATCGACGGCCTCAACCGCCGCTACGGGCGCGGCACCGTGCAGTGGGCCGCCTGCGGTCTCCATTCCGGCTGGTCGATGCGGCGGGAACGCCTGGGCCGGGCAGCCACCACACGGCTGAGCGATGTGCCGGTGGTTCAAGCCTGACCAGCCGCCACGGGGTTCTATGAAAAAATCTCCCCTCTATCGAAGGAAGGGTTGTGTTGCGGCGAATCCCGATCATTGCCGCAGGGCTTGTCCTGCTGGGAGCCAACGCGACTGTCGCCGAGCAGGTCACCCTCAAGCTGAGCAACGGTGACACGCTGCACGGAGAACTCATCCCATCGGAAAGCACAGACACCATCACGGTGCTACAGCACCCGGTGCTGGGACGGCTGAGCATCCCGAAAACGGCGCTGATGCCTGAACCCAAGCCGAAACCATGGAAGCTGAGTCTGTCCAGCGGAATTACAGGGTCCAACACCGACAACGATCTCTCCGCCGGGGGAACAGCACAGCTCGACACCAGCTACAGCGCTGGCGCCGACAAAGTGTCGTTGAAAGTGAGTGCCCAGTACGAGGTCTCCCGTGACGAAGGAGAGAGCGGCAATACAACAGACACGAATGAGGGGGATGCTGAGCTGCGCTACATCCGCAACCTGAACAGCCGACTGCACGCCTATGCAGGCGCGCACTTCAATTACGACACACTGAATTTCACTGGCACCGATGCTTTTGAAAGCTCAATTGGCCTTGGCTACGACCTGATCAAGACACCAAAAACAAGGCTGACAGTGTCTCTCGGGCCCTCCATCGAGACGGTCTGGGGAGGGGATGGATGCAACGCAGATCCGGTCTGCGGCCAGGCATTCGCAGCATCAACGGCCAGGGCTGAACTGGAATGGAAACCCAGCTCAGCCGCCAGTCTCACCCTGACCAACACCTACACAGGGGCTTACGTCAACGGGATCTCAACCAACAACATCTTTTCCATCGCGCTGAAGGTCTTCCCCATGAACAATCAGCGCCTGTTCACATCATTGAACGGCCAAACGATCTACAACGAACTGCGCAGCCCAAAAGTCAACAACAGCATTTCGATGCAGGTGGGCGTCAAGCTGGATTGAAGCTGAGCAACATCATTGAGCCGGCTCCGGCCAGATGGTTTTGCATTGCGGGTCTCTCGCCAGTGCTGCGGATTTGGCCCGTTTTGTTTCTTCTGGATCGAGATAGTGCGCTGAGAGCAGCAACATCAAACGCTTCAGGGCCTTCCTTCCTTGATCGGGAGTGAGCCAACCCAATCCGTAGTAGGTGCAAGTGGCATCAAGCCAACCCTTGGCTTCACCCTGCAATCTGAGCTCCAGATCATCCATGGCCGGAATGGCCATCGCGGGGGAGCTCAACAGACAGGAAGCTGCAAGAGCAATGAACAAACGATGCACTGAACCCCAACGGCTCACGACATCCTGACGCTTCAGTGAAGGCGTGCAGCCCCATTGGTGCATGAAGACGGAGTGATGGTTGAGCGATGGCTGGCCGGTGCAGAAACAACCGCGTCAAGCCGTGAGCTGCAACGACTGTTCTGCCAAGGCCCGAAAAATCTCCTGCTTCTTGCATTCAAGAAATTCCTGTTCGCTGGGGTCACCACCAGGCCAATTGCGCAATGCATCACAGGTTGTCTTGTATTCCAGCCGCAGAGCGTTCAAGTCGTACGAAAAGGTGGCGACAGGCTCGTTCATGGGAATCACGAGAATTTTGAGAAATTATTACAAGTCACCATGCCGGCTTGACGTAGCAGCAGCAACAGTATCCACTTCTGGCGCGAGGACTGTAGACAGCCCCTGCTCTTTTCGCGAGCCGCGTCTGTGTGGATATCTCCATCACGAATCAACCCATGAATTCGCGATGGTTATTGCGTTCAATCCACGCTTGTTCCGATGACTTACGAAATTCGCAACTGGGCCATGATCGCTGCTGCCATGGAAAAGCAAGGCGCCACTGACAGTCAGATGTATCGACGCGCTAAAGCAATGGCCAACGGCAGCATTGATCCCATGCCAACCAGTTACCCCGCCGCTCCTTACAGCATTTCAGTCGCCTGAATTTTTCGCAGAAAAAAAACCTTCGAATCGGGAGACTGGATATCAGTTCTCCCGTTTTTATTGTCCAAATCAAGACAACGAACCAGAGAAATTCCAATCTGAGCTCAAATCATCAGTTGACGACAAGCCAACAGCACCTGACTCGCTCAACGGAGGTGCACGGGAGGGCCGACCTGAGTTACACCTGAAAGAACCGCTTTTGGTGCTATGCCGTCAATCGACAAGAACGCAACGCAACAGAAGAAAGCTGAGGCGTCCAAACCCTTGACCCTGCTTGCCCGTCCTGTGTATCCAGGCACACGCGGAACCCCTCACACCAACAGTTGAGGAACAACCCCTGGGCTTCAGTGTGTCGGTATCTGCTTGGGTGAGTCAACAGCCAGGTCAGATGCCAGCGAACCCCGATGCAACCATGCTTGAACAAAGAAAAGCGGCGGCATGAACGACAGGAACAAGCCCGACTCCTGGATCCACATCGAACCATTCAACGAACATCACTCCTGGAAGCAAACCTGGCTTGTTCTTGGTGGCGCGTTCATGGTGTTTGCATTGGCCCTGCTTTACGACATCGACAAAGACATGCGTTGCAAGCCAGACCAGGCATCGGTCAACTCCTTGACTCACACAAGCCCTGACACCTCGAAACACATGAACACAGCGATTGCGTTGGTATCGCTGTTGAAATAGTGTTCCTCGCCCACAAGACAAAGATCTAATCCGCGGAGCAAGAACCAGTTAGAAACCAAAAACAAGATCAATCAAGCATCATGGATGCCTATCCAAATGTCATTGAAGGACCTCTTGAATCGCTTTTAAAGCGGCCTCCTGCATTGGCCCAGCATAGGCCTCATTAACAGCAAGAGTGTCCTTGATCATCTGAACTTCAACCTGCATCAGCTGCTGGTAGCGGGGCTCCTGACAAAGCTGAAGAATGAAGTCAAGCTGATCAGTGCTGTAGTTCTCGGCGTACACCTTGATGTAATCCTTCTCAACCACATTCCAGTTGAACACCTGATCAATCGCACGCAATGCAGCTGCCTCTAAACGCTCGCGAAGAGCCTGTGGCAGCTGGCTTCCGGCACCCATCTTGAAACCGGTTTTCGCTCCCAGATCGCGCCCCAACGTGAAGCGCTCTTCGACCTTTTGGCAACGCATCACATCCTGTATTCGACGGTCCTGCTGCTGGGCAAAACATGGATTAAAACCAGCGCAAAGCATCCATGCGCTGAACACCAGAATTGAACGTGAACCAAAAGAGCATTGGATCATGGATGAAACAGCCTCACTAAGGCAAGTCTGATCAATCAATCCAGTCCAGGCATGACCCAGCTGCGCAATCAAAGACTCAATCCAGAACCAGTTGGCGGCTCAACCTGATTCAAGGAAACAAGCACAAAGGTCACAGCACGTGCTTTTGCGACAACCAACGAAAGACCAACGCCCTCAAGGTTTGCTCAACCATTGGTGCGAGGCGGACCGCAACTGCCCCTGTCAACCTCTACACCAAACGACCGAATGAGTTGAATCTCCGATGCTCTTCAAGGCTGGATGAGCTACGACTGAAGTGTCGGAACGTTGAGCATGCGCGAACTCTTCAAGAATGCATCGGCGAGTCGTTCTTCAGCAGTCTTGATTGATCTTTCCGAATGGCTGGAAATGATCTGCATGCAGACGCTCTTAACCCTGGCTTTATGGCCGCTGAAGTTGATGTACAAGCGTCCAAAACTGGACGAATCATGGCCAGCCTGGCAGGCCAATCAACAACTCTGCAGGGTCGATCGTCGCTACTGCGGAGAAGACGCTGGTTGAATTCACTCGCTGGATCAAGTGCAGGTCAATCCTTGAATGAAACAACAATCGAGCGTTCTGCAGCCAGAGCTGGGTGTGTTCGGTTCATGCCGTCGGGACAGTGGTGGACTGAATGTCACAGGTTCCGGCAAGAGACGCAGCAACCAATCCCTACGGAATTGAGGGGCTTGTTAAACCCAAGCCTTGCCTGCTTGCTCGTCGAGCGTGACTTCCCAGAAGGGACGAAGAACACGGCGCCCACCGATCCAGCCAGGGCTGAACCACAGACCAGCCAAGCAAGACCGAGCATTCATCGAACAACGTTGAAGCAAGGGTCTTCGATCTGGACACAAAACACATCACCAGAGCGAGCGATTGCGCACCCTGGCAACCAGTACAAACCCTGATCCACAAGAGCAGTGAAGGCCTCAGCGGACAGGGACCCAGTTCTGGCTTCTGTTGAGAAATCAGCCGAAGAGCACCCAATTGGGGGATGAGCTTTTGCACAAACTGTCCTAGACAGGAAACAGATCAGAGAACTGCCCATGGAGATTTCAAACCCAACCTGTGCCTGCGAACCCTGCGATTGCACGATTGCGCCGCAATCTGCTGTGGAGAAAGACGGAAAACTGTTCTGCTCCCAGCCTTGCGCTGATGGGCACGCAGGCGGTGATCAGTGCTGCACAAGCTGCGAATGCTGCTGAACACTGAGCGCGAGCTCTGAACCCGCAATGCCCCGCTCCCTGAAGCGGGGTTTTTTATTTGGCCCAAAACCAACAGTGCTCAGCCAG
Source organism: Synechococcus sp. (assembly GCA_047286485.1). Lineage (GTDB taxonomy): Bacteria > Cyanobacteriota > Cyanobacteriia > PCC-6307 > Cyanobiaceae > Synechococcus_C. The sequence continues at coordinate 818,360 of JBJBBH010000006.1, forward strand.
GCCCCGAAGAATGATGGAAGAGTGATTGAGGTCCTGCCGATGCCCATCCCTTATGACACAGCGGCGACTTCTCATTTTTATTCTGATCAAGCGATTTAAAAACCTCTGGCAATAGCAACAACCGCATTGGCATCTCCGGCTGCTTTCAGGCTCACCTGAAGGGTTTCATCACCTTTGACTCTCTCAAGAAAAAGTTTGAGTTGTTCATCAGTCATGGGTATTCAGCCTGTTCTCACAATCAAGAAAGGGGCATTCGCCGCGCAGATCAGCAGTCTTTTCAAAGCGAAAGGAAGCCGTCTTCTGTGCAACCCAATCCTTGGAAAAGGATCAGAATTTTGCCAATAAAAAAACCTCGCCGAGGCGAGGCTTTTTCTCCAAGCGATGCTGGATCACCTGGCGTAGGACACACCGCGATAAGCAAGCTGGGGATGGAGATCACGCGCTGCCTGCTGTCGACGAGCGTTGTAGTGCTCGCGCCGGTAGGTGAGTTCAACACTCTGCTTAGGAACAGCAGTGTGATGAGGGGTGTAGACCTGGCCTCTGTAGATGAGAGCTGTCATAGATGGTTCCTCGAAGCAAGTTCAGGTCCCCGTTCCTTGGCCTGAATCGAACTGCGCCTCTCTGAAGCAAGAGGTGAACGTTGTTGGTAGCTGTCGCTACAAATCTGTTATAGGGCAAACGTCAATGGTTGGGTCGTTCAAATGGATACAAAACAGCATCCAGCACGCCGAAGAGCACCTTCGACTGTTCTGATCAGCAAGCTTTTTAGATCAAAGGTGTGGATAGGCATTGGCCACCCCCCAGACCGCCAGTGCGGTAATACAGGCAAAGGTCATCGCAGCCCAGGCCGCTGTGGTGGAGCTGGAGCTTTTGGACAGTGGAAGCTGAATTTTGCGTGCCATCACGGAACAGATCACTCATCTCCGTAGTGGCTCAATCCATCCCCGATCGCCAGTGATATCAGTGAGCCCTAACCATTGATCATCAACGTTCAGCAAGCAGCTGGTTTTCAGAACGTTTCTGACTCTGCTCAAACAGGGCAGACCAATTGCACCGCATTGGATCTGGAGGAAAACAAGAGCACAAAATTATCCCCATGGCCATTCAGCCCTGTTTGCTCACGCAACAGATCAGTACTGGCAAGCGCCAGGCCACAGGTTTCGCAGAACAACACCGGCAAGGTTGCAGCACTGCCCTGCATGGCCTGAAGATCCAAAGCCTGCCGAACGGCACGCTGCGAGCGTTCAAGCCCGAGCCGCTCCACGAGGGCAGGCCAGAGGTCATTCACCGGAGCGCTGGCCGCAAAATCAACAGAAGGGTGGGACATCAGACAGGCAGCTGTTCGATCGCCACCACGATCATCTGCGGTGAGACCTCGATCACGTCCAGCGGATCCTGGTTATCGAGGTAGGCCTCGAATGACGAAAAACGCTCAATCCGAGGAGCCGCCTCCTTCACTGCACAGGCCGCAATCCAGTCGTTGTCTTCAGGTTTGACGGTCACATAGGCCTGCAAGGCCTCCTCCAGGTCACCGCCATCACCAATGCCCTCCCCATGCCAGAAGGCTTCGAAGAATTCAGACATTGGGCATGGGATACGGCCGTTTCGATCATGACTCCAACCGGGTCTGCTGCACAGTGCCTTCAGGCTCAAGAATGGACATTGAAGGACGAGCAGCAGGGTGCAAAATTCACTGTTCAGACTTGATGGTCAGGTGGCGCTGGTCACGGGATGCCGGCGTGGAATCGGACTGGCCATGGCCGATGCACTGGCCGAAGCAGGAGCAGACATTGTTGGCATCAGTGCGTCCCTCAACCCCAACAGCAGCGCTGTGGGCGATGCAATCCGCAAGCATGGGCGTCGATTTTCTGGTTATCGCTGCGACCTCAATGATCGCCATGCCGTTGACCAGGTACTGAACACAGTCCTGAGCGAGCATCCGCAGGTCGACGTGCTGGTGAACAATGCCGGCATCGTGCGACGGTCAGCGGCGGAAGAGCACAGCGATGAGCTGTGGGACACGGTGCTGGAGGTCAACCTCACTGCGGCGTTCAGAGTCAGTCGCAGAATCGGAACTGTGATGCTGAGGCAAGGCAAGGGAAGCATCATCTCCACCGCTTCCGTGCTCAGTGATCAGGGTGGATTGAATGTGGCCAGCTATGCAGCAAGCAAAGCCGGGCTGGCCAACCTCACGCGCTCACTGGCCAATGAATGGGCAGGACGCGGCGTGAGAGTCAATGCCATTGCACCCGGGTACGTGAAGACAGAGATGACCGAAGTGCTGCAGTCAGATCCCGTGAGATCAAGGCAGATTCTGGAACGCATTCCCGCCGGTCGCTTCGGATCCCCTGATGATCTGTGCGGACCGGTGGTGTTTCTGGCCAGCGAGGCCTCGCGCTATGTGCATGGCGAGACATTGGTCGTGGATGGCGGCTGGATGGGTCGCTGACATCAAAGGACGGAGTGCCGTATGGAACGGAATGGCTAGACCCGGAACAACACAGGCGACAACCCATGCAGACGCTGGATGAGTATTGCCGAAGGTTCAAAGACGCAGACTCCCTCTGGCCGGAACTACCCATTCCTGCCGAACCCCGGCAACTGTGGTGGGAGCGTTGGCTGGCGGACCGGGACCCTGCGAATTGTTGGGATGATCTCCGTCGGCACCTGCCGCAGCTGTTACTGCAACCGGGAATCGACATTCACAGCAGCGATGCCTATCAACGATTGGTGATCCGAGGTGAGCCAGCCAATGCGGAAGACCTGAAACGAGCGCCAGTGCTTCGTGACCCCTCAGGAACAACGCTCACCATGGCGCAGCATCCAACCGGTGCCGTTCCAGTCCTCACCTTTCGCAACCACGAGGATTTCGTGCTCGCAGTGCGCTGTCTCGCCCACCGCTGTGAAGCGGTTCCGATTCAGCCCACCGTGCATGCTCAGGCCGTTTCAGGCCTGATTCACTGGGGTTTGATCCGTGCGTTGGATGTACGGGCGCGGTGCCAGATCCTTCTGTTACACAGGGCTCCCTATGCCTCTCTATCGGTGGAGACAATTCCGGGTGAGCCGTCATTGGAACGATGGCTCGACCTGTCGCAGACGTGGCGGCTGGAACATGAACTCACCCATATCGCCTGCCGCAGACTGGCTGGCGAGATGCGCATCAATCTGTACGACGAAATCGTCGCCGATGCCATGGGGATGACGGCAGCTCTGGGGCACTTTGATGCCGGTCTGTTCCGGAGAGGCCTTGGTCTCTCGAGCGAGGGAATCCCCGATAGGCAAGCCAGGGCCCATGTCTATGTCTCAACGCTTGAGCCGAACCAGCACCAGAAAGTCTTTCAACTCACACTTGAACGGGCAGCCGAACTGGAAAGGCTGCTGAATGAACAGCGTTGGCCCGCACATTCAATGGCGCTGCTGCGCAGGCTGGTGCGCGGCCAGCTGTCTCAACCGTTCACGGAGGCTGCTGTTTCAGAGCTGATGTCCGGTGCATAGCCAGCACAGCGCTGCTGGTCGAGATGTTGGATATGCCGGCGCTCGCTGTAATACAGCTCCTGAAAACGCAAGGCCTCAGCGTTGAGATCTTCGAACATCGTGTGGATGCGCTGCTCCATGTCGACGTCCATCTCAACGGAAGAAGCTGACTGCTCGTTCTTCTCCTGCTCGATCAGCACGGCAATGCAGCGTTCCAGGGTCTGCAGGCGCTGACCGGTCCAGGCCTCGAGCAGATGACGGCAGCGTTTATGACTCTTCTGACGCTCGAGCATCGCTGCCGTTCCGCGCAGCTGATCCATGGGCCGAGCCAAGGCTACACGCTGCAGTTCATCCGGTTCGAGCAGTGGTGTCAGACGCGTCACCAGATCACTGTTTTCCAGGAGGAGCTGATCGGTGAGCAGTCGGGGTAGATCAAGATCCGCGAGTTCGTCGCCGCGATCCTCACCGCGACTGATCGCTTCCAGGCGCACACTGCCGAGATTGCCCTCCTCGAGATCTGTGATGCCGGACCAGAGCAGACGGTGATGCTGAAGGGCGAAATCCTCGAGCTCCCGACTCCTCAGTTCCTTGCGGATGCCAGCCCGATGGGACGGGCAATGCAGATAAAGGAGCAGGATCTCCGCCTCTGAACGCTCCCGCTGGGAGGCTTCGCCCGCCTTTTCATGTCGGGTGGAGCGGCCATGCCAACGCTGCCCCTGCACCTGCTGGCGGAGGTCGTCTTCCAACTGCAGAGCCAGACGTCCCTGGCCTCCGCTGAGGCGCTCGGCCACCTGCTGGATGTAGTGGGTGCGAATGGCGGACTGGGGAAGCTTGCCCAGCAGGGCAACGAGCGAAGCCACCGAACGCTGAAACTGATCCGCCTTGCTGAGATCCCGTCCTTCCAGGACCTGTTCGATCTGCCAGTCGAGCCAGAGCGGCGCCTGATCCAGCAGAGCGCGGTAATCACCAGCGCCGTGTTCCTTGAGGAATTCATCGGGATCCTTCCCGGATGGCAGGTGCAGAACCCTCAACTCCAGTTGTCCCTGGAGTGCCAGCTGCTCCACCTCACCGATCGCACGGTTGGCAGCGCGAACTCCGGCTCCATCGGCATCGAAATTCAGAACAATGCGTTTGCCATCACTGCACCGGCAAAGCTGGGTGATCTGCTGACTGCTGAGAGCGGTTCCCAGAGAGGCCACCGCATTGGTGACACCTGCCGCATGCAGGGCAATCACATCGAAGTAGCCCTCCACCACAACGGCACGGTCGTCTTTGCGGATCGCGGATGAGGCCCGGTCAAGGCCGAACAGATGCTTGCCCTTCTCGAACACCTCCGTTTCAGGCGAGTTGAGGTATTTGGGCTCACTGCCATCGAGGCTGCGGCCACCGAACCCGATCACCCTCCCCTGACGATCGCGAATCGGAACAATGACCCGATGGCGGAAGCGGTCATAGAAACCGTTCCCCCCTTTGCGGGGAACAACCAGCCCTGCTGCCTCCAGCAGTTCTGGAGCCAATCCCTCCACCTGCTGCAGATGCTTCAGCAAGCCATCCCACTGATCCGGCGCGTAACCCAGCTCGAACTGATCGAGGGTGGTTTCGCTCAGACCGCGCGTCTCGCGCAGATAGCGAAGCGCATCGGCACCGGCATCGGTTCTGAGTTGTGCACGAAACCAGCCAGAGGCCAGCGCCAGTGCCCGGTGCAGCTTGTCGCGACGCGACAGCTGCTGCTTGAGTTTCTCCTGCTGAGGACCATCGACCGTCTCCACCGGCAGCTGATAACGGCGAGCGAGGTCAAGCACCACCTCACTGAAGCTCTGGCGTTGAAACTCCATCAGGAACTTGATGGAGTTGCCTCCTGCACCGCAGGAGAAGCAGTAATAGAACTGCTTGGCAGGAGACACCGTCATCGACGGTTTGCTGTCGTCGTGGAATGGGCAAATTCCAACGAACTCACGGCCCTTTTTCTTGAGCACCACGTGCTCACCGACCACATCCACGATGTCGGCGCGCTCTTTGACGGCCTCGATGGTGCGTGGGTGAAGTCGGGGACTAACCATCGGCCCATTCTGCGAGAGACCGAGCGTTGTGGCGATTGGGATTGCTGATGACAATCCCGAGCGCGCTCAATACGATCTCTGCAAAGGTCGGGGAACCATGAATCAAGGCTCCTCACTGCTGCTCGCCCTTGGATTATCTGCTGCAGTCCTGAGCGGCTGCGCTGCTTCAGAGAAGCAGACCACCAGCACGGAAAGTCTTCAAATTCGACAGGTGTCCGCCCTGGGGCGGATCGAACCACTCGATGGACTCCTCAAGGTTGGGCTTCCCAATGCCCTCAGCAACGACACCATCCGCCGGGTGCTGGTGGAGGAGGGACAGGTCGTTGACCAGGGACAACCCCTCGCCATCCTTGGGACGCAACCCGTTCTTGAAGCGAATCTGACCAAGGCGAAGGCCGAGGTGACGGCGGCACAACGGGGTCTGGACGCGCAACGCTCAGTGATTGACCGCTACCGAGCTGAACGACGACAGGCGGAGGCCGAAGCACGCCGCGGCAAGGAGCTTTATCAGAACGGTGCTACCAGCCTTCAACGCTATGAGTCGCTTCAGGCCGATTCGGACTCGGCCCTGGCACAGCTGAACGAGGCGATCGCCAATGAGCTCACACTCCAAGCCGATGTGAAGGTGAAGCAGGCTCAGGTGAAGCAGGCACGGGCTGACCTGGACCAGGCCACCGTGAAAGCCCCCTCCCGTGGAACGGTTCTTGAAATTCTGGCCCGGCCCGGGGACCGAGTCGGCGAAGACGGCCTATTGCTGCTGGGCGACACCACAAGGATGGGTGTGGTTGCAGAGGTCTACCAGAGTGATCTGCCCGAAATTCGTCCAGGACAAACCGCCACCATCAGCGCCAACGGTTTCCCCGGGAGAAGCCAGCAAGCCACGGTGACCCAGATTTCCCAGCAGATCAGTAGTCAGAGCGTCGCCACGGGCGAAGCCGGTGACAAGGTCGACCAACGGGTGGTGAAAGTGAAGCTTGCTCTGCCCGAGGAAAGCCTTGCCGTCGCCAGCAGAATCAACAACCTGCAGGTGAATGTTCTCTTCGACCCGCTGACGGAGGAACAACGTCGCATCAGACCGCAGCAACCCTGATGGTGATGTCGTGAAACTGTTCAAGCGCACCCCCATCGCCTGGCTGCAGCTCTCCCATCGGCCTCTGCGCCTGGCAGCAGCGCTGGCAGGGGTGGGATTCGCCAACGTGCTGGTGTTTTTTCAGCTCGGACTTTCCGGCGGGCTCTACGACAGCCAGAAACGCCCGATTCAACAATTCAACGGATCTCTGGCGGTGATTCCGCGTCGATACACCAATTTCGGTGAACCTGCGGGGTTCTCCAGATCACGGCTCATGCAGGCCCTGGGATTTCAGGGCGTGCGTGGAGTCAGCCCACTGCGACTGGGCAAGCTGCAATGGCTGAATCCGGAAACACAGGAATCAACCCAGGCTCTGGTGATGGGTGTGGATCCGGGCAATCCGGCGCTGATGCTGCCGGAACTGATGGCACAGCGTTCAGCGCTGCAGCTCCAGGGTGGTGTTCTCTTTGACAAAGCCTCCAAGGATTCAGCGGGATCGGTCAAAACACGCCTTGAACAAGGTCAGTCCTTCATCACTGAACTGAACGGACAACGCAGCAGCGTGAATGGCCTGTTTCAACTCGGGCTCACCTTCGCTGCCGACATCAATCTGATCACTTCCACGAGCAATTTTCAGAATCTTTTCCCGGAACGCGATCCGGAAGAGATTCAGATCGGAGTGGTTCAGCTTGAGTCTGGCGCTGATCCAGGCATGGTTCAGCGCCGACTGAATGACACTCTCGGCCCCGCGCTGCAAGTTCTCAGCGTTGAAGAACTTCAGCTGCGTGAAGTGGAGCACTGGAAACGCAACACCTCCTTCGGACTGATCTTCGGACTTGGAGTTCTGGTGGGGTTCAGCGTTGGAGGAATCGTTGTTTATCAGATCCTTTTTTCAGAAGTAGGCGAGCACATCAGTGAATACGCCACGATGAAGGCGATGGGATACAGCGATCGTTTTGTTGTCGCGATCATCATTCAGGAATCGATCATTCTCGCAAGTCTTGCTTTTCTTCCGAGCCTGCTTGTTTCAGCATTGCTGTACCGACTTCTGATGCAGGCAACAGGCCTGCTGGTGGTGATGTCGTTCAGTCGTGCTGCACTTGTCTTCACCATGACCCTGCTGCTTTGTTCCGGCTCAGGCTGGCTGGCCACATCAAAACTGAGGCGGCTTGATCCAGCGGATGTGTTCTGATCATGACTGAACAACAACCATTAGTTGAGATCAAGAATTTGAATCACTGGTTCGGAGATGGCGATCAACGTAAACAGGTGCTGCGTTCTATCAACCTCACAGTTCAACCAGGTGAGATCACAATTCTGTTGGGTCCTTCCGGATCTGGTAAAACAACATTGCTGACAATGGTTGGCGGTCTGCGCTCAGCCCAGGACGGCAGTCTTCGAATCTTCAATGAAGAACTGCGGGAAACATCCAAGGAGAATCTCACAAGACTACGCCGCAAAGTTGGGTTTATTTTTCAGGCTCATAATCTGATGCCGTATCTCAACTCTCAACAGAACGTTCGACTGGGTTTGGAGGTTGATCCTGAATGGCTCGAGCGGGGCCAGGCAGCCATGAATGCTCGCTGCGACGAGGTGCTTCATCAGGTGGGGCTGGGGGAACGGCTCGACTACTTCCCCTCGAAACTCTCGGGCGGTCAGAAGCAACGCGTGGCGATCGCCAGAGCGCTGGCTGCTTCCCCCCAGCTGCTGCTCGCCGATGAACCCACAGCCGCTCTCGACAAGGAATCCGGGCGCGACGTGGTGGATCTGTTCAGAACCCTGGCCCGTGACCACAAGACGGCGATCGTGATGGTGACCCATGACAACAAGATTCTCGACATTGCCGATCGCATCGTGAAACTCGAGCAGGGGTCGCTGGTGGACTGAATCCACCTTGATGTCTTGAACCTGGCTGGAGGAGGACCAGTTCTGATGGCATCGTTGACAATGACCGTGCAGACCGCTGAATGAGAGGCCTGCTGACAACCATCCGTGGGTCGCAGTCCCCTGAGGAATGGAAGGCCTGCCTGAGTCTTGTCGGAGCGGCACTGGCCTTCAGCCTGATGACCGTGTGCGTCAAACATCTTGGTGGCCGACTGCCCGTGTCTGAAGTTGTGCTGATCCGTTCGCTGATCAGCCTCGCGATCACACTCACCATGATGTCTCGGCTTGGAGTGTCGCCCTGGGGGCAGCAGAAGGGTTTGTTGCTGGTGAGGGGCGTGCTGGGAACCGCGGCGCTGCTGATGTTTTTTAAGGCCATATCCAGCCTGCCTCTGGCAGCAGCAACGCTGCTTCAGTACACCTATCCGACCCTCACCACGGTGTGCGCCTGGGCCTTCCTGCGGGAGCCGATTCGAAAGCGGATCAGCCTGGCCATTCTGCTCGGGCTGTTCGGCGTGCTGCTGGTGGTGCAGCCCGAGTGGGCAGGACAATCGTTGGCAGGGCTTCCGCCTCTCTCGGCACTGATCGGGCTTGGCGGAGCCTTGTTGACGGCACTGGCTTACGTGAGCGTGCGCAAGCTCTCAGTGCGGGAGCATCCTCTAGTGATCGTCTTCTATTTCCCCTTGGTGTCGGTACCGGCAACGTTGCCGCTACTGATCAACAATGTGGTGTTGCCAACGGGGAGTGACTGGTTCTGGTTGCTGGGAGTCGGGCTGCTGACACAGCTTGGACAGGTTTGGCTCACCGATGGACTGGCGGCTCTCCCGGCGGCGCGCGCTACGTCGATCAATTATGTGCAAGTGGTGTTCGCCACTCTCTGGGGTGTGTTGATCTTTGCGGAACCACTGACCGGCACCGTCGTGATTGGGGCGCTCTGCGTTCTCGGAGCCACTCTGATCAGCCTCAGCGCCAAACAACGTCAGGCTGGATCGAAAGCCAGTGGGTAAGTGATCCAGGTCTGGGAGCTGCCGTCATCCGATCCACTCGGCAGAGCCAGCCGCCAGCTCTGGCCGCGTTCCCCTCGCTCAAGGAACAGCTCGAAGGGACTATCCACCTTCACGGCATCGCCTGGTAGACGCCAATCGAAACGCCCGATGAGATGAACACCTTTTTGATCACCGATGCTCAGACTCTCCTGCTCTTCAAGTCGCACCCTGGTCACCTCTGGAGCCCCCGATGCCTCAAGATCCAACGACTGGGCAATTGCGCTCTGGGTGAGCTGAATCTGCTGACCGAGGGCGCTGAGAATCACGCCACGCGGCGGTTGACCGCCCAGTGAGCAGGAGGTCAAACCGAGATTGATCAAACAGAACAGCAGGGCCGACAAGAACAACCCCCGCAGTCGCCGTAGAGGCGAAATCACCTCAGAATGTCGCGCAGGATTCGAAGCACTGAAATTTGAACTCTCGATGGCCTGGATTCCAATCATTGATGCTGCCTGGACTGATCACCCTTGGGCAATTGATCCAGGCTAACGGCAACTGGAATTCCGGAGCCACTCCCTTCATGGGGAAGCAGGAATCGCTCCGCGGCCGCGATTCAACAGCTATTGGCCGTTCGCGGATGCAGCAGCCATGTTTCGCTCCCTGTTAAACATAAACAGACCGAACGAAAAAGCGAATGAAATAGCAAACGTCACAGCGATATAAAGATACCAAAACTTCATTTTTAACCGGATGCCTTCAGCTGTATAAAAAACGAATGAAGCAATCAGCACCAGCGTGAGATCTGCAGCAATAAACCCTGCAGAAGCATTGGCCCAGACCCCCTCAGAAAACAAATTAACAATTTCAATCGGATCAGTCAGACCCAGTGCTTCTGTTTCCTGAATGAACTGATAAATGCAATACCAGGGCCATGCAATGCCAGCTAGCGCAGTAGCGCCGTAAAGACCAAGCCTTAACTTTGCCATGTTTCAGAAATTAATCACCCATAGTCTCACGCAACAAGCACTATTCAGGTAACGAAAGCTACAACGACTGGACAAGACATTGACTCTCCAATGAAGCGATCCAAGAATTCATCAAAAGGGTCATCGAAACACCCAATCAGCGAAAACAGTTCAACACTCTGATCCCGCCCAAAGTCCCTCGCGAGAGCCATGCAGAGGATGACCAGGGTGCTGACGCCCCTCCGCGTAATAAAGCTTTTCGGCCATGAGATCACCAACCATCGACCTTGCGTCCGATTTCGCAGGGATGGCCATCAGAATCACTGAAGCAAGCGAGGCAAAGAATTTCATGTTCGGTCACGTTGCAAGATGTTGAAGCTGCAGCAAATCGTCGATCATGCACAAAACACCCAACCCTCTATCCATCACAACCGAACAACGCTGAGCCAGCACTTCGGAAGCAAACGATCAAGACAGTGGGGAGTTATGCCAATCAAAAAAACGATTGCAATTCACTGACTTATTGTAATCGATGATGCAAGGAACATGAAGTGTGGAGACCCGGCATGGAAGACAGATAAATCCAACGCTCATTGACGATCATCCGAGCGACGCATGACTCCTGAAGTTGATTCTCAAAAAACAAACAAACACCTCTGCAGATGATTCTCAACAGCAAATTATTGCCAGCCAGTATTCGGCTTTCACCCATATCTGAGCAGCAAAAATGATTTAGAACAAACAAGTTCCTCCCAGGAATCAGAAGATGACATACCCGGCAATGGCTCAAGACTTGACCACGGTTTCCACCAGCCCAAAGGGACGGTCTATGGACAAGCCGATCGCGCAGAAACTGCAGGCACTGATCCAGACTCACCTCAACAGGGAGATGACGATCTGGATCGACGCAAAACGGTGTTTTTGATCCCATTGTTGACAGGCAACGTCTAGCGGATCTGCAAACGGCTTCTCTGCTTGAACGTGTGAAATGCGCTGCCAATCAGCCTGATCCATTCATGATCATCGATGCTGAATGAAGGAACGTCGAAGCGAACGCAGTCACACTGATGGGCTGAAGACAAAACAACCGGAAAGATCGCCTGTGGACACCATCAGATGACCACCATAAAAACAGCCTTCAAAATGAGTCAGACCACATCTTTGGCAGTACCTGATACAGCCAAACAAGAGAGAAGTTGAAACCCTTTGAACATCATGATCGCTGCCGAGATTCATCGATCCACTGCATAACCACCACAAGCTCATGAACGAACACTCCACGCTCCCAGGAAGGCAAAGGGTTCAAACAAAACCCAGCCCAGCGCACCACGATCCATTCACTGGCTACGAATCCCCTCAATGCCGCCGCTACCTGCGCGGCCTCGATGAGCAGGAACAACCTGAACATATTCAAACCATCTGAAGATGCAGGTGATGAAGGAGGTGATGGAGCAATGAAGCAGCGTTGATCATTGACGGGGCTCTGCACTGAGCTTTTACCGGCATCATTGATGGCGGTCAGCATTCATCCAACAGAGGCATTTCATGATCGGCTGGCTGCGGGGTGAACGGATCCAGACCTGGGAACAAGGAGGGAGGCGAGGTGTGGTCGTGGCCTGTTCAGGGGTGGGGTACGAAGTACAGCTCACCAAGCGCGACCAGGAAGCACAGACCCATGAGAGCTGCACCCTCTGGATCCATCAGGTGCAACGCGACGACGGTTCGAATCTCTATGGCTTTCCGGAACAACGGGACCGGGATCTGTTTCGAACCCTGATTGCCGTGAATGGTGTAGGTCCCCAGATGGCCCTGTCACTACTGGATTGCTGCGCAGCACCGGAATTAGTTGTGGCGATCATTGAAGGTGACCTCAAGCGGCTGACCCAGGCTCAGGGGGTGGGCAAACGAACCGCTGAACGGATTGCCGTGGAACTCCGCGATCGCCTTAAGGCCTGGGCACCCGGAACCGATGAGGTGTCACTCTCAATCGTTGATCGCAGCGACCTGAAAGCTCTGCCGATCCAGCCTGACTCGCTTCAGGAGCTCCAACTCACCCTCGAGACTCTGGGTTATGAGGATCTTGAGATCCGCAGGGCCATGCGAGCTGTTGCCGGCAGTTCGGAGGTGCCTGAAGAGAACGACAGTGAAGGGTGGCTGCGTGCCAGTTTGCGTTGGCTCAGCGAATCGGCTTAACGGGACCGCGGGAAGGTAAATTAGTTCTTTGCACTGTTAGGGCCAGACGCCGCGCATGTCGCTCGATACCACCGAAAAGCAGCAGCTGATCAACACCCACCAGACCCACGCCACCGATACCGGATCGGCTGAGGTTCAGGTGGCGATGCTGAGCGAGCGCATCTCGAAGCTCAGCAGCCATCTCCAACAGAACACCCACGACTACTCCTCCCGTCAGGGGCTGTTGAAAATGATTGGTCGCCGCAAGCGACTGCTCAGCTATGTGAGAGGCAAAAGCGAGCAGCGCTACAGCAGCCTCATCGCCAAACTGGGTATCCGCGGCTGAGCCGCACCCTGGAATCTGCATCAGTCATGGCTGAACAACGCGATCCTCTTCCCTTTGAACCGCGTCGCTCAGCTCGGGAAACCAGTCGCAATCAAGCGATTCCCAAAGACGTGGCCAATCGGATGGCCAGACGCGTCGCCATTTCCACAGGGGTTCCTTCCCTGATGGGAATGGCTGTTTTTGTGATCAGCTATGTGGTGGTGAGTCGGGGCATCCTCGATGTTCCGCCGAGCATCACCCTTTTGGCCTCTGGATTCTTCTTTCTGCTGGGCTTGGTGGGCTTGAGCTATGGGGTGCTGTCCGCCAGCTGGGAACCCCAGCCCGGCACGATTCTGGGATTGGAGCATCTCAAGCCCAACCTGCAACGTCTACGCAGTTCGATCAAGGCCCAGAAGCAGGCCTGATCGTTAGCCATCAGTTCATCAACGGGCCACTGCAGCTGACGGTGAAAGCACTGTTCTGGAGATGTTGCTGAGCCGCGGCCACGTCCTTGACACAGAACTGCGGCCCGAGGCGCACATAACGCACCTCCGGCCCTCTGCGCACAGCAGCCACCACAGGAACGCGCACACCCAGCTCGTCCTGGTCTGGACGATGGGCCTGGAGACACTCCCTCAGCTTGTGCTGAACGGCCACATCGGAGGCCTGATCAGGATCCAGCTCCACGAGCAGCAGACGAAGGTCATCAATGGCGCGGCAATCATCCACGATCAACTGCACCCGTTCGTCGCGTCGATCCACAGCGGCCCAGACCAGCAGCCTGGCCTCGGCCATGAGGTGGTCGGAGAGCCTTGCATAACTTTTCGGGAACACCACCGCTTCACAGGAGCCAGTGAGGTCTTCAAGCTGAAGGATCGCCATCCGGTCACCTTTGCGGGTGGTGACCTGGCGCATCTCACTCACCATTGCGATGGCGCTCACCTTGGCCTTATCGGCCTGCTCCTCCAGACTCGCCAGTCCGATGGGTGCCAGTAAACGGGCGGGGGCGGTGAGCTGCTTGAGCGGATGATCGGATAGATAGAACCCAACAAGATCCTTTTCCAGCTTGAGTTTTTCGCTGGGGTGGTAGTCCTTCACGGGAGCCGCCTTTGGAGCGAGGCTCAGGTCCGTTTTGCCATCCGTTTCATCCTCGACCGGTGCCGCCATCAGATCGAACAGATTGCCCTGACCGCTGGCACGATCGCGCGCCCGGGATCCAGCCCAGTCGAGCAGAAGATCAAGATCGGCAATCAATTGGGCACGGTTGGCCTCAGGTTCCAGAGCGTCCAGTGCTCCGCAGTGAATCAACGATTCCAGACTGCGCCGATTGAGCACACTGGAGGGAACCCGGTCACAGAGATCAGCGAGTGACTGGAACACACCATCGCTTTGTCTGGAACGGATCAGGGCCCGGATTGCACCGTCACCGAGGTTGCGCACCGCCGATAGCCCGAAGAGGATCCGGCTGTCTTTGGGCGTGAAGTCGGTTCCGGAGGCGTTGACATCCGGCGGCATCACTTCAATCCCCATGGCATTGCAGTTGGAGATGTAGCGCTGCACCTTGTCGCTGGCTCCGGCATTCACCGTGAGCAGCGCTGCCATGTAGGCCACTGGATAGTGCGCCTTGAGATAGGCGGTTTGGTAGGTCACCGCTCCATAGGCCGTGGAATGGCTCTTGTTGAAGCAGTATTCAGCGAAGAGAACCATCTGGTCGAACAGCTCATCGGCAACCTTGGTGTCAACACCACGCTCCGTCGCCCCTTTCACAAAGATGCCGCGATGCTTCTGCATCTCCGAAACTTTTTTCTTACCCATGGCCCGACGCAGCAGATCAGCCTCTCCAAGCGAGTAGCCGGCAAGGTCCTGCGCAATGCGCATGATCTGCTCCTGATACACCATGATTCCGTAGGTCTCGCTCAGGATCGGCTCCAGCGTGCTGTGGGCGAAGTCAATGGCTTCGCGGCCGTGCTTGCGGTTGATGAACTTGGGAATCAGACCGGCGTCGAGGGGACCCGGTCGATACAAAGCCAGGATTGAGGAGATGTCTTCCAAAGACGAAGGTTTCAGATCACGCACGATCTGACGCATCCCGGTGGACTCCAGCTGGAAGATGCCCTCAAGGTCACCACGGGCCAGCAGATCAAAGGTTCCCTCGTCTTCAGGCGGAAGCTGATCGGGGTCAATCCGTTGACCACTGGTTTGCTCGACAAGCTCCAGGGTCTTGTCGATCATCGTGAGGTTTTTCAGGCCAAGGAAGTCCATCTTCAGCAGACCCATCGACTCCACGTCTTCCATGAAGTACTGGGTGATCACCTGGCCATCGTTGTTGCGCTGCAGAGGCACGAGTTCATCGAGGGGGTCAGCGGCAATCACCACACCCGCAGCGTGGACGCCGAACGTCTTGTTGGTTCCTTCGATGCGCATCGCCATGTCGACCCAGCGCTTCACAACGGGATCCTTGTCGTACCGCTCCTTGAAATCGGGGTTGGGCGACTCATCGCCGATCATGGCCTTGAGCTTGGCGGGCTTGCCCCTGACCACAGGAATCAGCTTGGCCAGCCGATCTGCATCGCCGTAGGGAATATCCAGCACACGGGCCACATCCTTCAGCACGGCCTTCGAGGTCATGCGGTTGAACGTGATGATCTGGGCCACCTTTTCATCGCCGTAGCGTCGTGTGACGTAGTCGATCACCTCACCGCGGCGCTCGATGCAGAAGTCGGTGTCAATATCAGGCATTGATTTGCGTTCGGGATTGAGAAAACGCTCGAACAGCAGACCATTACTCACCGGATCAATGTTGGTGATCCCGAGGGCGTAGGCCACCAGAGAACCTGCAGCCGAACCACGCCCCGGCCCCACGGGGATGCCCTGTTCGCGAGCGAAACGGATGTAATCCCAGACGACCAGGAAATAGGTGGGGAACCCCATCTGTTCCATGATCTTGAGTTCGTGCACCATCCGCTCGGCGTACACCTCTTCAATGGTGTCTTGCGCTGTCAGGCCGAGTCGGTCCCGCAGACCCTGCTCAGTGACCTCTCGCAGATACGTGACCGGGGTATGCCCATCGGGAATCGGAAAACGGGGCATCTGATAGCGGCCGAGGATGTCGTAGTCCTCGACTTTTTCCGCAACAGCGACGGTGTTGGCAATCGCCTCCTGCACCACCTCGGGCTCGAGGTGATCGGCGAAGAGGTGGGCCATTTCCTCCTCAGACTTGAGGTATTCGGTGCCGGTGTAGCGAAGACGCTTTTCGTCGCTGATCAGCTTGCCCGTGAGAACGCACAACAGAGCGTCATGGGCCTCCACATCATTGCGGGTGAGGTAGTGGGCATCGTTGGTGGCCACAACCTTGATGCCCAGTTCATGGGCGATCTTGACGATCTCCACATTGACGATGCGGTCTTCCGGAGATCCATGGTCCTGAATCTCCAGGTAGAAATCGTCTCCGAAAATGCTCTGATACCAGCGAGCAACGTCCCTTGCCACATCGGGGCGTTCGCGCATGATGGCCTGGGGAATCTCGCCTCCCAGACAGGCGGTGGCCACGATCAGGCCTTCGGAGTACTGAGCGAGAAGATGCTTGTCAACGCAGGCGCGAGAAAAAATCCCACGGCCGCGCATGCCACGCAGATGACTGATGCTGGTGAGCTTGACGAGGTTGCGATACCCAACAGCGTTTTTGGCCAGCACCACGAGGTGATATCGACGCTCCTTCTTCGGCTGTGGGTCATCAATCGAACCATTGATGACATACATCTCATTGCCGATGATCGGCTTCACACCACTGCCCTTGCAGAGCTTGAGCAGCTCAACAGCGCCGTACATCACCCCGTGATCGGTGAGAGCCAGAGCCGGCATTCCCAGCTCCTTGGCCCGTTCCACCATCTGAGGCAGCTGGGAAGCTCCATCCAGCAAGCTGTAGTCGCTGTGGTTGTGAAGAGGGACGAATGCCATGCACCCAGCCTAGGCGCATGCGCAAGATGCAGTGCTGAAGCAACCCAGGCAACACCAGATGCGGTGCTGCCTGGGCTGAACTGATGGGCTCAGGCAGGGGATCAGGCTGGCACCAAGCCCGCCTCAGGCCTGGACTTCATGACTCCCGCAGCCTGCTCGTACTGATGAGCCGCCTGCAAAAGACGGGGCTCCTCCAACACATTTCCGATCAGTTGCACACCGATCGGCAGACCACCGTCATCAAAGCCACAGGGAACACTGATGGCCGGCAGGCCGGCGAGATTGGCTGGAATGGTGAGCAGATCCGACAGGTACATGGCCAGGGGATCATCGGCATGGGCACCGTTCCTGAACGCCGTGGTCGGCGCCGTGGGCGTCAGCAGCAGATCCACGGACTGGAAAGCCGTGTCGAAGTCACGCCGGATCAGCGTTCTGACCTGCTGGGCTTTCTTGTAGTACGCGTCGACATAACCAGCGGATAGCGCATAGGTGCCGATCAGAATCCGGCGCTGCACCTCACTGCCGAAACCTTCGGCACGACTTCTGGCGGTCATCGCCGCTAACGATGTCGCATCCTCGGCCCGATAGCCGTACTTCACGCCGTCGTAGCGGGCGAGGTTGGCGGAGGCCTCCGAGGGTGCGATCACGTAATAGGTGGCGATGCCGTCGTTGAAGCGGGGACAACTCACGTCCACCAGTTCGGCGCCAAGAGCCTTGAGCTGATCGGCCGCCGCCAGCACTGACGCTTTCACCTGCGGGTCCAATCCTTCCTGGTCGAAGCATTCAGTGACCAGACCGACGCGCAAACCCTTGATGGGAGATTCAAGTGCAGCGGTGTAGTCAGGAACAGGAACTTTCAGACAGGTGGAGTCGCGGGGATCAGCTCCTGCCATGACCTGCAGCAGTTCGGCGGCATCCGCCACCGATGAGGTGAAGGGGCCCACCTGATCCAGGGAGCTGGCAAAAGCCACCAGGCCGTAGCGACTGATTCGTCCATAGGTGGGCTTGAGGCCCACCACTCCGCAGAAGGAGGCGGGCTGGCGAATCGAACCACCGGTATCGGAGCCGATCGAGGCCAGACACTCGCCGGCGGCAACCGCGGCTGCACTGCCACCGGAACTGCCGCCCGGCACATGCTCAGGATTCCAGGGATTGGCAGTGGCACCAAATGCCGAGGTCTCGGTCGACCCGCCCATGGCGAATTCGTCCAGGTTGGTTTTGCCCAAAAGAACCGCCCCTGAGGCCCAGAGCCGATCGGTCACCGTCGATTCGTAGGGAGGCACGAACTGCTCGAGCATGCGACTGGAGCAGGTGGTGCGCACTCCCTTCGTGCAGAGATTGTCCTTGATGCCAAGGGGGATCCCGGCCAATGGCGGCAGATCCTCGCCAGCCGATCGAGCCTCATCGATGCGATCGGCATCGGCCCGGGCACGCTCCGCCGTGACTTCGAGAAAAGCATGCACGCTCGGGTCGACCGCTTCAATCCTGGCCAGGTGTTGGTCGGTGAGCTCCCTTGCGGACACCTCCCCGTTCGCCAGTTGCTGACGCCATTCGGCGATCGCCATGGTCAGGATTTCCGTGCAGATGAGACGCTATCAGTCAGATGCGTTCCCGTCGGACGTGCTCATCCCTCGGATTCGATCGTGAAGGGTTCAGAACGACGACAGCGCACCAGTGCATGATCCAGTGAAGCTGGCGATTCGGAAGCCACATCACTCAGAAATGACGGCAGCTCTCGCTCGAGCGTGGCGCGGCGCACGAAGGGGCCGAACCAATAGGTGACATCTGGTCCATGGGTCTGAACCCTGGCCCACCAAGCCATTCCAAGACCGTTGGCCAGCGAGCGCATCGGTCGGTTCAGAGGGCCCATGTCGGAGCGATAAAAACATCGTCATTGTGCACTGATTCACCGTTGGCTGGAGGTTTCCAACCATCCCTGTTCAGAGTCCCTGAAGTTCACCGCAGTGCGGTCAGAGATCGATGCTGCCTTCGAAGCGTGGTTCCGTGGTGAGAGGAAGGCGTTCGATCTGCAGATCAATCCCCGGATCTTCAGGCCGTGCATGGGTGGAGTCAGGCTCGGCTGACGTCTGGATCCCAGCGCTGTCGGATGGTTCCACAGGATCCGGCGGCAGCGATGGTGGAGAGGAGAGCTGGGGCCGCACGATGCGGGGCGAGGGGTTTTGGCCCTTCAGACCCTTCATCCAGCCTCGACGCGCCACCTCGTACAGACAAAGAGCCGTCGCAACGGAAGCGTTCAGGCTTGGCGTGACACCACGCAGCGGAATGCGAATCAAGTGATCGCAATGGCGACGGGTCAGCATCGACAGCCCCTGGCCTTCAGACCCCGTGACCACAACGAGAGGGCCTTCCAGATCAACTTCCTCAAGAGTCTGATCGCCTTCCTCGGCAAGACCGACCACGCGATAACCAGCATCCTTGAGGGTTTCCAGAGAGCGATTGAGATTGACAACCCGCGCCACAGGCAGATGTTCCAGGGCACCGGCGGCCACTTTGGCGACGGATCCCGTAAGCCCTGCGCTGCGGCGCTGAGGCAGCACCACTCCGTGAGCTCCCAAGGCTTCAGCGGATCGAACGATTGCACCGAGATTGTGGGGATCGGTGAGGCCATCGAGGGCCAGCAACAGCGGCGGTTCATTGAGCTCGCTGCAGCCATCGATCAGGTCTGGCAGATTCAGCGTGTCTGCTGCAGCGGTCTGCAGAGCGATGCCCTGGTGGACGGCACCGCCTGTCATTTGAGCCAGACGTGCCCAAGTGACCTCCTCCACAAGAACTCCGGAGGCCTTGGCATCCCGGAGAAGCTGCATGAATTTGGGAGCACTGCGCATCTCGCTGGTGCACCAGATGCGATGGATCGGACGACCGGCCTCCAGTGCCGCCTGGGTGGCGTGCCGGCCCCAAAGCAAATCATCAGCCACAGGATCAGCCCCGTGGGGAGTTGCTTCTCCGCGGGGCTGACCATCAACCTGACGGTCTCGGCGCTCGCCACGGCCGGGACGGATGCTGCGATTCTCGCCATCACTGAAGCGACGAGCTCCTGAACGACGGTCAGCAAAACGCCGGTCATCAGAGCGATGCCCCTTGAAGCGCTGATCACCATCACGGCGATCTCCCTCACGGCGGTCTTCAAATCGCCTTGCACTGAAACGCCGATCATCAGGGCGACGATCTTCAAAACGGCGTTCTTCAAAACGGCGTTCACCCTGGCGGCGATCCTCTGTTCGGCGTGAATCAAAGCGCCGCTCACCATCCCGGCGGTCACCCCTGCCGGCGGGTCTTGAACCATCTCGGGGACCGCCGCGAAAGGCACCGTTCCTAGATGGTGCCCGCCCTCGGAACTCGCCATCACGCGATCCACGCCAGGGCGTATCGGGACGACCATCATCTCCATCCCGGCGGCGGGACCCCGTTGGGCTGCCATCCACCCTTGGGCGACGACCACGCGGCCCTCCACGGGACGGTCGCCCGCCTGCGGAATCACCACCACGGGAGGGGCGGGCGGAGCGGCGATCAAAACGGGAGCTCATGGGATCGATGGTTATGACAGGGCGGATTCGGTCTCCTCGAGTCGATCCAGAAGCTGGGCAAGCCGCGTCGGATTCTGCAGAAAGAGCCAGCCAACCATTGTCTCAAATCCCGTGGCCTTTCCATAGACCGCAGCATCTGATCCCCGGGGGCCGCGGCCAGCACGATTGCGGCCACGGCGCACCAGATCCAGTTCCTCCTCAGTGAGCCAGGGTTCAAGCCGCTTGAGAGCTGCCGCCTGGGCATCCGCACGAACCTCAGCCACCACAGCTCGATGCAGATCCTTGGATCGGCCTGCCTGCCGGCAGTGCCGCAAACGTTGATGCAGCTCCCAGACGGCATCTCCAAGCCAGGCAAGCTGCAGGGGGCCGAGATCCGTCGAACCGGCCGGAAGAGATTGTTGAAGCCGGATCCAGTCGCTCAAGCAGCCAGCTGGGTGTAAGCCGTCTCCAGATCATTCACCAGGTGGAGGAATGATTCCAGGCGGACCAGTTTCACGGTCTGCGTGACGCGGGCATTGCCAACCACCACAAAGCTGCGTTTGGCGTCGTTGCATTGCTTGGCCAGCTGCACCAGGGCGCCAAGACCGGAGGAATCCAGAAAATCGATTTTGCTCAGGTCAAAGACAGCCGGGAAGGCATTGGTCTTGAGAACATCCATCACGTAAGTGATGAACTGCTTTTCGGAGTAGGCATCCAACTGGCCGGTGAAGTGAAACACCAGGCAGCCATCCTTCTGCTCAAAACCTCCACGGAGCGAAACCGTCAGTCGCTGCAGTTCAGTGATGGGACCAGACCCCCCATTCGCGTCATCGTCGTGCGAAGTGTAGTGATGCTCTTCGAGACAGACCACGCATCAGCGTCGATCTGACATCAGCGAAACGAAACGGGCGAAATGGTGGTCAGCGTCGTGGGGACCCGGACTCGCCTCAGGGTGATATTGCACACCAAACATGGGCTGTTGCCTGTGGGCCATCGCGGCGACGGTGCGGTCGTTGAGGTTGAGGTGAGTCACCTCGATGCTGTCGGCAGGAAGACTTGCCGCATCCAGGGCAAAACCGTGGTTCTGACTCGTGATCTCCACCTGCCCGGTGGTGCCGCATGGATGGTTGAGACCGCGATGTCCATAGCCGAGCTTGAACGTGGTGCCCCCCATGGCCAAACCCAAAATCTGATGGCCGAGGCAGATGCCGAACAAAGGGAGATCCCGCTGCTGAATCAGACCTCGGGCCAGGGCAATCCCATCACGGACAGCCGCTGGATCACCGGGGCCGTTGGACAGGAAGACACCCTCCGGCTGACAAGCCAGCACGCTCTGCAGGTCGGTCGATGCCGGCATGACCGTCACATCGCAACCATGACTGACCAATCGATCGAGGATGGCGCGCTTGATGCCGAAATCGATCGCGACGACACGGTACGGACTCTCCGGCCGACCGCTCTGCAGACGTCGGTCGAAATCAACGGCGCAAGGCGCGCTCCAGGCATAGGAGGTGGTTGTCGAAACCCTGTCGGCGAGATTCAGGCCCTCCATCGACGGCGCAGAACGCACAACCTCAAGCAGCTCAGCCGGCGAGCGTCCGTCCGAGCTGATCACCCCATTCATGGCACCTGTTTCACGCAGATGACGAACCAGGGCCCGGGTGTCGATGCCGTGAATGCCGACGACGCCATGGACCTCCAACCAGTTCTGAAGACCCTGCCGGGAGCGCCAGTTGCTGGCCACTGGTGACAGCTGCCGGGCGATCAGACCTTGGGCATGCGGCTTGTCTGCTTCCTGATCATCGGGATTAACCCCGGTGTTTCCCAGCTCCGGATAGGTGAACGTGACCAGCTGTCCGGAATAGCTGGGATCGGTCATCACCTCCTGATACCCGGTCATGCCGGTGTTGAAAACAACCTCACCGACCACGCTGCCGCCGGCGCCACAGGGCAGTCCTGAAAAGACAGTGCCATCGGCCAGCACCAGCCACGCCGACTCCCTGGATGAAGCAGTCATCAGCAGACGAATCCCCTCAACAACGCTGAAGCCCTCATCCTCCCTCGGCGGGGGTCAGACCCAGGCGCAACTGCTCAAGACGCTCCCAGGCATGGCCATTGCCAAGAGCCGAAAGAGCGCGCTGGGCACCGGACTTCAGATCCATTTCCACCCCGGCCACCCAGAGCACCAAAGCGCAGTTGAAAGCCACCACCTCCGTCTGGGCCTGGGTGCCGCGTCCCTGGAGGATGTCCCTGAGAATCGCCTGGTTGCACGCGAGATCACCGCCGCGCAATGCATCGAGGGGTGCCTCCTGGAGACCGAGATCCCCTGGTGAAATGGATTCGGAGCGCAGCACTCCGTTTTCAAGGATGCGCAGGGAATTGGAGCCCGCCAGCGATGCTTCATCCAGGCCACCGGCACCATGAACCACCACAGCTCGGTCCTGACGAAGACTCTGCAGGGCCTCTGCCATCGGATCCAGCAGGTCCTCAGTCGCCACGCCCAGCACCTGACCATTGGGCCTCAAGGGGTTCACCAGAGGGCCAAGCAGATTGAACACTGTGCGCACTCCCAAACTGCGGCGCAGCGGGGCGAGATTCACCAGAGCCGGGTGCCATGCCGGCGCGAACAGAAACGTCACCCCGGCCTGGGAGAGGGCATCGATCACCTGGACCGCAGGAGCCTGCAAATGCAGGCCAAGGCCTTCAAGCACATCCGCTGAGCCCACCTTGCCACTGGCGCTTCGATTGCCGTGCTTGGCCACATGGGCGCCGCAGGCTGCTGACGTGAAGGCCACAGCTGTGGAGATATTGAATGTGTCAGCCCCGTCACCTCCCGTGCCGCAGGTATCCACCATCAGCAGGTCTGGGCGTTCACCGGGGAGAGGACAGGCCTCGCGCAGCACAGCCGCCATGGCACCGAGTTCACCGCCGTTCACCCCACGGGAGCGGATCGCAGCCAGAAAAGCCCCGGTCTGCACAGGCGTGAGCTCCTCGGAAAGCCAGGCTTGCATCAGTGCCGCTGCCTGGTCAGGAACGAGCACTCCACCATTGAGCAGATGCTCCAGTGTCTGCGGCCAGGAAATGGATGGGGAGACCATGGGAAAGAAAGGCGCGGAAGCTTGGGGATCGGAGGACAGAAAAAAGCCCGGGTGCAGATGCACTCCGGGCCGGGTGATGGGGACATGAACACTATCCCTTAAAAAGGATGCGATGGCCAGTTCGACGCCAATCTCAACCGTTCCAGGAGCTTTGCGCTCCCCTGAGCATCATCTCAGTGCCTAGGTTGTTCACTGTTCAGGGTTCGCGATGGCCGCTTTCCGCCTCGATCTGATCGGCCGATACCTGAAGCCCCATCGACGCACGGTGCTGATGGGAGCGATCGCTCTGGTCGTGGTGAACATCCTCAGCGTCACTATCCCCCTGGAGGTGCGAAGGGTCATCGATGACCTGCAGGAGGGATTTGCCTTCTCAGATGTGCTTGCACAGGCAGGTTGGATTGTGCTGCTGGCCACGAGCATGGGTGTGGTGAGGCTCATCTCACGTCAGCTGGTGTTCGGGGTCGGGCGGCAGGTGGAGGTTGAGCTGCGTCAGAAGCTGTTTGACCAGATGCTGCGGCAGGAACCCGGATGGGTTCAGCAAACGGGCAGCGGTGAAGTGATCAGCCGCGCCACAAGCGATGTCGAAAACGTGCGGCGGCTGCTTGGTTTTGCAGTGCTGAGCCTGACGAACACCGTTCTGGCCTACGCCTTCACGCTCCCGGCCATGCTGGCGATTGATCCCGGGCTCACGGTTGCTGCAATCTCCCTCTACCCGGTGATGCTTGGCGCTGTTCGCCTGTTCGGAGGGCGAATGATGCGAGAACAGCGCCGTCAGCAGGAAGCTCTAGCCGGACTCAGTGAACTGATCCAGGAAGACCTTTCAGGCATCGCAGCGATCAAGATCTACAGCCAGGAACAACAGGAACTGAATGCTTTCAGTTCCCGCAACCGCGGTTACCGGGATTCGGCCATTCAGCTGGCACGCACGCGCAGCACTCTCTTTCCGCTGCTGGAAGGAATCTCGTCCATCTCCCTGCTGCTGCTACTCGCACTCGGAAGCGGTCAACTCCAACAGGGCACCTTGTCGATCGGAGGCCTGGTCGCCCTGATCCTTTATGTGGAGCGACTGGTGTTTCCCACCGCTCTGCTGGGCTTCACACTCAACACCTTCCAGACCGGGCAGGTCAGCCTGGAACGCGTCGAAGAACTGCTGTCGCGCCGACCCTTGATCAACGATCCGATCGAACCGGAACAACTGGACCTGCCGGTGCGTGGAGAGCTGAAAGCGCGCAACCTGCACATCCGCTATGACGGATCCGATAGCGACACGCTTGACGGCCTGAGTTTCCACATCCGCCCCGGCGAACTGGTGGCCGTTGTGGGTCCGGTGGGCTGTGGCAAGACCACGCTGGCCCGAGCTCTGGGTCGCATGGTGGAGGTGCCCGCCAATCAACTGTTCCTTGATGGACATGACCTCACCAGCCTGCGCCTGAATGACCTGCGAGAACAGATCGCGCTGGTTCCTCAGGAGGGCTATCTGTTCACGAGCAGCCTGGCGGACAACCTGCGCTATGGCGAACCCGAAGCAGGATTGGAACGGGTTGAGTCAGCGGCTGAACAGGCTCGTTTGCTTGGGGATGTGCGCGGATTCCCCGATGGCATGGACACGCTCGTCGGAGAACGGGGAATCACCCTCAGTGGAGGTCAGCGCCAGCGCACCGCACTGGGCAGAGCTTTGTTGCTGAAGTCTCCGGTTCTGGTCCTGGACGATGCCCTTGCGAGCGTTGACAACAACACCGCCGCGGAGATCCTCGCCTCGGTCCGCCGTCAGACCCAGCGCACGATTGTGATGATCAGCCATCAGCTGTCTGCAGCCGCGGCCTGCGACAGGATTCTGGTGATGGACCAGGGACGGTTGGTGCAACAGGGTCACCACTCCGATCTGATCAAGGATCAGGGGCTTTACCGCAGCCTCTGGGAGCGGGAACAGGCGGCAGAACGCCTCGAATCGGTGGCCTGACGCAAAGGTTGCGCAACGTACGGGCGACAAACCCTGTCGCCTCGGCTTAGCTGGAGTCTCTGCTGCCGAACCATGACGTCAGGAACCCCTTTCTCGGTCCGCTGCACCCTGACGTTCGGGGACATCTATGGACAAATCCTGGCCTGGATGGCAGTGATTTTTGTCAGCCTTGCCGCAGGTCTGGCCCTGATGGGGTCGTCTCGCCCCGTGTTCGCGTTGGTTGGAGTCGGCCTGATCCTTGTGCTCAGCGTTCCGTTTCTGCTGTTCGCCTTCGTCACCACACTGCTCAATCACATCCGCCTGGATCCAGTGACATCTGCCTAGGGTTGCGGCACAGACAAGGATGTGATGCTGCCCAACTGGCTCACAGGTTCTCAGCAAGGACAATCAGACGGAAGCGCTGACGAGCGTCACGTCGTCCTCGGTACGCCACTGAAGGCGCCACTGATGGAGGATCAGGAGGAAATTGTTTTCGGCTGCGGCTGCTTCTGGGGAGCGGAAAAGGGATTTTGGCGGCTACCCGGTGTTGTCTCCACAGCGGTGGGCTATGCCGGTGGACAGACACCATCCCCCAGCTACGAGCAGGTCTGCAGTGGCAGGACCGGACACACGGAGGTGGTGCGCGTTGTCTACAGCACCCCTGCCATCGACGTCAGCGATCTGCTCAAGCTCTTCTGGGAATGTCACGACCCCACCCAGGGTGACCGCCAGGGCAATGACAGGGGAAGCCAGTATCGATCGGCGATTTACACAACCACCCCCCGGCAGATGCAACTGGCTCTGGCCAGTCGCGATTGGTACCAACAGGCCTTGACTCAGGCGAACAGAGACAGCATTACGACCGAAATCGCAGCGGATCGCACCTTCCATTTCGCCGAGACTTATCACCAGCAATATCTGGCACGACCCGGCAGCAGGCCTTACTGCTCAGCGATGCCCACTGGAATCAGCCTCGGTTCCTTCGAAGCTGCTGACTATCGCTTGCCCAGTCAGGTCTGGAGCCATTACGACTGGACGATCAGTCACTGCGTTCTGCGCGGCGACAACAGTCCGATCCAGCTGCAGACATGAATGAACCACTTGCCGACAGGGTGGTGATCGCCGTCATTGGACTGACGGTGATCCTGGTCTTCGCCATGGTCTTCGCTCTCAAGCCCAGGCCGGATCATGAGCGTCCATTTCTCTGGCGAGATTCCTCCCCGACTCCTCCAGCCCAGGTCAGGTTGCCGCTTGAAAGGGGAACCCTGGCGATCTGACCACTGGCTTCCCTCTGGTGAAAATGACCTGGCAAGGTTGGAAGTGATTGGACTCCTCGCGCGGCGTGCCCACCATTCCTGAGCCGAAGCCCCCCCGTCGCCTGCATCCACTGCCGAGGGGGCTCGTGGAGCTCTATGGATTGATCGCCGTCTTGGTGGTGCTGATTCCGGAATGGATCGCGGACGGCACCCTGAGCCTTGGTGACAGCCAACGTCGTTCCAATCTGCCATTGGCCTCAAGAGCCTGGCGAACACTGCCTGAGCTGCAG
Source organism: Synechococcus sp. (assembly GCA_047286485.1). Classification (GTDB taxonomy): domain Bacteria; phylum Cyanobacteriota; class Cyanobacteriia; order PCC-6307; family Cyanobiaceae; genus Synechococcus_C. The sequence continues at coordinate 845,356 of JBJBBH010000006.1, forward strand.
CTTGCTTCCATGAATCTTGCAGCACTGCGTCAGCTGGGCAGACAACTGCGGCTCTGGGGGTATGCAAGTGACAGCCGCGAGAGGCTCACAGCGAGACTGCTGAACCGGATCCAGCGACACACGAAGAGCGGGAATGCCTTGTGATAGCTTGCATCTGCCGTCGGGGCGTGGCGCAGCTTGGTAGCGCACTACTTTGGGGTAGTAGGGGTCGTGGGTTCAAATCCCGCCGCTCCGATGTCACAGTTCAATCCATCACTAAGACTCCTCATCTGAGGGGTCTTTTTTTATTCAAATCTGTTCAATCTGCTCGAAACCATCAACAACAACGAGCTCAATATTGAATCGTTGAGCATCTTTCGCTCAGGCCCATTTCATTTGCAGGGTAGATGGGTGATCACCAGGTGACGTTGACCGTCGATCTTGAGCCATCCTTCATCTCTGAGCAGACCGATCACCCGGGTCACGGTCACGCGGGTGGTGCTCAGCGCGCTGGCCATCTCCTGATGGGTGAGACGCAGATTCAAACGCCATCCCTGCTCACAGGGCTGGCCGTAATCCTGGGCAAGCAGCTCCAGGAAACCCCTGACGCGCTCCTCAACACGACGAAGACCCAGAAGAGAGAGCAAATACTCCGACTGCCGGTGACGGAGCACGACCGCTCCCAACAGATTGTTGGCGAGGTCCTGTGACTCTCGAACCTCGCCCATCGTCATGCAGAGAAGATCCGAATCGGTGAGCGTGACGGCTTCATAGGCCTGCACGGTGCTCAAGGGTTCGCCAAAGGTCTCGTTGGGACCAGCCAGGCCCAGCAACAGCTCATCGCCATGCACAGAAACCGCGCCAAGCTTCACCATGCCATTCACAACAAGCCACAGCCTGTTTTTGTGCAGTGGAACAACGTTCCCCGCCGCTAGATGCAAACGATTTCGATTTTGAATACTGGAGTCCAGAAGGCAGGACCTTGCTTTTTGTGTTTTTGATTCTGGAGGAAATTCGACAGCAGCGACGGACGATTCCCTACCGACGAGTGTATGGAGCGCAACATCAGACACTCAGACAAAGAGCTCGCATTCGGATCAATAAGGAGTGGTCAAAAGTATCGAAAGAACAGGCCAAAAAAAGCTGTTGATGGGTGTGAAACGGTCAACGATCGATCGGAAGCCTTTGATTACTGACTGATCCGTTCAATGGCAGCCTGCGACTTCATGAGCATCTCATCGTCGAGGGGAATCAAACCCACATCAGCAAGCTGGCTCTGGGCCTGGCCATTGAGCATGAAATCCAGGGTCGCTCGGATTGCCTCGGTGTTCTCGCCGTTCCCGGACCTGTAAGCCAACACCCAAATCAGTGTGACAAGCGGATAGGCACCCTGCGCCGAAGGGTTGTGGTTACTGCCGGCCAGATTGGAATCCAGGTTGATGCCTTTGAGGGCCTTTGCCGCAGCCATCAAACTGGGCTGCAGGAATTCCCCGGAGCTGTTCTGTAGCGCAGCGGCCCTGATCGTGCCCCTGAGATCGGACAGACCCAGATAGCCGATGGCTCCTCGCCTGTTCTCAATGGCAGCGGCAACTCCGGAGTTGCCCTCAGCGGCGAGCGCATTGCCGGCGGGCCAGCGAATCGATGCCCCAGTCCCCAGCGGCCATTGCGAAGAGAAGGCCTGCATGGAGTGGGTGAACGCGTTGGTGATCCCAGAGGCATCCGATCGATGCACCCAAGTCAGAGCACCCCGTTGGCAGCCGAGCTCCTTCCAGTCGGTGATTCTGCCGCTGGCCACCTGAACAGCCTGCTGCTGGGTGAGCTTCAGATCGCAACCTGGCTGGTTGTACCCGAAAGCGATGGCGCCTCCAACGATGGGGATCTGCACAACACCACGCCTCACCTTGGCCAGATCCCTGGGCTGCATGGGCTCATCGGACACCGCGAAATCGACGGACTGCCTGATCAGGGCCCATTGAGCTGAAGCTGAACCCATGGATCGATAGCTGACCTCAGGACCACCTGAGCTAGCCAGCTGGGCAAACCAACTTCTGGAGAGCCTGGCGGGGAGTGAGGCACCGACACTGGTCAGGGACGCATCGGAGGAGGCCGAAACACCGGTTCCAAGCGTGAGCAGGGAGAACAGGATGCAAGCCTGCCTGGCAAAGCTCATGGGTGGCTTGAAGAAAAGCGATCTACCCATAGCGGAGAGCAGTCAGAAGCCGTTGATCAGCGCTCGTGGGCAGAAGCACCGGAAGGCAATCGCGTCGATGCCGAATACCGCATCAGCCATCGATTCACTCGCGACCGCTGACAGGACGGAACCTCCTCCAGCAGATGCGAGAGCTCCAGGGCACCGAGACGTTTGAGTTCACGCACATCAACATGCCAGAGGCATTCAGCCTCACGAATCAACCGCGCCCAGGTGCGGACCTGCTGCCAGCGCTGCAGGCGAGCACGAATGGACGGTGGATGCCTGGGAAGATCCATGACGTCAGCCTGGCTGTCTGAGCTCCAGCAGCGGCAAACCCTCCGTGAGGCTTCCGACTGCTGAAGCAAATCAGGACGCCAGGGGCAATTCAGGATCAACAGCAACAACGGGAAAGTCCAGATTGCGCGCCTCTCTGACAGACAGGCGCCTGGCCCAGGCTCCTTTAACCGGTTCGTTCCAGCGAAAACCGGCATCTCTCGCCAGATGTCGATCGTCGTAAGACACCTGGGCACGCATCAGCTGACGCGGCTCCAGGCCACGCTCGATCAACTCCTCAAGATCATCACAGCGGCGAAAGACCTCCGCCAGGTAAATGCAATCGGTCAGGGCACGATGGGCAGCCCAAACGGGGATTTCATAGGCCAGAGCCAGATCACGCACCGATGGCCTGGACCTGAGCTGACGTTCCGCCGGCCAGCGCATGTCGTCCATGCTGCAGAGCCAGGGCTTGTCGGTGGCCGGCAGGTGACCACGCCCGAACCACTGGCGATCGAAAGCGGCGTTGTGCGCCACCAGCACATCGGCTGCATCCAGCAGCGACTGGAGATAGTTGAGTGCAGCTGGCCAGGGCTGGGGCAGGCTGGTGACGGAAGCGGGAATGCGATTGATCGCTTCGGCAGCATTGGCCTCCACCGGCAACAGAAACGATTGCTGCGCCAGCACCTGACGACTGGTCACATCAAAGAGAATCACGCCCACCTCAAGGCATTGATCCAGTTCCGGATCCAGTCCTGTGGTCTCGGTATCAACGATCAGCAGGGTTTTTGCTGAGGAGCTGGGGTCAACGCAGGGCTCCAGCGTTGTCTCCAGGGATTGCGGAAGGGATTGCGGAGCTGGGGCTGGGGCCGGAGCCTCTTGACCACCGCTCAACGACAACAGATCGAGTTGACCTGGTACCGATGGGTTCTCCATGCGCTGACCTCCCTCCTGGATCATTCCATTCTCCGTCTTTTATCCACGCTTCCTAAGGTTTCGCCACCAGTTCGACTGCTTGGCATGGCCCTCACCGTTGGTGACAGCGTTCCGTCCATCAACCTGGAGGATCACGAAGGCAACAGCTGCGCCATCAGCGAGCGCAACGGCACGCCCCTGGTGTTGTTCTTCTATCCAAAAGACGAGACCCCGGGCTGCACCGCAGAAGCCTGCGGATTCCGGGATTCCCACCAGGAACTCCAACAGCTTGGTGCTCAGGTCTGGGGCGTCAGCGGTGACGATCTGGTGAGCCATCGCCGCTTCGCGGAACGCCATCAGCTGCCCTTTCCTTTGCTGAGTGACAGTGATCAACGCCTGCGCCGAGCCTTCGGTGTTCCCAAAACCCTCGGCCTGCTGCCCTCCAGGGTCACCTATGTGATTGATGGCCAAGGAGTGATCCAGCACGTGTTCAACAACCTGCTCGATGGCCCGGCCCACGTGCGCGAAGCCATGCAGGTGCTGCGTTCGCTGCAACCCAGTCCATGAGCAACTGGGTTCGCTTCCGTGACTGCTGGACCCTCTACCCGCGTCAGCCTCGCGGGTTAGTCGAATTCGTGGGAGGCAGCTACCTCGCGGCAACGCCACAGATCAGTTATCGGCGTCTGCTCGAAGGACTGGCGGCCCGTGGGATCGCCATCCATGCCTGGAGCTACGTGCCAGGTTTCGACCACCAGCTCCAGGCACGTGAAGCCTGGAGTGCCATGCGCGCCTGTCGCTCACGCCATCAGGACCGGCTAGGACAGCTGCCATCACCTCTGCGTCTCGGTCACAGCCTGGGTTGCAAACTGCATCTGCTGGCGCCCGATGGAGGGCGGAACTGCAACGGCCTCGTGGCGCTCAGCTTCAACAACTTCACCGCTGATCAGTCGATTCCCCTGCTTGACGTGGTGGCACCAAGCCTGGGCGTGAGCACCGAATTCAGCCCGAGCCCAAAGGAAACCCTGCGCTTGATCGAGCGTCAGTATTTGCAGCCCCGCAATCAGGTGGTGCGCTTCAACAAGGACAAGATCGACCAGAGTCTCGATTTGATCACGGCACTGCAGGCGCGCAAAGGCGACTGCAGCGAACTGCTGAGGTTGCCTGGCGATCACCTCACACCCGCCAGTGCCGGCCTGCGCAGACAGTTCCTGGGCGACTGGGCTGAAGGCAGCGACCGGCAGCAACAGGTGAACCGTCTTCAGGATCTGATCACCTCCTGGGCGCTGAGTGGCACCGTCTCCTCTGGGTAGATCACTGAATTGGCTTTGGGTTCTCCAAAGACTTCGTCGTCACTGAGTGCCGTCTCGATCAACTCAATGGGAACACCTTCGTCTTCGATGATGGCCACCTTGAAGCCGCTGAACGGTTCATAGGGCCCGAGAAGCAACTGCTCGTCAGCCACTGCGGCCTCCAGATCATCCACCTGAAAGGCCACATGCGGGGTGGACTGAATCAATGGGTGCAGGCAGCTACCGGGTTCGAAGCGATGAAACTGAATCCGGAAACCTCCGGGATCCTCGCCACCGGATGTGTACATGCGAAACGTTGAGCTGTAGTGCTCACCTGGGCGTTGCTCCGAGGTGGGAACACCCATGTGGTGGTAGCGATAGCTGACGTTGGGCTTGCGTTTCATCGCTGTTGATCACCGCTGAACTCAGCATGAACTCCGTCCTGGTGAGGAGCTGGTGAACAAGGGGAGAGTTTTCAGCATGCTCAGGCACGCAACCGGTCGAGCACTGAACGATCCTCCAGGGTGCTGGTGTCACCGGTGATTTCCTGACCTGCGGCAAGGGCACGCAGGATCCTGCGCATGATTTTGCCGCTGCGGGTCTTGGGCAGGGCATCACTGCATCGGATCTCATCGGGCCTGGCGATGGGGCCGATTTCCTTGCCCACATGGGCCCGCAGCTCAGCGATCAGAGAATCCTCCGGCTCACGTCCCGCTTCAAGGGTGACGAAGGCAACAATGCCTTCACCCTTGAGGTCATCGGGACGACCCACAACGGCAGCCTCCGCCACGGCCGGATGACTGACCAGAGCAGATTCGATTTCCATGGTGCCGAGGCGGTGACCGGAGACATTGATCACGTCATCCACCCGCCCCATCACCCAGAAGTAGCCATCCGCATCACGACGGGCACCATCGCCGGCGAAATAAATGTGACTGCCGTCAGCCGGACGGATGTGCTCCCAGTAGCTCTCACGGAAACGCTGAGGGTTGCCATGCACCGTGCGCATCATCCCCGGCCAGGGACGTCGCACCACGAGGTAACCACCTTCATCGGCTCCAACCGAGTTGCCGTCCGCATCGACCACGTCGGCTTCAATACCGGGCAAAGGCAGGGTCGCCGAACCAGGCTTGGTCGGGGTTGCTCCAGGTAGAGGGCTGATCATCACGCCACCGGTCTCGGTCTGCCACCAGGTGTCGATGATCGGGCAACGACCGGAGCCGATCACATCCCGATACCACATCCAGGCCTCGGGATTAATCGGTTCCCCCACGGTGCCCAACAAGCGCAGGCTGCTCATGTCGTACTGATCGGGCACTTCACGGCCGTTTTTCATGAACGCGCGAATGGCAGTGGGAGCGGTGTAGAAGATCGTGATGCCGTGCTTCTGAATCAGCTCCCAGAACGCCCCGGGTTTGGAGGGACGCGGCGCTCCCTCATACATGACCGTGGTCGCTCCGTTGGAAAGCGGGCCATACACAATGTAGCTGTGACCGGTGATCCAGCCCACATCAGCCGTGCACCAGTAGACATCGTCGTCACGGATGTCGAAGATCCATTGGAATGTGAGATGGGCCCAGAGGTTGTATCCAGCCGTGCTGTGCACGACACCCTTGGGTTTGCCGGTGGAGCCTGAGGTGTACAGCACGAACAGACGATCTTCACTGGCCATCGGCTCCGCGGGGCAGTCGGCGCTCTGACCCTCGACCAGCTCATGCCACCACTGATCACGGCCTTCGGCCATCTCCACGGCCTGCTTGGTGCGCTGCACCACCAGAACGGACTGCACGGTTGGGCAGCTGCCATCGGCAAGCGCCGCATCAACAGCCGGCTTCAGCGACACGGGCTTGTCCTTGCGGAAGCCACCATCGGCCGTGATCACCGCCTTGGCTTCGCCATCAATCAGACGATCACGAAGGGCTTCCGCTGAAAAACCACCGAACACGACGGAATGGGGTGCACCAATGCGGGCACAGGCGAGCATGGCGATCGCCGCCTCAGGGACCATCGGCATGTAGAGCGCCACAAGATCGCCCTTGCCGATTCCCATTGATTTAAGAGCATTGGCGGCTTTGCAGACCTCGGCATGCAGCTCGCGGTAGGTGAACCGTCGAACATCACCCGGCTCGCCTTCCCAGATCAGTGCCGTTTTGTTGGCCTTGTCGCTCTGGAGATGTCGATCCAGGCAGTTGTGGGAGATGTTGGTGGTGCCACCTTCAAACCAACGGGCAAAAGGGGCGTTGGACCAGTCCAGGACGGTGTCGAAAGGCGTGAACCAGGACAGTTCCTTGCGTGCCGCATCTCCCCAGAACGCTTCGGGGTTCTGACGGGCGGCATCGGCCATCGTTCTGTAGGTCTCCAGGCCGCCGATGCGAGCAGATCGGGAGAAGTCGAGAGACGGTTCAAAAACACGCTGCTCATCAAGCACGCTTTCGATGGTGGATTTCTCGCTCGTCATCGGGGGTTTCCCTTTTACGCCTAGAGCAAAAGATAGTTGCCACAGCGCATTCAGACAGAACCTTGAGGCAATCCGTTTTAAAAACCAATGATGGGGATGAGTGTCAGAGGCCCACCCAACAACGGGTCGAAGAAATCAACGTTAAACATTAGACTTCAATGCATTCATACCGCCATGTTGAAACAAGAACGGCGAAAAAGATCGGAAAGAGAGAATTCAAATGCATCACAAACTGTATTCAGAAATTTAGCCATACACCTATCAATAAAAAAGGAAGACAAAGGAAGATCCAGTTAGCACATCAACCAACAAAAACAGACATTCGCGTATGCGACAAACAAACAAGCAAGCCAATCAAACCTAAGCATCAAAGCAATTCAAATCAAAAGAGGTGAAGAAAAGATCAAATCAGGGTTAGTGAGTGGGGGAGCCTGAAGAGCAATGTCATTACCATCACCAGCTTGATATGTAATAAAGAGATCAAGCATGTTTCCATTGAATCCTTCAAACTGGCCGACAGAGGAACCCTCAGAAAGGCCCTGATATTGGCCATGCTGATCTCCGTCAATCTTTGCGATTATAAATTGTTGGCCGCGCATGATTTTAAAATCATCTACAAGAGAGACTTCGAGGCTTCCACCATCAATGACTAAATCTCCGGCAACATCAACAAAATCATATTGAGTATGAACAAGATCTCGGTCAAAGTCAGAGTGACCTCCTAATTCGATTTCAACAACGCCATCAGTAGCATGATAGAAGTCGCCAAGGATTAGGTGACCTCCTGAAGAATTACCAGCGTTAATCGTGCCATGGTTAGTAATAGAGCCTATGATCCTGCCAGAGCCCTGTATTAAAGCATCTTTCTCGTTAACGAAAGTACCACTCCAGTTATCAATATTACCATTATTTGTAATGACTCCATAGTTATTAAATGTGCCATCAATTGCAATTTCGGCATCGTTTTGAATAACTCCACTCTTATAGTTGACCAAAGTACCGGAGCTATAAATGAAAGCAGCATTTGCAATCAACCCCATATTCTCAAGAGTCCCATCATTTTGGATTTGCTCATTATCAATTAAAAAATCATTGACATGCAACTCGGCACCTGATTCATTCACAAAATGTCCAGTGTTTTGAAGCTTCCCTCCATTTGCAATGTAAAAAAGATGGTAATTCTTGAATACCGCACTGGATCCGGGCCAATAGTAAGAATTGTCAAATAAACCTGAATTATGGATGACCCCTTTATTAGTAAGAGTCGCCCAATTCGTCAAATCGGCCTGATTTTTAAGGCTGCCCTTAGAACTTATATTAATTAAACCGTTATTAAGAAAATGATCCTTGCTATCCCCCCAGTTATACCAGTCTTTAGTGTCAACATTTATCGTGTTGCCATTCTTATTAGGATTGGGAAGAATCTGAGGCATCGTTGCAATTCGTGTATAACCAATATAATCAGAGCCTACACATGATGCAATAATTCACAGAATCGAAACAATGCCTTCAACAGAATTTGCGATCGAAATAAAAAATCGAAAGTTTCATGATTAAGATCATTTCAATCTAAAGTAAAAGCAGCTGATCGTTAGAATATATTCAAAAAATTAAAAATGTTGAACAACAACTTTTATGCACTCACCGGTATAATCGCAAGATTGGACAACAGATGTGCCTTGTCAAGACTTTCTAAAGTCAATTATTAATCTACTTGAGCTCAGGCAACAGAGAAAATCATATCGGCATTGGTTTGAGGCATAGTGTACAAGCAAATATCATTTCCATCACCTCCTTGATAGCTAATAAAAAGATCAATTGGTTCAGAATACATGCTATCAAAAAGACCGACTGAACTTCCCTCACCTAATTTTTTAAATTCACCAGATAAATCACCATCTACATCAGAAATCATAAATTTTTGCCCACGTTCTATTTTGAAATCATCAATCAGAGACACTTCCAAACTCCCGCCATCGATGAGAAGATCACCAGCTACATCAATAAAATCATAGTCCGTTTGAGTACTATCACGATTAGTATCAGAGAGACCACCTAATTGAATGACAGTACTTGACGTAGAGCTAATCAATAGATCGCCATCGATGAAATGACCACCAGCAGAGTTTCCAGGTGAAAACACACCTCTGGACTCGTAATCTCCAATGATTTTTCCTGTACCAGTTAATTTTGGGTGAATCACTTTTCCACTACCCTCATTTTTAACTGGCACGCCCTTAAAAGTGCCATTTGTGTTATCAATAATTCCATCATTGATAACAACACCACTATTGAGGAATAACGCATAATTATTCACTATCGCAAGCTTCTTATTGTGAAAGGTTCCAAAGTTGCTTATTTGCTGACTATTATTGATAACGCTATTGTTGAACAAAGTTCCACCTGTGCTATTCACAAATGAATCAGTCCCAGACCAGATATCAAATGTTTCATTGTTAATAAATGTACCCAGATTTTTTGTCAATCCACTGTCTTTAGTGATAAATATTCCATTATTGACGAAATGACCATTGTTGTTTAACTTGCCACCGTTGTAGAAGGCACGTGCATTGACAATTGAACACTCCGTTTTAATCAAGAATATGCCATAATTATTAAAAAGCTCACTGTTATAGTCTCCATCATTTGGAGCATATGTGGATCCAACAGGATTTGGATTTGGTGAAATTTGGTTTGCCACGCAATAGCGATAAGCTGTTAATTCATAGTAGCCAGACTCCTAACATACGCAACAGGGAAAATCTAAGACAAGTGAACTTCAAAGATATCAAGGAATCATAAAAAGAAGAATAGCTATACTAATGCCAAACAAACATGTCTGCTAAGATTGAAGATAAGGGTAGCCTAGAATTAATACAATAGATAAAAAGAGTAAAAGCAATTCTAAAACAAACCATCATTCGTAGTAGTTAAATATCATGTCAGGGTTTGTACTCTCCAGGGTATAAAGAGAAATATCATTACCGTCACCAGCTTGATAGCTAATAAAGAGATCAATCTTATTGCCATATATGCTATCAAACATACCAACTGATTCGCCCTCAGCCATGCTTAAAAATTCTCCATTTAAGTTACCATCCACTTGACTGATTAGAAATTTTTGACCGCGATGGAGTTTAAAGTCATTAATCAAAGAAACCTCCAAAGTTCCGCCGTTTATTATTAAATCCCCTTTGACGTCGATAAAATCATATTCGGTTAATAACTGATCGCGATTACTATCATTGTAACCTTCTAATTCTATAACAAGGTCGGCATCCTCTAGGTGATGGAGATTGCCATCTATTAGATATCCTCCAGCTGATGCACCTCCACTGATAGTACCTTTGTTAATCAAGGTACCTCTTGTAGAACCAGTTCCTTGAATTACAGCATCATTTTCATTAATGAATTCACCGCTAGCAATATCTATGAGAGCATTATTAGTTATTACGCCGTAATTATGAAAGGTTGATGTTGTATGCAGAGTCCCTGCTAATTCGTTAAGAATTGAGCCTTTATTCTCAATTTTACCGCCATAGTTATTTAGCAATCCTCCTCTTATATTTAGAGAAGCGCCCTCATGGTTTGTAAGTGTTCCATAATTATCTACGACACCAAATCGACCCTTGCTGTCCATAAGCATTTCAAGGGTTGAACCTTTTTTATTGTTAAAACTGCCCCAATTTGACAATACGCTTCCTCCATAATTAAAAAATTGTCCATTATTATTAAATACTGCCCTTGATCCAGGCCAATAAAAAGAGTTGTCAAAATAACCTGAATTCTGAATAACACCGTTATTATTAAGGGTTGCCCAATTAGTCAAATCAGTTTCATTTGTAAGACGCCCAGAATTGCTGATATTTATTACACCGTTGTTAAGAAACTGGTCTTTGCTGTCGCCCCAGTTATACCAGTCATTACTGTTAACATTAATCGTCTTTCCTTTTGCATTAGGGTTTGGATGAATCTGAGGCATCGTTACTATTCATGTGATTCCAATATAATCAGAGATTACCTATCTTGCAATGAGATTCATGAATGAATATAGGGATTTAAAACAGATCAACAGCTGAGGAGCAAGAATTCACTATTTTATGGTTCATATTACTTACGTACAGTCAAGTTCAGCGCTACTTTGGCATATACATAGTGAATTCAACATTCTCTGCTGATCGTCACGAGTCAATCCTTTGCTTTAGCGCAAAATTGGAGAAATATAGTTCATCATAATGACTTTATGGACTCAGGTATTGCTAAAGGTTCAGTCAAACGAGAAAATCATGTCGGCATTAGTTTGATCTTTAGTGTATAAACAAATATCATTTCCATCTCCACCCTGATATGTAATAAACAAATTAATAGCCCGAGAATGGATAGAATCAAAGAGACCAACCGAGCTTCCTTCGTCAAGGCCAGCATATTGACCGACTAAATCGTTGCCAACACTTACAATTTTAAATTCTTGGCCATATTCAATCTTAAAATTATTAATTAATTGTATATCAAGTGTTCCTCCGTCAATGAGTAAATCTCCTTTTATATCAAGAAAATCATATTGCGTATTCGTGCGGTCACGCGATGCGTCGTCGTCTCCACCCAATTCAAATTTATTTAAGCTGCTATTTGTGTGTTGAAGATTCCCGTCAATTAAATGTCCGCCAGAAGAGCTACCACTATTAATTGTTCCGTGATTAATTAAATCACCCTTGATAACACCAGATCCTTGAATAAGCGCTCCCTTCTGGTTTGTGAACCCACCTCTAGCATTGATAAGGCCATCATTAGTCACGATGCCCGCGTTGCTAATTAAACCTACATTGAAAGTAGCTCCATCAAGATCATTTAAATTATCTTTTTTCAGACTAGGTGCTGGGGAACTGTGTAATACAGCGCCTTTTTTATTATTAAAGTGCCCCCAATTCCCAAATGCTCCGCCATCAACGTTTGCACTGAATGTCCCTGCATTATTAATAACGGCGTTTTCGTAATTCAGGCAATTGCCATAATTTAAAAAGACAGCGCCTGAATTGTTATTAAAAGTGCCTTTGTTGTACAAAACCCCAGTGCTATTTTTGGAACCAGCAAAGCCACTGTTATTTACAATTTTACCGTCATTATTTAATACAGCTTTGCTGTTATTGTGTAGATGCCCATCATTGATCACACTTCCGCCTTTTTTATTCGAAAACTCGCCGTCGTTCACTAGCTCAGCACATGACGCCCAAAAACGAGTATTTTCAAATGTACCACTATTTTCAATTAATCCACCTTCTTTGTTATTAAGATATGCCCAATCAGTAAGATCTGCCTGATTGGTTAAATAGCCTTTTTTGTCAATAATTATTTTCCCGTAATTTGTAAAAATATTTTGACTGTTTCCCCAATTATACCAGCCAGTTGTGTTAATTTCAATTGTATGGCCTACTGGAAGTGTTGTGGGAGAAATCTGTTGCTCAATGCTCATAATTCCATTCGGCAATAGTATGATCAAATATAGCGACTAGGCCAGGGAAAACAATGGACTTGACTATTGTTCATAAACAGTCCATTGCAAACAGTGTTTCAAAGATCCTGCTTTTAAATGGATCCATAATAATTTTCAATCAAGTTGTTTATAAAATCTCTGATAGTGTTCAGCATTTGATTCAACCATTTCCCTCAAGAATTTTCAGTTGCGATCTGCAGACTCAGACCAATATATGGTTAAGCAGCTGTCATGACTGCATGATTAGGAAACAACCATCTAGATCAATTGTTCAGCCATAGACCAGTGGTACCAAAGCATGATTCCATGAATCGGCTTATTGTCCAACCCCCACCCAAGGCCTGCCTGTTTGATCTTGACGGCCTGCTGCTGGACACCGAGCCGCTGCATGGGCGTGCCTGGCAACAGGCCGCACACCAATTCGGCACCAAGCTTGCGACGGAGCAACTGATCCAACTACAGGGGCGCCGCCGACTCGACAACGCAAGGTTGGTCTGCACCTGGATCGATCAACCGATCACACCCGAGCAACTACTCGACATCAGGCAGCCGATCGCAGAGCAGCTGTTGCCTGGAGCCAAGGCGATGAAAGGAGCGGAGTCGCTGGTGCGAACGGCCCAACGCCTTGGCATGGCGACGGCTCTGGTCACCAGCAGCGACCGAGCATCCATGAAGCGCAAGATTCGCAATCATCCCTGGGTGGAGAGCTTGCAGCTGATGATCTGCGGCGATGCACCTGGACTGAACGCCGGCAAACCTGCTCCGGATCCATTTCTGATGGGAGCTCGAGGCCTCAACGTCAGACCTGAAGAGTGTTGGGCTTTCGAGGATTCAAAAGCCGGATGTGAATCAGCCTTGAGAGCTGGTTGCCTGGTGTGGCGTCTGCTCAGAACAACCGAGTTGGCGGATGGGCTGGATCCTGAAGAGCAGACTTTGATGCAGTCCAAACGTCTGATTGCAATCCAGCAACTCAGCGAAGCCCAGAATCACCTTGAATCGCTGATCAGTAGAGCCGACTGAGCACGAAATCAGGGAGCTCCAACAAGGCGGAGCGATAAGGGGAGTCGGGCAGCCAGGTCAGGGCTTCGCGGGATTCCTGGGCGAAGGTTTCAGCCAGTTGACGGGTGCGCGCGATTGCATCCGACTCTCGAACCATGCCCAGAGCTTCGTCGAGATCACCCTCATTGCTGAATTCGCGTTCGATCAGCACACCCATGGCTGGATTCTGCTCCAGGGCATACAACGCCGGGGCGGTGAGATATCCACTGGAGAGATCGCTGGCGGCAGGCTTACCGAGCTGCTGATCGCTGCCGGTGAAATCGAGGATGTCATCCACCACCTGGAAGGCCAGTCCCAGCTGGCGGCCGTAGCGATACAGAGACTCCAGCTGAGGCTCGGTACAACCGCTGAGCACACCCGCCGCACGAGCGCTGTTGGCCACCAACGAAGCGGTCTTGCAGTAACTCTTTTCCAGATAGGTCTCGAAGGTCTGGCCCGTGTCATAACGGAACAGTCCCTGCTTCACTTCACCATCAGCGAGATCCATGATCACGCGGCTTAGCAGTTTCACCACATCGAGATCATCGAGGTTGGCGAGGTGCCAGCTGGCCTGTGCGAACAGAAAATCACCGGCCAAAACAGCCACTCGGTGATTGAAGCGGCTGTGAACGGTTTCGACGCCTCGCCGCGTTGCCGCTTCATCCACGACATCGTCGTGAACCAGTGAAGCGGTGTGGATCATCTCCGTGATCTCAGCCAGTCGGCGATGTCGGGAGGTGAGACCACCATCGCTGGCGAGTGCTCTTGAAATCAGTAGAACAATGCCTGGACGCAGGCGCTTGCCACCGGCACTGAACAGATGCTCTGCTGCCGCTTGAAGAATGGGATGACCCGCTCCGATCAGGCTGCGAAGGTCACTGAGCAGAATCTCCAGATCCGCCTCTACCGGTTCCAGCAAATCGGTGACGGTGGTCATGAATCCCCTCAGTGCGCAGATCTTAGAAGGCGCCGCCCTATCACTGCAGCTGCACCAGCTCAACCCGTGGACGTTGCCCCAACCAGGGCGTGGCACGGTCCGCGAATCCCTGGGCATCGGCCGTCACACAGATACGGGTTGCCTCCAGTGCGAGAGGCTGATCCAGGCCTCCAGGCAAAGGCTTCCCCAACAAAGCATCGAGCTGACTGGCCACGGCCACGGCGGGATCGATCAGGCGGATTGATTGCGGCAGAAGGTTGCTGAGCAGGGGCACCAGGAGGGGATAGTGGGTGCAGCCCAGGACGACTGACTCCACGGAAGCCTCCATCAGGGGTTGCAGGTAGCGGCTTGCAGCATCGCGAAGGGCTTCTGAACGCAGATCTCCGGTTTCAATCAAGGGCACAAACTCAGGACAGGCCTGCTGCACCACCAGCGTTCCTGGATGTAGGGCCTCGATGCTTTCGCGGTAGGCCCCTGATGCGACGGTTGCCGGTGTGGCGAGCACCCCGACCCGGGTTTCCCGCACCATTGCTGCGGCTGCGCCAATCAGGCCGACCACCGGGACACCGGCCTGTCCTTCAGCAACATCCCTGGCCAGGGCATTGGTGGTGTTGCAGGCCATCACCACTGTGGAGATCTGGTGCTGGCTGAGCCAACTCACCACTTCGGAGGCAATGGTGCGGATTTCAGCCGGAGAACGACTGCCGTAGGGAACGCGCGCGGTGTCGCCGAGATAGATCACCTGCAGCGATCCATGACGCTCGAGAACCCTGCGCAGAACGGTGAGTCCGCCAAGGCCGCTGTCAAACATCCCAAGCCGGATGGTCATCGCACCCCCTGGAGGTATTCAAGGATCCCTGTGGCGATCGCAAGCGACAGACGACGTCGGTGCGATGCGGTGGCCAGCCTTGGAGAATCCAAGTTACCCGTCACAAAGCCTGTCTCCACCAGCACCGAGGGCATCGTCGTGCGACGGATCACGAAGAAGCGACCACGACGGACACCACGATTGGGGCTGCCTGGAGAGACATTCAGCACCTGCTGCTGAATGTGAGCGGCCAGCCGAGCAGAACGGGGATCGGAGAAATAGAAGGTCTCAATGCCGTTGACTTCAGGGCGCGACATGCTGATGGCATTGGCATGAATGCTCACAAACGCAGTTGCACCGAGTCGATTGGCGAGCGAGACCCTGGGCGGCAGGTCAACATCCACTTCTGCCGTGCGAGTCAGGGTGACCTGAACCCCTTTCGCCTCAAGCAGCCGAGCAACCTGCAGAGAGATGTCGAGCACAATCTCGGACTCGCGAATCCCCCTGATTCCCACGGCGCCGGGGTCAGGCCCCCCGTGGCCTGGATCGATCACGACTCTGTAACGACCGCGGGGCACCGTCGGCAGCCCGGCAGCGTTGACCGGCGTCCGCGTGGGTTTGATGCGAACACCACCCCAGCGCCCGGAACTGGCCCGATTGAGATCGCCTTCTCCGATCGTGCGAAGACCTCGGGTCGCCAGCCCCTCGAACATCAACTTCCAGCGATCCGGCGAGGTGCCGATCAGTCGCAACTGACCGGGATCCAGTTCAATGCCGGGATTGAACTCAATCACCAGACGCGTGGCCCCTGGATTGGGTTTGCCCAGTCGAATCTCGCGCACGGGACCGGAGCCTCGAAGCTTGCGGGCACGGCTCAGCTCGCCGGGAAAGTCAATCCAGACGCGTGGTCCTCGGCCGGCCTCACCGGCTTCAAAAAAAGCATCCAGACGAGCGCCTGTGGCTGTGCGTAACTGCAGAACCCCATCGCTGCCCAGGGACCAGGCCGCAAGGGCACTCGCAGCACGGGCGGGCAGCGCCATCAGCAACCCTGAGCTCTGCAAGGCGAGGGCAAGCAGCAGAGCGCTGAAACGACGAGGTGGCCGAGGCATCGGATTCAGAACAGTGCGGTTCTGCGGTGCTTGAGGCAGGGCATCTGCGTGCGGATGCGCTCGAGATGATCCAGATCAACGGGAGCCACCGCTGCGCCGGGACTCACCCCGGCATCGGCAAGCACCGTTCCCCAGGGATCAATCACCAGGGAATGTCCATGACTCTGGCGCCGTCCTGCAACAACACCGGTCTGTGCGGGAGCAACCACATAGGCAGTGTTTTCGATGGCACGGGCTTGCAGGAGCACCTGCCAGTGATCCTTGCCCGTGAAGGCCGTGAAGGCAGCGGGAATCATCAGCAACTCAGCTCCTGCTCCGATCAGATCTCGGTAGAGCTCAGGGAAGCGCACGTCGTAGCAGATGGACAGCCCCACCCGACAAAGTCCTGGCACGTCCACCACAGGCGGCGACGCCTTGCCAGGGGTGAAAGAAGCTGACTCTCGATAGGAACTGCCGTCTGCCAGGTCGACATCAAACAGATGGATCTTGTCGTAACTAGCCAGGATCTGACCATCACGACCCACAAGCTGAGCCCGTTGGTAGGTGTGGGCACCATCACCGACGGGCACAGGAAAGCCTCCACCCAGGATCACCACCTGATAGCGACGCGCCATGGTGACCAGAAAATTGGAAGCCTGCTCTGCCAGAGCAGGCGCCAGCGCAAGGCGCTGGGAATCCTCACCAAGGAACGCAAAATTCTCGGGAAGCCCGATCAACTCGGCGCCGCGTCGTGCAGCAAGGTCGATCTGTTCCTCGGCAGCAGTGAAATTGGTCTCCGGGTCGGAACTGCTGGTGAGTTGCACGGCCGCCGCCAGGAAATCACGCACAGAGATCAGGGTTCAGTCGAGGAAATGCTATGGCTGACGCATGCCTCGCGCTCTAGACCCGAACGGCTCGTAAAACACCGGGCTCAACCTGGGTGGGAACCACAGGAATCTGATCCAAAGCCGCGCAGCAGCTGAAGTCCGCATCGTGATTCCCGATCCCGATCAGCCGTTGCCCATGCGAAGCGATGCGCAGACAGGCTTCAGGGTCATGCTTCCACTGATTCCAGAGGGCCAGTGCGGCCTGCAGTTCATCATTGGCCACCGATGCGCCGGCCGACACGAGCAGGTCGGCGACTGCGCCAGCGGCCAGTGAATCCTCCAGGGAATAGGTGCCTTCCCAACCACTGCCGAGAATCAGAATTCGCTGGTGCTGTCCTGCCAGCAGCCGTTCTGCGACAGCACGCCTGTTGGGCAGAGCCGCCGTCACAAGGCAAGCCACATCGCGGACCCGCTGCAAGGCGCGGGTGCCGTTGGTGGTGCTCATGAACAACCGCTTGCCCTGCACCACCTCGGGGGTCACCGCCACAGGTGAATTGCCCAGGTCAAATCCCTCGAGAGGGCAACCGCCGCGCTCCCCCAGAAGCAGCCTCGAGGATTCGGGCCACTGACTGGACTGCGTGCGCAATTCCTCGAGATCAGCAAACGCCTGCACCGCCTCGGCGCCGTTGTGGAGGGCCCAGGCGATCGTGGTTGTGGCGCGCAAAACATCGATCACGACGGCTGCATCAGGCCCATCAACAGAACCGACGGTGTCGGGAACATCCCCCGCGGCATGAAAATAGGAAACCTGCATGGCCACACTCACCGTCAGCGTGCGTCACAGTACCGAGATCTCCCTTGCTGAGGTGGCTTCCAGATGGCTCTGTTCCGCTCCGGTCCTGGCACCAGGGACCTGCGCGCCTTCATTCAACTCCTGGAGGAGCGGGGTCAACTCAAGCGGATCACAGCACCGGTGGATCCTGATCTCGAACTGGCGGCGATCGCTGATCGCGTACTCGCCAGCGGAGGCCCAGGGCTGTTGTTTGAGAACGTGATCGGATCCTCCATGCCGGTCGCCGTGAACCTCCTTGGCACGGTGGAACGCGTTGTTTGGAGCATGGGACTCGATCATCCGGAACAACTGGAGGATCTTGGTGAGCGCCTGGCTTTGCTGCAGCAGCCTCGCCCACCCAAGGGTTTGGGAGAGACCAAGAAATTCGCCCGGGTGTTCTGGGATCTGGTGAAAGCAAGACCAGACCGAGATCTGCTGCCTCCATGCCGTCAGCAGGTGTTTGAAGGCGATGACGTCAACCTGGACAACATTCCCTTGATCCGTCCCTGGCCAGGGGACGCGGGAGGAGTGATCACGCTCGGACTGGTGATCACAAAAGACCCGGAAACCGGTGTTCCCAATGTGGGGGTCTATCGACTTCAGAAACAGTCGATCAACACGATGACCGTGCACTGGCTGAGCGTGCGTGGAGGTGCTCGTCATCTGCGCAAGGCGGCGGCACTCGGCAAGAAGCTGGAGATCGCTGTCGCGATTGGTGTCCATCCACTGCTGGTGATGGCAGCAGCGACACCAATTCCTGTGCAACTGAGCGAGTGGTTGTTTGCCGGGATTTACGCCGGTGAAGGAGTCAGGCTCACGCCCTGCAAAACCATTGATCTGCAGGTTCCAAGTCACAGTGAAGTGGTTCTGGAGGGAACGATCACACCAGGTGAGGTGATGCCTGACGGGCCCTTTGGCGATCACATGGGGTTTTACGGCGGCGTGGAGGACTCACCGGTGGTGCGTTTCCATTGCATGACGCAACGAAAGGATCCCGTTTTCCTCACCACCTTCAGTGGCCGTCCGCCGAAAGAGGAAGCGATGCTGGCCATCGCACTGAACAGGATCTACACACCAATCCTGCGCCAGCAGATCCCCGAGATCAAAGATTTCTTCCTACCGATGGAAGCACTGAGCTACAAACTCGCGGTGATCTCAATCGACAAGGCCTATCCAGGGCAGGCGAAGCGTGCGGCAATGGCCTTCTGGAGCGCTTTGCCGCAATTCACCTACACCAAGTTCGTTGTGGTGGTCGACAGTCACATCAATGTGCGCGATCCACGCCAGGTCGTGTGGGCCATCGCCGCTCAGGTGGATCCACAACGCGACCTGTTCACTCTGGAGAACACACCCTTTGACACTCTGGATTTCGCCAGTGAGCAGCTTGGTCTTGGCGGCAGATTGGCAATCGATGCCACCACCAAGATCGGTCCGGAGAAAAACCATCCCTGGGGCGAACCCCTCAGCAGACCAGACGATCTGGAACAACGCGTCACCGATCGTCTGGACGAGCTGGGGTTAACGAATATCAGCCAAAGAGAGCCGAACCCGGAACTGTTCGGCTATCTACTGGATCAACTCATTGCCAACCGGCCTGCGCCATAAGCTGAATGGCCTTGGGATTGAGTGCACTCAACTGAGAGATCGACACATTATCCGGAGTGAACTTGGTCATTCCTTTGAGGTACGTCGATCCACCAACGCCAGTGAGCGGAAATTCAAAGGTAGGCCCTGCAATTCCCCTGCTTCCATTGGGCGAAGCCAAAAACTCGATCAGCTTGACAGCAGCTGATTTGTTTTTGGCGTATTTAGACACAGCAGCTGCGCTGATGTTCACATGCGCAGGATTTGGCATCACGATTTTCACCTGATTACCAAGTTTCTGATCCTTCGCACCATTGATCCCAGCACGCATCCGGGCAAGGTAGTAGTGATTCACCACGCCAACACCACACTTGCCCTGGGCAACCGCACGAATCAGTGCGATGTCGCCCGGGAAGTAAGGCTGAGAGACATTGGAAATCAGTCCTTTGAGCCAAGCCTTGGTTTTTGCTTCACCCCGAATGGCGAGCTGATCAGCAACCAAGGATTGGTTATAGACATTTTTGCGATTACGCAGGCAAACCTTGCCTTTAAGAGCTGGGGAAGCCAACTGTGCGTATGTTTGAACCTGTGAAGGCTTAACTTGATTAGGGTTGATTACGATTGCACGCACACGTCGTGCAATACCAAACCAACGATTACCTGGATCTCGATAACGAGCAGGAACCTCTGATTTCAACTTTGCAGAATTAATCGGCTGGAACAGACCAGCCTTTGCCGCATTGTTAATTCTGGCAGCATCAACAAGAATAATCACATCAGCTTTTGTGTTACTTCCCTCGCGTTTGAGGCGCTCAACCAGGGAGATACCGGAAGCTTCGATCAGTCGAACCTTGATACCAGTTTTTTCGGAAAAAGCCTTGTAACTCTGCCGGTCGGTATTGTAGTGACGGCCAGAGTAAACACGAACTTCTTCAGCCTGCACAGCAGCGGTCAAGAAAGACAGCGACGCAAGCAAGGGGAAGGCAAGCAGCTTCATAAAACACAAGAACCCACCTGAGGTTGTCTGCGAAAAACCAAAACGTCTCGCTCAGCTGATACCAGCTTGCAGAACATTTGATACAAGCTCACCGTCTTCAATGAACCACATCAAGCTCCAGCTTTTCAATCCAGAGCAATGCCAGTCGATTCTGGACTCACTCGTGAGCGGCGAATGGATTGATGGCAAGACAACAGCTGGAGCCCAGGCAAAAACGGGAAAAATCAATGAACAGATCAGACACAGCTCGCCAATCAGGGAAGAGGTTCAAAAGCTGGTGCAGCAGGCGATGTGGGCGCATCCAGCGATTAAAAGCTTCTGTGTTCCGCGAAAACTGCACAGGTTCCTGATCAGCAGAACAAGAACCGGTGGTGGGTATGACAGCCACGTCGACAACGCCTATATGAGCAGCGGCAGAAGTGACCTTTCCTTCACGGTCTGTCTGTCAGACCACAATTCATTCACAGGGGGATGCCTCGAAGTCGACACTGTGACTGACTCTCTGGAACTGGAACTTCAACAGGGGGAAATTGTGATCTACCCAAGCTCAACGATGCACCGGGTGAATCAGGTCACCAGCGGAGAACGAATCGCCTGCGTGGGCTGGATCGAAAGTTATCTGAAGAATGAGGGAGATCGCGTGACCTTGTTTCAGCTGGATACGGGCGCAAGGGGATTACTCGCCAAACACGGCCGCAGCGAAGAACTGGATCTGGTGTTTTTGGCGTATACAAATTTACTGCGCTCACTGGGTACCTAAACAGAGCAGTTGAAACGACTTAGAATTGAAAGAGCCTATATAAATGGTGGTTATTGGAATGAAGAGGTCAACTCTTTCCATCTTTCTTGCAGGTGCGGCTGCGCTGAGCAGCCAGGTTGCAGTTCCAGCAGCACTCGCTGACACCAACCCCATGGGTGGTGGATTGCAGGAATGGAGCACTGATCAAGACATCGACGCAGAAGCCAAGAAAGATGCTGATGCGAAGAAAGCTGCTGAAAAAGCTGCTGAAGAAGATGTCTGTGTACCGATTGGTGAGGGCGAAAACTGCTGGTGATCCATCAAGCCAGTTAGCGTCATTGAAAAAGGAGGCCTGTTGGCCTCCTTTTTTTATTGGCTTTTTCCAAAAAAAAAGCTCCCTCAAAGAGGAAGCTTGGAGGAGAATCAACCGATCTGGATCAGAAGCGGAAGGTGGTCTTCACGAGATAGCCGAAAGTGTTGAAGCTTTCAGCATCTTCGCCGCCGGTCAGAGGGCCACTGCCGGTGAGTTCACCGAAGGGACGGGAGACGTAGAAGATGGCGGGTGTCACAGCGATGTTGTCGGTGACTTGGAACTGGTAGTACAGCTCCATGGCGTAGTTGCCGTCATCGGGGGTGCCGTTCTCACGCTCGGTTTCGAACTGAGGCTGGCCGATGGCGAAGCCAAGCAGGTTGCCCTTCATGAAGGCATCCTTCCAGTTCAGACCAACGGTCCAACCCTGGGAAGCTTGCTTTCTCTTAACTACCTTGCCGTCGAAAGTGGTGCCGTCGATATCGAGAGGCACTTGGTCGTTGTCGTGGTTGAAGGAGGTGTAGTCCCAACCAAGGGTGATTGAAGGAACCCAGCTGGCCTCAGAAGGCTGCCACCAAGCACGCAGAGCGAAAGCGTTGGCATCGCTGAAACCGCGGGAACCGGACTCATCGTCACCACCTTGAACTTTGGTGGTTGCACCCAGAGGTGTGCCATAACCGACGGTCATGCCGTCCTGGATGTAGGCATATCCAGCGTTGATGTTCCACTGAGGACCGCCGTAACCGATCTGAGCCAGGAACTTGCCCTTGGAGGTATCGGTGCCGATGCCGCCGCCTTTCTGGGGGTTACCCTTGGCGCCGTTCTTGGCGACGTAGTTCAGAGCAACAGTGAACTTCGGATCGTAAGGATCGTTCTGGCTGTTGGGCTTCCAGACGATACCTGCACCAGGGGAGGTGCTGGCGCCGTAGACGCCGTAGTAACCGCCGAGTTTGAAGTCCTTGAGAATCTCGCGATACACGGTGGCGGGAGCGCCAAGCATGTAGTAATTCTCGATCTTGGCACCCAGGTAAACCTGGAAGTCAGCACCCAGAGGGAACTGGTACCAAAGCTTGTCGACCTTCAGGGAGTCACCGGTTGACTTGGCAACACTCAGCTGAGTGATGTTGCCGGTGTAACCCTTACCGGAGAAGGCGTTGGTGTTGAAGTTACCGGCACGCAGGCGGGTATACAGCAGATCCTTACCCGTGAAACTGGTGTTCAGGTTCAGGGTTGCGCGGTAGTTGAACGTGAAAGCGTCCTGACCGAGGTACTTACCCTTGTCCTTGTAGTAGATGGCGTCGCCATCATCGTCGTAGCCGATGGGGGAGCGAGGAACGGTCAGGTCGTAGTCCTCACCGCCGTAGCTGACGCCGCCCATGACGAAGTCAACCTTACCTTTCAGCTTGGTGGTGGTGGAGAACTGGGTGGCTTCCAGTTCGCCCACGCGAGCTTCCAGACCGTCAACACGGCCCTTGACGATGGCGAGCTCCTTCTCGAACTCCTTCATCAGACGCTTGAGCTCGTCGGTCACTTCAGTGACGCGGTCGAGACAGGCGTTCAGCAGTGCGGCCGCTTCAAAGCGGGTCATCGCACGGTTGCCGCGGTAGGTGCCGTTGGGGTAACCAGCAACACAGCCGTAGCGCTCGATCAGGTTGCTGAGAGCCTGATAAGCCCAGTCGGTCGGGTAGACGTCAGAGAACTGGGTGATGCTGGTGACCTGATCCACAGCAACCGCATCCTGAGACACGGGGGCGTAGTCGGAAACACCGGCAACGTTGACTTCAGTTGCACCGGCAGCCACAGGAGCCAGAAGGCCCAGGGCAGCAGGAGCAACCAGCAGTTGCTTGAACAGTTTCATTGATCCTCACACCAATAAAAGAGGAAAAGGCATTTGCCTCGGTCGTATTAAAACGCACAGAACGCAACTCCGCCACCTGAAAACGGCTGAGGCAACTCACTAAACCAATCCACGAAGTGGCAAAAACCGGCGAGCCCGCGAGCAGAGCAATGCCGTCCGATCGACAGGCAGGCACGCTCATGGCCCCGCCTCACTCCGATCACAGCAGCCATCAGGGCACAACTGCAATGCAGAATGCATCACAGCACCAGCCCAAAACCCCTGCGATAACTGGCTTCAGGCAACAATATTTGATGCCAGGCTGACGCCAAAGCCTCGCGCTTCCTGACATGGAGCACACAACGATCAAACAATCGGACAAACAACAAGACAGCTGCCAAAGACAGACAACGCGACAAAACAGCCAAAGCACAAACCGACCCCGGCTGTGACATATGCAACCCTCGCCTGTAGCGAAGCAGACCAGGCACCGCGCAAGCGCAGGCGAGATCGACGCCATAGAACCGACACAAGCACCACTTGCATCGACACCAATCCCGACAAGCGACCGGCTTCATTGATCACCCGACATCGCATCAGAACACCATCCGAGTGAAGAAAAAAATTCATACATTGATCCAATTCGAAGATCAAGAATGGACGTTGCTCACGAACTTCATCGACAACAACTCATCAAGGCTTACAACAACGCTGTCAAAAGAAGAGATTGGCAAGCTGCGAGAAATTATCGCGATGAGCTCAATATCTTGATCGCCAAAAAAATAGCCTTGTCCTGAGAGCGAAATCTCTCTTCTCCTGATCGAGGAGAATGATGCGATACTCAAGAGCAGGCCAAGAGAAAGCAGGTTAGCCATCATCATGGCACATAAGCTAAAGCCAGTTTCTGCGCCGCAAGCGGACAAAGATTGTCAGTGAATAGACCAAATAGATCATTTTTAGTCAATACTCTTCCTTCAACCTCGTGCGACAACTCAAACTGTCGATTAAATCGATTTCGAGATTCTCTGCGTGAGTTGATATTCAACCAACATCATGCATGTGTTCAGTAGACCTCCTTTCACAATCTTGAGCATGAATCAACACGGGGCATAAACGGTTCAATGAGCAAGCGGCCCATAGACTTCGGTCACCAAGCCTTGAGAGAACGTGCTGGGAAATCCAGGAGATGCCCGTCAACTGAGATCAGGCGGAAGTCTCAGTGGTCACGTGAGAGTTCCTGGGGATAAATCCATCTCGCACAGGGCATTGCTCTTCGGGGCCATTGCCGAGGGCCAAACCACGATTGAAGGATTGCTGCCTGCAGAGGATCCAATCAGTACGGCAGCCTGTCTGCGGGCGATGGGAGCCGAAATCAGTCCTGTCGCCGATGGGCAGATCATCACCGTTGATGGAGTTGGCCTGGACGGCTTGCAGGAGCCCAGTGAAGTGCTCGACTGCGGCAATTCCGGCACGACCATGCGCCTGATGCTCGGCTTACTGGCAGGAAGGGACGGTCGGCATTTCGTGCTGAGTGGGGATGAATCCCTTAAGCGAAGACCCATGCAACGAGTGGGCCAGCCGCTCTCGATGATGGGAGCCGATGTGCGCGGCCGTGGCCAGGGCAACTTCGCCCCCCTGGCGGTGCAGGGACGCAAGCTGCGCGGTGCCGTCGTCGGCACACCCGTTGCCAGTGCCCAGGTGAAATCGGCGTTGCTGCTGGCTGCACTGACGGCTGAAGGAACAAGCACGGTGATCGAACCGGCCCACTCCCGTGATCACAGCGAGCGAATGCTCAAAGCCTTCGGCGCCGATCTGGATGTGGGGGGTGAAATGGGTCGCCACATCACCGTTCGCCCCGGGGCCCGTCTGCAGGGTCAGCATGTGGTGGTTCCTGGGGATATCAGCTCAGCGGCGTTCTGGCTGATCGCCGGCGCCCTGGTGCCAGGTGCCGATCTGACGGTTGAAAATGTTGGCCTGAACCCGACCCGAACTGGAGTGCTGGAGGTTCTGGAGCAGATGGGTGCCCGGATCGAAGTCCTCAATCAGCGTGATGTGGCAGGGGAACCGGTGGGGGATCTGCGTGTCAGGCATGGATCACTGAAACCCTTCCGTTTCGGGGAAGAGATCATGCCCCGCCTGGTGGATGAAGTTCCCATCCTCAGCGTGGCGGCATGCTTCTGCGATGGCGAAAGCCGAATCACTGGAGCCGCTGAGCTGAGAGTGAAAGAAACCGATCGATTGGCCGTGATGGCACGCCAGCTCAAAGCCATGGGCGCCGACATCGAGGAGCATCCCGATGGGCTCACCATTCGTGGAGGCAGGCCATTGAAAGGGGCTCAACTCGACAGCGAGACCGACCATCGGGTTGCCATGAGCCTCGCGGTCGCGGCCATGCTGGCCAAAGGCGATTCAACGCTGGCCCGAAGCGAGGCTGCTGCAGTCAGTTACCCCACCTTCTGGAACGATCTTGAGCGGCTGCAGCGGTGAACCATCCGCTCGGGCAACTCAGGGCACTTGAAACGGCCGACGGAAGTCCGAGTCTTCACAGCGATCACTTTGATGAGGCGTTTCACAGCTCCGCCGGCGCCCTGGAAGAAGCGGAGGCGAAATTCGTCAGACCCTCTGAGCTGGAAAGGTTCTCGCAAGCCAGCGGCTTGAAGCTGCTCGATGTCTGCTTCGGCCTGGGGTACAACAGCGCAGCCTTGATGCGCGCACTGCCTGACACCAACCCACCTCAGGTGTTGTGGTGGGGGCTGGAATTGGATCGGCGGCCCCTCGAATGGGCTCTGCATCACCAACCGTTCTGTGACCTCTGGCCCAGTGCTGTGTTGCAGCGGCTGGAACAGCTTCACAGCAACAGCCGCTGGTGCGACAGCGGCGGCCAGGGAACAATGCTTTGGGGTGATGCGCGCCGAACCCTGAAAGCCCTTCCCAACACATGCCAGGTGGACCTGATCCTCTTGGACGCCTTTTCGCCGAGCCGCTGCCCACAGCTGTGGAGCGAGGAATTTCTCGGAGCTCTGGCCGAGCGCCTGGCCCCGGGAGGGCGCCTGCTCACCTACTGCAGGGCAGCTGCTGTGAGAGGCAGCCTGCGACGTGCAGGCCTGACACTGCGCTCACTGCTGCCGGCAGCTCGACAGCGGATCGAGTGGAGCTCCGGAACTCTGGCCGTGAAGCCACTGGCCACATCACCATTGGCGGCGGAAGGTCCTGGCTGGACTGCTTTGAGTGCCATGGAGGAGGAGCACCTGCGCACCAGAGCTTCGGTGCCCTATCGAGATCCCCAGGGTGATGGCAAGGCCGAAATCATTCAGCAAAGGCGAGAACTTGAGCAGCAATCCTGTGGTCTTGAGAGCACCAGTGCCTGGCAGCGCCGCTGGCTGATGAAATAACCCCTAGAGAATGATTTCGATCTCAGCTGAGTTTGATCCTGAGCCACCGTTAGAGACCTGAACCCAATTGTTTTCTGGCTGTTTTTCAGAATGGCTTCGGAGCTCAGATCAAGCTTTGACCGTATGAAAAACAGGGCCAATGGCGTGATGTTGAGTGTCTTTTCCGTTGAATCATCGTGGGGAGTTCAAGACATCTTCGACTTTGGGTCCATGAAGGTCCAGGCTGAATGCAGTGATGTGCATTTCTGCCATGACCTTCACCCTGTCCGGCTTCGATGCCTGGACATTTCAGATCGTCTTTTACGGCAGTCTTCTGGTTCTTGAAGCCCTGCATGATGACGAGCGCCTCAGCACCGTGCTCCAACCGATGGACTGCACCCGCCAACGGGCCCATGCGTTGATCCGTCAACCCAGTTGCACCCTTGTGGGCCGTTGAAGAGAACCCGGACTCTTTAACTGGGCCGACCCCACCGGATCCCGGTAGATTCCGCCCGATCCGCATTGCTGTTCATGCTCGCAGTCGCTGTTCTGGCCGCAGGCAAAGGCACCCGCATGAAAAGTGCATTGCCCAAGGTGCTGCAGCCCCTGGCCGGCGCCACTCTGGTGGAACGGGTTCTGTCCAGCGCCGGCAACCTGCAGCCTGAGCGCCGGATTCTGATCGTTGGCCATCAGGCCGATCGTGTGGAGCATCAGCTGAACCACCTCGGTGGGCTCGAATTTGTGCTGCAGGAACCACAGAACGGCACAGGCCATGCCGTGCAGCAGCTGCTGAAGCCCCTGCAGGATTTTGAGGGGGAGCTGCTGGTGCTGAACGGCGACGTTCCGCTGCTGCGTGCGGAAACCATCGATCAGCTGGTGGCGAGCCACCGGAGCAGTGGCGCCGATGTCACGCTGCTGACGGCACGACTGGAGGATCCCACTGGTTACGGCCGGGTGTTCGCAACTGCTGATGGCTTTGTCAGTGCCATCGTTGAGCATCGCGACTGCAGTGAAGAGCAGCGTTCCAACAACCTCACCAATGCGGGCATCTACTGCTTCAACTGGCGCCGACTCGCGGCCGTGCTGCCAAAACTGAGCAGTGAGAACGATCAGGGCGAGCTGTATCTCACTGACACCGTTGGCATGCTCGATCGGGCCATGCACCTGGAAGTGCACGATTCCGATGAAGTGAACGGCATCAACAACCGGCGCCAGCTGGCTCAGTGCGAGGCCCTCCTGCAACAGCGTCTTAAAGAGCACTGGATGGACCAGGGGGTCACGTTCATTGACCCGGACAGCTGCAGCCTGAGCGAAACATGCCGGTTCGGTCGGGATGTGGTGATCGAACCTCAAACGCACCTGCGTGGTGCCTGCGAGATCGGCGACAACTGCCGACTGGGTCCCGGCAGCCTTCTCGAGGATGCTGTGCTCGGGGAAGGCGTCACCGCGGTGTACTCAGTGATCAACAAGGCCAGAGTGGGACGCAACACGGCCGTTGGACCCTTCGCCCACCTTCGGCCCGCTGCTGCCATCGGCGAGGACTGCAAGATCGGCAATTTCGTTGAGGTGAAGAAAAGCACGATTGCCAGCAGCAGCAAGGTGAATCACCTCAGTTACATCGGCGATGCCGAGCTGGGCAGCAATGTGAATGTTGGTGCTGGCACGATCACGGCCAACTACGACGGCGTCAACAAACATCGCACCGTGATCGGTGACGGCAGCAAAACAGGTGCGAATTCAGTGCTGGTGGCACCGATCACCCTTGGCAAGAGTGTCACGGTGGCAGCAGGTTCAACACTCACGAAGAATGTGGCCGATGGGGCGTTAGCCATTGGACGTGCCAAGCAGATGATCAAAGAGAACTGGTCGTGAGCCAAGCCCTAGACCTCAGCCGCCTCGACAAGCCTCCAACAGAACATCCGTTGAACAGAAAGCCCTCCAACACCTCACCGCAGTTGGAGGTCAACACTCCGTTGCCCGAAGGCAAACTCAGCACTTTTGGGATCTGTCGGCCTCCCTCACGAGCTGACGCTGAACGCTAAATCCACTACCAACAAGGGTGTCGATGATGGCGCTCTTGCCATCAATCGAGCCCGACAGAGCGTCAGAAAAGGGTGGTGCTCTCGACTCCACAGCCAACCCAGTGCCTGACGTCCGACCTCACCCCTGAGCATCGATGCCGTCGAAGATTGTTCTCAATGCCGATCTGAGCGTCTGTTCGGCACTCAGATCCTGGGTCGTCAACAACAGTGAGGTGCTCAGAGGTTTCGATCTTCTGGTGGCCAAGGATGTGCTGGAGGGCATGACAATCGACGGAAGCCTCGACAATCTCGCGATCACGTCGTCGCGTGCCATCGCTGAAGGGGGCGACATCGAACTGGCCGCGACGATTCTTCACGGCGACATCAGCGGTCTGATCCATTTCCCATCCCCAAGCGGCGAACGGGCCGGGGATGTGCTGACAGAGCCCCTCCTGCGAGCAGCACTGCTCAACAACCTGCCGATTGCTCTCAATCCCGCCACCGCGTCGGCACTCATTCGAGGCATCAAGAGAAGTCGCCGGGGCTTTTTGATCTTCAACCCGATCGCCGGTCAGGGCGATCCCAACGCCGAACTCGCCGAGATTCGCAACTATCTCGAGCCGCAGATCATGCTTGAGGTGTGGATGACCAAACCCGGACTGGATCCGGGCGTGCAGGCACACGAACTGATCAAGGAGATCAACGCCTTCGATCAGGAGGGCCAGGGTAAATCGCTGATCATTGCCTCAGGTGGCGATGGAACGGTGGGGGCCGTGGCCAGTGCACTGCGAGGCACTGACATTCCTCTGGGCATCATTCCCCGGGGCACGGCCAACGCCTTCTCGGTCGCACTGGGAATTCCAACGTCCGTCAAGGCGGCCTGCACCAATCTGATCCTGGGCAACACGCGCCTTGTGGATGTGGCGCTCTGCAATGACAAGCCGATGATCCTGCTGGCAGGACTTGGCTTCGAAGCCGGCATGGTGAACAAAGCCAGCCGTGAGCTGAAAAACATGCTGGGGCCGATGGCTTACATCTTCTCGGGAGCCAGGCAGCTGGTGGAACAGCAACCCTTTGATGCCCAATTGATGATCGACGGCGAAACAACGGAAGTGCATGCCAGTGCCATCACCGTGGCCAATGCCGCGCCGGCCACATCGGTGATGGCCCAGGGATTCGGACAGGTGATCCCCGACGACGGCCAGCTTGAGGTGATCATCGCTTCACCACGGGGCCGGATGGGCGGATTCACGGTGTTGTCGAGCCTGGCGAAATCAGCAGTGCTCAAGAACAGCGCCAATAATGCCGATATCTTCTGCGTGCGCACGCATCAACTGAGTGTGACTCTTCCGAAGCCACAAACCATGGTCATTGATGGTGAGATCGAAGAAACCGATCACATGACCGTGTCGGTGATTCCTGATGCGCTGAAGGTGATCGCACCGATCCGTCTCAGCCCTTGAATCTCGCCAGCGACCCGCCGATCGAGCGCAAGATCATGCGCATGGCGCATCGTGTGCGCTGGCAGCATCCAGCGATCAACGCACGCCAGATTGACCAAACGCGGCTGGTGATCGATCAGCAAGGCCTGAACAGCGCGGAGCACTCCGCTTTTCACTTTCTGGTTCTCGGCGACAGTGGAACCGGCCGCCATCGACGCCACAGCCCTCCACGTCACATCGCTGAACGCCTGCTTCCGCACAAAGACAAGGCAGCGTTTCTGCTGCACACAGGTGATGTGGTGTACCTGGTCGGCGCCGCGGCCCAGTACCGCAACAACTTCATCCGTCCTTACCGGGAATGGCTCTCCGGCGGAGACGATTGGGAACGCATCAACCCGCAGAACCTGCTGTTCAACAAGCCCTTTCTGCCGGTGCTCGGCAACCACGACTACTACGATCTGGCCCCGATCATCTCGGCTTTAGCAGGCTTGACCCTGCCGCTACGACGGCATCTGCAGTGGTTCCACGACGTGGACACCGGATGGCGCGGATCCGATCAGGGAGGCTGCTTTGCCCAGGCCTTCATGGATGTGCTGGCGGATGTGCCCAGCAGCCGGTTGGACGACTATCTCGACCGGCACTACTCGGCTGAATGGGATGGTCAACGCTGCCTGCGATACCAACCCGGCCATCACACAAGACTTCCGAACCGCTACTACCGGTTTCGCCATGCCGGTGTGGACGTCTTCGCGCTCGACTCCAACACCCTGATTGCCCCGTTGAGCGGCCAGGACGACCGTGCTTCGCTGCGGCAACAGCTGAAATCCCTGGACGACGAGCAGACCCGCTGCCTCAAGGCGCTGTCCCTGCATGCGCGCGACGAACAACAACGGGATGGATTGATGGATGACCTGGAAACCCTTCAGGAAGAACGGCTGGATCTGCAGCGGAGACTTCACCATCACGCCGCCGAAGATGGCGAGCAACTCACATGGCTGCGCGATGGACTGATCGCATCGCATCGGGATCCCGATGTGCGCGGCAGGATCCTGACCCTGCATCACCCTCCCTACGTAACCGAGAGAACCAAATGGTCTCAGGCCGACACCCTGGGCATCCGGCAACGGCTGCGCAATGTGCTGGATGATGTGAACAGAGTCCTCGGCCCTCAGAGCAGCCGTCAGAGAAGCAGTCAGAGAACCGTCGATCTCGTGCTCAGCGGACATGCCCATTGCCTCGAGATTTTGAGGACACACGACACCGGTCACGGTGATTCATTCACCCACTGGGTGGTCTGCGGCGGCAGCGGCTACAGCCTTCGCGACCAGCGAGGACAGGGACCGCATCTGAGCGAATCGCAGAGCAACGGAGAGCAGCGACAGGTTGCCACCAGTGACCTTTATGTGGGCAGGAGCTGGGCTGACTGCGATGGCGGCAAGGCTTACAGCGCCCTGCGAGTCGACATCAGCGAGGGAAGCCCCCTGCGGATCCAACTGACGCCGCTGATCTCCCATCGTGAAGAGAACGGCTGGAATGAGATCACGATGGATCCGATTGAACTTCCGCAACCTGATCAACTCAAAACAATGCTCTCAACAGCCGATTGAAAGTTTGGAAGCACTCGTATCAGGCCAGATCAATGAGAACACTGATGCGAATTCCCTGATTGTCTTCAGGTGATGCAGATGGCCTGACGCGGTTGATGCGGGACTTTGGGTGCATGCATCACTGGATCCATGAACGATCAGAAGCGCTACACGGTGCGCTACCGCGACGGCAGCAGCCAACGGATCGAAGCCTGCTACTACGCCGGTGATGCATTCGAAGCCAGAGTGCTGGCCATGGAGTCGGTTCCCTACATCCGAGACCATCCCCATGCCATCGATCTGATTCGCTGCGAAGACTCCCAGTCAGGTGCGATCGCGGCCTGAACGCCAACCCTCAGGGTTGCTTGAGCAAAGGGATCAGTCGCTCAAGCGCGACGCCGCGGCTGGCCTTGAGCAACAGCGTGTCGCCCGGCTCCAGCCAATGGTTGAGAGCCTCTGCAGCCCGTTCGGGCGACTCCACAAGAGCAAAGCGGTTGAAAGGCTCCGCCGCTCGCTGCATGGCTGCGGCCTCCTCTCCCGTCGCCACCGCCACCAGACCATCCAGTCCGAGCTGAACGGCTTTGGAGACAACGGCCTGATGCAGTTCAACGCTGCTGTCGCCGAGCTCGAGCATGGTGCCGAGCACCGCAAATCGACGACCGGGCTGTTGGGCCAGGAGATCCAGAGCTGCAAAAACGGCTTCCGGCGACGCGTTGTACGTCTCATCGAGAAGATTGAGTGTGCCGATGCTCAGTCGTCGGTTGCGACCGCCGGGAACATCCACCTGGATCGCCTCGAGGTCAGCCAGTGGAACCCCGAGCTCAGAGGCCACCGCCAGCGCCAGCATCAGATTGCGGGCATTGTGACGCCCCTCCAGCGGACAGGAGAAGCACAGCCCCTCCAGGCTGAGCAGATCCTGCTGCGGATCATGAACCCCGATCCAATCGGCAGCAGGGCAATCACTTTCCGGGGGGTCAGCGGTGATGTCACCTTCAAGCGCCACACGAAGCGTGCGGCCGCTCCAGCAGCGTGACAGGGCCTCTTCCAGCAGGGGATCACCTGCTGGAATCACAACAACGCCCTGGGGCGACAGAGCTGCTGTGATCTCACACTTGGCCGTGGCAATCGCTTCACGGCTGCCAAGCCGGCCGATGTGGGCCGTACCGATGTTGGTGATCACGGCAATCGACGGCTCGGCGCAACGGGAGAGGCGTTCAATCTCACCCAGGCCGCGCATGCCCATTTCCACCACCACGGCAGCATGGCCTTGGTGTGCACCCATGAGGGTGAGCGGCACACCGATGTCGTTGTTGTTGTTGCTGACCGTCGCCTGGACGTCGCCGAGAGGCGCCAGGGCAGATCGAATCAGCTCGCGTGTGGTGGTCTTCCCGGCTGAACCGGTCACAGCCACAACACCGGCCTTCAGTTCACGCCTGTGCAGCGTGGCCAGCTGCTGGTAGGCCCAGAGGGTGTCCTCCACCCGCCAGTGCAACAGACCAGCTGGCAGGGGACCGCCGAAGTCATCGGCGACAACGGCGGCCTGCGCACCAAGCTCGGCGGCCTGGTTCAGAAACGTATGCCCATCAAAACGCTCGCCGCGCAGGGGGATAAAGAACGCACCAGGCTGCAGCTGGCGGCTGTCTGTGCAGACAGGTCCGAGCTCAACGTGTAGATCCGGAGGAGTTGCTGTACACCTTTCGGGATCCCCCCAGAGCTGCACGAGCTGAGCGAGCTGCAGCGTCATGGCGAAGGCAACGGATCGAACATGATCATGCCTCCGCCCACCCGGGCCGGCCGGGCGAGCAGATGCTGATCGACATCTTCGAGGGTGACGGCGTCGTACCCCTGATCCTGCAGAGTCTGCCACCAGCTTTCAGAGCACTCGAGCCTGACGGCCTGTGGCAGCTCAGACCAAAGATCTGAATCCACAACCAGCACCGCAGCGTTCTCCGCAGGGACAGGCCGAGCAGAGAGCAACAAGCCCGCTGGAGCAGCACTATCGGCATCCACTTGCGCCAGCAGGTTCAGCAGGGGATCCACCTGAAGCAGCGCTGGCTCCGGCTTGGGCAAGTCGAGAGGCAAAGGCTCAGCTGGTGCCACCTGAATCGGCGCCTGTTCAGGAGGCATTGGCGAAGAGCCTGGCGAAGAGCCTGGCGAAGAGCGTTGGGGAGTCTCGGCAGCAGCCGGCAAGATCTCGGGCTCTGACGTCAGCGGCCGGGCTTCAGGCAGTGGAGTCGTGCGCACCCGTTCGACAGCTGGAACGGGATCGGCATCGGCAGGGTGCATGGCGGCTCTCAGTTGGACGACACCAAGGACAAGCACCAGGGACAGAACGGCCAGCAGCACAGGCCAGAACAGAGGAGCCAGATCCTGCGGCCAGAAGCCCGGCGTTGAAAGATCACCCTCTCGGTTGCGGCGCCAGAGTTCCTGAAGGCGCAGGCGTAGATCGGCAGCTGCAGCAGGAAGATCCTGTCGCAACGCATCCCATGGGCTCTGATAGGGAGCCGGAAGCGAACGTTCGTCCCTTGCGTCCTGATCCTGCATCACTCAAGCATTGGGACATGGAAACCGGGTGCCGTCCAGTGAGTGCGCACCAAGCCCAGATCCATCATGGCCTGTCCTAACGGCGATGCGCCGGTTTTAGGAGCGTGACTGACGCAGTAAACGGGCCAGGGGGTTGCGACTGCCGCGACTGCGGCCATCCGTTGGCGATATTGCATCGACCTGCGAATCAACGGCTCCCTGGCGTGATGGATCCGCCTCCTGTCCCTGGGAGAAGCGTTCTACCGCCGCGGCATCCGGTCCGGGTTCCTTCAGACCGGACACGTCTCGGTACATCTGGTCGTACTCGAGGGCCGAGCGCGCCCAGCTGTAGTCCTCACGCATGCCACGCAGCTGGAGCTGTTTCCAGCTGTCCTGATGGCGATAAGCCTCCCAGGCGCGCACAAGAGCGGTGTAAAAGTCGACCGGCTCAAAACGGTCGAAGCAGAAGCCTGTTCCCGAAGCATTGCGAGGGTCATGGGGTGGCACGGTGTCAACCAGACCGCCCACCTTGCGGACCACGGGAACACAGCCGTAACGCATGGCATTGAGCTGACTGATACCGCAGGGTTCAAAACGACTCGGCATCAGGAAGGCATCACTACCGGCGTAGATGAGCCGGGAGAGTGCGTCGTCGTAGGTGAGGAACACCGAAACCCTGCCCGGATGGCGAGAGGCGAGCTGCCACAGACCCGACTCCAGGCCTCGCTCACCGGTCCCGAGCACAACGATCTGGGTATCGGTGTAAGCCAGAAGTCGATCGGCGACCTGCAGAAGCAGATCCACACCTTTCTGATCAACCAGGCGCGTCACCATGCCGAGCACGAAAGCGTCGTCGCGCATCTCAAGCCCCATGCGCTCCTGCAGGACGCGCTTGCAGACCAGCTTTCCGCTGAGGTCATCAGCGCTGTAGTTGGCGGGCAGAGTCTTGTCTGTGGCTGGATTCCAGGCATCCAGATCAATGCCATTGAGGATGCCGCGCAGTTTGCCCGCGATGTAGTTCAGCAATCCCTCCAGTTTTTCGCCGTACTCGGAGGTGCGGATCTCCTGCGCGTAGGTCGGCGACACGGCATTGACACCCTCGGCATAGAGAAGTGCTGCAGCCATCGTGTGGTCACCCTGCATGTACCAGGGGCACCAGGTCATGCGATCGAGCTTCCAGCGCCACGGCCCCTGATATTTGAGGTTGTGGATGGTGAAGACCGTGCTGATTTCAGGGTCCTGATGCATCCAGACCGGGATCATCCCGGTGTGCCAGTCATGGCAATGCAGCACCTGGGGCTTCCACACATTCCAGGCAAATTCAGCCGCTGCGCTGGCGAAAAAGGTGAAACGCCAGTCTTCATCTTCGCCGCCGTAAATCCGCTCCGGGTCGAACACGGGGTGGCCCACCAGATACAGGGGCAGGCCGTTGGTGGGGTGGCAGGTCTCGAACACGGCGAATTCCGTGCCCATGGTCTGGGCGCGCCAGATGGGTTCAGCTGGAATCTCCAGCTGGCTCCAGAGCTTGCTGTAGCCCGGCATGATCAGGCGCACGTCGTGGCCGAGCTGCACCAGGGCCGGAGGCAGGGAGCCGACCACATCGCCCATACCGCCCACTTTCACCATGGGTGCACATTCAGCGGCGGCAAACAGCACACGCATGGACGATCGATCTGGCTAAGCCGCGCGACTTTAAGCGCAATCCTCCTGTGATCAGGTCGATCAGGGCAGCACGGTGACCGGAGTACCGACTCGCACCAGCTCGAAGATCTCCTGCACGTTCTCTTCGTAGAGACGCACACAACCGTGGGACACAGCGCGGCCGACCGTCCAGCGATAGGGGGTGCCGTGGAAGCCAGCCACCGTGCAGCCATCGATATCGAGGTATTGCTCCCCATCCCAGCCTTCGCGGCCTTTGCAGTCGCGGTAGAAGCCAATCCAGCGGCTGCCGAGTGGATTGGTCTCATCCTCCGGGCCGAGCTTCTTGCCGTTCACCGGATGGGTCCACACCGGTTTTTTCACCTTCTGCATCACGCGAAAACGCCCTGCGGGGGTTTCCCAGCCCACGGTGCCGACGGCGGCGGGAAAGCGCCTGGTGAGCACACCGTCGTGCAACACAAGCAGCTGGCGATGATGACGATCCAGAACCAGCTGCAAACCAAGACGCTGCAGCAGATCATCGGGAACCCGTTGCATGGATTCAGCGTCTGAGACCGCGGCCGCCAAAGGGGGAATGGGGTCGGGTTCCCGTTTGGTTGACGACGCGGCAGAAGCGTCGTTTGTGGGCTCTGTCTCGACAGAGAGCGCCCCACCAGGCAACAACAGCAGCCCTGCAGCCAACGCCGTGAGACCTGAAACCAAGGGGATGCGAGCCGGCATCAATGCGCAGAGCGGGGATTTCACCCTGTTTAGCTAGGGCAGCCAGGGAGAAGAAGAGAAATCAGGGTCTCTCTTCTCAAGGAAGGCATTGCGACCCTCCTGACCCTCTTCGGTTCGATAGAAGAGATGGGTGGCCTGTCCCGCCAGCTCCTGAAGCCCCGCCAGCCCATCGGTTTCGGCATTGAAGGCAGCCTTGAGGCAGCGGATCGCCGTTGGGCTGTGCTGCAACACCTCGCGCGCCCAGCGCACACCCTCCGCCTCCAGTTCCTGCAGGGGAACAACGGCATTCACAAGCCCCATCACCAGCGCCTGCTCCGCTCCATAGCGACGACAGAGAAACCAG
The DNA here is from genome assembly GCA_047286485.1 of Synechococcus sp. Taxonomy (GTDB): domain Bacteria; phylum Cyanobacteriota; class Cyanobacteriia; order PCC-6307; family Cyanobiaceae; genus Synechococcus_C. The sequence continues at coordinate 882,614 of JBJBBH010000006.1, forward strand.
ATCTCCCGCGCCTTGCGCTGGCCCACCACCCGGGCCAGATAGCCGGCACCGAATCCACCGTCGAAGCTGCCGACCCTTGGTCCGGTCTGGCCGAACACGGCATTGTCGGCCGCCAGGCTGAGGTCACAAAGCAGATGCAGCACCTGGCCGCCCCCGATCGCATAGCCCGCCACCAGGGCGATGACCACCTTGGGCAGGCTGCGGATCATCCGCTGCAGATCCAGAACATTGAGGCGCGCAAGACCCTGTTCATCGAGGTAGCCGCCGTCGCCACGGACGCTCTGATCACCACCGGCGCAGAAGGCGTAGCCGCCGTCTTCTGCAGGTCCGACCCCGGTGAACAACACCACGCCGATGCTGCTGTCATCACGGATTCGCGCGAACGCATCACAGAGCTCGGCCACGGTGCGCGGGCGAAAGGCATTGCGTTTCTGGGGCCGGTTGATGGCAACCCTGGCGATGCCTGAGTCGTTGCGATCAAGCAACACATCCTCGTATTGGCCCCAGGGTTGCCACACCACTCCTGAATCACCGGGCAAGACCGCGCGGGACAACGACTCAGCCATGGCAGCGACGACGATCAGGCTTCCGTTGTACCGCCCCGGGAGTGCTGGAGTGATGCTGCCGTGATCTCACACAGCTGCCGCCGCAGTTCGGCATCGGCGGATCGATCGGTGCAGACGCGCACCAGAGCCGTGCGCTGCTGCGAGAGCCCCCACTCCAGAGCGGGCTGCAGGTCCTCGAGCCGACTCAGCTGACGGGCAGGCACCGCATGGGCCGCTGCCAGGGCCAGGGGATCGAGACGCTGAGGCATGGCGAACAGCTGTTCAAACGAGCTGGAAGCAACGGAAGCAATCGGCAGCTGCGCAAAGATCCCGCCACCGGCGTTGTCAATCAACAGCACCAGCAGAGGGGGTGAGGCCTCACTGGCCAGCAGCCAGCCGTTGCTGTCGTGCAGAAGCGCAAGATCACCGCAGATCAAGACGGTTGGACCCTGAACACGAGCCAGACCAAGGGCCAGCGACAGGGTGCCATCGATACCGGAGGCGCCGCGGAAGCTGAAGCAACGACGTGAGCCGAGATCGGCAGCCGCGAAGGTCTGCCAGTCGCGCACAGGACTGCTGGCCGCGAGCATCAGCGGCAGCTGCTGCGGCAACAGTTCAGGCAGGGCCTTCATCAGTGCGGGCTCGCTGACTCCGCCTGCAGTTGGCAGGTGTTGATCGAGAACCTTTTGCACCTGGGCATCGGCCTCAGTCCAGGCCGTGAGCAGCTCCCTGCAGTGGGAGGGAGCGAAGCGGGCATCGGCGCTGACGGTGTTCCACCAGGCCACCAGGCCAGTACTGCACTGCCGAGATACCCCCAGCGGATCCAAACAGCGGGGTTCGCCTTCGCTGATCAACAGCTGGCCCGAACCAAGACTGCCTAACCAGCTCTCCAGACGACGGCTGGCAGGGAGGGGCCCCAGCCGCAGCACCTGAAGGCCTGCCGCAGCAGCTGGCAGACCCTGCGGCAACAGCAACTCCCAGTGGCGGATCAAATGGGGCAGATCAGCCGGAATCGCGGCCAGTTGATCGGCCAGCACCGGCCAGCCGGTGGATTCGACGAGAGCCCTGAGTGCCTGTTGATAGGCGGGCCTGTCGGCTTCCAGACCTCGCCAGGGCCCGGCCACCACCACACCGGGGCGAGACCAGTCGAGGCGATCGGTGGGTGTGATGGCCGCAGAGGCCTGTGGCCCCCGAAGCTGCCCCTGCTGAGTCACCGCGAAATCCCAGCCCGACCAGCACCGTTGCTGTTCCTCGAAACTGGGATGCAAGGGCTCCTCGAAGGGGAGATTGAGATGCACCGGGCCGGGTTGAACGAGCGTCTGCTGCCAGGCCTCGCTCGCCAGCGAGTCCAACTGAGCCTCCGACAAACAGTGCAGACCCTCCAGGGGGCCAGTCGAGAACAACCGACAGACGGGTGCCAGAAAGTCCTCCTGATTAACCGTTTGATTGGCACCGCAGTTCTTGAGGCGTTGCGGCCGATCGGCTGTGAGCAACAACAGAGGCAGCGCTGAACGGTCGGCCTCCACTGCAGCCGGCAGCAGATTGGCCACCGCAGTACCTGAGGTGGTGATCACCGCCGCAGCACGCCCGGATGCTGCCGCCATGCCGAGGGCATGGAAAGCAGCGGATCGCTCATCAATGGCCGTGGTCAGCGTCAGCAGTCCCTGCTCAGCCAAACCACCCGCCGCCAGAGCCAACGGGGCGGAACGACTGCCAGGGCAGAGCACCAAGCGTTGCAGGCCTTGCCGCTGCAGGCTCAGCAGCAGACCGATCGCTGCAGCAAGATTGTCGGAGGCGTGACTCAGACCTGGTGCGGAGGCTGATGCGATCCTCGGACAAGGCCAACCCTCATTGCTGACGCTGCTGATGAGCGACCCGTCCGCCGATTCCACCAAACGTCAGGGAAGCTGGCGCTCCTTGCTGCTCTGGGTGGTTCTGGCTCTGCTGTTGCGCTGGCAGGTGGTCGAACCCCGCTGGATTCCATCCGGATCGATGCTGCCCACCCTGCAACTGCAGGACCGGATCCTGGTGGAGAAACTGCGTCCACGCTTTGACCGGGCGCGCCATCAAGCGCTGCCCCTGAACAGCATTGTGGTGTTCCGGGTTCCTGAGCCCCTGATCCAGGCCGGTTATGACCCGGATGCTGCGCTGATCAAGCGGGTGGTGGGCAGGCCTGGAGATCAGCTTGAGGTGCGTGATGGCCAGCTCAGGCGCAATGGAGAAGTTGTCCAGGAACCCTGGTTAAACGAGCGGATCGACTACGTGATGGCTCCGATCACAGTGCCCCAAGACGAGCTCTGGGTGATGGGCGACAACCGCAATGCCAGCCTTGACTCTCACCTCTGGGGCCCCCTTCCGGAAGCGGATGTGATCGGAACGGCAATCCTGCGCTATTGGCCACTCAGCCGGTTCGGTCCGATTCGGTTCTCCCGACCGGACGCCTTAGTGACGTAGAGCACAGCTGCGATAGGGTCAACGCATGACGGAGAGCGAGGGATGTTCAACCCTGAGTTTCTGACCACCGACAACCAGGAGGGTCAGCCCGTCAATGGCTTGATTCAGTACCTGCAGGATCAGTCACCTGACGTGCTGCAACGGGTCGCCAAATCGGCCAGCCCTGACATTCAAGACATCATTCGCCACAACGTTCAAGGTCTGCTGGGAATGCTTCCCGGTGAACAGTTCGAGGTGAAGGTGACCTCCAATCGCGACAATCTGGCCAACATGCTCGCCTCGGCGATGATGACGGGGTATTTCCTGCGTCAGATGGAACAACGAAAGGAACTCGAGGAAAGCCTGTTCGGCGACGATGAGATGGCCATCGACTCTGACTCGAATATCTGAATTCAGATCCAATTCGACTCTGCAGTGATCAGCGATTGCATCGTTTGTTCACTGCGATGGCTTCGCTGAGTCGGGAACGACTCCGAGATCGAGCAGGGTTTGATCAATACTTCCCAGGAATTCCCAGTTGCCGTCACTGGGGGCCCACTCGCGCATCATGAGTTGCTCGCGCAACTGAACAACTTGAAGGGTTGAGAAGGCGAGCGGCGCCGAGTAGTGAGCAGGCACCAACCAGTGCAGATCACGCTGCTGTTCGAGAGCCGCCAGCCAGGCAATCAACGCCTGTCGTTGTCGGGGCAGCACCAGGCGCTCCAGCACCGGTGCCACCTGCAATCTCGGTTGATCGTCTCCCATCAGAGCCTTAGCCGAATCCAGCCAACCGGGCTGCCAGGCGAAGGGATACAGGCCGAAATGGGTTCGCGCACTGCGCAAGCCGGGCCGAAAGGCCTGCCGGATCACCTGCAGGACACCAGGCACATCAAGGGGTTCCGGGCGCAGGTAGGAAGCAAACAGCACAAGTCGCGCCCAGCCGCGACGGCGATTGTCGGGAGTGTCCTCAAAGGGTTGATCACCACGATCACGCGCATGGAACAACAGCGGTGCGGGGTCCTGCTCAAACACCTCCGGTGGTTCCGAGGAAATACCAACCAGGGCGTCGGTCACCAGAAGTGCGCCTGAGGGGCGGTGCAGACAGCTCACCTCCTGAAAACAACCAACACCCAGATCCAGCGGGCCCAATGAAATCCACTCACACACTTCGGGATGGGGCACACCATCGTCGAGCAACACCCTGGTTCTGCCAGCGGGAACGCCCAGCCACGACAGCGGCAGATTGACCGGGAAACTCCACTGACCAGGACAGACCCAGAGATCAGCATCAGGAAATGCTCTGGCCAGAGGAGCCAGCGGCAACTTGTGCTCCAGGCCTGAGGCGGTGGGCAACACGATGCTGCACACCGGACCGTGCTGAGCTTCAAGGGTGCGAATCAACGCACGAAGCTCGCCGGTGGGCGGCAGCGGATTCACCAGCATCAAACCGCCGGGAACCTTCACCACCGTGAGCCGGATCGGCACCGCCACGTAATACACACCCTGAAGCTGCTCGAGGCTCCAGATCTGTCCGGGAATCAGCTCTTCAAAGTGCGTGGCACGGCGGCCATACGGATACAACGGCAGCAGCGGCCACCAACCCCAGCGCTGATCCTCAGATTGAATGCTGCTCGCAGCCACGCAATTCAGGTTCCGTACCCACGATTCTGCCTAGAGGCGAACCGGGCAGCGAAACGCGGTCAAGGTTTGGTCTTCTGCAGAGATGCCCTCAAAGGCTTTACAAGGCCACCAACGACACCTCAAGCCACAGGTGATCAAAGCCAAAAGAAAATTGAGATGTCGAGAACAAAGTCAGTGACATCAGTCGGATAGCTGCAAAAATCACCCTTAAAGGGATCAAGACCACGTTCCCCTTCAGAATTTCTGAGATGTCTCACCGCCTTCGTCGTTTCCTCTGCCTCCTACCTCTGCTGACCTTGAGTCCAATGGCAGCAGCACAGGAAACTGTCGAGTCCTACTTGAGGGAGTATCCAAATCAGGAACAGGTCAAGATGATGAACACCTGGCTGGAGAAGAACGAGAAGGGCACCTTCAAGTTCACCGGTTTGGTGGATCCCAGCGACACCACCGTGGTCACACCACAAGCCACTGTCGACTACGGCTACAACTGGTTTTCGATCTCAGACGGCCCGGCGATCCTGACAACGCCGACTTACGACAAATTCCTGTCGGTGTCGGTCTTCGATATGAAGCACAATGTGCCGGCTGTCATCACCAACCCAACCAAGCCGATCCTGCTTAAACGACCCAGCCAAGCGATGCCGGAGGGCGACTTTGAGGTGGTTGAACTTGAAACGGATCAAGGTCTGGTGCTGACCAGAATGGTCGTTGTCGAAAACCTGGACGAAGTCATCGCCTCCCGTAGCCAATTCCAGATGGAGGGCGGCAAGGGAGACATGAAGCGTGAAGTCAAGCAATTCAGCCCAGAGACGGAAAAGAACGCCCAGGCCGTGATCGACACGGTGATTACCTATATCAACCCCGATGACGCCTTCGGTCGGGTCAGCGGAGACGTCAGCTTCCTCGACCTCGCAGCCGGGGTGAAGTTGGGCCAGCTAGGAACGCCTTCAGACACGGTCCGTTACGGCACCATCTTGGTCGACGACACCGGTGCACCTTTGCGCGGTGATGCGACGTATGTCGTGACTGTGCCTGCAGGGCTCTACAACCCAGGCGGCTACTTCTCAGTGACCCTCTACGGAACCGATAACAAACTGCTGATCCCGAACGATCTGAAGATCTACGACCGGACCACATTCTCCTCAGAGCCGAACCAAGACGGAACAACAACCATCACACTCAGTCCGAATGGAAGTGGGAAAAACGGAATTCCCACTGGCAAAGACTTCTATGGAGTCCTTCGTGCGTACGTGCCAGCACCCGGTGCAATCATGAAAGTGAAGGTCGAGCGGCAATAGCGAAAAGCGATGTTGGGATACCAGCTTCTTCAGTAACGACTGATCGAGCAGCACAATCACGCCATTCGAAAACTGGATGCAGTTGCTGAATCCAGCGGTTGCCCACAATCACGAACAGGTGCACAAAAAACTGGGGACAGCTCAGAGATCATCTCCTTAAAACCATTGCAGGCATTTGCTCCTTAGTGGCAGCAGCGGCCAGGGCGGCTTGATCACTCCGCGAGTTGAGGACCCAGTGGCAGCGGATGTTGTGTTTCTCACTAGAGTTTTGTTTTGACTAGACAACAAACAATGACTCTATAAATTTCCAATCTTCTTAGCACTTCTTTATGACTGGTGGTCTTTTATAAGTTCTTTAACCAGAATCATAGTGATTCAGTGATTGTTATGCGTTTAGCCTCAGCTCTTGCGATTCCTGTGGGCTTGGCTCTCTGGTCAGCTCCTGTTGCGGCAAATCCATCTGCTGGCTTGGAGTTATCGGCCGATCGATATCGATCCATTCTTGGGCCTGTCCCTCAACCAGGTGGAAAAGTTGAGCGTGATGACTTGGTGATTTTACGGTGGAACCAACGCACCCGTTATCCAGAAGCTGTTATTCACTCCTGGAAGTTTCTGAACCGTTATGTTGGCACGTTTGACGCAGCCGTAGGTGGAAACATGGCGAAATCCGCTCCAAAACTGAGCAAAGGCTTGATGTCATTCCTGAAGATTATTGATACTGTAAAAAAAGAGCTGAAGAAGGGGCACCAGCGACCAAGGCCGTTTATATCTCATCGCGACATCAAGCCCTGCTTGCCATTACAGTCAAGCTTTTCTTTCCCGAGTGGACATTCCGCCTGGTATGCATCTACAGCACTACTACTTGCTGATTTAATGCCTGAACGGCGTGAGCGCCTGATGCAAGTTGGCCGTCAGGGTGGCTATGCCCGTGTCTATTGCGGAATGCATTATCCAAGTGACGTTCTTGCCGGTGAACGGTTCGCCAAAGCGATTACGGCTGACATCATTGCATCTCCTCAATGGCAATCTTTCCGCAACCAAGTCAAGCCTGAGATTGTCAAACTTTTACAATCTCCACCTGCCGGATTGCCTTTATTAAGCAATTAAACAAGCATTCAACAATGATTGCTGACTCAAAGATCTCATCTACAGCCAAAAGCATCACAATGTGAAATTAACTTTGGCTGTAAAAGCTCTATACCGATTGCACATATCAGAGACACGTCAGAAATGACTCCATCCAACTAGCTTCAAGTAGAAAGTCCAAATTGGTAGCAAGGGCACTGCAGATCCTCAGATTGGACAATGCTTACAACCATGCCATTCAGGCGCACGCCCACGATCCTGCCCAAGAAGATTACAAGTCAGTAGCTGCCTTGAGGCAGGCCGGGAACCGGCCTGGACACAAATGACCTTGAGCTCTAACTGTTGGCGTTATTGCCCACAATTACGTCCAGTTGAACAACAAACCAGAGCCTACCCAGGGATCTCTCCACTAAACCCACTGCCATTAGAGAATCCAGATTGGCAGCAGTGGCCTGGCCACCAGGACCAGCTCTGGTCCTCCGCCGAGATGCCCTCAGTTGCCCTGAAATCGCCCTTCATGACTGCAAAAATGATCTCGAGATCGCTGTTTGTGAAACCACCGGCCAAAACTCGGCGCAAGTTGCTCTACTGACCAGCCAGAGACGATTTAAGAGAGGGAATCCCCAAGCTACTCAGCCAAGACAGAAGCACGAGACAAGACGACACCCACAAGCAGAGCTGCATACCAGCCATATCCGTACGACCAAGCATGAAAACAGCTCCAGAGAGAATCGTTCCAACGAGGCGGCCTGCAGCATTGGCCATGTAATAAAAGCCGACATTGAGGCTGACGTCCTCCTGTTCAGTGAATGCCAACACCATGTAGGAATGAATCGAGGAATTCATCGCAAACACCACGCCAAAGGCGGCAAGACCAGCCGTGATGGCGATCGTGACATCGACATCTCTCCACAGAGCCACGGCAATCAATGCGGGAATTGCCGTGAGAACAGCAGACCAAAACGAAACAGCCGTCACGTCCGGGCTGCTGGTCTGAGTCCAGAGTTTTCGTAGAGCAGGAGCACTGGCCTGAACGATGCCATAGCCAATCACCCAGAGGCCAAGGAAGCCGCCGATCTCTCCAAACGACCATCCCAAGGCTCCCTCGAGAAACACCGGCAGGGCCACCACAAACCAGACGTCTCGGGCTCCGAACAGAAAGAAGCGAGCCAGTGAAAGCATGTTGATCCCCTGCGAGTTGGAGAACAACGCAGAGAATTTCGGCTTGGTCGACATTTTCCCGATGTCGGCTGGCAACACCGAGGTGAGAAGCAAAGCCAGAGCTAATCCGATCGCCATCCAGGCCACAGCCGCACTGAAGCCCAACACCGTCAGCAACACTCCCCCAAGGAAAAAGCCCACACCTTTCAGGGCATTCTTGGATCCGGTCAAAACGGCGACCCAGCGAAACAGCCGTTTGTCTGCTTGATCAACGTCAGCACGACTGGTGGTGACCACAGTTTTGATGGCACTCTTGGCACTCATCTTGTTGAGATCCTTGGCGATACCACTGATCGCCTGGGCCGCCATCACATAGGCCACACTGAACAGCTTCGGCCAGGTTGCCGACACCGGGATCAACAGCAACAGGGCGGCAATCTGCAAAAGGGTGCCAACCAAGAGCGTGAGCCGTAGCCCGTAGCGGGCTCCGATCCAACCACCACAGAGGTTGGTGATGACACCGAAGAATTCGTAGAACAGAAACAGAAACGCGATCTCAAGCGTGCTGTACCCCAGCGCGTGGAAGTGAAACACCACGAGCATGCGCAGGGCTCCATCGGTGAGCGTGAAGGCCCAGTAGTTGGCCGTCACCAAGGCGTACTGCTGGAGAGCTGAGAGGTTCATCGCAACAATCAGGACCTTTCCAGATTCACCAGATGGCAGACCAGATCCGCCATCCGACTGCTGTAACCCCACTCGTTGTCGTACCAGGCGTAGACCTTGAGTTGAGTGCCATCCACGACCATCGTTGATGGTCCGTCAATCACCGCACTGCGGCTGTCGTTGGTGTAATCACACGACACCAGTGGCCTGGTTTCGTAGCCAAGGATTCCCTGGAGTGAACCCGCTGCGGCATCAGCGAAGGCGGCATTCACTTGCTCAACAGTCACCGAGCGCTTCAGTTCAAAAACAGCATCCGTGAGGGAACCATTCAGCAACGGCACCCGCACGGCATGACCGTTGAGCTTGCCCTGCAACTCAGGAAAGATCATCGCGATCGCCTTGGCCGATCCTGTGGTGGTTGGGATCAACGAGTTGAGACCAGAGCGGGCCCGCCGCAGATCGCTTTTGAAGGCATCCACGGTCACCTGAGTGTTGGTGATGTCGTGAATGGTGGTGATCATGCCGTGCTCAATGCCGAAGGCCTGATGAAGCACCTGCACCACAGGAGCCAGGCAATTGGTGGTGCACGAGGCAGCGGTCACCAGCCTGTGGCGAGCTGGGTCATACAGGTGGTGGTTGATGCCGTACACGATGTTGAGAACCTCATGGCCTGCCACGACTCCATTCACGGGGCAAGCCACCACAACACGCTTCAGGCCGCACTGATCGAAGTAGCCACAGAGCGTTTCTGGAGATTTGAAGCGGCCACTGGCTTCCAGCACCATCTCGACCCCAAAGGCCTGCCAAGGAACGTCGGCTGGATGGCGGTGTTGCGACCAACTGAGCGAGTGCCCATCGATGCTGAACCCCTCGCCGTCGCTGTCGTGATCAACCGCCTGGTTCCAGCGACCATGCACCGAATCAAACTCCAGCAGATGGGCTCCTGCCGCGGCATCACCGGCAGGATCATTGATATGCACAAGCTCAATACCCGGACGGTTCCAGAGCGCTCGAAACACGAGCCTGCCGATCCTGCCGAAACCATTGATTCCAATGCGCATGGGGAGACAGCCCAGCAACGTTGATCAGATCAACCAATCTTGATGCATCAACCCTGATTGATGCAAGCAAAAGCTTGGCGGCTGTCGATAGCGTTACTTGACGCTTCTCATGGGCGTTTGATCCAGACCATTGCTCGATGACCCCAGCTCAAACGACCGCTGACCCCGCCTTGATTCAGAGCCAGCTCAAAGCTCTTGCGGATCCCAACCGGTTGCAAATCATTGAGGCTCTGGCCTCCGGGGAGCGTTGCGTCTGCGATCTCACGAGCGATCTAGGCATGGCCCAATCGAGACTGTCGTTTCATCTCAAGGTGCTCAAGCAATGCGGCCTGCTGAGTGATCGGCAGTGTGGACGCTGGGTCTACTACCAGTTGCAGCCGGAAGTGATTCAAAACCTTCAAGGCTGGCTTGAAACACTCATCGCCCGATCACAATCGAAAGCAATCAACTGTCTTGATTGATCAATGCTTGATCAAGATCCAGACAAGGTTCAAGGCCGCTAACGAGGCCGCAAGAGATCAATGCAAAAGCGACTTTGATTGGCCTTGTCGCGATTGTGCTGACTGAACGCACCATCAGCTTCAGGATCCACGTCATCACGACACCAGAACCAGTCACGACTGGCAGCAAACAACTGCCAATGAGATTGCTGAGTGCATGGCATCTCCCCCCCACCTCAACAGCGGTGACGGCGGCCTACAAGAACTTAGAAGGAGCAATAACACCTGCCATCCCAGACTGCAAAGGAATTAGCGGCAGGAGCAGCCTGTCAGCGGCAAAAACAAACATGGTCACCTCAGCGGCTAGGCACCACTGGGCACAATTGAATAAGGCCGGCGCAAGCCGGCGGGCATTGGCTGGTTGTCGAGATCTCCAGTCCAGCAGCAGCACAAATGCAGTGGGAACCATGGGATATAGCCACGAGACTTTTGGATACCGGACAACCATGGGGAGAGCATTGACAAGTTCGGAGGATGCCGTATTGATTGAATCAATCAGATTGTTTCCAGAAGTTGACTAAAACCATCCCTTGCACCAATACGATAAAGAATACATGCATTCTATTTCTTTTTTTGATTGGAGTTGAAGCAGCGGTGAATACTCACGCCAATGCAGAAGGAACTCGTTTTCCTAGCTTTGCCATGCCATCGCTAACGACTACATTCGACGGAGAGAAGGAAAACAATATTTCGTGCGTTTATTACAAAAAAAGATTGCTATGCGACGTTCATGATCATGCCTGGAAGAATTGGGGCACTGACCAGCAGTGGGGCTCGATTGGCACTCGATTCATGCTTCCGGAACAAGGGCTAGCGCAAGCAATCAGAAGCTCTGACTCGATTACTGGAGGCGATGTTCTCAATTATGGAGCCAGCATCAAGTTCGGACCTATCACTTGCAAGTCAGAGAAAATCGGGCTTACCTGCACAAACGAATCTGGTGGAATGATGCATTTAAATCGAGGTTTTTACATACTAAACAAGCCAGTGAAATCGATCCCTAAATAAAATTTTTTTGAGCAAAAATGCTCGCCTAGCTCAAGGCAAAAGGACAGAACTTCTAACAGCTTTTTCATTAGAGTCATTGAGATCAACCATTTCCGCAACATCAACATCGGGAGAATTTACGGCTGTCCAAAGCGTCGCTCGCATGTGCGCTTCTCTCGCTTCTACACCTTGTTCAATCAAGCAAAATAGTTTTGGGAGCACGCAATGAGCCCATTTCGGAACTGAACTGATGGCAAACGCAGAGAGTTTTAAAAGGGCATACAAAGGGTGAGATGTGCAGCCCACACGATTTACTTATTGAGAATCTGCGTGATTTGAGACCACTTGGTATCTCTGCATTCTCAGAGAGTGAAGCGCACAGGCAGGGCGTGCACTTCTGTGATTTTAGGTGCTGAAGCTATTAGAAGAGTCCTGTTAGCAATTTTCATGAAAAGCCGCGACTGATGAGCTGTCCAATCATGACTCCGCCTGCTGCTGCGAAGGTAGCAATACCAACAGTTTGAATCACTGTGGGATAGATGGCGCGTTGTCCAATTTTTGCCCGACCAAATCCAAGCAAAAACAGGAGTGCAAACGTCATCAGAAGTGATATCCAGCGCGCTGTGACTAGCGGCCAAAAGGCAAAAGCAATGACTGGAGTCAATGCAGATAGTGCATTTGAGATGAACATCCAGCATGCGTGGGAGAAGGGACTATCCGGTGTATCTGAGCCTTGGGAATCAAGCACTGAGTCCAAAGCGATCAGTTTGCTTGTGTCACCAACGATCTCGGATTGAATGGTGCGAATGGTTTGTTGGCTTATCCCGGCATCCGATAGCTTCAGAAGAAAAAGATCGGCTGCTTTCCCTGGCTCATTCTGAATGCTTACAAAGCGTTTCTTTTTCTTGATTCTCTCTTGATCGTGATCGGATTGAAGATCTAAAAATACGCCGCACATCATCGATATGGCTGAGGAAATAGCGCCTGTAGCTCCTGCTAAAAGAACTTGTGTGCTGCTGTTAGCTGTAATTGCAACCCCAGCGACAAGTCCAAAAATGGTGACTGTTCCATCTTCATACCAAACACGATTTCTCCAACTGATGCATAGAAAGACCGTTTTATGGTTTTCAGATCAAGAGATAAGGCCATTCTCGAACGCTTTCAGAACATTTCAATCTAATCCCTATAACGCTGACTGCTGGGGAGCTGGCAACAATCTCCTGCGAAGCCCTGACCGTAATGGTCATGCAGATTGAGATCCACGGCAATCCAGTGCAAATTCTGAGGACAGCACCGGCGACGAAACCATGGCCGGTGGCGATGGTGATGACACTTACGTCGTTGATTCCACCTCAGACGTTGTCACTGAATCCTCCTCAGAAGGCACCGGTCTGATTCAGGCCTCGGTGACCTACACCGCCCATTACAACGTCATGCAGCTTACCCTCACTGGATCCGGCCACATCAACGCCAACTGCCTACTCGTCGCCGAGGGCGAATGCCCCAAGATCCGAGATCTTCTAGCTGAAGCCCTTGCTCCTACGGCCTTCCTGGAGGCCGGGCAACACCTCCTGACAATGGCGACCGCCCCCCGAGGACAGAGATTTTGTTGGCACTTTGCCGAGGCGGGGGAATTCCAACAGCCAAGGCTTGGGCCAGCTGGAACAACGGCGCCTCCAACTGCAGAGGAAATCAGAAAGCCTTCTTCCTCAGACTAGATCTCAAGAAAACGGCCAGCACTTGTTCGGAAGAGCACAAAACCATGCATGAAGAACAGCAGCAGTGGAAGACCTAGCTACAGCAAAAACAATCCCTCTCTCAGTGGCCGTTATTTCACAGGCCTAAACTTGCAACAATGGAAGAAAATAATAAAATCTGTGCGCGCAGGCACAGTCCAGAAGGAGCAACTCTCTTAAGTTGCATATTCTTCTTTCGTGGCCATGTCGGCGATTGATTACACCAAAGCATACATAACCCACAATGATGGCACGAGCCTTGCAACGATCGACGAAAATGACAACTTTGTCGATCTAGGTACATTTGTCGACAGCAGAGGAACCCCCCTTTCGAAAGTTTATGGGTTAGCTTTTGGCAAGGATGGAGAGATTTATTTAACACAACAAAATGGAGGCAGCAATGAAACCTTTAGCGGCACCGATACCCAAATCTGGAAAGCAAATCTACCTGCGGTGGGCGGGAACGTTACGCTCACCAAAGTAGGCACCGGCCTTGGTGTTTATGACTACGACGCTATAAACACTCACGCCATGGACATTGGACCCGATGGATCCATGTACATCCTTGATTTGTTAGGCAATATTTTTACAGTTGACCTGTCAACTGGCCTTGCCAACTTTGTTGCAGAAACTGTAATCAATGGTGCCGCTCCGGCGGACGCAAAGATCGCATTTTCCATGGACATCGTTTTCGATTCCAACTTCACACTTTATGCACAGGGGACTCATCCAGACAACACAAGCCGACTTTTCACAGTCAATGCAAGCACTGGAGCAGCAACATCTGTAGGATCTTTTGGCTCAGGCACAAATATAATGGGGCTGTGGACTAACTCAGAAGATACGATATATGCCACTAAATATAGCAATCCAGGTAATCTCTATACAGTTAATTCAGCATCTGCTGCATTGACCCTGGTTGGTAATGCGGGTGATTACGGAAATAGACCGCACGGCGGCGATCAATGGATTGCCTACGGCGGTTGGCCAGGGTCTGATCCACCAACACTCAGCTCCGCCACCTACAACGCCTCCAACGGTGCACTCTCTCTCAGCGGCAGCAACCTGCCCGCCTATCCCGGCGCCAACAACGACATCGACGTCTCCAAGCTCACCATCACCGGTGGCTCCGGCAGCACCTACAACCTCACCACTGGTGACGTTGAACTGACATCGGCGACGGCCGCCAGCATCACTCTCAACAACACCGACCAGACGAATCTCGACTCCCTTCTCAATAAAAACGGCACCGCCTCCAGCCAGGGCAACACCTACAACATCGCCGCAGCTGACGACTGGGCACCCGGTGCTGACGCCTCCATCAACAGCGAAGACCTCACTGGCAATGGCATCACTGTTTCCAATATCCCTAATCGCGCACCAACAGGTTCAGTCACCATCAGCGGCACGCCAACACAAGGTCAGACCTTAACCGCAGCGAACACGCTCGCTGATGCTGATGGCCTCGGCACGATTGCCTATGGCTGGATGCGATCTGGAACAGCAATCAATATCCCTGATCCATCATCAACGACATACACGCTGGTTCAAGCTGACGTCGGTTCAGCGATCAGCGTCACCGCCAGTTACACCGATCAACAAGGAACAGCTGAAAGTGTCAGCTCCAGCGCCACTTCGGCTGTCAAAGCGTTAGTCACTCCCACTCCAGAACGTGACAAGAGCAACAACGATAGCTCCAGCAGCAGCAGTAATAGCAACAACAGCACAGCTCAGACCAATGAAAACTCGCTCAACAACAGACGCACGTATTTGACTGAAAACGTTGATTCACTGATCAATCAATTCAATTTCAACTTTGCACTTTTAAACGACAACGACTATCTCGAGGTCACAGGAGGAAAGAATAACTTTGCCAATGGCAATGGAGGTGATGATTATTTTATCGTCTTTGATTCGCAATACAGTCAATTCCTCGGAGGCAAAGGCCGTGACTTCTTTGCAGTCAAAGGGGGCACAGACAATTTTTTCAATGGTGCAATCGGCGAAGACACTTTCATCATTACCGCGGGCAGAAGTCGAGTTCTTGGTGGCAATGATAATGACACGATTCAAGTTGTTGGTGCAGCCTTCGGCACATCAGTGAACGGGAATCGTGGCAACGACTTCATCACTGGGGTGGTCGCTGGTGTCACCTACAGGGGAGGCAAGGATAACGATGTTCTGGCAGTCAGCCAAGGTGATGTCCGGGGCGATCTAGGTGTTGATACCTTTCGTGGTGTTTCTGGTGATGGGTATGCGCTGATTCAGGACTACACCGTTGGTGAAGACAAGATCGATCTTTCAATGGTTCAAGGGGGGAGCTGGACAAATGTTGATAATGGCTTGATGTTCACAGACGCCTCTGGCGATCAAATCATGCTGCTCGTTGGAATCAAGAATATGGAGCAGATCTCATTGGCATAAAAGAAATCGCCTAAGAACGCAAATGTTTTTCGAAGGAACTTAGCCAACAAATATAGATATTAAACATTTCGCCCTGATTGTTCTCGTCGGATCAATTCATCAAAACAATAACCGATCACCTCTTATGCTAGTACCGAAAAGTCCTGAACAATTCCACAAAACAAAGACAACTTGGGGACTACTCTCTCCAGCTCACTTCAATTAGAAGCTCCAGGTTGGAATGAACGGCCACCAGGGCCAGCACTGGTCCTCAGATTGGATGTCGTTTGACGCCTCTGAGCTCGGTTTCTACTCATGAATCTGCCCAGTGATGGGCTTTTCAGCGGTTGCATAGAGGCCGGCTAGGAGCAACCGCAACGATTCGTGTCTGACAACCTCGACCTGCCTGCCAACACTGAAGGGAGGAACGGATGCGATGGCGCGATGACGATTCCAGGGCGTTGGTCTCGACGGTCACTGCTGCAGATTCTCGGAAGCAGCATCGTCAGTGCCGGGTTCGGGCATTTGCTACCCAGTCGGTCGCGCGCCGGCATCTCCCCCGGCCATCAGTCGTGGGCTGCCCTGGAAAAGCAACTACAAGGGAGCTTGCTGAGGGCGGAGCTGCCCTGGGTCAACCCCACTGCATCGGTTCTGAAGAAGTTGCGAAATCCCTTCTGGATCCAGGAACAACCGATGGGTCTGCAATCCACCGGCTGGCTGGGGGCCTGGAAGGCGGCAGCCAGTACCCGGGTGATTGCAGCGGAATCCGCGAATGATTTAGCCGCCGGGGTGCGCTTTGCCAGGGAGCATCAGCTCCGCCTGGTGGTGAAAGGGGCTGGACACGACTACCTGGGGCGCAACTGCGACCCCGATTCGCTGATGCTGTGGACCCGACCGATGCGTGGCATCGAGTTGCACGATTCATTTGTGCCCCAGGGAGCTCCCGTCGGGACGCCGAAAGAGCAGGCGATCACAGTGCAGGCAGGGGTTCGCTGGCTGGAGGTGTATGAAGCTGCCACCGCAGCAGGCCGCTATGTGCAAGGAGGCGGCTGCACCAGTGTTGGAGCTTGCGGGGGCTTCATCCTCGGCAGTGGCTTCGGCAGTTTCTCCAAGCGCTTCGGCAGTGGCAGTGCCGGACTGCTGGAAGCTGAGGTGATCACCGCCGACGGCCAGATCCGACGGGTGAACAGTTACCAGGATCCGGAACTGTTCTTTGCCTTACGGGGCGGCGGAGCCTGCAGCTTCGGCGTGCTCAGCGCGATCACGCTGCTGAGCCATCCCATGCCCGAACGACTGGCGTTGGTGACCGGTGGGATGACAGCGACCGATGACGCCGCTTACCGCAAGCTGATCGAGGCGGTTCTGCGCTTCTACCCAACTCACCTCGACAATCCCCACTGGGGCGAGCAGATCCGGTTCAATCCCGACAACAGCCTGAGCTTCCTGCTCACCGCTTTGGATCTGCCAGATCAGCAGGTGCGCAGCAGCATGGATGCTCTGCTTGAGCCATTCCGAGCCAACCCTGATCGCTATTCGGTGCAGCCGGACTACACATTCCTGCCGTTCAATCAGCTATGGAATGCCGATACCTGGGAGCGGCTGAAGCCCGGGATGATCACCCGCGACACCGAGCCCGAAGCTCCAGAAGGGCGGTTCTGGTGGGAGGGCAACCAGGAGGAGGTGGGAGCCTTCTGGAACAGTTATGACTCGCTCTGGATTCCCGCCCAGGCACTGCGCGATCAACCGGAACGAGTCGCGGAGACCTTCTTTCAAGCATCACGCCACCGCAGCTTCAGCTTCCAGATCAACAAGGGGCTTTCCGGAGAAGCGCCGGAAGCCAGAGCCCGAGATCTACAGACAGCCCTGCACCCCGATTGCTACGGCGCCGCAGCGCTGGTGATCTGCGCTTCCAGTCAGCAATACCGCTACCCGGGGCTGGCTGGCCATGAACCAGATCGACAGCAGGGGCAACGAGAAGCCCGCAAGGTGCAGAAGGTCATGGCCATCCTTCGCCAGACTTTCCCAAAGGCAGGGACCTACAGCAACGAAACCGACTACTTCCTCAAGGATGCGGGCCAGGCTCAGTGGGGCCCTCACCTTTCGCGGTTGAAGACGATCAAACAGCGGGTGGATCCCAACAACCTGTTCCGAGTTCACAACGGCATCGGCAACCTCAAAGGATGAATGGCGCACAATCTTTGAAAAATCGATCATCTTTGGCAGTAGAGCGACATCGAGGCTCCCGCAGATTGGTGATTTCCGAATAGAACCCAGATTTGTTTGCTCAAATTTTGAACAATCAGCAGGTTGGATGCCGTTTGACACCACTCGGTTGAGGTTTCTTACCCATGATTCTGCCCATCCAGAGGCCTGAGCAGTTGCAGTATCGAGGCACAATATTCTCCATTCCATCCATGAAAGAGACAGCCAGATCCTCAGAGGGATGAGCGAAGATGCCGACGGATCCTTTGCCATTGGCGCAGCAGATCCCGGCGCCGGGTATCACTGAGCTGGGCGTAGGCAATCAGCTGCTGCCGTTCAGCCATAGCAATCCACAGATCAGCTTGATCAGGATGAAGATGTGAAGCACGCTCGCAAAGTGCTGCAAAACTTTCGCCGGGCATGGGAACCACGCCGAAACGCGCGAGCAGGCGCAGCGATCGATCAAGCGGTTGGCGTCCAGCGACTGAGTGACGCAACATCACCCACCCCAGACCGGAAGCAGCCATCGAAGCCAGCAGCACTGTGAGACCAAGCCATCGCTGTTGATCGCCGAACAACCGTTGCAACCAGATCTGCTGACTGGACTGATCGAAACCCAGCCACCAACGGGTCCAGACCAGATCCAGGCCCCACCATTGGCGCTGGATCCACTGCCACCAGGCCAGCTTCGTCTCTGAATGCAGAGCTGATGGGAGTTGCTGAGGGAGAGCATTCTGAGCAGTGGTAGCGATCCACAGCGTCGGGTCGACACGTTGCCAGCCTTCGTCGTTCAACCACACATCCACCCAGGCATGGGCATCGCTCTGGCGCAGTTCGAGGTAGTCGGCCCCGCCCAGTGGCTTCACGAGCTGGCCGCCTCGATAACCGCTGACGACACGGGCCGGGACATCCGCCGAGCGCAACAATGCCGCCAGGGCACTGGCGTAATGACCGCAGAACCCCACCTGACGATCAAACAGAAAGTCGTCGAGATCCTGCGTTGATCCAGGTTGAAAGCTGTACCGAAACGGCTGGCTGCGAAACCATTGCTCCACAGCCGCCAGGCGCTCACGATCAGTGGGCAGGCTGCTGAACTCTCTCCCCAGTTGCCTGAGCCGAGGCAATCCATCGGCTGGAAGCTGCCGCTCACTCGCCAGTGGTGGGCGGCGTCGCCAGTCCTGCGCACTGCCATTGGCCTGCAATCGATAGGCCCGGCGCTGTCGAGAAGCGACATCCATCAACAGCTCCCCCTCCGGCGCAATCCACTGATCTGCAGCCAGCGGGCCCGAGCGTCCATCCCAGGGAAGCGCACGGGTTGCGGAGGGTTCGACAACCCACCACTGGCTGATCGCCGCAGTACTGCGCACGTCTCTGAGAAACTTCGGCGGCGCTGGGGAATCCCGGTGCTGCCAACGACGGCCATCAAAGGTCTCGTGAACCAGCACACGCCAGTAGGCATCAACAGGCAGAACGCCTCCCTGGGGCACCGTCATGCGAGCAGCGGAGGCTTCCACCGATGCCAGTGTCGCGATGCTGAGCGGATCAAGATCAGGGGAGAGCCCGGTGACCGCGCCACGCGTCGGGCCAAGCTGCGTCGTCCATAACGGAGGAATGCGCGGAACCAACAGGAACAGCACCAGGGCCAGTGGCAGAGCTGCCGCCAGCAGCTGAAGGCTGCGTTGCAGTAATCCACGAAATGACAACATCCCCTGCAACTCCTGACTGAGCAGACCTGCGAGTGCGCTGCAAGCGGCGATCAGCTGCAACAGCGTCGCCATCAGGGTTTGCAGCTGCGCCGCCAGTAACCCTGCAGCCAGCAACTGCAGCAGCGCCACAAACCGCCGATCAAAAGGCCTGCGGCACTCCCTCAACTTGAACATGGCGCAGATCACCAAGGCCCAGGTCGGCCACGTGAGAGCTGATGCAAAGTTCAACGCAAAGCACTGCAGCAGCAGCGGCGGGAAGGCACACCAGGCCAGCACTCCTGAGCGCACTCCACGGATCATGCTGTTGCTAATGCCTCCAGACAGGCATTGCGATGCCGAAGCCCCAGATCCGGTGCCAGGGTTTTACCGCGCAGGCGCAGGCCGTATCGCACACCCTGCTGATGCAACTGCATCACCCGCAGAGCCAGGTGCTCCACAGCACGATCCAATGGAATCCCTGACGCCGGCTCCAGCATCCACTCCTGACTGCTGGGATTGGTGAACACCTTCGCCTGCAGTGGCCGCCCCCTGGCGGCACCGGTCCAGTCAACAACGGCTGGTCTCTCCTGATCACGCACGTCGCGCAGATCGTGCCATTCATCCAGACCATCGCGGGACTGAGACACAGACTGCTCGCCCACCGGACCTGAGCGACGACGCGGCCAGATCAACTGAGCCTGTGGAGGCGACCACCGCGTCCAGCAGATGAACAGGCCCAGAGGAGCGATGGTCTCGATCTGCAGCTGGGGTGGCCGCTGCCAGCCACGGCACTGCGGAGTCCAGGGGAGCGCCAGCGTGGTGATTCCAGCCGACAACCGCAGGTCTGCGGCCTCAGAGCCGTCACGGAAACGCAGACGCATCGGAGGCCGAGGCGAACGGGTTTCCAGAATCAGCGGATAAGTGGTGTTTTCAACGGCGAACGCGGCTGCCGGCTGGCCGCAGCGCAGCGTCAGACCATGCAGGGTGTCGTGGGTGAGAAACATCGCCAGCAGCATCAGGCCCAGCATCAGAAAGCCCAGAAGCAAGCTGCTGTTGCTGCCGGTCTGAATCGCCACCAGCAGCAGAAGCGCCGACGCGGCAAGCCAGAGAAGACCGAAGCGACTGGGAACGATGTAGAGGGATCTCAGCCCGAGCCTGATCTCATCGCAACGCATTCACCCGCTCCAGGAGATCGGTGCTGAGGGGCGTAGCTGCGTTCACTGGGCAGCCGGCATCAAGGCGATGCTCCACCACGGCAGGCAACACCGCCTGCACGTCGTCGACCAGCACGTGATCCCTACCATCGATCAATGCCCATGCGCGTGCTGCAGAAACAAGCCCCTGACTGGCCCTGGGAGACAGCCCCTCCTGGTCCCGCCGGCTCGCCTCGACCAGATCGAGCACGTACTCCAGCAGCTCCTCGGAGCAGTGTTGAGCCTCACAGCGCTGCTGAAGCTGGAGCAGCACCTGATCATCAACCCCCTGAAGACTCTCCACCGGACACCCGGCACCGCGAAGCAGCTGACGCTCCGCATCGCGGTCGGGAAAGCCAAGACTCACGCGCATCAGGAAACGATCGAGCTGCGCCTCAGGCAAAGGACTTGTGCCCACCTGATCCAGACTGTTCTGTGTGGCGATCACAAAAAAGGGCTGTGGCAGTGCATGGCTGCTGCCATCGATGCTCACGCGCCCGGCCGCCATCGCCTCCAGCAGTGCGCTCTGGGTGCGAGGGCTGGCGCGGTTGATCTCATCCGCCAGCAACACCTGAGTGAACAAAGGACCCGGCTGGAAATGAAAGGTTGCGTCCGCCTGATGGAAGACGTTGATCCCAGTGAGGTCTGCAGGCAGCAGATCGCTGGTGAAACTCACCCGCTTGAACGCCAGCGAAAACACGGTTGCCAGTGCTTCGGCCAGGGTCGACTTGCCCATTCCGGGACGATCTTCGATCAACAGATGCCCCCCTGCCAGCAGACAACTGAAAGCCAGTCGCACCTGGTGCTCCTTGCCGAGCAGCACGCCACCCACAGCTTTCGTCAACTGAAGCAGCTCAGCAGTCACCGAATAAGACAACAACCTCCTCTACAGATTGGCAGGCAATTGCAAGTTGTTGTTCCGAGCGCTGTTAATGGGTCCAGGCATGACCCTCACGCTGGCCGAAACAACGGCGTCATCATCTTTTACACCCACATCAATCAGACAGTGCTTGTCGACGGATTGGGAGGAGCTGCTGCCACTGAGTTCAAATTCTGAACCACGACTCTTCTCAGAGGGGATTCAAAAATATGATCCCGAAGATTGAAATTTAAGGAATGGGACCCGGAGGGATCAAGGGCATGTATCCACCCTCAATCGGTGCCATCACCTTGGGTTCACCAAGCGTCATTGGCTGACCAAATCCATTGGCACCCAATAAGACCTCATGCTTTCCCTGAGCACTGCGTTCATGAACCCCATCAGCAAGAAGAGTGAAAGCTGAGAGATCCACGCGTGTAATCACATTGAAGCGCTGAAGATTGGGGCGCAGAGTCACGAAAAACCACATCACCAAATTCCAGCCTGCACCCAGAGCCAGAAGAGTCGCAATGATCGCTGTTCGTCGTCCATGCCCGGGCCAACGACGGTTGATGGCGACAAAAAGAATCGAGCCCGCAATAAAAATGCCAATACAACTTCCGACTGCCACCCGAGTGTAAAAGCCTTCTGAGTAGATACTGCGATCTTCGGTATCCACTCCTGCTTCCCTGACACGAAGCAGGAACTGCTTTGCATTAGCTCTATTTGCAGGAGGCTGATTAAGCTCCTGATCGCGAACGGTCATCAACACCGTATCCAGTTCATCAGCCACACCATCCGCAGTAGCAGTTTCAGCAAGCTTGAACGTTGTTTTTGGGTAAATGATCCGAACCCTCTCAGCCTTGGCCTTAAGCAATTGCTGTTTAATATTCAATAGCAGATAATTAGTCATGGAACTGTTGCTGGACAGATTCACACCAGCAAACTGAATATCCAGGTCTTCCCCGGCAACCGGCAAGGTTTCCAGCTCGAGACCCTTCACGGCCTCGTCAACCGCTGCGGCCATGCCACGTTGCTGTGCAGCAATCCTGGGAAAACTGGCTTCTCGGACGACTGGCTGCTGCAGCTTGGATGTTCCAAGATCCTGAGCACCGCCGAGCCATTGCAAAGCTCGACCGAAGTCAGGACTATATGACAGCCACAATTGATAGGAGGCATAGCCGCCTGTCACCAAGGCGAGCGCAATGCCCAAAACAACTAAATAGCGTCGCTCGCTTCCCTGCAACGGTGGCAGATTAAAACCAAATCTACGCTTCACTTAAATGAAATAAGAAATCGATAAACTTAATCCTAATGAACAACTACAAAGTGTCAACCAAAATTTACACTTCAATTTTTAAAGTGGGACATAAACGCCTGCCTTCAAACAGTGTGCAATAAATTCGCAAATTTGTGCAAAATTTTTTTGCTTCCACCTGAAACGGCCATTGAAAAAAGGATGGCACAACATCCAGTGAAAACTCTGACAGCAGCCAAAACAGTCCTGGAGATGAAACCAGAGACAGGGGGGGGGCATCTGGCAACAATGCCAGCAAAGAAAGAAGAAAAATTTATCTATTTAATTTGGTCGAATCGCCTGGATTTTCTCTGAAGCGGATTACATTCTTGATCCCATTGGCGGACTCAACGCTGGAATAACAACCAACCTCTGCGCCCAGCCAAGGTCCATCCGATCCCGATCAGTCGAGAACTCCTGCTGAAACCACTCATCCCAAAAGAATCACTGACTAAAAGTCGGCAACAGTGACTGGGAAAGAGACACCTGAGCTTCTTGATCCACGTTGACGCACAACGCGGGGAGTGAGAACTGTGTTCTCAGGGAACTTCCTTAAGACTTGAGTGAACAAAGGACCCGGCTGGAAATGAAAGGTTGCGTCCGCCTGATGGAAGACGTTGATCCCAGTGAGGTCTGCAGGCAGCAGATCGCTGGTAAAGCTCACCCGCTTGAACGCCAGCGAAAACACGGTGGCCAGTGCTTCGGCCAGGGTCGACTTGCCCATTCCGGGACGATCCTCGATCAACAGATGCCCCCCCCCTGCCAGCAGACAACTGAAAGCCAGTCGCACCTGGTGCTCCTTGCCGAGTAAGACCCGTCCGACAGCCTTTGTCAGAGTCAGAAGGTCAGTATCCATTCGGGATCTCAGCCAATCTGATCCTGCTCAAATCGGGAATATCACACACCATATACGCCCCAAAATACGCACAGCACATCTGCTCCCGATTAACACCGCATCAACGTGCGTATGGGCTGAGCTGGAGCGTGGAGCACCCCGCAAGCATAGCGATGGGTCACACGCCCAGAGCTATCCAAAACCGGCACCTGCCCGGTTTGCGCTCCACTAGATGGCCGTGTGGAGAGGCGAATGGATGACTTCCCGGTGCCGTATCCCGTCAATCCGCGATGCAAATGCGGCGTCATCCCAGCTGGTGATTAGTGGATCAATTCACGGTGTAACTACTCTTGAATAGATCCCGGAGAGCTGCCTAGTAGTTATGCGATTCAAGTCTTTTGCCCTAGGACTCTTGTTATCCGCTGCAGGTTCTCTAGTGACTACTCCGGCTGCCGCCGAGTGGAACGCTGGGACGTTAACTCTGAAGGCTGAGGAAGCGGGTTACCCAAGTGGATCAACTACTTTCATTTGGTCTCCACATTTAAAGGTGTTTGCTGTTCGATTTGACTATGACAATCTCGGGTCTTCTATGAGGGGCAGATCCTTCTCTGGGGTTGGATTTCTTGACTGTGAGAACTTTGAAAAGTCAAGATATTATTGGGATTCATATGATCTTAGTACAAAAGATGCGAGACAGTTAGTCACTGACTATACAAATTTGATCTGCGGAGAATTGCAGAGGCTTTACCCTGATTCTCCCGCATTTAAGTAAGTAGCACTGATCCGTCATAGTTACTGCTACTTGACATCAATGCAGTCATCCCCCGTTTGGGAGATTGTGGGTTATTTGGCAAAAAATTCTCGCCAGAATGGATTTGCCCCTCTCCTCAACCTCATGACCGAACCCACCCCCAAAACCCGCCGCAATCCCTGGGACAGCATTCCCAAGCCACAGCCCTCACGCCCTTGA
Source organism: Synechococcus sp. (assembly GCA_047286485.1). GTDB lineage: Bacteria > Cyanobacteriota > Cyanobacteriia > PCC-6307 > Cyanobiaceae > Synechococcus_C. The sequence goes on from JBJBBH010000006.1 coordinate 907,169, forward strand.
GATGCCACCCGCACCAGCGATCTGATCATTCCCTCGGCGCAAGAGCGGGCCGACAAAGCCAACGGCAAGCGATTCCTATCTGATGGCGATTACCAATATGAATGCTTTAAAAACTTCTTATGAAGTTGGCAGAAAAATGTTGCTTGGTACATCATAGTATCCATCGACCATTTTTCTACATTTTCAGCGGGGAGTTCTTGCATTAAATTAAAGCTTGCACGCTTACTTTTACAGTCAACAAAAAGTGCCGTTGGCACGACTAGACCATTATCAGCCATTTTTTGAGTGGGAGTGGTGATTCCGACTCCAAACGCTGTTTTACTTCCCGGCGCTCTTGCATAGCTAAATACGTATTTTTCAGGCGTATCGACTTCGAGATAGCCGTACTCTTCAGTTGGCTTGCCTCCAATTTGCACATCGGCTGCAAAAACTTTGCTGTATTCACCAAAAGCTGCAATAAAAAAAGATGTTGACAATAATAATTTCAAGAGTCTTCGGGTCATTCCAAATATCAATGCTTCCTTACTTCTAGCAGTTTTATTTAGCTTGGCAGAATGGGATATGGCAATCGCCCAGATCGAACTCAATCCAGCTGCCGCTGAGATCCACCGCTCTGATGCTCAGATCAAAGTGGTGTTCAGCGGTCGGCGGTTTGGCAAAACCCGGCTGATGCTCACCGCAGGCATCGAAGAATGCCTCAAAAACCCTGGAGCGAAGGTGTTTTACCTCGCTCCCAGCCGCAAGCAGGCCAAAGACATCGCCTGGGCCGACTTAAAAACGATGGTTCCGGCGAGTTGGCTGGAACGCATCTACGAAAGCCAGCTGGCGTTGCATTTCAGGAATGGATCGAAGCTGATCCTGGCTGGAGCGAATTACGCCGATGGCCTGCGAGGCCAGGCAGCGAATCTGATCTTGTGCGTCGAGTTTGCTTACGTCGCCGACCTTCAGGAGATGTGGGAAGGCGCTTTGCTTCCGATGCTCGGCACAACCCGTGGCCGAGTGGTGTTCTGCTCCACTCCAGCTGGTGGCGGCAACTTCGCCAGCGAGCTTTGGGACCGAGCGAAGAACACCCCCGGATGGCAGCGCTGGAGCTTCAAGAGCACCGATGGCGGCTGGATCGATCAGGCATTCGTGGAGGAAGCGAAAGCCACCATGGATCCGATCCTCTAGCGGCAGGAGTTCGAGGCTTCCATCGAGTCTTTGCTTGGAGCGATATACCCCGACATCAACCGGCAAAACATCACTCCTACGGACTATTGGCAGAACGAGCGGCTGGTGTTTGGCGTGGACTTCAACCGCACTCCGTTTTGCGGCTGCATCCTCCAGGTCCAGGGCGACCGGCTCGCTGTCCTGAAGGAATACGTCCTGATCAACAGTGACACCCACGAGATGGCGCAGGCAGCGAGGGCGGACTTCCCGTTGCGGTTGAGAACTGACCACCCATCAGCAAATCCCGCATCGGCTACGGAATCGCGAAGTGTCTGAACCCACCGCTCAGTGGCCATGTGCTACTTAAAACGTAGAATCACGATACGCAGAAAAATACGCAGCCGATACGCACAAACACCGCACTAACAGCGCATCAGCAATGCTCAAACAACTGTCTGCAACTGTTTTTTGACCGTCTTCATGTCAACGGCAGATCAATGGATCAGTCTTGCCATGTACTCCTTGCCGAGCAGCACACTACCCACAGTTTTCGTCAACTGAAGCAGCTCAGCAGTCACCGAAGACAGACAACAACCTCCCCTACAGATTGGCAGGCCTTATGAAAAAGCTGTTGCCAACACTCTGACTGGTTCAAGCAGTTGCCCTTGGTGATGCCCAGTTGCACCACAAACCAGAGACAACGCAGACCACAACACCTCAAACCAGTCCAATCAGACACTCATGAATGGCAACAGCCACCAGGAGCAGCTTTGATCCTCTGCCGAGATCCACTCAGACATTTGCATCACTCATGTCAACTGTTCCATGGTCTCTTGCTGGACATTAGGCCAGCATCATTCATTTAGCCACATAAGAAGATGCAAGAAATTTGGAATTTAATTTTTGACTTTTTGATTCCATGTTTCAACATGGAGAGTCTTACAATCTCTTTTTATTGCAGCATTAAAAGCTTTTATTTTTTCAGGATAGGGAACAAATAAAGCCCTCCAAGCTTGACCTGAAGATTCCGTGGCATAAGCGAATGCTTCATCCCAATTCATGCCGCGCCTGTAGGCATCACAACGGAGTTCAGCATGCTCCTCTGCCCAAACAGAATAGGCATGCTTGGAGTAATCAGAACCACCTCCACCACCTCCATGGCCAATGAGAAGAGGAAACAATGCAAAAGGAAGCAATAAAAACATCTGCGATTCGTTAAGAGACATCAATCGCCAATGCCATGAGTCTAGACATCGCCGAACCGTTCTTTTTGATACATCCCATAGATCTATATGCCTGGTTTCCAACCGTCAGCGCCAGGCACCGAAGCATCACCGTGATCTTTTCCAAAACAAAGATCACCTCGAAGCCTGGATCAGAACGGATGTCTGCCATGAATCAAGCGCCCCTTCAGCAAATCACGAAACAGCGGCTAAACGTTGCGCTGCGCTGTGCCTGAACGAAGTCTGAGCCTTTGCCGCAGAAGCCCTGGCCTATCACAACGCTTGATGCGATGACAGGTGTCATTTGATCAGGCATAGTGAGAATGATTCCCATTCCCAGGCCTGTATCCATCCGGGCCTGGCGCCCTCTGGCCATGCAGAACACCTGGTTGATCACGGGTCCTCCCGGCTGCGGGAAAACCAACTGGATCCGCGACACCTTCCTGAAACACCCTGGCACCTGTGCCTATCTCCGCTTAAGCGGGTCCGAACAAGAAGGCCTCGAACAAGGACATAACGCAGGCATCGACAGCAGCTGGTTGAAAGACCAGATTCCTGAACTGGTGGACCTTTCAACGACGGCGAATGCTCCGCTGCCAACAGGGCCCCGACTGGTGCTGGTTGAGGTTCAGCAGTTTCAACCGCCTGCCAGCAGCGAATCCGACTGCATCGATCCACACATCCTCCGGCAACTGGAACGGTTCAACCTGCAACCGGATCGCGCACTGCATTTCGGACTGGATCCAGATCTCCCGAGACAGGACGTCTTGGACTTCAAACGCCTTGAATCCTGGCATCACAATCTTCAAGGATGTGTTTGGGATCCCAACAGCCTCAGCAGCTTCTGGTTTGAACTCGTCAATGGCGCCTACGGCGATGTGTACCGGGCCAAAGCGCTGATGAATCTCCCAGATGGTCGAGCATTCCTCTGCAACTGGATGGTGAGCCAGCAGAGCTCTCAATTTCTTCCCCTGGAAGCGGTGGAACCACCTGCAGGCAGACCGAATCGCACATCACATCTGGTGGTGCAGGGCAGAGCACTGAACCCCGCCGGCATTGAGTCAACGATCGTCGACTGCCTGCTCGCAGACGACGTCTTGGAACTGCATCAGGCCCCCCTCAGAAACAGACAATTCGCCCATCAATCCAACGGATGACCATGAGCCACGCAGTGATCTCCTGCCTGCACGCCAACCTCGCAGCCTGTGAAGCCGTACTGGCTGACATCGACCGGCAAGGCATCGACACCATCACCTGCTTGGGCGACCTGGTGGGCTACGGCCCCCAGCCCAATGAAGTGATTGAACTGGTGCGTGAACGCTCCATTCCCACCTGCCAGGGCTGCTGGGATGAAGACATCATTGACGGACTCAACGCCTGCGAATGCAGTTATCCCTCACAGCTAGCCGAGCGCCGTGGTCATCGCGCTCACCACTGGACCGCTGAGCGCATCACAGAGGACAACAAGACTTTTCTGGCAAGCCTGCCCATGACCCTGCGCAGAGACCGGTTGCTGTTTGTGCACGGCAGCCCCAACAGTCAGCACGAATATCTGCTTCCTGACATGAATGCCTTTGCAGCACTGGAACGTGTTGAAACAGCCGGAGCGGAGACATTGTTCTGCGGGCACACCCATCAGCCCTACGTACGAGAGCTGAGTGAAGGGAGCATCCGTGTGTCGGTGCAGAAGAACGGCAATCACTCCGACGGCGAAAAGGAGATGACTCTGCCAATGCGCCGCATCGTCAATGCCGGCTCAGTCGGCGAACCCAGGCATGGTTCGACCAAAGCAACGTACGTGGTCCATGACGACGACAGCGGTGAGGTGAGTGTCCGTGAAGTGGAGTACGACGTCGCCAGAACCTGCCGAGCCATCGTTGAGGCCGGATTGCCCGAGATTTTCGCCTGGCGCCTGAGCCACGGCTTCGAGTACGCCGAGCGTGCGGAAGACGCCAGCCACGTGTGCGAGCGCTGATGGAACGCTGGGCACTCGTCAGTGGTCTTCGTGGAGACCTCGATCTCTATGAGCAGATCCAAGCCGATCTGCAGAAACAACGTGGAACGGCGCATCTGTTTGTACTGGGCGACATGATCGGTCCGCATCCCAAATGTGATGCGCTGTTGCAGCGCTTACGCCAACCCAAGCGCAGAGATCTCCAACCCCATTGCATTTACGGCTGGCAGGAAGAGCAGCTGTTATCGCTGCATGGCTACCGCGGAGAAGCCAAAGCCGAAGAATTACGTCGTCAGTCCGATGACTCTGAGGTTCAGCGGTTGTTGCAAGCCGTGAGTACAGAACACCTCAACTGGCTGGCTTCGCTGCAATTTGGCTTGATTGAACTGGATTGCGGCCTAATCCACGGCAGCTCAGCGGATGTTGGCGATGAACTCGATGAAACGACCTCACCATTGATCCTTCTCGACAGACTCACTCGACTGGATGTCAACCGACTGTTCACGGCGCGCAGTGGACGTCAGTTCCGACTGCAGCTCACAGGAGGGCAGATTCGATCAAAAGTGAAAGATCACGCTCGTGAACAGTTGCACGAACAGCCGGTACCAAGACGCAGTGTGATCGGTATTGGATCTGGGGCCAGTTACACCCTCTACGACCCTGCCAGTGATCACATTCAGTTTGTCAGCGCCAAGGATCATTCCAAACAATCAACGCTGGGGTTCAGATGAACCTCAGCGTTGCTTTGAGCTGACAGCCAGTCGGTCAATGCCCATCGTCGTGCCCGGTCGCACAACAACCCAGAGGCAACTCAGGGACTAGCCCGTGGCGGCAGTGGTCACCAGGGCCAACGCTGTTCGACGAGCGAAATGCCCTCAGTTGAAGCCAGATCGCCTGACATGACTGAACTAATGATCTAGAGATCGCTGAACAGGGAAGTCCAGAGCCATCGGACGCGGCGATCCCTCCGACCCATATTTTTGCCTCGCGAAGCGACAGCCATCAGCAGGTTGACGACAATGAGGAGCAATCGCCCCCGTTCCATGCAATCGCTTGATCAACGTATGCAGCGTGTGGTGGTCCGTCGTCAGGAACTGGCACGGCGCTGGGATGCTCTGCGGAACAACGATCTGCTTCAACTGCTGGTCGTGACGTTGCCAGGTCTGTTGCGGGCAGAGCGGTGCGGTGTGTTTGTGCTCGATCCCGATGCCGATGAGCTGTGGCTAGAGGCCGGCACGAAGGTTGTGCAACGTCAGATCTGTGCTGATCTCGACGGTTCGATGGTCGGTGAATGCGTCCGCACCGGCAGTTGTATCAACCGCTCAGGTCTGGAGACGGTGGAGGGAGCACACCAAGAAGCGGGTGAGGCTCTTTCCTACGAGGTTTCCACCGCGATCACCGTGCCGATCAACGGAGATGCAATGGAGGTGATCGGAGCGCTGCAGGTCTTGAACCGCATCGATGGACAGCCCTTTTCTGCTGCTGACCAGACCCAACTTGAAGCTGTGGCCAATGCAATCCAGCCATCGGTGCAGGTCATGTACGCAAGTCGGGGCCTGCAGCAGCGATCGCTCAAGCTTGATCACACCATTGAAGTTCTGCGCGATCGACTTGAGGCGCTGCGCCCTGGCCACAGTTTCCGCACCTTTGAACCAGCACTCCTGGCCCATGACGAAGGCTTCTTGCATCACCGTTGGAATGGCCGTTGCTATCCACCATTCATCGACTGTCGAGCCACCGAGCACCTCACCAAGACTTGGGACACTCAGCCGAATGACGTACTGCTAGCCACCCATCAGAAAGTTGGTACTCACCTGGCGAAAAAATTTCTGGTGGAACTGGTGCGAGCCAATGTTGACCTACCCAGCAGACACCCGATGGTGGATGGTGATATCGGTCACGGAGCGATGCCCTGGCCGGAGGTTCTGCTGTCGCAGGAGACCCCCGGCGACTGGCAGCGGTTTCAAGCAGCCACCTCGGATTGCCCCCGGCTTTGGTACTTGCACTGCGCCGTTGACGATTTGCCGTGCCGTCGCATTCATCCGCAAACGCGCTTCATTGTGGCTGTCCGCGATCCGCGCGCTGCACTGGTTTCGCAGTACTTTTTCTGGGTGCGACATCCACTGCTGCAAGTCGATCCCGATCTTGAATTGGATCGTTTCGCTGAGCTGTTTGTGCAAGGAGATCTCTATTTCGGTAGTTATTTCAGTCATATACGCAGTTGGTTAACACCCGAACCGCGACTACAGGAATCCCAGATCTGTGCCCTCCGTTACGAGGACATGGTGGAGCGAAAAACTGACACGGTTGAGCAGCTTCAGAGATTTCTTTTTCCTTCAGCGTCTTTGACGCCGCAGCAGGCTGAAGAGATTGCCGCTGGAACTGAATTTCAAGCCATGAAACAAGGCATTACGGCGAATCCAGGCAGTTTTCATCTCAATCCCAAAATCTATTTCAGAGCTGGAACCACCGACAATTGGCGTCAGCATCTGTCCCCTCGAGCCGAGGCCTTGGTCGCCAAAGCCGCTCGGGAGCAGTGGGCTGGAATGGAGACGCATCCGTTGCTGGCGGCCTATCTGGAGGAGCTTGCTGATGTTTGAGTGTTGAGGAACTTTCACTCAGCCAGGCGCACGGTTCGGTGCATCGGGTTGCCGATCCGGTGATGCATTGGCGAAAGGCTCCAAACTCAAGCAATGCCTGTGAAGAGCAACAAGCCGCTCAAGCGGGCTGAGATCCAGCCCCAGGCGCCTTGCCGCATCAATCTGAGGCACCACGCAGACGTCGGCCATCGTGGGTGTGGGACCTAAGCAAAAAGGACCAGGAAACGAGCTCAGCCAGGAGTTGAGATCGCTGAGTGCATGCAATTGATGCTGTCGAATGCCCGCCTTGAGGGCAGGCTCAAGTGTCTGGGCAACTGCTTGACCGCCCGCCTCGATGATGGGTTTGCGTAAACGTGCTGGCAGAAGCAGCGGTTGCAAAGAACTGTTGATTTGTTCAGCAATCGCACGGCAGATTCGTCGTTCACGATGCGTGGTCGGCAGCAGGGAGTATCCCTGTTCGGGAAAGGTCTCTTCCAGTGCCTCGAGGATGGCCAGTGTTTGCACCCAAGGTTCGCCATCAACCATCAAGGTTGGCAGCTCGGATCGGGGATTGATGGACCGGTACCAATCGCTGTGTTGTTCGCCTCGATCCAACGAGACAGGGGTGTAACTGAAGGGCAGCGCCTTAAGCCGTAAACCAATCTGCAAACGCTGGGAGGCGCTGGAGCGCCAGCATCCGTACAGCTCTAGGGATGGCATGAGGGACGTAGACAGATCTGTTTCAAGATGACGCCTTTAGTCGAGTCAGCGGAGACGTCAGCTTCCTCGACCTCGCAGCCGGGGTGCAGCTCGATCACCCTCTACTTAACCAATAACAAATTGCTGATCCCCAACGATCTGAAGATCGACGACCGGACCACATTCTCATCAGAGCCGAACCAAGACGAAACAACAACGATCACACTCAGTGCGAATGGCCGTGGAAAAAACGGAACTCCCACTGGCAAAGACTTCTATGGAATCCTTCCCGCGTACGTACAAGCCCCTGACACAATCCTGAAGTGAAGATCGAGAAGCAATCGCAAATCGTGGCTTGAGAGAGTTCTTCTCTGCAAAGCGTTGATCTTGCTCAAGGCCACCGAAGCATCAACACAATCAAAATCCATGAAGAGAAGAGCGCGACGATTCTCCTGCGAAATCGTCGCCACACTGATTCCAATTCGCCGTGTATCGCTGGCAGGATCCTTGTGCTACGCGGCCACAGCAGGATCTGAGCCATCATCAATTTTTAAATGAGTCACAAGGCAGCTGGTGATGCAGTTTTCATCATTCAAATCACATTCCGTGATACAGACGAAATAATCTTCAAGCGCGTCCCAACGCTCTGTAATCGAGCTTTGAAGAGGTTCTTTCTTCAATTGGTACATCGATGTCTCCCAAGTGAGAGATCTATAAGAGGGCCATACCAGGAAGTCAATTTGATTGTGTCGAGGAATAAACTACCTAGGAATATTCCCTCACGAGTAAATACCTGCAGAAGTTCTCCTTGCAAGACAAGCCAACAACCCTAAATTGCGCCTGATCAACGGAAACAAAAACCATCGAAATCTGGTATTGATACCGATGGACAAAGCCAACTGAGGGATATGAAGTGTGATTAGCGACGTGAGTTGAACCATGAAAACAGCCCTGAATTGCCCAATCGCACAGGCCGCCCTTGACTCTCCGGCCTATCGCTTTGACGACGCCAACAGGCATGGAGCCCTGACAGACATTGAACGTCAGTGGCTCTACTGGCGCGACTGCAGTCACAAAGTCGCCAAGAAAAGCCATAACTTCCAAAGCCAGACCCTCTAGCCAGGAAACGTCGCACCAACCCTGCAGCCCCGACCAAGGCGCAGAGCAATCGACGCGTGTCAGAGCAGGGAAAGAATCGACGAGAACCACAAGAGGACCAACGCTCGATCCGCCGATGTATAAAATGTGACAAGCCCTGCTTTGTTGGAGGATGGCCCATGGCAGCCGATCCAAAGGAGGAGTTGGCCGAAGGCCTAAAGCACTGCCTTTGGTTTCGGGGGCCGGTGCTGATGGATCACCTCATCACTCTTCGGAATGAAGTGAATGAGCACCGCGATGAATCCGAGCATTCCAAGCGCCAAATCGTTGATCACTGAAGCCTTCTGAACCTGAGGGGATCGCCGTTGCCTTCAGCACAACCAAGGCTCAACAGACGAAGGGTTCTCAGCCGACCTGGATGAGTCGGCGCCTTTTCGAGGGAATGCCCTGAAGCGATTGAAACCAGCCGACTGCAATCTCGGAACACTGGTGCGCTGAAGACTCAGCCGGTCGATCGGTTCGCTGAGCCTGAGCACGCCACTTCCACTATTGAATGTTTTGCAGTTAAGAGCAATGAGCGATTCGACTGATGGCAAGACAGCCAGGACGGGTGGAGAGTAAGGCCACGCATTCGGAGGAGCCCATGACGGTCGACACTCCACCTCAGCAGATTGCAGAAGCAAACTGACTTCTGGCCCCTGCTCCAACAGTCTCAACAATGACCTGGGTTGGTCGTTTGGTTAGGTACACATCAGATACGTCACGCCAATCGACGCTCCGCTTGCACCGCCCTAGGTGCCCCAGGAGACAACGACCCGACACCTAGAGCCAATGGCCCCAGGGTGCCTCTAGCCAGAAGCTTCGACCCCTTCCTTTCGCAACAAGTAATGGGTTGAACAATGCACAAACGAGCGAGTTAGGCCGTCTTTCCAACGGGAAGGGCGGCCTTCCTCTTTGGCGAATCAACGTTCTCTCGACAGACTGTTAATGGGTCTGGTGGATCCAGACCAGAGCAGAAGGCAACAAAAAGCCCCCTCTTACGAGGGGGCTTTCCGATTCAGTTGACCTGAATCGTTTTGGCTATTCCAGATGGAACAGGTTGATTCCAGATCAACCGATGGCAGGAGCCTGCAGAGCCACAGGAGTGGACTCAGCAGCAGCCAGGTCGAGGGGGAAGTTGTGAGCGTTGCGCTCGTGCATGACTTCCATGCCGAGGTTGGCGCGGTTCAGCACATCAGCCCAGGTGTTCAGGACACGGCCCTGACCATCAAGGATGGACTGGTTGAAGTTGAAACCGTTCAGGTTGAAGGCCATGGTTGACACGCCCAGGGCGGTGAACCAGATGCCGACAACGGGCCAGGCAGCCAGGAAGAAGTGCAGGCTGCGGCTGTTGTTGAACGACGCGTATTGGAAGATCAGGCGACCGAAGTAACCGTGGGCAGCCACGATGTTGTAGGTCTCTTCCTCTTGGCCGAACTTGTAGCCGTAGTTCTGAGACTCGCTCTCGGTGGTCTCGCGGACCAGGGAGGAGGTCACCAGGGAGCCGTGCATGGCGGAGAACAGTGAACCACCGAAGACGCCAGCCACACCAAGCATGTGGAAGGGGTGCATCAGGATGTTGTGCTCAGCCTGGAACACCAACATGAAGTTGAAGGTGCCGGAGATGCCCAGGGGCATGCCGTCAGAGAAGGAACCCTGACCGAAGGGGTACACCAGGAACACGGCGGAGGCAGCAGCCACAGGTGCGCTGTAAGCAACGCAGATCCAGGGGCGCATGCCGAGGCGGTAGGAGAGTTCCCACTCGCGACCCATGTAGGCAAAGATGCCGATCAGGAAGTGGAAGACAACCAGCTGGTAAGGACCGCCGTTGTACAGCCACTCATCGAGAGAGGCAGCTTCCCAGATGGGATAGAAGTGAAGGCCGATGGCGTTCGAGGAGGGCACAACAGCACCGGAGATGATGTTGTTGCCGTAGATCAGGGAGCCAGCGACGGGCTCACGGATGCCGTCGATGTCGACGGGGGGTGCTGCGATGAACGCAACGATGAAGCAGGTGGTGGCAGCCAGCAGGGTGGGAATCATCAGCACACCGAACCAGCCCACATACAGGCGGTTGTTGGTGGAGGTGACCCACTCGCAGAAGGACTGCCAGCCATTCGCGCCGGAGCGCTGCTGAATGGTGGTGGTCATGAGAACGGGAAAAAGCCAGAGGGTCGAAACCCAGCGGCAGGTAAAGAAAGTCGGGAAACCGACCCCGTCAATGTAAAGGACTTTTGCGCGATGTGAACCGACCGCAAACAGAGGGAAGGGTCAGCCCCTCTGATTCGATCAATCAGCCCAGCTGATCATTTCGCGCAGGACAAGGTTGAGCAGGATTTACCAGAGCCGGGCAAAGGGTCTGTACAGCAGTCCGCTGGTTCCAGTGAATTGAAAGGCAATGGTTGATGTCGACAACGAGTGTTACCACTGCCCAAGCGCACATCCTGGCCTGACAGATCGATATGGCCGGAGCCACGAGGAAGGGCCCCGGATTGAAGGAACGCATCGAATCCGTGGTCGATTCAATGAGAAACCATCACGCCGCGAACTCAACAAGAACTACCGGGATTTAGTGAGTCAGCAACCCGAGCCCTTCAAGTCCATGCCTCAAGCCTGGCTTTATATCGGCTTATTTCCTGTTTCTGTGTTGGTGTTTTATCCCGAATCAGCTGGTTTCCACCGCTCAATACCCATTGATGTTCAGACATCGGTCATGACGGGTGCCACATATAGCTACGAAGGCGAAAGCGAAAGCATGCGCTTGGCGCGAGACCAACCAGCCTTGATTGATGGAGAGGTCATGACCGAAGACAAGCATGTCTGTAAGCTGCATTATCAAGACACTGCTTCAAAATACTGGGAAAAGGGATTACCGGGAGATTCAGAAAAAGCGGTACGCGAACATCCTGACATGCTCAGAGAGCTGATTCCAGAATTGAATCATAGCGAGCTCTCTTGATCGACTATCAGCCCCTAATCGCTTCATCTAAAGACCTACATACCAACATCGAAGAAGTCATCAAGCGACATCTTCGCTGTTGGCACATCATCTCATTCAAAGGATTACTGTTGAATCATTCTTGGAACGCTAATGCTTTCAGGAGCGCTCATAATCACCAGACCAACAACCACAAGACCAAGACCTATTACCATTTTCCAATTAAAGGACTCCTTATAGATCAAAACACCAAGCAATGACACGATGGCCATGCCAAGGCCTGACCATATGCCATAGGCAATCGCGAGCGGGATGCGATTGAGTGCCTGACCCATGAGCACAAAATTCAAGCCATATCCTGCAAAGGCACCAACTGCAAACAGTGGACGAGTAAGGCCATTAGAGCCCTTAAGAGAGGTGGTTCCGATATTTTCGGAGATAATGGCCAAGAAGAGAATCAGATATCCGAACCACATCACACTGACTCTCCTTGCGCAGAATTCAAAACAAGAATGCCCGCAGCGATAACAACAAGACCGACGACCGCAGAAACACTGAGTGCCTCTCGAAAAAGAACAACCCCGATCACCGATGATGTGATCATTCCCAGGCCAACCCAAAGGGCATAGGCGAACCCCATTGGCAGAACACGCATGCATCTTCCAAAAAAGATCAGTGAGAAGACGTAACCAATCACAGCCAAGACCGATGGCCCCAAGGCGATAAAACCTTCTGAGGCTTTCATCGCTGAAGTCCCCACCTGTTCAGCAGCAATCGCGAGCAAGAGCTCAAAGAGGGCAGTACGCCTTTTAAAAGCCATCGGATGTGAGTCAGAAACCGACAAAAACCATTGACTCCAAAGAACTAGCATGACGCTCAAGCAATCAACCCCTCAAAAATGCATCCTTTCGTTAGGCAGTAAATATTCCCATCAATTTTCAATTTGATTCAAAGTCTAAAATTGACATTCAGAACAATTAATCAGCTCATATCCCAACAGTGCACGCAATTGGCTCAAGGAGCTTTCGAGGCCTTGTCCCGAATGAGATTCCAGGCCTCGGCGGCGGTGTCAGCAAACTGAAACAACTGGCGATCGTCATCATCAATCAGACCTGAGTCAGCCATAAATTCAAAATCAATCAATCGAGACCAGTATTCAGTTCCGAACAGAATGATCGGCATAGCACTCTTAGCCCCCACCTGCCTTAAGGTTAAAACCTCAAAAAGTTCATCCAGTGTGCCAAAACCTCCTGGAAATAAAACTGCACCGACAGAGCGCATGACAAAATGGAACTTACGCAACGAAAAATAGTTAAACTTAAAACACAAGTCTGGCGATATGTACGGATTTGGATGTTGCTCATGGGGAAGATCAATATTGAAACCGATTGACCGACAACCAGCGTCATAGGCACCACGGTTTGCAGCTTCCATAATCCCAGGACCACCGCCGGTCACAATGACATGGGTTGAACAACAAGTTGATGCGCTGTCTTTTGCTTGGCCGTATCTGGAAGCGAGAAAAGCAAATTCGCGTGCGGAGTCGTAAAACGATGAAAGCTCGACGAGTCGTCGAGCACAGTCAACCTTACGCTTTAGCAAATGAGAGTCGGGATCAGCGTTTAACTCAACAAGTGCTTCCGCAAGATGTGTCTCTGCAACGGAGCGCTCCTGAACTCGAGCACCTCCAAACACGATAATGGTGGAAGTAATTCCAGCCTCCTCAAGGCGTAACTCAGGCTTACTGATCTCCAAAAGCATCCTGACCCCACGCATTGAGGGGCTATTGAGCAGATCAAGATCATGATGTGCCAGTTTGTAGGTGTCAGAGTTGATGATCTGATCAAGATTTTGCGCAATCAAGCGCTGATCTTCAGGTGGGAATCTGAAATCGCTTGATGCTGAAGACATTGATGAAACATCCATAACCACAGTTTGACAGCGGTTTTTATGTCATCACGCCCATTTCATGAAGAGTGATGATGACCTGTTGTCGGGCAGCAGCCTCAGTGAGCCTTGGATTTTCTCTTTTGGTGTTAGCAACCATCTGCTTGAACATCCCACGGTGTTCAATGGAAGCACTTTTGAACCACTGTTCAAACTCCAACCTGGTTTCACAGAAAAGCTTCTCCTCAAACATCATTTTGTAGTGGGGATACAGGAAGGCATGGTCCCGCTCACATCGAATCCCCATCTCCGTCAAGAGCTGCATCGAAGATCGGCCACTGAGGTAGCTCAACCCAACTTTTTTCTTGTGGCCAAGCCAGTCGCATGCAGAAGCAAGAGCTTCATATGCCCCTAGCTTGTTGCTAAGCACGAGCAGTTTCCACTCGTCATAGGTCTCCTGATCAAACTGATCGAGGATCAATGTGCGAATGCCTGAGGGTGAACATCGAAAGCGTTTGCCAGTTTTCACTCCCAATGTCCATACCGGATACTTATGCCTCTTGCCTGCGTCGTCGGTCAGAGCAAGAGCGACTGCCCAAAGGCCACACATGAAGGTGATCGTGTCTGGGAGCTTGACCACAAACACACCGTGGCCTTGTTGCCCCTCTGGGACTGGGGCCAGGAGATCTGGTTTCCAAATCTTGTGGTCTTGATTCTCCTCAATCCATCTATCATGGTCGAACCGCTTTTGGGAGGCTTCGATCTCATCAGGATTGGCATCCTTGAAATTCTGATTGAAGATCTCCTTGGACCGCCTGGAAGAGTATCCATCTCTGGTCTCAATCGTTGTCGCAAATGCCGTCATGAGCTAATGAGAGTGGCTTGTTGACAGGGGTGCGCGGAAATTTCTTGAAAGGGGACTCTCAGTTCAATGTCTTGCTGATGGTCCAACAGCATCACCTACTCAGGTTCAGTGTGGCGTGCCACAAGCTGCCAGAACATGGGCTAGCGAAAAACGACATAACAACAACAGTGTTGATCTGACGCAAGACATTCATGACGAATAAAAACAGATTGAAAACTCCTTCTGAGCCTCAAAGCAGTCTTCATTCTCAGCATTAAAAACTGTTTATCGCTTCTTGTCTTTTTCGTGTTCGTTGATTTGGTTTAGACCAAGACCAAGCAAAAGTGCGGCAGTGAGAATCAGAGTTGGTGTCATGGTCAGAGTGTAGAGGTGGTCATGGGATTGTCTACCTGTCAAGCAGACGCAGGCATGATCGCCTCACAAGGAACGACTGACCACCCCCAAAGGAGCTAAACACGACTCTGGCCTTTGGTCCCAATGGGGGATCCATATCAGAGCAGGCGCAGTGAGAATGAATCATCTGCCTGAGTCTCTGTGGACCTACAAGAGATCGACACGTCGTATTGGAAGTATTTGGAAGGGATCAGTTATCACCATCTCAAGGGCTACCTGAAACAGCTAGATGCCGAGGAATACTTTGATGAGCTCTTTCCCCTGGTCAGAAAGAAGCTGCAAGCTTGTGCTGCAGTGCGTGTCATACCAGAAAAAGGATGAAGCTTGTGTGATCGCAGATGATGCCAACAACGATCAAACAGTTCAGCAGAACACGGCATACCCCACGCACTTTAATAGCAGAGTAACAATACCAACTTTGCGAATCATATCTCAGCAAACTGATATGATCAGCAAATAAAAATGTCTTAAAAAGGAAGATATTCATGACCGAACCCTGCTGGGTTCCACCAACTCAAATCAGCGGATCGATAAGCCACCACATTGAACATTCCACGCACATGGTGATAACTGATGTGACAGTGAAACGCCCAAATCCCTGGGTTATTGGCATCGAAGGCTATCCGGCAAGTTCCGCCTTTCGGCACATAAACAGTGTCCCGCATGGCTCCAGACAAGGGCACACCATCAATTTCAAGAATTTGAAATTCATGGCCATGTAAATGCATGGGATGCCCCATCGGAGTGGGATTGGTGAAGACCATCTCCACCCGTTGGCCTTCCTCGACCCAGTAGGGATCCCGATAGGGGTAAAAACGATCGTTCAGACCCCAGGTGTATTGGGGAGCAGGGCCTGTCAGTGCAATGGAGATTGTGTTGTCAGCAGCACGAGCCGCAAGCGGCCTTTGTGCCCGCAGTTGCTTGTCTTGGCTGAAATCGAGGCGTCCGGTCCACTGATCGGTTTGCGGTGCCAGGTCGGGCACACGGAGCTTCGGACTACTGCGAAGTACCACGCCACAGCGCAGGTTGCTGCGCTCACCCAAAGCCAGCAATGGAAAGATCCCAGGTTCTTCTGGAACCTTGACGCGCAGCGTCAAACGCTGGGCCAGGGCAAGTTGAAAAACCGAACCACTGATCGGCTCCACAGGATTGGCGTCGGTGCGCAGCAGCTCGCCTTCAAGGTCACCAAGATCAAGAAAAAAGCTCATGAATGCGCTGCCGGCAAGCCAGCGAATTGCCACGGTTTCGCCAGGCTCCACGTCAATGATTTCTGGATCGTCAAGACTGCGTTCATTCGCCAGAAGCGCGTCGTAGATCACATCCGGGGCCATCATCAAGACCCCTTGCTCTCGTTTCCAACTGAAGCGTTGGTTCGCGGAATCCCACTGCTGAGTCAGCAACATTCGCGGCTGATGCCAATCGAAATCAGCCAGGCTTTTGGCCATGGCCGTACCGCCACCGCGCGCACCAGCAACGACGTTGTCAAGAACTTCACTGGCGGGAGTAAAGCTGAAGTCACGCAGCATCACGGTGATTGTTCGATCAGCCCAGCGTTCTTGCTCCTCGTTGAGGATCACAAAAGGCTCAGCCACATAGCTTTGGGTCTGCAGCCCGTAGTGCGAGTGCATCCAGAAGGTGCCGTTTTGCACCAGCGAGTAGTGGATCCTCTGGCGTTGTCCAGGCGGGATCGGCGGTTGCGTGACAAACGGCACGCCATCCATGGCATTCGGAAGAATCAATCCATGCCAATGCACGGTTGTGGGCACCGGCAACTGATTGATCAATTCGAGATTGATGCCTTTGTCTTGCGAAGTGGTGTATCCACGGTGGCCATCGAGCTGACGAATGCAGCCTCGGACGACGGTTCGCCCTAGAACAGTGATCGGTGTCGTTGCAATCTCAAGAACAACGGTCTCGGGATTGCGAGGCCGCTGAAACGCCGGCTGACTGATGAATCGTTCCCAGGACGATTGAGCTTTCGCTCGGGCAGTTCTGAACACTTGCAAGCTCACATTGCCAACGAGGGCACCCAGCACTCCCAATCGCAAAAAGGAACGACGAAGCAAGATCCCCTCAGCCAGTCCTCACGGTTTAATCACGCCGACTGCATGGACACTCGATCATCCTTCTCTTCTCAGCATTCATCCCACCAAGACCAGGGCGCATGAAATCAGGGAACCTCCTTCAGCCCGGGTTCCACCTGCTCCAGTTGCGACATCGTCAATGATGAACGCATCAGCAAGGGAAGGGGTGATGCTCCGGATTGAAACGCGCCTGGTCCGTTTGGAGCAAGAGGGGGGGTTCCGGACTGACCAAGGAGATGCCTGTCGAAGAAGAGTTTCGCCATCCCCTGCAGTTCCTGTCTTGCGAGGGATTGATCAGGGCCGGTGATCACCGCTGGCAGGTTCGAAGTGGCATCCAGAAATGAAAGATGTGTCCCTTTCTTCTGAACCGCTAACACCGAGCCTGGCTGACTGAGGCTGGTAAAAGGCATGAGCTGCTGGGAAACCGGCGGAGCAAACACATCATTCATGCCGGCGATCACGAGCATCGGCACCTCCACACGGGTCATGGATCGGCTGCTGAAAATCGGATTGGTCACCGGATTCACCGCCACAGCAACCTTCACGCGGGGATCACGGAAATTGGACCGCTCCACCACACGACCAGGTGCCTTGCACTGCCAGACGATCGCTGGGTTGAGAACCACAGTTTTGGGATCATTCAGCTGCTGACAACCACGCACGAGATTGGGCCAGTCGAGCTCTGCCCCGGCAAGGGCTGTGACCGTGTATCCACCGAGGGACTGACCCAGCACGCCGACCTGCTGCGTGTTGACCCGGCTGCCCCAACGCTCCTGCACCTGATCAACCAGAGCGCTGACGGTCATCGGCTGCCCATACCAGGCATTGGGTGGCGGAATGGCTCCTGTGCCTTTGATCGCTGCCGTCATGGTGTCTGAACTGGTGAAGGGCAGGTCGAGCGCGGCCACCGCATAGCCATGGCTGGCCAGGGTCTGTCCTACATACAGCAGGGCATTCATGTCGGTGTTCAGTCCGGGGGCCAGCACCACCAGCGGTGCCTGGCTTCGGTCCGTTGCCGTCTGGGGTAGATAAACAGCGGCCTTGATTTTCTCGGCAACACGACCTTGAAACGTGAAGGGCACCTGCTCAAACCGGATGTCACCTGGTTTTGCTGCTTCCAGAAGATCGGGACCAGGCTCTGGAGCCCCACTCAGCGCAGCCATGCGCGAATACAGCTTGTTCTGAAGATTGAAGTCCTGCGTGAGGGAACGCAGCAGCGACCCGACAGCTGCCACATCAACCGGAATGGTGGGCAGTGGATAGGCATGAAGCAAATCAATCAGGCCAAGGCTGTTGTCATTGGCAGCACCCTCAATCAAGGCTGAGGCCAAAGCATTTCCTGCAACATCCGTGGGCTGGAGAATCAGCTTTACAAGCTGTTGGATTGTTCGCCTTCCAAGAGCCGTGGATAGATAGTTCGACGCCATCACGGCATTCACAGGTGCCGACTGGTTGAGGGCCTTGCGAAGTGCCTGCTGTTCTGAAGGCTTGAACAGGCGAAGGATATCGGCGAGAGCAATCCCTGGAGGCTTCCCCGCCGCGTAGTCGACAAGTTCACTGACCGGGATCGATCGCTCGAATTCACCAAGCTGAAAGCTGATTCGTTCTGCACAAAAGGCCGGAGCCGCCAGGGCACTGAGGCCAATCAAGGTGGTGAGAACGCGCTTCACATCAAATCAGTCTCTGCATCTGAAACTACCCCCAATCCCTCAAAGGTCGACCGTTCAATGCAGAGGCATCTGTCAACGGGAGCGATTGATTCATGCAGGGCCATACCCATATTCAGGTCCAATCTTCAGCCAACAAGGTGACGACTGATGGCGCGAAGAAATTGCAAGTGTTGTTAATCCTGGCAACTGGACAAGAACCGACAGGAACCCAAGATCCAATCATCGACGCAACCCTGAATCGATTAATCTCAAGGCTGGCTGACCACAATCCTGATGTTATTGGATGTCATTTTTAATAAATTCCGACGCTCTATTACTATCAGTTCAAACCAACAGATTTACCCGAAGACCATGGCCGTTGGTTATTTTCTTGGCGTCACCTAATAAAGTCAATGGCGAGCTGCGGCTCTCCGTCTTCGAAGCAAGCTGGGATTAGAAAGTTCCTGGACCAGAGCGATGAAGGAATGTTGTTTCTGAAACTCAAACCCCTTACGGATCCCAGCTGGTTGCGAATCATTGAGGCTCTGGCCTCCAGCGAGCAACGCGCCAGCAATCCAGACCTGGCCTAATCACAACTGTCGTTTCATCTCAAGATGCTCAACCAATGCGGCCTGCAGAGTGCTCGACATCCTGACCGCTGGGCGAAAAACCGATTGCAGCACCAGAAGCTCTCAAAAAGAAAAATTGAGGTGCAGTAGGTACAGCAATCGACACAATCTTGCCCCAAACTCGCGCCACAAAAGCATCCTGAAGGAATTTAAAAATCCCATCAGCAAGAGCAAAAACCATACCTGTCTTGCAGCGAGATCTGACGAGACAGTCATGTGCAGAATGGTTTGGTCATTCACCTTGAAGTCGTGAGAGCTCGGCTGGTTGCCAGCGTCTTTCTCTCCACACTGCTGCTGAGTGCCTGTAGCCGCTTGAGCAGCGATCTCCCGCTCATGCTGTACATGGCCATGGTCATTGACCAGGACAGCACGATCGAAACTGCCATCCAGGCCGATTTTCGGCGCAGAATCCAGCTCACTTTCAGCGACTTCAGAAAGATCCAACCCAACGTGGAAGTTCAGGTCGCTCTTTACAAGAGAGCTGATCTCATACGTGAACTGCAGCGCCGTAACGGCTCGGATTTAGGCCCTGATCTGGTAATTACCGATGCACATCAAGCCAAGGAATTACTCGCAAGGGGACTTACCGAAGCACTTCCGCGCAAGACACTCAAACGTCATCAAACAGAGGCGTCGTTATGGGAACGGGTGAAACTTGACGATGGAAAGATCGCGGCTCAACCCATAGTGATTTTTCCGCAGATCGCCTGCTTTAACAGCGACATCGTTCAAACTCCACCAACAACACTAAAAACGCTTCTGCAGCAGGGAGCTGCAGGAACACGTGTGGGGCTGCCGGTTGATTTATCCGAACTGCTTTGGACCGCAGGCAGCCTTGGAGCACTGTCGAGCTTGGCACTTCTCAACAATGGCCAAACAACCAAAGCAGAAAACACAGAGACGATTCTGGACTGGCTGTCCTGGTTGCAACGAGCGAGCTCTCAGCAAAACATCACCTTCTTCCAGAACCAAGGGCAACTGGAAGATCTCCTCAAGGATGGCGAGCTCGACTGGGTGAGCTGCAACGCCAACAGCTTGCTGCGTCTCAGGAGTCAAATGGGCAAGAAGCTGGGTGTTTCTCCACTGCCAAGAGGACCTGCCGGAACCCCAAGCCCTGTGAATGCTGTGAGGGTGATGGCCTTGGGCGCCAATTCCAACGGGAGACAACGACAAGTAGCCATCAACATGATGCAATTCATCACCAATCCGATGGTTCAGCGCAACCTCTCCTTGCGCTCATTGGCCTTCTTGCCAGTCAATCCCACCGTTTCACTGCCGGTCCGAAGCTCGCAAACGCTGCAAACCCTGGTGCAATCCAGAAACGACTCCATGCAGCATGAAGCATCACTGGCACGGCTGGCCCACCATCGCAACCTGGATCGCAAGGGGTCACAAGCAATCGTTCCGCTTGTTTTTGGAGCATCAAGCCCTAGATCAAGTCTGGAATCTCTGATCAAATTTCTGAAGAGCGGAACATGAACCAGCTGTTATGGGAAATCCTTGGCTGGCTTGGTTATCTACAGAGAGGCCCTGTCGTCGCCCAGGTGCTACTGATTATTGGAATCTGCGTGGGTTGGCAACAATTCAAGCCACGTCGGGGATTGCAGCATCTTCATCCATCTCTGCAACTTCTGGTACCACCGATTGCGGTGCTATTGATCGCTTGGCTCATTGCATTACCAGGCGGCAAAACAGGTCTTGTGACCTATGCAGGTCTCTGCTGGCTGGGCTGGAATCTTCTATCCCTCCTACAAAAGCTGCTGCTCTGTTTTATGCCTGAAAGCAGCGTGCACCAACTTGAAGCTCGACTGCTAAGGCCGATATTTCTCGTTCTGGTGAGCCTGAACCTAATTAGCCAATTTGACAATCCTGCTGATCTGGGAGTGATCAAGCTGGGCAGCCTCTTTGGAGAAGACCTGACCGTTAGCAGCCTGGTCATCGCCATGGTTGTGACCTATCTGTTGCTGATCGGCACCAAACTTCCAGCGACCGGTGCAGCCTGGCTACTGCAACTATTGCTGAATTGCAGCGACAGCACCCGCAAAGCCCTGGAACTGATTATTCGCTATCTGGTGATTGGCATCGGCATTACAGCCGTAGGCTTTCACATCGGGTTGAATTCCACGGCTCTGGTCGCAGTCGCAGGTGGATTATCAGTGGGTCTCGGCTTCGGAATCAAAGAGGTGTTCTCCAACTTCATCAGCGGAATCTGGCTGCTGTTCGAAGGATCGGTGCGACCGGGAGAAGTCTTGATGGTTGAAAATGACCCTTGCGAAGTCCGCAAGCTTGGACTGCGTGCCACTTTGCTGTGGCGAAGCAGAGATAACGCAGAGCTGCTGATTCCAAACCAAATGTTCTTCACTGCCCAGGCTATTAGCTATACCGCTACGGACAGAATGCGGAGAAGTGAAGTCAGAGTCAGCGCCGCTTATCGACATGAACCTCAGCTGGTGCTGAGTTTGCTTGAACAAACAGCACTCAACGTTTCGAGGGTGCTCAACGATCCAGCTCCGAAGGCGTTGATGGTGCATTACGGAGACTCATCGATTGAGTACTCTCTTCGATACTGGATCTCAGACCCACTTACAAACCTTGGCATCGTGAGTGAAGTGAATCAGGCCATCTGGACTGCTTTCAAACGTGAGGGGATCGAAATTCCCTTCCCTCAAAGAGTTAACACGATCCGCGAAATCCCACCTTTCAAGACTGAAGCGGCCACTGAAGGCACCACCCAGAATCATTAAGCAACTCCGGATCAAGAGGTTCAGCTTAAAACCACTGATTTAATCAGCGCACTGATCAGCAGATTTGGGTGGGTCAACTACAAACAGAAATAAAAAACATCTATTCCTATTCCAATCGGGGTTAATCAGCATGAAACTCAAGCAACAGGCCAGTCTGAGTGATCATCAATGATGCTTATTTTCTGCCTGAGCCAGGGCTTTGGCAGGGTCCTCAGTGAGATCAGCCGCAAGGAATGCTGGTGTCTCTGGGAGTGCCAAGTGTAAATTATTATCGAGATGAACACTCACCTTAAGATTACTTGCTTTGAGATCAAGGATATGGCCTCCATAACAACGGTCTTCACTGAGAAGATGCAGATGAAATCCTGGAACATTGATGGTCCGCGCATACTCAGGCGTCCAAAATCCAACCAAGCTCCCCTGCACATTCTGGCGCTTGAACTCGGCTTGGTTATTCGTCGCGTGAACGAGATCGGTCCCAGGCTCAGTTCGACAAGCAACCCTCCACTGGATTTGATCAAACACACCATCAACACGAATCGCACAAAACAAATTATCGCTGCGGCGAAGTGCATCTAACTGCTGAGTAAGATCTTCCCAGCTGGTCACCTGGTCAAACGTCGTCGTGATATCAGCTGCAAAGAATGTAGCTGCCCAAAACGGGGCTTCTGCATCATCAGGTGCTTCAATCACGGTGCCATCACTTCTTGCTTGCCAGCAACGACCGTCCAGCATGATTCCCTCGCCATCAAGACTGTCAAACGTGCCGAGTCCGAAATCTCCATGACGACGTATATCAGCCACTTTCACACAGCCTTGATAAACCCCCTGAACCAAGGCACCCGACGTTGAAACCTGATAAATCGTGTGATGATCAATATCGAGAGTGCTTGCGAGAGATGATCGAACAATATGATCCAGACTATCTCCAGTCCGCTCGGAGAGCTGATTAAGAGAGGCCCAAAGCCCCTCACCCACGGTGACATGGAGATGATGGCAAGATTGAGGATGGCAGGGCATAAGAAAAGAGCAGTGAAAATCAGATCGAAAGCAATTAGTGAATAAATTCCTGAGGAATATCCTGCATTAATTTGATATTCTCTGAATAATCAATAGGAATATTGATTAACACAGGAACTGTTTGCTGCAAGGCCTCCTCAAGAACACCTCCAAGAGAATCTGCTGACTTCACGTCGTACCCTCGGCATCCAAAAGACTCGGCAAATTTGACGACGTCGTAATGCCCAAGCTCAATGCCTGACACACGGCCATAGTGAGCCTGCTCCTGAAACTCAACCATGTTGTATGAGTGACTGTTCCAGATCAGATGCACAAAGCGACTGCCAATCCTCACAGCCGTCTCTAGTTCGGTGGCGGTGAAAAGGAAACCACCATCACCGGAGACAGAAATCACCGGCTTCTGAGGATTCAAGATGCCAGCAACAATCGCCCAGGGGAGAGCCACTCCAAGTGTTTGCTGGCCATTACTGACAAGCACTTGGCGAGCATGATCCGCAGGAGCATATCGGTTCATCCAGATGTAATGAGACCCCACATCCAGGCAAAGCGTGGTTTCTGGAGTTACGACTTGCTTGAGTTCGTGAAGCACCCGAAGCGGATGAATCGGAGTGCCATTCATGACAGACCCTTCATCCAATGTGGCCTTCAGCTCAGCTTTGCGCTCGGCCGCCAGTTTTTTAAAGGCAAGGTCAACGCTTGGCACAGGACGATCAGAGAGAGCCTGGAGGTTCTCAGCAATATCTCCGATCAACTCGATCTCAGGAAGGAATGCACGATCCTGGTCAGCAGGCTTTACATCCACTGAGACAATCGAACGTGAGTTACCTGTATTCCAAATACTTGGATCATATTCAACAGGGTCAAATCCAACACAAATCACGCCGTCCGCCTGGTTAAGCAGAGCATCAGCGGGTTGATTGCGGAAGAGACCAAGTCTTCCCGCATAAAGGTCAGGTGCTACCCAGGCGCCAGGGCCCTGAAACGTTGACGCATATGGAATGCCACTCTGCCGAACGTAATTAATTAGAGCATCGGCATCCTTTGGTGAAGAGGCCTGCATGCCCAGAATCATGATCGGCTTCCGCATCGCCTGAATCAGTTGAGCGGCCTGGTCAAGTACCCCCGATTGACTAGGGCCAAGCGAATACGCCTTTCCCCAACCCTTGGTCGACGTGCCTGAAAGATCAGCCAGACCAATGTCCTTGGGTAAGCCAAGGAATGAAGCACCTGGCCGACCACTCTCAGCGGCACGAATGGCATTTCCAAGAACTTCAGGCAGATCATGAACGGTCAGAGCTGACTGAGAAAACTTTGTGGCAGGCCTCATCAAAGACACTGCATCGAGAGATTGATGAGTCTGCTTAAAGCGGTCATCGAGTGAGACTTCCCCACCAATCGCCAGAACTGGATCCGCCTCAGTGGTGGCCGTGGCGAGGCCTGTCACTAAATTCGTGACCCCTGGACCGGAGGTTGCCACGCACACTCCAATGCGACCCGTGAGTCGACCGACAGCCTGAGCCATAAAGGCAGCGTTCTGCTCATGACGACAGAGAACCAACTGAATCGGGGAATCCAGCAAGGCATTGAAAACACTGTCAATCTTCGCTCCAGGCACACCGAAGACATGGGTGACACCATGCTCTTCAAGTGTCTTGACAAGGAAAGCAGCACCGTTCACGTTCAATCGCCAGACTCAACCTTGTCTGGCTACCCACCGAAAGAACGTCAACGTCTTCTCAGCCAGCTCTCACGCTAGGCAGGGCAAACAAGCACTTTCCGGATCAGTATCTATACGATTGTAAATTGACGGCCCAAACAACTCGACATATCAAACAATTGACCTATCCAATGTAGAAACACTACTCTATTGTTTAATCGAGGACCAAGCAAAGTCAAACTCACGAGCGCTATGAGTGCTTCCAGCGATCAAAGATTGTTCTGATCAACATTACCGCGAAGAAAGAGCAGCCTTCAAACTTGAAACGATGAGTCGATTGATCAATCGAACTTTCGACCTCATTTCAATGTGCTGCTACACAGATATCGTGACCCGAATAATATTTATCCTCGAATAATAATATCATTTATGAATTCACCCATCACTTTAACGATCGAAAAGTGCTACTTCATCGCTAAGCCCTGTGCCGCAGGGACCTGCCACTCATCGCCGATGCAATCGTTCGAGAATGAACAGGAGCGTTGGCGACGACATGTTGCCGTGATCCTGGAGAACGGCTCTGGAACTCTCCAGAAGCCTGGATTCAAACCTCCCAGACCAACGCGTTCTCACGCACAACGCCGAGAATGTTGTTGCGTGCCCTCGCTTGCAGTTCGGCCGGATACCAGACGCCTGCAGGAATGGTTTGTTCACTGGAAGCGGTGCCCGATCGACCGCGCAGCATCTCCAGCACAAATGCGGCTGTGGCCTGACCAACGCAATCCTCGAGATCCGGATGCACACAGCGCAAGGTGACGGTTTTGGACTGGCTTATACCGGCTTCAGCCTTGCCCTCAGCATCAACACGCATCGCATTGGTGGCACCAACGAGCTTGTCGACAACCCTGATGACGGGCATTGAAAACAGGGCCACAGCCTGCATCGCAGCGCGATTGATCAGCAGCTCACGCGGCAGCAGTTTCATGACGGCGAAAAGACTGTTCCAGACACCCGGAGCGGTGCCGAAACGCGACGCGCAGTTGGCCACACCAAGCGACTCCACTGTCGAAGGCACATCGGGGTTGTCGAGCAGAAAACAGGCGTGCTGATCCACACCAGGCCCGAAATCAACAACACGGCGCTCGGTCCAGGGCTTTTTGTAGGTGAGCCTGCCATCCACAAAGGTCAACACCCGGGTGGCCAGCAGCAGAAAGGTGGCACTGACGATGGTGGGTCCCGCACCACCGGTACCGGCGGTGAAAAAGCTCAGCTCAAGGCGTTCACAACCCTCCGGGCCACCAAGCTGTTGCACCGCCTCAGCCGCCATCAGTGCACTGACGCCAGGCCAGATCCCACATGACACCAGCGCAGGAATCCCAGCGGCTGCAGCATCTCTCGAGAGCGTCTTGGCATTGCGACTGAGAGCGAACTCATCACAGACATCGCAATACGCCACGCCCGCTTCAATACAGGCTCGGAGCAGCTCAGGTTGCGAACGCCCCTGGAACGGTCCAGCCGTATGCACCACCAGCCTGGCGCCACGGACAGCAGAGACCAACGAAGCCATCCCGGCCTCAAGATCCACCGGCACAAACATGAGCTCAGGCAAATCGAGCCGATTGCGCACAGCCTCAAAATTGGCCCGGCTGCGACCGCCGATGGCAATCCTGAGAGGCGTGCCCGCGAAGCAACGGCAAGAGAGCCTATTGAGCCAGCGCACTGTTGAGGCACCGACGCGTCCATTGCCGCCGATCACGAGCACATCAACGCTGAGTGACGACTCCATCACAGCCGGGATCTGTCTGCTTTCAATGACTCATCAAAATGCCTTCCTCATCTCTCGGGGTGGTGTCCTGCACCAGAAGACTCAGGGCTGCCGCGGCCAGCATCCCCACCACCACCACGGCATATCCCTGCAGCTCCTGGATGGATGAGGGGCGTGCTCCAGCCGGCAGACCCCATTGGGAAAACAGCCCCACGGTCGGCTGCACGATCACCGGAAAAAACATCACAATGAAATTGACAAAGGCAAGCGTGATCGCTCGTGTGTGCCGCTTGGCGGTGTCGGCAACCATCACAAAGGCCAGCACCTGACTCCCCGAGGTGAATCCCAGAGCAGCCACCATTACGGCCACGACGCTGACCGGCAAACGACTGGTGAAACAGAGCAACAGGGCGAGGCAGGCTGCACTGATGGCACCTGATGTGAACAACACCTTGCGGTGACCAAGACGATCGGACCAGTGGCCAGCGACCACGCCACCGATGGCGAAGCCGATGAACACCAGGGTGGTGATCAGACTGGCTTGAGCATCGGGAAGCCCAGCCTCAATGCTGAAGAACGACACGCCCCAGAGATCACCGATCACAGACACCGGCAGATAAACACCGGCAGCGGCGAGAGACAGAATCCAGAGATTTCGGAGATGCAGAATTCTGTTGAGCTGAAACCCCATCGGTTCCGCACTGTTCGGATCGAAGCCGTCCTCTCGCATCATCTCGACAAACCAGCTTGGTCGTCTCGGCAAAAATCGCCAGATCAGACAGGCGATGATCACTCCGGCCACCGTGCAGATCAACAGCGGCGCTCTCCATCCGAGGTGATCTGAAATCAGCAGCAGGGGAAACTGCGCAGTTGCCGCTCCCAGCGTGCCGATTCCGGTGACCATGCCTGGAACCATGCCGTGACGCTGAGGCGGCAGCCAGATCAGAGAGAGATAGATCACACCCAGATAGGCCACGGAACTGCCAAGCCCCTGAAGGAAACGCCCCACACCCATCAGGACAATGTTGTCTGATGTGGCGAAGAAAAGGCATCCGAGCGCAACCAGCAGGGATGCCGGAGCTGCAACGGCACGAACACCATGGCGATCCAGCAGACGCCCCACGAGCAGCTGCGCGGGCGCATAGGCCAGAAAATACAGACTCATCGAGAAACCGAACACCCCTTCACTGGCACCCGACACCTTGATCAGCTCGGAGTGCAGCACCCCGGGTGCGACCCGTGCAAAGAATTCGTAGAAGTAGAAGGACGATGCGATGCCGAACAACATCCAGGGTCGCCAACCCTGACGGGCGCGCTTGGCGCGTAGATGGCAGGCCTTGAGCTGGCGCTGGGCCACATCATGGGCTGGTCTGCCTCCTGGAGGGCGTTGAGAGTTATCCATCGACGCGAGATCTGATCAGCGATGGGACGTCGCTGATGAATGGGCTGCATCCTTTGCTAGCCAGGGTTGATCAGGATGACTCCTGATCAACCCTGGTCTGCGTCGGCAAGAAGACTGGGGCCAAAACGTGCATAAAGGGCAGGAATCACCACCAGCGTGAGCAGGGTCGACGTGATCAGACCACCCAGCACCACGATCGCCAGCGGCTGCAAAATTTCATTGCCGGCACCGAAGGCCAGAGCCAAAGGCAACATCCCCAGGGAAGAGGTGAGGGCGGTCATGAGGATCGCGTTAAGCCTGTCGAGGGTGCCTGCCCGGATCAACTCCTTCAGGTTTTCACCCTTCTGATGGCGCCGGTTGTAGTTATCAACCAGCAGAAGCCCATTGCGGACGGCGACACCGAACAGGGTGATGAACCCGATCAGCGATGCCACCGAGAGCACACTGCCGCTCAGAAGAACGGCAACCAGTCCCCCAACCAGAGCGAGCGGGAGGTTGAGCAGGATGGCAACCGTGGCGGGCAGAGAACGAACAGCCACCACCATCACTGCCGCAATCACCACAGCGGCGAGCAGGCTGTAAATCACCAGTGCACGGGTGGCACGCTGTTCAGACTCAAACTGACCCCCGTAGCGCAAGGTGTAGCCAGCGGGAAGTTTCACCGACTGTTCCACGCGACGCTGGATGTCATTGACCACCGGGCCCAGGGGGCGACCGGCAACATTGGCGGAGACGACGATCCGTCTGGAGACATCCTCGCGATTGACCTCGTTGGGCCCCGTCGTCTGCTCGAAGGTCATGAAATCGCCGAGCGGCTTCAGGGCACCAGAGGCTGTTCGGACCGGAAGCTGGCTCAGCGACTGCAGGTCGCCCTGCTGCTCCGCGGGGAGCGTCACCACAAGAGGGGCCTGAACGCCGGAGGATGGCGCATGGCCAACGGTCGTTCCATGCAGGGCCACCTCAGCGGACTGCGCCAGCGTTGCGACGCTGACTCCCTCTCGCAGTGCCGCTTCGCGATTGATCCGCAATTGGATCTGGGGCACAGGCAACTGCGGCTCCAGCTGTAGATCCACCACGCCGGAAACCTCACTCACCGCATCGCGGACCTGCTCCCCGAGATCGCGAAGCTCCTGAAGATCAGGACCGGCGATCTTGATGGCGATGGCACTGCGCACCCCTGAGAGCACCTCATCCATCCGGTGGGAGATGAATCCACCCACGTTGGGTGCCACCCCAGGCAGGCCGAGAAACACCTCGCGAATGCGCGCGATCGCAGCAGGGCGATCGCGCATCGCCTGATCACTCAGTTCCAGATCCACGTGGCCGATGTTCGCGCCAGCGCCATCGGCATCACCCGGTGCACGGCCGGCTCTCACCTGAACCCACTCGACGTCGTCGCTGGACTGAAGCTGTTCGGAGAGAAGTCGACCCGCCCGACTGGTCATCTCCAGAGAAACGCCCGGATAGAGCACCATGGAGTTCACCAGCGACTGCTCTCGGAACTCAGGCAGAAAGACCCGGCCAAGACTGGGAAGAATCAACAGGGTGGCCACCACCACTGACACGGCCAGAACAAGCACCCGGCGAGGGGATCGCAGCACCAACTCGAGCAGGGGTTTGTAGAGACGCTGAACACGGGATTCCACCCATGACGCGGCAGCCGGAAGAGGAGCTCGACTCAGCAGCAAGGCGCAGAGTGCCGGTGACAAGGTGAGCGCAACGGCTGTCGAGGCCACGATCGAAAGCACATAGGCGATCCCCATCGGCATGAAAATGCGCCCCTCCACACCACTGAGCGTGAAGATCGGAGCGAACACCACAACGATGATCAAGGTGGAGAACAGCACGGGCTGACGCACTTCGACCGACGTGCTGAACACCACATCAAGGGGGTTCAACGGCTTGGCCTGAAGACGGTTGCGGCGCAGACCCCGGTAGCAGTTCTCCATATCGACGATGGCATCGTCGACCACGGAACCGATCGCCACCACCAGCCCGCCGAGGGTCATCGTGTTGAGTTGCAGGCCGAGCCCGCGCATCAACAACAGGCCAACAAGCAGAGAAAGAGGGATGGCACTGAGGGCAATCAAGGCCGTGCGCCAGTTCATCAAAAACAGCAGCAGCACCACGGCAACGATCACCACTCCGAGCAGGAGGGATTCACTGACATTGCGGATGGCGATCTCAATGAACTTGGCCTGTCGGAACGTCTGAGTGACCGAGACATCAGCAGGGAGCGACGACTCAAGCCGCTGCATGCTGTCTTCAACAGCTCGCGTCAGCTGAGGGGTATCCACATCAGGCTGTTTGTTGATCATCAACACAACAGCCGGCCGGCCGTTCAGGCTGGCCTCGCCGCGACGCAGGGCAGCTCCGGGTCTGACGGTTGCGACCGAGCCCAAAGGAATCGCCTGACCATCACCAGCACGCACCACGGAACGCGTGATGTCATCGTTCGCGGCAATGGCATGGTCGCTGAGGATCAGACGCTCCTGACCACCGGAGATCTGCACCCCACCGCGGCCATTGAACTGAGCGTCAGCCGCCGCTTCAACCACCTCATCCAGGGCGACATCCTGTTCACGCAGAGCGTTGAGATCAAGCTGCAACTGAGTCTGCGGACGATCACCCCCATAGATCGTGACCTGTGCCACCCCGGGGATGGCCAGGAGCGGGTGTTCATAGGTGCGCTGCACGATGCTGCGCAGTTGCAAAGCCTGTTCGGGGGAAGCAGTTTCCGGAAGCGTGAAGGCGTATTGAAGAATCGTGCCCAGAGGAGAAAGCAACGGCGAGATTTCCGGAGCCTCCGCTGATTCAGGAAGCTGCATGCGCACTTGCTGCAGCCGTTCCGACACCGCCAGCCGGGCACGCTCCAAGCTGGCCGAATCCCGAAACACCACCTGCACCATCGAGAGGCCGGGCTTGGAAGCGGATCGCACCAGCTCCACCCCTCCAAGGCCATTCACAGCGGCCTCGATCGGCTCACTGATCTGCTTCTCGACCTGCTCGGGCGCCAGCCCGGGAGCGGTGGTCTGAATTTCGACCTGTGGTGGTGCAAACGGCGGGAACACATCCAGCGGCATCTGCAGGACGTTGATGACACCGAGAAGGCTGATCAACAGGGAGCAGATCAGCACAAGCCACCGGCGGGCGATCGACCAACGCAGGATGTCGTTCAGCAGATTGTTGAACATCGATGAATTGTTGATTCGCCGACAGACAGACAGAGGATGGGCAGCTTCAGCGTTTGTTCTTCTGCGATTCAGCGAAGATCGACAATGCTCCAGAGACGACGATCTTCTCGTCTGCGGTTACACCATCGAGAACCACTGTGCGATCAACAGAAACGGCGCCGGGCTTGATGACGACCGGGTCGTAGGTGGTTCCACTGAAGACGAAGACATAGGGCTCTCCATACGCCTTGACGATCGCGACGTTCGGTACGCTCAGCTGACCGTTGGCTTCGACTTTGGGTTTCTCAGAGACAATCCCAAGCAACTGATCACGATTGGGATTGGCCTTCACCTGCCCCACGGAACCGGTCTGAACGAACTCGTCGCCATGACCGGCATGGGCCAGGACCGGAGCCGTAGAGACCGCACTGATACCCGCCATTGCGGCGATACACGTCAAAGCGAGAGTGCGCATGCAAAATCCGTTGTTAACTCCATTGTGGTGAGAATGGTTATCAACCGCCACCGTTGTGACACCACTCAGACACCTGGGTGAGTCGGCTCAACGACAGATGCTCCAGCTGCGACAAAACACCTCAAAGCCACTTCAACACCAACCAGTGCAGAGCTAGCGCAGGCACACTTGATTCATTCATCGTTCAATGCAGACCGCGAGAGGGTCTGAACCTGCACCGGCACCATGGCTTTTTCAGCTCTTGCAATTGCATCGACAGCGCTTGTTGCGATCTGCGGCCCTGCCCTGGCCCACAGCAAGGGTCTCTATGCAACAGAAGCAGAAGCGCGGCTTCGCGCCGAAGAGATCGGCTGCAACACGGTGCATGAGAACAACGGTCGCTGGATGCCCTGCACCGATGAGCGTGAACTCCATCAACAACTGCGAAAGCAATGAAACGCAGCCCTGGCCCCCATCGGCAGGCCCGTCGCGTTCACCGCTGGCTCGTTCCGATCGCAGCTGCGCCGTTATTGCTGACGGCAATCAGTGGCTCGCTCTACAGCATCCTGCTGGAGCAGGGAATTGATGCGTTCTGGTTGCTGAAGATCCACACCGGTCGATTCGGCTTGCTGAACCTGCAATCATTCTATCCATCGCTGCTTGGAGTGCTCACCGTTGTGATCACAGCGTCAGGCATGACACTCCTGATCAAGCCGCGTGGCTGACCATCCTTGATCGGCCCCTCTGATCCATGGAGGGCAAATCTCAAGATCGGTTTGCTGTGACTCAACGCGGTTGATTGCTAACTCGTGAACGAACGACAAACGCCAACAATGAGTCGATTCGCATACGGCTGCGCTGCTATCGGATTGATTGCAGGCATCAGCTTTGCAGGCCTGCCGGCGGGAGCACAGACACCGACTTACTGCGAACCTGATGTCGGTTCACCCGAGAATCTCAAGACGCTGAAACACGGGCTTCTCGAGGGTTATCTGGCCTCCGATGCCGTTCCGGATTCCCTGAAGCTTCTGCCTTCACCTCCCGTCAAGGGCTCCATGGCGTACGACCTCGATGTGGCCAATGCCGAGTCGACGTTTCCGCTCCAAGGAGGTCCACGCTGGGAGGTGGCAGCCATTGATGCCAATCTGCATTTCCCTGAAGCCGCAGCGATTTACTCCTGCACGCTTGGGGTTCCGATCACCAAGGAAGGAACACCCAGGCTGTACACCCTGTTGCGGCGCACCCTGAGCGATGCCGGTCTGGCGACCTACAAGGCCAAAGTCCACTATCAACGCCCAAGGCCGTTCATGGTCAATGGCAAGCCGATCTGCTCACCCGAAGAGGAAACATTGCTCAGAGGTGATGGCTCCTACCCCTCAGGTCACACCGCTGCAGGGTGGGCATGGGCACTGATTCTCAGTGAACTCGCACCGGAACGTCGCGATGCAATCCTGACGAGGGGCATCGAGTACGGAAAGAGCCGCTACATCTGCAATGTGCACTGGTTGAGCGATGTGCAGGCCAGCCAGATCATCGCCTCAGGCACCGTGGCCCAACTGCAGAACGATCCGGTCTTCCGGGCTGATCTGAGAGCCGCAAGAGCGGAAGTCCAGGAGATGCGCCGTCAGGGGCTTTCCCCTAATGGCAACTGCGACCTCGAGAGGAGAGCCTTTCAACCCTGAGCTTGAGCTCGCCATGGACGCCGATCAGGCCGCTCCAAAGCGGGGGGCCTTTCGATTCAGCCATCAGAAGGAACGGAGCTCAGCAAATCTTTGCAACATCCCCCTTTGAGATTCCGGCTTCGGAGCAAAGGATGGAGCCATACATGAAGTCGACGACACTGAAGTCACCATGAGCGCTTGTTCCCGGATCGGTGGGGTTCCCGAAACCCTTCGGTTCGACCTGAACGGACGCGAGGTTCGCATCACGATGGAACGTCGCGGTCCGGAGCATGGACCTCTCTGGCTTCTGCTTCCAGCCTTGAGCACCGTGTCGAGCCGAGGCGAGTGGCATGACTTTGCCAATGCCATGGACCGCCGTTATCAACTGGTGAGCTTCGACTGGCCGGGATTCGGAGACAGCGAACGCCCAGCGATGGCCTACGACGCGAACGCCCTACGCCAGGTGCTCGCCGGCATTCTTCAGAAACTTCAACGACCTGATCAGGACCTGATCACGGTTGTTGCCGCGGGCCACAGTGCTCCCATCGCGCTTGGGCTGGCCGAGAAATGCTCACGGCAATGGGCAGAACTCGTGGTGGTTGCACCGACGTTCCGAGGCCCACTTCCGACCATGACCGGGCGGGCGGGTCAGAGCTTCAACTGGGTGAGACGACTGGTTGAACTCCCACTGATCGGGCCGATTCTCTATCGACTCAACACCAGTCGAGCCATCCTGAAACTGATGCTGCGGCGGCATGTCTGGGTCAATCGCAACCTTTTAACGCCTCAGCGTCTTCGTGAGCAGCAAAAGATCAGTCGTCAGCCGGGGGCTCGCTTTGCAAGCGTGGCTTTTGTCACCGGAGGGCTGGATGCGGCCTCAGACTCGCAGTGGTGGCTGGCCAAGACCCAACAACTGCACTGCCCACTGCATGTGGTGCTGGCGAACGAAGCACCTCCGCGTTCAAAACAGGAAATGTTGACGCTGGCAGACAGCGCCGACCGTGTCAGTGACATCCCTGGACGCCTAGGCCTGCATGAGGAGTTCGGTCGCCTGCTGGCCAAGACCGTCAGCGCTGGCTGAGCAACCAAGGCCTGCGATAGCAGTGGCTTCAGCATTTCCCAGGCAAAGGCCTTAAGGTTGGCTCACACCTGCACTGACGCAGCACTGGTTCACCTTCTTCGAAACTTGCCATGGCCTCCTTCACCTGGGACGAATCCACCCTTTCTGCAGATTGCGGAACTCTTGAAGACATGGCTGAACGTTTCGAAGACACCGCTGCACTGATGAGACGTCTTGCCCAGACGGGATTCGCAGTCAAACAGCAAGAAGGAGCTCGGAAGATCATGCACTCCAACAGCGAAGTGTTTGAAAGCTTTGGATTCGTGATCGAGGAATAATTCGGGTCACCACAACCACCCTATTTTTTCACCTCACCCAGCAGATCCTTCTTCAACGCTGCAATTCGCGCGAACACCTCTGCACGTCGATGTTGCAGCAGCAAATTTGACGTGATGAATCGCACAACAACAACCAGGCCAATCAGTTCAGACACTCCCTGGAAGAGCCCGCCGACGACCGGCAGATGATTCATCGAACTCAGAAATGTGGCAATAAACGACCACAACAAGCCCAGAATCACTGAGCCAAAGACAATCAGGAAAATCGGGTAAATCTGTTTAAAGCCTTCGAGATTCAGCTGTTTCAGTGAATCCAATCCAAGC
Source organism: Synechococcus sp. (assembly GCA_047286485.1). Taxonomy (GTDB): domain Bacteria; phylum Cyanobacteriota; class Cyanobacteriia; order PCC-6307; family Cyanobiaceae; genus Synechococcus_C. The sequence continues at coordinate 941,953 of JBJBBH010000006.1, forward strand.
GAGAGCTGTTCAAAAAGGTGAGACACGGAAAACTCTTCACCCTGATCTTCAGACTCCTTGGATGATGATGTTGCTTCAACAGCACTCCCAGTCGACGTTGCGATCTCAACGCTTTGAACCACCTCAACCTCATCAGGGCGCACACCCAGATTCAGCTCGGATGCATCAACAGGCTCTTTGAATGGCAAGTCACCACCTTGGCCAGGACTTTCACCCACCTGCACACCTCAGAAATGAAGTTGCCAATATGCGGGAAATGATCAGATAGACAGCGATAAATTCAGCAAACAAAAACTCTCACAACAAATCTCATCAACACACAGCGACTGGAACACACTACTCAATCTTTATCGCAACAAATATCCATGCTTTGAGCTCCAACTGGCTGGATGATTCCCAGCAGTAGTGCGTGGATTGCGATGTTCAGGTCCAGATGGCAACAACAGCCATCACGGCAAAGCCCCCAACAGCAGCGACGAACTCACGCTGGTTGCAACAGCGATTGATCATCGGAGTGGAAGCAAGACCATGCAAGGTGCCGAAAAACAGGAATGTGCCTGCCGCCGCCGCGCTGATCGAGGCCTCCACCAAGGGATGGGCATCCGAAGCCGTGCTCAGGGCCTGACCCACCATTGCTCCGAGAGGGAACATCACCACAAACACCAGGAAGAGCCTCCAGGCGAAATGCTTCGAAAACTCAGAACGGCCTAATTCCAGACCGAGCGCAAAACTGGCAGAACCTTTGTGAGCCAGTACGGCGATAAAGATCACCACCGTCAACGCCACCGACGACGACACCCCAAACGCCGCACCCATGAGCAGGGAGTGAATCGACAACATCGCAACAGCCGTCAGCGGCAAAAGCTTGCTGTTTCCAGCAGGAGACTCCATCCCGCCGTTGGCCAGATGTTCTATCCAGAGGAGCAGGAGCATGACCGAACCACAGATCACCATTGCGAATGGGTAATCGATGTGAGCCGTATCAAAGGTCGACTGAGCATCACCAAGCATGTGGATCAAACCGGCACCCAAGAAAATTCCAGCGGCAAACGCTTCGCCAAAGCCGAGTGCAGGAAGCGATCGATCCGAGCGCATCGCCATCAGTGCCGGTCGACCGGTGGCAAGAGAGATGACCACCACAACGGCAACCATCAACCCCTTGAGAACTTGATCCGACATCCCTGAAGAACGAACGCGTGCGACCAGGTTCAAGCTAAGAATGATTCCCATTCTCGGCCAGGATCCTTTCAGCAGACCGAACCGCGTTACACAGCCAACAACGCAGCATGGAAGTTCCAGCTGTCGCCATCCTCAAGCCAAAGCTCCCAGGTCATCACCGTTCCATCGCGGAGATGCAAACGCCCACCAAAACCAGCTGGAGAAGGTTGGTAGAGATCGGTTAGCTCATCGACAACGTCGCCTTCCCGCGTCAACACAGCTTCAACGGGCCGACCGATCCGTTGAGACAAATCCTGACGCAGCTCATCAACGGTCATCAATCGGGACCATTGAAATCAAGCACCAGATCACCGAGATCATCACGGCTGATGGTGAAGGCAAAGCCATCCACCTCGCCGCGCCAGAGTCCAGCCGCAGCATCGGCAGTGATCCCCTCCAACTGCTGCACCTTGTGATCAAACAGAACCGAGAAGCAGTGAGCAGCCACACAAGCAGCCTGCTGCTCATCCATCTCGTCCAGTTCATGGGCCTGAACGGTGCACCCTTCCAGCAGTTCGGCGTCGATCACATTGCCGCTTCCTACATCGGCAACGAGAGCCTGAAGTCCGGCAAGTTCGCTGTTGTCTTTCATGTCGTCATTGTCCACGAAGGAGAGGCATTAACAATGAAGTGCAACAGGTTTATAGCCATCCAGTGGCATCAGAAAACTGTTGATCCGATCCATGGCCTGGAGGCATCTGTTCGTGCAGGTCAACGGACAAACCCGAGCACACCAGCCAGGCCGCAGATGCCAATGAAAACGAGCGGTGAGATCTTTGTCTTCAACACGAAGAAGCAAACCATGAACGACAACGCATAGGCGATCAGGCTGTGATTGGCTGTTTTGAGGATCGTGACGCTCACAGAGAACAAAATGCCCAGCGTGACCGGTCCGAGACCCCGTTCAAACGCGATCCGCCAAGGAGAGTCGCGCCAGCGATTCCAATAGACCGAGGCCACCAGCATGACAACGGTGGAGGGAAGCAAGATGGCAATCTCTGCGGAGTATCCCGTGATCAGCGCCCAGATGGGACCATGCTTCCAGCCCGCGCCAAGCCCAAGTAACCCCACAAACATGGAACTTGGCCCCGGTGCCGCCTCGGCTAATCCATAAAGATCAGAGAATTGCCGGTTGGTGAGCCAACCGAATGTTTCCACGACTTCATGGTGGTAGGCCTGCAGAAGAGTATTGCCACCACCAATCGAAAACAATGACAACTTCAAGAAGGTGAGCACGACATGCCACCAGGTTTGGATCGCAGTCATCGAGATTGTCCTCGAGGCCAGTACAAACTCATCGAAATTGCCCCTCCGACCAGAACCACAGGAATCAAGGGAATCCTGAGCCACTGAAGACAGACAAACACAATCACCGCAATCGCCAGGGCGAGATGATCTCTTTTATAGACATCCAGGATTTTGAATCCCATGGACAGTGCCATGCCTGCAGCGGCTGCGGCGAGACCGGCAAGAAGACGATTAACTTCAGAGATGGCACTGACCTGAAAATAGATCAAGCCCAGGATCATCAAAAAAGTAAAGGGCAAAAGAATGATGCCAGCTGTCGCAGCCAAAGAGCCCGGAACGCCTTTAAAAATTGAGCCGATGTACACCGACATATTGATCTGATTCGGGCCTGGAAAAAGACGAGAAACCGTCAATCCTGTAACAAACGATTCGGACGTCATCCACTGACGACGCTCGACAATAATCCGGTGACTCCAGAGCGACATTCCTCCACCAAAAGCAGAGAATGCAACCTGCATCATGCATACAAACAGGTCACGGAGACCTGGATTGGCAGATTGCTCCACCGGCGACTCGGAGGAAGTCTTTTCACTCATGAATGAAATGCGGATCCGGTGACAACTCCCCGTGATCATGCAGGGAAGGCTCGAGAGGATCAGGCGCTAAATACTCCTTGGATTCACGCCAATCCGATTCAAATGTTTCACAACAACGCACAATCACCTCGGGCGCGTCCGTTTCCATTCCCAACTCACGCCGAACATCAAAAGCGCTTCTATCAATATTCATGGAACCAATCACAGCCGATTTCTTATCAATGATGATCATCTTGGTGTGCAGCTTTAAATTCTTCTGACGACGAATTTTCACCCCGAACCGCGACATCACACGCAAACTACCGAACGTGTCATAAATGTCCCAGTCGGAAATGCCGTGCTTGCCACCACACAACAGGTGAACCTTGACGCCGCGAACACAGGCTTCAACAATCCGATCCAGAATCACAGCATCAACAAATTTCGGATGCTGAATCCATAAGTGGGTTGTTGCGGAATCAATCAGTTTCGCCAACTGGCCTCGGCTATGCAAATTGCTCCAGACAAGCCCGACCGTGAGATCAGGTTTGAACTCAAGATTGTTCCAATCAGCGTCAAAGCCAGCAATCACCTGCTTAACAGCATCTTTGCTGTAAGTCACCAGCCCATGATCCCTGGTCAAAGTGAAGTACTTTTCAGCAAGATTAAATGTTGCGACCAATGCAAGTTCATCGTCAACAACAATTGATTTTTCATGGGTTACAGGAAACGACTCGCTCGTCCAGCGCACATCGATTCCTGAGTTTTTAAACAGATCAAAAGCCTCATCATTCCATCGAACCCCACCGGAGGTATGAGGGTTCAACATGATCTGCACGTTGACCCCACGATCATGGGCGTCTTGCAGGGCCTTGATCACAGCAGGAGCCTGAAGCTTGAATTGCTTGACGCGCAGGCTCTTTTTAGCCAATGCCAGCAGATCAAGAACCGCCTGCTCCCCATCATCAGGCATCACCAGCAAACGTTGCTGATGACCAAGACTCGAGACTCCAGCAGCCATATTGCCTTTCCGCTCAACCCGGAAGTACTGACACTTTAAACTAGCCAGAACAAGAACACTGGCCAACCAATCAAGGGCAAAGCACAGCTGCGATCCAATTCAGACGCCAAGCGATTGATGGCCGACCAACCCAAGCCGGAAATCATTGGGTCGAAAGTCATTCGATCGCCAAAAAGCCAAACAAAAGGGATCAAGCATTGATTGCATCCAATGTTGAGCCAAATCAGTGATTACGATTCAAAAGTCTTTCACTTGAATGGGAGAACAAGCACATCCCAATAAGCAACTCAAAGCATGAACTGATTGTGAGCAGATCACAAAGGAACACCCAATCAGCAACTGTGCTGCCAGCTTGAACAAACCTCCTCGAAGGAATCCATGCCCTCTGTCTCCTGTCGGTATAGCGGTGAACTGCGATGCGCAGCCACACACCATGGCTCCGGTGCCGTGTTGATCACCGATGCTCCGATCGACAATGCAGGGCAAGGCGAAGCCTTCTCCCCCACCGACCTTCTGGCCACTTCGCTGGCAACCTGCATGCTCACCATCATGGGAATTACGGCCAGAAGCAGGGGCTGGTCGATGGAAGGCAGCACTGCTGATGTGGACAAACACATGAGTGAGTCAGGTCCCCGCAGAGTGGCGAAACTCTGCGTGCAGCTGAAGCTGCCCCAGCACCTCAGCAGCGAACAGCGCGCGCTGCTGCAACGCGTTGCCGAACAGTGTCCTGTGAAGCGCAGCCTTGACCCGTTGATTCAACTGGAGCTGGTCTGGAGTTGATCACGAGCTTGAAGCGTCAACACAACTCAACTTGACGACTCCGGGGTCGCCATGCCCAGTGCCAAGGCTGCAGGAAGTGCGGTGTCAACACTGAGGGTGCGCGCGCCAAGATGAACCCGTTGAGCCACAACTGACAGCGCAAGTTCGATTTCAAAAGGAACAAACCCACCCTCTGGACCGATCATGACAAGCGCTGGCACCGCTGGAGTCTGAGAGAGTGCAAGGGGGGCTCCTTGATCCGTGATCCAGCAGGGCCGACCGCTGCAAAGCTTGGGCAGCTGGTCTTCCACAAAGGGTCGGAAGCGACGATGACAATGCACCACAGGAGCGATCGTGTCCTGTGAGCGTTCCATCCCCGCAATCAAGGCATCGGTGAGCTTGGCCTGTGACAGCACAGGTGACTGCCAGTAACTCTTGTCAACCCTGGCGCTGTTGATCAGGTGGAGATTAGAGACACCGAATTCCGCGACAGTGCGCAGAATCCGCCGAAGCATTTTCGGCCGAGGAAGTGCCAAAACGATGTCGAATCGATGCCTCGGCGGCGGCGAGTCTGTCAACTGCACAAACAGCGTCACACCTTCGTCATTGATGAGCTCAACCCGAGCGCTCCCCTGCGATCCGCCATACAACCCAACCCGAAGCGTGTCGCCAACCACCGCTCGCAAGACAGTGCGAATGTGTTGAGCACGGCGACCATTCGCCAGAAAGCAGCTGGATCCAGACCAGGTGTCATGGGCGTAAAGCAGGATCAGATTCATGTTGCTGATCGCTGCAGAAACGCTCTGACATTCGCATAGTTGATTGTGAATTGCATGCCGGCCAACATTCTCCAGCAAAGGAAAAAAGCGGTGAACCGAACATTTCAGCTCGGCAATCCCACCCTTCGTTCAGTTGATGATCTGGTTTGAATCGTGGACACTATCACTATGCAGAACACCCAAAACAACCAAAGAACAAACACGATCAACGACTCTGAATCACTGCTGCAATTGCTCAGTGACCGCCTTCTCCTCTGGGATCAGCAGGACGCAGCCCAGGCAGCCGGGGAATGGCATCAAGCGATCGCGCTGGAACAGTCCATTCGAACCATCTCCTCCCGTATTCGAGAGTCCATGGGCTTCATGGTGCCCACCCAAGCAGGGGGCTCTGACCTTTGAGGCTGACTGACGTTGTCGCGAATCACGGCTTTGCACCATGCAATCTGGCCACGATCGAAAATGCACGTCTTTACCAGCGCGAACACGACGACGGAGTGCTTGAACTGCTTTGCGTTCAGCAGATCGGCACCGAGATGCGGGTGGACCGTCAACCGCTGATTCCGCTGGTGATTGATGGACAGCTCAGCATGCCTGTCTTGCTGCCGGTGGGAACAGCGATTTCAGATCAGCGCATTCCCACGGACCGTCTTGAGGACTATCTGAACACCACTCTTTGAGTACTTCTATCGGCAGTAGGCCGCGATCCCTGTTGTCGGCGGGCAGATTGCCCTCAGGGAGGTTCCTTGTTCGAGGCCTTCACGCAATGCTGAAACGACGCGTTTGGCGATCCTGTCCAGAGTCGCCTTGCGTTGTTGCGGATCACGCAGTCCCCGCTCCAAAGCGCCCTCAAGCATGCCGATTTCCAACATCGAAACACCCCTGCGAGGCGCTCCCAACATTCCCCGGTAGTCGTAGGGATAAGCACCGAATTCCTTGGCCAGGGCCTCATCCATCACGGAAAACCCGAAGGCGACAGCGGGGATGATTCCTGCTCCGATGCCGTGAGGTGAGTAAGCGTCGTAATGGATTTCCACGACATACCCACCCTTTGACGCATGTTGTTGACCCACCGACCAGTTGGTGCGTGGATCCTGCACATTGCGGATGGTGCGTACGCCTGGGTCATAAAAAGAGATATTGAGACCCTGCTTTTTGCCCTCGGCCACCACGGCCCTTGCCGTGCGCAGGTTCCAGTAGAGCTCGTCTGTCATTCCCCGTTGCATCGGGGCGGCCCCTCCGACACCGACCGCCCAACCCGGCGTTCCAGAGCCGTACATCCGCTGGGAATCGGCATGACCTGCCAGCACCAGAATGGATGCACCCTCCTTGGGCATGCGGTCACCAACCCAGTTTTTGCCGCGGCCAGGCTTCAACGGAAGCGAAGGAAGGTGCCGTTGCGACCGTTCAGGCCGTGCCGGTTTCATGCTGTCAAGCAGCTCCATCAAACCGGCCCCTGACACTGGAGGAGCCAGCAGGAGAACGCCCCCGAGGAGCCAGGCGATGCGACGCATGGGATTCAACATGGTTGACCATGGTGCCCGTCTTGGCTCAATTCGTCACCCCCCTCATGCGGATTCAGGGGCTGGCGGGATCCAATACACCGTTGATCAAGCGAACATTGCTAACTCAAAGGCAGGAACCAACCGGAAGACCATGGCTGAGCTGACCACGCTGTTGATGGCCTTGATCTGGCCAGGCGCCCTTGTCATTTCAGTCCTGGCCATCAGCCGGAGCCTGATCGTTGTGGCACGCAGCGGAATCCGCGTGGAGATCTTTACGCGTCAGCCGATTCTGATCGGGACAGGACGCCAACCTCTTCGCGCGGAGGTGGGCAAGGTGAGGATCTGATCCCATGGATTCGCACGTTCGCCAACGCCAAACTCGGGGCAAACTCGGAGCCAAAATCCACCCTGAGCACGTATCAAACAACACGCGTCACAGGCACGCTTGCACTGTTATAACCATCGTTATTAAGGGTGCATTTCAGAGATCCTGGACCCGTGAGAGACATGGCGCAGGCCGAAAAAAATCAACCCACGCTGATCACATCGGTTATCTCGCTGAAAAAATCAAGCCAACACAGAATCATCACAACTGAAGGCCAAAACAGAAGCTTTCAACTGAATATCATTGAAGGTTTTATTCGTCTTTACTGCGTCAACGAAAGCAAAAATAATTCAATCGAGTCCACTTTGGCTTTGATCTATGCCGGAACAGTCGGGTCCTTTTCCTGGAACAACCAACGACGGCTGATGATTGAAGCCCTTGAAGCTTCCAAAGTTGAATTCAATCCGAACGACCAACCAGCCGAGACCAACCATTTTCTGGAAAACTGGATTCTCACTCTCTACGAGATCAAGCAGCCGGCAGACAGCCTTGAACGATTGATCAAACTGTTACTGCTGCTGGCACAAACAACTAACAATCACGACCACTGCACGGAGCAGACCCTGATTTCAGGCCTCTCTCATCGACGCATCGGCGAAATGATCAGCAGCACCAGACCCACCGTCAGTCGACACCTGAGCTGGATGCAACGCCAGAAGCTGATTGAAGTGGATCTCGCAACGAAAACGATGCGACTCAACACGCTTCAATTACGGGCCAAACAGGATGAGCTGTTTGCTCAACCGCGCCCGCACTTGCACTGACCGCCCTTCCACTTCGAACACTTCGACTTCTTGCAACCCTTCTTTTTCTGAGGCTGATGAACCGGCACGATCCAGGCTGCTGAGAATGCATCTCATTATACAACGCGAATCAAGCACGACGCCAGCCACCATCGAAAGACTCGACAACCCATGTACATTTGATACATAGGTGACACGAGTTCATGCAAGCAGACCCCTCCCAGCACGTTCAACTGCAGGTCGGGCCATCCGGTCGAGCCATGGCGGAATCCATGGACCCCGCATTGCTGGAGGGGTTTCAGGCGCATTTCAACATGGAGCGTCAGGCCCAGGCGACCTACTTTGGCGCCGCGATCTGGATGGGGGAACGCGAATTGCGGGGCTTCTCCAGGCACTTCAATGAAGAAGCGAAAGGAGAGCAGGAACATGCGGCCAAGGTTGCTGAATTCCTGATCGCACGGGCACAGTCGCCCGAACTGCATGCCCTTGAAGCCCCTGATCAGGAGTGGAATTCTGTGCTCGACGTCATGAGCACAGCCTTTCTGACGGAAAGGGACGTGACGAGCTCCCTGCAACAACTACTGATCACAGCCGAACGCGTCGGCGACTCACGCAGCACCGTGTTCCTCGAATCCATGGTGGAGGAACAGATCCAAGCCGAACATGAAGCTGCTCATCTGCTCGGACGAACCAAGTTCGCTGCGGGCCAGGCTGCCGCCGTGCTGGTCATCGATAACGAACTGAGAGAGGGTGTCGCTCACCCTGCCCAGCTTCAGTGATCAATTCACCGAAGACCGGATTTTGACAATCGCCCTGCGGGCGACTTCGTTAGCGAAATCCAAGGCCAGAGGGTCCAGGGCGGCATCACGATCCATCCCCGCAATCAGCTTCTGAAGGTCTCTGAGGCGCATCTCGAGCTGACCCTGCTCAGCGCGCAGGCGTTTGATCAAGGTTTGATTCAGGCAGAGGTTGGACTGTTGATCGATCTGGAGACACCGCCTTGAACAACGCTCTGCATCTCTGCAGAGCGTTGCCATGAGATTGTTGCCCTGGCGGTGGAAGTCAGCCATCAGAGATGGGTCAAAGGGGCAGTGCTGATCATGTCGATCGAGAAATTCATGGTGAATTCACCACCCGAACAGTTCATCTGATCCACATTTCTCCACTTGGAGACCTGGCGAGTCGTCGTGACGCGCGTGGCTCCGATCAGCTCACCCAAGCGATCATGCGTCAACCGGAAGGGCAGCTGGAAGCAATCACTGCATCGCTTGCCGAGTCGGTTGACCAGCAGAGCGAAGAGTGCGTGAAGCCTCTGTTCGGCCTGACCGAGGTGGCGGATGCGCAGAAGCTGCAACGTCCACTCATTGACAGCATCCATTCCGACTTCATCTTCGGATGAAACGCTGCGGGCGAGGCGCAGATCAGTGAGGGCTTCGACGCAGATGCCTTCACTACAGAGGCGGTCTGTCCTCAGGCGATCGCCAGCCTGAAGAAAAGCCAGAGTCATGCCCTCTGTTTCCTCACAGGGGCAATACACACGACAGAAGCCTTCATGGACCTCAAGAATGCTGCCTTGGCCAGCAGAAGCCGGGTCAATCAACACGGTCTGGTGACGAGGCATCGTCATCAATGCCACGGGTGCATCGGGGAGAAACCGGTAAGCCGAGAGAGTCATGGACGGAAAACGTCCTGCTATTGAGAATCGATCTCGACTTTAGAAGCAAAACGGGCCTTCATGCAAGCGATTCTCAGGAGCAGTAGGGGTTCCTTTGAGCCATTTGCTACCCGGCACACCAACAAGACATGCCCCCCGAGGTACAGATGGAAACCACCACAACCGCCCAGATCCCACTGGGCAGCTGCAAAGAGCAGTGTTGAAGCGACCCACGAAGCGCTAGGAGAACGCCTTTTGAAGCCGAGCAAGGGGCTGAGGATCAGCCGTTGCACCTCTTCACAAACGAGTTACGAGCGTCTGCAAATCAGCACTTGCAGCAGCGTGAGCCCATCCCATCACCTCTGGAAGAGAACCCACTCAGCCGCAGTCCGTCTTGGAGGTCGTTGATGGGGAAGCTGCACTGCAAACCACAGGAAGGCACGCCTCATTCACGAAAGACATGGAGTCTTGATCACCAAGACTGCTCACTGAAATCAAAAAATTCGACCAAAACCTGACAACAAGAACACAAAAGAAGAGGCAATCAACGCAGTACAAATCCAACCATTTGATACTGGAACAGCACAGCGGTGCATTTCGCTACGTGCGGGTGTTGAGCTTGAATCCACACCGATTGGTTCGCACAAGTAGACAGATTTCACCGAATCCAGCTCTATGGATCTGCCGGAACAATGCCACCACGGATGCCGAAGAGCTCAGGCAGCTGCAGTCCAGAACTGGTGCATGGGTCAACTCTCCAAGCTCACCCTTCAGGGGCGAGAAAATGATGCCCGGGCTCTCACCCAAGAACACCTTGAGACCTTGATTAAGATCGATATCAGCACAATGATGTGGATGCAAATCAAAAAAGCCAGCTGAATCCGCTAACAACGATTCAGCTGCATCTCAAAGTTTCCAAGCATCGATGATGCTCGATCCGGCCTCATCGAGATCTCAGAAACTGCTCAGAAGTAATGAGAAAATCAACAAAAAAATTTCCTGCCCAGACCTGATCCGTGCAGGGATTGAGAGCTCATCATGAAACTAGGCAGATTGTCTGTTCATGGCTTGAACAGACAATCTGCAGCCGATCAGAACGAGAAGGTCACACCGGTACCGATGTGATGATTCCATCCCTTGCCCCCCTCGGAGCCCCAGTCTTCAGAACTGTAGACAGGTTCCCAGTGAGCAAAGAGTGCAATGGTCTCGGTGATCGGGTATTCGAGCTCAAGCTCACCGCCCCAGTCGGTCCGTGATGAAAGACCTGAGTAGCTACCGGGCACGTAGAAACGAGGACCACCCGACAATGTGATGTTCAGCAAGTCAACATTGAAACCAAAGCCTGGCCAAACATCGGTGTAATTACCGATGTAAGTGCTGTCTGATTCCCAGCCGGTTCTGTTTTCAACGGAGATGAACACGCCGTCAATCACATCTTCCAGTCCGTCACCAAGCGCGAAATTCACATCACCGTCACCAAAGGCGTAGGTGACATTGACACCAACCTCGTTCTTCAGACCCTCACCGAACTCTTCACCTGGACCTGTCACGTAGTAAGGCATCCAGGCGACCTGGAAAGCCAGCTGTTGATTGGGTTGATAACGGGCCGCTAAGTAGCCCCTGACATCAGTGCGTCTGAAGGGTGCGCCTGATCCATGCGCATGACCGTGGTGATCGTCGTGGCCATGCTCATCATGATCGTCATGGTCGTCGTGGCCATGGTCGTCGTGATCGTCATGATCATCGTGGCCATGGTCGTCATGGTCATCGTGGCCGTGATCATCGTGGTCGTCGTGATCATCGTGGCCATGCTCATCATGGTCGTCGTGATCATCGTGGCCATGCTCATCATGGTCGTCATGATCGTCATGGCCATGGTCGTCGTGATCGCCATGGTCGTCGTGATCGTCTCCGCCATGGGCGTGAACGACGCCGTAGAAGTGTTCAGCTTCTCCGTAAACAAGAGAAGGTCCGATGGAGCCCTCAATGGCGAAAACACCATTGTTGGGGAGACCCCATTCGAAGACATAACCAAATTGACCATCAATGGCGTAGTGCTCAGGCTTGCCATCGAGGTTGGTTTCCATACCTCCATGACCCTCAATCGTGATCACTGGAGTGACCCGGAATTCCCCCTCGGGAACCTGTTCACCACCACCATGGCCGCCATGGGCATGAACCCCACGGATTGCAGCATCACCAGCCAGCAACAAGGCCAGACCCGCAGCAGCATTCAAAAACGAAAGACGAGAAAAGATCATTGGATCAAAAAATCAGAAATGAGTGCGGTTGAATCAGCGAATTGAGGCCCATCGCTGCTGAAGCTGAGCTGCACCGTTTTCATCACAACGTCCTCCCTGGGCATCAACGAAGGTGCAGATGTTGCCGGTTGCTGTCTGCACAAGACTTTTCCCTGGAGCCTGGCCATCTGCAAACAAAGGCTTGCTGGCGAGGGGAATGCCACTGGCCTTGCTGATCCGACGCATCGTCTTGGAAGGAGGCAATGCCTCGGGAAAGATCACCTTGGTTCCGGATTTCTTGATCGCCTTGCTGATGGCACCCAGACTGGAGGGGCGCATCCGTCCTCCGGTGGCATATTCATCAATGACGGGGAGTTCGCGAATGCCGAACCGACGTGCCAGGAAGGAATAGGCACGATGACCCGTAATCAGAACGCGGTGTTCAGCAGGCACTGTCTTGATCTGCTGGCCGGTCCAGGTGCCGAGCGAACCGAGCACTGAATCCATGGCAGCGCGGCGCTGGTCAATTGCTGCGTCCTGAGAGCCGCTGAACACAGGCTTGAGCTTCGCCGCAACCACATTGGTCATGGAGGCCGCAATGGCAGGGTCATGCCAGAGATGCGGGTCATTCATGGGATTGCTGGGTACAGCAAGTTCACCCACGGAGACCACCGGGCCTCCGGCTTTGACGCCCTTGAGAGCGGGGGTGAGGTTGTATCCGTTCAGCAGCACAAGCTTGGCTTTGCTGAGATTGCTGCGATCAGCAGGCCTGAGGGCCATGGTGTGCGGGTCTGCACCCGGTGGGATCAGGCAAATCACACGGGCCTGATCAGCGACCAGCTTCTTGGTGATGTCGCAAAGAACGCCGTCAACGGCAACAACCGTGGGGGCTGAAGACGCAGCGGCTAGCAGGGTTCCTGCTGCTGCCGTGACGAGAGGGAAAGGCAAGGTGCGACAAAATATCTCCGGAAATGATAATCATTCTCATCGACCACGCAAGTCATGCCCCACGAGCTGGTCGCAGGCCTGGAAAGCAGAGCAGAACCATGCAGACCACCCCGATCAGGGGACCCGGAGGCAAGTTGAGCGGAACAGCCAAGAGGAAGCCCACGGCACTGAGGGCCAGGCCCACCAGCGCCGACTGCAGCATCGCGGCACGCAGACTCTTCACTCGCCAGAGCCTCGGAAGCACGGGTGCACACAGCAAGCCAATCACCAGAATCACTCCAACAGCTGACATCGCACTGACGATCACCATCGAGGTGACCAGTGCCTGAACCAGCTGCAAACCCCGGACCGGCAAGCCCGATGCCTGGGCACCCTCTGGGTCAACACCCAGAAAAACCAGCTGGCGGTAGCGGGTCAGCAGCAGCAACGCCATGGCGGCAGCGGCCACAAGAACCCTGTACAGATCTGACCAGTCCACAATCAGCAAATCGCCGAACAGAAGCGCTTCCAGATCAAGGCGAATATTGAAGACAGGAATCAGGAGCACACCGAGGCCGAGGAAACCGGCAAGCACCGTGTTGATCACGGCTTCCTGTCCAGCCGGCTGCCCTCGCTGCATGCGCTCAGCCGCCAGTGAACCGATCAGACCACTGATCACCCCACCGATGGCTGGGTCCACACCAAATGCCACCGCGATGGCGACACCGGGCAGCACAGCATGGGAAATCAGATTCGCTTGCAACACGCGTCTCTGCGTCACCAGCAACGTGCCGGTGACGGGGCAGAGCACCCCGACAAGCAAGGCCATCAACAGGGGAACCAACCAGAGATCGAGTTCACTCATGGAATGACTCCTGGGGAGCAAGGTGGCTGCCGAGGGTGCGACGCACCTGCTGCGGAGGTCCATCCGCCAGGACACGACCATCCAGCACGATCACGCGGTCATAGAGATCGAGCGCCGACCCCCAGTCATGGTTGCTGACCAACAAGGTCTGGCCCGCATCAGCCAGTTGGCGCATCAGGGCAAGCAACTGCTGACGTGAGGGCGGATCAATTGCGGCGCAGGGTTCATCCAACAACAGGACCCGGGACGGCTGCACCAGCGTGCGTGCCAACAAGGCCCGTTGCTGCTGTCCCCCCGAAAGAGCATCCAGGCGGCGGGAGGCCAGTGTCTCAAGACCAACACGCTGCACAGCCGCGGCCTGGTCGCAGCAACCAAATGAATGGTTCCCCATCGCTCCAAGAGCCACAAACTCCCGCACGGTGATCGGGAATGACCAGTCGATCCGGCCACGCTGAGGCATCAGCACCACCCGGTCACGACAGCTCTGGATCGGCATGCCATCGCAGGCGACCGTGCCGGCGGAGGGAGGCAACCGGCCCTGCAGCAGATGCAGCAAGGTGGACTTACCAGCGCCATTGGCGCCAACGAGTGCCGTCAGCGTTCCGGCTTCCAGGGTCAGCGAGACATCATCAAGAACAACACGGTCGCCGTAGGCGAGAGACAGACCTTGCGCAACGAGGGGCGGCACCCCCATGGGCAGTGAGAACGATTCTCAGCCAACCTATCGAGGCCGATCAGAAAAGTCAGTCAATGCTCCTCCGGCTGGCAGCCAACGCGCCAGCACCGCCGGTTGCTCGAGCACCTCGAAGCTGAGGCTGCTGCCGGAAATCAAAGCAATCCGTCCGTGGTCCGCAGCAGGCTTCTGAACCACCGTGAGCAATTGATCACTCACAGGGTCGTAGTCGAGTTCAGCCCCTGAGCTCAAACGCCATGGCCCCAGGGCGCGTCGGCGAATCTCCTGTCCCTTGCTGTCGAGCTGCAAGAGCACATCTTCAGTGCGCAGGCCGGCTTCCCGCAGCACCAGCCAGAGTCGTTCCCCACCGTTATCGCAGGCCGCCGCCATCACCCCGGCCTCACCCAGCCAGACCTGCTGCGGAGGCCGGGCGGGAATCACCAGCTCAAGGGAGCGGCGGTAGTCAGGCCAGTGACGGACCAACAGAGCGCGACCGGAGCCCGAGCAGAAGGCCTTCACCTCCCGACTGCCAGGAAGTGACTGTCGTGCCCCTCCATCCAGGGAAGGATTGAGGGGCAAAAGCTCCAGACCGTCATAGGACGGCAACACCAGGCCGTTGCCATCAGGCAGCAGACGCAGCGGACCACTCGCTTCCAGATTCAGAGGCCGTTGTTCTTTGCTTCGGGACTGGATCCAGACGCGGTCACTGTCTGGCTCAAAGCCCCCGAGCTGAACCAGCAATTCACCAAGCTGATTGCTGCTCAGGTGTGCAAACAGCAACGATCCCGACGCTCCGGATTCCAGCTCTTCAAGGCTGCCCAGCACCGGATCACCAAGACCTTGCTCACGGATGCTCAGCGCACGCTGATCCAGGTGACGCAGCAGCACCCGCTGCCGAGCCTCACTGTCGTCACTGACCAGGGCCACACCAGCGCCATTGCCCAGGGGTTCAATCTGCAGGATCCTTTGCTGCACTGGCGCAAGCGCCTGCCATCGTCCATCTCGCAGGCGCAGCTTCAAGCGTTCTCCATCCCCGCTGGGCACCACCGCAAGCAGGTGGGGCCTGGGGTTCCACCAGACCTCCTGGCTCCTGAGGGGCAAACGCCTCAGATCCCGGCCAAGCAGATCCAGCCGCAGAGGCCCTGCAATGGGTTGGCCGGAATTCACCAGAAGCCGCAGACGATCCTGTCGGCCGAACCAGCGGTGTGGAAGATCCGGATCCAGTGAACTGGCTGTGACCGTGGCGCGATCCATCGGCCTGCTGAAGACCACATCCAGGGCAGCCGCTCCGGAACGAAGCGGCTGAATGGCCACGGACTGAAGCCGTGGAGGCCGACGCAACAGAATCTGTTGCTGCACAACAGCCAGTCCTGCCAGGGCCGCCAGGCATCCGAGCAACAGGCGCGGGCGTGCCGATGAAGCCTGCGTGGTCATGGTTCGAGCGGGCGCTCAGGCCTTGGAATCAGGGTCATGCGAGTCGGCTTCACCACACTGACCGGCACCCCATTGCGCTCCTGCACAACCATCGTCCCCTCAATCGAAAACCATTGATCCGCCTGAGGATTCGCCTCAGCCGGCCAGTCAACGGGCAGGCCCGCGGGCGTTGCATCAGCGAGGCAGCAACGCACCGTCAAGCGTGCCAGCTGCAAGGGTTCACCGGGGCGATCCAGAACAAAACCACTGATCCGCACCGGATCCCCGGCGTGCAGCTCCGGGTCAGGCTGACTTCGCAGCAGCCGCACCCACTCCGTCAGCGTGCGCTGCTCCGGAGGCAGGAAAAAACTCAGGCTTGGTGCCGCCGGAAGACTGTCCGGACGGCTTGCCGCCAGATCACTGAACGATGGTCTGGGAGGCAGAAGCAGGATCAACAACGCCACCACCGCCGACAACAGCCAGCCGAGTGGCGCAACAGGCACCCGACGCCGACCCGCCAGACGCAACTGCATCAGTCCGAGCAGCATCAGGACCACGCCGGCAACGGCGACGACCGGGTGAAAGGCCGCATTCAGCAGCAGATCCAACCGGGAGGAGAGGCTGCTCCATAGCAGCACCCACCCCCACAGCGCGAGCACCAGGGGCGGCAGAACATTGGCCCGACGCAGGTGACGCAGGAATCTCGGACGCAAGGATCTCATCGGAGCAGCCACCACATCAGAGCTGAACCAAGTTCACCCATTGTCCGATCAGCAGAACCATCAGT
Source organism: Synechococcus sp. (assembly GCA_047286485.1). GTDB lineage: Bacteria > Cyanobacteriota > Cyanobacteriia > PCC-6307 > Cyanobiaceae > Synechococcus_C. Next base: position 958,742 of record JBJBBH010000006.1, read on the forward strand.
GATGCAGACAGGGCCGTGATTGCGATGGCTCGCGGGGTCAGCAAGACAGTGAACAACCCGGCCAGTTTGAGATCAACAACCGGTCCTAGCAACAGAAACGCCAGCAAGGCTCCAGGAGTGACCTGGGCGGCAAAACCGAGGGCCAGAAAAGCGTCCACACTCGAACACACCGAGACCACCAACGCCAGCAGCATCAACGCAAGGACCGACAGCGTTGGCGCATTACCAAGCGCCAGCAGCCAACTGCGCGGCAGCCAGGTTTGCACCACGGCGGCGAGAGCACTGCCGAGCACCAGCAACGTGAGCAGGCTGAGGAATTCCCTGGTGCTGTGAGAGAGAAGCTCACGCGGCAGGAGAGCTGTTGATTGAGATTGAATTTCAGGCTGGGCAGGGCCTGCTCCGAGCATTCCTGTGCGGCGTTCCAGCAGCCCCAGGCTGGACAATGGCTGACTGAGCCTGCGCTCTTCCAGCAGGGCAGCCTGAAGCAATCGGGATTCAGGAATCAGGCCCAGCAGAGAACTCAGAGCCAGAGCAATCACAAAAGCGCCTGCAGGCCTGGCCCAAAGCAACCAGGTCTTGTCAGGGAATGCCGCCCAGGTGCTGGCCAGAACAATGGGATTGAGAACCGGTGCAGCGAAAAGAAAGCCGAATCCCGTACCGAGTGGTGCTCCGCTGGCCAGGAGGCGACGGGCCACAGGAACGTTGCCGCATTCGCAGGCTGGGAGCGCAAAACCAAGCAAGGCTCCAACGATTGGAGCCAGCAGGGGATTCCGAGGCAGGCGACGGACCCAGGCCGACTGGGGAACCAGCCAGCGGGCCAGGCCAGCGATGGTGACGCCAAGCAACAGAAACGGCAGTGCCTCTATCAGCAAACCCTGAAAGATGGCCCAGGCTGTGGCAACACGCGTCATTCAGCTCAGGGCCCCGCAGCCGCAACCGTGATGGGTCTGCAGCTCAAGGTAGGGATCATCCTCAGCAATGTCGATTCCACTCGGGTTGGTGAGGGAGTGACCGGCGGAAAAGAAACAGCTGGGGACATCGCCCCTAACGTCCAGGAAGAGATGCCGACTGGAGATTCATGGTTCGACACTCGCTGCAATGGTTGCTCAGTCTGCTGATTGCAGGCTTTTTAGTTTGGGCACCAGGACAGGCCACAGCCTGCATCCCCGGTCTGCAGTGGGGCATGGACAGCTCCAGCGTTGAACAACGTCTGGAGGTTTCGCTGGAAACAGCCCGTTCTCTGGGCGAAGATTCGTCGGCCGTTTATCGCGTCAGCAACCAGCAGATCGGTGAAATCCCTGTGGAACAGCTGGATCTCCGCTTTGGCAATCACGGACTGGAACAACTGGTATACAGCTTGCCCAAAGATTCGATGACGGAAGTGCTCGCAGGGCTCAGAACCCGTTACGGCTCTCCCGTCAGCACAACAATCACCTACACAGATCAGGTTCCTCAACAGGTCTGGATCTGGAACACGGAAGATGACTGCATCACGGCCGTCAGAGCCGAGGATCAGAGATTTCTGCTCAGCTACCGACCAAGTCGCCTCAGACCATCACTGCTTTGATGGCCTGAGGCGGCCAGCGCAATCAGTGAGCGCCGTGACCATGCGCTGAACAGGGCATCCACTGATTGCCCATTTTGTGAGCACCCTTGCAATTGAAATCTGGGGCAGCAGCTTCAGCCTCAGCTTTGGTGCTGAACAAGGCTTTCTTGCCCAGTGCCGTGGTCGTGGTCGTGGTCGTGGTCTCACCTGAAAGCAGGGTGCCGGTGTGATCGTCGCCAGGGACATGGTGGGCCCGGGCCGATTGTGCTCCCACGAGTGTGAGTGCGGCCAGTGCGACCAGGGAACCCCGAACGACGGATCGGTTGGAGAGGAGCATCAGGCTGGACAACGCAGATGTGTTTGTTCCATTCTCCAACATCAGCCCAGCCTTTGTGCACCCCTTTACGAATTAGCGAGCATCAAATGGTGCTGAGGAGTGATGCAGCACGATGCGGACCGAGCCATCCATTTCACGGATGAAGGTCCAGGTTTTCTCAGGAGCCGCTGTCTGTCCCTCGGCATCCGTGAGGATCACCTGCCCCATCGTGTTTGCGGTGTTGCCGAATAACTGCATCACATAGTCCTTGATCTCACAACTCACCCAGTGGCGATAGGTGGCGAATCCCAGCTTCTTGTCTCTGAACTGAGGAATGGAGGGATCCGGCCCCACGAAATAGGCGAGTGCACCATCGCGACTGTCGCGGAAGGTCTCATCACCGATTGCATAGGTGGGCTTGAACGCCACAGGCCCGTAGTTGTAGGCATACGCCGTGTCGATCACGGCAGCCGCCTTGGCTTTGGCCGCGTCATAGCCACCGCTCTGGTAAGCGGCACTAATGGCCAGCAACGCATCGCACCAACCTTCTTGGATTTGATTGACCTCAGCTTCAGTGATTGCAGTGTTGAACACCTGAACCACAGGCTTGGCCTGAACCTGTGCACAAACAAGAGATGAAACCGCAACAGCGGCAGCGGCAACTGATGAACGTCGCAACAAAGTCATGGAAAGTGTCGTCACTAAGCGCTGCTTAGCTAGATCGCGTTGATGCGCACACGATCAGGTCAAAGTCTCAGGAGGGCGGTCGGCAGAGGATTCCGTGACGTGGCGCCAGCAGAAATGCCAGCAAGAACAGACCGGTCTGCACAAGAACGATGCATCCAGCGGTGGAACTATCGCTCCAGTAGCTGAGATAGACGCCCAGAACACTGGAGATCACACTGCTGCCAATGGCCAGCCAGGTCATTCGATCGAAGCGATCGGTGAGCAGGTAGGCCGTGGCACCCGGTGTCACCAACATGGCCACCACAAGAATGATGCCGACGGTCTGAAGGCCCGCGACCGCGGCAAGCGACAGAACCGACAACAGCAGGTAATGAAGCAGACCGGTGTTGATCCCGATCGAGCGGGCGTGGGTGGGATCGAAACAGAAGAGCAACAGATCACGTCGGAACAGCAGCAGCAGCGCCATCACAACAAGACAGATCATCAAGGTCTGCTGGATATCAGCCGCAGAGATGCCCAGCACATTCCCGAACAGAATCTGGGTGAGATCAATATTGCTGCGCGTTTTCGACACCAGCACCAGACCGAGAGCGAAGAAGCCAGTGAAAACGAGGCCGATCACCGTGTCTTCCTTGATGCGTGACTTCTGCTTCACGAATCCGATGGTGGCCACGGATCCCACACCAAACACGAAGGCTCCCAGGGAAAACGGCAAGCCCAGGGCATAGGCCAGCACCACGCCGGGAAGAACGGCATGGGATACGGCGTCACCCATCAGGGCCCATCCCTTGAGCGTCATGTAGCAGGAGAGCAGACCGCAGACCCCCCCGACGAGCGCACTGATCATCAGCGCACGCACCATGAAGTCGTGACGCAAAGGCTCCAGCAAGAAATCAGGCAACGGTGCCACCCCCCTGATCACTGCCCTTGTTCAACCCAAGGGCCATTCGAACCAAAGCAAAGCTCACTGGGTTGGCCCCCGCAAAACGTCAGGGGGAAGACCGCCGAACGCCAGCGACAGATTCTCCGGAGTGAAGACCTCCGAGGTTTCTCCGTAGGCCAGCACTGTCTTATTGATGAGAACCACCAGATCACAGAAATCACGCACATGGCTGAGGTCATGGGTGGAAATCAGGATCGAGCAGGACTGTTGGCGCAACTGAAAAAACAGTTCCGCCATCAGTTTTTCCGTGCGCACATCAACGCCGTTGAAAGGCTCATCCAGCAGAAGCACGGATGCTCTCTGGGCAATCGCCCTGGCCAGGAAAGCCCGCTTGCGCTGGCCTCCGGACAGAACCGAGAGGGGCTGATCCTTCAGATCCAGCAGTTCGACTCGCTCCAGAGCATTGCGCACGGCAAGGCGGTCGGACTGGCGAGGAATGCGCAGGAGGTTCATCGAGCCGTAGCGGCCCATCATCACCACATCCCAGACAGAAACAGGGAAGTCGCAATCGATGCCTTCGCTCTGCGGCACATAGGCCACAGCCTGCTCTCGCTGGGCTTCAGACACCTTGAGTCCGTTGATGCGAATCCGTCCCCGAGACGGCCGAACAAACCCGGTGAGTGCCTTGAACAGTGTGGTTTTGCCAGCACCGTTCATCCCCACCATTCCGCAGATGCAACCTGCAGGCAGCGTCAGCGAAGCGTCGTAAAGAGCGACGGAACCGTTGTAATCAACGCAGAGCTGTTCGGCTGCGATCCGAATCGTCATGGCTTTGGATCGGCGGAGGAACCCAGCCCTGCTCGGATGAGTTTCACATTGTGGCGCTGTAGATCAAGCAGGGTGGCCGCAGGACCGTTGCTATCCGACAAGGAATCGACATAGAAGCTGCCACCGAAACGACTGCCAGCAGCCCTGGCCACCTCACGTTGGGCCTTGTCGCTGACAGTGGTTTCACAGAAGACGGCCGGAACCTGATCCCGCTTCACCCGATCGATCAGCCGAGCCATGCGGCGTGGTGAAATCTGGCTTTCGGCGTTGACGGGCCAGAGGTAGGCCTCCTCAAGGCCATAATCACGCGCCAGGTAACTGAAGGCGCCTTCGCAAGTCACCAACAAACGCTGACCCGGAGGGATGGACTGCAAGGCATCGCGGAGCTCCACATCCAATGTCTGAAGCCGCTGCTTGTAAGCCGCTGCGTTGGCCTGGTAATGGGTTGCCCCCTCAGGATCAAGCGAGGTAAAGGCCTCCACCAGCCGGTCAACGTAAATCTGAGCGGCCTTGGGAGACATCCAGGCATGCGGATTGGGTTTTCCGGCATAAGCGTCCTCCCCGATCAGCAACGGTTCAATGCCATCGGTGAGAGTCACGGTGGGGACATCACCGGCAGCTTCCGTGAACCGCCGGGCCCAGAGTTCAAGCCCCAGACCGTTCTCAACAATCAAATCAGCTCCGGAAGCCCGCTCGATATCGCTTGGAGTGAATTCATAGCCATGAATTTCCGCGCCCGGCTTGGTGATCGACTCCACCTTCAACCTGTCGCCAGCGACATTGCGGGCCATGTCAGCGAGGATCGTGAACGTGGTCAACACCTTGGGGCGATCGCCCATGGCGGAACGGTCAGAACCAGGGCTGTTCTGTGATGAATTGTTCTTGGATGGATTGTTCTCCGAGGAATCAACCGCGGTGGGCGAGTCCAACCCCCTCGGGTTGCCGCAGGCAGACATCAGAGCAAGGAAACCGATCCAGACAGCGATGACGGGCAAACCTCGCTTCAACAAACCGCACTCATCCGGGCGCTACGACGCTCAACCAGCTTAAGGAACGGGTTCAGACCAGAGGCTCTCAACCAAAGATCGCCAGCTTGCGTGCTGACTCAACAGGCCTTTCCATCAACCATCCCTGATCCCAGCCACACGGTCGACATGCAAACAGTGACGAACCAACCCTGAATGAACACAGAGCAATTTTCTCATTCAGCAGGTTCACTCCATCAAGACAAAAATCTATCCAACAGGAATGAATTAGTCGTCAAAATCGTGATCATGCTTGTTCATCGCCTCCACAACCATGTCATGAATCAACAGCTTCACTTCCATGTTGCTGTGATGCACAACAAGGCGTTGAATCGTGTAGTACACGATCAACATCACTGGCAGACACAGTACACAGATAATTTCAAACATCCTGGCATTGAATGCATATCAACGATGACGAACCCTCTCGATGAATGGTTCCTTCAACATCATGGCTCAGATCAACCCGTGCAGCTGGAATCAGCTGAGCAGCAGGTCGCGGCACTCCACTCCACATGTGGTGGCCTTGAACGCGAAATGATGTGACTTGACAAGCTCAGAACACCGACCGCCCCACCAAGACAGCCATAGACACCAGATCTGGGGCTTGCGAAAAAGCACACACCAGACCTATTGATGGAGGGGCGGACGGGGCGCAGCGACAGCTGCTTGAGCCCCAGTCCAGGGCCGGGTGATGGGGACTTCAATCACCGGCACGAGCCTCCCCGATCGACGATCGGGGATTTTTTTGGCGCCTGCAACGCTCAGAGCAATAACGCACCTCATCCCAAACGTCTTTCCATTTCTTGCGCCACTGAAAGGGCCTTCCACAGACAGGACAAACCTTCGTGGGCCGATCCCGGGGCTTGATCGAAGCACCATTGGATCGGGTCGTTCGCCGTCTACCCATCAACTTCCAAGCCCGTCAACGAGCTGCAAGACTCAATAACTCAAGCAAGGAATGAGCAAGAGCGCGAGATCAACCGGAGCATGCCGAGGCACGGGCCCGAAACATTCAGCGGATAATTCTTTAGCAAAAATAAATACCTATTTGAGAATTAAGAAGCCGCAAGCCTGGAATTCCGCAAACGTCATAGTTTGAACACAATCGGGAACTGGAGCGGTATGTCTCTGCATCATTCGGCACCTTCATGCTTCATGCACTGGAGCGTTCAACGCGTCACCAATAATTTGTTTTCGGTTTCAGCCACCAGCGATGGCCTCGATTACACCCACGTCGGCAATTACCGATCCGTGGAAGATGCCAACCGAGCCGGCCGCCGATTTGTTTCAGCCAGAGCCCATGAGCAAGGTCACACCACAACTGACAGAGCGGGCGTCAATCACCACCAACACCTGACAAGCAGCGCTCTGCATCGCTAACACGGGAAGTGAGCTCAGCCACCAACCATGACTCTTGATGATTCATGCGTTTCGATCCAGCCCTATTTCCGCGTTCCCGCTGAACGCGAGCAGGAAGTGATGGAACTGTGCAAGCAGTTCGTTGATCGCACAAGCCAGGAGCCCCTCTGCCTTTACTACGGATTCACCAAAGCAGGAGACATCCTCCATTGCCGCGAGGGTTACAAAGGTGCAGCAGGGGCGATGGCGCATCTGGAGAATGTTGGCGAGCTACTGCAGACATTCATGCAGCTCTGCGAACTGACAAAGCTCGAAGTGCATGGTTCGCACGATGAACTGGAAAAACTGCGACCAGCCCTCACAGCTCTTCCGGTGGTGTTTTTTGAATTACAACTGGGATTCAGGCGCTAATGATCAAAAATCAAATCAAAACCATTCCACTTCCAGGATGAAGTTGATTTTGAATAGCTCCAGGCGGCTAAATAAAGATCATCAAGCGGTGATTCCAGCACCAAGAAAAGTGTTTTCTCCGCCAAGACAGTGAGGAGTCTCTCAAAACTCCATGGAACCGTGTGAACGGCAACAAATCATTGGGCCCATCTCGATACCTTTCGAGGACTCCTCAATGACAATTGGCATGAATGGCAGTATCCAGCTCACCACCGAGCAACACTTTCAGATCGAGCAGTTCAACCGTGCCCTCGAAACAACCCAGGACCCGGAACAGCTTCGCCAGCTAGCCAGACAGCTTATGCAGGCCTGGCAGACGCAGAAGGCTGCCACATGCTGGGTTCTCAAACAGGACATGCCTCCGTTCATCGCCAAGGATGGTTAGTGACGCCAGCGTTGGTGGCCGACGCCTCAAAATCACTTGTTCTTGGTGTTCAATGAACCCTCGGGGCCTCACAGCCGCCTGACCAAGGTGATTAGGGTTGAATCAAATCAGGTTCACGATGGTTGAGCTGTACCTCAACGCCAAGTTGCACAGTCGAATCAGCGAAGCTGCTTACCGTTCATTGCTGAGACGCAGGGATCTGGACGACCAAGATCTAAGGCTGCGCAGTGATCTACTGAAACAGGTCGACAATGGATCAATCAGACTCACCTGAGCAGGCATCCGCCGAAAGCCGTGTTTCAAACCAATGACCCACGTTTCTGGAGAGCTCTCCTGGGCTTCATTGTCCTGCTGATTGGTTGTTCATTGGGATTGTTAGTCCTCAAAATCTGAGCATTTGTTGATCAAGAGGGGCGTTAGCTGCCGACGAGTGAACAAAGCTGCAGTTGACGTGTGCGTCAAGCACTCATCAATCCAGCGAATTCGGTTGGATTCAAGCCCTACATTCAGCTGATCAACATCCAGAGCAAGGACACAAGGGCCACACTGAGACCGGCACCGAGCAAACCAAGCAGGAGCAGACTCCCACCTGCAAACCAGAGCAGTCTCCGGAATGTCTTGGGGAACAACAGGTGAAGGCTCAGCCCAAGAGCGACGGGCCAAAGAGGTGGAATCACCACACAGACAACGGTAAAAAGGACGAGCTTCAGCTTCCATTGTGCTTGCTGCTCGTGCTCCTCAAGGATGATCCGGCGTTCGTTTTCAATCTGCTCGAGCTCTTCATCGCTGAGCCAACGCCCCATTTCCCGAGCTCTGTCGAGCTCCCGTTCCAAATGCTGAGATGACATTGCGTCTGCCATCAGCTCATGATATTCAGCGCTGGTTTCGGCTGTCGCTCTTCAGCCAAGACCTTTCAAGAGAGGCTCGCACCTGAACGGAGTTCAGCGAATCCAGGCGTTGCTGAGCCTTCAGCTTGGAACGGAAGGGACCGGTGAGCTTCCAGAAGCGCAGTGCGGAGGCGAGCGCCACAACCGCCCAGGCAACCAGGATCCAGCGAGGATCATGCAAAGACATTGAGACCTGTTGACATGACTGAAAAGGTTGCTGTGACCCAAGAGGAATGAGCTTCTGCCATACCTGAAGTTAGATCCTTCAGGACGACTCACCTACAGAAGGCAGAGACCTGAAAGCCTGCGTCCATGTTTAGGGAACTGGGCATCAAAAAGACAGACACTCGGCACAACAGTCACCGATTGCAGTGAAACAAAAGCACTCACTACCTACACGGAAATTAAATTAGAGGTTGAAACCCTATTGAACGGGACAGCAGCGCAGGCATCAGCCATCCCACCCGTAACAACAGCGTCGATCACCCCAGTTAATGGGCAAACACAGCTGCCTCAGCGGCAAGTCGTCGTCGTAGGCGGATCCAAGTTGCACTCGCCTGTGCGAATGAACTTGAGAACTGCGTTGTGCACAACCGTGCCTCGTGCTGTTGCTGACAAATGCTTGGTGCGCTTGCCGTCTGTCTTGGATAAAGCTTTGGACTTCCTGCCTTGAACGATCTTTGTATCAGTTTTGATAATTGATGAAACAGATGTATAGGGAAGCCCGTCAACAGCAAACTTGCCGGAGAACTGGGTTACGGTCACTGAATAATTCGGACGACTAGAGTCCGTTGGATATACCTAGACACATACTAATTGATTAGAAAAAGTAATACTCAATTAGATATACCCCAAATCTCAGGGCAATAAAAAACCCCTGCCGTTGCAGGGGCTTTGATGAGTAACTATAGGTTCATTAAATACTGGCGTTTACTGGGCAGGGACGGCGCCTTCCACCAGCAACGCCTTCCAGTTCCTCGTCTGAAAGCTCATTCGCTGATTGAGCTTTCTTCAAGTCGTCAGCAGAAATACTAAACCCAGCCTCTTTCGCAATCGCAAGCACTGCGTCTGAATCAGCAACTGCCTTGAGCTTCTCTTGAAGGCTGGTGTCGCCTTTGACTTTTTCAAGGAACGCTTTGAGTTGCTCTTCTGACATGGGGTTCAGGAGTCTTTAACGGTTATAGCAACAATAACTTGAAGTGTCTTTGGCTAATATTTACTGAGCTCAATCGTGCCAGGTATCGGATGCTATTTGGGTCTGATTGATGGTGGGTATGGGGTGATTGAAGAAATCAAAAACCCCTGTAGCGACAGGGACTGCTTGAATGAACCAATGAATTTTTAGAATAGTGGTTTCCAGTCTTTTCTCCATATAGATAAAAATCCTACACAGGTTGGGTCAACATCTCTGCCGCCAGCCGCACCATCCACTCTGGATCAGGAACATCTGATTCAACCTTTGTTACCACCCACGAGGACGGTCCTCCCTTCTTGTGCCCCACAAACAACCATCACCAAAAAACCCTGAAGGACATACTATTGGACAGAGAAATCCGCCAGCTGCAGTTTCCAGCTCTGCATCAGAAAGTTTTGATAGTTCCATCTTTAAATCTTCAGCAGTAAGACTGAAACCTGCTTCTCTCACAATCGCAGCAACATCCTCGGCATCAGCAGCTGCTTTGAGTTTCTCCTGAAGGCTGGTGTTGCCTTTGGCGTTAGCGATCAAAGCGGTGAGTTGTTCTTGTGTCATGGTTCTAAGGAATGAATGTTTGGGGGGGTGCCCCCTGGACTCCTTCAAATTCACAGCTCTACTGGTGAACTCCACTACAAAGCTCTGGTGCAGCACCCAAGAAGTTCTGGTGAGCTTCTGGTGAATAGCTCAGAACTAAGTCAACACCTAGTTGGGCAACGCTTTGACCAGCCTGTTTACTGCTCAACTACGCTCAATCGTGCCAGGTATTGAATGCTGATTTATGGGGTCAGTCAGACCATTGAGGCAATAAAAAACCCCTGCGTTTGCAGGGACTTTGAGTGTGTAGGTGCTGCTAGCCACAGTATCCGCACTTCACAGGGCCCAGCTGAGTTACAACTTTGTCCGATGTTCCCCCTCCAGCTACACCTTCCAGTTCCTCTTCTGAAATCTCGGTCCGAACGACATCAGCAGAGATGCTAAAGCCAGCATCTTTCGCAATTGCAAGAGCTGCATCAACATCAGCGGCTGCTTTGAGCTTTTCCTGAAGGCTGGTGTCTCCTTTGACTTTTTCCAGGAACGCTTTGAGTTGCTCTTCTGACATGGGTTTCAGGAGTCTTTAATGGTTATAGCAACAATAACTTGAAGTGTCTTTGGCTAATATTTACTGAGCTCAATCGTGCCAGGTATTGAAGGCTGATTTATGGGGTCAGTCAGACCATTGAAGCAATAAAAAACCCCTGTCAATGCAGGGGCTTTCGCGGGTGTGTAGGCTTGGCTCCAAACCAGAAATTAATTAGTGGCTGCTTGGCACCGAAACTCAGCAGAGATGAAGTTCCAACAGCTCAGGCGGCACCCAGCTGCAGTTGCGCCTTCCAGCTCTTCTTCTGAAATCTCTGATTGAGCGCTCTTCAAAACGTCAGCAGAGATGCTAAATCCCGCCTCTTTCGCAATCGCAAGAACAGCGTCTGAATCAGCTGCAGCTTTGAGCTTTTCCTGAAGGCTGGTGTCTGCTTTGACCTTCTCCAGGAAGGCCTTGAGCTGTTCTTCTGACATGGGTTTCAGGTCTGTTCAGCAGTCATAGCAGCTGTCGGCCTAGGTGTACCCCAAAGTTCAACGCAATAAAAACCCGCCGTGTCTAATGGCGGGTAGTGGACAACCTAGTCAAGAACACTGCTTCTTCACCCATTCAGCGGGCTGTGTCTGTCCGATATCTGCTGCTTTTCTCCAATCATCACATGCACCTTTGAGATCATTTAGCGATTCTCTAGCAATACCACGATTTCTATAGGCAATGTCAGACTGAGGATTAATCTCTAGCGACTTATTGTAATCAACAATTGCCCCTTGATAATCTTTTAATGCACGCTTTGCCTCTCCACGATTAATATAGGCATTGGCAATCTCAGGATTAATCTCTATTGCCTTACTGCAATCAGCAATTGCTCCTTGGTAATCTTTTAGTTGATACTTGGAAGCGCCACGATTGACATAGGCGGCAGCAATCTGAGGATTGATCTCTATTGCCTTGATGTAATCAGCGATTGCTCCTTGATAATCGTTTAGACCATGCTTGGCAATGCCACGATTGTAATAGGAATAGGCATTCTTAGGATCGAGCTCAATTGCCTCGGTGTAATCAGTAATTGCTCCTTGATAATCCCCTAGCTTCCTCTTGGCGGCACCACGGTGAGTGAAGGTACTGGCATTCTTAGGATCAAGTTCAATTGCCTTGGTGTAATCAGCAATTGCTCCTTGATAATTGCCTGCGTCGTAGCTCTCTAATCCTTGATCAAAATACTGAGTTGCCAATGGGTTCGCGCAAGCGGCAATCAACGGCGACCCGAGCGCAAGCACTGACAGTGCTGCAGCAATGGCAGTAGTCCTGCGTGACATTCGTTCAGTGCTCTGCTTTGCTGTGAGCTTAGGTGTACCTCAAAGTTCAACGCAATAAAAACCCGCCGTGTCTAATGGCGGGCTGTGGACAACCTAGTCAAGAACACTGCTTCTTCACCCATTCAGCAGAGCGTTCATCGCCAAGTTCTACTGCTTTTCTCCAATCAACACATGCGCCTTTAAGATCATTTACCGCTTCACTATAAATTCCACGATTCACATAAGCATCAACATACTGTGGATTAATCTCTATTGCCTTAGTGTAATCAACAATTGCTCCTTGATAATCTTTTAGTTCACCCTTTGCGTTGCCTCGATTGTAATAGGCACCAAAATACACAGGGCTGATCTCTATCGCCTTGTTGTAATCAGCAATTGCTCCTTGATAATCTTTTAGTTTACCCTTTGCATTGCCTCGATTGTAATAGGTATCGGCATCATTCGGATTAATCTCTAGTACCTTATTGCAGTCAGCAATTGCTCCTTGATAGTCACCTAATTTAGCCTTGGCGACACCACGATTAAAAAAGGCATCGGCATACTCAGGATTGATCTCTATTGCCTTGGTGTAATCAGCGATTGCTCCTTGATAATCGCCCTGTTCATATTTGTCTACTCCACTGTTATAGGGAATATCAGCCAAAGAGTTGGAACAACTGGAGATCAACGGCGATCCAAGTGCAAGCACAGACAGTGCTGCAGCAATGGCAGTAGTCCTGCGAGACATACACGGAGTTCTCTGCTTCCACCAATGTAGGGAAGGATCTTGAATCAGACATGAAAAAGACACCCCCTGAGGAGTGCCTGCAGGAATATCCCCTAACAAAACTTCTTTACCCACCCAGCAGCATCTTCGTCACCAAGAGATGCTGCTTCTTTCCAGTCAACACAGGCACCTTCATGATCTTCAATCCATGCCTTATCAACCCCACGGTTTCTATAGGAAAGTCCATCAAGTCCAGACTGCGGATAGATCTCTATTACCTTCGTCCAATCAGCAATCGCTCCTTGATGATCTCCTAATTTTGTTTTAGCAGAAGCACGGTAGTAGTAAGCATCCTCAAACTGGGGATCGATTTCTATTGCCTTGTCATAATCATTTATTGCTGCTCTAAGGTCTCCTAACTCAAACCTGTCAATTCCGCGATTGAAGTAGGCAAGAACAAACCTAGGATTAATCTCTATCGCCGTAGTGAAATCAGCAATTGCTCCTTGGCGATCATTTAGATTTCGCTTGGCATTGCCACGATTGTTATAGGCGATTGCATACTGAGGATTAATCTCTATTGCCTTGGTGTAATCATCAATTGCCCCTTGATAATTGCCTGCGTCATATTTCTCTACTCCTTGATCAAAATACTGAGTTGCCAATGGGTTCGCATTCGCAGTAATCAATGGAGACCCAAGCGCAAGCACTGACAGTGCTGCAGCAATGACAGTAGTCCTTCGTGACATTCGTTTAGTGCTCTGCTTTGCCGTGAGCTTAGGTGTACCCCAAAGTTCAACGCAATAAAAACCCGCCGTGTCTAATGGCGGGCTGTGGACAACCTAGTCAAGAACACTGCTTCTTCACCCATTCAGCAGCAACTTCATCGCCAAGAGATGCTGCTTTTCTCCAGTCAACACAGGCACCTTTTAGCTCTCCAAGAAGTTTCTTGGAAAGACCACGATTTTTGTAGCCAATGGCAACATGCGGGCTAATCTCTAATGCCTTGTTGTAATCAATAATTGCTCCTTCATAATCTCCTAATTTATCCTTTGTTAAACCACGGTTGTAGTAGTAATCGGCAACATGCGGGTTAATCTCTATTGCCTTGCTGCAATCATCAATAGCTCCTTCATAATCTCCTAATTTTCTCTTAGCAAAACTGCGGTGGTAGTAGGCAAAGGCAACATGCGGGTTAATCTCTATTGCCTTGCTGTAATCAACAATTGCTCCTTCATAATCTTCTAATTCATACTTGGCGTCACCGCGGTTGGAGTAAGCATCAGCATCCTTTGGGTTGATCTCTATTGCCTTTGTATAGCGAGCAATTTTATCACCCCCTAAATGAGACAATTGCTCCATAATTTTAGATTGAAAACCACATCCAGCAATCAAAGGGGACCCAAGAGCAAGCAAAGACAGTGCTGTAGCAATGGCAGTAGTCCTGCGTGACATTCGTTCAGTGCTCTGCTTTGCTGTGAGCTTAGGTGTACCCCAAAGTTCAAGGCAGAAAAATCCCGCCGTGCCTAATGGCGGGTAGTGAATCGATATCAGTCGAGGGGACTTACATCAGTGACGGCGCAAGTGTTGATGTTAAGCCGATGAATGCCCAGTGATCAGAACTCTGAGTCAGCAGCATCAGTGGTGAACTCAGCAGCAGGCTTGATGAACGGGTGAGACCCTTCAGTCAGAGAGGCCACATTCATCTCACGAACCTCTGCCATCGCTTCGGTATCTGCCTTGGTGACCTTGCTTGGCTTAGGCAGAACGCTGTAGCTGGTTTCAAGACCAGTGTCACGGCATATGAGCTTGAGGGTGAACTCAGACACAGAGTCGTCGTTGAAGGAGTAGTCAGAGTCATGCAATGCCTCGGTAATGCCCTGACAGAGAGAACGCTGCTCAAGGATCAGAAGCTCAGGGCGCTTGCGCTCAACAGACCAAGCAATCCACCAGCCAGCCGAACTGCCGTTGCTGGGTTTGGTTTCGCGGAGGGCTGGGGGTCGAGTCGTCCTGGGTAAGCGGCTTGTATGGAACACCGTCAGTCCTTGGGGTATAAGGATCGAGCGCTCTGACTATGTGCCCTGCCGAGTAGCTGACTGGCGCGTTGTATTCGAAGAGCCAGCTGATCTGAAGGTTGGCCCTGAGATTCCAGAGGATGCTGTGTGGAAGCTGACCCCGACTGACCCGAGGTAGCTAGTTGGGTTTAGTGAAATCAGCATTAGCGAAATTACGATAAGTCAGTTTCAAGGGCTCCCCTTCGTCCTTCTGTATATATCGGATCAAATCAATATCTCCTTCTTTTTTGAATAACTGTGTACGACTATAACCCCCAAAACATATACCCTTCATGCATTGATACTTGACATAGCTTGTTATTTGCTTGTTTAAAGGAGCTATCTTTTCGGCATATAAACAGATACTGTTGGACTCAACTCTTCCCCTGTCGTCAAGTTCAATGGTGTCAACAATGTAAACGTCGTTATCGTAAGTCATAAGGACATCCACCGTATAGCCTCCGCCGTAGGAGTTCTTTCCCTTCCTTCCCCAAAAATGTGTCTTGTTACCAGTTTGTTTCTGCTTATCGCAAAACTCTTTAGCGGAAGAGGCTTGGTTGGACTGATCTGAAGTATCCGCCTTTGCTGGTTCCACGTGTAGAGCCAGAAGAGATAAAGATCCAACAGACAACGCAGTACCAGCCTGAAGCAATTGCTTGATAAGGTTCATTAAGACAAGCCTCTACCAATCATCTCCTCAACATTAGCCATTCGCTATCAGCTGAATTAAATTATGAAGCCACGCCCTGTGTCCTCATTCTTGAGAGCACAGAGCAGATGAACTGCGTAATGCCCTGAACAACCTTGTGATCAACATCACAAGCCCGCTGGAGGTGAGTCACCCAGTCAGGTCCTCAATCCAAGGATGGTGCATGGATCGAGGACAACACCCCTCCGCCATCTTCAGACCCATGGCTCAGGTCACAACGTTCGACGGCTTCAGAAGAAAGGTCTTGTTGACTCTGACGTTCATTGATAGGACTTGATCCTGCCCACCAAAAATGACGCCTGCATTCAACAGGGTGAAGGAACCAACTACAGCGCTGGCGCGAATGGGGCAAAAACGGAGTGCTATCAGGCTGAATAAAGCCAATAAAGGAGACCCAACGCCTTGGCTAGTCGCCGGGCCTCGCCTGTCCGTGTGAGGAGTTGGATTTCCTGTGAGGAGAACCAACCGTTAAGGTTGTAACAACCCGGCGCGCCGGTGGCTAGTGTATTTGTACTTATTCACAAAACCAGCTGAGGCTGTTGGCCCAGAAGCGAGGCGTTGCAAGAAAACTGCGTCAGGCTGAATGGGTCTACCAGAAGAGAAAGCGTCAGCCATCCAAAGGCTTCATCTCGCCAGCACTCCTTGACCATTCAAAGGTTGAATAATCAAAGAGCAGTGTTGGCAGCTTGTAAGCGCTATTCAGAGAGCTTCCAATCAGTAAGCGAAGGCTCTTTCCACCACAAACCAAACGCAGGAGAGGTTGGGATGCGTTCTGTGAATTTGAGGATGAGGTCTGGCTTCAAAATCGGATCAAGAAAGAGGGGCTTGAGCCAGACAGGTTGTGGAAGGAATTCAACGCCGAAGGCGGATCTCAGGTGTACCTGCACCATGCTCAGAGAGCTGCCGAGCACACACATGCAGACAGAGCCAACCGTCACAACGGCATCAATATCGGCAACTACGTTGAAACGCTCATGAAGATTGAGGTCGCCTTTGACCATCTCTACAAACGCTTTGAAATGTTGCTCAGGCAGAGATCAAAGGAATGAATGTTTTTTTTGGGGGGGGATGCCCCCTCGACTCCTACAAGATCACGGCCATTCTGGTGAATTCCTTAGAAAACAGTACCTGAGAGGGGTTGCCTCATGCGCAAGCCAGCAATGCACTAGTTCCAGGGCAATAAAAGACAAGACCTTAGATAGAATGATTAAAGAAAAGTTGCAAAAAGTTATGACCCATTTCCAGCCTTACACATCATCGCGAAAGTTTTTTTGTTGACGTGATCCTGACACCTATCTATCTTGATGATCTAGCAATGAGGATGCTGAATCAATGACCTCCATATATGAAGCTGATTGGAACGCATTTTGGAACGCATACGCCAAGAGACGCTCAGACTTCGTCAAGGACTATAATGTAGACGCCATAACTAAAGGTTACAGCTCAGCCGAGCCTACCGATAAGCCAGCCCAATCAATGGACATAGGCATTTATGGAGGAGGTGGAATCTACAACAATTTAGATGTCAGCATTCCAGACTTGAAATCATCTGGAATGACAGAAGTCATCGTGTGGAATATTTGGGTGAAAGATTCGGGTGATTTAAACTTTAACCTGGAATTTCCTTTGGTGACAGATGGCAAATATGTAGGAGATCAGAAACATCCCGACTTCGCAGATGCAATGAAGAGCCTTAAGGGTAGTGATAGTTCGGTTAAAATATTGACCTTTGGCATTGGATCATCCGCCGGAGATATTTTCAATGTTATTGAAAACCTGATCGAAAAGGAGGGCACAGGGCCCGATAGCTCTCTTTATAAGAATTTTGCGGCTCTTAAAGAGGCGATTCCATCAATAGATCGCCTCGATTTCGATGATGAAGAGAACTACGACGTGGATTCAATGAAGGAGTTCTCTTTAATGCTGCACGGTCTTGGATATGATGTAACTGTCTGCCCTTACACGGATTCATCATTTTGGGCTGACGTGATCAAAGTCACTAACAACGAAGAACCTGACACGATTACAGCTGCACACCTTCAAACCTATGCAGGAGGAACAGGTAACAATCCTTGCAGTAGCAAGTGGCAGTCTCTTGGGGTTCCGGTCTATCCAGGATTCGATACAAGTTACTCTCCTTCAGAGGTGACGTCCCAGCTTGAAACATGGGGAAAACAATGTGAAATAGATGGAGCATTTATGTGGATCTACGATCAATTCCAGAAAGGTGAGGCTGCAGAATATGCATCAGCGATCATGGCAGGATTGGAGAATTAATTCTAGATGGATTTTATTGAAGCGTTAATGACAACCATGGCGGCTCTGCCCTGACGTGCTATCCAGAGCACTAGAAGTCAACCAGGAAACCCGGACGGCAATCATTCGCAAAAAGCTTCATGATGACCATTTGCATCACCAAAGCTTCAAGCCAACTGCTGGCGCTATGGATGAACGTTCAAAGAGCACTGCTGGCAGCTTTTGAGCACAATCCAGGAGGCTCAGGTAGCTGCCGAGGAATCGAACTGGTGGGGCCACTCAATACCACTAAATGAGCCAAGGGAACGTCAATGTCTCAAATTAGTTTTGCTCCCCCAATGAGCCAGAGCGCAAAAAACACCAGAATCCATGGAGTCAGAAACGAGCAATAGGCCTGCACGAAGAGCAGAACCACAGCAGCACCAATTGCTGTACGGACCTTGAAGTTCATGGGGCTAACGACAAGAACGGTTCATCTCAGGCAAAGCATCACTCAAGGGAAGCAGCTGAAGCTTTGAGAAGGAGGGTAATTGCAAAAGTTTAATTGCTTGGAACGACTGTAGAACACCATCAAGGCTATTTGATGGTTTCACCAAAATCACAGTCTCATGCAAGTCGGTCAGATTTGGATTCTACCGAAGCCGTAGCCGACAAGTAAACCTACGGCTCCACCCATTGATGCTGCGGTGAACTGAGTTTTCGGCTTCGAAGTAAGGCTTTCGCCAAACATAGTGATGAACGCGATTCGTGCGAGCAGAACAGCTCCCACAATCACAGCATCCAGGTGATTGTTCTATGAAGACTGATCAGCTGGTCCTGCTTTGCCTCCCCCACAGGTTGGAGGCTTGGCAAGAGGATGTCCCCCTGATGCTTTCGCATCCAGTTCACGCTCAATGCGTTCGAATTCTTTTTCCGCTTCGCTTGCCATGAACAAACCGTAAAAGCAAGCACTACGGACCACACCCCACTCATGAATGGTCAGACGTGAGGTGTGATGGGCATGGCAATCGACATTGGCAATTAGGGCAAGCAGGAGTTCGAACAGTGTTCGATCGTCCTGGATCTGGCTCAAAGAATGATCCGCTGGGTCAATGCAGACCAGGGGACTCACATCATCCCTGAGTTCTGAAGACAGGTAGATCCACGGATGTTGAAGTGGATACACAGCGCATAGAACAGACTCAAGGCCATGGAGCGTTAGCCAAGGTTCTGAAAGACCTTCAGGGGGGGGGGGGGAGCCACAGATACCCCTTCCTAATGAAAAGAAGCAGAAGCTTTTTTGTTTCGCACCTCAGCTCCTGCCACTCACACCAAACCATGAACGTGAAAACTTGTACCGCAACTGCCCTGGCCGTCACTACCTCGATGCTCGTGGGGTGCGGTACGACAGAAGAGAAGGGTTATCGCTTCAAAGAAGTGATGGACGATGGCGGAACTCAGGCTGGAAGAGCTCTGATCAATGACCGTAATGTCGATTGGATCTACGACAACAAAGAAATAGGAACCGTCAGCACCAGATACAAAAGCTGCAACAAGTCAGCGGAAAGGGTTCAAATGCTTTGCACTGAGCAAGCCGAAGCTGGAGACGGTGGTAATTACATCGACAGCGGGCTGGTCCTAATCACAGCAGAAGATAGCGGTGATGTCGTGTTCTTCAACAATGAGATCAATTCAACTACCACCGTCCGCAAGGCAGCTGACAAATTCAGCTTTTAAGCCAAGTCTTCGTTTGGGGGGCTTTTGCTGAAAATTGTGATAGAAACCTCGACCATCAGTGCTGAAGAGAGTCCTTGTGGCAGCTAAGGCCTAGAACACTCAATCCGTAGTGCGGTGCTGGATTTGGCTTAAAAATGGATTGAATGTTTGGATGTATTGCCAACTCAACTCCGTCAAGGTCACAACTCTTTTTGGGAACCCCGGTGCGCAACTCTGATACAGACCCCGCGAGGTTCCGGTGAATGGCTCAGAATCCCTTGCATTCCTGGAATTAACTCATGCAGGAGGTGATTACGAGGATTACTGACAGCCAATTGAGAAGCAATTCAGCGACGGGGAATAAATGGCAAGGATGAGCTTCACAAGGGGATTCACAAAAGGACAGAATGCTCTGGACACATGTCAAAACGGGTATCCAAGACAATCGCAATCGCCAGCATCAAGCGGTGCGTGATTTCAAATTTGGATCACCACTAAAAACAGCCGCAATCTGTTGATGTCTATTCACTTGAAGACTGAAAATATCCGGGCGGTTGTAGTGACCAGCTATATCCAGGCTACGTCGAGAACTTCGCACCTCAGCAAGGTCAATATCTGCAGTAAGGATACCAACTTCTGATTCCAAGGGGCCGGCAATGATGGTTCCACCCGGAGCGATGATCGAGCTTTTTCCAGAATTGATCTGCTCGTCAGCAGTAAAAATTTGTTTGAAGCCAGGAAAATCGGCAGGAACGTCAGAACCACGCATGCAGGTGCAGCAATTAATCACATAGCAACGGCCTTCGCGTGCAATATGTTGCATGCTTCCTTGCCAGCCATCACTGCTGTCCCATGTTGGTGCAACATAAATTTCGACACCTTGTGAGTACAGAGCCATGCGAGCAAGCGGCATGTAGTTCTCCCAACAAATCAGAGAACCAACTCGTCCAACAGGTGTGTCATTGACACGGAGGCCTTGCCCATCTCCAAACCCCCAAACCATTCTTTCAGGATTCGTCGGCATCAACTTGCGATGAACATTGGCATAGGCGCCATCACAGTCAATATGCACATAGGAATTGAAAAGCGTTGTACGACTCTGGGAATTGTCGATCTCATTGATACCAATCAGGATGTCAACTTGATGATGATTCGCAATAGACTTGAGCGGATTCAGGTGTCCCGAATCGAGATTGACTGCATTCTCAACCATCAATGCATGAATCTCTGAAGACAGTCCCATATCCCCGCCAGGTCTTAAGCGCCAGATGTAGGTTGGATAGCCCGGAATAAAAGCCTCAGGCAAGACAATCAATTTTGCACCGGCTTGTGCAGCGTCGTCGATGAGAGAAACTGCCTTCTCAATTGTTGCAGCACGGTTGCCAAATACAGGAGGATGTTGAATCACCGCAACTTTTGAAAGCATTGGATGTCTTTTATGCAGTACCTGTAAATTGGTGCCTGTTCAAGCATTCGCCATGAAGCTGTTCTTAGCGTCTAATGAGAGTTTGCTTTTCTTCTCCTGAACTAGAGCTGAGACCTGCCGACGCCACCAACCTGTCGCAGAGGCAATTGATGTGAAGAGCAATAATAGAAGAACCTTCATGTCTGTTGATCTTGGCGTCGACCGACAGCAAATAAGCTGGCTCTCTTCATAAACGTGCAGCCAGGGAAGAAACAATCAAAAACCCCTGTCAATGCAGGGGTTTAAGTATGTGAGACAAAGCTGTCATCTACAACAACCAACATCTCACTCTAGTTCCATCTTCATTTATCACCAGAACGGAAAAGGACCAATTGGCCCACCGTGATGACCACCAGACAGACCTTCCAGCTGTTCATCTGAAAAATCATCATCTGAAAGCTCTAAGTCAAACAGTTCAGTGGTGTTGTAATCAGTGTTGAGTTCAGTCATGGTTTTAAGAAATGAATGTTTGGGGAATGGCCCCTCGACTCCTTCAAGATCACATCCCTTCTGGTGAACCCCACTACACAACACTGGTGTAGACCCCGAGAGCTTCTGGGGAGCATCGGGTGAATGGCTTTTCCTGAGCTGGTATGTCGCTATTGATTGGCTATGGAACGCCAGGAGATCGGGATCATGACCGAGACGATGCCTCAACGACCTGTCTTCAAGACCATCTTTCTCTAGGGAACTGCTGTCTTCTTGGACCTGGTGGGGTTGGCTGATACACATCATCAACAGGCATAACAGGTGTATCGATCAGACGAAGGCAGACCAGGCCTTAGAGAGCTGGACAGACAAGGAACGGTCTGCTGCATTGAAGAAATGCATGGGCAGTTCATCAAACAGGCAGAGCCGGTAAGCACCTCTACCCTCAGCACTTATAAGGAACCCTTGTGAAAGCAAAGGCTTCGATCACGCAGCCTCCAGTGAGGTGTTGGATCTGGTTCAACAATGGACTGCATGTCGATCCCTGCTGGGTGCACCACAATGACAGGCTTTCAATCAAGAAACCCCGCACTTGGCGGGGCTGGCAAGATCAAGCGAATTCAGAAAAAATCGTTGTTCCTGGACTAATTTACCGTCAGAGCATCAAAAGAAATGACCAAAAGGCTTAGCGTCCACAGCAGCAACGAGTCCATCCATTCCTGATTCCTCAAGGGTGATGGCTTGACCACCTGCGACGGCATCCAGTTGATCATCGGATAAGTTAAGAACTTGCTCCGTAGTGGTGAAATCGTGTTGAGTCAGAGTTGAAGTAGTCATGATTTTAAGAGTGAATATTTGGGGGAGTTCCCCCTCGACTTCTTCAAGATCACATCCCTTCTGGTGAACCCCACTAGACAGATCTGGTGTAGAACCCGCGAAGTTCTGGTGAGCGTCTGGTGGAGGGCTCAGAACCAATCAACAGGCTGGACTCGCTTGAAGAAGCTGGCTAAAAAGAAGAAAACTCCATGCCCGTTTCAATTCACCCTCATCCATTAACTATCTTCGCTCTTAGCCTTCTTGCTGCCTGCGGACAGGCGACGAGTCATGGAGCGATGAAGTTTAAATGTGAATCTCCCTCTCCACCATTCGACAAAGGTGAAACCCATACGGTTGAATTCAACCCAGGTTCAAATCAGGTGGAGGTTGGTCAATATCAATTCCATGAAGAACCCGTATCTCAAGACAAACGCAAACAAGGTTGGAGACGGTGGAGTACCAATTCAGATCGATATGGCAAAGTCAACAGCTGGAATGAACTCAACATCAAAACAGGAGAGTTGAGATACATCGGCATGAACGGTCAAATCAAGTTCATCAGTAGTTGCTCCCAGGTGAACTGAGCACTTTTGCTAGAACAGCTCGACCCAATCAAGCGGATGAGTGAGTTGTAAAATAAGAACAGAGTTGACATCAAAAACCCCGCACTGGGCGGGGGTTGATTTGGACTCTATTGATCAAAAACGGTGCGGAGGCAAACCCATTCTTTTGTACCACCAGCTGTCGTCTTCACCCTCCATAACGTCCACACCACCAGCAACGGCATCCAGTTGATCATCGGATAATTCAAGAATTTGCTCCCTAGTTGTGGAATCGAATTGAGCCAGAGTTGAAGTAGTCATGGTTTTGAGAAAAGAATGTTTGGGGAATAGCCCCCTCGACTCCTTCAAGATCACAGCCCTTCAGGTGAACCCCACTGCACAGCTCTGGTGAAAACCGAGCGGTGTTCTGGTGAGCTTCTGGTGAATTGGTAAGCCCCCCCTGTATGAATGTGTTCACTCATCTATAAGCAATGAGGAAAAGGGAAGAAGTCATTTAGCCTAATCAGTAGACTGAGATCATCTGCCCACCATTTAAAGATGGGCAGAATCATAAATACTACTAGTTAAACAATTTATCTAATACTGGGGCCAATATATCTGCAACTCCTGGGCTGCCACCTGACGACGGAGGTTGAGGGGTACTCATATTATTTGCCTCTATATTCTCACCCGTTCCTGGAAACTGCTGTTGTGGCATTGGCATTGACGGTCTGGGCTGCACTGCGCCTGGATATGGGTTAGGTGCTTGAGGAGAGGGATAAGGTTGACTTGGGTATGCGGGCTGGGCAGGCATATTTGGATAGTAAGGAGCTGGTGTCATATTGGGCGCTGGGTAAGGGTTATAGGGATTGGTTGAAGGGATAGTTGGATAAGGGTTGTAGGGGGCAGGTTGATATTGTGGCGATGGCTGATAGGGATGGGGATAAGGAGCTTGTGGTTGATACGTAGGCATCGGATATGGTGTAGAACTTGCTGGTGGCATTTGTGCTTGAGGAGTTCCAGAACCTTGGTAAGCAGGGGAGCCTGATGCTGACGCTGGAGGCCCATAAATCGCAAAGTCATATTGCAAAGTACCTCCACAATTAGACTTTCTCGCATATCCACCAATTTTTCCCAAAGGGCCATATTCTTTTCGCATCTTTGCGTAAGAAGTTCCTGGCTTCCACCCCTTAATGTTTACAGCGACGACTAACCCTCTCTGCTTGGCGGCATAACTCGAGGCTTTATTCTGTGTATCGTTCCATGAGGCACTTCCACTAATGGCTCCTAATATTCCCTTCGCTCCGGTAGCACTGATTGTTTGAGATGCTTGTTGTCCTAGGAACTGATTGAATTCAGAATGATTGCTCATCTTGTTGATAGAGCTAATCAATTTTTTGGATGCATCTTGCAAGCATTGCCGCGAGTCTCGATAAGCAACTCCTCCCCATGAATATGGGTAATCATGAAGCCGTTCTGACTGGAAAATAATATTACTTTGCGTTGGCCTATAAGCTTTAGCCCCAGGTGCCAACATCACAGAGCTGAAACAAATTCCTCCCAGAGTCAACCCAAGAGGAATCGATCGGAGTGATTTGAGATCAAAACGCGACATGATTAGATTTTGCAGCACAATTACAGCCTTACCGCGTTAATCAAATGGGTCAACCTATCTAAGGGTTCTCTCAGCTAAGATTCAGCGCACGATAAGAGCAGGATCTTATTCCTAAGAACTCAACATTTTTTCATTAATTTCTTTTGGATCCTCTTTGAGATTTGTGTTCATCCATGATTTCACTGCTACTTGAATATTGATGCCATTCTAATTAGGAATATTGGAAACGGAATGAGTTCAAAAAGTCTCTACCCTTAGTCTGGCGGTATTCAACCTCCGCCTACTTTTCCTAAGTGCGATTAAGATCAGCGTCTGCGTTAGGGAGCAACGATAGCCGCTACACCTGGGGCATGAGAAAACGATCGATGGACTCAAGCTCAGCGAGCGCCGCTGAACTAGTGGCCAATAAGCCGAGGCTCTTGCTGTTTCATTGCGCTTCAGGCGACAACATTCGTTGGCATCAGCTTTCTGTTCTGAGGTCAGAGAATTTTTCTGCTGTAGCTTTGAGCTTCTCCTGAAGACTCGTGTCGCCTTAGACCTGCTCTAGGAACACTTTGAGTTATTATTCGGAGATTGGTCTCACGTCTCTTCAGAATTCATAGCAACGGTCAGCTTGGTGCACCGTATTCACTAACTTGAAATAAATATCCCGCACTCGGCGGGGAATATGTGGATTTTTACTCGGGCATCAACCGTATTAGTTGCATCCAAAGGGAAGATCCTGTTCGGGCACTATCCAGCGAAGATCTTCACAGACGCCAAATCCAACAGCCTCTCGTTGATCGCCCACAACAGCCTGATCAGTCACGAGTGGAACAACTACGTCTGTCTCAAGCGCAGTTAGTGTTTCAGTCATAGAAATGAAATCTATGTCGAGAGTATTTTCAGATACATCTCCATAATCAGAGTTCACGTTGACAGTGATGTCGATGTTGATAACAACCTTGTAATCAGCATTCTCGCCAGTAATGGGATCAACTTGTCTCACCTCAAGTTCTGGATTAGTAGCTTCAGAAGGCTTTTGTACTGATTCCAACTGGTTAGGAGACTTGATTGGTGTAGGACGAAGTCCACCATTTTCTTTCCACCTTAAAAACCTTTCCCGACCAACACGACCAGTCAGCTCGTCATCCTCATCTTCATCATGAGCATGTGACGTGAGATGAAAGCCACCGTGATCACCCACCGCTTTCGTTTCTAGAACTGATTCTGAAACATCCCAATAAGGGAAACGGCAAATTGGTATTAAATCTGAATTGCCCATAGCTTCAACATCAGAAGCGTTCAAGAACGCTGCTTCAACTTGATGGACGTCTCTCCCCTATGCTTCTTTCAACGAAGCTTGCTTATGTCCCTCTGCCGTAATCGCTTGACTCTCCTCAGGGGGTAGCTGAGCCCACTTTTCCCATGGATATGGCTTTGCATTAGACCATTGATTGGAAGTCGTCATGACTGTATGGAGTGAATGTTTGGGGGTGTTGCCCCATCGACTCCTTCAAGATCACAGCCCTACTGGTGAACCCCGCTACACAGCTTTGGTGAAAACCGCGCGAAGTTATGGTGAGCATCTGGTGAAGCTTTGGATCGAGTGTTGAGAACTCTGAGTCAGCAGCGGAGCTCTTCGATTCTTGCCTTGAAGAATACAAGGTCAATGAGATCATTGCAGATACCGATCGTTGGGCGTTTCAGATCTGTAAAAACATCGCAGCTATTGCCATCTCGATAAGGAAGAGAGCGCCTACGTCTTCACTGGCGAAGAGCCTGAGGGGATGGTTGAGTTGTTCAAAGAAAATAGAGTTGCTATCGAAGAGGAAGCAAGCAACAGTGGATTCCAGGCATGACACCAGCGAAGATCATTCACCTTGGCCTTTGGAAAATTAAAAAAAATGTTTGCCCAGAGGCCGTTTCTGACGTCAACAGGCAGGTCATGTCATTCAAAACCAGAATCCCAGGGATTGAATTGGCTCATGCCGGACCTTTGGAAACATTCAACTTCCCACAGGAAATCGTGGATGCTTTTGGTATTTCACCTGATGCGACATTCCTAGCAAGGGGTTATAATCATGCTTTATTTATTGTCTTTGAAAACAAGAATTATCGCATTTCTTATGACACATCAAAGCCCCATCTTGATTTATCCCCAATGATGATGCCATTAATCGAAGGTGGCATGAACGGCGTACTGACTGTTGATTTTTGCCTGCCCAGTGCCTAACCGGCTTGCCTTAAGCAACCACGACCCCGTTTCCAGCAACCATTCGTTCTTGCCATCGACACTGAGTTCTCCAGAATTCGTACGATGGAGTGCTGGCTGTTGCTGATCAACGCACTGATCAAACAAAAACCAACAGCGGTAGTTCGACTCTCAACACGCCCCGCCCTTCGGCCCGTCAGTCAAACTCTGATGGGCAGCTCGACAAGCAAGACGTTTACAAGGAAAATGGCCCCGAGACCACAGCGAGCGGCCAGAGATGCGAACATCAACCAAAAAATTTCTTGCTGTTGGCTGTCTGCTGAGCATTGGCCTGAACATCACCCCAGGACTTGCCCAGATGCGTGGGCCGCGGATCAGCAGCGTGCGTGATGTGACCTGCGTTGCCAACTGGGAAAGACGCTTTCAGGTCATCAGCCCAGGGATGTGGGAAATGAGAATGGGCACCAATGACAGGGATCCTTTCATCTTTCGCGAGACAAGTCGATCCACAGGATCCATCTGGCTTCAATCTGTGCAGAACAGCCGTCTGAAAGCCATTCTCAACCTGCGCAGGCAACGCATCAAATACATCATTCCGGGCCAGGAATACGAACCCCTCTACTTCAACATTCAGAGCTACAACATCAACGGCGGTGGCTGCTGAACGTTGATTCAGGCGCGATCCGCTTAGCCCACAACGATCTGGTGGCACACATCCTGTCGAGAGATCCAGGGCAATGAAGCCCCCACAGTTGGTGGAATTGGCAGAACATCGGTCAAGACAGGTCTAACCATGACTGAAATTCATATGATCAGCAAGGCAATCATTGGCACAAGTTGGGTCATCTCTGTCACACAGATGCATGCAGGCAAAATATTGATCAATGGCCTCAAAACTTTGATCGAAACAATCAGTGGCAACTGTTGACGTGTTGGGTGGTGATGCTTGAGCCGTCATTGTTCTGAAGAGCGAGTGAAGCGAGGTGGAACCCCCGATGACTCGAAGATGACTGGCTTCCAGGTGATGTCTGGGAGATTTCCTGGTGAAAACGGGAAGGAGATCAGGCTAATTTCAGGTGCAGCCTGAAAAGCATTGCAACGACAAAGATCTGGGCCTCATCACCCATGCTCAGTCCACCATCCGGGCTCCTTTCCAGCTCTGCAGCTGCCGTTCATCAACAACATCCCACCCCTCCATCGCCCCTGCGTGCAGCAATACATCAATGCCAAGACACAAAAAGGGGGGAGGTAAAGGTGATTCTTGAGCAATAGGGTCTTCAGAGTCAAAGCACAACACTCCTCCACCAGCCACAACTTCAAAATTTTTCTGAAATCTCGGATCTCGACGTAGTGAAGGCATCAGCAGAAATCATCAATCCTGCTTCTTTTACAATGCCAAC
Source organism: Synechococcus sp. (assembly GCA_047286485.1). Classification (GTDB taxonomy): domain Bacteria; phylum Cyanobacteriota; class Cyanobacteriia; order PCC-6307; family Cyanobiaceae; genus Synechococcus_C. Next base: position 986,578 of record JBJBBH010000006.1, read on the forward strand.
GACTGCATCATCATCAGCGACTTTAAGCTGCTCTTCTGTCATACGTTGACCAGCAGGTCTTCATGAATCAAAAGAACTAAGCTTGGAGCATCAGACAGATCACAATCGATCCATTGCAATGAGAACCCTTTATCTATTGCTTCCTGTGGTTTCTGGCCTCCTAACAGCATGCAGCAAAAACTATCAATCCGTTTTACATGCTGAACAAGCTTGTGAACACTGGGCCAGTCAAGGTATTGAGGTAGCCCTGGAGCCAAGCGAATACCTGGACAGCATCGACTACAAAGGATCCACGACAAATCGATTCTGCGAAAAAAAAGAAATTCAATACATTGGTTACATCTTTGATCTGCCAGTCAACGAGCAACCTGTTGTTGCCGATGAATTGATGAAATTGAGGGGGAATGCCAAACCCACTAAGAAATTCAGATGGTGAATCAACCGACCAAGCCAAACCACAGACCAACGAGGGAGCAAACTGGACGCAGCTGCCTCCAGATCATGATCAAATGCGCATTAAGCGAACTCTCGGTGGCCTTGATCGAAAGATAAAAGCTGAGGAGCTCGATGATTGATTGAATAGATCACAAGACTGAAGAAAGCACTTGATCATCGAGACCATCACAGCGGTAGCCACCATCCATGCAGGTCGCAGACGGCCGGAGATTGAGTAACGCAAGGCTCATCCCACCAACGCCTGGCAAGCTTCATCAACAAGGGAGGGGCTTGGCTGTCAATGCAACGCCGAGGAGATCTTGCGATCACTCAATAGAGAGTTCGTGGGAACCATTCACACTTCAAGAAGTTGACGACACCAACACTGCTGATGCAGCTGAATTTGAAAATTGGTTAAGCTGCCTGGCAAGAGAACTCAGGTTCGTGATTATTAGCCAATCACAGGTTGTTCAATGAAAAGCAAGCATCCAAACGGTTACGACAATTACATTGTGATCGGAGGCAAGCGTCGTTGGTTTGAAACACCAATCTCGAGCGAGCATTCAACAGACAAACAAGCTGATGGTCAGGAAAAGACATCATCAGCAAAGGAGAAAACCGTGGCCTAACAGCTTATTGAACTGTGTTCCAGGCACCTGAGCTTTTGAAATCAATGATCTTTGGCCAATCAGCTGAAGGCTTATTAGGCATGGCTGCCTGTTCAAACAGTGAAAAGCCAGGTGAGGATGTGGGCTAGAGAGCTATAGACAGAGAAATGGCGATGAAACAACGATCAGTCTATTGAAATCAGACATAATCAACCTAAGGAAGAAAAAGCTCTGACTCATCGAGACCAGGTGGCCCAACCAGAAGAACGTCGCAGTCGCGCTGATTCACTTGAATCACCAAGATTCTTCTCGGAGATTCGTCATAACCTTTTCTTGCGGTTGCGACTGCCTCAACCAGATCATCCATGGTCGTGATCGCTCCAAGCTGTAAATCCAACTGGGCTTCCTTCCAAAGCTGAGCGAAGTCGTCTCCCGATTGCATCAGCATTGTGTGCATGGCATTCTCTGCGCCTCGTTCTTTCGCTAGAGCGATGAATTGTTTCACCAGAGGATTCGACATCGCCGATGAGACTCTGAGATGAGTCGCGAGGCCTGAGAGTGTTGTCGGCATCACCTCGTTCTGCTGATCAATCACCACGCACTCAGCATTGAGATCAAACGTCGTCCGATCGCTCAGTCGCGACCAGTGCGGTTCGATCTCACTCCAATTTCTCTTCATGCCCTGATTTTGCGCTTTTGAAGAGGAGAGGCTCCTCTGACATAGCGCCTCGTCCCTGATGACGAATTAGGCATTAAGCCTCAGTCGTCGAAAAGAGAAAAGCGTCCATAGTCGAATGCCGTACGGAAGCCCATGAAAGGACTGCAGCTCTCACTTCCCCTGTTTGGTTGCACGGTTGCACTGGCAGTCATGGTGATGACCTTTGTGGTGAAAGCGACTGCCTGAACCAGATCGGCACCACCTCCGCTGTGGCCAAGCAGGTGATGGGTGTTGTTCCCAGGAATGAAGGACATGCCGATGTCCATCCCTCTGAGGAATCATGAAAAAAGGGGCATCCCACTGCCCCTCCTTGTTGATAGCGGGATCCCGTCCGGAAAAACTCGCTGAACAAAGAGTAAAGATTTATACAAGGGTTCGTGGCTTGGAACACATCCAAGATCAGAGCAAGAGCCGTGCTTTGTGGCGTTGAACGGACTGTCCAGACGCGGGCTGGCACGAGTCCCGTCAACTCGCTAGGTTGTGGTGGTGAGGAGAAATACTCACAGGGTGGAAACAAGGACACACTCCTGTTGAGTATTGAGAACCCCTGCCTTCGGCGGGGGTTTCTTTTTGGAGCGATGACTGCAGCGTCAATGGGTCGATCCGATGACGCGGGCAGCGCCTAAGGTGCCAGCCCTCGGGATGAGGATCATGGTGCGTCAGATCGACAATCGGGTCGTCCTGATCTGCCGTTCAGACGAAAGTGGATGGCGACCGAACGGAATCCAAGGGGCACCAATCGGGTCGTATTCGATCGAGATCGATCCATTCACAAAGAAGGTTCGCAGTGAGCGCATACCGGAAAGCTGCCTGCAGAGCTTCAGCCACAGTGAGAACGGAACACGGATCGAATTGTCCAGCGAAGGAACAGGTGTGATCGCCATTGACACGATCGAGCTGCCTCAGAGCACGCTGGCGGTCGTGCGTTTGATTTCCAACCACCAAGGCGAAGACGTCCATCTGGTGGAGGGCGTGAAAGCAGAGGATCTGTCGGCATACAACTGGAGCCTGGAGGGCAAGGAGAAATTCCAGCTGTTCAGGAATCCGGCTCAACCGAAACACTGGGCAAGGGACATCAGTGAATGGCAACGTTGTGATCTCTATCGATCTCATCAGCAGAATTTTGATCACCAGCTGGAGCAGGAATTCGCGACGGCAGTGCGGGCGCTCTCCATTCACCTCGGTCCAGAAGAGCAGAAAGCGTTTGCTGCCTTCATCACCCGTGCTTGTGACGACAACACCGGCTTGTTCTGGGACCTGCGCAAAGCTGCTGCCTTCTATGCCCTGCAGGGAAGCTTCAGCCAGAACGATCTCAACCGAATGGTCTATCTGGCGCGGGAGGGGATGAGTTCTCAGTCATTGTCCTTTCAGTGCACACCCCAGCAGTGCGTCAAAGCCCTTTTCGATCACTGCAAGCAGACCGCAGCAACCCTGAGCGACGAACAGATCTGGGAGGCCCAAACCCGATGGGATCTGCTGACGCTGGATCAGCTGATGACGATCGTGAAGACCAAGTCCAGATACAAACCTTTCCTGTATCGATGGTTGTGGCGGCTGAATGGAAAGCCGGATCCCAGTCTGATCGAAGACCCTGACCTCTATGAGTTCTACCGCGAGGAGTTGATCGTCGACCGCGACAGGATCATGGCCGCATTCGGCATTGATGGTGCATTGGAGGTTGACTATCGCGATCAGGTCATCAACTCAATGCTCCGGGATGACGGATGGACCCTCGTGGAGACCGACAGGTTCGAAGAGGAAGAACAACGCCGGAGATCCGGTGACTTGTAGCCCCCCAGCGGCATCACACCTAGCGTGAAACTCCATTGGTTCTGCGTTGCAGACAATTTCACCTTGGAACGCATAGACGGTCGAGTGCTGATCGGTGTGATCGGAGTGCTGCTCATCGCAGCTGCGGCCTACGAGTATTCCCTTGTCCAGGGTTTGGCACCCGCATCCTGAGATCAGCAGCTTCATTGCTCAGGGCTGCACGCATACGTCACGATTCCCCCCTTGCGTTGACGGAAATCGGGATGCTCAGGATCCTCAGCCTGCCACCACCAGCGACCATCGGTGTAACTGGGCGTCCCGGCATTGTTGGTTCGCGGTAACTGAAGGCTCACGCCTCTCCATTTGAGCAGAATCACATCTCCGGGAACGGTCCCGTCGGCGATGTTGGGGATCGGTTGCGCCATGGAACCGAAAGCGTCCCGCCCCAGCTGAATCGGTTCAGCGGTCAACCGATCACCGTCACAGATCCACGCCGCTGACACCGGCCGCGCGGCAGTCAACATCACCGCAACGACCAACAGCGTGATCACCAACAGACGCTGGATCAGTCGGGATCCCAAAAGATCGAGCCGATGCAGAGATTGATCCACAGCCGCGACTGGAAAACGACAGAGTGACAGCGTCGCACCCTCGTGCAGGTCCACTTCGATGCTCCCTCCTTTCGTTCCTTTCTGTCCGATCAGCGCTGCAAAGATTGCCGGACTCAAAGCCACGGTGACGCTGCTGCTGATTCTGCTGATCAAATCCAAGCTCTTACGAGTGAAGATGTCGCTGCTTGGCTCCCTGATCGGCCTGATCCTGCTCACCGGCTTCCTGTTGAGCACCGGTCTGCTGACTCTGGTAGCGGGTGGAGCCGTGGCCTATGCAGCGAACCAGAATAAGTCTTGAGCACTGAAGCACCTTCGACGATGCCCCTTCCCGATCGAGACCAGATTCTGTCGGCATCAGCAGGCTGGGTCGCCGTGCTGCTGAATGTGCTGCCTGGCCTGGGAGCGGGCTACCTCTACCAACGCCGCTGGAAGGCCTACTGGGTAACCACAATCCTGGCCACGGCCTGGTTCATCGCCGGCGCAGCACTGGGTCAGGATGCCCCACCGGAAGCCGAAAGCCAGAATCAGCTGGTGGGCCTCGTCGGTCTTGTGCTGCTTGCAGTCGTCACCGCAACCGAAGCAGGCCTCGCGGTGAAGCGTGTCCGGAATGCTGCCTGAAAAGGCCTCAAAGGCGGAGGAAATCCTCCGCTTCTGGTTTGAAGAATGCAGACCCTGGCAGTGGTTCCGCCGTAGCGATGCATTCGATCGTGCTGTCAGCGCACGATTCGGGCAGCTCACAGAAGCAGCTCAGGAGGGGAAGTTGAGCGATTGGGAGGTCGATCAGAGGTCATCGCTCGCACTCATCCTGTTGCTCGATCAGTTCTCCCGACAGATCTGGCGTGGCCAGGCTCGGGCCTACCAGGGTGATCGCCATGCCCAACGACTCAGTCAGGTGGCCGTGGATCAGCATTGGCTGGAGCGGGAACCTCAGAAGGCCCGTCGACAGTTCTGGTTGATGCCGTTGTTGCACTCCGAATGCCTGGAGACGGTGAACCGAGCCATCCCTCTTCTGGAGCATTGGGTTGATGGAGCAACCGCCGATGTGGCCCGGCGAAACCGCAACATGCTCCTCAAGCACGGCCGTTATCTCTGGCGGGATCAGGACCTGAACCGATGATCCGTGGGTAAACCCGAGCACTGCTGTGACCTCTGTGGACTGCGGGGATCGGTGCACTACCGCGTGTGCAGCGACGTCAACACGGAATGGACTTTTGTCTGCAGAGCATGCTGGACAAGAATTTCCGCCCAACCGGGTTATCGATACGGAGGAACTCGCAAGGCCAATCGCCGACAAAGAAAGCGCTGAGAAACGGGACGCCTCAACCACCCTGAATGCAACCAGGTGTGTCTGCACTGCAACGAGCAGCACAATGGTGGCTAGACCTTGTTTGGTTGGATCTCCTCACAGAGACGTCCAACTCCTCACACCCACTGAAGACCCGTCAGACGTCCGGGTCTTTTTTTATTGGCACCACTGATTGACTAACAACAAAGAGAAAACAATCTCAGCGGACAACCTCACTAAGCAATAGACCAATTGAATTCAAGCTGCAAAGGCTCGCAATCATTGTTGTAGCAGCGTGATGAATCCTCAAGCAGGAGCGAGTTCAGGCCTTCGATCAGGAAGCCAGCATCCGATTTCAGATTGGCTTCAGCAAAGGCAAACACCACTTGATCGGAGGAATTGATGACAAACGGAGCCAACAGGGATCCACCGTGAATCATCAACTGTTCATTGGAATTGGTCTTCGTAGCATTTTTCAGATTCTGGAGTTCCATCACCATATTGGCGTCAGAAAGAGCAGCATTCCTGTAACCCGAATCTCCTGGGCGGAGAAGTTCTCCAGTCAGAGGATCTGTAACACCTCCAAGATGATCACTCACCCGATAGAGGCCAGCTTGAAGTGAAGAGCTCAGCTCACCTGCCACTTCCAGCTCCAGATCAAGTTGTTGGTCAGTCTTAAACGATCGAAGATCGAAGAGGGGTTGGCCATGCATCTGTTGCACAGACGCCACAGCGCCATCAAGGGCCGTTCCGGGATGCAGACGTGAAGTCACGCTGGACGTGCGTTCGTAGGGAACGTCTCCCGAACCCTTTTCAACGGTGATCGTGGTTGACAACTCATCAATCGTTTCCGGAAGAAAATAATCGTCACCAGTAAAACCAAAGTCTTTGCTGACCACCTGAGTCGTCAGAGCCTTGCTTAAACCGTTGTGAACCACTTCCCATGGATCCGATTCGTTGGGATAGTGCTCGAAGAAATTCCGAACAAAATTAGCAACCTGCTGAAACTCAAAATATGGATTCGAATAACCTGAGGCACCGGGCCTGTATTGATAATCAAGAGTGACATCAAGACTGGCATTACCTTGATGTTCAACGGCATAATCACGAATGGTGAAAACAAACCGTTCTCTCAAATCCTCATTGAGATCATTCAGCACAACAGTGCTGCGCGGGTATGGGACATCTCCCGATCCCTCCCTCACATCAAGACGCGTTGTCAAACGATCAATTGAGTCACGAAGCTGATAGTCGAGCCCACTGAATCCAAAACTTTTGCCAATGGTGTCCGTCACGAGCTGATCAGAAAGATTCCTGTTGAGAACCTCCCAGTAATCAGTTTCATTGGGGTATGTCTTAAAAAAATTGTCAATATAATTAGAAACCTGCTGAAACTCAAAATAAAGTTCTGGGCTTCCCAGCTCAGGCTTATAGGTGTAATCAAGGGTTACATCCAATATCGCTCCGCCTTGATGATCAATCGCGTAATCAACGATTGAAAACTGAAACGACTCAGTTGTGGAAATTGCAGAGGCCATGGTCTTCGCCGTCTTCAAATGTCTATCAATTCATTCTTGATAACGATTTTTGGCTACACCACAGCATTGTCATGGTCTGCAAGACCGAGAGGTCATCGGCAACAGGCTTTGGACAACACACCAGTTGAGCGATCAATCGATGGGTTGAGAGCTGAGCTCAGCCAGGGCCTGAACAACACTCGCTCCAACACAGAGGAGAGCAATACTTTGGAGCATTAGCCCAGCCCAGGCAACTCTGGAATTTCGGAAAGCATGTCCTGATCAGGCCATGCATCTTTGCCAAACAATGCATCTCCAATAATTTGCAAAAGAGACTTTCCTTCGGATAGTTCCTGACGCACACTGAATTCGATTTCATCAAGCTCGCTTTTCTCAAGCTGCAAAGCATCGATGAGTTCCCGGTATGCCGTACGTTCATCTGCATTAATATCCTGCTGATCATCAGGGTTGCGCGACACCCCTGCAACCAATCCTGCAATGCGTGCGGCAAGACAGCGGTCACCGTGATCGCTGAGCTTCTGACCCAGGCTCGACAGTGTGGGCAGTGATTCCTGACTCGAGCGAAGCACGGCCTTCAAGCCGAAGCGACCTGGCAAAGCCAGAATCATTTTTTCTTCTTGCTCAGACATTGAACCGTCGCTCAGTGCAATCACCTGAGCAATCAACAAAAGCGTGGCGTGGCTTGCTTCGAGCGTCATCTCTGGACGATCCGATTGTTGCGTCCTCTCAGTCTGATGGCGATCAAGCAAAGTTCAATGCAAACCAATCGTCCCCATCAGGGGGCCGGAGCACCAGAACGGTTGAGGGAGATCGAGCCTGGCTTCCAAAGCACGAGCCGTTCTCACCACCCCAAATCATTCAGGAGTCTGCATTGCATTTGCAACCAGATGTGTGTTCACCGCCCTGATCACCACAACCGTGATTAGACATCCTGTAGTTGGCTCTCCTCACCGAGATTCCAACTCCTCACACCCAGCGAAGACCCTCTGGGGTCTTTTTTTTTGCCTTGGGTCAGCTGTCTGATTGGATATCCACAGAGGGATGCCTGCAGACGTCATCGTTGTAGTCCGATCTGCATCGAGCTTTCGGGCGTTTGCCGATCCGGAGGATAGGGATACCCACCGGATTGGTTTGCGTGGATCCAATGGATCACTTCAATCAGCCGCCGTTGCAGGCACGCATGCGATCGATCGACCAGGCGGGAGACTGCGCGCTGGAGCGACCAAAACAACTGAGCTGAGCCAGCGACGCAACACTCACTGGAATCAGCGTGATTGCAATCACAATCAAGGCCACTCCTGTGCCTGGAGAATGGATATTGGCTTGAAAAAAAGGTTTGTTCCCCATGTTGAACATTCAAGCAAGTTCAGCGGGTTGATGAATGAAGCAGACCTGCAGGAGTGGAGATGGGACGTGATCCACAAAAAAACGCCCCTTGTTCCAAGAGGCGCGATGCGGATCACTTCAAGGGATTCCGGAATGGAAATCCTTGTTCAATGCCCAAAAACCGAGTTTCAACCGCAAAGGTCAACTCACTTGGCAGGGGCTTTGCTGTCACCAGGCTGATTTTTGTGATGTTCAGCGTTGGGGTTCTTGCAGCACACCAGCTTTTTCGCGACTTCAATTGTCCTAACAGCCGATGAAGAGCCTTCAGCTGAAACCGGCCTGAGCGTTACATAAAAACAGTGAATTGCGAGAATGGTTATCAATCTCACTTCCCAAAACAAGCCCCAGGCTTGCTCTGGGAATCAAGTCAATCCTGGCGGACTATCCACCACACTTGCAGCCGCAGGCACCGGCGGTGTCATGACAAGGCTCGTGATTGGGATGTCCGTTTGCACAGGCCTCGGAACAAAAGCCTTGGCCATTTCTGAACACGGCGGATGATCCGCTTGCTTCGCAGTTGCAGCTGGGGCAGGCACACTTCAAGACTGTTGCTGTCATCGGGTTTTCGTCTCTACAGGATTTCTAACAGCCAATGGATGATCGTCAGATTCAAGACAACCAAGAGTCACAGAAATAGACCAAAAAGTGATAAGGATTATCATTTCATTGAATCAGATTGGGAAAGATCATTCCCTTCATTCACGGCATCAAGGCCTGAGCTCTCCAGTCAACCTGACATCAAGGTGACAACGGATCGGCAGCATCGATGGATGGCCTGCACGCCTGACGATCTGGATGCCTCAATGCCTCACTGCCTCAAACTGTTTGAGGATCAATCAGCCCGTAGAGAAGTGCTGACACCGCAAGCTGCGTGCGATCACGAACCGCCAGCTTGTTCATCGCATTGGACACATGGCTCTTGACCGTTTCCGTGGAGATTTGGAAAGCAGATGCGATCTCACCATTGGTGAGACCACCGGCCACCGCGCTCACCACCTCCTTCTCACGCTCGCTGAGCTCCTCCACAAACTTCGGGCGATCCTCGGAGTGAAGTGAGTTCACCAGCCGGCGCACTTCCTCGGGGTAGTACACACCACCGCTGCTGAGCGTTTGCAGGGCCTGGATGAAATCCCCCCGACCGGTGCCCATCGAGGAGCGAAACATCACGCCATCGGCATGGGCCTGCATCGCCTCCTGAACCACGTCCTGCGATTCCCGACTGAGGAAGATCAGCATGCGAGTGGTGGAGCAACGCTCATGAACTCTCTGCATCAGGCGTATGCCGTAGCCGATTTCAAGATCTTCCGTGAGCAGCAACAGATCAGGCCTCAACTGCTGCACCAGTTGCAGCCCCTCATTCTCTGTTGTGGCACCTCCCACAAGACGGGGAGCAATGAACGGAGCCAGGCAGATTCCTGTGAGAGCAAGACGATCACCCATCACCACCACAATCCGGAACCCCTCCAGAAGATCCATGCAGGTCTGGATCGCCTGGGAGATCGTGGGCGACTCGAGACGAAGTTGCATGGCGCTGAGAAAACGGCAGATCCACTGCACTTCTGGTAGCAGTGAGGATCAGCTGTTGATCACAGCGTTCAAGTCACAACAGCAGAATGGCCTGAGCCGGATGTCTTCCATGCGTCTTCTCGCCTCGCTGTTGGCCCTTTGCATCACCCTGCTGCTGCCGGGTCAGGTACAAGCCAAAACTCTGGATATCGACATCCACAGCATCTCCAAGGATGGAGTCGGTGAGTCGATCGGCACGGTTCTGGCCAGCGACAGCAAGAACGGACTTGTGATCACACCATCCCTCTCCAGCCTGAGCGAGGGCGAGCATGGGTTCCATCTCCATGCCGGAACGTCCTGCCAGGCGGCGCTCAATGACGAGAACGTGAGCATCCCAGGGCTTGCCGCCAAGGGACACTGGGATCCAGACAACACTCAGACGCACAGCGGTCCATTCGGCGATGGACATCGTGGTGATCTCAGTCGATTGATTGTGAACGCAGACGGCACAACCACCACTGAGGTTGTGGCTCCGCGGCTGCGCACCACTGACCTGCGCGGACGGGCTCTGATCGTGCATGCCGGTGGGGACACCTACAGCGACGTTCCTCCACTCGGCGGCGGTGGCGCTCGCATCGCCTGCGGTATCGCAGGCTGATCGGTCGACGTTGATTCAGAAACTGCTCTGGTTCTGACCGGCGAAACGTCCCTGGTAATTCTCCTCACCATCGAGTGTCTGGAAGATGAACTGACAGATGGCAGTTCCAGGATGAACGGCCAGAGGTGCCGGGCCGAAATTGCTCATCTCCAACACCTGCTGGCTGTCGATGCCCGGGCCCATGAAAGGGGCACTGATGTGCACCATCAGACCCAGCCGTGCAAAGCGGCTGCGGCCCTCAAGCCATCCGCACAGTCCGGGGCCGAGCCTCAGGCGCTCCTTGGTGATTCCAAGAATCGTTTCGCCAGGCATGATCAGGATGTGATCGTGCTCTGAAATATCGATCTTGTCGGTGAATGCGCGGTAGTCGGTGTGTTCATTGACATCGACAATTTCGTGCACTTTGCGAAACACCCGGAAACTGGATGCAAGGGTGAGATCCACCGAAGCAGGTCCGACATGCTCCGGGATGAACGGAGTAATGGTGATGGCGCCGGTGTCGATCGCCCGCAGGATGGCCTGACGCCCCAGAACCGCCATGAACAACGATGAATGGCACCCAGGCTATGGACAACTGACCGTGGAGGCCAGTGCAACGCACGCAAATCGTGTCAGCCGAAAGTCCTGCCGTTCCAACCCAGGGCGCTCGCTGGAACATCATCGAAGCTGATGTAGATCCTATTGGCGGGAATACCCGTTCGAGCCGTGATCAACTCGCAGAATGCAGCCGTCATCGCAGGAGGGCGCAGAGCACCAATGGACTTGACCTCAACGAATGCAGCAGGAGCGGAGCTGCCGCCGAATGTCATCGGCACATCGGTCTCGAGAAGTGTCATCACATAGTCCTCGGGTTTGCCGGTCTGCTCGGCCAACTTGGCGGACAACTCAAGCAGGAGCTCATCGCGACGATCGACAGAAGGAAGCGAGGTGCGCAGACTGATCAGAGGCATCGTGGCGGTTCCAGACATCCATTATTTTGAATCCGTTTGACGCTGCTGGGACTCTCTGAACGCCTGAAGTTTGTCGATATCTTTTTCCTGGTCGATCGCGTAGTCGGTGAGAATCAGGGCTTTCCCGATCGTTCCAAGGGCGTATTCAATGCGGTCAAGATCCGCACGACCCTGTTGATCTGATCGCGCCGCACGAATCACCGACGGAGTGAGCTGATCGGCCAGCTGCTCAATCGCTGTTGCAATGGTGCTGGCCTGGCTGAGGGGTTCAGTGGATCCCACGGGACACAACGGTTGCGTTAGTGAGCCGATGATGCCAGCGACTGACGTCAGAGGACGCCTGGATCTTCTGAATCAACGGCTGATCCAGCGATTCCAAACCCTTCGATGCCAAGGCGTCACATCCCTTGGCTGGACGGGTTCACCACGTTGCGTTCGCTCAAGATGGTCGATCTCCTGACGGACCTGCCTCAACACTGGAATCAACAGAAGCGCTGCGATCAATCCAACAACCAGCAGCACGGGAAGAAGCGTCACCGTCCAAATCGTGACGAACACCAGAGCAGCAAAACTGATCAACTGCTGAAGCCATGGGGGGCGACGGCGCCCGGGCAGTTGCTTCATACCGTTAGTGGCAGAGCAGTGAGCCTGCCGCTGAGATAGGCACCGGTGTCGATACCGATGCGGTGTGGCAGACACGTCACAGCAAAATCACGGGAGCAGCTATGCCCATGCACCACTGTGTAAGGCAATCCATGCTCACACTCCAGAAAAGGAGAACGGATCCAGAGCAGATCGCTTTCCAGCTGCTGATCCAGTGGAACTCCTGGCCTGACACCAGCATGAACAAAGAGATACGAGCCACGAATTGCAGTCAATGGAAGAGCCGCCAGCCAATCGCGATGCTCACGGGCGGTCGCAAGGAAGTCATGATTGCCGCCATTGCGCATCCAAAGCTTGATGGCATCACCAGGCATCTGCTCATCGATCGCGTCGAGCAACATCTGCTCATGGTTGCCACGCAGAACAGTGACAGCCGAAAGTCCATAGGAAACGGGGTCGGCCTGCAAGGACTGCACCAACTCGATCACCCTGGCATCGCCTTCAGGCTCGGGTGATCGATCAAACAAATCACCGAGGAACATCAGTTCAGCCCCGCTGTGAAAGTGGGGAAGAAGCGCCAGCATCAGCCGGGTGGCACAGCCATGAACATCGCCAATTGCCACAACAGTGGCTGAACCATCAGGAGGAGCAACGGGTGACGTCATCGCAGCGTGCTCCCATCACGGGCTAGCCCAGTTAAGCAAGGGTTTTCAGCGTCGACAGGTCGATGCGAAAACGGATTGAACACAAGAGAGGCAGAAGCCGGACAGGCAAAGCGCTTCAGTTGTATTCGCCGGGTGTTTCACGTTTTGACACGGTGACACGTCCGACTTTCTGACCAGAGAAACGCAACAGCTCATCGCCGGCGAATTCATAACCCAAACCGGCAGCGATTCTGGCCACATCATCGGCCGTGGAGGAGGAAAGCACGGCGTCCTTCAGAGCTGGATCGTTTTGCATCAGAACCAGAAACGCCTTCAACTGATCAAGAGCCATGGGCTGGGGCAAGGGAGTCAATCATCGCCCGAAGCGACAGCAGTTAAAGCAGTGAACCGTTCGAGGAGCAATGTTCAAGACGAATGTGATGATTTTTGCATCAACAACAGTGAGATCAAATTAGATTGATTCAAAGATACAGTTTCATGAAGATCAGCCTTCCTTCACTAAAGGAGTCAAAAAAGACGCTTGAAGCAGGATTACAGAGCGATAAACTATATATTGCCGCACTACTGGCATTGAATACTGCCTACGTCCTTCCACAATTTCACGGGTGCCCTGACATATCAAGCCTTCTAATCGCATCCATTCCACCAGTATTCATCACCTCAATCGTCCTCACGCTTGCAAGAGATCGTTACATCAAAATCATAATGACGCACAGATTAATGGAAGACTCTTACATCCCTTCCGTGTATAAAAGCAATGTCAGCTAGAGCAACATTGCTAACTCCAAGGCCTTGCCAAAAGAAAGAGCAAAGTCGAGGGAACGGCCAGAAATCCACATGCCGGATGCAACCAACAGCAGATATTCGATACACGGCTGTAGTCGATCAGCACGAGCCCTGCTTTTGACTTTCTGCGAACATATGTAAAAATTTAAAGCAACTTGATCCAGCAGTCTCAAGTTGCAATGACACGGCAAGTCGCGAGTCAAGCGGGGACAGTCCATAAACCAGCCGTCATATGAGGCTGTCAACGAGCCGCAAATCTGCTAAACGATGATTAATCACCACTCGTCGTTCCATGCTCCAAGGTCGATACGAGCACAAAGGCATGGCTTATGTGATTAAAGAAATGACCGGCGGCCCTGGCTACCTCGTTCTGGGGTCACCCAAAGGACATCTCAAGCAACTCGGAAGAGAGTATCCCTCGCTGAAAGCGGCTGATGCGGCGGCTCGACGCGCAATTGACCAGATGCTGGCTGAAGCCCAGTAAAAAGCCCTCCGAAAAGGAGGGCTTTTTGCGCAGGTGGGCTGCTACATGGTAGAAATACTTAGGCCACAACCGTGGCTGGCTCAGCAGATTCAGGAGCAAAGGATGGTTGAACTGTTCAAACCCAGGCCCTGAGAGCCTGCGGAAACCGGTCGCGGTAGACGCTGGAGAGACTCAGTGACCCCGAACCTGAAATAGCGAGAACAAGGAACATGAAAAGGTAGAGCGCGGCAGCCTCAAATTCGTAGTTGTGGGCATCAACAATGGCGAATGGGGCGCCCTGAAGCCCCGTATCGAGGAGGTGAAAAGTCACCGCAAACAGCATGGTCGAGAACAAACCGATCACAGCGGGCCTTGTCGCGATGCCTAAAACGATGACAACTGAACCGATGATTTGCGTGTAAGCAGCCAGATAGGTCCAGAGGACGTGATCAAAAGGTAGAAATGAAAAATACTGATCAATGATGAAAGCAGTAAAACCCTCGGGATCTTGCAATTTCTCAAGACCATGATGAATCATGAGAAAACCAGCGGAAAGCCGCAGGATGAGCAAGCACAAGTCAGAGGAAAATTGATTCGACGTTTTTTCACTCATCACTTTCAGGCCACCAAAACTTGTTGATACTACACGTGATCAAAGCCTGACTGTTGTTGATCAACGCAACTGAAGAACAAGCTCAGCGGGTTGCGCCGGTGAAACCATCCCTAGTACTCACCAGCTCAACCTGCCTGATTCGAGTTGAGAGGAATCATTTCCGCCAACCAAACCAACTCCATCGCATCTCAGCAATGGAGAATCCGAGCATCAGACAAACAGCTCGGTCGAGCTGACAGGAATGAGACGAATGCACGTGTCGCCCTGTGCAAACACGGTGTAGCAAAGCGTTGAGAGAGAAGAATTTGGCACAGAATCCAGCAGTGACCATCCAAAACCTTACGCAGGGAGTATCAACCGTCACATCGAATAAAGCATACACAAACGTAAATTGAAGATATGAATACTCAAAAAATTCAAAAGCTGTCAGACGAGTATTTCCTGGTCACTCATGCAGATGGGACATGGGAAATTATTCATGGAGATCGCATCAGCAGAATTCAATCTGCAGACCAGTTGAAAGGTTGAGCCAATCTCTTCGTCAAAAGGACACATCAGATGCTGCCGACTTTTGTTTGGTCAGGTGACAACATTGATCGACTCGAGCAATGGTGGTCCAAGCGCATTGCAGAATTGATTGCCATGAAACAACCATTGGCTGCATCAGCTCTCTTTGACGAGTTCCAACTGGAGCAACGAAGCAATTCCCCTCAGTCAGACTGACATTTGATACAATGGTAATGAGATTACTTGGATGAAGACGATGGAAAGACTCTATGGAGAAGACAAGAAAAAAGCTCTTGCAGATTTTTACGATGGTTTCTGTCAAGAAATTGATCAGCTCTTTTTCAATAAATTCCAAGAGCTATCAGATTTAAATGTTGGAGAAGGTGAAACCACAAGAATTGTTGGTCGCCTTCTTAACGCTAAAACCAATGTGATCGATCAGATCAAAGGTTGATATCACCAGGTCAATTCAAAGAAAAATCAAAATCGCCAACCTCAAGAAGCAGGCGATCTGACCGATCTGCCCAAAATGTCAAAGCGTGATCAACGCACCCTCAATCAACGCTAAATTGATGAAGGAGACGGACTAACAACTTGGAGCATCAAACACAGGATCAGAAATCGTCCATTTGGAGTCGGTTGCTTCAACCGTTAGACAAACTCAAGAGGCGTGTTGCAGTGGTCCCCTCAGTCAATGAAACAGTCAGCGCCATGAAAGAGATTGGTGTCGACCTCACCAACGACGAAAAATAAGCATTGAACGGCGTAGGCACGAAACGACAACTGAAATGTGGAGCCTGGTATGCCATCAAAACCCAGAGATCGCGTTGGTGAGATTTATGGCCGCTTGACAGTGATCCGCTCTTCGGAGCGCCGTACGAAAAGTGGGAACGCTTACTGGTGGTGCCGTTGCAGCTGTGGACGTGAACGAGAAGTGGCGGGAGACAAGCTCTCGAACAACACAGCCCGCAAAAAACCGGTGGTCACGGCATGTCTGATCTGTTCTCGAGAACTACAGATCGAGGGTGTGTGCGCCAAGAATGACCGTGAAGAACGTCAGAGACGCGAAGAAGCGGAACGCCAACGCGATGCGTTGAAAGGCAAAGTGCCGGACAGCTGGCTTCGACTTGCTCTGACAGATGCCCATGCTCGCGAGCTGGGACAGGTGCTGTTTTTTCGAGGAACTTATTGTCTACGTGGTCATTTGGCCCCCTATCGCATCAATGGAGGCTGCTTGGCTTGTTCAGGTCAGAAACCATCGGCTCACTAAACCTGATGCCGCACATACACAAAACCCCTCAAAATCAATCCGGAACTAGCGAGGCTGAGCTTGTCAGAAGTTCAAAACCTGGATGGCAAAAAGAGCTGACTGGCTCGCGCTCTCTCGCTACCAATCCATCAAAGGTTCCAACGAAGATGACAAGATTCGTGCTGAGAAACGGCGAAGTGTTCGAGTCTGAAAGAGATCCATCTGATTTCGACACTTTTTGCTATGGGCAGGATCAAGAGGGACAGACATGCCACCTCCTCTCGTTCCAATCAGAAATCGCCTTCCTGATGGTGTTGGGCGACGACCTCAATCTCCGTTACGAACCAGTTCAGAGCACAAGCTGATGGAACCTCGGCACTGTGCAACGTGCTGGAAGATTCGCTAGAAAGCAGAGATGAATGACAACAGCAAAAGACGAGCGCTTGAAGCTCTGATCGAGAAGGCAGCCGAAAACCTCAACCTGAGTGAAGAGGAATCGAAAGCTCTGATCGCACCAATTTCCGAGCAGTTCAAACGACTCGAAGCCAACAACTGAATCACTGAACTCGTTTTTGCTCGAGCTCTCGCAGGGATTCATAGGCAGCCCAGAGACCTTCTGTGACTGTGCAGCTTCGGCTTTGATCGCAAACTCTGTACTGTCCACCACCAAGAGCATCAATGGTTGATCCTTTTGATGTCAGGCAGATGCGGCTGGAATGTGCCATGGAGAAGGTGTTTTGCATCTTTTGGTCTACAACTGCGAAATCACAGCAATCAATCAAATGTTAATCATCTAAATTATTCCCATTAATAAATATCGAAGACCTAACCTAATCATTCCAAAGGGCATGTCAGCTTTATTGTGTTCCAACACATGAAACACAAAAGCAGCTCTTTAGAAAAAAGTCTGTCCGGAGATCCAGGAGTCAAAGGGTGCCGTGGCGGCCTCGGACATGGCCAGATAACACGTGGTAGCCATACCAAGAAAAGCGATGCCAACGCCAGTCACAATGAGCAACTCGTAAAGTTTCTGAGCGGCCCTTGTTTCCGGACTTGGGAAGACGCGTCGACGAGCCATGCCTACTCCTGTACCTGAATAGTTTGGCGTCCAGTCATAGGAAAGAGCAACACCAAGCAGCAAAGATTTGCATGTGAGCACCATGTAACCTTCGCTTTACGTTGTAAAGATCTCGTTACGTCCAGAACTGCGCGGCCAGCAACTTCTGACCCGAACAGAATTAATAAAAAGCTCACAATCCACTGGCTTGACAATCAGGCGGACTGCTTCTCAATGATGAAGCCCTTTGTGACTCAGTCATGACGGATCAAAGACTGACAATCCTGTTGCAAGAAGCAGAAGAGCACCTCCTCAGGCAGAGTTGCCGCAGTCGATACGAGAGATCGGTTGTGCGCCTTCCCGATAGCAGGCGCAACATCTGGCTCAAAGACGACAAGCGCGCTGCATGATCCCGTCCCTTTTCCGGGGATGGAGCTTCGAAATCTGGTGTCACTGATGGCTTAGACCTTGCTCGAGAAGACGAGCCTGGTATCAAGCGCCAGGTGCCAACAAAAGAACCGCCCCTGTCGGAGCGGTTCACCCCTCAAGCCAAGCAATCCCCATCACCCGGCCGTTTGCACCACATCTTGTGGTACTTGCAGGGAATGGTAATGGCGGAACATCACATCTGGAGCCTTTAAAGCTCCGCTTCAGGTTTGGGTGAACTATTAACAGTCTTGAAACACTTGGGAACAAAACCCTGCATCTAGCGTCTTAGCGACCTAGCTTTGAAGGCCCCATCACCCGGCCTGCCCCAGTGGCAGGCTTTTTTGTTGAAAAGCACTAGCGGTGGTGTGAGGTGGGCGCGGTAGCTCAAGATCCCCCTCCCCCAAAAAAAAAAGACCCAAAGGGCCTTCGGTGGGTGTGAGGAGTTGGAATCTCTGTGAGGAGAACCAACTGAAGGAGTTCTAGCAGCTCCTCTGTGCCATTCAAGAGACCGGCACCCCAACAAGTGGCACTGTGACAGTCGAATCGCTAAATTAATTCCGTGAGGAGAAAAGCTCACGTGGTGGAAACAAGGACACACTCACGTTGAACTTTCAGAGCCCCTGCCTTTGGCGGGGGTTTCTTTTTGGTTCAGTTCGCACAGGCTGCTTCAGATTGTTCTTCAGCGGTTGATGGAAGGATCAATGTCCGACAAGAAAAGTTTGGTTGAGCAAGTCTTTGCCAAATACCGGTCGTACTGCAAAGAAATCGGCATCACTCCTGCCGAGATGATGCAACAGGCCTATCTCAAGCACCTTCAGAGCCTTACCACTGACCAGCTCAAAGCGAAGTTGTGACTTCGGCCTACAGGAGCAAATCCCCATGAGCTGGACGTTCAAGCCTGAGTAAAAATGCTCAAAACCAATGCCGCGGAAGCATTTTGCACATCTTTGAGTAATCAAGCCAACGAAGCCTCCGAGTGGAAATCGCCAGAATCTGTGGGCTTAAAGTTTCAGAATGGACTCCCAAATCCAACAAGTCCTTCAACGTGAAATTCTTGAACGTTGCAACAAAGAAGAGCGGGAGGCCGTGGAGAGATGGTTCAAGAGTTTCCAAGCCATTGGTTTGTCGAAGCTGAACGGCATGTCCGTGGCAAGAGGAACAAGCATGTCTTGTCCCCTCTACTGAACTTCATTTAGGTGTGCGGTTATACGCCCTGCAGAGCGGGATTGATCTGCGTTAGTCCATAGGTGACCGCGAGAGCTGCCATGGCTATTCAACCGTCTGACCTTGGTCAGGAATTCATTAGATCAGGAAAGCGACTGATCACGCAGCGATCTGCAGATGAGTTGCTCGTGCGCGCAAGCACAGTGCCGCTCACACCAAGGGGCAATGGCGAAGCAACACCATCCAGGCCATTCATAGCCAAGACAACGGTGGTGAATTGAGCTTCAAGCTGCTGCCGAGTGAGTTGGCTTGCATCGTTCGAAGGGGGTAGCGGAGAGCGATCCCTCATCAAAAAATTCAGTTGTGCACTCAAGCGAGAGCACAACTGACAGTCAAGATCGAACAATCTCACTGATGCGCAAGATCAAGCCAATCAGTTCAAAACTCACACTCGAAAGTCGACGTTATTGCTCATCGCGTTCAGCCTGCCGGGCACCAATGGCGAGAGCCGCAACAAAGGGGAGAATTGCAATTGCAGTCAACACTTCCATCAGATCAGCATCCACAATTAAGAACTGACGGATAACGCATTACCGTCGATTCCACCGAAATGAACAACGAGTAATTTTTCCCTGGTGATGAAACCGTTTTCATCAAGCAACTCCGGGTGAGTGGTTTTCAAACCTGTTCGGTCACCCGTTCTGAATCTGGATCTCAATGCCAGGGTCATGGCACGAAATGCCGAACACAACACAAACGCGCAGGCAGCGACGTAAGCGAGCGGAAGGAATGCTGCTGTCATGGTCAGTTCCTCGCTTTTTTGACGGATGGGAGATCCGTTGGCTGCGCCAGCACATAAACGACCCCTGCCGTAATCACCAAGGCAAAAGCGATCAAGCCATAAATGGCAGCGGAATAATCAGTCATCCGACCCTCATGTAGTTCTGTAAACAACCATAGGAGCTTTGTAAAGCTGTGTAACCAGGTGTATTTGCTCATCGTCCGCTCGGCCTGCATCCAAAAGCAGACCGCGAGGCATCAACCTGCCACTGCAGCCCGGATCACACCAACATCAGCCAACCCGAGAACACGGATGAACACAGCGCTGATCACGCTGTAGGCGACAGCACCCAGGACAGCACTACGCAAGCCATCCTTCAGGCGGAAACCGTCGATCAACGACGCGGCCAAGCCAAAGAGAATCACGGTGATCAACCAGTCGAACAACCAGCTGACCGGAGCAATCAATCCGCCAAGACTGGTCACAGCCCAGGGAAGCGCCAGGACCAATTTCAAAGGCAGAATCAACAGAGTGCCGAGCAGGCCAATGGCGATGGCAGACAAAAGAGCAGCCTGGAAGCCAGCGAGTTCAACACCCAGAGGCATCGCCGCCACAAGCAGGAGAACCACAGCGCGCACAGGCCATTGCAACAGCCAGCCAATCAGACCCATGGGAGCAGTGCGGTAAGACCAAAGGCTAAGTCTGTGCTGAGATTTAGCCAGAGACCGCCCCGCTCAGATCAAGCAAAATCAATGAACAGTGCATAGGGATGCACGTCAGGTTCAAAGAGCAAGAGCAACAACTGTGAAGCCCGTGAGCATCGACACCGTGACTAACCACATGGCTGATCAGCTCTCCGACTCAAAGTCGCTGGTCGCCCGCAAGAAAATCGTGAGCCCCACGATCGAGCCGAGAACGACGAAGGAAACCATTGGCAGGAATCGGGGAGGTGAGTATTTGTACTGATCTTAAGGGACTTTTGCTCTCGTTCTGCACTGTTGACGCCATCAAGCATCAACGGGGGCAAGCGACCAGGGCCATCTCAACAGCTGAATCCGTTGGGATGGTTGTCCGAATCACAGGCTCACTGTTCAACGCAACACCAGGGTTCGAACAAGCGCTCAAAAGCTGACCGAGCAGAACCACCAGCAAGTCGCCAACACAGGCAAGCACATCAATGAAGTCATCACAGAAAATCGCCGAACCCGATTCAAACAAACTTTCAAGGTTGGCCGTCATTGATCAGAACAGTCAGCCAAATGGCAGCTTGCAATCCATTGAATTCCAACGGGAAGAATCCATAAAGCAGGCCTGATGAAGAAAACAATATTTAGGGAAAAAACCAATCAAGACAATGGCTTTCAACAGCCAACAGCAGGGAAGAGCTTGCTTGTTCTGAGGCACTGGGAAGAGAACAAGCACCCAAACTGTGGTAATTCTTCTTGCTTGATTGTCTTGCTTCTGCTTCTGCACTGCTGAGATCAGGGATGCGCAAACGATTCAAGTGATCCACCAGAACAGTCGCCGTATCATCACGTCCAATGGCTTATCGGAAGCAAATTGACCCAGAAGAATTGCCACCGCAACAGAGCTTCTCAGCGCATGGGATAGTGCCTTCTCGCTCCTGAATGAGTGAAATGATCCTGTTACTCAACGAGCAATTGGCGGCAAAACCTGACATCACTCCATGGAAAATTTTGCAATCAACGACAGCAACAGCAGTAAGCATAAAGCCCTAAGCATTATTGCTACATCAAAGTTTTATGTGCCCATGGCTACTTTCCCAATGAATTGCCCCTATAAAATCAATGCAGTCGGGGGATTTTTATGGGCTTTACACTCCCAACCGTCCTTATTGGAGCCACACTGTATCTATTAATGCATATTTTCCTGTCGCCATTAATGCATTAATCAAATACATGAATCCAGCCCTGCCAGTGACAGAGGTTGAATTAGGCATGCACGCCTGGCACTGCTGCGATCCATCGCATCACCCCTTTTCAAGCCAACAAAAAGCGCAAACGCCCGAGAGACCCAACGAAGCTGGACACGGGTGGCGAAGCGGAGCGCAAGCATTCACTGACAGTTTCGGCCGCTGAGGCCCAGCAAATGGTGGCTTTTACTCAGAGCAGCCGAGATTTCTTCAGCTTGTCTGCCTATTTATCTGTGTTCGCTGACTTTAGGGTGACAGTGTCCCAACCGCACCTAGCGAAGATGAGAGGCCAGTCCCCAGCGCCACTGTCTTGCCTGAAGTGGGGGCACGACGGAGAGTTATCGGCACACGACACAGCACTCCTGGTGAACAGACTCGCCTCATCCGAGAAGTCACGACGGGGTTTCAAGGATCACTTTGAACGGCGCCGCCAAAGCGGTGCTCCAGAACAGATCTCGCATCATGGATGACTGCGCATAACGCAACCATTCAGAGATCGATCATGGAGCAGATGTCAAGCGGAAAAAAGTGAGCATTTGCTGAACACGAATATGTGCAGATGTGAATCACAAAATCCCGTGCTTTGAGGTTTAAGCTACCGCTGAAGCAAAAGTTTTCTGTTCTCCATGGCACGACTGTTGGTGATGATCACTGTTGCATTCACTGCATTGGCTGCGTCTAACCCTGCAGAGGCCAATATCAAAGACAACATTATCTTCAGCAGCTGCGCCGCTGCCATGAGAAAGGAGTACCGGAAAGCCGACAAACAATTGCTCCTGAGCCAACTCAACGAGACCTGTAACTGCGTCGTTGATCAAATCAACAACCGCAAGAACATCGAGCAAGCCAAAGCTTCCTGCATCAATACCAACCAGCCAATTAGCAGCAACAGGAATCGTCAAACACTCTAAAAAATTTCCATAACGGCAAAGATGAGTACATCATGCCCGCAGCGATTACGGCAGAGGACAAATCAATCGGCATCGGAGCTATCGCCAAGGTGACCCGTCTGAACGACGGTGGCTTCAGCGACGCGCAGTGGTCTCTGTTTGATATCCCTGGAAGCGTCTTGAGCACCAACAACTCTGTTTATGGGGATGCAAATATCGGCTTCACGATTGATCCCTCAACAGATGGCACGATGGCCAGCAGCTATGCCGGTCTGTTGAGCTGATCAGTGCTGCCCTTGCATAGTGCCCCCATGGTTTCAGCCCCGTGGAGGCTCAGTCACTGTTATCGAGTACTCCACGCGATCATCAGAGCAGCAGAGATCCGCATAAAAACGTTCGAGTTCGTCATAAGCCTCGTCGTATGTGCTGTAGACCCTGCGCGTCAGAGAATCTTCAAGGCCATCGTCACGGACGACTCTCACCAGCTGGATCCGATCACTTTGCACGGCAGCCGATCTGAGTAGGAACACCGATTCTCGCGTTAGCTGAACAAATCAGACTGAAAGAGTGAACATTGAGGCAGGTGACCATGACCGAGCAGCAAGTGGATGCCCTGCCGTCAGGCCTGACCCAGGGAGAGGTTTCCAGAGCTCCTCTGACCGACCAGGTGCTCGCCGGAGAGGAGTGCCGTGCCCGCAATGACCGGCAGACGTACTTCAGCCTTGCCCGCGAACTTGTGGAGGCACAGTTCGTGATGGCCGACCAGGAATTGACACGTCGGCTCTGGCAGGAGGTGGGGGACCGGAATCTTGAGATGGGTCGAATCATCAATCTGCTCTATTGCTGCAGCAGCCATGAAGACGAAAGCGAGATGGTTGAGGTGGACGACGCTTTTCTGCAACTGAGTGTGAGCTGAAGCGAGACCTAGACCTCCATTGCCGTGCAAACGGGACCTGTCGATACTGCAAACACATCCTTCACAGGGATCCATCAGGGAGCGACGAATGACCACGAAGCTCTACAACGTTCGCTTCGAAACCGAGGGGGCAGACCTGTTCGTGGAAATGGAGGCTGAGGAGGGGCTCAACCGCCAGCATCTCCTCGAGAAAGTTGTTGCGATCCTGGAGGACCGTCATGGCATGGAAACCATCAACAACGACCTGGGCGAAATGACCAGAATCGATCACAGCGATGGTTCAGCCCTGCTCGCCTGGCTCTCGATCTCCGGACAGTCCTCACGCCAAGCCCTCGATGACGACGGGCTTGATGAAATCCTGACCTGCCTGGTGTTCATGCTGTTCCCACCCGTGGTGGAAACCAGCGTGAGAGACGTGAACAGTCAGGCTCTGGCCCTGGCTTGAGACACTGCAGATAGCGATAAACACCGGTGAAAGATCAGAGCTTGCAGGTGCAGGCAAGGTTTTGAGCAGGGAGAGACGAGCGGTCAGCTCAACATTTGAAGCCACAGTTTTGGATCAGGTGGCTGACCAATCTCGACAGCAGCCACTTCACGAGGTTGAAAACCGCCAGCTTCAGGAGCAGGGTCGAATGATTCGCCAAAGCTGGTCATCGCTTCCATTGGTTCAATGACAAAGCGATTGTCGCTTCTGAGTTCAGTGCGGTTGACCGTGTCAAAGACGATGCCTTGGCTGATGTCGCCTAGTGAATCGAGCTCAGCCTGCAGAGTTGCGGTGCCATTTCGATTGGCGACGGGTGTGAATGTGGAAGCACCTGCGCTGGTGAGGGCATCAGTTTCAAAGCCGGCAATTGTTCTGTCGTAAGCGCCGGCGAAGTTCTCGGCAGGCTTCACATCGTTGTGACCATCGCCGCCAACAATTTCCCCCTTGATATCGCCAAGCTTCATGCAGCCATCAATGACGATGTCATCACCATCAGTGGGAATGACAAGCTTGAGAAAAGCAGCCATTGGTTTGGAAGCGGTGGAGGGTCTCCCCTCTCGATGCACACACCATCAGCCGAATCCATCAACCCAGTGGTGACCCCAGTCCTGCGCAGCTGTGAGCTTGGTCACCCCCCTCGAAATCAGCTCACCCGGAAGCCAGGCACACCGAGGCTCCAGGGCAGTAGGCCCTTCTGAAGAGCAAGACAGACCTGCCCAAGTGCATCACCCCTATGGCGGCTGTTGAACTCATGCTGCTTGCTGCCCTCATCTCTGTCTTCATTGCCAGCTGCTACGACGGCGACACCTGCCGGAGCCAAACAGGCGAAAAAATCAGGCTGGCTTGCATCGACACCCCAGAACTGCGTGGCAAACGTGCCAAGCCTGTTCCCGCAAAAGCAGCACGGGACTATCTGCGGGCTCTTGTCGTCGGACGTGAAGTGAACATCCGACGCATCACGACAGACCGTTATGGACGCACGGTGGCTGAGCTGTTTGTGGATGGCTCAAACGTACAACAGCAACTGGTAGCCGCTGGCCATGCAGACATCTATTGGAAATACGCGCACCAGTGCGGGTGGACAAGGTGATTTGCTCCTTGTTGGGAGATGTACCTTCACCACCCTTTCAGCGACGGTATCTTGCCTTCAACTAAGAAATAATGTGCTCAATCGTGACAGGTATTGAAGGCTGATTGATGGGTCTTTTTGGGGTGATTGAATCAATGAAAATCTCTGTCAATGCAAATGCATTTGTGGGCAATGAGTGTGGGCTCACCATCAAGATTCAATCACAACCAAGGGCTCTAACCCTCACAGGTGGCCTTCACACAGGTTTTGCCATTACATAATGTGCTGTTAGTCATTCCGCCAGCCACACCTTCCAGCTCTTGATCTGAAAGTTCGGATTGAGCCTTGTTGAGATCTTCAGCAGAGATGCTAAAGCCAGCATCTTTCGCAATTGCAAGAGCTGCATCAACATCAGCGGCTGCTTTGAGCTTTTCCTGAAGGCTGGAGTCAACTTTGATTTTTTCAAGGAACGCTTTGAGTTGTTCTTCGGTCATTGGCTATCAGGAGAGTTCAGCAGTCATAGATGGCACTTGTCTACTGGATTGTGCCAAGTAGCACTTTAGAACAGAAAGCTCGCCTTGCTTAGGGCGAGCAGTGATGAGTATCAGAAAAAAGAAGTTCAACAAATATGATTACCCTGGTACTCAGGATCTGTAAGTTTCAGTTGGATTTCTCCTGGGAGGCTGTAGGCCTGGGAATGAAGAGATCCTTGGAGGCATTGGAATGAACCACCCCCCTTCGATCGATTCAACTTGCGCGTCAGTAAGTTCAACGATTTGAGATTGAGCATGGAGTTCAGTCATGGTTTTAAAAGTGAATTGAATGTGTGAGTTGTGTTGGGTGTTTTGCCCCCTCGACTCCTTCAAGATCACAGCCCTTCTGGTGGACTCAACTACACGGCACTGGTGTAAACCCCACGAGGTTCTGGTGAGCAACTGGTGAATCGCTCAAACCTTTATCACCACCTGGGCGGGCACCGCTTCCACCCACCTGACTTCTGCATGGTCTCCCAGGCTTCGATGGCGTTGTGGCGCAACATGCGCCTGACCACCGGCTGACCACCACCGCTTAGCGGCCTGGTCTCCACAACAACCCACTCGGCGTGCGCCGTGGGATTGGCATTGGTGAAGCTGCAGACCTTGCCTTCCTGATCATTCATCAGCCAACCCACGCCATTCTTTGGCGCATGGCGGTCAACAAGTGGGCGGTCCCTGTTCGGCATCAGCCAACGATGGCGGATTGGCCTTGCCAGGGGTGAGCAAGCACGCAGCCCTGAAACGCCCCCCTCCAATCAATCGGTCTGCCTTCAATCAGGCATTGAGCTCGAATTGAGCTCGATCGGAGTCAAGCCTGAGCTGTTCTAAACGGGTTCCAACCCATGCTGCTCGCGGATGCTTTGAGAACCGCTGCGATCTCTGCAGCAGTTCATCAGACATGGTGTTTGGTACGGAATCTCATTCCCAGTGAACTCGCCAATCAGCTGTGAGCACAATCACTGGCCATCCTGCGTCAGGTCAATGAGAGAACAAGCGAAGTCGCGGAGGCTGATGGGAACAGAGCCATCTCCACCGCTACCAGATCGATGTCGTTCCAATCAGGCCTGCTCGGCGCCGCAGTCGCGCTCATGGGTGCTGTGTCTCTCAGCACGCCAGATGTGATGCAGACCCATCATGGGCATGAACAGCGTTTTTCTTCAATGGACGGCCGTGAACGCTTCCACCCCGAACTGTTCCGGCAGGCCAAAGTGGGCTTTCCATCATCAAGACAGGTAGCGTTCTAACCACGAGAGCCTGATTGATATGACTGAAGAAAACCCTTCGTTCTTCTCATTCGATGGAGAAATGGGGCGGATTGATTACTGGGGCAGCGCCATCTTCCGGTCATTCATTGCAGGCCTGATTTTCTTTATATTTTTTGCTTTGATTTTCAGAGGCTATTACAACAGCTCCTACGAAGAATTATCAGCTGCAATCACACAATGGGTCGACAACAATGCCATCAGAGTATGGATTCTTGGTGAGATTCTGAACGTTGTTCTGTTCCTGCCGATCACCTGGAGACGGTGGAGAGATCTGGGGCCACGCTTAAAGAAAAGCTGGCTTTACATCGCTGTGCTGAGCGGCCTTCTACCTGGATATGAGGTGTTTCCCTTTGTTGGCATGCAGTCACTGATCATCACCCTTGGAACTCTGTCGATTTATCCCAACTTCAAACTGCTCTTCTGGCCTGGGAAAAAATACACAAGCCTGCGCCAGAGCGAGCAGCCGTGAACGGTCCTGAGCTGCTGCAGCTTGCCAAGACTGGTCATCAACGAGTTCGTCGAGCTATCAAAACATCAGACCGGAGTCGTCATGCAGGAAGTTCTGTTGATTGCGCAACTACTGGCATGGAGTGACTTTGACTTCCAGGACTGGGTTGACAGCAGACCACCGGCTGAACTCTGCCAGGGGTTCAAAGACGGCTTGATTCCCGAATCCATGCTTCCAGGGGGCCGGGCACAGACTCCATGCAGCAGCTTCAACGGCGATGATCCGATGAATTACGTCGTCGACTGAACCACACG
This sequence comes from Synechococcus sp., assembly GCA_047286485.1. Lineage (GTDB taxonomy): Bacteria > Cyanobacteriota > Cyanobacteriia > PCC-6307 > Cyanobiaceae > Synechococcus_C. The sequence goes on from JBJBBH010000006.1 coordinate 1,014,215, forward strand.
GGTCAGTGCAGTGCATTTGTCAGGCGATGCCGTGCAAGTGATGCAACAACGGTGCTGACCAGCTCGCCATGATCACGGAGCGGCCGTTCAGAGGTGGGCGTTCGCACGTGACGAACCCGACGGCGTATTGCGGAATGCAGCGTCGGGTGCGTCCACGTTGCCGTAGATCCCACGGGTTTCGCAGAACGCCTGAATGACTTAATGAATCAGTTCTGCTCTCTCCGAGCGTTGGAGACCAACAACAGCCACCTGCGTTCATGGATTTCGATCTGCAGCTCTATCAGGAAAGCCACCGGATCAATGGTCTGGCAGAACTGGAAGCTCTCGCTGAGTACTGCATCAATCACGGGATCGAGGTGGAACGCATCAGCAAAGACGAGCTGGATGCATCGATCGACCCCGAAACCAGCAGCGCAAAGTGCGTACTGGAATCTGAGGGAGGCGTGTGTCTGAAGTTCACGGCACACAGCGGAGCCGTGATCGCGGTTCGATTCTCCGAGTATCTGATGGAGCTGTACTGCCAGCAGGGCGGCAGCGACCGGAACCCGGAAAGTTTCCCTTAACCCTCAGAGACACCAATCACAGGTGGCGTCGATCAATCGTTAACAGCACAGGAACCGTCGTCGGTGCAAGCGGCTGTGGATTCTGATCAGCAACGGCCTTCAGCGAACACTTCTGACAAAAAGTGCGCGACGTAATGATGCGCACGCTGATCAGATTCTTGATCATAAAGAAGTGCCTGAGGCTCCTCACCGCAGAGCACCTCAAGATTGTCCTCAGTTTTTAAACTAAAGGCATGTTTTTTGCCACCCAAGAGAATGAGCTGATAATCAGTTCCTGCGTCATCCAGCTCTCGAATCAGATTCATATTTGACTCCATGGGATTGAAAATATCCTTTGTTCCATGGATGAGAAGCAGGCTTGCACCATCAACATTGGATTCAATCATTGGTGCTGGCTTGAGCTGCCATGGCAGAGAAACACCCCAAATCGAAGCGACGGCTCGAACACTCTTGATCCGGCGTGCCATGTCAAGCGCAAAGAGGCCTCCGCTGGAAAAGCCGATCACACCCGATCGGCTCGAATCAACACCTTCCAGAGAACAGGCTCGCTGAAGAGCCGCATGCATGCGTGCCAAGGTGCCTGAGCGATCATCAAACAAAGGCATCACTTTTGATGCAGCATCATCAGATGACTTTGGCATCGCTTGTTCACCATAAATATCAACGCAATATCCAACAAATCCCATCTCGCTCAACCATCTTGCTTCTGCCTGAGCATATGGGGTCATTCCATGATAATCAGGAATAACAAGCACGATCGGGACGGGCTTTTCGAATGATTCCGGATAAACAAAGTAATCTTTGTAGTGAGTTCCTGCATGTTCATACGCGACCCCATCAATCGTCATCACAGGCTTCGCATTAGGCCTCCAAGACTAATCAACTGATTTCTTGCCGTCACTGATTGACGTCATCACTGCATCGATTGCATCTCCATTGGTTTCCAGGAAAATCAGAATCTTGAACGCAAGAAGATCAATGCACCAACGTTGACCTGACGGCAGACGGTGGTGACAAAGGCTTCCGCTTCAAGGCTTATGGGTCACAACCGGTCCGGAAACAGGATCGGTCACGCCAAGCTCCGGTGAGAGCTCCTCGAACAAGTCACGCACTGCGTTGAGATGTTCAATCATCTGAGGTCGTGCCGCGACGAGCTTCTCCTCGCTCTGCCAGAGACCAACAAAGCAGTAGGTGCGTTCGCCTGTCTTGGCCCAGTAGGCATCAAGCATTCCCTCTGGATTGACCCATTGCTCTGTCACAGCAATAAACCTGTCTTCGCAGCCTTCCTTGCAGCGCACACGAACGTTGTTGAGGAACCCGGCTGCCATTTGCACGCTGAATCTTGAGGAAGGTTAGGAGCAACTGAATTCAGTAGTAGCGGCCTGGATATTCACCGGGGTGATCCACTCGCGTGACGCGCACGCCTGCCGTGCTTCGGCCGGACAACATCAGCAGATCACTTCCTGAGACGGCAAAACCGAGCTCCTGGGCCAGCAAGGCGACCTCGTCCGCCGTCACCGCCGCCTGGACCTTCACCTGCAGGACGGGATCACGACCCAGGTGTTCAAGAAACTGCTGAACCGGTGATGGGATCATCACGGCTGATGCGCTGGTGCAATTCAACACGATCTCAAACGTCTGCGTGAAGACGGGTGATTCTTTGGAGCAATCGAGATTTTCGAGCAGGGGCCCATGCTGAGTTTCACGCTCAAGATCATCACCACGCCGCTCACGCAACACCCAAGGCCTGTTTTAAGGGCATGAAGCTGTTCGCTCTGATCAAGAGAAGCACTGCCATTCATGCGTCGCGAACGGCAAGCTTGAGTGAACCGACTTGAACCATGTGTTCATCGATGCGAGACATTCCTGCTGCAGTGAGAGTCTTGATTGCAGTGCAGGCATTCTCGGCGCGAACCTCAAGCCTTTTGATCTCCAGATGCTCCGCCGGCAACACCACAAGGCTTGGCCCTTCAGGGAAATGGATTGATTCAGTCCATATCTTCGGAACCAATAGGTGATGCAATGTCTGCTGATGCGCAGCATCCATTCCGACAATGATTTCGGCCACGGTCTGAATACCGGCGCTGTTCTTTGGGGCGATCGGACCACTCGTGCGCGTGGGATAAAAGGTGTGACAGAGCTGAAAAGCTGTTTTCCCAACGCTCAGGTCTGGTAATCCCACGCGTGTGTAAATCGGATTTCCCTGAATCACAACCGCGTCAAAAGGATCATGCGCGATGCCACGGGCAACAAGCTCGCGTTCAAGGCTCTCGAGATTGGTTGGCTCAAATGTCAACCAGTCATCGAGTGGATTCTGCTGGCGGTCCACTGCACAGAGTTCAAGGATGAAATTGCCGAGCCTGATGCCTGCGGTGGAGAAACCTGGTTGTTCAGAGAGTGGCCAGCCCACCGGCAAACCGATGTCAAACAGGGCTTTGCTGATCACCCGCAGGTCTTCGATCGTGAGAACGGTGGTGATGTGGTCGACGAAGGCGACCAGTGATTGCGTCGACTCCACTGGTTGCATGCGAGGGAATAACGCTGTTCTGATCGATGATCGTGCTCGATGGCGATTCATGCCAGATGGATCCAGCCCAAAAGCGATGGCTGGGCATCCTGTGACGCCGCCTGGTGAGCAGGCTATGAACGCTTATGGAGCGTCAGGAGATTGGGATTGTGATCAGAAGGGTGTCAGAGATGAATGTGTTGACCCTGTTGCTCGTGGTTGGAGGAGCGGCCTTTCTTCTTCTTTTCAATGAGGTGGCCCAGCAGGCCAGGGACCACAACCGCTGCGTGTCCATCAGCAAGAAGGCACTCACCGCGAAAGGGTGGGCTGAGCCTCGTTCCCATGCTGTGGCAGTCAGCGAGTGCAATGGCAATCCCCCTTTTCTCAGCGACTCATAACTGAAGTGTTCTGGAGGGCTGTGGCTGTGCGCATGACTATTTGGCGTGAAAAACAGGTAGTTCAGCGCATGTACAAGCTGATACAGCGTGGCTAGAAATCACACAAGGCCAGAGGCTTCCGGGAAGACGTCTCACAGGCCTCAGGGGGGACAGGGAGCCCCCCTTCTTCATGGCTGCTCGTCAAGCCGTTGAGGCCGTTCATGGGAGAGCCTGCTCAGGCACCGCTATAGGTGAAGAGTGATCATCATCACCAGTTAGCGAGCAACATCCCAGCAGGTATTCAGCTTTCCCTTAGTTGACTCCAGCCGACCAACCACCTTCGATTCCACCAAGCCCATGACCGGACTTTTAAACATCCTCTGGGTGGTGCTCGGCGGCTTGATGATGGCTCTGGGCTGGTGGCTGGCTGGCCTGATCTGCGCGATCACCGTGGTGGGACTGCCCTGGGCTCGCTCGTGTTTCGTGATCGGGCGTTTCTCGCTCTGGCCTTTCGGGCAGGAAGCCGTGAACCGCAGAGACGTCAGGGGCCGCGACGATCTGGGCACCGGTTCTCTGGGGTTGATCGGCAACGTGCTCTGGTTCCTGGTGGCGGGGTGGTGGCTGGCGATCGGCCATCTGACCTCGGCCCTGGCTTGCTTTGTGACCATCGTGGGCATCCCCTTCGGAATTCAGCACATGAAGCTGGCCCTGATCGCCCTGGCGCCAGTGGGGATGACCGTTGTACCGTCCCGCAGCATCTGATCAACTCTGTTCAGCCCTTCGGAAAGAGGCAGATAGAGATAATCGTCTTTGCAACGGTCGAGGGCATTCCGTACCGCCTCGAGCTGCTTGAGGTCCCCTTCGAAGCTGCGTCCTGCCGGGACCACAAGCTCCGCGTTGGCATCGAGATGGATGTTGCCGCTGAACCACGACGCGCCTGACGGCAGATAGGCCCGGCAGCTCAAAGCACCATCGGCTCCCTGCTTGCGCTCGATCAGCCAGCCGTTGACCCGGTCAAGCTCGGTGTACAGATCGAGACCAGCCCAGCAGGGATGGATGAACAGCACCAACATCGAGGCGCCCCTGCAAAGCGCACTCGATAGAGCTGATCGGGCACTGCCGAGGCTCAAGAACGTTCCTCCTCGGTGAGGTACTCCTCAACGATCGGAGAGCAATCACCGCGCTCCAGGGCTGCAATCTCACGCTCGATGTTGTCGATGAACAGCTGATTGCCGTTGCGCCTGGCCACTTCAAGGACAGTGCGCAGGCGTTCCAGCTGCATCTGGTTCTCATCGTCCATTCGCTGCACATCGCAATCAGGGCAGCCAATCATGGATGGCGCATCATCAGCAAGCCCGCACAAACCGAGGGGCCAAACGGTCGGCGTCGCTGCAACAGTTGCAGGTCAAGATCCGTTAAAAGGGGTTGACACGAACCGTGAACATGGCCCACGCATACGGAGTAATCGGCAGCGGATACGTCGGCACCGCTGTGGCCATGCGCATGAAAAGGGCCGGTCAGCCGGTCATCGCCACCACCCGCTCGACGGAAAACGTGCACGAACTGCGGCGCCTGATCGACGACGTGCGACAGCTCGACATCACCGACTCCAATCCGGACCTCTCCTTTCTCGCCGACTTGAATGGTCTGCTGATCAGCGTGGCGCCCACCCGGCAGAACGATGGCTACAGCGATGTCTTCGCCCGCGGCATGCGCAACCTGACCGGCGCATTACGGCGCAGAACCAGCACGCAACCGCTGCACATCACCTACATCAGCAGCGTCAGCGTCTATGGAGACCGCCAGGGAGAGGAAGTCTGGGAACACTCTTCGGTGGACTCCGGCTCTGAGGTGAACAGCATGCTCGCGGCAGCCGAGGAGCTGATGCTCGACATTGACCGCCCCGACACCTCGATCTGCGTCTTGAGGCTGGGAGGGATCTACGGACCAGGCCGCGACATGGTCGCCATGATTCGGGAGGCCGCGGGCCAGCAAGTCCCCAAGAACGGCAACGCCATCAATGCCTGGAGCGGCCTTGTCGACATCGCCAGAGGCGTGCAGTTCGCATCCGAGCAGAAACTTTCAGGCATCTACAACCTGGTGGACGACATGCAACTGAGTCGACGGGAATTGTCGACATTGATCTGCGATCAGGATGGCCTGCCCCCAGTGTTGTGGGGACACTCGAGTTCAGACAGCGAACGCAGCATGAATGCACGCGTATCGAACCAAAAGATCAAGGATGCCGGCTTCAAACTGATGTCACCCTCCATGCTGGAGCCGGCCATCGTTTGAAAACACAGACCAGCGATTGGGCATTCGCTGACATCATGCTGGAGGGTATTCATACACACACCAACATCATCAATTGAGTCGCAATGATATGCGCAATCAATGCAAATATCATGATGACTCAACAATCAATTGAGATCTTCAGATGTGCTGGACTGGACTCAGGAATTGCCTTTTTCAGTGATCCCATTCCCAGCCATGAAACGCTGATTGCGGAAGTCAAAGCGACACCACACGCTGAACTGTTCTGCCATCGCTATCAGACCGATCAACTCATGGTTCTGAGCGGCAGCCTGGATCTGATCATTCTCCAGAATCGCCGATTTCAGTTAATCCGCTTGAAGCAAAAGGATCGAACCTGGGTTCGCATTCCGCCGCGTGTTCCGCATGCGGCCATCATCCGCAATGGTCAGGTCGCAACCGTGGTGAACGCAGTCCTGCGTCATGGCCCGGTTGATCCGCGTGATTATCAACCCAGGCCGATTCCCCGGGCATTAATGCCTCAATGGCTTGCGCTGCAGAGCCTGGATCCACCTAACCAATCATGCGCTGCCGTACCAACGCATCCCACAGCTGAGTGGGGATGAAGCGTTGAAGCAGCAACGCTTCTGATTCACTGCCACAGCGGTAGCGGGGTTTCGGGCTGGATGTCTCCAATGCTGAGACGATGGTGCGAGCGACCAGCTCCGGCGAGGAGCCACGGCGAAAGCCTTCGGCCCAGCCGGCCGCGACGCGGCGCATCATCGTTCCCCACACCGGGTCATCAACCTGCTGCTGCAACGAGGTCGCACTCACCGCTTCGAAGCCGGTGCGGATCAAACCAGGCTCCACCAGCACCACCTGCACCCCGAAGCTGTGCAGCTCCAGGCGCAACGCATCACTGATGCCCTCAAGCGCATGCTTGCTGGCGCCGTACCAACCGGCGCCGGGGGTCACGAACTGACCGGCAATCGAGGAAAGATTGACGATGCGCCCGCGACGCTGCTCACGCATGGATGGAAGCAGCAACTGGGTGAGTCCGATCAACCCGAAAACATTCACCTCAAACATCGCCCTGGCCCGCTCGATGGGCATGGTCTCCACCGGCCCGGTTTCTCCGTAACCAGCGTTGTTGACCAGCGCATCCAGGGCACCAACCCGGCGGCCGATCGCATCGGCCAGCTGCTCGCGCGAATCCTGATCAGCGAGATCCAGCGGCAGCACCTCAGCGCCATGGCTGCGCAAGGCCTCCATGGCATCAAGCCGGCGAGCTGCTGCAAACACCCGCCAGCCGCGGTCAAGCAGCTGATGGGCCGTTGCCAAACCGATGCCGCTGGAGGCTCCGGTGATCAACACACTGCGTTTTGAATCGGATCGGGATGGGGGCATTTCATTTGTGGCAAGCAGCCCGGAAACGATCGGACTGGCTGGTGCTGCCATGCTTGGTGCGCCGACCACTCACCCGTTTCCTCCAGGCTCGAAAGGAACCGGTCTTGAGCTCGGAACGCATCAGGGCGATCACGGCAGCCTCTGAGAGTCCGAACTGAAATTCGATCGCTTCGAAGGTGGTGCGATCCTCCCAGGCCATTTCGATCACCCGATCGATCTCCTGAGAGGTGAGCTGGTCCGGTACGCCGCAATCCATTCCGGGAAATCAGTCAGTGATCGGGGTGCTCAAACAGAGCCACAGCGCGGTCGGACTCACTGAGTTCACATACCTCGGGAGGCAACTCAAGCTCCGAGGCCGGCAACACAGCAGGCAGCGCAAAGGATTTCTCCAACTCGGTTCTGGCGGCGCCGAAGGGGTAGGTCATGAATGCGGAATGGAGACGGAGGCGACAAAGCCTGCACTCTTTACATTGCGCAACATTAACCATGGACGCGGCCTCAGCGCAGTGGCAGTCCAGCCAGCCCACGCAAACGACACTGATTCTCATCTGCAATTCATCGCTCCTGATTGTGATTCTCAAAAGCATATTTACGGTTCTTGAATGTGATTCTCAAGAGCATATTTTGATCCCTTAATGTTCGGTTTTCACGCATATCTTTCCGCCTTTTGTGATGTAGAACTGGTTCATCCCTCCAAGAGGTTCGACATGACAAATTCAGCTACCGCCCAAGCCACCATCAACATTCCCGTCGGTCCTGCAGGCCGCGCCATGGCCGAGCCCATGTCCGGCGAAATGCTTGATCTCATGCAGGCCCACCTCAACCTTGAGCGTCAGTCAGCTGCTGACTATTTCGCCGCTGCTGTCTGGTTCGCTGAACGTGAACTGACTGGCTTTGCCGAACATCTGCGTGATGAAGCCAAGCAGGAGCAGGAGCATGCCGCCAAGTTCGCCGACTACCTGATCTCCAGAGGTCAGCGTCCTGTGCTCGACGCCGTTGAGCCACCCCGCCAGCAGTGGCCTGATGTGGAGCAGGTGATCGCCAATGTGTTCCGCATGGAAGCTGATGTCACCGCATCGGTGCTGCAGCTTTACGGCACTGCCGAAGGAGACAACGACAGGCGCACCACCGTGTTCCTTGATCCCATCGTTGATGGTCAGCGCCTCTCCGAGCATGAGGCCGCTTATCTGCTGGGTCGCGTCAAGTTTGCCGCCAACAACCCTGCCGCCATCATGATCATCGACGCCGAGCTCAGGGAAGGGGAGGCCGAGCCCGCCAAGCTCGAAGGCTGATTCAGCACCCGCAGACCAAAAGCCCCGCCAACAGCGGGGCTTTTTTTTCGGCGCGATCAGGGTCTCCATCGAAGCCAAACCCTGATTGCTGACAATGTCGGCGGCGCATGAGTGTGACCCAACGCGCAGCGATTCCGACCTCAGGCGATTCTGAGAATGGCGCGGATCAGATTCGGGCGCTGCCGCAGTTCAGCAGCGAATTCGCGGGCCAGATCCCTGGCCTCCATCGCATCGGCGGCATAGACACAACCTTCACGGGTTGCTCCGCTGAGATCTCGGTATCGCACCAGGTAGCGATTCACGGCATGACGTGATGTCATCAGCTGACTCATGGCCTATGCAAACCCGAAACGGCGAGCGGCACTGGCCTCAACCTCTCGCCTGATCTGCACGATCGCTTCGCGGGCGAAGGCTTTCTCGTTTTCCTGCGCCGTGATGATCTGTTTGGTGAGCGCTCTGAGCTGATCGATGTCCTCACAGGCATCAATCTCACGAAATGCTGCCTCGAGGTTGAATTTCTGCTCAACCGACAGGCGATGGTTGGTCATGGTGCAGATACGGCGAAAGCCTCACCGAGGTGAGACGTTGACTGGCTCTTCACTAACCATCGCCACTCCTGCACACGATCGTGACAGTGAAACCCGCCCTGGGCCGAACACGCGTTCAGGCCCAGAGATTGGTAAGTAAAGCGTTGCGGCTGCCAGCAACGATCAGAAGCCGAGCTGATTGAGGATCCCCTGGCCGGTGAGCAGCTCGGTGCCCAGGCCAATCACGAAACCGAGCATGGCCAGGCGGCCATTCCAGGTTTCCGCGAAGTTGACGAAGCCGAAACGGCGTTGTGTGGTGTCAGTCATGGGTGTCTCCGGGAAGGACCTTGTTGTTCTATCTCTGCCTCCGTGCAGCGAGCAGAGGGGCAACCGGCCTCAGAGGTACGGTTTCAGGATCTTTCCAGGCAGTTGGGACGGAAGCCGATTCACAGCTTTTTTTCATCTGACGCCTGCACATCAACCCTGTTCAACAGATCGATCGGAGATCCGTAGCCGTTGTCACCAACGAGCCGATTGACGCTGGCCAGCATGAATGCATCTTCATCGTTGGAGTTGGATTCATGAAAGCCAACAGCAACCGTTGCCAGGACCTGAACAAGCAGCTGGCCATGTACCGCGCCTTCCGCGACATGGAAGGCGTGGCAGCCGTGACCCGCGAACTGCAGATGGACGCCTGCGCTTGCCCGGTCAGGAACTGAGCCTGGTCACTCGGCCCACCTTGTTCAGGCCCTCAGAACTGGCCTGACAACGCCGAGACTGCCTGGAGCGTGTCGAAGCCGGTGTTCGATCAGCAACTGCTCTTTCCCGGAACAGAAGCCATCCAACCGGCGCACCCAGTGGCGTTCTCCGGAGAGACTCCCACAGGCATCCAGTACATCAGCAAGGCGGTTGATCTACCCGATCCCGATGCAATGGCGCTGACCATCGGGTTTGATCTGGAGACGTTCAACCGCCGCACTGATCTCTGGCGCCATAAGGCCAGCCTCAGCCCATCGCTCGGTGGCGAGATCCGTCTGGCTCAGCTGCGGATGGCTGACAGCAGAACCACGCTGGTGATCGATGTGGCGATCATCGGCCCAACGGCCATCGACTGGCTCCGCACCCTGGCGCGCAACCCTGAGCGCCGCTTTGTGGGCCACAACCTGCTGTTTGAAGCCACCTTTCTGATTGCGGCGGGCATCCGGCCGCTGTGCCAGTGGTGGGACACGATGCTGGCCTGTCAGATCATCGGTGACCTGCCAAGCAACAGCCTGGCCGCCGCTTGCGCTCACTATCTGCAACGTCAGCTCGACAAGAGCGAACAAACCAGTGACTGGGGGAATGTCCTGACCGCCCGCCAGCTTCGCTACGCGGCGTTGGATGCTGAGGTTGTGCTGCCTCTGGGGCGTGCTCTGCATCAGCAGCTTGTGAGCACCAAGCAAGTTGCTGTTCACCGGCTGGATTGCTCCGTGATCAGTGCCTGCGCTGATGGTCAGGTGCGAGGTCTGGCGGTGGATGTGGACGCTGCTCTGGCATCCCAACAACGGGCGCTGGCCGAACGGGAGCGATTGGCCACTGTGGTGCAGACGACTCTCGGCATTGCGAATTACAGGAGCCCGGAGCAGTTGCAGAAGGCTCTGGCTCTTCACCTGGGCGAAGCGATCGAGAACACCAAAGACCGCACGCTGAACAGGTTCCTTCCCGATCCCGTGATCGAGAACTTGCTCGAGCTGAAGACCCTGGATCAGGAACTGAAGGAAGTGAACTGGCTGCTCGAGGAAGCCAGGCTCACCGATGGCCGGGTGCGTCCCCACTACCGAATCATTGGTGCCAGCACCGGTCGGATGAGCACCAGTGCACTGATCCGCGAGTCGAGCAGTCAGGTGCCCTCCGACACCGAGCGATTCAAATCAGGCCACAGACAAGGCGAAGCCAAAACCGTGAAGCTGGGGCAGTGCGGCTTCAATTTCCAGGGCATCACCGGCGATCGCAAAAAGGCACTGGGCACCGGCAACCCCAACAGCGTGCTGATGGATCTCGACTGGTCATCCATCGAGATCCGCCTCCAGGCCAGCCCAGAGCTTTACAACGACGAAGGTCAGCGCAGGATCCTGCTGGATGGCATCGACCCGCATGCCTACATCGCCAGTCAGGCTTGCGGACGGGAGATCACCAAAGCTGATCCGGAACGCTCAACGATCGGCAAACGAGCCAATTTCGCCCTCGCCTACGGCTGCGGCCTGAGCGGTGTTCGCAAACTGCTCTCCCGCGCTCGCGGTGAGCAGGTCACGGAGATGGAAGCCCACAAGGTTTACGACGCCTGGCACCGTCTGCATCCGCAGATGAGTCTGGAGATGGAGAAATTTTCCAGCAAGAACGTCACCGAAGTCCGCAGCATTGCCGGCAGGCGGATGACCTTCCGAAGCCAGCAGGTGGGAGCGGATGGCATCAGACCGATGCAAGCTCTGGGACGAACAAATGGCATCAATTTTCCTGTTCAGGGCTCTGGTCGCGATCTGCTCGCCGCTGCACTTGGTGACCTTTGGCCAGCCCTGGATCGCTTCCAAGGTGTTCATGTCGTTGGCCTGATTCACGACGAGATTCTTCTCGAAGTTCCACGCGATCTGGTGGAGGACGTGAAAGCGATCGCCCTGGCCTCAATGACCTCACAGAAGCTTCAGAACCAGTATCTGGGTGACATCCCCCTGGAAGCGGATTGCAAGATTGCAGAAAGCTGGGGAGAGGCTCACTAACAAGGGCGCTTGCATCGCCACAGCCAATTCCTTACATGCTCGGAGCAGGTTTCCGCGAGCTGATCTGCAACGCGCGCAACATATGAGTTGCACAAAAGGATCAGAACAAGACAAGCTCAAGACTTGTTATTGGTGAGCAGCAGGGTATAAATGTGACTGACGAATTCTTCAATCTGAAATGCTCACTGGTGCCGATCTACTGGCCAAGGTCAAAGAACTGGGAGATGTCTCCAAAACTGATCTGGCAACTGCCTGTGGGTATGTCTCCAAGAAGAAAGACGGCTCTGACCGTGTGAATTTCACCGCCTTCTATGAGGCTCTGTTGAATGCCAAGGGCATCGAGCTCGGTGGTGGTTCCGCCGGCATGGGCAAAGGTGGACGCAAACTGAGCTACACCGCCAAAGTGCAAGGCAACGGCAACCTCCTGGTGGGTAAGGCCTACACCGCAATGCTGGATCTTGCTCCCGGCGACGAATTCGAAATCAAGCTCGGCAAGAAAGCAATCCGACTGATTCCTGTTGGAGGCGAGGAAGACGGGGAAGAGTGATCAGCCGGTCAGCTCCAAACCCTCATTCCTAGATCGAAGGCAGGGCTGCTGGTCAGCCCTGCTTTTTTGTGCCTGAAGCGATCGAGGCCGGGCCGTGTTCAATCCCCTAAAGTGCTGCCTTCGAGCGGGACCTCGGTGAGCACAGAAAAACTCCACTGGAAAGACTTATCTCTTGATGAGCTGGAGCAAGTTCTGAAGTCTGAGTATGTCACGGGCGAACCCGAAGAGTACGAATACATCCGGCAGCAGGGTTTCCTGCAGGTGTTTAACGACGAATGCTCCGTGGAAGTTTCTCTACCGAAAGAGAACGTTGCTGCCACAACCCAGGCTGAGCCGAAGGCCGAAGCCATTGAGGCAACTTGACCCAGCTAGAGTTTCAGCAGCTCCTTGTTAAGCCTTGCTGAGCCTCATTCCTCCTTATTACCTGGTGGCTCTGGGGCTTGGGCTGGCAGCAATTGCGGTGGTTTTCTTTTATTCCTTCACTCGCACCACCAACTACGAAGTTCAAGAGAAACTCAGGAAGGCTCAACAAAGAAGACAGCAGCAACAGGCCAAAGATCTCTAACTTTTGACCTCTTGCACGATCCATCCACACTGAAGGTCGAACTTCGAGCCGCCAAAATTCCAGGGTTGCCAGGCTTGGTGGCAGATCATTACTGGCTCCTGGTGATTCGGGGTGTTGAGGCCAGCGATCGGCAAAGCTGCGACCGCTGGGAGGTCTGGCAATTTGCACGCCAGAACGAGTCCTGCTGGGGGCATCTTCACAAGAACCTTCTGGCCCCCTGCCAGGGTGTGGGCAACGGTCCATCTCGCATCATCAGGCAATGGCAGGGCGATGAAGCGCTGCCCATCGCTGAGAAGATCGAGTCGTCTCCCGATCAGTACCCCTTCATCGAAACCTACAGATATTGGCCAGGGCCGAACAGCAACACGTTTGCTCAATGGATCGTGAGCGGAAAGATCAAACTGGGCAGTCGCGCGATCGGCAAAAGCTTTCCTGTTCCGGGTCTGGTCTGATCATTGCGCCATTCTCACGCCCGGGAACATCCTTCAGGTCTGGCCAGTCGTCAAGCAGCACTCCGCGGAAGCCCTGACAAACACGGCCGGCATGTTCAACGTGTAGGCAACCGGGCCAATCGCATGCTTCCACTTCGATCACCTGCCATCGCCGTTTTGGCTGCAGCTCAGGCATTCAGCGTTGGCGTGTTGCCGGGTCAGGCTGCTCAAGATTGCGGAGCTGGCGCTCACTGGGTTCAGACAGGTCCAATGCTGGGCTCTGGTTATTGCAAGCCAAAGCACCGCAAAGACCATTTCGTTTGCGCCATTGGCTATCACTACGCAGGCCGGGGACGTTGCGTTCGCAATGGACCCTGGTGGACGGGCCGCAGACCGGTGAACTGGGGGCCTCATTACGAACCACGGAATAAATCAGGCAGCGTCACCTTTGAAGGACCTAATGGCGGCGAAGTCAAACTGAAATGGTGATTCAACAAACATCAAGATCACACTTTCCAGTTTCAATCCTGGTCAGCGAACACTCTTGAATACCCATCAAAAAAATTCAAATCATCCTTCAAAAGCTGGAATTTGAGTCACAACCTGAAGCCTCCCTGAAATCTGCTTGCAACATCAGGCCGTTGGTTTCAGGTTGGGTGGATGCCATCTGATCTCACGATTCGCCCGGTCCAACCAGTCGATATTCCACTGATCAACGACTGGGCGCGTCGTGAGGGGTTTGCACCGGGGACAGGAGATATCGGCATCTATCGCCAGACCGATCGGCAGGGGATTTGGACCGGTTGCCTTGGTGATGATCCGATCGGATGCATCGCAGGCATTCGCTACAACCCTGCCTACGGTTTCATCGGGCTGTACATCGTGCGCCCCGATCAACGAGGCCGAGGCTTCGGAGTGCAGCTCTGGCGGCAGGCGCTGGATCACCTCCAGCACGTGAGCTGCATTGGCCTTGAAGCAGCAGAAAACAGAATTGACGATTACTCAGGCTGGGGCTTTCAACCGGCTTCACCAACGACACGCTGGCAGCTTGAGGTGGATTCCCGTCCAGATCAGCTCCCGGCAACGACGCTGCCAGAGGGGCTCAGGTTGGTGCATGGAGATGCCATCCCTGAGCCCACCATTCAGATCTATGACGCCGATCGTGAGCTCAGCCCCAGGCCTCACTTTCTCTCGGACTGGCTCCATCACCCAGCCGGTGATGTCACGGCGCTGCTGGATGGGAAGCAAACCTGTCATGGCTTTGCCCGCATCCGGCCATGCCTGCTTCAACAGGACGAGGGCTGGCGTATCGGGCCACTCCTGGCCGATTCACCTGAACTGGCTGAGCTGTTGATCATGGATCTGCTCAAGGCCAGGCATGGATTGGTGATCATTGATTCGCCCGGAGGCAATGCATTGGCCTCCCCCCTGCTGCATAACCTTGGCTTCACCCCCGCTGGACGGACCCTTCGGATGTACCGCGGAGTGATGCCGTCCAGACAACTGGATGAGGTGTACGGGCTGGCCTGTTTGGAACTGGGCTAGGGATCCAGTCGGATCAAAGACCCAGCGCCATCAGCAGTCCTTGATGGAGCAAGGCTTCGCTGCCGAGCAACGCCATGAAGCCGAGCATGGCCAGCCGTCCGTTCAGGCGTTCCGCCTTCACCAGGCGCTCACGACGCATCTGAGCAGCGGCAAGGTCTTGCCAGTAACGCTCATCAGCCAGAAGAGTTGCAGTTGTCATGGGTGTCTCCGAGTGGGACCTGATCGGTCTATGCCCACCGGATGCCCCCCGATAGTGCAGACAGCCGCCCTGGACGGTTCGGTTTCAGGACCTGTTCAGGCCGTGTTCACAGGAACAGATTGGCCGCTGCAATGCCGCCGCCCAAGGCGATTATTCATTGGCCGGATGATGTCTGCGACACATTGACGGGCCCAGCCGAAGTGGCAGTTTTGAGATCCAATGAGTCAGAGGTGGCTGATTGGTCGTTCGGGCGCTGGTGGGACAGCGCCGGGACGTAAGGGCACCTGCAAATGATCCAGTGACCTGGATGCATTTCACCTGCGCTGATGATTCAGGTGATGCAAGGCAGTTTGGGCAGCTGCTGCCAGGTTGTGAGTCCAATCTGATGGTCGATTGGTCGCCTAGGTGGGACCGGCGTTGAAAGGATTCAGCGCCGGGCTAGACGGAAGCCAGACAGCCGGCAGCAGAGTGACCGAAGCGGATTGCCTATGGCGCCGAGGCTGGCAGCCACTGGGATTGATGTTCAACAAGGGGGGAGCGTTCCAGAAGCCTGGTAACCCCCAGTTGTTCGCGCCAGGCAATCAGGGATTGATCCCATTGCTCTTCCCAGCGCACAGACAACAGGGACATGGGTAATTCGTGAGCCATTTGAATTCCAAACTCCACACATCGCCAGATCAGTTGACTTTCAGCTGGCTGAATCAAGCCGTGCGCAATCCAGGTTGTCATCACAGCGAGAGCCCCAGGCGACCTGTAGCGACAGGCGTAATAGGACGAGGCCACCGCCTCGCCGGCGACCGTGTCGGGCAAACCGAAAACCAGATGATGAAAATCGTGGGTTCGTCGCAGGCGATTCGCAAGATATTCCCAGTCTTCATGGATATCAGACACGGATGGGGGCAGTTCCTCCAGATGTTCAGCATCCAGTCGCCGTTGCAGACACGCCGCGAGACTTGCCGGCGGTGCACTGCGTCGCTCTGCTGGTGATGGCCAGGTGGGGTTATAGCGATCGTTCAGAATCGCTTGATGGTCTGGCTCGCGGGCTAAATCCATAAATCCACGCCGACTCAACTCACTGGAGTCGATGTGCTTCAACATTCGAAAAAGATGCGTTGTTGTGTGCTCAGGATCTTTAGCTGTTTGTAAAAAACCCACAGCTGCGTCAAGGGCGATGGCACGGAGCTCCTTGATTTCCAATTGGAAGCCCAAGATTCACTTCAAACTCATCATGGTTGCGAAGACGCCAAGCCGCAGCTTTGCGAGAGTTGCCCTGCATCACTGAGCTGGCAGTGCAGATCTTCGGGCTCGATCAATCCCTGTTGCTGGAATGGCTCTCTGCCTGGTTGGTGCTGAACTGGGGCGCACACCTGGCCCTCCGCCAGGGTGCGGTGGACGACACCAGTGAGGGTTCAGCCAAGCGGCAGTTCCCCAGGCTCAACGAACAATTCACTTACCTCCTGCATGCGCTGGCCATTGCCTGGTTGATCCGATGGTCGTGGCAGCTGCTTCCACCCATCGGCTGACCTCCTGACCAGGCAATCGGGGCAGATTTCAGCGCACGGGTGGGCGACAGCGCCGCCAGCCGACCTTCTGCATGTTCTGCCAGGCCTCAATGGCGTTGTGCTGAAGCATGCGTCTCTGGCTCTGCGGTTCCGGGGGGTGGGGCCTGACCCAGCGATAGGTGCTGAGAATCACCCATTGGCCATGGGCCGTTGACCGGCCGTTGCTGAACCTCACCAACAGCTGCTCATCACCATTCACCAGCCAGCCGTCCCTGCCGGCATGCAGCGGTGGTTCAGGGGTGGCGTGATCCCACTGGGGCATCCGGAGAGTTTCGCCGGGATCCGTTTCAGCACAGCCCAGAGTTCACACAACCTCACTCCAGCCTGTGTTCTGCAGCACAAAGGCAGCGGCAGCTACCCGATCAGCTGGGTGAGCAGAGCGGCAGAACCCAGCCCCCCGAAAAACAGAGCCGTGGGCAGCAATGCCGGCCAAACCGCTGGCTGCGTGGGATCGGACATGCGTTGGTTGTGGATTCGATCCTGCGAAATTAAAAGGCTCAGCCCAGGTCACAGGTGATCAGCTGGGTGGTGGCAGGTGGTATTTGCCTGGCTGCCAAGTATCACAGGGCCCTTGGCAACCCTGGCGTTCCAGTCTGCTGTGGAGATCTCCGCACCCGCAGCAGGCGGTTGTCCCTCTGGAAGATCTGACACGGTTGCTCGAGATTGCAATGGCGTCGGGTGACGCGCAAAGCCAACGGAACGGATCCCCGCCGTTGATCCAGAGCCTCCCTTGAGAAAGGAGGCTTTTCCTGCCTGGGTGTCTGTCAGGTCAGCGGATCAGACTGTGGAGATGGCACTGCTCTCAGCCGCCTGCCAACAGGACCTCGAAGCCATTGCCATTCCCCGCCATGCCAGCTGGGATCCGGTGGGGCTGATGGCCGTACGCCGTTATGTGCGCCAACAGCTCGCTGCGCTCGGGGAGGTGGAGGAGCACCGCTTCCGGCGCGGCAGCCATCAGGGCGTGAATCTGATCCTCAAACTTCCTGGCCGCAACCCCAGGCGCCGGCCGCTGCTGGTGGGCGCCCATTACGACGGGCCCATCCAGTCGATCGGAGCCGATGACAATGCCAGTGCGGTTGCCGCCCTGCTTGAGCTGGGCAGACGCTGGAGCGCTGCACCACCCCGGCGCCCGGTATGGCTGGTGGCCTTCGATCTGGAGGAATGGGGGATGATCGGCAGCTCAGCGCTGGCCGAACAGCTCCGGGCTGAGCAGCAACGACTCAAGCTGATGGTGAGTCTGGAGATGCTCGCCTACACCAGCGACCAGCAGAGCTACCCCCACCCCGCCATGGGCAGGCTCTACGGCAACCACGGCGACTTCATTGCTCTGGTGGCCAATGCCCGTGCCGGGTTGATGCTGACTCGGCTCACCCATGCCATGGGCCGACACGTGAAAAGCAAAGCGCTGCCGGTACCACGCGCTGGACACCCTGTGCCCGCTGTGCGCCGCAGCGACCACAGCCCCTTCTGGGATCAGGGGTACAACGCTCTGATGGTGACGGACACCTCGTTCATGCGAAATCCGCATTACCACCAGATGAGCGACACGATCGACACGCTGAATCTGCCCTTCATGGCCGCCGTCATTGATGGACTGGATGCGGCGCTGGCCAGGCTTTAAACGATGGATCTCCGCCAACGTCCAGGCATCCGGCCTTTCGCTCAGAACAGTTTGATCTTGATGGACGGTGCCGATGGCTTGGACTTTGTTTTGGTTTCAGATGGATTGCTGTCCTGATTGGAATCGTTCGCGCTGCCGGAGGAGCCTCCATAACACTCTGTGATCACAGCCTGATTTCCAGCTCGCACATCACTGAAGCTCACATTCAGGTTGATCACTGAAGGGTTCAACATCACGGCCTGAGTCGACAGCACTGCATAGTTGCCAGGCTGAGTGCCATCAACAACGGTTCCTTTTGGAGGTGCCCAGGTGGCTGAAAACGTTCCACGGGTGACATTGGTGCGAATCGGTTCTTCGCAGTAACCGGCTTTGGTGAGATCGGCGCGAATCTTGGCCAGCAGCGCTTCAAGGGTGGTGTTTTGATGACGGCTATTCAGCGCCAATTGCCCCAGCGGGTTGGCACTGAACATCATCTCGGCATTGGATCCCAGGCTGGGAGGAAGGCTTTTGAGCAGCTGTTTGACCGGCTCCGCTGAGACAGGGCTGAAGCCTCCGCTCAAAGTGGCGAAGAGCGATAACGCTGCGATTCTGCGAATCATGTTTCGATCAACCTGAGATCAAAAATCTAGGGATCCACCACCCCGATCACGACCCCTTAACGTCTCTTATACAGCGGACAGCTGCTTGATGCGAACTCCGCACGACCAGCGGATGGGCGCCACGATCGGCACGCTGGTTCCAGCCTTTCCGGCCTCAGTGATTGATGGAGTGGAGGTGGCGGCATAAGCTCTGGATTATCAAAGACGCCGAAATGATGTGTTGTGGATTCCGCTGAACTGAAGGAGATTTTTTCCAACCGTGTCAGTCTGGTCAGTGCCGATTTAGCGGCTACGGCGCAGTTATTTGCGCAGTTGTATGGAGACTTTCAGACCGAGATTGTTCATCGAGTGTGTTGCACTCCTGTTGCCGATCGGCCGTACACATGGGTCGATCCCCTGGATGGCCGCAGCTCACACGTGATTTTGTTTTTCCATGGTGGTGGATACACGATGGGAAGCACGAACGATCACATGCAGCTGATTGCATCTCTCGTGGACCGTTCTGGAACGACGGTTTTAGCTGTTGATTACCGGCTTTTCCCTGAGGTCACATTTCCCGGTCCTCTTGATGATGCCGAAGCGTCTTACCGCTGGCTGCTGGAGCAGGGGGTCGCAGCATCATGCATTGCCCTGGCGGGCATCTCAGCGGGTGCGGCACTGGTGACGCAGCTCGTGCATCGCTGCGCAGTGAAGGCTCTGGGATGCCCAGCCCTGGCCCTGGTGATGTCGGGCTTGAACGATTTTCGGTTCAACCGCCCCTCCATCACGTTCAATTCCGGCCTGGACCTTGTCTCCATGGAAAGACTGGAGGCGATCCAGCACTTCTATTTCCCCGATCAGCAATCATTCGAATCGGATGATGTGCTTTGCATTGATCAGGTTTACGAGCACTACCCCACGACATTGTTTCAGGTTGGTGATCAGGAAATCTTGTTGAGTGATGCCATTGAGATGCATCAATCCCTGAAATCGCAAGGACACGATGTGCACTTGAATGTTGTTCCGCAAATGATTCATTGTGGCCAGATGTTTGCGCGCGACTATCCGCCCGGCCAATCAGCGATCGAGCAGGCGGCGTACTTCATCAAAACCGCATTGCAGCGATGATCGAACGTGATCAGAAGCCGCGAAGGGCAACACAAACGACACCGGCGCGGTGATCCGCTCAGCCACCCGATCGCGATGGATTGATTCGCTGGGTGATGCACAGCCTCAATCCAGATCTCCAGCCTCCACTTTCAGGCGGATTGCTTTCAGGAGTCTGCGAATCACGTCCTCATCCAAGGAGTAGCCACCACTGTGGCGATCACGACGTGCCTCAAAGAACAGCGCACAGCGCAACTGGGTGAGCGTTGTCGCGCCACCTGAATTCGCCAGATCCGCACAGGAATCAAAGCCGCCCATCTGCTCATAGCCATTGATGGTGTGCGCGAAACGACTCCACCCGCGCAGATCACCCTCTGAGCAGGGGATCTGTTCAAGGGTGAGTTCGTTGTTGGGAATAAAGCTCATGGCCATGGTCTGCAGCAATTATCAACTGATGGCCTCATCAGATTCTTAGTTTTGCGGCGATCGCAAATCCCCCGATGGGGGGATCCAGGAGACATTCAACTGATCCATCGTCAAACAGAGAACCTCTGGGAGACTGATGACCACTTCGCTTCCGACAACAGGCCAATTCCCCGCAGAGCCATCGCAACTGGAGAGGGAAGAGCTGGATGCCATCTACCTCGAGCTGCGCAGGAGCTATCGCGGATTAATGGTGAGCCGGGGGCAGTTCCGCGGCAGGGCGGAACGCAGTCAAGCAGCCATGCAGCAGCTTGAAAGCAAGCTGAGGGAGATCGCCGCGCGCGAAGCCTCCGTTCGCCGGGAGGCTTACGAAATGCTCGATATCGTCACCCATGTGATCGGTGAACTGGAGGATGCCGGCGACAACCTCGTGAATGAATTCGGGGCCTATCAGATGGGCCGCCGATCGATGCAGGGGGCTGGCTTCATTGGTCGCCTGATCAAAGCGGTGATCCGCTTCATCAATCGCTGGACCTCGACCAAGCAGCAACTCGAGGTGATGGTGGAGAAACAGCAGACCATGCAAGCAGCTCTGCAGGAGGGCACCGATGGGACAAATCGCTGAAACCCTGCGGGCGAACCTCAAAGCCGTTGCCGAGTCCGATGCGCGAGCACTGCGCGAGCTGGACCGCGAACTGAAGACGGCGTCGCTTCAGAACGGAGCCGCAGCGCCAGCAGCTCTACCAGGCCAGGCCAGCATCAAGGCTCTGCTGGGCAGGGGCAGCTTCAGCTCCCAGACCGTGAGCACCCTGAAGCGCCTCTGCAAACAGCATGGCATCACTGGAGTTTCCAGGCTGCGCAAGGCGGAGCTAGTGGCACGCCTGGAGGCGGAGGGCGTCAACCCACCGCCAAGACCTCTGGAAAGTTTCAGCAAAAAGGAGCTGGTCTCCATGCTCAGAACACTGCTGGGGGAGGGCGAGACATGAGGATCACACCCCGCTACGGAGAAGCGCTGCAATGGGCCGATGCATTGCACCGTGAGCAACGGCGCAAAGGCAAAGACGTTCCCTACATCGCCCATCTGATCGCCGTCAGCTCGCTGGTCTGGGAAGACGGCGGCAATGAAGATCAGGCGATTGCAGCCCTGCTGCATGACGCCATCGAAGACGCCGGCCAGAGCCATGGCTCCATCGCCGAACGGTTCGGAACGCCCGTGGCCGACATGGTGCGCGACTGCACGGACACCTCTCCTGAACGAGCACCCGGAGAGAAGGAACCCTGGCTGCTGCGCAAGACCCGCTATCTCGAGTCACTGGCCAACAAACCAGAAGCCTCTCTGCTGGTGACGGCGGCCGACAAGGCTCACAACGCCGGCGACATGGTGCTGGATGCCCAGCGTGATCCAGGGATGTGGAGCAAATTCAACGCAGGCCTGGCCGGCAGCGCCTGGTACATGCTGCACATGCATGAGGAGCTGAGCGATCGACTCCCCCAGAGCCGATCGGTGCTGAAGCTCGGCGAAGCGGTGAACAGCATTCTCCAGAGCCCGCCCTATCAGGCCCTGGTGCCTGCAGGACAGACCACCGAAGCCTGGACGCAGCAGTACCCGGAACGTCACGCGGGCTGACGCCATGCGCATCCGGACGTTTCCCAGACCGACAACACTCAGGAGACCCATGAACAACCCAATCCCCGCGACGGGACGTCAACCATTTCCACCCATTGATCCGGAGTGGGAGAGCCCTGGTACCAGACCTGAAAGACCGCAGCGAAAGACCTGCGGCAGGACGGGTCCGATGACTGAGCTGCAGCAGTCGATGGGGGTGCTGGGATGAACAGTGCACTTGGCATCGTTGTGGCGACCGCGGCTGCATTCGCCGGTGGCATCCTCAGCCATCGCTGGCTTCAGCGGCAAAGACGCCGGACCAGCGCTCACACACCCACAACTGAAGCGACGCAGCCCGCACTGCCGGCGACACTTCCCGAAGCACCGGCCAGACCACCGGCAGACATGACTCCCCCGGCAGCGATGCCGACAACGCCGGAACGCGGCCCGCTGGTCGTACGGCTGCATTACCGCAGGAGCGGAGGAGACATCGGTGAATACAACGGGACCATGCTGAGCCGCAGACCCGATGACGACGGGATGCGCATCGTCAACCTGAGGCTGGACGGCGAGACATTCGTGAAGCCGTTCCTGATAGAGCGCATGCTTCGCCTTGAGCTGGTCGAACACAACCGGATTATCGAAGGTGCGGAAGCCATCCAGAACGAACTGCTGCAGCGGCTGCAGATCGGACGTCGACGCCGGAAAGCGGCTCCCCGCCCGAAAAGCACACCATCTTCGGCATCCACTGCAACTGAACCACAACAACACCTCAGTGCGTTACTGCCTGAAGGCGCACACGGCTTCGCGGTGTTCGACTTGGAAACAACCGCTCTCAGCATCCACAGCGCCCGGATCGTGGAGATCGCCCTGGTGCTGGTTGATCCCGATGGTTCAGTGACAGATGAATGGGTCAGCCTGGTCAATCCGCAGGAATCAATCAGCAACAGCAGGATTCACGGCATCAGCGATGCCATGGTGCGCACAGCTCCTGTTTTCGCCGAGCTGGCACAGACAATCGCCGGCCATCTGCACGGCCGGGTGCTCGTCGCCCACAACCTGAACAGCTACGACCTGCCGATCCTGAAACGGCACTTCGCAGAGGTGCCCGGTCTGAGCGTCGAGCTCGGTGACGGCATCGACACGATGCCGCACCCCCGCCGCAAACTGAGCACCCTGTGCAGACAACACGGCATCGAGCTGAAGGATGATGATGCCCACACAGCGCTTGGCGACACCAGAGCCCTGGCCGCCCTGCTGCGCAGCAAGCCAGGTCATCTCAGGCCTGCAGGCGTTGCCGCCGCGGCGGCTGATGCCGTGCCTCCGCTGGCAGACGGCCCAGCACTGTCGCGCTCGGATGCGAACAGAGCTCAGGATCAGCAGCCGCAGCCAGCAGAGCCGAAAGCCGGAACAGGTGAATGGGTCAGCCATTCGCTGGATCTGAAGCCAGGCCTGCACTTCATGGCAACAGGACCCAAATCCACGGGTGTTGACACGGAAATCCGCCGAGGCGAAGCCCACGGCGAACAACTCGGTCTGCACTACAACAAACGGAACAACATTCCCAAACGAACGCCTCCCGCTTTCCTGCTGAGCACAAGCCTCAGGCTTGCCACCAGCAAGATGCGCGAAGCCCGCGAACAGGGCCTTGCCGTTGTCACGGTGGCTGATCTGATGCGTTGCGCATGCGGCGATTCAGTGCGTGCCCACCGCTGGTGCACCGACGGCAGCCCAGGCGATGGCTGAGAAAAGCGGCAGCAAATGGATTGTGCTCGGGCTGCTGATCTGCCTGCCAGTGCTCCTGGCGCTCTGGCCGCTGACGCTGGCCGCAGGACTGATCGCCTTTGGCTTGCGCAGCCTGAGACAGCATCAAGATCAGATGCTGCAGGAAGACGTGGCGGCCTGGTTCGCCAGGCGAAAAGGCTCTGTCTGCCGATACGGCAACCGCCACGGCCTGATTGAGGCGCTGACACTGCGCGGAACCATCAGCAGCAGGGAGCTGGTGCTGAATCTGAAACTGCTGGAAGCCGATGGAAGTGGCGCCAGCTTCACCCCCCTGGAGCTGGCTCTGCCCGGTGCAGCATCGCCGCGGCAGGCCTGGGCGTCGGCCTTGAACGGGCAACTGCGGTCGATGGATGTGGAGCTGGTGAACGCCATGGCGGTGGAACATCAGGCGGTGCACACAGCAGAGGCCTGGTTCAAGGAGCTGATCTGGACCCGTGAAGCCCTCAGCACCCTGGAGCAAATGGAGGCCGACCTGCGGCAGACCCTGAAACTGGCACCCGGCAATGATCTGCTGGAGCCTGGAATCCCCCAGCTGAAGGAAGCGCAGCAACGGTTGATCAGCGAGCGCCAGCAGCTGACAGCTGCACGCCAGGAAACCCTCGACGTGCTCAGGCAGCTGGTGGATTTCCTCTCCGTTCCAAAGAGTGTGCGCAGCCTGCTCAACTTCGACCCCCAGCGGCTTCATGATCCAGGGCGACTCAAGGAGCTGCGCCGCTCCTTCCAGGACCTGGTGATGCTGAACGACGTGTTCCGCGAGCTTTCAGCACAGAAGCTGATCTGAGCCCCAGCTGGCCACAAAACTGCAGGCCATCAATCCAGGACATTTGCCCAAGAGAGGCGTTGCTAATCCAGCAGGGATTGCTCCACTTTCCCGCGGATTGCTCCCAGGAGCTCTCTGATCAACCGCAGGAATGTGCTCAAGCTTCAGCTCATGATTCGAGATTTCACGCGCAGCCATGCCGTGCTCCGGTGAGCGGACGATCTGATGATGAGCATCGCGGATCGGCAGCGCGCCGAAATCCCCCGATGGAGGGATCCACCTTTGATCTGAGTCAGAGATGTTGAACGTACCGCTGCGCAGCCATGCCTCTCGATCACAACAACCCCTTTGTGCGTGAAGCCCTTGAAGCGATGGAAAGCGTTGCGATCGAGCAGCTCCAAGCGGAGGACTTCCGCGACTGGCGCCGGCGCATTCTCGACGCAGACACTCTCCAGGAGTGCAGCGAGATCACAACCCGCATGCTTGGCCATCCACTGAATGATTCACAGCGTCGGGTCGCCCATGAAGCACTGCGCATCTGCGAAATCGAAGCGGCCTGGAGGATGGGACAGCGCCCTGCACCAGATGAGCTGGAGACCACAGCATCCGGCGACAACAGCCCAGCTGAAGAGCCACTCTCCGTCGAGGAGATGAACCGCATCACCAAGGAGGTTGTGCTGGGCGTCAAAGCGCCAAAA
Source organism: Synechococcus sp. (assembly GCA_047286485.1). Taxonomy (GTDB): domain Bacteria; phylum Cyanobacteriota; class Cyanobacteriia; order PCC-6307; family Cyanobiaceae; genus Synechococcus_C. The sequence goes on from JBJBBH010000006.1 coordinate 1,039,320, forward strand.
CACGAATCCGTTGAAGCCGCGGCCTTTCGCAAAAGCGTGAAGAAAGAGATTCGCCAGACCTCGAAAATCGCCAAACAACTCGGCATCAACTACACCGTTGAGTTGCTCAGTGATTGGTAGTCGGAACCATCCAGCGACATCTCCCTCCTTCGGGTGATGCGGGTCCAGCAATACCAACCGACAGTCGAAATAGATCTTGAGCAGTGATCAGATGGCCACGATGACCTACGGCAGCCAGGACGTGCCATTGGTGGAACGACCGCACTGGCAACCGGTTTTCCGATGCCCCTACCGCCGACTGCGCGAGCTCACGCCGACAACCACCTGGTTTGACCTGAATCCCCCCAATCCCGACACGCTCTGGGAAACCCATGTGGCACAGCCCTCCGGGACCGCCATACACCCAGGGGTGCTGGCCGCTCAGGAACTGATCAACACCGGCGCGCGGCATGCCTATGTGGTGGAGGCATGGGATGGGCGCAATGGCGTGATGCGGGCCGATCTGCATGGAGCCGCGGCCAATGAACCGATTCACGGGCTGATCGACCAATTCATGGCCGCCAATGAATGCCGGCTTGGAGGTTTTCCGGATGTGGTGGCCTTCTGGGATGACGGCCGCGTCAGCCTGCAGGAGCTGAAGCTGCATCGCAAAGACCAGCTCAGCGCAAAGCAGCACGCAGCAGCTGACTGCTTGCGCTCACTGCTTGGCGATCACCTTGACCTGAAGGTTCTGGAATGGGGGCAGGATTGGGACTGATCTCATCTATCGATTCCTCACATCAACTTCGAATTTGCACTAAATAACGAGAAGCGGGCTCCAAAGGGCTTTGACCTTCAAACTGGCAACTAAATTAACCTGTGGTTTCAGCAATTTCTCAGCGACCAACTCAAGCCCTTTCATCACTTTGACGGGTATTGCTTACAACACCAAGACCCTCACGGCGTCACATATTTAACGAACGATGGAACAAATGCTTATTGCGGCTAGAGGAATTTCTTAATTAATTATTACTCAGAGCCATCGCCTTCAGCCTGATACCGACACTTAAACCATGGCAAGCTCAATCTTTTCTGAACTTCAATCCTCGAAGCCCTGCTGGTTTGTTGGAGCCACGACAGATGGCGCCGATCTAAGCGATCAATTCATCGATGAAGGCGTCTGGCGACATGGGCTTGAAGACGACAAAAAGATCCAAGCGCAAGTGCGCTCAATGCAAACTGGGGATCGAATTGCAATTAAATCAGCCTATACCAGAAAAAATAATTTGCCATTCGACAACAGAGGAAATTCGGTCGCTGTGATGTCTATCAAGGCCATCGGCGTCATCGAAGCAAATATTGGAGATGGTAAACAACTGAGAGTTAATTGGCAGCGCGTTAAACCAGCCCGTGAATGGTATTTCTACACTTACCAACAGACAATCTGGAAAGTCACTCCCGGCGACTGGAAGACGGATGCCTTAATCGAATTTAGCTTCAACAACAAACCACAAGACATCGATCGTTTTTGCAATTCTCCATATTGGCGCGAACGGTTTGCCACCAACCCAGAAAATCTTAAACGATTCAAGTGGGCCAAGTTTTACCAGGCCTTCGCCGATGGCCTTTTAACTTATCGATCTGATCGACGGCCACTCGTCGGCTTCCTTCAAGCACTCTCAGTTCACCTTGACTCGCTCAATTTCCTGCATGGTGATTTGTTTGCAGACGGCAGTAAAGGATTCATCCAAGATATCGATCCCTTTACCTTGATTGGTCTTTTCAACCGTGGCCTCAAAGATTCAACTCGCCAATCCATCGCCAAACAGCTTGCAGAGTTTCTCAATATCGATGAGAGCATTCCTGAGAGCTTCGATGGAATACCCGTTCTCAACAACCAAATGTCATGGTTTTTTCCCTATGCCAGGGATCGACCAAGTGAGCAAATCGACCAACTTTGGAGCGTCTTTGCCATTGGTTTGCAGTACGCCGATGCACCTGACGAGGAAAACAAAGAGATCTTTTGCCAATGCTTTGACAAAGCAATGGAATATTTCGGGGTCGCGTGGAACCTCACCTTTGGTCTTCACTGGGTTCGCCCTTGGCAATTCCTGACACTCGATGGGCGTTCCCGCAGCTACATCAGCGAAAAACTACGCCTACGAATCGATCGTCATGGGCCAAAAAACCGTTGTAACGCATCCGATTATCTGCAGCTGGTCGAGGCCCTCCAACAGCGCTTTGAAGAACCTGATTTCAGCGTTCACTCCTTCCCAGAGCTATCGCTGGAAGCCTGGACATACACGGGAATTACACCAGAGATCGAAGATGACTTACAAAACACCGACACCAGCGATGTCAATGTCGATGAAGCCAGAGAGGTTGAGCAAGTCACACCCGTGACGCCCTACAGCATCGACAACATCGTCGCCGAAGGCTGCTTCCTGCCACGTAGCGAATTGGAGCGCATCCTGCGCCGGCTCCGCGACAAGAAAAATCTCATTCTTCAGGGCCCTCCTGGCACTGGTAAAACCTGGCTAGCCAGACGCCTGGGCATGGCCCTGGTGGGTCAAGCGGTGCAAGAGCCCCAGCTGCGGTCTGTGCAGTTTCACCCCAACCTCTCCTACGAAGACTTTGTGCGCGGCTGGCGCCCCAGCAGTGACGGTGGATTAACGCTGCATGAGGGCATCTTCATGCAGATGGTGAAAGCCGCGCTGGAGAATCCAGGTCAAACCCACGTGCTGGTGATCGAGGAGATCAACAGAGGCAACCCTGCTCAGATCTTCGGAGAATTGCTCACCTTGCTGGAGGCCGGAAAGCGTACGCCTCGCGATGCCATTCAACTCAGCTATCCAGACCCCGACGGTGCCCACCGGTCGGTATACGTGCCCGCAAACCTTGCAGTGATTGGCACGATGAACATCGCCGATCGTTCCTTAGCCCTAGTCGATATGGCCTTCAGGCGCCGCTTCGCCTTCATCGACCTGGAGCCTTGCTTAGGCGAAAGTTGGAGGGAGTGGGTCGTAACGGAGCAGCAGATGGATCTAGCTTCTGCCAGGGAAATAGAACAACGCCTCACCAAGCTGAACGCCGAAATCGCTTCCGATAGTCGACTTGGCAAGGCTTTCCAAATCGGTCATAGCTACGTGACACCGACCCAAAGCCTGGAAGGCCGGTCTAGCCGCGAGTGGTTTTTTGAAGTCGTGGCAAGCGAACTCAAACCTCTCCTGGAGGAGTATTGGTTCGACAGTCCCAAAGAAGCCGAGCGACACGCCAATGCATTGCTGGAGGGATGGTGAGCATCCCGGTTCGCAACATCTGGTGGCTGATGCTCTACGCCTCAGACCTCGGCAAGGATGCCCAACAACGCAATCTCGCCAGCGAAGACTTACCGGAAGAAATTCCTGATTTAGTTGCTGAGATCCTTGCCAAGACCGTGGAACAGCGCCAACGCCGTCAACTCAATACAGGTTTTCTACGCAAAGAAGCTGTTTTGCACCGTGTCCGAGGGCGCATTGATCATCTGACCACCAGCCGAAAGCAACTGCTCGCAAGAGGCCAAGTTGCTTGCCGATTCGAAGAACTTTCGATCGACACCCCCCGCAATCGTTATGTGCGAGCAGCACTCGAAACCGTGAGTCGATTCGTTCGCAGGCCTGAGCTGGCAAACCGTTGCAACGGACTCGCCCATGACTTTCGTCTGCAAGGGGTCGATGGAGAACCACCCACCCGACAGCAAATCAACAATCAACGATTTGGCCGACACGATCAAGAAGATCAACCGATGCTTGCAGCGGCTCGCTTAGCGATGGATCTCGCCCTGCCGACTGAAGAGGCAGGGCCAAACGCACTGATCGATCCTCACCGCTGCGAACACTGGCTTCGGCGCCTTTACGAAAAAGCGATCGGTGGCTTCTACAGGTTTCATCTCGACGAGGCTCATTGGTTAGTGCACACCGGCATGGCACTGCGTTGGCCTATTGAAGAAGCCACAAGTGGAGCCAGTCAGGTGTTCCCCTCGATGCGCACCGACATCGTGATCGACCGACGCGATTATCCCCAACGCCTGGTGATCGACACCAAGTTCACAGGTGTACTGGGCCGTGGCTGGTATCGCGACAAAACACTCAAAAGCGGCTACATCTACCAGCTGTATGCCTACCTACGCTCCCAGGTGCAGAGGGGAGATCTTTGGGCTAACCATGCTTCAGGCCTGTTACTACACCCCTCCATCAATGGAAGTTTCAATGAATCAGTCGTGATCCAAGGGCACAATATGCAATTCGCCACTGTGAACCTGGCTGGCAGTCATGAAGAGATCAAAGAGCGCCTCCTCCAGATGGTGACGTAACTGATGCATCAACAGACTTGCAACCATCGCTGAATAAACCAATCAGCTCGAGGGATCAATCAAGCCGTGGGCAATAGCTTTCACCACCAGCTGCGTGCGGCCTTGAGCACCCAGCTTTCCCGTGGCATTCACGACATGGGTTTTTACTGTCTCAATCGAAATCCGCAATTGATTGGCAACGGCTTGATTGCTGAGGCCTAGAGCAATCAACGAAACCACCTCGATCTCGCGATCAGAAAGCTGCTCGACCAACGGTGGTAAGTCGGGCCGAGGGGCTTGCGATCCCAAGCGACGGATCTCTTCGGGGTAATAGACCTGCCCCTCTGAAAGAGTTTGCAGTGCCTGAATGAAGTCGCCTCGACCGGTCCCAAAGCTGGATTTGAACATCACGCCATCGGCATAGGCATCCAGGGCCTCACGCACCACGGCCTGCGTTTCCCGCACCAGCACAATCAGGCGTTGGCAGCTGGGTAACTCCGCATAAACCCTCCTGATCAGATTGATGCCATAGCCGGTTTCCAGATCTGAACTGCAGATCAAGAGATCGGGCTTGGTTCTCTGCACCAGCTCAAAGCCTTCCTCTTCTGTGGTCGCAGCACCTAAGACAACAGGCCTAACTGGCTCTGTGAGGCAGAGGCACATCAAAGACAAACGATCGCCCATGCAAACCACCACCCGGCGGTTTTGAAGCAACACTCTGGCCTGATCAATCGCTCCTTTGATTGCGCGCGACTCAAGGCGCAGCTCCATAACGAGCGTTCAACAGTCGCCTTGTTTTAGCCGTGATCTGCGGTGGGAGTTGGGGCCTGCTCGTGACAAACGACACCACGGATGCCATCGGGATACTTCTCACGGCCCAAGCGCCAAGCTTCTTCCGCATCAGCCACCTGGACAGTTTTGGTCTGTATCTCTCCGTCGCTCCAATAAATCAAGTCATAGGAGGGAGGCATGGATGCTCCTACGCACGCAACACCATTGAGCCCGAATCGAAGAAATCCCACATCCATCAGTTGAGGGAGTCATCTCCATTTGATTGCCACTCACTCAAGTGATGTGGATTTGAAGCATTCCTCAGATCGTGAGAGGGCCAGGCAAAGGCCTTGATGCCAACGACATCTCAACGACTTACATCCGCTGGAAATAGCAGCACTACAACTGTTTACGGAGGCGGCCGATGACCGTTTCCACCCGCCCGCCAACAGGCGTTCCTTTTGAAAGCGATGCCAACCGCAGGCCAAATCTGCGCGTCATCGAGACACCTCAACTCTTTCCGGGGTGTGTGGTGCAGTGCCGCAGCCACCGGTATCTGGTTGAAGAAGTCGAACCTGCGGATGAACCCAGCGGCGACACGATCGTGCGGATGGCGTGCCTCGACGACGACGCCAATGGCCAAAAGCTCGAGGTGTTCTGGGAACGGGAAGTAGATGCCCGTGTACTCGGCAAGAGCACCTGGGAGACCGTTGGACAACGGGGCTTCGATGATCCGCAGGTGTTCTCCAGCTATCTGCACACGCTGCAGTGGAACTGCGTCACCAGCACCGATCCGCAGCTGTTCCAGGCACCACTGCGGGCCGGCATCGATGTGAAGCCCTACCAGCTCGAGCCGTTGCGCAAAGCCCTGCTGATGCCACGGGTGAGCCTATTCATCGCCGATGACGTAGGCCTCGGCAAAACGATCGAAGCCGGGTTGATCATGCGCGAGCTGCTGCTGCGCCAAAAGGTGCATCGCGTGGTGGTGATTGCACCGCCGTCGGTGGTGTTGCAGTGGCAAGGCGAGATGCAAAGCCGCTTCGGGTTGCACTTCGCGGTGATGGATCGCAAGTACATGGCCCAAATGCGCCAACAGCGCGGCTGGGGCATCAACCCCTGGGCGACACACACCCGCTTCATCTTGAGCCAATCACTGGTACGTGATGAGGCGTATGCCGGGCCACTGCGCGACTGGCTGGGTGATGAGGGAAAACAAACCCTGCTGATCCTGGATGAGGCCCACAACGCTGCACCGGCTTCGGGATCGAAGTTCGCCGTTGATTCCAAGCTCACCAAATCAATTCGCGACCTCGCAGGACGCTTCGAGCACAAACTGTTCCTTTCAGCCACACCCCACAACGGCCACAGCAACAGCTTTTCGGCCCTGCTGGAAATCCTTGACCCCACCCGCTTCTGCCGTGGTGTCGCGGTGCGCAAAAAAGACCTTGAGCCGGTGTTGGTGCGCCGGTTGAAAGAAGACCTGCGTGGCTTGCCCGGCGTTGAGCTGCCCAAGCGCAACGTAAACCCGGTGGTGCTCGACAACCTCCCAGGCGATACCCCAGAACTGGTGCTCGCTGATCTGCTTCGGCAATACCGCGATCTGCGCAACGCGCGCTTGGCCCAGGCAGGAGCACGGGAGCGCGCAGCCGAACTGCTGGTGGTGACCAACCTGCAGAAACGCTTGCTCAGCTCGATCTACGGCTTCGATCGCACCTTGAACGTGCACATCGACACGCTCAAAAAACGCGAAGCCGCTGGAAGCAATGGCAGCGCCAACGCAAGCCGAACAAAGCTCGAGCGGCTCGACCTGCTGCAAGACGGCATTGATGGCGATGACGATCGCGCTGAGATCAGCGATGACGAGCTCGAAGCCGAAGCCGCCCAACAACACGCCACTGCTCTGAGCTCCGCGCTGCAGGTGCAGCCGGAGGAATGGGAGCTGCTGGAGCAGATGCAGCGCATCAGCGCCAATGCCAAGCTCCGCGCCGATGCACGCATTGGCTGGCTGGAGGATTGGATTCGCCAGCACCTCTGCCCCAACCTCGGCCAACCGGGAGCGACATGGGCTGACGAGCGGCTACTGATCTTCACCGAATACGCCGACACCAAAGCCTGGTTGGAAACGCGGCTGCGCGAGCTCGTGGCCGGGAGCGATCAGGCCGATCAGCGTATCGCCACCTTCCACGGCGGTATCGACAGCAAACGCCGCGAAGCCCTTAAGCGCAGCTTCAACAGCCCACCTGGCGATGACCCGCTGCGCATCCTCGTAGCCACCGATGCCGCCCGCGAAGGCGTGAACCTGCAAAACCATTGCCGCCACCTGGTGCACTTCGACGTGCCTTGGAACCCGGGGCGAATGGAGCAACGCAATGGCCGCATCGACCGCACCCTGCAACGGGCACCGGAGGTGTTCTGCCACTACTTCGTGCTGCCCCAGCGCCCGGAAGACACGGTGCTCGACACGCTCGTGCAGAAGACCGAGCAGATCAAACAAGAGCTGGGTTGCCTACCGCCGGTAGTGATCAGCAAGCTCAGCGCTCTGCTGAAAAAGGGCATCAACCCCACGGCCCTGCAGCAGACGATGGCTGAGATCGATGGCGTCGATCAAGACGAGGCCTACAAGCGCACCCAATCCCTGCTCAATGAGGAGCTGGAGGAAAGCCGCCAACGCCAAGGGGAACTGGCTGAGGAAGTCGCCAAGCTCGAGCGCTTCCTCAAAAAGTCGGAGGACTGGCTCAACTTCAGCAGCGATCTCTTCCGCGATGCGCTGAACACCAGCCTCAAACTCACCGGCAGCGAGCTAGCTCTCAAACCGCGCAACCCAGCCAAAGCAGCCGAGGACCCGGATCGCGCGATTTGGGATTTCCCCTCAGCCAAAGAGCTGCCCGGTGGTGATGCCCGCTGGGGTGATGTGCTCGATGCTCTTCGCCCACCAATTCAACCTGGACAAAACAAGTGGGAGTGGCGACGCGAAACCGAGCTGCAACCGGTGGTGTTCAAAGACCCGCAAGAGGTGAATGCCGACCGCGTGCATCTGCACCTGGAGCACCCCCTGGTACAACGGCTGCTCAACCGCTTCTTGATGCGCGGTTTCCAAACCGATGAGATCAGCCGCGCCGCGGTTGTTGGCACCCACGACGACACCGCCAAGTTGATCCTTTTGGGGCGCCTGTCGCTCTATGGCCACAGCGCAGCCCGTTTGCACGATGAAGTGCTGGCGGTGGTGGCCGAGTGGTATCCCGACGACCCCAGCCGCAAGCTGCATGTGCTCGGCAAAGAGCGGCATGAGCGGGCCCTGGCTGATCTGGAGCAATCGCTGAAGCAACGCCTTAAAGCGCCGGTGATTCGCCAACACCACCTGCGCGAGCAGATCGATGGCGATGTGCAGCAACTGATTGGCCATCTGGAAGGGCTGGTGGACGAGCGGCGCGAGAAAGCTCAGCAAAAGCTGATCAAACGCGCTGAAACCGAGTCGGAGCGCTTCATCAAGGTGCTGAGCGATCAACGCCAACGGATCGAATCCACCAAAACCAAAACCGATCGCGGCTTCGATCAATTGGTGCTGGGCTTTGCCGCCGATGAACGCCGGCAAATGCTCGACAACCGCGCCTATTGGGAGCGGCGTCTGCACAACATCGAGCGCGATCTGGCACTCCAACCCGATCTGATCAAACGCACGTTCGACGTGCAAACCCACCGGGTTGAACCGGCTGGGGCGATTTACCTGTGGCCGATTTCACAAGGAGGAGACAACTAATGGCTTACCGCGGACCCAGCATCCAAACCCACCTCGAATGGCTCGGCCTTGTGCAACCCGTGGGCCTGGTGGTGGCACCAGTGGTGCTCAACGAGAAAGAGCTCTATCCCGAATCGCAAGTCACCACGCTGGCCGATGGCCAACGCCGCTTGGCTGATCTACTTGAAGAGAGGGAACTCGAGAGTGGCCACAAGGCCGTTTCGGTGGGCAGCTTTGAGCGCTTCGCCACCGAAATTCTCGAGTGGAGCAACAGCGATATCAAGCCCGCCAGTGAGCACCCAACACCGATCGAAGTGGTGCTCGAGGAATACGGCGAGGTGCTCAAGCCCAGCCATGTGGTGGCTGGCGCTGGGCCCGACAACAAGCACGACGTGCTGGTGCAAGAACTACCCGCCGGCACCGCCATGGATGAATTGCTCAAGGGCGATGGCCATGGCTGGGAGGCCTCACCCCATCACCGCTTTGAGCGCTTGCTCAAAGAAAGCGAACACCCGATTGGGTTGCTGTTCAACGGCGTAGCACTGCGCTTGATCTTTGCCCCGCGCGGTGAATCCAGCGGCTACATCACCTTCCCGCTGGAGCCGATGACCACCGTGGCGGGCCGGCCCATGCTCGGCGCCCTGCAGATGCTGTTGGGTGTTGACCGGATGTTCAGCGGCAGCAGTGATCAACGGCTGCCAGAGCTGCTGAACGAAAGCCGCAAACGCCAAAACGATGTGAGCACGCGCCTGGCGGAGCAGGTGCTGGAGGCCCTGTGGGAATTGCTGCTGGGCTTCGATGAGGCCGAACGCAACGCCCAAAACAAAGGCACCACGGTGCTGGGTGATCTGCCCAAGCAAGACCCCGATCACATCTACGGCGGCTTGATCACCGTGCTGCTGCGCTTGGTGTTCTTGCTTTATGCCGAAGACGAAGACCTGATGCCGCCCGATTCGCTCTATGGGCAGCACTACAGCGTGAGCGGTCTGGCGATTCGACTGCGCCAAGAAGCCGATGAACACAAAGGTGGCATGGCCAGCCGGCGTGGGGCTTGGGCCTCGCTGCTGAGCCTGTTCCGTTTGGTGTACGACGGCGGTGGTGCCACCGAGGCCTACCTGCCGGCTCGCCATGGCGAGCTGTTTGATCCCGATGCCTACCCCTTCCTGGAGGGGCGCAGTGAAGAGCTCGGCTACGAAGCAGGAATCCTGGAGAACCTGCCGACCATCAGCGACGACGTCGTTGAAAAAGTGCTGAGCAAATTGCTGTGGCTCGATGGCGAACGCCTCAGCTACCGCGCCCTCGATGTAGAGCAGATCGGCTCGGTCTACGAAGGAATCATGGGCTTCCGGGTGGAGCAGGCCCAAGGCACCAGCGTGGGCATCACCCACCGTCCACCAAGGCAAAAGATCACCATCTCGGTGGTGGTGAATGCCGAAGAGTTGCTGGAGCAACCGGCCAGCAAGCGCGAGAAATGGCTCGACGATCAAGCCGGCGTGAAACTCAAGCTGCCGGCAGCCGTCAAGAAAGAACTGAAGAGTGCCTTCAACATGGAGGAGGTACTGGAAGCCCTGGGCAAGCGGCTTTCGCCGCACACCCCACGCGGTCTCAATCCTGGTTCGCTGGTGCTGCAACCCACCGCCGAGCGGCGGCGCAGCGGCAGTCACTACACCCCGCGCTCGCTCACCGAGCCGATCGTGAAAGAAGCGTTCCGGCCCTGGCTGGAGCGCAACGACCACAAACCCACAGCCGAGGCCATCCTTGATCTCAAGGTGTGTGACCCAGCCATGGGATCGGGTGCCTTCCTGGTGGCCACCTGCCGTTATCTGGCTGGGTTGCTGGTGGAAGCCTGGGAACGCGATGGCTTCCCCTCCGATTTCGAAGAAGCCTGGGACAAAGACATCTATGCCCGCCGTTTGGTGGCCCAGCGCTGCCTCTATGGCGTCGACAAAAACCCCTTCGCTGTGAACCTGGCGCGGCTGTCGCTGTGGCTGGTAACGCTCAGCAAAGAGCTGCCGTTCACCTTTGTGGATCACGCCCTGAAGTGCGGCGATTCCTTGGTGGGCGTGAGCCGCAAAGAAATCGAATCAGCACTGAAAACCGCCACCAAGCAACGGTCACTACACGACATCACCATCCAAAAAGCTCAAGAGCAGGAAGCCGAGAGCTATGCGCTATTCCAAGCCGATAGCCGCAGCGATGCAGACGACGCGCGCAAACGCAAAGCCTGGAAACAGCTGCAAAAGAAAACGGCCTATCTGAACACGGTTGGCGACCTACTCGTTGCCGCTTTCTTCAACGGCAAAAAAGATCGTGACCGCCAAAAACTCCGGGAGCTCTATCTGGCAGCAACTTTGGAATTCAACTCCGTGGAAGAGCTGGAAGAGGCAATGGAGGAACCTCTTGAGCGACTACGTTCGTCTAAAAAAGGCATACAACCATTCCATTGGGAAAATCGCTTCGCTGACGTTTTCAGTCCCGAAAGGAAAGGATTTGACGTTGTAATTGGCAATCCGCCATTCGCAGGAAAAATAACAACAGCAGAGGCCTACCCAGACAATATTCAAGACTGGTTTAAATCTATACATACAGGAAGTCAAGGAAACGCCGATTTATCCGCACAATTTTTGAGACGCGCAAGCAACCTTGCCAACAATCTTGGATCAATAAGCCTAATCACAACAAACACAATTGCTCAAGGAGATACAAGGCATACAGGTCTTTACTGGCTCTGCACAAACGGCAATTCGATTTACTCAGCAATAAAAAAAATGAAGTGGCCTGGACTGGCTGCAGTCACAATTAGCATCATCCATATAACCAAGAGCAGACAAACAATTCAGAAATTCCTAAACGGCATCACCGTAAAAAATATTACTGCATTTCTTCTCGACAGAGGAGGCAACGAGGACCCTCTAAAACTAAATAAAAGAGAGTCACAATATTTTGTTGGAACAATCATATGGGGAATAGGGTTTACATTTGAAGACACGCCTAAATCAGACGAAAGCACACCAGGATCACCAATTCCAATAAAAACAAAAGACAGACTTATCAAGTCAAATTCAAGCTACAAAGAGATCATAAAACCATATATTGGAGGAGAAGAAGTCAACACCAGCCCCACTCATTCTTATCATAGATATGTGGCAAACTTTGGCAACAGATCTGAAGAAGAATGCCGGAAAAGATGGCCCGAACTAATGTCTATTATTGAGCGGAAGGTAAAGCCTGAAAGAGACAAAGTGAAAAACAAGTCGTGTCAAAAATTTTGGTGGAAGTATCCGAGCCTGGGCAAAAACAGAGAAGCAGCCATAGAGAAGAACAGTAGTGTTTTATTTCACTCGTATGTAAGCAAATACATGGTCTTTGCAAAGCTAAACAAAGGCATCATATATGCGGGGCCTCATTACGTCTTCCCAGTGTCCAATAATAATCTTTTCAGCTTATTGCAAGGCAGAATTCATGAAGTGTGGGCTCACCGCTTCAGCGCAACCCTGGAAGACCGTCTGAGATACACCCCTACAGACTGCTTTGAAACCTTTCCATCACCTCCACGACCAAGGGAAATATTTGAAAAAGAAGTAGCGACCGAAAAAATCAAGCAAATGAATGAGGCAGGAACCTCATTGCTTCATCATCGACAAAAATACATGCACGAAAACAACCTTGGTCTTACCAAAACTTACAACGAATACCACGACCCAAAAACCATCTCAGAGGGAATACAAACACTTAGAGAATTACACAGAATTTTGGACAAGAAAACAGCCATAGCCTACGGCTGGGAGGATCTTACTGACAGTATGGTTCCCGGCTATAAGGCAGTTGATCTTGAAATAGATGAAGAGCTATCGGAGAAACTAGGCCTACCAATTAGCAGCAGTGATTTATTTTTTCACTCAGCAGAAGAAGCCATTAATTTCGAATCAAAACTTGCAAACGCAAGTGGAAAAGTCAAGACAAAGATCAACTGGAGATACGCATGGGACGAAAGAGTTGAAGACGAAGTTATCTCGAGATTACTGGAGCTAAATAAAAAAGAACATGAACTACAAACACTGTGAAATATTAAAAGACTAACTTTTTTTAGGAAAGCCTTTGCTTACTCACTCACACACTTCACTGTTCAACAGATGACATCTCTTTGTACGCGTCAAATCCCACAATTACTTAAGAGCGCCGAAGTGCGCTCACAACTCATCGATGCCCTTGAGCTCGATCTAATCGGCCCCACCCAACGGGTACTTCGAGCCCTTGGTGATGAAGGCACAGATCTGATTGAAGAAAAACTCAAAAGCTCCCCTAGCAATTGGTATCAAACCGGTTTTCTGATTCCTTCGGACACACCACTGGCGGTGCGAGCCGATGACACCGGTGATGACGACTTCGCTGGCCTCGACGGCCAGGACCTCAGCAAAAAGAACAAAGCCAAAGGCGCTGGTGATGACACCGGTGCTTCAGAAACAGGCTCAGCCCGCAAGGTGTTTCTGCCTGCATCCATTGGCCTCAGCTTCCTGCTGCCCGCCAAGGCTGATCTGCAAGTCACAGCCCGCTGGGCGGATTACATCCGTGAGCCAGCACCCGGCGACACCAACGATGAGGTCTGGGTTCGTAGCCCCAGAGAGGAAACCATCGAGCTCAGCAGTGAAGAGCTCAGCCATCGCGGCCTCCTTACTGCAAAGGAACTGCCCAACAGCAGCAAGCTCAAGCTGCATTGGCATGTGCGCAAAGCCCCAGAAGGCCTGGGCTATCCAGCGGGTTCTGTTGCCATCAGCCTGTTTTTCACCAACGAGCGGAAACAACACGGCAGCAGCAGTTCCGACCGTGATGCCGTCAGCGCCTTCCAGGTGGAACTGGAGCTGCATTGCACCGCCGGCTTCATTGAGCGCATCCACCATCTGCACCAAAAGGGCAGCGATGACTGGGACGCCAAGGTCAACGCCCTGCAATACCGCGATGCCCTCGAATTCGGCATCGGACACAACGTCTCGGTGGATGCCGAGGTCAACGGCCGCCAGTGCAACACCCTGCGCACCACCTGGTTGCCGCAAGCAACCGTTGAGAAGGTGAAGCCCAGCACCAACGACCGCGTTGGTGGCATTGAGCTGTCGATGGAGGAGCTCGACCAGTTGGCATCCACCAGCGCGGAAGCTGTACAAGATCGGCTGCTGCCCTTGGTGAGCAGTTACCGCGCCTGGATCGAACAGCAGAAACAAATACCAGGCCTCACTCCCGATCAACGGGGCACGGCCGATCAGCTACTGCGCCTTGCCGACCGCCAAGCCGAGCGCATTGAACGAGGCATTCACGCCTTAGCCGACGACCGGATTCGCGATGCCTTTGCCATCGCCAACCGGGTGATGGCCGTTGCGGCGCGTCGCCGCTTTGGGCCCATGCAGCAAAAGAAGCCAGAAGAAGTGGCCCCGCCGAAGTGGCGGCCGTTTCAGCTGGCCTTTGTGCTGATGAACCTACGGGCAATTGCCGATCCCAGCTGCGGCGAACGCCAAACCGTTGATCTGCTGTTCTTCCCCACCGGTGGCGGCAAAACCGAGGCCTATCTCGGCTTAGCGGCCTTCACCTTGGTGATGCGCCGCCTGCGCCATGACGGCGGCCCCCAGTCCGGAGGCATGAGCGTGTTGATGCGCTACACCCTGCGCCTGCTAACCCTCGATCAACTCGGCCGGGCCTCCACCTTGATCTGTGCCCTCGAGCTCGAGCGCCAGAAGCAACCCACCAAGCTCGGCCGCTGGCCTTTCGAGATCGGCCTTTGGGTTGGGAAAAGCGGCACCCCCAACAAGATGGGGAACACAAGGGATCAAGACGAGAGCACTGCGCGCATTCGCGTACGCAAGTACGACGGCACCGGCCCCAAACCCATACCGATCGACAACTGCCCCTGGTGCGGAGTGGAGTTCGGCAAGTTGTCGCTTACCGACGAGCGGCCGGGCAAAGCCAGGGAGGTGTTCAGGCTGCTGCGCAATGGCGTGGTCAACAACGACAACCCCGATGAATTACGGGTCTGTTGCCGCAATCGCGATTGCCACTTCAGCGGCGACAACCACCTGCCATTGGTAGCCGTCGACGACATGATTTACCGCCGCCTGCCGGCGTTCATCATTGCCACGATCGACAAGTTCGCCTCGTTGCCCTGGCTTGGCCGCACCGGCAAACTCTTCGGCAAGGTGAGCCACATCGCCGATCAGGCCTACTACGGGCCCAGCGATGGAGCGGCTAACTGCATCGGCATGCCTCAAGAGGGAGGCCTGGATGCACCCGATCTGATCATCCAAGACGAGCTGCATTTGATCTCTGGCCCGCTGGGATCGATGGCCGGCCTCTATGAAGCGGTGATCGATGAGCTCTGCAGCCGAGAGGTGGATGGCCACACCATTCGGCCCAAGATCGTGGCCTCCACGGCAACGGTGCGCCGAGCTGAGCAACAAATGCGCGCCCTATTTGGCCGCAGCAGCCCCCCCTCAATCTTCCCCGCTCCCGGGCCGGATCGACGTAATTCGTTCTTTGCCTACACCGCCACAACAGAGGAAGCCGCTGGCCGCACCTACGTCGGGATTTCAGCGCCAGGCCGCAACGTCAAAGCGCTGTTGCTCAGGGCCATGATCGCCCTGATGAGCTCCGCCCAGCTGCACTACAAAGCAGCTGAAAAACAGCGAAAAGCCCAAGAAAAAGCTGGTCAACCCAAGGATCCCAACCCTGTGGATCCCTACATGACCTTGCTCGGCTACTTCAACACGATCAAGGAGTTGGGCATCACCAGGCGACTAGTGGAAGAGGAGGTGACCTCGCGCCTGACCACCCAAGGCCAACGCACGCGGGCCGATGAAGAGCCCAGGCGTGATGCCAACCGCAAAATCGATAACCCATTGGAGCTCACCTCCCGGGTGAGCACCTCCGAGGTGAGCAACACCAAATCGCTGCTGGAGCTCAGCTTCGACGACAAGCAACACGTGGATGTGGCCCTCGCCACCAACATGATTTCGGTCGGCCTGGACATCACCCGTTTGGGGTTGATGTTGATGCTCGGCCAACCGAAAACCACCGCCGAATACATCCAAGCCAGCAGCCGTGTCGGCCGGGATGAATCCAAACCGGGCTTGGTGGTGGTGCTGCTCAACCCCAACCGCCCGCGCGACCGCTCCCACTACGAGCACTTCAGCTTCAGCCACGACGTCTTCTACCGAGACGTCGAAGCCACCAGCGTCACCCCCTATTCCGAGCGAGCACTGGAACGGGCATTGCCGGCCGTAACGGTCGCCCTGGCACGCCACCTCAGCGAAGAGCTGAGTTGGGCCAAACATGCCGCTGAAGGTGAGGCACTTGCCGCTGTGCGGGAGGAGGTCGCCAAGCGGATGGAGGCCCGGGTGGCGGCCTCAGGCCACAACGATGCTTACGCCAAACAGGTTGGCGCACAGCTCAGGCGCTGGATCGACGACTGGCGCTCCATCGCCGAAGACCGCGGCCAACTCCAGTACGGCAATGAAGAGCAAGAGCTACCCGCTTTGCTTCACACCCCACTGGATCCAGCCCTGGAGGAACTGGAACCAGTGCTCCAACAAAAGTTCGTCGCCAATTGGAGTTTGCGCGACGTCGAACCCTCCGCAGCCCTACTCGCAACCCAACCCGGATCAAGCCAGGAGGCCTCCGCATGAGCCCGAAAAAAAACACCGCTCCGCCCCTGGGCGAAGTGCGCCACAGCCAACTGCTCACCACCTATGGCCCTGGAGCCATGGTCGATCTCCCCGAGAAATCTGTGGTGATCGGCGGCCTGGATCTCTGGTGGTACGACCGCAACGACGAGCGCTCCACGATCACCGAGCCGCGCTTGCTGGAGAAGCTCCGCGGCATCTCCGATCTTTCGCTGAGCTCCGGCGTGCAATTGCGCCGCCCACCGGTGTTGGAGGTGGGGCCAGCTGGCGTGAAGCCTGGAGGAATCCGTGCACCCGAATTCCCCAACTGGTTTGTTGCCCAACCCAAAGAACCAATCAGCCACACCGACGAGCGCGGAAGGGTCTACAGGACCCGCCCCTTGGTCCACAAAACAAGCCTTGAGGGTCGCAAATACCGCTTCTCTCACAAGGATCAACGCGTCAATCTCGATGTGGTGCCGGTGCGCTTTGTGCAGTGCTGCCCCCATGGCCACCTCAGTGATGTGGACTGGCGCCGCTTTGTGCACAGTGGCCCCAGCCGCTGCCGGGAAAAGCTTTGGCTTGATGAGTCGGGCTCCGGCAACGACTTCAATGAGATCTACGTGCGCTGCGACTGCGGCGCACGCCAACCCCTCGCAAAAACCAAAAACGAAGACGGCAGCTCCACGTTGGGACGCTGCCAAGGCCACCGACCCTGGCTTGGCAGTTATGGCCAAGAGGCGGAATGCGTCAACGACAACGGCAAG
The DNA here is from genome assembly GCA_047286485.1 of Synechococcus sp. GTDB lineage: Bacteria > Cyanobacteriota > Cyanobacteriia > PCC-6307 > Cyanobiaceae > Synechococcus_C. The sequence goes on from JBJBBH010000006.1 coordinate 1,056,546, forward strand.
CCCAACTACAACCGACTGCTGATTCGCTCAGCCAGCAACGCTTACTTCCCAGAGATCATTTCGGCGATCTCGATCCCAGAGGCTGTTGATCCGATTCGGCCGCTGATCAGCAAGAACCTCAGCAGTTTCGAAAAAGCCACATCGGTAGAGATGCTCGAGATGCTGATGGGTTTCTTGCCTGACAGGCTCAGCAAACCAATCCAAGCCTTTGCCAAGGAGAACAGCCTGCAACTGGTCTTCGACACGCTCGAAAGCATTCGAGGCAACAAACCGAATCCAAACCAAGGCAATGGCGGCGCCATCAAAGAAGAGGAGATTCGAGCGCTCTATCAAGGAGCCAATCAACTCGGCCAAGCCGATCCCGACTCCCCCTTCCATGCAGAGATCCTGCAACTGGGAGGCAAACCCAAGTGGTTCCGGGAACGGTTTGATCGCGTGCTGAAAGTACATCGCCTCCGTGAGGTGATGTCATTAATAGGCTTCACACGTCTGGAACCCGTCGTCAAAGGTGTCGATGGCGATCCACTTGATGTGGGTTCGAAGCGAGCAGCATTGAATCCCGGGGAACTGAGTTGGCTGCCTGCCGTTGAAAACTACGGCGAAGGGATCTTCCTTGGCGTCAACGAAGAGCTGCTGAAGCTCTGGGCCGGACAACCCGAGGTGAAAGCGCATTGCGACAAACACCGCTCGGCCTTCCAGCTTTGGAACAAAGACAACGGCATCGACGCCGAAGCCTTTCCTTGGCCGGGTGCGGAGTACGTGATGCTCCACAGCCTCAGCCATCTGTTGATCACGCAAGCCTCACTGGAATGTGGCTACAGCGCTTCAGCGATCAAAGAGCGGATCTATGCCTTCCCCGGAAAGGGGTACGGAATCCTGCTCTACACCGGGGGGAGTGGATCTGAGGGAACGCTCGGAGGCCTCGTGGCCTTGGCAGATCGGATTGATGAACTGCTGAAAGCAGCGCTGGAGAGCGGTCGGCTTTGCACCAACGATCCGTTCTGCTCGATGCACGAGCCAGAAAGTGAGTTTGAAAAGCGCTACAGCCATGGAGCTGCTTGCCACGGTTGCTTGCTGATTGCAGAAACCAGTTGCGAACAGCGCAATCAATTTCTCGATCGCGCCTTCGTCGTTGGCACATTGCACACCAGCAATGCCGCCTTCTTCCCAGAGGAGCTGCGCGATGACCCATGAACTGGTTCAACTCAGCTCTGGCGAGCTGAGGCGTCTACAAGGTGCGCTCAACTCGGGGATACTGTCGTTGGCTCAGGCTTACGACGGCCTGCTGCACGCCAACATCGCTAGCGCTGACACCAGCCTGCGCTTGTCGATTTCTCAATGCCTTCAGCGATGGGAGGCCTACGGCGGCTCTTCATCATCATTGGCTGAAGCCATCGCAGGGCTGATGCACCAACGCGAAGCAGGCCAGCTCAGCAGCAGTGAGCTTGTCTGGTCTGGCCCTGAGATGGGGAACGGCGACACCACGCGCGATCAAGCGGTCGTGATTCGCGAAATGGTGGAGCAGGTGCAACACCGGCTCCTGCTCACCACCTACAACATCGCTCCCTATGGCTTCATCAAGGAGCTCTTAGCTCTCATCCAACTGCGCATGCAAGAAGCCCCAGGCCTTGAAGCGCGGGTGATTATGAACATTGCACGCGATCGGCATGACACCTCAGCCACACACTGCTTAGTTGCAAAATTCCGCGACCACACCTGGCGCAAACTCTGGAAATCCTCGTTGCCTCAACCCCAAGGCTTCTACGATCCCCGCTCGCTTGAGCTGAAGCGGGAGCATCAAGCCGTATTCCACGTCAAAACAGTGGTCGCCGATCAGCGATTACTGGTGACGAGCGCCAACCTCAGCGACAACGCTCAAAAGCACAACTGCGAGCTCGGCATCCACTACCCCCACTCAGTTCATGCCGATGCCGTATGGGCTCATTTTGATCAACTCATTAAGCGAGGCGCACTAACAAGTATCACCCGCGCAGGGGAATAGAGAGGTTGATGCACCCCTCGCTCGGGGGATCCGAATCAGGAGTCGACCTCGGACAATAAAGAAAATTGTTTACCAAGCCTCAACAATGGCAATTCCCTATTTCAAACCCGAGGTACACGAAGACGATCGCTACTATTATGTAAAAATTCACCCCGAAGAAAAAGACAAAGCAAAAGAGATAGCTGGAAGATCCTGGGACGGAGAAATCAGCAGATGGGTATATCCAAAAAGGCTAGAAATATACCACCAACTCTGTGAAAACCTCAGAGATTGCGCAGAAAGCTTTGTCGCAACACCTCCAAGAGAAACAAAAAAAGAATCAAACGAGAAAAGCCTTAGGACTAACAAGACCTTCGATACCACCCATCAAGCTTTGCCTTCTGAGTTAATATCAAGCGGCGTCGAAGAAAAACTTGGCGGTATCAACAAAATCATGGAATCCCTTGGCCTGGCGATGGCATCCCAAGGAATGCACCTCAAGGAGATAAAAAACCAAATCGATAGCTTAAGCAATGCCGAGAAAATCGAACCCGAGCAGACAGAGGAGTTAAGTCTCTCAAATCATCAAGACTGCTACAAACTTGACTACTTTTTCATGCAAGTACTCACATACGGCTGCAAGAAAGCTGATTCAGAGCAGACAGATTCAATCCTAGAAGGGTTTGGCCTGCAAAGCATTGTCCAATTTGTCACAAGAAAACACGAGGTCGTCAGAGAAGAACTGAGCCTGAACGTAATTCTTGACGACCATGACGTAAGCTTTCCAAAATTAGTCCATACGGCAAAAGACCAAGAAGCTTATATCAATACAAGGCAAGGAAGCATAGATCTTTACAGCGCATTGTTGACCATGAATAACATTCGAAACAACCTTGCTCATCTGGCGCCAGAAACGACATACAGCAGAGTCCTTCTCATGGGCCTTTTATACTCAATTTTATTGGTTGAAGTTTGGTCGCATATCGCGCCTCAATAAATTAAAAACAATCAATCATTGCAGCTTAAAACTTACAAGCATTTTTAATTCAATCAATGGCGAATAAGCTCTAATTGTGCAACTTGTTTAGCAGCTCTCCCATGCGCATGGATGCCGATGTTGGCCTTCTTGCCATTGCAGAGCAAACAGCGCTCGCACTGCACGCGGTTCTCAGTGAGCTGCGCTGGGCAAGTCTTCGAACCTTCGATTGGGGCATCCGGTGCGAACACCCTGAAGGTTTTCCAACCCTGGCTCTGCGCCATCTCTTCATCGATCGATGAATCAACCGACGCCATAAAAATGCCCTTGTAGTCGGCGGCGAAGTCTTGAAACCACTGGTGGGTGTAGCCCGTATGCCCCTTGGCAAACATCAGCAGGTTGGCAACCACCGTGATCGGCATAAAGGCTGGATCGCCATAGGCACCAAAGCGAACGACTCGACCCTTCACGGCCTCCTCATAGGAAGTGATCAGTGGATAGCCACCGGCTTTGTAGGTGCGCCAGATGTTCGCCGGTGCCTGGCCCACATTCACGTAACAGGTGCGCTTGGTGCCTGATCCCCGGTGTGGGCAATGCCCGCAGATGCAGCTGTCTTGGCCGCTCTTCACGGCATCGAGGGGATGCAAATCCCTTGGCAGGATCCAGGTCTGCACCATGTCGCCGGTTTTGCGATTGCTGGAGTGCAACGTGGCGATCGAAACGATCGGCTGGCCATCAAAAGGGCTGGGGCCCTCATGCAAGACATAGCCCTTGGCCATCCAGCCCTCTTGGTATCCCTCAACACGCCCTAGCCATGGCTTTGCCCCGCAGCAGCTGTAGAGATCACTCAATTGAGGGATGTGGAATTGAGTTCTTCAGCAGAGATTGATGAGGAGTCAGCCGAGTGGCCCTCAGCCCTGATCAGACGATCCATGCCAAGCGACGACAGCAATTCCATTGGCAAAAGACTGGAGCCCCAGCAGCAGAAGGGTTATTCCACCGATGCCATCAGTGTGGCGGTCGCTCGCGATGTGCTTCGCAGGGTTCGCGAAGGTCACCTTCCCCTTCAGGAACAACAAACAGATTCACTTCAACGAAATCGTTCATCTCAGTGACAACAACGGATTTCTCAACACTCCAGCCAATCGAGCTTCGTGAAGCCTGGAGCCATGAAGCCCTGGATTTCACTCCCTGGTTGGCCGACAACCTTCATCGCCTTTCGGATCTGCTCGGCATGGATCTGGAGCTGATCAGCACTGAACACCCGGTTGGCTCATTCAACCTCGACATCTTTGCCAGAGATCGCCGGTCTGATGATGTCGTTGCGATCGAAAACCAGCTGGAGCGTACGGACCATACACACCTTGGGCAAGTGATGACCTACTTCAGTGCCCTGGAGGCTCGCAGGGTGATCTGGATTGCCAAAGAAATCCGTGAAGAACACCGCGCTGTGATTTCCTGGCTTAACGCTCACACACCAAGCGAATACGCCTTTTTCGGCATCGAAGTGTCTGCAGTTCGCATCGCAGATTCACCCATAGCTCCTGTATTCACAGTGGTGGAGAAGCCCAACAGCTGGGTGCGCTCGATCCAGCAACACAGTCGAGCCAGCAGCCAGGAAATTGGTAAGCGGAATCGAAACTTTTGGAATGCTGCTGTCGCCCAAGATCAAGAGCTTGAAGGCATCTATCCTGAAGGGGTAGGTCCTTACGCCTCCAACCACTGGATTGAAATTCCTGGCACATCCTTCATTCTCTCCGTGGCACTAACTCGCAACGGAGTCGGTTGGTTTATAAGAGGACAGATCGGATGCAAGGATGAAGAAACGGCAGCTCTTCTTGGCAGCCACTTCAACACACTCAAGCAACAACTGAGCTGTGAAGACAACAAGCCATACCTGTCGCGATGGTTACGGCATGACTGGAATGAACCAGGAGCACAGACAACGATGATCGACTGGCTCATCAATGAAAAGCAAAAAGTGATGAATGCCTTTCATCACCAAGCCATCACTTCCTAATCCATTCAGCTCTGCTGACAGTGAGGTTGGCTGATTTCAGATCCGTTGCCAATGATGGCCTCTGGGAGAAGTTTTTGTGGGGCACCGTAGACATGAGATCGGAGGCGGCAATGTCGCTCCACTTTTGATGCAATTAGCAGAAGAGTTCCAGCCTCAAGTGGCCATCCTCTGCTGCAGATGCTGGCCCTGCTAAATCCAGGCAACTAACGCGTTCCAGCACCGCGGATCGGCAAACCTAGCTTCAACTAGCCAGCTACCAACAAAAGGCATCTGAATCCCTTCAGCAAATCGCTGAACTTAGAAAGCGCGCCGCTTCATGGAGCGTTCGGCTTGAAGCTAAGTTGTTACGGGCATAACGATGCGGCGAGGGGCCTGGCCCGCTGACCCGCAGCCAACCACCTCTTCAGAGGAACGGTGGCACCGCCAGGGTTCTATGCGATTCACATCCATGCAAGTCACGTTCCAAGCTGGTAGCTGGGCTGCTACAGCACAAGAAAATCACGAGCTCTTTGTTCCCAGAGAGCATCAAGGCAACCCAGATCCTGAGGTTCGCCGTTGCGCTGCGCTCGCAACAATTTTCCGTGAGTGCGCGCGTGAGCCTTGGAGGCTTCAACAGCAGCATCGGCCTGGCATTGACCAGAACCGTGAACCGCTCTGGCGCTGCCCTCACTGCTCAGAGGTGAGGTTCACCGTGATGGGAGCCATGGGCTCAACCCAACATCTGCGAGACGTGCACGGCATTCACGACCAGACCTTGGAACTTGATCGCGCAGAGATTCAAGAATGAAGAGCTGAATCATTGAAATGACAATGACAGACCTTGATTCGCGCGTAGAACGTGATTCTCCGGCAAACTTGCCCCACGAATACGGAAGCTGAGGTCATCAACCTTACGCAGGCGCTCAAGAATTTTTTCAGCTTGCGGACGGCCACGAATCAAGGTTTTAGCAGGATGCGCTGCACAATTCCGCAACACATTCACAGATCCCAGCTTTTCAAATTGCTTTCGAGAAGGGTAGCCGAGTTGAGAATAAAGCTGATGCTCAGCACAAAGCTTGAGTAAATCCTTGAAATAGAGGTAATGACATGGCGAATAATTCAGCCCCTGACTTTGATCGTTTTTGAGCTGTTCCCTGCCATGCTCACCAATCTGCCGTTCAACCACTTCATTGCCGAGCATATGCTCAACAAAGCGCGACAAGAGTGTTTCCAGCATCACCACCTGAGAAAACACATAAATCCGAAATGCATTGCCATTGAAATCCGACAAACCCAGCAAACCCGAGACTCTTAGCCTGTCGCGAATGAACACAAAGGGCTTCTCGGATCGAAGGATGAAATCCAAGGCCACTTCGATGGGCGTTTGTCCAGGCAGCATATCTTCAGCCAGCACAGGGAAGCACTTTGGAGGCACATCACGCTGTTGGCGATACCAATAAGTTGCAATCAAACTCCCGGCATGATCAGAAGCAACCGGCAAAACATCAAAATCATTTGTGGCCATGATTGCTCCTGCCGCAGATGCATCATCACTATCACTGGCCATTTTGATCACCTCGCGCGGCACAGCAAGCATTTGGGCATTGAGTGGTAAATACATCGGCTTTAAAGAAAGAAACGTTTAAAAAGAAAGTCATCAAGCATTGGCTTGAATCTCCCGGACGACCTCATCGATCTGATCACCCAGATCAAGCTCACCGCTTTGCCCCGCCAGCTCCGCAAAACGGCGCCCCTGCGGCAACAGCCGGCTTTGCGCTGAGCCCACCGCCGCATTGAAACTCTTATTCAGGCGATTGATATCCCTGCCAATGTCATTGAACTTATCGATGAAGGTGGAGAAGCGCTTGTGCAGCTCCACCGCTTGCGCCTGAATCTCGTCGATGTTCTTGGCGATCTCCGCCTGCTGGATCGTCATCGCCAATCCCTTCAGGATCGCCAGCAGGCTGGTGGGGAAGGTGAGGATGATGTTCTTTCTGAAGGCATACTCCAGCAGCTGCGGATCCCGCTCCAAGGCCATCGATAGGGCACCTTCCACCGGGATAAACAGCACCACACCATCCACCACCTGGCCGAGGGCACTGAGCTTGCCGGCGTAATCCTTCTTGCTCAGCAGATCGATGTGGCAGCGCACTTTCTTCAAGTGCTCGGTGAGTGCGGCCTCCCGCTGGGCTTGGTCGGTTGCCTGTAGGGCATCGAGATAGCTCTCGATTGGCGCCTTGGAATCCACGATCAAACGGCGTGAGCCGGGGATGGTGATCACACAGTCCGGCCGGTAAGCGCCTTCATCGGTGCCCACATGCACCTGCTCATCGAAGTCGCAGTAGGCGATCAAGCCCACAAACTCCAAGATCCGGCGCAGGTTCACCTCACCCCACTGGCCCTTCACATTCGGGGAGCGCAGCGCGGAGGTGAGCTGCTGGGCGGCGCCTTGCACGTCTTCACTGCGCTGACGCAGATCGCGGGTGGTTTCCGCCAGCAGCGTGAGCTTGGCGTTGGACTCCTTCTGCAAGGCCTCCACCTGCTGGCGCAACTGCAGCACCTCCTTGGCGAACGGCTCACTCACCGTTTCCTTGGTGCTCTTCAGCAGCGCTTCGCGGGATCCATCCAACATCTGGCCACTCAGTGAGCGAAACTGGGTGAGCAGATCAGATCGGGCCTGCTCGAGGAACTGGGTTTGGCTCTCCTGGCTGCGCAGCTTTTCGGCCACTTCCGCCATCGTTGCCGTGAGTGTTTCTTTCTCACGGCGCAGCTGATCCATCGCTGCCAATGCGGTTGCGTGGCCAGCTTTGAGTGCATCCCGCTCTTCACTCACGCCCTTGAGTTGCGTGCGGCTCACCGCTGCCTGTTCCGTTGCACCCCGCATTTGCTCTTGAGCGGCTTTGAGTTCAGAGCCCTGCGCGTCCAATTGCTGCCGGGCCAGCTCCAAACCCTGATCAGCCCTGTTCAGCTGTTCTTCAAGAAGCCGCATCTCACCAGCCCCATCGCCCGATCGGCGGCGACCAACCATCCGGCTGAGGATGAAGCCAGCAATGACTCCAGCCAACACACCGGTAATGAACAGAAGAACAGGAGCCATTGCGATTCGTGAGGTCTTTCAACCCTGCCTGCCATTGATGGCGAAGGCATCCCTCAAGCAGGGGGACACAAACTGAGAATTCACGAAGAAAACTTGACCACCAGCAACCGGTCTTGGCGATTCATTCGCGCCATCAATTCACAATCCGATCGGCACTCTGTGCAGCATCAACAGAGCCTCTTGATTGATTCTCCCGCGCTCAGCCAACACTCAGTCAATTCCCCTCGAATGGGGGAAGAAATCACCGCCTGATCAATCAACGATGAATGGGCATCCGTGATTCCACTGATCTCATGTCCATTGCCATCGCACCTGATCCGATCCTGCTGCTGCAGGTGTTGGCCTCGGTCTTCATCGTGCTCACCCTCCCGGGCAATGACTCAAAACCTGAGCGACCTCAACCAAAAGCATCGGAACCAGAGCCTTTCCTGCTCGGCGACGGAGTCAGCTATGTGGAACATGCCGGCATGACGATCGAGCATGAGCTCTACGAGCTGATTTCACCCCGGAACTGAAACGAAAAGCGCTGATCTCAGCCTCTGCCTGGAGCAGGCTCAGGCGCTGTTGCCTGTTTCGTGTTCCGTTGCCATCAATGGATCGTGGGAAGCGCTCTTGGTGGGGCGCCCACGTCATGAGGACGGTGGCGGCTTAGGTCGCCCCCCTCTTGATGCAATCGACTGAAGCGTTCCTGACTCAGGCGGCCTTGCTCTGCGCGGACTCTTCGACTTCGGCTTCAGCCTCAGACCGCAGAAAACGTTTGCGCTGCGCTGACTCGTAACCCGTCAGTTCAACCTGTTTCTTCTCGATCGGTTCACGCTTGGGCTTGTCCAGTCCCATCAGCAGGGGATGCATTCCTCGTCGGCTCATTGGTGTTGTCCGTTTATTTGAATTCCGCGACCCGGTCGGATTGACCCATTCACGTGGACAAATCATGCCCACTAAAAATCAGCGATGCGGTGTGATCGGCGACAAATGAAACGAAACGTCGATCAGTTTTGGATGGTTGATCTCCTCCAGCTGAACCCGATTTCGCTCACATTTGGTCATCAACGACGGCATCGTCTGCCGATTTGGCATCAATCAAAAAGTCTTGTTCAGCCGCTCAAAACCGAGTCGTGGATTGAGATCACAGCCAGACTGAACTCAACTGAAGCGCAACCATGTTGACCCTGTTGGCCACCAGCCTGATCGCCATGGCGCTGCCGGCAGCCGATGGTCCCTGCCCGAAAGGCGTGGTCGATCAGCTGGATGGCCTGTACCGCTGGCAGGTGCAGCGCATGGACCAGCGTGGTGATGCGGTGAAGGCTCTCGCCACGCAACGCCAGCGCTTCACACCATCGCTGTTCGAACTGCTGATGGAGGCCCGACAGCTCACACCAACGCGTGATGGCCGTTACCTGGATTTCGATGTGTTCAGCAACACCCAGGTCTCCACCTTCGGAGCCAGGGTCACCGGCTGCAGTGCGCAGAGGGGAAACAGCATCCAGGCCAAAGTGGATGTGCAGGCTGGCCTCAGGGGCAGATCAGGCGAACCCCCGCGCAAGTTGCTCTACGAACTGAACCGAGACAGCAGCGGCAGCTGGCGCATCAACGACATCACCTACCTCAATGAGCGGGTCTTTCAGCTCAAGCCGTTTCTGAAGCAGCTGATCCAGTCCATGCCCTGATCGAAACGCCCACGCAGACGCTCAGCCGTGGCCAAGCTGGTGTGCGAAGCCAACGCTGCCGCTTGCTCAGCCCTGCTCCACTGCTCCGTGCGCTGCTGCTGATGCTGGGTGCCGGCAGCCTTGCGGCAGCTGCTGCGGTTCCGGTCAGCCGCGACGACCCGGAATCCGCCGACTCCGGCCGCAAGCGCATCTCCACAGCCGCCGGCTCTGCAGTTGTCGTGACCGCCAATCCCCTGGCCAGTTCAGCAGCACTGAACACTCTCAAAGAAGGCGGCACGGCAGCCGATGCCCTGGTCACAGCCCAGACCGTGCTGGCCGTCGTTGAACCGCAGAGCTCAGGCCTCGCCGGCGGCGGCTTTCTTCTGTTCTGGGATTCGCAGCAACAAACCCTGGAGGTGCTCGATGGCCGAGAAGTGGCACCGCAGAGCAGCCGGCCTGGCGATCTGCTGACGCCATCCGGAGAACCGCTGCCCTGGCGCGAGGCCACGGCCCGGCTGGATGCGATCGGCATCCCCGGAACGGTGGCGCTGCTCTGGGACGTGCATCAGCAGTTCGGGCGTCTGAGCTGGGCCAGCACACTGCAACCGGCGATCCAGCTGGCGAAGGATGGCTTTTTGCCCAGCCCGCGGCTGCTGCGCTCGATCAGCCTGGCCCAGCGGATCGGGGCAGATCACAGCGCAGCCTTTCAGAAGCTTTATCTGCCCGGCGGCCATCCACCGCCAGCTGATCAGCCCTTCCGCAACCTTGCCCTGGCACGCACGCTGCAGACCCTGGCGCAGGACGGTGGCCCATCGTTCTACCGGGGAGCCCTGGCCCGCCAGATCCTCAGGGAGATGGGCGCACTGCAGGCAAGTGCACCTGAATTCCGCGGCTGGAGTGCATCAGACCTCTCCGCCTATGCGGTGCTGCGCCGCCAACCGCTCTGCAGCAAGCAGCTGCAGCATCGGATTTGCACGATGCCGCCACCGAGCAGCGGTGGGCTGGCCCTGTTGCAGACCCTGGCTCTGCTGAACCGGAACACGGATCTGTCCGGATCCAGCGCCGCTGATCCGCAGTCCTGGCGGCAACTGGCCAGAGCTCAGGCTTGGGCCGATGCCGACCGCCTCTATTGGGTGCATGACCCGCTCGATGGCCCCGTTCCAGCCGCGGCCTTGCTGAATCCGGCCTACATCCACTCCCGCGCCAGAGCCATGCAGGCCAAACCCGCAGCCCAGCCCGCACCGGGGTTGCCAGCAGGCCTCGATCACTATCCCTACGGACGTCCGGACAAGGGACGCGAACAGGGCACCACCCAGGTCACGGTCGTGGATGGGTTCGGCAACATCGCCAGCTACACCTCCTCAGTGGAGACGGTCTTCGGCAGTCGGCACCTGGTGGCCGGCATGGTGATGAACAATCAGCTCACCGACTTCGCCTTTGAGCCCAGCATCGGCGGCCAGCCGGTCGCCAATCGCCGTCTGCCCGGTCGCCGGCCGATGTCATCGATGGCGCCCACGCTGGTGTTCCGCAATGGCCAGCCGGTGCTCGCACTCGGCAGCCCCGGTGGCCGCAGCATTCCCCACCTGCTCAGCCGGGTGCTGCTCGCCTCACTGATCTGGCACGAATCACCGCAGCGGTCCGTAGGCCTGCCCCACGTCTCCAGCCGCGGCCAGACACTGGTGCTGGAGCAGGATCCACCGCTTGCCTGGCCGCTGCCGCTGCATCAGATTCAGGCCGATGCCGACACCCCGCGTCTGCAGCGGGTTGGCAGCGGCACGGCCCTGCTGCAAAAGATCAACGGCCGCTGGCATGGGGCCGCCGACCCGCGCCGTGAAGGCACAGCCCTGGCTCTGCCCTGATCGACCAAGCAGAGGGAAAGCCTGTTGCCGTGGACTACTGCACGCCGCGACGGATACAGCCCCGAGCGTTGCTGGCGTTGAATCCCCGCGTGGATGAAAATTTGCTGGCCTTGCGGATGGCGCCACTGATGCAGCGTTTCACATGCAGGCTGTCGGGATTGGCGTCCAGGGCCGCCTTCACTGCTGGATAGTCATCGTCCTTCGTACGCTCGCGGCAAAACATGCGGGTGCTGTAGTCATCAGCGTCATCGTGCAGCGTGTCACAAAAGCGCAAGGCCTGGGCCAGCGGCGGCAAGCCCGCCAAGGCCACTGGCTCAGCTGAATCCGCACCGCCAGCAGGCTCCCAGGCAGGGTCCGTTGCAACCCCAGCACTGGCCGATCCACTGATGCAAACCGTGCTGCTGCCCACCGTGATGTAACCAGCCTCACTGGCGCATCTGCCTGGGTCCGTGTGTGGACGCCATTGAGCCTGGGCCGGAAGCATGGAGGTCGCCGCCAGAAAGGCCAACAGGTACCGAGCCATTCGCGACAGGACGGGGGTCTAGCTCATCTCTGCATCACTGCATCAGTGATGTCAAGGATTCTCAGCAACAGCTCAGCGCGAGTTCAGCCCATCTTCAAACCCGGCATGTCGAGGCCTCTGATCTGAGTGCAAGCCAGTGAGCCGTACGACTGACTGCGAAACACCAGCGGCCTCGCTAAAAAATTTTTGACTGCGGCTCCAGACCATGAGCTCCCGTACTTGGCCGGATGATTACGTCTCAGCCGATGGAAGCGATCTGAACTCTGAGGCACTGCTTGAGGCCTTTGAATCCAGCAGCGGTCTTGAAGACCTCAGCGACGACGAGACCGACATCGTGCTTTCGGCCATGGCAGCGACGCTGTGGTCCTATCCACTGAATGAAACCCATCGGTTTTACAACCTCGACACCGTTGCTCAGGCACCAGACAACGAGCTGTACAAGCCAGCCTTTGCAGCCAGCTGGCTGAACAAGAATTCAGCGCCAGCTCCGAACGCCTCGTTGCTTTACATGACCTCCTGGCTGGACCTGAGCCAGGTCAATGACAGCGATCGCGGAGAGCAGGTGCTGCATCTCCCCGCCAACCCGGACGATCACTACTACGTGCTCGCTGTTCTCGACAGCTACATCAACACGGTGGGTTCCTTTGGAACACGAGATCCCATCGACGGTGATTCAAAGGCCTCCCAGCTGATCCTCCTGGCAGGCCCAGACAGCCCCTATTACGACCAGGCGGGCTCACCGGTGGTGATCACCGATGACGCTGGGAATCAAACCAGCATGCATGTGCTCCAGGTGGACACGTCGCGAGCCTGGATCACCGCGCGGATCAACACCAACACGCTGGATGCCGAGTCGATGGCGGCAACCCGTTCCTTCATCAATGGCAGCGAGGATGGTGCCAGAAAGGGCTTTCAGCTCACCTCACTGAGCGACTTCAAGACCAGCGGAACGGTGCCTTACGCATCACCGATCACCGAATCCTCATCCGGCGACGATGTGGATGCAGCAAGTCGCAGATGGGGAAGCATTCCCAAGTCCGCCTTCAGATTCTTCGAGCAGGTCGATCAGGCACTGACACTGAATCCTGTGCCATCGGAACTGGATGGTCAGACCAGCACCACCCCCGCTTCCTACCAGATCTGGGTCGACAACCAGAACGTCAATCAGGATCCAGGCGACAGCAGACGCTCCTACCAGCCACCCTCAGCTCTCGGCACTGACAGGCAGGCCGCACTGAACAGGCGCTTTGCCGCAATCGGCCTCAACCTCAGCACTGGATTCACCAAACCCAGCTGGTCTGCCCGGGACGAACTGATCTTCGAGGCGTCCTACCAAGCCGCCCTTGGGCTGCTTCGTGCGGCGACAACAGAACTTGTCAAAGGCGAGAAAGACACCGACAACGGTTGGAACATCACCAACAACGACATCGGCGTCTATCCCAACGACTGGAAGTCATGGTTGGTTCGAGCCGGGACTGCTGTGAATGGTGGTGCCGCCAACATTCCCAACGACGCGGTGTATCCCACCACTGAAATCGATCAGCACGGGCATTCGCTGACGAGCACCCACACCTACAGGATCACCATCCCCTCATTCCGGCCGGAATCAGACAATCCCGTTGAACACAACGGACCGGCACGAGGATTCTGGGCCTTCACGATCTACCAACCGAATCCCGGCAATGCCTACCAACCGTTTCTGATCGAAAACGCCATCAGCAACACCACCTATTCACCCATCAGCGCCACCGCCACACTGACAGACGACGGCAGACTGAAGACGCGCACACCCGGCAACTGGAATTCAGGCACAGCCGAAGGCACCGCCTTGATCACAGGCTCGGAGATCGGCGTTGAGGGCTTGGATCCCGACACCACCTACTACGTGAAAACCGCGGTGGAAGTTGATGGGGGCAGGAACCTGCTGCTCACCTTGTCATCCAGATACGAGCCTGAGTTCAGCAGGCGTGGCATACCAATCGGCGGCGGCGGCTCGGCTGGGGATCCGACCAGCATCACCGGCTCAACAGGCAGCTCTGTTGACTTCGGCTGGATCAATCCCGTCGCCCAGCTCGGCTCCAATCAGCAGCAAGGCATCAGCAGCTCTGACACCACGCTTCAGGCGCAAAGCGATGGTTCGATCCGCCTGCACCTCTCCAGCCTTGAACCACAGAGCGACATACAGAACTGGCTGCCCACGCCGCTGGCCGTTGGCTCAGGCTCATCCAATCCAAGAGAAGCCAGCAAATTCCAGGTGATGGCGCGTTACTACTGGCCCACAACCGATGGACAATCGATCCTCAATGAATCAACCCCCGAGCTGTACCTGCCGCCGAAGGTGGAGCGCCTGTGGCTGAACCGGCTTGAGACCTGGGACCTCCTGAGCGAACCTGCTGAAGCACTGGTGAAAGCCAAAGACGCCACGTTCGGATCCACCAACCCGTTTGACACCCCTTCCGCATTCAACGGCGATGTCGTTGGAGCCCTGATCGACCTCAGCATCCTGCCCCAGGCCCTCAACGGCCAGACCGCCACGGTGCAGTACAGCTACTCCCGAGACAGCGACGGCGACAACCGGCTGTTCTTCTATGCCATCGACGACCTCACCGGCAGCATCGACGGTGTCCTGCCCGATGACGGCAGCTACCTGGACAAGGCCTGGGAGAGTCGACTGCACCCCGAGACTCCGATTGAAACAAGCATCGGTTCGATTCAGGAAGGGCGCATCCAGCTGAAGGCCGGTCAGCTCTACGCCCCGATCGTGCTCAACGGTGAAGGGTTGATGTTCACGTCATTCGACAGCGCCAACGCAAACGGCTACCGACATTTCGATCTGCTCAGCGGCAGCAGCTTCGCGTTTGAGGATCAGCTCAACGGCGGCAGTGAACACGACCGCAACGACGGCCTGTTCACGATTCATTCGATTGACCTTTGAGCCAAAGCGCCACCCCCGTTCGTCTTGACGGTGGCAGAATCGGTCTGCGACCTAGCGAGCCAGCCAGGGCCAGTCGATGCCCAGGGTCTCCAGCGGATCCATTATCAGCTTGTTGAGCGCACGCCCCAGCAGCACCTGCGGTTCGTCGGAGCGGATCGGGATCACGGGATGCTGCTTCGTTCTGGGCACGCCCTCGCCACGCACGATGCCGCGCCGCAGCAGCGAATTACCCGCTTCCAGACCACACACATAGGCCCGTTCCTGGCACAGCCCCTTGGCGCCATGCTCCCTCTCGCCCATCCGCACCCAGTCGCCGGCGCAGACCACCGGTGCCAGGGACGTCTCCAGCGGGGGCCGCTTGCTGAAACTCCCCGGCGAGAACAACGACACCGATCCCGGATAGCGCCGCACCTCCTGATCCAGCACCCGGGCCTCACCGAAGCCAGGCTGCGCCATGGGGAGCAGATCCTGCATCAGGCAGTCGACGATCTGCTGATCACTGAGCTCCGCGATTGCCGACGCGTTGTAGAAGTCGCTGGCGATCACCGATCCCTGTGGAGTCTGACCAGCCCAGAGCGCCGACTCGGCACCCTTCTGCAGCTGATCCAGCATGAAGAAGGTGGCTCCGGCTCCGCGCAGTGCACTGAAACGCGAAAACACATTGGCGGGATCGGCAACCGGCACGTAGCGATCCAGCCACAGCCGCAGCGACACCACATCGATCGAACCAAGCGTGCCGGCCTGCACCAGCTCCGGGGCCAGCAGGCCGCATTGCGGCGACTGGGCCATCAGGGAGCCCATGCCCTTGGCACCGACGGCCAGCACCACCGCATCCACGTCAGTCATCACCGCGGTGCCTCCCGTGATCCGATGGCGGGTTTCCAGGGAACGGATGCTCTGGCCGTCGGCGGAGACGTTCAGCCTGGTGGCCAGGGTGCCGCCCAGCACCTCCAGCTGATGCTGAGCCTGCAGCCGCTCACTGAGCGGTGCGATCAGCTGTTCGGCGATGGTCTTGCTGCGGATCCAGCGCACATCAAAGGAATCCTGATGGGCCAGGGCGTAGTAGTAGAGCAGCTCCATCGTCACCGCCGCTGACAGCTCCTCGGGCGGCTTGAACAATCCCACCAGCAGCGTGGGCCGCAGAAAGTCGTCGATCATGCGATCACTGATGCGGAGCTGTTGGAACAGCGTCAGCGCATCGATGGCGTCGTAGCTCCGGTACACCGCATCGCTGCGGTTGAGATCGAGCATGGCGTACAGCAACCCGGCGATGCTGAGCCGATCGGGCAGCGGCAGCCGCTTGAAGTTCTTCACGGTGGCCAGCACCTGACCCACCGGACTGGGCAGCTGCGGGGCATCGCCGAACACGGGTGCCGTGGCCTCCAGCCCCTCGGGCGACCAGAAGGCACTGGTGGTGAAGTCGGTGTAAATCGCGCCGAGACCAAGTTCATCGGTCAGCGCATTGATGTTGGGGTAATCCTTCCAGAAACCGCGGGTGCCGGCTTCAAACGGTTTGCCGCTCTCGGTGGTGATCGGCTCACTGCCGCTGGGATCGACCATCCCATCGATCAGGGTCACGCGCACCCCGGCTTCGCAGAGCGCCTTGGCCGCACCCCAACCGCCCCAGCCGGCGCCCACCACCACCACATGCGATTGCTGTGTCGCAGAAAAACCCGTCTCGGCCATGGCGCTGCTGTGCGTGCGATCAAGCTAGGGAGATCAACTGCTCGGAGAGCCGCCAGAGCTCTTCGGCCTTCTGCAGGTCGGCGCCCTCGTCGCTGGTGTCGGTCGGCTCCAGCCGATGCCTGCCGAAGCTCACCACCTTGTTGGTGAAGTAGCTGAACCCCGGCGGGATCTCAGGATCATTCACCAGCTGCGCCAACAATCGGCCGGCGTTGTCAACGGACTCTGTGATCCGCAGCAGATCGCGGGCGACAAACGCGAAGGCCCCCATGCCCAGCGGGTTGCTGCGCTTGTTGTAGCGGAAGAACCCTCCGCTGTTGCGGGTGATCACCAGGCCGGGACTCCAGGCGATCACAGGCATGGCGGCACCCAGCTGCCGGTCGAGCTCACGCGCCATCAGCACATTGCAGAGCTTGCTGTCCTTGTAGGCCTTGTTGCCGTCAAAGCGATCGCTGCCGTTCACCAATGCGAAGCCGGCTCCGGCCCGCAGACCCTCCAGTTCTCCCAGATCCGCAGGCTTGCCCACCTTGCCGGCACCGCTGCCTGGGTTGTGCACCTCTGAAGCGGTGATCACCAGTCGCGGGCGGGCTGATTTCTGAAGCAACGGCAGCAGTCTCATCGCCATCAGCTGATGGGCCAGCTGGTTCACCGCAAAGGTGAGTTCGATGCCCTGCTCCGAAAACTGCGCCTCGGACGCACCGGCGTATTGCAGACCGGCATTGAGCACCAGAACATCCAGCGCTGTTTCGCCGGCCAGCAGCTGCTTGCAGACCTCAGCGACGGCTGTGAGATCGGCCAGGTCGCAGATCAGGCAGCGCACCGAGCCGGAGAGCTGGCTCAGGGTCTGATCGGCGGTGGCCTGGTTGCGGCAAAGGATCGTGAGCTCATGCCCCTGAGCGCTGAGAACTTTTGCGGCCTCGAATCCCACACCGGAACTGCCTCCGGTGAGCAGCACACGTTGGGATGCAGGATCAGCCATGGAGCTGGAACACGTAGAGCTCGGCGTCACGATCGCTCACCACATAAACCCTGTCACGCTCTGAATCCACGGCAATGCCTTCGGCTTTACGCACAGCTTTGGATTTGCCCCCTTCCTGGAGCGTCAGATCAAGGCGCTGAATCACCCGATCGCGATGCCAGTCGTAATGGAACAGGCATTGCCCCTGATCGCTGGCGATCCAGAGCGTGTCGCGACGGCTGTCGTAGCTCAGTCCGGAGAAGTCCAAGCGGCGAGGCCCCACGTTCGGATGGGAAAAGCCGTTCTCCTGGTTCAGCAATCTCGCCGACAGGATCGTGCGGCAACTTGCATCGAGTTCAATCAGCAGCCCGGGCCGGCCTTCCTTGACCACGAACACATGCTGATTGCTGGTGTTGACGGTGATCCCCTCCAGACCCTTGTTGTCGGGCTGAGCCGGGAAGTGCATCGCAACGCTGGCGTAATTGGCCATCTCCGCCAGAGGACGGCGGTGCAGTTCATGGCGGGTGGCGAGATCAATGCTGATCACGGCGTTGCTCTCCTCCTGCACGGCGAGCAGCCGACTGCCGTCGCTGCTGAGAGCCAGGCCTTCCAGGTCGATCGCGCCCACGAAGAACGACTCACTGATCAACACCCCGCCGTTGAGATCGAGGCGAAAGATGGCTTTGGTGTCGTCGCTGACCGTGTAAAGCCCCGTGCCATCGGCGTTGAGGGTGAGACCCGATGGCTCATTCAGACCCAGACCTGGATCCCCGATGCGCTGCCGGTGAATCAGCTCGAGGCGAAAAGGACCCATCAGCGCCTGGTTTTGCTCCACTGAGGCGATTGTGAATGGGAGAAAGCGATGGCGTCAGCCTTGAAGCGGGTGTATTGCCAGGCTTGAGGGAACGAACGACGGCCCGTGCCCATCCTGCTGCTCGCAGCACTGCTGCTGTTTCCTGGATCAGCGCTGGCCTCCGATCCGGACGGCGTGACAGAACAACGCAATCCAGACGGCTCCAGGTTGAGGCTCACGGAGCAGATCGATCCGGCAGGCGACAGGCGCGTGTTCCGGATTGAAGCCTCCTCTTCAGCATCAGCGCCTTACACCACACTCCTGCAGCGCAGCCAGCTGCTCTCCGACTATCCCCGCGGCGGAGGCCGCCTGGAAGACATGGATGGTGACGGGCAACTGGAGTTTGTCGAGCGACTGTCCTGTGGAGCAGGCCCCAACTGCCAGTACAGGATCTTCAAGCTGATTCCGGCTCAGCAGAGGGCCTATCAGCTCTTCGAGGGTGGATTTTTTCTGTTCAGGCCGATCGCTGGGCGGCTTGTGACCAGCAGCCGCTCCAGCTGCTGCTCCTGGACGCATCAGATCTACAGAACTCCTGTGACACCCCATGGCATCACCGAACAGGACCTGCTTTACAGCCTGGAGCTGAAGGCTCCCATCGACGGGGCCTCCACGCCGGTCTGCCGGATCAGCAGGCCGAGGGGCAAGGGGTGGGAGCAGGCCACGATCCGCAACCCGGAGCTTCTGAAGCTGTGCGAGGGCTACGGAAAGAACGTTGTGATCAATCCAGCGCAGCACAGCGATGAGCGCTGACCTGGATGGCGCAACAAATATGAACGCTAATGAGAATCACTTGCTCCAAGCAGAGTGGCCATGCTTTGTTGAGACTGAATCTCAGATGCAAAGCCAATGCTTCGGCTGTTCGGCGATCGTCAATCCCTGCTGGAAGCGCTGATGCAGGACTGGGCTGAAGCCCAGCTGCAACTGCCCACTGCAAGCGAAATCCCCCAGCAACTGCGCATCCAGCGCAGACCGGTGCGCTCCTCCGGACGCTGAGCGCAACCGAAGAATTGCCAAAGTTGCTCCGTTCCTCCCCCAGGCTCTCTAAGGTCTGAACATCAGGAATTCGTTCTGCAGGAGGAATTGCGTGATGTCTGATGGCAAGCACAAGTTTGAGGAGTATGAGCTCCCTTACGGCACCAACGAAAAGCACTCATCCGAAGAGTTCGATCCCAAAAAGGATGCGGGCGTGAACAACCCCGACAGCCGGCACCGCGACAAGGTGCTCGACGAGATCTGCGATACCCACCCCGGCTCACCGATGTGCAAAGTCTTCGACGAATGAAGACCTGACGCTGACCCGCCAGCTCCCCCACTTGCGAGTGGGGGTTTTTTATGGCCTGAACCGTCAGAACAGACTCAGCGAATGCTGTCGAAGGCCTTGGCACGCACCTGGCGGAAGTTGGGGGCGGCATTCGGCGTTGAACGGGTGATGGCCAGAATCAGCCCACCGATCAGGGCCAGGTTCATCAGAAAAGGCACCGCCTGAAACGGAGACGCATAGAAGACCAGGGTGGTGGGCACCAGAAACACCAGCAGCAGTGAGGCGCCCAGGATCGTGTCGGCGCCGAACACCAGCAGGATCGAACCGGCGATCAGCACCAGAATCGCGGCGAACAGCAGCACGTTCGCCAGCGGCTCGGGAATGCCCTTGGAGGCGATGCGGGCGGCATTGCCGGCGAAGTCGGTGAATTTGCCCGGCAGCGCGTTCACAAACACGGCTGCAAGGAAGACGCGACCCAGAAAGTCGAGAATCCGGTTGGGCGTCACGGGCGTACTCATAGGGAAGCAGCGGTCGCAGGCACCGCCTTGGTAGTGGTTGAAACAATAGTGACCAGTTCAAATGAGGCCATGCGAGCACCCGTCCTGTCGCTGATCGCTTTCGCCGGCCTGCTGCTTCCCGGCACAACGGCCTGGGCCCACGGGAACCACGGTTCCCAGACCGTGACGCCCGCGGCCGAACAGCGCCCGGCCCCGCCGGATGCGCCATCCACCACCGCGAAGGTGAGCGTGGAATCCCTGGGCAGCCTCGACCTCTCCCGAGAATTCACAGCACTGCAAGGCCGGATCTTGCGCACCCGACGCATCACGATCGCTCCCGGTGGCTCGGTGGCCTGGCATCAGCATCAGCAACGGCCCGGCGTGGCTTACCTGATCAGCGGATCCCTGATCGAAATCCGCGATGACGGAACAGGCACCCGCTTCATCCAGCGCAAGGCCGGAGATGCGGTGTTCGAATCCACCGGTGTGCTCCATGGCTGGAGAAACGACTCGGACCAACCCGCCACAGCCGTGGTGATCGACCTGGTGCCGCAGACGCAGCCCTGACGCCTGCACCACCAATCCATAGGCTGTGGATCCTGGGTTTCGACAGCGTGAGCGACTATCAGGGCCATGCCGGCGGCTATCAGACCGCCAAGCGCCAGCCCTGGCGCACCTACCTCGAGCAACCCTCCGCCCTGGCGCTGCTCGGGGATCTGAGCGGCCAATCCGTTATCGATCTCGGCTGCGGTGAAGGCCACTACGCCCGCTTGCTGAAGCAGCTCGGTGCAGCCCAGGTGCTGGGGATCGACCTTTCCTCCGACATGGTGGAGCTGGCCCGATCTCAGGAACGGAGCCATCCCTTGGGGATCAGCTACCGGGTGGGTGATGCCGGCGATCTCGCGCAGGAGAAACCGGTTGATCTGGTGTTCGCGGGCTACCTGTTCAACCACGCCCGCGACCGCGACGAACTGCGCGCCCAGTTCAGCACCGTCAGCGGCCTGCTTCGCCCCGGAGGCCGGCTGGTGGCACTCAACAACAACCCCGACGACCCTCCATCGAACTTCGAGGCGGGTCGTCCCTACGGCTACATCAAGAGCATCAACGGACCTCTGGTGGAAGGGGCAGCGATCCACTACCGCTTCGCGCTGGAGGACGGCGGCGTGTTCGAGCTCACCGACTACTACATCAGCCGCGAGGTGATGCAGACCCTGATGGAGGACTGCGGCCTGCAAGAGGTGCGCTGGCCGCAGCCGTTTGTGTCTGCAGAAGGGGTGGAGGCACTGGGAGCCGACTACTGGACAGCCATCGTGGCCATCCCCCCGTTCTGCATGATCGAAGCCATCCGCATCTGATCCCGGGAGCGGATCAGCGCATCATTGGCCCCATTCCGTGGTGGGCATGTCCTCCACCGAGGCCACCATCACCCACACGACCGTGGGTTTGTCGCTCTTGTTCTCCACGAAATGGGGCTCAGAAGAGCCCTCGATGAAACTTTCGCCAGGCTTGAACACGCTGCTCACCTCCGTGCCATCCGGCTGAACCCGGGTGTTGAGCAGATCGCCGGAATCAACAGCCTGCACGTGCACCAGCATTGGAGCGGGGTGGGTGTGCAGGGGGATCTTGCCTCCCACAGGAATTTCCACCCGATACAGGCGCAGCTCCGGATTGCCCTCCGGATACTTCAGAGCGGTGCCGTTGAGTGTCTTCGAACCGCTGAACACCTCTTCAACCTTCACCTCACCTGTAACGGCCTCTGTTGAAGCGGCCTCAGCGGAAGCCGGAGCAGCGGCCTCGGTGGTTTCACTGCCGCGATTCGAGCAACCGGCAACACCCGCCATCAGAACAGAGGCTGCCGCCAGGGCGGGAAGAACAATCTTGCGCATGGATGCAGAAGCCAAATCAGACACCTCGGCCAGTGTGACCATGATTCAGTCGCCAGTCCTGATTCAGGCCACAATCAGCTTCCACTCTGGAAAGTGATGGCCGGATTCGATGCCTCCACCCCGTTCATGTTGCTGGCGCGCATTCATGTGAAACCGGGCTGCGTGGATGACTACCTGAAGCTTGCCGAAGCCACCGATGCGGCCGTTCAGGCCAGTGAGCCCGGGATGCTGCATCACACCTTCGATCAGGACCCCGACGATCCCCAGGCCTTTGTCTGGTCGGAGGTCTATGCCAACGATGCGGCCTTCGCCGCGCATGTGAGCAATCCACCGGTGCAGGAGTACCTGCAGAACCATGCCGAACTGGGGGATGGCTTCAGCGTGGAGGTCTACGGCACCGTCGGCGCCGAATGCCGTTCCCTGATGGAGTCGTTCGGGCTGCCGCTGAAAATCTTCGAGAGCCGACTGGGCTACAGCCGCGTCTGAGCAGCACCTTCAAACCGTGCCGATCTTCAAAAGGTTCTGAGCTGTTGTCACAGATTCTCTGAAACCAAGAGGTTTTCACACCCACAAGAGTGAGCGCTCAAGCAGATGATTTCCATCCGCTTAAGCGCTGCTGCTGAATTCCTGGATTGAACAATCCTCAGAACCTGAGGCTCAGGGAAGCATGCAGCCTGAACCGATCTCAGTCGCATCCGACGGCAGGAAAAACTGCATGAACTGTTGAAGAGTTAGTGCTGGCAAAACCAACGGATGCAGCCTGAAAGGCTGGATCAAACCAGACAAACCAGAACGATTCAACGTTGCCATTCAACGCTTTCTCGCGATCGCCAATGAGGAATAAGCAGAGAAAGCGAATCAATCAATCATTCCTATTGAAACTTCACAGATGCAGTTCAACGGCGTGAACTTCCATTGCTGCATGAGCACAGTTTCGGAACCACACATACCTTGGGGTCCAACTGGGCCAGGTGATGAAAACCGCTCTGATTCCTGAATTCGAGCAGGAACGCCTGAAGGCCCTGAGTGAATACAGAATTCTTGGCACGCGTCCTGAGCAGTCATACGACGACATCACGCACATGGCCTCGCTGGTGTGCGAAACACCGATTGCACTGCTGAGCCTGGTGGACAGCGACCGGCAGTGGTTCAAATCGAAGGTGGGAATCGAAGCTGAGGAAACCCCCAGAGACTGGTCGTTCTGTGCCCATGCCATCCACACCGATCAGCCCCTGATCGTGACCGATGCGCTTCGCGACGACCGCTTCGTTGACAACCCGCTGGTCTGTGGCGATCCGAAGATCAGGTTCTACGCCGGCTTTCCGCTCAACAACGATGCGGAGCACCGGATCGGCACCCTGTGTGTGATTGACCGCAAGCCCAGCCAGCTCTCGGACAATCAGCTCAAGATCATGGAAGCGCTCTCCCGTCAGGTGGTGGCGTTTCTGGATCTGAGGAAGCGCTCCATCAATCTGCTCGAATCGTTCTGCTCTGAAAGCAAGCCCTCGGGAATCATCTCCACCTGCAGTTATTGCCGCAAAGCCAAGGATGAACGTGGCGATTGGGTGCATCTGGATCAGTACCTGGCCAAACGCAGCACCTTGAGTTTTTCCCATGGCATCTGCGACAGCTGCATCGAAGAGCATTTCCCGGAAGTGCTGGAGGCCTGGCAAGCGGAGAGCAGAAATTCGGGTCAAAGCATCAACAAGCCAGCTCAGGTGCTGGAGGATGACCCAGTGATCAAGCCAGCTGACGACCTTTCCAGGTCCAGCCGCGGCCAGTGAGCGTGCGCCAGACCGACACCGGCCCGATCGCCCCCAGCAGCAGCCCGCCGGCACCCATCAGCCACCAGTAGCTGAGCGGAACATCAAAGCGCCGCCGCTGCCAGTCACGCAGGCCAAGCTGCTGCCCAATCCCCAGAAGCGACAACCCCAGCAACAGCAACCACCAAAGCGACAGCTGGGGCAACAGCAACAGCAGCACAAGCGCCGACGGCAGCAGCAACCAGGGAATACTGAACATCAGCACCACCACACCGGCGGCACCAAGGGCCTTGCCCACATCGCGATCGAGCCCGATCAACCAGTTCTTGGTCCACCCTTCCCAGAGCGACGGCAGATCGGCATACATGCGCAGATCCACAGCATCCAGACCAAGCAGGTAACGCAAGCGGAAGCCACCAGCCTTGATCCCCCTTGCCAGGGCCAGATCCTCCACCACTTCACTGGCGAGAGCGCGATGTCCACCGATCGCCTCGTAGGCGCTGCGGCGAAAGAGCATGAAAGGCCCTGCCGCGAAGGCCACCTCTGAAGCAGGGTCATTGGTGGCTTCGATTGGAAACCCCAGGCCCAGCAGGCACGCCATGATCGGTTGCACCATCCATTCCGCCAGGCAACCGCAGCCGAGCCGTGGCGCCAGGCTGAACAGATCCGCCTGCTCACGGATCGCCTGATCGAGAGCACGGCGCAGAGCCTCGGGCTGCAGACGCACATCGGCATCGATAAACAGCACCCACTGGCTGCGCACCTGCTCCATGGCTTTGCTGCAAGCCCAGTTCTTGCCGACCCAGCGTTCGTCGGAGGGACGAGGACCAGCCCGGAGCAGATCAAACCGAGGCTTGTCAGCATCGCGTTGAGCAGCAGTGCGTGTTGCCGTTTCGGCGGTGGCATCTGTTGAGTCGTCATCCACCACCAGCACCTGCCAGTGACGGCAGGGAGCATCGCTGGCGAGCACGCTGCTCAGGCAAGGTCCGATGTTGTTGGCTTCGTTGTAGGCAGGGATCACCACACAGAGGGAGGTGTCCGGTGGATCAACGGCCGGCGCTGCCTGCAGGCAAGGAGCGATCGAGAACACCCGCTGCAAACCAACTTGGGCAATCAACAGACCGGAGCAGGCAGCAAAAGCGGTCGCCACCAGCACCAGGGCTGTGATCAGCAGAGCGTCCAAGGCAACATCCGGATTGATCACTCCAGGAAATCACCCAGTGGTGCAGAAGAAGCGGCGCGAGTCCACAGCCAACACCATCCAATGATTCAGTTCAACAGCACAGCCCCTGTCGCCAGCAGATCACGGCGGTAACGGCTGAGAGCAGATCGACTCACATGGGCCACCTGGGAGCAACCATTCATCCAGAACCGCACGCAAACCGACTCCTCAACACAACGGTTGATCGACGAACTGGAAGAGTGGCTTTGAGGGCTTGAGGCAGAACCCATGAATCGGCTGCAGGTTTGCGCATGAGATCGCAGCTGAAAACAAGCCGATGTGTGATCAATCACCGATCAGAGATCAGAACTGAATGAAGCTGATTCACCGGTATCAGTTGCCACGACTCCAGAGGTTTTGAACCTGCCATCCGGTGATCCAGCGGCCTAACTTCGCAACGGGATTGGATCTGTTTGCTTCAAGACCAGCTCGGTTTACCGCCTCACCTGCTGCCTGATCCGCGTCTGTTCTTGTATCCCTGAGCTTCTGCGAGATGGCGCAGAAAAACAATCTGATGACGGTCGGGCAGACCAGCAGCAGCGATCAGACCCAGCAGCCCGAACAACAGACCAGCGACAAACCACATCCTGCTGTTGCGAGCCTTCTGGCGGGCAATCGTCGCGGCCAGAAAGGCGCTGGCCAGATGTGAAGCGGCAATCAACAGCAGCAGCTTCCAGTCCATGGGCAGAGAAACAGATCACTTCAACTCACTAGCCACGACCGCAGTGCCTGGCTCAAGCCGCTGTCAACAAAGGCTCGTACATCATGAGGGCATGGTTTTCCACCAGCAGCTTGTCTGAGCTGGAACCATCCAGCTCCTGTCGGATCTGGAAGATCTGATTGTGCCTGGAATAGCCGCCCCAGATCTGTTGCTTGATCTGGTGATGACGCTCTTCCAGGATGTAAGTCGATGAATAGTCGGTGTCACAGAAGAGCTCACCATGCAGATGCGTCTCATCCAGCCATAAGTGAATTCGAAAGCAATAGGCAGTGTGATTGGTCAACTGCAGATCGACATAGTTGTAAGCCAGTGTTGCTCCAGCACCGAAAGGAATCGATCGATCCACATCAGGAAAAACATCAAACCCATGGCGCCAACGCTCGCTGATCGTGAGTGGACTGTGGCCTGCGATCCAGAACAAAAGATTGCCTAACTGGCAAAGCCCCCCGCCCGGACCTTGCGCAATCCTTCCTTGTTTTAAAACCAAACCATCCAGATAGCCTTTGCTTCTGGTCGGCCGGCCCACCAGCTTCCACACTGAAAATGTATCGCCTGGACGCAACACAACCCGATCCAATTGGGCGATAGCCAGCTCGAGATTCCGGCGCTTGTTGTGCTGAAGCTGAAGATCCACTCCTGGCAAGGGACGAAGAATCAACGACTGATGACTGAACTTCAGATGGTCGATCAACAGGTCGTCCGAGCGGGCAGCCCAGGTCTGACCACCCATGACCCATTGGACCTTTCTTTTGGCGATATGGATCTCCCGACCGAGCCAATACCGGATCTTGCTGCGCTGAATGGGTTGGGGAAGTTCAAACATGCCCAACAGAGGACTGGATCAGAGATCAGCCACGAATTTTGAAGGGCCACACAGAGACTCGTCCATCGGAGTCAATCGCCGCCAAAGCGCTGTCATCGGGCTTCCAACACACCGCACTGATCCGTTCCGCGGTGAAAGCGCCGCCCAGTGGGTTGCCATCACCGTTCTGATCAAGAAGCCAGACAAACACCGAACCATCCCTTGCACCTGAAGCCAGGATCAGTCCTTCATGTGCAAAAGCCAGCGTGGAAATGGGCTCAGGATGGAGCACAAGCTGGCCGGGCAGTGATCCTTCAGGACCATCGCCTTGAAAATTCCAGACAATGATCTGATCACTGCCACCGGTGGCAAGAAACAAACCACTCCGATCAAACGCCAGTTGACTGGGCTTGCCTGGATAGCCGGTCATCTCCGCATCGAGCCCGGTGGATCGGCGCCAGAAATGCACGGAATTGTCCTGACTGCCGCAGGCCACGATGTCTCCATCTGGACTCAACACCATGGAGACCAGTGAACCCTGCCATTTGAGTTCCTGGGCAACCTGTTGCCTGGTGATGTCAAAGAAGCTGACCTTTCCATAACAAGCGGTCGCCAGCTCATCGGGCTTCGACCAGGCAATCGAACTGACCGTGCTGGGGTGTTCCTCAGTACGCCATTTCTCACCCCCATCAGCGTTGTAGATGTGAACGTTTTTTGATGCAGCAACCGCGAGCATGTCGCCGCTGACTGACCAGGCAAGGTGCTCAACCCAACCCTTTCCAGGTTTGATCGAATGGAGGATTTCTCCCTGCTGGCTATCCCAGATCAGAACACAACCATCCTGTCCGGAGGTCGCAAAACAATGCCCATTTGGATGAATCGCCAGAGCGAGCAAACCGCCCTGGTGAATGTTGTTCTTGGACCAGATCAGTTCACCGCTTTGTCCTGCAAAAAGATAGAGACCACCGGCAACATCGCCGACCAGAAGATTCTCTCCGTCGCCAGTCCAGCCGCAGGCGAGTGCATAGTCTTCAACCTGGGCAGTCCAACCCTCATGAAGCATGCCCTGAGGGGCAAACGTCTTCAGATCAGGCATTGATCAAAATCCTTGCGCATCTGGGCCTCATCAAGATTACGGCCGATAAAGACGAGCTGATTACAGCGCGGCTGATCTCCCCAGGCCTCACCCGGCTGAGCAGTGAACAGCATATGAACACCCTGAAAAACAACTCTCCGGGATTCATTCGGGTAGCTGATGAAGCCCTTGGTCCGGAAAATATCAACTCCCTTTTCGGCAAGCAGTGTGCCCATCCACTGATTGAGCTTTTCAGGATCGACATTGCCCTGACGCTCAATCGCAATGGATCCAACTTCATCATCATGCTCATGCTCTGCAACCCAGATGCGCTCTTTCACAGGGCTCACCGGCTGCTCTGCCTTGATGATCTTCAGATCAAACTCCTCTGCAGTGTGCTGGGCATAGAAGCCAATCGTTTCTTCTCCCTTGACCTCAAACCGGAACGATTTTGTGCCGCTTGAGTCCAACTGAAGACTGAGATGTTGATTAGCAGAAATCGATCCACCTGGCTTGAGGGATTGGGCTTCCTGGGCAAACAAACGAACGCAATGCTCAGCACTTTGCTTCAGGGACTCTTCATCCGTGTTCTGCCCGGGGATGGCGACCAGAGACATCTCAGGATCAGGGCCGTCTTCGAGAGTCATCTCATAGTGACCCGGCTCGAGCTGGTACACACCAGTCCACTCAAAGGGATATTCGGGCTCAAGGAAGGTGGGACGACGCTCCAGAATCTGGTCGAGATCGAAGGCGCTCAGATTCAGCACCGTTTCGACGGGCACTTCGGCCTGGGTGCTGCGCACCAGACGGGCCATGGTGTTCATGTCACGCAGGCGTGACTCCAGCTTCACTAGTGATTCTTCAGGAACAAGATCAGACTTGTTGAGAATCAGCACATCAGCAAACGCCACCTGCTCGGAGCTTTCATGGCTTCTCTCCAGCTGCTGATCAATATGCGCAGCATCAATGAGCGTGACAATTCCATCAAGGGTGAATTCATCCCGGATTTCATCATCCATGAAAAATGTCTGAGCCACGGGGCCGGGATCAGCAAGCCCCGTTGTTTCAACCAAGACGTAATCAAATTTGTCGCGTCGCTTCATCAGGTTCCCGAGAACCCGGATCAAATCGCCTCGAACAGTGCAGCAAATGCACCCGTTGGACATTTCAAAAACTTCTTCGTCAGCATTAATGACCAGGCCCTGGTCTATGCCCACTTCTCCATACTCATTCTCAATCACAGCAATGCGTTTGCCGTGTTCTTCACTTAATATTTTATTCAACAATGTTGTCTTTCCAGCACCCAAGTAGCCGGTCAAAATCGTAACGGGTACTTTTTGATACATCGGAGATCAGTGGCTGTTTATCTCAAGCCTAATCAGCTTGGCCGGTGGCTGCGATAACGATTATCATTCTTATATACGGGCTTATTAAGCCCCGATTCCCAAACTCTTTCCTCCTTTCACAACTGAATGGCTTCTGTGTTTTCGCGTCTCAGCGCAATATCTCTTCTGGTCGGTCTGGTGGCCTGCGGATCACCCAGCGCCAATAACACCGATGCAACCAAGGACAAGGACGTGAAAGTGGTCACCACTTTTCTTCCGATCACCCTGTTCACCGAAGCGGTGGCAGGTGACTGCGCTGAGGTCACGGCCCTGATCCCACCCAATCAGGGGCCCCATGATTTTCAGGCCACACCGTCCGACCTGAGTGACCTGAGTGGCGCGAACGTGCTGGTCAAAAACGGGCTGGGAATGGAGGAGTTCCTCGATGATCTGATCAGCTCCGCTGACAACAAGGATCTCGTGGTGGTTGATTCCAGCAGTGGCGTGGAGACCATCAAGGCCGCTGGCGGCGGGCACCATGACGACCATCACGATGATCACCACGACGACCATCACAGCGATGACCACCACGATCACGGCCATGGACACAGCCATGGCGAATACGATCCCCACATCTGGCTGGATCCGGTTCGCGCTGAGCAGCAGGTCAACAACATCAGAGATGGGCTTGTCAAAGCGGACCCCAGTTGCGCCGACGGATACACAAAGAACGCAGCTCTTTACAGCGCAAAGCTCAAAGAGCTGAACAAGGAGTTCACCGCGAAGCTGAAGCCCTACAGCGGCAAAACCTTCGTTGCTTTCCACGACTTCGCCACCTACTTCGCGAACCGCTATGCCCTGAGAGCTGAATTTCTGGTTGACCTGCCGGAAATGAATCCCAGCCCTGCGGATCTCCAACGGGTGGCCACTCAGGTCAAGGAATCAGGCCTGAAAGCGCTGCTCAGCGAACCTCAGGCGGGCAACCGTTCCTTCAATGCCTTGGCGAAGGACCTGGGCGTGAATATCGTTGAATTCAACCCGCTTGAGACAGGCTCAGCAGAGTCCGCCAAAGTGCCGGGAACTTACTTTGAGGTGATGCGCTCCAACGTCAACAATCTGGTCAACGCCATCGGAGACTGACGTTTAATGCGCAGCCCGGTGGTGGTGGTGAGCGACCTGTCGGTTGAACGTTCAGGTCGACTCGCTGTGGAAGAGGTCTCGTTCGCCCTTGAAAGTGAGAGCGAGACCGCCGTGGTGGGCCCCAACGGCGCCGGCAAGAGCACCCTGGTGGCTGCATTGCTCGGTCTTCTGCCGAGAAAAACAGGGAAGGTGCAGATTCTCGGGGCACAGCTGTCTGCCAACGGCGACCTCTCCGCTGAAATCAGATCTCAGATTGCCTACGTGCCGCAAAGCCTTGCTTTGCAGGGGCGTTTCCCACTGTCCGTGGCGGAATTCGTCGGCTTCGGATTTGACCCCCCAGGCCCACGTTGGCCATGGCGCCACCACAGAAAACGCAGAGCGGCGGTTGAGAATGCCCTGGATCGAACGGGTTGCATCGATCTGAGAAACCGCCTTCTCAGTGAACTGTCAGGGGGGCAGCTCAAACGCGTGATGCTTTCGTTCTGTGTGGTGCGGCCCCGTCAACTGCTGGTGCTCGATGAAGCACAGGCCGGTCTGGATGTGCCATCCAACGAACGCTTCCAGCAGTTGCTGCTGGAGTTGAGGCGTCAGGAGGGATGGACCGTTCTGCACGTCTCACACGATCTCGACATGGTGCGCCGCAGCAGCGACCAGGTGCTCGGTCTGAATCGCCGCCTCTGCTGCAGTGGTTCACCCGATCACACACTCACTCCAGAACGTCTCATTGATCTGTATGGGCCCAACATGGTTCCGTACAGGCACCAGTGTCATGGTTGACACGCAGTCGCTGGCGCTCGTTCTCGCCGAACCCTTCATGCAGCGCGCGCTGATTGGCGGACTGCTCACAGGGGCGCTAGGTGGTCTGCTCGGCAGTGTTGCCGTGCTCAGGGAACTGTCCTTTTTCAGCGATGCCCTCGGTCATTCCGCCTTGCTGGGCATCACGGTGGGGATCCTGATCGGCGTGAATCCCACACTGGTGCTGATCCCCTTTGCCGTGGTGTTCGCCATCCTGGTGAATCAACTGGTGGAGCGCAGCTCTCTCCCCACGGATGCACTGCTGAACATTGTCTATTCAACGTCGCTGGCGGCTGCGATTCTGTTCCTCAGCCTGGTGGAGAGCTATCGCGGCGGCATTCGGCAGCTGCTGTTTGGCGACATTCTTGGAGTCAGCAGTCTGGATCTGGTCGTGATCGGCATGCTGCTGGCCGCTGCACTGATCTATCTGAGTCTGAGCCTGCGTGCTCAGGTGCTGCTCACCCTGAATCAGGATCTTGCCGGTGCTGTTGGTGTCCAGACCCGATGGCATCGGCTGGCCTTCATTGTGCTGCTGGCCGTTGTGGTGGCGGTGTCGATCAAAGCCGTCGGCGTGCTTCTGATCAGTGCCTTTGTGGTGATCCCTGCCTGTGCCGGACGGCTGCTCTGTCGTCGTTTTCCGCTCTACGTCTTCGTCTCCTCGATCCTGGGAGGAACCTGTGCATTGCTGGGGTTACTGGCATCCGGACTCACCAACCTTCCCTCAGGCCCCTCGGTGGTGATGGTGCAGTTCCTGGGATTCCTGATCGCCCTGATTCTCAGTTCGCGCGTCTTCAGGCGGCCATCAACACCACAAGCTGACCCCCAACCCTGACAGGGGCCGATAGGTTCGCAACTCAGCAGATCCGTCTCCATGAGCATCGCGACATGTCCGAACACCGGGGCGGTCACGGGCCTCAAGGAGACACTCGAATTCTTCAGTGACCCCGGCTTCGCCAGCAAACGCTTTGCCACCCATGGCGATGTCTTTGAGACCCGCCTGCTGGCGCAGCGGATCGTGTTCATCAAGGGTGATCGGGCGATTTCCGATCTGCTCAAGCAGGGAGCAGCCCTCGAAGGCTGGTGGCCAGACAGCGTGCGGCAACTGCTTGGCAGCCGGTCGCTGGCCAACCGCAGCGGCCCTGCACACAAAGCCCGCCGCCGCGTGGTGGGTCAGCTGTTCTCCAGCGGCGCACTCTGCCGCTACACCCCATCGATCCAGGCTCTGATCGAGGAGCTGATTTTGGAGCTACAGCAGGGCGATGCACCCCAGCCTCTGGCAGCAAGGATGCGACGCTTCGCCTTCGCCGTGATCGCCACCACCGTGCTGGGGCTGAACGCCAGCGATCGCGATGCTCTGTTCGCTGATTTCGAAATCTGGACCCAGGCCCTGTTCTCCATTCCACTGGCGATACCGGGGACTCCCTTTGCCCGGGCACTGGCGGCACGGGAGCGGTTGCTGGCCCGCCTGAAAACAGTGCTGCAGTCGAGCAATGCCAACCAGGGCGGTCTGGATCTGCTCAGCGGCGGGCTCGATGAAGTCGACATGCCACTGGATGACGACGACCTGGTGGAGCAGTTATTACTGCTGTTGTTCGCTGGTTATGAGACAACGGCATCATCACTGAGCTGCCTGTTCCGGGCCCTGCTGCTCAACCCGGAGGTGGAGCAATGGCTGCTGCCGGAAGTTCTGGCGTCGCCCTGGCCTTTCGAGGCCTCGCATCGATCACCCCGACTCGATGCAACGGTTCTGGAGGTGATGCGACTCACGCCACCCGTGGGTGGGTTCTTCCGCCGCAATCTCCAGCCGGTGCGGTTGGCCGATGTGGAGGTTCCCCGGGATCGAGTCATTCAGGTGGTCCTGGGTTCACCTGACACAGAGCAAGGCAGCGACATCGCCGCATTCAGGCCGCAGCGCCATCTGGATGGAACGTTTGATCAGACATTGCTGCCCTTCGGAGGCGGGGAACGGGTCTGCCTCGGCAAGGCCTTAGCAGAACTGGAGATCAGGCTGATGACGGTGGGGCTGATGCAGAGGCTGCGTCTGCGGTTGGTCCCCGATCAGGACCTCTCGTTGAAACAGATCCCCAGCCCCACGCCACGCGATGGACTGCTGGTGAGCGTGGAAGCCCGCTCATGAACAGCGGAACAAACGCTCAGGACGCTTTGGAGGAACAGTGACGGCGGCGCCTGGCTCGG
Organism: Synechococcus sp.; assembly: GCA_047286485.1. Classification (GTDB taxonomy): domain Bacteria; phylum Cyanobacteriota; class Cyanobacteriia; order PCC-6307; family Cyanobiaceae; genus Synechococcus_C. Next base: position 1,089,739 of record JBJBBH010000006.1, read on the forward strand.
CGTGGCTTACCGGTCGTTGCGGAACTCTGTCTGAGATAGACCTTCCTGCCGTTGGCATCCAGGCGATAAAGCCCCCCGCGTGGACCCCTGAGAATCGGATCATGCTGATCAGAAGCAACCGCCTGAAGGGTTCGCTGCTTCAACGATTGAGAATCATCAGTGGAAGCTGGAATGGAAGCTTGTGAATCGGGTTCTCCCAAAAACAATGATTTGAGAAATCCAAAAACGCCCTTAATCATGGAAGGGTGAATCGCTTTCCTACTTAAACGTTGTCGTCAAGACCCAGGAGATGGATGCAATTGATCAATGAAGATCAATGCGATCAAAACACTCTTTTCTGCATCACTGTTCATCGCTGATCTGCTCATCGCTGATCTGCTCATCGCTGATCTGCTGATCCTGCGTCAGTCTGTGCAGCAGATCAGGGTGCCCAACAATCACCCGCCGAACGCCGTCTTGGCCCATGTAGGTGAGCCGGCCGCAGCCATCGATCCTGAGAGCCGTGAGCGGCGTGATTGGCTCCGGTTCCAACAAGGGCCTGTGCAGCAACAGAACGCCATCGTCTTCTGCATCCGCCTGAAACACACCATCCCTTCACAAAAAAAGTCCCGAGGTTTCCACCTCGGGAGTGGGTGCTCTCATGAATGTCTCAACCCCAGTCAGAGTGCTACGGCAACCTGAATCTTCACAGGGGGAAAACCGTCAAGGCAGGGTCGGCTGTCCACACAGCGGCAACACAAACAGCTCCGCTGATCAACCGTCAGGCCACCCACCGATCGGCGTCCATGATCGTTTTGATCAACAGTCCAAGCCGCTTGAACTCAGCGAAATTGAGATCTTTTACCGCTTGATCAAGCCCACAATCCACCCACTCGCCATCCTGTTTCTCATAGATCGTGAAGTCCTGATCCAGCGAATCACGCCTGATGCAATAGGTGAGTCCGTCGTCATGCAGGAACTCAGCCGAGTGAAGTTGCAAAGCCATGCATCCTGAGCCGCAGAGGCTGTTTCGTTGGCCCGGAGCGTAAAACTCAGCGCTTGAGCTCGAGCACCAGTCGCCTGATCTCAACGGGTCCGGAAAGAACAGGCAACACGGTGATCTGCAGCCGTTGATTGCCGGCGACTGGACCGTATCCACACCGCATTCGAGCCACTTTCCAGGCTTGATCGACGCGATCCTGAAACTGGGTCTTCGACGACATCATCGTCATCGACGGGTCGAGCGCATCACAGATCACCTCTGTGGCAGAGGACGCATCCTGCGGCTGGATGGAGATTTTGAATGCCACAGAACTGCCTTGCGGATAACTCAGATCAAGACTGTTCCAGAAACTCAGCTCCCCACCGGCACGCACATCCACAGTCGCCACCTGCGCACCCATCGCGTCGGGATTGAACTCAAAACGCTTCAGTGCCTCTCCACCCGCACAGGAAACGAGCAGAAGCGTTGCTCCCAGGGCTGCGGCGTTGAACACGGATCGAACACCCGGTCGTCTCATTTCTGAACCAGGCACGCCATTTCCACTTTCAGGGGATGCACCTCACTCAGGCAATGCGCCTTCATGCTCATTGCTTTTGTAGCGACCGACACCAAAACTGTGTTCATCGAGATCGGAGGCGCTGATGACAGCCGACACTCCACCCAACCAGATCGCAGAAGCCTTCTGACTTTCCGGCCCCCTGCTCCAACAGTTTCCACCCATCCGTGAGGCTGGTCCTTCGACAGGCAGACATCAGGTGCGCCACGTCGATCGACACTCCATTGCATCGCCACAGGTGCCCCGGAGCCACATCAGCCCCACCCCTGGACGTCATGGCCCCAGGGACGCCTCAGCCAGTTGCTTCGCACTCCTCCTTTCATCCCGACGTGATGGAGTGAAACCATGCGCGAACGAGCGAGTTAGGCCGTCTCTTCCATCTGGAAGAGGCGGCCTTCCGCATGAATTAGCAGTCGATAAGGATTCCAAACGAGTTTGCAAATGCTTCGATCTGGATGCAACAACGCTTGTACTCTTCGCTGATCGAAACGACAGCTGGGGCCAACGCATCAACGTCATGACAGTCAGCTCTGAATTGCGGGATGCGCTGTGCACGGAAGACCTCTGGAGGCAGATGCGCAAACGCGTGCCTCCCATCGTTTCTGAATACTTCGTGGGTGGCGCCGATGAGGAGATCACCCTCAAAGGCAATGTGAAGGCCTTTCAACAGACGGTTCTCAACGTCCGCGGCGCCACACGTTTCGAGACCCTCGACACCAGCACAACCGTTCTCGGCCATGAGTTGGCGGTTCCCTGGTACATCTCTCCCGTTGGAAGCCTGCGCACCATTTATCCAAAAGGTGAGGCGGTCGCTGCCCGCGTCGCCGGCAATTTCGGCACCGTGATGGGTCTTTCGACCCTCTCCGGAACCCGCATGGAGGAAGTGGCGGCAGCGTCCTCAAAGCAGTGCTGGTTTCAGCTGTATCTCTGCGGTGGGCGGGACACTGCCCTGCGTGCGATCAACCGCGCCAAGCAGGCGGGTTTCACCGCCTTGTTTCTCACCATCGACACGGGGGTTTCCGGTCAACGGCGTGTCCATGAACGGATGAAACCACTGCAGGCGTTGCATCCCTGGGAAGGGCTCAGCGGTAATGAGCGACTGCAATGGATGCTGCGTCGGCTGCAGCTGGCGCCTCAGATGTCCACACGGCTGCCCTGGCTCACGGACCTGCTCGGAGATGAAGGGGTCATGCGCTTCGTGAACATCATCGATGACAAGGGCGAACCGATGCCTTTCACCGACATCGGTTCTCAGCTCGCCTCATCCGCCGTGACCTGGGCTGATTTTGAGTGGATTCGCGAAGCCTGGGGCAGGGATCGTCCGATCATCATCAAAGGCGTGCACTGCGCCGACGACGCCAAGCGTGCGGAAGACGTTGGAGCCGATGCCGTGGTCTGGTCCAATCACGGTGGCCGGCAAATGGACCGGGTCCCCCCAACCCTGCATATGGTTCAGAGCGAAATGCCCAAGCTGAGTGGCTCCAGGCTCACGTTTCTGATGGATGGAGGGATCCGCTGCGGCACCGACATCCTCATTGCTCTGAGCCATGGCATTCAGGCAGTGGGCATCGGTCGGGCCATGGTCGCTGGTCTTGGAGCGGGCGGAGAGGCTGGCCTCACCCGCAGCTTTGAAATTCTGCGCGAAGGGCTTGAACGAGGGATGCGCCTGACCGGGGTGGGCTCAGTCGATGAGATTCGCTCCATGGGTGCCGACCTTCGCTGTGAATGCCTGCTCCAGGGAGACAGCCATCTGCCTCCCTTCGTGTACTGAACCTGGTCACAGCCGTCGCTTGAGACCGCCACGATTGGTGGTCGATCAACCCACTTGAGGCCATGCAAGACCCCCGCGCTGCTTTGCTGCAGCACAACAGCGGACACTGGAAGGGTTGCTTCATTCGCCTGGACAGCGGCGGCAGCGAGCAAGACCGCTTCCCGACATCACTGCAGGTGCAGGAGCGCGATGGCGTGATCGAAAACTGCCTCACGTACCTCGCCTCAGGAGAGCAGAAATCGATGAACTTCGAAAGCGTGCCCTTCACCATGCAGGTGAATGCCAGCGGCGGGTGGTCTCTCGGCCCGAGTGCGATCACTCCCCTCGCCTGGGTGGGAGAGCTGAGCATCGTCCATGGCGACGAACGGAGGCGGGTCGTGGCACGCCACGGATTCCATGGCCTGGATCAGGTGGTCTACATCGTGGAGAGCAAAGCTGGCAGCGAACCCAGCACACCATCACAGCCGTTGCAGTGCACGACCAGGGCCAGCGGCAACTGGGTGATCTGGGAGCCGGAGCCGAATGTTGAGCTGTTACTCGATACGAGAGACCGTCAGATGGGCGACAACACGGTCTGCGGACTGCGCTGGATCAATCCCGAGGGACAGATCCATCAGATCGTGCGGCGCTACGACAACAGCGGATACCTGCAGCCCCTCTGTGAGCCGGAACTCTGGGACTGAAACAGCCGTTTCAGTTTCGACAAATCAGTCGAGCTCCCAGCATTCACTGCCATTGCGGGTCATCAGACAAACCAGCCCCGATTCCCTGCTGATCACCCGATAAGTGTGGCCATCGGCATCACTTTTGGATCTCGCATGCCACATCGCATGGTCTCGCGTTTGATGTAAATCGGTTTGATGCCAGCCTGCCTCGGTCAGCTCTTCGATCTGAAACACAACATCTCGATGAATCTGTCATCAAGATGTGCGCCTGAATCCAACATTCCAAGAAGCAACGGAAAAATGTCGGGATTGGTTCATCCCAAGTCGCAGATGATCAACCATTCAGAGTGAAACAAGCTGATCGGCAGACAATCACCGCTGCAGGAATGAGGGGGCCAAACATTGCGCTGCAGCTGATCCCTACGGCTGGCGGCGCACGCCAGCCCCAGCAGTGCTTTGCATTCCGTTACAAAAAGCCTTAACGTTGCTTCATACGCAAAGAGTTCATGAGCTCCTCCACCTCCGCCCAAGACCAGTGGTATCAGGATGCTGCCGCCAGCCAGATCAAAGGCGAGCGCATGGTGCGCGCAGAACTGCTGAACGGTCGCGTGGCCATGCTCGGCTTCGTTGTCGGTGTTCTGACCGAAGCACTGACAGGCCACGGCATTCTCAGCCAAATCAGCTTTGGCGTGCTGGGCCTCGGTTGATCGCCGATTGTCAATATTGATCAACCAACTTCACCTCCGGAGCGAAAGCTTCGGGGGTGTTGTTGTGTTCAGAACGATCCAAGAATCTCTTTAAATTTGGATCGAAAGCACGCTTCACCCATGGCGATTGTTTACAGCGAGTGGGCCCAGCCACTGCTTGACACCATCAACGCCGACCTTGCCAATCCATCGACTCTCGCTTCGAGCCTGCTCACACCGATCGTCTACGGCGCTGATCTGTTTGCGGATGAGGCGAAATTTCTGACAGGAAACTACGGCTTCGATGGATACCTTGGCGTCCCTGGCCTGATGAGTGCCAACGGGAAGCGTGTCGCTGCTGAATTCAATGTGGCCTAGGAGAGCATTGATCCGGCTTTGAGCCCATCCCTGCGAGCGCTCACATCGGCCTCAGGTCTGTTGGGGGCCAGCGGCACCTATGGCACTGACCTGCGACTGGCTGACACCATGCCCCTGGTGTTCAGTGTTCCCGTGCTGCCCTCATCGCTGGATGCCGGCGGCAGTGACTTTGAGGTGACGCTGAGTGATGGCACCAAGGTGACCCCACAGGTAGCAGGCCTACTGCCGAATCTTGAACACAACGAGCGTCAGACCGTTGTGATCATGGGCGGTTTCGGCAATCGCATCACACCGGGCAATCCAGGGGCCCTGTACCCGACCTCCGTGGCGATCGTCAATGACGGCACGCCGCTGCAGCTGCTTGAGCAGCACGGACCGGTGGACGCCGTCGGCCTGTCGATCAGCAGCCAAAACCCCTATGAAGAAGGGAATGGTCCAAAACTGGTTTCCGCCAAACTCAACCTCTACAGCACCTTGGGAGAGGGAGGTCCCATCGGTGTCGGCTCAGTGTCGGAGAACAACAGTGGCTCGGACCTGTACGGCGACCAGGCTCAGTACCGGTTACGGCTGTACACCAGTGCTGGTTTTTCACCCGATGGCATCCAAAGCCTGATGCCGGATCAGTTCGGCACCTACTTCCAGCTCAAGGCAACCACCCGGAACGGCAACAGCGTGGTCATCTCCGAGCCTGGGGTGGCCTACACGATCGGCAACCAGGGCACGGTCACCGTGGTCGGGCTCGCCGATCTGGCACCGGCAGGCACCAGGATCAACGCGGCCTATGTCGAGGACCATGACAACTATTACGACGTGATCCTCAAGGGTGATCTGAACGCCATCAGAGCTCTCAGCGAAGTTCGCATGCCATCGGAGGCTGGATACAGCTCGGTGTACAACCCTGGCGGGCCTGGAAACAATCCCGTTGCTGCCGGCGCAGCTCCTGGACCGTTCACCGTCGCCAGCCAGGACCACAGCATCCCGATCAGCTTCGATCTCGATGGGGCCAGACAGGTCACCTACGTGGAAAGCGACGGAGCCGTGCTGCGGAATCCCTGGAATCTTCTGCCTGTGGGTGATCTGCTGGGAACCGCTGTCGAAGACACAAGCACAGGGCAGACAATCCTGGCCTACATCGATCCTCTGGGTCGACGTTTTTTCAGCAGTTTTGCGGCTTCATCCTTAGAAGCCACCAATCTTCCCGGGAACGACAGCGAAGGATCTGCCATCGATCTGATCGACATCAGGGACGTCGATGCAATCAACGGTGTCAACGTCTCAGGGTCATTCAGTCGATCGGCTGAAAAAGACTCCAGCCTGCAGTGGTACGCCGTGGCCGACCGCGAGGGCAGCGTGGAAGATCCGCTCAGCGGTTTGATGCTCAAACCAGGAGAGGCAGAATATGCCGCTGCAGCAATGAGGCGCGCTGAACTGATCAGCGACAACGTGCTGCAGCTGAACAACGCCTCGATCGCTTCCTTCAGCGTCACTCTCGAAGGCGGCGCAATGTACGCACCGCTGATCACCAACAAAGCCAGCGGAGAGCGCTACTTTGCCTTTGCCGCAGCCAATGCCGACGGCCTTGCGCACTACACCGCATTCGGCGCCAACGGCTGGGGCGTTGAAGACATCTTCGGAGGCGGTGATCACGACTACGACGACATGATTGTGCGCTTCAGCTTGAACAGCTGAACAACACTCAACATCCAGTCAATCGTTCTTCGTCTGGCCTGACGCAGCGATCTTGGCGTCCGCCCAGCGAGCGAAGAAATAAACCCCTACAAACAAGGGGGTATAAGCCAGCCACATCCTCTCAGGAGCGAGACCACTGTTATTAATCACAGCCAGTCCGCCATATCCCACAAGGAAATAGATCACAGCCCGTCGAAGGGCTCCCACCTGCTTGGGGTTCATGGCACAGCACGTTTCCCGGTCATTCTAGGCAGCGAAAGAGGAGGCCAGAACTCACAGACTGTCGCGATTGCCACGGCCAAACCAGAGCCGGACGTCAACCATGCATGCAACAGCTCTCATCCCATGACCAGAGAACAGGCGATTGCACTGATTGGAGAGGCGGTGGATTACAGCCGACAGCGCTGCAGGGTGCTCCACAGCACTGACCGTCGGTTCGATGCCGATGCAGTCCGCAGTGAGTTCGAGGAATGGCTCAACCCATCAGGAGATTGCTTGCCATTGATGCCCTGCCCACTGCCGAAGCAGCGATGAACAGGCCCGCAATCAACGGGGGTCGATGGGTGATGAACTTTCAGGAACACGCGTTCCCAGCCTGAGTGCCTGGATGGTTCCGACAATGCTTCAGAAGCGCAACTGAACTCCAAAACCTGCGGGTGCTCCATAGGCATTTCCATACCTGAGCCCATCAACAGGAATCACACGTGGATAGCGATTGACCTCACGTTGATAGGCACGCCGAGCCTGCCGGTAACGACGAGTGTCACGGCGGATTTCCCTGCGTAGCTGCTTCAACTTCAGCTCATGTCGAATTTTGTTTTGATAGCTTCTCGCTTCAGCAGCTGGGGCCAAAGCACAAGCTGTAGCTCCAATAAGACCAGCGCAAACAACAGCTGTGGTCACCTTGTTGGCATAGCGAAAAGGAGTCATGGCTTGGAGGAGTGAATGTTTTTTTGGGGGTGTCCCCCCTCGACTCCTTCAAGGTCACAGACCGATTGGTGAACCCCACTGCACAGCTCTGGTGCAGATCCCGAGAGGTTCTGGTGAGCTTCTGGTGAATGGGCTTAGCCCATGCAGAACCTTGTGGTGCCATGGCTCCTGGGCAGCGAAAAGCTTCTTTTCACTTCGCTGCGTCTTTTGACTGACCAGAATGGCTGATGATCTTTTCCAGAGAATGATGACTGCGAGCATTGTTGAGCTTGGCTTCTACCTCCAAGGCAAGATGCACAAGGTGTCCGCTGAGTTTGCGTAGACTAGAAGCAGATTGACGAGTCATAAAAAAACCTATCTTTCAATCAAAGTAAGTCGATCAAACAAGCAGAAAAGCATTGCTTTACCGAAGTTAAAATGCAAGTCTCGGATGTATTTTACCGAACCATTCCCGCCAGAAATTTCGTTGCATCTGATACAAAAACAGGATGGTTGTTGCTCAGAACTGCGCGCATGATCCCAAAACAAATCCAGATCTTTGTTGATCAAGAAGCTGAGCAGGCAGAAACTTTAAGCAGTCCATCAGTATCCAATGGCCACTTACACCGTCACGATGGTCACCAATGCAGGCGAGCAAGCCTTTTCCTGTGATGACGACCAATACATCCTCGATGCGGCTGAAGAAGCAGGTGTTGATCTGCCCTACTCCTGCAAAGCAGGCGCTTGCTCAACCTGTGCAGGCAAAGTCTCGGAAGGAACGCTCGATCAAAGCGATCAGAGCTTTCTCGATGACGAACAGATGGAGGAAGGCTTCAGCCTGCTCTGTGTTGCCTATCCGAGGAGCGATTGCAAAATCCAGGCTGAGGCCGAGGAACTCCTCGTCTAGCCAGTGAAAAAAAGCCCGCCTTTTTCCAGGGCGGGCCGTGCATCGAGATCAATCGAAAGGAATGCTGCCGACTGGATGAACGAAGAGCTGTCATCCATTCGGTCTCTGCCTTCAGGCCATCAGCAACTGGTAAGCGTCATTGACTCTGCGGAAAGCATCCGCCGATCCACCAAGGTCAGGGTGATGTTGCTTGACCAGCTTCCGGAAGGCCTGCTTGATCGCCTCCTTGGAAGCATCCGCCTGTAAACCCAAAATCGACAACGCTTCGCTGTGTCGAAGGCATGACCCTGCATGGTCATGCCCTGCCGACTCACGGTCCGTTGCCCGTCGATGACCTTGGCCGTGCCCATGCCGTTGACGCAGTTCCGCCACGACCCGGCGCGGATCCTCATCAAGCCATTCACTGGCCCGAACTCCATACAGCGCAAACGCAGCAAGCACCGCAGAGTTTTTTTTGGTGGACTTGCTCCCCACAGCCGCGAAGAGATCCGTGCCAAGCCCCTGAACCACACGATCAAGCCTCTGACAGAGGTTGAGCTGGGAGTGGAAACTGCTGCGATTGAGCTGGTCGATCAGCCGTTCAAGGCTGTGCTGGCGCAGCACACTCCAACCCGGCTGCGTGGCCAGAGAATCTCCCCAGCGCTGAACCTGCTCGGCACTCACATGGGGCGATGGCTGCTGCCGATGCCCAGCATCCGCCTGGTGCTGAGGTCGCTGCCACTGTTGACGACGCAACCGATCGAGCTGCTGATGCAAGCGCTGCACCTCCCTTCGCAGGGCATCGTTCTCGCGCAGCAAAGCCTCCACGTTGCTGGTGACGCGTTCACCCTGGTTCGGCCGGTTTCGGTCGTCTCGGGTTGACGACGACGACGACCATTGGCGCGGATCAAAGCCCATGACAACCGCGCGACAGCGACCGAATCAGCGAATGCCACGAGACTACGGGCTGACGGCAGGATGGTGCTCAGCAACGATGGGGCCAATGGCGACTTATCTCGTGACCGGTGCCAACCGAGGCATCGGTCTTGCCTATTGCCAACAGCTTCACAGCCGTGGCGACCAGGTGATCGCAGTCTGCCGTCAGTCGAGCGATGAACTGAACGCCCTTGGCGTGCGTGTGGAATCTGGGATCGAACTCACAAGCCCAGACTCCATCGCCGCACTGGTGAACGGACTTGCGGGCCAACAGCTCGACACCGTGATTCTCAATGCGGGAATTCTTCAGTCGATGGGGCTGAGCGACTTAGACCCGGATGGCATCCGCCAGCAATTCGAAGTCAATGCTCTGGCCCCTCTGTTGCTCGCCAGAGCTCTGATTCCTTTGATGCCAGAAGGATCAAAACTTGTTTTGATGACAAGCCGCATGGGCTCCATCGAAGACAACAGCTCTGGAGGCTCCTACGGCTACAGGATGTCGAAAGTGGCGCTGAACATTGCTGGAAAATCGCTCGCGGTCGACCTGCAGAGCCAAGGCATTGCCGTGGCGATTCTTCATCCTGGCCTGGTTAAAACTCGCATGGTGAAGTTCAACCCCAGCGGCATCAACCCGGCGGACTCTGTGCAAGGACTGATTGCTCGGATTGACGAACTGAGCCTCGAAAACAGCGGCAGCTTTTGGCACGCCAACGGCACAGTGCTGCCCTGGTAAAAAACGGCAATTGCCATCAAAAAACCTCCACCAGGGGCGGAGGTTTTGTCGTGACAGGATTGGAATCTGCCGAATGAGTCTGATCAGAAATAATTGCTGAGAGCGTCCAGCGATGACCAGAGGTATTTCACAACGATGTTGGCACCGACTCCAAGAGTTGCGATGAATGCACCGAAGAGAATCAGCTGGACATAACCAACACGATCTTCCGGCGCCCAAACATCAGGCTCCTGAAGCGATTTCAACCGAGGCCAACCTGGGAAAGGATTCCCTGACCAGTCAGGAGCTCAGTTCCGAGACCGATCACGAAACCCATCATCGCCAGACGGCCGTTCCACTGCTCAGCGAAGGCGGAGAAGCCAAATTTTGCGTTGTCCATGGGAATGAATCATGACTTCGCCATTTGTAACAGATTGTGTCGCCCGGCTGTGGATCAGCGCGCCGCTGAACAGTCAACCAGCGGCTTGGGTGGTGAGAGGCATTCCTGCGGCACCGCCGTCTCAGCCTGATTCAGCATGGGGTCGATGCCTGCAAAATCTCACTGCAGCCACGCCGACGATGGACAAGCAAACGCCTGAAAAGCCATTGCTTCAGGACGCACTGCTGCGAGGCCTGCGGATTGCCGCAAGCACCGTTGCGATCGTGGAACTGCTGCGCAACCACTGGACGGCCGGGGTTCTCGCGGGCCTGGCCTGGCTCCTCTTCTCGCAGGTCGAGAGACTGCGCGCCTCTGACGATGGTCAAAGCCACAGCGGATCACGCTGAACGTGTCATGACATGGCAGATTCCGATCCAACAGGTGGCCGCCTTTGCGGAGGCGCCATTTCAGGGCAATCCTGCCGCCGTCTGCAGCTTGGATGCCTGGCTGCCCGATTCCCTGCTGCAATCGATCGCAGCGGAAAACAATCTCTCGGAGACCGCCTTTGTGGTGGGAGCCGATGGTTGCTACAGCCTGCGCTGGTTCACACCGCGCTGCGAAGTGGATCTCTGCGGACATGCCACCCTCGCCGCCGCCCATGTGGTGTTTCAACAGGACGATGCGCACGAACAGATCACATTTGAATCCAGGAGCGGTGATCTGCTGGTTCGGCGCAAGGGTGAACGACTCACCCTTGACTTTCCGGTGCAGAGAGCCAGACCCTGCGATGCTCCCGAAGCACTGAACAAGGCTCTCAACCTGAACCCCGTGGCCTGCCTTCAGGGGGTGGACCTGATCGCAGTGGTCGCAGACGAAGCCACGGTTCAGAGCCTCACCCCCGACCAGGCAAAGGTGGCTTCACTGCCCGGTCGGGGGCTGATCGTGACCGCACCGGGCAGTGACGTTGACTTCGTCAGCCGTTTTTTCGCACCGGGCCTTGGCATCGACGAAGATCCCGTGACCGGTTCAGCGCATTGCAGCCTCGCTCCCTACTGGGCCGAACAGCTGGGACGAAACAGCCTTCAAGCGCGGCAGCTTTCAAAGCGGAGCGGTTCTCTGCATTGCCAGCTGCAGGGGGAACGGGTGCTGATCACCGGACGGGTGATGCCTTTCCTGAGTGGTGTCATCCATCTGGATGAGCTGACACCGCTCCCAGCGATGCGCCACTGAAAGGCGAGACGAGGGGCCAAGCGAAGCATCGGATTCGGAATCGATCGCTGGCTCAGCCAGCCTGCTCCAGTCAGATCCCATCAGACTCAGAGCAGCGCTTGAAATCCATGGCTGTATTCGTGCTTGTACACGGTGGATCTCACGGAAGCTGGTGCTGGGACGCTTGTGCCAACGCGCTTCAACGTGAGGGGCACCGAGTGGTGAGTTTCGATCTGCCCGGACATGGGCAGGATCCAACGCCTCGAGATCAGGTGACGTTGAGGGCTTACGGCGAGGCGATCCGTGATCAGTTGAAGCAATGCGGCCCCGAACCACCTGTTCTGGTGGGTCATTCACTCGCAGGAATCGGAATCGCTCAGGCCATGGCGGATGAACCGATCGCCATTGCTCAGCTGGTGATGGTTGCAGCACTCGTCCTGAAACCCGGCGAATGCGCCATCGACAGAATTCCAGAAAGCCGTCGACCGAGTTACTTCGAGCTTGCGGCGGCTTCAACTGATCAAAGTTTCGCTCTGAGTGAAAAGGTCACCCGAAGTGCGTTTTTCAACGATTTAGACGATTGTCAGGCCGCTCGATATCACGCCCAGCTCACGCCCCAACCCCTGGGGGTCTACCTGGAAACAATCCAGTTCGATCTGTCCGAGATCTCCTGCCCGAGGCACTATCTCGCCTGCCGAAAGGATCAGGCGCTTGGACTGGAGAACACTCTGCTCTATGCGGAGCGGTTGGGAGGCACCACCACCATCCTGGATGCAGGACATGATGTGATGCTCTCAGAGCCCGACCAACTCGCTCAAAGCCTGATGGAACGTCTAACCATGCGTTGACGTATTCAGCGTCGGCAGGATCTGGTCTGGATCCCACTGACACTTCAATGCATGCAGCAGCTCCAGGTCCTCCGCATAGGCCAGCTGCAGCTGACGTCGATAGCGGATTGTTCCGGGATGACGTTCAACCAGATAGAGATGGCAGGAAAGTGAAGCCAGAGCATCGAACAGGTCATCGGACCATTGCTTCACGCCCTCCGCTGCAGAGCTGTCGTCAGGGTGCCAGAGACCAGAAATCACAATGGACCATTCGGCGTTTCGCCCCCTGTAGGCGGAGCTCTGCATGGGCTGATCGCGCACCGCACCACCGATGTGCTGCAGATCGATTCGACAGAGAGGATTCGGAGCCCGCTGAATGGCCGTGGTGAGGATGGTGGCAAGGGTTTCCGTCTGCCCGGACTCCACGCTGATGGCGTGAATCCAGGAGCGAAGCCGACGCCGCCGATCGGTGTCGGCCATCGGCTGTGCCGGCAGAGATCCGTCACGAGCCGGCATGTTGAAATCCGGCAGCTCCTCAAGGCCCATCACCCGCCCCCGCCAGACATCCGTGCAATCGGCATCGGGATTGGAATCGCCGCTGTCGTCAACGGCATGGACGACGTAACTCAGCACAGCAGCCTGATTGCTGTCCGGTGGAACACCCAGCACGAATGAGCAAGACATCTCACGAGGAAGAGCTTCAGCGTTCTGAAGACAGCACTGAAACTCCTCAAGAGCAGTGAGGGAGCGCTTCACATCCAGGGGCCGCCGTGCGTGCGTGCGCAGCGTGGCCTCCGTGATCACGGCGAGGAACGGTGCGGCTCCACGCAGCAACCTCCAGGCGATGGGATCCTGCCCATCCCCCCTCAACACAAACGGCGTGCCGTCGGCACGCACTCCCCGCAATGCCACGATGCTGTCGAGGGTGAGTCCAAGACTGCGGCTGAGATGGCCGATCCCGCCCATCAAGAGCAGACCGAAGCCGGGCGTGGCATGGGTGCCCACAGGCAGCATGCGTCCGTGCGGAGCAAGTGCCTGAAGCAACGCTCCCATGCCAACGCCTCCCTGAACACGTACTTGATCTGCCTCGAGCTCAATGGACGTGAAGTGAGCGGAGAGATCGAGCACCAGTGCTCCATCCGCTGCGCAAAAACGACTGTGACCACCGCTTCGCACCATCAGAGGCAGCCCGTTGCTGCGAGCCCGCATCACGGCCTCCACCACATCCTGCTCATGACGTGGTTGGACAATGATCAACGGATCGCAAGCCGCAGCGTCACCGTTGAAGAGAGCCGCCAGGGCTTGCTCATAGTCGTGCTGTCCTGGATGCAGTGTGATGGCGGTCATGAAGGAACAAAAACGGGAGCTGAAACATGACGCTGACGGAGTCGGCATCGGTTGAACAACGAGCGTCCTTGCACTGAGTGGAGCCGTTGCCAACCCACACGCCACTGATGCGGAGGGGATGATCAGCCTCCTGGGCTGAAGCTGCGGGAGGAGGGGCGGATCAGCAGACTCAGAGCAGCAGCCATCGCGACTGGCACGATGAAGAAGACCATGGACTGCTGGTAGACCTGGAACGACAGGTGCGACACGCCGGAGAGGTCGGCACCAACGAGTGACATCAAGAAACCTCCACCCACAAAGACGAAGGTGAGAAGCAACGGTGCCGCAACAGATGCAGCCTGTTCAGGGAGCGCTTCGCGCACGAATGACAATCCAAGGGGAGCAGAGCCAAGCCCGAGTCCAAGAATGAACAAGGCCAGGAATGTAAGCGGTGTGTTTAAAGACAGGCTGAAGAGCCAGATCATGGTGAGCAACGCAAGCATTGAAAACACGCGGGATGGAACGGCCAGGCCCGAGCGGGCAGCCCAGAAACCACTCAGCACACCCCCAATGGTGAGGCCCGTCACCAGCACGGAATTCATCGAAGCGGCAAGAGCTGCGCTTTCATCAAAGACATCCACTTGAAAACGAATGTTCCAAAGATCCTCCAGCGCGAGGAAACAAGAGAAAAGACCGAGAAAATACAACGTTCCCACCCAGAACCTTGGCGTCTTCAGGCAGAGAACAAGATTCCGGCCAATCTCGGGCCAGGTTAGAACCACCTTTGGCGATATCGCTCGATCCTGCGCACCACGTGACAGCAGGATGAACATCAACAAGGAGAGAACAAACAAAACCACAGTGCTGATACCAAACAGCTGACTGGGGTTGTTAATCCACGGGAGAAAAGCGAAGACACCGATCAGGGCACCTGCACCATTTGCACAGCTCTGGCTGATGTTGAGCATCAATGGGAAGCGGCGTGAATACTCCGCTGAAATCACCTCTACAACACCCACAAAGGCAGTTCCAAAGCCAATCCCCAAGAGGAGTCTTGCCAAAAGAAGCTGAGGGAAGGAATCAGCAATCGCCATCACCCAGGCCCCGGAAGCGGCAATCAAAGCCGTCAAAACCATCAACAAACGCAGAGGAAGACGCGTCAGCAATATCCCCAGAAACAACTGGGAAAAGGAGTAGGCGAAGAAATAAGTACCACCGGCCAGACCAAGTTGGGCCTCAGTGAGTTTCAACTTGGAGGCAAACCCTCCTGCTGCGATTGCATAACCAATCACACAGACCAGATTCATACAGAAAAAGGCCTGTACCACAAACCATTTCAAGAAACCCGCTCGTCCCCTGTCCATGGCTCACAAAAAGCTGATTTAAAACTAGCCATCAAGGGTAGGCATGACACCCATCAACTCAAAACTCCACAATCCTCATACATGCAGCAATGATGATTATCAAAGCGAAGACCAACAGAAGACGAAGCAAAGTTATCACTGTATTGACATTCAGAGCTTTCAACTTCTGAGACATGCTTCACATTTTGGTCATCAAAATACTGGGTCAAAACAAACAATGCTCCACCTTTTCCCTGCCCGCTGAGCGCACCGCAACCACCGATGGCCCGATTGAGGCGAAACCTGCAGCCATCCAGACGCAACCTTCCGGACTTCAGAAAAATGGCGCCACCCAGGCCGCCCCCGCTCCCACCCAAGCGATCAGTCGCGTCAGCTCCTGCGAAACCTCCCAGACCTGGATCGCCTGACTCACCGAACAGTCCTCCGTGGCCGCCGGCACCGCCACCGCCACCAAAACCGCCCATCCCGCCGTTGCCGCCATTCGCCCCATTGCCGAAACCACCAAAGCCTCCACCACCGGAAAACGCGATCGACCCGACCTCGATCCCTTCCGGACGGAAAGCATCCGAACAGAATGTTCCGACCCCACCGTTGCCACCATGGCCACCGTTGCCGCCATGGCCGCCATCCGAAGAGCCATTGCCTCCATTGCCCCCGTTGCCCCCATTGGCAAATCCTCCAAAGCCACCGCCACCGGCGAAGACGATCGCCCCGAACCCGGATTCACACTGCCCGTGAATGCCACTGGCCGATCCACGATTCACGCGTGCCGGAAGGAAACCGAAGCGCATGAAACGCCTCATCCGTCCCACCAGCCCTGACACTGACGACACCCCACCACGGTCAACACGACGAGGACTGGATGGCTGAGGTGAGCGCGGACGCGAACCAGCACTCCAACCTGAAGGCATTGGCAGCCCAACAGGCAATGCTTGGCCCTCGCCTCCCAGAGCGCTGTTTCCAACAAAGTCAATGTCACGAAGACTGACATCGCCGGCAGAGATGAACAGCGCACCCCCCATCCCGGCATCACCGCCGGCGCCGGCATCACCGTTCGCCCCTCGGGCTAAACCGTCGACCAAGCTCAGATTGGACAACTCGATTTGTCCAGCATCAATCCGGAAAATGCGGCAGGCATGAACGCCACTGATGGTGACACCATGTCCATTCAGCTTGAGATTCGACGCGATCACCGGAAGAGACTGTTCCAGATGAATATGGGAAACCGAAGGATCGATATCAATCTCTGAAAACTCCTGCTGAGCAGCAATTTCAAGAGCCCAACGCAATGAACCATCTCCCTGATCACAGGAACTGGTGACACGCAGAGATTCCATAAAGTCACTCACAAGACAACATTCAGAACGTTTTCGAACGGTTTCAGACTTGAAATTTCCCAGGGCATTCCTGGTAAACGCGAAAAAAGATGGAACAAGAACAGTTGAGCGATAACCACTGATGCAATACCCAGCCAAGTGAAACGGATCGACCGGGTCTGCAGCCAGCCCTCATACAAACGACTCAACCAGGGCACCAAAAAATGACCCGTCAGCAAAACCGTTATAAAGTTGCTGATCAACATATTGAGGGGCAGTGGCAGAGTCCCAATCGTAGAATTGCCAACCACAATTAATAACATGACTGATGGATATAGCGCCAGCCAGACCAATAGATTCACCTTCCAAACAGGAATCTTTCGATCCAGTTTTTTCTGGATCCACTGATCAAAGGAACCACCCTCGAGGCTTGCTCGGTATCGGTAATTCATAGACATCTCAGCCTGATAGAGCAAAGTTCGACGCTCCGGGCTATCCAGCCAGCACAAACATTGATCCAGCGCTTCGAAAACAATACGAGTCGTCGTCGCCAGGAACCGACCATCCTCCGTCTCTTGAAAAGAAATGGATTGTCCGCGATATCCTTCAAATTTGAGAGCTTTCTCATTCATTCGGCGCTGAAGACTCTCAAACGAATCCTTACGCTCCAGTGGAATCACACTATGAATGGTGTACACAAAATGACCCGAGTCAAGCAATTCAGAGTCATTCGATGAAGCCATAACCTTCAGTAGCGTGCCCCGTCAGGCATCTCACGGAACTCATCCCACACCTTGCAAGCCTCGCACTTGAGAATTTGTGTAAGCTTGATATCGCGCTGCTCCTTCGGTTTCTGCATGTCATTGTTGATGGCTTCATCGGAAAAAAGATCGCTGTAGTCCGACCAGGAAGCGGCATAGAACACTTTGCGAATGCCAGCCCAGTAGGCCGTGGCGTAACACATCGGACAGCATTCACAGCTGGTGTACATCACGCAACCAGACAGATCCCAGGTGCCTAGTTTCTTACAGGCAGCACGGATCGCATTCACCTCAGCATGAGCGCTGGGATCAAAATCCCTAACCACACTGTTACCGGCTGATGCCACGATTTCGCCATCTTTGGCAACAACCGCCCCAAAGGGACCACCCGTCTTGTTCACAACTCCGGCGTCCCTCATCAGGCGAATCGCCTCTTGCATCAGAGCCTGATCCCGATCGGATGACATGGCTTTCCAGGCAGCTGACCACAGATTGGCTGCAGCAGCGGAAGGCGGCAAGCAATCACTCTCAGCGACGACGCGCCCAGGCCCAGAACAGCCAAACGATCACCCCAAGCAACACCCAGGGCAGCAGTGAACGCAGCACAACCACAGCCACGAACACAACCAGCAGACTCACCGCACCACGCTTCACAAGTGCCTTGCTGTCGTCGGTCATGTATTGCCAACGGGGGATCAGCGGCATGACATCAACGGAAGGGCAGGGCTGAATTTAAAAGATCCCAAAACAGAGCACGCAGACCAGGCTCTCTTCAGTCAAGGTCCAGCCTGCTTGTTGTTGTATTGGCCGAGCTCGCAGAGCTCCACGGCATGGTTGTAGTGCGGGTCAAAACGATCCCAGCGGAAACTGCGTGGGTCATAGCGACTGCGACTGCGATCAACAGCCGCATGGGTGGTCAGACGCGTGATCGGGATTCCGAATTTGGCTTGCCAGAGCAACACCTGTTCTGCGAGCGATTGGTATTGCGCATCGGTATAGCCGGAATGCCCATGCGCATCTCCGCGACCATCGGGTGGCGTGACGAGACTGATATGAAGGGCGATGTTGTTGATTGATCCCACACTGCCAGGACGATCCCGCAGGGTGATGTCACCGAAGGCCGACATGCCGCTGCCGTAAGCACGCTTCTGATCGGGAACGATTCGGACTCGCCGACCATCTCGGCCAATCAGCATGTGATAGCTGACCTGTTGATCATCTTCCGGGTGATTTGTCTGGAACAGGGCAAGGGCCCGGGACTCGCTGATGACTGTTTCATGCAGCACGATCACCATCGGCGTCACCTGCAACACCCGTCCCCATGAGTCTTTGGTTTTGCGTTCCCCGAAATTGCTTGGATGAGCGGGCTGAAGATCCTCCGCAGAACGACCCAGGCGCTGTTCACAACGCGCAATCACCTCCCGTGGGGATGCAGCGACACGGCTTTCTCCGAGACGCATGAGAGGAGGGCGATCCGGCAACGCCACATCACCGAATGCAGGATCAGGTCCATTCCGGACGCCGGAACCCTCGCCGAACAAGGAGCAGCCACCCAGGAACGAACAGCCGCAAAGGGCAAAAACCAGTGAAACGGCCCGCGGATACTCCACTGCTTTGATCACAGCCTCTGGCCCGTTCAATGACGATCAACCCTGTCATGGCTCCCTGAACAATCAACAACAGCGACAATAAAAATATTGCTCAAAAATGATGCAGCACAACCTGCACATGGAACATCAATCCATCAACGGTTCCATCAATCAAAAGCACTCATCCCTTGGCTGCAGGCTGAGCGGCTCAAACAAAGATCAGGATGATTTTTGCTTAATCGGTCTCACGATCACTGCACCAATGGCATCAGGAACCGAGCGAAGGTAACGCTGGAATGATCGTGATCGCATCACGCCCCGCCCGGGAGCTGCATGGATGGCATCAAGGCGTGAACCCTCTCGCACCAGAACGCCTGTGTGGCTCACATCAAGACCGTCAACACTGGTTGCCACAGCAAAAAGGTCACCGGACTGAAGACTGGGAAGTGCGGAATCGAGCGACTCAAGCGGCAGGTAATGCTGTTCAATCAGCCTTCCCTGCTCTCGCTCGCGAATGCAATGAAAGAGAGCAGGCGATCGCAGGGCGGCATAGCGATTGCGATGGCTCGACATGTAATTCAGCGGCAAGATTCTTGTGGACTGCCCTTGCCAGACCGGTGATTGCTCAAGCAAACCCTGAGCCTGAGCTGAACGAACCCAGTCGTAAAAATAATGATGACGTTTGCAATATCCAACCTCACCGCTTCGATAGCGAAGGCGCCGGGTTTGGTCGACAAAACCATCGAAGGAATCGGCCGTCACCATGGCAAGCAGCTGTTCAACAAACAGCATGCAATCGAATTGCATGAGGTCGAGACGCAACTGCTCTTCACCCGATTGATCGAGAGACATGGCCAGGTAGGGACTGCCAAGAAAAAACTCAGCAAGACGGGCCATGGCCTGATTGGCAGGCAGTCCTCGAATCAGTGGACGGGCCTGCTCAAATCGTTTCCTGGTGCCAGGAACAACATGAACATCGCCAGCGGATGCTGCAGAACTGAGCGAGAGAACTTCAGCTGCTCGATGCTCAGAGTGCCTGGTCGGGAAGAGCTGCAGCATCTGCTGAGGCCAGCCGAGCAGAGCTGATGTCAGTGCGGCGATCAGAGGCGCAGAGAAAATCACTCTGAAAGGCTTGGAAATGACAGGATCCCATGGCCCGTGTTGTCATGCACACGGGCTGCACCTGATCAGGCCTGCGTCGCATGACGCCGCCGGCCGAGCGGTTCGATCCAGTTTTCCACCACATCTCGGTGCTGCAGCCATTGAGGAGCAACACGGCAGCCGAGATTTACAACGCCTTCGTCCATCAAGCGACCAAGACGTACTGCCGCGGCCTCTTCCGCGCGCGAAAACGCATGTTGATGAGAGGCCAGCCAATCCACCTCATTTTCTGTGATCACGCCCGTCGACAGGCTTTCCAGAAACAGCTCACCGAGCGTCATCGGAGGTTTGTAACGAATTTGTTACATCATGGCGCCTGACTCGGGGCATCGCGAGAACGACCACAAACCGCCTGCCCGACCAGCTCACAGCCTGAGATCACATTTTTTTAAGCTCACTTCACTATTTGACTGTTCCATGCAGATCAACCTCTCTCAGCAGTTCGAAGCCGAGTCGCTCAAGCGGATGATCGACGCCACCACCGATGTGCGTGAACTTCAATCCTTAGCCCGTGAACTGACGGACCTCTACTTTCGCCAACGCGCTGCTACAGCCTGGGTGGTTTCGGAACAGTGACAGCAAGCCCTCTGCATCACAGGCGCAGGGGCATCCCGATGGGTTGATCGGTGCCGCAGGAGCGTTCCCACCGAGGCCTCCCAAGCTGAAAGGCCATAACGGCGTGAGCAGAGAAACGGAGCGCTGACAGAACAGCCAGGCCCATGCAGAGCGGACAGTGAAGCAATCCCATCGCTCAAGCCTGCTGTTGATGTCGTGGTTTCACACGATTGCTTGCCATTTCTTGACCTGTGAACTCCTGCTGCAGATCTGGATTCAGGATTGAAAGAGCTGCTGAAGCATCACCGGTTGTGAGCAGCAAAACCATTCACTGCCCGAAAGCAACGGTGCAGACCGCATTGACCAACTGAGCCTGGCCACGATTTTCGGCGGCATGTCCGTTGAGATAACCGCTGGTGCAGTCGGCACTCATTGGCGCTCCATCAACGTTGAACATCACAGTGGATCCATTGACGCGAATACTGTCGTAATTCAACTGATAAGCACTGTTCGGAACAGCAATCGTTCGATTGTTCGAGTGAAAAGCGGAGCTGATTAACCCACCGATGACAGCAGCTCCTGCCAACTCTCCAAAGGTGTTCCAGTTCCAGCGATTGTGATGGTGATGGCCATACCACTGACCGTGATGCCCGTACCAGGCTCCATCTGCATAACGGGCGTGGTAATGGAAATCAGCGTGCTCGCTGTGGTGATGGTGGTGATGCTCAGCCCAGGCAACAGGCAAAGCCAATGGATGGAGAGCGCAGAGAGCACCCACCGACAGTTGCAGCACTGTGCGGGAAAGCATCAGATTGACCTCAGTGAACGGATCCACTGAACCGTTAGCCACGCAGAAGCCACGATGCATTCAGCCTTGCTCAGTTCTCAACCAACAACAATGCGTGATTGCACTGATTGCCGAACAGCCCACAGAACATCAACACTGGAGATATCCCATCGGAGGCACCGCATGACGGCAGACACTCCACCTGAGCAGATCTGAGAAGCGATTCGGCTGTACGCCCCTGTTCCAGCGTTTCTCTCACCCAACATGAGGTGCAACTGAGCGGATCATCAAGGCCGATCCAATCAGCTCAATCTCACGGGAACCTGGCCCCAGGCGCTCACAGCAGGATTGTTCGCTTCTGCTTTCTTTCGCTTCACTCACTGTCCTTCGCAACGAATTCAACCAGGATTCACGTTCAGATTCAGACAGGAAGCCAATGAACAAACGATCGATTTAGGCCGTTCCATTCACCCGGATGGTGCGGTCAACCAACCAGCAAATTGCTGGCGAAAACCCCCGGAATTCAGCACCAACTCTGAATTCCGGGGGTTCATTCATGCCCAGCGACACACATTCAGCAAGCAGTTTCCATGGCGATCCCTTTCGCACATCAGCCTGCGATCTGCGGAAGAGAGCAGGAGCTGCGCACTCTGATGCAGGGGTCGCTGCGGAACTGGCCATCTTCAGGCGAGCGCGGACTGCAAGATCTGAAGTCCGGCTTCGCCTGCGCGCTGCACATGCATCAACCCACGGTGCCCGCAGGTCCGAATGGTGAGCTGATCTCACATCTCCAGTACATGCTGGAACATCCAAACGAAGGTGATAACCACAACGCTGAGCCGTTCGCTCATTGCTACAGACGAATGGCTGATCTGATCCCGGAGTTGATCCGAGAGGGTTGTAATCCAAGGATCATGCTCGATTACTCCGGAAATCTGCTCTGGGGCGTCACGCAGATGCAGCGGCACGACATCACAGAAGCGCTTCATTACCTGGCCTGTGATGTTGAGATGAACAGGCACGTGGAATGGCTCGGCACGTTTTGGAGCCATGCCGTTGCACCCTCCACTCCCATTCCTGATCTGGTCCTGCAGATCAGCGCCTGGCAACACCAGTTTGCCGATCTGTTCGGCGATCGGGCTCTCCAACGCGTGCGAGGTTTCTCACTGCCTGAAATGCACCTTCCCAATCACCCGGACACACTGTTTGCTCTGGTGAATGGTCTGCTTGAAGCGGGGTATCGCTGGCTGCTGGTGCAGGAGCACAGCGTGGAACAGCTGGATGGTTCACCACTCAGTGGCCCACAACGCTTTGTTCCCAACAGGCTGATCGCCCGTTCCACATCAGGCGATGAGGCCAGCATCACAGCACTGATCAAAACCCAGGGATCCGACACCAAACTGGTCGGACAGATGCAACCGACGGAGGAGGCGCTTGGGCTCGGGCGTCAACGACTGGGAAGCGCTGAGATTCCTGCTCTTGTCAGCCAGATCGCAGACGGAGAAAACGGCGGAGTCATGATGAATGAATTTCCTGAGGCCTTTCGACAGGCGAATCGCCAAATTCGCGATAGCAAAGCTCCAACGAGCGCCCTGAACGGATCGGAATATCTCGAACAACTAGACGAACTTGGACTGAAGACAAGTGACCTTCCCTGCATCCAAGCGGTGCACCAGCATCGTTTGTGGCAGAAAGCTGGTCAAACGGGGGGAGTGGAAACCGTTGCCGCCAGCATCGAAGAACTCTGTGCTGCAAACGACGGCTTCTCAATGGAGGGTGCTTCTTGGACCAACAATCTCAGCTGGGTGGAGGGATACGACAATGTGCTCCGCCCGATGCAGCGCTTCAGCGCCCGCTTTCATCAGCAGTTCGATCAGCAACTCTCTGAGCAGCCAGATTTGTCACAGTCGCCAGGCTTCCGAGATGCATTGATGCATCTACTGCTGCTGGAAACCAGCTGCTTCAGGTACTGGGGCCAAGGCCAATGGACCCAGTATGCAACTGATATCTACGATCAAGGGATGAAGCTCTTTGAGCAATAGCTTGTTCTTTTCAAGCGAGACGCAAGGCCCCTGATCGTCAACAAGCAACCGTTGAATCCCTATCAAAAAGCACGACTTTGACAGAGAAATCAATTGGCCTGCCAGGAGTCACGATGACTCGAAAGCAGCTCTCTCTCACCACGATCGACCAACAGGCTTATCATTAATTCATGAAGTACCTTGCGCGATTCGACATTCATTGATCGCCAATGCTTCTTTTGACTCCATCGATTTCAACAAGGACCACAATCCCATCATTCATTTGCAGCCTCCCAAATCAGCAAGGTTTTTGCTCAATAAAATAACAAGAGCAAAAAATGATTTCCATGGAAAACGAAGCCACCACGAGCAACGCACAAGCTTTGAATGAAGAATCAGTCAGCGAGATCAACCCAACAGTTCTCATTGGAGTTTTTATCGCTATCAGCACATTTTTCATCCTCGCCTCGACAGTAGGCTCTGTTGTCGAGAGCTTTTCATGACCAAAAAGCAAAATAAATTTCGCTTGAATTAACCTTGAGACGCGCATACGTCATCAGGAGGCATAAAGCGATTGACGTCTCAAGCAGAATTCATGGCCAGCGATAATGAATCCGAAGAACTGGCGGATTGCCCATGAGCCAGCAGATCTGCAAATCACAGGATCGAAAAGCCTCTACAGGCCATGAACAATTTTCATTGAGAGCGACTACATAACCTCCTGAAAAAGTACGAATTACCTTCAAAGACAACGACGACGAACTCGCCGGATTCGAGAACTCCTTCATACTCAACGCAAAAGGAATCAGCAAACTGATCCGCAGTTTCAATCCCAATGTCTCTCAAAATCCTGATGAATGAATTGTTCTGATCTTCGCCAAGGATGTACTCAGTTTGGTGAGCGATCTCATCGATCAGCAGCTGTTGATCGGCAGGCTTTTCCTCGTACCAATCCGCATACCTTTGACGCTCTTTGAGCGATTCACGCGAAAGACCACTCGGCATCACCGCGCCTTCTTCTAAGCCACTCATCAGACATGCTCTACGTCAAAAGAGCAAGCATCATTTGAGCGTCAGCCCCCTGAGGTCCCTGCTCGGATCAGAGGGCAGCAGCACTGCTTGAGATTCTCGACAAACCAAAAGAAATATCATTTTAAAAGCAGAGAAAAGTGAGCAGCAAACGCATTCAACAAAAAATGATACAAATACTGTCAACAATAAGACGGGCAAAAGATCAAAATCGAATCAAAAGAGTAAAAATTATCAAATAAAACAATACAAGTGAGTTGCAAGCAAAAGATGCATGAGATATCAATACAAACAAAAAAACAAAATAGAATGAATGGAATACATCACCAGTCGACGAGAGAGCCGAGGATCAAGCTACTCAATTATTCAATCACTTAAACGAGAAATTTCCGCCTGAATCTGACTTTCTGTAATCTTGCGAGGCTTTAATAATCTAATTAACATAGAAAACAACGAAAATGAAAGCCCAAAAGCAACCCAAGCGGGCCAAAAATAACCTCTACCACTAAAAAACCATATAATAACCATCATCAAGAAGATAAGAACATAAGCAACAAGGTAGGAACGAATTTTGGCTTTTTGATGCAAACGAGCAATTGCTTGATCACGCAAAGAATGAATACCAGTCATAACGAAGGGGAAAGAAAGAGTAAATTTAGCTGTTTTCAGGAAAATGACAAGAAAGGACTCCATGAAATCACAATTCTTCAGCAGAGATTAATACAAACGCCGTAATTTAATCCCAACAGTAAGACTCCAGTATTAAGAATATGGGGAAGCGGATCGGAATCATTGAAAAAAAATAACAAGCGAAACCAAGAAAGAGAGAATACTTAGATACAACGAAATAATAGGACAAACATCGAGGCAATCAAACGCATTGAAAAATATGTGAACTGGAATCAAGACCAGAAATCTGAGCAACAAGCATCAAAAAACAAGCGAAAGGTCTAGATGTGATCGAAGAAACTCAAGATTAAATGACAGATTGGTGAAAAGAGTATGTTCAAAGTACAGAGATCTGCAAAAAGCAAGGCCTCAATTGTAAATAAAACATCAAAATACGATACTTATCGAACAAGCTTGAAATTAAGAACGAAGTTGCTGTTAATTAAGATACTCAGAGGATGAGGTCGGTTCATAATTGATGGCAGCAACCAACGTCATTAAAAGCACAAAGTCCCCGTTGATAAAGAAAACCATAAAAACTGATGGTCAACCGACAAAAGATGGCTATAAAAATGGGTAGCGACACTCCCTATCAAATGCCCGCTGCTAGTACGAATGACCACCCCTCAACATATGTTGTCAAGGAGATTGGAGATTTTCTAGGACACCCAGCAGATAAAAATACTGACTGGGATGCAATTCATGACGGCCTAAATAAGGCAAAGTCGGCAGCAGAGTGCGCCGCAATAGCAAAGCAGTATGGATTCAACTTCACAGAAAAACAATTTCAGGATTACTTTGAGGAAAACATGACACCTGAGCAACTTGCTCAGGTTGAGGCAGGTGGCAGCTGCTGCTGCTCAAGCTCTTCCTGCTGAAGTCAGCTCCATGAAATGGAAGCCCCGCTAAAGGGGCTTTTTTTATTGCTATAAAAACTTCCTAAAAAACCTGATTAGATTGAAGTGGTATAAGTCGATCAAAGTAAAAACAAGGAGAAGTATCATTATAAAAAACAAAAAGGAATGCGCACACCCCACTACCGTAGTGCATTGTAAATCAAGAAAGCAGGAGAGATTTAATTAAAAATTGAACTACAGATTTCATAAACGAGTCCGTAAAGAACGGCTGGCAATGGTTAATATTTGAAATTCATTTTTCTACCTTCGATAGAGAAATGAAGCTAATATCTCACAGGATTTGCCGCACAGGCAAGCAAAAACTCGTAAATACAGGAGAGATTTCAAAATCAAATTACGCGGCGAAGGAATGCACAAAGAAAATCATCATCAGACACATTCAGCGAGACGGTCAAATGAACGAAACCTTGAAAAACACAATATCCGAAGATTAAATACAGAAGTAAACAATAAGAGAAAGAGCTTTATGTACCTAATGAAGATTCTCTAAAACACTTTGTATACAATGAGTCGCACACACCGATTCATAACAGAGCTACTGATGATAAAGAAAAGCACAAAAACTGATGCTAAGCACACCAAAGATGGCTATGAACTGTAAGTAGTTACTCTCAGTGTCAATGCCGACAGCCAATGTAAATGACCACCCTTCAACATATACTGTCAAGGATCTTGAAGATTTTCTAGGCCATCCTGCAGATAAAAACACTGACTGGGATGCAATTCATGACGGCTTGAATAAGGCAAAGTCGGCAGCAGAGTGCGCCGCAATAGCCAAGCAGTATGGTTTCAACTTTACAGAAAAGCAATTTCAGGATTACTTTGAGGAAAACATGACACCAGAGCAACTAGCTCAAGTTGAGGCAGGTGGAAGCTGTTGCAGCTCATGCTCTTCGTGCTGAAGTAACCTCCACAAAGCAAAAGCCCCTCAAAGGGGCTTTTTTTATAGGCATAGAAAAATATTTAAAAAAAAGCCCAAGATGTTTGAAGCGATATAAGATAAAAATAATTAGTAAAAATGCAATGCCTCTGTGTTTAACAAATGGAAGTGACGCATACCTTCTAAATCATGGAGTGCTATGCATTAAGAACAGACAGGGGGAATTCAATTTTAACGATCTATCTGCAGATTTCATAAGTGAGATCATTAAAAAACAACCAACTGAAATCGAAGACTTGCAAACTACAAACCTATTTCCATACAAAGTCCAAGCACATATCTTAAAGGATTGGTTACTTGAGAAAGATATTATCGCGAGAAAAGAAGACATCGCAGGTTCGGACTGCACAATAAATGAATACAAAAACAAATCAACCACGGGCATATTCACAAAAGAAATTAAATACGCAAACAAAGTCTTTAACAAGACAATATCAATCGAACCATATTATAAAAGAGACCTAAGGAAGGAAGAACTTTATATGTTCACTGAAAAACTTGGCGAAGAACTTTCGAAGGAAATGAGTACTAGTTACCCGTTTACAAACGATCGAAAACCGAAAAAAATAAGATTAATCTTAACTGAAACACGGATCGACAATAAAATTTTGTCGACTGAATTAAGTGCAGAAGATGAAGAAATTTGTGTGCCTGTAATATCATCAGAAGAAGATTTTGAAATTGGACCAATCTACGACAAAACCATAAATACTTTTATAGATATTATCAATGAACGAACCATGATCAAAGCTGGACCATCCCATGAAATAGGACATGGATTACCGTTTATTGCAGGAAACAGATTTCCAATCACTGGAGCATCTGCAAAATCTCTGGCAATAGCTGTTGCGTTTATATTAGATCGAGAATTTGATGAACGGCTTAAGGAAGAAGATTACAATAAGGTCTGGAAATTGCCGTATGATAAATGCGTAACCAAAATTTCGAATATCACAAAATCATTATCAAAAACACAAATTCACATCATTAATTCTACCATTGACAGCAAAATAGAGCTGTCCAAAGAATATAGAAAAAATTTTGAAGTTGTAAAGAGGTCAGAAGTTATAAATCCCGAAAACAGTACACTTGAAATTCCCATTTTTGATCGTCTAAAAAAGATAAGATTGCAAAAACTATCGACTGAAACAGATGGAGGACATAGGTTGCTGAACACAGCTCAAACAAGACGATTAATAACTCCTTTTGTGGATAATTCAACTGGAATTATGGATGAAATTGATCTAACTGCAATCGATAATGACATTTTCATGTACAGCGCTGCAAGAGTCGTGGGCGCAGCTACCGTCAACACCAAAAACAACTCGGAAACAGCACGTTCGACGGGTTTTCCGATCAGTGCAGCGGGGAAGGGTCGTACAACAACTCAATCGCAGGTGAGCTGCATCGCAGAAGCGATCGAACGTTATTCGGCGAATTTCCCTGTATTCAAGCCAATCGTGATTGAATCAACAGCAGAGCAGCTCGGAGATTCAGCCATCAACCCAAACGTGATCTTAAATTTCAGCCCAAAGCAATATCACTCAAGAGAAGAAATTAATTCAAACACCGATGCATTGATTCATAAAGTACCAAAGCAATTTAAAAATGACATTCCAACACATTGGTCACCAATCATTAACATTATTCATCCGGAGGACAGTCGATTCATCCCAACAGCAATGCTCGGATTCAATTACACCAATAATTTACAACCAGGAACTGCGGTTAGTTGTAGTAACGGATTGGCTTCAGGCAATTCAAAAGCAGAGGCGATGGTACAGGCTCTATATGAAATAATTGAGCGTGATGCTTGTGCAATATGGTGGTACAATAAATTGAACATCAATAGATGCACAATACCAGAAAATATACAATCCTATGCGAGCAAAATAAAGAACAAACTAAATTCAATGGGTAGGTCCTTTGAAATATTAGAATTACCAACAGATTTTGATATAACCGTTACCTGCTGCATTTCACATACCTACGAGGGTAGACTTATTTGTGTGGGCCTCGGAAGTCATTATGATGCTTCTGTATCAGTTTCCAGAGCAATTACAGAAATGTACCAAATGCTAGTTGGTATTAAAAGATATGAGTCGATGAAAAGTAATATCGGAATGGGAAATGGCGGCATTGATAAATTGGTTGGCCAATGGTTAAGAACGGAGACGATAGAAAACCATCCACATCTCAGAGGAAAAAATGAATCCACATCATGTAGAAATTTAAAAAAGAAAAAATTTGAATATATTGAAGAAGAGTTGGAATATATCTTGAATCAATTTAATAACAAAGGCATGGCTGTATATGGTGTCAACATGACTGCAAAAACGATCGGTTTTCCCGTCGTCAAAATGTTAGTACCTGGCATGCGACACTTTTGGCCACGCCTAGGGGAGGGTAGGTTATATGAAGTACCTGTCACTCTAGGATATTTGAACACTCCAAAAAAAGAAGAGGAGTTAAACAAAATGGGCTTTTTTTTCTGACATGCATAATACGTACATAGAATTATCAAGATACCAAAGTCCAGAAATTATAAACACGGAAAAAGAGAAGGCAATTAAAAGAGGATTCCAAAGCTTTTCATTGGAACACCTGGGCACAAAAGCAAATGATCTTTTAAATCTCATCTCAGAGAATTGGGAGTATAGTAAAATAGTAGTTTGGCTGAATAATCAACCAATTATTATGCGGTCGAAGATGATTGGAGTTATCAACACATTGTTCGCAAATAGGATCTTGCAAGTAACTGCAATGCATAACGGGGAACAATTATTGTGCATTGAAGGTTTGGAAAGAACAAGTAAGTTAATTGGGAAAGCAACGTCAATCGTCCCAAATACGAAAAATATTTATATGTATCATGATGAGGGATCATGGTGTATTGAAAGTTTTAGCAATAAAACGCTTTTAAGAAGTGGACATACAAATCAACATATCATGAACTTTATAGGCACAATACAAAACAAAGATAAAGTAAGAGTAAATGAAAAAATCTCACGCACTGAATTCTTTGAGGACATCAATTATATATATATGCTCAACGAAAAAGTCTTTGGAGAGTACGAAAGCTCATCAAGTAAAAAATACTGGAATTTTCATGATAAATTATTTGATCGTCGTACAAGATCATGGAACGATAATGTGCCAAGAACAGGAAGCTATCGATTCATGCCCGATAAGCCACCATATCCTCCAACAATTACAAGTAACTCACCATTAAAGTTTCACAAAAATGCTGATTTGATAAATCCTCTTTCGAGAAGAGTGTGTCAAGAAAGTATTGTAATTACAAAGCATGAATTGAAAGAGCTATGCTCAAGAGCATTTATGGACATTAAAGTTGATAGTCAACTGGAAACCGACGAAAAATATAAAAAAGAAAAATACAGGCCATATCCAAGCGCAGGTGGAATATATGAATTAGAAATTTATATTGTTGCCCAAGATCCGGAAGCAACAACTTATTCACTATTAAAGTATCAATCAGATTTAAATAATCTAACATCAATTGAAACTGAGCAATCTAGCATCCAAAGGATCGCCGATTATGTGAAGAAGTGCTGGATAAGTGAAACAGCTCCCAAATACATACTTTTAATGGTTGGAAATTATGCCAAACTCAGTTATAAATATGAAAATATAGCTTATAAATTAATGCTAATCAACACTGGTTGTGCAGTGAGTAGTTTCTATAGGGCATGTAGAAGCCTATCAATTGGATGCTGCTGTACTGGATGTGGACCTTCTGATTTGATAAGAGGAATTATTCCAAACGGCGGTAATCTAACTCCATTGATGGAGATTGGATTTGGAAAAACAAATGGTTAGTTACGAAAAAATATGGTTAGAGTACGAAGGTATAGGCTGCCCAGAAATCAAGTATCTGCATAAATCTGTTGAAGAATGTCGCCTTTGGCGTATTGCAAAGGAAAATCATCTTTTAGATACCACAGAGACTGATATTACTCAAATCAGAACAAAGCTAAAACAACTTTCAGACCAAAGCCTCAACATAAAAAACGACACTGAATTCTTAGCACTCAGCAAACACATCAAAAGTATATGTAGGACTAACGTAGAACAATTAAAAACAAGTGGGACAAAGAATCATCATAATATAAGTGACTTGTCAATCGACAAGGAAGTTATTAGACTTGCAGCTGCAAAAGATTGTCTTGATGGCTATTTATCAACAGTAACAGAGATTTTGATTGAGTTAATATATAACTTTAAAGCATACAACAGCCAAAAAAGGTGTACAGAGCTCTGTGAAGTACTAATGGAAGTACTTATATCTTCTCAAGAATACGAAATTGGTAAAATTTGCTTTGAGGAATATATATTATATTTTGGTCACAGTGACTACTCAAAAAGTTTGCATCTATATATCAAGACTATTCAATCCAAGTCAGAATTGGATGCATTTGGACAACTTATTAATCTTCAAAGGTTGGAAGAATATGAAAAAAGAAATAAAAATGATGAGCTATTCTTTTTGATCATTAATCAAAAAGCCTTTTGCTATGCCATCCTCGGAGATTGGAAGAAAGCTCTCCAAGAAGAGTTCAACGTATTAAGCCAAACCAGTGATACCTTCTCAAGATATATCTGTCAATTAAACATATCCAGACTCTTGATTAATCTGCAATTACCAGCAACTGCAATAGCAACTCTAGTAAGTGCTTATGCAACAATTAGAGATTTGAAAAACCAAGAAAATTACCAATTACTTTTAATGTTATACCTCAGCAGAGCAGGCCATGAATTAGGTATTGAAGAAAAGATTCTCTATGAGAGAGATCTGAGTAATTCAACGTCTAATTGGAGAATAGCGCAAGCTATGAATGAATTCTCGTCTCACTCTAACTATTGTCAATTACATTGTTTCACAAATAATTGCTTATCAATTGAGCTAACAAACTTTCAAAATGGAACTATCGAAGTAAGTCGAGATAATTGGTCTAACACACCACTCAATCAGGTATTTCAGGTGATTGAACAAACGAAGATGACTACAATAGGAGCCTATGAAATACACATCATCAATTCAAATCAAAAACTTGGAATCAATATCAAGATGAATAACTAATTTGAGTCACACCAGAATCCAAAGATTTAAAAACAAGTGTTTTCGAGCACAATCTTATAAGATCACTCCTGTTCGTACAAATAATAATGATCATATCTTCATTAAACGATTGAATCGCACTAAGAATGGAACTTGATGAAGACAGTAGTGAATCATCTGCTATAAATATATCAATTGGATGAATTAGCGCTCTTGTTAACAGAAGATTCTCCCTAAAAGACGAAGTAAAATTATATCCATTATATGCAAGTGGTGTGTTAAGACCTAAAGGATATTTAGAATATTCTTCATAAGCTCCTAATTTCTTTAGTGTAGAGTCAACATCATTGGTAGAAAATTGCCCGCCATTCAATAAAAAGTCTTTTAAAAAACCTGGGATAATTTCACGGTTTTGAGTTACGATTCCAATTTTTGATCGATATGAATTATGATTTAATGTGGCAAGATTGATGCTATCAATTTCGATACTACCTGAAGATGGAGTATTGAAACCTAGAAGAAGATCAATAAATGCAGTTTTGCCAGAACCGATATCTCCTGTGATGCCAACAATATCACCGCTACGGAAATTGCAACTCAAGTTAGTGAATAAGTAATTATTTTGTGAATCAAACTTAAAGTAGACATCGTTGATTTTTATCTCTCTAATCTCTTCATTTAGCCTGAAGCTATCTGAAAGAGACTCCGACGATCCTGAGAATATAGGGGTAGCTCTTGACCACAGTGAAATGCTAGTACTGGCATTGGTAGAGACTGATCGAGTCAATTTATAGATAGAATTAATATAAGCTGAATAAATGCTAATAAACGCTACAAACTTACCAGCCGTAAAGCCTCCAAGAAAATCAGATTGCTTAGAATTGATTAAAATAATATGGCCAAAGTAAAAAAGCAGGAAAAGACCAAGACTTTTTAAGGTGATGTCTAAAATATCAGCAAAGGCTTTGAAAAGATCAGTTCTGAAAGAATATTTCAGTTGTGAAAATAATTGAAAATTATACTGACCAAGAAGACTAGTTATTCTATTTTCAGAGTTGAGTGATGTAAATGATTTGATGATATTGAACAGAAATCCAATATTGATACCCTGTACTCGTAAAAACTTAACTTTATTAATTGCTTCATAGTAACCAAAAAGTCCGGTGCCAACAAAGTAGAAAATGGTTATTACCAATACTAATATGGAGAGTTTCCAATCCAATAATAATAAAACGATGAGACTGGTTACTAGAGTAGATGAATGAACGACCGTATCCACAAACGAACCACTCAAAACGGCACGTATCTGCGTAATTGCTTGGGCGCGACTCATCAAATCGCCGCTTCTATAACCCGCGAAGAAGCTTAGAGGCAGAGAGAACAATCTCTTGTATGTGGCAACCTGAAGCCTTACGTCTAGGACAGTATCGATAAATATAAAAATAAAAATGCTGGCAAACTCAGAAATGATAAATGCAACAGTAAAGAAAATGAACAAACCAGACAGTTGCCAAAGCTGTAGTTTTAACCCTTGAGGAATTACAGTTTGAATAAGTGCAGATAATATAAGCGGGTATGCTAAACCAAAAATTGCTGCAAGAAAAAGACAGAATGCCAATATTACAAAATTCAGACCTAAACGACTAAATCCAAATGTCAATAATTCAGAAATAGAAACATTGTCACCAAGATGAGCTGGAATAATCAATAAAGCTATTTCACTTAAATTTTCAGGAGAGAAATCGCCTGGATCAAAATATTTTCCGCTGGTACAATCTAAACCACGTCTTTTAAGGCCATCTATATCATAAACAATATAAGGGGAACCATCAACGATACTGAAGAATATTAGAACTTGACCATTAAGAATTTGAGGATCCTGAATTGAAAAGGGAACAGACTTAACAACATGGCCAAGTCCTCTAAATAAAGAAGCATATTCACTATGACAATTATTTTCATCGCAATGAAGTGGCTTTAAAGGAACAGGATCAGCATCCTCAAAAAACAGAAAGGATATAAACTTCTGAGCAATAACTGACTTTTCGTCAGGAGAAATACTCTTAAATGAAAGCTTCTGTCTATTACCTAAAAGAGAAGAATAAGCAATTTCTTCAAAATCTTTTCTAAAACTCATTTTTAACTCTGAGTAGATGATTGGCTGGGATCAAAATTGCCATACACTATAGGAATAGAATGTGAGAAAATCAAATCATCATTGCGAGTGGATAATATTATTCCAATATTCTTACGTAAACACAATCGACTGAGTTTATGAGCAAATGTTTCTTCTAAGGAATCAAGGCTGTAGTCGATTAGCAAATATGTACAACCTGAACTAATTGCTCTAGCAATATCCATCATCAAGGAAGTACGGAAACTCAAATTAGTTTGATTAGCATCAATTTTAAATTCAAGTCTGTTCGGGATATTATCAATATATTTTTGAATGCCCAACTCATCACACACATCTGCGAAAGATTCATTATTTAAATCGTATCCAAAGGTTGTGATGGAGTCAACTAGTTTTCCTGGAAAGAAAGAAGCTCTTTCATTAAAATAACAAACTTTTGCGTATTCAATTAAATGGTTATTTTGCAGATTTTGACTTGCATTTTCTGGATAATTCCATGTATTTTCATTGAGCAATAACTTGAATAAGGTTGTTCGCCCTGAACCAGGCATGCTAGAGATATGGTATAAAGATGCTTGCGAAATCGCCATATCTTCGTGCAGTATTAGTCCAAATTTAGAATCAATGTCATAAGTGAAGCTTGCCCCCTTTGGATACGAGATTTGCCAGGGTTTATTTGATTTTACTGTTTTGCTGATCCGTTCCACAATATCAACTTCTTTATCATCGAAACTTGCAAACAAGTTAACAGCAGGTTTTTTAGTATTACTTATTAAGGCATCGGAAATCCTGGCTATATCGCCATAACTTGATGCAAACTCTTTCAAATATGAAATAACATTTTTAACCTCAGGTGCCATTGCCTGGAGAAGCATGCCGATTGCGACTAAACTACTCAATGACATAGAATTATTAATGACTAACAAACTCCCAATCAAAATTAATCCTAGTTTCAGCGCGTTGTCAGTCAGATCAGCCACTGAATCAATGGCTTGTGAACGAAGGGTAATTTGCTGACCTGTAATAGATTGCTGAAAGAAACTGTTCAGCCACGTATCTAAAACGCCCACCTCAAGTGACATGGACTTGACGCTATGAGAATTGTCAATAGCAAGCAATGTCGATCCATAGGCATAACCACTGCTTACAGATAAACGTTTAGACTTGTCCAGGAGGGATTGACCGACAAAATATATAAATATCAAATAAAGACTAATAATGAGAACAGAAATCCCCCCTATGACGGGATTAACAAGGAAAATAACGAACAAGTAAATCACCGTAGAGAACGTCGAGGTGCAACCGGCAATGAATGAATTTGTTATGAGACCAACCAATCCATTGAGTTGAGTAATACGACTGCTGATTTCGCCAGGATTCCTTCGTTCAAAAAAATCACTTTTTTGGTTCAAGAGTTTTTTTGTAAATGATTCAGCTGATAATTTTTGGGCTTTCAATTTAATTCTTCTTTCCAGATATAACTGGAAGAATTTATTGGTAATTTGTAAAAGCGACATTGCGAATACTACCGACAGCAATGGTCTATACCAATCCAACCATTTGTCTTGGACTACATTTTCTACAAATATACCTGTGCAAAAAGCAATGATAATTGATGGAAGCGCGAATAAGGTCGAAAAAACAATTATAAAAAATAAATCTGAATAAAGTGGGCTAACAGCTTTTATAAGCAACGCTTCAAGAAGCCATGGTGAACCTTGTTTTATAACCTTAGATGAGTCAACGATTTTCAATATAATATTTGAATAACCTCTTTCAAAATCCTCATCTTTGATAAAGGACCTTCCGTTGCCAGGATCATTGACATAAATACCGGAATCATCATAACCTTCAATTACAATCCAATGACTATATTGCCAGTAGGCCATGCACGGGATATTGGAATTCTCTTTCAATCTGTGAAATTTATAAGGTTTTGCTCCAAGATTGAGACCATACTGATTTGCAACACCAAGTAATTTCAAAACATGCGTACCATCTCTTGTTACTTTGCACTCTTCACTCAGGCGTGGCAGAAGAACAAAACATTGATGATAAGCTAAGAGCATGCCAAGCGATGCTGGGCCGCATTCAGATTCCTGCACCTGAGTTACAGATGGGCACCTTCTTAAAAGGGTGTTTTTGTTTACGCGTTTAAAGAAATTCATTAGGATCCTTTTGCATTATCACTTAAACCGATTAAACCTCTCAGGAACGGAAGCACATAAGATATAGGAGATTTTTCATCATAATAAACAGTAGTTTTACCAAGAAGACTTGGATAAGGCTTTAGCCGGACCTCCGGTCCTGAGCCTGATGACCAGGCAAAGCCAGTTGGGCTGTTTTCAGAGCGGGAAAGTTGAATCTTAACCAGATATAAATGCTGATCCTTAGCTAATTCCTCACCAATTGACTGATTTCCCGTGAAGTTAACGATATATTCGGACGACACAGGCCTTCGATCGATCGTGAGAACTTCGCCTGTAATGCCACCATATCTATTTCTGTTCACATTCGATGGGGTAAAAAGCACAGGATCGCCAGGCATTAACTTGTCAGCATCTCCAGAAGATGCAGTCGCTAAAACAATCAACTCAGACGTTTGTGATTTGGTAATAGTCGCCAGTGGAGTACCCAAACTTGGGTACTCACCGCGAATATAATTGATGTCCTTGACAGTCCCTGTAACAGGAGACTTAATCACATACTTCTGCTCAAGAACAGAAGTATTTTCATTCAAAGCACCTTCTTTCTCGGTTATTTGTTCATTTAAGGTCTTTATTTCTGATTGTAGCTGAGACTTTTCAGTCAATAAAGATAATTTATTTTCAAGATAATTTTTTTTGGATTGAGCTAAAACGTTTGCCGTAATCAATCTATCATTATACAATTTTTCGGCCTCTACTGCCAATGGTTGATAGACCGTATCCAGCTGGTTTTCAATATTAACGACTTCGGCTAAACGTTTGTTGGATAGATCAATAAGCTTTTCGTTGTTTTTTTTGGTTATTCTGAGATTTTTCAGAGAGGTGTTAATCAATTGATCCTGAGAAACACTTGATAATCTTGCTATGGTCTGGCCCTCAATAACAGAGTCACCAGGACTAACGTTGATTGATTGAATCCTTTCAGTCGAAGGTGAAAACACCTGAACTAATCCGTCGGGATGAGCAACAACCCCCTTTAAAGTGACTGATTGCCTGACAGATCCAAACACAGACCAAACAAGGGTCCCTGCCACGCCGACTGAAACAGCCACGATTCCGAGCCAGGCAAACGGTTGAACAATCTTCAGAGGAGTGAAGACTTCTACAAACTGACCATTGTCCGCAGAGCTGGTGTTTGCTTTGACCACGGAAAGAGAGGGCCTAGTTAGAGAATATTACCAGTTAATTTTCATGATTTCATCGGAAATAGTCGTTTGTCCGTAATAGTTTGTAGTGAAGGCAAGATCTCTATACCTTTTATTTTGGTCTTGCAGTGCTGTTATGTATTGCATTTGAGCTTGTGTGAAAATTTCGACTGTCTGAATTAACGAAGTGACGTCCTCAAAACCTGCATTAAGGCGTTGCTCTGACCCAATTAAAGCCATGGATAATTGGTTAACGGATTCCTGGGAGTGTTTAATTTGTTGATTGCCTGCGCCAATATTTTTATACAACTGATCCAGCAGATTTAACTTTTTAAGAGTTAATTGCTCAAGCTTTAAAAGAGTGGACTTTTTCTTTTTTTGATAGCCATCAGCCTGAGATCTTGCCAAACCGCTATCAAAAATAGTCCAAGTCAATCCAAGAGTGGCGCCAATCTGAGAAATTCCGGATTGCCAAATTGAACTGTTGCCCTTAATCGACGATGCAACTTCCGGACTATAGCCAATGGAAGCTTTGAGCTTAGGCCAAATACTTCGCAATGCTGCACTCGAGTCATAACCAAAAGCATCCGCTTCAAAACGTAAAGCATTAATATCTGGGCTCAGTTGAAGAACACTGGCAACTAGTTGATCGTATGAAAGCTCATAAACATCAATAAATGGATTGCTTAAAAACAACCCATGTGTCTGCCCCGGCTCGGTAATCTCTGAAAGTAAATTATTTAAAGACGCGAAGGCAATGTTGACATTTTCTAGCGCAACATCTCTGTCTTGCTTGGATTTTTCTAATTGCGATCGAACACGTTCAAGGTCGACTCTCGTAATGAATCTTGCACGCATTTGACTATTAACAGTTCGCTCGCTTTGAGCATAAAGGCTCACCACAGACTCCCTCACCAAAAGCTTTTGCATGGCGATAGCAAGCAAATCACTTGCATTAAGAACATCTTTAACTACATTTTTTCGTGCTTGAATTGTATTCGATCGTTTCTGTTTGACTGTCAGCGCCGCTGATTGTATG
The DNA here is from genome assembly GCA_047286485.1 of Synechococcus sp. Taxonomy (GTDB): domain Bacteria; phylum Cyanobacteriota; class Cyanobacteriia; order PCC-6307; family Cyanobiaceae; genus Synechococcus_C. The sequence goes on from JBJBBH010000006.1 coordinate 1,128,364, forward strand.
AGCATATCTTGCTGGTTGTTGATTAAATCATATGATAAATTCAAGACAGGAACATCATTGGATCCAATTTGATAATAAGAAAACGGATTATTAATAGGCGTCAATCCCTCGACTGTCACACATGCGATGCCAACCTGAATATCTTCATTTTGTGAGCATTGCGAGAAATATTGTGCATTGAATTGTCCGGTCAAATCTAAGCTTATCTGAGGATTTCTTTGGGCGACAGCACTATTAAATGCATCCACAGACTCATAGTTTAAAACACTTTCAGACTGAAGATTGAGATTGCTATTCAAAGCAGACATGTATATTTCAACAAAGGATTCAGAATGTTTATCTTTACTGAATCTATTTAATTTTGCGAGTATGGGTGTGCATCTTGTCTGCCAGTTGCCAGGCACAGCTCTATCGTTAAACGATTCTGATGCCGCTTGATTGAATGATTCAAGACATGTCACAATTTGAGAGATAGAAATATTTTCTTCCGAATATAGAGCTCTACAATCTACGCCAAAACCTATGATTGTGAATACAAGCAATAGTTTACCGAAACTGTGTAAACGAAATTTAGATTTAGCTCGAGCAAGAATCCTCTCATGCATAGGTGAACGATTCTTGAGGTGATTTATAAAAAATACTAAACGGCATAAAGTGGTTGCGAAATTTCCAGGTTAATTTTGAAACAATCAATCACATGAAACGGTAAATATTGATACCTGTATGACGCCTATCTAATGCATGAGTGGTTGGACGGTTGATGAGCGTGCATTCAAGCTCAGAATCATTTCAAGAATCATGGGTAACAGACCCATTTATGTGTCTTTTCAAGCCATTGGTCAAGTGGTTGAAAGCTTCTATCAAGGAATTTATATTTGATTCATTCTTCATGCAAAACTCTCGCGCCTAGGCGGCATTATATGACGAAATTGAGAAAGGCTTCCAAACGTCGCTCATGGCTCCCCCGCCTTGTATTAACTCAAATATTCATCCATTAAGATAATTATTCTGAACCAAATATACAGCAAATTTCAACACAAATTCTCGTTTTCGCTTTAAACCACTTAGGACTCTTATAAGCAGGATTTACGAGGTATCTACTGGACAATCTAAAAAACATCAGCCAATCATTGATACCGCAACATCCAACCAAGCAAAAGTTCAATCGATGCACAGGCAGGTTGATCAAAATTTGTTGCTAATTCTAATCTTACCGATCGGAATACCTCGGGCACCTCGATGCCCTGCAACTGAAGACGAGAGACCTTCGTCCCATCCAAGCCGTTCATCAGCATCGTTTGTGGCAGAGGGCCGCTGAATCGGGTGATGTGGAAAGCGTTGCTGTAACCATCGATGAGCTCAGCTCTGCCAACGACGCATTTTCAATGAACGGTGCGTCATGGACCAAGCAGCTGAACTGGATTGGCACCGATTTTTTCTGCGTGAGGGCACATCGGCGCTGTTCCCTCCCGCCAACTACCAGGAGCGAAGTTCGTAGCGCCTTCAAGAACAGGGTTGAGAGATTCACCGATGCTGTTGATTCCAGCGGTTGATGCAAAGCGTTCGATCACGACCTGGTTTTTGCTCCCGAGTAGGTTCACTGGGTCAGAGATGAAGCCCTGATCCAGATCCGAAAAGAGTTCTGGGTTCCAGTCGATGCCATCAGTGGGCCTGTTTTCAAAACAGATTGCATGAACTCGAGGTTGATCAGGCCGCTGCGAAAGCCGAGGAGAACAACGCTCGTGCTTTCGCCTTTTTTTGGAGACAGGGGATGGTTGTTTCGTTGAGAGTATCGGCGGTGCCAGTTAGCGCATCAAGGCACTGAGGTTGAAGGTAACGAAGTGGGGCACTGATCCGTATCAATGGAGGGGTGATGCCTCTTGATCGACACACCATCTCCGCATCACTGTCTGGCTCGATGACCTGCATAGGGAGTGATGTGCGTCACGAGCTCGGCATTGACGCAGCGCATCAAGTCGGAGTCCAAACCAGCGATCTGCAAAAGGTTGTGGACAAGGATCACGGGACGCAACAACACCCTCGATGACCGGCTCCAACCACCAGTTTCAATCCTGAAAGACGGCAGAAGGTTGATCATGCTCAAGTGATCATGCCCAAACCTATCGCCATCTTTTGCCTGATTTTTTATACGCTGTCTCCTGTTGATCAGCTTTGCGGCCAATGCCCCATATAAGGCAACGCAAACAATGCGAGTGATACTGCAAATAATGAAAAGCCAGCCAAAAGGCTGTAAGTGAATGTAGTCATCTGGATGAATCAAGGCTCAATTGTGTTGTAAACAAGTTCGTGAATTCTGGCGGTAGACAATCAACGTCCGCCATGTGCCTCTTGCGTCTTGCCTTGCGTGCAGTCTTGCCGCAACCATGTCTCATTTTCTTCCACACTCAAATGTGATCGGAAAGCTGCCATAACCCACCACCAGCCCCATCCGCACGGCTGAGTGCAGCCGTCCTAAAGCCGTGATGCGCTTTGGAGGAATGGGATTCTGTGGATGAGCGGGCGCAGCAGAACTGAAAGGAGTCCGGATCTGCCTGACATGCCAGCACTGCACCCATGGAGTGAATGATCACTACCGGTCAATGGTGGCCTGCAATCCCAGTCAGCAGCAGCTCCTCCAGCAGGGCGATGTCCTGATCCAACGCTGCCGCCACTGAAGCTCCACCTGGCAGGAGCAATCCGGATAGTGGCCGGAGTACGGCGGACGCTGCTGGATATGCCTTTTGCAATGGCCAAGCAGCCATGTCAGAAGTTCGACTCAAAGCCTTGCTGGCAGGTCAACGACGACACCAGTCTTCAGGAGAAGCTCGAAGCAGATGTTGAAGCTGATGCAGTTGTTGTAGTAGCGAAAGACGCAGAATTGATGATTTCTACTGACGATTGAGAGCATGCGCAATCAGCAGAACCTGCAGATGAAGGATGAGAGAGAGCGGCTGGGGGCTGGTGTCAAGGATGTACGAGCATGTGTCTTGTCCAAACTACGTTGCACAATCCATGCATGGCTTCAAACGCTATCAGAAGAGCCAACTAATTATTGCAATCCACTGATTAAAATTCCATAGGGCTTGTTGTTACTTCAATCACCCTCAACAGTCCTTAAATCAGCTTTCAATTCCTGGCAGTGATTAATCATTAGCTCCGCAAGAGAGTTTTTTTATGGCCCTAGACCCTTGGCTTCTCTGTCTTCTGCATGGGCGAATCCCTTTCAGGCAGAGTGTTCTGAGCCATTCACAGGAAGCTCACCAGAACCTCTTGGGTTCTGCACCAGGGCATTGCAGTGGGATTCACCAGAAGGGCTGTGATCTTGAAGGAGTCGAGGGGGCAACACCTCCAAACATTCATTGCTGAGAACCATGACGCAAGAATTACTCACAGCATTCCTGGCTAACGCCAAAACCAACTCCAGCCTTCAGGAGCAGCTCAAAGCCGCAGCTGATGCCAATGCTGTTGCTGCCATTGTCAAAGACACAGGATTTCGACTTTCTGCTGATGACTTCACCAAAGATCAATCCAAACTTTCAGACGAAGAGCTGGAAGGCGGCGCTGGTGGACGCGGTTTCTCTTATCTACCTCAACAATGTGTGACCGACTATTTATGTGGTTAATACAGATCAACCACGTACTCCAAGACGCCAGGACGGCTGACTCAAGTGAAGAGGTTAGATACTGGATCAAAGGCGACCTTGAAGGTGGTCACTGTCGTGATTAAGCGAAGTTGAGAAGGTAGAGATCAAACTCAACTGCTGTCATAGCTCCTCATGAATCAGCAACTCCGACCAATTCTCACTCAGCGTCAGTGATCAACTCAGATTCTCTCGTGTGGGTGCCTGAACACTGCATGGATGCGATCCTGTTGTTGCCCAAAAACTGGCAGAACTCCCGTTCATTGAGCCCGATCTGATCAGCCACATACGCATCGCGAGGCCCTGCAACCAAAGCCTCTTGCGGAAGAACATATTCGAAAAATATCGAAGGGATCAAGACAAAACCATTATCGAAACAGGTCACACAATCTTCTGAAAAAGTATGAATTACCCGCAAAAACGATGACCACAAATTCATCAGACTCAACAACGCCCTCATATTCAACACAAAAGGAATCAATAAACTGATCGGCAGTTTCAATTCCATTTTGCCTTAAAAGATTAATGAATGAATTGTTCTGATCCTCTCCAAGTATGTAATCAGTATATTCGGCAATCTCATCGATAAACAGTTGTTCCTCCTCAGACTTTTCCTCATACCAGTCGGCATACCTTTGTCGCTCCTTGAGCGATTCACGCGAGAGACCACCACTCATCAGCGGACCTTGATCGCTGAGAGTGAGTCAAACACGCTTAGTTGCGAAAGGGCGGGAATCATGGGAGTGACACAGTCCTGACGCTCGTCTGAACGGCTGACTGTCGTCACTCGATCAGATCGCAACAGCTCCGAAACGAATCCGGACGGAGCGTTGCTGCCTCAAAGACGAGAGAAGCGATCGAACAACTCAACCGACGGAACGGGAGCGGCGACGCACCACCCGGCGGCCGTCAGGCGTCTGTTCTACTTCTGGAGCAGCGTCGGCTGACTTGGTCACGTCCTGGCCTTCAGGCTCGTTCTCAGGCGGTTCCTGTTCAGCAATCACGCCAACCACAACAGCAGCCTGCACCTGATCCTGCAAATCGCCGATCACCATCAGGGCTTTGAGGGTGAGCTCAAGCCGAGACTCCCTTGGTAGCCCTGGACGCAGCTTCTTGACTGAGCCCCAGAGCTCAAGCGCCACCTCTCTGAGGAGTTCCTTGTCTGCCATTCGAGCCCGATGCGAGTCGTCTAATCGATCGCATCAACTTACCGTTCGGTGTGCAGGCTGCTCCAGTTGAACGACGACCAGGCTCCAGAGCGTCAGACGCAACGACCTCTGAAACGGGTGTGAACACGCCAGGATGTCGGCATGGCTTTCACTCTCGTCTACGACGGCGGCTGTCCTTTCTGCAGGCATTTCGCCCACCGCAGTGAACTGATGGGTGGTCTGCCCGATCTGGTGATCAGGGACGGCCGCAGCGACCACGCCCTGAGAACTGAACTGCGCAACAAAGGGTTCAATCTCAGCAATGGTGCCGTGCTGATGAATGGAGACCACATCTGGCATGGCAGCGAAGCGATCTCCATGCTTTGTCAGCAGCTCAACCCCAGCGATCCTCTCCTGAAGCTGCTGAATGATCTGTTCCGCGATTCCGGCCGGGCCAATCGTCTTTACCCAGGTCTGCTGGCGGCCAGACGGTTTGCGCTCGGTTTGCGTGGGCTGCCCGTGGATCCCGATCAGGCTTGAGCGGAGCTTTCCATCAGATTGGTTGTGAGTTGCTCGGCAGGCTCGCAAGCATGCTCGTGCTGGTAAGCAAACTCGTCCAGTTCAGCTTGCAATTCCAGCAGCATCACAGCCATTGAATGTGCCAGTTCGCTGCTGAAGCTGATCTGCATGGACCGTAGATGTATCCGAAGCAGCGGTTCTAAAAGCTCCAGCGGAACAGGCGTGGACGTCGTCAATGTGCCGTTACATAAGGGCCGCTCACTCATCAAGCAGCGGCCCCGATGATCACTTGTGCTCGCGTTGCCAACGGCTGAAGTTGGCAGCTGAGAATTTGTGACCATGGCGCATTCCAACCTTGGCCACGCAGGCTGTATCACCAGCGCATTGCTCGACCTCGCGGCGAATGTTGTCATTGCCGTTAGCCCTGGCGAGAAATGTCTCCAGCTGCTTCATGGACATGGTGAACCTCCAGAGGGTTTCTTCACCGCTAACCAAACCTGGCGGGTAGATCCGAATCCATTGGTTTTTCTTCCCCAGCACGCCGTTCATCACAGCGGCCCGGCCCAGCGGTCTCACATCAGCACGCCTGGACGCTGATTGCGCTGCTGTGCAGGAGCAGGAGCCTGGGGCAGAGGCCCTTGCTGAGGCAGAACCCGGTACTGAACTCTCACTCGCGTACGAGCGGCACAGTGCGTGATCAGACCCAGCAGGAGCACCAGCAACAGTCCTGTGGCAGCGCGCTGACTCATCAGACGACCTGGATCGACAGCCGAATGGGCGGCAGACAGCCCCTGCCGGATGCAGACAACCTGAGCGATGCCCGAAGCGAACTCATCATCACTTGCGACCGACAATCACCGGTGGTGTTCCGCCGGCACTCCCGGGCAGTCCAGGCACAACCTGGGTCTGACCATCCCACTTATCCAGGAAAAGCTTGTAGAGAACCTGATCGTCCAGGCTCTTGTTGAGCGTGTCGTAACGCAGCGCTTCCTGCTCGGCGATCTTGACCTCGGTCTGAGCGCGAAGCAACTGCTGCTCAGCAATCTGTTTCTGCTCAATGGCAGCTCTGTATTCCTCAGCAATCTCCAGACCGGTGAGATCCAGACCCACCACCTTCACGTAATCGAACTGGTCCAGTTCTTCGGCAACGGTTGAAGCCACAAGCGAGGAGATGTCATTCCACTCGGAAGCAATTGTGACCAGTTCGTACTGGGAAAACACCGACTTGAGTGCCTTCAACAGTGACGGCTGAATGATGCGCGGATACACATCACGATCACTGCTCGCGATCGTGCTGTAGACGCGACCGGCTTCATTCGGGCGCAGGGCGTACTTAATGGTGGCTGTGGCCTGGATCACCTGAAGATCCTTGGTGAGCGTGGCGAAGTTCTCAGGCTTCACCTGCGTTCTGATGCTGAATGGCCACACCTGCTGAACGAGCGGTGCTTTCACATTGAGGCCCGGTTGGCGCGGAGCCCCGCTGACCTTGCCCAGGGTGGTGATCACCGCAACCTCACCGGCAGGAACCACGAACAGTGCCTGACCGAGAAGAAGCAGACCTGCCAGCACAAGGGCAACGATCGCCACCAGACCACCTTCGGGACCTCCTGGGGTGACCGATCGCATCGACGAAGGGCTCTGCATGAAGTGATTGCGTCAGACGCTCAAGTTCGCTCTCTTCTAGCGACAGGCGGCGCTCTCTGCTCGCGGGCGCGAATCAGCCCTGATAGCGTCCGCCCATCCTGCCTGGGTCCCATGCTGAGAAGCCTGTTCTCACTGCTGTTTGTTGCCCTGCTGCTGATGGCGCAGCCGGCATGGGCAGCAGACCTGCGGCTCAGCTCCGTCACCCTGGCCCCCTGCGACGCCGCCGACCCGGGCTCCCAGCCGCCCAGCAGCAACAAGCGAAGCAACATCACCAGTCCGGAAGGAGCCAGCTGTTACGTGCTGAGCGGAGACGTCAGCAATCCGGGCCGCAACCCTGTGGTGGATACCGATGTCTATGCCCGAATTCTTGACCGCAGTGGCGAACCAGTGCTTCAGAACAGGACCAGGGTCGGTTCGATCGGCGATGTCCTGCCGGGAGACCATCCTTTTGCACTTCGACTGGCCGTGCCTGCTGGAACGCCAGGACCATTTGAAGTGAAGAATCCACGTGCTCGCGGCTTCAGCGCACCCGTGCGCAGCAGAGCTGGCGATGACGAGGAATTGCTGCCACTCGAGCAGGGGGTGGTGCAACCTGGAATGGAGGAAGGGATCAGCTGATGCTCCAGATGCTGAGAGCCGGAGCGGTGATCGTTCTGATGCTGATTGGCATCGCCTTGATCAGCTACCACCCGCGGGCGCGACAGCCTGATCAACGGATGCCCTCATTGCAGGACAACCGGATGATGCCCAGAAACACCATGCGTCGCCTGCGCCAAGACAGGATCTAAAGCCATGCGTTCATGGGTAATTGCCAATCATGAATTCACCAACGGAACACTCCAGGTGACCTGAAAGACCTGATGCCTGCTCAAACAACTCGCTGCTGCCGAAACTCAGACCACAGGGGGCGAGTCCAAGTGCCGTTGCCACCAGATAAAGCTGCTGATAGATCGCGCCCACATCTTTGAGAATCAACGCGTAAGTCAAACCGGTTGTCTGATGAAGACTTGCATTTCTGCCGTAACGGGCTGCCATGACAACAAGAACATCGGGTCTCTGGCCCTGCCCCGGCGAAACAGAAGCAGCCTGGGGAGCACGACAGGTGGAAGCAGCCGCAAGGTCCAGCATCTGCAGACAGGGTTCACCGAGACCACACAGCTTTCCCAGGGAATGCATGGAAGCGTCGTAGTGATAGAACCCCGGCTGAAGACCCATACATCGGTTGATGCATAAATAGAGCTCAATGGAGTGGAGAGCTCCAGCACTGGCGACAGGCTTCAACAAACCTGCATACGCTCGCGGAAGAGCTGGATCGCAGAGGATTTCTTCCCTGACATGCACGGAATGCCACAGGAAATCACTCAGAAACCCAGTATTCATTGGCTTATCCTGATAAGTACGGATTGTTTTTCGCTCACGAATCACCTGAAAAAAACCCAGGTCGTTGTTAGTGCGTGATGGTTTTGGAAGAGCAGTCGTACTGAGAATGATTCGTTGATATTTGGCAGGGAATTGATCTTTGTCGATCAGCTTTGGGGGTGATTGATTGCGACAGAGATCAATCATCTGCTCCCGCGTATGACAATGGAAAGCAAGATCCTCAAAAGTCCAGCCCGCAGCATCAACGTCTCGATCAATATCAGCCACACCTTCACCATCGCAGACTCCCGCCACGCCAGAACTCAACAGCAGCGAAATAACATCGGCACTGTGCTTCTGCAGATCATCTGGAAGCACCTTGCGGATTACCTCCGCATCGCACGGTGAAACAAGCAAGGTCAGGATCTGGAACAATCTTTGATCCTTCAGCTGAACAGCTCCAGCTGATGAAGGCGTGGTGATACTCAGCCCATCAATACAGGGCTGAACACGAACCAATCTTGAAAACCTGATACGACAGCCTGCATCAGGTGCAGCCTTTGAATGCAGGAATGGCTTGACAGGTTTGAGAGAGATTGCAAGCCCATGACAACCACTGATTTCAGTTGAAAGCAACCCCCTTGAATAAAAACTTTCAAGCTCCGACAGTAACTCGAGATGATCAGAATCAGCAGAAGACACATCACCAGCGGACAAGCAATGCTCTCGATCAACCCCTTGTTTCGATAGATCTCCAAGAAGACTTCTCAGAGAGTCACTGACATGCTCAATCCGCACGCTTTGTGGGATCGAGTTCAGTCGTGTCGCGTAAGGAGTCGTGATGTCAACACCATCCTCATCCGCTCGAACGCGAACACCGTCTCGGAAGCGATAGCAGAGCATCGCTTTCACCCTAGCTCGCAGAGATCACACCGAACCTGAGCCTTGCAGGCTGGATTCCCCACCTGAACGCCGCCGCTGCGACCAATCATTGCTCAAATCAGACGATTGCCAGAGACCGCTGAACAGCGTCCAAAAGACGAATCATTCACTTCAAATCTGGAACAAAAACAATTCCAGAAATCTCAAAAAGAATCAGTGAACAATCAACAGAGTGCAAACCAGCGCTCAAGTCAAATACTTCCAAACTTTTCGGCTCACAGCCAAACGCCCCCAAAAATATAACGACAACAGGAATGCACCAAGAAAACCAAGCCCCATGCCCCACATCAAAGTATCTTCAACACCAAGAAAGTCCATACAGTGAAAAAAAGCACCAGCCATAAAGAACACAAAGCCATAGGCTCGAAAATTCTTTGGCAATTCAGTTGCAGTCTGCTTGGAGTTGTTCATTTTTGACTAAAGCCTCTGTTCAAAAAAGCGAACCATGCACCGGCCACGAGCAGCATTGCCGGCAAACCCGCAAAGAAAACACTCGAATCTGATTGGCCGGCGTTAATAATCCAGAAAACTCCCCAAAACCAGGTCAGGAGAAAAATCAGATTGAGCAACAGCTTCGAGGAGAATTGTGCGACAAGCACTTCTCCAACACGACGCTGAAAAGTTGTAGCTTGAGTGTTAGCCATAATCATCAGTCCCGATTAGATTTTGATACTCACCCGCCCCTGCGTCGTATCAATTGCTCCAGACAGCAAGGTCTCCCCGGCCAGGATCAGGAATCAATTGATGCAGGAGCTGTCACTCTGGGAAGAATCCCATGAATTCAAGCCACGTCCCCAGCAAGATTCGCTGCTTGCCAATCCATTCCAAAGGCATGTTCAGGGGATGAGAGCCAAGAAAGCTTCCAATGCTCGAAAGAAACAAAATCAGCTCACGAGACTTTTAGAAAACAAGCCTATTGCTGTTGTAGAAGCGAATTTGGCAACAGCGCCATGACGAGACAGTGCTCAGGTTTGCAAGGCCGACAGCAACGAAAGCTGGCCATCGTCCTTGTTTGAGACCGCTTCCCAACCGCTGGGATCCCATGGACTGAGCAACGGCTCAAGAGCTCTCAACCCCTGCCCATCAAGGGATGCCATCCAGGCTTGCTCCAATCCCTCGGGAATCAAGACTGGCATGCGGTGATGCAGTGGCTTCACCAGTGCATTCGGAGTCGTGGTGAGGATTGTGCAGGTATCAACTTCACTGCCATCAGGCCCCAGCCAACGTTCCCAGAGACCGGCAAGCCAGAAGGATTGGCGATCCATTCGCCTGATTGAACGACCTTTCTCGAAAAAACAACTGGCAGGGATCAGGCAGCGTCGATGCCGCCAGGCTCCACGAAAGCTGGGTTTGTCTGCCACCGTTTCTGCGCGTGCATTGAAAGGCCTGGGACCCTGGGATGGATCTTTCAACCAGCCTGGAATCAGCCCCCAGAGCATGAGCGATGCCTCGGGCCCCGCCTCATCAGAACGCAAGACCAACAGTGGCTCGCCGGGCGCAATCAAGTCCCGAGGCGCGTAGCGGGTTCGGTGCTTTGGATCCATCCTGTCAAGCAACACAGGAGGAAGCTGGTTCAGGGGGGTGGAGAGGGAAAAACGACCACACATCTCAGGTCGACCTCATCAGGATTCCTGACGAAAAATACGCTCAAGATCGCGTCGAAACTGTTGGGTGCTGAGAGGACGCTCTCCCTGACGACGGTTGTTGCGAATCATCAGACCACCAATCCACCAGACCTGCAGTCCGGCAAACACCGACCCGAACACAAGCAGGCTGATTATGGGAGCGTCGAGCTGGAAGGGCATCAGCGAAGCCACGAATCAAGCAAGATGAAGGTTCTCGCCGCACATCCATGAAGGAGATCAGCATTGTTGAGCTGATTGCCCGCAATTTCGCACGTTTCGCTGCGGTATCCGGTGTCATCGCCCTGGTGATCTGGCTCACCTGGGTCATGCTCGATTTCGAGCATATGAACAGTGGATTCACCCTGCCCCAGTCTGTCTACTGAGGCAGGCAGCGAAAGACGAATCAGCTGACACCATCGGCAATGACGTCAGCTTTGACGTCCTTGCCCGACTCACTGTCAGCAGCAAAGGCAGCCTCGAGGCGATCAGCCTGAGTGCGGGGGTTCATCGCAAAGCGTCGAGCGATCAGTTCATCAACGGAGAGACGGCCGGGGCCCACCGCAAGAATGGCCGCAACAGAAGCGAAGTAGAGACCCAGGAGTTCAAGCAGATAAATGTTGAAACCGGACGTGCTGACGGCGTGATAGATGGCCACAGACATGGTTCCAAGGATGGCCAGGGCACCAAAACGAGTCAGAAGACCAGTAATGAGCAACCAGCTGCCACCAACCTCGGAGAAGGCTGCGAGATAGGACAGGGTGATGGGGAAAGGAAGTCCGAGGGGGCGAACGAAAGCGTCCGCGAAGTTGTCGATATTGGCGAGTTTTTCGTAACCGTGATGGATCAGGAGAACTCCGGTGAAGACCCGGAGAATGAGGAGACCGGCGTCAGCTAGGAACGGACGGGTAAGGAATGCCCTGATCACAGAAGTAAAAGATAGTTTACGAAACGTAAGAGATGCCTCCCCCTTCCCGTGTGCCATAAGAACGGATCAAGCGAAAAATGAGCAGATATACTCAGACCAACCCAGAGACACGGAAGCCGCGGAAGCACGACAGAATGAACCAACATTACAAGTGCTTGACATGAGCAGCGAAGCCCTCATCACTTTGTTCCTCGGTTTTGGAGCCGCAACCCTCAGTCTTCTGTTCTGGAAACTGAGCCGCGCTCAGTCAACAAAGCGTTTGTAAAGCCAGCGCACGAAACCACCGATCACGGGGACCGGTTCAAAGGTGGGACCCACAAAATCGAAATAATCCCTGTGATCCTCCACCTTTCCTTCCGCGTTGAAGCGCAGCCGACTGGTTCCTGGATAAATGAATTCGACGCCTTTGATCTTGAGCCCCATCTCCCATTCCACAAATGCGATGTCCCCTTCAACGGCAATCGCTGCTGGCGTGAGATAAACGTCATCGCAGCGACGCATGAGGCCGTCCTGAGCCTCGATGTAAGCCTTGATGCCCTGACGCTCTTGGGTCGGGTCCTTGAATCGCACCTTCTCGTCGTAAAGCTCTCGCCACTGCTCCTCTGTGGGCGCAGGCATGCCGTAGGGCTTCGTGAACAGTTCGCGCAGACGATCAACCTTCACGGCGGAGGGCATCAGAGGAAAATCACACTATTCAGATTTCAACAGAGATTGCATAAGCTTCTGAGCCGCACCAGCGCTTCGACCCATGCCCGATCAGCAGTATCAATACGAACCCATCGAAGCCTTCGGGGAAAGTCTCACCACTAATCGCCCCTGGAACACCTCGGCACTCGAGATCGTTGAGCGCATCAATGGACGCACCGCCATGGTGGGATTTGCTGCTGCAATCATCGGCGAGTGGATCACCGGACACGGTCCCGCCGGGCAAGTGATGGCCCTGATCCGCTGGTACCTCAGCTGAGCTTCGGCTCCAGCAGCGACGGTCCGCAACGACTCATCGTCCGTCCGTCAGTTCATGCAGAGCTGAGTAATCGCCATTGTCCAGGTCCGTGCCTTCAGCACGTTCCAGCAAGCTCGCGAGTCCATTCAGAGCGGTGGCGTTCACACCGGCCCATTGCGCCTCCTTCAGAAACAGCAGAAGATCCTTGCGCAGCAGGCTGGTGCTGAAATTGGGATCGCCGTAGTGGTGAGACATCATCCGCTCGAGCTTCTTGTCGACGGTGGGGGCGTAAAGAGCGGAGGGTCGCAACACCTCCATAAAACGATTGATATCCAGACCAGAGGCTTCAACCAGACGCAGCGCCAGTGAATAACCATGGGTGAGGCTGGCAATCAGCTGATTGAGAGCCAACTTCGCAGCAGCGGCCGTTCCCACTGGCCCCATCAGACGAGGTTCTGATGCCAATTGGCGAAGCAATGGCAACTGAGCATCGAAGACGCTTTGCTCTCCACCGGCCATCACCAACAAGTTGCCCTGCAACGCTTCTGGGCGACTGCCAAGAACGGGAGCTTCCAGGTAGGAACCGCCCTGAGACTGCACCTGCTCAGCCAGGGCGAGGCTCTCACTGATGCCCATCGTGCCCATCGGAATCATGGGCAGACCCCTTAGAGAACCGAGGCTGCAAACGACTTCAGCGGTGACGGGACCATCACGCAAGACCGTGATCACTGCCGATGCAGATTCCAGCCCCTCAGCCGGATGGTTCAGCAACTGAGCACCCGCCTCCACCAAAGCAGCGCAGCGGGCGGGGTTGCGATTCCAAACGTTGAGGGTGTGCCCCATCTCGAGCAGCCTTTGACCGATCGCAGCACCCAACAGGCCAGTGCCCAGCAAAGTCATGGTGGTCATCAGACAGCCCTGAAATCACTTCCACCTTGCAACAGGCTGAACAAAGAGGAAGGCCGCCCTTCCCGCTGGAAAGACGGCCTAACTCGCTCGTTTGTGCATTGTTCAACCCATCGCTTATGGCAAAAGGAAGGGGTCGAAGCTTCTGGCTAGAGGCACCCTGGGGCCATTGGCTCTAGGTGTCGGGTCGTTGTCTCCTGGGGCACCTAGGGCGGTGCAAGCGGAGCGTCGATTGGCGTGGCGCACAAGGTCTGCCGACCAAAGGACCAACCCAGGTCATTGTTGAGACTGTTGGAGCAGGGGCCAGAAGTCAGTCTGCTTCTGCCTTCTGCTCTGGTGGAGTGTCGGCCGTCATGGGCTCCTCCGATTGCGTGGCCTTACTTTCCACCCACCATCCCCGTCTTGCCATCAGTCGAATCGCGCATTGCCTTCAAGGCCAAAACATCCAATAGTGAAAACGGCGTGCCCAGGCTCGAAACGAGGGGCAGAAGTGATGACACCTCGATCCGCTGCAACACTTTCAGCCGCAGTGCTCTTGCTTGGGTTGATGTCCTGCAGCGGAGCCAAATCCAAGCCGAAGCATCTCCCCCCGATCATTTTCGTGCCCGGCTACGGGATGGGCGCACTCCATGTCGAAGTGGAACGACAAGGACGACCCGCGGCGAAGTTCGATTTTCTACTGCCTGCGATGAACCCCGATGCCGTGTTTGCGGAATTGCGTCCTCCAGCCGCCAATGCTCTGGACTACGCGCGACAGAGAGGTTTGGACGCAGCAGATGTGGGCTTCGTGCGGGACTGGCTCAAGCTCGACATTGATGCCGAAGGATCAGCACAAAACCGTCCGGGTGTTCACGTCAGGCCAGTTTCAATCGGCGAAAACTTCAGCCAAGAATGTCCTCGTTATTCAGGCATGGTGGACATTCTTGCGTCCGTGGGCTGGGAGCCCAATCGCAATCTTGATTGCATCCCCTTTGATTACCGCTATCCACCAGGTGAAACGAATTTTGCCGAAGATCTCAAAAATCTGATCGTCAGCCGCGTCGAACAAACCAACGGAACGAAAGTCACCCTGGCTTGTCATAGCCAGGGTTGTCTTTTGGCATATCACTTTCTGCGTACGGCGGATCCAGTTTGGGTCGCTGAACATATTGGACTGTTCTTCTCATTGGCTGGTCAATTTTCCGGATGCAGTGACTGTTTACGCTGGGCCTTTCAAAAACAATGGAACTGGGATAGCGAAAATAAGGTGGTATCACCATCTGACATGAGCTGGGTCGGAGAACTCGCTCTGGGGTTACAACGCAGCGTTTACGGTGAGGAAGTTTTGTATCGCTGGGGGCAAAGGTCTTATCGAGCCATTGATGTCATCTCTTTATTGCGAGAAGCGGGTGCATTAGAGATTGCAAGGGCAACCGATCGTTATGCGCTTGATAAGCAGACTTGGTTTCAAAAAGGTGCTCGAGATCACGAACCTCTGCCCGTACCAACCCGCGTCGTTTTCGGAACGGATCTACCAACAACAGCAGGGTTTAGTTTTTCCAGAGAGCAGGCCAGCGATCCAAACTGCAAGACCCCTCAATGCGGGGGGCTTTACTCGCAGGATGACCCTGAATTGATCCAGACATCAGGTGATCAAGGTGATAGCCGTTGGATGAATCAGGCTCCCCGTGTTTGGCTGAAGGATCCTCAGTGCGAAATGAAAGAATTTGCGTTCGTTGGTCATATGGACATTTTTGAGAACATCGACGTTCTAAGCTATCTGACGGAAACAGTGAGACAGATAGCCTCGGGGAATGATCCCTGCGCGGAAGTGCTGTCACTGCAGGATCGCCGAAGAAAAGCTCGCGAGCGCTAGCCAATGACGACGTCCTGAAGGTCATGGTCGCCAGTCACCCTGGCGAGAATGAGGAGAGTATGGACATCGGCGTTTGTGGACCTCATGAACAAAAGCGCTCCACCCATCCACTCCATGGCGGTTGCGCTGTTGGCCGTTGCCGTGATTATTCTCGCCATCAAAGAGCCCCGTTGCGACTGTCAAAACGACTTGCCATCAGCGGAAATGCCCAGCGGTCAGCAGAATCCATCGCCTCGCCCCTCGAGATCCGGACGCCAGCGTGAGCTTCGTCGGTTTTGACTTCAAGGGAGCAAGTAACAGATCGATCTTCTCCATCAAAGCCGTGATCTGTTTCGACTCCCAAAGAAGAGAAACAGTCCGTCCAATCGAACACATCGAAACCGATCAGAAGGCCGATTAATTGATGCGGAGATCAAAGAGTTCTGGAAGGCTCAATAGATTGAGAAGCTTTCTCTTTCTTCTGTAATGCAGGAACCGGCCGTATGAATAAATCATCGAGATAACGCTCAGTCACAGCTCTTTCACTCGATCCATTTTGGTACAGGAATCTTGCCAACGCTGAACTCATGACCTGATATTGATCCCAATGGGGGTTCGCAAGAATGAAGCCCTTCATGGCATCAAACAGGACCTCAGGGATTTCCGACTCCAGGCTCACAAATGGAGCCTGCTCATCAGAGACACCTGCCAGTGCTGGATTCATGCAGCTTTCCAGTTCGTTGCGATCCATTCAGTCTTCCGACGTCCGGCTTTGGACCACCACGAAGCCATGAATCCAGGCGGACGTCAAAGTGCTCGATGATTTACCAGCAATTCCTGATCTGACATGAGACTCGCTTGCCCAAAAGGGGTTAAGCGCAGTTCGCGCAATTCAACAGGTGCTGCCTAGCGGGCGACGTTTTTCTGTCACGCATCGAATGTCACGCGAGCCAAAAACCACAGATCTTCCCCTCTCAGGGAATTCTCATGAAATTCCTGTGGAAAACCCCAGGAATCAGGTGGAAAAACCCTTCACTTTTCCACAGAGCATCACATCATCAGAAATACTGATCCATTGCAGTCTCACAAGACCCAGCCAGAGCAAAGACGTCTGAGAAACCAAGCGACCACTGAAAGCTCGGAGCAGGAGGTAGCGCTTGCTACGGAGACGATCAAAGAGGCCCGCCTGTCCTTCGACTGAACACGGCAAGGCCAGGCCTCACTGATCTCAGTCAGAAGCGAAGCTGAATCCCAAAACCTGCAGGCGTTCCATAGACGTAGCCAGGGCCATAGGCAGGCATCAAGCGGGGATAACGATTGACATCACGGTGGTAGGCCCTGCGCGCATGTCTGTAAGCACGTGTGTCATGACGGATGTCACGGCGTAGCTGTCTGAGCTCATGCCGGTTGTGGCGATGGTGATGATGGTTTTTGGCCTCTGCCGCTGGAGACATTGCCAATGCCGTGGTGCCAATCACGCCGGCACACAGCAGAACTGGGGGCAATTGCTTTTTGAGAAAGTTCGTGGGAGTCGCCAAGTGAATGGTCATCGCTTTCCTTGAGCTGCATTCAGCGTCGATCAGCCGGGAATCCCAGAGAAGGACCTAAAACCGAACCTTCAAGGACACTCGCCCCGTAGCCTCGAGTGCGCAGCCATAAAAAAGACCCCACTGCTAGTGCAGCCGGGCCAGGGTGATGGGGATTCACATCTTGGGATCACGAACAAGGCGCGTCAACACCACATGTGGCGTATCGCATCTGAAATTGATGACGAGGTGTTCCTGAACACCTATTTCGCCTGTTTGATCCCTACTCTTGCCCCATTGGGGTCGGGTGATGGGGATGATCCGATTCACGATTCGAGCCACTGCCCAAGCGGTGGCTTTTTCTTTGAAACGATCCTCCTGCATGGTTCAGATCTGATGCCCGTTGCTCAGTGAACCCATCGATTGAGGACAAAGGCTCTGAGCTTCAGCACCAGACAATCAGCCCTGAAGCGAGCGAGTCAGGGCCTTCAGTGGACCAGGAACGGTCTGGGATCCTGATCAAAACGATGTTCAAACGGCAGTGCATCGGGATGCTGATCACTGTCCAGTGCAGCAGTGGACTCAAGAACCTGCCTCAGCAACCTGGCACTCTCCAAGGGCATGTCCCGGGGGACGGAAATCCTGTCGCGCAGATAACGCAGCGCTGAGGCCGAGCCCTTCTCCGGTTGCACGGGTTGCTCCTGAACCATGGCGGTGAGCGCGGCCCGAAGCGGTTGGTCGAAGCGTTCCCCCAGAGGGTTTCGAGCGAGAAGGGTGCTGCGATGCTTCAGCACCCGCTCAAGAGCTCGGGCCCCAGGCGACACCTCCGTGCCGGAAGACGTCCAGCGACATTCAAGATCACCGAGCCCTGTACCGGCATCCACCGCCAGAGCCATGCGCTGTTGAGCCTGACTGCCGTCAGCCCAGCAGCCACCCATCTGGGGCGGCAGATCATGGGCATGGGTATGGACATCACTCTGGGTTCCTCGATAGGTCTCCAGTTGCTCCAGTGCCGTGAGCCAGCGATCGATTTCCGGGTGCTCCTGGCGCAACGCAAATCCTTTGAAGTAGGCCAGCGATGCATTCATCCGCTCCACATAAGGAATGAACACCAGGTCGGCAGTACCAGGAATCGGTCCATTCGGTGCATCAGGGTCCAGCCAGCAGCCGTCGCCGCTGACAAGCGCCTGCTCCATCTGCAGAGCCACACGCTGAAACTGTTCACGGGCCTGATTTTCCTGACGCTCACCAAGACCTGGAGTGCATAACCAGATGCACCAGGCCCGAAACAGCAGGCGTTCCAGATCCCGAAGCCGGCGCACTCTGCGATCAGCCATGGGTGCGCCGACAGGACCGAAGCTTCGTTCCAGAGACTCGAGAATTCGATCACTTTCAGTGATCAAACGGCCGTCGAGCTCTAAGGCGGGCAACATCCCGGAAGGAACGAGCGCCGTGAACCAGGGCTCCTTCGGTCCGTAGCAGCGCATGGTGACTTTGCGGATCCGATAGGGAATGCGGCGAAACTCAAGCCATAGCCATACTTTCTGGCAGTAAGGGCACCAGGCGTGATGATCGCGGAACAGCGTGACCCGAACCGAATCCTCCGGCTGACCGAACAGGCGCAACGTGGCCTGAGCGTTGGCAGGACCCTCAATACGCTCGGCTGAAGGGGGAGCGAGAGCAGCCAGTGCAGACCAGCTGAGTGCCTGCTCGGAGACTGCACGATCAGCCATGGGTGTTGCAACAAACAATCAATCTCATGCTGGCTTGCCAGTGATCAAAGGGTGACCGGGGTCCAGAAGGAGATTCCACGGAACGATCTCCAAATAAAAAGTCAGGCCAAAGCACCATCAACACAGCCCCGAGTCGCCTTGTGAGCAAGATCACAACTGTTCTTGATATCAATCAACGCATGAACCTGAAATCAGAAGGATGGTGATGTCAACGGAGATCAAACTCCACAAGACCCTCCTCCAATGTTCAACACCAATTCGTTTTTTCTGAACCGCTTTCAATCTTATTTTCAAGCACCAAAAAGACGTCGCCTACAAACAAACCGATTCAACAAAGTCGAGCGCCTCGACAACACCCGCGGCGAGCAATACGGCCAGGAATCAATCGAATTCGAGTCACGAGCACAGACCAATTTCAACCCTCGATCTGATGGTGAAACACACTTTGAGAGTGATGCAACACAGTGGTCAAAAGCTAATCCCAGGCAACTCAATGAAGGAAAACCATGGTCAAGACCATTCAGAAGCCTTGGAATCGAGAGGGATCCAAATGGTTTCAAGACCACAGAAAACACAGACTTACTGAAGTCAGGAAAAGCCTCTCAAACCCTGCATCAAGGCTTTGAGAGAGCAGACAAACAGGAGCAGCGAGATCTTTTCAATAGCAATATCTTAATGCACAGCAAAGCCAACGGAATAGAAACCGAAACAGAGGGAGGCGTTCTACTTGAGATCGGCCGAGGAATCATTGATGAGCGTTTTGCATGGCGAAACGAAGCCAACAATGTGATCAAAAAAGCTGACATGGGCCAAAGCAACTCCCAAACAAATCTGATCAGAAGGGAACGTTACTTTGACCACAATCTGAATCTGGATTCAGTGTTCGGACTACAACGCATCCTTGATGCATCAGGTGATTCATCCAAAAAGGAAGTCTTTGAAGATGGTGCGCTGGAAATCAGCTACAACAAGAACTACCTCAGCAATCTCAAAAACACCCATGCCCCTGAAATCAATCTCTGGGGAGGCATGAGCTTCAATTTGCCTGGCTGGGTGTCAGCGACAGTTTCTGCCACCCATTCGTCCACTGGCGAAGTTGTCGATCTTGGCAGCACCACTCTCAACCTTGACCAAAGCAGCTTCTACGTGACTCTCAAGGATCAACTGGAAGCATCTGACAGCATACTTGATCGACGCAGCACCTGGAATATTGACGTCGATATTGATGCAACCTACGCCAACGGGCTCAACATCAATCTAGAAGACTTTAATGAAAACATCACCATGATTGATGCCCTGGATGTGGGAAGTGGCTATCAAGGTGACGTCACCGCAAATACATTTACTTACAAAAATATTACCTGGAGCGATTCCTACGACACCGGCAGAATTTATCGCGGTCGTGGCGGCACAGACACTCTTGTTCTGGATGGCATCAACAAAAACGACATCCTTGAATTCAACGGTAGTTCTGTCAACCAACTGGGTCAATCGGCAGCCGGCGGCGCGGCGCTTGGCGAACAAGCATTCTACGGCGGCACTGTCTTTGATGTTCTCAATCTCAACAACGGAGACGAGCTGTATCTGCAGGGCATTGAAACAATCTCCTGCGAAGACGGCGACATCCGGGTGCGCGCCAATATGAGTGATTCCACCAAAGAGCAGTGGAACCTTCAGGCCATGGATGTCTCTGGTGCCTGGCGATTTAATCGAGGCTCCAGTGATGTTGTCTTGGTTTCATTAGATAATGGCATTGGCGATATCGCTGGTAATGCTTCAGACATTCATGATGAAATCAGCCACGTCAATAATAAAACCGCTAAAAACAACAGGGACAAAAGACACCATGGACACCAAGCCATGAGCGTGATGTCGGCCAAGCACGACAGCCAGAACTTGGCTGGCATCGCTCCTGGCAGTGAACTTTGGGCTTACAACGTCTACGACTCTGGAACACAGCTTTATGATGCGATTGAAGGAGCAAAAGCTGATCGGGGAAGCAATCAACGTCTGGTATTTCAAGGTGGGATCCAGGGAGATTGGTGGTCAAACGGAGCCAGCCAAGCAGAGATGCAAACTGCAATTGATGAAACGGAAGATTACGGATTCTTCGCAATGGCAGCAGGCAATTATGGCGACAAAACCAGCGTCGCAGGCATTGCTCAAGCCGAAACGACCAATGGCAATGTCGCCAGCATTGGTGCTTTAAAGCACAGCGGAGCAATGGACGATGTCGATGGAATCACAAACTACGGCAGTCATGAACTTGCCGACTACTCCAATGCTGGAGCAAATTTAACTCTGGTTGCCCCTACAGATAGTCCTTCCATTAATGGTGATGGTGACATCACCGACTACGGCGGCACGTCTTGCGCAAACCCAAATGTGGCTGGCGTTGCTGCTCTGGTTTGGTCTGAGAATACTTGCCTCTCAGGCAGCGACGTGCGTGATCTGTTGACCCACAGCGCGATGGATCTGGGAGATTTTGGACGCGACACCACCTTTGGCCATGGCTTGGTCAATGCAGAATCCGCTGTTCGCCGTTCTCATGCCCTTGCAGAGAACTATGAACTGGCAAGTTTCTATACCAACGACCAGTTCCTGGCCTGAGTGAGCCACAAAGGATCACACACAGCAGCAGGGATCATCCCAATGGGGTGGTCCTTTTTTCATGCAACAGAATCCTGAGCAAGTGCAGGTCAGTTGCCGACGGAAAAAAAGTCGATCGACACGGGGTCGCCATGACATCCTCAAAACAAGGCATCAACATCAACGGCGCACGATTGAACCGTGGACATCGATCACAACGCATGATTGGATCTTGAGAGGCAGACTCGACCTACCGGCTTAGGACTGAGCCCCAGCAACAAAGGCATGGACAGCGTTCAGCGGAACAAGTGTTCAAGGGGCGAGAAGCTGCATCGGAAGGTTGATCCAGATCACAACCTCAACAACGCTGAAGCCAGGCCAAGGCACCTATCAACACAGCCCCGAGTCGCCTTGTGAGCAAGATCACAACTGTTCTTGATATCAATCAACGCATGAACCTGAAATCAGAAGGATGGTGATGTCAACGGAGATCAAACTCCACAAGACCCTCCTCCAATGTTCAACACCAATTCGTTTTTTCTGAACCGCTTTCAATCTTATTTTCAAGCACCAAAAAGACGTCGCCTACAAACAAACCGATTCAACAAAGTCGAGCGCCTCGACAACACCCGCGGCGAGCAATACGGCCAGGAATCAATCGAATTCGAGTCACGAGCACAGACCAATTTCAACCCTCGATCTGATGGTGAAACACACTTTGAGAGTGATGCAACACAGTGGTCAAAAGCTAATCCCAGGCAACTCAATGAAGGAAAACCATGGTCAAGACCATTCAGAAGCCTTGGAATCGAGAGGGATCCAAATGGTTTCAAGACCACAGAAAACACAGACTTACTGAAGTCAGGAAAAGCCTCTCAAACCCTGCATCAAGGCTTTGAGAGAGCAGACAAACAGGAGCAGCGAGATCTTTTCAATAGCAATATCTGAATGCACAGCAAAGCCAACGGAATAGAAACCGAAACAGAGGGAGGCGTTCTACTTGAGATCGGCCGAGGAATCATTGATGAGCGTTTTGCATGGCGAAACGAAGCCAACAATGTGATCAAAAAAGCTGACATGGGCCAAAGCAACTCCCAAACAAATCTGATCAGAAGGGAACGTTACTTTGACCACAATCTGAATCTGGATTCAGTGTTCGGACTACAACGCATCCTTGATGCATCAGGTGATTCATCCAAAAAGGAAGTCTTTGAAGATGGTGCGCTGGAAATCAGCTACAACAAGAACTACCTCAGCAATCTCAAAAACACCCATGCCCCTGAAATCAATCTCTGGGGAGGCATGAGCTTCAATTTGCCTGGCTGGGTGTCAGCGACAGTTTCTGCCACCCATTCGTCCACTGGCGAAGTTGTCGATCTTGGCAGCACCACTCTCAACCTTGACCAAAGCAGCTTCTACGTGAATCTCAAGGATCAACTGGAAGCATCTGACAGCATACTTGATCGACGCAGCACATGGAATATTGACGTCGATATTGATGCAACCTACGCCAACGGGCTCAACATCAATCTAGAAGACTTTAATGAAAACATCACCATGATTGATGCCCTGGATGTGGGAAGTGGCTATCAAGGTGACGTCACCGCAAATACATTTACTTACAAAAATATTACCTGGAGCGATTCCTACGACACCGGCAGAATTTATCGCGGTCGTGGCGGCACAGACACTCTTGTTCTGGATGGCATCAACAAAAACGACATCCTTGAATTCAACGGTAGTTCTGTCAACCAACTGGGTCAATCGGCAGCCGGCGGCGCGGCGCTTGGCGAACAAGCATTCTACGGCGGCACTGTCTTTGATGTTCTCAATCTCAACAACGGAGACGAGCTGTATCTGCAGGGCATTGAAACAATCTCCTGCGAAGACGGCGACATCCGGGTGCGCGCCAATATGAGTGATTCCACCAAAGAGCAGTGGAACCTTCAGGCCATGGATGTCTCTGGTGCCTGGCGATTTAATCGAGGCTCCAGTGATGTGGTGATGGTTTCTCTTGATTCTGGCATTGGTGATATTGCTGGCAATGCTGATGACATTGACGATGAAATTGATCATGTCGTTAACAAAACAAGCAAAAACACTCAGGCCAATGCTGCATTTCGTGATCATGGCCATCACTCAATGAGCATCATGGGAGCGCGTCACGATGGGCAAGGAATTGCGGGGATCGCTCCCGGGAGCCAAATGTGGGCTTATCAAATCTGGGATCCGGGCTTTCACGGAGCAATTGAAGATGCAAAGGCTGACAGAGAATCACATGAACGGCTTGTTTTTCAGAATGGTGCGCATTGGATTGGTGAAGGGCTTTGGGGACCCAGTGGAAACACAGGCTCAATTACCGAAGAACAAATGATGGAATCTCTGGCTGAAACAGAAGATTACGGATTCTTCTCAGTAGCGGCAGGAAATGAATGGTCCAGAGATGGTGTCAACACTCACAATCTTGCACATTTCCAAACCGACTTTGGGAACATTGCGAGCGTCGGCGCTGTTCAGTTCACAGCAACTGACGAGATCGACAACATCACCAATGTTGTCGACACCCAAATCGCTGGATATTCCAATCAAGGCGATGACCTGACCCTATCCGCACCCACTGACAGCAGAGCTGTCAATGGAAACGGCGATATCACAGACTTCGGTGGAACGTCCTGTGCCAACCCAAATGTGGCTGGTGTTGCTGCTTTGGTTTGGTCTGAAAATACTTGCCTCTCAGGCAGCGATGTGCGTGATCTTTTGACCCATAGCGCCATGGATCTTGGAGCTGCAGGTCGTGATGATGCTTTTGGCCATGGCATGGTCAATGCTGAAGCTGCGGTCCGCCGTTCTCATGCACTTGCAGAGAACTATGAACTCGCAAGTTTCTATACCAACGACCAGTTCCTGGCCTGAGTGAACCACAACGGATCACACACAGCGGAAAGGGCCACCCCAATGGGGTGGTCCTTTTTTCATGCAACAGAATCCTGAGCAAGTGCCGGTCAGCTTCCGACAGAGAAACAGTCGATCGACACGGGGTCGTCATGACATCCTCAAAACAAGGCATCAACATCAACGGCGCTCGATTGAACCGTGGACATCAAACACAGCCATCTCCTGGAACTTGAGAAGCAAGCTCGGCGAACCGGTTCAGGAATAACCGCCAGCAACCTGGTCGGGTGCTGGCAGCTGAACAGCGTGTGGCCCAAGGGACAAACCGAAGCCAATGCATTCAATAGCTGGCTGCTGCGACGCATTGGCGCCTGTCTTGAAATCAGCAACAGCTCGGATCAGCCCCTTTCAGGCGATCGACTTCAACTGCGCAACGCCGTGAACCTGTCAGGCCTTACCCTCCAGTTCACAGGGCCTGGTGAACTGCAAGGGCGCCAGCCACTGCTGAAGTTCCGGTTTGAGCGAGTGGAGCTGATGCTGGGCAGGTTCACCTTGATCAAACGGGATCTGCCATCACCGGAAGATGGTCGTGAGCCGTTCTTTGCCCTGATCAGCCGTAGCGCTGAAGGCTGGATGGCTGCACGAGGCCGGGGCGGTGGACTTGCTCTGTGGACACTCAGGGATTGAGACGTTGCTCGCGCCAGCCAGAACGGAGCTCCCAGCAACGGCGAAGGTGCGGATGGGGCTTGAGGTCGAGCTGCTCGACTCGATCCAGAGCAATGCGCATGATCAGTAAATGGGGGGAGACCGGCTCGTGATCGGCAACTTCCTGCGGCCAGGGTCCTTCAGAGTGGAACGGCTCCCCAGGTGATGGCCAAGCCCAGACCATGCGACCGGACGCTGTGAGACGTTGCCAATGATCGAGCAACGCCTCCGGTTCCTGCTCAGCACTGACCAGAACCGCCGTGCCACGCAGACGAAACTGCTCTCTGGCCTTGCGAAACAGCCAGCAGAGTTCAACCCTCGGCTGACTCAGCAGCTCAGAAGGCTTGTCACTGCGAACGTCGGTGAGCAGCTCCAGTTCTCCTGCAGCACTCCAACCTCGAAACACCAGGGTGCGCACGCGGGGCGTGCCGTCTGATGCAGCAGTGGCCAGCTGCAGCCAGGTGGCTCCAGGTAATCGCCCCTCCCGTTGACGGGCCCCGCGTAGAAGTGATCGCCAGGGTGGAAGGCTCATCGCCGTTTCGGGATCACTCGACATCATTCAGCCAGGGATCGAGAAATGCGAGCGGGCGCGACATTGTTGCCGAAAATCCAAGGATGCCGCGATCGCGGTAGACGTAGAGGAGGGAATCGTCGCTATCGAGCAGAAACGTGCCGCCACGCTGCGTGATGAAGCGATCATCCGGCACGTAGGTGCTCCAGTGACGCAGCACTTCATTCATGTTGCGCAGACGAACCGTGGCCAGCTCAAAGGGCCGCTGGAAACCCTCACCCCCGGCCCGGCGGAACAGAGCGGCAGGGATCGGAGGCAGTACGCCTGTCGACACGATTTCATCACCAGCAAAGCGTTGAGCCGCTGACCGGTCGCCGGTGTAGCCGCGCAACACCTCGGCCAGGGTTCCAGGGGAACCGATGCCGGCACACATCAGAAGCAGCGATGGCCAGGGACCTCCTGGTGCCTGAAGGCCAGAGGACAGGCCCAAGGCCTGATGCAACTGGGAGTCCGGTTCAACCTGAAGGAACTCCCTTGGCATCCCCGTAAACGCGCAGAAGCGTTCAGCTCCTGCCTGATCACCAATGGCAATGGCAAGAGGGCGAATGCCGGCCCGTTCGAGCCTGGGCAGCGCAGGCACCAGCGCCTGGGCATATTCCATCGAATCAAAGTCGCCGAGCTGTGTCAGCAGCAGAATTAAACGCTTGAGGCTTTGATCATCCGTCTGGCGCTCTCCGATGCGTTCCAGCAGTGCTTCTGGTGCTTTCATGACTGGGCTGACAAGGGTGCTGACTGAGCATCTGAGCTGCACGCCAGCATGGTCTCTTTCGAGCACAAACGCTGAGAGATCACTGCCATGCTCTGACGGATCAAGCTTGCCGACACCTCGTGATCAGTGCAGCGTGGAGACAACACAGACAAGACTGACCATGGGACGGGTCCAGAGGTTGGCAGCTCAGCGGCAGGTCACGCCCTATGAGCTGTCGCGCAACATTCTTCAGGAAGCGGGCTACTTGATCACACGCAGGGAGTCGAAGACAGCTGCTGGTCATCGGGGTTACGACGTGGTCTTCCCCTGCACGATTGATGGACAGCCGCACGAGAAAATGATGAGGCGAACATGGCTCATCGAACTGGCTGAATTGGTTCTGGAAGGCTTCAAGCCGGAAGAGATCGCCACCAACTATTTCAAAAGAGAATTTGATTCCTAAAGGAGCATTGAGAACAATTCAGCCAAGCCAGTGCTTAGTCAGTGCTTAGTCAGTGCTTAGTCAGTTCAGTCAAACAAAATAGCCACGGAATCATTCATTGGGATATGAACGCAATGAAACCGAACTGATGACAGAATCATCAGCAAACAGCTCGCGAAACATCATTCTCCAATTCTGAGCGGAAAGCAAAACTGCAACAGCCCCTATCAGCCATCGAGGCCAATTCTCTGAGAGGAAATCTCTAGAGAGAATTACCGTTGCAAAGCCTCACGCCGAGAGCACGTTTTTCCGCAAACGACATTTTTTCAACATTGCTTTCTCGAATCACCTGGTCAACACAGTGATTGAAATAGCGCGCTTGATTCGCCATTGGAGAGATCTGGATGGCTCCATAGATCACGGCAAAGACCAAAAGCACCGGATAAAGATGGGCATTGATCAGGTCACGCGCCTGAGACATGGAAAAAGTGTCACTGCCTGCGAAATAGCAACGAACGAACCTTCACGTCAAGTGAAAATTCCAACGTTCAGAAACCAGAAGTGAAGACCAAGACTGGTTGAAGTTTCATCACCGGCTCCAGAGCAGTGGTCAGATCTCCATGAGACCAGACAGCCAACAAGACGACAGCATCAACAATCATGTCGCCAGATCTTCAGAGGCATGATCGGTCCCTGCCTGCGACGATCATCGGAACTGGGTGAGCGGCAGGCATTCACGAAAATGGGCATTCCAGAAAACGGCGTCTTGATCCCTTGTTTTGAAAGAAGAAACCGGGTTTGATGACGATCTGACACCCGGGAGTCCCCGCCGTGATCGGTCTCACCAGGATTTACTGCCATCTGGGGAAGGAGTTCCTTCTGATTGAGGTTCCACCTCAGGAGGCAGCCCACCGGATCAAGGAACTCAATGATCAAGGTTGGGAGATTGAAGCGGAAATACCTGTCTGAGCGCCTGAAGCCCGGCCAAAGAACATCGAATTCGCCCTCTCAACAAAAAATCTCGGATCGACGGAAACGGTCAAGACCGACCTGAATCGTCATCGTCAAATTTCTGCACAGCCGAATCAATCAGTCCCTGGGTGTCGGTGTTCAGGGAAGCCACAACAAAAAACACCAACGACAGCACCCCTGCCGCCGCAATCACAACAACACTGAGATTGCTCATCTCAAGATTGCCGTAACGAAAAGCCAGATAAATCATTGTTGGCGCAACAGCTTGTGCCTGATGGACCGCAGCCCACCCACAGAGCCATCAATGTAGGCGTGAGCGGACATGCACAAACACCAGGAACGACAGGGGCCGCCAAGCCATGCGTTGACACATCTGTACTACAGCACTAGAACAGATGTATCAGCAGAGGATCCATGGCTCCGAGCTCCCCCTATGCACCGTTCAAGGCTGAGGAGTGGATGCGTGCGTCCCTGATCACCCCGCGGAAACGATGCCAAGCCATGGTTGGATCCAAGACCCCAGCACCCAGGAAACGAAACGGTTCCATGCCGACGAAAAAAGCCGGACACGCGAGCCGAGGGTGTTCGTGGATTCAGGGCGACCTTTTCCAGACCAAGCCCCCCTGTTGACCACACGCGTGCATCTGAGCCAAGACACTGCGGAACGGCTTTGGGGTGAGCTCCTACGCGTGGGCTGGCTTCCATGCAGGCCCCAGTGGTCCGCTGATGCTGAATTCTGAACAGATCACTCTTGGCACCTGCAGTCTCTGCCGTCAGCCGAATTGATAATGCTTGCGAACGGGCTGATGCACCTGCCAGGTGCATGACAGCCCTGCGGAGAATTCGACAAGGTCGCCAGCTCCAAATCGAACGGGCTCACCCTGTTCAGGTGTCACCGTGACATCTCCCTCAAGCAGCAGACAGGTTTCCCGCTGGTCGTAATGCCAGGGGAATGAGCTGATTTCACAGGCCCATACAGGCCAGTCGCGAACACCCAGGGCCAGGATCACACTCTCCGGGCAGTTGGAGGTCACACAGATCATCGCGGGGTCAATCGCTGCGACAGAAAACCATGATTGCGCGGCGTCGAACCCCCGCCGCACGATTGAGCAGATGCCTGGCCAGCGATGATCACCACAATGATCCAGTCTCTGAGCAGGCAGCCCATGATCGACTCAGGCGACTACGGCTATCCACCGAGCACCCGAAGAAAGGACTACGTGGTGGTTTTGCTGCAGCTGCTCTGGCGCATGCGTTTCGATCTGCTGCTGCTGCTGTTCATCACTGTTCTGATCCATAACAACTGGATCCCCCGGGACTGGACCGCCAATGAAAGCGTGGTGCGGATCATGGGCATCGCCGCATCAATTTTTCTCGGCCTTCGCAACACCCAGGCGATCGGACGCTGGTGGGAAGCCCGAACACTCTGGGGAACGGTGGTCAACGTGAGCCGAAACTGGGCAGACAGCCTGCGTGCCCATCTCGACAGCAGCAGGCCACCTGGACGGCAGGAACGCAAGTTGCTGCGTTTGCAGGTGGCCATTGTCTGGCAACTGAACTTCCAGTTGCGCAACTTCTGGCAGCGAGACCTGAAGCAGCTGCAGAGTCAATTACTTGAGGATCTGAGATTGCCCAGCAGCACAACCCTCCGCCAACTGGGACAGCTGCGTGGCGTCTGGATCGGAGATCTTCATCGCCAGGGGTTGATCGATGGCTTCGGACGCCTGCAGCTGATGCAGGTGGGCAACACCTGCACGGATGCGATTGGTGGTTTGGAGCGCATCCGCAACACACCACTGCCAGCGTCTTACGAAGTTTTCGTCAGAGTTTTGAACTGGCTGTTCGTTCTGTTGCTGCTGTTGTACTTCCACAGCCTGGGCCCCGACTCACACAGTCGATTTGGGGGCCTGGTGATTGTGGTGCTGTTCCTGATGGCGGAACGCATCGGTGCCTACGTGGAGGGTCCCTTTGACGCTGACTGCAGCAGCTTTTCTCTACCCCTGGACTGCATCTGCCTCGCGATCAGTCATGACCTTCTCGATCACGCGACTGATCACGTCCAACATCTCAAATCAGATGACCCCGTGCGCTGGACCTGACCACGGCACGGCAACCATGGCCGACACAATCAATTGGCTCCCTTGTATTGATTGCTGAATTCCCAGGCCACGGAACAGCGATACTGATAATTCAAACCGGCGATACCAATTCTGTTGCACGTTGCATCAGTGATTGCGGCTCCTTCAGGAACTTTTGAAAGCAGTTTGTTCAGCGTCACCTCTCGATTGCGGCCACTGCTCGAAATGGACAAATCATTGGCAAGGGCAGCAGAACCAAACACAAAGAGAATGAAACTCAACAGCATTGCACTCAACATTCTCATGACCAACAAAACCGCTTCCCCAGCCATAGCAACAAATAGAATCAGCGGCAAAATCATGAACAGACACTGATCCAACAAGGAGTGCACTGGAAGCGAGCAGACGCAGCAATACTGATGATCCCGTCTTGTTACTTCAGGTGTCGCCCAATCAGCGAATGATGGTCACTGAAATCTCATAGACTGGCTAAATACCTGGGCTTTTGGACAATATGCCTGCTTTTCTGATTCAGATCACGATCCCTTTGGTCCTGGCCTTGTTGCATTTCGTGGGCCCTGTACCAGCAGACCTGGGTATCAAAGGAGGAAACCTGAGTCCGTGCCCGGGGCCTCAGCACTGCGCCAGCAGTCAGTGGCGGGTTGCCGACTCCACCGCATCATTGAGACAGCTCGCTGAGCTGATTGAGAACACTCCTCGCACCGAGATCATCGAGCAGAGCATCGACTATCTGCATGCCACCTACAGCAGCAGGATCTTTGGTTTCATCGACGACGTCGAACTCTATGCAACCGACGCAGTCACTCTTGAAGCACGTTCCATCTCGCGTCTGGGCGAGTCCGACCTCGGTGTGAACGCACAACGACTCGAGAGTCTTGGCAAAACAGTCAACACCCCTCAGACATGAATGGCACACAACAAACCATTCCAGGCAACACTGTTGTTACAGCTGGATGCCTGCTGAATCGCTCAGGTGTTGACTGACCCCATCTCCCAAGCAGTTCCGATTCACAGTCACTGTTACCCCTTTGCTGGCAATGGCGTCTGTGAGCTGCTCAACAAAACGCCAGATCACCTTGAATCCCTCCAGCATTCGCAGATTTATTTTCACTCTGATCACCGGATACCTGGCGATCTTCGGGGTTCAGCAACTTCCCTACGAGTTTGAGAATCAGTGGCTTGTCCTGATCCCAGTCCTGATCATTGTTTACATCATCACCGTCTGGCTGGATGGTCTTATTTTCAAAGATTCCGCCGTTGATCTTAAAACCGAAGCAACATCAGGAAAAAACAAAACGCAAGCATCAAAAAAAGGCTTTGGCAAATAAACAAAAAGATCTCACCGCCATTGAAGCGATTCAATTGAACTCAAGGGCTTGCATTCAAGGCAATGCAATAAGGCAAAAGGGCATGAGCCAGAGACAAAATCCAAAACCACTGCTAACGGTTGACCTAGACAAAGCACTGCAATGCAAGCCAGAACACTTCTAGTACCACTTCCCCTGTGTTTCCTGATGATGTCATGCAGTCCCGAGGCAATCACATCCGACGACAATTCAGACCGCGAAGCAGTATGCGAGCTCTACAGAACCAACAAAATCAGCAAAGATGCTGCTCTTCAGCAACTTGGGCTTGCCGATGAGGAGGGCGGGCCAACGATGGATGGAAGCATCGAGAGCGATGAACAGATCTACGACTTGTGTGACCCTGCTGCCGCCAAAGACCGCGGTGATGTGGAAGACGGCGTTTAAACCTTGATGCCGCCGCCACCATGTTGAGCAGTGATTCATAGCAGCGAGACGCTGTCCTATGGAACACGACAATCGGCTGAGCTATCGATTTGGTGTCGATGCACACGACCGCATTCCAGACGCAACGAGATCGTTCTTGTGTCCCCCAGCCATGGGCGGCACGGCGAGACAACCCAGGGGCAGAGCTGGCACTCTGCCTCTTTTCACCGGGAGCATTCATAGCCGTTTAGAGCATCCATCAGAACTCGTGCTGAGCCGATTGAACAGAACCCAGCTCAGCGGCAGGCATACACAGAACGTTCCGCCCGAGCCAATGGCTTGGTCTGACGGACGATTTGAGTCAAACGAGCACGGAACGCCACACAGTCTTGGCACTGACATGGCTCATCATCGTGAACACTGGCATGAACCCGGACAGGCTGAAATCGGCTGTTCATGGCAAACGACCTTTTCTCTGTTGTGACGCGCTCTGCCGATTCCTGCCAGCAGTTATCACAATCCTGTGATCGTTTTGCATGAACCACCAACGAGTGATGCTTCAGCGATAAGGAGTCGCCATTCAGGCAGCAATCAACTCGGCCAAATCGAGGCCGCTCTGAAGCGCCCCCTCTGCCATGCCGAAGCCAGGTCCCGCAATCCAGTCGCCACAAAAGCCCACGCAGGTTTTGGGGCACCACTGCAGTGTCTTCGGCATGCCCTGATCCAAAGGTTGAGCAGCACCCCAGCGCATCACGCCAAGCGAACGGGCACTGGACACTCGTTTCTGCAGTGAGGGCCAGGAACGAAGCAGGTCTGGAAGCACGTTGAGCAATCGCTGTTCGTAAACCTTGAGGAGCTGTGGCTGCGTGTCAGGTGTGATCAACGCACCCTCATCAAGACCATGGATCACCAGACCGAGGCGATCCTGCTGCTGAGCCTGCAGCACCAAGCGCTCCACTCCAAATTGCTGCTGGGCTTTTGGTGTCAACCAAATCTGCCGCGGCAACGGACCAAGATCCTCCGCTGAAAACTCCAGCATCAAATTCCATCGGATGCTCGCATTGAGGCCGGCGATCCAGGCGAGTGCCTCATCAAGAACAGAGTCATGGCGCTCGGGAACAGCATCACGCAAGGGCACATCACTTCTGCCAAGCATGGCCAGGGAGCGGGGATGGGCCAGAAGAGTGCCACTCAGCACGAGATTGCTGGCAGTCCCCCCACCAGGGAGCAGCCAGCTCTCACCGTCTCTGGCGAGCGTCTCAATCCGCTCGCCAAAGCAAACATCAACACCATCGGAGCCATCGGCAAGCATCGTCTCCGCGACCGACGCCATGGTGGGAACTCCCCGCCATCGAGGGCCGCGCAGCAGAGGGTGATCCGGAGGATCAATCGCGACACCATGGTGATCAAGCCCCACAACAAGGTCGTCATCAACACGAATGATTCCGCGTTGCTGCAGCGATTGGATCAGCTTCCGCAAAGGGCCTTGGGGCTCCGCATGAAAACTCAGGGTCGGAGATCCGTGATCAAGGCGCCATGACAGATCATCACGACGGCGTCTGGTCGCGCAGCGACCACCTGCACCTCGGCCAGCTTCACAAAGCTGAATGGTCCCGAACCAACCCTGGCTCCTGAGAGCCGCCACAAACGCACAACCAGATAGCCCAGCGCCGATCACAACAAGATCAACATCCTGACCAGGCATGGAAATTGATGCAGAAGTCGCGATTCTGAACGACTCAACAAAAAAAGACGGGTGGCGGCCCGTCTTGGCTCTCCCTATGCGCTTCCCGGAGCAAAACTCCGTGCGAACTGGTTATCGCGCGGATCAGCCACTGACGCCGTAGGAATCGATACTCAAATCGTTGGATCCAACCCATGGCCATCCAAAGTCTTGAATGCCAAAGCTGCAGGCAGCAAAATCACAAGCTAAGCGTTGACCGATGAACTTCCCTATCCAGATCTGATCGACTGAGTTCAGGGTTGTTATGTTGAATCAAGCAGTCCCAGGTGTCGGTGAAAATTCTTATTCGTGAGAGCTTTAACGAATGGGAAAAAATCATTAATCAATCAGACTGGAGACACAAAATTCTGATCTGCTGCGGACATAAACCAACTGCTATTTCAATGGCAACACTGTTTGCCATTGATCCTGAATGCAAAGCAAAACAACTGGTTGGAGTCTGCACTTCTCAGAGCGAATGCCTTGAACTCATTCAAGAATCCATCGATCCACTCTTGATCTTGATCAGCGGTCGCCTCGATGATGGCTCAGGAGTCAGCTTGATCAAGGCTATCCATGACCAAGGCCTTAGCGCATCAGGCGAAAATCACATCACAGTATTGACTCTCAACACGGTCAACCCATCATCACTTCAGGAAGCACTGAATTCAAGCGCCAACGTTATCCTCACTCAACGAGGTTTTGAAACATTTACAATTCACCACGTGCTTCACTCCGTAAAAAATAAAACCAATTATGTTGACCCTTTAATCCATCATATTCTCGATCCTAACCACCTCAAAAGGAGCGATCTTTTATCCAAAAGAGAGCTGGGCGTGCTCGAACTCGTTTGCGATGGCATGACCAATCATGAAATCGGGCGTGAATTACACATTGCCGACGTCACAGCAAGACAACATGTTCAGGCTGTGATCAGAAAACTCCATGCGCGTAACAGAACCGATAGCGCAGTCAAGGCCATCAGGGAAGAGCTAGTCGAATAAGT
The DNA here is from genome assembly GCA_047286485.1 of Synechococcus sp. Classification (GTDB taxonomy): domain Bacteria; phylum Cyanobacteriota; class Cyanobacteriia; order PCC-6307; family Cyanobiaceae; genus Synechococcus_C. The sequence goes on from JBJBBH010000006.1 coordinate 1,162,526, forward strand.
CAGGTTCAGGAACAAGCGCCTTTGCACTATCAACAGGCCGCCACAGCAAGATCACTCCCGAAAAACATTAAGACTACATGCCAAACCGATGATGAAAGCGCAGTAAAAATACGGCGACTCTATAAAATACAAGGCATTTAATTTAACAATAATTTTTTAGCGATTAACCTACTGATCCTTGAAATTATCAATACAAACTAAACCAAAACAGAGGTTACAGGATTTATCAATGGGATGGATTTCTGTTGCAGATCCGGGAAACAACAGAATGTTTTTTCACAGTTGCTGAACAGCTAAGAGCCTGCCTCCAGGGAAAGAGCCGAGGTCATCCTTCTCTCTTCACTCGCCAAAAAATCAGACCACATGCCGACAAGGAAACTCAGGGTTGACAAGGCACGCATCTGCTCCCGAGAACCTGGCTTGGTGTACTTGAAGTCCATGAACATCTGATCGGCGACAGATTGCTGCTCCCTGCAGCGTGAATCAATCGACATCGGTCAGCCTCTTGCTTTAACGGAAGGCAGGTCAGTGGGCTGAGCAAGCACATAGACCACACCGGCAGTCATCACAGCAGTGAAAACAATGAGTCCGTAGATGGCGGCGGAGTAATCAGTCATCGAGCCACTCGTAAAGTTCTGTAAAGAACCATAGCCCATTTGTGAAGGCATGTAAACAATGCGGGGGTTTCGCCTGGGGGCGTCGACGCAGCTCTCTCTGCCATCAGCCCGAGAGAGATGACGATCAGAGGCGAGGCCTGGGGCCGAGTTTTGTGGCTAGGTTTCAAGCTTGCTGCCATCGGATATGACGCGCACGATTGCCGTAAGCGGTGCCTCAGGCAAAACAGGCTTCCGTGTTGCGGAGGAAATCCTGGCTGCAGGCGATCGGGCAAAGCTGATTCTTCGCCCTGAATCCCAGATTCCATCATCACTGGAAGGGTGTGAACAGCATCGACTGAGCCTGATGGATGCGAATGCACTGGACGACTCTCTGCGCGGCGTGGATGCACTGGTGATCGCAACAGGCGCCCGTCCATCCGTGGATCTGACGGGACCGATGAAAGTGGATGCCTGGGGAGTTCAGCGCCAGATCGAGAGCTGCAAGCGTGTTGGTGTGAAGCGCGTGGTGCTGGTGAGCTCGTTATGTGCTGGCCGCTGGAAGCACCCTCTCAACCTCTTTGGCTTGATTCTCGTTTGGAAGCGTGTTGGTGAGCGCACTCTGGAGAACAGCGGGCTCGACTGGACCGTGATCAGACCTGGTGGGCTGAACGAGCGCGAAGACGATCTGGAAGGAGAAGGTGTGCTCTGGACTGGAGCAGACCAGCAAGAGAGCGATTCCATCCCTCGCCGTCTGGTGGCACGTTGCTGCATCGAAGCCTTGAACACCTCCGATTCGATCGGAAAAATCCTCGAGGTCACCAGTTCCAAACAGCAGCCCGTGGTGAGGCTTCACGAAGCGATCGCCAGCTGCTGAGTGGTCGGGTTGATCTCCGCTACCAACCAGGACACCGATCGAGAGGCATGATCATGGTGCTCATCATCCTGTAGCGCTGTGTCCTGGAAACCGGCCGAAGCCTGGACCAGCCTTCGCCCTCGAGGAGGACGGCGTCATTTTCGAGTCATTCTTCAGGGAGGCCGTGGTGCAGAACGCTGGGTGGAGTTGGCATCACTGCTGGAACCGCAGGTGAGGCTCCGGGAGAACTGGACGCAGCTTCAGGACAAGACGGAATGGCAGAGCGGTTGGCAGCCAATCCCAGCGGACGACTCAGACGGAATCTGATTCCAAAGGTCGGGTGGCGATCACCGCGAAAAATGGATCTCCCTTCGCACCGACCCAGCCAAGTGGACCGGATTGCTGCGTTTGTTCAGCAATCAATTCAGGCTTGGGCCATCCCTGAGCCATCATCACTTCCGCCACGTAGCGAAGGTGATCACCGTCACCGCCATCGGTCCAGATCTGAGGCGCCTTCGTGAAGAACATGCGATTGCTGAAAGCACAGATGACCTGCCCCTTGGGTCGGGTGATGCGCAGCAGCTCGGCGGCGACAGCTTCCGGCTGCTGCAGATACTGCCAGCCGGCCACGATCAGCGTGTAGTCAACACTCGCATCATCGAGGGGAAGTGTCTGATTGCGATTGAGGTTTTGCACCCAGTGCCGATCCAGGCGTGGATTGGCCTGTAACTCCTGAGCATTCAGGCCATGCCCGATCACCTGCTCGTAGTGCTGTTCCTCGGGCAAGTGACTCACCCAGCTGCTCATCAGATCAAGAACGACCGCACAACTGGGGATGCGCTCGCGGTAAAGCTGGGTCAACCGCCGACGAAAGGCGGCATCGAGATGCTGAACAAAACGGGGATCGCTGTAAAACAGAGCGTCATCGCTGTCATCGAGTTTGAAGCGCTCGTTGTCGTTCAAGACCTGCACGACCACGGAAAATTCCTGCTGACCAAGACACCCGGAACCTAAAGAAGCCAGGCGCGAAACGCGTCTGCTTCCGCTGGCCAGGCCTCAGGTGACGCAGATGATGGAGCTGATCAGAGAGACAGCTCCTCCAGCAGTTGCTTGTGAGCCCGCTGTCCGGTGATCGCGTGGGCTGCCATCGCACCGCTGGCTGCCACCGGCGGGATACCAATCCCGGGGAAGGTGCTGGCACCGCACTGAAGCAACCCTTTCAGGGGTGTGTGCACACCTGGGAACAGGCCATTGGCAGCCGACAGGGCCGGGCCGTAACTGCCCTGATGCACAGAAAGAAAATGACGGTGCGTGAGGGGCGTGCCCTCCATCACGATGCGGCAGCGGCTGCGCAGATCGGGAATGCGTTGCTCCAGAACCTGCCAGAACACCGAGCAGCGTCGCTCACGCTGCTGCTCATAAGCCTGGGTGGACCGCTCCAGACCACTCCATTGCGCCCAGGGCTCATTGGCCGGCGTGTAGGCATGCAGCACATGCTGCCCCTCAGGAGCCATCGAGGGATCGAGCACGGACGGAATCGACACCACAACGGCATTGCGTTCGGCATCAATTCCCCGCTCCCAGTCTCCGACCCAAACCGTGTGAATGGGCAGATCCTCGAGGCCAGTGGCATCAAAGCCCAGATGCAAATGGAGAAAGGAGGCGCAGGCCGGAGTCTGCAGACGTTGACGACGCCAGGAGGCTGAAGCTGTTTCAGGAAGAAGGGCCGCGGTGCTCCAGGCATCCGCATTGCTCACCACGTGGTCTGCGGCGAGCTGCTCGCCGTTGACCAGTTCAACGCCCACGGCCCGATCCCCATCAAGCAAGACACGTTTCACACGGGAACCCAGACGCAGGCTGCCGCCATGTTTCTTCAGACCGCGAACCAAGGCCTGCACAACGGAAGCACTGCCTCCTTTCGGGAAATCAAGACAGGCTTCGGGTTCAAACCATTCCCCAAACAATGTGGCCATGGCTGCTGCATTGGTATCGGCCATCGGCATGCCACTGATCAGAAAACAGAGCAGATCAACCCAGTGGCGAAGGAAGGGATCCTGAAGATGGCGGTCCACCAATGGACCGAAGGCTCCACTGAGATAACGCAGAGCCGGCAGGTGGGGCAGCAAGCGACCGCTGCGGCGCAGCAGAGGTCCAAGACCATCGAGTCCCCCCGGAGGCAACGCAAGCAGCGGAAGTGCATCGGCTGCGGCGGCGATCGGCTGCAGGACGTCGGCGAAACGACGCCATTCCTCAACCGCTACAGGTCCACGCAACTCTGCAACAACCTGTTCAAATCCATCGGCACCCACTCCGATGCGCAGATGCCCCTCAGGGAACAACACATCCCAGTCCCTGTAGGGGATCACCTCAACAGACTCATCCAGTGCCTTGAGGATCTGTGCCAGGGGATTGCTGCTGGGCCAACGGCCCAGACCACTCCAGAGTGAGGGCCCGGATTCAAACTGATAGCCCTGTCGCTCAAATCCATGGGCAGCACCGCCGGCGTGACCATGGGCTTCAAGCACAACAACGTCATGCCCGGCTCGGGCACACAACGCAGCGCAGCACAAACCGCCAATCCCACTACCGATCACGATCACCTCAGCCTTGGTGGTCATGGTGTGATCCGCTCGGTGACTGGTCAGTTCATAGCGGGTCGAAGCTGAATTCCGTCACGTGAACATCGGCTGTCACTCAGGCGATCGGCCGTGGCCCGCGAAAAACTGCTTCAGTGTTGAAAGACAAGGCCCTTCAACATTGATCGCTCTGCCACTGATTCTGCTCGGCTTGGCCTGGCTTCAGGAACTGGTGGATCAATTGATTTTCGGCGGACGCTGGAACCTGGCGATGGGACCTGGCAGCCCCTGGTGGACGTTGTTCACCGCACCATTCAGCCACGCGGGGTTGGGCCACCTCTTGACGAACAGCCTGGTGTTCCTTCCGCTCAGTTACTTGGTGCTGGCAAGAAGCCGGAAGGCGTATCTGAGTGTCTGGATCGCCGTGATCGTGCTGGAGATACCGGTCTGGCTGGTCTGGCCAGTTGGAGCACACGGATTGTCGGGTGTGGTGTACGGATTGCTGGGTTATCTGGTTCTGATCGGTTTTCTAGAACGTCGTCCTCTGCCAATTCTGCTCAGCGTCATTGCGCTGCTTCTTTATGGAAGTGCTCTACCAGGACTGCTTCCCTGGGCCTCACCCGCTGGAGTCAGTTGGATCGGCCATGCATCCGGGTTTGTGGCTGGATTACTCGCGGCCCTAACGGTTCACAGATCCCCCGACTCGTCCGCTGATTGATCCGTGCTTGAGTCAGTGTCTGGCTCCAGATCAACATTCTGGGTGTTGAACAAGAATCGATTGGAGAGCTTGACTGCAAGAACAGACGCAGCGGCTCCATAACCAATGAAGGTGGAAGCCTGGCCGAAACTCCCTTCTTGATAGAGATCAGCGTTGAGCAGCAACCAGTCCACAAGAGAGGAAGCCGTGCCCCAGATCACGACCCAGGCCGAAACGTAGATCACTCCCCGGGATGTTGTGTTCAAGATTTCAGAGCAGGGAGTTCAATCGACGCTAAACCAACTTCAGTCACGTCTCAGCCAGGGATCTGCACCACCGAACCAGTCGCCAAGGTCATCGGCCTCGGGCCGGTGTTGCTGATCGGGTTCAGCACTGCCCAGATTCAGTTCATCCAGCAGGCGGTCCACTCCAGCGCGATGACGACCAGCAAGTTGCTGTCGCCGAGCCTGTCGCAGCCATGAAGAGACGGTGCGATCGCAATCGGCAAATTTCTGCAGATAAACCCGCTCGGGAAGAGTGATGCTGGAACCCTCAGCGAGCCGTCTGAGAATCGACTGCAGTTTCAGACGAGTGCTGGTGGTGAGCATGGCCCAATCACTCCGAACTGGTGACGTTGTGATCCTTCATAGCGACAACCATGCGAACGATCAAACCTGTCGTCTGCCGGAACGGACAGAAGAAGAATCAATAGCTACAACCATGACAGCGAAAACCAAATGAGGAACAAACCATGGGTGATCAAGATCAGCAGAAACCTGTGGTGATCCAGCAGGGAGGCAACGGTGTCGGCCTTGTTCTTGCCGCGTTGATCATGGGAGGAGCCATCGTCTATGCCGTGAACATCTGGTCGAACACGCAACAACAGAAGCTCAGGATTCCAGCTGAAGCGATTCAGAAAGGTGTTGAGTCGGTGAAGGAAGCGATTAAGCCCGGCAGTTGAACAGCGCCAACAGGCGGTACGCAGCAATCGGCAACATCACAACGAAAACGTCGAACTTGTCAATCATCGATCAGCCCATGAGGAGCATTGTTGCCATCGTGCTTTCGATCTCAACCCTGATAGCAGGCTGCACTACAACGGATCGCTTTGAAGAGAAAACATTTCTGAACAATGGCCCCTACCAGCAAGGCACAATCACGATTGACAGGTCAAAACTTCAGACAGTCGTCACTTGGTGCAGCCCGACCTTGCTGCAAATGGCTGTTTATGACGATGTGAAAGAGACGTACCCCATGCATTACGAGCAATTGAGAGGCAAAGACCACCCCCTTCAAGTCTCAGCAACGGTGTTCCCGCAAGACTTGCCGTTCAGTTATGCAGCCAAATACAGCAGACCAACGGAAGTCACCAGTGTTTGCAGCCCTTCAAGCATTCAAACGACACTGAGCACTGGATCGGCTAAGACAGAGGATCTGAACCAAGAACTGGGCACGCCATTTGAAGTGAGCAGCGACAAACCTGTAGCCGTGACAATGGATTGCAATGCAGGAAAAGCTGGGTATTCAGAAATCAGCCAATATCGAGGGGCTAACTATGGAAGGCAAGGAGGTGTCGTCCTGATACCAGCAGGTGAAACATCAGAAGTCAGTGGAGAATGCAAGGACAATCTCTTCTCCATTCTGATCAATCCGACTCAACCATAAAGAACTGCGCCAAAAGCAGAACAAGTTATCAACACACCAGTCGAAAGAAGTGAACTCAAATCCTCAAGAATCAAGACTAGTCAAATGATTTCAGCACTTTATCAAGAACAATGAGATTTCTCATATGCTGAACCTGCGTCAGCCCATTAACCGCCATGAACTCAGAAAGCCGTTCAGGGTAATCGATAATTTCACGACCGGTATCAACGAATTGGCGGAATGCCGTCAAAAGCTCATCCCTATTATCCGCCCGCTGAATCGCACAGCAGCACCAATTGATTGCGGCGTGTTCCTGAAGCTGGTGATCACGAACTTGGAGCTTTAAATTCTTAATCGTTGCTTTGGTTCGCCTTACATAAAAGGCCCAGGCCAAGGCAAGCAACGCCAATACAATGGTCTGTACCACACAGGCAAGGCAGCTTGAGTCAGCCTAATCACACCGAAACAGGCTGTCAAAACAAGCAACAATAAAAAGCAGACGATTGAATTAGCGTTTTCATGCACAAGTGGCAGAGAACAATCATCAACCAACAAGAGCCCACACCGTTGCAACATGCCAATCAGGATGTTTAGAATCAATTTCGTCGACGTGGAATCGCTCCATGAAATATTTACTGCTGCTTGGACTGCTGTTTGTGATAGCAGTTCTGGGAGCCTATTTAAATGGCCAAAGCGAAACACCAACAGAAAACCAGGACAATGTCAAAGTAATCACGGAATCACGGACTTTCTCTTAGCAGCGGCCTCTATTGGGACAGACAATCATGAACAGACAACTGAATCAGTGCGCTGCAGAGCAAATCTTCGCGAAATGAAGGCAGGCTGTTAATCCAACGGAACAAGCAGCGAACAAACTTGTTATTGCGGAGCGGCGTTCTGGCCAGCAGAATCCTCTTCGATCACAAGTGACTTTTGACCAGACTCGTGCTCCTCTGCTGACTCTTGAAACACGATGTCAATCTCAGCAACCCAGGCAACGATCGCAATCAAACCAACAATGGTACCGATGCATAACGCAATACGCCGACTCGACATGTTGTGAAGGAGGCAATGCGCTGAGACTAGGTGCAATCGACAAGCGATTGGTCATGATGAGAGGCCTTGTAGCAGTCTGACCAGGTGCGAAGGAACCACCATCCAGCTAGGGCATCAAATCAAACCACATAATCAAAACAAAGCACACAGCAGCAGAAGACAAACCAGTTGACAACAGCGCAAGCACAAGCGCGTCACTCAACTCCTGTTGAGTATCGAAGTCGAAAGCAGATGACATCAGCCCTGAATGAACCTGCCTCTTGAATAGCGTCCATTCAACAGCCAAGCCTGAGCACCAACTGAGAGATCAATGAAGACTCGAGATACGTAAAAAAGAATACAAAAACGTAGTGCCAGACTGATTCAGATAACCAATCAAGACACGAAGAAGTTGAGCAATCAGAGCCGAACAAGACAAAGCTCACGATCAAATCGAAAAATCATCTTCAAACGCACAACATGGAGAGGGGTTTTTGATTGAAGTTATACCAAAGAAAGCTGATCTGAGTTATAAATGCCAATGAGAAGCATGATTTGATCACCGGAGGAATCAATAAACATCAAACCATTGTCAACAACAGTCCAACCACCCCCTTGAACCATGGAGAGATCAATCTTGTCCTCGCCAACGGCATAGTCCTGGATCACGGCATATCCATCTCCAGAAACACCCCGAAAGGTATCATCACCCAGATCGCCCCAAACATCACCTTGGCTAATTGCCAAGACATCATCATCTTTGCCGCCCCTATAAGTAACACCAGCGACCACTCCAGTGATGAAGTCGTTACCACGATTGCCATTCACTGCAGTACCGAAGGCTGCACCAAGAACTTGAATCGTGTCATTATCATCACCGCCAAGTATACGACTTCTACCCGCAGTGACAATGAAAGTGTCTTCGCCTTTCGAACCATCATAATAATTATCTGTCCCACCATTAACCTGAAAAACATCAGCACCTTTGCCTCCCCAGAATGTAGTCTCCTGAGCATTGTGCACAATGAACTGATCATCCCCGTGGTTACCATTAACAAAATTATTGCTGCCACCGAAGGCCGTAACAGTATCTTCTCCACCCATCAGCCTCACTTTATAATCACTCTCATCTGTCACCGTAATTGATTGTTCTTCTTTGTCAAAAGTAAGCGTAGTCGTTGTTCTTCTTCTGGCTTTAGTTGGAGTTGAATCTGAATCCGAATCTGAATCTGAGGATGGATTTGGAGATGGATCTGGAGATGGCGTAGGGCTGGGAGCACTATTGATACTGGGTCCATAAACCATGCTCAGATTGGCTTTTGACCATGAATCATTGTTGAAGGCAACCTCGTAAAAGTCAGTTAGACCTCCTGCAGTTGTGGCTGAAACATCTGTAATGGCAACTGGAAGCCGAAGCTCTGACAAGGAACCGGCTTTACTAACGTCGATGTAACTGCCAGTGTGGTCGTTACTGGCATCAACACTGCTGAGAGCTGATCCCACAAATCCACCTGCAATAGCATCAAAATCAGTGCTGAAGGCTCGTTCGAGATAAGCTTTGGTGAAGTAAAAGTCGAAATCGACTTCCTCACCATTGGTGCCGTTGATTTCGAAACCAGGTGACAAGTCGGAAAACTTGTATTCACTGCTCATTAAATCTATATCTTCCCAGAATGCATTGGTGCGGAAGACAGAACCGCCATAATCACTGTTTCCACCAACCTTTGAAGCACTGACAGAGTTAATCATCACGCCAAGCACTTCAGCGCCTGTATTGTTACTTACTGCTGTTGTTTTAGCCGGTTGACCCGCATCAAGCTTGAGCTTGAGTGTCCAAATATCATCTGCTACTGAAGAGGTTCCACTCCCCGCAGTTTGTGAGTATTGATATCCTGTTGAAGTTGAAAGCGTAGCTCCTGAGATATTCACATGGCTAAGTTGTTCACCCCCGTAGAAGTGAATTGTCAGTTCAACATTACTGGCGACATCATCGCCTGAAATATTAAAGTCGGAGAATGGCATGTCACCCTCTTCGGGCACTTTATTGAGGAAGCCGATAGCTGTAACCGTGTAATCTCCAGACACATAAGATTGAGCCCCCTCTGCGAAGCTGGTTGTTGGATTCGGCGTAACATCAGAGCGATAAGCGAGTGAGGGGCCCTCTACGACACCAACAAATTCACCTTTACCACTATCATAAGTTAGGCCATCAATTCGAAATAGATAATCGTTAGCATCCAGTCCATTAACCAATGCACTGAGATGTGTAGGGCTTGCAGACAAATCAGTCAGAGATGCATGCTTAATGCCGCCCACTGCTTTAACGTTTGTAACCCAATCAAAGCCGCCAGCGCGACTATCAGCCAACTCTTTAGCTGTTCCTTTGACCGCATTATAATTAAAGGTCGTTCCGGTATAGTTTGCTTTTATTGATTGAAGGTCGGGAAGGCTTGCAGGAGAGGAAATTGAATCAGTGACAGTCAGACTATCTGTAATATTGCCTATGTCAGCACTGGAAACTGTCTTAAGATTGGCAGATGAATCCTCAATATTGGCATATTTGTAAGAGCTCGAAGATCCCCACGTGATCCCGTTAGTGGTATTGAAGTTGTTGAAGTATGTTTTAACTGCATTGAGGGCTGCAATGCTTTTCAGAGTGCCCGCGGCTAAGTAATTGTCTCCATCTGCATAGTTCCCCGCATTAACGCCAGGTGCTGCCGCGTTGTTAGGAGTTCCATCACCAATGACTCCACTCGCATCCAGGTCTGCACCTATCTTCTCTTCCAGGTAATCATTCGTAAAGGTGTGGGTCGCCACATTCAAATCTCAATTAAATTCTTTATAGCTACACAGTATTTTGCGTCAACCAGCTGATATACAGATTCATGACGCCATAACGATCAAAGTGTGTTTTACTGCTCTAGGGGATTTGCCATCCACAGGACACCCATATCCTCCGTGAATGCATTAACAATCAGAAGTGTTTTCTGGCAGTGAACCAGCTTCCCGATTCCTGCCATGTCAGTGCTAGCAGTCAACTTCAGTTGCTCATTATCCGCATTGAGAGAACGTAAGAGCATGTGCCAGCCGGCTACAAAGTTCAATGTCCTGTGATTGGACAGCTAGAAATGACGAAGTGATCGACCAAGATTGATTCAAAAGGATGGAAGCATTTATGTCATTTGAATCATGACAAGTGGATGAAAGGATTGCTTTAGCTGTGCTTGTGCAAACAGAGGCATATTCGCAAAAAGAGCCCACCGCAAAGATTAAGAGGGAAATTATTGCCATACCGATATTGTTAACCTAAACATTGAAAAACATACATTAAAGCTTGACCAGGATTGGTGACTGTCTTCTCATGCTTTTTCTGCTAATCTGTCCACCAGACTACCAGAGATTCTTCCAGCTAATCCTCTAAAATCACGGATTGAGACTAAGTGATGCCGCCTTGGAATAACTCGAAAAAGACTTTTAATTGCTTTTCTCGCATACCTATTTGGAGACTATTGAACAGTTGTCTTACAAACCGATCAAAGTACCGCAACAGGCTGAAAGAACTTGACTACAGCAAATTAGCTCAGCAAAATCAGAGGCATTTCTTAGTAAGCATGGATGCCTTTGACGACAATAATCAATACTGAGTTAAGGATATTGTTCCAATTTTTACCCTTTAGCCCTGAAAGACACCAGTAGCAGGCATCGCTTCATTCTGCTCTGAAGGATTAGTCATCATCCCTTGAGCAATAGCAAGAAGTCCCACAAGGACACCGAGGGCTACAGCAGCCATGAGAAGTCTGTTTGTAGTCATCTTTTGTTCTTCAAGTTCGCACCATTCCAGCCTGCTCCGAACGCAAAGATGATTGCAAAGTAAGCATTGGGAATGATGACACCCTCTTTCACCATATCAACAAACGCGATGACAAGAAAAAATAGACAAATGTAGAAAGACCAATCCCTGTTCTTTTTGAACAAAATGACGATTATTATTGAATGTCCAATTATAGCTCTTGGATCAAGCCAGCTGCTCTTCAGTCATGACGATCAGCAGCATTGTTCTGTTATGGAAACGACGCGGTGCCGTGTCTTTGGCTCATCATTACTTTGCGCACTCGTTCCGGCTATTGGAGGCTGCTTTGTAGGCTTTTTGGGGTGGTTGAAGCAATAGCCCCAGCCTCCCCGACAATACTGGGGAGTGAGTGTTAGGTCATTAAGAAACTAATTAGAGAACTGGTCTTAAGCATTATGTTCTTCCCACGGATTACAAGCAAAACTCCAAAACTTGCCTCCGTTGCTGCCCACACTGCCAGCCACACCTTCCAGCTCCTTCTCAGAAATCTCGGGCTGAGCTTTCTTCCAGTCATCAGCAGAAATTCTAAATCCTGCTTCTTGAGTAATGGCAGCAACAGCATCAACATCAGCAGCGACTTTCAGCTTCTCCTGAAGGCTGAGGTCTCCTTTGGCGTAAATGATGAAAGCTGTAAGTTGTTCGTGAGTCATGGTTTTTAAAGAGTGAATGTTTGGGGGTGTTGCCCCCTCGACTCCTTCAAGATCACAGCCCGACTGGTGAGCCCCACTGCACAGCTTTGGTGCAGATCCCGGTAAGTTCTGGTGAGGATCTGGTGAATGGATCAGAGCTGAGTCAAAACCTGGGCTAAAGCCGTTTCCACCCGCTTGACTTCTGCATGCTCTACCAGGCTTCGATAGCGGTAGCGCGATGCATCGAACCGACAACGGGAGACCATATAAAGACAATGACTGAGCTTTCCTATAAAGACTGAATAGTCTGAACCTTGATGCCACATCAACGCATGAAACGACTTGCGCTCACGATTGTTTTTTTACTGACAATCCCGCTAGAGAGCCAGACATCAAGAGCCCATGACGGTCATGGAGCAGAAAGTCTTGGTATCAAAATCGAGAGACTTGCTCATTCAACTAGACAATGGGATGGAACCCTTTTGCCGAACTATCCGCAAGGCCAACCAGAAATCAAAGTGTTGAGGATCAAAATCCCTGCAGGTGTGACTCTGCCTTGGCACTATCATCCAGTCATCAACGCTGCAGTCATTCTTGATGGAACACTCGAGCTAAATCTGCAAAACGGGGCCAAGAAAAGATATGAAAGCGGAGATACTTTGATTGAAGTTGTTGATACACTGCACTCAGGGAAAGCGATCGGTAATAAGGACGTTCACTTAATTGTTTTTTATGCAGGTGAGCAAGGTCAGCAAACAACTATTTTGAAAAAGTAAACCACAGCACTTAACTCTTTGCGCACAGAGGCCAAGCATTGAGTTGGCATTATCTGCACGCTAAAGCCAGCCGATACCGTTCTACGGCGCATGAGGGTCAACAAGCGGGCGCAAGCAATTCGCGCTTAGCTCTAAACAGAGCTACCCACCCTCCATCGATTGTTGATGGCTGTGCTGGCGGAACAGATCGCTGGCTTCATCAAGCTCACTGACTTCAGCACTGTTCTGAATTTTTTCGTCTTGACAAGGCGACTGTTCTCGCTCCTGCTGCTCCTCTTCCCTACGAACAGCCCGTGCGTAGGCGTCGTTTGAATCAGAACTGGTTCGGCGCTTGTCAGAGCTCATGAACCCACAGTTCGAACCTCTGCCAATCTCTCATCCCAGGAACGGCGCTGCAATCATGGCTGTCGATCCCAAGGCGTGATGAACAAGGGCGAACGGGCCAGAGTGATCCTTGATCGGCTGAACGAGCAGTACCCCGAGACGCCCATTCCCCTGGATCACAGCGATGCCTTCACGCTGCTGATCGCTGTTCTGCTCAGTGCCCAGTGCACCGACAAGAAAGTGAACGAAGTCACCCCAGCGTTGTTCTCCGCTGGACCCACACCGGCTGCCATGGCAGCGCTTGACGAGACAGAGATCCACAGCCATATCCGTCAGCTGGGACTGGCCAAAACCAAAGCACGCAATGTGCACAAACTCGCCCACATCCTCGTGAATGTCCACGACGGTGCCGTTCCACAGAGTTTTGAAGAACTTGAAGCGCTACCTGGAGTGGGTCACAAGACCGCCAGCGTGGTGATGGCTCAGGCTTTCGGTGTCCCCGCCTTTCCTGTGGATACCCACATCCATCGTTTGGCCCAGCGCTGGGGGCTGAGCAAAGGCGACAGCGTCGTCAAAACAGAAGCTGATCTCAAGGCTCTCTTTCCCAAGGAGCACTGGAATCGACTGCACCTCCAGATCATTTTTTACGGCCGCGAACACTGCACAGCCCGCGGCTGCGATGGCACGGTCTGCAAGCTATGCCGAGAGCTCTATCCGAAACGCCGCAAGCCGGTGATCTGGCGTAAACCCTGATGAAGGCCCATCACATCACTCCACCGATCGCCCTCACCATCGCTGGCAGCGATTCAGGAGGGGGAGCAGGAATCCAAGCCGATCTGAAAGCTTTTATGGCCTTCCAGGTTCATGGCTGCAGTGCGCTCACCTGTGTCACCGCACAAAACACCTGTGGTGTTTTGCGTGTTGATCCGATTCCGCCCGCAGGCCTGGAAGCCCAGCTGCAGGCCGTTCAGAACGACCTGCCTGTGAACGCGCTCAAAACCGGGATGCTGCTCAATTCTCAGCTCATCCAAACCACGGCTCAACAGCTTCAGCACTGGAACATCCCCAAGGTGATCGATCCGGTGATGGTGAGCCGCACGGGTGCAGTGCTTCTCGAAGCTGACGCCATCTCCGCGCTTCGCGATGAGCTGCTGCCATTGGCAACCCTGCTGACCCCAAATCGGCATGAAGCGCGATTGCTCAGCGGCCATGAGCTGAACAACGACAGCGACGTCGAGAAAGCCGCCGCCGTGATTCACGCCCAAGGGCCAGCAGCAGTCTTGATCAAAAGCGGCAGTGATCGATCCCAGGGTGGCCGAGATTTGCTGTTCAACGGAGAGCCTCACTGGCTTGAAGGCACATGGGTTGACACTCCCCATACCCATGGCACGGGCTGCTCTCTCTCAGCCGCCATCACTGCGGGGCTGGCTCTCGGCCAGGGGGTCGAAGAGGCGATCAGAACAGCACGTACCTATGTCAAACGAGGCCTGAAGCAGGCTCTGGCGATCGGCAAGGGACAGGGGCCGATCTGCCACTGGACAGCAATCAAAGACATTGCAGATCGCGATTGAGAACAAAAGTCAATGTGCTGTTACATTGCTCAACATCCGCAATCCATCCATGAGCCAACAGCAAGCAACCGATAAGTGGTTCCAGGACTCCGCGGCCCGCGCCATCCATGAAGAACAGCTGGCTCAAGTGGAACGGTTCAACGGTCGCGCAGCCATGCTGGGCATCGTGATCGGGGTGCTGACTGAGGCACTCACGGGGCAGGGAATCATCCATCAGATCGGCCTCGGCCCCCTGGTGGATGGTTACGTGGCCTGCAGCACCAAATATCTTCCGTTCTGTTTCTGACTCGGCAGCAGACCTGCAGATCTCACGAGGCCTGCAGGTCTCACTCCTAGGTTGAAGTCAGTCGACCCAGAGGCATGGCGCGCAAGCGACGCAAACTCAGCAAAGACATGGAGGCTGAGATCAAAGCAGCCGAGAAGAAGGTGGAATTTGTCTCAGCAATGATCCGAGACATCAGAGAGGAAGACGTTCAGAACGAATACGCAGAAGCTTTTGCGCAGGTCCATGCCGCATGCACCCATCTGGCAGCGCTCTACGTGACCGATGGCGTGACCGAAGAAAGCGAAGGGACCTTGGCCCTTTACAAGGGCCTCTTGAGCCGGTTCGAGGAGGAGTACGAGCTCTGAGCTTGAGCTGAGCGATCTCAGTGCCACCCATGGCCGAGCCGCAGGAAGCCGGTACAACCGGTGAATCATGTTCAGTCCACGCCATGGCAGACCAGGGCCCAACGTCCCCACAAAGCTCGGATCCACGCTGGTTCGTTCTGTTGATGGCTAGCCGCTGGCCGTTGGCCGTCGTGATTGCGGCATGGGCTGTCGCTGTGGCTGCCATTCAGATTCTTCGCCAGCCGATTCCGATTGGGTTGCCACTCAATCAGCCTTTTCCTGTCAGGCTCGTGGGAGGCATCACCGTTGACAAGCTCTCCGCTCCAGTCAGCGTGAAGGGTGAGGAGCCTCTTTCCATCGAAGCCGTCAAGGCACTCCCTGTCAGTGGAGATGTGGGAGTTCCCAAGGGGGTGGCCGTGACACGACCCGTCAAGGTCGAAGGTCCGGTCTCCGTCGATGGTGGAGTGTCTGTGAAAGGTCCTGTCACCGTTGGGGAAGTCTCCGCTCCGGTCAGCGTGACCGGACCCGATGCAGGCGCCGTGCTGGTGGGCACTCCCGACGGCGAAATGCTGAGTGTGACGGGAGGTGTGAGGGTGGATTCGGTCGCGGGCAAGATCAACGTGCAGCTCCGCGATGCCGCCAAATCGATCCTGCCCATCCCCTGACGCCATGCTCACGCCCTCGGACAGCGACCTGAGCTCTCTCCATCTGGCGGTGGTGGGCCATCAGGAGTGGGTCACATTTCTGCAGGTCGATGAACTCCCCAGGCCAGGCAGAATCGGCAGAGCTTTCCGAGACCTGGAAGAACCGGCCGGTGCAGGCCCTGTCATCGCGGTGCAACTGGCGCGCCTGACCGGTCAAAAAGTTCTGTTTTTCACCGCACTCGGCCGTGATGCGATCGGCGAGCGCAGCGAACAGCGGCTCAGGGAATTGGGGGTTGAACCGGTGATCGCCTGGCGTGACCAGCCCAGTCGCCGCGGTATCAGCCTGGTAGATCCTGGCGGAGACCGGGCCATCACAGTGATCGGGGAGCGATTGATGCCCATTGGCGCCGATGATCTTGGCTGGGAGCGACTTGCCGACTGCGACGGAGTGTTCGTCACAGCCACAGACAGCCGTGGACTGCAGCTCGCCCGCAGGGCCAGGGTGCTTGGCGCCACACCACGCCTGGGACTCCCGACACTGCAACAGGCGTCCGTGCCAGTGGACGCCCTGATCGGCAGTGGACTGGACCCCAGCGAACAGGTACCCGACAACTGTTTGGATCCAGCGCCCGCGGTTCGAATCGCCACGGAGGGAGAGGCCGGAGGCGTGCTGATTCCAGGCGGACGTTTTGAGGCTGTGCCACTGCCGGGGCCCATGGTGGAGTCCTATGGCTGTGGTGACAGTTTCGCCGCAGGGGTCAGCGCAGGACTGAGCGCAGGTTGGAGCATTGATCAGTCCGTCACTCTCGGAGCGCGCTGTGGTGCCGCCTGTGCAACGCGCTTCGGGCCTTATGGCTGAAGATTGGAACAGCTGCACCGATTGGCATCACAGGCTCAACTTGAGCAGGGAAGACCACAACTCATTCAAAGCTGATTCGGCAGCGATGGCGGACCCCGTACCGGTTCCAAACCGGGTGCAGGATGGCTCGATAACAGTTGCATCCAGCGGAGCTTTCGCCATGATCAACGGATGAAATTTGACTTCACAAAAGAGGAGTACGGCGAATTAATTGCTGCCGCCAAAGAAGCCAGGATTCGCTGGAAGAAAGCAAGAACATTATGGAAAGTGGGCCACCACGCCTATCTCAGGCACAACGAACAGGAACTGGAAGCAAACATCGAACGGTTCAAGCAAACCGAACAGATGCTGATGGATCGCTACAAGACACTCACTGGCGACGTCTGGCCCGGGAGAGGCTCGTAACAAACAATGGTGTAAGTCAATTCAGAAAAGCTGGGGCCAACACCCTGGCGCGCAGTAACCAGTCATTCACACACTCCGTGGAAGCTGCACCAACTGATCCGGCTTCAACATCGCGATAAAGATCAGCAATCTTCCATGCGGTGGTGCGTGGATCATCCGCAGAACGGGGAATCAGATGCAGGTGCAGATGCCGGGCACCCTCCCCAAAGGCGATGGCATAAACCCGTTCGCAGCCGGTGACCTCGCAGACCAGCTGAGAAGCTCGTTGCACAACAGTGCCCCACTCCCGCGCTTCATCGGGGGCAAAGTTCATCGGACCACCCAAATGACGCCTGGAATCCAACAGGCACCAACCGGGCAAGGGAGCAGGACGGGGGTGGTGTCGCAGCAACCAGAGATCACTGCGCCAGACCTCATGGGCCGAGAGCGCAGCCTCGTCGCCATGCAGGGCACAGATGGCACAGGGGGCTTCCGGTTGCGGTGAAACCATCAACATCGGGGAACGCGCTGAGCTCACTCTGTCTGCGTCCCAGAAAAGGAGGGGGTTTTCGTTGGCAATGGGCTCTATAAATCAGGGAAGCAGAAGGGGCTCGCCTTCATGTCCATCCGTATTGGCATCAATGGCTTCGGACGCATCGGGCGTCTCGCCTTCCGACAGGCCATGGCCTGCCCCGATGTTGAGGTCGTTGCCATCAACGACCTGATCGAACTCGACTACCTCGCCTATCTGCTGCGCTACGACTCAACGCATCGTCGCTTCCCCGGAGAGATCAAAGTCGTGGACGGTCATTTAATGGTGAATGGAAGCCACATCCGTGTCACAGCTGAACGTGACCCCCGCCAGTTGCGCTGGGGGGATGTGGGAGCCGACTACGTGCTCGAAAGCACCGGCTTCTTCCTGACCAATGACACCGCTCGCCAACACCTGGAGGCAGGTGCCAAACGCGTCGTGATGAGCGCTCCCTCCAAGGACGACACACCGATGTTCGTCATGGGGGTGAATCACAACGCCTATGCAGGAGAAGACATTGTCTCCAATGCCAGCTGCACGACCAACTGCCTGGCACCACTCGCCAAGGTTGTCAATGACCACTACGGCATTGTCAGCGGCCTGATGACCACTGTGCATGCCACAACGGCAACCCAGAAACCGGTGGATAGCCCCTCGCTCAAAGACTGGCGGGGTGGACGAGGCGCCGGGCAGAGCATCATCCCAAGCTCCACGGGTGCGGCCAAAGCAGTGGGACGGGTGATTCCGGAACTCAATGGCAAGCTCACAGGAATGGCTTTCCGTGTGCCGACACCGGATGTTTCCGTGGTCGACCTGACCGTGAATCTGGCCAAACCAGCCAGTTATGAAGAAGTCAAGCAGACCATGAAGAATGCATCCCAGAATGGGCTTTCTGGCATTCTCGGTTACACCGAAGATCCAATCGTGTCCAACGATCTTCTGGGAGAAAGCTGCACCTCTGTGTTTGATGCAGGCGCCGGCATGGCCCTCAATGATCAGTTCATGAAACTTGTGGCGTGGTACGACAATGAATGGGCCTACAGCTGCAAATGCATTGACCTGATGCAGCACATGGCCAACTATTCGAGCTGAATCAGCGCATGCGACAAAAGCACGGAAGAGTCATTAAAAGGCTCTTTCAAGTTGTTGTCTTTCAATCAAGCGTGCCAACACTTGTTGACATGTCCAACGCAATGGGACCCAAGGAGCCGAAGCAGAAAGCTCATAAAGGAGATCCATCTGGTCATAAAGTTGCAGATCAAGACAGGCCCAAGCAGCCGCGATTCTTGACTTCGTATATTGAGGCGTGGTTTCAGCAAGTGCCGAACGTATGAGATCACTTTTCTCGCTAATTTTACGCAAACCAACAATGCAACTCAGATAATAATGGGTCACATAGTCAGACCAGAGTCTTTCCTGCATACTCTCAATTAACTCCAAACATTCATCGCGATCAATTCTCATCAAGCTAGCCGCGGCACCATACTGTCGAGCCTCATCACGATGGCTGAGATTTTGCTCGATCTCTTCAGCATTAGATCCGCACTCCCACTCTGACCTGATGTCTAACAACAAAGGATCATCTCGAAGCAACCTTTCAAGCAGAAGCTGATTCTCATGCTTTGAAAGAGACTGATTTGCTTCGACGATCTGCAAAAAACTCTTCGCTCGAAGCGACATTGAAACTGGTGCACGAACCAAAACCGGCAGGAGGCTTTCATCCCCAGAATCACCAATATCAATCACAGCTGATCTTCTCTTGCCAGCGATCAAATCAGTGAGCGATGCCACCAAGGGCTTCATCAAACCAACTTCGCCATAAAGCGATGCGATACAGGCTCTCGCGGCACCGGAAACCAGAAGACTTTCATGATCACACAAAGGACCAATGGCAGAGCGCGAACGTTGACTCTTAATACCAAGCCTTGTAAAGAGTTGGATCACCGCACGGATCTGAGTGACCTCCCCATTTAACAAACTAAGCAGACAATCTTCTTCTGCTTTGCCAGGGCTCCAACCGATTCTGGTTAACGCCGACAATGCATTAATGACAGCTTCAGTATCACTACACTCCAACACAGCAACAAGAGCAGGGATAGCCCTTGGATCTTTTCGCCGACCCAAAGCCTCAACTGCCTTACGTCTTGTGATTCGGTCAAACAATTCATCCACTTTCAACTCGTAAGTAGCTCGAATCAAAGCGTGGAGGGTTGTATCACAATCACAAAGCCCTAATCGAGTCGCAGCAAAATAGCGATCCGCGGGCCTTTCAACGCAAGCGGTATCAGCAAACAGAAGCGACAGCGCATCGGCCTCTGAAATTCCTTGCACTAAGACGTCAAACCGTTCTGCCATCATTAGACAAGTGCTGAAACGAAGCTATCAAAAACCAACCCAAATAAGCCCAAAAAAACAATTCATAAATTCATTAATTCTCGAACTAAAAATGCAATACACAGAGAATCAACTTTTAAATTTTCATATTTCATAGAACCCAAAAGGCGATATGCGCAATGACACAATTGTGCAACCGCAGCAAGCAAACCACGATCAATGCATAGCCGCACAAAAAAAGGGCTTTCACCTGAAAGCCCAATGAATCACAAAGCAGATTGATTTATTTAGAACGACGATCAATCAGTTCGATCAAATGGGCATCATGCTTATTGCAAAAGTCTGAAACACACTCGCGAAGAATATGACCAATAGAAACAGACTCGGTATAGCAAAGAAGCTTCAACTTCTTGTGAAGTTCATCACTAAGCTCAAACGTGACTCTTTTCATAAAGCCAGATCAACAAGGGAGGCAAACACAGCCATGGAACAATTGATCTAATTTTAGTTCTTTTGATAAGAAACGGATACCGACAGCGGTTCGCTTTACAAAGCTAAACAGCGAGCTCACAGGGGTTGGAGGCAGCCCTAAGGATGACTGGGCGCAAGACCAACTAGCAATGCGCAGATCAGAACAAGCCTGGATTAACCGGCATGGACTCTCCCAAACCAGAAAAACTAGAGATTTTGGAGCGTCTGGCTTGGCAACTCTCCAAAACGATTGAAGTATCTTCTGGCATATCGTCCCGCATGCTTGAAACCATATTGAACAGCAACGTCTCGGATCATGTTTTCTTCGACAGTCGCGGACTGATCCTGACACCTCAATAAAGCTCGTCTTGATTCTTCCAGACGAACTTGCATCATCATCTCAATGATCCCCATTCCAAAATATTTTTGGCAAACTCGATAGAGAGATGCTTGGCCAGTATCCAAGAATTGACAGACATCACCGAGCGTCATCGGAGATGACATTTTTTTTGCATCATGAGCTAGACGAACAATCTCAGACAAAAGTGCATGGTTTTTAGCTTCACTTTTTTTATAAGTGCGAGGCTTTCCATCTTCTAAACAACAGATGATCAAATCATAATACTTAGAAGGGCTGGAGATCCCCGTCATGAGATCCTTTTTGGCCATCCGCTTTAGCTGAAAACTCAGTTCAGCCGATACTTCTAGACCCCTATTATTGATTAGATTTTCAATCCCTCGCTGAGCATTACAGGCAATCATTGACTCCATCAAGATTGATTTATCTAACATACAGGCAGTCGAAGAACAAAGAGGTGAATACTTCCCCCATGAACTACCAGGAGATCCATTATAAGTATTCAAACCACCAATACTTGTTTCTTTCATCTCATAACCCTCACAAAGCCCCATTGGAGAAAGCGAGTTTTTGACCGGTGTAATCCAATTAAAATCGACCGACCAAGCAGTCCCCCATCCTTCATAAAGGAGTGTTTTTGATGACTTGATTTCAGCAAGTGAAACCCCTAATGCGCTGGCATGACTCATGCTGTAGCTTCCAGCTCCAGCATCAAACTGGGTAATCCTTGTAACCTGACCCAACTCGTTCAGAGTTTCAGAAAGTTGAAGAGGATCTGAATAAGGAAGAGACAACTTCATTAGTTTCTAGACCTCAAAAGATCAGAAACGAACACATTCGTTTGACTGCCTTTCTCGATTGTTTCCTCCGGACTTTGGGAGAACGTTTTGAAATACAACCTCTCAAAGGTTTTCCAATTTTTAAATCCATAATATTCGGCATTGTTTTTCATCGTAAAGAAACGCAATCCCTTTGGCACATGAGGGTTCAAATATGATTTTTTAACTTGTTCAAGCCTGATACTTTTAATCAGCTCAAGAATGCTCATATCAAAATTCGATCGGCAAACCTCACTCAAACACTTTTCCTCCGAATTCAGAAACTTTGTAATTTGACTAATGCTTAAGGGAGGCATGCCTAACCTATCCTCATGCAAGAGCTTCACAAGATCTTCGATCAGATCAGTTTTGTCTGATCGTTCAGTAATAATATTTTCATGATCAGATGATTCTTCAAGTGATGCAATCGCAAGATCATAAAAACCTTGGCCACACTTCAATCCATGCTCAAAGTGCTTTTCGAATAGTCGCTTCAATTGATTCACGCACTCATTCTCGGAATCAATACCTATACACTCTTCCAAGCGTGCGTATGCATTATATGCATTCATCTGATCAATTTGTTCCTTTAGTTTCTCCCACTTCAAGCTCATACAACATAAAACCGTGTTCGCTCCAACAATGTCCCAAGTATTGCCACCCGATTTATTCAAACGATTAAATCCAGCAATACTTAAATCTCGCATCTTATGGCCGCCAATAATGGTGCCGGGGACTGAATTATTTCCTTGACCCCTGATCCAACAGAATGCAACTGAATTCTGATTAGCATCTTCTTCGTACAACAAGGTCTGGTTAGACTTAAAGACCTCCAAATGAACATTTTTTATCGGAGCACAGATTGAACTTGTCAACAGCTCACCTTTACTGAGCTGAGTTACATTACAAGCAAAGTTTGAATTTGAATAATATTCAGCATAATGATTCTGGCAATGCGTTTGCATGCCAAGCAAATCACCAAACACGTACTCTTTCGCCTTCCTAGCCTTCATATCTTGCGATAAGCTTTCAAATAAAATGATTGATTATGAATCTACAATGAAGCTCAACAATGGTCAAACTTCAATCCGACTTTGAAACCAAAAAGGGATTGCCTGTTAGCAGGGTTCACGGAAAACCATGAATTATGTTATAGTTTTTATAAATAAAGTATGATCCGAGGCAAGTCAAGCAGAGTCTGCCCAATAGCGTCATTGTGCAATTCATATTTTCAGAATCTTGCGAGTATTAATTGTAATTATGCGAAGATCGACCTATTGACGAGCCATACCAAGTAAACAGGTCCTAGAAGCCTTCATTCGATGAGTAAATCTGCATTGCATGCGTTCATCGACAGAGCAAGAGCCGATCAATCTTTTAGAGAGAAATTATCCGATCTCGGGCCACAAGAAATCATTGATTTTGCAGCACAGAGTGGCTTTATCTTTTCAGATGAGATTAAAGGCCGATTTATCAATCGTTGGGCTGGTGTTTATTTCTGCCCACAGGCAATTGAAGTTGGCATTCTCTGCCCTCGATTGGTGCCAGAAGGATACAAGAACCTCATCCACTATGCGCAATCAACATGCAGCTCCTCAGAACTTAAAGAAGAAGAGCACGATTTCAGGTCTGGGAAAAAATACTAATTCCTAGCTAATCATCAACGAGGCCAACACCTGGTTCATTGAGTGCACTTATAAAGTCATGCACTCAATGTCCTTTTTTAATGCTCATCATCAAGCCAAGCATGATGAGGATCAGCCTCTTTTTCAGTTGATCCCTGCCTGATGACAACCCCAATATTGGACCCCAAAGCCCGCAAAAATGACAGGTCCAAAGTTTGACTCCGAACTGATCAGGATTCACTCAAAGCATTAAAAAAAAGCCCCCTCGAAAGAGGGGGCTTTCCGATTCAGTTGACCTGAATCGTTTTGGCTGTTCCAGATGGAACAGGTTGATTCCAGATCAACCGATGGCAGGAGCCTGCAGAGCCACAGGAGTGGACTCAACAGCAGCCAGGTCGAGGGGGAAGTTGTGAGCGTTGCGCTCGTGCATGACTTCCATGCCGAGGTTGGCGCGGTTCAGCACATCAGCCCAGGTGTTGATCACCTTGCCCTGGGAATCCAGGATGGACTGGTTGAAGTTGAAACCGTTCAGGTTGAAGGCCATGGTTGATGCCCATGGACGTGAACCAGATGCCGACAACGGGCCAGGCAGCCAGGAAGAAGTGCAGGCTGCGGCTGTTGTTGAACGACGCGTATTGGAAGATCAGGCGACCGAAGTAACCGTGGGCAGCCACGATGTTGTAGGTCTCTTCCTCTT
Source organism: Synechococcus sp. (assembly GCA_047286485.1). Lineage (GTDB taxonomy): Bacteria > Cyanobacteriota > Cyanobacteriia > PCC-6307 > Cyanobiaceae > Synechococcus_C. Next base: position 1,186,408 of record JBJBBH010000006.1, read on the forward strand.
GGCCGAACTTGTAGCCGTAGTTCTGGGACTCGCTCTCGGTGGTCTCGCGGACCAGGGAGGAGGTCACCAGGGAGCCGTGCATGGCGGAGAACAGTGAACCACCGAAGACGCCAGCCACACCAAGCATGTGGAAGGGGTGCATCAGGATGTTGTGCTCAGCCTGGAACACCAACATGAAGTTGAAGGTGCCGGAGATGCCCAGGGGCATGCCGTCAGAGAAGGAACCCTGACCGAAGGGGTACACCAGGAACACGGCCATGGCTGCAGACAGCGGAGCGCTGTAAGCAACGCAGATCCAGGGGCGCATGCCGAGGCGGTAGGAAAGCTCCCACTGACGGCCCATATACGCCGAAATACCAATCAGGAAGTGGAAGACAACCAGCTGGTAAGGACCGCCGTTGTACAGCCACTCATCGAGAGAGGCAGCTTCCCAGATGGGATAGAAGTGAAGGCCGATGGCGTTCGAGGAGGGCACAACAGCACCGGAGATGATGTTGTTGCCGTAGATCAGGGAGCCAGCGACGGGCTCACGGATACCGTCGATATCAACCGCAGGAGCGGCGATAAAGGCGATGATGTAACAGATGGTGGCTGCGAGCAGACAAGGGATCATCAGCACACCGAACCAACCCACATAAATGCGGTTGTTGGTGTCGGTGATCCACTGACAGAAGTTTTCCCAGCTGCCGCGGCGACCGCTGCGGATTGCAGTAGCCATGAAAGGAATCAGAACGGATAAGAACCTGACCTCCGCAAAGGGGGGCCAGATTCGCCCTAAAGATTATGGAGATGTCGAGGTTTATCTCGCGAATCACATCATTCGAGTCAACTCGCAGCATTCATTCATGAACGCTTCATGAATGCTTCATGAACAAATTTGAAGCTTGGCGGTGGTCGACGGGCCTCATGCAGCGGAGCAACTGTTGCGTTCCTGAATCCACTCGCGGGCCTGCTGAGCAAACCCGGCAAGATTGAGCCGCTCTTGCTCTGCTGCACGAGCCACCAGCAGCGGGGCCTGCTGCTTGAGTTGCTCCAGATCGGGCTCAGCCACACCGGCATTCAGAGCCATCCAGTCGGCCATGGAAACCCCAACCACGCGAGTGAGGTAAGCAGCGCTCAATCCCTGCATGGCACCTGCGGCAATCCAGCTGGCCCCATCCAGTTTGGCCAGTCCGAGCAGCGCCTGGCCGCTCAACTCCACAACACCCTGAGCAAGAGCGGCGCTGCCCAATTGGCGGGCAACGACCTGGAGCACCTCGGCACTCCAGGGACAGCTCCAGATGGTTGCCATCTCCTTCACCATCAGGCCATTTCCCACGGCGACTGCCAAAAGATCAACACTGGGAACAGGAGAAGCGATCACCACACCGGCCACGATCCACTGACTGCGCTGCAACAGCGAACGGAATCTCTCCCTGCGCAGGGTTTCAAGCTCAGCCTGCCAGCGCTGGTGCAACTGACTGAGCAGGCGTTGGCGCGTGCCCTGTCGCACCCGTTCTGAACGCATCAGCTGCTGACGCACAGGCTGAAGAACGCCACGCAATGACTCTGCTTCACCGGACCACCACAGCAGGCACGGATGCCATCGCTCCGGCAATTGACAGCGCAACGCCTCCAGCTGGTCATCCGCAGAGCTGTTGACGGAGGAACGCAACAAAAGCCAAACCGGACGATCCGCACGCAGCTGGTCCAGCCAGAGAAGGTCTGCAGCACGCAAGGGCAAGGGCAGAACATGGAGCAGCACATCCAGCTCCTGCAGGTCATCAGGCCAACTCCAGGAGGTGGAGGTCACCGGCAGCGGATTAGCCATGCAGAGATCGAGCGAACTCACTCCCGCCAACGCTTGCTGCAACTGACTCGTGGCGGGGAGTCCTGATCCCTCCGTCGCCACGACACCGAGACTGAGCGGCGCATCAAAGCCTTCGATTCGCCGCAGCTCAGCTTCACGGGGTGCGCGCAATCCCTGCATTTCCAACGCCACCTCCAGCTCAGCGAACTGGTTCAGCACCTCCTCACACCGCTTGATCCAACCTTTCAACGATTCCGGCTCACGGAAACGGGGCTGCTTCGGAGGTCTGGTCAACCACCACAGGCCGGCCGCTGCAGCAGCGACACCCAGGCCACCACCAGGAACATGCACCACGTCTGCCAGCAGCCACTGCCCGGCTCCGATCACGCCCACTGAGAGCAGCACACGTCTCACCAAACCGGACGTCGTGGTTCCATCACCCAGCGGTAGGGAGCGGATCAATTGCACCGGGAACTGCACCGGGATTCTCCAGACCTGGCCTTCTTAGCTCACCTCCAGTGATACAGCCCAGAGAATGCGCTGGCTGCAATCGATCAACAAGTCGGCCCCGTCGGATCCCAACAAAGCAGGAACGGTCTTGGAAACGGTCCTGGGCACTGTCAGGAGAGCGGTGATGCGTCACACTTGCGCCTGACTCCAGGCCCCAGGCCATGACTGATTCCTACAGCGATTCCCGCCATCAGGGCGGACAGGGTGATAACGGCCGCAGTGGCGGTCGTGGAGGCCGCGGAGGACGCGGCCAGGGCAACCGTGAGGGCGGTGGCTTCAGAATCAGACTGAGCGACAACGAAATGCGCTCCGCACGAGCTCTTCAGGAAGCGCTCAATCTCCGCTCAACCGTTGCCGTGCTCGGGTTCGCTGTTCGCACCCTTGGCCAGATGCTCGAAGACGGGAAGCTGGAGGAGCTTGTGGCCCAGCAACGCGCCCAGGGCAACCGCGGTGGTGGTGGACGACGTGATGACGACCGTGGCGGACGCCGTGATGGCCGTGGAGAGGGTGGTCGCGGATCAAGGCCGGATCCCTTCGCGCGCCCAGCCAAACCCCAGCCCCCAGCTCCGGAGCCAGAGCCTGAGCAAGTTGCCGAAACAGCAGCCGTGGCAGACGCGGACTCCACTCCTGAACAACCAACAGGAGATGACGCGGCAACCCAGGACAGCGCAGCAGAGGCCTGATTGATGGGGCTGCCGCGTGTTCTTTCGGGCGTCCAGCCAACGGGCGCCCTTCATCTGGGCAACTGGCTCGGAGCGATCCGCAACTGGGTTGATCTGCAGAAGGATCACGACACCTTTTTCTGTGTCGTTGACCTGCATGCCATCACAGTTCCCCACGATCCAGCTCGGCTAGCTCAGGACACCCTCAGCACTGCAGCCTTGTATCTGGCTTGCGGCCTGGATCCCAAGCACTCCACTGTTTTCGTTCAGAGCCAGGTGGCCGCACACAGCGAGCTTTGCTGGCTGTTGAACTGCGTCACCCCTCTGAACTGGCTGGAACGCATGATCCAGTTCAAGGAGAAGGCGGTGAAGCAGGGAGACAACGTTTCCGTAGGTCTGCTCGACTATCCCGTGCTGATGGCGGCTGACATCCTTCTATATGACGCCGACCTCGTTCCCGTCGGTGAAGACCAGAAGCAGCACCTGGAACTGGCCCGTGACATCGCTCAACAGCGAATCAATGCTCGCTTCGGCAAAGCGGAGACCCCTGTGCTCAAAGTGCCGAAACCCCTGATTCTCAAGGAGGGCGCCAGGGTCATGAGCCTGACCGATGGCCGCAGCAAAATGAGCAAGAGCGATCCCAATGAGGGCAGCCGCATCACCCTGCTTGATCCACCGGAACTGATTGCCAAGAAAGTCAAACGGGCCAAAACAGACCCTGAACGCGGCCTGGAATTCGACAATCCCGATCGTCCCGAGACTGACAACCTCCTGGGGCTTTACGCCATTCTCAGCGGCAAGGGACGGGACGCTGTGGCCAAGGAGTGCATCGAAATGGGCTGGGGGCAGTTCAAACCCTTGCTGGCGGAAGCCACCATTGCCGCTCTTGAGCCGATTCAGGAGCGCTACCGCCTGCTGATGGATGACCGGGCTCAACTGGAGATGGTCCTGCAAGAAGGGCGCGATCGTGCGAGCTCTGTCGCTGATTCCACCGTCAAGCGAACACGGGAGGCGATGGGATTCCTCGGCGCCAGCTGATTAATCCCGAGCCAACCGAAAAGATTCACTAATACTTAGAGCCTGATGAGAGCATTCGCCGCATCAAAGAGCACTAAGCAAGGGGTTGCACGCTGTCAGGCCGGTCTCGCGAGTCCAGCGTCGAGATCCTGGTGAGTTTTTCTGCTTAGGCATATCAACGGCAACCCGTCAAGGGAGCGCTCAGGGGCCTCGCCATCAAGCCATGCCATTGACGAGGGTGGCGACTCCTTTGCTTGGAGTTTTCCCGGTTGCTGCATCGATTCACCCAACGGATCCACCCCATTGCCCAGGCCGCACCGAAAGTGATCGGACTGAGCGCCATCGGCATGGGGCTGACACTTTCTTTGGGACAGAGCCTGCAGGCCGAGCGCTCCAGCGAACGCAGTCGGCAGAACCGCACGGTGGCGGAAGCACTGAAGCCACAGCGTTCGGCGAACACCACCGCCGACTCCATCACCGCTGCAACCGTTTCCCACCAACCCGCATCGCATTACGCGATCACTCCGGAGCGCCGCGCACTGCTCAACACCATTCGCTTTGCGGAAGGCACCTGGAAGGACGGCAAGGATCTTGGCTACCGCATCCTTTATGGAGGGGGCCAGTTCAAGGATCTTTCCCGCCATCCCGACCGTGTGGTCGTGAAGCGCTACACCAGTGCCGCAGCAGGGGCTTACCAATTCCTACCGGGCACATGGCAGGAGGTAGCCCATCGGCTCGATCTACCCAGCTTTGCTCCGGAGCATCAGGACCAGGCAGCCCTGCATCTCGTCAAGAAGCGTGGCGCCTTGCAGGAGATTGACCGCAATGGCCTCACCAAAGCAGCGATGAACCAGCTCGCACCGGAATGGGCTTCCTTTCCAACCCATGCCGGCAAGAGCGCCTATGGACAACCCGTGAAAAGCCATGACGAACTCGTGGCCTTCTACCGGACGAATCTGAGTCAGCTACGTCGGGGCGCCTGATGGCGCTCAGCCAAAGCCGCTGCATTCACCATCAAGACGGAGTCACGACTGAGGCTCAGGCTGATCCCGAAGAGCGCGAAACGCGCGCCGAGAGAGCCCAGACCTCCATCACAAGCTGATGCCAGGGAGCCATTGCTTTCATAGAGACGGCAACAGGTTCGGAAGAGGCCTGCAGGAGAGAACGTGTCGCAGCAATCGAACGCTTTCCGTCAGCGAGACGCTCTGCCAGCTCAAGACGATCGCCCGGTGAAAGGACACTGTCAGGGCACTGTTCAAGCAATGCTTCCCCCCTGGAAAACCAGTGATCGAAATCTGCAAGCAACGAAGCCAGAAGTGACCCGAGCAAGTCACCACCTTCGATATCAGAGGACAAGTGAAACGAGCTTCGTTCTATTTGGAGCGTACATCCACTAATAGGATGGCCGAGGCTTGTCAGAAATGGCCAAGCCATCCGATCAGATCCCAGGACTCACGCCTCCATGCCCGTCGTCACCCTTCCAAACGGAACCACCAAAAAGTTTGACGGGCCTGTCACCATCGCAGATGTCGCAGCCGCGATTGGCCCTGGGCTCGCCAAGGCAGCTGTTGCCGGAGTGGTCGACGGTGAATCCTTAGATATGGCAATGCCGATCGAAAAGGATGCCGACCTACGCCTCATTACAGCAAAAGATGAGGAAGGCGTTGACATCATAAGACACTCTTTTGCTCATTTAGTAGGGCATGCCGTTAAACAGCTTTATCCAGAAGCTCAGATGGCAATCGGCCCTGTCATTAAGGACGGTTTTTATTACGACATTGCTTATGACAAGCCATTCACGCCGGAGGATTTAGAAGCAATAGAACAGCGAATGAAAGAGTTAATCGCAAAAGATTATGAGGTCAACGTTGAGGTCGTTAATCGCAATCAGGCCAAAGAAGCATTTCAATCGAGAGACGAGCCCTACAAACTAGAAATCGTCGAAGAAATACCCGAGGGAGAAACAATCAAGCTCTACCACCACGAGGAATATACAGATATGTGCCGGGGCCCCCACGTCCCCAACACAAGGCATTTACGACACTTCAAACTCATGAAAGTGTCTGGGGCTTACTGGAGAGGCGACTCCAATAATCCAATGCTTCAAAGGATTTACGGAACAGCCTGGGGCACAGAAAAAGAACTCAAAGCGCACCTGAAGCAACTCGAGGAAGCCGAAAAAAGGGATCACCGGAAGCTCGGACGCCAACTGTCACTGTTTCACATCCAAGACAATGCTCCAGGCATGGTGTTCTGGCACCCAGCAGGGTGGGCTATTTACCAAAAACTACAACAATATATTCGCAGACGTCTACGGGAATCCGACTATCAAGAAATCAGCACTCCGCAGATTGTTGATCGAACCTTATGGGAGAAGTCGGGCCACTGGGATAAATTCAAAGAGGACATGTTTACAACATCCTCTGAAAACAGGGATTACGCGGTCAAACCCATGAATTGCCCGTGCCATGTCCAAATTTTCAACCAAGGATTGCGCAGCTATAAAGACTTACCGATCAGACTTTCAGAATTCGGCTCATGCCACAGGAATGAGCCTTCCGGAACATTGCACGGACTGATGCGAGTCAGAAACTTTGTCCAGGATGATGGACACATTTTCTGTTCAGAAGATCAAATCCAGTCGGAAGTATCAAACTTCATTGATCTTGTCTTTGACGTCTACAAAACGCTGGGATTTGACAACATCTCAATCAAGTTGTCTACACGTCCTGAGAAGAGAGTCGGCAGCGATGAAGTCTGGGACAAATCCGAAAAGGCGTTGCAGGATGCGCTGGACAATAAAAATCTGGAATGGGAGCTCTATCCAGGCGAAGGGGCTTTCTACGGCCCCAAAATTGAATTCTCGCTGCAGGATTGCCTTGGGAGAGTCTGGCAGTGCGGAACGATCCAGGTTGACTTTTCAATGCCCGATCGGCTCGATGCAAGCTTTATTGGGGAAGACGGATCCAGGCATACTCCAGTCATGCTTCACCGAGCGGTTCTCGGCAGCTTTGAACGCTTCATAGGCATTTTGATTGAAAACTATGCAGGTGAGTTTCCATTCTGGCTTGCACCGGAGCAAATCAGAATCCTTCCCGTCAGTGATGACGCCAGAGCTTTCTCCGAAACTGTCCAGAAAAAGTTACTCAGCCAAGGGATATCGGCCACAGTGGATGAATCAGGCGAGCGCCTTGGCAAACTGATTCGCAATGGAGAAAAGGCTAAAATCCCAGTTTTGGCGGTCATCGGAGCCAAAGAAGCTGAGAACAATACTGTCAGTCTCAGAAGCCGGAAGAATGGAGATCTTGGCGAATTATCAATGACAGAACTGATCGATTACTGCCATCAAGCCAACAGCAACAAATCAGAAGTTGCTCCCGTTGCAGCAGCGCATTCATGAGACTCAATGACTTGAATCGATTGAGAACCGCACCAGTCCTCAGTGAGACTGACAAGGCCATGATCCTTCCTGAACTTCATCAGCAGATGAGCCTGTATCGGTGGTTCACCACAGGAATCATGGCTTCCAGTGCTGAACAGGCCGTTCAATCACTACGCCAGCTCGAGCAGCACCTGTCCTGGGCAACACATGAGCTCATCGCCGATCCCGAACTTGATGGACCGGTTTATCTCAAAGCCAACCAGCACACATTGACCGCCCGAATGCGCATCGAGCACGGGCTGGGGCAAGGAATCCTGATCAGTGGCCATGGCGATGACAACACCCAGCCAAGCGCCACCTGGGGGCCCCTGCCGCTTGATGCCTTCAAGTCAGCGGCCTGACTCATCGCCATTGGCTGGCGCGACTGATCCAATTGGTTGCCGGGATGCGACACGAGCTCCAGCCTGAAGAGAGCAGCCCTGATCCGCGGCCATGGCAGCCAAGACCTTCCTGGCAGGTGATCTTGGGGGCACAAAGACACTGCTCAGCATCTACAGAGAGATTGACGGGCAGCTGAAACAGGAACACAGCCACCGCTACAGATCAGCGGAATGGCGCGACCTCGAGTCGATGCTCAGCCATTTTCTGGATCAAACACCTGTCGATCTGCCAAAGCCGTCCACCAGCTGCATTGCCGTTGCCGGACCTGTGCATCAGGGCAGCGCCAAGCTCACCAATCTGCCCTGGCAGATGAGTCAGACATCGTTATCCAAGGCAACAGGGGTCCAGCGCCTTGAGCTGGTCAATGACTTCGCTGTGCTGATCCATGGGCTTCCCCACTTCAGTGATCAGCAGCAGGTGGTGCTGCAGATGGGACGCGACCGGTCCACACCCGCTCCCGCTGGCTTCAAGAACGGCCCCGTGGCCATTCTGGGTGCGGGAACCGGCCTCGGAATGGCGCGCGGACTGCCCGCAGCGGGCGGATGGCTTGCGATCGCCAGCGAAGGGGGGCACCGGGAATTCGCAGCGCGCACCGAAGCGGAATGGGAACTGGCTCAGTGGCTGAAGCAAGATCTCAAGGTGCCACGGCTTTCGATCGAGCGGATTGTGAGCGGCACAGGACTCGGCCATGTAATGAATTGGCTGCTCAACCGACAGACACCGTTCCCGCATGATCTGAGAGATCACGCTCACGCCTGGCGCACCATTCCTGCCGATCAACCCGGTTACGAGGATCTGCCATCCATCACCAGCAAAGCAGCCGCGGATGGTGACCCCTTGGCCAGAGAAGCGATGAAACTCTGGCTGGGAGCTTATGGATCTGCGGCTGGAGACTTGGCCCTGCAGGAACTCTGTCTCGGAGGCCTGTGGATCGGTGGAGGAACGGCGCAGAAAAACATCGATGGACTTTGCTCCGAGCAGTTTCTGGAGCCATTACGGTCCAAGGGTCGCTTTCGTTCCCTGATCGAGGGGTTGACCATCCGTGCGGTCATCGATCCGGACGCCGGATTGTTTAGCGCAGCTTGCCGCGCACGTGATCTCGTGGGATTGGGTGGGACACTGGCCTGAGCAGAGCAGCAGGGATGGCGCAGCCGCGCATAGGCCAGACCGTGGTGGTGGATGTGCCCGCCACCACCGCCAACATCGGGCCGGGCTTTGACTGCCTTGGCGCCGCCCTGGATCTCAACAATCGCTTCACGATGCGACGCATCGAGGGCCATGGAGAGCGTTTTGAGCTGATCATCGAAGGCCAGGAGGGCTCCCACCTGCGGGGCGGTGCTGAAAATCTCGTGTACAGAGCTGCTCAGCGGGTCTGGAAAGCTGCCGGGGAAGAACCTGTGGCCCTTGAAGCAAGGGTGCGACTGGCGGTCCCGCCTGCCAGAGGTCTTGGCAGCAGCGCCACGGCGATCGTGGCAGGGCTTGTGGGAGCCAACGCGCTGGTTGGAGAACCTCTGAGTCGGGAGAAACTGCTGGAACTGGCCATCGACATTGAAGGACATCCCGACAATGTCGTGCCATCGCTGCTCGGCGGCCTGTGCATGACGGCCAAAGCCGCCTCCCAACGCTGGCGGGTGGTGCGCTGCGAATGGATGAACAGCGTCAAAGCAGTGGTGGCGATTCCAGCGATACGGCTGAGCACCAGCGAAGCCCGTCGAGCCATGCCCAAGGCTGTGCCTGTGGGCGATGCGGTGGTGAACCTCGGTGCACTGACCCTGCTGCTCCAGGGATTGCGCACCGGCAATGGCGACCTGATCGCGGATGGGATGCACGACAGGCTGCATGAGCCCTATCGCTGGCGCTTGATCAAAGGCGGTCAGGACGTCAAGGAAGCCGCGTTGGCGGCAGGAGCCTGGGGGTGCGCCATCAGTGGTGCGGGCCCGAGCATTCTGGCCCTCTGTTCCGAGGAGCAGGGTGCAGCCGTCAGTCAGGCGATGGTGAAGGCTTGGGAGTCGGTGGGTGTGGCCAGTCGCGCGCCGCTGCTCAGCCTGCAAACTGCAGGCAGTCACTGGCAGCCCAAGGAGGCAGACTGAGCTCAGAGCTGGGTAGAAGTACTCAGGAGAGGCCCCGGAGCTGATAAGTTCAATCACAATTCTGGGGATTCCATGGACGCCAACCTGCCGCTGTCGGCTGCGTCCGACGCAGGATTCCCCTGGCTCTCACTGATCGTGCTGCTTCCCGCCGCCGCAGCGCTGTTGATGCCTCTTCTCCCTGGAGAAGATCAGAACGCTTCACCGATCCCACGCAATCTCACCCTGGCCGTTCTGCTCGCGGATCTCGGCCTGATGATCGCTGTCTTCAGCCGTCACTACGACCCGCTGAACAGTCAGCTCCAGCTGGTGGAACGCGTCAGCTGGGTCCCTGAGATCGGTCTGGAATGGTCACTGGGAGCGGACGGGCTTTCCGCTCCACTCGTTGTGCTCAGTGGTCTGGTCACATTGCTCACCGTGGCCGCCAGCTGGAATATCACCCACAAATCCAGGCTGTATTTCGCACTGCTGCTTGTGCAGGCGTCAGCGCAGGGCCTGGTGTTTCTGTCTCAAGACTTCCTCCTGTTCTTCCTGGCCTGGGAGCTGGAACTGGTGCCGGTGTACCTGCTGATTGCCATCTGGGGCGGTCAGAACCGCCAATACGCCGCCACCAAATTCATTCTCTACACCGCGCTGGCATCCCTGCTGATCCTGATCAGCGGGCTGGCCATCGCCAACTCAGGCGACAGCTTCACCCTCAACATGACGGAGATGGCCCAGAAATCTCCGGGGGGAAGCTTCGGCCTGCTCTGCTACCTGGGCTTCCTCGTGGGTTTCGGCGTGAAATTGCCGATTTTCCCTCTGCATACCTGGCTTCCTGACGCCCACGGAGAAGCGAATGCTCCGGTCTCGATGTTGCTGGCTGGTGTTCTGCTCAAGATGGGCGGCTATGCGCTGCTGCGCTTCAACGTGCAGATGCTTCCTGACGCCCATCTCCTGCTCGCCCCGGCTCTGATCATTCTTGGGATCGTCAACATCGTGTACGGCGCTCTCAACGCCTTCGCGCAGGACAACGTGAAACGCAGGATCGCCTGCAGCTCAGTGAGTCACATGGGCTTTGTGCTGGTTGGGATCGGAGCCGTCGATGCTCTCGGCCTGAGCGGAGCCATGCTGCAGATGGTCAGCCATGGCTTGATCGCGGCAGCAATGTTCTTCGTCACGGGCTGTTTCTACGAACGCACCAAGACCCTGTCGATCCCCAACATGGGAGGCCTGGCCAAAGCCCTGCCGATCACATTCGCTTTTTTCCTTGCCAGCTCCCTAGCCTCATTGGCCTTACCAGGCATGAGCGGCTTCATCAGCGAGATCACGGTTTTCCTTGGCATCACCAGTCAGGAGAGCTTCACCACCTTCTTCAGGGTCACCACCATCGTTCTGGCGGCGATTGGGCTTGTTCTCACTCCCATCTACCTGCTGTCGATGTGCCGGAGAGTGTTTTTCGGACCACGAATCCCGGCCCTTGCCTTCGTGAAAGACATGCGCCCCCGCGAAGTGGTGATCGGTCTCACTCTGTTGGTTCCAACACTGGTGATCGGCATCTGGCCTCGGATCGCCATGGATCTCTACGAGGCTTCCACCGATGCCCTGGCCTCCGATCTGGCCAGTCACACGGTTGTTGCCGCCCGTGCCCTTCTCCCCACCGGCTGATCATCCATGAGCACTCCTGAACTGCTGCGCGGCGAAGGCCTGCCGCATTTCGAGGCCATCAACGCTGAGCAGGTGGACAGGGAGATTCCTGCGCTGCTGACCAGCCTGAACGGTCAGCTGGAGACTCTGGAAACATCGCTGCAGCAGCGCCTTGCCGCGGCCTCACCCCTGAGCTGGGACGAGCTGATGCCGAGCCTGCATCAGCTGGGTGAGCGTCTTCGCTGGAGCTGGGGCGTGGTGAGTCATCTCAGCGGCGTCCGCAACACACCTGAGCTGCGTGAGGCCCACGCGAAACAGCAGCCCGAGGTGGTGCGCTTCAGCAATCGACTCGGTCAGAGCCAGGTTCTGCATGAAGCTCTCAGCAGATTGAAGGCATCTCCGGCTCAACCGCTGGACGACACACAGACACGCATCCTCGACGCTGAACTGCTCTCGATGCAGCATCGCGGTGTGGGGCTCAGAGGGGCTGAGCAGGCTGATTTCAACAGCGCGAGTGAGCGGCTGGCCGCTCTCTCCACCAGTTTCAGCAACCACGTGCTGGATGCCACCCAGACCTGGAGCCTGGTGATCCATGACCGTGCTCAGCTGAACGGTGTTCCCGAGCGAGCCCTGGAAATCCTCGCTGCCGCTGCCAAGGAAGCCGGTGATCAAGCCGCTGACGGTTCCGAACCCAGTGCAGCCGAAGGGCCCTGGCGACTGGGGCTGGACATGCCGCGCTACATCCCGGTGATCACCCACGCCAAGGAGCGAAAGCTGCGCGAGACTGTCTACAAAGCGCACGTGAGTCGCGCCAGCAGTGGCGATCTGGACAACGCACCCCTGATCGAGGAGATCCTTCAGCTGCGTCGGGAACAGGCGACACGGCTCGGCTACGCGAACTGGGCGGAGCTCAGCCTCGCGTCCAAGATGGCTGATGATGTGCCCGCAGTTGAGTCGCTGCTCGAAGAGCTGAGAGCTGCAGCGATGCCGATCGCTCAACGGGAACTCCAGGAACTGCGTGAGTGCGCCTTGAGCCATGGAGCAGCCGAAGCCGATGCACTGGCCCCGTGGGATGTGAGCCACTGGGCGGAGCAGCTCAGACGGGAACGTTTCGATCTCGATCAGGAAGCCCTGCGCCCCTGGTTCCCTCTTCCCCAGGTACTCGACGGACTGTTCAACCTCTGTGAACGCCTGTTCAGCATCCGCATCAAGGCCGCAGACGGCGAAGCGCCCATCTGGCATGAGGATGTGCGCTTCTTCCGTGTGATGGACGGCAGCGACGAGCTGGCAGCCTTTTATCTGGACCCCTTCAGCCGTCCCGCCAGCAAGCGCGGCGGTGCATGGATGGATGAGTGCTTAAGTCGTCAGCGCAACGCCGATGGTGAGCTCACCCTGCCGGTGGCTTACCTGATCTGCAATCAAACCCCTCCAGCAGGCGACACTCCGAGCCTGATGAGTTTTGAGGAGGTGGAAACGCTCTTCCATGAATTCGGCCATGGCCTCCAGCACATGCTCACCACGGTCGAGCACCCGGAAGCGGCTGGAATCAACAATGTGGAATGGGATGCCGTGGAGCTTCCCAGCCAGTTCATGGAGAACTGGTGTCTCGATCGAAGCACCCTGATGGGGATGGCCCGCCACTGGCAAACGGGAGAGCCTCTCCCGGAGGCCGATTATCAGAAGCTCTGCAGCAGCCGCACATTTATGCAGGGAAATGGCACGCTTCGACAGGTTCATTTCGCCCTGACCGATCTGCGCCTCCACAGCCAATGGACTCCTGAGCTGAAGATCAGCCCCGATGCGTTCCGTCGCCGCATCGCTGAAACCACCAGCGTGCTCCAGCCCGTGGAGGAAGACCGCTTTCTCTGCGCATTCGGGCACATCTTTGCCGGCGGTTACGCCGCTGGCTATTACTCCTACAAATGGGCGGAAGTGCTCAGCGCCGATGCATTTGCCGCCTTCGAAGAGGTGGGACTGGAGAAAGACGATGAAGTCGCTGCCACAGGTGAACGTTTCCGAAACACCATCCTCAGCCTGGGCGGAAGCCTTCGGCCTGCCGAGGTCTACAGGCGCTTCCGAGGCAGAGAGGCCACCAGTGCGGCACTTATCCGCCATACCGGGCTGGCCGCTTCAGCGTCCTGATCCGCAGGAGGCCTGAGCCATGGCAGACGATCTGCTCAGGCTCAGTTCAAGCTGGGGCCAGTCTGACGACGACGGCACTGGCCTCGCTCCTCTGATCGCGCTGGATGACGCACTGGAGCAGAGCAACCTGCGCCGCGGCATCAGTCGTGATGCATTTCTCAAAGAGCTGCTCAGCGATTTACACCATCAACGCTTGATCCCGTTGTTGCTGATGCTTCCGCGACGTTGGCGCGGGCAAAGTGCCAGCCTGCCGGCACATCTACGCGGCCTTGGCAGCCTGCTGGAAAACAATCTGGTCAGTCCACTGTTGCTAGCAACCCTGGCCGATGATCTGCAGCACATGTTGCCTGCAATCTCCAAACCATCAAAACTGAACGCCCTTGATCGCTGGTGTCAGAGAGCGATTTCCGTCAACACTGAACAGACCCTGGACCTGCCGCAAACCCTCGAGGCGCTTTGGTCGATGACGGCGGAAGCCGTGGGGGAATTACCGGTGGTGCCAAAGAAGTCCTCAGGAACTTTGGCGAAGATCACTGCCATGGGCGGAGTTCTGACCTGGAGCAACCGCGAACTCCCCAACGTGCAGCCGGAAGCTGAACGGCTGCGCAACCGTCTGCTGGCGCAGATCCTCAACGTGCTTGGAAGCAACCGACTGCAGAGTGCGAGCCATGCATCCGAACCATTCAGCTTCGAAAGCGTCAGCAGTGGCCGTGAGCTGTTGAATCATCTGAATAGCCAGGGGTGGCAGTCTTGCGCTCGGATTCGCACGAGTGTGGCGAGTTTCGGTCTCGGTGCCAGCACTCGCGTGGAGGAGCAATGGCTGCAGATTCCCCTGGCGGTGCCTTATCGGACCGGTCTGGTCGATGCAACAGGTGAAGAGATCCAGGCGTTGATGCCCCACTCCTCCCTGGAAATGGAACTGCAGCCTCCCAGCGGCTCACCGCTGTTGTTGCAGTACTACCAGGGCGTTGAAGGATTGAATGGCTGGGCCGCCCTCAATGAGCTGCACCGTCCCTGGCAGAACGACCGAAGCAATGGCACTGTTGCCTATCAAGCAACCGAACTCAGAGGCGAACAGCTGGGCGAGACCCTCGACCTCTGCGAGCTCATGGCGGCAGTGCACAACAGCGAAGCCCAATTCAGCCACCTTCAAGTGGGAGGGTACGGAGCACTGGGGTTCTGCATCGATTCCACAGCGCTGGTGGAGCAGGCGATCACTGGAAAGACCAATCTCTTTCCACTCTCGCTTGGAGACCTGTGGCGTCAGCGACTGCACCGCCAGTTGCAACAACAACTTGACGCGGGCCTGCAAGCGACCGACGACAGCGTGAACCGCTACCGGCTCGCCCTGGACCAGCTGCCCCAGGACCTCTTTCATGACAACCGGTCAAGACCCGAGGCTCATCGAAGGTTGAAAGCAAGCCAGCCACGGCACAGCCCTTTCGCGCTGGTACGCGCTCTTAACGGAGAGGTCTCAGCGGAGGACTGAGCGCCGAACGCTCCAGTTCCTGGCAGATGGCCTCGACAACCGAGCCGCGGAACGCAGTGGAGAACGGACCGGATGAGCCGTTATGACTCATCCCCTCGATCATGTAGCGCTGCAGCGTGTGATGACGTTGCCAGCGATTCCAGTTGGTGAGTGGAAGCAGGGGCAAACGACCTGGATAGGCGATCCGTCCCAGAGCCGCCACAGGATCTCGGCTGCCCAACACCATGGCCACATCATTGACAGACTCGAGCGCACCGTTGCCGCTGAAGACACCACAGACCGTGATCACCTGAACCCTCACACGACAGAGCTGCTGCAGAATCTCAGCCGTTCCAATCGCCATCTCTCCACCACCGCTGTAACCGACGAGGACGATGCGAGAAGCCTGATGGGGCCGGAAGCCGATCGCATCGAGACGACGGGCGATCTTCAACGCCAGCTCGTAGTTCATCACCGGGCCATAACGACGATCCGAGGAGATTCCAACCTTGATCACATTGTTGGCCTGCACGCAGAAGGCGCAGATGAAGCGAACCAGACCATTGGGGTGATGCTCCTGGAGGGCGAACAGGCGCTGCCATAACCAGCCAGCGAAAGTGGTCGAGCGCAGTCCAGCATTGGTGATCGTGTAAGCCTCAATCCCTTTCACCAGCACCGTGTCGTCTGCGATCGACTCCTGCAAACAGCCGAGGAATTCACTCACCCGAGGTGGATGACTCTCTTCGCTCTGATGGATGCCATCGAGGTAAACGACATAGTGACGATGCTGAGCGGATGCCTCACTGCTTGACGCAAACAGGCGGCTGGGGTCTGGAAGGCCATGCATCCAGCCTTCCCAGAACACAAAATCCACCATCACCGAATACACACCGACCAGGGCGACCACCACCACCACCACGATCCCAAACCAGGTCAGCAGTTCCAGAAACGATTCGGGTTGCAACAGTGAGGCTGCATCCCTGCGGACGGCGGTCAGGCCCAGCAGGCCGAGCATGGCAACACAGACCAGGGCCACCACCAGCCAACGACGCACATGCCGAAGACGACGGCGCTGATGCTGAACAGCCGCGACTGTTTCGCTGGAAACTGTTTCTGTGGGAGAGGGCCCTGTCATGGCGTGGTCAGGATGGACACCTCTGAAGCGAGCATCTCGTAGCTGGTTCGCCAGCGCTGCGCGAACAGCAACCCCACGAGCAGCAGCGCAAGAACGAAACCAGGGAGCGCCACCACCAGACTCGTCTCCAGGGGAATGTTGTAAACCGCATGAAGAAGCACCATCACATTCAGATGGATCCAGGCCAGCAAGGTCACGGCAATGAGATCACTCACATAGGGGGCAGCCACCAGCACATAAAACAAACCGGGCCACATGGCCGCGCCCATGTGATTGGCAAAGGTGATCGGCCGCAGCGGAACACCTTCCAGAAGCATCAGCATCAGGCTGTGGCAAAGGATGCCGAGCAGAAAAGCCAGGCTGAGCACCAACGCATCCACGATCATGTGCATCAGGATCTGCCTCGGCGTCAGTCGGTTGGCGAGCAAAGCGAACAAATGCGAGGCCGACATGGACAAGCCAACGCCGATGAGCAGCCCGACGCCGGTGTCCATGGCCAGCAGCAACTGACCCATGGACTCCAGAGATGCCAACAACTGGTCAGCCATCGGATTCAGGCCTGACGCAGATGGGGACGATTAACGATCCAGATGACGATGATCGAGAGCACGGCGCAGTAGAAGCACCAGACTGAATTGAAGGTTGCGCTGTAGGTGGCCCACGTGAGGAAAATCGACACGAAGATGAGCACACCAAATAATTTCACAGCCTTGTCGCTGACGGCCAGAAGCGGCAGAACAATAAAGCCCCAGTACACCAACTCACCAACAGGTTCGGTGTTGACGAAGTTGTGAAAGATACTGTGCAGATTGGCAATGTCGTAGAGAAGACGACCGTTGCTGTGAACCGCGGGCTGAATCGCTGGCGGGTTGAACAACATGGGCGTATAGAAGGCGATGCCGAGCACCGTGGCGACAATCGCAACCCATTTGAGCCGTCGTTGCAGTCCCTTGGAGTCCGTACTTCGGCTGATCGACCATGCACTCCATGGAATCCAGATCATCCAGAAACAGTAAGCAAAGAAAAGAAAGCCGAGACCAGCAATCGTTGCGAGTGGCTCGATGCCGCCACGGTCAATCGCACTCCATTCCAAACCTTCAATGAATTGCTGCACTCCGAAGAAGAAAGGCACTAGAGCAAGGGGCTTGTAATCAGGTCGCTCATGACGCGTGGCGAGATGATGCGAATAAAGACCGAGAGGAACGAGCACGGCGGATGCCGTGAAACTTGCCGAAGCCGAAAAACACATGCGCGGCAGGA
Source organism: Synechococcus sp. (assembly GCA_047286485.1). GTDB lineage: Bacteria > Cyanobacteriota > Cyanobacteriia > PCC-6307 > Cyanobiaceae > Synechococcus_C. Next base: position 1,203,927 of record JBJBBH010000006.1, read on the forward strand.
CATGGATGACTTCCGAAGTGTGCCAATCAGCACAGAACCTGTCACTGTTCGTGCACCAATCAGTCACTCAAAAGCGTTTTCAGCAAAGCATCGAGAGAACGGGGATGCGACATCAACTGCTGATGGGTGAAGACAGGAAGACTGCTGACGCGTCCCACAGGGAGATGGGCCTGCCAACCGGGAACAACCATCAGATCCCAGCGACAGTAATAACTAACGCAGTCCAATCCTTGGAGTTCCTGCACATCAGCATTGAGAGATCGCAAGAGAGGACTGCCTCGTTTCATGTCGGCCAGCCCGGCGAGAAGCCATGACGGGATCCACTGCGCCGTGACCGTTCCGCGCTGCGGACTGCCAACACTCACAAAACGACGCGTGCGTCGGGCACCGCCCAGCTGCTGCAGCCAGACACGTCCGATGATGCCGCCCATTGAAAAACCAAGCAGGTCCACCTCCACGTCATCACCCCAGCACTGACGGATGTGATCGTCGAGCTGTTCCGCCAGCGTGCGCAAGGGAATCCTGCCCAGGCGGTGCGGAAGATGGGGCACCAGCAGGGGAACATCATGGCCGTCGAGGCAATGAACCAATCGCCGAAAAAGGTGAGGCGTATCCCAGAGGCCATGGATCAGAACCAACGGACGCCGTTGGGGAGAAGGCACCGTGGTGGTCATGTCAGAACGGCTTCCGGCGCCAGCGCTCAAGGCTCACCGTACCTGCGAAACCCGGGATCGGGGCATGACATTTGCTCAGCCGAAGATGCATCGGCAAAGCTCCATAGAGCCCCTCAAGCTCCTCAAACATGCGTTCACTGAAATGTTCGAGGGTGTGGCAGGTGATCTCGGACGCAAGGCGCTGCAGAGCCTGAACTCCCAGGCTGTAATCAGCGGTTGCCGCCAGTGAATCAGCACGGGCCGATTCGCTCAGATCAAGATGCAGCGCAAGATCCACGCGAAACCACTGGCCATGGTCTCGCTCATGCTCGAGGACACCGACATGGGCCCAGAGGCGGAGATTCTCAACCCTGATGATGTCCAGCGGAAGGGAGGGACTGTTCATGCCGGCAGATCAACATGGCTGAAATGACGCGCACCCGAGGCATAGTCGGCAGCGATGTGACCATCACCACGTAATCGATAGCGATAGGTCACCAGCCCCTCAAGACCGACGGGGCCCCTCGGCGGCAGGGTCTGGGTGCTGATGCCGACTTCAGCGCCGAAGCCGTAGCGGAATCCATCGGCAAATCGCGTGGAACAGTTGTGATAAACACCAGCACTGTCAACGGTGCGCAGGAATCGCTCAGCGGTGGAGACGTTGCGGGTTGCAATCGCCTCGGTATGGCGTGAGCCATACCGACGAATGTGCTCGAGAGCCGCATCAAGATCATCCACAACGCGAACGGACAGAGTCAGCTCCAGATATTCCGTGCTCCAGTCTTCATCGGCCGCGGCCTCACTGATGCCGAGAGCACAGGCGCCTGAATCGCCGAGCAGCCTGACACCTTCGGACTGGAAAGCGGGGATGGCCTTCTCCAGAAAAACCGCAGCGATATCGGCATGAACCAGCAGGGTCTCAATGGCATTACAGGCAGCGGGGTACTGCACCTTGCTGTCGAGAGCAACGGTCACAGCCTGATCAACATCCGCCTCGGCATCCACATACAGATGGCACACGCCATCAGCGTGACCGAGCACGGGAATGCGGGTGTTGTCCTGAATGAAGCGCACCAGTTCATTGCTGCCCCTGGGAATGATGAGATCCACCAGCCCTTCAAGTCGAAGCAGGGCAAGGCTGTCTTCACGGGTGGTGAGCAGAGCCAGGGCTTTGGGAGAAACCGATGAGGCGACGAGTCCCTCCTGCAGTGCTGCCATGACAGCCTTGTTGGTGCACTCGGCTTCACGGCCGCCCTTGAGGATCGCCCCGTTGCCGGATCGAATCGCCAGCGAGGCGATCTGGATCACTGCATCTGGGCGGGCCTCGAAGATCACACCCACAACGCCGAGAGGAACACTGACGCGTTCCAGCACCAGACCGTCATCCAGCTCCCGATGCAACTGTCGCTGGCCGAGGGGATCCGCCAGCTCTGCCAGCTGTCGCAGCCCGGTGATCGCTCCATCAAGCTTGACTTCATCGAGCTTGAGGCGGGCCATCAGTGCCGGAGCAAGACCGCTCTGCTCAGCCTTCTCTCGGTCCGCACGATTGGCGGCAACGATGGCGTTGGTATTCACGCGGAGTGACTCCGCCATGGCCAGCAGCGCTTCCCGGCGCTGGCCATCAGTGGTCAGGCCGAGATCAGTTGCGGCACGGCGCAGGCCCGCCGCCAAAGACAGAAGCTCCGGGGAGGGGTCTGGAACGGCCTGCACGGGCAACACATCAAAACGGCCCCCATCATCTCGCCTAGGGCGACGGCAAAACCAGCAACCGCTCAATCGCCAGGCGGGCAGCACCCAGACGACCCGCGCCATTGCCCAATGCACAGGCCTTGATCAGAAGGCCCTCTCGGCTCACGGCCTGCACACGGGTGGTGACTTCACGACGCACCGCAGGAAGGAAATGCTCACTGGCACCAGCCAGCCCACCTCCCACCAGCACCAGCTGCGGAGTGAACATGTAAACGAGTGAGCTGATCCCGGTGCCCAGCAGCTGGCCATAGCGATCCCAGTGCGCCCTGGCCTCAGCATCCCCACGGGATGCGGCCAGGGCCAGTGAAGAGGGCTCAGCGCCACAGAGCCTCTTCAGCCCGGTGATGCTTGCGAACTGTTCCAGAGACCCCCTGTTTCCACTGTTGCAGTCAGGTCCTTCAGGGAACAGCGTGATCAGACCCGGTTCCGCGGCGGCTCCGTTGTGCCCTGTGAACAAGCGTCCTCCGAGCATCACTCCTCCACCAACGCCGGTTCCGAGAGTGAGCAACACCACATCGCTGCAGCCGAGGGCCGCACCTTTCCAAGCCTCACCCACCAGAGCGCAATTGCCGTCATTGGCGAGAGTCACCCTTCGCTTGAGACGTGGTTCAAGCCAGGCGGCAAGTGGCACCTCCTCCCAGCCAGGCAAGTTGATGCAGATGCGGGCGACCCTGCCCTCCGCATCCATGGGCCCCGGCAAGCCAATCCCTACAACGGAAGCTCGATGATCAGGATCGAGGCGGCTGATCGCGTCGACGATCTCCACACAAACCGATCCAGGCGTGGCAGGTTGAGGGGTTGAACGCTGATGTTCTGCCAGCAAGTCCCCCTCAAGGCTGAACAGACCAAGCTTGATGGCGGTTCCACCGAGATCCACTCCCAGAACGCACCGATCAGCCATCGATTCAGCCAACCCTTCATCCATCAATCAGAACCGCATGAACAGCTGCAGCTGGCTCTGCCAGGTGCCCTGGCTGTCAACCGATCCAGACAGACTCATGTTCGGGTTGATTTGGTAGGTCACGGTTCCCTGCGACGGGATGTCGTTGCGATTGGGAGCAGCCAGCACGGAGAAGTCGAAGCGTTCAGTGATGGAGACGCCCACGTCGGTTACAAGCACGAGCTGTGGAGGCACCTGACCGGAAACGCGCTCCTTTTCATTCTGAACAATCGTGTTGACGTAGGTCGGATAAAGGGCGAACTGCAACCTCTGACTGAACGAGTCCGACAGTGTTCCCAGGACCGGAGACAACAGCGATTGCCCCAGAACGGCGGCCAGCGCCGCTCCGGCGCCGGCTCCAGACAAACCAGCCAGCGAGTTGCCGCCGATCAGCGCCAGCAGCTGAGGCTGGGGAAGAGAGGGCGTGCTGCGCAGACGGATGCTCTGCGAAAGCCGGTCGGCAGGGCCGCTGGCCGAGAGCATCACCTTGATGAGGCGGAGCTGTCCACCGGCCCCGAGATTGCCCAGACCGTTGGTATCAAACACCGATTTGGAGAAGGCGTTGTTGTCCTCGTTGTCGACGGTCACGTTGTCGGAGACCCGGGTGACCATGGCGACATCCACGTAGGGAATCAGCCCGAGCGAGGGGGTGAAGACCGCGACATTTGGGGCAGCGCGATCAAGGTTGAATGTCGTGGTGAACATCGTCACCCGACCGGACAGCAACTGGACCACTCCCCGCAGTTCCAGACTGGGGTCCAGCGCTCCATTGACGGTAAGAACACCCGCCGTGGAGAAGTTGTACCAAGGCTGCATCTCAACGCTCAACTTGGGACCAAGCGTGAGGCGCAGATCGCGGAATCCGATGAAGGGCAGTTTGGGCAGAGACGCCTTGATCGAGCGGCTCGTCTCCGCCTCCACATCAGCCCCCCGGAGAACCAGAGGCTCTTTGAAGTCCCACTTTTCCTCCAGGAGTTCATCAACGGAGGCCGCCTCAGTGGAGTAAGCCTTGGTGGAGTCAGCTTTCTGTGCCAGGGGGTTCCTGACTCGGGAGAGCACCGAGCGGTTCGGTCGGATGGATCCATCACTGACCTCAAGAATCCCGCCGATCTGTGGGTTCACCACAGCTCCAGTGATCATCAGGTCAGCGCCGACCTTCACATCGGCATTCGGCAGCTTGAGACGGCCCTTCTCAAGCTGGATTCGCAGGGGTTTGGGTTCCGGAGAGGGGCGCAGAAGAGCGAGGGCCCCACTTCCTTTCAGCAGACCTCCTGCGCCAAAACGCCCCGTGAGCGACTGCACTTCAAGACGGTCGAAGTCGAAGAGCATCGAGCCATTGACCTTGGCAAGGCTCTGACCCTGAGTTTTGAACGCTGCCTCCTTGATCACGATGTAGCCGTTGGCCTTCGGTGCCAGGAGAGTGCCACCGAGCAGCAGACGTAGATCAACATCACCCTTGTCCCAGGCCACGTTGTCATTGGCCAACCCGGTCAGAAACTTCAGGCCATCTCCAAGACTCACGATGCGGACATCGAGAGGCTGATCAGCAGCAAATGGAATCCGCCCGGTCACCGTCACAGGCTCTCTGGAGGTTTCGGAGACGAGGGCCAGATCAAGCTTGAGCGCCTGATCACTCAGCAGCACCTGTCCGCGTTTCAGGGCAATTGGATTGGGGCCGACCCGTGCATCCTCGAGGACCAGTTCACTGCTGATCGCGGCCTTGGCACCGTCCAGGCGGTAGGTGCCGCTCATGCCGAGGGCTCCCATCAGGGACTTCGGCACGGGAGCGACCAGTGCCAGGAGGCTGAAAGGGAGATGCGCCAGGGAGAACTGCCCCTCTCCTCCCTGAAGTGGGCCTTCAATTGTTGCGGTGAAGGGTTTCACCTGCAGGGCGTAATCCGCATCATCACCCTCGATCCACAGATGGCCTCGGGCATTGAGATCAAGATTGAGACGACTGAGTCGAGGACCACTCAGATCGATCACCGCATCCACCTGCCCGCGGAGATCCTCAATACGCAGAGGTTCACGGTCACGGTTGTTCAGCCGCGCCTGCTGCAAAGCCTTGCGGGCATTTCGCAGGGCCTGCAGTTGCCCATCGAGATTGCCCCCGAATGTGTTGATCAGCAGTGTGCCCAGATCGGCTGCGGAGCCCTGCTCGGCGGGAGCAAGCTTGTTGAGCGTGGCCACACTCAGGGCCGTGTTGCTGAGCCAACGTGCGCTCAGTCCCCTTGCCACGGCCTGACCCTTGAACGGCCCGTCAAGGCGTCCTTCAGCCTCCACGGTGATCTGCCCCGTATCCGGTGGCAGCAGTTCGCCGGTCATCGCATAACGGCGATTCACGTAACGACCGCTCAGCAGAACCTGCTGAAGCTGCAGGCCCATGATTCCGGGGCGGCTGATGCTCAGATCCCCCGTCATGGCAAGAGGTTGCAGCGCAAGCGTGCCGTTTCCGCTCAAGCGGCCGTAGACCCCTTCCCAGCGTTGCCTGGGAGGAAGAACGATCTCCAATCCATCGACCGAGAGATTGCTGGCTGTCCATTGGTAGGCAGCCGGTGTTCCGCTGAGCTGCAGATCACCATTGCGGCGACGCAGCATCACATCGGTGGGAAGCCAGTTCGGACCAAGACGAGCCTCCAGTGATCCCGCAATCACTGATCCCACCGAAGCCATCGACAGAACTCCGCCTCCACCGGGGCGACCCAGGAAGCTTCCACTCCAGTCCTCCGTCAAGCGCAGGGCACCGGCCCTCGGATGATTCAGTGCAAGGCGGAGATCAGGCTGGAGCGCATCGAGGGGACCGAAAACCCGTCCAGACGCCGCGATTGTTCCATCCATCTCGGTGCCCAGAAGAGGCCCCAGCCGCTCGAGGGGGTAGGAGTCAAGCCGCAAATCGGCTTCCAACGAACCGAGCTTCAGACCGCCTGAGCCGAGCCTGAGTGGAAGCCGGCCGCGGGCGCTGAGATCAGGACTGCGGAACTGCTCCAGCTTCAGCAGTCCTGATTGCGCCGTCCAGCCAGCCTGCAAAGACCACGACTGCAGCAAGGGATTGCTGGCCTGAGCCATGGCCAGAGAGAGCTCTGGCTTGAGGGATGCACCACTCAGCTGCAGCTTTCCCTTCAGAGGGGCTGCAGTACCGAACAGCGACGAGACAAGCGGAAAGCGCTTCCAGGCAGGTCCCGCCAGCTCCAGCCGCTGAGTCGAAACCTCGAGCTGAGGATGCAGCGCCCCTTTGGCCTGCACATCCAGACCAGGCGCCGTGAGATCCAGCCCATCCAGGCTTGCCGACCAGTCCTGACGGTCACGCCAATCAGCACTCAGCTGAGCGGCAAGACGAAGCGGCCCATCCACCGGAAGGGAGTCGGGCAAAGCCCAGAGCCCATCAACGCGCAGCTCCGGTTGATACCAGTCCCCTTTCAGCTGAAAAGCAAGATTGCGGTTCTGATCCAGTTCCTTCAGATCTGCCTTCAGAGCAAAGGAACGGTTGAGACGGACGTTGCCTCCAATTGAAGCCCTGTAAGGCCCGTAGCTCCATCGACTGTTCGGAACCTTGAGCACATCCCCGCGACAACTGACTCTCAGCTGCGGCGACTCGAGCGTATGTTCCATGGCCTGGCCACTGAACGCGGCTCGCTGTAAAGACAGTCCACCGCTGCAGTTGGCGCGCCCCTGACGCCATCCCAGACGCAGGTTGCCACCGAGCTGCCCCTGCATCTGAAGGGGCAGCTTCGACGGCAGCAAGCCCTGATAGCGAGCCAACTGAAGTCGCTCCAGTCGAGTCGTGAGCTCAAACTCCGGGCGAACCCAACGGCCCCGTCCCTTGACGGTGATGCGTCCCCTCTCTGGAAGCACAAAGCTGAGGAATCCATCAGCGCTGTGTTCATCAAGGCGAATACCGCTCCAGCCAGCGGCTGTCAGGCTGAGTCCCGCTGGAACGACACGGATCCTGGCAGGGTCGGTGAAACGCACCTTCAGATCCAATCGGGGCGGTTCACCCTGTGCTGGGAAAGGACCAGGAACCCAGTAGGAGCCCTGCTCATTGCGCCTGAGATCAAGGTGGGAGCCTGTGATCCGCACGGTGAGCACGGGCTTGAGTCGCTGCAGACTGGCCAGAAGATCGAATCCGATCGTGATGCGCCGGATCTCTGCAGTCGACTGATCGAGCGGACCCGGGCGGACCTGAACGGGGCCGATGGACATGCCTTGCGGACCAAGGCCGCGGTAGCGACCAATGCTGACGGGATGACCGAGGGGCTTGGAGATCTGGGCCTCGATCTCGGGCCGCAAACGCTGAAACTGCGAACCAGCCCAGCGATCAGCGGCATACCAGAGCGCACCCCCCGCGATGAGGGATCCCCCCAGAACAGACAGGACGAGCCTGTGACGCCTCATGCTGGAAGGACCTCCTCGCATCGATGCCCGTCAATACGCCGGAGGTCGACGCAATATAAGGACCACCTTCCGAGCACACCAGCCCATGCCACTTGAGGAATTGCTCTCCACCTCCAGCATCTGGCTCGCCAAGGGCGGCATCGCACTGTTCGGCCTGACGCTGATCGCCTTCATCGCTCGCTGGGGGATCCGTTTCCGGCTGGTGGGAGTGAGCAGTTTCACACTGCTGCTATCAGCCAGCTGCTGGGCTTTTGGTCTCAGCTACAGCCCAAACATCAGCGTGGAGGGAGCGCTGCGAGCACCGGTGGTTTTTGACAACGGTGATGACCTGGTTGTGGCCCAGGCGCAGGTCGATTTTCCAGATGAAGCGATCGAACCGACTCTGCAGCAATTGGCAGGGAACATTCGTCCTGGCGGCCGCAGCAGCCCGGAGGTGACCGTTCGTCTGCGTCAGCTGCAGCCCGCAGGAGAAGGGGCTTCCAGATCGGTGATTCTGGGTGAAACCGTGCGCGATTTCCGAGCCGGATGAAACCGGAGGATCCCTTGCAGGACTTGCCCCAGGGCCTGCGCGATGAACTGAAACAGCTGCTTGCATCCGGCCTCACGACCTGGGGACAGCTGCAGGCGCTCAATGAGCTGCAGATCAGTCGACTGGCCTCAAGCGGGCGGGCGTCAGCGCGCAACCTCAGACGACTGCAAGGCATGGCCGAACTTGCCTGCGGGCTGGATTTGGCTCCTCAGGATGCGGCCCTGCTGATGCATGCAGGACTGGCCACCGTGCAAGCGATCGCCGGGTCGTCCCCCCAGGACCTGGTCACCCGAACCGGCCGGCTGGAACGTCAGCTGCGCAGCGGACGACCTCCTGTTGTGGATCTGGCCCTGGCCCGCCGTTGGATCCTGCGGGCAAAGGAGAGGCAAAACACGAACTGACCGTCCAGACCAGCAAGGTCCGTCTCACCCGTTTCAAATGAGGTCAGATTCGGACAGAGGTGCCGATGCGTTGCCTCAACAACCTCAAATTCGGCGCAATTGCCGCTCTTTCCACTCTTTTTGCAATGAGCTCCGTGAGTCAGGCTCAGTCCTCACTGCTGGAGAGTGTCAAGCGCAATCCCGGAGAAGCTCAGGCTCTTTGCCAGCAGTTCAAATCAATCAATGCTCGGGGTGAATCCGCACTCTCCAGTCAGTCGATTGCTGTGCTTGCCGGCCAGCGCAACCTCAACAGAACGGAGGCCGAGATTGTTGCGACCTACGTGATCGGACTCAACTGCCCGGATGTTCGCTGATGCGTCACTGATCACCCGCGACGGCATTCAGCTTGTCTCGCGGGTGTGGCGACCTTCCGGAGATGGCCCCTGGCCTGCATTGTTGATGCGACAGCCCTACGGCAGGGCCATCGCTTCCACCGTCACGCTCCCTCACCCTGAGTGGTGGTGCAGCCAGGGTTTTCTGGTGGTTGTCCAGGATGTGCGCGGTCAGGGAGAGTCGGGTGGAGTCTTTCGTGGTTTCGTCCAGGAAGCGCAGGACACAGCCGACACATTGACCTGGCTGAGGCAGATGCCTGAGGTCAATGGTCGGGTCGGGATGTACGGCTTCTCGTACCAGGGTCTGACCCAACTGCTCGCGCCTTCTGACTGCGCACCGCCCGACTGTCTGGCACCGGCGATGTGCGGCCTGGATGAACGGAATCACTGGAGCTGCGAGGGCAATGCCCACTGGTGGCATCTGGGACTGGGCTGGGGTTTGCAGCTTGCGAGTCTCCAGGCCAAAAGGCGGGGCGATCATGCGGCCTGGGAGGAGATGCGACGCAGCCTCGAGAACGGCAGCTACCTGCGTGAAGGCATCCCCTTGCTTGAACGCCATGATCCGGACGGCATGGCCCTGCGCTGGCTGAAGCAAACACCCGAGCAGGACAACGACTGGATCCAACATTCCATGCCGCGTCGATGGTTGCAGCAGCCCATGCTGTTACTGGGTGGATGGTGGGATCCCCATCTGCGCGGTGTGCTTGACCTTGCGGCGCAGGCGAAGGCCGCGGGAGGGCGGCCCGAACTCCACATCGGCCCAGCCACCCATCTCCAGTGGTGGAAAGAAAGCAGTTCACTGCTGCTGAACTTCTTTCAGCGGAACCTGATCTGCCCGCCCAGCGACTCCTCACGGGCGCCCTCTGAAGCGAACATCGATCTTTGGCTGTGGGACCAGGTCAGCGAAAGCTGGTCCGGGCCCAACGAGCTGAATTCAGCACCAAGCAGGCCATCCTCCTACCCCTCATCCCCGCCTTCTTCTCAGCGCTGCTGGCACCTCTGCAGTCAAGGCCTCGCCTGCCTCAACCAGGACGAAGGACAGCTCCTTCACTCCACCCCTGACCCTGCCGGCAGGGTGATGATCGTGCACGACCCATGGCGACCCGTGCCAGCCATCGGCGGGCATCTCAGTCCCAGCGCCGGCCCCTGCGATCGGGCTTCCCTGGATCAACGCAGTGACGTTGCGGTGTTCAGCAGTGAACCCCTCAACGATGCTCTGAACCTCCATGGCACCCCGACGCTGCGGCTGCACGCCTGCGCCGACCAACCTGGATTCGATCTTTGCGTGGCGCTGTCGCGATTGCCGCTGGGCAGCAAAACGGTGCAACAGCTGTCAACTGGCGTGTTGAGAGTCCGCGGTGAGGCAGCCCTTCAGCATCGCGAAAGGGAGCTGGAACTGCAGCCTCTCCAGGCAACGCTCAAGCCCGGCGACCGGCTGCGCTTATCGATCGCCGGAGCCGCCTGGCCAGCGATCGCGATCAATCCCGGTCAGCCTGATCTGGCCTGCAGCGCACCCAGTGCCGACTGCCGCGTGATCAGCATCGCGTTGAACCTCGAGATGGCGCAGTTACGGATGCTGCCTCTGGTCATACCCCAGAGCCTGAGAACTCCGGCAGACTGACGCGATCCTTCTGACGATTCCCGTGAAGTTCACCTCCTGTCTTCTGGCCGCTGCCTTGGCCACCTGCACTGTGGAGATGATCCCCGCGGCAAGCGTCAGTGCAGACGTACGGCTCGCACAGGCCCTCAATGCTCCGCGAACCAATCTCACTCCGATTGAAGCCGAAGCGGCCGCCAACGAGCTGCTCAAATCGATCCAGACAAAGAATGCCCAGGGGATTTACGCGCTGTTGGCCCCTCCACTGCAATCAGCAACCAGCGTCAAAGCCATCAGCCAGCGTCTGCAAAGCGCGCCTTTGATCGAGTCTTTCCGAGTGGTCAAAGTCAATCCCGGCCTTGATGACACCACGGTGGAATCGGTGGCCATCACCAACAGCGGCACGCGTGAGCTGCCCCTTGTGCTGGTGCTGGATGACGACGGAAAACTGCTGGCCTGGAAGTGGGTCGACACGATGCGCCCGATCGAACAGACCGCACTGAATTTCGTGAAGGATCTGGATGCCGGTCGCTGGGTCGCTGCCCGTTACTACCTGGACCTCGATTTTCAGAGGGAGATCTCACCGGCTGACCTCCAGCGCAAGTGGTCGAAACTGGAACGTGTTCTCGGTGGCGTCAAACGCATCAAGAGCGCACTTGCAGCCTCGAGCAACAGTGAGCAGCAATTGGTGCTTGTCACCATCGAATTCGGCAACATGACCGACAACCTTTTCGTGATCTTCAACAGCCAGGGGCGGATCATCAACGTCGACTTCTCAGCAGATCTGGTCTGAAATCCCTGGCAGGAAAGGAGTTTGAGCGGGCTTTCCGCTTAAGCTCCCGGCCTACGAAAGCTCCGTCGTCATGACCATCACTGTGCAGGACTGGATGGTTGAGGACGCTCAGCGACTGGCGGAGTGTCGTCACGACCACCCCTTCTCCATTCTTGGGCCTCAACCACTCGAGAATGGCTGCTGGGTCATCCGTGTGTGGATGCCCGAAGCCAACAGCGTGACGCTGCTGACCGATGCAGGGGAGGTCGCCATGGCCACTCCCCACCATCCCTGGATCTTCGAAACCGAGGTCAATCAAAACCCAGGCAGTGCCTACAGGGTGCGTGTGAACCGTGGCGGGATCACCCATGAACAGCAGGATCCATGGGCTTTCCGTCAGGAATGGATGGGCGAAATGGACCGCCATCTGTTCGCGGAAGGCAACCACCACCACATCTGGCGGCGGATGGGAGCTCACCCCTGTGAGCAGGGCGGAGTTCAGGGGGTGATGTTCTGCCTGTGGGCCCCCAACGCGCGCAGCGTCAGCGTGATCGGCAACCTCAATTCCTGGGACGGGCGCCAGCACCCCATGCAACAGCGCCTGGGCGGCATCTGGGAGCTGTTCATCCCGGGGCTGCCGGAAGGAGAGCTCTACAAATACGAAATCCGCACCCAGGACGGCCATTGCTATCAAAAGTCCGACCCTTACGGGTTCCAGCACGAAGTGCGTCCAGCCACAAGCTCGCTGGTGAGCCATCTCGATGGTTTCAACTGGACCGACAGCAGCTGGATGCAGGCAAGGGACAGCAGCAATGTGCTGGACCAGCCGATCTCGGTGTATGAGATGCACCTTGGGAGCTGGATTCACGCCTCCGCGGAAGAGCCTTTCATTGAGGCCGATGGCAGCGTTCGAGCTCCTGTTCCTGCGGCGGATCTGAAGCCCGGCGCACGTCTGCTCACCTATCCGGAACTGGCTGATCGCCTGATTCCGTACGTCAAGGAGCGAGGCTTCACACACATCGAACTGATGCCGATCACCGAGCATCCTTTTGATGGATCCTGGGGTTACCAGGTGACTGGCTGGTATGCCCCCACCAGCCGCTACGGCACTCCGGATGAATTCCGAGCCTTCGTTGACCGCTGCCACGCCGAGGGAATCGGCGTGATCATCGATTGGGTGCCAGGTCACTTCCCCCGTGACAGTCATGGTCTGGCCTTCTTTGATGGCTGCCATCTGTATGAGCACGCCGATCCACGCATCGGCGAGCACAAGGAATGGGGAACGCTGATCTTCAACTACAGCCGCAACGAAGTGCGCAACTTCCTTGTGGCCAACCTTGTGTTCTGGTTCGACCAGTTCCACATCGACGGCATCCGCGTGGATGCGGTGGCTTCCATGCTCTACCGCGACTATCTGCGGCCTGACGGTGAGTGGCTACCCAATGAACACGGTGGCCGTGAGAACACCGAAGCTGTGCGTTTTCTTCAGCAAGCCAATCACGTGCTCTTCCAGCATTTCCCTGGAGCACTCTCGATTGCGGAGGAATCCACAACCTGGCCGATGGTGACCCAGCCCACCGACATTGGCGGGCTCGGGTTCAACCTGAAATGGAACATGGGCTGGATGCACGACATGCTCGATTATTTCGAGCTCGATCCCTGGTTCCGTCAGTTTCATCAGAACAACATCACGTTCTCGATTTGGTACACCTACACCGAGAATTTCATGCTTGCCCTGAGCCACGATGAAGTGGTGCATGGCAAGAGCCATCTCCTGCACAAAATGCCTGGAGACGACTGGCAGAAGTACGCCAACACGCGTGCTCTTTTGGCCTACATGTGGACACACCCAGGCAAGAAAACCATCTTTATGGGCATGGAATTCGGTCAGCGAGCCGAATGGAATGTCTGGGGTGATCTGCAGTGGGACCTGCTGAATCACGAACCCCATCAGGGCTTGCAGCGCCTGGTGGGTGATCTCAATGCTCTTTACAAGCATGAACCGGCTTTATGGAGAGATGACTTCGATCAGTTCGGTTTCCAGTGGATCGACTGCAACGACAATCGCCACTCAGTCATCAGTTTCATGCGCAGGGAGAGCGCCAGTGGAACCTGGCTTGTGGTGGTAGCCAACTTCACCCCTCAGAGCCATGCCCACTACAGGGTGGGGGTTCCGCTGGCGGGCTTCTATGAGGAAATCTTCAACACGGATGCCGCCAAATACGGCGGCAGCAATCTGGGCAACATGGGAGGCAAACCCACCAATGAATGGGGGATTCACGGCTACGAAAACTCCCTCGATTTGTGCCTGCCACCGTTAAGCCTGATGGTGTTCAGACACGATCCGAAACGCAGTCTGAGCGCTCTTGAACCCACTCAAAGCGTCTGAGCCGCGCCAAACGATGTGACGAACCGCTCAGCATGCCAGCAATCCCATGGTTCTGCACGGATTCTTCAGGTAGGTTTCCGACTGATCTGATTTCGGCTTGATGAGCGACTCTCTGCCTCTGCTGCTGCGTGCAGCCCGCGGTGAAGCGGTGGAGCGTCCTCCTGTCTGGATGATGCGCCAGGCTGGCCGCTACATGAAGATCTACCGCGACCTGAGGGATCAATACCCCAGCTTTCGCGAGCGCTCCGAGAACCCCGATCTCTCCTACGAGATCTCCATGCAGCCCTTCCGGGCTTTCAAGCCGGACGGCGTGATTCTGTTCTCCGACATCCTCACGCCCCTTCCTGGCATGGGGATCGACTTCGACATCGTTGAAAGCAAAGGTCCTCAGATCGGTGATCCGATTCGCAACATTGGCCAGGTCAATGCTCTGCGCCCACTCAATCCAAGCGAATCCATGCCCTTTGTGGGCGAAGTGCTGGGTCGCTTACGCGAGAGCGTCGGCAATGAGGCTGCGGTTCTGGGTTTCGTCGGTGCTCCCTGGACCCTTGCCGCCTATGTGGTGGAGGGCAAAAGCAGCAAGAACTATGCGGTGATCAAGGCCATGGCCTTCCGTGAGCCTGAGCTGCTGCACAAACTGCTGGACCATTTCGCCGAGTCCATCGCCACCTACCTGCGCTATCAGATCGATTCCGGTGCCCAGGTGGTGCAGATGTTCGACTCCTGGGCCGGCCAGCTCAGCCCAGCCGACTACGACGTCTTTGCGGCCCCCTATCAGAAAAAAGTGGTCGATCTGGTCAAGCAGACCCACCCCGACACACCGTTCATCCTTTACATCTCCGGCAGTGCCGGCGTGATCGAACGGATGGCCCAGACCGGTGTGGACATCATTTCTCTCGACTGGACTGTGGATATGGCCGAAGCCTGTGCACGCCTGCCTGAACACATCGGAGTGCAGGGCAATGTGGATCCCGGCCTGCTGTTCGGAACACCAGAGGCCATCGAAGCTCGCATCGATGACTGCGTGCGCAAGGCCCGCGGCCGCCGCCACATCCTGAACCTCGGCCATGGAATTCTCCCCGGCACTCCTGAGGAGAACGGCGCGGCCTTCTTCACCGCTGGCAAGAGCGTGATGGACAGGGTCGGGGCTCTCGCTTGAGTCAGACAACAACTCCGGCGCGCATCCTGATCACCGGTGCCAGCGGGTGCGTCGGTCAATACACCACCTCCTGGCTGCTGGACAACAGCAACGCCGAGCTGCTGCTCTGGCTGCGTGATCCCAGCAAGCTCACCGCGGTACCCGCAGACCATCCCCGCATCCAACTCCTGGTGGGCGACCTCCGGGACACGGATCGTTTCGCGGCTGAACTGGCCAGCGTGAATCGCGTGATTCACACCGCCACCGCCTGGGGAGACCCCGAACGAGCACAACAGGTGAATGTGGTGGCGGTGAAGCGGATGCTGTCCCTGCTCAATCCTGCATTGATCGAGCAGATCACCTATTTCTCCACCGCAAGCATTCTCGATCGGGATCTGCAACCGCTGAGGGAGGCTCTGGCCTATGGCACTGAATACATCCAGACCAAAGCCCAGTGTCTGAAAGATCTCGAGGAGCATCCACTCGCCGAAAAAATCGTTGCCGTTTTTCCCACCCTGGTGTTCGGGGGCCGGGTCGACGGCAAATGCTCCTTCCCTACCAGTTACCTCACTGAAGGTTTGGCAGAGGCCAGCCGATGGCTTTGGCTGGCTCGATTCCTACGCGCCGACGCCAGTTTCCACTTCATCCATGCCGCGGATATCGCGGCAATTTGCGGTCATCTCGCCACCACTCCCCATCAGCGCAACCCCGAGCCAGGCCAGGGACCGGTGCGCCGGATCGTGATGGGGCAACCAGCGATCAGCGTGAACGACGCGGTGGCCAGCCTCTGCCGCTGGCGCGGACTCAGGCGCACTCCAGGAGTGCCGCTTTGGCCCTGGCTGATCGAAACACTGATCCGAGTGTTGCCGATCGAGGTCAATGCCTGGGATCGCTTCTCCATCCGTCAGCGCCATTTCATTCATCAGCCCGTGACCCAACCGGAACGCTTCGGCGGCAGAAGTCATGCGGCCAACCTTGAAGCTGTGCTGCAGGATTCGGGTTTACCCAGGCGGGGATCCCCATGAGATGCGCCTATAATGAGTCAACTTCAACAGTCGTCATGCTGAAGAGCCTTAAATCGATTTTCTACACCGCCCTCGCTTTCGTGCTGGCCTGCACGGTGGGCGTGGCTTCCGCCAGTGCCGCCACCGTTGAGGTGAAGCTGGGCGCAGACTCCGGAATGCTGGCCTTCGAACCCAGCTCAGTCACCATCAAAACCGGTGACACGGTCAAGTTCGTCAACAACAAGATGGCCCCCCATAACGCCGTCTTCGAAGGTCATGACGAGTACAGCCACTCCGATCTGGCCTTCTCCCCCGGCGAGTCCTGGGAAGAAACGTTCAACGAAGCAGGCACCTTCGACTTCTACTGTGAGCCTCACCGCGGCGCAGGCATGGTTGGCCAGGTCATCGTTGAGTGATTCGCTCTGACAACGCCTGAATTTTCGGGATTCAACATATTCAGACCCCAGAGTGTCAACGTTCACTCTGGGGTCTTTTCATGTTGTTGATGATGGATAGGGTTGAGACAGAGATGAATGGCACGGGATGCCAAATCCTGCTTCTGTACTGGCCCTGATCGTCAGCCTCTGCCTGGGCCTCGTCATGGCATGGCCCGTTGAGGCCATGTCTGACCCTGACCTCTCCCATGGAGCCCAACTGTTCTCCAGCAACTGCGCTGCCTGCCATATGGGTGGCGGCAATGTAATCCGAGCCAGCCGCACGCTCAGCCAGGCAGACCTGCAGGCCTACCTCGACTCGTACAGCAAACATCCCATTGAGGCGATCGAACACCAGATTGAAAATGGTAAAAATGCGATGCCCTCCTACGAAGGCAAGTTGAGTGTGGCTGAAATCGATGATGTGGCTGCGTTTGTTGAAAAACAAGCCGAGAAAGGTTGGTCACGATGAGCAGAGAAGCCTTGAGCGCTTTCGTCCATGCGCTTGAACACAGTGCATCACTCCGACGACAAGTCCATGGATGCTCAGATGATGCTGAGATCGTTTCCCTAGCAAGAAGTCTCGACTTCGCCTTGGAGAGCGCTGATCTGATCGAAGACGATCAGACAGCGAGGATCGAGAGTTGGTTCAGCCGCAGCGCTCTCGGAATCCGACCGGCTGGCAGCACAGACTGAAGCTTTGCGGCAAAGGCCATGCCTGTGGTGACCCTGTTAAGCGACTTCGTTGACGGAACCTCCATGGCCCTGAGCGAAGACACCGATGCTCAAAACCTCAACAGCTACATGGTCCGCAATCCCGGCCAGCTCTGGGCCGGCATGCAACAGCGACGTCGCGCCAGACAGCTCACCCGACGCCGAAGGGGGCCTGGAACGCTGTATTACGCACCGACAGAAACGGCCCAAGCCTGCGTGATCGCTTACCTGAACAGCGATACCGGATCAGAGGAAGAACAACTGCATAATCAGGCCATGCGAGCCAATGGTGTCGAAATCGCGCCCCATGTGGGAGATGCGAATGAACGCAAGGCATTATTCAGCCAACAACAAGGCAACCTCTCCCGACAGGCGCAGGCCAAGGGCTTCGGATAAGCAGCGCCACCGGACAAAACGGTAGCAACAAACACACTTTAAACTTCCTTTAAGGATTTTGAGGAGAGGTTCCGTCGGGCCCTGCTGATCAACCAAAGTGCATTCGCTCGAGAATGCTCATGAACGACTCCGTTCACAATCGTCGCGGCACCAGCCTCAAATGGGAAACCAACGGAGAACTGGCCGGAGCCGATCTCCGCAACATCCTGCATCGCCTTCAGGAAGCAGACCCCAATGCCCAGGGACTGAATCAGTGCGACCTGGTTGATCGCCCAGCGCAGAAGTGAAGACATCGCCCAGTAACCGGTGGTCAGCGCCTGGATCAGATCAGCTCAGCCATGCGATCAACGCTTGATCCAATGCATTCGACCACGTATCTCTCCAACCCCTGATCGTCAAAGCCTGGGCTGAGCCTGAACAGATAGGCATTCACCCAGGCCGTTTCTGCATTATTGACATCGTGACCTCGGTCGACAAAACCGGGAATCTGATGAAACAGGTGCAGAAGAATGGCCAGCACATCCTGCCGGGTCAGACTTTCAGGATCAATCTGGGGCAGCTGATCCCTGATCTCAAGAAACGAGATCGCAGCTGAATAATCGAAATCCTCCGACACCACAATCGACATCAGCACAGCCTGAATGCTGGGATGGTAATAGCCACAGACGCAAGGATTGTGAGTCAGCCATGAGCTTTGAACCTCAGGACCGCAACCACTGGCTCGAAGAAATCGCGTTTCTTGAAGCACGCCTAGACGGCCGTCAGGGTGACATCGACAAAGAGGATCGCGCTGCCTGTGAAGAGGCCCTGAAGACAGCCAGAATCAATCTCGCCGCCTGTCGCTGATGCGTCACGCCTTCTGGGTATGGCAGGGAGAGACAAAACTCTGCCGCTTGGCGAAGAGCTGCTTGCGAGGCCTTGAAGCACCTTGCAGACGAATGGTTTCCGACAAGAGCTTGGCCTGCAGAGACTTCTGGCGATTTTCCTGATCACGCCAGTACTGCTGAATTGTGCGCGGCCAGTACTCGGACACCCGATCGAGCTTGGGGGTCTTATCACCGGAAATATTGATCACAGACATGCAGCTCACCATCCATAACGTCGTCTCCCATCCCTAGCCAGAGCCCAACCGCGTGGCAGCAACGTGATCACGGCTGTCATGAACAGGTTCAGCACGATTGAAACCAAACCGCGAAGTCCAGCAACTCAACGCCTGCCGGACGACCTGGCGGCGTCCAGGTCATCTTTCAGATCGCAGCAGGGAAGTTGCTGGTGGTACTGAGCGGGTTCACGCATCGCCCAGTACTCATCAACCACACCCAGAAGGTGAGCACTGATCCGAGACAGCCATGAGCGTATCTTCATCCCGTCATCCTGGCGGACAGGTGGAGATTCAGCCACGCAAAGCACTCGGACCGTCTTGGTTGCTGGGCATGGGTGCGGACGCCGATTCCCGAGTCCACTGCCTCCACTCCGAGGCGGACGTCGGCGATACGGCGTCGACCAGAGCATTGTCAGTCCAGTAGTCCGGTGAATCGAGAATCCCCAGATGGAGAGGACAGGACGGGGCAGCCTTCACGACCCACTCCTTCAGATTTTCTTAATCATGGCCCAGGCCTCGGTTGCGACGCAACTGCAAATCACGCATGGCTTGAGTGGGGTGGCGCAGTAGGAGACGTGAGGCTGGTGAGATCCATGCTGACTTGGCGAACCAGCAAACGTAAGAATGAGCAGATGATCGAAGTTCCGCTTGGGCGAAGCTCACCTAAGAAAGCATCGAACACAGACGATGCTCAATCGAAAGTGAGAGCACTTGATTGAAACACTGAATCCATTGAGCCCAAGGTTTTAGCCCTCAGATCAAAGTCGCTCGACCACCTTTAACCATCAACCTCAGAAACCAGCCTGAATTGATTGCTCAGACCAAAACAGATCACTAGAACCGGATAGCAGGATCGTTTTAACAGCATCACTAGAATCATCTTTCAAATAAAGAATCGAACGATCATTGGAATCAATCTCAGCAGTAATCCCCTTTTCATAGATCAATACATCTTCTTCTTGATTATAATCAAGGAAGATTGACTGGCCAAATAAATCACCCTTAGAAAATGCAATAACATCACTCTCTTCTCCAAGCAACCACAACGACTGCCCTCGTCCTGGCTTGACAAAATCATCGCCCTTACCGGAGTCAAAAGTCATAGTGCCGTGCAAACTACTCTCATCTGGCCCAATAATGACATCGGCAAAACGGCTTCCTGTTACGCGATCCACTCCGCCAGCCATTGAGATGAATGTACTGAATTCATCCGGAAGGAAGTCGCTTCCAAAACCAACAAGATCATCTATCCGAACAGCCTCAAAGGCATCATTATCGACACGCGTACTAGCTTGAAGCGTATTCTTAAATTCAGAGGTCAGTTCAGCCGCAGAAAGCGTATCACTACTAACCGAATCCCGAGCAAAAACAGCATATTTAATCGTATGATCATTAATGGCATAATTACTTTTATAATCATTCAAGCCACCTCCTACATCACTCTTTTCAAGCGGCTCCTTTTTATCCAAGCCAAACCATCCATCACTAGGATAAGTTTTAACATTTTGATCGGCGTCGTCGGAGCTTGAAATCAAAGACAACCAACCATCAGCAGCAAATTCACCAGACCCAGGAATCATCAAGTTATCAACGATAAACTCTTGTCCCATGAAAGTATCAATATGAAAATCGTCATTCATAGCAATATCTTCATAACTTCTTCCAACCAATGGATTGGCAGCGTTTGAAAAACCTTCTCCATTGCTTCCAGTATTCAAGGAAGAGGAAGCAAGCTGAAAATTCTCAAACGAACGAACTAACACCACAAGCTCGCTGATGATTTCGGCTTTTCTAGATTCAATGTTTCCATCTTGATTCTCTATTTGAACATATTCCTCCAATCTACTCCGCAAAAACTCCTCATAAAAAATTCCAGATGCCTGATCAAGGCTGAAATTTGGAGCTCCATTCATACCCAAGGTCCTATTAACGCTCTTCATGAGTTCAAAAGCACCTTCTGAACTCACAAACGATTGAGGGAACGTATTCCATTGATCAAAGTCAGCACTATCCAATCCTTCAGTGAACGGAGGACGACCCTCTGGTTTTAAAACACCAGGGGCACCCCCGGCACCAAAAAACAGCGGATCTTCTATACCAACAATCCCTCCATAATTTGTAGTCACCGGTTCACTATTCGCATATCGCTTGGTTATTTCACTGAAGACAATCCCAGGAATAGGAATGGGGTTGTCAACATTTTCAGCAATTTTCTCGCCCAGAAGCTCTCGCCAGAAAGTCTGGGTTGGTATTTTCTGATCGATTGTCAGCCGATTGATCGTAATCTCATTACCACTTGAATCATATGCCGCAAAAGGCCCTTCTGTCTTGTCAAAGATGACAGCAGTGATGGGAAAAGTATTCTCAACTGCATCAAAAACAGGATAATAAGCACTCTCTAATTCATCAACACTCAGCAAGCTTTGATATCCGAAACCGAATCCCACTCAACGCTGGAGCGCATTAATCACTTTCAGATCAATCTTTAATTCATTGGGATCATTTTTAGACAAATCAACCGATGAAGACTGGAATCGCTGGTTAAGAACAAGCAAGTCGTACAGAGTCGCTGAACTTCCTGTCCAAGCAAATCCTAATTTCTGAGGATAAAGCGAACCATCTTTTGAGTCTGAAAAATTAAAAATCAGATCACTGGAAACCTCCTTCACCTCATAATTCAAAATCGCTTCACGCAGCTCTGCAATCGTAGAAATAATGTCTCGTTCAGCCATCATGCATTAAAGCAATTCTTCCATTCATAAAGACACGAGCAGAAATCACCACGCACCTTAACGAAAACAAAAGATGCTTTGTAGCATCCAAAACATGTTTATGACAGCTTGTCCAAAAAGTTTTTCACTGAGGAATCATTCTGTGCCTGTATCAAGAACCGAGATCAAGACCACCGATAGAACGCAAGTGTTGAGCGCCTCAAACAGAATCGCTTCCGCAGAGATTTGAGGATGACGTTCACCTGTCAATGGCCGAGCATGGCTCCTGCCGTGGGGTGAATCGAGGATCCCCGGCTGTAGAGGCCAGGGCAGGGCAAGCGTGACAACCCACTCCTTCAGGTTTGCTTGACCCTGGAGAATCTGATCTCTGACCGGCGCGAAGACCAAAGAAAACCTGGAATAGGAGCAACTGAATAGGCCCCCTTCACACCCTTTCAGGAGGAGCTACAGAAACGCTATGGCCTCAACGATGCAACAAGCCCTGGCCATGGGGCTTGGTATCGGGATCGCCAGTGCCAGCATTGGCGCCGCCTCAGCCTGCACCAGTTTCACCTTGAGAGGGAATGACGGTGGAAGGGTCTACGGCCGAACAATGGAATTTGCCAAACCACTGAACAGCGAGGCAGTGCTGATCCAGCGCGGCACCCTGATCAAAGGAGCCGGGCCATCAGGCCAGGAGGGGACCGGTCTGAGCTGGACAAGCCGGTACGCGGTGATTGGCCTGAACGCCGTAGGAGTGAACGACGCGCTCGTCGATGGCATGAATGAAAAGGGAATGGCAGGAGGATTGCTGTATTTCGAGGGCTACGCACAGTTTCAGAACGTTCCGGCCAATCAGAGCGATCGCTCGATTGCCAGCTGGCAATTGCTCGCTTATGTGCTGAGCAATTTTGAATCGATTACCGAAGTCAAACAGTCGCTCCCGAGTGTTCTGGTGAATGGATCAGTGCTGCAAGCCTTTGGCGGAACTGTTCCCATTCACATGATCCTGCACGATCCCGAAGGCAACAGCCTCTCTGTGGAATACATCAAAGGGGAGCTGAACATGCTCGATAACCCGACCAATGTTTACACCAACTCCCCACCGCTTCCCTATCAACTGATTGCAGCAGGTAACTACGGCAACCTCAATGCCATGCCTCCGGCAGAGATAACCGTGAATGGGCTGGCATTAACTCCTGTCAGCGCGGGTGCAGGATTGCTGGGCTTACCAGGCGATTTCCTCTCCACATCCAGGTTCATCAAGGCATTGACCTTCAGCAGAAATGCACCCACCAATCTGAGTTCAGCCGAGCAGGTGGGGACAGCATTCCATCTGCTCAACCAATTCGATTTGCCTCCGGGAAGCCAGGGCATTCCTGCTGGAGGCGGATTTGGAGGAGGTGGATCGAAAGCCACCTATGAAATTACGGAGTGGTCAGTCGTCTCCGACCAGAAAAACGGCACCTATTCCATCAAAACGTTTGAGAATCCCGATGTCAGACAGATGCGCTTTGCAGATATGCCTCTATCGGGTGGAGCCATCAAAGTGATGCCGCTTGATCAACCACAACAAATTACGATTCTGAAGCCATAACACGACATCCGACATCATTTAGAACCTCGTCTCGGTCAGGGGGAACCACTCAAAATTGCTAAACAATATCCATACAAGATCCACCGAAGAGCCTGAATCTGGTCGATCGATCGTTCACGATGCTCACTCGTTTTGTCGAGCTGCCGTCAGCACAGCCAGATAGAGATTCTCATCAACCTCACGGATGTCGTATTCCGAAGGCATCGCACCGTGATGATGTTCGTGGACCACGGTCCAGCACATTCTCTCCAGGTCCGAGGGCGAAGGTCCGTAAAGCTCACGAACTCTGGCCACCAGTGTCGTGACCAGATCAGGGGTCACATCGCTTCCATCCACCGCTGATGCTCCATCGTTCGGTGGACCCTACCGATCAGGATCGGTTGACCGCATGCTGGCGTGCAGACCGAACGGCATGGATCGGTTCTCCATGGCTTTCACCAGAATGAGGCCCATACGGTTGTTGCAGTACAAACGGAATCATGCAACCCACGGCCGAACAATTCACTGAAAAGGCCTGGGCCGCGATCCTCTCGGCCCAGAACCTGGCCCAGAAGCGACGCCATCAGCAGCTGGAAACCGAGCATCTGATGCTGGCCCTGCTGGAACAGGACGGCCTGGCCAGTCGCATTCTCGAAAAAGCCGGTGTCACCCCATCAGCGCTTCAGAGCAACCTGGAAGCCCATCTCAGTCAGCAACCTGCGCTGCAGTCTCCACCAGAATCCGTTTACCTGGGCAAAGGGCTCAACGCCCTGCTGGATCGTTCCGAATCTCTCAAGCAGGGATACGGCGACAGCTACATCTCCATCGAACACCTGCTGCTGGCCTTAGCAGAGGATTCCCGCTGCGGCCAACGCCTGCTCAGTCAGGTGGGCGCTGACGCCCAAGCCTTGAAAACCGCCATTGATGCCGTACGCGGCAGCCAGACCGTGACCGACCAGAACCCGGAAGCCACCTACGAATCGCTGGAGAAATACGGACGTGATCTCACAGCGGCTGCCCGTGACGGCAAACTTGATCCTGTGATCGGCCGCGATGAGGAAATCCGCCGCACGATCCAGATCCTCAGCCGCAGAACCAAAAACAACCCGGTGCTGATCGGCGAACCGGGAGTCGGGAAGACGGCCATTGTGGAAGGCCTGGCGCAGCGCATCGTCAATGGCGACGTTCCTCAGGCTCTTCAGAATCGACAGCTCATTGCACTCGACATGGGAGCGCTGATCGCCGGGGCTAAATATCGCGGGGAATTCGAAGAGCGACTCAAAGCAGTTCTCAAGGAAGTCACCGACTCGGAAGGGCAGATCGTTCTGTTTATTGACGAGATTCACACGGTTGTGGGCGCCGGCGCCACAGGCGGAGCCATGGATGCCAGCAACCTGCTCAAGCCGATGCTGGCCCGAGGTGAACTGCGCTGCATTGGCGCAACAACACTCGACGAACACCGCCAGCACATCGAAAAAGATCCGGCTCTGGAACGTCGCTTCCAGCAGGTCATGGTGGACCAGCCCACGGTGGAAGACACCATCTCAATCCTGCGCGGGCTGAAGGAGCGCTATGAAGTTCATCACGGCGTTCGTATTGCTGACAGCGCTCTGGTGGCTGCTGCGGTGCTCAGCAGTCGTTACATCGCTGATCGCTTTCTGCCGGACAAGGCCATCGATTTGGTGGATGAATCCGCAGCACGTCTGAAGATGGAGATCACCTCCAAACCGGAGGAGATCGACGAGATCGATCGCAAGATCCTGCAGCTTGAGATGGAGAAACTCTCCCTGGGCCGCGAATCGGATGCGGCCAGCCAGGAGCGGCTGGAGAGACTCGAGCGGGAACTGGCGGAACTCTCGGAACAGCAAAGCACCCTGAATGCTCAGTGGCAGCAGGAGAAGGGTGCGATCGATGAGCTTTCCAACCTCAAGGAAGAGATCGAGCGTGTGCAATTGCAGGTGGATCAGGCGAAGCGCAGCTACGACCTCAACAAGGCTGCTGAACTGGAATACGGAACACTGGCCACACTCCAGAAGCAGCTGGCTGAGAAAGAAGGCGCACTGGCTGAGCACGACGACAACGGGCAGGAGAAGTCGTTGCTGCGTGAAGAGGTCACCGAAGACGACATCGCCGAAGTGATCGCCAAATGGACCGGCATTCCTGTGGCCAAGCTCGTGCAATCGGAGATGGCCAAACTTCTCGGCCTTGAGAACCAGCTGCACGAGAGGGTTGTTGGCCAGCAGCAAGCTGTCACCGCCGTTGCCGATGCGATCCAACGCTCACGTGCCGGTCTCAGTGACCCCCACAGACCGATCGCCAGCTTCCTGTTCCTTGGTCCCACCGGTGTCGGCAAGACCGAGCTGTCCAAAGCACTGGCTGCGCAGCTGTTCGACAGCGAGGACGCGATGGTGCGTATCGACATGAGTGAATACATGGAGAAGCACACGGTCAGTCGTCTAATCGGCGCTCCTCCTGGATACGTCGGCTACGAGGCGGGAGGTCAGCTCACCGAAGCCGTGCGCCGTCGCCCTTACGCCGTCATCCTTTTCGATGAGGTGGAAAAGGCCCACCCCGACGTGTTCAATGTGATGTTGCAGATCCTCGATGACGGACGGGTCACCGACGGTCAGGGCCGGACCGTTGACTTCACGAATGCCGTGCTGATCCTCACCAGCAACATCGGCAGCCAGTCGATCCTCGAGCTCGGAGGCGATGACGGGCAGCATGAAGAAATGGAGCGGCGGGTCAATGAAGCCCTTCGCGGTCATTTTCGTCCTGAATTCCTTAATCGGCTTGATGATCAGATCATCTTCCACAGCCTGCGCAAAGACGAACTGCGGCAGATCGTGAGTCTTCAGGTGGAACGTCTGCGTGGACGTCTCACAGAACGCAAGCTCGGTCTGATCATCAGCGACGACGCCACCGACTGGCTTGCCGATGCCGGATATGACCCCGT
The DNA here is from genome assembly GCA_047286485.1 of Synechococcus sp. Lineage (GTDB taxonomy): Bacteria > Cyanobacteriota > Cyanobacteriia > PCC-6307 > Cyanobiaceae > Synechococcus_C. The sequence goes on from JBJBBH010000006.1 coordinate 1,229,751, forward strand.
GTACGGAGCCCGTCCACTCAAGCGGGCCATCCAGCGTGAACTGGAAACACCGATCGCCAAGGCCATCCTGGCCGGACATTACGGCGATGGCGATGACGTGCAGGTGGATGTGCAGCCGGCAAGCGGCAGCGAGGCACAGCCGAAACTGATCCTGCGCTGATCACTGTGATCACTGGTCTAGTTATCGGTTCGCAGGATCGAACCACTCAGGCAGTGCCTCGTAGCAGGCCCCGTTGGCCAGGTTTTCCCGTGCCTCCACCTTCCAGCAGCAGCTGCGGCCTGCATCACGTTGTTGCAACAAGGTGTTGGCCCAGCCCCAGACCAGCTGGGCGGTGAACTCCATCCCGACGTTGTCCATCACACGCAGATCCAGGGCACCCTGTTCATGCAGGGTCTTCCACTGCTGCATCAAAGGATCGTCAGCATTCACCAGAAAGGTGTGGTCAAACTGACGTCTGAGCTGCTCTTCCAGGGGCCTGAGACTGGAGAAATCCACCACAAAGCCACAACGGTCCAGCTGCCTGGCAACGAACCACACGGTGAAGCTGCGGCTGTAGCCGTGAACGAATCGACAATGCCCTGGATGCTGCCACTGCCTGTGGCAACAGGGATAGCCCTCGAAGTGCTTACTGCAGGTGTGACCAGCGGGAGGCGAAGGCATCGAGGAAAAGAGAGACGTCACTGCGGCAGGCCTCTTCCTGTCTACATCTGCAGCAAGCGCAGACACGACACTCAAAGGCTGACAGTGACTCCAACGACAAGCAGCTAACTGAAGCCAACTGCGATGTGTTTTGAATCCCGATCTGAAGCCTGATCTAGGCCGATAGTCTCATTGAGATGCCCCAGCTGGTGACAAGTAGCGCCCATACCAAGCCAGCATCCGTTGCATCAGATCCAATTGATTGTTTCGGTCCACGAATCCATGACCCTCTCCTGGATAGATGACCTTCAAGGTCGTTACTCCAGCATCTTCAACGGCACGATGCATCTGATGAACCTGACCCGGAGGTGTGCGTTGGTCACTGTCACCCACATAAAACAACACCGGCGTTGTCACCTTTGACGCGTGATTGAGCGGGGAACGCTGCCATGCCAGTGACTGTTCAGGGAAAGGCGGCTCGCCGAGGTGAATGGTCAGATACTGAGGGATATCAGTGGTGCCATAAAAGCTGATCAGATCAGCCAGGATTCCACCAGACACCGCTGCCTTGAAACGTGTTGTCTGGGTGATACTCCAGGAGCTCAGATAACCGCCATAGCTGTAACCCCCAACACCCAGCCGCTTGGGATCAGCAAATCCTTGCGACACCATTTCGTCGACTCCACTGATCGCATCCACATAATCAATTCCTCCTAAATCACCTGTATTGGCATTGGCGTAATCAACTCCAGCTCCGAGTGAACCCCGCACATTCGGGAAGAAAGTGATGTAGCCATTGGCAGCCAAGACCTGGCCCCAATCCGTGAAACCATCCGACCATCCGATCTGCCAGGCCGATGTCGGACCACCGTGCAGAATCGTCACCATCGGATAACGGCGACCCGATTGATAGTCAAGAGGAAGCACAAAAAATCCATGCACCGTTTGACCATCATCTGGATTGCGCCATTGCAGTTCACGCACCTCTCCAAATCGGATCTGATCAATCTGCGGATTCAAACGTGTGAGCTGTTTGGGGGCCTGTCCTGAATCAACGAACCAGAGATCCGGCGGAGTCGATGCGGAAGCTTTGAGCAGAACAACTCGGCCCGATGAATCATGAGCGGTGTAGGTGTCCTTCTCAAACAATCTGGCTCCAGATGGTGTCAGCCGCTGAATGGCACCCGTCTCTCGTTCAATCCTGGCGAGAGACGTCTGATTTCCCTCCAACAACTGGCCGAATAGAAAGCGGGAGTCAGCAGACCAGCGTGTATCTCCGATCGTGGCCCGAACGCCATCAAGTAAAACCTGAGTCTGACCATCGCTGGCTGAGATAAAAGCTGGAGACCATGCATCTCCGGGTGATCTCCAGACATCAACATGGATGAGCTCTCCGTCAGGCGACCACAACACGGGGGAGTCCCAACCGATGCGATTGGGGAAACGGCGCTCAACCTCAGCCAGGGAAGGATCAATGATTACCAGCTGCCTGGCACTGACCAGATCCGGAACCTTGGCTGTTGGAGAAGTCAGAGCCGCAATTCGGGAGCCATCTGGTGACCAGTCAAAGTCGATCACATTCAGTCCAGACGGTGAAATCAGCTTCACCTCCTCTCCTGAAACAGACACCTGATACAGCTTCGTCAGAGGCAGGGGCCGGTTCGATGGATGGGGTGCGCTGTCGGAATGATTCAGATCGTCTGATGCAAGAAAAGCGAGACTGCTGCCATCGGGCGCCCAACGAAATGCGGAGATCTCTCCGCTCACACGCGTGAGCTGACGAACCTTGGCACCAGATGAATCGCTCAGGAAAATCTGTGTTTTGGATCCGTTTGACTCCGCTGTGCCGCGTTTGGAGAGAAAGGCCAGCGCTCCGCCATCCGGAGACCATCGAGGTGACCAGTCCCGCTGTGGACTTGAGATCCAGCGTTGGGGAGGAGCGCTGCCGTCCGCAGGAACTCTCCAAAGATCGTCATCACCACGCCAGGGTTGACCATCCCTTTGAGGTCCTGGCTCCTCCAAAACGAACACCACCGTCTCACCATCAGGCGAGATCTGCGGGCTGGAGGCCTTTCGGATGGTCAGAAAATCGAGAGGTGTTGAACCGCGCCGTTGCGAAGCCGAGGTCGGAGCGGCGAATGAACAGGCCAGCAGCACAAGGCCACTGCTGACCATTACTCGCTTCAGACCGGATGGCATCGCAACGTTCGGAACTCTGAGTTCAACGTATCGATGCTGACCTCAGTCAACCAAGAGTTACCGAAAGCCGTCTCGGCCAATTCGGGACAGACGATGGGCGGCTGGGCACTGCGTCAGGATTTGTGCTGACTCCATCTGCAGCAAGCGCAGCCCGATGCAGCCCCTCACCTCAGCCTTCATTGATCAACTCCGTTTCAACGATGCGGGCCTGATCCCGGCAATCGCCCAGGACTGGCTCGATGGTGCTGTGCTGATGGTGGCCTGGATGAACAGGCACTCCATCGAACTGACATTGAGCACAGGAGAGGTGCATTACTGGAGCCGCTCACGCCAGGAGCTATGGCACAAGGGAGCAACCAGCGGCCACACCCAGAAAGTGAAAAGCATCCGCTACGACTGCGATGCGGATGTGATCCTGATCACGATTGAACAGACCGGCGATGTGGCCTGTCACACCGGAGCTCGCAGCTGCTTCTACGAAGACAGTGATCAACGAGCGCCCGGTGGAGCTGATGCGCTTCAACCACCGGCAGACGCCTGCACGGAGCTGATGCGCGTGATCGAAGGCCGCCGGGATCATCCTGAGGAGGGCAGCTACACCAACAAACTGCTCGAAGGAGGTGACAACAGCATCCTCAAGAAAATCGGCGAGGAGAGTGCGGAATTCGTGATGGCCTGCAAAGACGACAACCCTGAGGAGATCGCCGGCGAAGCGGCCGACATCCTGTTCCATCTGCAGGTCGCCCTGGCTCACCACGGTGTCAGCTGGCGTCAGGTGCAGAAAGTGCTGGCGGCCCGCCGCGGAGCTCCGCGCAGGCATTGATCAGGGCGTGCAGGGAGACTCGGAGCTGATCACCACTTCATCCCCGAGCTGAACGCCCTCGAGCAGCTCGGTCATCGCCTCACGATCCACATTGATGCATCCACCGGTCACCGACTGGCCCACCCTGCTGGGATCATTGGTGCCGTGGATGGCGAAGCTGTACCAGCGAAATATTCCGTCGTAGGTATTGAAACGGAATGGCTGGGGAGTGGCAGGCACAGGCTCCAGGCTGATGTAACCCGTGCCGTACTCGCCGGTTTCACCATCACCCTTGAAATCGATGGAGCTCATGTTGCGAAACAGGTTCTCGCGCAGATAGGTCTCAGTCTTTCCGGATTCTTTCACCAACGCGGGATCCATCGCAAAGCGATCGTCGCTGAGAATTGCATTCACGCGAAAGGTGCCCAGCGGAGTCCAACCCTCCTCGAACGTTGATCCAGCGCAGGCGATGCCATTGCGCCCATAACCCACCTTGAAGCGACGGGGTTCAGGCCCCTGATTCAGCTCTCCGGTGCTTGCAGAGGGCTGAACTCCATCCAGCTGAATCTGGATTTTGTCTTTGGTCGCGCTGCCTCCATTGGAGAGGGAACCCGATTGACCACACCCTGCCACTGATACGAGCACACCCCCCAGAAGCAGAAAACGCGTCAGCGTCCCTGAGCGCAGCAAGGTCGCAATCCTCAAGGCCAGCCATTCTTCACTGAAGGCAGCATGCCGAGTTTTCAGCGGCCTGTCAGAAGCTTGAAGCGTGCGTCAAAACACCTTCACTGGCTGACATCTTCACTGGCCTGAAGCATCGGCAGGCTTGAAGGGCTGACCAAAGCGTGTGGGCTGCTCCCGCAACCAGTCGAGCGTGCGGCGATCCCCAGCGGATGGAGCCAACACCGGCGAGGCGCCTTGCACCGGTGCCAGAGCATCGGCCGGATCGTCGCTGTGCCCCCAGAGGCCGAAGGCATGGCCCAACTCATGCAAAGCGGTGGCCTGCAGGGCCTGCGCACGCAGCTCCGGTGATACCAGAACAGTCACACCGGGTTCCAGTCGCCAGGTCTCTTGGCGACGGACCTCCAGCAGTTGCAGCACAGCTCGACCGTTACTGGCTCGCCACCCCCCGGCGAGCTGACGACGAGGAGGCCGTCGGCGTTCCACGCGAATGTGCGCCCGGTTGGGGTCAAGGACCTTTGTGATCGGCAGCAGAGGCATCCAATCCGCCAACGCGGCCTCAACGGCATTCAGCCAGCGTCGCTCCCATCGATCCGCCACCTCACCCGCGGCTGGCTCAACCCATACGCACCAGCGGGGAAGGGACGGAATCCCAAAAGCAGTGGTGGCCAAACGCGTCCCGTAGCCCGGTGCTGTTTCTGCAGCGGCGGCGGTGAAGGGCTGACCCTCCAGCCTGCGAACTTGCTGAACCGGTGGACAGGGATCATCAAGCATCGGACTCGTGATTCAGGCCGCTGAAAGACCAACACCCCTGGCCATCAGTGTGGCGAGCATCGGAACCAGGGCAAACCCCACCAGCTCCACGTTGATGATCCAGCCCAGGCGGGTGGCAAGCCCTTCGCTCACCTGGGGTAACTCACCCTTCCGCAGCGGTATCGCCCAGAGGATGTAAGTGACTGTGGGATAAAGCGAAAGCCCACCCACACTCAGATAAAGGCCCACTTTCCACCAGAACAAAGGGTTCTCGGTATAGAAGTCAGTGCCCTGCCCGAAATAGAGCACACGCAGAATCCCACTGACAAGCAGTGCCAGGGCAGCAATCCCGTAAATGATGTCGGTGATCACCATGGCCGTGGCCGTTCTGCGATCAGGGTCAGGACGAATCAGCCGGCGCTCCACCACCAAGGCCGCAAAGCAGAGCATGAAGCTCAGGTAATGGACGTAAGCCACTCCAGCACTCTTGGCAATCTCAGGAGTCAGCGCAGTGGCCAGCAACATGGGGTCGAATCATTTGTTGCTGGCGACAGTAGCGGCTGAGAGGAAAGCTCCGCTGCTTTCATAAGGAAGGTCTGCACTACCAATCCAACGCAAATATGAAGCGAAACGAATCACACTATGAACAAAACTTGAATTCGGTACAAATTCAAAATTACGTCTGAAATGTGAATTCCGCAGTCTTCATTACACGCACCAGATAAAAAGCCATTCGCCCTAGGTTCAAAGAAACCTGGCAGACATGTGATGGTGAGTTCACTGAGTGCATTTCTGGGCGAAATCGGCAGACATCAGCTTTTGACTCCTGAGCAGGAGTTAACAATGGGGCGCAAAGTTCAAGCGATGGTTGCCCTGAACGAGCGTTGTCAGCTCGCCGGCGGTAGTGGCCCTGCATGTGTGTACAACGACGAAGAGAAGCGCACGATTAAACGAGGCGAAAGAGCCAAGAATCAGATGATCACCTCCAACCTCAGATTGGTGGTGAACCTTGCTAAGCGCTATCAGGGCAAGGGCCTTGACCTGCTGGATCTGATTCAAGAAGGCACGCTTGGGCTCACACGCGCAGTCGAGAAATACGACCCCACTCGCGGCCACCGTTTTTCCACCTACGCCTACTGGTGGATTCGCCAGGGTCTAAACCGTGCTCTTTCAACGCAGAGCCGCACCATTCGTATTCCCGTCAATGTGAATGAGAAGCTCACCAAACTGCGTGCGGCCAAAGCTCGACTGATGCAGAGCAATGGCTTACCTCCAACCTCGGAACAACTTGCAGAGTCGATGCAAATTTCCCTCAGCGAGGTGGAGGATCTGCTGGGTTGTGAATTACGCAGTGTCACGGTCAGCCTTCAAGGGGTTGTGAAGTCAAAATCAGATCCTTCAGAACTCGTTGACGTTCTCCCCAGCGATGAAATCCCACCGATGGAGCGGGCGGAAATCGCAGAAAGAACCGCTTCAGCCTGGAAACTGCTCGATAAATCCAATCTCACGCCCAAGGAGCGGACCGTGGTGATGCTGCGATTCGGCCTCGACGGCAGCCATGAGTGGCGCACCCTTGCTGAAGTGGCCCGGCACATGAACTGCAGCCGTGAGTACTGCCGGCAGGTGGTGCAGCGCGCCTTGCGCAAACTGCGCAAAACCGGCATTCAACACGGCCTGGTTGAGATGAGCGTCTGAGCGGGAATCCGCCCGCAGTCGATTCGGCTCTCCTCCTGCCGTATCGGCTCAGGTGGGGCGAGACTGTGACGACATCCGCTTTGCTGCCATCGCCATGACGTCGGGCTTTTCCTCAGGCACCACCGAGTTCAACGGTGATGTGGTTGATGCCGAAGTGCTCGACAGTGAAGTGATTGATGAGTCTGCATTCCGGCATCTGCTGAAACGAGCCGGGAGAACGATCGCTCGCCCAGCCCTTGAAGCCTTGGAGATGATGCTGGATCCAGCCACACCTCCCCAGGCAAGGCTCACCCTGCTGGCAGCGCTCACCTACCTTCTTGTCCCGACTGACCTGATCCCGGACCTCTTACCTGTGGCTGGTTTCAGTGATGACCTTGTGGCCATCACCGCTGTGATGGGTCTGTGCCGTAATCACATCACTCCCCAGATCAGGCAACGGGCACAACGCAGACTGGATCAATGGTTCCCAATACACAGTCCATGACCCGCTGGTCACAAGAATTGGAGGATGAGCTTGCAGCACTGCTGAAGGATTGGCTGAAGCAGCAAGGGCGAACCCAGTCCGATCTTCGCCGCAGCCTGAGAGCCACCTCCACCCGGATGCCAGCCCTGATGGAGGTTCTGGAACGTGAGCATGTGCTTGGAGGGATGCCTCGGTTAGCCGCACGACTTTGCGCCATCGAAGCCGAGTGGGCAGCCGATCCCGGGGCCATTGCCCATGAGGATTCAGACGCCAGCGCCCCCCAGAGCAATGCAGATCCCTTCGGTCAGTTGGATCTGCTGCTCAGAGAAATCCGAGACGACTGCACCGGCTGAACACGATCGAAGGCAACATGGGGATATCTCTTGAACTCTCTATGGCCTCCGTCCCGCAACGTCTGCTCGGCGTCAGCCTTCTGACTGCTGTCACCGTGGCGCTTCCTCAGGGGGCGATGGCTCAATCGGAGGTCTGGCTGCTCGGGCCAGGCAGCCGCACCGGTGAACAGAGCACCGTCGTCCCAACGGACTGTGTTGAAGGTGCGGATGGATCCATCACCTGCAACACCAAGATCGAGAACCCCCCTGGCGACACACCCGCCAAGCCTTTCTTCAACCCGTTCAGCAGCAACTGAGCACAGTGATCCAGTCTCGACGCAAACGCAGAAGTTTCCTGCAGTGGGTTGATGCGGGTGAAAAGCAGGTCGCCATTCTTCTTACGGCAATCACCGCAGTTGTGATCGCGGCTTCGATTGTTCAGCTCACCATCCGCGTTGCTCTTTCGCTGATCACCAATGAACAGGATTCCTATTGGCTGGGCGATGGCCTGATTCGCATTCTTGGCGATCTACTCACGGTGCTGATCGCCCTTGAAGTGCTGCAGAACATCACCAGCTACCTGCGTCGGCACGTGGTCCAGATCGAACTGGTGCTGGTCACCGCACTCACCGCCGTAGCCAGAAAGGTGATCGTGCTTCCCAAAGGCGCGGAAGACAAACCCCAGCTTCTGATCGGTTTGGGAGTTTCCGCCATTGCTCTGGCGGGGGCTTACTGGCTGGTCAAGCGGTCGTCTGACCCGGAACCTCGCCTGGATTCCCATTCCAGTAGAGAGCCAGCCACACCGTTCCAGGATCAGCATCCGTCCTCTCAACCCGATGACGTCGACCGGCTGGCAGCATCAGCTGATCCCCCACGCTGAGTTCGATCCATTCCTCTGGGTGGTCGAGACGCATGCGTGCACTCCCTTTCAAAAGGGTCAGCCACTCATGCTCTCTCTGTTGATACCAGAAACCATCTGGACTTCGCGCTCCGTTGGAGCTAATCCTCATCAGCCTCCAATCTTTTCCAGAACACAATTCCTCTTCGATTTCCTGTCCTGAAGCGACAGGCGCAGGAGCCAGAAGATTGGATGAACCTGATGGCGCAACACTCGGTTCTCCCCAGCGCCGTCCGATGCTGTAACCCCACGACAGGGCGAGCTGGACAACAGCATTGTGATCCGAGCAGGCGGCCAGCTGACGCCGACGCTCAGGGTCAGCGTCAAGACTGCTGACCAATGCATTGAGCTGTTGAACCTTCAACAGAAAATGCTGCAGATCCTCTTCTGCCATCAGTTCAGGCACACCTGCTGTGATCCTGACAACCCGCGGATTGAGATCAAGCCAGCGTCTTGTGCAGCGAGGCAGACTGAAATGGCCTGCCATCGAACAATGAAGACACTGCTGGCAGGAGTACTGGTGCTGATCACATTGTTCTGCCAGAGCTCGAGCACCTGGGCACTCAATGGATCAGGGGCCCAGCTATTTGATCTTCATTGCGCTGGATGTCATCCCAACGGCGGCAACATTATTCGTCGTGGACGCACATTGAAACTCAAGGCCCTCGAGAAACGAGAACTCAACAATGCCCAAGCGATCGCGCAGATCGCCCGTGAAGGAATTGGTCAAATGAGCGGTTACGCCGACGCGCTCGGAGAAGGGAATGATGTCGTGGTAGCGGACTGGATCTGGCAACAAGCTCAGAATGCCTGGATCCAGGGATAAACATCCAGGCGAGTCCAGATTCCTTCACGCCAATAGACATCGGCCTCAAGCAGAGCTCGCACAGTTGATTCACTGTCGGACTCAAAGACTGCGAAAACGTGTGTACTGCCAACAGTCGGACCAAGAGTGATCAATGTCCCACTTTCCTTGAGGGCCTTAAGCCGCTCAAGATGCTCATCACGAAACGGAGCTCTTTTTTCGAGTGCATTGTCGCAATAGGTCCCCCAGAGAACGAAGCGGGCCATAGTTTCACCTCCGGTTAAAAGAATCTGCGCCGAAAGGTTGGCGCATAGTGCACATTAAGCGCTATGTTCAGAGAGTAGATTTTTTTAATGATGATGCTCACTGGTGCTGAACTCCTTGCGAAGGTCAAGGATTTAGGTGACGTCTCCAAGACAGACCTGGCGACTGCCTGTGGGTATGTCTCGAAAAAGAAGGATGGTTCCGATCGCGTTAACTTCACAGCTTTCTACGAGGCTCTTCTCAATGCCAAGGGCATTGAACTTGGTGGCGGTTCTGCAGGAATTGGCAAAGGCGGCCGCAAGCTGTCCTACGTGGCAACAGTTCAAGGGAACGGCAACCTGCTGATCGGTAAGGCTTACACCGCCATGCTTGATCTCAAGCCTGGTGATGAATTCGAGATCAAGCTTGGTCGCAAGCAGATCCGGCTCGTTCCCGTCGGTGGAACTGACGAAGACGAGGAGTGATCTTCAGCCGGCTGCTGCACGCAGTTCCCGGCAAAATTCACCTGCTTCCGCCGCTGCAAAACCTGGTTGTGCAGCGGCGATTCTTTTGACCAGAGCACTGCCAACGATGGCTCCATCGGCACCCCATGCCCGAACTTGACGCACCTGCTCTGGGCCAGAAATTCCGAATCCCACAGCAACAGGACCTGCCTCACATCGTTTTAGAGATGTCACCAATTGGCCGACACGTTCTTGAAGAATTGAACGTTCTCCAGTCACACCGGTCACAGAAACCAGATAAGTGAATCCACGACTGGATGCAGCGATGCGCTCCATGCGTGGCTCCGGAGTTGTGGGAGCAACCAACAGCACAAGGTCAAGGCCATGTTGGGCTGCAAGTGGGGACAAACGCTCAGCTTCCTCAAGCGGAAGATCAGGAACAACCAAACCGGATACACCGGCGGCAGCAGCTTCCGAGAAGAAGCGTTCCGGTCCTCGATTCAGAAGCGGGTTGCTGTAGGTGAACAGCACAACAGGCATGGTTAATTGTTCACGCAATCCACGCAACATCTCCAGCACTTTTGTAGGCGTGGTGCTCTGTTCAAGAGCTCGTTGAGCTGCAGCCTGGATCACCGGTCCATCCGCCAGTGGGTCGCTGTAGGGAATGCCAAGCTCCACCACATCAGCCCCATGACTCTGGAGGCTGAGCAAGACATCAGCTGTGCTCTGTAGATCAGGATCCCCAGCCATCACAAAAGGCATCAGAGCCAGACGCTGCTCACGGGCGGTCTTCACAAAGACCTCTGCAATGCGTGAAGACGGCTCTGTCACGGATTCTGAAACTGTGATGCAGGCGAGCCTAAAGGTCAGCTGAAACTAATCAGATGCCTGACTGATCTCTTCCTCAGCGATGGAGGCCATCAGGGCCTGCTGCTGCTCCGGGGTCATCGCATCAAACCTCTCCTGCAGCTGCTGGGCGGTGAGCTGGTCATAACCGCTGCGATAGCGACGGCGTTGCTGCATGTAAGTCATGCGGCCCGTCACCACTCTGAACAGATAAGAGCTGGTCCAGACGACCACCACAACCACCAACAGGGCCTCAGCAGCGATGCCCGCAGAAAACCCCTCCAGCCCAAGGGCTTCAAACATCCAATAGCCCAAGCCACCGGTGAGCAGCAGGCCGAGACCAAGTTTCAGAACTCCTGCACGTGTCAATGATCAGACCTCACCCTGACCGCTGAACCGGAGATTGAGGAAGGGTGCAAAAACAATCAATCCTGGGAAGAACAGGAACACCAGGGAATAAATCACCAAACGCTCATACTTTCCCATCACGGTCCAGCGGCGACTCATCCAGGCGTAGAGCAGCAGCGGAACCACCACTAGATAGGCGCCACCCAGAACCACATAGGCAGCGATCACGAGAAGGGTGTCCAGGGAAACCGCGTTCAGAAGAGTCTCCATGGTCTGCGAAATGGGCCATCTCAGTGGAATCTAGAATGCCGTCATGGTGCCGGTGGCTCCTGGGGGCGTGGCGGAATCGGTAGACGCACGCGACTTAAAATCGTTTGGGATGAAAATCCTGTGGGGGTTCAAGTCCCCCCGCCCCCACCACTGGCCGTGATCAAAGCCATTTCGTCATGGGCATTCCAGATCACCCTCATTAACTTCAGAAACATGAGGGTGTTTCGTTCATGTCAACTTCGGCGACCTCCAACGCACAGCTGGGCGCGGAACCCGCAGAACTCATTCGCTGTCGCGAGCGCGACTCCAGAGAGCAACCCTGGGATCGATGGGGCACCTATCTCAGCGACAGACAATGGGGAACCGTTCGAGAGGACTACTCGGCAGACGGCAACGCCTGGGAATCATTCCCATTCGACCACAGCCATCTGCGCACTTACCGCTGGGGCGAGGACGGCCTGCTGGGGATCAGTGATGAGCAGGGTCTCCTCTGCTTCGCCCCGGCACTCTGGAACGGAAACGACCCTGTTCTGAAGGAACGTCTCTTCGGTCTCGGCAATCCGGAAGGCAATCACGGTGAAGACATCAAGGACATGATGTACCACCTGGCCGGAACGCCCACAGGTAGTTACGCCAAAGCGTTGTATCGATATCCCCAGAAGTGCTTCCCCTATCAGCAACTAAGAGACGAAAACCGTCGCCGCGGCCGAAACCAGAACGAATTCGAGCTCGTTCACACCGGAGTTTTTGCTGACAATCGTTTCTTTGATCTTGAGGTTGAGTACGCCAAGGCCTCACCGGAGGATTTGGTCATTCGTTTGACCCTCACCAACCGTGGACCAGACAAGGCTGCGCTCCACCTGCTTCCCACCCTTTGGTTTCGAAACACATGGAGCTGGGGCGAGGACAGGGAGAACGACGGCAACACACCAGCGCTAAGCCTGGAGGACAATCTGCTCGTCAGCAGTGCTGTTGAGGGACTCGGCTCCTACGGCCTGTGTTGCAGCGAACGAGGGGACTGGCTGTTCACTGAGAATGAGACCAACACCCAGCGTCTATACAACCAGCCTCTGAAGCAGCCCTATGTGAAAGATGCCTTTCACCGGTATCTGATCGAGGGAAAGGTCGATGCCGTCAATCCGAATCAGACCGGAAGCAAGGCCGCTCTCCACTTGCAGCGCAACCTCGAGCCTGGCGAGGTCTGGCAAGTGGATCTCAGACTCTGTCGACGTGACTCCGTCGTGAACAGGGATCAGGGCAACATCGACCGCGCCGCGACAACCGCCCTCATTGAGCAGCGTCGTCAGGACTGGCAAGACCACCTGCACTGGGTAGCCCCAGGCCTCAACAAAGAGGACAGAGCCATTCATGCCGCGGCGGCAGCTGGTCTGTTTTGGTGCCGCAAGTTCTACGACTGGTACGTGGCCCGCTGGCTGCGCGGCGACAGCAATTCACCCAAACCCCCGGAGGAGCGCTGGCAAACCGAAAACGCCTATTGGCGAAACCTGCGGGCTCGCAACATCATCTCCATGCCCGACTGCTGGGAATATCCCTACTTCTGCCAATGGGATCTGATGTTCCATGCCGTGGCTTTTGCAGAACTAGACCCGAGTGAAGCCAAGCGTCAGTCACGCATGTTGCGCCAGGCTTCCTACACCGCAAACAATGGCCAATCACCGGCCTATGAATGGGCACTCTCCGACGCCAATCCACCGATCGGAGCCTGGGCAGCACTGCGCATCTTCCAGATCTCCAAGCGCTGCTACGGCCGCAAGGATTATCCGTTTCTGCGTGCAAGCCTTCGCGAACTGCTGCTCGAATACGGCTGGTGGGCCAACCGCACCGACCGGAATGGCGACAGCCTGTTCGAAGGTGGCTTCCTCGGACTCGACAACATCGCGATCTTCGATCGCCGATACCCACTGAAGGACGGAAGCCTCATCGAACAATCGGACGGTACGGCCTGGATGGGCATGCTCAGCCTGAACATGCTGGAGACGTGCGTGCTGCTCGCCGAAGACAGAGAGGAATACAAAAGCCTCTGCGAACGTTTCGTGGCTGACTTCAGTCGCCTCACCTACGCCTTGAACAGTCCAACCGGGCGAGGTTATGTCAACTGGGACGAGGAGGATGGGTTCTATTACGACGTGCTCAAGCGACCGGACGGAAGCACTGATTACCTACGCACACGTTCTCTGAGTGGGCTGATTCCGCTGCTTGGAGTCGCCACATTCAATGCTTCCACGGTCCAAGCCATTCCATCTCTCGATGTGCGCAGCTATCTCAATGAACTGGGCCAAGATCGTGGGGCGCCTTTTGATGCGATCAGTCACCTCGGAACATGGCATCACGATCGCGTGCTGTACTCGATTGTGCCTCCCGATCGGCTGCGACGGATTCTCACAAGAGTCTTCGACGAAGAGGAGTTTCTCTCTCCTTACGGCATCCGCAGTCTTTCCAAGGTGTACGAGAAAAATCCATACTCCTATCAACAGGGTGACGACTACGCCACAATCAGCTACAGCCCAGCCGACAGTCCTGTTGCCATGTTCGGCGGCAACTCCAACTGGCGAGGTCCTGTGTGGATGCCAATCAACTATTTGTTGATCGAGGCTCTGCAGAAGTTTGGACATGTTCTCGGCGAAGAATTCAAGATGGAGTTTCCAACCGGTTCCGGACGTGAACTGAACCTGTGGCAGATCTCCCTTGAACTGGAACAACGACTGGTCGGGATCTTCCGGCGAGATCCATCAGGTCGACGCGCCTTTAATGGAGATGTGGAGCTCTTCCAGAACGACGCCGCTTGGCGCGATCTCTTCCAGTTCAATGAATACTTCAATGGCTGTACCGGCGCAGGTGTGGGAGCCAGTCACCAGACGGGCTGGACAGCCGTTGTCGCCAAGATGATTACTCAACTTCAACGTTGGCGCTGACGGGATGGGGTGATCTCCCTAACTTGAAATGAGAGCGTTAGGCCCCGTTGATGGATCACGTCACCCACGCCGCCCATCGCCAGACGCCAATTGAACCGAAGGCAGATCACTTCAATGTGGTGATAATCGGCAGTGGTGCCGGCGGCGGTTCACTGGCGCGTGCTCTCGCCAGTGCTGGATATTCGATCTTGATCCTGGAGCGTGGGGGCTGGCTGCCGCGGGAGCCACAGAATTGGGACCCCGTGGAGGTCTTCCAGAAAGACCGTTATGTCTCGAAGGATCACTGGCTGGACAAACACGGCAAGAGCTTCCAACCAGGCAGTCATTACTTTGTCGGCGGCGCTTCGAAGATGTATGGAGCTGCCCACTTCCGCTTGAGAGAGCGCGACTTCGAGTCGGTGATTCATGTGGATGGCGAATCACCGGAATGGCCAGTCAAATATGACGTTTTCGAGCCTTACTACCGCAAAGCTGAGGAGTGGTACCACGTCCACGGCCTGCGCGGTGAGGATCCAACCGAGCCACCGGCATCCTCTCCCTACCCGTATGCGCCGATCAGCCATGAACCGCGCATGCAGAAGCTGGTGAATGATCTTCGCTCAGCCGGCCTGCATCCATTCCACGCCCCAACAGGAGTCGCCCTCAACGAAGTCGATCCAGCCTTCAGCGACTGTGTGCGTTGCAACCGCTGCGACGGCTTTCCTTGTCTGGTGCATGCCAAGGGTGACGCTGAAGTGATGGGAGTGCGGCCAGCCCTCGACCATGACAACGTCATGCTGCTCACAGAAGCGGAGGTGCTCAGGCTGAACACCAACACCAGCGGCACAGAGGTCACCGAAGTGGTGGTGAACCATAAAGGTGAACAACGGCGCTTTAAGGGAGACATTGTGGTGGTCTCCGCAGGAGCCGCCAATTCAGCACGATTGCTGCTGATGTCGGCCAATGACGCCCATCCCAGAGGCCTCGCCAACAGTTCCGACCAGGTGGGCCGCAACTACATGTATCACAACTGCAAAGCAGTGGTTGCGCTCGCCCATGAGCCCAACACCACGGTCTTCCAGAAGACGGTGGCCGTTCACGACTGGTATTTCGGAGACAACGACTTCGACTTCCCCATGGGCAATGTGCAGATGACGGGTAAAACCAATGGAGCGATGATGAAGGGTTACAAACCCCGACTCACGGCACCTGCACCCACCTGGGGCATGGACAGAATCGCCGAACACTCCATTGATTTCTGGCTTCAAACCGAAGATCTACCTCGTCCCGACAACCGCGTCACGGTCAATCAGGACGGTCAGATCAAACTCAGCTACACAGCCACCAACAACAAAGCGTCCCAGGAACTGGTCAACCGACTGGAAGGTCTACTGGACAAGCTTTATCTCAAGAATCACCTCGCTGAACGACAGGTGTACTTCGCGTCTTCCATGGATATCGCTGCCGTTGGGCACCAGTCGGGAACCTGCCGTTTCGGAGAAGACCCTGCGACCTCGGTACTGGACACCAACTGTCGCACTCACGATGTGGACAACCTCTACGTGGTTGACACCAGCTTTTTCCCGAGCAGCTCAGCGGTGAATCCATCGCTCACCGCCATTGCCAATGCCATCCGGGTCGCTGACCACCTCAAGGAGCGGCTGGGCTGAATCAGCCCAGAAGTGCCTGCAGACGAGGAGCGATCACAAACAGATCCAGACTGTATGGTCCACCCCCTGCAGTGATGAGCATCAAACACATGACCACATACATGGCGGCTTTCTCCCAGCTCGGGGGTTCTCCGGTGCCCATGGGACCGGCATAATCACCTTCCGGAATCTGGAACGGATCCGGGGCAATAAAAGGGAAGCCATTGCTGATCTCCAGCACCATGGCGTACACCATCGACACGGCAATGGCCGATGCGGCGATGGGTGTCAAAACGCCGAAAATCAAAGCGATTCCACCCGCCCACATCGAAAAAGCTGAGAGGAAACAAAGCCAGGCGGGCGTTTTCATGGCATTGGCCCAAACCCCGAGGTTGGTCAACTTGGGCCAGCCATGGCGAATGAACACAACACCGGTGAACAGTCTGAGGGTGAGAAGACCTCCAGCAGCCAATCCATCGGGTGACGGGGGAACAATCAGAGAAACGGGATCCACCGCGTGGAAAGCATTTTCTGAACCCTAGAAACAATGAGGCTGATGAAATTTGAGGATTGGCTTAAGAGTGGATCCAGATTCTGTGGCCATCTGGATCACATTGAAGATGACCAGAATCAGCTCCAGAAGCACGCAGCAGGATCTGCGCATAAAGCGCATCCTGCGGTTGCAAGGCAGCAGCTGTAGGTTGCTTCGGTGATGGGTTGAGATAACGGAGAAACTCCACACCACAGGGTGATGATCCACTCAAACCATGAATGGCAACACTCACATCAGCCAGAGCATCCAGGTGTTGCTGTTCCATACCTTGGTTCAGCGTGGCGTAGCGCAGTTGCAAGCCGAGCTCCACGCCATAAAACGCCAGACTTCGATCACTGTCACTGATCGCAATGGCAGTGTGATCAAGGCCCTGAAACAACTTCGGCTCCGGCTGATGCCAGCGCGGGTGCCCCTGGTCGGGCGGAAACCACAGCAGCTCCATGGCATGACCGGCAGCATTACGGAACTTCCACGCCGCAACCCCATTCGGCAACCATTGCGGTGAATCGGAGATCGGGACGACATAGGGCATCAGCCGCTCAGCCGCCTGCCTCATATCGCTCACAACAATGGCCACATGCTGAAACCAGAGGGTGTTGGCGGGGCCTGTATCAGCCGCAGAGCTGGTGTCGACTGACTCAAAGGAGACATAGTCGAGCCTTTCACAACCCAGTCTGTAGTGCCGTATCACAGCTCTGCCCTGGGTCAATCCGAAACGACGTTGCAGAGCATCTCCGACCACCAGCGACTGACCTTCATCATTGACACCCAGCACTTCGAGGAGTGGATCAAGACTGCCGGGCTTGGGCAGCGAAAAGGCCACTCCTTCAATGGAGGGTGCTTCGTGATGACCTTCGGCCACGGGTCTCTCCACACAACTGACGAAGTCTTAGCGCCGTTTGCCCATGAAACACTGACGAGTGCAGAGAAAACGGCTATTGAAAGGCTGTTCTGCCCTGACTGTCATGACCACTCAGGTCCCCAAGGCGATGACGTCTCTCTGTCTTCAAGACAAGGTGATCATCGTGACCGGAGGGAATTCCGGTATCGGCAAGGCAATCGTGGAAGCTGTCGGGTCCCTAGGCGCAAAGGTGGTGATTGACTACCGATCCCACCCTGATCGCACGGAGGATCTGATTGAGGAAATCGGTGAGCTGGGCGGCCAGGCAATTGGCGTTCAAGCTGATGTTGGCAAAGTGGAGGATCTTCAACGACTGGTCGACACTGCGGTGAAGACGTTCGGGAAGGTTGATGTGATGGTTAATAACGCAGGCATCGAGACCCGCACCTCGATCCTCAGCACCACGCCCGAGGACTTCGACAAGGTGCTCAATGTGAATCTGCGTGGCGTGTTCTTTGCGACTCAGTACGCCGCCAAGCAGATGATCGCGCAGGGAAGCGGTGGGCGAATCATCAATATCTCCTCAGTTCACGAAGACTGGCCTATGCCGGACAACACGCCCTATTGCGTCGCTAAAGGAGGCGTCCGCATGCTCACGCGCACAGCGGGTGTTGAATTGGCCGCCAAAGGCGTCTCGATTGTGAATGTGGGTCCCGGTGCCGTGGCCACGCCAATCAACGACTCCACCATGAACAATCCCGAATTGCTCGCCAAACTCGATGCCGCGATTCCCATTGGTCGGATGGCGCAGCCCAATGAAATCGCTTCTGTGGTGGCATTCCTCGCGAGCGATGGTGCCAGCTACATGACGGCAACCAGTGTGTTCGCAGACGGCGGCATCATGATGAGCAGCCCTGGGCTCTAAGCGGCACTTCGCTGACAACAACAAACATGGATTGACAGGCCTGGGAATCACTGTTTAAAGGATTTGCAGTGATCCCAAAAGTGGATCATTTTGAGCACAGACACCATCAAGTATCGTCCATCGCCCCTCTGACTGACAGCAAGAGGGGCGATTCAGATCTGAATTATCACCAACGCCCAACTTCAGCACATCTTCACGGCATCACATGCGACGATCAATTCTCACCGGAACTATTTACATTATTCTTGCGTTCCTTGCCAACACCACGCAGAGCGTCTTTGGCAAATACGTTGACAAGAGCCTGTCGGTCGAGATGTTCTCGTTTGGTACATTCCTGGTCGCATTCATTCTTCTATTACCGATAATTCTTTTTCGAAAAGGCAGAGACATCCCAACGACCAAGGGCCGCTATCACCTGCTGAGAGCCGTAACAGGAATCACAGGATTCCTGCTCTTCATTGCAGCAGCCCAGCTCACCTCACTTGTAGACACGAATGTTCTTGTCAACACCACTCCGATTTTTATTCCGATTCTGGCACTGATCTTTCTCCACCAGCACATACCCCGAGCAGTATGGATCGCCATCATGATCGGTTTCGTTGGTGTCGTTGTGATCGTGAGGCCCGATGCCAGCATTTTTTCCAATCCGGGCAACCTTGTCGCCCTGGGAGCAGGCCTGGTAACAGCCATTGAATTTCTAGCGGTCAATCACCTGGACAAAACGGAATCGCCTCTGACTCAGTTGTTCTATTTCCTGCTCTTTGGAATCGTCGTTCTCGGTCTGATCTCAATCGGAAAATTCAATTCAGCACCAGCATGGGCTTACTGGATGATGCTCGGGACAGGACTCTGTCTCCTGGCATTCCAGTTCCTGTTGATCAAGGCCTATCAATTCGCAAAACCGCACGAGATCGGCGCTTTCCAGTACATCTCGGTTGTTTTCGCTGCAGTTTATGGAGTCGTTCTTTTCAAAGAAACGATTCAGCTCGAAACCATTATTGGGGCGATACTGGTCTGCGTGGGTGGAGTCATCAGCATCACTGGCTCAAGAGACAAGTCCGTCCCGAAGACCGTGTCCTGAGAACAACCAACACGTCGTGCACTCAACTGAATGATCACTCATACTCGATCGTCCACGCCAGTGTTTCTCCTGCATGGAACAACAGTGGCCACTCACTGTCCGCAAGGGCGTCATCCCCAAGACACGCTGATTCGGGAGGAACCAGTCGCACCGGCACCGGCTGTTTGCGACGGACAAGGGTGATCATCTCGGTGTTGAGAGGCAGGCCGTAAAAGCGCGGACCATGCTCGCTGGCAAAGCCTTCGAGATGGTTCAGTGCTCCTTCCTGTTCAAACACGGCGGCATAACTCTCCAATGCATGAAGCGCATTGAAGATGCCTGCACAACCACAGGAGGACTCCTTGCCGGAGCGGGGGTGAGGAGCGGAATCCGTGCCGAGGAAGAAACAGGGCAGACCGCTGGTCGCAGCCTTCACCAACGCCCGGCGATGGCATTCCCGCTTCACAACGGGAAGGCAATAGAAGTCACTGCGCAACCCGCCCATGAACATGGCGTTGCGGTTGAGATGCAGATGATGGGGAGTGATGGTTGCGGCGATGCGCCCATCACCGCTCTGATAAGACTCTCGGATGTAGGTCGCCGATTCCTGGGTTGTGATGTGCTCCAGCACGATGCGCAAGCGGGGATGGCGCTGACGAAGAGGTTTCAGATGCCGCTCGATGAAGAGGGCTTCGCGATCGAAAACATCCACATCAGGATCGGTGACTTCACCGTGGATCAGCAGGGGCATGTCAATGGCCTCCATGCGCGTCAGCACAGCGGAGATCTTGGAGAGATCGCTTACACCAGCGGCTGAATTGGTGGTTGCATTGGCGGGATACAGCTTGGCCGCTCGGAACACGTCCTGCCTGAATCCCCTGGCCAGCTCATCAGGATCCAGGTCATCCGTGAGGTAGGCCGTCATCAGCGGCTCGAAGCGGGTGCCCTCAGGCAAGGCCGCAAGAATCCGGCTCCGGTAAGCCTGCGCTGCATCCACCGATGTCACCGGTGGGCGCAGATTGGGCATCACGATGGCCCGGGCAAAGGTTCTGGCTGTGGCGGGAAGCACAGCGCGAAGCATGGCTCCATCCCTGAGGTGCACATGCCAGTCGTCTGGACGGCGAAGCACCAGGGATGTTGGAACCTCCGCCAAGTCAGACCTCCTGAAGGACTGGGAGTTCCCCGACCGCACGGCGGAGAATCTCCTCCCTATTTTCGCTCACATGGTTCTCAGGCAAAAGCTCCAGCAGCTTGAGCTTCTCCAGACGATTGCGGGTGGAGCCGTTCATGACCACCAGATACACAGACCGACCCACTTCAACGGCTTCCTTAATGGCGTTTTCAAGGGCCAATGATGCCGTCACGCCAAGATGAGAGACCTCCGTCAGATCGAACAAAACGGCCTCACAGTCTTCGATGGCGTTGTGCTCACGACTGATGGTCTTGGCCACACCGAAGATCATCGGACCGGTGAGCTGGAACAGCAGAAGCCGACCCGCAGCCTGATCCAGGAGTGCTTGCTGATCTTCAGGAAGTTCAACGTCATCGTCCGTGGTGCTGATGGTTTTCACGCCTCTGGCCTGCAGGGCTGTCATTCTTTCGATGGTGAGCACATTGGCCACAAACACGCCAATGAACACAGCCCAGATCAGATCAACCAGAACGGTGAGCGCAATCACCCCGTAGGTGATGCAAGCCGCCTTGATCGACAGATGATGAGCGCGCTGAAGGAAGCTCCAATCGATGATGTCGAAACCCACCTTCAAAGCGATTCCTGCCAGAACAGCCAGAGGAATCTGCGATGCCAACGGCGCAGCAAGCAGAATCACCAACATCAGGATCAGCGCCCGAACAATGCCGGAGAGGGCCGATCGACCACCTGCCTGAATATTGACGACGGTGCCCATGGTGGCTCCTGCTCCAGGTAGACCACCGAACAGACCTGACATCACATTGCCAAGGCCCTGGCCAATCAATTCCTTATTGGAATCGTGCTCAGTCCGGGTCAGGCTGTCAGCCACCACCGACGTGAGCAGGGCATCGATACATCCCAACATGCCCAACACGGCGCCATTCACCACCATCAAACGGATCTGATCACCCGAGAAGGTGGGCGGGTTGAAACTGGGGAATTCCGCTGTGAATTCGGGAATCCTGCGCAATTCAACGTCTCCGAGAAGAGTCAGCGACAACACAGTGCCCACCACAAGCGCCAGCAGCTGCGGAGGGCAATAGCGCTTCAGGTTCTCCGGCGTGAACCACAGAATCAGCAACGTAATCACAGCCAGTGCCAGCTCAAGAGGCTGGACACCCGAGAACAGCTCAGGAAGAGAACCGAGCGTTCCGATGACTCCACCGGGGGGACTGGTCTGCCCCAGGAAAGGAGCCAGCTGCAAAATGACCAGAATCACCCCAATCCCGGACATAAAACCCGAGATCACGGTGTAGGGCATCATCGTGATGTAACGACCCAGACGGAAGAGACCAAAGAGGATCTGGAACACACCAGCGAGCACCACCACGGTGAACGCCATCGCCAGAGCGGTGCCCTTGTCAGGGATCTGACTGGTGAAGCTGAGAATCACGGCGGTGAACACCACCGTCATTGGACCGGTTGGCTCTGAAATCAATGTGGGGGTCCCGCCGAAGAGCGATGCCACCAGGCCGATGATCACAGCCCCCCAAAGTCCTGCAGCGGCTCCAGCTCCGGAGGCCACCCCGAAGGCAAGAGCCATCGGCAACGCCACAACAGCTGCCGTTACACCACCGAAAACATCCCCGCGGACGTTGCGTGTGCTGATGTGATTCAGAAACACGCCAGACCGTTTCGAATTTGCGGAATGCTAGTTGCCGGTCCGCACAATGGACCACCAATTCGTGCCGGCTCGTTTCCGGTCGTGCGTGGGGTGGCATCGCACAATGAGGCCAGGCAGCTGTGGACGATGCCCGACTTTCTGACATCCGCCCTGGAGGTCCTCATCGGGATCGGGCTGTTATTCGCGGGAGGCGAAGTCTTCGTCCAAGGGTCCGTGACGCTGGCGCTCATCCTCGGAATCCCTCAGCTGGTGATCGGCCTGACCGTCGTGTCCTTTGGGACCAGTGCTCCAGAGCTGTTCGTCACGATCAGTTCCGTTCTGCGTGGATTGGATTCCCTGGCCGTGAGCAACGTGGTGGGCAGCAACATCTTCAACGTGATGGTGGTGCTAGGTAGCAGTGCGGTGGTGATGCCGCTGCGCGTCGAAAGCCGTCTCGTTCGCAGGGATGTCCCCGTGATGATCGCGGTGTCCGCAGCAGTCTGGGGCATGGCATCGGCGGGGAGGGTGACCTGGCAAGCGGGCGTGGCACTGTTGCTCGCACTGCTGATCAATTCGATCTGGGAAATCCGCACAGCCCGTGAAGAGCCGGCCGGAGTTGAAGGTGCCGAACCCGATGTGAATCCCGAACAGGGCAAACGAGGCACTCTCAAAGCCGTGATGTCACTCTTGCTCGGCGTCCTGCTGCTGGGTGTGGGTTCCCGAGTGCTCGTGAGCGGTGCCAGTGGTGCCGCCGCCTATCTGGGGGTGAGTGAAGCGGTCATCGGACTGACGATCGTGTCCGCCGGCACCTCCATGCCGGAACTGATCACTTCGCTGGTGGCGGCCATCAAAGGTCGAACTGATCTTGCCATTGGCAACGTTGTGGGAAGCAACCTGCTCAACCATCTCCTTGTGCTCGGAATGGGTTCACTGGCCGCGGCTGGAGCCGGCGGGCTCGAGGTCAGTCCCCTTCTGATTCAACGCGACATGCCGGTCATGGTGCTGACCGCACTGGCCTGCATGCCCATCTTCTGGACCAAGGGGCAGATCACCCGACTGGAGGGTGGAATCCTGCTGGCTCTTTATGTGTTCTACGTGGTGGATCAGGTGCTGCCACGCACCCTGCCCACTTGGCAGGACGAATTCCGGCTGGTGATGCTCTGCCTTGTTGTACCGGCTGTCATCGTCGTCATTGTCGTTCAGGCGGGACTGTATTGGCGGCAGCTAAAACGCAAGCGAATGAACGAACCCAATGAGTTGAGCTGAATCGATTCAGTTCAGATTGAGAGACATATCACAGCATCGCCAGCATTCGTTCACGAAAGGATGACTGCACCCTGAAAGCTGTTCATCCTGAGAGAGCGTTGCGCGGCTTGCCGATGCTCGAGCTGCTTCCACCTCTCAACGATAAGAATCTGCCATGGCTGGATGTCATCCATCCAATCATCGTGCACTTCGTGATCGCTATGGCGCTGATCACAGTTGTGTTCGATGTTTTTGGTGTGATTACACGGAAGCGCAACCTCTTTGAGGTGAGCTTTTGGAATCTGGTGGTGGCCACCGTCTCCATCTTTGTGGCCATCATCTTTGGCCAGATCGAAGCAGGTCTGGCCAGTCCCTACGGTGCGGCGCGCGACATCCTCAATTACCACAGCACCATCGGTTGGTCACTGGCTGGCGTGCTCGGCCTGTTCACGGGATGGCGCTATGTGGTCCGACAGCAGGACCCCACGCGTCTGCCGGCAGGCTTTCTCGTTGTTGATGGTGTGCTTGCCACGCTGGTGTTCTGCCAGGTGTACCTCGGCGACATGCTCGTTTGGGTCTACGGGCTTCACACCGTGCCCGTCGTCGACGCCATCCGCAGTGGAGCGGTGTCATGAACGCCACGATCCCGTTGCCAATCATGGCGATTCCCTCTCCCATCAATGAGATCGTCGATCAGCTCGGCGCCAACGATCTCCCTTACACGATTCCGATTCACCCGAACCTCGTTCATTTCACGATCGGATTGTTTGCGATTGGAATCGCATTCGATTTTGCCGGTGCGTTTTATCCACTTGAAAAACGGGTGTTCCGTTTCCTGGCGCTACCGGTGACGCGTACCGGCTTCCACGACGTGGGCTGGTACAACGTGCTGGCCTGCAGCGTGATCACTTTTTTCACGGTGGCCGCAGGCTTTTTTGAAATGCTTCTGGCTGTGCCGCTGCCCGGCATTCGCAGCGTCATTGGCCAGAACGCTATCGACACCATGCTCTGGCATGCCATCGGAGGGGTAGCACTGCTGCTGATCATCGTGGCGATGACCGTCTGGCGCGGATACCTGCGCTTCGCCTGGCGCAAGGACTTGGGTCGCCAGGTCAGCTGGCTTTATCTCGCTTGCGGAGCCGTCATCCTCTTAGTGATGGGAGTCCATGGAAGCCTTGGAGCCTGGCTCGCCAGTGAATTTGGCGTGCACATCACAGCGGATCAGCTGCTGGCAGCCGGAGCTGATCTCAAGGAGGCACTGCCATGACATCCACTCGCCAGAGTCCAAAAAAAGGGCTCCCGCTCAGGCTCCTCGCGGTGATCCTGATCGCCACTGTGCTGGATGCAGCAGTGAGCTTCCAGGTGTCGCGATGGGCCTATGGCTGGCTGCCGGTGCCCGCATCAACGGCTGCACCCTATGTGGATGATCTGTTCAGCCTTGAGGTCGGTATTGGCGCCTTTGTCTTCATCGGCTGTGTGGGTTTCATCATCTGGTCATTGTTATTTAGTCGCGCTGACAAGTACGACGAGAGTGATGGCCTTCCGATTGAAGGCAACACCAAACTTGAAATCACCTGGACGGTGATCCCTTTCGTGATCGTCATGGCGCTGGCCTTCTATTCGATCCATGTGAACGAAAAGCTCGCCTCGCTCGGGCCTAAGCAGAAATACGACGTTGCTCTCAACCAATCGCCCGATGCAGTCGCCACCCTGGATGCACGCCGCGACATCGGACCGATCGAGGTGATTTCCCGGCAGTGGTCGTGGGAGTTCGTGTATCCCGATGGTGTCCGTAGCTCAGAACTACACCTACCACTCAATCAGCGTGCCAACTTCCTGCTGATCTCCGAAGACGTTCTTCACAGCTTCTATATCCCGGCATTTCGCCTCAAGCAGGACATCATTCCAGGAAGCGTTATCTCCTACAGCATCACCCCGACCCGTGAAGGTCGCTTCAGACTGCGCGACGCCATGTTCAGCGGCGCATACTTCTCCAAGAACCAGACAGACGTGATTGTCGAGTCGGAGGAGGCATACAACAGCTGGCTGAAGGCCACAGCGAAGCGTCCTCTTGTCGAGGGCCTCAGCCCGGGCACCCCTCTCTACGAAAAACGCCTCAAGGACGGCGACCGTGGATGGGCCACCGTTCCCCCCGCTCCGCCCCCGATGGTGAACGACCCCGGCAATCCCGACGAGCCCCACGACGCCTGACCCCGATGACCAGCACCAAATACGACCCCAGGGTGCTCAAGGCACCCCACCCGGTTCCAGGCGCTCCCGACAACTGGAAGCGCTTCTTCAGTTTCAACACCGACGCGAAAGTGATCGGGATTCAGTACATCGGGCTGGCTCTGTTCTTCCTGCTGGTGGGTGGTCTGCTGGCCATGGTCATGCGCGGTGAGTTGATCACCCCACCAGCGGATCTGGTCGACCCCAGTGTCTACAACGGGCTTTACACCATGCACGGAACAGTGATGCTGTTCCTGTTTCTGTTCCCTGTGCTGAACGGATTCAACAACCTGCTGATTCCAACCATGATCGGCGCTCCGGACATGGCGTTCCCAAAAGTGAATGCCGCAGCGTTCTGGCTTGTGCCTGTTTTTGCTGTCGTTCTGCTGAGCAGCTTCTTCGTGCCTGGTGGACCAGCCTCATCCGGTTGGTGGTCCTATCCACCGGTCAGCATCCAGAACCCTCTTGGTCACCTGATCAACGGTGAATTTCTCTGGATCCTGGCCGTGGCCCTCTCAGGGATCTCATCGATCATGGGCGCGATCAACTTCGTCACCACGATCATCCGGATGCGGGCACCCGGCATGGGCTTCTTCCGGATGCCCGTGTTCGTCTGGACGGCATGGGCGGCACAGACCCTTCAGCTGATCGGCCTGCCGGCACTGACCGGTGGCGCCATCATGTTGCTGTTCGATCTCAGTTTCGGAACCAGCTTCTTCAGGCCAGAAGGAGGAGGTGATCCGGTGCTGTACCAACACTTTTTCTGGTTCTATTCGCACCCCGCGGTGTACGTGATGGTGCTTCCTGTTTTCGGCATCTTCTCTGAGCTGATCACGGTTTATTCACGAAAACCATTGTTCGGCTACAAATTCGTGGCATTGGCCTCATTCATCATCACCTTCCTGGGATTGATTGTCTGGGTGCATCACATGTTCTATACGGGAACTCCTCAGTGGATGCGCAATCTGGTGATGATCACAACCATGCTGATCGCTGTTCCCACCGGAGTGAAAGTGTTTGCCTGGCTGGGAACACTCTGGGGAGCGAAGATTCGCCTCACCACACCGATGTTGTTCGTTCTGGGAGGCCTGGTGAATTTCATCTTCGGAGGCATCACAGGCATCATGCTTGGCACTGTTCCGATCGATATCCATGTGGGCAACACCTACTTCGTTGTGGCCCATTTCCACTACATCATCTTCAACACGATTGGATTTGGAATCTTCGCGGGCATCTACCACTGGTTCCCCAAATTCACCGGCCGGATGTACTACGAAGGGCTGGGCAAGATCCACTTCACCCTCACCTTCATTGGCGCAACCCTCAACTGGCTGCCCCTGCACTGGGCCGGTCTGTATGGAATGCCACGCCGCGTTGCTTCCTATGACCCGGAATTCGCGCTCTGGAATGTGATCGCCAGTATCGGTGCTTTCATGCTGGGAGTGGCCTCCATTCCCTTCATCCTCAACATCGTCAGTTCCTGGGCGAGGGGAGCCAAGGCATCGGCTAATCCCTGGAGAGCGATCGGTCTGGAGTGGTTACTTCCCTCGCCGCCGCCTGCTGAGAATTTCGAAGACGATATTCCCACCGTGATCAGCGAACCCTATGGCTACGGCCTGGGTAAACCCCTTGTCGAAGACGAGGAGTTCTATGTCCGACGCTCCATGGAGGCCTAAGCAATGACCAGTGCGAATGCTGATTTACCCCTGAAACATGAACCCGGGCATATCAAACATGACGGGCACAATCTCACGGGCTTCATCATCTTTCTGTGCTCTGAAAGCATCATCTTCCTGGCATTTTTCACAGGCTTCGCTCTGTTGAAGATCACCAGCCCTGAATGGCTACCCACAGGTGTCGAAGGCCTTGAGACCAAGCTGCCGCTGATCAACACAGTCATTCTGGTGAGCTCCAGTTTCGTCGCCTACTTCGCTGAGCGCTATCTCCACAAAGAAAACCTCTGGGGATTCCGCGCACTTTGGCTGCTCACGATGGCCATGGGCAGCTACTTCGTCTACGGGCAGTACGTGGAATGGTCAGGACTTCCCTTCAGCCTGAGCAGTGGTGTATTCGGTGGAACTTTTTACCTGCTGACTGGGTTTCATGGCTTGCATGTGATCACGGGCATCCTGCTGATGGGGCTGATGCTGTATCGCTCCTTCCGGCCGAACAACTACGTCAAGGGCGAAATGGGTGTCACTGCTGTGAGCCTGTTCTGGCATTTTGTGGATGTGATCTGGATCATCCTTTATGTGCTGATTTATGTGTGGCAGCGAACCAGCTGATCGCCGTCTGCATCACTCAGTTTTCAACGACATCAGCCATCCATGATCATCGACGACCGCCATTACGACATCATCATCATCGGGAGTGGTGCCGGCGGAGGCACTCTTGCAGGAGCGCTCAGTCGCCAGGGCAGACGTGTGCTGCTGTTGGAGCGAGGAGCGGCCATGGCACTGAGTGATCAAAATGTGGCCGATGTCGATCTGCTCCGCAAGGATCGCTATCACCCCACGGATGAACGCTGGTTCGGTCCTGACGGAGATCCTTTCGCACCTCAGACCTCCTACAACCTCGGCGGCAACACCAAGATCTGGGGAGCCGTGCTCGAACGCATGCGCGAACAAGATTTCAGTGAATTGCCACTTCAGCAGGGCGTATCACCGGCTTGGCCTTTCGATTACGCCCATCTGGCTCCCTATTACGACCAGGCAGAAACGCTCTACCGGGTTCATGGTCAAGCCCATGTCGACCCGACGGAGCCTGCACGCAGCAGAGACTTCGATCATGCACCGCGTCCGGTGATGCCTTTTCTGGAACAGCTCCGCGAGGGTCTGCAGCGCCACGGCTGCAAGCCCTATGACCTGCCGCTCAGCTGGTCCGAGAGCAAGGAAGACCCCAGTGGTGATGCTCAGCTCTTTGGTTTGGATAATGCCGACCAAAGCAAGCTGGACATTCGAACTCAGGCCAAGGTTCTGCGGTTGCATGTCAGCCCCAGCGGACGCGAAGTGAAGAGGGTCGAAACGGATGTAGACGGCGAGATCTGGCTGTTCTCCTCCGATCTGGTCGTGCTCGCGGCCGGTGCAATCAATACTCCGGCCATCCTGCTGCGATCCGGAAATGAACGTCACCCCCGTGGCCTCAGCAATAAATCTGACCAGGTGGGCAGAAATCTGATGAATGTTCAGCTCACCTCGATCCTGCAGCGTTCCGCGGAAGCCAACAGCGGTCGCTACGCCCGTTCCTTCGGCATCAACGACTACTACTGGGGAGACAAGAACGTGAATTTCCCTCTGGGACACATCCAGGCCGCAGGTGGAGTTCTTCAGGACGCATTGTTCGCTGAATCACCGCCTGTGCTGTCGCTGGTCAGCAAGCTGATTCCCGATGTCGGGCTGGAGCGGTTGGCATCGCGTTCCGTGGCCTGGTGGGCCATGACCGAGGTGCTTCCCGATGCGGAAAACAAGATCTGGCTCAACAAGGATCAGATCCGCGTGAATTACCTCCACAACAATCTGGAGGCCCATGACCGTCTGGTTTATCGGTGGATCGACACGCTCAAATCCTTGGAGGCCGATCCGGTCACCAAGGTGGTGACGTCAGAGCCCGTTCATCCCCGTGGTGAAGCCCCTCTCAGTGTGGTGGGGTTTGCCTGCGGCACCTGTCGGATGGGTGAGGATCCTGTGGCATCCGTGGTCGATGCCAATGGAAAGTGCCATGAGCTCGAGAACGTCTACATCGCCGACAGCAGCGTGTTTCCAAGTTGCCCCAGTGTGGGGCCTGGCCTGACCACGATCGCCCTGGCTCTACGCATGGCGGACACACTCCACCAACGACTTCAGAGCTGATCAGGCCATCGTCACGAATTCCTCTGACACCGTGGGATGCAGCGCCATGGTGCGATCAAAGTCGGCCTTCGTCGCGCCCATACCAACGGCGATTGCTGCCATCTGAATGATCTCTGCCGCATGCTCACCAACCATGTGGCAGCCCAGCACCCGCTCAGTTTTGGCCTCGAGCACCAGCTTGAGCAGACAGCGTGGGCCACGCTTGGGCAAGGCCTGTGCCATGGAACGGAAACGGGCTCGATGAATCACCACCCCATCAGCCCCATGTTGAGCGATGGCGTCCTCTTCGGACAACCCCACGGTGGCCAGCTCCGGCTGACTGAACACGGCACTGGCCACCAACTCATGGTCAACCTGTCGCGGCCGGCCTCCGTAGACGCTGTCTGCGAAGGCACGACCCTCGTCAATCGCGACAGGCGTCAGGCAGATGCGATCAGTCACATCACCCACAGCGAACACGTGAGGCACATTGGTGCGCTGATCAGCATCCACTGGAATGTGATGGCCATCGATCGTCACGCCTGCAGCATCGAGGTTGAGGCCTTGAAGGAAGGGCCTTCGTCCAGTGGCCAGCAGCACCCCACCGCAGGCAATTCGATCACCACGAGTGGTTCGCACAACGAGGTCTCCCGGCGTTCCCTCAATGGCTTCAGGCCCAGTGGAGAATTGAACATTCACACCGTTCTCAGCCATCCCCTCCTGCACCACAGCTGCCAGCTCGGCATCAAAGCCCCGCAAAAGCTGCTCCCGGCGAACCAGCTGGGTGACTTCGACACCGAGGCCACTGAGGATGCCTGCGAATTCGCAGGCGATGAAACCGGCACCCACCACAACCACTCGCTCTGGGAAACGCTCCAGCAAGAACATGTCGTCGCTGACCCAGCCCAGTTCGACACCTTCAATCTCGGGCCGCTGCGGTCGGCCGCCGACACTGATTAAGACCCTCTCCGCATGCAGACGTTGTTCCGGCGCACCACCTGGAGCAGTTGAAACAAGGATGTGATGGTCATCGTCGAACCGTCCCCAGCCTTTGATCAGGGTGACCCCGGCCTTCGCCAGAAATTCAATGTGCATGGCATTGAGGCGATCCACCTCAGCACGCACATTCGCCAGCAACTGCGCAGAGTCAATGCTGACCTCTGACGGATGAACGCCGTAGCTCGAGGCGTCCTCCATCTGTTCCGCCATCTGGGATCCATAGACGAGCAGTTTTTTGGGGACGCAGCCCCTGATCACACAGGTCCCTCCAACGCGATCTCCCTCCACGATGGCCACACGGGCACCATGACGTGCCGCACGCTTGGCGGCCGCCAGGCCACCGGAACCCGCACCGAGCACCACAAGATCAAACGACTGGTCCAGCACAACTGACGCCCAACTTCCACCATTCTGATGGTTCTGGTTTCCAGCACTTCCGAGGGCGCGATCCCATCAGCGAGCCAAAGAATGCGTGAAATCCGCATAGGGTTGGATGAGTGGAGACCTGGAGTCCGGTGTGCATCTGCCTCGCTACGACAGGATTCCGGATCATGACGATGAGCGCAGCCTGATCGAAGTCAGCGTGAGTGATCTCCAGCCCACGCAGATGTGTGTTGGGCTAGCGGAAATTCGGAGCCGTCAGAAAGACTTCAGCCAGGAAAGCAGAAAAGAGCGTCTCGACTATCTGCGCGGCAAGCCCGTGCCGCTGGTGCGCAATCGCCTCGGACAGTTCTGGATGGTGGATCGACACCACCGCTTGAGAGCACTGCTGGAAATGGACCCCGGCGTGACCACCTATGGCTACGTGATCGCTGAGCTGGACAGCGACAACCGCGATGCAGCACTCCTGGCTCTGCAGGATCGGGGCTGGCTCTATCTCCATGACGGACGCGGCAATGGTCCCTGGGAACCCTCCAAGCTGCCCCAGTCTCTACTGGAGCTTGAAGACGACCCCTATCGCAGCCTTGTCTGGAAACTCAAACAGGAAGGTCTGATCAGGCCACAGCGGCTGATCCCCTATCACGAGTTCCGCTGGGGAGCATGGCTACGCACTCGCCCCTTGCCTCCATTCAGTTCCTCCCAGCTGGAACCGGCGCTGCCGGCATCCAGGCGACTGGCTCAGTCCAGAGCTGCAGCTCATCTGGCCGGCTGGACCGGCAAGGACTGAATGGTGAGGAGTGTGGTCCGCACCACTCCAACACCCGATCACAATCCACGAAACACACCTCGGGCGATGCGTTTTCTGACTTCAACCCTGGCCGCAGCAGTGCTGATGACCGTCGCAACCGCCAAGGCTGTGGAGATCAATGGTCAAACCAGTTTTGTGGCTGTACCGACCAAGGCAAAACTCACCAACTACCGCTGGCATGCCTTCGAATGCTGTGCGGTTTACTACGTGACTCTGGACTTCCCGGAAGGTGCTGGCGCCGATCTGGGAGGGATCAAGCTTCAGCAGATCCGGGGTGCACAGGCCGCCTTCTATTACGGGGCCGTGCCTGTCAAGGCCTTCATTGGCACGCCTCGTCGTGAAGGGGGATCCGTTGAGGTGCAGGCGGACTTCAGTGATGACGCACGCTCGGTCGACGTTCGATTCGAATCAGCGGTGAGACCAGGGGAAACCGTCACGATCGCCTTTGAGGCCGGAGTGAATCCACCGGATGATCTCTACACCTTCTCGCTGACGGCCATTCCTGCAGGGCCGAATCCAATTGAACAGATGGTGGGCGTGGTTCAGATGGAGATCTTCAGCCCTGTGTACTGAATCGGAGACTTTGCTCCGCAAAGTCTCAGCGTTTGCGGCGTGAATCAATCTGCAGCAGATCACGCACCCTCTGCACCTGACTGGCCAGCTGTGGATCGGTGCCAAGTTTCTTCTCCACCTGCTCAATGGCGTACATCACCGTGGTGTGATCCTTACCGCCGAAGGTTTCACCGATGCGCGGCAGGCTGAGGCCGGTGCCCTGACGCATCAGGAACATTCCCACCTGACGGGCCTGACTGACGGCTCGGCGACGACTGCTGCTGCGCATGTCATCCGCAGTCACCCCAAAGACCTCCGACACCTTTTCGATCACCTGCTGCGGTGTGACGTCAACCCCCTGGCCGCTGGGATCGAGCATGGGCGCCACCGATTCAACGGTCATCGGCATCCCGGTGATCGAAGAGAAGGCGACCGCTCTCGTTAACGCACCCTCCAACTCGCGGATGTTGGAGGTGAAACGACCGGAGATGTACTGAATCAGATCCCTGGGCAGGGAGACACGCTCCTGTTCGGCCTTTTTCTGAAGAATCGCCATGCGCGTCTCCAGGTCCGGTGCCTGGATGTCTGCGATCAATCCCATGGAAAAACGCGAGATCAGACGCTCCTGCAGGCGGGGGATCTGGCTGGGAGGCCGGTCGCTCGCGATCACGATCTGCCGACCGGCCTCGTGCAGCGCGTTGAAGGTGTGGAAGAACTCCTCCTGGGTGTATTCCTTGCCTTCGATGAACTGGATGTCATCCACCAGGATGAGATCAGCGGCCCGGTATCGGTCACGGAAGGCCTGCATCCCGTCCTTGCGGATGGCCACGATCAGGTCGTTGGTGAAGGTCTCAGTGGAGACGTAAAAGACCTTGGCCTCAGGATCGATCTCGAGGCGGTAGTGACCGATCGCCTGCATGAGGTGAGTTTTGCCAAGGCCAACCCCTCCACAGATGAACAGCGGATTGAATTCGCGACCCGGTGCCTCGGCGACAGCGAGTGCGGCGGCATGGGCCATGCGGCTGTTGGGCCCCACCACGAAGCGATTGAACACGTAACGCAAGTTCAGCCCCGGCAGACGACGGGGCGCTTTGGTTGCTGGGGTTGGCGGCGCCACCGGAGCCGGCAACGCTGGAGGTGCTGCCGTGACACCTGCGCTTGGCGAACCTGCCTGGAGGTCCTCATCATCACGGGCCAGAACCGACACCGTCACAGGCTGGCCAATGATTTCACCGGCCACATCCGCAATCGTGCTTGCGTAGTTCTTGCGCAACCAATTGCTGGCGAAGCTGTTCGGAGCCAGCAATGTGAGAGTTCCTTCCCGGAATCCGCTGCACTGGGCAGGGCGGATCCAGGTCTCGAAGGTCGGCTTGCTGAGGTTGCTCTGAAGGGCCTGCTGAACCTTGCTCCAAAGCTCACTGCCCGTCAGCACTGCATCCTCCAATTCACGGTGGCTGAATCTACGCACCCCAGGCTGATCGGTCCGTCTTTAATGAGGTGCTGACGACATCACACATCTTCATGGCCTCCGCCATCCAGCGTCCCCTGCAGCGAGCACTCACGCTCATCGGAGTCAGCCTCATTGGCACCGGTCTCAGCGGCTGCGGAAACGCCTGGAAGCAGCGCATCGGACTCGATCAGGCCCCGGCCAGCAACACCTTGCCGGAGGTGAGCGATGGTCCCCGCTCCGCACCCCTTCAACCCGGCAAGAACATCATCGTTGAAGCGGTCGACCGGGTCGGTCCATCCGTGGTGCGGATCGACACGGTGAAACGGGTGGTCAACCCGCTCGGCAATCTGTTCGGGGGCAGAGCACCGATCCAGCAGCAAGCGGGACAGGGATCAGGGTTCATCACGCGTTCCGATGGCCTGATCTTCACGAACGCACATGTTGTGGAGGGTGCCGACCAGGTTTCTGTGACGCTGCCCGACGGTCGCAGCTTCAGCGGCCGCGTTCTCGGCAGTGATCCACTCACCGACATCGCTGTGGTGCGGGTGGTCGCTGACAAACTGCCGGTCGCTCCCCTTGGCAATTCCAACAATCTCAAGCCCGGGGAATGGGCCATCGCCATCGGCAATCCCCTCGGCCTTAACAACACGGTGACGGCAGGAATCATCAGCGCGGTGGATCGCACCAATGCCATCGGAGAAGGGCAGAGAGTGCCCTACATCCAGACGGATGCCGCCGTGAATCCCGGCAACAGTGGCGGGCCGCTGATCAATGCCGCTGGCCAGGTGATCGGCATCAACACCGCCATCAAGAAGGCCCCCGGGGCCGGCCTGAGTTTTGCCATCCCCATCAATCTGGCCAAGCGGATCGCCCAGCAGATCATCAGCACCGGCCAGGCCTCTCACCCCTTTATTGGCGTCCGGCTCCAGAGCCTGACGCCTCAGCTCGCCAAGGAGATCAATGCCGCTGCCAACAGCAATCTCTGCAAGGTGCCTGAATTGAACGGCGTGGTGGTGATCGAAGTGGTGGAGGACAGCCCTGCGGAGGCTGGCGGAATCCGGCCCTGCGACCTGATCCGTGAAGTGAACGGCACCAAGGTGCAGGACCCTTCACAGGTGCAGCTGGCAGTCGACCGTGGCCGTGTCGGCCAGGCCATGCCCATCGTTGTGGAACGCGATGGTGAGAGCATCGAGCTGATGGTGAAACCCGAGGAACTCCCCAGGCAGCAGTGATCTTCTGCGGGCTGATCCGATGAGCGAGCCCATTCTTGTGGTGATGACCCGCTGGCCCGCCAGCGGGCGCTGCAAACGTCGGCTTGCACGCACACTGGGCGAGTCCAAGGCAGCAGGGATCCAGGCCCGCCTGATCAGTCACACCCTGGCAGTGGCTCAAGGTCTCGCCAGGGACGGAACGCTTCGGCTGCACATCGCCATCAGCGGTGCCGGTCCGAGAGCCTGGCGCCGCTGGCTTGCCTCGGTCCCAGAAGCCAGCGTCAGCGCCCAGGGCCGAGGAGACCTTGGCAATCGCATGCGCAGGGAGGTGCTGCGGGCACGTTCGGTGGACCCAGCGGCACCGGTGATGCTGATCGGCACGGATCTTCCCGACCTGGCGCCAAGAGACCTGATCGGAGCCATTGAGCTTCTGCGCAAATCACCGCTGGTTCTGGGACCTTCATTGGATGGCGGCTACTGGCTATTCGGCCTGGCGGGAACACAACAGGGAGCGCCCTGCTGGCCCTTTCATTCGATCCCATGGGGAAGCGACCAGGTCTTTCGACTGACCTGGGAGCGGGCCTGCCAGCGCGGCCTGATGCCCGCACAGCTCGACGCGCGCAATGACATTGACCGCCTCGAGGATCTGGAGGCATGGATGGCATGAACAGCCCCGCTGAGCTGAGCGTGGTGATCCCCTGCCTCAATGAGGCAGCACGGCTGCCGCTGCTGCTGGCAGACCTGCATCGCGGTGAGCTCGAACTGGAGATCCTGCTGGCTGACGGAGGAAGCAGCGATGCCACGCCCCAGATCGCCGGCCAGACAGGGGCTCGTCTCATCACGATTCATCCGCCTGGCCGCGGCCGGCAACTTCGCGTCGCAGCAGATCAGGCTCGTGGTGACTGGCTGCTGTTCCTGCATGCCGACAGCCGTCTCCCCCTTCGCTGGTCCAGTGCAGTTCGCTCGTTGCTGAAGACCTCTGCGGCAGCAGCATCCGCCTGGTATTTCGATTTGCGCATCAGCCCCTCCACCCCGGCCAGACGACTGCTGGAGCGGGGTGTGGGCCTGCGCAGCCGCTGGCTGCAGAGACCCTATGGAGACCAGGGACTGTTGTTGCATCGCGAGCTTTATGAGCGTTGCGGGGGCTTCGCTGAACTGCCGCTGATGGAGGATCTGGATCTGGTGGAGCGCCTGAGCCGCATCGCCGATCTCAGGCCGATTGGTCTGCCGCTGACCACCGACGGCCGGCGCTGGGATTCCGATGGTGTCGTCAAGCGAAGCTGGAGCAATGCAAGGCTGCGCAGGCGCTGGAAGCGGGGTGAGTGCGCGCAGCGGCTTGCAGCGGCCTATTACGGAACTCAGTTCGCGTACCAGAAACCGCAGCGGTGACCATTCGGCTCAAGGTCCCAGCCCAAACGTTTGTAGAAGGGAAGGACCCCTGGATCGGCGAACAATGTGGCGCGTTCAGTCCCTAGGGCGCGCAGCGCATCGAGGATGTAGTCCATCAACTGACTGCCAAGACCGGAGCCCTGGTAGAGGGGATGAACAGCCACATCCCAGATGGTCGCTTCAAGCACTCCATCACCGGTGCAGCGCGCGAAGCCCACCAGACGTGGGATCCGGGCATCGTGGCGCCAGAGACCGACTCGGATCAGGCTGTTGTCGAGAGCCTTGCGGACCCTGCGCACAGGGCGTCGACTCCAGCCCACCGCCTCAAGTAGCTGCTCCAGTTCCACCAGGTCAAACGGACGGTGCTGGCTGAACACCAGAGTGAGCTGGCTGGCAGGGGTCGCACACAGCTTCGCCTGGTCGCCATACATCACTTGCAGTGTCTCTGGCGTGAGGGAAGG
The DNA here is from genome assembly GCA_047286485.1 of Synechococcus sp. Taxonomy (GTDB): domain Bacteria; phylum Cyanobacteriota; class Cyanobacteriia; order PCC-6307; family Cyanobiaceae; genus Synechococcus_C. Next base: position 1,266,477 of record JBJBBH010000006.1, read on the forward strand.
ATCCTCGATCACTGACGATGCTGCAGTGTCACGATCCTGGCGCACGGAAGGCGCGAAGGGCGGCAAGGTGGGTAGGCAAGTTCTGCATCGATGCCTGCAACACAACTGCTGATTGCTGTTCATGGCTGGCTTTTGAGCAGGCAGGTCTGGTCACCTTTCGCCGCATGCTGGAGAGAGCGCCATCCCGAGATCGAACTCTGGTGCCCTGATCTCCCCGGCTTCGGTGACGCTGAGCGCCCCACTGGGATGCTGCCCAACCTGTCGGCCTACGGCCGATGGCTGGCGGACAACGCCATGGAGAGGGCAAAAGGGCGACCCTTCGTGCTGCTGGGCCACTCTCTCGGCGGCAGTGTGGTGCTGCACGCCGAAGCGCATCTTCGTCAACAGAACCAGACGGGGTTGATGGGCGTTGTGCTGCTGGCCGCCGGGGGAGGCATCTATCAGCCGCGGCCCTTTCGCCAGCTGCGCAGCTTCGGCCGGCTGATTCTGGAGCTGCGTCCCGACGCGCTGAGCCAGCTACCGCCTCCATTGGGAACGCTGGGCCCGTTCAGGGCCGAGCGACGGGCGGCCCGTGGATTGCTGATCAACAGCACCAGTCGTGGAGCGGTTCGAGAGCTGCCGGGATTGGTGTCGGATCTGGGAGTCGACAGCCTCTGGATCAGTGGCGACAACGACCAGGTGATGGAACCTGGCTATGTGCGCCATCTTGCGGCTTACAGCGCTGGGCATGATTACCGCCAGATCGCTGGCTGTGGTCACCTGCCCATGCGAGAGAAGCCGGAGATTCTGAGCGACATCCTGTACGACTGGGTTACCGATCAGAGCCTGGCAAGCCCCCGTTCCTGAAGCTCGGCGAGTTCGGCATACAGACCGCCCTGAGCCCTCAACTGCAGATGGGTGCCCTGCTCGATCAAACGGCCGCGACGCAGAACGAGGATCCGATCCGCGGCTTCAACAGTGGCCAAACGGTGAGCGATCACGACGGCGGTGCGGCGTTCCAGCAAGCGGTCGAGATCCCTCTGCAGAGTGGCTTCGGTCGAAGGGTCCATGAAGGCGGTGGCCTCGTCCATCACGAGGACATTGGGATTGCGGATTGCCACGCGTGCCACGGCAAGCAGTTGGCGTTCTCCGGAGCTGAGGTTGCCACCACGTTCACGCAGCTCCGTATCGAGCCCCTGAGGAAGCCTGCCAAGCAATGAACTGAGGCCCAGATCCCTGCAGACCTCCTTGAGCTGCCTATCATCGATCTCACGGTCAAGACGGAGGTTGTCTCCGACACTGCCACTGAACAGAAAGGTGTCCTGCAGAACCACCCCGAGCTGGCGGCGCAGATCAGACAAGGAGAGGCTGCGAATGTCGCGTCCATCGAGCAGGATCCGGCCCTGCTGGGGCTCGTAAAGCCTGCAGAGCAAACGGATCACTGTGGTTTTTCCGGAACCGGTGGGACCCACCAGCGCCACATGTTCACCAGGAGCGAGGCGGAAGCTCAGATCCTGAAGAATCGGTTCATCCGGTCGATAGGCGAAATGAACGCCTTCAAACACCACTTCACCGCGAGACGACGGCATCACCTGAAGCGGAGCAGGCAAGTTCTCAGCGACTGACTCCTGCGTGTTGGCAGGTCCAGCAAGGGTGTGATCGCGAATTTCGAGTGGCTCCTCGAGCAGTTCTCCAATGCGCTCAACAGCGGTGAGGCCGCCTTGAATCTGAGTGAATCGCTCCGCCATCTGCCGCAGTGGATCAAACAGACGCTGGGAATAAAGAATGAATGTTGTGAGAATGCCGAGGCCCATGGCCCCGGAGGTGACCATCCAGCCACCGAGAGCCAGCACAACCGCCACCGCGCCGAGGGAGACCCACTCCAGGAATGCGGAGATGCTGCTGTCAAACAGGATTGTTCCGTTCACGGCCTCGCGGTAGGCCAGGCCGGTTCGTTGGAAACGAGCTCCGTTGAAGGCCTCACGACGGAACATCTGAACCACGTCCAGACCCTGCAGATTTTCCTGAAAATCAGCATTCAGCTGTGAGAGCTCCTCACGCACCCGGTAGTTCGCTTTGCGGTATCGCGCCTGCAACCAGAGCACCACCAGAGTCACGGGGATCTGCGACACGAGAAGCAGAAGACCGAGTCGCCACTCAATCAGCAACATGGTCACCGCGATCACAGTGAGTGTGACCAGATCGCCCAGAACCCCTACAGCCCCACTGCCGAACACTTCAGCCAGCGCATCGACATCACTGGTCAGACGCGTGAGCAGCTTGCCCACAGGCATGCGGTCATGGAACCGCAGGGAGAGATCCATCGCATGGGCGAAGAGATCACGCCGAATTCTGGCCGTGAGTCGCTGACCAACCGATTGGATGTTGTAGCTCTGCACTCCCTGCAGGGCCAGACGCACCAGCACGGAAATCAGCAGGGCACCAATGATCAGCCGCAGAGCCAAGGTGCTGTCCAGCGGCTGAAGAATCGGAGCAACCGCCTCATTGGTGGCACCGGAAACGGTGCGCAGAATCGAAATGGCCTGACCGACCAGCAACGGCTGGATCGCTCCAGCGAGAGCCACCGGAATCAACAGAATCAGGGTGAGCAGCAGACGACGACGGTCGCGTCCGAGGTAGCGCCCCAGCCGACTGATGCGCTGCAGATCGGAACCGGCCATCAGGTGCTGCTCACCATCTCCCTCTTGGGAGCATCCATCGCCTCAATGACCTGTTGCAGCTCTCCTTGATCCAGACGCAGGGAGAGGGGATGGCCCACGAGCCGGGCCGTCGTGTGGAAGAGATCTTCAATCGCCACAAGACCGTTATCGCGAAGGGTTCGCCCTGTGGCCACAAGGTCGACAATCGCTTCAGTGATCCCGGTGATCGGACCGAGCTCCACTGAACCGGTGAGGTGCACCAGCTCAACCGGCAGGTCGATCGAATCGAAATACTGTCGGGCGCAGCGGGTGAATTTGCTGGCGACCCGGCAATGCGGCGGCAGATCCGTCGCCCTCTGATAACCACTGCTGGACTTCACCGCAACGGACATGCGACAGCCGCCGAAACCGAGATCGACCAGATGTGCGACAGGCATCTGATGCTCCCTCAGCACGTCGTAACCGACCACCCCAAGCTGGGCTTGTCCGTAAGCCACATAGACCGGCACGTCTGCGTTTCTGACGAGCAGAGCCCGGGCGCGGCCACAGACGGAAGGCACCATCAGCTGACGGTTGTCGGGATCCAGCACAGCCGAAAAATCAAGGCCTGCAAGCCTGAAACGTTCCACGGAATCCCGCAGCAGCGCGCCTTTGGCCAGTGCAACGGTGATCATGGAAGCTTGCATCGCCCAAAACTTTAACGATGGGCCACCCCTGTCAGAGCGAAGGAATCACGCCACTGCCGGTCCTGCAGGACAACGTCGTGTGGATCTGGACAAGGGGAAGCGAGGCGGTGGTGGTGGACCCTGCCGTCGCCGGACCCGTGAGGCAATGGCTGGTGGATCGCAAGCTGGAACTCACAGCAGTGCTGCAGACCCATCACCACGCAGACCACATCGGTGGCACCCCGGATCTGTTGCGTCAATGGCCTTCCGCTGCCGTGATCGCCGCCGCCGCGGACCGGGAGCGGATCCCGTTCCAGACGATCTCAGTGGAACCGGGAATGCAGATCGAACTGCTGGGACAACCCGTGACGGTGCTCGACGTGAAAGCCCATACCCGAGCGCATCTTGCTTATGTGCTTTCGCAGGGGTGCTCCCCCGAGCAGCCGACGCCTGTGCTGTTCTGCGGAGACACCCTGTTCGGTGCAGGCTGCGGACGCCTGTTTGAAGGATCACCCGAAGACATGCACCTGGCCCTGAAGCGCTTGCAGGATCTGCCAGATGAGACCACCGTGCACTGCGCTCACGAATACACCGAGGGCAATCTGCGCTGGGCCCATGCCTTGAGACCCGATAACCAGGCCATTGCCGCACGCTTGAACAGCGTCCGTGAACTGCGCAGCCGCGGCGGTCTCTCCCTGCCCAGCACGATGGGCGAAGAGCGTCGCACCAATCTGTTTCTGCGAGCATCCTCGGCCCAGGAACTCAGTGAACTCAGACTGCACAAGGACAGCTGGAGCGGATGAGCAACGCTCAGCAAGCTCGGCTCAGCAGAGCGCGCCGCTGAGGGTGGAGCAGAACGGAAGAGCCGGGCTGCAAACGCAGACGACAGTGCTGACCGCGTTCATAGTCCTCGGACAGAGGTCTCAGCAGCCGCAACTGCCGATCACCGCTCTTCACCCTGTACATCCAGCTGTGGCCGAGGAACTCACGCCCCACCACCTGGTCCTCGCCACTGGAATCCTCAAGGAGCGCGATCGCTTCGGGAGCAACCAGAACCGTTGCCTCCTCAGGCAAGGAACCAGCCTGAAGATCGCCAGGTCTCTCCAGATCACCCAAAGGGCAGCGGAGGCAGCCGCCGGCGGCATCATTCCAGACAGGTAAAACATTGCGCTGAAGCACAAAGCTGCCGACAAAAGGCGTTGCCGGTGACGCCACCAGCTCCTTTGGACTGGCGCATTGATGTAGAAGTCCGTCGCGCAGCACAGCAACCCGACTGCAGATCGCCAGGGCCTCCTCGGGGTCATGGGTGACGAGAACGCCACTGGCGTTGCAGGCACTGAGGACGGACGGCAGTTCACTGCGCAGGCGCAGCCGGACCTCCACATCAAGGTTGGAGAAGGGTTCATCGAGCAGAACCACCGACGGTGCCGGTGCCAGAGCCCTGGCTAGGGCGAGGCGTTGACGCTGTCCACCGGAAAGCTCATGGGGATAACGCTCTCTGAACTGTTCCAGGCCCAGCAGCTCCAGCAGCCAGGCCGCCCGACTGGTGTCCTGCCCGCGACGAAGACCGAAACAAGTGTTGTCCCATGCATTCAGATGGGGGAACAGGGCATAGTCCTGAAACACCATCCCCACGCCACGGCGTTCAGCAGCCAGGGAACGCTGGGGGCTGGCCACCTCCCGGCCATGAAGACAAATGCTGCCGCGGACTGGACTCTCGAAACCGGCGATCAGCCTCAGAAGCGTGGTCTTGCCGCAACCGGAGGGACCCAGCAACCCCACGAGTTCACCTGCCTGCAGGCTGAGGTTGATGTCCTGAAGAGTCCACTCCACTCCAGAAGCGTCATAGCGATGCCAGAGACCGTCGATCTCGACCGGATTGGACTCCATCGACACGAAGCGCGAAAATGCAGCCCCATTGTGGTCCCTCTTTATGTCAACCACCACCCATCAGGCCGTCACCACCCCTGACGCACCGGCTCCAGTGGGTCCGTACAACCAGGCTGTGCAGGCTGGCGGATGGCTGTATTGCTCGGGCCAGATCCCCCTGGACCCAGCAACAGGAGAGATGGTGGGAGCCGGCGACGTGGAAGCGGAGACAAGGCAGGTGCTGCGCAATCTGCAGGCCGTGCTCAGCGCGGCGGGCACAGAGGCCGCAAGGGTGGTTCGCACAACGGTTTATCTGGTCGATCTCGCTGACTTTCAGGCGGTCAATGCGATCTATGCCGAAATGTTCGGCAGCGGCGTGAGCCCTGCCCGAGCCTGCGTTCAAGTGGCAGCGCTGCCGAAGGGGTCCAAGGTGGAGATCGACTGCATCGCCTGGTTGGGATGAAGCGATCCGGCAGTTTCATAGGTTAAGAAGAGCACCGAGCGACCTTCATGGCCCAGGCCAAGCTGACCATCGGCGAACTGGAAGCGGGCTATCCCTTGTACTGCAAGGCGTTACGGCGACTCCTCAAGGAAGGACGCGAGGTGAAGGAGATTGAAAAAACCGTGTGCTGGGGACATCTCGAGACCCTTAACCGCTGTCTTCCAGGTCGTTACAAGGCGCCTTCGTATCTGATGGCCCTGATCCGACGCGACCTGGAACAACCCAGTCCTGGGTAAACGTGACTGAGGGCGCTCAATCCGGCTTCTCGGTCAGGGGCTGAGCTGGATCCGTTCCCTCGACCTCGCCCTGGAAGACACGGCTCGCCAAGACATCCGCCGCTTCAATGGTGATCAGGGCTTCACGACCCAGGGGTTCACTGCGCAGTGAGAACAATCGGTTGGCATGCCGCAATCGCAGACGGTCGAGAGCATTCCGGATCGAGCGGGCATTGGCGAAGAACGGCAATTGACGTCGTCGGTTGATATAGCTCTCAAAGGCTTCGATCGCTTCGTCGCTGAATCGATACTGCTGTTGTTCAAGCAAGAGTTCAGCGATGGCCATTAATTCACTCTGGCTGTAATCAGGAAAATCGATGTGATGAGCAACCCTTGAGCAAAGTCCTGGATTGGATTGATAAAAGGCTGTCATCCGGTCCTTGTAACCGGCAAAGATCACTACAAAATCATTGCGCTGACTCTCCATCTCCTGCAGAAGAATCTCAATCGCTTCAGCTCCATAATCACGCTCATTACCAGGTTTATAGAGGTAATAAGCCTCATCAATGAACAGAACGCCTCCCTGGGCGCGTTTGATCATCTCTTTGGTTTTCGGTGCCGTGTGCCCCACATATTGACCAACGAGATCATCTCTGGTCACGGTGATCACATGCCCTTTGCGGAGATAACCGAGTCGATGAAGAATCTGCGAAATCTTCTGCGCAACAGTCGTTTTTCCGGTTCCTGGTTGACCGGTAAACGACATGTGCAGGCTTGGAGCTGTGCTCACCAGATCCAGCGACTGGCGAGCCTGATCCACCAACAGCAATGCAGCAATCTCTCGGATTCTGGTTTTAACGGGCCGTAAACCAATCAGGTCCGTTTCCAGGTGCTCCAGAACCTCTCCGACTCCCGAAGCGATGAAACTGGCTTCGAGGTCAATCGATGAGTCCATCAATCGCCGCGGCGAAGGCGTGATCGGTATCGGTGAGGGTCGCATCATCGGCGTCGTCCTCAGGCCGCAAGGTGATGTTCACGTAGGTTTTTCCAAAACTGATGTCGGGGTAGCGCTTCCGCACTTCACTGAACTCTCCGAGCCGATCGAGAAAATCACGGGTGGAGCTGTAGCTGTCAAACTCGAATCTCTTCTCCAGGCAGACCGGACGCTTGCGTTCATTCCAAGGTTCCATCAACAACCTCGAGGCCTCTCCGAAACCTAGAGGAGAGCGACCCGCCGACAGCCCATCAAGCGTTCCGACCAGGCAGACGCATAGGCATGGTTAGCGGCTTGCTGCTCGGGATCCTGGGTATCGAGAGGATTGGGCATGGTTCCAGCAATGGCTGCGTTGGTGACGCAGAACATTGACTTCTGGAAGCTGATGCAGATCTGAACATGGGCATCGGCCTGGGCACGGCCGTGATGGTCGTACCAGCGGCTGAGCTCCTCAGGAAGATTCCGGAACATGTCAGACATGCACAGGCTGGGAGGAATGCCGGCCCCCATACTCGGCAGTGGATCGGCGTAGAGAGCGCCGTACTTGAACAGGCTCTGGTCGGCGGCGATCTGACGGGCCTGGGCGTTGTAAGACACCGTGCCCAGGAATGGCATACCTCGGAAGAAAACGGCCTCCACATAAGGCACGGCAACATCCACCAGAAATGTGAGACCCGCTTCTGGAGGAAGAATCCAGACCGACTCACCACCCACCTCGACTTCGTAGTTGATGGGATGGGCTGCGGCTGCCACGAGACCATCACGGATGTGGTGAACCACATCCAGAACACAAGCCACTTCGCCGATGCGATAACGGCGTGCCAAATCGATGAAGATGTCACTCATCACCCGCCAGAACAGACCGAGCGCATAGATCGTCGTCATCGACCTGATCGCCTCCGGTGCGAATCCTGGATACAGGGTGTTCACCAGACGCAGGAGCGGATCGCGCTTGGAGCGGAGGGAGATCACACGACGACACGCCTCCTCAAAAGGCTCTGAATCGAAATAGGCATCCATCCCACCGGTGCCATGCCAGAACATGGCCTTCTGGCAGTACTCGGCATATTCAAAATTGATGCGATCACCCATCAGGTGCTCCCAGAGGCGCTTGGGCGTGAACCCTTCGTGAAAGAAGCGGAACACAGGGAACGGATTAAGGAGCTGAGTCTTGCCCTGATGCACGAGATTGCAGCTGTAGGCATCCAGCACCAGGCCGTAGCTCTCCAGCACGTTCACCACCTGCAGCAAATGGTCCGGGGTATCGGCCAGCAGCGGGGTATCTGAGAGCAGACGCCTGATCAGCTCCTCCTGATCAGGAAGAGTGGGTTCAGTGGCTTGAGGTCGGGCAGTAGTGGTCATGAAAGCCCTCCGGGCTGGACCAGTGTGGCGAGTTCACTGAGCTGTGCGGTGGCTGGCTGGCTCAGGCCCACGAGAAGATTGGGAACCACGCCGAGCAGAAGGATCAGCAAAGACATCGATAGCGCAGGGATCTGCTGAGCGAAGGGCACCTGATTGAGGATTTTTGGATTCTGATTGGCGCCAGGAGCCACGGCAAGACGACCGAAGAAAGCTCGGTTCACCAGAAGCAGGAAATAGACGGCCGTGAGACCTGAACCCACCATGGACAGAAGGGTGGCCACAGGGAACATCTCAAAACTCCCCTTGAAGACCAGAAACTCGGAGATGAAGCCGGCCATGCCGGGGATGCCTGCACTGGCCATCACACCGATGATCATCAAAGTGCCCGTGAGCGGCAGACCACGCTGGGGGTTCAGCAGTCCCCTCAGCACATTCAGATCACGGGTGCCTGTGCGCTCGTACACAACTCCCACAGCAAGGAAGAGAACCGCTGAGATCAGACCATGACTGACCATCTGGAACAGAGCGCCAATGAGCGCAAGGGGGGTGGCCGCAGCGGCGGCAAGCAACACGTAGCCCATATGTCCCACAGAGCTGTAGGCCACCATGCGCTTCATATCGGTCTGGGCGATGGCCGCCAGCGAGCCGTAGAGCACAGAAACCGCCGCCCAGCCGGCCAGCCATGGAGCCGCCAAAGACCAGGCCTCCGGGAAGAGACCGAGGCAGAAACGCAGAAGGCCGTAGGTCCCCAGCTTGAGCAACACTCCGGCCAACAACACAGACACCGGAGTGGATGCCTCGGTGTGTGCGTCCGGAAGCCAGGTGTGGAAGGGGAAGAGAGGAATCTTGATCCCGAAGCCGATCAGCAGGCAACCCATCAGCACCAGCTGGCTGGTCAATCCCATCTGAGCCGTGAGGATCGGCCGGATTCCGAAGTCAACGCTTCCGGTGACCAGGGCGATGCCAAGGAAGGCCGCCAGGATCAGCACCCCCGATACAGCTGTGACGATCAGAAACTTGGTTGAGGCATAGGCCCTGTTGGCTCCACCCCAGATGGCAATGAGCAGCCAGAGGGGAATCAGTTCCAGTTCGTAGAAGAGGAAGAAGAGCAGAAGGTTCTGAGCAAGAAAAGCACCATTCACTGCGCCGCTGATCACCAGCAGAAGAGCGAAGTAAACGCGGGGGCGATTTTCAACCGTGCGGGAGGCGGCTGCCGCCACAAGGCAGAGAACCCCATTCATCAGCACCAGGGGAAGCGAAAGACCATCCACACCGAGGCTGAATTCCAGACCCATCTGAGGAAGCCAGGGAAGGATCTCCACCAGCTGCTGTCCGGGCTCAACGGCCGTGAACGGAATCAGCAGACCGAAACTGAGAACGCACTGCAGCGCGAGGGTGACCAGGGTGAAGGTGCGACTGCGGCCGGAGCTGTCAGGCCCTGGAAGAACACTGACCAACAGTGCTCCGAGGAAGGGGATCAGAAGAAGAATCGTCAGCATGATGACCTCACTGAAGAACCCAGCTCAGAGACATGAGCAGCAGCACGATGGCGCCGATCACGGTGAGCACGTACGACTGGGTCTGACCACTGATGCTCAGCTTCAGGCCTTCGGCACTGGAGAGAGAGAAGCGTGCCAAACCATGCAGCACGCCATCGACGACGTTGCGGTCAAACCAGCCGGCGAGCTGCGAGAACGTGGCCACCACATTGACGATGGTGACTCGGTAGAAACGCTCGGTGTAGAAGTCGTAGGCCAGCAAATCCTGGAACCAGCGAAGAATCGGGTTGAGTGAGCGTGACCACGCCTTGTTGAGGGGAACAAGAGCCCCGACAAGCAAACCGGCAGCCCCACTGGACACCACCAGAGCAGCCGCCCAGAAGGGGAAGGCCAGCAAGCCATCCAGGGATTCGAGACGAATCAGAAGGAAGGGCGTCAGCACAACGATCACGGTGAGCGCCACCATCGGCAGAGCCATCTGCCAGTTGATCTCCGCCGCGCGGCGGGTCTTGGCGAGGGATGGGCCAAGGAACACCTGACGGAACACCCGGGTGAGATTGAGAGCGGTGAGGGCGTTGGTGATCAGGAAAACCGGCACGAACACGGCTGCTCTGGCACCAACCAGCTCGACAGCCTGAGCAAGGCAGAGAAATCCACCGAGTGGAAGCAAGCCGACCAACCCGGCGCCACCAACAAGGAAAGAACCCGTCGTGGCAGGCATGCGACTGCCCAGACCTCCGAGCTCAGTGATGTCCTGACAATTGGTCGAGGCGATGACGCCCCCCACACTCATCGACAGCAGTGCCTTCGACACAGCGTGGGCATACAACAGCAGCAGGGCCAGAACGGGCACCTGCAGAGAAATGGCAATGAACACCAGGCCGAGATAGGCCGTTGTGGAATAAGACAGTGTGCGCTTGATATCAACCTGGGCGATGGAGACCAGGGAACCACCGATGGCACTGATCGTGCCGATCACCTGAAGCACCACCAGGGTGACCGGTGCGTGCTGCAGCAGAGGCATGACTTTGAGCAGCACAATCGCACCACAGGTGACCACAACGGAATTCCGCAGAATCGAAGCAGGATTCGGTCCCTCCATGGCCTCATCCAGCCAGAGGTGCATGGGGAACTGGGCACACTTTCCGGTTGGTCCAGCGACCAGCCCCAGACCAAGAAGTGTGGCCGCCAAGGGGGTGAGGGTGTCCTGGGCGGACCAGCTGTAGAGATCATCGAAGCCCGTGACCCCCGACCAGGCCGTGAGGGCCACCACACTCATCAACAGCATCACGTCACCGACGCGTTTGGTGAGAAACGCGTCGCGCGCTGCAGTGACCACCAACGGCTGGGCATACCAGAAGCCGACCAGCAGATAGGTGGACAAGGTGAGCATCTCCAGAAGGAAATAGCTCTGAAACAACGAATCGCTCAGTACGACACCCGACATGGCACCTTCGAAGAAGCCGAGCAGGGCGAAGAAACGGGCAAGCGCCCATTCCTTGTCGAGATAACCCAGCGAATAGATCTGGGAGAGAAGGCTCAGGCCCGTGATCAGCTCGAGTGCGGACACATTGGTGAGCGAAAGGCTGAAGCTGATCTCAAGATTGAGATCACCCACAGTCAGCCAGGGCATACCAATCACGGCAGGTCCATTGGCCATGACATCCCTGAGGACAAGGCTGCCGTGAACCACGGCCAGCAGGGTCAGCAGGATGTTGAGATACGCCGGTGGCCGATGGGCATCCCTACGGAACCATCCGAAGGCCCAGGGAAGGGAAACCAGCATTCCGGCGAATCCATAGAGAGGAATCAACCAGGCGGTGTGAAGAGGCAGCGAAAGGGCTGTAGTCAAAAGCAACGAGACCTGAAGGGCCGTTGTGGTGCGTGTTGGCCGGGGAATCTAGTCCGAAATGATGCAAAGGGACGTTATTGATCAACTGCGCCTTCGCACATTGGTCGGCACAAGGGCAGGCTCCACCTCCTGATGAGGCCGGGCAATGATGTGAGCCGCCACAAGGCCGTCTCCGACACGCTCACAGGCATCAGCACCCGCACGAACGGCAGCGTTCACGGCACCGGTCTCACCGCGAACCATCACCGTGACGTAGCCACCACCGACATATTCACGGCTGATCAACTGCACTTCGGCGGCTTTCGTCATGGCGTCAGCGGCCTCAATGGCAGGCACCATGCCACGGGTTTCGATCATGCCGAGAGCGATTCCCTGCACGGAAGGCTCTGGAGCCGACGCGATGGACTTCGAAGCGCGACCCGACCCTGACGAGCCTGAAGACGATGAGGCACGACCGCTGCTGCCACTCCGTGATGCCACGGCGCGGCCGGAACCGGAACGAGCAGTGGTGCTGCGACGAGTGGTTGTGGAGCGGCTGCTGGCGACGGGCGTCACATCCACGGTGGTCGAAGAGGCATCCGCATCAGCCGTTGATGCAGGACTGGTTTTGGTCCCAGCCGATGCCTGACCAGAAGCCTTCGCCGTGACTGATGGGGTCGAAGCTGCAGAGGCGGATGCAGAAGCGCGACGACGGGAAGCTGGGGTGGCCATGGGAATGATTTGAGGGGGATGGAAAAGAGGGTCGGGACGTGATCAGTTATCCATCCGGCATCCAGTGGTCGATGATTCCACCGATGGTGAGATCGGTGAGCACGGAGCTGTTTGGGCATGCGAAACGGGCTGCAGATCCACTGGCGGTGAAAACCCAGTTCCCCTCCCGAGCTCCGACAGGATCAACGGCGACGAGCTTCTTGCCTTTGTTGTTCCTGAGAATGCGCAGGTGCATGTGATCCAACCCCGCCAGGCGGTACGAGCACACCAATGTCCCCATCACCTGCATGATCTCCATCAGGCCTTCTCTCCAGGCTTGGAGGATGGAGACGGCTTCGATGCGGAAGCAGCAGAGGGGGCTGCTGAGGCCGGTTTGGGTGGATCGGGTTCCCAATGATCAATGATGCCCACAATCGTGAGATCACTGGGATAGGACTTGCTGCCAGCAGCCTCCCGAGCGGCCGAACTGCTCACACAGATCACCCAGTCACCAGGTTTGGCACCCACCGCATCCACGGCCACTTTTTTGGTGCTGCCGTCAAGCACCACCTGGAGATGCTTGTGCTCGAAATCCGGAATCCGGTTGGTCGAAACGAGCGGCTTCAGGACCTTGACAATCAGCATGGTCAGTGAGCCTCCTGCTGGACGGGATCGAGTGTGGAACCTACCGCCACAGCCGGGAGGGGCTGATCACGGTCGCGAATGGTGAGAAGCGTGTGGAGAAGGCCTTCGCTGATGAGCGCTGCATAACGCTCATCGATGGCCTTCTGAATGCGCTGGCAATCGGCGATCGCCCGCTCTCGTGCACCGGGCACCTTGCCGGAGTAGTCGAATCGCACCACAACCGGAATCGGCAGATCGCGGGAGACATTGAGCCCCTTGAAGATTTTCACACCGACATCAAGATCTGGAGCTCCTTGTTCAACCGTGTCGAGGTGAGCGAAGTAGGTGAGGTTGCGCAGATGCACCTCCTTGAAGCCGATGCCGACACCGATGAAGCGCTCTGCGTGCCCCGCATCGGGATAAGCGCCGTGATGCAGGGATCGAACGTAGTCCTGTTGGGAGATGTTGCTGATAAGCAGTCGTGTAATGAACCGAACCATGCCGTCATCGGGCGCAGATGGCGCATGGGTGCGAACAGCGGCCTGAACCGCATCACGGGCCTGTTCAACCGTGAGCGGAGCGGTGCTTTCGTAGAGCGATCCGGCACAAAGCCACTGATCGAGGCGGATTTCACCGTCTTGATCAGGGACATGAATACGAATGGCATCGGTGTCGGTATCCAGGCCGATCAGGAGCAGGTCAACCGAAGCACCACAGCAGAAGCTGTTCTCCACAGCTTCACGGAAATCATGCAGTCGCTGAAGGCCTGAGGCAGCAGCCAGAGCGTCGTCACTGCCGTGAGCCGCACAGCCCTGATGGGTTGGATCGAGAGAACTGAAGTGGTAAGTCACCACTTTCAGGTACCGCGTTGGAGCATGGGCTTCGTTGGGAACCTGCTCACGGAAACGGCGATGTTCAGTCTTGATCCAGCGATTGACGGTGTTCTCGACATCAAACATCGCTCCGGCATGGGAGCGACGGCGCACGGCGCTGAAGGGGATCCTCAGGGCATAGGCAATCGTGTGAGCCAGCCGGCCATCCGCACAGGGTGTGACATCCAGAAGATGAAAACCGCAGTCGAGAAGGAACGCATTGAATTCCTCCGAGGATCGGCTTCCTGAAGCCGCTTGCAGGGGGTCGTCCTGGAAGAAGCGTTCACTGAACAACTGGTGTGACTGGAAGACGCACCATGCAAACAGTGCGCGCATGTCGAGAGGCCGAACCCACGACTTTTCCAGAATGTGATCGGGAAGATCAAAACCGAGCTCGGAGCGGGCAAGCCGCTGAGCCTGAGCCAGAAAGTCAGGTTCATGCTGCAGAGCAGAAACCTTCTTCAGCAGAGGAACAATCCGATCGAAACGGCCTTTCACCTCCAGCTCATAGGCCTTCAGCCGTTCATTGGCGGACTGGTCGGTGAGTGGATGGGACTCCACCGACCAGGGGAGGGATGTTCTGCTGAGATTGACGGCGACGGAAGTTCTCGACTCGCCACGCTTCACCCAGCCGGGCTGCTGGGGAGTGGGACGACGGCGATCGGCCTGGGAACGGATGCGTCCTCCAGAAACGGAACCGCCCTTCGGCAGAGCGGCCTTGCCGGATGTCGTCAGGGCCTGGCGGCGCTGAAGAGCCGACTGCCGAGCCGTATTACCGGCCGATGCGATGCTCTCCACTGAGGGGGTGGAAGCAGCAGTGGCCGTCTCCTGTGCAAGTGATGCCTGGAGCTGGCGCCGAGTGGGAGCCGTGGGCGCAAGAGGTCGCCCGCCACGGGAAGGCATGGAGCGAACCATTTGCGAATCAGCCCCTTGCGCCGCCGGAGACGGTGATCAGAGAGCCTTTGTCGGTGTTGCCATGGGAGCCGGTCACCCGGCAGACGGGCCACTCGGCCTGTTCGTTGCGCTTGCGCTCGAACGGCGCCATGGCACCCATGGGACCAGGACGGCTGGGGTTGCGGCGGCGTGCTGAAGCACCTTCTGTACCGGTGACATGCTCGCCACGGTCCCAGTCATCTCCGGTGACTTTGGTGGAGGAACCCTCACCCGTCACCCGGGAGGCTGGCTCATCAGCCGGTTCACTGACAACGGCCACGGTGGGTTGGAAGTGACGTCGCTGAAAATCGCGGTTGTCAAATCGGAACTGTTCCGTGCCGGTGACCTTGCCGCCGGCCATGTCAAAAGGGCCAGTGATGCGATTGCCCTGCTCGTAGGAGGTTCCGGTGACGGAACCCTGAGCATCACGTTGCTGCTGTGCAGCACGAGCGGGTGAGATCACACTGAAGCGGGTCCATGCAGCACCTTCAGGCGATTGACCATGGGTTTCTGTGCCGGCGGGAGCATCGGCACCACAGGCTGCGGCCAGTTGATCCGCACCCACGTAGGGAGTTCCGGTCACGGGTTCGCAGGCACCGCGCTGGTCGCCCGTCATCACTCCACCCACACCGGGCTGAATGCCGGTCATGGCAGCGGAAGGTGTACCAGGACGCACAGGAGTGCGTTCTCTGATTGCCTGCACTGCAGGTGTTCCGCAATGCTGCCCAGCCTGCTCAAGACCTGCATAAGGGGTGCCCGTCACGGCCTGACAACTACCGGGCTCATCACCGGTCACGCGCTCGGAACGTCCTGTGCGGGTACCGCTGACGACCTGATTGCGGTTGGTGATGCTGAAACCGACCTTGGCAGCTTCAGGATCCGGAGTGCCTCCGCAGAAACCATTGACCTGTTCAGAGCTGATGTACTGATCACCGGTGACGCGATGACAGGATCCGAACTCATCACCAGTGACCTGGGAGGAGCGGCCAACCAGGGTTCCGGTCACGCCGGTTCCAGAGAGAGTGGCGGAGAGACCGACCTTCGCTGCAGGTCGACCGTCGGGAAGGGGGTCTGAACCGAGGTACTGGTCACCGGTGAGGCTGCGGTTGGCGCCGGCTTCATCGCCGGTGACGCTGGCGGAACGGCCCACCATCACACCACTCACTGGGCGTCCCTCAAGGGTGAGGCTGTGACCAACCTTGCGCGGGGATGGGGTGGATCCACCGCAATAGGCAGCGGCCTGGTTGGCAGAGATGTATTCCGTACCGGTCACGCTTTTGCAGGTGCCGGGTTCATCACCGGTGACCTTGCCGGATCGACCGACCTCATTACCGGTCACACGGTTGCCATGACTTGTGGAGGTCACGCGCACCTTGGCTGGTGTTGTGGGCTCTGGGGCCTGCTGACAAAAGGTTTGGAAGACTTCGGCGCCGAGGTACTCAGTGCCGGTGATGGAGCGGCAGGTGCTGGCCTCATTGCCCGTGGTCTTCACCGAGCGATTGGCCTGCGTGCCGGTCACGGTCTGACCAGACGGTGTGGTGCTTGCCCCCACTTTCCAGTGAGCATCGGCGGCAGCGGCCTGCTTGGCGCCGTGGCGGTTGGGGCCACTGGGACGGGTGACACCAGCATTGTGCTTGCTGATCGCGCCGGCTTTCGCCCGCAGCTCGCGAACCTGTTGAGCGATCTCACGACTCGAGAGATCGGGGTTGGCCTGACGGGCCACAGCGGCTGCACTCGTGGGCTGCTTACCAGCGGTTTTGCCATGTTTCGACATGGCGTCACGACGGGCCAGCACCAGTGCACGACTGGGATTTTCGATTGATCGTCTCTTTGGACTTGCGGAACGGCGTTCGCCGGCACGACGATCACTGGAGCGCGTGGTCAGCTCAACAGTGCGTGCGGGACGATCCGCCTTCTCAGCAGCGCGTTGACCGCCGCATCCACAGGACTTCTTCTCTGAAGCAACAACTGGTGCGGAAGTGGAGGATTCACGGGCCACATCAGCGCGGTTGCGGTCGCTGCTGGAGGCCGCCGTCTTGCCACGGCGGGACAGAGCTTCACGACGAGACAGCACCAGCTCACGGCTGGGATGACGCTGTGCCTTCACCTGGGAGCTGCGCGAGGGGGCGGCAGTTCGCGTGAGAGTCACAGCTGGTTGTGCCGCGCTGACAGCTGGAGCGGACACAACGGGCTGTGGCGCAGCGGAGGCGTCGGTGCGGGTGGGACGCGCATCGATCACGGTCCGTACCCGGTTGTTTCCACCGGCTGCGGCAGACGCCTTCTTACCGGAGGTCGTCAGCGCTTTACGGCGCTCAAGTGCGAGTTCTCGACTGGAAAGTCTTGCCATGTCCGCCCGGTGAAGTCGTCGAAGATCTGGAAGCTCGTGCTCCCGAAAAAAAAGCTGGAGCCCTGAGTTGAAATCAGGGCTCGGAACCAAGGGTTCGAAGGATCAGCGGCCTTCGAAAACCACGAAGCAGGCACCCTGGCTCTGGGTGTAGGCGTCGTAACCGACGATGCGCACGTGGTGGTCGGGGTAGGCGCGATGGCAGGCCTCGAGCTCACTCACAACAACGTTGAGGTCCTTCTCACCAAAGAAGGGGAGCTTCCAATAAGACCAGTAGGTGGCCATGGAGTTGCTGGGGTGGACATGCTCGATGAGCGGGCTCCAACCCTGGGCAATGATGTAGGCGATCTGGTCGTAGATCTCGTCCTGGGTCATCGGCGGAAGAAAGCCGAAGGTCTCCAGGGTGGCGACTGTTTTGTAGTCACCCACGGTGCTCTGGAAAGGCATGGGGATCCTGGGTGTAAGTAAAAAAGGTGGCCGGTTCACTCAACCGGCCGTGGTTGCGATCAGTTCTGAACGTCGAGCTTGTCGACAGTGTCGAACTCGAACTTGATCTCCTTCCAGGTCTCGAGGGCGATGGCCAGCTCAGGGCTGTGCTTGCCGGCTTCCATGAGGATGTCGCGGCTTTCTTTCTCGATCTCGCGACCGGCATTGCGTGCCTTGACGCAGGCCTCGAGGGCCACACGGTTGGCAGCCGCACCTGCAGCGGAGCCCCAGGGGTGACCGTGGGTACCACCACCGAATTGCAGAACGGAGTCGTCGCCGAAGATCGCAACCAGTGCTGGCATGTGCCACACGTGGATACCACCGGAAGCAACGGCGAACACGCCAGGCATGGAACCCCAGTCCTGATCGAAGAAGTTGCCGCGGCTGCGGTCTTCAGGAACGAAGGATTCGCGCAGCTGGTCGATGTAGCCGAGGGTGGTCTGACGATCACCTTCCAGCTTGCCGACCACGGTGCCGGTGTGAAGCTGGTCACCACCGGACAGACGCAGACACTTGGCGAGAACGCGGAAGTGGATGCCGTGCTTGGGATGACGGTCGATCACCGCGTGCATGGCACGGTGAATGTGCAGCAGCATGCCGTTCTTACGGCACCACTTCGACAGACCAGTGTTGGCGGTAAAGCCACCGGTGATGAAGTCGTGCATCACGATCGGCATACCGAGTTCTTTGGCGAACTCAGCGCGCTCGTACATCTCCTCTGGAGTGTTGGCGGTCACGTTGAGATAGTGACCCTTGCGCTCGCCGGTCTCCTGCTCAGAGAGCTTGATGGCTTCGGCGACGAACTCGAAACGGTTCTGCCAGCGCTGGAAAGGCTGGGAGTTGATGTTCTCGTCGTCTTTGGTGAAGTCCAGACCGCCACGCAGGCACTCATAGACCACACGGCCGTAGTTCTTGCCGCTCAGGCCGAGCTTCGGCTTGATGGTGCAACCCAGCAGAGGACGGCCGTACTTGTTCATCCGGTCGCGCTCGACCTGGATGCCGTTCGGGGGGCCGTAGCAGCTCTTGATGAAAGCGATCGGGAAGCGGATGTCCTCGAGACGCAGGTGACGAAGAGCCTTGAAGCCGAAAACGTTGCCGACCAGTGAAGTCAGAACGTTGGTGATGGAACCCTCTTCGAACAGATCGAGGGGGTAGGCGATGAAGGCGTAGAAGGATTCCTTGTCACCAGGGACATCCTCGATGCGGTAGCAGCGGCCCTTGTAGAAGTCGAGATCGGTGAGGAGCTCGGACCACACGGTGGACCAGGTGCCGGTTGAAGATTCAGCAGCCACAGCAGCGGCGACTTCTTCCTTGGGCACACCTTCCTGGCCGGTGCACTTGAAGCAGGCCAGCAGGTCGGTGTCTAGGGGAACGTAATCAGGAGTCCAGTAAGTGTCTCTGTACTCCTTTACCCCGGCGTCGTACTTCTTGCTCATGAGAAAACTCCGTTAAGTCGTTGAAGGCGGGTGAGTCGTTGAAACCTCGAGATTCAGAGGCTCAGACGATCTCAGTCCTTCTGACCAAGGAAGTTGCCGTTGCCCAGTGCAGGCTCAACTTCGCGGTGAGGGCGGGCAATGATGTGAGCAGCCACGAGGCCGTCGCCAACGCGCTCACAGGCATCGGCGCCAGCACGCACAGCGGCGTTCACAGCACCGGTTTCGCCGCGCACCAGAACGGTCACATAACCGCCACCGACGAACTCACGACCGATCAGGCGCACTTCGGCAGCCTTGGTCATGGCGTCAGCCGCTTCGATCGCAGGAACGAGGCCGCGTGTCTCGATCATGCCGAGAGCGATGCCCATGGTTTCGTTAGCCATTACCTACCGGGAATAGGGGGGGATGTTCGCCGGTGAGATTGCTCTGCCAGAGGGCGGCACGTCAAGAGCTAATCCACTTTCTCGGGATCACTGTCCGTAGTGAACCTGATAAGCCCTGCTGATCACCCTGTCAGGGACTGATCTAAAGAACTGTGCGCTCCGAGGTCAGCGCGCCAACACATGCGGTGGCACGACGGCTGGGCGTCCATAGCGTTTGCCGTGGATGCCTGAAAATCCGGTCTTACCGGGTGGGATGTTCAACCTGTTCAGGTTTCCTGTGACGACCGAAGCTCAAAAGACTTACACCTGATCACACACAATGGTGCTCCACTCCAGGAGCAGCGCATTGCGCACGCTGATCATCGCCAGCGGCAATCCACACAAAGTTGCCGAGATCGAAACGATGCTCGGTCCGATCAATGTGTCTGTGCAGCGCCAGCCCTCCGACCTCGACGTCGAAGAAACAGGTACGACCTATCTGGAAAATGCACGGTTGAAAGCCAGCGCGGCAGCGGCGAGAACAGGCTGTTGGGCCTTGGCGGACGACTCAGGACTTGAGGTGGATGCCCTCAATGGAGCACCAGGCCTCTACACAGCACGTCTCGCCGCCAGTGACGAGGAGAAGCTGTCGAAGCTGATGCAGGCCATGGCGGATGTGCCCTATCGCAGTGCCCGGTTCCGGAGCGCCATGGTGCTCTGCTCCCCAGACGGGGTCTGCGATGAGCAGGCGGAAGGGATCTGCTGGGGTGAACTTCTCTGCTCACCGGCCTATCAGGGCGGGGGCATTGAATCGTTGTTCTGGGTGCGCGAAGCCGGCTGCAGTTACGGAGAACTCAACCCATCTCAGCTCTCCAAGCTCGGAAGCCGGGGCAAGGCCGCGCGTGCTCTTGCACCCGGCCTGCGCAGAAGACTGGAACTGGACTGAGGTTCAACGAAGCGAAGCGCTTCGGTTCACTATTTCGATGGCACGCATGGCAGCAGCCGCTGCCTCCTCGACGTCGCCTTCCCGCCCAGCAAGCGTGAGACGGCCGAAGGCTCCCACCGCCTTCACATCCACAAGCGTGATGTTGGAAGCTTTTTCAGCTTCATTTGCAGCAATCAGCACGTAGCCCGCAGGCTCTGTCTCCAGGATGAACATGCTCATTCCAGCCTCAATCATCGAGCCCCGACGGTTCTGACGGTTGATCAGCACGGCATGGTCTGGGGTGATGGCCCTGATCACCTCGGTCCAGCTCACGTCGGCGGGGCTGCGCTGATCAATGGAGCTGCCGATGGCCTCCAGCACCACATCTCCTGAATGGAGAACGGTGCTCTGATCACGGTGATAGAGAGCCATGGAACCAAAGGCTCGTTCCACCACCATCTGGCCTAAACGAACATTGCTGGCTTTCAGGGCGATGTCGGTGACCCGGTGCACCGCCATACCCGGCGAAACCTCCATCCATAAACAAGCATCACCCGGAATGGGCAGAAATCCCTGACTCACCGAGCCCATGTAGGCCGCCAGTTGGGGCTGCAGTGAATCAATGAACACATGCGTGCGCAGCTCGATCGACTGCACATGGCTGTTGCGCCGCTGCAAGCGTGAGGATTCTGAATCCGTGGTGACAACGCAGCTTGCACCACTCGCGGAGGAATTGACCTCCGTACCGGTGACGAGAGCGCTACCGCCAACCCGCCGCTCCCTGGCGTCGAAGCCGGCAAAACGATTCATGGCGCGGATCTTACCGGAAGCTGGTCGACAAACAGCGTGAAAGTGCTTGCACAGCCCGACACAGCCGATAACTTCAGCCAAACTGCCCTGTGAGCCATGGTTTCCGCCCGCAAAAAATCAGAGGAACCTGGCCGGCTTTCCACGGAGCTCAATGCCGAACAGGCCCTGGGACTCGTCAGCTACACCCTGATGCAGCGTCTGGCCGGTGAAGGCCAGGCTGAAATGCCTTGGCTGGAAACTGAGGAAAGCAGCCATGCCGGCATGGTGCGGCAGCTTCGCCAGAGACTCGAATTGACCGCTCTTGCCGTTGAAAGCGGAGCCCCACTGACAACGGCAGAGGTTGCCTATCTGCTCGGAGCGCGACCCGGAACGGAATCTGTTGAAAGGGGAGGGCTGAGAGCCCGGCGTGTCAGTCGCAATGTCTGGCGCCTGAGCCGCATGGACGACTCAGACAGTCGAAGTAGCGGCAGTTTCGCTGATGATCGCTTCCGCCGCCGCCTCTAAGTCGACCCGATCAGGACTTGTTCTTGTCTTCCGGCTTGGCGTCGGAATTGTCATCGACAGCCTCAATACACACTGTGGTGGATGCAAGTTGTTCGCGAGCAGCGATCAGCGGAGCAGCCTTCCCCTTCAGTTGGTCTGCCGCTTCAGCCAGCGTCAGATCTTTTTTCTTGCTGACTTCATCAACGGCCTTGCGGAAGATCGCCACCTGATCGCGGTATTCCTTCACTTCGGCCTTTTCAAGCTGCCCCTCAGCCTTGCTCAGTGCGGAAAGAGCGCCTTTGAGCTTGTCACCCGCCTGCTGTGCATCCGCCACGGTGGAGTCAGGCGTCAGTTCGTTGACCTTGAGCACTGCGGCGTCAACATCCGCCTGGGCGGCACAGACGGCTTCAACGCCTTTGACCACCTTGACCTCGTCGTTATCAGCCTTCTTTTCAGCCGATTGGCAGGCCACGAGTGCCAGGCTCAGCGCGAGAGCGGCAGGGAGAAGACGCACGGAGATCATGAACACATCAGAACTGGCCGAAATGTACCCAGATTCCCCATTTCGGACCGCAATGATCCCGAAGAGTTTCAGACACTTGGCCCGTTGAGCGGATCCGGAGTCATGGTGAAGGAACAGAGAGCTCAGGAATCCCGATGGGCGCCAATCTGCGGAAGGAAGCTGGACCCCGGGAGGTGTTCTGCGGCCTGACCTCAATCGTCTGGCTGCATCGACGCATGCCCGATGCCTTTTTCCTTGTGGTGGGGTCACGCACCTGCGCCCATCTGATCCAGAGCGCAGCGGGCGTGATGATCTTTGCGGAGCCCAGGTTCGGCACAGCCATCCTCAGCGAACGGGACCTGGCAGGCCTGGCCGATGCCCACGACGAACTGGACCGGGTGGCCCGTGAGTTGCTGGCACGACGTCCCGAGATCCGCACCCTTTTTCTGGTGGGTTCATGCCCGAGTGAGGTGATCAAGCTCGACCTTGGCCGTGCCGCTGAACGCCTCAACGAAGAATTGCAGGGCAGGGTTCGCGTGGTGAACTACTCCGGAAGCGGCATTGAGACCACATTCACGGAGGGGGAAGACGGGGCCCTGTCAGCCCTGGTTCCCTTTCTGCCCAGCACCGACAAGCGCCAACTTCTGCTGGCGGGAACCCTGGCCGATGCGGTTGAAGACCGCCTGATTCACCTCTTCGCCCGTCTCGGAATCGAGACTGTTTGCAGTCTGCCGCCGAGGCAGTCCACGGAATTGCCGGGTGTGGGACCAGGCACAACTGTGCTTCTGACCCAGCCCTTTCTGAGCAACACCGCGCGCTTGCTGAAGGAACGCGGCGCCAAGGTGCTGAGTTCGCCGTTTCCGCTCGGGGCGGAGGGAAGCCGCCGATGGATGGAGACGGCCTGCAGGGATTTCAACCTGCCTGGTGAACGGGTCGCCGCTGTTCTGGACCCTCTGGAACAGAGAGCGCGCATGGCTCTCGAACCCCACAGGGCGGAACTGGCGGGGAAACGGATCGTGCTGCTTCCGGAATCGCAGCTGGAAATCCCCCTCGCACGCTTTCTGCAGCGCGAGTGCGGCATGGAACTGGTGGAGGTTGGCACCCCTTATCTGAACCGCGACTTAATGGCGCCAGAGCTGGAACTGCTGCCGGAAGGCACCGACGTGACGGAGGGTCAGCACGTGGAGCAGCAACTGGACCGGGTACGTGACCAGCATCCGGATCTTGTGGTGTGCGGGATGGGTCTGGCCAACCCCCTGGAGGCAGAGGGCATCACCACGAAATGGTCGATCGAACTCGTGTTCAGCCCGATCCACGGCATCGACCAGGCGGGAGATCTGGCCGAATTGTTCTCACGCCCACTGCGCAGAAGGCAGCTCATTCATCCAGCTCTGCATCCGCAGACATCGAATTCCTCCATCCACGCCTGAATTCCCATGCAACTGACGCTCTGGACGTACGAAGGCCCACCGCATGTGGGGGCCATGCGGATCGCCGCTTCCATGCGAGGCGTGCACTACGTGCTGCATGCACCTCAGGGCGACACCTATGCAGACCTTCTGTTCACGATGATCGAACGGCGCGGGCAGCGCCCACCGGTGACCTACACCACCTTTCAAGCACGCGACCTGGGAGGCGACACTGCTGAATTGGTGAAGCGCACGGTGCGTGAAGCGGCGGAACGCTTCCGTCCGGATGCACTGCTGGTTGGAGAAAGCTGCACCGCAGAACTGATTCAGGACCAACCTGGCGCCCTGGCCCAGGGCATGGGGCTGAGCATGCCCGTTGTGACCCTGGAACTTCCCGCTTACAGCAAAAAGGAGAACTGGGGAGCTGCAGAAACGCTGTACCAACTTGTGCGCAATCTGTTGAAGCCACAGGTGCCTGCGCAGCCAGAGCATGACCCCAAGGCCTGGATGGCCGTCGGCCGTCGGCCTCGGGTCAATCTGATCGGTCCGTCCCTGCTGGGATTTCGCTGCCGTGATGACGTGCTCGAAATGCAGAGACTGCTCACCTTGCACGGGATCGATGTCGGCGTGGTCGCCCCGCTTGGTGCGGCGGTCAGTGATATCCAGCGGATCCCGCAGGCAGATCTGAATGTGTGTCTTTATCCGGAGATCGGCGAATCCAGCTGCAGCTGGCTGGAACGAGCCTTCGGAATGCCCTTCACACGCACGGTGCCGATCGGCGTTGGAGCCACCCATGACTTTCTGGTGGAGTTACACACGCTGCTGGGCATGGACCCACCCACGCCGGAGGAAGGGTATCGGTGTTCAAGGCTGCCCTGGTATTCGGAATCCGTGGATTCCACCTACCTCACAGGCAAGCGGGTGTTCATCTTTGGCGATGGCAGCCATGCCCTGGCAGCAGCACGCATCTGCAGCGAAGAGCTCGGATTCAAAGTGGTTGGCCTCGGCACCTACAGCCGTGAGATGGCGCGATCGGTCCGCGCGGCAGCGAAAGAGCTCGGGCTTGAGGCGCTGATCAGCGACGACTACCTGGAGGTTGAGGCGGCCATGGCTGAAGCAGCCCCCGAACTCGTGCTTGGAACCCAGATGGAACGGCACAGCGCCAAGCGCCTTGGCATCCCCTGCGCCGTGATCAGCACACCCATGCATGTGCAGGACGTTCCAGCTCGCAACAGCCCGCAGATGGGATGGGAGGGCGCGAACGTGATATTCGACGCCTGGGTCCATCCACTGATGATGGGTCTTGAGGAACATTTAATCGGCATGTTCCGTCATGACTTTGAGTTTGTCGACGGACATCAAAGCCACCTGGGTCATCGAGGGGGCACGGAACAAGCAACGGAAGAACCAGCTCAATCCGCCGCCATCGTCAGCACTGAGGAGCGGGGACCGGTTTGGACGGCTGACGGGGAAGCGGAGCTGAAAAAAATTCCCTTCTTCGTGCGTGGCAAGGTGCGCCGAAACACCGAAACTTATGCCCGCCAGGAGGGCCACCTGGAGATCAGCAGTGAAACGCTGTATGACGCAAAAGCCCACTACAAGGCATGAGCAAATTCACTCATTTCTTTTAACCAATTCAAAGAAAATAAAGGAACCCAGCAACTCCGAGGCGAAGGATCTTTTATTTCTTGGTGAATATCAGCCGGGGTGCATCTGTTGCTGTTGAATGAGATTGATTCCTCTTGCAAAGGGCCTGCATGACCACAACCCTGACGCGACCAGCCGATGGAGAAGGCAGTGTGCAGGTCCTTCAGGACCCGTCGCTGAACATCCAGGAGGAAACCCTGGTGATCGCCGTCTACGGCAAAGGCGGGATCGGCAAATCCACCACCTCCTCAAACCTTTCAGCCGCCTTCTCGAAGCTGGGCAAACGGGTGCTGCAGATCGGCTGCGACCCGAAACACGACAGCACCTTCACCCTGACGCACAAGATGGTGCCGACGGTGATCGACATCCTGGAGGAGGTGGACTTCCACAGCGAAGAGCTCCGCCCCGAAGATTTCGTATTCACCGGCTTCAATGGCGTCCAATGCGTTGAAAGCGGAGGACCACCTGCCGGCACCGGCTGTGGAGGCTATGTGACAGGCCAGACCGTGAAGCTCCTCAAGGAGCATCACCTGCTGGAAGACACCGATGTGGTGATTTTCGATGTGCTTGGAGATGTGGTCTGCGGTGGGTTTGCTGCGCCGCTGCAGCACGCCAACTACTGCCTGATCGTGACCGCCAATGATTTCGATTCGATCTTTGCGATGAACAGGATCGTCCAGGCGATCCAGGCCAAAGCCAAGAACTACAAGGTGCGTCTTGGAGGTGTTGTCGCCAACCGTTCCGCCGACACCGATCAGATCGACAAGTTCAACGAGCGCACAGGGCTGCGCACGATGGCTCACTTCAAGGATGTGGATGCCATTCGCCGCTCTCGCCTGAAGAAGTGCACCATTTTTGAAATGGACGACGACGATGAAGCGGTACAGGCTGTGCGCCAGGAGTATCTGAACCTTGCGCAGAACATGCTCGACAAGGTCGAACCCCTCGAGGCGGTCTCCTTGAAGGATCGTGAGATCTTCGACTTACTTGGATTTGACTGACGCCTAGGTTCTGGCGCTCAGCCCCACCAAGCCCATCGACAGATCCCAGACCCTGGAAGCGGTCTGGGAGTCGGTCACTTTGTCGGAAAGATCCTGGCTGAACTGCTGTCTGTTTTTCCTCTGACGATTGCCCCAGCTCCAGTGCACCCCTGATTCCGCGAAATCCGGATCAGCAACTACTTGGGCAACACGCTCACCGGCCAGCGGCTGGGAGACATAACCGCCGGTGATGTTCTTCTGAAACCAAGGGAAGATCTTCCTGAAAGCCCGTGGTGCGTTGCGGAAGAGCGGGGTGTCGGCAACACATCCCGGGTAGAGCGATGTGAAGCTGATGCCGGTTTCGCTGTTGAAGCGCCGGTGCAGCTCCTGCGTGGTGATCATGTTGCAGAGCTTGCTGTCTTTGTAGGCCTTGCCGGGCTTGAAGGATTTGCCACTGGCCATCGAAACAGGCTCCTTGAAACCAGCCTCGAAGCCGGAGAGATCACCCAGATCAGCAGGAGCAGGAATTGGAATCTTGCCTCCGAGCTCTTTGGAATTCGCCGTGACCGTGCCCAGAATCACCACCCGACGGGAGGGGTGTGTCGAAGCTCTGAGACGCTCCAACAACAACTGAATCAACAGGAAATGACCCAGGTGATTCGTTGCCATCGAGATCTCATACCCCTGCGGAGAGCGCTCCGGTCGCTTCAGCTTGGGTTTGTAGACAGCAGCGTTGCAGACCAGTGAATCGATCTGAGCAGGCAATCCATCCACCGCCTGGCGCACACTGTCCAGGTCACCAAGATCCATCAGCACATGCTTCAACCGCTCTGCAGGCAGGCCCAGCTCGTCGGCCGCAGCAGCGGCACGCTGAGGGGAACGGTTGGCGGTGATCACAGTCCAGCCCTGTTGCACAAGAGCACGAGTGGCATTCAAGCCGACCCCGGATGTGGTTCCGGTGATCAGAACAGTGCCTGGAACGGGCATCGGGGGAACTGTGAGGATCGCTCAGTCTGCCGGTCAAACCATGCGGACCTTGACCTCTGGTCACGAATCTCAGCGGGCAGCCGACTGCGCTGACAACAGTGCCGTGAGTCAGCAGTCGGGAGTCAGCGCCAAATCACCCGTAAACGGTTCGGGGCAATCCATTGCTCTTGCTCATCCATCAGGCGTTCATCACCACCCAGCGTGAACAAGGTGTCAAACCGATGCTGCAGACCCTGCAACTTGGTGGCTTCCACATCCACCACAGCTGCCAGCTCTCCATGCCGATCAAGCCGCTCCTGATAAGCCATCGACAGTCGTACAACACTGACGACGCCCAGAAAAATAAGACCGCCCTTCACAGCAAGAGCAAGGGCGCTGCACAGCAGTTCCCTTCGATCATTCTGCTGCTGAAGCAATGCCGCCAAAGAGGCGGCATCCGGTGCTGAAGAAACGGCTTTCTGCATGTCCGCTTGTAACGCGGCATGCCGTTTGTGCCAAGAGGCTCCGTGAAGCTCAGGCTCGGTAGAGGCTCACGCAAAGGCGGAGCGCGAGGACACCGGCGTGTGCAGCCACCACGAGAGCGATGAAGACTTCGGCTTGGGTAAGGGTGCTGACCATGACGGAAGCTTGAAACCATTGCATTCTTTCCTGCGCAGGCCTCAAGGCGCCATCATTCGCAAAGGCCTGTCACACCCGCATGGAAGCCTTGAGTCCTGATTCCCTGGTGACCGTCGACGCAAAGGCCATCAGGACACTGAACCTTCAGGCTCTTTCCGCCTGGATGGAACGCCCTCTTGAGGTCCTGCTCGATGCCGGTGCTGTGCTGGAACTGCGCTACGAATGGCCCCGTGAGGTCGATGATCCGAGAGAACTGAGCGAATGTCCGGAGCCTCGGCTGTGGGCCCTGCGCGCGGATGCTCGCTACCCCTGGCTTCCTCTGTTGTTGGATCGCACCGGCGGAAGCCTGGCGCAGCATGTGGCGATGCTGGTTCCCCACGATTTCAGCCCCAGTGAAGGCATCCGCTTCGACCCTCAGGCCCTGGAGTTGTGGATGACCCATCGCCTCATGCTGCTGAACCAGCTGGGCAGCTCTTCGGCTGTTTCGGGTGGTCAGCGCGGCAACCTAAGCCTGATGGCCGCCAGTCTTGGTTTCGAGCTGGATGGTGGCTTCTGGGATCTGCTTGATCAGTCACCATGAGCCGGAACCGACGAGGCTGGGCCGGCTTGCCCCTGCTGGTGTTGATCCTCTGCTCGGGGAGCTGCGGATCTGAGGCGGAACAAACGTCGCCTGGGCATCGCGATCACCCTGAAGCAGCACCACAAAAGGCCGTAGAGACATCGTTGCCCCCGGGCCAGGATGGACCCAACCGGGAGTTGCTGGACCTCATCCGGGGGAAAACGGTTCAACTCAGAGCACGACGCACCGACGTTCAACGACAGGACGGACAACGACAGTGGCTGCTTGAACTGCACCAGGCCGGCACGCTGCTGGCCAGCTGGCCAGCGGTGAGCGGCACGCCAAGCAGCCAGGGCCTTGATCGCCGCTGGTCCCCCGGCAATGGAGCTCCACTACCGCAGGGTGACTACAGCCTGGGCCCACCAGAGCCCTGGGGCGAAGACATCTGGCTGACGCTCTCGCCCCGTTTTGAAACCAGCCGCAGTGGGCTGGGAATTCACCACTGCAATCCAGGCAGCGGCTGCCTCTGCCTGCCGAATCGTTCGTCACTCGTGGCTCTCACGGCCTGGATGCAGAAGGTCGACATCAAGCAGCTCAGGGTTCTGAACTGACCAGCACGGTCAACCCAACTGCAATGGTCAAGCCAACTGCAATGCCAGCTGCAGAGCTCTTCTGCCGCTGTCGATCGCCAGTAACAGCGAGAGCAGCCTGAGCAGCCAAGCGAGTGTCCCGGTGTTGACACGATCCAACCGGGCTGCCGTCCACTGGGCTGCGAACGCAGCAACCCCACCGAGCACGAGACCCAACAGCCACTGACCGCGTCCTTCATGGAGAAACTGCAAGGACGCGGCACTCGCTGAACAGGCGACCGCCAGGGTGCTGAGACGAATGGCCTGACGTATTGGCACGGCCAGACCATTCACCATCAGCGGAACCATGAGCAGTCCACCGCCGAGCCCGAGCATTCCCCCCGCCAGACCGGCCACACCCCCTACCGCAGCCAGCCCTTTCAACGGCAAAGGTCGATCAGATTCAGGCCCCTGATCACTTCGATCACCACGAATCGTGAGCGCCAACAGCAGATAAAGCAATGCCTGAAGCGTCAGCAACTGCCAGCCTGCGGCGAGCCGGCCAAGGCGGCTGAACACCAGTGCGGTGGCGAAGGCCGACAGGCCGATCGCCAATCCCGGCTTGAGCTGAATTGCCCTCGCGCGCCAATGGGTGTAACTGCCGCCGATCGCCGTGGGAACGATGGCAAAGGTGCTTGTCGCGAGAGCTTGGTGAGGGCTGAGGCCCATCCAGAGCAGAAGAGGCGCGAAAATCAGACCACCACCGATCCCCAGCAGACCGGCCAGAGCTCCTGCCAGGAGCCCCAACGGCACGGCCAGCAGCACATCCGCCAATGTCATCGCCGCCATGACGCTGTCAGCATCCTGCCGGTCCGACGACTTCCGGCACGGTCGGCTAATGCCAAGCCTGACGCTCAGCGGTGCGGAGCAGATGGCTTTGGATGCCCTGCTGCTGGAGCAGTGCTGGACCAAGGGTCAGAAACAACCGGTCCTGCGCTTTTACCGCTGGAAGCGACCATCCCTGTCCTTGGGCCAACATCAACGGGAGATTCCAGATCCTTGGCTCAACCTGGCCAGAGCGGGGCAGCTGGAACTGCTGCGCCGCCCCAGTGGTGGTGGAGCCGTGCTCCACGCCGGTGGTCTGACCTACGCACTCGTCTGGCCTGAGGCACCTCGACAGAAACGGGAGGCCTACCTGCAGGTGAACCGCTGGCTCATGGCTGGCTTCGCCGAGCTGGGCGTCAGCCTCAATCCTGGCAACTCCGCTGCTGAGCCCGGCGCAATCAACTGCTTCGCCCGTTCCACAGCAGCCGACCTGGTGGATCCACAAGGCACCAAACGCATTGGCAGTGCGCAGTTCTGGCAGCACGGCCATCTTTTACAGCACGGCGAAATTCCTTTGACCCCACCGGAGGATCTCTGGCAGGCCGTGTTCGGCACCGACCCACCGCAATGGAAGCCTGCATCCCCGGCTGTTTCGACAATCGAACAAGCCCTTGCCTCCAGCTTCGGCAAAGGACTCTCGAATCACGACTGGAGGGATCAGCCCCTGAGCGACGAGGAACGCAGATTGATGAAGCAATCGGCCGAACGTTACCGACTGGATGCGTCAGCGCTTTGATCGTCCAAAAGCCCTGACGCACGCATGCTCTTGACCACCTGGGCCAGGGGCATTCCGAAGGGATAGGTGTTGGAGCGGCGCGACGCTGTGAGCATGGCCTCAGGCAGTTTCACGGATAAGCCCTTGAGAACGGCTTCACCCAGATCGCAGCGATCAAGGGTTCCGTCAGGCAGACCGGCCGGGCTTAAGACCAGCAGACGCCCCTGTTCGGTGTCTTCAAGGGCAAGGACCGCTTTCCACAGGGGTGACGACTGCTGGATCGAAGGCAGGCGGTCGAGCGGCTGGAGATGATCGGCGATGGTCTGGCGATCCCATTGCTGAACAGGGAGGTCCTTGAGCGGCTGATCCGTGATGAAGCCAACCCAGCGACCGCCTCGACAGACGAGCACCCAGTCAGGGAGACAGGGATCTCCGCTGTCCGCAGCGCCCAGGCGCAGCTTGCTCAGACTGCGCAGGCTCTGATCCGCCTCCACCACGCGGAATCGACGGGAGGTCGCCGGTCCAACGGTGTCCCGCTTGAGCACCTGCTGCAGCGCCAGGGTCTGGGTCTGACTGCGGGATGCGCTCATCCCGAACCAGCCGAGCAGCACCAGCCAGAGCCCCGCGAATCCACCTCCTCTGAGCACAATCCAAAAGCCGATCATCAGCGCAAGGAGTGACAGGAACCGACCGCTGGCGGTCGCCACCTGGATGCCTCGACGTTGACTGCCGGTCCATTGCCAGACAATGGATTTGAGAATCAAGCCCCCGTCCAGCGGTAATCCGGGAAGCAGATTGAACAACGCCAGAACCAGATTGAGTCCCCCTAGCTGGGCCACCAGGTTCCCCAGCAGCGGGCTGACATGCTCCGCGGAGTGAACACTGAACAGCAGCACAGCTCCTAGAATCAGACTGACCGCTGGCCCGGCCGCAGCCACCCTGAGCGAGCCCATGGCCGTGGAGCATTCCCGTTCCACACGAGCGACTCCGCCCATCAGAAACAAGGTGATGCTGCTCACCTTCACGCCCTCGCGCAGTGCCACAAGGGAATGGCCAAGCTCATGCAGCAACACAGACACGAACAGCAGCAGGGCGGTGAGAAGCCCCATCGACCAGCTGATCCAGGCAGCACCTTCGGCAGCAGGCAGTTTGGCGACCTGCTGCTGGAAGGCCATGGTGAACAGCACCAGAACAATGAACCAACTGGGATGGACCCTCAGAGGGATCCCGCCGATTCGCATCAGTTGCCAGCCATCACCCACATGCTTTTCCGGCGGGCTGGCCGGCAGTGTTGACCCAATCCTAGAAAGGACACCCAACGCTGCTCCACCATGAGCGATCAGGGCCTGTCCCTCAAGATCTGCGGTCTCACCGACAGCAACCAGGCCAGTGAGATTGCCGCGATGGGGGTGCATGCGATCGGTGTCATCGGAGTGCCGTCCACACCGCGTTTCGTCGAGCCGAATCGACGCAGGGAGATCTTCGGGAGACTGATCCGGGAGCATCCGCGACTCCAGCGGGTCTGGGTCGTGGCGGACCCAAGCGATGACCAGCTTGCGTCGGCACTGTCGGGAGAGGGGCAACCCTCCGTGGTTCAGCTGCACGGGGAGGAGTCGCCGCAGCGATGCGCTGACCTACGTCGGCTCTACCCCGGAATCAAGTGGTGGAAAGCACTGCGCCTGCGGGGGGAAGCGGATCTGACCCGCATCGACGCTTATGGATCGAGCGTGGATGCCCTGCTCCTGGACGCCTGGAGCCCGAACCAGCTTGGAGGGACAGGGCATCGTCTCGATCCGGCCTGGCTTGAACAGCTGGAGACAAGGATCTGCAGCGATCTTCCCTGGTGGCTCGCTGGGGGAATCAGCGCCGAGTGGGTCCCAACACTGGTGCACCAGGTCACACCTTTCGGCCTCGATGCGTCCAGCCGGCTGGAACACAGTCCTGGAGTGAAAGATCTCAGCCGAGTTGCAGCACTCGTCGAGGCCGTCAGGGTCAATTCGGTCAACCAGAGATAGGTTGAATCAACGCACCACAAACCCCATGCTCCGGGTTACGTCACTTTGCCTCGCCCTGATGGCAGGAGTTCCTCTGGGAGCCTCGGCCCAGGGAATGCTGCCGGGGTGCCGCCTGGAAAACGGCAGTCTTCAATGTGTGCCAGGTCTAACGGCAAGCCCTGAACAACAGATTCAGGTGCTTGATGGGCAGATAGATCAAGGCCTCCAGCAAGAAGGTCGGCTCCAACAGACCATCCAAGGACTGAAGCGTTTTCTGTTGGTTGGAGAAGCGAAGGAAGGGGCGTTGCTGAAGGCGGAACTGAGCCTCCAAGCAACTGACGTGGATGAACTCGATGTCCACTGGTATCGCCGTAGTGGCCAGGGCAACTGGACGCTGGTGGAATCTGGATCAGGGCATAGTTACCGCGTAGGCCCTCAAGATCGCCAGGACCAACTGATGGCCGTGCTGGTGGTGCGCGACCAAGATGGCAGCATCAAGCGGATCAGCAGCAATGTGATCGGTCCGATCCTCAACTGAGCTGAGGGGTACGCGCTGCTTGCGCACCCTCTCGATCAATCGAATCGCTGCGGATCAGTTGCTCAGCAGAGCTTCCTGCTGACGCACAAGCTCAAAGAACTCTTGCTTGAGGCTGGGGTCATGACGGAAGTCGCCCCGAACAACGGAGTTGACCATACTGGTCTGAGGCTCCTTCACACCACGCCACTTCATGCAGTAGTGCTGTGCCTTGATGATGATGCCGAGACCCTTGGGCTCGCACAGTTTTTCAATTTCATCAGCGAGGATCATCACGGCCTCCTCCTGGATATGAGGTCGTGAAAAAACCCAGTCCGCCACGCGGGTGAATTTGGAGAGTCCGATCACGCGCGTGCCTGGCTTGATCCCGATCCAGCAGTTCCCCATGATCGGAACGAAGTGGTGGGAGCAGGCGGAACGCACCGTCAGCGGCCCAACCGTGTAGATCTCATCAAGCTGCTTCACGTTGGGGAAGCTGGCCACCTTGGGTTGTTGGTGATAGCGGCCCTTGAAGACCTCCTGCAGATACATTTTCGCGACCCGTTCTGCCGTTTCAGCGGTGTTGTGGTCGTTGTCGATATCAATGACCAGGCTGTGGAGCAGATCGCGGAAACGATCAGCCACTTCCATCTGGAGTTCCTCCAGTTCCCCGGGAAGAATGTGATCGGCGATGTTGTCGTTCGCGAGGAACGACGCACCATGCTCGTGGAGACGTTCGCGGATCACATCGGAAATCTTGGCGTGAGCGATGCCGAACTGACCACGGCCATTGCCGAGCGATGCGTGTGAACTCAGCTCACTGAGCGCAGCCGGGCTGTTTCCGTTAGTGGGGGTAGGAAGTGTAGAAGTCATCTCTATTTAGAGTTCAGAAAGCGCCTGTAGCCGGCATGAGGGTTAAATCCTCAACAACCTGCGTGGCAGGTTGCTGGGCTAGATGAAGAAGAGCGGCAGCGGCCTGATTGACGGGCAGCATGGCACGTCGGTCGAAGTCGCTGTCGACGGTCGGGGAGTCCCAAAGGGAGGTATCAACCGCACCAAGCGTGAGCGTGCAGGCACGAATGCCATAAGCACGTTCTTCCTCACCCAGGCAGCGAGTGAAACTCGCCAGAGCAGCCTTGACGGTGCAGTACGCCCCCCAACCGGGAAAGGCGTTTCTGGCCGCATGACTGCTCACGTTGATCACCAGTCCACCCGCTGGTCTCATGGAGGGAACAACTGCGGAACACACCTGAAAGACGCTGGTGAGGTTGAGTTGAAGCAACCAATCCCAGCGATCCAGAGGCATCTCCAGCAAGTCCCCGGTCCAGGCAGCACCGGCGTTATTGATGAGCACTGAGGGGCGGAGCCCCTGGTTCAGCAGAGCATCAATCCCTGGAGCAATCGAGGATGAGTCGGTGAGATCGATCGCCTGATAGACGACACGCACCCCACTGGCACTCAGCTCAGACTCGAGAGACTGCAAAGCAGCCTCACTGCGGGAAACGAGGAGCAGATCCCACCCCGCCTCGGCAAAAGCCTTGGCTGCGGCATGACCAATTCCACGAGATGCACCGGTGATCAGAACGGAAGGCAAGAAATCCGTGCAATCCGGAGCACCCTAGGCAGCGAAGTCGCTTTCCGGCGAGGTGGAATCGAGGAAACGCCCCATGGCCCTGAATTTCCTGTAGCGCTGATCCCTCAGATCATCGACAGATAGAGCCAGCAACTCGTCGAGATGACGATTCAGGGCTGACCTCAGCGTTTCTCCGGCTTCGAGGGGAGCCCAGTTGTTACCACCGGCCGGCTCAGGAAGCACTTCATCCACCACACCAAGGCTGAGCAAATCCTTTCCGGTGATGCGCAGCGCGGCCGCCGCTTCGGAAGCCTTCGCCGCATCACGCCAGAGGATCGAAGCGCAAGCTTCAGGACTCGCCACGGTGTAGACACTGTGCTCGAACATGATCAACCGGTCGGCAACGCCAATCCCGAGCGCACCGCCTGACCCGCCCTCGCCAATCACCGTGGCGACGATGGGAACCCGCAAGCTGAACATCTCGCGCAGATTGACGGCGATCGCTTCACCTTGCCCCTGCTCCTCAGCCAGCAGTCCGGCATAGGCACCGGGTGTGTCAATGAAGGCAAGGATCGGAAGTCCGAAGCGGTCGGCATGCTCCATCAGACGCAGAGCCTTGCGATAGCCACCTGGAGTGGCCATACCGAAATTCCGGGCCACGTTCTCCTTGGTGTCGCGTCCCTTCTGATGCCCGATCAGAAGAACCGATCGATCGCCGAGGCGCCCGATCCCACCAATCAGGGCCTGATCATCACTGCCACGGCGGTCACCATGCAATTCAACCCAGTCATCACAGAACATCTGGATGAAATCGAGGGTGCTTGGTCGGTGGGGATGACGGGCGACCTGAATTTTCTGAGCCGGGCTGAGGGAACGAAAAATCTCATCCCGACGACGGGCAGCAAGGGTTTCGAGCTGAAGAAGCTGCTGACTGACATCCACCTCCGAGTCTCTTGCTAGCTGACGGATCTGCTCGATCTGCTGTTCGAGCTCCACCAGCGGTTTCTCGAAATCAAGCAGAGGGCGACGGGCCATGGAGGAAGGTGAAAAAGACTTCAGACAACGACAGCCTGAGGCTGTCCTTGGAGATTGAGCGTGGAGAACCCATGGCGAACGGAGGCGGCGCCGATGAAATCCATCTTCTCCAGAGTGATGTTGTTACGGCCCCAGCTGAAGTTGGTGTGACACTCCTCGAATTCAAGCAACATCGCTTCAGCGAAG
Organism: Synechococcus sp.; assembly: GCA_047286485.1. Taxonomy (GTDB): domain Bacteria; phylum Cyanobacteriota; class Cyanobacteriia; order PCC-6307; family Cyanobiaceae; genus Synechococcus_C. The sequence goes on from JBJBBH010000006.1 coordinate 1,302,212, forward strand.
CAGGCGAACATCTGGCGCTGAGGTTTTTCCATCTCAGCGATTTCCATCATGGTCCAACCGATATCACTGCCGAATTCAACAATGCCCCCCTTCAGAACATGAACGCCTTCACAGGCGACCTTGGCATCGAGATTCTTGGGGTAGCCCCCGTCGATCATCAAACAAGGTTTGCGCAGCGAGGCTGAATCAATTTCCAGCGTGCGCGGCATGCTCGCGACCCAGACCACCACATCAGCCTCAGGCAGTGCCTCTTCAAGGGTGAGCACCCGTCCGCCACCCAACTCAGCCTGGAGGTCCTTGAGAGGCTGCTGCTGACGGGCGACAAGCAGCAGCTCAGCAACCCCGGTGCGGTTGGACAACCAGCGGCAGACAGCACTGCCGATATCTCCGGTTGCACCAACAACAGCCACCTTGGCCTTGGCCAGATCAATGCCCAGAAGAGGAGCGTTGTTTTCAACCTGGCGACTGATCACCCAGGCCGTATGGGTGTTGCCCGTCGTGAACCGCTCCCACTCCAGGGTTGTGCTGCGCACATGCTGATGCTGGAGAAGGTTGAAGTTCTCGAAAATGATCGAAGTGAAGCCGCCAAGAGCCGTGATGTTGATGCCCTTTTTCTGAGCAAGCTCCATGGCGTTGAGCACCTTGCGCCTCGCCGTCTTGAAGCGGCTCAGCATTTCAGGCACGAAGCATGAATCGATGTAGGCACCGGAGATGGTTTTGCCGGTGGCACTCGTGACTTCAACGTTCTCCACCAGTTGAGGTGGCGCGCTGCACCACACATCAAGATCGCCACCGGCGATGTGATCGAACCCGAGATCTGAAGCCTTGCGCCTTGCCGCCTCAAAGCTGGTGGAGTGCCCGATCAGACCAAACATGTACTGCTGACGGTCGTACGTGTACGCATTGAACTAAACCTCACCCTGTGGACAGGCTGATCACTCATGATCCCATGAAGGCACGTTCGCTGGAAAACGTGCCTGTGATTGAACCGGACCTGAAACTTGATGCTCGAGCGGGATCGCTCGTTTCACTCAGATTTCAAAGGGCCGCTGCCGCCATCCGGGCGATTTCACGCATGTTGAAGCCGATCTCACTGAGAGCTTCCTGGTAAGCAATCAGGAAATCCTCGATCAGATCCTCTTTGTCCATCTGAAGAACAGCCGCATCGCCGGCAACCTGATCAAGCATCGAACGGATCAGAGGAAGATTCGCCTTGTTAGCAGCAAAAAGCTCTTCCTTACTGGCCTCGAAATTGGCCTTGAGCCACTCTTGGCCGTAGTTCAGATGGGTGTACTCATCCTTCACAACACCTTCAGTGATCCTGCGGGCGAACGGGTCTGCCACAGGGATATAGATGTGATAGGCGGAGATGGCAAAGGCTTCAATCAGCAGTGCCTGGATCAGAAGACAGGTCACCACCTTGCCTTCCTTGAAGGCAGTCTGGAAATTGCCGTGCAGAGGGCCGAAAAATTCCTTGGCGAAAGGAAGATCCGCCTCAACACCCAGGTTGCGGCCGCAGGAAGTGAAGCCCTTCATGTGCTTCATTTCCATCTTGGCCAGCCGAGCCAGTTCATCAGCATGCTCGGGGATCATGGTGCCCAGGGACATGTAGTTGTCGTATGCCTCCTGCTCTCCCTCGATCACGATCGCGTTGATGCGGCTGTAGGCGTCCTTGTAGGCCTCAGTGGTGAAGTCAGGCAATTGCTGTGCCGATGCATCCCGCTCATCAAGGACGGCGACCTCTGGGCTGACGGGGGTCGGCATGGATCTTTCCGTAACGGTCAACGTCGGTGACTGTAACCAGTGCAACCGAGATTGGATGTTCGATTGATGGAGTTCAGATACGTCGGCGGTCTCCAGCCGGTGGCCAGCTGGATGTCATCAGGCTGTCGAAAAGTCGACGCCAGTGGGCCACAAGCGCAGTCTCCAGCTGATTTCCGAGCCTCGCATCCGCACCGCGGCTGTCCCCGACGACACCGGATTGACTGAGGTCGGCGGTAAACCAGGCGAGAGGTGCTGGACCTTCAAGACTCCATCCTTCAGGAGGAGTGGCTGCCACCTTCTCGCTGACATGGTCACCATCGAGAGGCCTCTGTTCTCCGACCAGAGAGGGCTCAAGCGCCAACATCAAGCTCGTCTCGGCCAGCCCCGCATGCAATCCATGCACAAGCTCATCAGCTGGCACAAGGGTTGGGAGTTCTGGAACTCCGCTCCAGAGGAAGCAAGGAAGAACGGCCATGGAAGGGGTTTCCACCGCCAGTTCACGGGCAGCCGTCTGCAGAAGACCGATCTGACCACCATGGGCGTTGAACAACACCAAGCGCTGCACACCCTGCTGCGCGAGCTGCTTGCCAACTTCTTTCACGAGGCGAATCAGCAGTTCAGCGCTGAGGCTGAGTGTTCCTGGAAAGCCGCGATGTTCAGGTGACAGCCCGATCTTCTGAGTGGGCAAAGCCCAGATCGGCATCTCATCAGGAAGCCCTTCCAGAACGCGATCAAGGATGCATTCCGCAAACAGCGCGTCAGTGAGGAGGGGAAGCTGTGGACCGTGCTGCTCGAAAGCACCAAATGGCCAGACAAGCGTTGATCCGCTCCGCTTCAGAGCCAGCGCAGCCTCGGGCCAGTGCATGCACTCCAGACGCCTGGAGTTTTGTCCACCATCGCCGCTCATCCTGAATCAACCTCCTGCTGTCAGACTGTCCTGCCAAGGACGATGGGTCCCATGGCCGGAACAGAACGTCAGAATTCCCGATTGGATGGTGGCAAAGGTGCTGCAGCTTCGGCGCAGCCACCGCGAAAACCGCTGCAGGTGATGCATATCAGCAAGCGGGAGGAACAGGATCGGCTGCGCAAGGAAGCGGAGGAAGCCCGTGCAGCGGCCAATGCCGCGGCCGAACGTGCAGCGCAGCTCGAGCAGGCCGCACTCGCCGCCGAAGGGGGCCAGTCCCTTGCTCCCAGCCCCCCGGCGCCTCCAAGAGGGCCGCAGACGTCATCGATTCCTTCCAGGGATCCCGACGACGATGATCTGGCCGGGATGACCATGGCCGACCTGCTTGGGCCCTCCGACACAGCACGCCGGCAGAACAAGGCACCCTCCGAAACGACTGCTGCAGCGAGCCGCAGCGTTGACGATTTCGATTTCGATGAGGATGCATTTCTTGCTGCTCTCGACGCCAATGAGCCTGTTGGCACCACCGGTGAGGTCGTCACCGGCACCGTGATCGGCATGGAGAGTGATGGTGTGTATGTCGATATCGGCGGCAAAGCTCCTGGCTTCATGCCGAAGAGCGAATGCGGTCTGGGGGTGATTACAAACCTCAAGGAACGCTTCCCGAAAGGTCTCGAAGTTGAGGTGCTGGTCACCCGTGAACAGAATGCCGATGGCATGGTCACCATCAGCTGCCGTGCCCTGGCCCTTCGCAAGAGCTGGGACAAGGTCAAGCAGCTCGCCAAGGAAGGCAAGGTCGTTCAGATCAAGATCACCGGATTCAACCGAGGCGGTGTCACCTGCGATCTCGAGGGGTTGAGGGGTTTTATTCCCCGATCTCAACTTCAGGAGGGCGAAAACCACGAAGCACTCGTGGGCAAGACACTCGGCGTCGCTTTCCTTGAGGTCAACTCCGAGACCCGCAAACTGGTCCTTTCCGAAAAGCGCGCTGCAACGGCAGCCCGTTTCTCCGAACTTGAGGTGGGGCAGTTGGTCGAAGGTCAAGTGGCGTCGATCAAGCCCTATGGACTGTTCATCGATCTGGGAGGCGTCAGTGGATTGCTCCACCAGTCGGTGATCACCGGCGGCAGTCTCCGCTCCATGCGCGAAGTCTTCGGACAGGGCGACACCGTGAAGGCTCTGATCACCGAACTGGATCCGGGTCGAGGCCGGATCGGGCTCAACACCGCCCTGCTGGAAGGCCAGCCAGGGGAGCTTCTGGTGGACAAGGACACCGTCATGGCGGAGGCCACCGATCGAGCCAACAGAGCCCGTAACGTCCTCAGGCAGCAGGAACAGTCAGCTGGATGATCACCGCTTCCATGTCTGCCGGTGACGCCGGCTCCCAGTCCCGAATCCATCGTCAGGCCGACTGGGAGCTTGATTTTTATTCCAGGCCCATCCTGGAAAAAGACGGAAAAAAGCGCTGGGAGCTGCTGATCATCAGCACTCCGGAGATCAACACGGACGAATGCTTTCGCTTCTCCAAGCTCTGTCCGGCGAGCCAAGTGAATTCCACCTGGCTGGCCGCGGCCCTGCGCGAAGCTCTGGCAGAGGCTGAAGAGCAGGGCTGGAAGCCACCCCAGAGACTGCGAGCCTGGCGCAGTGCCATGAGAACGATGGTTCAGCGGGCCGCCGCGGAGCTACTCCTGGAGGTGGTCTCCAGCAGGCGCACCTATGCCCTGCTCGACTGGCTGGATGAACGGGAGCGGACGGTGTACCCGCAGGAGGAGGGCTTCATGGCAGGCCCCCTCGCTCTGCCGCCTTCTCCTGTCGAGACCCCACCCTTGCCCCTTCCGGAAGCCGTCCGCGGCGACGCCTGGACCTGGGCCGGCCTTCCGGTTGGCAGCCTGAAGGATGCGCACGACTGGCCTCTGGGCTTCAACGGCCTGATCCCGGTCCCCCCCTCTCTCGAGGCGGATCTTCAGGTCCCCGGCCTGCGTCTATTCAGTCGCACCAGAGCCCTGGCCCTCGCGGGGTGGCTGGGGGGGCTCGAACCCGTACGGCTACGCGTGAGCTCTCTCCAGCTGATTCTTGATGCAGGCCAGGACGACTCCTGGCTGGTGAGTGATTTGAGTCAGCAGGAGGCTGAACAGATCTCAGCAGCCTTGGAAGCGTCGTGCCTGAACCTGCATGGCCTGCAGTTCATCGCTGTGCAGAGTGCTCCAGACAGTGAACGATTCGAAGGCTTCTGGATGCTGAGAGATCAACCGCAACCATGAGCTCCGCTCAGGAAGCTGACCCAGGCCATCAACGGGATGATCCTTTCGCTCAACCCGACAGCCGCTTCAACACGCTGCCAGGCTGGACCTGGGTGGGGTGTTACGGCGGTTACTACCTCACAGCGGATCATCTGCAGGAGGCTGGGTTTGAGCATGGATTCTTCACCCGCCTCTGGCATGGACGTGGACCCGATGAACTGGCTGGCTACCTGTCATGCGGTGTCTCCGTTCACCGTCCTCAGCAGGTCCACGGCAATCTCGTTCTCGAGGCCTCTGCTGCCTCTTCAACACCATGGCCCGATGCCGACGGCCTGGTGAGCGACCGCGGAGGGCAGAGCCTTTGGGTTTGCGGGGCCGACTGCACCCCTGTTCTGCTTGCCGATCCGGAAAGCGGCCACGTTGCCGCATGCCATGCCGGCTGGCGCGGCGTGGCCAGCCGCATCCTGCCCGCAGCGATTGCCAGGCTCGAGCAACGTGGCGCCCAAAGAGAACAGCTGATCGTCGCCCTCGGGCCTGCTGTCAGCGGAGAGCGCTATCAGGTCGAAGAATCAGTGGCCCTTCAAGTGGGACAAGCCCTGGCAGACCATCCCCGCTCACTGGAAGAGCTGCAGAGGCAAAAGGTGATTCAGGCTGATCCGGAGCAGGGGCGCTGCCGTCTGGATATCCGACAAGCCGCCGTACAGCAGCTGGAATCGGAGGGAATTAACGGCGCCAGGGTCAGCACATGCCCGCTGTGCACCATTGCTGAACCCAGCCTGTTTCACTCCTGGCGTCGTGATCAGGTGAAAGCGGTTCAGTGGAGTGGAATCGTGGGTCAGGCAACGCTCTGATCAACGCAGGCATCCGTTCGAATGTTGTGCAAGCAAACGCAAGGCCACCGCTTCCGCAGCACGGATGCCATCGATCGCTGCGGAAAGAATCCCGCCTGCATATCCGGCCCCCTCGCCGGCAGGGGTGAGGCCGAGCACATTGATTGATTCCAAGCGTTCATCCCGCGGAATGCGCAGCGGCGAGGAGGTCCGGGTCTCAACCCCGGTGAGCACGGCATCGGGATGGTCATAGCCGGAAAGCTTCTTGCTGAACGCCGGCAGAGCCTCCCTCAGGGCCTCCACCATCGGTTGCGGCAGAAGTTCAGCAAGGTCAGAGGGCTGGACACCAGGTTGGTAAGAGGGACTGACCGATCCCAGGGAGGTGGAGGGTCGTCCTGCCACAAAGTCTTCCTGTCGCTGCACCGGCGCGCTGTAGTCGTCACCGCCGAGGTGGAACGCGAGCGATTCGAGTTCACGCTGGAAAGCCAGTCCAGCGAGTGGATCCCCCGGCCAGCGCTCATGAGCCTCCAGGTCTGATTCGGAAACAGGGATCACCAGGCCGCTGTTGGCATTGCGTTCGTTGCGGGAGTGCTGACTCATGCCATTGGTGACGACACGACCGGGTTCAGAGGTCGCACCCACCACAAATCCCCCCGGACACATGCAGAAGCTGTAAACGCAGCGGCCATTGGCCGCATGGTGCACCAGCTTGTATTCAGCGGCTCCGAGCAACGGGTGGCCAGCGGCATCTCCCCAGCGGGCGTGGTCGATCAGCACTTGCGGATGCTCGATGCGAAGACCAATCGCAAAAGGCTTCCGCTCCATGGCGACACCAGTCCGATCCAGCATCGCGAAGGTGTCCCTTGCCGAATGTCCTGGAGCCAGAACCACCTGACTGCAATCGAGACGACTCCCATCTGACAGTTGCAGACCGGTGATCCGCAGCGGTTTGCCGTCACCGGCGCAGGCAGGCTCCAGCAGAAGCTGCTCCACGCGAGTTCCGAAGCGAACCTCACCGCCGAGGGACTCAATCCGAGCGCGCAACCCCCTGACCACGGTCGCCAGCTTGAAGGTGCCGATGTGGGGGCGATGGCGGGTGAGGATGTCGCGGTTGGCACCGCAATTCACCAGCTCTTCCAGCACTTTCCGGCCGTAATGAACGGGATCACTCACCTGGCTGTAGAGCTTGCCATCGGAAAAGGTTCCTGCTCCCCCTTCGCCGAACTGCACATTGGATTCGGGCTTGAACGGCGATTGACGACGCCAGAATCCGAAGGTGTCACGGCTTCGCTGCTTCACCGCCTGTCCGCGCTCCAGCAGCAGTGGGCGGAATCCCATTTGTGCCAAAAGCAGTGCCGCGAAGTAACCACAGGGCCCTGCCCCGATCACAACAGGCCGCACCCATGAAGACTCCCCGGGAATGGATGGAGCGCGGGCAACGTATCGGTAGGACTCATCAGGACTGAGACGAATGCGCCGATCAGCCGAACGTCGACGCAGCAGCGCCTTCTCCCCCCGCACCTGAACATCCACGCTGTAGATGATGCGGATTCGATCCCGACGACGGGCATCGATACTCTGCTTGACCAGCTGGTGGGAGATGAGCTGCTCCCGAGGCACTCGCAGACGACGCAGAACAGCCTGCTCAAGGTCGTCTTCTGTGTGGTCCAGCTCCAGTCGAAGCTCGCTCAGACGCAGCACGAGCTGTCTCCTTTTCTGCCCCCTTTTCAAACCCTACCGAGCGGAGATCAGTCGTCCTTGAGTTCCGCTTCTGGGCTGCCACCAGGGATCGCCAGTGAAAGCAGTCCAGCGATCAGCAGCAGGCTGCCAATTCCGATCGCAAGCGAACGATTGGTCGAGGCCGCTTCGCCCCAGATGGCGGTGCTCAGAAATGCTGAACCCAAAAGCACACAAGGCACCATGACAATCCCCGAAGCAATGCGGTTGCGGGCCATCTCAAGCTCCAGGACAGGTGAGCTCAGCCAGGCCTTCACGCACCAGCGCAGTTCCCAGATCGAGCTCATCGCCGATCGGAGTGACCCTTGCCAGCAGAACACCGTCTGAACTGCCCTCCGGCCGCAGGTTGACCCTTCGGCGACGGGGAAGCTCACGACGCATCCAATCCTGGGCTTGCTGTTCATCCTCAGGTGCCACCTGCACGCAGGCCAACTGGACGCTGTAGTTACGATTGCGATCACCAACCTGAAGCAGCGTTGCCGAGCGCACCTGCAGCACCTCAGCAGCCAAAGCCTGGGCAGGGAGAACAAACAGCAGCGTCAGACTGAGAGCAACTGCGATGAGAACGCCGACTTTCACAGGCCTCCGGGGTCGGCAGAAGTGCTTCCGGAGTCCTGGAAAGCCAGCTCTGGATGGGCCGGCAGACCCACCATCTGGGCATTGCTGCAACCGGGTGGAACCATCGGATAGCAGTTCTCACCACGGCGAACGTGGACATCCACCAGGGTTGGATGCTTTGAGGCAAACGCCTCTGCAAGACGGGTATGAAGATCACTGCGCTCAACGATCTTCACGCCCTCCACACCAAACGCCCTGGCCAGAGCCTCGAAATCCGGCATGCCGCCAAGCATGTCAGAGGCGGAATAACGCTCTTCATAGAAACTTTCCTGCCACTGACGAACCATCCCCTGCCAGTGATTGTTCACGATCACCACCTTCACGGGAAGCCTGTATTGAGCAAGGGTGCCCAGCTCCTGGATATTCATCAGCACACTGGCGTCACCGGCGATGCAAATCACCTGACGATCTGGGCAGGCAACCTGGGCACCAAGGGCAGCAGGCATCCCGAAACCCATGGTTCCCAATCCAGCGCTGCTGATCCAGGCGCGTGGGCCATTGCGCAGGTACTGAGCAGCCCACATCTGATGCTGTCCGACATCGGTGGTGACGATGGCTCCAGGGGCCAGATCGCGGACAGCCATCAGCACCTCCTGGGGGTAGATGGGCCCTTCCTGCGGCGGGATAGCGAGGGGATAACGCTGTTTCCATTCGCAGATCCTCTCCAGCCAGACGGCGGTTCGCGGTTCAGGGGAACGGCGCAGACTCAGATCCACCAGTGCGGCAAGACTGGTGCCGACATCCCCGAGAACGGCGACATCGGGGCGCCTGTTCTTGCCAATCTCAGCAGGATCGATCTCAAAATGAATCACTCGGGCGCGCGGGGCGAACGTATCGAGCTTGCCCGTCACCCGATCGTCAAAGCGAGCCCCGACGGCAATCAGCAAATCGCAATCGGTGACTGCAAAGTTGGCATAAGCCGTGCCATGCATACCGAGCATGCCGAGCGCAAGCGGATGGTTCTCATCGAAGGCGCCCTTACCCATCAGCGTTGTGGTGACGGGAATCTGGTAGCGCTCAGCAAGCACAGCAATGCTGTCGTGAGCGGATGCAGCGATCGCGCCACCCCCCACATAAAGCAGAGGGCGCTGGGCATCGGCGATCAGATCGAGCGCTGCCTCGATCGACGCAGCATCAGGTGCAGGGGTGGAGCCGAACCCTGCCGGGATGACGGTTCCTGGTTCAACAGGAATGTAATCAAACTCCTCCTGACCAACATCCTTGGGGATGTCAATCAGAACGGGACCGGGCCGACCCGAAGCAGCGATGTGAAAGGCCTGCGCAACCACCGAGGCGAGATCTGCGGGGTTTCGCACAACCCATGAGTGCTTCACGATCGGCAAGGTGATGCCGAAGATGTCTGTCTCCTGAAAGGCATCGGTTCCGATCGCCGTCCTGGGAACCTGGCCGGTGATCACCACCATGGGAACGGAATCCATCTGGGCGGTGGCAATGCCCGTCACCAGGTTGGTGGCCCCAGGGCCGGACGTGCCGAAGCAAACGCCCACACGGCCTGTCGCTCGCGCATAGGCATCAGCGGCATGGGTTCCGCCCTGCTCGTGGCGCACGAGGAAGTGACGCAACCAACCCTCGCTCTCCGCCACATGCAGGGCGTCATAGATCGGAAGAATGGCGCCGCCTGGATAGCCGAAAATCGTGTCCACCCCATGACGGCGCAGGGCATCCATCAAGGCCTGGGCTCCGCTCATCCGGCGACTGCCATCACTGCTGGACGCTGTGCCGGCCGTGGGAGCGGAGATCAGCGTCACTGTGTCTTCACGGGGAACTGACCCTCAAGATTAAGGGCCGGCCTGTCGGTTTGCCGGATCTCAGAGCAGTCCGAGTGCATGCAGCGGCCCCTGGCCGCTGATGATTTCAAGCAGAAACGCAGAGAAGCCAAGCATGGCCAGACGTCCATTCCAGACCTCGGAGCTGTTGTTCCAGCCCCACTCCCATTTCTCCTGTGGGTAGAGCTTCACCTTGGTTGGAAGCGCCGCCGCCGCATCGAGGCTGACTTCTGGGCCCTCAAGGCTGGTCACCACCAGATCAGCGAGTCCCTCGATGAAGGGGGGATAGGTATCGAGTGCCCTCACGCGCCGGAAATTGACCACACCGGACTCTGTGGCGAGTTCTCGGTATTCGATGTCAATCTCCTCAAGTGTTTCGATGTGCTCGCTCACGAAACTGATGGGAACCACAACCAGATCGTTGGTCTTGGCTTTGCCAAGCTCCTCCAGCGCCTCTTCGGTGTAGGGCTTGAGCCACTCAACCGGACCCACGCGGCTCTGATAAGCGAGGGTATGGGGATTGCCATAGCCCAGCAGCTCCTCAAGTTTCTTCATGATCAGGCCTGTGCAGGCCTCGATTTCCTGTTGGTAGGGATCGCCTGCCTCCTCGACGTAACTCTTCGGCACACCATGGGCACTGAAGAACACGTGGGCTTGATGGGGGTCATCGCTGTTGCGGACTTCCTCCGCGATCAGCTCAGCCATCGCTGTGACGTAACCCGGGTGATCAAACCAGCTGCGGATGCAGCGGATCGGCAGCTTCTCGAAGATGCCGTCACCCTGACGCAGCCGCTGAAGCTCACGGAAACTCGATCCACTGGTGCTGATTGAGAAGTGCGGGTAGAGCGGCAGCACAACCACCTGGTCCATGCCGTCCGCCTTGATGTCCGCGACGGCAGACTCTGTGAAGGGATGCCAGTAGCGCATGGCCACGTAGCTGGTGGCCTCGATCCCGCGTTGACGCAGCACACTTTGCAGCTCTCGAGCCTGCTGCTCGGTGATCCGCCGCAGCGGAGATCCTCCACCGATGGACCGGTAGGCGCTCTGCGACTTACCGCTGCGCAGGGTGCTGATCAGCCAGGCCAGAGGTTTCTGCAGAGCAGGAATCGGCAGCCGAATGATTTCCGGATCGGCGAAAAGATTGAAAAGGAAAGGACCTACGTCCTGAATCCGCTCAGGTCCACCCAGATTGAGCAGTACGACACCGACCCGAGCCATGTCTGTCAACGATTGCAGGGTTGAGATTAACCCGCGTTAACGGCATCTTGACGATGTCCTGAAGGAAAGGATGACTCGCAGCGAGGAGCTTGAAGACATCAGGCGAAATTCGAATGCGGAGCTGGCGTCGATCGGCATCGGCCTTCGTATCGAATGTCGCGGTCGCCGGTTAAATCTGCGTGGCTTGTTACCTGGGCGCGAGAAGCCAGGCCAGCGATCGGTGCAACGTCTCAGCCTCGGCCTCGAGAACAACACGGATGGGTTGCGCGAGGCCGAGCAGATCGCCCGGGTGATCGGGTCCCAACTCAAACGTGACCAATTCCGATGGGAGCAATGGATCAAGGGGCCAACAACCTCATCCGGCTCAGCAGAGAAAGCCCCCGCCCTCCTGGAGCGACAACTGCTGAGCTTCGAGCAAGCCTTTTTTGCTGATCCACGACGGCGCCGTTCCCCCTCAGGCAGTCGAACCACCTGGACAGGTGCCTACAACCCCTACCTGCGTCGGTTGCGCACACTGGCCGGCGAAGCAACGGGTTCAGTCAATGCAGAGCTGCTGCTGCGGACCCTGCGCAGCTACCCCGATGGAAGCCGCAGTCGTCAGCAATGCAGCACCGCCCTTGGCGGCCTTGCCAGGCATGTGGAACTTGACCTTCCCGAAAACTGGCGAGCCGAAGCAGCAGGCTATGGCTTGCATCGGGCCCGATTCCGCCAGCTGCCCAGCGATCAGCTGATTCTCGAGAGCATCCTGCGCATCCCCAATCCAGGCTGGAGACTGGCCTACGGCCTGATGGCCACCTATGGCCTTCGTAACCATGAAGTGTTTTTCAGCGATCTGTCCGCGCTGAGCGAGGCGGGAGATCGTGTGATCCGGGTCCTGCCCACGACAAAGACCGGAGAACATCAAGTGTGGCCTTTCAACCCGGAATGGGTTGAGCGGTTTGACCTTCTCAGGCTTGGAAGGGAACCGAATGCACTGCCGGTCATCAGCACCGATCTGAGAACCACAACCCTGCAACAGGTGGGACGACGGGTCACTGAGCAATTTCGCCGCTACGACCTGCCTCTCACCCCCTATGACCTCCGCCATGCCTGGGCAGTGAGAACCATCCATATCGGCCTTCCTGACACGGTTTCAGCCAGAATGATGGGGCATTCCGTGGCCATTCACACCCGCACTTATCACCACTGGATCACCCGACGCGATCAGCAGCAGGCTGTGGATGCGGCCCTGGCAAGGCAACACGCTTGATCAGAGAACCTTGGCTCGGCTGCCGGCCGGCGTTCGATTCGGCAGAGTCCGGTCGAGCAGCGTCAGGATGACCGCCTCGGATCACCCAAGCCATCACATCCGACATCAACGCTGATGACGTCGTTTTTGCGGCCCCTGGCCTACCGCTACCGCTGGATCTACGACACGGTCACGGCGGTCTCATCCCTGAGCGTTGGGGGCGTCGAGAAACTGCGCGGTCTGGGACTGGAGGCCCTGCAGTCCAGGCTGAAGCCCGGTGCCCCTGTGCTGGATCTTTGTTGCGGCAGCGGCGAGGCCGCAGCACCCTGGATTGCCGCAGGCTTTCATGTCACGGGGCTGGATCTCTCTCCCCTTGCTCTGGCCCTGGCCGCTCGACGACACCCAGACCTCACTCTGGTGGAGGGATTGGCCGAAGAACCACCGCTGCAGGACGCAAGCTTCCGCGCCGTTCAGCTGAGCGTTGCCCTGCATGAATTTCCTCGCCGCGAGCGGGAGCTGGTGCTGCGTCAGAGCCTGCGCCTGCTGAAACCGGGGGGTTGGTTGGTGATTGTGGACCTGCACCCCGCCGGGCCGTGGCTGCGACTGCCGCAACAACTGTTCTGCGCCTTGTTTGAAACCGATACGGCCACGTCCATGCTGGAGGACGACCTGCCATCTCAGCTGCAGCAGCTCGGTTTCACAGCCGTGAGGCAGGAGCTGCTGGCAGGGCGGGCCCTGCAGCGAATCACCGCTGCGCGCCCCAGCATCGAAGCACCTTCTTCATGAGCAACAGCAATCTCGATCAAACGGCAGCGGAGCTCGGCATGGGAGGCAACCTTGCACCAGAGCAGGACGATGCTGGTTATCGAAAGCGAATGGAACGACGCCAGCAGGTGCAACGCCAACGGGTCGAAGAGCGCAATCAGGAGAAAGCACTGATCCTGGTCTTCACCGGGCACGGCAAGGGCAAAACCACGGCGGGGCTTGGGCTCGTGCTTCGCACCCTCGGCCACGGCGAACGCGTGGCCGTTGTGCAATTCATCAAGGGTGGCTGGGAGCCGGGTGAAGCCAGAGCCCTGAAGGCCTTCGGTGACCAGATTTGCTGGCATGCCCTGGGAGAGGGGTTCACCTGGGAAACCCAGGACCGACAACGTGATCAGCAACTGGTGATGGAGGCCTGGCAAACCGCACTGGGCTACCTGCGAGACAACACGATCAAGCTGGTTCTGCTGGACGAGCTCAACGTGGCCATCAAGCTGGGCTACATCGACCCGGAAACGGTGATCACCGGGCTCAGGGAGAGGCCTGAACTTTGCCACGTTGCCGTGACCGGTCGCGGTGCACCGGCAGCACTGATTGACGCTGCCGATCTGGTCACGGAAATGACCTTGAACAAACACCCGTTCAGAGAACAGGGGGTGAAAGCTCAGGCCGGCATTGAATACTGAAACCTCAATCCTCAGCCAGATCGCGTCTGATCAAACTGGATGCAACGGTTAGAACCGACAGACCGCTGACCAGCAGGGCACGGTGAACAACAGGGTCACGCCAGCACGACGGATCCTGACTCGCACGATCCAAAGCGGAGAGAGTGAGGCGTGCCATCACCGAACTGCGCCCACCGATCTCGTCAGACATGAAGGATTTGACGTTTCCCCATTCAAGCGGTTCCAGCCCTTGCCCGCCAGTGGCGGGAACGTCTGATCCTGCTTGCTACTGTCAATTGGATCAGGTGGATGAATGGCCTACGCGCGTGCACTCCTGAAACTCAGCGGAGAGGCGCTGATGGGAGACCAGGGCTACGGAATCGATCCAGCCATCGTGCAGTCCATCGCAGAAGACGTTGCCAAGGTGATCGCCGGCGGCACTCAGCTGGCGATTGTCGTGGGTGGTGGAAACATTTTTCGTGGGCTGAAAGGATCAGCCGCCGGAATGGATCGAGCCACAGCGGATTACGTGGGCATGCTGGCGACTGTGATGAACGCGATCACTCTCCAGGACGGCCTCGAACGCGCAGGTGTACCGACACGGGTGCAGACAGCCATCGCCATGCAGGAAGTGGCGGAGCCCTACATCCGCCGCAAAGCCATCCGCCATCTCGAGAAAGGCCGGGTGGTGGTGTTCGGCGCCGGTTGCGGCAACCCCTTCTTCACCACCGACACCACCGCAGCCCTTCGGGCAGCCGAAATCAATGCGGATGTGGTGTTCAAAGCCACCAAGGTGGACGGGGTCTATGACAAGGATCCGGCCATGCACGCCGATGCCGTGAAGCAGGAACATCTCAGCTATCAACAGGTTCTGAGTGGTGAGCTAGCCGTGATGGACAGCACTGCCATTGCCCTTTGCAAAGACAACAACATTCCGATTGTTGTTTTCAATCTGTTTGAACCTGGCAACATCGGCAAAGCCGTGGCTGGAGAGCCGATCGGTTCCCGGATCAACAACTGACAATCGTTATGTCGAAGCAAGACCTCGAAGCCAGCATGCAGAAGTCGGTGGAATCCACCCAGCGCATGTTCAACACCATCCGCACAGGACGGGCCAACTCATCTCTGCTCGATCGCATCTCGGTGGAGTACTACGGCGCCGACACCCCTCTCAAATCGTTGGCCACACTCACAACGCCAGACTCACAGACGATTCAGATCCAGCCTTTCGACATCAGCTCGCTTGCAGGGATCGAAAAGGCCATCGCCATGAGTGAGCTGGGCTTCACCCCCAACAACGACGGCAAGATCATCCGAATCAACGTGCCACCACTCACCGAAGAGCGACGCAAGGAATTCTGCAAACTCGCCTCTAAATACGCCGAGGAAGGAAAGGTGGCTCTGCGCAACATCCGCCGCGACGCCATCGACAAAATCAAAAAACAAGAGAAGGAAGGAGATTTTTCCGAAGATCAGAGCCGCGACGAACAGGAGAGCATCCAGAAAACCCTCGACAAGTTCATCGCGCAGCTGGAGAAGCACTTGGCCGATAAGGAGGCCGACATCCTCAAGGTTTGATCCAGCAGAGCCTAGGAACACACAGGCGTTCATTATTCAACTCTTTAAATTCATTTGCCGTCAACATGGCTCCAGACTTTCACAGTTGCGCCAAGTCCCGCAATTGACACAGACTGGATTCTTTTCCCTTCAAAGAAAAGAGGCGCTTCAACATCAAATCCGAAATCTTCATCACGCTGAGCATACGCTTCGCTGAAATCTTTGCGGGCGAGGTTGATCTTTTGCCCGAGAAGAGAAGAATCGCCATAATGAACGATGAGATAGAGACTACTGCTTGGATCTGGCTTCAGAAAGGCCCATCCTCGCAGTCGAATTGACTTATCAGACAGCGCAGGCTGATCAAGCAGATACTGAATATCTTGACTATTTAAAGACACAATGGAAATCTGCGAAGATGTTTCTAACAACTCTCTGTGCCACCCTGTCGGCTGAACGCTTAAAGCTCCTTCAAAGTAATCATCGACGATTTGTTGTCGCGGATGGATCTTTTTGCACGGCTTCAAAAGATTTATGCCCTTGTTTTTGAGGGCAGCTTGCTCAGCATGACAAGCAAATCTGTCTCGTTTTTCCTCGGCCCAACGACGTGATTTTGCCCAAGCTTCAGGATACGTGAGGCCTTCTGCTTGTAAATTTTGCGGAAACGAACCTACTGTTGCAATCAGAGCAAGAAACGCCCCAAGAAAAGACATCGGCCGAAGTCGATTCCGATCTTCGACCACGGCAAAGGCCAAAAGAGCCGAGAGACCGAGCATCATGCTGTGACTGGTGTAGCGAGAGGCAAAGGCCTGCTCGAGGCCGAACCCCGCCCTGGACAGGGTAATCATGCTGACAAAAAGCAGACTGAACAGCCCAGGCATTAACAGCGAAGGCCAATATCTTTTTGGGATTGGGCGACGCCGAGCGAGAAGAACTATGGCTACAACAAAACAAAGCATTCCTAATCCTTGCCAAAAGCCTCCACTCAAAGCTCGCAAAAAGTAAAGAAGGTTGAATGTGAACTCTGGATGACTATGAGGCTTGCTGTATGGCAACACCATGAAGCATGTCATTGCTGCCGCCAGACTGGAGCCACTGACCAGCAGCCCTAACTGACGGCTATGCAACCATGCGCACATTGCAAATGCCAGGGCAACGGCCAGGCCCTGGCCACTACTCGCTAGGGCAATCCAAGGCAATATCAGCGCAAGGACTAAACCAATAACCCCAAGACCAGGGACACTGAGCAGAAGTGCTGCAGCTAATACCAAGACATTAATGAAGAACCATGGTGGCTGAAATTCCCAACTCAGATTTTCATACTGCCAGGGATTGAGCAACAACAGAAATCCAGCAAGGGATGTCAATAGTTGTAAGCCACGGTTCCTCAGGAAGCGAATGCAAAGCCAACTCCATAACCCGGCGCAAGCAAGGATTAAGGCTAGGTTCTGAAACAGGTTGCTCTGGCCTGGCAGAAGATTGAAGAGCGTTGTCTCCCAAAGGCTACTGGCCTTGGCAAACACCATACGGTGCTCGTTGTGCTGGTGAATGATCCACTGAGCAAGAGGCTGCCCCGAGCCGCGAGAAACGAAGCTATCGAAACTATCTCCGAAGAGGGTTGGCTGGCTCCAATGGGCACGAGCCATCGTAAGAATTTCAATCAGCCCATGAGATATGGCCGCCAAAAGAAGACCTACGAAAACGAACAACAGCAACTGGCGGGAACTTAAATTTCGCAAGGTTTAAAACGCGTCAACAAAGCAAAGCCAGGGCAATCCGACTTAATGAATTACTTTCCACGCACTGACAGGCACGAACTCATCACCTTCAGATAGATCAATTCAGCAATAATCCGGCAAAGCAGATCAATTTCCTAAAAGCGATCTGACCAGAAAGGCTGGGCCCTTTATTTCAAGGCCACTGGAAATCGAAGCCCTCCAATCACTTCATAACACTCAACTTACCATCTCAAAGCAAGCCTCATTTTGAGAATGCCATTACTTCTAAGCATTTCTACAACGCCACATATGCATGGTATAAATATATCTCTGCGCAGGGCTGCAATCCGACTTTTCTCCAGGCCAAGGCTCCCTCCTTAGGCTTGAAGTATCAGGATGAACGAGCTTTGTGCGGAGAAACTCTTCAGTTTTTTCCGACATCCTCAAGATGTGATTGAAACCGACGTTGCCGTAATCGGTGCCGGAGCTGCCGGCACTTCAGCTGCTTTCCACCTTGCCAACGCAGGACACTCAGTCACCATTTGCGAAGCAGAGACCGGGGCACAGATCAAGCCCTGCGGAGGAGGGATGGCGTCCTCTGTTCAGAACTGGTTTCCCTTCGACCTCAGCCCTGCGGTTGATGATGTGATCAGCCAAGTCGACTTCAGCTGGTGCCTGGAGGATCCTGTTGTTGCCGAGCTTCCTGGGGAAGCACCGTTCTGGATTGTCAGACGGGAGCATCTGGATCGCTTGTTACTGGATCAGGCTGTCAGTGCCGGTGCCAGCGTTCAGCGACCATTCCGTGTGACGGCACTCGAGCGCACCGGTCAGGGCTGGAGGCTCACAAGCGAACAAGGAAAACCAGTCAAGGCCAAAGCCGTGGTGATCGCCGATGGTTCAGGGTCCCCCTGGCCGCAACAGGTCGGCATTGGTCCACGCTCCTTGCACATGGCGAGCACACTGTCCGTTCGTCTGGACGGTCTCGGAACGCTCGCGCCTGGAACAGCACGTTTCGAATTCGGCCTTGTGCACCACGGTTTTGCCTGGGCTTTCCCGCTGGCCGATGGCATCAATGTTGGCGTGGGCACCTTCATCGGTCATGACGTCACCGATTCGGAGACAATTCTGAACGCACTGCTGCCTGATCTCGGCTTTGCCGCCGATGCAGGTCTTCGGCAGCAGGCCAATCTGAGGGTTTGGAACGGGCACAGCGCGCTTCATGCCGACGGGGTGGTGGCCGTGGGCGATGCCGCATCTCTATGCGATCCCTTCCTCGCAGAAGGATTACGCCCCGCACTGATGAGCGGCTGCGAAGCAGCCCAGCACCTGCACCGCTGGCTGAACGGCGAAGAACAATCCCTTCAGGGCTACTCCACGGCAATGCGACAACGCTGGGGCGATTCAATGGCCTGGGGTCGCCGGATCGCACAGGTGTTCTACCGCTTCCCCGGTGTGGGCTATCAACTGGGAGTCAAACGACCGACGGCTCCAAGAAGGATCGCCCAGATCCTTTCCGGAGAGATGGGATATGGCGATATTGCCCAGCGTGTCATTCGCCGACTGCTGCTGAAGCGCAGCTAGAGGTCGAACGCCAGCTGCTGTATGGAGGGATCACTGCTGCGGCCACGAGATCGGCGTCGGGTAGACGCCGGCAGACCAGCCCGCCTGGAGCCATGGCGCCGCTGGATCGCATCGGCATGACGATCAAATCCAGCCGAACGTCGGATCGCAAAGATCCGATCCTTGGCCTCTCTGGCCGAATCAGCACAATCCACGATCGGCATGACGCCGTTGAACGCCCAGGGTTCATGAAGATGCACCGCTGGGACATCAGCCAGTTCCGGGCACCAGCGGCGAATGAACACCCCGTTCTGATCATGGTCACGTCCCTGCTTGATCGGGTTGTAGATCCTGATTGTGTTGATGGAGGTGCTGCCCGACTGCATTTGGCACTGACTCCAGTGAATTCCCGGTTCGTAATCCACAAACTGACGGGCGAGGTGCAGACCGCTGTCTCTCCATGGCAGCCAAAGGTTGTAGCTCGCGAACGACATCAACATCGCCCGCATCCGGAAGTTGATCCAACCATGCGCCCTCAGGGCACGCATACAGGCATCCACAAAAGGCACCCCCGTCCGGCCTTCGGCCCAGGCCGCCAGACGCTCGGCATCAGGATGACGGAGATCACGCATGAACGGGTGAAAGTCCTGCCACTCGATCGATGGCTGATCCTCGAGCTTCTGAATGAAATGACAGTGCCAGTGCAGTCTTGAGCCAAAGCTGCGCGCACCGCGTCCCTGCATCCCACGACTGCGCTGAAGCACCTCACGCATGGAGAGGCAACCCCAAGTGAGATAGGAGGAAAGCCTGGAACATCCTGTGAAAGCTCTGTTCGGACTGGAAATGGATCGGCAGTACTGCTCGACCCGTTGCTCCAGGAAATGCCCGAGTTCGTGCAGCCCGGCATCACGGCCACCCTGCTGGCGATAGGGACACGGATCAGGATCCAGTCCCAGTTCAGCAGCCGTTGGCAATTCACCGGGTGAGACACCCTGCAATGGCTCGAGATGATCGGGAGCAGGCGTGATCGGCTCCGCCATCCGCTCCTCCCAGCGCCGGGCCCATCCACCACGGGTTCGCAGCGGCCGTATCACACCGAACTGCGGAATCTCTCGCCAGGGAATGCTCTGTTCCCTGGCCCACGCTGCGACGCGCCGGTCTCTGGCGTAGGTCCAGTCATTCCCGGTTTCTTCATGACTCCAAAGGCCCGACACACCGAGCTGACGCCTGGCACGCTCAAGCACCGCCACCGCATCGCCGCAACGAATGACTAGGGGCTGTCCCAGAGCGGCCATCGCCTGCCGGAGATCAAGCAGAGCTTCCCGACAGAATTCCCACTGACGGCCGGAAGCATCTTGCTGAAGCCAGAGATCAGGCTCAACGATGTAGAGAGGCAGAACATCTCCATGACCCAGGGCCTGGATCAGCGGCCTGTGATCCTCCAGGCGCAGATCCCGCTTGAACCAGACCAGCTGCAACGCCATCGAACGCGGAACAGCTCCACACAACTCTGGTGAACCTAATCAGATTGCGATCAGGCTTGGGCTTTGATCTTCAGATCGCGCAGACGGGCGTCGACAGAAGCCAGCAGCTCAATGGCAAACATGGGTGACTCCTGCACGGCAAACAGGAATTTCTCACGGTTCATCTCGATCAGGCGGCAATCGGTTTCAGCCTGGGCCGTACCGAGTCGGCGATGGCCTTCCATCACCAACGCCCCGGCACCAAAGACGTTGCCGGCTGGGATGCGTTCATAGCCCTCCTGACCGTTCTCGTTGATCCAGGTCAGTCGAACCGTGCCTTCAAGCACGCCGAACATCGACGCACCGGGGTCGTCAGCCTTGAAGATGACATCACCGGCCTTGACGCCGTGCACCTCACTCTTGCGAGCGAGGGCACGCATGGTGTCGAGGGCATTCACAGATGATCTGAGACAGAGGGGAGATCAGGATCAGGCTGTCGTCAGGGACAGAGCTGATCCGAAACCACGCCGCACCTCCTCCTGGGTGAGCCTGCCGTCATGGTCAACGTCCAGTGCGTCGAAAACGGCATCACTACCAAGCCACTCGTCCCGAGTGATACAGCCGTCACCATTCATGTCATTGAGCATGAAGATCTCCTGCACGGCATGGCCGAAGGCCTGACCTCCCTCGATTTCCGCCAGTCGATGGGCCAGCATGCTCTCCAGGGTTTCGATGGCTTTGCTGAAGCCCTTGATGCCTTCACCGAGTTTGTCTGTGGCCATCCGATCGGAGGCCATCAGGGTGTCGAACTGTTCCTTGTCCACATGAATCTGAGCTTCGCTGTTGGAAGGATTGGCCGCATCGAGTTTGCGGTTCAGTGTGGCCTCACTGGAACGCAGTTGATCAAGCAGCTTGGGTGAAATGGTGAGCAGATCGCAGCCCGCAAGTTCGGTGATTTCATCGATGTTGCGGAAACTGGCCCCCATCACCTCGGTCTTGTAGCCGTAGGCCTTGAAGTAATTGAAAATTCTGGTCACAGACAAGACACCGGGATCCTCCGGGCCGGGATAGGAATCTCTTCCCGTATCGGCTTTGTACCAATCGAGAATTCGACCAACAAAAGGCGACACCAACGTCACACCCGCTTCAGCGCAGGCTGCAGCCTGCGCGAAGCCGAACAGGAGCGTGAGGTTGCAGTGGATTCCTTCCCTCTCGAGCACTTCAGCGGCCTTGATGCCCTCCCAGGTGGAGGCGATTTTGATCAGCACACGATCGTTACTGATGCCGGCGTCGTTATAGAGGCGAATCAGTTTGCGACCTTTCTCAATGGTGGCCGCGGTGTCGTAACTGAGCCGTGCATCCACCTCTGTGGAGACTCGGCGTGGAACGATCTTGAGAATTTCCTTGCCGAAGATCACGCTGATCTCATCGAGCGCCTCCCGCACGACTTTCTCAACGGGCGCGCTGTCGCCAATCAGACGACGGGACGACCGCAGAGCCTCATCGATCAGACTTTGGTAAGCAGGAATCTGAGCAGCAGCAAGGATTAGAGAGGGATTCGTCGTGGCATCCCTCGGCGTGAATTTGCGGATTGCCTCAAGATCACCCGTGTCCGCTACCACGACGGTCATCGCAGAAAGCTGCTCAAGAAGAGTGGCCATGTCGCTAAAGGCTTGTTGCTCGTAACGTAGCCGCGTTTTCGCAGCTGGAATCTTGAGGAAAAGTGCAGGGCCAAACGAGCCCTTGCATCACCTCAACTTGATTGCGCTGCTGCAGGCGTGCGAGCTGTACTGGGCGGGATCTTCTCAATCACCAACAGCCCGTCGATGATTGATTTGGCAACAGGCAGCGCCACGGTGGATCCATAGGCATTGTCTCCCTGGGGTTCATCGACCACCACCAGCACGACGTAGCGCGGATCATCGACGGGAAGCGTCGCCACAAAACTGCAGATCAGAGCGCCGGGGACGTAAACACCGTTGAGCGCCTTCTGCGCGGTTCCGGTCTTGCCGCCAATGCGATAGCCCGGCGTTTTCACCCCTTTGCCGCTGCCCTTATCCACAACGGATTCCATCCAAGCCATCACGGTTCGAGTGACCTCAGGCTTCAGCAGTGGCTTGCCCTGACGTGATCCAGGCGGAGCCAATGCATCGCCGGCTCTCAATCCCCGGGTGATGTGAGGACTGACGAGACGACCTCCGTTGGCCAGCAGAGCATGCAGCTGAGCCAGCTTCAACGGTGTCAGAGAGAACCCCTGGCCGAAGGAGGCCGTGGCCGGCTCGATCGGCTGGGTGGTGAACTGCTCCTTGGTCTTGAGCTGACCGGCAACAGCTCCAGGGAGGTCGGTATCGGGGCGTGCATCGAGACCGAGGCGACTCAACCAGTCCCAGTAGGTGGAGGAGGGCAGGTTGCGCATCGCCTGAACCATGCCGACGTTGCTGGACACCTGCAGCACCGTTGCAAAGTCGATCAGACCGTTGGCTCGCCGGTCATGGTTATTGATCGGCCACCCACCAATCGTGACGGAACCACTGTCCTGAACACGCCCTTCGGTCTGAATCGCATCCTCCTGAAGAGCAAGGGCAAGGTTGATGGGCTTGAACGTGGAACCGGGTTCATACAGATCCTGAACGGACCATTCCCGAAAACGACCTGCGGGAAAAGTCCAGTACTTGTTCGGGTCGTACGTGGGAACCGATGCCAGCGCCAGCAACTCACCATTGGTGACGTCCATGACGATGGCCACACCCTTCTGCGCTTTCCAGGTTTTGATCTGAGCAGCCAGAGCCTTGGCGGCAACGGCCTGAAGACGAGCATCGAGCGTGAGCTGAAGTCGCAGGTCGTCCCCGAAGAAGACTCCGGCATCGAGATTGTCGGGCAACGGGGTTCCATCGGCTCCGCGGCGAAGACTTCGAGCCTGTTCATGGCGCTGGAGTTCGTCGTGTCGGCTTTGTTCAAGTCCTGCCTGAGGTTCTCGATCCTGGTTCAGAAAACCGACCACATTGGCGAACAGATCACCCTGGGGGTACATGCGGTGGGGGTAGGACTCCAGATCAACACCAGAGATGCCGGCCGAACGGATCGTCGATGCAGTTTCGGGATCAAGCCCCTCGATCAACTTGATCCCGGAAGGACGGTCGCCGATTCGCTTGAGCATCTCCGCCTCGCTCATTGCCAGCAGAGGAGCCAGACGGGCCACGACATCAGCAGGGGGGCGGATCAGAGTCGGGGCATCACCGGGGAGGTTGAAATAGCGCGGATGCAGCCAGAGGCGATACCGCTCTTCATCGAGAGCTACGAGACGCCCGGTGCGGTCCACAATCGGCCGGCGTGTCCCCAGGGGCTTGGTGCGCTGGGTCTGCACCGAACGCGCCCGACCTTCCAGCTCGCTGGCCTGAAACACCTGCAGCCAGGCCATCCGTCCCATGAGGCCGACAAGACCCAGACACAGAAGCGCAAACACTGAACGCATGCGTCCTGCAGGGACCGGCTCCAGAGGCACCACCCTCCTGCGCTGTCGGCTGGAGCCTGACCGATTGGGCTTGGCGGAACGGCCCATGGATCAGTAGCCGTGATGAATGGTGCGCTCCATGAGCGAACCGAGCATGGCCAGGTGATCAGTCCCAGGCTTGGATGAAACCGAGGAGGGACGATCGAGGTACACCAGGTTGGCCACCGTGGTGGGAACCATCTGCTTGGGGGTCTGGGAGCGTTCCAGCAGATGTCGTTCGAGCATGGCCGTGGATTCGGTCAGACGATGGGCCAGGTCCCGAGTCATTTCAAGCTGACTGAAGGCCAGGGTCCAGCGATGCTGCCAGTGCAGCGTGAGCCCACTGAGCACGAGAACTGCAGCAAACACTCCGACAAGGCTGCCGTCTGCCGTGCGGTGTAGACCCGCCAGCAGAGGTGATTTCCGCGCAACGCGACGGGCCGAGAGAGATCCCTGGATGACCTCGAACGCACCGCTGGAGGCCGGACGTTGCGCGGAAGACGGTTGTGAATGCGGAACCGCGACCACGGATAAGGCTCATCAATGCGCCAGTGAACCACCTGAGGGAAGACACCGCAAGCCTGAAACCTTGACCAGGACTGAAGATTCGATCAACTCCCCAGCAAGACGAGATTCAGGAAGGTCACACCGTTCCAGAGTGCATGCATCACCACACAGGGCAACAGACGGCCGGTGCTGAGACGCAGCAGGCCTAGGCCAAGGCCGAGCACCAGCAGTGGAGCGAGTTCGCCGATGCTGAGGTGAGCCACAGCAAACACAAGAGCACTCACCAACACGCCTCCTGCTCGACCGAGGGACTGGCCAAGGACAGGCAGCAGCACGCCGCGGAAAATGGTTTCCTCAAATAGAGGGGCAAGAACCACTGCTGTCAGAGAAAGCAGCAACAGGGCGAAGGGATCCTGACTGTTGAGGACGATTTCCAGCAGTGGATTACTGCCGCCCTGATCTCCGATCAGGCGTGTGATCAACCAGCCGGTCAGAACAACTGGAGGCAGAACCATGAGCCAGGCGCGAGCCCCCTGAAGCAAGGCTCTGCCCAGAGGCTGAAGCCGCCACTGCAGCCACCCTTCGGCAGGCCTCTGCGCCGGGTCCAGCTGTCGCAACTGCTGCCGCAGGATGAACAGGGGAGGTCCCGCCAGGGCGACATAACCAAAAAGCACGTTGATGCCCTGCGTCAGAGGCGCTGAAAGGCCACGCGTGAGCGCAGAGGAGATGGGGATCACCAACAGAGGCATCAACACCTCTCCAAGAACCACGAAACCGCCCGCCACAAGCAGCACCATGTCCAGAATCCCCAGAGGAGGGGCCAGCAGCACCGGCCAGGCCGGCAGACGTCGTCGCAGCAGCTGCGACAGGTGGCGCAAGAGCAGCAGTCCACCGAGCAGCAGGGCCAGCAGGGGAAGGAGCTCACTGATGACCAATCGGCGCGCAGCCTTGGTGGCGGAGGTCTGGTCGAGGCAGCTCTCCTTGTCACCACCCAATGCCTCACAGGCGAGGCGACGCGTTAACGGATCGGTCGTTAACAGCAACAGTTTTGAACGCTCATCCACCGAGACGGTGCTGCTGTGGGCATCCGCAAGAGCTCTCTGAAGCCGAAGCAGATCACTGGATTCGAGATCCACCTGCTGAAGGCTGCGCAGGTGATCGGGGTCCGTTTCCAAAGCAGTGAACAGAACCTTCTGGCGATCATCCAGCCGTTCCAGCGGAATCTGCCGCAGGCTGCTCAACAGAGAGTCGGAGGCATTCCCCCCGAGCAGCAGCGTTCGCAGAGGCGCAGGAATCTGAGGTTGTGCCAGCAGTGTCAACTCCTGCTGCTCAAGCGACAGTGCAGGTGCAACCGACGGTTTGGCAAGACTGTCCACCAGACCAAGCGCCCAGACGGTGGTGGCCAGCACCAACGAGAGAAGAGCAAGCAGCACCTTCCAGGACGGGGCCGCCGTTGAACGTCCGGAAGGTGGGCTGGTCACGCAACACAAGCAACTGCGTCGGATTCTCGTCGGTAGCGCGTGCTTCAGCCGATGAAGGGTGCACCAGGGGCACGCTCATACGATGGCGGCGCTCTCTCAGCATGTAGCGGTGCCCCTGCGTCTTCTCCTCGTTCGCCACGGTCTCAGCAGCTTCAATGTGGAGCGGAGGATCCAGGGACGAGACGATCTCTCCACACTCACTGACTCAGGACAGGAGCAGGCACGCCGGCTTGGTCAGGCCCTTGCCGATGTACCCATCCAAGCGATTTACAGCTCTCCGCTGAAACGGGCTGCATCGACGGCGGCAGGAATCCTTGAGGCCCGGGATGACGGTCTTGAACCGAGCTTCGACGATGGCCTCCTGGAGATTGATCTTGAGCCGTGGAGTGGACTGACAGCCACGGAACGATCGGAGCGCTTTCCAGACGAATTTGCCACCTGGAAACGCAAGCCGGAAACCCTGGAACTGACCAGGAAAGACGGAACCCGTTACCGGCCCTATGCGGAGTTGATGAAACAGGCCCGCAGCTTCCTGGATGAGCTGATCAAAAGGCACCCTGTGAACAGCGATGAAACCGTGTTGCTGGTGGGGCACAACGCCGTTCTGCGCTGCCTGATCGTGACCCTGCTGGGCGATCCGGAGCAGGGCTTCCGCCGACTCCGCCTCGACAATGCCTCGCTGTCAATTTTCAATCTCAGTCCTCGCGACAAGGGCTATCAAGTGCAGATCGAGTGCCTGAACAGCACCGCACACCTTGACCCCCCACTGCCGGCCAAGGGCGCTGGGTCGCGACTCATTCTTGTGCGTCACGGCGAGACGAACTGGAACAGGGAAGGTCGCTTCCAGGGGCAGATCGACATCCCTCTCAACAGCAATGGCCATGCCCAGGCGGAGGCTGCGAGGGGATTTCTGCAGAACGTATCGCTGCAAAAGGCCTACAGCAGCTCCATGTCACGCCCGCGCGAAACAGCTGAGGGAATCCTGAAATCTCACCCTGGCATCGCCATCACGCAAACGGACGGCCTGATGGAAATCGGTCACGGCCTTTGGGAGGGCAAGCTTGAGTCGGAAATCAAAGCCGACTGGGGAGATCTGCTGGAGGAGTGGAAGCGCTCGCCTGAGACGGTGCAAATGCCCGAAGGGGAAACCATCCATGACGTCTGGGAACGCTCCGTGGCCAGCTGGAACGCGATTGCATCCGAGCTCGAATCCACGGAAACGGCTCTGGTAGTGGCCCATGACGCTGTCAATAAAACGATCCTCTGCCATCTTCTGGGCCTGAGCCCTGCCGATATCTGGGCAGTGAAACAGGGCAATGGTGGAGTCACGGTGGTCGACATGCCATCCGAATCTGGTCAGCCTGCAGTGGTTGCCTGCCTGAACCTCACCTCCCACCTCGGCGGTGTGATCGATCGCACGGCGGCAGGAGCGCTCTAACACTGAGACCGATGCCCGAGATGACCCTGCTTGACCCCGTGCGGGTGCTTGTTGGACCCGACGAGCCGCTCCAGGAGCATGGTGCTGCTCTGCTGCGGGATGGACGTCTCGAGGCACTCGGCGATTCAGCCCGCGACATGGCTCGATCAGCGGGAATCGCCCCGAGAGCTGCCGCTCATCAGCTCCTGGCTCCCTGCCTGGTCGATGTTCATTCCTTTCTGCCTGAGCCTTTTCAGGGCCCGGGCGAAACACTGGAAAGCCTTGTCCGCTCTGCCGCTGCAGGCGGTTATGGACAGCTTGCACTGCTGCCTGAGGCGTCAGGGAACCGTCGTGAACTGCCTGATCGGCTTCGCGGCTTTCAGCCTGCAGGTTGTGATGTGGCTGTCCATCTCTGGGGCGGTTTCAGTCAGGGAGGGCGGGGCGAACAGCTGACTCCCCATGCCGATCTGATCGAGGCAGGGGCCGTGGGCCTTTCGGATGGCGCCAGCATGCCGCCGGTCCCATTGCTCGATCGGGCCCTCACCCTTGGCGAATCGGGATCATCGCCGGTTCTGATCCCACCCCTCGACACCGTGCTGCGTGGGGATGGCCTCTTGCGGGAAGGCCCCGAGGCCCTAAGGGGCGGCTGGCCCACCGACCCTGCAAGCAGCGAAACATTGCCTCTCAGCCAGCTCGCGCAGCTTCAACAGGAGCATCCGCAGCGCCAGCTGATGCTGATGGGCCTTTCCACCGCAGCAGGGGTTGATCGGCTGAAGGGACTCCCATTACGGCCTTCAGCAACCGTGAGCTGGTGGCACCTGTTGAGGAGTAACGGGTCCGTTGCCGCCACGGCAGCCTCATGGTTTGTCTCGCCTTCACTCGGCAACGAACGCGACCGTGAAGCACTGATTGAGGGCCTCCGCAACGGCCTGATCCAGGCCGTTGCCGTTCATGCATCACCGCTTGATGATGAGGAGTGCCTGCTCCCTCCAGATCAACGCCAGCGGGGCGTTGCTGGTCACCAGCACGTGCTTCCTTCTCTCTGGCAAGCGCTTGTGGGGTCTTGCGGCTGGTCAGCGGAACATCTCTGGGACGTGCTCAGCTTCGGGCCATCCCGATTGCTCGGTGTTGCAGAGGAGCGTCTGAGCCTGGGAAGTCATCGCTGGCTTCTGTTCGATCCCAATGTGATCTGGACACCCTCGCGATCGGATCCACGGTCCTCGAAGGCCGCCAATCAGCCCTGCCTCGACCAGCCGTTACGTGGACGCGTGATTCAGTGCGGACTCAGGACCCAAGTGAACCCAGCCGATTGAGAGGCCAAAACCTCCAGAGCGCACGGCCGATGATCTGGTCTTCAGGCAGGAAGGGACCGCCTGGCCAGTAGCGTCCATCCCAGCTGTTGCTGCGGTTGTCGCCAAGCGCCAGAACATGCCCCTCTGGAACGGTCACATTCAGCGTTCGGCAGAGACTCATTCCCTGTTCATCAACCGGGCAGTACTTGGTCACATAGGGCTCATCGACGAGATCTCCATTCACACGCACTTCACCCCGCGGGTTAATGGCGACCTGGTCTCCGCCAACGGCAACAACCCTCTTGATGTAGGCATCGCAAGCCGGATGGCTCAGACCCGGAATCAGACCAAGGAGAGGAAAGTTGGCCAGGGCACAGCGGAAAACCGGTGGTGAGCCTGCGGTTTTCAAAGCTGGATCAAAGGCATGCGGTGAGTTGAACACCACAATTTCGCCTCGCTTGGGCCCCCGCGCGGCGTAGGAGAGTTTTTCCACCAGCAAGCGGTCCTGGATCTGCAGACCAGGAAGCATCGAACCCGAAGGGATGAAGCGGGCTTCAGCCACGTAGTGACGAATCCCGAGATAGAGAGCCAGGGTGAAGAGCACAGGCCCCCAGAAATCCCAGAAGGGATGCCCTTTTTGGCCCTGCGACTTGGCGGAAGCGGAAGACGTATCCGATTGAGAATCAGCTTGTGGAGGCGAAGCGTCGTGCTGGGCGTCTGGCAACGGAAACCTTGCTGGCCATGGATGTCCAAGATAGGCCTGATGGCGATGGGCTCCTAGCCTCAGCGGAGAACGCTCACACCCATGGTCAGACCTCGGTGGCAAGGTGTGAAACCCTCAGCAAGCCGTCGCTTTTGGCTTGGCTGGGACCGACTGGTCGCAGCGATCGCAGCCCTGAATCTGGCCTGGGTCGTTTTCGACGTGACCTATGTGCCACTGCGCAACTTCTGGCTGCAGCGCACACTGTTTCCCCTGCCCTCGATCAGCCTTGCTGTTCCGCTGCCCTGGCTGCCCGACATCACACCCCTCTACGACCCGGTGAAGGGCATCGAGCCCCATCAGGACACTGAGGCCTACATCAAGCATTTTGAGCGACTGGAACGCACCGCCGCGGCCAGCGGTATCAACAGCCCTGCGGCCAAACAGCTGCGCCTGGAGATGGTGGTTCGCAACAGCCAGCTGATTGATGAGAATCCTTTCGTCAGTTCCGCAAAAACAGGAACGCTGGAAAAAATCAAAAGTCGCCTGAGGGCGAGGGCAGGCATGGATTCAGCCAAACAATCCGCCGCCCATCTGCTCGGCGATCGCTATCTGACGGATGAGCGATGGGCCGCAGAACGACGGTTCTGGCGCAACAGCATTCTCCCCCTCGCTGCCACCAATTACTGGCGCGGCACGGATGAAAACGGCCAGCCAATCGATCTCTCATGGCGGATCGATCTTCCCTTTCAGATTCTCTTTCTTCTGGACATCATGCTGCGCGCCGTTCGGCTAAAGCAGCGCTACCCAGCCATCGCTTGGAGAGACGCACTTCTGCGCCGCTGGATTGATGTCCCGCTGCTGATTCCGTTCTGGAGGCTTCTGCGGATTGTGCCCGTCACCGAACGGCTCTCCAGCGCACGCATGATTCAGCTGGAACCGCTCAGAGCCGCGGTCAGCCGTGGAGTGGTCGCTGTGCTCGCGCTCGAATTGTTCGAAGTGATCACCCTGCGGATCCTCGATGCGGCCCAGGATGCGGTGCGTTCACCCCATTGGCCCGAGAAGATCCGACGACTCTGCAGCCACCAGAGCATTGAATCGGATGGAGAAAGAGAACTGGCCGAACTGCTGCGCCTCTGGCTTCCATTGGTCTTGACTCAGGTGGGACCAGGAATGCGGCCCCAACTTGTTGCCCTGGTGAGTCATGCCTTAAGACGCAACCTTGAGGAAACGGCCATCCCGGCTCCGCTTCGATCGCTGCCGGGGATGGGCAAAGCCGAAACCCAGCTCAGCCTTCAGCTTTCAACAGGCCTTGTTGACTCCCTGTTGAATCTCTCCCGCAACGCCGGAGATCGTTTCGCACAGAAGGATCCCCAGCTTCAAGAGCTGGGGATCCAGGCCATTGACCGATTCTGGGAAGAGCTGGCGAAGACCCTGGAACAGGGCCCTGTGCTGGAGCGCAGCCAGGAACTTGTCGCTGCTTTTCTAGAAGATTTCAAGAGGAGCAGCATGAATCAGCTGAGGTTCCAGAAGGATGTTGATGAGCTGATCACGGAGCTTGACGGCTTGAACTTCAGTTCAGTAGCTGCTCAGACCAGACCTCGGGCTTGAATCCAACCAGAAAGCGTCCATCGGGGCATTGGACAAAGGGACGCTTGATCAGCTTTCCGTCTGCAGCCAGGGCTTGCAGCGCCTGTTCATCGGTCATGGCTTTGACGACAGCTGCTCCCAAAGCCCTGTAGCTCTGCCCACTGGTGTTGAACAACGGCTTGACCTGACCGAACTGCAGGTAAGCCTGCTGAAGGAGATCGGGTGAGGGAGGAGCTGTCGTGATGTCGATCACTTCCAGATCAAACCCCTGATTTTCAAGCCAGGACAGAGCTTTACGGCACGTGCTGCAGCGGGAATAGCTGAAGACGGTGTAACCAGCCACGCTTATCGGCTCAGGAGACTCTTGACGGCACCAATCAGGCTGTTGGATCCCTTGCCTGCACCATCATCGGGGCGCATGCGGACTGTGACATCACCGTTCACGGTGGTGCGACAGCTGAGGCGGTAATTGGCAGGTCGGTCAGCCAGATAGACCTCTTCAACGTCACTGAGAGGAGAAAGATTCTGAGCGCCCTCAAGAACCTCGACAACACAGGTTCCACACTGACCGACACCACCACAGTTGTTGAGGTTGTTCAGGCCCTTGTAAGGGTTGACACCCGCTGAAAGAGCCGCTTTGCGCAGGTTGGCACCCTCAATGCAACCAATTTGCTGGCCTTCCTGCTCGAAACGGATGGTGGGCACGGATCGTTTACATGGGAATGTCGCTTAATTTACAAGCAACATGGTGGCGTTCGAGATTCACCCGCTCAATCAAGTGCGATCGCAGCATGGGCTGATCTGATGCCTGATCAGCCGGAAGCCGCCTTGACACAGGTTTCAAGCAATGGCTGAACCGCATCCACGTCCCGCCAGCCGCCAATTTCCGTTACACGGCCCTCCATATTTTTGTAAGTTCGGAAAAATTCAGCAACATCTTCAAGCTGACTGGGCGCGATCTGAAGAATGCTCTGAATTCCCTGCTGACGCGGGTCAGCCACGGGAACACAGAGAATCTTGCCGTCGTAGTGGCCCATGTCGTGCATATCAAGCACACCGATGGGTCGCGCTTGAATCAGACATCCCGCAAAGGTTGGTTCCGCCATGATCACCATGGCGTCGAGGGGGGATCCATCCTCGGCGAGGGTGTTGGGAATGAATCCGTAGTCGAATGGATATCTGACCGATGAATGAAGAACTCGGTCAAGAGCCATGACGCCAGCGTCAGCAAAATACTCGTATTTATTGCTGCTTCCCGCCGGAATCTCAACGATCAGATTCACCAGTCCGGGAGACGGAGATGGGGTAAGAGCCCTGAGATCCATAACTCTCCTTGGCAGTGACGGAGGTGTGGGTGGGGCGGTCGGTCAGCACAGCGGCCAGTGGAATACCAAGCCCTGTGATGGCGAGAGTGAACCCGAGAGCAGCAAGAGCAGGGACGGCCACGAACTGCGCTGCATGCACAGGGGGCTTAGGGGCAGGCTCAGGGTCCATTCAGTGGTGGTCGGGGACATCCCAAACTTCTTGCGCAAGGCTGAGAAGTCACTCAGAACGCACTAAGCGATCGTCAGGGAGATTGAGTCTTGACTCTGAAGAGTCAAATCTCACCAACATTCTGACACCACTGCAAGCCTTATGCAGCAGGACGTTCCTGGCGATCTCGGCGTGATGCGAGATCAGAGGGGGCTTCAGGAAGGCCATCAAGGCGGGATCTGATCAGACGCAGCTCATCAAGAATCGCTCCAAGCACCTGCTGCGTGGCCGTGGAGGGTGAGTTCAGGACTTCAACAGTGACTTCCTTGATTCTCAGGACATCCTTGGCGAATCGCGCCACCTCATTGGGGTGAAACAGAAGCGGATCTTTCTGGTCGCTTCTGTATTCAGGATTGAGTTTGCGGGGGTTGAAAGCAGGATTGAGATTGCGTGGATCGGTATTGGTGTAGCGGTAAACAGATGCACGCGAACGATTTAAAGACTTCTGAACATCGTCGATTCCAACCAACGCATCCGACTGCGAAAGAACGGAAGCAGCATCACTCCGAACATCCGAAGATTCGCTCACGGCCGGTACTGAAACTTCGATCGGCCGAGGAAACATGAGACAGCGCTGGGACAGCTTGGATTTCGCAGAACATAGCAGCTGAGACTCAGGACGCCAGCATCGATCACAGCAAAAGTGCCAGTTCCCGGATCGAACGTTTTCTTGGCGGTGATAGCTTCCTGGCCCCCTTCATAAATTCCTGTCATGCGCGTCTCCCGCCTCTCGCTGGTGACGTTGAGGAACGTGCCTGCGGACGCTGAAATTCCATCGCATCAATTGCTTGTGCGTGGTGGTTACATCCGACGCGTTGGACCGGGTATCTACGCCTATCTCCCTTTGATGTGGCGAGTGCTGCGCAAAATCAGCACCATTGTTCGTGACGAGCTTGACAGCCTCGGAGCACTTGAAACCCTGCTTCCACAGCTTCAACCCGCGGAACCATGGGAACGCAGCGGCCGATGGCAGGGCTACACCGCCGGAGAGGGAATCATGTTCCACCTGGAGGATCGCCAGGGTCGTCGTGTAGGCCTCGGTCCGACCCATGAGGAGGTGGTCACGGAACTGGCTGGGGAGCTATTGCGCTCCTACAAGCAATTACCCGTCACGCTTTATCAGATTCAAACAAAATTCCGAGACGAGATCAGGCCCCGATTCGGGCTGATGCGCAGTCGCGAATTCATCATGAAGGACGCTTATTCCTTCCATCCCGACGAAGCGGATCTGGAGCAGACCTATGCAGAGATGGCCGGGGCCTATGCCCGCATCTTTCAGCGCTGCGGGCTCAATGCCGTTGGCGTGGATGCCGACAGCGGCGCCATTGGAGGTGCCGCATCCCAGGAATTCATGGTCATGGCGAATGCCGGCGAAGACCTGATTCTCTCCACTCCCGACGGGAACTACGCAGCCAATCAAGAGAAAGCGGTATCGCTTCCGTCCTCAGCGGAGGCCTTGCAGCCCGGCGAGGAACGTCGCCTTGACACGCCTGGACAAACCACGATTGAAGACCTTTGCACCGCCAACGGGCTCTCCCCCAGTCAGACCGTGAAGGTGCTGGTGCTCCTGGCCCGACTCGAGGATGGCAGAGAGCAGCCGTTGCTGGTGAGCCTGCGTGGTGATCAGGAGCTGAATGAGGTGAAGCTGACCAATGCGGTGACCAGACAGCTGGACTCCGCCGCACTGGACATTGCCCCCATCACCCCAGAGCAGCTCCGCCAGCAGGGACTCACGGCCTTGCCCTTCGGCTCCATCGGCCCTGACCTTGAAGACCTCGTCCTGCAAGGGGCCCGAAGCTGGGAGAAGCGGTTCCAACGTCTGGCGGATCCAACCGCACTGGATCTGGAGCGATTCGTCTGTGGAGCCAACCGCGCCGACGAGCATCGCTGGGGAGCGACCTGGACCTCCATGCCAAAACAGAATCGCGCTGATATTCGGAATGCCAAGGCAGGAGACCGATCACTCCACAACCCAGAGCAGGTTCTTGAGGAGCGGAGGGGAATCGAGGTCGGGCATATCTTTCAGCTGGGCAGCAAATACTCCGACGCCCTGGAGGCGCGCTTCACCGACAAGGATGGCAAGCAGGCGTCCCTGTTGATGGGTTGCTACGGCATCGGCATCTCTCGCCTGGCCCAGGCGGCCGTGGAGCAGCATCACGATGAAGCGGGGATCTGCTGGCCCGTGAGCATTGCTCCCTTCCAGGTGATCGTTGTTATTGCGAACGTTCAGGAGCCCACTCAGCTGGCACTTGGAGAGGCTCTCTACAGCTCGCTGCAATCCGCAGGAGTTGATGTGCTTCTGGATGACCGCAGCGAGCGTGCCGGTGTCAAATTCAAAGATGCGGATCTGATCGGCATCCCCTGGCGCATTGTGGTTGGTCGCGAAGCTGAGGCCGGACGGGTCGAGCTGGTGGAACGCTCAACCCGCTCCAACAACACCATGAGCGATCAGGACGCTCTGAACGCTGTGCTCAAGGCTGTTCAGGATCAGCCACTGAACTAGCACTGCCCCGCCTTAAAGTTCTTCAAACGTTTCCTGTCATGCGAATCGCGCTGCAACGCCTCAGCCGCCAACTCAGGGGATGGACTCTGGCTCTGTGTCTCGGTCTCTCCCTCATGCTCACCGCCTGTGGCGACAACGTTTCGATCCTGACCGGCGATTACGTCGAAGACACGGTGGCAGTGGTTCACTCGCTGCAAACCACGCTTTCCCTCCCCTCTGATGCCGAAGGGCTGCAGGCCTCGGAACAGGAAGCCCACGACCTCATCAACGACTACATGTCGAGGTATCGGCCGCGGCCGAAGGTGAATGGCCTCAGTTCCTTCACAACGATGCAGACAGCACTGAATTCTCTTCAGGGTCACTACAACACTTACACCAATCGACCGGTGCCTGAAGCGCTGCGCACCCGCGTTGAAAAAGAGCTCAGCAAAGCCGAGAAAGCTGCTCTTCGAGGCACCTGAGCCAAGAAGGTTTCAACATCCGAATCACAATTTCGCAATTCTCTTTGACCCCAGGCAGGTGGATCTGAGAGAGTTGCGGATTGTGCAGAATGGCGGCTTCGGGCCGCGGTGTCTTTGGCCAATGTTGTCGTCATCGGTGCGCAGTGGGGTGACGAAGGGAAAGGAAAGATCACAGATCTCCTCAGCCGTTCCGCTGATGTTGTCGTGCGCTATCAAGGCGGCGTCAACGCTGGCCACACCATCGTTGTGGACGATCAGGTTCTGAAGCTTCACCTGATCCCCTCTGGAATTCTCTATCCCGACACCGTTTGTCTGATCGGCTCAGGCACCGTCGTGGATCCCAAGGTGATGCTGGGCGAACTCGACATGCTGATCGAGAACGGCATCGACATCGCGGGGCTCAAGCTCGCCTCAACAGCGCATGTGACCATGCCCTACCACCGTCTGCTCGATCAGGCGATGGAGAAGCAGCGAGGCGATCGACGGATCGGCACGACCGGCCGGGGCATCGGTCCGACCTACGCGGACAAATCCCAGAGAAGCGGCATCCGCGTGATCGACCTTCTTGATGAAGCGCGTCTACGCGACCGGCTCGAAGGCCCGCTCAGCGAGAAAAATCAGCTGCTGCAGACCATCTACGGCGTGGAACCCCTCGATGGGGAAGCCGTGATCAGTGAATACCTCGCCTACGGAAAACGACTGGCTCCCCACGTTGTGGACTGCACCCGGGAGATTCACCAGGCAGCCCGCGATCGCAAGAACATCCTCTTTGAGGGCGCGCAGGGAACGCTGCTTGACCTGGACCACGGCACCTATCCCTACGTCACCTCATCCAACCCTGTTTCAGGTGGTGCCTGCATCGGTGCTGGCGTGGGTCCAACCCTGATCGACCGGGTGATCGGCGTGGCCAAGGCCTACACAACACGCGTGGGGGAAGGGCCATTCCCCACTGAACTCGATGGAAGCCTCAACGATCATCTCTGCGACCGAGGTGGTGAGTTCGGCACCACCACCGGCCGCCGTCGGCGCTGCGGATGGTTCGACGGTGTGATCGGACGCTATGCCGTTGGCGTGAATGGGCTCGATTGCCTGGCCGTTACCAAGCTCGACGTGCTGGACGAACTCGACGAACTTCAGGTTTGTGTGGCCTATGAACTCGACGGAGAAAGGATCGAGCACTTCCCCTCCTGTGCAGAGGCGTTTGCCCGTTGTCAACCGATTTTCGAGACCCTCCCAGGCTGGCAGTGCTCCACCGCTGAATGCCGCACGCTTGAGGATCTACCCGAGAAGGCCATGGCCTACCTGCGCTTCCTTGCCGATCTGATGGAGGTCCCGATCGCCATCGTGTCGCTGGGCGCCGGACGCGACCAAACCATTGTTGTCGAGGATCCGATCCACGGTCCAAAACGAGCTCTGCTCAGCGCCTGATTCCGGCAGCACCCGTCAGGGCGTCAGACTGCCGCAGTCAACACAAGCTTGTTCATGGCCGAATCCTCCCGTTTCCAGCCCAACGCCTCCCTGGATGTGGTGGGAATCGGCAACGCCATCGTCGATGTGCTCGTCCAGACGAAAGACGATTTTCTGAGTGAGCAGGGTCTGCAGAAAGGGGGAATGTGCCTGATCAATGAACAGCAGGCTGAAGATCTCTACAAATCCAGTGGTCCTGGACTGGAAACCTCAGGCGGATCGGTCGCCAACACCATGGTGGGCATCGCTCAGCTTGGTGGGCGCACAGGGTTCATCGGACGCGTGCGTGATGACCAGCTCGGATCGATCTTCAGCCATGACATTCGCGCGGTGGGCACCCGGTTTGAGACACCCTCCGCAACCACTGGAGCCACCACGGCACGCTGCCTCATCTACGTGACTCCTGATGCAGAGCGCACGATGTGCACCTTTCTTGGTGCATCAACACAGCTTGAGCCGGAGGATCTTGACCTCTCCATGGTCAAGGAAACGAAAGTGCTGTATCTCGAGGGTTACCTCTGGGACAGCCCTGCCGCCAAAAGAGCCTTCATCGCCGCAGCGGAGGCCTGCCGTGCTGCCGGAGGGAAGGTCGCGCTGTCCCTCTCCGATGGCTTCTGCGTGGATCGCCACAGGGAAAGCTTCCTCGAACTGGTGAACGGGCACGTCGATGTGCTGTTCGCCAATGAAGTGGAGATCAAATCCCTCTATCAGACTGAAGATTTCGACACCGCGATCGAGAAGGTGCGCGGTTGTTGCTCGGTGACGGCGGTCACCCGCGGAGCCGAAGGATCGGTCGTGCTCAGCGGCGATCAGCGTTGGGACATCGGCATCTACGGACTCGGCGAACTGGTTGATACCACCGGCGCAGGTGATCTCTACGCCGGGGGATTTCTGCATGCCTTCACCCAGGGTGATTCGCTGGAGCGCTGCGGACAGCTAGGCGCTCTTTGTGCCGGTCAGATCGTCACCCAGCTTGGTGCTCGCTCCCAGGTCTCTCTTCCGTCGCTGATGAAGGAGCATCTGGACTGAGGGCATCCAGCGCCCATGCCCCATAGGCAGCTCCCGCCTGAGCTGCCATATGGAGGATTTCGGGAGTGTCGTAGCTGTGACTTGCTTCGAGAGAAGCAAGAAGCTGCTCCAGGCGCTGAGAGCTCGTTTTGATGATCAGCTGCACTTCCTGCGAACGCTCGATCTCCCCCTTCCAGTGGTAACAGGACTGCACTGGCATCAAGCTGACGCAGGCTGCCAACCGCCGCGTGAGCAATTGCTCAGCGAGGGCTTCTGCCTTGGTCTGATCAGCCTCCGTGGTGAGCACCAGTCTCAGGTCCGTTGACATGGGCATCCAGCTGTCGACACAACTGGCTCACGCTATGAACCACGTCAACGCTGGGCATCGATTGCGGGCGTTTCAGCTTCCAGAGGCGAATGGAGTGTTGGCGGGCCAGCTCACTCCAGAGTTGATCCGCAGCACCGCCCGACTGACGACAAAGCACATCTGTGATCTCCCAGCGGCGACACAACGCGGCCTCCAGCCCCCCGGGGCGATCACCGCTGCCCGGCCTCAACACTGCCAGCCGCTCCTCGGACAAACCCGCGAGACCGGCAAGACGGATGGCTTCAGCCGTGGGTAGCACCCGGGCATGAACACGGGCCCCCGCAAGCCTTGCAGCAGCGGCGGCAGCAACCAGCTGACGGGCTCCAACGGCGAGAAGCAGACGCTGGCCGGACAAGTCACAGCCGGCAAGATCCTCCACCGCCCCAAGCAGTGATTCCTCATCCGAGGCGTGGTCAGGACGCTCGAATCGAATCAGCCGCAGCTTCCGGCCGAGGCAGACCGACCGCAGCTCGGCACTGATCTTCAGAGCGAAGGGATGCGTCGCATCCACCACCAGAGTCACCCCCTGAGCCGCCAGGTAATCCACGAGAACCTTCTCAGACGAGAACGCTCCCACATGCAGCTCGTTCAGGGGGATGGCCGCATAGGCCCTGGACGCAGCCGCACTGACAACGCTGACGCTGACACGGTGACCTGCATCCAGCAGTGCCCGAGCAATTGCAGGTCCTTCACCTGTTCCGGCGAAGAGCAACACATGGTTCAGGCGATTCCGCCAGCGGTGCATCAAGATGGCGCTCACCGACCAGGCCGAGGATGAATCACTGCGTACTTGAAGTGGATGTTCTTCAGGCTCCCACCTTGCGCTACACCCAGGACAATCAGACACCGATCGCGGAGATGGAGGTCGGTTTCGATGCGCTGCGTCCCGATGATCCCAGGGGTCAGCTGAAAGTGGTGGGATGGGGCAACCTCGCCCAGGACCTGCAGAATCGTGTTCAGGTGGGTCAGCGCCTGCTGATCGAGGGCAGGCTGAGAATGAACACGGTGCCACGCCAGGACGGCACCAAGGAAAAGCGTGCTGAATTCACACTCTCCCGGCTGCACCCGGTGACGGGTGGAGCCGGTTCTGCTTCTCCGGTCCAACCTGCGGCAGCAGCCCCGGCAAAACGGGCTGCGGCTTCCGCCTCTGCACCCGCGCCTGCCCAAGAACCTGCAGCGCAGTGGAACACAGCTCCACTGGTCCCCGACACGGACGACATCCCGTTCTGAACCTCAGGGCATCCTCGTCAGGGTTCATGGGTGCCGGAGCTGAAGTGCTCTGAGGCACGTTGCAACAGCTGGCCAAGCTCACGCTCGAGTGCCGCCAGGTCAAGGCGGAACTCCTGCCAGCGTCCGCGATCAATCTGTTCCAGCAACCAGGCCCGATCCTGCTCAAGCTGCTGGATCAGTGCCGTTGCGTCCTCCATCGAACTCTGGTCCTGGTCTTGCGAACGGGTGCTGTCCATCAACGGCGGCCGCAGGTCCGTCCATCCTGAACCCCACACGGTCAGAATGGCGCCACTTCCAATGCTGCATGAACGATCTGCTCTCGCCAGGAAGCCTGGTCACCGTCGCCGGCGGGGTGCTCACCGTGGTTGGTGCTGTGGCCTATGGAACCGGCGCCGCCAACCTGAGCCTGCCGACAATTTTTTACGGCATTCCGATCCTGCTGGGCGGCCTGGCCCTGAAATCATCGGAACTGCCACCGGCTCGGCGTGTGACCCCCAAAGCCAAATTGAAGGGAGAACGTGAGGCTGCCACTCCTGAACTGGGCAAACTTCTCGGCGATGTCACCCGTTGGAGATACGGCCAGAAAGCCCATCTGGAGAGCTCTCTGGAATCGCTGAAACTGTGGGACGAAGACAACCCTCCTCAACTGCTGGAGATCGAGGAGATCATGCAAAGCGGTCATTACGGACTGCGGTTGCGGTTCGCCTGTGAAGCCGTTCCCCTCGAGGTCTGGCAGGAGCGAAGAGACCGTCTGAGTCGTTTCTTTGCCAAGGGACTCGAGGCCACCATCACTCCTCTGAAGGGTGACCGCCTGGATCTGATTCTTCTGCCGGTGGGTGTGTCCGCATCGGATCAGCAAGCTGACTCCGGAGAACCGACGCATGGATGATGCCCTCAGGGTCTCCGTTCTGAGTGAGGCTCTTCCCTATATCCAGCGGTTCGCAGGCCGCAGGATCGTGGTCAAGTACGGCGGTGCGGCCATGGCCCATGCCGAGTTGCAAACAGCCGTTTTCAGAGACCTGGCGTTGCTCTGCAGTGTCGGAGTCCAGCCGGTCGTTGTGCATGGAGGTGGCCCAGAGATCAATCACTGGTTGAAGCGACTGGCCATCGCACCGGAATTCCGGGACGGTTTGCGTGTGACCGACTCCGAAACGATGGACGTGGTGGAAATGGTCCTGGTCGGCCGGGTGAACAAACAAATCGTGAACGGACTCAACCGACTGGGAGCCAAAGCAGTTGGCCTGAGTGGCAGTGACGGCAGTCTTGTGGAAGCCCGCGCCTGGGGTGACGGCAGCCACGGGATGGTGGGCGATGTGGCCAAAGTCAATCCCGACGTGCTCGAGCCGCTGCTGGAGCGCGGTTATGTGCCCGTGATTTCCAGCGTGGCCGCCAACACCGACGGCATTGCCCACAACATCAACGCCGACACCGTGGCCGGCGAAGTTGCTGCGTCACTGGAAGCCGAGAAGCTGATTTTGCTGACGGATACACCAGGCATCCTGCGCAACCGGGAAGATCCGGAATCTCTCATCCGTCAGCTCAAGCTCTCCGAAGCCAGACAGCTGATTCACGACGGCGTGGTGGCCGGAGGGATGACCCCGAAGACTGAGTGCTGCATCAGAGCCCTCGCTCAGGGAGTTTCCGCGGCGCACATCGTGGATGGACGGGTCGCCCATGCCCTGCTGCTGGAGGTGTTCACCGATGCCGGAATCGGCACCATGGTGGTGGGACGCAGCTGAGGCATGAGCACGGGGCGAGCGGCAGCTGAGAGGGCACTCGAGCGTGGTGATTACGGCCTTTGTCTGCGCCTGCTCGAGCCCCTCGCCGAAGCCAGCCCGATCACTGAACCCGAGGGAGCTGCCATCCGGATGGTGATGGTGACGGCCTGGATGGGGCAGGGCGATGAACGCAAGGCAATCTCCACCTGCCGTCTGCTCACACGCTGCAAAGATCCTGAACTGCGCAACCGCGCCCGTCAGCTGCTGAGTGTGCTCGAGGCTCCAAGCCTCGAGCGTCCAGCACGCTGGTCGATGCAGCTTCCCACCCTGGACATGGCTCCCCGGATGGGGAAAGGCAGCCCCAGCAGCCGCCGCAGACGACAGCCCACCCCGCCACCTCCACCGCCGACGGGCCCAACACCAGCTCCATCAGCAGGTTTTGCTGTGCTGGTGCTGGCTGTTCTGCTCGGACTGACCCTGTTGCTCAGCGGATGCGTGCGCGTCAGCGCCGAAATTGATCTGGCTGGTCCGGATCGCCTGGCCATGAACTGGCGAATCAACAGCCTCAGTGGCCACAGTCTCCCTTGGCAGAAGAACTTTGAGAGGGCGCTGCGGTCTGAAGACCTCCCCTGGACAGTGAAGCAGGACCGAACGGGCTCCCTGAATCTGACCAGCCCCGTGCTGCAGTCGGACCAAGCAGCCCGACTGATGCGAAGCAGTGTGGAGCTTGCCGGCCGCAGCGCCGGTCTGACCCTCCCCACCCCTGAGTTGTCGGTTGTGGAGAGAAACTGGCTGGTCGGGGTGCAGCAGCAACTGACCCTGCAGCTGGACCTCTCACCCCTGGCAGAGTTCCCCGGCGGCGATCTGCAGGTCAGCATCACCCCTGTGCAAGATCTCAAGCAGGTGAACACCAGCCCCACGAGGGGGCGGGTGCAGGGAGATGTTCTGCGCTGGTCCCTCGAGAGCGGCAGCATCAATCAACTGCAGCTCAAGCGCTGGCAATGGAGTCCTCTTGGCCTCGGCAGTGTGCTGATCAGCCTGCTGCTGCTGCTGAGTTTTCTGCTCCAGTCTGTGCGGCTTCGGCTCGGCTTCGGCTTCCCTGAGCTTCCGTCCTGATTCAGAGCTGCAGAGGATCCGGATCAACGGCAAGGGAGACGTCTTTGGGGAGCCCTTCCCAGAGGCTGTTGCCGGGAGGCAGTGGAATCTCACTGCCTTGAGGACCGTGCAGAAGCAGCTGCCAGCGACTGCGACCCGCCACCCGAGCCACCGGCGCCGGTGCAGGACCCAGCAGCTGCCAGCCTGCAGAGGAACAGCGATCACGCAGACGTTCAGCCAGCAGGGTTCCAGCCGTCGCTGTGTCACCAGCGGAGTCACCGGCAAGCCGAATCAGACAGGCCCGCGCGAACGGGACCAGTCCCGCCTCACGGCGCAGAGCCGATTCCTCCTCCAGAAAGCGCTCGTAGCGACCATCCACCAGATGACGGATCACGGGGTGGTCGGGGCTGTAGGTCTGGACCAACACCTCTCCAGGCTTTTCAGCACGCCCTGCGCGGCCAGCGAGTTGGAGCAGAAGCTGCAGACACTGCTCTCCCGCCCTCAGATCGGGCCGATGCAGGAGGCCATCAGCGGCCAGCACAGCCGCCAGAGTCACCCTCGGCAGATCCATCCCCTTGGCGAGCATCTGGGTTCCCACCAGCACATCCGCCTCACCGTCTGCGAACTGGGCCAGCAGTTGGCGATGGCCATCACGTCCTCCGGTGGTGTCCCGATCGAAACGCAGCAGGCGCAGATCACTGAGCTCCTCACCGAGGCGCTCCAGCACCCGTTGTGTTCCCGCACCGAAGGGCTTGAACGCCAGAGAGCCGCATGACGTGCAGGAGGGTGTGATGGGCGCCCTGTGGTCACACCAATGACAGCGAAGCCACTGCTGCGCACCCCGGCTGCCATGGACGGTGAGCGGAACATCGCAATGGGGACACATCACCACATCTCCGCAGCTGCGGCAGCTCAGAAACGTGCTGTATCCACGCCTGGGCACCAGCACAACCGCTTGCTCCCCTTTTTCCGGGAGCTGTGCCAGCCGGTCCATCAGAGCGCGACTGATCAGGCGTTTGTTGCCCTCCGCCAGTTCGTGGCGCATATCGATAATGCGTACCGGGGGCAGTGGCTGACTGGAAATCCTTGAGCGCAGTCGGGCGAGCACCAGAGGGCCATCTGGCTGCAGACGACTCCAGCTCTCAAGCGAGGGAGTGGCACTGCCAAGCAGAAGGCGGCCGCCCTGAAGCCTCACCCGCTCGGAAGCCATCTCCCTTGCGTGGTAACAGGGCATGGGCGAGTCCTGCTTATAGGAGTTGTCATGCTCCTCATCCAGCACCACCAGACCCAGCGGGCGCAGAGGAAGAAACACAGCGGAGCGCGTACCCACCACCACCACAGGAGCGTCGCCCTCAAGACAGCGACGCCAGGCGCGAACGCGCTCACGATCCGTGCAGCCGCTGTGATACTCAAGCACCTGGGCTCCGAAACGCTGACGACAGCGGTCCACCAACTGGGGAATCAGGCCGATCTCGGGTGTGAGCAGCAAAACGTGACGCCCTGCCTCCAGTTCAGCAGCTGCCAGCTGCAGATAGACCTCGGTCTTGCCAGAGCCTGTAATGCCCCAGAGCAGCAGTTCACCCCCCTCCGGAAGAGACTGAAAACGGGTCAGCACAGACTGTTGTTCAGCTGTCAGCAATCGAGGTGACTCGAGCTCGAGCGCGCCGGCCATCGGCTGATCTGATCCCAGTGGATCTGGCCTCGGCTTGCGATGCCGGCCAACCAGGCCCTTGCTCTCCAGGCTCTTGACCGTCCCCGACTGGAAACCCTCGGCGAGGAGGTCACGCTGCCAGGCACCACCGCCTCTGCGCTCGAGCTCCGCAAGCAAGGCACGCTGCCTGGGGGCTGTCGGCACGGCGGAGAGATCAGCAGGTTCACGCCGTTCAACCCACCAGAGCGTGGGCATGGCCGATATCGCAGAAGGCCGCTGCCCCAGCCATCCCGGGGGCAACGCCGCCTTGAGCATGCGAAAGGAACTGGTGTGACAACGAGCTGCCATCGCATCCAGCCATGAACGCCAAGACGGATCGACGGCAGCGCGCTGCACCAGGTCTTCAACAGGATTGAGACGAACGCCACCATCACGGTCAAAGGCATTCTCCGCTGGGTCCATTGGCCTGCAGCCCGTCACCAGGCCTTGCAGTCGACGGCCTCGCAGCCGGACCGCCACAAGATCACCCAGTCCCACCCCGAGACTGCGGCTGTCGCAATAACTGAAAGTACGCCCATCACGACCGGCCTCCAGCCAGACATCAACCTCTGAGACCGACTGTGCGGCAGGAGGACTGGAGGATTGATCGACGGGGGTTGCCGACATCACATGTTTTTCTTAAGATACAGATGTTGGACAGCTCAACAGCTGTTGTCGGAACAGAGCAGAGTTCCGTCCAGTGGGAAGACACGAAGCTCGAGCCAGGGTTCATCCCGACGGCCGACCGGTCTGCGAACGCCCCTGACAGCCCTGCCCCTGACCAAAGCCCACCAATCGATTCTCGATCACTGTTCTTAGCCGTCGACCCCGTTGTCTAGGGGCAATTTGATTGCAG
Organism: Synechococcus sp.; assembly: GCA_047286485.1. GTDB lineage: Bacteria > Cyanobacteriota > Cyanobacteriia > PCC-6307 > Cyanobiaceae > Synechococcus_C. The sequence continues at coordinate 1,346,665 of JBJBBH010000006.1, forward strand.
TGATGCGCCTCCAGGCCGAGCCTGGTTGCGTTCTAGTTGACTGAGTTAGTTCCGTACACCCTCACCATCCCGATCCCCATGAGTCCTGTTGCGAGCAAGTCAGCTCAGTCCAAGGCTGCATCGCCCAAGACTGCTTCTTCGAAGGCGGCGTCCTCTAAAGCGGCACCTTCCATTGTGATGCTGGCGGATTCCAAGGGATTGCCCAAGGATGTGAGCAAGAAAGCCAAGCCGGAAAAATCGGCAGCCGCGAAATCATCCACCGCGAAATCGTCAACGACAAAATCAAAATCCACCAAAGCCAAAAGCGGCGCAGCCACGAAGGCAAGCAAGTCAACAAAGAGCACAAAAACCGCTGCCGCTGGAACCCGAGCCAAGACATCGGCCGCTGCCAAGCCCGCTGATCTTGATGCGGCAGCGGATCAGTTGCTGGCCAAAGCCTCAGGCACCCCTGCCGCCAGCAAAGAGGAGAAAGCCAAAGCAGACGCCAAGGCCAAGGTGCTTGCCAGCATCAAAGTCGGCCCCAAAGGGGTCTACACCGAAGATTCCATCAGGGTTTACCTGCAGGAGATCGGCAGAATCCGTCTGCTGCGTCCAGACGAAGAAATCGAACTGGCCAGAAAAATCGCTGATCTGCTGTATCTCGAAGAGCTGGCTGCCCAGTTCGAGAGTGACAACGGACGCGAGCCCGACAACAAGGAATGGGCAGCGCTGGTGGAGATGCCGCTGATTCGTTTCAGGCGTCGACTGATGCTCGGCCGACGGGCCAAGGAAAAAATGGTGCAGTCGAATCTGCGCCTTGTGGTGTCGATCGCCAAGAAATACATGAACCGGGGCCTGAGCTTCCAGGACCTGATCCAGGAAGGCAGCCTCGGATTGATTCGCGCCGCCGAGAAATTTGACCACGAGAAGGGTTACAAGTTCTCCACTTACGCCACCTGGTGGATTCGCCAGGCGATCACACGTGCCATTGCTGACCAGAGTCGAACGATTCGCCTCCCGGTTCACCTCTACGAGACCATCTCCCGCATCAAGAAGACCACAAAAGTTCTGAGTCAGGAATTCGGCCGCAAACCAACTGAGGAAGAAATCGCCGAGTCAATGGAAATGACCATTGAGAAGCTGCGATTCATCGCCAAGAGCGCTCAGCTGCCAATCTCTCTTGAAACGCCTATCGGAAAAGAAGAGGATTCCCGCCTCGGCGACTTCATCGAAGCGGACATTGAAAACCCCGAACAGGACGTAGCCAAGAATCTTCTGCGTGAAGATCTCGAAGGCGTACTCGCCACCCTCAGCCCGAGGGAGCGCGATGTGCTCCGGCTCCGCTATGGCCTTGATGACGGACGCATGAAAACCCTCGAGGAGATCGGCCAGATCTTCGATGTCACCCGGGAGCGGATTCGTCAGATCGAAGCCAAGGCATTGCGCAAGCTGAGGCATCCCAACCGCAACGGTGTCCTGAAGGAATACATCAAGTAGTGAGCAAGCAGGGTCAAAACTGGCTCTGCCATTGCTTCAAACCAACTGCTACACAGGGGTTCTCAGCCGAGAGCCCCTTCTTTATGAGAGCCTCCAAAAAGAAGGGGTCTCCGTGGAGTCTCCTCCAAAAGGTGACAGGGATCTCGTTACAAATCTATGTCGAACAGGGGGCTTAAAGGCCCAGACGAACCCAGAAGGACCCCTAGCCTGGGCAGTACTCCTGTATCAGTTCCGGGCGAGTGTTGACCATCTCAGCGAGACCAAGGGCACCTGTTGAAGAGAGACCTGTCTTCCTTGATGTGAAGCCTGGAATGACCGTGATCGTCAGGCGTGACTACCTGGCGGGAGAGACACAGGACAAAGACTGATGGATGGGAGTTTGCATCTGGCGTGAGGGAGGAGCCCGTGATCCATCTATGAACTCCCTCTTTCAGCTCGAAGATGTCGATACAGGTGTCATTCGTTGGATAAATACGGAGTGATCGCTATCGATCTCCCGACAAAACAACCTCACACCAATCACGCCCCGCCCAGTGCGGGGTTTCTATTGCCTTGATCTTTGGGGTACACCTAGGCTCACAGCAAAGCAGAGCACTAAACGAATGTCTCGAAGGACTATTGCTATTGCTGCAGCACTGTTTGTGCTTGCTCTTGGGTCGCCAGTGATTACCGCTTGTGCGAACCCATTGGCAAACAATTCGTTCAACAGTGGAGTAGACAAATATGAACAAGGTGATTATCAAGGAGCAATCGCTGATTACAGCAAGGCAATAGAGATCAATCCTCAGGATGCCTCTGCCTTCCTTAATCGCGGTGCCGCCAAGACTAAATTAGGAGATTATCCAGGATCAATTGCTGATTTCACGAAGGCACTAGAGATCAATCCTGAGTATGCCAATGCCTTCCATAATCGTGGTGCCGCCAAGGCTGAATTAGGAGATTATCAAGGAGCAATTGCTGATTACAACAAGGCAATAGAAGTCAATCCTAAAGATGCTGTTGCCTATTACAATCGTGGCAATGCTAAGTCTGTTTTGGATGATCATAAGGGAGCAATTGCTGACAACACAAAGGCGATAGAGATTAATCCCAAGTTCGCCCTTGCCTATTACAATCGAGGAAATGCCAAGTACAATCTAGAAGATCATCAAGGAGCAATTGCTGATTACGATAAATCAATAGAGATTAATCCTAGATATGGCGATGCCTACGGGAACCGTGGCAATGCTAAGTCTAATTTGAATGATTATCAGGGAGCAATTACTGATTACAATAAGGCACTAGAGATTAATCCTCAGAATGCTTCTACTTATGCAAGCCGTGGTATTGCCAGAGAATTGGTGAATGATCTTAAGGGTGCATGTGATGATTGGAGAAAAGCAGCAGATTTCGGACAGACACAGCCCGCTGAATGGGTCAAGAAGCAGTGTTAATGGTCAGTTCCGTAATCACACGATGAGGTCTTTACGCCTAAATGCCATCCGTCACTGTGCAAAAATGTTCACCCCGCCAAGTGCGGGTTTTTTTATTGCCCTGGCTCCTGGCGATGAGTTTGAGATCAAACTTGGCAAGAAAGCCATTCGCTTAATCCCAGTGGGTGGTGAGGAAGAAGGCGAGGAGTGATTCTTACTTCCCACTGACTCTGATGCCCTCCACTCGGAGGGCTTGCTTATGAACCTTATGGCTCACTGCCAATGGCAGGTGATGCTGAGAGGAGTAAAGCACTAAAGATGATGGGGAGTAAACAGGAGGTCAGGCAATTGCTAGACCTCCTTCCTTGTCGTCTATTGTTACCAGACTCTTTTGTCTTCATCGCAAGAAATGATCAAATTGACAACAGTAATTAAACAAACTATCGGATATCCAATATCTTTCTTCGCTATTCCTGTCGCCTCGATGGCAAATCCGTATATTAAAACCTTCAATCAACAATTAGGCACGGCATCTACGGGAGAGAAGATTGAACTTCTTGAGGCCAAAGTAGTTATACGCGGTGGATACGGAACAGTGGTGAAATATCGCATAGGAAGTGATATTGTTGAAAGCTGGATAGATTGTCCAGAAGATGAGCAGCCCTACTTTTTGGATCAAGGCGTAAGATATGCTCAGTCAGTTGCGACTCAAAAATTACTTTCATTAGCATGCAAGCATGAGCAAGAAATACTTTCTTCGCGTTGAATGAAATTTATTCACTACTTCTTTGCGCCCTTTGTTTAAAAAGTTAAGTAAGTTGATCAATATAATGATTCGCCAATCATGCTTAGCCCGCTCTTGCCGAGCGCAATTGATGTGAGCAGCAACAGGTGATGCTGAGAGCAGTAGAGCACCGAGGATGATTGGGAGTTTCATTTGCTTGCCTCATAGGAAGCAGCATCCGATGCTTCACAAATACCTGAAACTTCGTGAGTGTATTCAACGGAAGTATTGTTATCCCTCATTGTGGTCTTGGAAATCATCTTTCCTGGTGGATCATAGGCAATTTGGCTATTCATAATTCCCGTCGCAGGTTCTTTGAAGTCAGTAAATTGCTCAAAGACCACCCCATTCCATATCTTAACTTCGTGCTTGTTCTCAGGATTATTTGAATCAATATAGAACTTCTCTTTTGTATCAATCTTGAAATGTAATGTGAGTTCCTCAGTTACCTCTGACTTCTCCCCTGACGGTTTAATTTCCCCCCACTGAACCGTTCCAATACATTTCAGATAGACGAGATCATCAGCTACAGCAGGTGATGCTGAAAGGAGCAAAGCACTAAAGATGATGGTGAGTTTCATTGATAAACCCCTTTACAAACTACATCTTGAAGTGTCTTATTATAGCCAAGGTCTATATAGCGTTCCATATAATAGGATGCATTTTGCTCCTTAACCTTATTATGCCATTCTGAAAATATCCTCTTGGCGTATCCTTTGTCGATTTCTTGGTCTATTACTAAATCGCACAAGAACTGCCCTACTCCATAGACATAGCCGTAGTAAAAGCCTTTCTCTCTTTCCGCTTGTGGAGCATAATAAGGATCTCCATCATCTGCTGATTTGACTGGTACAGCAAGTAGAAGTGGCGATGAAAGAAGGAGTGCACCGATGAGTGGAAGCAGTTTCATTGTCCTTTGCCTCCTTGAAGTTCTGAACAGTCAGGCAGAGTTTTATACAGCTCAAGCTGGCGTTTCATTTGAGTAAGTTGATCCGTCATCAATTTGTAAGCAATGCCATTCTTCTCAGCTTGGCTCAAGTCTTTAGATAGATGACCTGCCTCCTCCATTTGCTTTGCTATCTCAACCATATTCTCTGGCTTTAGTACTTCCTGATAAGCAGTTTGATAAAGCCTCTCACCCCTTTGCATTTCACTTGCCTTATTCCTTATGCAGTTATTGTCCCTGTCGAATTGAGCAATGGCAGGTGATGCTGAGAGGAGCAGGGTTACAAGGAGGATTGGAAGTTTCATTTGCTTGCCTCATATTCAGATTTATTTGATGCCTCACAAATACCTTCTAGTTCGGAGGTGGATTCAAAGCTGTTGTCATCCGTTTTCACATACGCTCTTCCAACAATCTTTCCTGGTGGATCAAAAGCAATTTGGGTAAACCTGGTTTCCATCAACATATTTGCTCCGTCATACTCCTCATACTCCTCAAGTTCTTCAATAATCATCCCATTCTGTATCTTGACTTCGTTAGGAGGATCTTCGCTATAAGCTGAATCAGTTAATAATTTACTCTTCACATCTACTTCGTAATAAAGAACGACATCCTTCTCTCCATCTTCCGGGAAAGGCCTAATTTGCTTGTACTGCATCGTTACATCGCACTTTAGATAAAGGAAGTCTCCAGCAGAGGCAGGAGATGCTGTGAGGAGCAGGGTTGTGAGGAGTAGTGGTAGTTTCATTGATTAGCCCTTTTACAACTACCAGTCATACGCAAGATCAGATCATATGTTTTACCATCCAAGACCATGAACCCATCTCCAGTTCCTAACACCTCTCCGGGTGGATTGAACTTTATCGTCATATTGAATGCTCCATCATCTTCTACATCCTTGTATATCACTTCTCCATCCCTGATTTCAATAGGATCTGGCGTATGAGGCATCCATCAAGAGTTTTATTCCTTACATCAATCTCAAAAACCTTTGTTTCCTCGTCTTTCATGGAGTCAACAACATCTGATGTTTCAGCATCAATAACAGTGCCGTAAGACGAGAGATCACATTCGAGAACAACAATATCCTGTGCAACAGCAGGTGATGCTGAGAGGAGCAGAGCACCAAGGAGTGGAAGGTATTTCATATTCACAGGCTAGAGACGACTGCCAATTCCATCTACCACCAACGAAAGGGTCTGGGGGTCCTGAAATCCACCGCGGAAAATTTTGGGTTTGAGGGAACTCAGAGGTCGGTTTTGACTGGCTGAGAGTTTCCTACTTTTGTAGGTTGTGGTTCCAGGGGACCCATGAAGGGTTTAATCATTGAAAAGCTATCAAATGGGAAGTGAGTCCTTTCTATTCACTAATGTGTTGGAGTTGCTGACGGTGAAGAACACTCAGAAGGAAGAAAGATAGGACTTAAATTACACATCCACTCGTGGATCTAGGTATGAGATCAATGGCATGAGTGATTGCACTCATCAAGACGCCATAGCCATTTTTGTGGGGACCTGCCCGTGTCCCTGGGATGCACAACTTTTGTCAGCTTGCATCGTTCCTGAATGTTGAACCCAGCAGTTGCAGCAGACACACCACCAATGGCACTATCAAGACGAGTGCTTGAAAGGAGTTTTGGATTGAGCGCTACAAACGTCGAGGAAGAAGAAGCTGAGGAATCAGGAAAATGTCATGAGTGAGAGAGGCCCTGTTCCTTCAAGAGGGATGCGCTGTCGGTTGGTCGGTATAGCCGATGGAGTGATCTTGATGGTGTTTAAGATCTTTTGGATAGTATTCAGTGGGTGGCATTGGATTTGCCAGTGGCCACCCATTCCGAATCCTCTCCACGAAATCAGGATTACTGAGGCTGACTCTGCCATAGGCAACGGCTTCCGCCAGGCCTCCTAGGACACGTCTTCCTCCTGTTTCTGCCGTATATCCCGAGTTAGCAACCAGATTTCCCTTATAATACTTGCGTAAATCATCGAGGCCCTGGACTGGGCATTTCCCGTGATAACCCATCCTTTCATTAACTTGATCCATGATCTGGACGTAGGCAAGATCAAATTGATTCAATTCAGTCAGGACATAGCGAAATAATTCATTGTTATCTGAGCTCCCCATGCCTCCGTAGGCATTATTCGGAGAAATCTTGATTCCTACACGACGGCTAGAAAACTCTTTTGAAACTCTCTCAAGAATCTCTTTGAGGAATTTAAAGCGATTTGCAAAAGTGCCGCCATATTCATCGGTTCTCTGGTTTGAGCAAGACTCAAGAAAGGTTGATATCAAATAACCGTTGGCTGCATGAATCTCAATGCCATCAAACCCAGCTAATTTGCAATTCGCTGCTGCGACCCCCCAATCCTCAACGATCGCAGCAATTTCGCCTTTGCTCAGTTCTCGAGGAACCTCATAATCCGCTACCACTCCAGAAGCCAAGGTCACACCTGGCCTGACCCCTGGTGAGCCAGGAATGATCGGAATAGAACTGGGTGCCACTACACGTTCACCAGCCGGCAAAAAGGAACTATGACTTCCTCTACCGACAAACCAAAGCTGACAAACTATTTTCCCTCCTTGTTGATGAACCAGGTCAACGACTTGCTTCCAGCCATCGATCTGAGCGTCTGTATAAATTCCTGGTGCTCCAAACCATCCTTCGGCCATCGGACTGATGGCCGTTGCTTCAGTAATAATCAGTCCAAAATTCGTCCGTTGGCGATAGTATTCGGCATTGATCTGATCAGGCACGCCGTTTTCCCCGCATCGTCCACGTGTCAGGGATGCCATGACAAACCGGTTGGATAAATCAAGATCGCCTAAGCAAACAGGCTCTAGCATTATCTTGATAGCGTCGGAATATGAAGTTTCTGGTTTCGAAGTGAACGCCATTCGCCTGAGAGGTCGCTATTCATTATTTCTATTAATGATCGATTCTTTTGTCAAGCGAACAGCTTGTGGCTGGAAACTGATGCCTTCTCCAACCCAGGAAATCATGCTTCCCGCGATATCTCCGACATGGTGTTTAGTGAAGCTGCGTTGAAATGCTTCCTGATCTCAGCAATAACATCTTTGGCAGGAATCAATTCAGAGCTAACCGTGGCTTGAATGCCTGGGTCTACTGGAATACGTCCTAAGATATAAGGAATCGTTCCCACCAGGCTCCAAACAGGGGGAACCACTCCATGGACGCCTCAATACCGAGCTCCATCATTAAGCCCAGGAATAGCGACAAGAGAACCAAATCAAAATGCCACAATTCGCCAGACATGCCTTGGCAAGAGCTATTCATCAACACAAGGCAAGGAGTCTCACAGAGTGAAACTTACACATGCAGAAGCAAATGAGAAGCTGCAGCAAAAGATGAGATCGCAAACTGATGGCAAAACGAATTGATTAAATATCAGAACTCTTATCAAAGCCTTCCACGCTGAATGAGGCCGCAATCTCTATAGCATCACGATATTATTTCATATCTCAATTGATCTGAGCTCCCTGAACTTATCTACCCCCTAAACGGGGGAAAGCGGCGTGCCTTATTCCCCCGTTAGGGGGAGTTAAATCCAAAATATTATGTCTACTCTTAACGAAGATATTTTCATCGCCTGATGCCAGAACAACAGTCCTACGTGAGGTCATCATTTTCAGAAGGTGCTACAAAGTTGGCAGTTTCAATTCTGCAGACGGCAAAGGAACCTGAGAAATTATTTCAACATGGTCGATATTTTGGCATTCCAGGAAACACCAAACTGCAGAAAGAGTGTTACGAAAGGATCCTGGCTTCTCGAAAGGTTCAGGATCTGCTTGCCAATCGACCGTCATCAATATGGCCAGATCTTGATCAGATGGCCGCCATGCCCAAAGGGAGCCTTGGATGGTGCGTACAACAGCGAATGAAGAAGCTTGAAATTTCTTTTTTAGTGAATCAATCTCCAGAACCAGAAACTGATGAGGCTTACTTGATCAACAGATCCGTACGTTTGCATGAAATTCATCATACGATTCTTGGTCTGCCGATCACGGTTGCAGGTGAAGCCGCTGCGACAGCGTTTTATGCGAGTACTGGGTCGATGCCTTTTGACATTGGAGTCCTGGCTTCATGGATGCTTCGTGGTACCTACGCTCCGAGTGAGCGGGGATTGATCTGGGATGGTATCGGTTTTGGTATCACAGTTGGTCAGACGGTGCCTGAACTTTTCTCTCCTCGCTGGGAAGACGGCTGGGAAAGGTCGATCATCGATTGGCAGAACGAACTGGGCATCACCGAGCTCCTGAAAACATCTCCATTTCAAGATTACTTGGCAAACTTCTATTCCTAAAAAAGAGGAGAATAACGAATATTATTTTCCTTTCTTGCTTTAAACTGCTGAGGATTCAGGAAGACTTATAAATATCTCAAGCTGCCTTTTCCTTTGTGTGATTTGATCCGGAGTATTTAGTGCGACTCGATGCTGTCGGTGAATTCCTGAAATGCCTTCTTCAAGCGTTCAACGGGTGTTTCCGATGGCGGGCATTCCTGATTGGTGGAACGGGTATAGGCCTGAAGGATCCGTGCTTCGGGTTCCAGCAGTGCTGCGACTGCGGCTTTCAGCATCACGATATTGCGCTGGGGCGTTAATCCACCCAGATAGGAATGCAAGGACCATGGCCCTGATTCATCCTGCTTTTCCAAGCGCAGCGGCCTGATTAATTGATAAGCACGATCGCCGTCGGAGTCGGTGGTCTGCCTGAGACGCGCCACCAGCATGACCCCACTGGTGAGCAGCACCAGTCGGATCGATCCCTCGCTCAACAAGGGCAAGAAAGGAACCGATTCATCCGTATGAGCCAGCGAAGAGCCGGCGGATGACTGGTTCAACTTCACCCCGTTGACCACAGGACCAGGCATTGCGACCCCCGAGAACGCTCAAATCGTAAAGCTGCTCGCCTTAAAAAGTGGGTCGTGCTGCTGAGCTCGAGAGTCAAAGAGCCATTACTGGCCTGCATTCTGTGAAATCTTGAGCGGATCTGGGCCTTCGACTCCGTAGGCTGAATGGCTGTTTCCAAGTGTCCATGGCTCTCGAGCAACTGCGCATCGCCTCCCGCCGCAGCCAGCTGGCCATGGTGCAGACCAACTGGGTCAAAGCCGAGCTTGAGAAAGCCCACCCAGGTCTGGCGATCTCGGTGGAGGCCATGGCCACCCAGGGCGACAAAATTCTGGATGTGGCTCTGGCCAAAATCGGCGACAAGGGCCTGTTCACCAAGGAGCTCGAGGCCCAGATGCTGGTGGGTCGAGCTGAGATCGCCGTGCATTCGCTCAAGGATCTGCCCACCAACCTGCCCGAAGGCCTGATGCTCGGCTGCATCACCGAGCGGGAAGATCCAGCGGATGCCCTGGTCGTGAACAGCAAGAACGCTGATTACACCCTGGAAACACTGCCGGAGGGATCGGTCGTTGGCACCAGCTCATTGCGCAGACTGGCTCAGCTTCGCTATCACTTCCCCCATCTTGAATTCAAGGACGTTCGCGGCAACGTCATCACCCGTCTTGAGAAACTGGATGCTGGCGGCTACGACTGCCTGATCCTTGCGGCGGCCGGCCTGAGTCGACTCGGATTCGGAGATCGGATCCACCAGATCATTCCTGGCCACATCTCACTCCACGCGGTGGGACAGGGAGCGCTCGGCATCGAATGTGTCACCGACAACAAGGATGTGCTCAACATCATTCAAGTGCTTGAGCATGGCCCCACTGCGGGTCGATGCCTCGCGGAACGTGCCTTCCTCCGGGAACTTGAAGGCGGCTGTCAGGTGCCCATCGGAGTCAACAGCCGCATTGACGGCCATGAACTGATTCTCACCGGGATGGTGGCCAGCCTTGATGGCAAACGCATGATCCGTGATGAACGCCGCGGCCCCCTCGGCAACCCTGAGGATGTGGGTCTGAAGCTTGCAGCAGACTTGAAATCTCAAGGTGCGGGGGAGATCCTGAAGGAAATCTTCGCCTCGGTTCGCCCCGAAGCCTGACTATGTCACTGCTGCATACGGCGGTCGGAATTTTCACCATTTCCAATCCAATCGGCAATTTGCCGATTTATTTGTCATTCACGAATGGCAATAAGCGTCAGGACCGTGCCATTGCTCGAAGCAGCGCGTTCACCATGCTGATCGCGCTGCTCCTTGCCACCTGGCTCGGCAACGACCTCCTCGGCTTCTTTGGCATCGGGCGACCTGCCTTTCAGGTGGCAGGAGGTTTGATCGTGGTGCTCATCGGCCTTTCGATGCTGCACTCCGAACCGTCAAAGGTTCACCACGACCCAAAGTCCGTGGAACGCGACCAGAACTCCTCGGTGAAAGGCATCGTGCCCCTGGGCATTCCCCTGCTGGCGGGTCCAGGCACCCTCACGGTGGTGATCGCGGATCCAAGCGCAGCCAGCATGGGAGGAAAACTAAGCCTCAGCCTCGTGGTGCTCGCCATGAGCGTGCTCGTTTATCTGATTTTCAATGCCGGCGAAATGCTTTCCTCCAAGATCAGTGAGTCTGCGTTGCAGGTGCTCACGAAGATCATGGGTTTGCTCCTCACCGCCATTGCCGTGCAGATGCTGTTCACAGGCTTGAGCGCTGGCTTCCCGGTGCTGCGGGGGATAGGCCTCACTGGGTGATCCTCACTGGCGTGCCCACCTCCACCAGCTCATAGAGCTTCTGAACGTGGGCATTGAGCATGCGCACGCAGCCATTGGACACCGCCGCGCGGATCTTCACCCAGTGCGGCCAGGGCGTTCCATGGATGCCGAATTGGTTAGGGCCCTGCTGCAAAAAGCCGATCCAGCGATGGCCTAGCGGGCTCGCAGGCCCGGTCACCGGATGGACCCGCCCGGACTTCGTGCTCTCGTACTGAGGATTGACAAGCTTGGTTTCGACCCGAAACACACCAGTGGGTGTTGGAGTCTTGGGATCACCAATCGCCACAGGCCATCGCCCGATGGCTTGCCCAGCGCGGATCACACTGATGCGTCTCTGTCTGAGATCGAGATGAATGCTGGTCTCAGCCTTCACGGGCTTGACTCGCGCTGACGCAAGCAGCGGGGACTGCTGCTGAGGCGAAGCATGCGCTGGAACCGATGCAGAGAGGGCTAAGGAAACGGCACCCATAGCAACCAGCGGAGCACAACCAACGCATTTGAGACGCATCACCAGACAGTCAAGACTCACTGGTCTCAACGTATCCATCAGCCAGAGGAAAAACCGCACACCAGTGGAGGACTTCCTAAAGAAAGGAGCCCTATCCGCAGCGGGGATCGTTCCAGGTTGTTGCTATGGAATGAGAATTCCGCTGGATCGTGCGATGCCAGAACAACTTCAGTGGAACGAGCCTGAGGCACGACTCGTGCTCCAGGCCATCAAGACCGTGGGAACAGCTAACGGAGCACTGCCGCTGCCGCCAATCACCCTGGAGATGATGGAGGCAATCCAGACCCATGTTCTGCATTCTGAGATCGACCTGCAGAACCTGGAGATCGTTGCTCCTGCGGCCTATTCCGATCGGATCAGCCCTGCAAGCAAGCGTGACCAGCTGATTCAAATCCTGGTGCTGATTCCTTACGTCGACATGTCGGTGGACCCGCGCATGGTGGCAGTGGTGGATGACTTCGCCGCTTGCCTGAAGGTCAGCCCCGAGACTCTGAACGATCTCCATCAGGTCAGGGACAACCACCTCCGGCGATTGCTGCTGAATTACGGACGGCGAAGCATGGGTGAGTTCCTGATGCTGGATACACCGTCCAAGTTCGTTCGTGGAGTGATCAGCGCCATTCATCAGGCCATCGGCGACCCCACGGTTGCTCGCCGTTATCAGTCTTTGGAATCGTTCCCGGAAGGAAGCCTCGGCCACAGCTTTTTCCACTGGTATCGCGACCGTCAGTGGGCCCTTCCCGGTGAACACAAGAGCACGTCAGAACTGCTGATCAACCACGACTGCTGCCACATCCTGGGCGGCTTCAACACCGACACCCAAGGAGAAATGAATGTGGCGGCGTTTCAGGCCGGTTTGTTCACGGATGGCTTTGGCTTTGAATCATTGCTGGAGGTGATGCTCGATTTCCATCTCGGCAAATCCTTCAGCACCACCACAGGACTGATCGCACCGGAGACCGGCCAGTTCATTCCTGATGCGGCCATGGAAGGCTATGAGAAAGGGCTGGCTTGCAACATCAACCTGATTCAGGACCTTGACTTCTGGGATGTTGCCGATCAACAGGTCACTGACCTCAGGATCCGCTACACCATTCCGGCATCCGCAGGACCGATTCTGCTGAAACCCTGAACTGCCGCTTCAGGACAGAACCGCAAAGGCAAACCAGAGCAGAACAACAGCAAAGGCAACATTGATGATCTGACTTCCAACCCTGAATCGCCTGGGGTTTCGGGCTGACTCGAGCAGATGCAACACCGCAGCCTGGAGCATGTAGATGCCGAACACCAGGATGAGACATCCAAGCGACTTGGTGCCCCAGTTCAGACATGACGCGACGATCGCCACCACTCCCCAGGCGAGATTGGCGAATCCCACCTCAATCTGGAAGTCGTTGCGCCTGCCGAGATCCCAGCCCATACGCACCGCATCGCTGCGATGAAACACAGCATGACGGACAAACGACAACAGTCCCACGCCACCGACTGACCAGAGAGCAACCCACCGCAGCGCGGAGGGAATCTGGCCTGCAGACAGGGCATTCAATCCAAAAAAGAGACCGATGCCACCCACGAGCCAGGTGACCTGCATCAGCACCTTGCTGATGCGTGGATGGGTGGGCAGCATCATCACTTTGATTGCACAGAAACTGGTGAATCAATCCACAAGCTTGGGATCGATTTCAGCCATGTAACGCGCCTCACAGGACTTGATGATCTCGATGGCCTTGTCCGTGCCGAAGAAGCCGTTCACGGTGCAGGTTCCTGGCTTCTTCAGATCCTTGTAGTGCTCCCAGTAATAGGTGGTTTCCTTTTTCCAGTGATCACCAAGATCTTCAAAGCTCTTGATGTGATCCATGCGCTTGTCATCGGCCAGCACGGCGATGACCTTGTCATCAACCTCACCACCATCATCAAAGGTCATGATGCCGATGATGCGAGCCTCAACAATCGACCCTGGGATCAGAGGTTCGGTGACATTGACGATCTCGATATCGAGCGGGTCACCATCCTCATCCCAGGTCCGTGGAATGCAGCCGTAGGCAAATGGATAGGCCAACGAGGAGTAACCAACCCGGTCCAGCTTCAGGTGCCCGGTTTCCGTGATCAGCTCGTACTTGTTGATCGTATTGGAGTTCAGCTCCACGATCGTGTTCAGACGCAACTCGGATTCGTCAGCAAAGGCCGGCAGCACATGCAGCAGGTTCGGCATGCTGCGGCTCGGAGCTTGGTCGAGATTGGCCATGGAAGACGGCGTTCGGAGCGGTGATATTACGAGGCACGTCTTAAGGGGGCTTCAGGCGCTCGCACTGAACAACCGATCCAGCTTGGCTTCCAGATAGTTCAGGAAGGGATCACTGGAGAGAGGTCGACCGGACACCTTCTCCACGAGCTGTTCAGCATTGAGGGCACGACCGATTGGATGGACGTTGTCCCTCAGCCAGCCGAGCATCACGCTGAGATCACCACGGCGGACATGCTCTTCGGGAGAACCAATGGTCGCCGTCATCGCCTCGCTCAACTGCGCGCTAACGAGGTGCCCAAGCAGATAGGAGGGGAAATAGCCAAACAGGCCTTCGCTCCAGTGCACATCCTGAAGGCAGCCCTGCGCATCATCGGCAGGGGTCACGCCCAGCAATTCGCGGTAGCGACGATTCCATTCGCTCGGGAGATCCTCCACCGGCAGACCCTGTTCCAGCAGAGCCAACTCAAGATCCGTTCGCACAAGGATGTGAAGTCCGTAGCTGAGTTCATCAGCCTCCACTCGATTGCATCCAGGAGCCACCGGATTCATCGCCTTCCAGAGATCAGCCGCCGATTTCAGAGGTGCACCAGCAGCGGCAAAGCGTTCCCACCAGAGTTCTGAAAAGGGCTGACTGCGGGCCACCCGGTTCTCCCAGAACAGCGACTGACTTTCATGCACGGCCATGGACGTGGCCTGGCCGAGGGGCCAGGCGAACCACTGATGGGTGTCGGTCGGCAGTCCCTGCTCGTACAACGAATGGCCCCACTCATGGGCTGTGGCCAGAAAACAGGAAAGGGGCTGGCCGGCCACCACCCGCGTGGTGATGCGGAAGTCGCGTGGACCCAACGTGATCGAGAAGGGGTGTGGAGAAGCCGCCACGCAGGTGATCGCCTTGTCTCTTCCCCAGTCGCTGAGGAGCTGATCACAGAGCTGTTGCTGAGTCGATGCGGGCAGATCCCAACTGAGAGACGAAGGTCTGGGACTGCCCTTGAGTTGCTCCAGCAGCTCGGGCAAGCGTCTGCGCAGCGGCGCAAACAGACTCTGAAGCCGCTGGAGCGTGAGGTCAGGTTCGAAGGGCTGCGCGAGGGTTTCCCAACAACTTCGCGGTTCTGCCAACTGGTGGGCCTGTTCCTGACGCAACTCCACCATCCGACGAAGAGCCGGTGCAAAAAGAGAAAAATCAGACGTGCTGCGGGCCTGTTGCCAAAGGTCGTAGCCCTGGGATTTGGCTGTGGCGAGAGCACTGACAAGATCAGGATCAAGTGCCTGCTGCCGTTGGAGGTCCTGCTCCAGCAGATCCAGATTGCGAGCCTGGCCGCTGACAATCTCAGGGTGATCACCCCTGTTTGAGCGGGTTCGCCATTCATCACGGGCTTGCGCGATCAGCTCCGCATAGTGCTTCGAGCTCTGGCGTGCATGGAGCTGGCGAGCCAGTAGAGCCAGTTGCTCACCACGCCAAGCCGCACCACCGCTTGGCATACGGGTGTTTTGATCCCAATAGAGCGTCCTGGTTATGGAATCCATAACCTGGGTTTCGTGAAGGTGCGAGCCAAGACGATCCCAAGCCGTTGTCCCGGCAGCCATTGGCTTCATCGATCTGAAAAGACCCTAACCAGCTTCAAGATCGGAGTACAAATCCCGGAACGCAAATCACTGATCGTCGCTTGCGCTGGAATCGGGTTCCCCACCTTCAGCCCGCAGAGCCCTCTCCAAAGCGTTGACCTGGGCGGTTCGCTCTGGCGACTCAACAATGACGTTGACTTGTCGGACAGCGACGAACTTTCGCCATAGCAAGGTGATCAGCCAGGAGGCCGTGGCGAAGACTGCTGCGAAATACAGGAGTCGCATGATCTCCCAAGATCGGGCGGGACCGCTGTTCTAATGGAAACGAAGCTTCAGGGGCGCAGTCGGAGAAGGGAGTGGCTTCATTGCAGCTCTTCGCCGTCTGCTGGAGAGTCATCCTCTCGATCCACCTGCTCCTCCAGCGGCAACCGTTTCAACTGGCGCTGAGCATCTTGGCGTCTGAACAGCTCATGGAACCGATTGATCAGATAGTCAATGTCTGTCATGACCCAAGCCCGATTCGCCAACTGAGCGCGCCATCAACGCATTGTCCAAAAACATCGTCCCGCGGCTTGGCCGATTCGTTCAGTCCTTGCGGCAATAGCCACCGCCCATTGGGTTCCAACCGGATGGACAGTTCTCATCCATCGCTGGACGCAAGGTATAGCTCATCAAGCCGAGAGCACTGCACTTGCCGTTCGACATATCGATATAGCCCATCGGGCACTCAGCAGTGAGTTTTTTCACCACGCGTTGCGCCCTGGCCGGAAACGGTGAAACGCTGACCATCGGAACCAAGCACAGTAGAAGCCAGACCAGTCTGTTGA
This sequence comes from Synechococcus sp., assembly GCA_047286485.1. Lineage (GTDB taxonomy): Bacteria > Cyanobacteriota > Cyanobacteriia > PCC-6307 > Cyanobiaceae > Synechococcus_C. The sequence goes on from JBJBBH010000006.1 coordinate 1,363,088, forward strand.
ACATCTGTTGACCAGAACCGCCGCTCACGCTCCAGGCTAGAGCCGATGTTCAGGGATCATGGCCAATGGCAGCACTGCTCAGCCTTCAGGAACGCGAAGACCTCCGCGCCACGCTGACGCAGTGGCAGGTGGGGGATGATCGCCTCAAACGCCAGTGGCAGTTCAGCGATTTCAGTGAAGCATTCGCCTTCATGACGAGGGTTGCCCTGTTGGCGGAGTCGAAACAACACCATCCCAACTGGAGCAACGTCTACAACCGGGTGACGATCGAACTGACCACGCACGACCTAGGAGGACTCAGCACTCTGGATGCGGAGCTGGCGCGATCCATCGACGCCCTGCAGTGAGCCGCTGCCAGAATGAGCCCACGTCGAAAATTTCCTTATGACAGCCAGCGTGAAGCGAGCCGCAGTGCCGGTGACGATTCTCACTGGCTTTCTCGGAGCAGGGAAAACGACACTGTTGAACCACATCCTGAGCAATCAGGAAGGTCTTAAGACGGCTGTTCTCGTCAATGAATTCGGGGAGATAGGAATCGACAACGAGTTGGTGATCAGTACCAATGAGGACATGGTCGAACTGAGTAACGGGTGCATCTGCTGCTCCATCAATGGCGAGCTGCTCGAGGCCGTTGACCGGATCCTCAACAGACCCAAGCCCGTCGACTATCTGGTGGTGGAAACCACCGGCCTAGCTGATCCTCTGCCGGTTGCGATGACGTTCCTGGGCAGCGAGCTGCGCGATCTGACAAGGCTGGATTCAATCATCACCTTGATTGATGCTGAGAACTTCGGAGCGGAAGCCATTGCCAGCGAAGTGGGTCGTTCGCAGGTGATCTACGGCGACATCCTGATGCTCAACAAAACCGATCTGGTTGATGAGGGTCGCGTGAATGACGTCGAACAACAGCTGCGCGACGTCAAGAAAGACGCACGCATCCTCCGCTCAGTGAAAGGAGATGTGCCGCTGCCGCTTCTGCTGAGCGTGGGTCTGTTCGAATCCGACCGAGTGGTGAACGAAGGGCACAGCCATGACCATGACCATGGGCACAGCCATGACCATGACCACGGGCACGGCCACCATGACCATGGGCACAGCCACCATGACCACGGCCACAGCCACCATGACCATGACCATGACCATGACCATGACCATGACCATGACCATGACCATGGTTCCGCTGATCATCTGGCCATCGAAGGGTTCACGTCACTGTCCTTCTCGAGCAGTGATCCCTTTGATCTTAGAGCTTTTCAGAATTTTCTCGATAACCATCTACCCGAAACCGTTTTTCGGGCCAAAGGGATTCTGTGGTTCAAGGAAAGCGAACGACGGCACGTGTTCCACCTGGCGGGCAAACGGTTCTCGATCGACGACAGCGACTGGACCGGAACCCGCAAGAACCAACTGGTGCTGATTGGCCGAGGTCTGGAGCACGACGCACTGAGACAACAACTCCAGCAGTGCGTTGCTGAGCCTGCCAATCAAAACTGAAGGCGAAGTTGCCCCGTATTCAGGAAACATGATTAGGGTGGCATTCAACGAGGAGAGGGCATGGTTGAAGTTCTCGCAGCTGGTGGCCTGTTGATGGCTCTGGCGCTTGCCTTCTGGCTGCTGCTCGACTCCGATGACGACAACGGTGGTGGTGGCTTGATGGAGCCAGCCCTCGTTCCCATCCCCGTACGCCGGAACGACCGCTGAACAGCAAGGCCAAATTCTTTTTTTAACCCTCACCCTGTTGTGAGGGTTTTTTAATGCAAACAACCGCACTATTGAATACGCTTCTCAAAACCGCTCCTGCGCGTGTCTTCCCAGCCTTCCTTCCTCACTACTTCTGCTGGCTTTAAGCAACAGAACCAAAAGCCTGCTCAGCCACTGAGAACTGGTTGTGACGAGTAAAACAAGCGTGAACAACGACAGGCCCACGCTGGATGACTCCCCTCGGCAAGGGGTTCTCGCCAGCACCCGCCGCATGTTGTCCGGCCGTTTTTTGCTGGTGGCCGGAGCGGTTGGAATTGCGTTCCTTGCCTTGCTGCCGGTCTTCGGCCTGTTGGGCGAAGGACTCCTCGGCCTGAGCAGCGGCAATGCCAGCCTCAGGCCCGACGGTCTGCTTCAGATCCGCGGCACGGTGGTGCTGCTTCTGGGCACCAGCCTGATGGGTGGGGTGATCGGAACCGCCAACGGCTGGCTGCTGGCGAACTGCCGCTTCCCAGGCCGTCGCTGGCTGCGCATCGCCCAGCTGCTGCCCCTGGCCAATCCGTCCTATCTGCTGGCGGCGACGCTGGTGGACATCGGCAGTCTGGAAGGAGTGACCATCAGCGGGATGGGATGGGGAATCGTTGTGATGGCGCTGACCACCTACCCCTATGTGTTCCTGCTCAGCACCGAAAGCTTCACCATCTGCGGACGCCGGCAACTGGAAGCCTGCCGATCTCTCGGTGTCGGGCCATGGAACAGCTTCCGGCGGATTGCACTTCCCATGGCCCTGCCGGCGATCGGAGCGGGCATTGCCCTCATGGGCATGGAGGTCCTGAATGAATATGGCGCCGTCCAACTGCTCAACATCCCCAGCCTCTCGGCTGGAATTCTCGAAGCCTGGAGAATCGAGGGCAATCCCACTGGGGCCGTTGGGCTTGCGCTGATCACACTCGTCATCGTGCTGGTGCTGCTGTTCGGCGAACGCAAACTGCGCAGCCGCAGCCGTCGCTGGTCCGAAGGCGTGGCGGGAGGAGAGTCACCGGCATGGAAGCTGAACGGCTGGCGGGCTCTCGCAGCCCAGGCGCTCGCCGTTGTGCCACCCCTGATCACGCTGGGCATTCCGCTGTTGTGGGGCCTGATGAACTGGGAGCAGTTGGCCACTGGCCTGACACCCGAATTGTTGCTGCTCACCCTGCGGACGTTGGGCCTCGCACTGGCAGCAACCCTGCTAGCAGGCCTGGCTGCAATGGTGCTGGCGATTGCCAAACGCTGGAGTCAGGCCACCTGGCTGAAAAGTGTCACTTTTCTGGCGGGGATGGGATACGCAATCCCTGGTGCTGTTCTGGCGCTGGCGCTGCTGGTGATCGGTGGACCCTGGCAGTTGTCTCCAATCGTGCTGCTGCTCTGGGGCTACAGCGATCGCTTCCTGGCTGTCAACAAAGGTGGAATCGACGCAGCTCTCGAGCGACTCTCTCCCAACCTTGACGAAGCAGCAACGGGGCTGGGCTTGCGTTGGCCGGCCGTGCTCCGGCGTGTTCATCTGCCTCTTCTGCGAGGCCCGATCCTGGTTGGAAGCCTTCTGGTTTTCGTGGACACCGTCAAGGAGCTGCCGCTCACGTTTGCGCTGCGTCCATTCGATTTCGACACGCTTGCCGTGAGGGTTTATCAATACGCAGGTGATGAGCGGCTGGCCGCTGCCCTCTGGCCTGCACTGATGATCCTGGCCCTGGGCCTGATTGCCTCATCAGCCCTGGTGCCCCGATTGGATCGGGATACGGAATAACCCCAGAGATCAAAAAGCGAACCGCTCGGGCACACAACCCGGAGCACGCCGAGGAGCCAGAACGGACAACCAGCTGCTCTGAAGAGGGTGAAAACCATCGTCACTCACCAGCACCAGTGGGATTCGGCCATCCCTCAATGCAGGCCCCCAGGCCATTCCCTCCCAGTTAGCTGATGGCAGATCACTGGCCATCAGATCCCAGCTTTGCAACGCTGGAACAGGCGCAGCGGTCGTTGACCCACTTCGGGGCAGGCGCAGAACCTGCAGGTGCGCAGTCCAACCAACTGGCAGTGAAAAGCTGCGCAACAGAGCGAGCGCTGTTGTGTCGTCCCCCACTGCCAGCAGTTCGGTCAATCCCAGCTTCCGACTGGCTGCTGCACCTGCTGGTCCGATTTCGACTCCACCCAGGGGCTCGAGTCGATGCTCCGAACCGGAGCGGAGGAGGGCGAGACGCACCCAGTCCTTACCCATCTGAGCCGTGTCCTGAATCAGCGGCGCCTCAGCTGCCATGAGCAGATCTCCGGAGGCCATCTGCGTGAGTGCTTCAGGCCCCTTGTTGGCGGCTAGCCCCTGCCCCTCCCTCTCGAGCCAGTCGGCGAGCAAGGGGACCTCGCGTAGCAGACGTCCGTTCGAGAGGTTGAAACTCTGCAGTCTTGCCCTTTTGTCAGGGCGGCGGCGACCCTCACTGACGATCCAGACCTGAGCGCCATCGAGCGCAAGCCCCTCCCCGTCAAAGTCGGTGGGGAAAGGAGACCCCTCACGATCCCTCAACAGCAGACGTTGACCACCCTGCAGCGATCTCTGCTCACCCTGCAAGAGACGATTCAGGCCAGTGAAGGAGACGAGATAACCCTTGGCCCCGTCGCTCAGCAGCCACAGCCGATCGTGCTGCCGCAGGTAGGCCACAGCGGAGAAACCACCAATTCGATCGCCATCCAATCCCCTGTGCGGTAATTCAACGTTGTGAATCAACTCCCAGCCAGCCGCCAGAGGGCAGGGAAAAGCCTTTGCTGGCAATGGCAAAGCCGGCGGGGCTGTGACCATCATGTCCTTAGCTGCCATGGGCGACTGGAACATCATCACCACCACAGCCACAACAGGCAGGCCTTCCGCTTAACGGTTCTGCTCAATGCCTGCCTGAGCAGTTTGCAGATCGCCGTGGGGGTTGCTTTCGGGTCGATCGCCCTGATTGGCGATGCCCTGCACAACGCCGGTGACGTCATGGGTCTCCTGCTTGGCTGGGGAGCCGAAAGCCTGAGCCAGAAACCTGCGAAGGGAAGGTTCAGTTATGGCTTCGGACGCTCCACGCAACTGGCGGCCGTGGCCAACGCTGTCTTGATCCTGATGGCTTCCGCGGTGGTCTGCGTGGAGTCCGTGCAACGGTTCCGACAACCGGAGATGGTGATGGCTGGGCCAGTCGCCATCGCTGCAGGAGCTGGCCTTGTCGTGAACCTGGTCTCCGCCCGCCTGTTTGGGTCCGATCATCACGGTGATCTCAATCGCCGAGCAGCCGTTCTGCATCTTCTTGGAGATGCAGCCGTCTCAGCAGCGGTACTGCTCAGTGCCTTGGTGGCCGGCGTCACAGGCTGGAGATGGATCGACCCACTCACCGGTCTTGGAGTCGGCCTGAGCGTGGGATGGATGGGAATCGTGTTGCTGCGCGATGGCCTGGCCGAATTGATGGATGAGGTTCCGCACAGGATTGACCCTGAAGCTGTTCGGGCTGATCTACACGCCATGCCAGGAGTGCAGGGTGTCCATCATCTGCACATCTGGTCCATCGGCGGAACGCGCGTTGCCCTGACTGTTCATCTGCAACGGGATGCCGCGCTGAGCCATCAGGATCCGCAGCTGCTGAGCGCGGTCCGGCAGACCATGCAACAGAAAGGCATTGAGCACTGCACGGTTCAGCTGGAAGAACTCGACGAAGACTGCGGCGAATCGCTCAGCTGATCGAAACGATCAACGATCAAGCGATCCAGCTTCACCCCCGCTGCGGCCAGCAGATCGGCAAGGGTGACCACAAGGCGATAACTGAGTGCCACAGCCAGGAGGGCTGCCTCAGGAACTGAGGCCCCCAGTCTGAGGAGGAGCACCGCTTCAAACACACCCAGACCTCCTGGAGCAGCTGGGATCACGAGGCCTGTGGCCCAGGCCAGAGAGAAAGCGGCCATCCAGCTCCCCAGCGGCAGCACCGGCGCCAGCCCAAACACCTGAATGCAGCACCAGAAACCGGAGAAGCGTGAAGCGATGAACACCAGCTCGGCCAGCAGTGGAACCCAGGGATAGTCCTGGCGTCCACTGCCCAGCTGTTCCAGGGGTGGCAGGGAGGCCAGATCGGGATCTGAGCGATTGAGTTGCCTTAAACGGCTGCGTTCGAGCCTGCAGAGCAAGGGCTCTCTCCAGCGTGGCAGCAACAACAGGGCAGGAAGCGGCGTCAGCACCGCCAGACCGTTCTGCCAACCGCCGAAGGGCACCCAGAGCAGGGCCGCCACCGCCATCAACATGGGCTCAAGCAAAACGGAGACCAATGCGGGCCCTGTACCGATGGAAGGACCCAGCACCCGCACACGCTGAAGGAAATGCCACACCCCGCCCGGCAAGTACTTGAGCAAATTGCTGCGCAGATAAAGAGGCACCAGAGGTGTTGAGCCTCTGCCGTGTCCCAGCCAACCCACCAGCACCTGCCAGGCGCCGGCATTGACAACCAAACTCAGCCAACTGAGGCCAAGCGCAAGCACAAGCCACCACCAGCCTTGAGCTGTGATGGATAAGGAACGCAGCCCCACGGCATGACCGGCCAGCGCCCAGCCGATAAAGCCAAGCGTGAGCAGGGTGATCCAAAGCTTCAGGCCTCCGGGAAGCTTCGTCGAAAGCAGGGATTGGAAACGCTTCAGCATGTCCACTCCTGCTCGGGATTGAACTGAAGGGTTTTCTGCGAAAGCTCCTGCCAGAGAGCATCAGGGGAAAGGCCAGCGCAGTGAGCAAGGTCCTGAAGCGCATCCCGCTCAGGCTTCACGCACTGGGTTCCATCCGGCTTCAACGTCTGCTTGGCCGCCAGCTCTCCCCATGGAGTGGCAAGGACTCCTCGACGTCGGGGTAGCACCCAGCGCCCCTGACGCCGCTCGCGCAGTCCCAGAGTGGGACTCTCCCTCCACCAAACCTGGCGCAGATCGGCTGCCTGATCGGGCAGCACCAGGGCCGTGACAGCAGTTCCCGGCCGCCCCTTCTTCATCTGGAGCGGCGAGGAGGCGACGTCGAGAGCGCCCCCATCCCGCAGCTGCTGGATCAACCAGGCCAAGGCTTCCGCTGAACCATCATCAATCCACGCTTCCTGAACGATCAGGTCCTGCCAACGGGGCTGGCTGGATGCATCAGGGGCCTGTGGATGCTGGCGGATGAGCCGCAGCAGGTTGGGGCGATCCAGCTGACGATGGCCCAAACCCGTTCCCACCGCCTCGGGAACCAACTGCTCTGGCCATCCGAACCCGTCGGCAAGAACAGCCATCAAAGCCAGACCCGTTGGGGTTGTCAGCTCCGCTTCCGGCCAGTCATCGCCCCAGCGGAGTTCAACGCCATGACGTCTCGCCAGCTCGAGCACCGCTGGAGCAGGGACCGGCAGCACTCCGTGAGCCGTCGCAACCGTGCCCCGTCCCGCTGGAGGAGGAACACACCAGAGAGACACGGGCTGAAGATGCTCTAGGGCAGCACAGACCCCAACCACATCCACCAGGCTGTCCATGGCTCCAACTTCATGGAAATGCACCTGATCAGCGGCGATGCCGTGAACGGCGGCCTCGGCTTCAGCGAGTGCGGTGAACACCGACATCAGCTTGTCGCGCAATGAGGGAGAGAGGGCAGCGGTGAGGATCTTTTTGCGCAACTCCCCCCAGTGGCGATGAGGCGAGTGGTCCTCCCGAATCTCAACCTCGAGCCGCAGGCCCCGCAGACCTGCGGTGCGCGCCTCCTCAACTCGCAGGGCGTACCCGTTCTCAAAACCCAGCGCACCCAGCGGCGAGTGAATCACCTCTGGGGATACCCCCAGATCCAGACAGGCCGCCAGCAGCATGTCTCCGGCAAGGCCCGTCGGGCAATCCACCACATAGGAGGCGGCGCGGCCAGGCATCATGCCACCTCCGGATCGAGGCCCTCCAGCAGCCTGTCAGCGACAGCGTCCAGATCATCAAGACGCTTCCTCAGCAACTGCTCCACTTCACGTCGAGCGCGGCGCTGTTCCCGTTGCGCCGTTTCCACATCCTGGCCGGACAACCCCCAGATCCTGCCAAGCAGCGCGCGATCATCAGCCCCTCCCCGGGCCGATCCCTCGAACAGAGTCTCGGCCACCATGCCCGCCTGCAGAACGCGGCTCCAGCGACGCAGATCCTCCATGGGTAAGCGGACTTGGTCAGGGAGTTCGAATTCGGTTGCTCCATTGCAACGGAGGCCTGCCTCAAGACAGGGACGGGTCCCCACGAGAACGCGCCGAACGGTCATCTCCTCCTCACGGGCAACGAGCCAGTGACCGGCTTCATGGCGCGCCACCCGGCGCAAACGCATCCTTCCTCCAGGGAGGGCTTCCGCCAGAAGATGACCACCCATCCCCTCGAGCTGGGACGCATCGAGGGTGAGACCCAACAACCCGCCACCGACAAGCAGAGCGATCCAGCCAGGCGAAAGTCCCACCAGTGGACCGAACACCGCGAGGCCTGTGCAACCGGCCACTGCCAAACCGGCGGCGGTGGTGGAGACGGGTGATGAATTCATCAGCCGCGAGCCGAGCGACTGCGGTCAGCAGGGCGGCGAGAGGCACCAGCGCGCCCCTTTCCACCGCGCGTGGGCATCGGTGCGATCACCTCAGCCGACTGGACTTGGAGCATCTGTCCCTGGCGACGCACATCGAGACTCACGAAATGGCGGAGATGGGCAAGCTCAATCTCACCACTGAGCTGCAACTTGAACGGCAAGGGACGGAAGCCATCCGCTCGTGGCTGCTGACGCACCTTGATCACCACCTCGGACGCTTCAGGTTTCGTGTAAATGAGCTCGCCCCTGATCGAGAAGTAATCGTCGCCTTCCGGCAACGCATCCACTGCGGGGTCGGTGGAGTCTGTTTCCGGGTCTGAAGGTGACAGGGTGCTGGGCTCCCAGATTCCAGCGATCTGGAGATGCAACTGACCGGCCTCTCTGCAACGCGGGTACACCACCCAGAGGTGAGGCTTCTCCATGTCGAGATGACGTCGCATCAACGTCAGCATGCGGCCCAGAACAACGGCATCCAGTTCCTGGCCATCGGCATCCAGCAAATGGCCACGCGTGCTCTGATCTTCAGATTCGGGCCGAAAAATTCCGCGCACGACGCCGATTGCCCGGTATTGCAGCGGCTCAGTAACCGCGGGAATGGGATGGTCGCGCATCAGTTTCAGGGGCATCCACTGGCCCGCAGGCACTCTAGCCAGCTTCGACCAAGCGCCTCAGACTGGTTGAGCGTTCCCACGACACGGTGGCGGGGTACAGGCGTCAAACAAAGAAAACTGTGGCGCGATTGGGCGCAGTCGCAGGCCTCAGTGGGATCGCAGCCTGGATGGTGACGACCCTCTGGACTGAGACCCAGGCTCCGGCAAGCATGCAGAACCCCAGCTCCGACCAAGGGGTCTCAGGTCTGGAGATTCTCAAAACCCAGGTGCACAAACATCCAAGCGACTGGCGCTGGTCGCTGTTGCTGGCCCGTGCACAACGCGACCAGGGAGATCGAGAAGCTGCGCTCCGCACCCTGAAACCTCTGCAACGCCTGCACCCCGATCGGCCCGAAGTGATGGCTCTGTGGGCTCAGCTCGCACTGGAGGCCAACCAGGGCGCAGAGCTGATCAAGCGGCTGAACGAACGTTTCGAATCCATTCCGGCTGAACGTCGGCTGAGCCTGGGTTTGCTGTTGGCCGACCTGCAGCGTTTGTCCGGAGACTCCAAATCGGCTTCGGATCGCTATCGCAGCTTGATCAAAGACAACCCAACACGAGCAGAGCCCTTGCTGGCCTTTGCGCTGCTGAAACGCGATCAGGGCCAGGGGAACGAGGCCATCGCACTGCTGCGGCAAGCCTTATCTCTGGACAAAACCATGGCTCCGATGAGCCCTGATCTCAAGACACTTGAACTGCGCTGGGCTCTCGAAGCGGCAAGAAACAGACCGGTCAGACCCGGCCTCAAGGCTGTGACAACTCCCTGAGGGCTTCATCAATGGCATCCACAGGGTCGGTGGCATCGTTCATCGAGGTGGCCTGACGCAGGTTCCTCATCAGCTCCATCGGATTCGTGACATCCAAGACCGATCCCTTCTTTTTGGATTCGCCTGGAAGGGTGTTGTAGATATCACGGTCAGCGTTGCGCTCAATCACATTGGGCTGTGACAGCGTGGTCTGGGAATACGCAGCTGGGGCAACCGGAAGCAATGCGCTGCAGGCGGCGATCGCAAGACCGGAGGTCACGCGGAGCGATTGCATGGGATCAAATCCACGGAGCCCGTTGATGCTAAGGGTCTCCAATCAGGTGCAACAGGGCCTCCGTGCAGATCGCGAGCTGGAATGTCAATTCGATCCGCACTCGACTGGATCATGTCCTGCGTTGGCTGGAGCGCGGCGAGGTGGATCTGCTGGCCCTGCAGGAAACCAAGGTCGATGATCCACTTTTTCCTCTGGAGCCATTCCAATCAAGGGGATACAACGTCAGCATCCACGGTCAGAAGTCGTACAACGGCGTCGCCCTGATCAGCCGACATCCGCTGGAAGACGTCCGCCTGGGATTGATCGGAGAACTGGGGGCTGATCCGGCGGCCGAGGAGCTCAGCCAGCAGAAGAGGGTGATCAGTGCTCTTGTGGATGGAATCAGGGTGATCAACCTTTACGTGCCCAACGGTTCCAGCCTCAAATCCGAAAAATTCGACTACAAACTGCAATGGCTCTCATGCCTCGAGAGGTATCTGAGGGCAGCACAGACCAGGGATGAGCCTCTCTGCGTTGTCGGTGATTTCAACATCGGACCTGAAGCCAGAGACCTGCACGATCCCGAGCGTCTCAGCGGCGGAATCATGGCTTCCGACGCCGAACGCACCGCCCTGTCTCAAGCCCTTGGCGATGATCTCAAGGATGCCTTCCGGCTGTTCGAAGCGGGCAGCGGTCACTGGAGCTGGTGGGATTACCGCAGTGGTGCATGGAACCGGGACAGCGGTTGGAGAATTGATCACATCTATTTGAGTACCGATCTGCAGGAGCTTGCGCTCAGCTGCCAGATCGACAAACAGGAACGCGACCGCGAGCAACCCAGCGACCATGCACCTGTGGTGGTTGATCTCTCCTGGGACCTGGAGGAGGAGGAGTTCCAGGACGATCCGGAGAGCTTCATGGACCAATAGAGCCTCAGACCTCAGGAAACTGACTCTTCAGCGCACCGTTGCCGCCACCTGAGGTGAAGATGCGAACCCTTTCATGGACGATCCGTCACAGTCTTAAACAAGCTTTTTTTCAGCGCGTCAAGTAACCGATCACAGGGCTGAAATCCGCCTCACGACTGGCTCGGACGCTGTTGAAGCAGCGCCGGATCGGGGTCGAAAACACGATGCAGAGGCATGTATCACAAGTTCCGGAATCGCGGCTTCGTACACAGATCGGCCGTTTTGGCACGTTCTTGGGTCAGGATGTGGCACGGTTTGCATCGGCCCCTTGGCATCCGCCCCCGTGACAGCACCAAGCTTGAACACCAGTCGCTCCCAGGAGCTCTTCAGTGCCGCCCAGGCTCTGATGCCCGGTGGCGTGAGCTCACCAGTGCGTGCATTCAAATCTGTGGGTGGCCAGCCGATCGTCTTCGATCGGGTCAAGGGCGCCTACGCCTGGGACGTTGATGACAACAAATACATCGACTACATCGGCAGTTGGGGGCCCGCGATCTGCGGCCATGCCCACCCCGAAGTGATTAGTGCGCTGCAGGAAACGATCGAGAAGGGCACGAGCTTCGGAGCCCCATGCGCTCTCGAGAACACCCTGGCGGAGATGGTGATCGATGCCGTCCCGAGCGTGGAGATGGTGCGCTTCGTGAACAGCGGCACCGAGGCCTGCATGGCGGTGCTGCGGCTGATGCGTGCTTACACCGGTCGCGACAAGGTCATCAAGTTCGAGGGTTGTTACCACGGCCATGCGGACATGTTCCTGGTGAAGGCCGGTTCCGGTGTGGCCACCCTTGGCCTGCCTGATTCACCTGGTGTTCCCCGCAGCACCACCGCCAACACCCTGACGGCCCCCTACAACGATCTGGAGGCGGTCAAGCAGCTGTTCGCTGAAAACCCAGATGCGATCTCAGGCGTCATCCTCGAGCCGATTGTGGGCAACGCTGGCTTCATCCAGCCTGAGCCAGGTTTCCTCGAAGGTTTGCGTGAGCTGACACACGAGAATGGGGCTCTGCTCGTCTTCGACGAGGTGATGACGGGCTTCCGGATCAGCTACGGAGGCGCCCAGGCCCATTTCGGTGTCACCCCTGATCTCACCACCATGGGCAAAGTGATCGGTGGAGGGCTTCCCGTTGGGGCCTATGGCGGTCGACGCGAGATCATGGAGATGGTGGCTCCTGCGGGACCCATGTATCAGGCCGGCACCCTGAGCGGAAATCCCCTTGCCATGACGGCTGGGATTAAAACCCTTGAACTCCTGAAGCAGCCCGGCAGCTACGACAAACTCACCGCCACCACTGAAAAGCTTGTGGCTGGTATCAAGGAAGCTGCAACGTCTGCAGGCCTTCCCATCACTGCCGGCAGTGTGAGCGCGATGTTCGGTTTCTTCCTGTGCGAAGGGCCTGTACGCAACTTCGAAGAGGCGAAGGCAACGGACGCTGAACGCTTCGGCAAGCTGCACCGTTCCATGCTCGAGCGAGGCGTCTACCTGGCACCCTCAGCTTTTGAGGCCGGTTTCACCTCGCTTGCTCACTCGGATGCCGATATCGAAGCCACCATTCAGGCCTTCCGCGACAGCTTCGCGGCTGTCGCCTGAGACCTCCTCGAGCCAACGCCCGGTGATTCACCGAGCATGCGGCTTGAGGAGTCGATGCAAGCAAGCAGCGCTGAGTCTGGCCATTGCCTTCGGCTCAGCGAGCGGACTTCCCTGTCACAGCGGACCGCTTGAGACCTGGATGAAGCTTCCTGAATGGGTCGAGCTCAGCGTTGATTACACCGCTGAGCCGATGGTGGGCATCGTTGGTGGATTGGATCCCTCAGCCAACAGCTGGTACCAAGCCGTGGTGCTGGGTCTGTCATTGAGCAGTGGCTTCGGGAAGGATGAAAAAGACTGGAGCGAGCTGGACCACTGGCAACTGAATCTGCAACTGTCCAGCGATGCAGGAAATCCTGATTTGAACACGGAACTGGGCTCGGAGTTCACGCTTCAGACCCTGGTCAATCCTGTGGGCAATTGGCTCACCGAAGCGAGTGTGGTGAGAAATCGAGGGGAAGGCTGGTGGCAGGCAGAGCTCGGCCTGATGTCGTTGGATCCCGTGATGCCAGGGGAGCCGGGATTTCTTTCAGCACCAGCAATGAGCAGCTACATCAGTTCAGTGCTCAACAACACCTTGAATGTGCTGATTGTTGGTATGCCAATCGACCCATTTGTGTCGCCAGGAATCAAACTTCAGGCGCACTCTGAAGCGCTAGGCGATCTTGAATATGCCTACTTCTATCTGAATCCCCAAACCAGCATCGCCGCAAGCCTGGGAGCGAGTCCTGGCATTCCAGATGTCGAAGGGGGTGTGCAAGCGATTCAGTGGAAAAGGAATCCACTCAAATCCAGAACAGAGCTGTCGGAGCCGATCCTCCTCACGCAGACCGGCAAGGAAAGAGTCTCACGCCAACTCCCATTGCCCGAGATTCAAGTCGGAGGCTATTTCGCAACAACACGCCTCTTGAGTGACCAGGCAAGTGAGATCGGAGAGGGAACCAACCGCGGCATCTATGGATCCATCACATGGCCCGTGGATTTGCCTGTTGGCCTCGACAACCGCATCTGGAGCGGTGGGACGATCAGCTTCGATCCTGCCAACAACCCCTACCCGACATTCATTGCAGGCGGCTGGCTGTCACAGGGCATTTTGCCGAAACGCCCCCGGGATGTGCTTGCGCTAGGAGTCGGCAGAACAAGCTTTAGTCCAACGATCAAGCAGGGACTGAGCTACGAGAGCACGATTGAACTGAACTACTCGATTTATTTGTCGGAAACTGTTCAAATTCAACCCCTGATGCAGTGGATCATCAATCCCGGAGGAGGAGGAAAGATACCAGGCATCTGGGCCGGCGGCGTGCAGATCAACCTGAGTCTTTAATCATCAGCGATAGTTCTCAAACTGTAGAGGCACATCAAGCTCATCCTCCTTTGAACGCAATAACTGAATCACTTGCTGAAGATCATCTTTACTCTTACCTGTCACTCTGAGGCTGTCACCCTGAATTGCCACGGTCACTTTTTTGAGTTGATCACGAACAATCTTGCTCATTTTCTTGGCAAGCTCCTGACTCAACCCCTTCTTCAATTGCACAGTCTGCTGAACACGGTTACCACCAACAGACTCTGCAGGCTGGAAATCAAAGATCTTCAACGATAGATTTCTCTTTGTTGCCTTAGCTCGCAGAATATCTTCAACAGCCTGAAGCGTCATATCACTGGCAGTGGTGATCACAACTGCGGCGTCTTCCAGATCGATCTCCGTTCCAGAATCCTTGAGGTCATAGCGCTGAGAAACGTCTCGTCGAACCTGATCAAGCGTATTCACCAGCTCCTGACGGTCAAAATCAGAGACCACATCAAATGAATACGAAGCCATTGATCAACCCTTAGTGGTTGAAGGTTAGCAATGGCCACGAAACTGATCTCAACAGGAAATTTGACGAGGGATGGATCGTGATGAATCTCTCAAAGCACGACGAAGACAAGGCAATCCAATTGGTGAAGCCGAAAGGTTGATCGCATCGATCGACAGTCAATCACTATCGTTTCAACCGCAATTGGCTTGATTGTGTTCATCACGGAACTTCTCACCCGGACGCCAGCAGCGCCCTATGCCCTGTCGCTCGCGTTCTCAGGCGCGGTGGTGATCGCAAGCATCATTCCATTGGGTGCGGCCCGTTCGAAGGCGGATTTCAGCCTGGACGACTTGAAGGCTCCCAGGGCCATGTTTGACCGTCTTCCAGCCTGGGGAAAACGAGCGAGCTGGGCCCATCAAAATAGCTTCGAGGCATTCACCCTGCATGCTCCAGCAGCACTTCTGGCCCTGATCGCCGTGTTGCAGATCGGAGAACTTCAGGGACTTGCCATTCCAGCAGCCCTGCTTCAACCCGTGCTGCGCCTGCTTTATCTGCCGGCCTATGTGGCCAATATTCCGCCTCTGAGAGGACTCTGCTGGGCCAGCGCTCTGCTGTGCACAGGAATCCTCTACATCGAGGGAGTCAAGGCTCTGCTGATCGCTTAGCTCTTGCCTTGCTGAAATTGCTTGAGAGCAGCCAGCAATGAAGCCGGTGACTGAGGATCCACCATCAGCACACTGCCGGCCGGCGAGTCAGCCATGCGCTGTCCCATGGCCATCCAGTCTTCAGCAAGCATCAGCCGAACGGCTTCTTCAGCCTCTGGGCTCTCGGCGAGAGCCCGGGCCATGACCCGTGCCGCTTCGGATTTCGCTTCGGCCATCACGCCTTGTTGCTTGGCCTGGGCTTCGGCCTCAAGCAGGATTGCCTCCTTCTGAGCACGGGCATCGAGAACAAGAGCTTCTGCACGCCCTCGCGCCTCATTCAACTGCGCTTCCTTTTCTCCCTCAGAACGCAAGATTGCAGCACGCTTCTCCCGTTCAGCCGTCATCTGAGCTTCCATCGCCTGCTTGACTCCCGGCGAGGGATTGATGTCGCGCATTTCCACGCGGGTGACTTTCACTCCCCAAGGATCCGTGGCTTCGTCAAGCTCCTTCAGCAGAAGCTCGTTCACCTCACTGCGCGTGGTGAAGGTCTGATCCAGATCGAGCTTGCCCATCTCGGCACGAATCTGGGTCAGAACCAGGTTCACCATCGCTGCCTGCAGATTGTCCACAGCGTAATAAGCCTGGGAGTGCTCCAGCAGCTGCCAGTACACCACCGCGTCGACCTCGATGGAGACGTTGTCGCGGGTGATGCAGAGCTGCGGGGGAATATCCAACACCCGTTCCTTGAGTGACTCGTGACTGACCACGCGTTCGACAACAGGAATCACGATGGAGAGTCCAGGCTGCAGCTCACGGTCGTACTTGCCGAGCCGCTCAACGAGGCGCGAGCGGCCACCGCTGGTGACCTTGACGCTGCCACTGCCAAGAAGTGCGATCAGGATGAGTGCGGGCAGGCTCAGCAGGGCTTCCATGACGAATGGATGTCTGTGGCGACGGTAGTCCCCAAAGTGAAGCGAACAAACCACCAGATATGTCACTTCTTTGGAGTCCGTTGATCTGGTTGCTGGTGGCAGGCGTGCTGCTGGTGGTGGAGCTCGTCCAGCCCAGTTTTGACGGCCTGATGTTCGGTGTCTTCGCCGGTCTTGTGGTCTCGGTGCTGACGGCCTTGCTGCCACTGCCGATCTGGATTCAGATCCTCCTGTTCAGCGTCATCACAGTGCTGGGAACCCTGTGGCTGAGTCGCTGGTCTGCCATGCGCAATCCCAGGCCCGGTCGCAGGAGATTGAAGGAGGACACAGCCGAGGTCCTGGCCACCATTCAGCCCGGGGGAGAGGGCAGGGTTCGCTGGCATGGCCAGAGCTGGGCTGCCAGTTCACTGGATGTGGAGACCCCCCTTCAGGCCGGAGATCGTGTCCTTGTGATCAGCAGAGAAGGCACGCGTCTGCAGGTGCTGCCGACCCTGCCATCGTCCTGAACGTCAGTCGAAGAACAGCAGACTCACCACCTTCCCCATGTCCTCGGCATTCCGACAGCTGGCGAGCAGGGTCTCGCTGTCATGGAAAGCCAGGCAGATCAGTTGATCACAACGCGTGATGATGTCCTGATTGCAGAGGCTGCTGGCCATCGGCAGAGGCAGATCGTCATGCTCAGGCTTCTCGATCAGATGCAGAACACGCTCCAACTGATCACGGATCTCAGGCCCCTGACGACTAAGGCTCTGCGGCAGAAGCACTGTGAGCTTGGAGGGATCAACGGCAAGGACGCCTCGGATGACCGCTGCATTAACGCCCTGCGCACCTGAAGTGATCAGGGAATGACCTTCCTGGGCCAGCGATCGAGCGATCAGCTCGATCAGATGGATTGCAACAACAGGAACATGGCGACTTCCGAGGATGGCAATCCTCCGCGCTCCCTTGTCCTGGAGCAAGGCCAATTCCTGCGCAAGGGTGTCCACCCTGTCCAGTGCAGGAAGATCAAGGGATCGGCTCAATGACTACCTGCGAGCGTTCCTAGAAGCTAGCAGCGGTGAACCCTGTCGGGACCATCACTTTGAGCCGACGGCAAGGTCCTCGAGTCCGACCGCATTGAGCAGGTCGGCAAGGCGGCAGTGTTCTTCCACCAGACGGAATGCATAAGTCGCTTTCACCGCCTCGTGCAGACGCACATGTCCGAAGGCCTGTTCGATCACCTCGACGGTCCCGAGCGTGTCTTGCTCAACCTTGAGCAGCGGCACCTCCAGTTCATCCGCTCGACTGATCAGCTGGGGGAGAGGGTCTCCGGCACCCGTCAGGATCAGACATTGCGTGGATGCTTCCAGTGCCGCCAGCTGAATATCGGTGCGGTCAGCTCCTGTGACAACGGCCATATTGCGTCGTCTGCGGAAGAACTCCATGGCTGAGTTCACGTTCATCGCGCCGATACTGAGTGTCTCGACCAGCAAGTCGAGTTTCTCCCTGCAGCAAATCACCCGCGCATCGAGCCGACGCACGAGTTCACCCACTGTGACGCTGCGCAGCAGGGGCGAGCGGGGCATCACACCAAACACCTGGAGACCAAGCGCCTGAAGAGACGGCACGACATCACGTTCCAGGCTTTCCACATCATCCGGAGTGACTGCGTTGAGAACCACTCCACGCAGTCGGTCACCGAGCTGCTGACTCGCCGCCAGCAATGCATCAACGCTGCGGCTGTCTTCCCAGAGATGCACAAGCACCACCGGTGCATCGAGATCGCGGGCCAGCTGAACCAGGCTTAGCCCATAAAGCAATCCCTCGTGGAGATTTCCGGCTGCTTCCAGCAGCGTGACACCGTTGTCTGACTGCTGAAGGCTCGTCTTGAGTTGTTCAAGACCATCACCGGCTGCCAAGGTCCCCTGCGCCAGACGTTGCTGTGCGGTTTCAGGAGACAGCAAATGCAGGGAAGGAATCAGGTCCTGGGGGGGAAGACCGAGGGTCTCTCCGACAAAACGGACATCGTCATCGATCAAGGGCGAGGGCAAAGCGCCTTGATCAGACTCCCAGTCCAGGCTTGTCGCTAGAGGTTTTCCAAAGAGAACTCGAATGCCATCCGCACGGAGATGCCTTGCAATCCCGAGCACCAGAGCGGACTTGCCGCTGAAAGGTTCACAGGATCCGATCAGCAGCGTTGAGCCCATCCGGGTGGTCTGATGTTGATGCCCACAATTTAAGGGGCATGCTCCTCCGCAACCCGCTCAAGAAACAACCACTGCCAGAAGGAGTCCGGCAAATCCCGCCGACCAGCCTCCAAAGCTTGCATCAGCCAATCCAGCAGTTGGTGGGCAGGACATTCGAAGGGATACCGCTGCTGAGGCTGCTCGTTCAGGAGCAGTTCACAGCGACACGTCTGCAGGGGGGCATTGACAGGGCTCCAGCTCAGCAGGAAACGATGGGGTTGGGCATTGAGGCATGCACGCTCTCCCTCGAACTGGCCCAGCGGCAATTGATCGAGTGCATGACGCAAGGCCTGCTCCCGCCGAAGCCCACCGCAGTAGGGAGCGAAGAGCGCCAGTTGAGCTTCCCCGGACGGGCTGGACAACGTCATACCGTCGAGCTGTCCCAAGCATGCATCAGTTCACCGCGATGGCCCAGCCCGTGCCGAGGACGTCCAACTCCAGATCCGGCTCAGAGGCCTGGACAGGCCGCCGGGTGGGAATCACTGGCGCAGGAGGCGAGCTGGGCCGCGCACTGACACGCCATTTCAGAGAACGCGGTGCCTGGGTGGTCGCTCTCAGTCACCGACCACAGCCGGCAGGTCAGGACACCCTGACCGGACCTCAGGAATGGGTCTGCTGGAGCTGCGGCAAGGAAGAGGAACTCGATTCCACGCTGAGAGATCTCGATGTGCTCGTGCTGAACCACGGCATCAATCCCGGAGGCGATCAGAGCCCGGAGAGTTTGAACAAAGCCCTGGAGGTCAATGCCCTCAGCCAATGGAGGCTTCTGCAGCGCTTTGAGCAACTGGAGAAGGACCTGGATCAAACCGCTCCTGTTCCGGAGCTCTGGGTGAACACTTCGGAAGCGGAGATTCAACCGGCACTGAGTCCTGCTTATGAGCTGAGCAAGCGCCTGATCGGCCAGCTCGTGAGCCTGCGTTGGAGCGCCCCACGTCAGGAGCGCGTCAAGCTGCCGAAACTGCGAAAGCTGGTGCTCGGTCCATTCCGTTCAAGCCTTAATCCGATCGGTGTGATGTCAGCTGATTTCGTGGCCAGTCAGATCCTCTGGCAAGCCGACCTGGGCTTGCCTCTGATCATCGTCACGCCCAATCCACTCACCTTGCTGGCGATGCCTCTGATCGAACTGGGGCGGTTGACCTACAACAAATTCCTGTGGATCAATCGCCACGATCGGTGAGGATCTCGCAGCCGTCTGACGTCACAACAATCGTGTGCTCCCACTGAGCGGAGAGGCTGCCGTCACGCGTGACCACGGTCCAGCGGTCCTTAAGTGTGCGGCAGGCTTTGCTGCCTGCGTTGAGGATCGGCTCAACCGCCAGGGTCATGCCAGGACGCAGCTTGACGTTTGGCAGAACGTCGGTGCGGAAGTTGAAAACGGACGGTTCTTCGTGGAGATTGCGGCCGACACCATGCCCCGTGTAGTCCTCCACCACACTGAAGCCCCCCTCGTGGACGCGATCCTCCACCGCTCCAGCAATGTCGAGCAACGTATTTCCGGAACGGATCTGAGCCAGTCCTGCCATCAGTGACTCCTGAGCCACCTTGCTGAGGGTGGCCGCCTGATCACTCACCTCACCCACACAGATGGTGACGCAACTGTCGCCGTGATAACCGTCAAAAAAGGCTCCCGTATCGACTTTGAGCAGATCACCGGCATGAATCACCTTTTTGTTGTTGGGGATGCCATGCACAACCTCGTCGTTGATGCTCGCGCAGATGCTCGCGGGGAAACCGTGGTAACCCTTGAAACTGGGGGTTGCACCCATCTCCCGGATGCGCCGCTCGGCATGGGCATCAAGATCAGCGGTGGTCTGACCGGGCTCCACCATCTCCATGATCTCCCGAAGCACAGTTGCAACGATGCGACTGGCTTTGGCCATGATTTTCAGCTCTCTCGCCGACTTGATCTCCACCCCCCGGCGCTGCTGAATGCGAGGTCCTGTGGCGGTCACGCTGCCGGTTTTGGTCGAAGCAAGTAGATCAGCGAACAAGTTCATCGGTGATTCCTTCGGGCAGTCCCGACGTCCTGCTGTCACGCTATCAATGGTGACGAGCTAATGCCGGTGGCTCTCTGGATGGCAAGACTGCGGCGCTGGCACAGCAGAGTGGCGCCCCTGGTTCTTCTGCCGTTGATGACCACAGTCATCACGGGCCTGAGCTACCGGGTGGCGCGCGACTGGTTCGGCGTAAGTCGCGACAGTGCCCACTGGCTCATGAGCCTGCATGAAGGTGAATGGCTCGGTCCGCAGCTTGAACCCGTGGTGGTTGTCCTCAATGCACTAGGCGTGCTCTGGATGTTGATCACCGGCGGAGGGATGATGGTGCAGTCCTGGAGGAACGCCTGGAAGAGACGCTCAGTGGATGGTGGGCCGGCAGGGTAAAGTTGTTGTTTGGCGTGATTACCCGGAGCTGGGATGGCAGCGGACCAGAAAGACACATCTGCACAAGACAACGCAGAGGTCGCAAGCACAGATAACGAGTCCTCCAAGACTGCTGCTCCAGCCGCCAAGGCTGAACGCCTCAACCCTGCTGAGCTGATCAGGGAATTTGAGCAGGCGCAACAGAAAACGGATCTTCCCGACATCTACGTGGGAGACACCGTTCGGGTCGGCGTTCGCATCAGCGAGGGCAACAAGGAACGCGTTCAGCCCTATGAGGGGGTTGTGATCGCCAAGCGCCACGGCGGCGTGAATCAGACCATCACTGTCCGCCGCATCTTCCAGGGCATCGGCGTTGAAAGAGTTTTTATGCTGCATAGTCCTCAAGTGGCCTCCATCAAGGTGGAGCGCCGCGGTAAGGTACGTAGGGCGAAGCTTTTCTATCTGCGGGAACGGGTGGGCAAGGCCACCCGCGTGAAGCAGCGCTTCGATCGCTGAGGCTTAGGCCTCGTTCAGTCCAAATGCCATCACTTTTGTGATGGTCGAGGGGTTCATCGCCTTGCGCCGTTAGTTCAGTTGGTAGAACGCAGGTCTCCAAAACCTGATGTCGGGGGTTCAAGTCCTCCACGGCGCGTCCGATGGCCCCTTCTGCAGTTTTCCTAGTTACGAGCATGGAGTTGGATCTTCAACCTGGTGATGTGGTCAAGGTCCTCGAATCAGCCGCTCTCGGCTGGGTTCGTGCCCGTGTCATTCGCGTCAAATCCGGTGGACGTGTGGTCGTGCAGAGCGACCAGGGCCGTGAGTTCACCGCCCGTGGCAACCAAGTCCGTCTGATTGAGCCTGCAGGTTTCCGTCCCTGATCAGCGCGTTCACCCTTCTTGGCATCTCTGAAGCCGGTGGCTATCGCCACCGGTTTTTTCTGTTATCCGGAATGAGCATCAAGGCGACATCTGTTTCGCCTGTCAGTCGAGTTGCAGCTTCGCTGAACTGAGAGTCACCCGTGGCTGGGCCTGGCCCTTGCTGCTAGATCACGGCTGATTCCAATTGAGGCTTGTGTGTGTTGAAGCCCAGTTGCCCAAAACCCGATCGACGCGCGTATTGACGGAGGGCAGGGCAACAGTCGATACTTTCGGAGTCGCACAAGCGACGCAGATCAGATTCCAACGGACGAGCACCGTCGATCTGAATCCGATCTGGGACCGTAGTTCAACCGGTTAGAGCACCGCCCTGTCACGGCGGAAGTTGCGGGTTCGAATCCCGTCGGTCCCGTTCCTCACCCCGAGCCACACCATGGTGCGTGTTCGTCTGGCCCCGAGTCCAACGGGCACTCTTCATATCGGGACGGCAAGAACAGCGGTCTTCAACTGGTTGTTCGCGCGCCACCAGAAGGGTCAGTTCCTGCTGAGGATTGAGGACACGGACAAGGAGCGTTCCAAGCCGGAATTCACCGCCAACATCCTCGAAGGTCTGTCATGGCTGGGGATCGACTGGGATGAAGACCCCATGATCCAGAGCGAACGGATCCATGAGCATCGCTCTGCCATCCAGGGGCTGCTCGACCGTGGTCTCGCCTACCGCTGCTATGCCAGCGAAGAGGAGCTCGCCAGCATGCGAGAGGTTCAGAAAGCTGAGAACAAAGCTCCTCGTTACGACAACCGTCACCGGAACCTCACTCCGGAGCAGGAATCAGCGTTCCAGGCTGAGGGACGCGAAGCGGTCATCCGGTTTCGGATCGACGACAGTGAAGAGATCCTCTGGCGCGACCTTGTCCGTGGCCCGATGCAATGGCGTGGGGCTGATCTCGGCGGAGACATGGTCATCGCCAGACGCGCCCCTGCCGATCAAATCGGCGACCCCCTCTACAACCTTGTGGTGGTTGTGGATGACGCGGCCATGGCGATCACGCACGTCATCCGAGGAGAGGACCACATTGCCAACACGGCTAAACAGCTGCTGCTCTACAAGGCGCTCGGACTGGCAGTGCCCGTCTTTGCCCATGCCCCGCTGATCCTCAATGCCGAGGGACGCAAACTCTCCAAGCGCGATGGCGTCACGTCGATCAATGATTTCCGCTCCATGGGCTACACGGCGGAGGCCATCGCCAACTACATGACCCTGCTGGGCTGGTCTGTGCCCGAAGGGATGGATGAACGCTTCACCCTGCCCCAGGCCGCTGAAGTGTTCGGTTTCGATCGGGTGAACAAAGCCGGTGCCCGGTTCGACTGGGACAAGCTCAACTGGCTCAATGCGCAGGTCCTGCATGGCCTCACAGCACAGCAACTGCTGGAAGAGGTTTCTCCTCTCTGGCACGAGCAGGGATGGGTGCTACCTGATGACCAGAGCTGGAGTCTGGCCTTGTGCGAGCTGCTCGGCCCCTCTCTCACCCTCCTGCGAGACGGAATTGAGCAGGCCCAACCCTTCTTCGCCTGCCCTGAACTTGAGGATGATGGTCTCAAGCAACTCGAAGCCGAAGGAGCCAGGGACGCGATCGGCCAGCTTGTGCAGTCGCTCGAGAATGATCCCTGGGACGGCCATGACACCGCAAAGGCCCAGTCACTGCTTGCCGATGCCGCGAACAAAGCCGGGGTGAAAAAAGGCGTTCTGATGAAATCGTTGCGTGCGGCTCTGCTCGGCCGTCTCCAGGGACCGGACCTGATCACGACCTGGTCATTGCTGGCCAGGATCGGGCAGGATCTGCCCCGTCTGAAGCGCTGCCTCACCTGACACTTCTGGTTCGGCCTGGATCAGGCCTAAAACACGGGCCAGGGGCTGGGCCGTGAGTCCTTGCAGTCCCACAGTCATCAGGATGGTGAGAAACACCAGACCCTGAAGCCGGCCTGCTCCCAGAATCCCGGCCTGCTCAAGACGAATTGAAAACAGTGATGCCACGGCGGCCGTGACAATCCCCCGTGGGGCCAGCCATCCCATGAACAGCCGTTGACGCCAGTCAAGGGGCAATCCGATCGTGGCCACACCAACCGCTGCAGGACGCACCAACAGCATCAGCATCAGAACACAACTGACGCCACCCCAACCGAGCGGACTGAGTTCAGCCCATGACACATCAGCGGCCAACAGCGGGAACAGCATCGTGATTGCCAATCTGGCCAGTTCGCGGATGAGCTCATCGAGCTGAGCAGCCTGCGTCGAGGGACGGCGCCCCACCACAACACCCGCAGCGACCGACGCCGGCAGCCCGGATTCAGGCAGCAACCATTCGCAGACGGCAAACATCAGAAACAGAACGCCGAGGGTCAGCTGCAGCCGCAGGCCCACGGCATGCTCTGAAGGCAAGCGTCTCAACAGCTCAGCGAGCAGCCATCCAACAACGACTCCGATCAGCACCCCTCCACCCAGACGGGAGAGCAGGCCAATCGCCAGCCCCCTCCAGCCGTAGAGATCACCAAGAAGCAGCTCGAGCAGGAGCAGCGCCAGCACAGCTCCCACTGGCTCGAGCACCAGGCCCTCGGCTTCGAGCACATCCCCGAGAGGTGGCGCCAGACGGATCTGTTGCACGATCGGTGTGACCACCGTGGGGCCTGTTCCCAGCACGATGGCGCTGTACACCGCGGCAACAGACCATCCCAGTCCGGCCAGCCAGTGCGCGGCGAGGATGCCGGCTGCAAGCGACAGCAGCAACCGCAGCACGGAAATCCGCAGCACGGTGGCCTTGATGGTGTCGCCGGGCAAGCGCAGATTCAGCCCTCCATCAAACAAAACGAGACTGACCAGCAGACCAACGGTGGTCTCCAGTCCCTCGCCCAGGTCCAGTGGCTCCACGAGGCCCAAACCGGATCGGCCGATCAGCAGTCCTGACAGCAGCAGCAGCACCACCCCGGGAAGTCCTGAAAGGGCGGCGAGCAATCGCGCTCCAGCTCCGGCAAACACCGTGATGCCCCAGAGCAGTCCGAGCCTCTCAGGCGTCATCGATGGATGCGAATTGCGGTTCCACGTGCACACCGATGATCGCCTCGGGGCGGATCACCAGATATTCCCCTTCGAGATCCCCGAGGGGGATATTCACAAAAGCCTGCCCACCTCCGCCGCCGGCCAGTGCCTGGTACCACTCCTGGAATGTCTCGAGAGTGGGGAAATGCACCACCTCGGTTTGACCTCCCGAGAGGTGAAGCGAAATCTTGTAGCGGCGAGGGGTACGTGCCATCAGCGAACCGTACAGGCCCAGGGGGTCAGAAGCCGTCCTGCAGCCACATAGAGCGGGTGACGGGGTTGACCGCTACGCGTGGTGCCGATGACCAGTGGAGGTGCCACAGGCGGACGCAGAGCCAGAGCCCTCGCGAGCATCATCACCACCTGCTGGTCGCGCCCTTGAAGGGAACCCGCCTCTCCCCAGCCCAGCCAGAGATTCCAGGAGGGTGAGCGGGACCATCTCTCAAACCAGCTGGTCAGCACTCGGTTGGACTCCTGCCCCACAGGATCTCTGCAGTGACGGAGAGCCGCAGGCGAAGGGGAGATCCTCCCGAACAGATTGAGCACCACCAGCTGGTGATATCCCCAGGCTCGAGCAAAACCTTGCAGACGCCTCAGTGTGGGGTCATCACGACCACCATCGGCCCGGGAAGGATTCAGACCGACGAACAGCAGAAGCCTGAAAGGATCATCCCCCGACGGCGAGAGGAGGGGACGGCGCAGCTCCCAGCGGTAATGACCGCAGGGACTGAAGGCAGCGTCAGCCGTTGAGCAAGGCAAGAGCAGCTTCAAGAATTCTGCCGCTGGCTCGACCGTCTCCGAAGGGATTCACAGCCCTGGCCATCTGGTCATAAGCCTGCGGATCATCGAGCAGGCGAGCGGCCTCTTTGGCGATGGTGTCGCTGTCCGTTCCCACCAGTCGAGCCGTACCGGAGTCAACCGCTTCGGGACGCTCAGTTGTGCGACGAAGAACCAAGACCGGCTTGCCCAGCGCGGGAGCCTCCTCCTGAAGGCCTCCGGAATCGGTCAGCAGCAGCGTGCATCCCTTCATCGCGGCAACCAGTCGGTCGTAGTCGAGGGGCTCACTGAGCACCACCCTCGGATGGTCCCCGAGCAAAGCCTGCAGGGGCTCCCGCACCGTTGGGTTGCGATGCAGAGGCAGCAGCAGAACCGCGTCAGGGTGGCTGTCAAGCACGGCAAGCATGCCGGCAGCGATGCTGCTCAGACGCTCTCCCCAGTTCTCGCGCCGATGGACCGTGGCCAGAATGACGCGCTGATTGGCCCAGTCGATGGGCAGATCGGAGAGAGCAGGAGCCTGCTCCGCCATGCGCAGCAGGGCATCGATGACCGTATTGCCGGTGACCATGACCCGACCGACCACGCCGGAAGCCTTCAGGTTGGCTTCTGAGCGCTCGGTGGGCGCGAAATGCAACTGGGACACCTGGGAGATCAGCCGGCGATTCGCCTCTTCCGGAAATGGATCGAGGAGGTTGTCCGTGCGCAGCCCTGCTTCCACATGGCCCACGGGGATCTGCTCGTAAAACGCTGCCAGAGCAGCAGCAAAGGCTGTTGTGGTGTCTCCCTGCACCAGCACCAACCCTGGAGGGAATGCCTGGAAGTCATCACGCAGGCCCTGAAGGGCTGCACAGGTGACATGGGTGAGCGTCTGACGCGGGGCCATCAGACCAAGATCCTGATCCGCTTTGATTCGGAAGAGATCCATGACCTGCGTCACCATCTCGCGATGCTGTCCGGTAAGGACAACGCGAGTGTCCAGAGCGGAACAGCTCCGAAATTCCTGAATCACCGGAGCCAGCTTGATGGCTTCCGGTCGGGTGCCAAGCACGATGGTGACACGGGGCCTGGCAGCCATAGACAGAAGGTTGATGGCGAGATCTTAAGCGCGTTTCACGCAGCTCTTCTGAAGCATTCACTTGCCAACAGGGCAGGCGTGGCGAAGCTGAGAGAAGACGATCAGGACTTGTGTGAGCCAGCCGATCTTTCCACCGGGCTTTCCCACTGGGGCCGTGTCCCCACCGGGGCATCCCTCACCACCCGCCGCAGCGATCAGCGACACGAAGGATGGGGCGCCCAGCCTGGAGCAGATCGTGCGCATCGCCCATGAAAAGGGACATTCCGACGTTCATCTCGGCGTCGGTGAAATCCCTCGATACCGGGCCCGTGGCGAGATGCTGACAACTGACTGGCCTTGCACAACTCAGCAAACCTTCCAGCGCTGGCTGCGGGAAATCCTGACCCCACAGCAGATCGATGATTTCCATCAGATCAAGGAATTCGACGGTGCCCACGCGTTTTCGTTTGTGCGCGTGCGCATCAATCTCCTGGACTCTCTGCGTGGGTCAGCCATGGTTCTGCGGCTGATTCCCCAGACCATTCTGACCCTTGAGCAACTGAAACTGCCCGATGTTCTGCGTGAGCTCTCCTCACGCCCCAAGGGTCTCGTCCTGATCACCGGCCCGACCGGATCCGGGAAGAGCACAACACTGGCGGCGATGATCGACTGGATCAATCGAAACCAGAGTCGCCACATCCTCACCATTGAGGACCCGGTCGAGTTCGTGCACACAAGCCAGAGCTCACTGATCCGACACCGGGAGGTCGGACTGCACACCCTGAAATTTCACAATGCTCTGAAAGCAGCCCTGCGTGAAGATCCGGACGTCATTCTTGTCGGTGAGATCCGCGACCAGGAAACCCTGAGCACAGCGCTGGAAGCTTCTCAAACCGGGCATCTGGTGTTTGGAACACTGCACACCAACTCAGCGGTCAAAACCGTGGAGAGGGTGCTCGGAATGTTCCCGCCCGAGGACCAGGAGAGCGTGCGTCGTTCTCTTTCGGAGTCTCTGCTCGGTGTGATCTCACAGGGTCTGATCCGCACGACGGATGGCAAGCGGGCGGCCTTCCACGACATCCTGATCAATACGGAAGCCTGCAAGGACTACATCCAGCGCGGAGCCCTGGATGAAGTGGAGGAAATCATGGAGCGCAGCGGTTTTGACGGCATGATCACCGCCAATCAGTGCCTGCAGAATCTTGTGGAGCAGGAGAGAGTCGAAGCGGAGCAGGCTGTGGCTCAGAGCCTGAAACCGAATGAACTGGCTCAGGCCCTGCGGGGACGGGGATGACGATCAAACCCTGCCGTCAGGCGCCAGGCATGCCGGTGGTTGAGACCCTGATCACAAACAGAATGGCCAGCGCAATTGACAAACCGAGCATGGCCAGCCGCCCATTCCAGATTTCTGCCTGGGGCGTGAAGCCTCTGCGCCAGGCGTTCAATTCAACGGAGTCAACCTGTTCCACCGCGTTTCCTTGTTGAGTTTCAACCTCCATCGCCATCTCCGAATCAACGTCGCGACACCCTATGCACTCCATCTCAGAAAGGCGGATTCGATTGATACAGAGGAGCGCAGTTTTCGAGAGCCCAGCGTGCTGACACACCCAGGCACAGAGAACTGGAGATGGATTCAGATGCCAGACGCCCAAGAGCCGCAGCAGCAACCATGGCAGCGTTGTCGGTGCAATAGCTGAGCGGTGCGAGGTGCACATCAACGCCCTGTTCAGCACCTCGGGAATTCATGCATTCCCGCAAGCGCTGATTAGCCGCCACTCCACCCACCATCACCAGCGTTGAGAGGCCGAGATCGGAACAGCAGCGGAGGCTGCGATCAACCAGCACATCCACAACGACCTGCTGAAAACTGGCAGCCAGGTCTGCCAGCGGCAAAGGCTCATGCCAGGTCCGACAGGCCTCCACCTGGCGGAGCATCGCCGTTTTCAGGCCGCTGAACGAGAAGTCATAGGGGTAGTAGCCCCCTTCCGGTTTCGAGACACGCCCCTTGGGCAGGGCAAAACGGGTGATGTCACCTTCAACGGCCGCAGCCTGAATCGCGGGCCCACCTGGATACTCAAGCCCCAGGAGACGGGCCACCTTGTCAAAGGCTTCGCCAGCAGCATCGTCATGGCTGCGTCCTAGGCGTTCCAACGCTCCTTGGGCATCGACGCGAATCAGCTCCGTGTGGCCGCCGCTCACCAGCAGAACGAGATAGGGCGGCTCAGGGGGAGACAACGCCAGTCGAACCGAGGCCAGATGGGCTTCCAGATGGTGAATGGCGATGAACGGCCGATCGTGAAGCGCCGCCAGAGTTCGGCCGGTCACGGATCCCACCATCAAGGCCCCAACGAGGCCTGGAGTGACCGTGGCCGCCACTGCATCCAGATCACTGATCGGCAGTCCAGCCTCATGGAGCGCCTGGTCGATGAGATGGGGCAGGGCCTCCACGTGCCTTCGGGAGGCGATCTCCGGCACCACGCCTCCCCACTGGGCGTGCTCCTCGACCTGGGAGGCAATCCGATGGGAGAGCACCTGCAGGCGGCCGTCGCTCTGCTCCACAACAGCCGCGGCGGACTCGTCACAACTTGTTTCGAGGGCTAGGACCTTGGCCATGCAGGTCAACGGCCTCCACTACTGTCCATTTGATACATCCTGCCTCTCCAGGGCAGGCTCAACAGGAACCGTTTCGATGCGTCGTTTCTTCGCCCTCGCGCTCTCGGCCCTGCTGGTGTTCGGTTTCGCGCCCGTCGCCAAAGCTGATGTTGCAGGTCTGACCCCCTGCTCTGAAAGCGCACGATTCCAGCAGCGTGCCAGTGCAGCCTCAACACCACAGGCCGAAGCCCGCTTCAAGATGTACAGCAAGGCCTCTTGTGGAGAAGACGGTCTTCCCCACCTGATCGTTGACGGTCGGTGGAATCATGCTGGTGATTTCGTACTGCCCGGTTTGATGTTTCTCTACATCACCGGAACGATTGGCTGGGCTGGTCGTGAGTACCTCAAAGCCATTCGTGGTCGCAAGGACCAGAACATGCTCGAGATTCAGCTTGATCTGAAACTTGCATTGAACTCCGTCGTCAAAGCTGCTACCTGGCCCGTTGCAGCAATCGGTGAGTTCAACGGTGGCAAGTTGACAGAAAGTGATTCGAAAATCACCGTTTCACCCCGCTGATTACCAAAACGTCCTTCTCTGACTGCCAACGATGAAAAAATTTCTATCCACAGCACCCGTGGTTGCGGCCATTTGGTTCACGTTGACCGCGGGCATCCTGATCGAATGGAACAGGTTCTTCCCTGACCTGCTGTTCCATCCCCTCTGAATCGCCCAGCTGTATCGTTTCCAGATCAAGCTGAATTAAAAAGCCCTGATGCAACACCACTGAGTTGGTCTTGGATCAGGGCTTTTTTGCAGGACAATCCCTCTCAGCAGTCCGCAAGACCCATCAGGCGCTCAAGATCGCCAAGGGCTGTATCGAGGTCATCATTCACGACCACGGCGTCAAATTCATTCTGAGCGTTGAGTTCAGTTCTGGCCCGATCCAGACGCTTCGCAATCGCGGCTTCAGCTTCAGTGCCTCGGCCGCGAATGCGTTGTTCAAGCACGGCGAAACTCGGTGGTGCAAGAAAAATCTGCAGGGCTTCGGGAAAGCTGCGACGCACCTGACGAGCACCCTCGAGCTCAATCTCCAGCAGAACGGAGGTACCCGCCTCCAACCTCTCCACGACAGGCTTCCGGGGGGTTCCGTAGCAGTTACCGGCGAATTCAGCCCACTCCAGCAACCCTCCTTCGCTGACCAGTTGGTCAAACGATTCACGAGAGTGGAAGAAGTAATGGGTTCCATCCTGTTCGCCCTCCCGCGGAGCTCTGGTGGTGGCCGAAACTGACAGCCACACCTGGGGATGCCGCTCCAGCAGGCGTGTCACCAGAGTCCCCTTGCCAACGCCGCTTGGGCCTGTCAGCAAAGCGAGCCTGGCGTGGCGATCGTTCGTTGCCATCGCTTGAATGCGGTCAGGCAGCAGGGTAGGAAGGCACCCCAGTCAGAAGGCCACCGGAGAGCGATGGCGAACAGCACGCTTCAGGTGATGGACCTCACCAGCCTTCGGGCGGTGCTGAACGATCTGCGTGCTCAGATCATTCCCAGTCGCTTCGAAAAAGCACAACAACCGAATCCTCAAAGCCTGCAGCTGGGATTGAGAACCCTCAGAGGAATGGTCTGGCTGGAACTCAGCTGGCAGGCGGACGCCGCCAGGCTGGTTCAGATTCCCTCACCCAGCCGGATCGGGAGTGGCAGCACGCTCGCTCAGCAGGTGCAGCACGGCCTGAGGCAGCTGGCTTTGGTGGCACTGGAGCAGCGCGACTTTGAACGGGTTGTGCTGTTTCATTTCGCTCCCCGCCCGGGTGAGCCAAGCGTGCGCACGTTGGTCCTGGAGTTGATGGGCCGCCACAGCAATGTGCTGCTGCTGGATGACCAGAAGCGGATCACCTCCATTGCCAGACAGGTCCGACAGCACCAGTCACGGGTCCGGCCTCTGAGCAGTGGCGATCCCTACATCCCGCCGCCGTCACTTCAAAGCCTGCCACCCAGCAGCGAGGAACCATTCGAGCAATGGAAGCGCCGACTGACTCTGGTCCCGGTCAATCTGGGCAAAGCGCTGCGCGACACCTACCAGGGCATCAGCCCAACGCTGACAAGGCAACTCGTCAACTTCCCCACAAACGATGACGCTCCGTCGCCGATCTCAGCCAGCACACCTGTCAACGCGATCAGCGACAAGCAGTGGCAGCTGCTTTATTCACGCTGGATGCGATGGCTGGAGCATCTCAGCAGAGGCGATTTCGTTCTTTACCTGGACGATGCCGGTGGCTACCGCGTCTGGAATGAACCAGCCGACTCAACCAGCGACGGCGGATCACTCAGTCTTCGCCTGGGGCTGTATTACCGGAACCATCTCAACCAGCGACAACTCCTGAAGGCGAGTCAGGATCTGCAACAGCTTCTGGAACAGAGCCGACAACGGGAACAGGCCCAGCGCATCGAGCAGGTCGAGCGACTGAAGGCCACTGCTGGAGCTGATGACCTGCAGCACCAGGCTGATGCCATTCTCTGTCAGGCCGCGCCCGATAAAGACAGCATTGAGCAGGCCCAGAAGCTCTACCAGCGCGCCAAACGACTGCGGCGATCCATTCCCCTGATCGAAGAGCGACTGGTCCACCACGATCAACGCCTTGCGCTGATTGAAGGCAGCGAAAGCTTTCTCACAGACCTGATTCAGGCCGACTGGGACGACGCCGATGATCGCAATCGACAACTGCGTGAGCTGAAAGTGGAACTGGAGGAGCTACTGACTCCCAGGCGTCGCCGTCGCCGCAGCGGTCCCCCATCAGGACAGCCTCAGCCGCTGGAGATCCTCTCCGAGCATGGATTGGTGATTCAGGTGGGGCGCAATCATCGTCAGAACGAATGGATCAGCCTTCGTCAGGCTCGTGCAGGGGATCTCTGGTTTCACGCACAGGAGTGTCCAGGAAGCCATGTGGTGCTGAAGGCCTCGGCAGCGGCCGCTTCGGAACAGGACCTGCAGCTCGCGGCAGACCTCGCGGCCTGGTTCAGCCGGGCCAAGGGAAATCGGCGTGTTCCTGTGGTGATGACCGGCGTCGAACACCTCCAGAGAATCCCTGGCACTGCACCGGGAACCTTGAGGCATCGCCAAGCCGAGCTGGTCTGGGCGGAACCAGACCGTGCACAACGAAACCTTGAAGCGCGGAAACCCCTAGCCTGACACCAGCCAACCGCCCACTCTCCTCTGACGCCGAGCACGCCTGAAGAGTCCCCGAAGCTGTCACCGCCACCGCCGATTCGGATCGGAGTTCAGGACGGTCCTCCCAACGACGTGGAAATGCCTCTGGTTGATCATCTGGAGGAACTGCGTCAACGAGTGCTGCGCAGCCTTGTCGCCGTGGTTGTCTGTGCCTTGGCGTGCCTTCTTGCGGTGCGGCCTTTGGTGAGAATTCTGGAGGAGCCCGCCGGTTCGATCCGTTTCCTGCAACTGGCTCCTGGCGAATTTTTGTTTGTGTCCTTCAAAGTTGCCGGCTATGCAGGACTCACGCTGGCCCTGCCCTATGTGCTGTATCAGGGGCTTGCCTTTGTGTTGCCGGGCCTGACCCGTGGCGAGCGCCGACTGATCGCACCGTCAGTGGCGGGATCAGCCGTTCTGTTCCTGGCCGGGCTTGCCTTCGCCTGGTGGGCTCTGGTGCCTGCGGCACTGAATTTTCTTGTCAGCTACGGCGCCGATGTCGTGGAGCCCATCTGGTCGATTGAGCGCTATCTGGACTTCGTCCTCCTGCTCATGCTCTCGACCGGACTGGCCTTTCAGCTGCCTGTGCTGCAGCTGCTTCTGGGAGTCTTCGGCCTGGTCAACTGGCAACGCATGCTCTCTGCATGGCGCTGGGTCGTTCTGATCTCAGCTCTGGCAGGCGCCGTTCTGACGCCTTCAACAGACCCGGTCACGATGTTGCTGCTGGCTGGGGCAATCACAGCCCTTTATCTGATCGGAGTGCTTCTTGTCGCTCTGGTTCAGCGGTTCAGAGCAGAAACTCCTCCAGAGTCCCCTCCCCCTGCAGCTGCAGACTGAGCGCCTTGCCAAGTCGAGGTTTGTCGCGGGTTGTCAGCAACCAGTCCCGCACAGTTTCCGCTTCCCCCAGCCTGTTGACGATTTCCAACACTTCGGCGAGATGCTCCCGGTAAGCAGGCTCATCAAGAGGAAAGGACTGCTGCTCGAGGTAGGCCCACATCACCTGGAAATACATCCGCCTACGCCGGGTGACCAGCTGCAGGTCATAACTGGCTTGCCAACGAGAGCGCAGCAGGTCGATGACTTCATCGACGCTCAGAGGGCGCGACTCCGTCGGGGAGGAGTGATCAGTGCGCACTGAAGAAGACCTTGAACATCGATGAAAATCCAGTCTCCGCAAAGTGTGACATGACCCTTCAGCGCCCATAATGGGCCCCATCCAGTGCCCAACGAACGTCAGCTATGACTCAGATGCCAGCCGCGGATGTGCCCGGAATGGGCCGCCGGCAGTTCATGAATCTGCTGACCTTTGGATCCGTGACAGGCGTCGCCCTCGGAGCTCTCTATCCGGTGGTGAATTACTTCATTCCTCCTCGGGCTGCAGGAAGCGGCGGAGGGACCAGTGCCAAGGATGAGCTCGGCAACCCCGTGACGCTCAGCGGCTGGCTCAGTGACCACCCAACAGGTGACCGCAGCCTTGTTCAGGGACTGAAGGGTGACCCCACCTATTTGATTGTTGAAGGTGAAGACGCCATCGGCAGTTATGGCATCAATGCCATCTGCACCCACCTGGGCTGTGTTGTGCCCTGGAACAGTGGCGCCAACAAGTTCATGTGCCCTTGTCATGGCAGCCAGTACGACGCCACCGGCAAGGTGGTGAGGGGACCGGCACCTCTCTCCCTGGCCCTGGCAAACGTGAGCGTTGAAGACGACAACGTTTTCGTGAGTCAGTGGACCGAAACCGACTTCCGCACGGGCGAGAAGCCCTGGTGGGGCTGATCAACAACTTTTTTCCCACAGATCTCTCCCGAAATACGCCTCCGATGCGCCGCCTTCTCCCTTCACTTTTTGCAGCCCTGATCCTGGGCATCGCCGTGTTCACGGCTCCGTCAAGCAGCTGGGCTTATCCCTTCTGGGCTCAGCAGAACTATGCCTCTCCTAGAGAAGCCACTGGCAAGATCGTCTGTGCCAACTGTCACCTGGCCAAGAAGATCACTCAGGCAGAGGTTCCGCAATCCGTTCTTCCTGACACGGTGTTTAAAGCGGCAGTGAAAATCCCTTACGAACCAGGGCTGCAGGAGATCGGGGCTGACGGCAGTGATGTTGGCTTGCAGGTCGGAGCTGTGATCCAGCTGCCGGATGGCTTCACCCTGGCTCCGCAGGACCGCTGGACCGACGAGATTAAAGAGGAAACAGAAGGGGTTTATTTCACCCAGTACAGCGACGACCAACCCAACATCCTTCTGGTGGGCCCGATACCCGGTGATCAGCATCAGGAAATCGTTTTCCCAGTCCTCTCACCGGATCCCGCAACCGACAGCAACATCCACTTCGGCAAATATCAAATTTTCGTTGGGGGCAACCGAGGCCGTGGTCAGGTCTACCCCACCGGTGAGAAGAGCAACAACACCGTCTACAC
The DNA here is from genome assembly GCA_047286485.1 of Synechococcus sp. Classification (GTDB taxonomy): domain Bacteria; phylum Cyanobacteriota; class Cyanobacteriia; order PCC-6307; family Cyanobiaceae; genus Synechococcus_C. Next base: position 1,397,555 of record JBJBBH010000006.1, read on the forward strand.
AGCTCCAGCAAGCGGAACCATCTCTGCGATTGACGATGGCGACAATGGCGCCAAGGTCGTCACCATCAACACTGCTGACGGCGAGAGCACCACTGAAACCATCCCCGTTGGTCCCGCTTTGATTGTGGGCGTTGGTGACGCGATTGAAGCCGGTACCCCACTGACCGACGATCCGAATGTGGGTGGTTTCGGACAGGTTGATGCTGAAGTTGTGCTCCAGAACCCTGTTCGTATTTATGGTCTGTTGGCCTTCTTCGCGGCGGTATCGCTCGCCCAGATCATGTTGGTTCTGAAGAAGAAGCAGGTTGAGAAGGTGCAAGCTGCTGAGGGTGTCTGAGATCAGTGTTGATCCCTGCAATTTTCACGTCACCCGGGCCCGAGCTGTTTCAGCTCGGGCCTTTCGTACTGAGGTGGTACGGCCTTCTGATTGCAGTTGCCGTCCTGATCGGACTGAATCTCTCCAGCTGGCTGGCGCGACAGCGGGGTCTTGACACCAACCTGATCAGCGATCTGTTGCCGATCCTTGTGCTGGCAGCAGTCATCGGCGCGCGAACGTACTACGTCGCCTTTGAATGGGATTCCTACCAACGCTCATGGTGGGATGCGTTCGCGATCTGGAAAGGAGGAATTGCGATCCATGGAGCCCTTCTCGGTGGGTCACTCGCGGTGATTTTGTTCTGCCGTTGGCGACGAGTACCCTTCTGGGATGTCCTTGACGTGTTGGTTCCCTCAGTGGTGCTGGGACAGGCGATTGGCCGTTGGGGGAACTTTTTCAATTCCGAAGCGTTTGGAATCCCCACCGATCTGCCTTGGAAACTTTTTATTCCCTCAGCAAACCGGCCCGGTGTTTTCAAAACAGCTGAATTTTTCCACCCAACGTTTCTCTACGAATCTCTCTGGAATATCGGGGTTTTTGTGTTGTTAATGGTGCTTTTCCGGCTCGGACGCCAAAGAAAGATCAACCTGCTTCCAGGGGCACTCAGCTGCATTTATCTCCTCAGCTACAGCCTGGGGCGAATCTGGATCGAAGGTCTGAGAATTGATCCTCTCTGCCTTGGCGGCCAACCTCCGTTCTGTGACGGTGGCCTGCGCATTGCTCAACTGATGAGCCTCAGTTTGATGGCCATCGCAGGCTTCGGGTTGTTCTGGCTGTATGGACGCAGGTCGCCGCTTCCTGATCCAGGCCTCAAGCAGGCAGACCCTTCATGACCATGATCTCGATCGTGGGTGCGGGTCCGGGAGCACCCGACCTGCTCACCCGTCGCGCCGAAGACCGCATTGCCAACGCTGATGTTCTGATCTGGACCGACTCGCTGGTGTCTCCCCAGATCGCGGATCTTGCACCTGCCGGCTGCGAAAAAATCCGAACCAGCACGCTCACGCTTGAACAGGTTCTTCCCCTGATGATCGAGCGCGTGAGCACCGGCAAGAACGTGGTGCGTCTTCACGATGGCGACCCTTGTCTCTATGGAGCGCTCAGCGAACAGGTCAGCGGACTTGCCGATGCAGGAATCGAGGTGGAGGTGGTTCCTGGGATCAGCGCCTATCAGGCAACCGCCTCGGCTCTGAAGGCGGAACTAACCATCCCAGGGATTGTGCAAACCATCGTGCTGAGTCGCAGCGGAGGCCGAACAGGCGTTCCGGAACGCGAAGAGCTGAGGCACCTGGCAAGCCTGCAGGCTTCTCTATGCCTCTACCTCAGCGCCCGCCACGTGGATGAAGTCCAGGCCACGCTTCTTGAGCATTACCCGGCAGACACGCCGGTCGCCGTTGGATACAGGGTCAGCTGGCCTGATGAATCGCTGGATCTGGTCCCTCTCGATCAGATGGCGAAGATCACCCATGATCGCAATCTGATTCGCACCACTCTGTACGTGATCAGTCCAGCGTTTCGATCCAGCAATCAGCGTTCGAAACTGTATTCACCCGATCATGATCACTTGTTCCGACCCAGGCACTGAAAAATCCGGACAGGTGGTGTTTTAAGATTGATCGATCGGGCGATTAGCACAGTGGTAGCGCACTTCCTTCACACGGAAGGGGTCACTGGTTCGAATCCAGTATCGCCCATTGATGAAAGCCCTTGACGCGCAGGGGGTTCACCTGATTCACAAGCGCACCTGAAGATCAGCAAAGGTTTTAACGAAGGCCATAAAACGCCAAGGCACGAACTAAAACACCTGGTTGAATACTCATCATTTCGATCTTCAGGGCCTAACGATTATTCAATTCAAAAAAATCCAAACCCGATGAATTGCATCATTGATCACTGCTGTCGATCTGTGCTGACAGTTCATCCATCAAAGCTTTACTCAACAGGGGCTCTGAGCGGCACAACTCCCACTACATTTGGTTCATCAGGTTTCTTCAGTCATGGCAAAGGGCTACTGGATCAGCACTGGCACAATTCACACTCCACTGGCCATGGTTCCCTACATCAGTCGACTGACGGAATGGCTGCCCACTGTTGGGGCAAGATTTCTTGTGCGTGATGTTGATTGTGATGTTCGCGAAGGTTCCCCTGGTTCCTTGAATGTGATTATTGAGTTCCCATCTCTTGAAGCAGCAGTGTCGGCCTATGAGTCGCCCAGCTATCAGGCCTTGATTGAGCTGAGGACGCCCCACTCTGATCTCACCTTGTCGATCTCGCAGGAGTTGATCCCCTAGCTGTTCAGGGTGTTGATCACTACGGAGTTTTTGAAGATCGTCATGCAAAATCACTGCGTCTTCGGGTCATCGCCGGAGATGCGTCGAACCAAGGAGGGGTGGGACCCTCCTTTTTTCTTGTGTCATGAACGCTGCATTGCACCACCGGTGAAGCCAAGTCGCAGTGCCGCAAGCGGATGCGCCAAGCTCTCAGCAATTTTGGATCAGGCGATGCTTCGAATGAAGAACCCGATTCTTCAAAAAATCTGGGCGGCCCTCACCTGGAGATGGCGCATGCAAATCGCCCTGAATGCTCCATTCGCGCTGCTCTGGATTGCTGATAAAACCAATCCAGCAGTTCATGCCTTCAACATGACGGCTCTCTCAGCCATGCATGCTGAATGGCTGGCACCGATGATCGGCATTGCTTGAAGCCTGAAGACGCAATGCCCTCCAAATGCTCCCCAACAGATCCCGTCAGCGCTGACGGAGCGTGAGCATCCAAAGCCAGATTGCAAACAGCGTTCCGACTGGAACCACGATCACAAGCAACTGAGCGATCACCAGATTGCGAACTTCAGGGTCCATCGCTCAGAAAGGGATGACGAGCGACCAGCGCTTGCGTCTGTACCGCCAGCGCTTGCCTGAATCCTCCTCTTCCGGAACTTCCCCTGCCATAAACCCTTTTGGATCTCCAGCGTTGTCGCTGACCACAGAGGCTGCTTGCATCGGAAGCTCATAGCCCACAAATTGATCCCCTTCTTTTTTGCAAGATCGCACTGAATGCTGCGAGTAACTGGTCCATAGCCCTTCTCTCCGCAAGCTGTATTGGCCTGCAGATTCGGCCCACTGCGTGCATGCCCGCAAGGCCGACTCCGGCGACTCATGGCGGCTGAGGTTGTCAACGAAGCTGAAGAGATTGGGAACCTGGGTGACGACCAAAGCCGCGAGCAGAAGCTGCGTGATCCGGCTCGATTTCATCATGTTGTGCTCTCCCTGACGACCCCCCTGCAATGGTCTGATCTGCTGCCCCCATGGGCCTGCACGCAACACTGAAACTCGCGAAATGTGGGACTCAGTCTTGCCTGGCTGCCGTCAGGGAAGGCTTGAGTTCAATGTGGCAACTGTCTCTGTGTGCCTCGTGGCACTGACAGAACAGCAAATCGAGCTTAATTTCAGCGCAACTGTTTCAGTGAGGGTCGGATGTGGTTGTCGGATTCCGAGCCGGCGAAGGCTGGAGCAGCCGTCTCCACTCTGCAAGAGATCGGAGAACTGCTCCGTGAAGCCCGACTGAAGCAAGGTCTGAGCTGCGAGCAACTGGCTCAGTCTCTGAAAATGGGGAGTGAACAGCTTCAGGCTCTGGAAAAGGGAGATCTGGAAAGGCTTCCTGAACCCGTCTTCATCAAGGCGATGACCCGCAGGGTCGCCTCCAAGCTCAACCTCGATGGCGACTCCCTGATCAGCAGACTTCAAGACGTCCTGCCTGCACCTGAAGCCGTCAACAACACGCCAAATTCCCTTTCAGGGCGTGGAGGAGCTATCGGTGCAGAAAGCCCCAAAAACTCTGTGGTCCCATGGCAGCGCCTGGCGCTGGCTGCTCTGGCAATCGGTGCTGTCACAGGCGGAGCCATGGTGGTCGCCAGTCAGCGTCGCTCCATTGAGCCAGCCCCCATGAAGGCTGCAGCAGTGGTTAATCCACCCACTGCGACGCCCCCTCAACCGGTTTCACCTAAGGAGAAATCCAAGGAGAAGTCCGCAGACAAGCTTTCCATCAGCAGCCAAGAACCCAGCTGGGTCTCCATCCGCAACAGCGAAGGCGAGCTGGTATACGAGGGAACCCTCTCTGGAAGCAAAATCCTGCCTGCAGACGCGAACCTGGAGATCCTTCCGGGACGGCCCGACCTGGTCTTGATCAGCAATGGAAATCATGCACCCAGGCCCCTCGGCCCGATCGATCAGGTGCGTTGGTACAAACTCAGTCCTGAACTCTGATCTTGAGGTGCAGACCGGTGACATCCCTCACCAGTGCAGAGCAGCTCTCAAGACTCCACTGCTCAAGGCTGAGGTTCTGATTCAGGCGCTCCGGCACCAGTTCCAGAATCAGATCACTTCCTTTCACTTGGGCCTTTAGCTTTTGAACAACGGGATCAGGACGTCGATCCAGAGCAGCAGCCAGACGCAGCAATAAAGCCATCTCGGACACTGTCTTCCGATTGTCCCGAGTCTGAAGAGCCTGCCAGGACTCATGACGCTTCTTCGGAAGACTTCGACGGTGATAACGAGCGATGGCCGCGATCATCAGATGTTCGGATTCGGAATAACCCAGCAGCTCGCCATGGCGGATGAGGTACCAGGAATGCTTGTGATAAGCACTCAGATTGATGTGCTGTCCACAGGCATGGAGCATGGCGGCAGCCCAGAGAAGATCCCGGCCTGATCCGTCATCGCGATGCAAGGTCTTGTGAGTGCTGTCGTAGAGGCTGAGTGCGTGGCTGGCCACTCGCTCAGCACGGGGCTGATTGACGGCAAACCGTTGCACCTGATGGATCACGGTGCGCTGACGGATGCTGCTCTGGAAAGTGAAGCGATCTTCCAGAAGGCCATGACGCAGCATCCAGTCCACAATCAGCCCTTCGCGTAGCGCCCGCTCGCTGAGAATCAGTTCGTCGACACCCAGCATCTGCATGGTGGTTTGCAGGATGAGGGAACCAGGCACGATGATTTCCGCGCGTCGATCGTTGATGGCCGCCAGACCACGCCGCTGCTCTGGCGTCATGACGGCCAGACGATCCACCACACGGTTCAAACGCTGCTTTGAAACCTTGTAGCCATGAAGCTTCAGAGGTGGCCGGTCGTCCTCGCTGGCTGCTAACGCTCCGAGGGCCATTGCCGTGCCGCTGGTCGCAACAAGCACAGGCGTCTCTCCCGGTTTGATCCGCCGATGCACCTTGTCCACAGCCGGTTCAAGCGAGCCCTGGATGAAAGCCTGCAAAAAGGAGCGGCGCTGGGGAGGAATCGGATCGTCCTTGACGAAATCCCGCTGCAGCCTCACTGCACCGACTCGTGTGCTGGTGAGTGCACGGGCATCCCGGCCATCCGCCAGGATCAGTTCCGTGGAACCTCCGCCGATATCGAGCACCAGATGGGGACGATCGCCGAAGGGCATACCCGACAGCACGCCCAGATAGATCAGTCGTGCCTCCTCCGGACCACTGACCAGATCCACATCAAGGTCAAGTTCATCTTTGATTCTCTGCAGAAAATCCCTTCCGTTTGGGGCCTCCCGAACGGCACTGGTCGCTGCGACGACAACCTGCTCCACCTGATGGCTGACGGCAAGCTCGCGGAAATGACGCAGGCTCTCCAGACCTCTTGCCATCGCTTCGGGTGTCAGTTCACCTGAATCCGGATCTCTTTCCCCGAGACGGGTATTGGACTTTTCGGCCAGATCGATGCTGAAAGTCCCCAGGGCCACATCCACTGAAGCCACAAGCATGTGGGTGGAATTGGTGCCCACGTCAATCGCGGCCACCGTCCTGACCTTTCGTGATCCAGGCGGATCAACGTTTTGAAACTGATGAACGCCCCGATTGCTGGAATCCACCGCGGTCGCTGGGGAAGACTCTGCACCTGACATGGCGCACCGTGATGGAGACAGGCCCACTCTGCCATCGGCGCTCCGGGCCAGGTCGCCGCTGATTAAGGTTCTGGAAATCCAAGTCTCAGGTTCTGCGCACAGTGACTGGCACGACCTTTTCTGGCGTCACGTCTCCCTGGGTGGCACTGCTGCGATGGAACAAACCGACCGGTCGCCTGATTCTTCTCATTCCAGCTGGATGGAGTCTCTGGCTCGCGCCGGATGCTCCCCCCTCAGCGGCACTGGTGGTGCAGATGCTGATCGGCGGACTGGCCGTGAGTGGTGCCGGCTGCATCGCCAACGATCTCTGGGACCATCGCATTGACAGGGAGGTGGAACGCACCAAGCAACGCCCCCTGGCCAGCGGTGCACTGAACCGCAAGCAGGCGACTGCTGGCATGGTGCTGATGCTGGCTCTGGCACTGGCAGTTGTACTCAGTCTCTCGAGCCAAATGCTGCTTTGCCTGCAACTGGCACTCCTAGCCCTCCCGCCGATCCTGATCTATCCATCCGCCAAGCGCTGGTTCCCTTTCCCCCAGGCCCTGCTTGCGGTCTGCTGGGGCTTTGCCGTGTTGATCCCCTGGGCGGCATTCACAGGGAGCGTGACACCCTCGATTCCCCTGATTGGCTGCTGGGTCTCCACCTTGTGCTGGACCTTCAGCTTCGACACGGTCTACGCGATGGCCGACCGACCGGATGATGCCCGCCTTGGTCTACGCAGCAGCGCACTAACGCTTGGAGCCAATGCCATCAGAACCGTTCGCGCGGGATATGGCCTGACCGCGGCATCCCTCGCGCTTGCGGCGGCTTCGGCCGATGTGGGTGCACTCTTCTGGCCCTTCTGGGTCATGGCCACCATCGGGTTCTGGCGCTCCACCCAACCTCTTCGAGCCCATGAGCAGCAGCCGGCAGCGGTTTATGCCCGCCATTTCGCACGTCAGGTCCAGATCGGAACCTTGCTGCTCATCGGCCTAGTGCTGTCACGTCTGGGCTGATGCCGCCATCCAAACCTCTCTGGCCATTGCCTCGTCCTTTGCAACTGGGCGACAGGGTCACCATTGCTGCTCCCAGCTCAGCGATCTGGGATGAAACCAGCCTCAACGCCGGGATCACCATTCTCGAGTCATGGGGTCTGAGCGTGAACACCCCCACCTGCCAGGCACGTCGCTGGGGCTACCTGGCAGGGCGAGACAGCGAACGGTTCAGCGATCTGTCTGCTGAGGATGGGAGTGCACTGCTGGCCTGTGCCCGTGGTGGCTGGGGATCTGCACGGCTTTTGGAGCGGGCCGTTCCATGGCAAGAGAACTGGTTTCTTGGCTTCTCCGATGTCACAGCCCTGCTCTGCAGCCGCATGGCATGCGGCTTCGGAGGAGGCATTCATGGACCACTGGTCACAACCCTGGCTGGTGAACCCGCCTGGAGCCAACAGCGGCTTCACGATCTTCTGTTCGGCCATCCCGTTGCGTCCCTTCAGGGCACCGGCTGGGTCGGCGGAACGGCATCCGGTCCCTTGATCACGGTGAATCTGACCGTGGCATCCCACCTGCTCGGCAGCCCTCACCTGCCCGATCTGCGCGGAGCGATCCTGGTGATCGAAGATGTCGGCGAAGCTGCGTACCGCCTGGATCGGATGCTCACCCATTGGCGGCTCGTGGGCGCACTGCAAGGTCTGGCAGGCCTTGGGTTCGGCCGCTTCTGCGGTTGCGACGACGCTGAGGACAGCGATCCAACGCACAGCTTCAGCCTGGAGCAGGTCCTGCAAGAACGCACTCAGGACCTGGGTTGCCCCGTCGTTGCAAATTTGCCAGTGGGTCACGGAAGAGGAGGTAATGCGGCTCTGCCGATGGGGGTTCCCGCTTACCTGGATGGCAACAGCGGCACCCTGGCCCTGGAACTGGAGACTCAACGCTGAGCGAGCACGGCCTCCGCCACAGTCAGATCGAAGGGCGTGGTGACCTTGATGTTGGCTGGACCGGCATCCAGCACCCTGACCGGCCATCCCAGGCGTTCAAACAGCGAGGCATCGTCAGTGACCGACCAACCGAGGCTCCTGGCCTGGGCATGGCCTTCACGCAGAGCAGCAACCGTAAAACCCTGGGGCGTCTGCGCTGCCCAGAGCTCAGCTCGATCCGGCGTGTCCGCGATGAGGCCATCGCCACTCACACGCTTGATCGTGTCGGTGACCGGCGTCGCAGCGATCACTGCATCACCGGCACAAACCAGTGCAGCGCAGCGGTTGAACAGGCTGGGATCGACCAGACAGCGCGCACCGTCATGGATCAAGACGTGCTCTGCGTCGTCGGGGAGTGCGACCAACCCTCGCTCCACCGATTCCTGGCGCGTGCTGCCTCCTTCAATCCAGGCCACGGGCTTTGGCGCGCCCTGAAGAAGGGGCGCAATCTCGTGCTGGTCTGCAGGCTGGCCGATCACCCCGATCCAATCGATGGCTTCGGCCGCGAAAGCCGACTCCAGAGTCCAGGCGAGCAAGGGCCTGCCCCGAAGGTTGAGCAGGAGTTTGTTGCGATCAGCTCCCATTCGCCGGCCGCTGCCCGCTGCGGCAATCAACAGATGCACAAGCGACTCCTGCTGGCAGCAGTCTGAAACGGCCTCCATACAATCAGCTCGCATCACCTCTGCTGCTGGTTCATGCGCGTTCTCGCTCTCAGCCCCGGAAGCCTTCAGCAGCAGCTGGAGCGCCTGCCGGCCCTCGCTGCTGCCGCTGATCAGCTTGAGGCCAGCCTCCAGGTGGCCTGCGATCCCTCCCATCGCGCCCTGTGGACCATGCTGCCGGCGGTGAAAAAAGTGATTCCCTTCCCGTTCGAGGCCACTCCGAACCTCTCGGACTGGGCCAACCTGCTTGGGCTGGTCAGGGAACCTGACTTCCAGGCATGCCTCAACTTCGCCACCGGAAGGCAGGTGAATCTGATGCTGTCGATGAGCCATATCCCGATGCGGGTGGCCACGGAAGGCTTTGCCAGCACGGCCTCCGCCACGGTGGAGGAAGGCTGGACCCCACAGACGCTGGAAGCCTTTCTGTCGCCGATGGGCGTTTCTCTGAATGCCGACGCCTTCCGCCTCAGCCTGCCTGCGGATGCCATGGACAAAGCCCGCAGTGCCCAGCCATCAGGAGATGGCCCCCTGCTGCTGCTCGCACCTGGTGCATTTCCCGGCGACTGGCCTCAGGAACGCTGGACGACACTCCCTGACGCCATTCGCAGCAAACTGCCCCAGTTGCGCAGCATGGTGTTGCCCACGGACCGACCGGTGACGGAACGTGCCGCTGCTGTGGCCTGCGCTGATGTGGTGCTCAGCAGTTGTCCTCTCACCCAGTTGATCGCCACCTACTGCGGGCTGCCGCTGGTTGCATTGGGAGCCCAAGCGGATCAGCTTCCCCAACGGGATGTGATTCGCAGGCTCGAGAGCGAGGATCTGTCCACACTCTCCGTCTCTGATGTGATGCAGGCTCTCGGCTTCTGATGGTGCGCCCCAGGCGAAGCAGACGACAGGGTCTGCTCCGCGGCCATCCCCGTCAACTGAGGCACCTCACACGACCCTGGTTGCTGCCAGGCCTGGCACTGACGATCTTGGTGCTTGGTGGAGCGATCGGGTACCGCATCACCGAAGGATGGGATTGGGGGGATTGCCTGTGGATGGTGCTGATCACGATCAGCACCATCGGCTACGGGGAAGTGGAGCCTCTGTCTCAGCCGGGCCGTTTGGTCACGGTGTTGATCATTGCCGGAGGCCTGCTGGTTGTTCAACTCCTGATTCAGCGAGTGCTGGGGTTGTCAGAATCCGGGTACTTCCGTCAGGTGCGGGAGCTGAGGTTTCGCCGGATGCTGCGGCGCATGCAAGACCACGTCATCCTCTGCGGCTACGGCAGGATCGGCCGTGAGATCGGCGAGCAGCTGCTGCTCGAGAACGCACCGGTGCTGGTGGTCGAACTCGACCCCTTGCGCAAACAGGCCGCTGAAGAACGCGGACTGAAGGTGCTCCAGGCCGATGCCACCCTGGACGAAACACTGATGGAGGCCGGACTCGATCGTTGCCGGAGTCTGGTCACCGCGTTACCGAGCAATGCTGCCAATCTCTATGTGATCCTGAGCGCCCGCGGACTTCAAAAGCGGTGTCGACTGATCGCCCGTGCCGACAGCGAAGAAGCGGCGGCGAAACTTGAACTGGCTGGCGCCAGTGTGGTGGTGAGTCCCTATGTGGCTGGTGGACGGCTGATGGCGACGACCGCCCTGCGACCGCTTGCGGTCGACTTCACGGATCTGCTGGCTGGATCCGACTGCGAAATCGAGGAATTCCGCCTCAGTGAAGATCCTCTGCTGATGAGCCACATCGCCCACCGCAGCCTTCAGGAACTTGACCTGGCGCGACGCACCGGTGCCATGGTGCTCGCCATTCGTGACAACAACTCCATATCGGCCAATCCCAATGGCGAATTCACCCTGGCACCGGGGCAGATGCTTGTGGTGATGGGAAGCAAGCAGCAGCTGGAGGATCTTCGTCAGATTTTTGGTGATGCCATTGACGAAGTGGAAACGATGCGGGGCATGCAAGCCATCGAGTGAGGGCTGAACCTGCAGGTCCGTACGATCAGCCGATCACAGGTCCTTGCATGAGCAGCATCCGCACCCTCGATGGCCAGATCGCTCTGGTGACAGGAGCCAGCCGTGGCATCGGTCGCGCCGTTGCCCTCGCCCTGGCTGAAGCCGGTGCCGAGGTGGTCGTGAACTATTCCAGCTCCCCGGATGCCGCCGATGCGGTGGTCAGTGAGATCAAGGGGTCTGGAGGTGAGGCCTACGCCCTTCAGGCCAATGTGGCCGATGAGGAGGCTGTGAACGGTCTGATCAAGACCGTGATCGAGCGAAGTGGAAGGATCGATGTGTTGGTCAACAACGCCGGCATCACTCGCGACGGGCTGCTGATGCGCATGAAGACCGAAGACTGGCAGTCGGTGATCAATCTGAACCTGAGCGGTGTCTTTCTCTGCACCAGAGCGGTGACCCGACCGATGCTCAAGCAGAAAAGCGGACGGATCATCAACATCACCTCTGTTGTGGGCTTGATGGGCAACGCCGGCCAGTCCAATTACGCCGCAGCAAAAGCTGGTGTGGTGGGATTCACCCGAAGCACTGCCAAGGAAATGGCCAGCCGTGGGATCACGGTGAATGCGGTCGCTCCGGGCTTCATCGCCACCGATATGACCAAGGATCTTGATGCAGAGGGCATCTTCGCGGCCATCCCTCTGGGTCGGTTCGGAACTCCTGAGCAGGTGGCCGGAGCAGTGCGTTTTCTGGCAGCGGACCCTGCTGCTGCCTACATCACTGGCCAGGTTCTGCAGGTTGACGGAGGCATGGTGATGGGCTGACCCGGTTCAGCTCAGGCTTGCTGGATCAGCGCTCAAGAGGTTGGCCAAGCTCATCTCTGAGTTTGCGGATCCTCTGCAGCAATCGGAATCTGCGACTGCGCTCAGTGGCCGTGAGAAAAATGCGCAGTGGCACATAAACGAGGGCCATGATTCCGGCCAGACCGGTCAATAGAACGAAGAACAGCGCCCCTGAATTGGCCATGAGGCAACGCTAACGAGCGAAGCAGCCTCCGGCAGACATCAGCACCGGATGATTCGGCTTTCCCCACTTCCAGCATCGAGTCAAAAGTCCTGTCGTTATGGGACATTGACGAACGGGTAAGTGTCGACCATGGCCAAGCTTCTCAGTTTTTCGGATGAATCCCGCGCTTCGCTGGAGCGCGGCATGAATGCTCTCGCCGATGCCGTGCGCGTCACCATCGGCCCTCGTGGTCGCAATGTGGTTCTTGAGAAGTCGTTCGGAGCGCCCGACATCATCAATGACGGCGACACGATCGCGAAGGAGATCGAACTTGAGGATCCCTTCGAGAACATCGGCGCCAAACTGATTCAGCAGGTGGCGTCAAAGACCAAGGACAAGGCCGGGGACGGCACCACGACAGCGACGGTTCTGGCGCAGGCCATGGTGGAGGAAGGCCTCCGCAACACAGCAGCCGGAGCCAGCCCAATCGAACTACGCCGTGGCATGGAAGCGGCAGTTGAGCACGTGGTCAAAGGCCTTTCCGAGCGAAGCCAGGCGGTGGGTGGAGATGCCATTCGTCAGGTGGCCACGGTGAGCGCCGGTGGCGATGAGGAAGTGGGCCAGATGGTGAAGGAAGCCATGGACAAGGTCAGTGTTGACGGGGTCATCACCGTTGAGGAATCCAAATCTCTGGCCACTGAGCTTGATGTCACCGAGGGCATGGCCTTCGACCGTGGCTACAGCTCCCCCTATTTCGTCACCGATGGCGAGCGTCAGATCTGCGAGTTCGACAACGCTCTGCTGCTGCTGACTGACCGCAAGGTGAGTGCGGTGGCGGACCTGGTGCCGGTGCTTGAAGCCGTCCAGCAGTCCGGATCACCCCTCGTGGTTCTGGCCGAAGAGGTGGATGGAGAAGCTCTGGCAACCCTGGTGGTGAACAAGAACCGCGGTGTTTTGCAGGTTGCTGCGGTTCGTGCCCCTTCCTTTGGGGAGCGCCGCAAGGCGGCTCTTGCAGACATCGCCATTCTCACTGGCGGCACCGTGATCAGCGAAGACCGGGCCATGAGCCTCGAGAAAGTCACACTCGCCGATCTCGGACGCGCCCGTCGGATCACGATCAGCAAGGAAAGCACCACCATCGTTGCCGGAGAAGAGAGCCGCGACGCAGTGGCGGCACGGGTGGCCTCCATTCGCCGAGAACTCGACAACACCGAGTCGGAGTATGACCGGGAGAAACTGACCGAACGCATTGCCAAGCTTGCTGGTGGCGTCGCGGTGATCAAGGTGGGAGCACCCACCGAAACCGAGCTCAAAAATCGCAAGCTGCGCATCGAAGACGCCCTCAATGCAACCCGTGCAGCCATTGAGGAAGGCATTGTCGCCGGAGGTGGTTCCACACTTCTGCAACTGGCAGGAACCCTTGATTCCCTTGCTGCTCAGCTGCAGGGTGACCAGCGAACGGGCGTGGAGATCGTCCAGCGCGCGCTGAGCGCTCCCCTCAAGCAGATCGCCATCAATGCCGGCGCCAACGGTGACATCGTTGTGGAACAGGTGCAACGCTCCGGCCAGGGATTCAATGCCGTGACCGGCAATTACGAGGATCTGCTTCAGGCAGGCATCCTTGATGCTGCCAAGGTGGTTCGCCTTGGCCTTCAGGACGCTGTGTCGATTGCATCGCTGCTGATCACCACCGAAGTGGTTGTGGCCGACAAACCCGAGCCCCCTGCCCCTGCAGCTCCAGGCGGCGATCCCATGGGTGGCATGGGCGGTATGGGTGGCATGGGCGGCATGGGAATGCCCGGGATGATGTGAAGCAGCCCCAGACGCGCGCCTGCTCAGCTCAGAGAGCCTTAACCAGGCGCGCGTGAATCCGACAGACCGCCAGTGCTTCTCGCGGGGGCTTGCTGCAGAGATGCCCAAGCTCCCTGTTCAGGGCCTGTAGCTCACCCATGGGCAGACCTGCAACCGGCAGAGCCAGGACAAGTCCACCGACCATCGCCGGGAGGTAGATCAGGCGCAACATGGCATGAGTCTCGCGGGACTCACATAGTCTGCCTTTTCAGTTGCCTGCAATAGGCCGCAACCTGAAGATCCACGCCGGTGATGGCCGTCCCGACAACCACAGCATCCGCTCCCCCATCGATGGCATCCGCGGCAGAGACAGCCGAAGCGATGCCTCCCTCACACACCAGCAACGAAGACGGAGGAAGCTGTTGCCTCAAAGGCTGCAACAGATTCATGGCCGGCGGAGAAAGCTGAGCCGTCTCTTCTGTGTAACCGAACAGGGTCGTGCCCACCCAATCACACCCCAGAGACGCTGCCTTCAGGCCATTTTCAACACTGTCAATATCCGCCATTAGCGTTGCCTTCAGCTCTGTTTTCGCTCGCTGGATCAAAGGCTCAAGCTCTTGGCCCGAGGGGCGAGTGCGCGCCGTTGCGTCCAGCGCGATCACATCGGCGCCAGCCGCCCAGACCGCCTTGATCTCCTCCCATCGGGGCGTGATATAAACCGAACTGTCGGGGAAAGAGCGCTTCCAAAGCCCCACGATCAGAGCATCCGGACAACGCTCCCGAACGGCTCCGATGTGCTCGGGGCTTTCCAGCCGCACACCGATGGCACCGTTGCGAAGACTCGCTTCGGCCATGGCGGCGATCACATCGGGATGGCGCATGGGAGACCCCTCTGGGGCCTGAACCGAAACAATCAGGCCGCCCTGGAGATGGTCCCGGGAGAAACGATTCTCAAGTGAAACGACCATGACCTCTCAGGAGGCCTTGGGCAGATCGTGCTGGCTGACGGGTGCCAGCCAGCGACGCAGTCGTTGCGGTCCTGCTGCAGGCACCGGACGCAGGCTCGCAGGCAGCGCATCGGCGCTGATTTCAGGATCAACAGCACGACCCACATCATCGAGACAGTTTTTGAGCAGCGAAGTGAAACGACTCACCCCCTGGTTCGACATCTCAGCTTCCGCCTCTGAACCGTCCTCAGGCTGGGCTTCAGCTGCTGGACTCGCTGCGAACGACGCGGCCTGAGAGATCTCGGCCACGGGATCTGCAACTGCATCGGCAACTGCATCTGTCACAGATGATTCAGCAACTTCTTCGGAAGCCACCAAACCCAGAGGCAGGGATTCGACTCCGAAGCGATGCACCCACTGCAATTCGAGTCGGGTCAACAGCGCTTGATCATCGTGTTGCAGCGCCTGTTCGATCAAGTGCTGAAGGTTGATCTGGCGAGGGTCCTGATGCTGGTAATGGGAATGGTTCACGGAATCAGGCGAGCTTGCGATTGAGCAAAGGGCGGATCAGCAGGAACAACGCGGCCGTCAGCAGCGTCAACACCAGAAGGCAGGTGGTGCCGGTGACGGAGCCATAAGGCGCTTCCAGCAGAACCGAGGACAGATCAAGCGGGCCGGCATAAGCGGCACGGATGGGTTCAATCGCGAAGGTAAGGGGATTTAGCGATGCAAGCCAGCCCAGCCAGGGAGGCATGAAGCTCAGTGGGGCAAGCGCCGTGCTCGCAAACAGCAGGGGCAGATTGGCCACAAAGATCACCGCAATCAGTTCAATGTGTCCTGGCAAGGCGAACGCCAGCCCCAGGCTCAACGCTGTGACAGCGAACACCAACAGCAGCAGCGTGACCATCACCAGCAACAAACCAGCCGCGCCCGGCCAGCCATAGCCGAGCAGAGAAGCGGTGATCATGATGGCCAGGCTCTGCACAAGGCTCAAGGTTGTGATGTAGATCACTGAAGCCAGAACGATCGAGCTGCGACTGCGCAGCGGAGCCACCAGCAGACGATTCAGAAAGCCGAACTCACGGTCGAACATCACCGGAAGCCCTG
Source organism: Synechococcus sp. (assembly GCA_047286485.1). Taxonomy (GTDB): domain Bacteria; phylum Cyanobacteriota; class Cyanobacteriia; order PCC-6307; family Cyanobiaceae; genus Synechococcus_C. Next base: position 1,413,241 of record JBJBBH010000006.1, read on the forward strand.
CATTCAACGCAGCGCTGAACGCGGTGAAGACAATCACTCCAGCGCCAAGGAAACGTCCATAGCTCATGCCTCCCGGAAGCAACCCCTCAGGCGCGCGGGAGAACAGAGCCCCGAACAGAACGAGCCAGATCAATGGCTGCAGCACACCGGCGACCAACGTGGACGGCCGCCGTTGAAGCTGAAGGAACAGACGTCGCGTGAGCGCGAATGTTTCCTGCAGAAGCTCGGCAATCGCCGAGCCGTTATCGGTGTTGGAGGGGCTTGTACCGAGGGCAGGACTGGTCATGGACAGGACGAAGACTGAAAGAACATCAGGGGAGGCTTCAACGCATCGACTGGCGTCGCTCTTGTTTGGGATCGCGCTGACCTGCCACGGCCAGCTCGGCATCCATCAGGGTGCGGCCCGTGGCCTGCAGATACACATCATCAAGGCTGGGACGGCTCTGTGACAGGGAGAAGACCTCGAGGGACTCACTCGCCAACCGTTCCTTCAGCGTTGAGAGAACATGCTCACCATCGACGACGAGATTGAGTGAATAACCCTGAGCTCGGTTGATCACGATCCTTCTCACACCATTGACAGCTTCCAGAAGCTGGCAAACGCGCTCCGCCTCAGGCTGGTCACTGAATTCGCGCACTCTGAGCGTCACGCGATCCCCGCCGAGTTGCTGCTTCAGAGTTTCTGGGGCACCTTCCGCGATCACACGACCGGCATCGATGATGGCCATCCGATCAGCGAGAGCCTCCACTTCCTCCAGGTAATGGCTGCTCAGCAGAATTGTTGTTCCCTGGTCGCGGAGGTCACGAAGCACCTCCCAGATCACAGCGCGACTTTCAATATCGAGGCCCACCGTCGGCTCGTCCAACACCAGCAGCTGCGGTTGGTGAAGCAGGCCTGAAGCAAGATCCAGACGCCGACGCATCCCTCCGGAATAGGTTCCGCAGCGCCGATCGATCCAATCGCCCATCGACATGCGATCCACCAGCTGATCAATTCGATGATTCCTGTCGTGCCGAGGAAGGTGATAGAGATCTCCTTGAAGGGCCAGAAGCTCCCGGCCGGTGAGGATTTTGTCAATCGCCACCTCCTGAGCCACATACCCCATCAATTGACGAACCGTTCGAGGCTCCTGCAGAGCATCCACTCCGGCGACCACCACCCGCCCTCGATCAGGGGCAAGCAGGGTGGCCAGGATCCGCAGTGCCGTGGTCTTTCCCGCTCCATTCGGTCCAAGCAAGCCGTAAAGACAACCTGAGGGAACTGACAGGCTGAGTCCGCTCAGAGCCGAAACGGGTCCATAGGACTTTTCCAGTTGATCGAGCTCAAGCAGTGACATCCCGCCCACGGAAACAATCGTTTGAAATCTAGGGAGCAATCCCAGGAAACCCTTCAGTCAGCGTCATCAGCAATCCCCTGAGCTGAAGATCAAACACTGAAGCAGCCGAGAGACGGCTGATGATCAGCAGCAGGCAGATCCCGAAGAGGTAGAGAATCGACCAGCGGAACAGTCCCTTGGCACGATCAATACTGTCGGGCTCTTCAGCGAGTTGGCCAACCATCTGAAGTAGACGTCCGTTGAAGGGAAGCAGCAGAAGGCCATAAAAGAGCCCCCCCTCCGGCAGTGCCCAGATCCCGAGCATGCTGATCAGAACCGTGGCCCAGCCGTAACGGCGAATGGCACGCGCGGTGACGACTGGCCCTTTCACCACAGGCAGCATGGGAATGCCAACGGCTCGGTAGTCATCACGCAGCAGCAGAGCCAGTGCCCAGAAATGGGCCGGTGTCCAGACCATCACCAACACGAAAAGCCACCAGCCACCAAGCCCCACATGGCCGGTGGCCGCAGCGGCACCCACCAATGGAGGGATCGCGCCTGCGACACCACCAACAACGATGTTCTGAGATGTTCTTGGCTTGAGCAGGGCGGTGTAAAGCAGCACATAGCTGCAGAGGCCAAGCAGCGAAAGGCCTGCCGCAAGACAGTTCACACCGCTCACGAGCAGCGTTGCCGCCGCAAGGGTGCAGGAAACAGCACCGATGAAAGCGGCTGTGGGCGACAGTCGGCCCGAAGGCAGCGCACGGCCACTTGTGCGCTGCATGCGGCCATCGAGCTCCTGCTCCCAGAGGCAATTGAGAACTCCTGCGGCAGCAGCAGCAAGGGCTCCGCCACCCAGGGTGCAAGCCAGGCGTGGGGAAGAGAGTGGCCAACCCTCAGTCAGGGCCATCCCACCAAGCGTCGTGGCGAGCAGCAGAGGAATCAGTCGCGGTTTAGCCACCTCAAGCCAGGGAGGAAGCTTGATGCGCTTACGCGAAGGAACGATCTGTTCGCGCGTCAGTGGAGCCGAGGGTGCAGCTGTGGCGGAACTAGCCATGACAAGCCTCCAGGGCGGAAGAGTCGAGAACGACGGAGGGTGGATCGGATGAAGGTGGTTGCCGCCTGCAGGTCAGACCTGCAAGAACGGCAACCAGAAGACAGGCCACGAGCTGATGAGCCACGGTCACTGCGGGTTGTGAAAGACCCATTCGCAGGGTCGTGACCCCAAGGCCGATCTGCACGCCAACCAGCAGAGGTGCCGTCAACAGAAGCGGCCACTGCTCTCGGCCCCAACGCCCACTGACCAGGGCAACCAGCACGAACAGCAACACACAAAGAGCGGCCGGAGTGGCTGCGGCACGATGCCAATGAAGCCATTGACAGGACTGACCAGCCTCAAGACAGCGCTGGGAAGCCCAGGACGTGGCCATGCCAGCACCGAGGAGGCACTGGGCCGACACCGCCAGCACGCTCAGCCCACCCAGAAAGATCCACCAGCGAGGGGCCGGATCGGATTGGGGGTGCGCCAGGAGCGACTGGGTGAGACCACTCACCGTGATCACCAGCATGAGAGCCAGAGCCAGATGAGCCGTGACCACCGCGGAAGGCAACAGTTTCATCACCGTGAGCGCTCCAAGACCTCCCTGCAGAGCAACCATCAGCACGAGAAGCCCGCTGAGGGGAAGCAACCAGCGCGGCAAGTCACGGCGGTACCACCAGACGGCTGCCATCTGCACAAGCAGTGCCACGCCAACCACGAAGGCATCGAGACGATGGAACCACTCGAGAAAAACCTGGACGTTCATCTGACGGCCAGGCAGCAGCGTGCCGTAGCAAAGAGGCCAATCAGGGCAGGCAAGACCTGCCTCCATGACCCGCGTCGCCCCTCCGATCACCACCAGAGCAACGAGAGCCACCACGAGATGGGCAGCCAACTGAGCAAGGCGGAAACGGATCGGATTAAGAGACGATGCAGTCAACACAAACTCCTTAATGGAGATGGTTATCCATGGAACGTAGCGAGCTGAATCAGAACGGCACGATGTGTAGCCGAGTGCAACATCTGCAATCTCAGACTTGATGCGACTTTGCTGACAAGAGAGTCCTTGAACTCAGAAAACCCGAAGGATTTTCAGGCTTGCTTAACAATCAACGCGTGGTGATTATTCACCAACCTCCATAGCCTGAAGAAACACAAGTTGAGGTCCGGGGTGCCCATCCCCTCAGCAATTCTGACCCTGGTCTTAGGCATGCTCCTCGTGCTCGGGGGGCTATGGATTGGCCAGAACATCAATCTTCTTCCAATTGATGCCAGTGCCAATGCGCCGATTTACGACGAGTTGTTTCGTGTTTTGTTCAGCATCGGCACAATCCTTTTTGTAGGAATCGTTGGATTGATTGTTTTCAGCCTTGTGCGTTTCCGTCGCCGTCCAGGACAGCTCGGCGATGGATTGGCTTTGGAGGGAAATTTGCCACTGGAAGTGTTCTGGACTGCCGTTCCGGCAATCGTTGTGCTGTTTGTTGGGCTTTACAGCTACGACATCTATGAGCGCATGGGAGGGATGGTGCCTCTCGGCCATGGCAACCACGGCGCGGAGATGGTTGCCGATCAGCGCATCTGGGGAGGCATTGGCTCGACACAGGACTCCCAAACAGCAACAGCGACAGGGATTCCGCCATTGCCGATCGAGGTGACCGCGATGCAGTTCGCTTTCCTCTTCCATTACCCCGATGGCGACATCATTTCCGGAGAACTGCATGTCCCTGTCGACCGGCCGGTTTCACTGAAAATGGAAGCCAAGGACGTGATCCATGCATTCTGGATTCCGGAATTCCGCCTGAAGCAGGACGTCATCCCAGGCCAACCGACGGTTCTCGACTTCACCCCCACCCGCACGGGCAGTTACTCGATCGTTTGCGCAGAGCTCTGCGGGCCGTATCACGGCGGCATGCGCTCGAGCGTCGTTGTCGACAGCGCCGATGACTTCGACACCTGGTTCCAGTCCAATCGCAAGGTCCCCGCTGCTGAAGCATGACGATTACCGCTCCCCAGAAAACAGCTCCAGCGGCAGCTTCTCTGCAGCCGACCGGATGGCTTCGCTATCTGAGCTTCAGCGTCGACCACAAGGTGATCGGCCTTCAGTATCTCGTTTGCGGATTTGCCTTCTATCTGATCGGTGGCGCCATGGCCGGCGCAATACGAACCGAACTGCTGAGTCCGGTTTCAGATTTCATGGCCAGGGATGTTTACAACCAGATCCTCACTCTCCACGGAACAGTGATGATCTTTCTCTGGATCGTTCCCGTGGTGAATGGTGCTTTCGGTAATTATCTGATCCCCTTCTATGTGGGTGCGAGAGACATGGCCTACCCCAGGCTTAATGCTGTTGCCTTTTGGCTCATTCCCCCAGCAGGCCTGATGCTGATCAGCAGCTATTTCATCACGGGTGCGGCCCAGTCAGGCTGGACGGCATATCCACCTCTGAGCATCACCACACCTGCAACCGGCCAGATCATCTGGATTCTGAGTGTTCTTCTTCTGGGTGGAAGCTCAATTTTCGGTGGCATCAATTTCATTGCGACGATTCTCAAGCTTCGTCGGCCTGGCCTGAAGTTGATGCAGCTGCCGATGTACTGCTGGGCGATGCTTGGCACCAGCATTCTGGTGGTCCTTTCCACTCCAGTTCTGGCAGGAACACTGATCATGCTGAGCTTCGATATTGTTGCTCATACAGGATTTTTCAATCCTGGAATGGGTGGAAATGTTGTTGTTTACCAGCACCTTTTCTGGTTCTACTCTCACCCAGCCGTTTACATCATGGTGCTGCCTGCTTTTGGATTGGTGAGTGAGATCCTTCCGGTTCACTGCCGCAAACCGCTGTTCGGATACACAACCATGGTGTATTCGATCATGGCCATTGTCGTCCTTGGCTTGGTGGTGTGGGCACACCATATGTTCACGAGTGGCACTCCACCTTGGATGCGCCTTTTCTTCACCATTGCGACAGCCTTTATCGCTGTTCCTACTGGAATCAAATTCTTCAACTGGCTGGCGACACTCTGGGGAGGTCGAATCAGTTTGAACAGCGCAGTGCTGTTTTCCTGTGGGTTCATTGTGAATTTTGTGCTGGGGGGAATCACGGGCGTCGCCCTCGCACAGGTTCCGTTTGACGTTCACGTTCACGACACCTACTTCGTTGTTGCCCATTTCCACTACATCGTCTACGGGGGCTCGGTGTTTGTGATTTTCGCTTCGATCTATCACTGGTACCCCAAAATCACCGGACGCATGCTCAATGAGCATCTGGGGCGTTTGCATTTCCTGCTGACCTTCGTCGGCTTCAACCTCTGCTTCGCTCCTCAGCATTGGCTGGGGCTGAACGGCATGCCAAGGCGGGTTGCCGAATACGACCCGCAGTTTCAGCTCGTGAATCAGATCAGCAGCGCCGGTGCTCTGCTGATGGCGATCAGCACCCTGCCATTCCTCTGGAATGTCGTCGCCAGTGCATTTCATGGGGCCATTGCAGGCGACAACCCCTGGCGAGCCCTCACTCCTGAATGGCTGACGTCATCGCCACCACCGGTTGAGAACTGGAAAGGCGACCCACCTCTGGTGACCCATCCCTACGGCTATGGCACCCCGGCGGACGAAATCGATCTCAACTCCACCAGCGGCAGTGATCTCTGGAGAAGCGGCCAATGACGTCCCTAACGCCACAAAACCCGCAGCTCGATCAGCTGGATGATCACGCCAGCGATCATGGTTCCGAACATCCAGATCACCGCATGTTTGGCCTGGCCACCTTCCTGGTGGCTGACGCCATGACCTTCGCCGGATTCTTCGCCGCCTATCTCACATTCAAGGCCGTCAATCCGTTGATGCCAGGTGCGATCTACGAGCTTGAACTGCCGCTGCCAACACTCAACACGATTCTGCTGCTGGTGAGCAGTGCAACCTTTCACCGCGCCGGTGTGAACCTGCGCAGGCAGCACAACGACCGTTGCCGCCTCTGGCTGATGCTGACCGCAGGTCTCGGTCTGGCTTTTCTCGCCAGCCAGATGGTCGAGTACTTCACCTTGCCTTTCGGCCTCACGGACAATCTCTACGCCAGCACCTTTTATGCCTTGACCGGTTTCCACGGACTGCACGTGACCCTGGGAACACTGATGATCCTGATTGTGTGGTGGCAATGCCGCACCCCTTCAGGTCGTATCAGTTCCAGCAATCATTTTCCGCTCGAGGCCGCCGAGCTCTACTGGCATTTCGTGGATGGAATCTGGGTCATTCTGTTTGTGATTCTGTACCTGATCTGATGTCCATCAAGATCGGGCTCCGAAAATGAAAGTCCAACGGACTCCTTGCCCGGGTTGCAGTCTGGAGTCAGAATTGATGTGTCTTTTCCGATAGACATGCTGGTTGGAGAGGAATTACTGAACAAGGCGCGGGCTCTCAGCAACCGCCCTGAAGATGAAATTGCCCGGGGCTGCGGTTATGTCGGTCCGAGCGGCCGGCTCATGCGCAAAAGTTTCTATAGAGCCCTGGTGGAAGCCAAGGGATACAAACTTCCCTCCAGCAATGGTGGTTCAGGAGGTGGCAGCCGAGGCCGTCAAGCAGAATTCCGCACGCGAGTTCACGGCAACGGCAACCTGCTGATCGGCCATGCCTACACCAAACGACTTGATCTTGTTCCAGGCCAGGAATTCAAGATTGAACTGAATAAGGATTCCGGCACGATCACGCTTCTGCCGCTCGCCGAATCCAGCTGACTCAAGACTCAGACAGGGGCAACCCAAGGAGACAGTTTGAGCTGCTCCTTGGGTTTGTTGTTTTTCAGGCAATGGCGGGAGGATCCTGGCCGTCATCGATGCTGGAACTGAACGCGATCAGCTCAATGCCGCTGAACAGGAAGCTGATGCCCACCAGCGTGCCGAGCACCCACAACAGACCCCAGAACTTGAGGGTGACGATCAGCAGGCCAAGAATGAAGGTGATCACTCCGTTGGCGATGGCCCAGCCAGCCCCGGGCTGACCGCTGTTGGCCAATCCATTGACGAAGGCCACGACGCCCTCCACCAGAAAGACGATGCCGATGGCCAGGGCAAACGCAGCAACCTGCTCTGCCGCTTCACCGGGATCTCGAAAATTACCGATCATCGAGCCGCCGGCCACGATGAACAGCGTGGACACCACCAGACGCCAGAAGCAGATCCAGCGACCCATCCGGCCTGAACGGGCAAGGTTGCTGACCCAGCCGACCACACCGCCGACGAGAAACAGCACGGCAATCACACCGGTGGTCCAGAAGGATGCGATGACTGGGAAGATCAGGGCCAGGACGCCCAGAACGATCAGAAGAATGCCCTCTGCGATCGAGAAGGCCTTGAAGGTGCCCAGGGATTCGGAGCGGTCCTCGGAATTCATGAACAGTTCAGAGTGAACAACATCCGAAAGGTATTGAGACCTCCGAAATCCGGCCATTGATTGATTGTTGTTGGCGGTCAACCCCAGCCGTGCTCTGCCAGCCAGGAAGCGCTGATGGGCGAGGTCTCGTCCTTTGTGCCACCAGCACTGATGAGCCGCTCCGTGTAGCGCGCCAGCAGGTCGATCTCAAGGTTCACCGCATCTCCCACCTGCAGATCACGGAGTGCTGTCACTGACCACGTGTGTGGAATCACGGCGAGCCAGAAGCGTGCCCCGGCGTCAGCACAACCCGCCACCGTGAGACTGATGCCATTCACCGCGACACTGGCCTTGTCGCAGATGTAGCGGCCGAAGTCAGCATCTCGCCACCGCAGTTCCAGGCGCCATGACTGGGGCATGGATTCCACGGCGACCACCTCTCCGATGCCGTCCACATGGCCGCTCACTAGATGGCCTCCAAGACGATCCGACAAACGCAGAGCAGGTTCGAGGTTCACTGATCCGCCACCGGCGGCCTTGGCTCCGAGGGTGGTGCGCTGAAGCGTCTCCTCACTCACATCCGCCAGAAAGCCATCACCCACCAGCGACGCCACCGTGAGGCAGACACCATCCACCGCGACGCTGTCACCAAGCTGCAGTGGCGCGAACGCACTGCACCCCTCAACGAGCAGAGCGCGACCACGTCGTTCGACCTGACCAACCGCCTGGACCAACCCCGTGAACATTGCCCATCTCCATCCCCTATGCACTGGTCATAATCGAGAGAGCGGCGGAGCCGTCCTTGATCGAGATGAGCGTGGCGGGAATCGCCCTGGATGCCAGCAGCCGCAGTCCGATCGTGCTGCTGCAGGATCCATCCCGCAGTCGCCAGGTGCCGATCTGGATCGACCAGGGGCAGGCGCACAACATCATGGCCGGGCTGAACGACACGCCGCAGCCCAGACCCCTCAGCCATGACCTGATGGCCGCATTGCTGGACGCAGGTGGATTGCAGTTGGAGCGCGTGATCATTCATGCCATCGAAGACAGCACCTTCAGAGCCGTGCTGCGACTGTGTGAGAGCGACCATCACGGCACAGCATCTGAAGCGGATGAGGTGGAGGCGGCTGTTGAGGGGGATGACCCTCTGCTGGAAATCGATGCACGCCCCAGTGATGCGATCGCACTGGCCATCCGCACTGGCAGCAGCATCTGGATGCTTGAGGAGGTCGTGGCGGAAGCCTCGATCGCCGTGGATGCCGAGGCGGATGCTGAGGATCGTGATGAATTCCGTCGCTTCCTCGACAACATCAGTCCCGCCGCCCTAGGGCGCCATCTGGAATCACGCCAGCCGGGGGATCCCAGAGACGCCCAGGGCGACACCCCGAGCCCTTGAGCAGCACGCTCCCCTGTCCTGTTCTGCGTCGCTCATTTGGTGACGGGGCCGAAGTGAGTCTGTTCACGCTGGGCACCATGCGCGCCCTCCAGTCTCCGAAGCAGATGCTGGAGGTGTTGCGCGCAGCACTTGACGCAGGCATCAACCATCTCGAAACAGCCCCGGCCTATGGGCCCGCTGAAGCCTTTCTGGGCAAGGCACTGGCACGGCTGAACCAGGAGGGCTCAGCACCCGCCGACGGAGGCTGGGTGATCACCAGCAAGATGCTGCCCGGGCAGAGTTTTCTCTCCGGACGTGAGGCTCTCGACGCCAGCCTCGACAGGCTCGGGGTCCGCACGCTGGACAATCTGGCCATCCATGGCCTGAACCTGGACAGCCATCTCGACTGGGCGCTGTCCGGGGAGGGAGCCCGGCTGATCGACTGGGCCCTGGCAACCGGCAAGGTCCGACAAGTGGGCTTCAGCAGCCATGGATCCAACGCCCTGATCGAACGGGCAATCGCCAGCGACCGCTTCAGATTCTGTTGCCTGCATCTGCATCTGCTGGACCCCACACGCCTGCCGCTGGCCCGGCGAGCGCTGGAACGATCCATGGGCGTGCTTGCGATTTCACCGGCTGACAAGGGCGGACGCCTGCAGGCACCAAGTGAGCTGCTGCGAGCTGACTGCAGCCCCTTTCAGCCGTTGCAGCTGGCCTATCGCTTTCTGCTGGCAGCGGGAATCAGCACACTCACCGTGGGAGCGCAGAACGCCGCTGACCTCAAACTGGCTCGATCGCTCGCAGCCAGCGACGGTCCGTTGGATCTTGAGGAGCAAAGGGCGCTCGCTCACCTTCAGCAGCAGCGTGAGAGTCGGCTCGGGCCTGACCTCTGCGGCCAGTGCCGTGCCTGCCTGCCCTGCCCCAAGGACGTACCGATCCCCGAACTGCTGCGGTTGCGCAATCTTGCCCGCGGCCATGACCTGATGGAATTCGCCGGGGAGCGTTACAACCTGATCGGTCAGGCCGGGCACTGGTGGGAACAGGTCGACGCCAGCCAATGCGACAACTGTGGTGATTGCCTGCCGCGCTGTCCGCACCAGCTGCCGATCCCGGACCTGCTGGCGGAGACCCATCGCATGTTGGCAGCGGCACCGCGCCGGCGGCTATGGGGCTGATGACTCCCAGAACTGCTGCAACCCTTGCGCTTCGGAAGCAGGGGTTGGCCACAACAACCAGCTCTGCTTCCAGACCGAGTCCTGCGGAAGGACAAGAGGGCGCAATCTGCGCGGAATCCGCCCCGCGGCCACAACAAGCTCATCCCTGGGGAGCGGCGGAATCCATCCCTGTGCCAGCAATCGTGACAGCAAGGGTTGCTTCCAGGCTTTCAGCACCCAGTCCTGCGGGACGGGTTCAGCAGTTTGGGACGGCCGAGCCAGCAGCGTCCAGTGCAACGGGGCACCCTGATTGGGCAGCACGGCGGTGAGCCTGGGGTCACGCTGGAGAGCCGCCATACAACGCTGCAGAGGCAGCACGGCAACCCTGGCATCACCTTGCAGCAGCCAGTTCAAGCCGAAACGGTCATCAAAACTGAGAGCCGCCGCCCTCAGGCGTCTCAGGGCATTGCCATCACCCATGCGCTCGGCAAGGGAAATCAGCAACCTCGGACTGGAGGGCAGTAACAGCTTGCCCTGAAGCGCGGGATCGAGCAGTGCGTCCCAGCCGGCATCCGGCGCAAGACCGTTGTTGCCATCACGCCGGATCACCATCACCCATGGGCTGAAGGCCACCGGCAACAGCAGGGGTCTCCAAACCGAAGGCGCCTCGTTCAGGAAGCGTTGTCCCGTAGGCCCCAGTCTCGACGCAAGAGCGTCTGCGGCGATCGGCTGCAAACGCTCCGGGCTGATCACCGACAACCAGCCGTCGGTCAGAGCCAGCAGATCCGTTGGCGACGGCCAGGGACTTTCCAGAGCAGTCGCCCCTGACAGTGCGGCGAAACGCCAGGGAGCCGGCAGATCACGACGCCAGAGCGACGGCAGGATGTCGGGGACTGAGCGCAGCGTGGGAACCGAGCCTCCCCGGCTGCAGCCGCTGAGCCCAGCCGCTGCCGTCAAAGCGGCGAACTGGAGGAACCGACGACGGTTCAACGATGGCGCCGTGAAGGCAACAGGCTTCATGGTCCGAACCTACGGGGCGACAGTGCCCGCATGACCTGCGGCGAGCAACTGATCGACAGCCCGGTCACAGGACTGCACCAGAGTGTTCACGGAAACACCGCGCCACTGGGCCAGCAGAGCCAGACCACCAGCCCCTACGCCTTCTTTCACATGGCCTTTCTCGAAATCGCGCAGGCGGGAGTGGCGACTGGCGGAGAAGCGCAGACCAGCGGCATAGGCCTGCACTGAAACGGAGTAATGCCGCTCGAGGTTGCTGAGCAGTGTCATCAGGGAAGAGGCAGGCATTGCAGCCTCCAGTCGCTCTGCGGCAAGCCATGCAGTGGTGCCGATCAAAACCCGATCGCAAAGCTGCTGGCGACGGTCTGCTGGAACCGCCTGAAGCGCGAGGGCAAGCACTGCGGCCATCTGACTGCCGCCGGCCAGCAGGACAGGCTGGTCTGCATCGAGCACCCCGGTCAACAGCCCTGTGGCGAGGGCCTGAAAAGGATCCCCCACTGCCGCAAGCAAGGCCAGAGGATCAATCTGTGTTTGACGAGGCACATGAGACAGACCCTCGCTGACCAGCTTCTGCTTGAGCGCCATGGGGGGATGGAGGGCACTGCCGCTGACCAGTGTCTGCACGGGCAATCCCAGCCCCGTCAACACCGCCAGAGCTGTGGTGGTGCCACCGGGAACACATTCCGCCAGCACCAGTGGGCGACGCAGTCGCCGTCCGAGGCGCCGACCGCGATGCATCAGTTGTTCCGCCCGTTCGGGCTCCATCGCAGAGCCACTGGAGACGCACCCACCAGGGCCGGAACATGGATCTTCAAAACGAAGATGGGGGAACGGCGGTGGCATCGGCAAACCCAGCGCAGCGACCTGAGGATCGAGGCCGAGCTGATCGCACACCACCCAGCTGATCAAGGCTGGTGAAACCCCCGCCGGCAGAGGTGGCAGGCACCAGACCGGAGCAACGGATGGACCCTTGAGCAGCAGTTCCGCATCGGCGAGGGCGGTGGTGCGGCGGGCGGCGGGTGTACTCCCGGCAGCAGAGATCCCCGGCTGTTCCGCAGTCCTTGTGGATGCAAGCACCAGCAGCAGATCTGGCAGCGGTTGCGCAGCGTCGGACCAGACCTCTGCAAAGCGCCTCGCATCAGGGCTGGCCGGCGAGTCGGTCAGACGAGACACCCCGAAACCAGGGTCAGAGAGGGTCGAGGGCGACCAGTCCATGAAGCAGCGGAGGAGGCTCGGGGACCGGAGCCTGAAGACGGGGAAAGATCCAGTAGGCCAGTGCATGGAGAGCCAGCACGTACACAAGCTGCTGAATGAGCACCAGAGCGAGAGCCATCAGCTGAACCAGCAGCAGATCAGGCGCCAGTGGCAACTGCAGCAGCTCCAGCAACCTGTCCAGCAGACCTGCACCGGCGCGGGTGATGATCACCCAGAGGTTTTCACCCACCAACAGAGAGAGCGCAACAACCCTGACAAGAAACCCGCCAGCGCCGATCAGAAGGCCGATCCCCCAGCTCAGCCACCAGCTGCGGCGATGCAGCCAGCACCAGCCCAACCAGACGGACAAGAGGCCATAGGGGAACAGCATCAAGGGGCCGCGGACAGGCCCCATCAAGGCGATGAGCAGAAGAATCGCCACAGCCAGGCCCTCGACCCCTGCCCTGGCACCCCGACGGACCGCCAGCAGAGCGAGTGGCAGAGGCAGGGCAAGACGAAACAGCGCTCCACCCACCGGGAGGTAATACAGAGCCAGCCAGATCAATGCAGCCGCGGCCGCCAGATAGGAGGACTCCATCATCCGCAGAGCCTGGCGATGGCTGAGAGCTGGTCGCATCAGGGAGCAGGCTTCGGTTGGAGGTTGGAAGACTGACTCAGATCGCTGACGGGCACCTTTTCAATGGTCTCCACCTCAAAACCAATGCCAGCGCGTCTGAGTGCCTCCGTGACACCCTCTGCGGGAGCGGCTGGATCCGCTGCTGAGAGGCGAATCATGATGCGATAGGGCAGGGTGCGCTCTGGGGTGGGTTTCGGCTCAGGGCTGTCAGTCGCAACAGCTGCTGCAGGTCGTTGTTCGCCTTCGGACTCGGTCGAGTCGTCGTCCTCATTGACTTTGGCCTTGGCCTTGGGCTGCTCCACACGCTGGTCAGCGACCTCGCTGGTGTCTGAAACGTTGTTGTCTGGATCGGCGTTCGTGGGTTCGGCCTGGCTGCCCGCTGGGCGGACCTCCCCTGCCTGAGAGTCAAAACTCTCAGACAGGCGCTGGCCAAATGGTGTGCCATCACAGGCCTGCAGCAGCATCAGCGAGGGCAACAACGACAGGACAATCAGCCTGATGCCCATCAGGAGTCCGCTGGGCGAATGACACGCACGGCACTGGCACGCAGGCGGCCTGATTTGGTGGTGGCAGGTGGCTTCTTCGCCGCAGGCTTTTTGGCTGCAGCTTTTTTGGCTGCGGGTTTTTTGGCTGCGGGTTTCTTTGTGGTGGAAGCCTTGCGCCCGCCTTTTTTGCTGGCTGCCTTGGCCGCAAGCAGCTCCACCGCCTGCTCCAGGGTGATGTCATCAGCCCCCTTCCCTTCAGGAAGCGAAGCATTGACCTTGCCCTGCTTCACATAGAGGCCGTAAGGGCCGTCATAAACCTGCACGGTCTCATCACTGCCTTCGGGCTTGCCCAGATCCTTGAGTGCCGTGCGGCCGCCTCGGCCGCGTTTGGGCATGGCCAGCAGCTCAAGAGCGCGGGAGAGTCCCACCGCGAGGACATCGTCATCACCCTTCAACGAGCGGTAATCCTTCTCGCTCTTGCCCTTGTCCCAGACCACGTAGGGACCGAAGCGACCCAGGCCTGCCTGAACCTTGCCGCCATCAGGATGCTCTCCCAGCAACCTGGGCAGCCGCAGCAGTCCCAGAGCATCATCGAGGCTGAGGTCTTCAGGCTTCACCCCCTTGGGCAGTGACGCACGCTTGGGCTTGGGATTCTCATCACTGACCTGGCCGCGCTGCACATACGGCCCGTATTGACCGAACAGCAGATAGACCAGATCTCCAGTCTCCGGATCTTCTCCCAGGGCCTCAGGTCCATCAGCCTTCTGCTTGAGGATCAGCTCGGCCTGATCGTGATCGAGATCAGCCGGGGTGATCTCACGCGGCAGGGTGGCCTTGATCAGTTCCTCCTCACCGTCATCACCCACACGCTTGGCTTCGAGGTAGGCACCGAAACGACCGATCCTGACCACACAGGGAAGACCTTCGAGATCGATCGTCCGGGAAGCCCCTGGATCGATGTCGCCCTCACGCAGGTGCACCTGAGACTCCAGTCCCTCGTTGCCCTTGTAGAAGCTTTCCAGGTAGGGCAGCCACTGCACCTTGCCGTGCGAGATCTCATCGAGGGTGTTCTCCATCCTGGCGGTGAAGGAGGTATCGACGAGATCGGGGAAATGCTCTTCGAGCAGCGCAGTCACCGCAAAGGCCGTGAAGCTGGGCGTGAGGGAGTTGTTCTGCAGCGTGGCGTAGCCGCGATCAACGATGGTTCCGATGATCGATGCGTAGGTGGAAGGCCTGCCGATGCCTTCCTTCTCAAGCATCTTGACCAGCGACGCTTCCGAGAACCGTGCCGGCGGCTGGGTCTGGTGTCCAAGCGCCTCCACATCGTTCAGCTTGGGCGAATCTCCCTGCTTGAGGGCCGGCAACAACACCTCCTGACCTTCCAGAGCCGCATCAGGATCGTCACTGCCCTCCACGTAGGCGCGGAAGAAACCGGGAAAATCGATGCGCTTTCCATTGGCCCGGAACACCGCATCAGCAGCCTTCAGATCCACCGAAAGCATGGTGAGGCGAGCCTCAGCCATCTGACTGGCGACCGTGCGCTTCCAGATCAGTTCATAGAGAGACAGATCCCTGCCATCAAGACCTGTCTCCTGCGGGGCACGGAAACTCTCACCAGCAGGGCGAATCGCTTCGTGAGCCTCCTGTGCGTTGCGGGACTTGGTGCTGAACTGCCTGGGCCCCTTGCTCAGATACTCCTTGCCGTAACGCGATTCCACACAGCTGCGGGCTGCGCTGATGGCCTGATCGGAGAGGTGCACCGAGTCGGTGCGCATGTAGGTGATGAAGCCCCGCTCATACAGACCCTGCGCGCAGCGCATGGTTTCCCGTGCAGAGAGCCGAAGCTTGCGGTTCGACTCCTGCTGAAGCGTGCTGGTTGTGAAGGGCGGAACAGGCCGGCGCACCGTGGGTTTTTCCTCCACGGACGTGACGCTCCATGCCGCTGACTTGACCGCCTCGGAGAGCGTCAGGGCATCGCTTTCACTGAGTAGGCGGACCTTGCTGCCTTCCTTGAGGCCCCCGGTGTTTTCATCAAAATCGTTGCCGGTGGCGATGCGCTGCCCCTCGAGGTGGGTGAGTTTGGCGTCAAAGCGACTGCCGGCCTGCTCGAGAGCCGCCTTGAGATCCCAGTAGCTGCCGCTGCGGAATGCCCGACGTGCCCGTTCCCGCTGGACCAACAGGCGCACAGCAACGGACTGCACGCGACCCGCTGACAGCCCCCAGGCCACCTTTTTCCACAACAGGGGCGACAGGGTGTATCCCACCAGACGATCCAGGATCCGCCGGGTTTCCTGGGCATGAACCAGTTCCATGTCGAGCTCACGGGTTTGGTCCAGAGCACGACCAATCGCCTCCTTGGTGATCTCGTGGAACACCATTCGCTTCACCGGCACCTTGGGTGCAAGCAGCTGCAGCAAATGCCAGCTGATGCTTTCACCCTCGCGGTCTTCATCAGTCGCCAGCAGCAGCTGATCAGCCCCTTTAAGGGCGTCCTTCAATTCCTTGACGGTTTTTTTCTTGTCTTTCGGCACCACATAAAGCGGCTCGAAATCGGACTCGGTGTTGACGCCGAGATTGGCCCACTTCTGGCCCTTTTGAGCCGCTGGAATCTCACTGGCGTTGTTGGGGAGATCACGCACATGCCCCATGGAGGCTTCCACCCGGAAGTCCTTGGGGAGGAATCCACGGATGGTGCGGGCCTTGGTGGGGCTCTCAACGATGACCAGGGTGTGCGCCAAAAGAGGGCAGATAACCGTCCCCTTCTTTATCGCACCGCCGCTCCAGTTGCAGCGAATACGCGTGATGCCTCAAAGAGGAACTGAAGCGCGGCTACAGTCGCCCGAACAGCTCTGCCCTGCGCGCGCCATGCCCGAGATGGGTGCCTTGCTTCTCGACACCCAGCCATTGGCAGCGCCGGGTGATTTGCTCAATCTTGCGCTCAATGCCGGTGCGATCGCCCCGGAAGGCGCAGTCCTGCTGGCCATGCTGGCCACCCTTCTGGTGGATCTGGCTGGCGAAAAAGTCTCCGTTCGCTGGGTTCCACCAATTTGTTACGCGGGCCTGGGCACAGCGCTCGTGCTGCTGGCCCTGCAGTGGAACGCTCCTCTGGAACCCTCCTTCCTGGGCGCATTCCTCTCCGATCACCTGGCGATTGCCTTCAGGGCCGTGGTGGCTTGCTCAACGCTGCTGTCCTTGCTGATCAGCTGGCGGTATGCCGAGCAGGGTGGCACCCCTGTGGGTGAATACGCCGCAATCCTGCTGGCGGCAACGCTTGGAGGAATGCTGCTGTGCGGGGCCACTGATCTGGTGAGCATTTTTGTCTCCCTGGAGACCCTTTCCGTCGCGAGTTATCTGCTCTCGGGCTACATGAAACGCGATGCGCGCAGTTCGGAAGCAGCACTGAAATATCTGTTGGTGGGCTCCGCCGCAGCCGCAGTGTTTCTTTACGGCTCGTCGCTCCTTTACGGCCTCAGCGGCTCCACCAGCCTTGAGGCCATCGGACAGTCGCTGCTGACCAGTCCCACACCGCTGGCAGCGCTTGCACTGGTGTTCGTGCTGGCAACCGTGGCGTTCAAGATCGCCGCAGTGCCCTTTCACCAATGGACACCTGACGTCTACGAGGGGTCTCCGACACCGGTGGTCGCCTTCCTGTCAGTCGGCTCGAAGGCCGCCGGTTTTGCTTTGGCCCTCCGAATCCTGGTTGGTTGTTTCGGCAGCTTCGACACGCAATGGAAACTGCTGTTCACCGTGCTGGCGGTGCTCAGCATGACCCTGGGCAACGTCGTTGCGCTCGCCCAGACCTCGATGAAACGGATGCTGGCCTACAGCTCCATCGGTCAGGCCGGTTTCGTGATGATCGGTCTGGTGTGCGGAACCGAGGACGGTTTCGCGGCCATGGTTCTCTACATGGCTGCCTACCTGTTCATGAATCTGGGGGCCTTTGCCTGCATCATCCTGTTCTCGATTCGCACCGGCAGCGATCGCATCTCCGATTACGCCGGTCTTTACCAGAAGGATCCCCTGATCACACTCGGACTCAGTCTCTGTTTGCTGTCGCTGGGAGGCATCCCACCGATGCTCGGCTTCTTCGGCAAGATCTATCTGTTCTTCGCAGGCTGGGCTGATCACCAGTACCTGCTGGTTGTGGTTGGACTGATCACCTCGGTGGTGTCGATCTACTACTACATCGGTGTCATCAAGATGATGGTGGTCAAGGAGCCTCAGGAAGCCTCCGATGCGGTGAAGGCCTATCCCCCGGTCCAGTGGAACACCCTGGGACTGCCACCACTGCGGGTGGCACTGGTGACCTGCGTGGTTGTCACAGCCGTTGGTGGCATCCTCTCCAACCCCCTCTTCCAGTGGGCCAGCGATGCGGTGGCTGGAACCCCAATCCTGCAGCAGGCCATCGCCAATGCCTCAGGAGCCCCCCTTGGCTGAGAGAGCGACAGGTGAACGCTTCCCGGTCGCCGAGCTGCGCGGAGTCGACAAGATTTATGGGACCGGTGCAGGCCTTGTCAGGGCGCTTGATCAGCTCGACCTGATTGTCCGGCAAGGCGACTACCTCGCCGTGATGGGCGCCAGTGGCTCCGGCAAAAGCACGGCGATGAACATCCTGGGCTGCCTCGACCGACCCAGCAGCGGGTCTTATCACCTCAATGGCACGGCTGTCGAAGATCTTGATGACGATGCGCTAGCGGATCTGCGCAATCAGCAGCTGGGCTTCGTGTTTCAGCAGTTCCATCTGCTGCCCCATGCGACGGCCCTCGAAAACGTGATGTTGCCGATGATCTATGCAGGTCTCTCACCCCAGAAGAGACGGGAGAAAGCCAGAGAAGCACTGGAACGCGTAGGCCTTGGGGAACGCATGGAGAACAAGCCGAACCAGCTTTCAGGGGGTCAACAGCAGAGAGTCGCCATTGCCAGGGCGATCATCAACCAGCCCTCCCTGCTTCTGGCTGATGAACCCACCGGCGCCCTCGATTCACGCACCACAGATGATGTGTTGAATCTGTTTGATGCCTTGCACGAACAGGGCATCACCCTAGTGCTGGTCACCCATGAAGACGATGTGGCCGCTCGCGCTGAGCGAGTGGCTCATTTCCGAGACGGCAAGGTGGAGCGCTGGGATGGCCACAACCACTGCTCCAAGCCGAGAACAGGAGGGTGATTAGGCTGGCTCCTGAGTGATCTGGATTGCATGGTCTCCTCCTCCACTCCGAAAACCAGGCTTCTGCTGGTGGATGACGAGGCCAGCCTCACGGAACTCCTGAAAATGGAGCTCGAGGTTGAAGGCTATGAGGTGGACGTGGCGGCGGATGGAGCAACGGGCCTGATCCGCGCACGCACGGAACCATCCCCTGACCTGATTGTTCTGGACTGGAATCTTCCGGATTTCAGCGGTGTGGACATCTGCCAGCGCATCCGCAGCAGTGCCATCACCACTCCCATCCTGATGCTCACCGGCCACGACGACGTGGCGGACCGTGTGACGGCTCTCGATGCCGGGGTCGACGACTATCTGGTCAAGCCTTTTTCGATCGAGGAGCTGATGGCACGCCTGCGGGCCATGCAGAGGCGCGCCAGCACGTTTTCAGCAGCGACCGGCGACGGACAGAATCCTGAAACGCTTCAGGTGGGAGATCTGGTGATGAACACCAGCACCAGGGATGTGAGTCGTGCAGGCGAATGGATTCAGTTGTCCGTCAAGGAATATGAGTTACTCAATTTCCTGATGCGTGGTCAGGGAAAAGTGCTCGAACGCTCCGACATCATGCGGGGTGTTTGGGGCGAGAACTTCTACGGCGACGACAATCTTCTCGATGTCTACATCCGCTATCTGCGCCAGAAGATCGAATCGAGTGAACTCCCCACCCTTATCCATACCGTGAGGGGGGTGGGTTTCATCTTGCGGGAGGAGCGCCAGCCGGAGACGTCATGAGTCCTGGGAACGCTCAAGACTGGTCATCAGCTGCCCCACCAGCAGCGAGACGGCATCGGCTCCCGAAGCCGTGAGCGGATTGAGATCGAGGTCACCGGGATCGACAGCCACCCAGCCACCGGCCTCAGGCCTGCGCAGTTCGAAATGCAGATGGGGTCCGGTACTCAGCCCCGTGCTGCCGACACGGCCGATCACCTCACCCTGACGAACCTTCTGGCCAGACTTCACGTAGATCTCAGAAAGATGTCCGTACAAGGTCCGGCGTTTGGGCTGTTCATGGGCCATCTCCACGGCAATGCCATAACCACCGGCGAGACCACTGCTCAGCACTGTTCCTGAGAGAGCCGCCACCACTGGGGTCCCTTCAGGGGCAGCCAGGTCCTTGCCGGCATGCATCAGCCATCTGCCGATAATCGGATGAATCCGCCAGCCGAATTCACTGGTGGTGATCGCTGAACCGATGATCGGGAAAAGCAGCTTGCGATCGCCGTTGCCCGAAACCGGCGCGGGTCGGGGCGACACAGCAAACACCTTCTCCAGACGGAACGCGGCGGTGGATCCTGCCAGCAAGGCCTTGACCGGCACGGAGATCGGAGGCAGCGGAGAGCCATCAAAACCGCGACGGGACAAGCCGGTGAGCGTTTCGTCGCGCCCTTTCCAGACAACGCGTGGTTGGAGACGGGCACCACGCCGGCGCACGGCCACGCCGCTGCTGCACTCCTGCTTCGACAGCGCGCCGCTTCGGCAAGCCTGCTGAAAGGCTGGAACATCAATCGGACGGGAAGGTTGCCCGGTTTCAAGTTGCCGACGCTCCAGTGGCGTGATGACGCGATTTCGCTCCAAGGACTCCAGTGAGCGATCGAAGCTGAGCGGAGGCGGAAGCGGCTTGAGCTCAGGAGGGGTCACCGGCCCCTGCAGGGCAGGAATCGACAGCAGAACCGATGCGGCAAGCCAACGCAGAACCAACGGATCAAGACGGTCTCATCGAGCGAGACTCTAGAGATCCTGCTCAGGGGTGTCTGTCCACCGGGTCCAGCTGGTCCTCCGGGTCCCCAGTTCAAGGAGCAGGCGTCCGTCCATGCCAATGCCTTGAACCTTCCAGGCCTCTCCCGTAGTGGGATCAGCCACCGATTCAGCCCAGAGACGCTGCTCGGCCTGACGAACCACCAGGCTGGGATCAAGCGCCAACTCTCGGGCGCGGTCGAGCGCCCGCAGCACGGCTCCTTGCCAGAGCCTCAGCCGGCATCGCCCTGAAGGAAGAAGCTCCCGCAGAGCAATCGCTCCAGGAGGCACCGGATTGTTCACGTTGAGCCCAACCCCAATCCTGGCCAGACGGACCCGACTGCCACGGAACACCAAGGTGGGCAGCACACCGGCGAGCTTGCGGGACTCGATGATCAGATCATTGGGCCACTTAATGGACACCTGAAGCCCTGTGGATTCAACCTGCTCCGCCAGGGCCAGGGCCACGGTGAGACCGAACAGCCCCGTGGAGCATTGCTGCTGAGGCCAGGGAAGAGCCGCACTCAACCAGACACCACCCACGGGTGCCATCCAGCGACGTCCGTACTGGCCCTGACCACGAATCTGATGATCCACCACCACCGCTCGTGGCTGGAGGCCACGCCAGGCCTGCTCCGTCAACCATTGAGACAACTCGGTCTCGGTGCTGGCACAGAC
This sequence comes from Synechococcus sp., assembly GCA_047286485.1. GTDB lineage: Bacteria > Cyanobacteriota > Cyanobacteriia > PCC-6307 > Cyanobiaceae > Synechococcus_C. The sequence goes on from JBJBBH010000006.1 coordinate 1,434,437, forward strand.
GCCCAATCGCCTCAACCACCAGGGGGCATGACCATGGCGATGGCGACGCAGATCGTGCAGCAATCGCCCCCGGCCCGCATGCGCGGATCTCAATGGTGCTGCTCCCACCAGGGATGCAGCCGTCTGACAGCCGTCTGCAGATCCTCCACCGGACGCACAAGGGCCAGCCGCACCCAGCCACGACCCGCATCACCAAACCCAGAACCCGGGGTCAGTGCCATGCCGCAATGCTCCAGCAGCTCCGCCGCCAGCTGTTCGTCACTCCAGCCCCGGGAGCTCGCCCATTCAGGAATGGGCATCCAGAGGTAAAGAGCCATCGATGGCATCGGCACGGTCCAGCCGAGATCGGTCAGGGCCTTCCACATGCAGTCACGACGCTGGCGATAAACGGGCAGGAGACGGGTGGGCCAGTCGGCGTGTTGATCCAGAGCCACAACCGCTCCGCGCTGGAGAGCCCGGCACTGATTGAAATCGACCACACCTTTCAGCTGGCTCAAGGCACTGATCAGAGGAGCTGCCCCCACCGCGAACGCCAGCCGGAACCCTCCAAGACACCACCCCTTGGACAGAGAAAAGAATTCAATTCCGCGCTCACGCCAGTGAGCGCATCGCAACAGTGACGGGGCATCACCCTCCAGCACCAGATCCACATAAGGGTTGTCATGGGCCAGCACCAGATCGTGTTGAACCGAACGTTGCATGGCCTCATCAAGCCAGGCCTGCTCTCCGGTGCAGGCGGTGGGGTTATGGGGGAATCCGAGCACCATCAGTCGCAACTGCTGCCATTGCTCCTCAGAGAGCAGATCGAAATCGGGAGCCCAGTCGCGCTCAGCAGTCAGTGGCAGGGTGTGAATGTCGGCATCCGCCAGTTCCAGCCCACCCCGGTGAGACGGGTAGGAGGGGTCAAGAATCAGAGCTGAATCCCCGGGATCGAGAACAGCAAGAGGAAGATGGGCCGTACCTTCCTGCGAACCCACCAGTAGAAGCACTTCGGTCTCGGCGTCGACCTGAACACCGAATCGCTGCTGACACCAAGCGGCAGCAGCATGCCTGAACGCTTGCGTGCCTGCATGAAGGCAGTAAGAGGCACTGGAAGGATGCTGAAGCACCTCCGCCATGGCTTCCAAAGCCGCGCCCGGCGGTGCCAGATCCGTGGACCCAAGAGACAGGTCGATCAGAGGCTGATCGTGCTGACGTTCGCTGTTGACATAGATCGATTTACGCCGGTCATTGCGATCAAAGACACCGCTGCCAAGCCTTGCAAGGCGATCCGAGGTGATCATCCAGAAACCTCAGCAAGGGTGAGCGTCTGATCAGGCCAGCGTGTCAGATCTTGTCGATGGATCGGCGGAGCTCCTCGAGGTCGTTGTCCACTTCGGACACATTCACGGGCTCCACGGCATCCGACTTGCCTTGATCAGCGGCTGGAAGCGCAACGGCTTCAGGCCCGCCAGCCAGTTGCTGGCGAAGGGCTGCGAGCTCATCATCAACGTCATCGCCACCCTCAAGGGCAGCGAACTGGCTCTCCAGATCAGCACCTGCCAGTTCAGCCGCGGCCTGACTGCTGGCTTCCATCGCCTGAACCTTGTCCTCCATGCGCTCAAAAGCGGCCATGGCGGAATTGCTGCCCATATTGCCCACGGCACTCTGAAGCTGCTCCTGAGCCTTGGCCGCCTGGGCCCTGGCCTTGAGCATGTCCTTCTTGGTGCGCGCTTCGGCGATTTTGCCCTCCAGTGCCACCAGGCTCTTCTTGAGGGTTTCCACCTGAGCATCCTGACCCTGCACCTGCTTGGCCAGAGAGGCGGAGGTCTCCTGAAATGTCTTGCGCCGAGTCAGTGCTTCGCGAGCCAGATCCTCCTCGTTCTTTTTGAGAGCGAGTTCCGCCCGTTCATACCAGGTGCGCGCTTGGGATTCCGCTTGATCGGCCTGATTGCGAAGGCGTTTCTGACTGGCAATCGCCATGGCAACCGCCTGGCGAAGCTTCACCAGATCCTCCTGCATGTCCGCCACGGACTGGTCGAGAATCTTCACCGGATCCTCGGCCTTGCTCACGAGATCATTGACATTGGCGCGCAGCAGTCGGCTGAGCCGGTCGAAGAAACCCATGGATCGGGGCGAGCAGCAGCCTGAGGGTAGCGAGCAAATCAACGGCCCCTGCCTAAGGTCGATTCAAAAATCGGCAATTGCCATGGGTCGGGCCCCGAAATCGCAGCGGCGCCGCTTCGGGAAGGGTGAGGTGCTGATGCCACCTGAACCGGCACCGGTTCAGGCGATCAGCGGATGCCTGGAGACTCTCAAAAGCAACTGGAGAAAGAAGGGTTCACTGGCCGCGCTTTGGCAGGACTGGCCCAAACTGGCCGGCGATCCCCTTTCCAGCCATTGCCAACCGCTGGCACTGCGGAGCGGAACGCTGATCGTGGGCGCCAGCCATCCCCAATGGCGCCAGGCCCTGCTGTACAGCAAGCCCCAGCTGCTCGCTGCCATCCGTGCGGCCAACCATCCCGTTCGCGATCTGCGGATTCAGCAACACCATCCTGCGCCGCATGAACTGGCCGGGGATCCCCTCGAGGACTGGAAACGGCATCCCAGTCGCATCGATGTGCATGGCATCGCGGCATGTCCACGCTGTGGAACCCCCTCACCCATGGGAGAAATGGCGCAGTGGGGGCGTTGCAGTTTCTGCCGCCGCATCCAGCTGAGCGATTTGTCGGCGCAGGATGATCGGGTTCAGTAACGCTCAGGCCGCGGTTTCTTCCAGGTGAGAGACACACCCTCATCGCGCAGGTCCGATGCACGCTGCTCAAGCCGGGATCGATCCAGACGCCACAATTCGTAAATGCCGGCACTCGCCAGTTTCTGGGGTTTGAGACCCTGCCAGTGCTGCTTGGCAGCTGTTCCGCGGTTGATGACCACCAGCACAGACGGCGAAGCATCGACGTCCGTGCGGGGCAAACCCTTGAAACCTTGTCGCTGCTCACGGCTAAGCCGATCAGCGAGATTGGCCAGAGCCGCCCTGGACTGGCCCTCGTAGACCACCACCTGATCGGTGTAGAAGTGAAGTGAAGGCTTCAGCACGCCGATCATCGCCAGTGGTTCTCCTGGCCGACGTTGCTCCACAACCTGCTTGGCGACCTGCCGCACCGGCAGCTGACGGACCCGGTCGCCAAGCTGGATCATCGGTACCAGGGCAATGAGCTGAAACAGCACCAGCGGACCCTGCCAGGCCAGCAACCGCCCGGGCACGGCGCCCCACAAACTCCAGGCTCCAAGCAAGACGGCGACGATGAAACACACCCCTGCCCTGATCACCAAGCCACTGGTCATCAGCTCTGCCGGAAGGGTGGGCATCTCAGGATCCTGAATCAGGGGAATCCAGAGAGGCGACGCCAGCAGGCCCGCCGCCAGGATGGCGGTGCACACGGCTGTTGAACACCAGGCAATCAGCAGACCCCTGCGTTGCTGAAGGGATGGAGGAAGCGCTGTCAAGGCGATCAGCAGGGCTGCGGCAGGTGTGGCTGGAAGCCAGTAGCTGGGCAACTTGGTCGCCGCTGCGGTGAACAACAGGAACACCGCCAGCAACCAGCAACCGGCGAAATGCCCCAGGCTCTCTCGGGCGGGAACACGCTGCACGGAAGCAGCTCCCTTCACATCAGCAATCACCCGTCCCAATCCGAACAAGAGCAGCGGGGTGAAGGGGAAGGACGCCACCACCAGCACGGGGCCGAAAAACCACCAAGGCTGCAGATGGTCGTTCACAACGCTGGTGAGGCGTTGAAGATTGTGATAGCCGAAAAAGCTGTCCCAGAAGGGCTGTCCCTCCACCAGCAGTTCGGCTGCATACCAAGGGAGACTGATCAGGGCCGTGAGCAGGAGCCCTTGTAATGGCCTCAGACAACGCCACAGACCCCACAGATCTCGGCGAAGCAAGGCGAACAACACCAGGGTGATGCCTGAAAGAACCACCGCAACGGGACCTTTGGTCAGCACCGCGAAGGCCAACACGATCCAGGCCAGCCACCAACGCCGCCCCGATCCACTCGCATAGCAGCGCCATTGGCAGAGCAGGCTGAGCGCGAGCGTTCCTGTGAGTAGCGAATCACTCACAGCGGTCCTGCTCCAGATCAGCACCAGGGGAGACAGTGCAAAAGCCAGCGCTGCAGCGACAGCCGTCCGACGGGGATGTGAATCGCCACGCAATGGGAACCGCAGCAGGGTGTCGCCCAGAGCAAGCATGGTCAACACCGAAGCGAGAGCCGAAGGCAGGCGCGCGGCCCAGGTGCCGAGAGGGTCCCAAACGTCTCCTGCCGGCAGGGCATATCCCAGACCCATCAGCCAATACACCAGTGGTGGTTTGTCGAACCGTGGCAACCCGTTGACCCTTGGTGTGAGCCAGTCGCCGGTTTCCGCCATGGCGCGCCCCGAAGCCGCGAACAAGGGAGGCGTTTCGTCCACGAGCCCAGTGCTGCCGAGCTGCCAGCAGAAGATCGCCACAGCCAGAGCAAGGATGAGCAGGAGTCCATGCCGGCGCTGCCGAGCGGTGGGCAGCGCGAGGGGAGCGCTTGGGGCTGATGAATCCGCTGTCATCAGGAGATGGTGCCATCCACTGGTGTCAGCCCCCTGCGGATCCAGGCTTCGACCCTGGCTGCCAATCCCTCCTGACTCGCACATCGCTCGACCCAGCGCCGGCAGGCCAGGCGATCGATGGACGCCGCGCGAAGAGTGGCCTCGGCCAGAGCTTCGCGATCATCGGGGGCAACCAGCCAGCCGGTTTCGCCGTTCTGAATGATCTCTCCGGGGCCACCACGGTTGTAGGCGATCACCGGCACACCACAGGCAAGGGCCTCCACCACAACATTCCCGTAGGCCTCATTCCACTTGGGAGTATTGAGCAGGGCTCTGCAGCCGCCAAGCTCGCTCTGCAGCTCGGCTGTGGGCTTGAAGCCGCACCAGTCGATCGTTCCCGGGGGGACAGCGCTCTCGACGCGCTTGGCATAGGCATCGTCCTCCACCAGCCCCCAGACACGCAAGGTCTCACCAAGCAGGGCTGCAACGGAAGCAGCGTCCTCAAGCCCCTTCTCAGGCGCCACCCGTCCGGCCCAGCCGAGGGGACCATCGGTGGCGAGCTGCAGCTCATAACGCGAGAGATCAAACCCGTTCCCCACCACCTCGGGGGGCTCAACCAGGGCGAAATCATCGGCCTGACGGTGGGTGTGAAACGCGAGGCGGCGCTGATCCCAGCGGGCCAGCTCAGCCACGGCAGAGTCCATCACCGCGGACACAGACCCCATACTCACCAGGTGAAAAATGCTGGGCCTCACGTGGGGGGTGAGCCAGAGCGGCAGCCAGTCGTATCCAAAATTGAGCAGCGCGTCCACATCGCTGACCAGGTCCAGCGCCCGATCCCAGAGACGAGGCAGCACCGCATCCTGAGGAATCCGCATCGATGCATGCCGATCGGCATGCTGCCAACTCGGCTGATCAACCCCTGGAACGGTGTGGAGCGTCACCCGTTCATCGCTGACCGGTGAGGAGGAACCTTCCGGTGCAACGAGATGCAGGCGATGGCCACGCTGTGCCAAGCCCTTCACCACCGATGAAAGCGTGAGCTCGACCCCACCTCCCCGACCGCTGCCGAGCTGGCCGACGGGCGTGCTCACGAGCACCAGATTCAGTGAGCAATCGGTCATGCCTTCAGGTCTCCGGGGGGCGTGATCGAGGTCGAAAGCCAAGGTTCCCAAAGGCGCTGCCGCTGACTCACCAAAAGGACCGACATCAGCACCAGCAACACGGCCAGCCATTGCAGGGTGTCAAGGCGCTCCCCCAGCAAGACGCCCCCGGACGCCAGTGCAAACACGGGAGTGAGAAACCCAAGCGTGCTGAAACCGGTGAGATCCTCCCGGCTGGCAAACCAGAAGAACAGGGAATAGGCGAGAGCACTACCCAACAACGAGGCATAGGCCATCTGAGCCCAGTCGAGTCCCGTCCAGGGTGGAATCAACGCCGTGCTGGCATCCAGGCCATGCCAGGCAAGCAGAGGCAATCCACCCAGCAGCATGTGCCAACCGGTCACCGCAACGGGATCACTGGTCCTGCAGGCGAAGCGACAAAGCACGGTGCCCAGGGCCATCGCCAGAGCCGCCAGCAGCATCCAGCCCGTGCCGTCCTGCCATCCCGCCTGAAGACTGGAAAGATCAGCCTGCAACCACCAGTGCTGGAGCAGGGGTGCTGGAACTCCCAGGCAGACGATTCCTGCGAGTCCAACCACCAGGCCAATCCAGCCGATCGGATTGATCGATTCCGAGAACAGCCAGCGCGCCAGCAGAGCCACGATCAGGGGCTGCGAATCAATCAGAACCGATCCGAGACCGGCACCGGTGCCCTGCAGCCCCTTGGCCAGAAAGAACTGAAACAGGAAGGCATCCACGAGGGTGAACAGCAAAAACCAACCACGATCTGCCGGATCAATGGCCAGTGGTCTCCCCAGAAATGGAACGGCGATCAGCAGCACGATGCCTGCGGGAAGAAGGCGCAGACTGGCCACCAGTGGAGCCCCGCCAGACTCAACAAGAGGCGCCATTGCCGCCATTGCAGTGCCCCACAGAGCGAAGGGCAACACCATCAGCAGCCCGCGCTGCAGGGTCGTCATGAAAGAAGGCCGACAGGGTCCTTTTTAAGATCCGGCGAGTTGAACGGAGGATCATGGGGTGGCTGTGGCGCCGCAAGTCCAAACGCCGCATGGCGCGCATCGTGATTGAGGGCGCGATCAGTGGCTCGACACGACACAGGGTGCTGAAGGCTCTTCGTGATGTACAGGAGCGTGAATTCCCTGCCCTGCTGCTGCGTATCGACAGTCCGGGAGGGACGGTTGGCGATAGCCAGGAGATTCATGCTGCTCTGCTGCGCCTGCGCGAAAAAGGCTGCAAGGTGGTGGCCAGCTTCGGCAACATCTCCGCCTCAGGTGGTGTCTATGTCGGTGTGGCAGCCGATTCGATCGTGGCCAATCCCGGAACGATCACCGGCTCGATCGGCGTGATCCTTCGGGGCAACAATCTGTCGGAACTGCTGGCCAAAGTCGGCGTCCGCTTCGAGACCGTCAAAAGCGGTGCCTACAAAGACATTCTTTCCCCCGACAGGGCTCTGAGTCCGGAGGAGCGTGAGCTGCTCCAGAGCCTGATCGACAGCAGCTACGACCAGTTCGTCAGCGCTGTTGCCGAAGGTCGGGGACTGGACAAGGACCAGGTCCGCACCTTCGCCGATGGACGGGTGTTCAGTGGAGCGCAGGCCAAGGATCTGGGGCTCGTCGATGAGTTGGGAGACGAGGAACAGGCACGCTTGGTGGCGGCCCGACTCGCTGAGCTTGATGAGGAGCGTTGCCGGCCCGTGACCCTCGGGAAGCCTCGCAAGCGCCTCCTGCAGAGCCTGCCTGGGTCAAGCCTGCTGCTGCGACTCGACCAGTTGCTGACCACTGAACTTGAGCTGAGCGGCCAGCCACTCTGGATGCACAGACCATGACGGCCACCCGGCTGCTGCGAGGCCTGCGTGGTGCCACCACCTGCTCTGAGAACAGTGCGCATGCCATCCAGGAGGCTGTCGCCGAGCTGGTGGATGCACTGATGGAGCAAAACGCACTGGATCCCGACCAGCTCGTCTCGGTGACGTTCTCCGTGACCGCCGACCTGGACGCCAGCTTTCCGGCCGCGACGGCGCGCCACCGGTCCGGCTGGGAAGAGGTCGCCCTTCTTGACGTGCAGCAGATGGCTGTTCAGGGGGATCTGGCGCGCTGTATTCGTCTGCTTGCTCACGCCTGGCTTCCTTCGGACCGGCCGCTGCATCATCCCTACCTGAGGGGGGCATCTCGGCTTCGCCCAGACCGATCTGGTCACAACTGACAGATCAGGGGCCGACCCCCGAAGCACCTGCGTTCGTGAGATTCTCACGACAATTCACTTACGACTCACGGCATCCGCGCCGACTGCTCCCCAATCACGATGAAACGACGCAGCTCTCTCACTCCCAGACGCAGCACAGCACTGGCGGCTCTGATCGGCTGCGGAGTCATCGGCGGAGCTGCTCTGATGCCCTCCCTGACACCTCCCGCCGCTGCTCAAAACACCCCATCCCTTCTCGAATTCCGCTGGGATACAGGAACTGGATACCGCAAGCTTTACTTCGTTCAGACCAGCCAACGCCGGCGTGAGCGCTCGGAGTACTACTTCATGCTGCGCAAGAAAGATCGCAAAACAGCGATCCTCAAGCTGAGCATCTCGGTCCCCAGCTATTTCAATGCGCGGATCCGCCCGCAGAACCTCACCCTCTGCAAGATGTCGCTGGGCGGGATGCTCTCCAGAAGCAAGTGCAAGGAGGTGTTGCCGGCGGTGTTTGAAGTGAATGAGAAACAGACAGCGATCGAAGTCTTCCCCGATACTCCGATCCCCACTGGCGGCACCTATGCCGTGGTGATGAACGTCTTCAACCCGAGCCAAGGGGGAATGTTCCAATTCAATGCCCTGGCGCAGGCCCCCGGAGACGTTCCCGTCTCCGGCTACATCGGCAGCTGGCTGGTGGATATCGACTGACACCGGCTGATAAACTCGCTCCTTGACGAAGCGCCGGGTACCGGAAAAATCCCATGACAAAACGAACACTCGGAGGCACAAGTCGCAAGCGCAGGCGCGTTTCCGGTTTCAGGGTGCGCATGCGCACGCACACCGGACGTCGCGTGATCCGCAGCCGCCGCAAGCGCGGACGTTCACGCCTGTCTGTCTGATCCTTTTGGATTCCTGCGATGGTCCTGCCGGCATCCATGCGTCTGCGCGGCCATCGCTGTTTTGATCACCTGCATCGGAAAGGCAAGCGCTTCCACGGCACCTTGATGGTGCTGAGGAAAGCCAAAGCCAGTCATTCCCTTCTCAAACGCCCTGCGACTCCAGCGGCATCACCCATTCCTTTCAGGTCTGCAACCTGCCGGGTGGCTGTGGTGATCAGCAGCAAGGTGAGCAAGCGTGCCGTGATCAGGAATCGCTTGCGGCGACGCTTGCACGATCATTTGCGTTCGCGGTTTGAACATGCCCCGGAACACGCCAGGGTCTGGCTTCTGGTCAGTCTGAAGCCCGGAGCAGCCACAGAGGATCACGACTTGCTGGAAGAATGCGACAGATTGCTTGAACAGGCGGGCCTGAAGACATGACCAGCTCCATTCAGGAAGACACCTTCTACGAGGGAGGTCCTGCCAAAGGCGACCTCATCTTCAACATCCTTCTCGGCTTCACTCTGATTGCCCTTCCATTCACCGTGGGGGCGATCGTCCGGGCTCTTTGGCTGCGCTTCCGCATCACCAGTCGACGGGTGTCTGTGAGCGGCGGCTGGATGGGCAAGGACCGCAGCCAGGTGGTCTACAGCCAGATCCGCGAGGTGCGCTGCGTGCCCCGTGGCCTTGGCGCATGGGGCGACATGGTGCTCGTCCTCACGGATGGATCACGACTGGAGCTTCGTTCGATGCCGAACTTCCGCGAGGCCGAGGCCTATATCCAGGAGCGCATCAAGAGCCGGTCCGAATCCAACGGCTCCGGCAGTGACAGCATTCCCAGCAAAGGCTTCGCCGCCTGATCCTGCGCACCAACGCAACGGCCTCGACGCTGTTGCACACTGGCATCACCCTTCACCGCCCATCGGAACGCCATCGTGATCGGTTACATCTCCGACAATCTGCTGCTGCCGATCCTGGATTTCTTCTATGGATTGGTGCCCAGCTACGGGCTCGCGATCGTGGCTCTCACGGTGGTGATCCGCCTGGCCCTGTTCCCGCTGAGCGCAGGATCCATCCGCAGCGCCCGGCGCATGCGCATCGCCCAGCCGGTGATGCAGAAGCGGCAGGCCGAGATCAAGTCACGATTCGCCAGCAACCCTCAGAAACAGCAGGAGGAGCTGGGCAAGCTGATGAAGGAATTCGGCAGTCCTCTGGCCGGATGCCTGCCCTTGCTGGTGCAGATGCCGATCCTGTTCGCGTTGTTCGCGACCCTGCGTGGATCACCGTTTGCAGACGTTCCCTACACCCTCAACCTGAAAGTGCTGCCCGCCGAGCAGATCGCTGCGGTTGAGCCCAAACCGTTCACCAGTGCAAGTCACTCGATCTTTGTCACCGAAACCGATCACGTGCCAGTGATCGCCAGCCTGCCTGGTGGAACCAAAATCGGCACCGGTGACAGCGTTCAGATCCAGCTTCAGACCAAGAGCGGACAACCTTTCGGGGATGTGGTGAAAGAGGTGGAGAACGGACAGTCGTTCCTGCCGGCCTGGACAGTCACCAAAGGTGAGTCGATTGTGTCCGTCTCCGAAGCCGGAGAGATCAGAGCACTGGCTCCTGGAGATGCAACCGTTGAAGGCAAGATTCCCGGCCTGGCAGCCCGCAGTGGGTTCCTGTTCATCAAAGCCCTTGGTCAGGTCGGCTTCTACACCGACGGTGCCGTCAACTGGGACATCGCCATCCTGGTGGGCTCCTTTGGCCTGAGCCTGTTCATCTCCCAGCTGCTGTCGGGCATGGGCATGCCTGCGAATCCGCAGCAGTCCACAGCCAACAAGATCACCCCGGTGATGATCACTGGAATGTTCTTGTTCTTCCCTCTGCCGGCCGGCGTTTTGCTCTACATGGTGATCGCCAACATCTTCCAGGCTGGGCAGACGTTCCTGCTGACCCGAGAAGCCCTGCCGGACAACCTCCAGGCGATTCTGGACGAACAGCTCAAGCAGCAACCCGCAACAGCTGGCGCCGGTGGAGTCTCCGGGAGCCGCTTGCCTTTCGAGCCAAAGGGCGGCAACAAATGATTCCCGGCCTTGAGCCGGTACCGCTCAGGGAGCTACAAGCTCTGGGAACCTCCAGGGTCTGGTCAGTGGATGGTCAACTCGATGACATGCCCAGCCTCACCCCCGTGCGAGGCACCCTCAGGGCTGAGCATCTCGGCAATCTTCTGGAGGTGGAAGGCTCGGTGCAGACTATCGTTTGCCTGCGCTGCGACCGTTGCCTCGGTCACTTCAACCAACAGCTCAGCGCCGACGCCAAGGAGCTGATCTGGCTGGGCGATGAACCCAGTGATGAACATCTCACTCAAGCGGGGCTCGACCCCTCAACACCGGATGGGCTGATGGAATGCCTGGACCCACGCGGTGACTTCGAACCGGAACGCTGGGTTTTCGAGCAACTCAGCCTGCAGATGTCGGTCGTGAATCGCTGCGGGGATCATTGCCCTGGGATGCCGCAAAAATCCTTGGATGCCTCTGCCACCACCACTGAGGAGAGTACCGATCCGCGCTGGCAGGCCCTGAGGGATCTGCAGTCGTCGATGCAACGCCAAGAGACGAACCATGACTGACAACTGGATTGCACAACTCGATCTGTTGATCCGATCGGGCACACCGTTGATCTGGATCCGCAGCCATGAGGAAGAGCGAGTGGAAACGCTTCTGCGCCAGACCTCGGAACGGCTGCCCGATCGGACACTCACCTGCTGGGATTTCGTGGGAGGCCTGAGCGGCGCCCTGGGCCAGGAACAGCTGGGAGCCCGCCAGCCGATGGCGGTGCTCCAGTGGCTTCAGGAGCGCTCCCCCTCCAGTCCAACCCTGCTGCTTCTCAAGGATGTGCACCGGTTCTGTGAAGACCCTGGGATCGCGCGGATGCTGCGGAACCTCGCCAGCCAGCTGAGAACCACGCCACACACCCTGATCGTGACCTGCGGGCAATGGACACCGCCCGCCGACCTCGACGATGTCCTCACGCTGATGGACCTGCCCCTGCCCCAGGAGCAGGAACTGCGAACCCTGCTGGCCAACATCGCCAAAGCCAGCGGTCGGGCCCTGGAGGCCGATGTACTCGAGGAGCTCACCCATGCCTGCTGTGGCCTCAGCGAAGCGAGGGTGAGGCATGTGGCCGCCAAAGCGCTCGCCCAGCGGGGATCGCTCAGTCGCGAGGATCTGGTGGATGTGCTGGAGGAGAAACGGCTTTCCCTGGCCCGCAGCGAAGTGCTGGAGTTCTGCCAGACGGACGCCACACCGGGAGACATCGGCGGGCTCGAAACGCTCAAGCACTGGCTCGACCAGCGACACAGGGCCTTCAATGACGATGCCCGCCGCTTCGGGCTCCCTCTCCCCAGAGGGGTTCTGCTCGTGGGTCCCCAGGGAACCGGCAAGTCACTCACCGCCAGAGCCATCGCCCACAGCTGGTCAATGCCTCTTCTTCGGCTTGACGTTGGCCGCCTCTTCTCCGGCCTTGTGGGAGCCAGCGAAGCCAGAACCCGCGACATGATTCAGCGGGCGGAGGCCATGGCGCCCTGCGTTCTCTGGATCGATGAGATCGACAAGGGGTTTGGGAATGACAGCCGCAGTGATGGTGGAACCAGTCAAAGGGTCTTGGCCACCGTGCTCACCTGGATGGCCGAGAAACGCTCTGCCGTGTTTGTGGTGGCCACCGCGAACGGTGTGGAGCGGTTGCCGGCCGAACTGCTGCGCAAGGGACGCTTTGATGAAATCTTCCTGCTGGATCTGCCCTCCAGAGATGAGCGCCTGAGCATCCTCAACCTTCACCTGGAGCGACGGCGCCCTGGCCTCAATCTGCCGCTCTCCACCGTGGTCGATCGCACGGATGGCTATTCCGGCGCTGAGTTGGAACAAGTGGTGATTGAAGCGATGCACCTGGCCTTCGCCGAAATCCGGGAACTGACGGAAAGCGACATGATCCTGGCGGCATCACAGCTTGTGCCGTTGTCGCGTACGGCCAGGGAGCAGATGGAGAGCCTCAAGCAATGGGCCAGTGCCGGGAGGGCCAGACCGGCATCATTGCGAGCCGTAACGAACCCTGACACGGCGTAACAATCCGCCCCATCAACCCGGGACGAGCCCAGAAAGGCTCCGTAGGTTCCAATGACCGCCGAAACACCGGACTTGAACCGTTCCTCTGACATCACCACTCAGCTGGCAGCTGCCTGCCTTGGAGCCGGGGTGATCACCACGGTGGCCGTGGCTCAGGGTCAAAACCCTTTGACCGCGCTTGGAATCACTCTTTTTTCAGCCGTGGCGGCTGTGATGGTCGGACAGGTTTTCTGAAAGCCAACAATCCGCTGACAGCGGACGCCTAGGCTTCCCGCGCCTTCATCCGAATCCCTGTGCTCGATCAGCGCCTGGTGCGAGAGAACCCTGAGCTGATTGCCACTCAGCTAGGCCGTCGAGGCCTGGATGTGGATCTCAGCTCCCTGCAGGAGATTGCTCAGCATCAGCGGGATCTTGAACAACAGCGCAGCACGCTTCAGGCGGAAGGCAACCGCATCGGCAAGGATGTAGGCCTCAAGATCAAAGGCGGAGCCGATCCGAAGGGTGCCGAAGTGGCTGAACTGCGTCAGCAGGGCAACGCCATCAAGCAGAAGGTGTCTGTCCTCGAGGACGAAGAGAAGCAGATTGCCTCAAAGCTGAAGACGCAGCTGCTCACATTTCCCAACCTTCCCTCGGCTGACTGCCCAGACGGCAAGGATGAGAACGACAACATCGAAGTGCGCCGCTGGGGCACCCCCCGCGAGCAGGAAGGCCTGGAGGAACACTGGGCGATTGCCGACCGTCTCGGCCTGCTGGACAGCGAACGCTCTGTGCGCATCGCCCAGAGCCGATTCGTGACCTTGTTCGGTCAGGGTGCGCGACTGGAGCGCGCTCTGATCAACTTCATGCTCGACCTGCATGGCGGCAAGGGCTACCGCGAGGTGCTGCCACCTGTTCTGGTGAACAGCGCCAGTCTCACCGGATCAGGGCAGCTGCCGAAGTTTGCCGAAGAGAGCTTCCGTTGCGCAGAGGATGATCTCTGGCTGACGCCTACGGCGGAGGTGCCGGTGACCTCCCTTCACCGCGACGAGATCATCCCAGGTGATCAGCTGCCTCTGAAATACGTGGCCTACAGCCCTTGCTTTCGCAGGGAAGCGGGCAGCTACGGCCGGGATACCCGAGGCTTGATCCGCTTGCACCAGTTCAACAAAGTGGAGCTGTACTGGTTCGTGCACCCCGACCACTCAGCGGAAGCTCACGCACAAATCACAGCGGATGCTGAAGCGGTGCTGCAGGCCCTGGAACTTCCCTACCGGGTGCTGGAACTCTGCACCGGTGATCTGGGATTTTCCGCGTCACGCACCTACGACCTCGAAGTTTGGCTGGCAGGCGCCGGTGCCTACCGGGAGATCTCCAGCTGCAGCGTGTGCGGAGACTTCCAGGCACGACGCTCCTCCATCCGCACCAAGGAAGGAAAAGTGACCAAGTTGGTGCACACGCTCAATGGCAGCGGTTTGGCAATCGGCCGCACCATGGCAGCTCTGCTGGAAAACGGTCAGCAGTCCGACGGCAGTGTGTTGCTACCTCAGGCACTGGTGCCCTACTTCGGTGGAGACAGAATCCAGTCAGAATGACTGGACTGAAACGGTATCCATGAACGTTCTGGCCTCACTGCTGGCTCTGGGGCTGTTGATCGTCATTCATGAAGCGGGGCATTTCTTCGCTGCCCGGCTGCAGGGCATTCGTGTCAACGGTTTTTCAGTGGGATTTGGACCAGCTCTTCTGAAAACCGAGCAAGGTGGCGTGACCTACGCGCTGCGAGCGCTGCCTCTGGGTGGATTCGTTTCATTCCCCGAAGACGACGACGAAAGCGACATTCCCAAAGACGATCCGGATCTACTGCGCAACCGACCGATTCCCCAGCAAATGCTGGTGATCAGCGCTGGCGTGCTGGCCAATCTGTTGCTGGCCTGGTTGGTTCTTGTGGGGCACACGGCCACCACGGGAGTTCCCGGGGAGCCAGGACCTGGCGTGATGGTGATGAGCGTGCAGGGCGGTGAACCGGCCGCTCTGTCAGGACTGAAACCCGGCGATCGGATCCTGTCGATCGATGCCGTTGATCTTGGGCGTGGGGAGCCTGCCGTGCAGGCTGCGGTTGAGCCGATCCGCAACAGTCCGGGGCAGCCACTCACGCTTCAGGTGCTGCGTAACGATGAACTCACGCCGCTCCAGCTCACACCAGCTGACCAGCAGGGTGTCGGTCGGATCGGCGCCCAGCTTCAGGAGGTTGTCAGCGGCTCCACCCGTCCAGTGCACTCACCGCTGGAAGCGCTCAGCGTGTCCAACCAGCAGTTCAGTGGGCTGCTCAGCCGAACCGTGTCCGGCTATGCCGGGTTGTTCACCAATTTCGGCGCTACCGCACAACAGGTTTCAGGTCCTGTGAAGATTGTGGAGATGGGCGCACAACTCTCAAGTCAGGGAGGGGCGGGTCTTGCTCTTTTTGTGGCCCTGATCTCCATCAACCTGGCGGTGCTCAACGCCTTGCCGTTGCCGCTGCTCGATGGCGGACAACTGGTGTTCCTGCTGCTGGAGGGCGTGCGTGGACGCCCTCTGCCGGAACGGTTTCAGCTGGCTGTGATGCAATCCAGTCTGCTGTTGGTGCTTGGCCTCAGCGTGCTGCTGATCGTGCGTGACACCAGCCAGCTGCCTGTGGTGCGTCAATTGATCGGCCAATGAAACTGTATGGTTGCTGATTGAACTGCTCCTTTTCACTCGCTGCATGGCCAAGAAGTCGATGATCGCCCGCGACGCGAAGCGCAAGAAGATGGTTGAGCGCTTCGCAGCCAAGCGGACTGCCCTGATGGCCGCCTTCAATGCAGCGGAAGACCCGATGGAGCGCCTTGAGATCCACCGCAAGATCCAGGCTCTTCCCCGCAACAGTGCCCCCAACCGCATGCGTAATCGCTGCTGGGCCACTGGCAAACCCAGAGGTGTGTATCGCGACTTCGGCCTCTGCCGCAATCAGCTTCGCGAGCGCGCCCACAAAGGTGAACTCCCTGGCGTGGTGAAGTCCAGCTGGTGATTGGTTGCGACTCTGCTCAAAAGTGATGCAGTGGAGGAGGTGTTTGTACACCTCCTTTTTTGATGGATGTCACAGGCCGAATCGAATTGGATTCAGTGGGATTGACGTTTCAATCCTGTGAAGTGCCAGAATCAACCTTGACAGAAAGACATAAACAACAGTGCAAGGTCAGACACAGTCGATCTCCTTTGACGGTCGGGAGATTCGGTTGACCACGGGGCGGTATGCCCCCCAGGCCGGTGGCTCGGTGATGATCGAATGCGGTGACACGTCGGTGCTCGTCACAGCCACCCGTTCCAAAGGGCGTGAAGGCATCGATTTCCTTCCCCTCATCTGCGACTACGAAGAGCGTCTGTACGCAGCAGGGCGCATCCCGGGAAGTTTCATGCGCCGGGAGGGTCGTCCTCCCGAGCGAGCCACACTGATCTGCCGGCTGATCGACAGGCCGATGCGGCCTCTCTTCCCCAGCTGGATGAGAGATGACATCCAGATCGTGGCCACCTGCATGTCTCTAGACGAGCGCGTTCCGGCGGATGTGCTGTCAGTGACTGGTGCTTCGATGGCCACACTGCTGGCGGGTATTCCTTTCCAGGGCCCGATGGCCGCAGTGCGGGTTGGTCTTCTGGGCGACGACTTCGTGCTCAACCCCAGCTTCCGCGAGATCGAGCGAGGAGATCTCGATCTGGTCGTGGCCGGCACACCCGATGGCGTGGTGATGGTGGAAGCGGGCGCGAATCAACTTCCCGAAGGGGATGTGATTGAAGCGATCGACTTCGGATACGAGGCGGTCTGTGAGCTCATCAAGGCTCAGGAATCCATCCTCAAAGACGCCGGAATCAAACAGGTGAAGCCTGAGGCTCCCAGCGAAGACACAACCCTGCCGGTTTACCTGGAAAAGGCTTGCAGCAAATCGATCGGCGAAGTGCTCAGCCAGTTCGACCAGAGCAAGGCCGAGCGCGACGAAAAGCTCGATGCCATCCGTGAACAAACCGCTGAAACCATCGACGGTCTGAAAGAGACCGACCCTGTGCGTCAGCTGGTTTCCGGGAACGGCAAAGCACTGCCGACCAGTTTCAAAGCCCTGACCAAGAAGCTGATGCGTCAGCAGATTGTGAAGGACGGCAAGCGGGTCGACGGCAGAAGCCTCGACCAGGTGCGTCCAATCAGCGCAGCGGCCGGCGTGCTGCCCAAGCGCGTGCATGGCTCTGGTCTGTTCCAGCGTGGCCTCACGCAGGTGCTGTCGACCGCAACCCTCGGCACACCCAGCGATGCCCAGGAGATGGACGATCTCAACCCCAACACTGAGAAGACCTATCTCCACCACTACAACTTCCCCCCTTACTCGGTGGGCGAGACCAAGCCGATGCGCTCCCCTGGACGGCGTGAAATCGGCCATGGAGCCCTGGCAGAACGTGCGATCTTGCCCGTGCTGCCAGCCAAAGACACCTTCCCCTATGTGGTGAGGGTGGTGAGCGAGGTTCTCAGCTCCAATGGCTCCACCTCGATGGGCTCGGTGTGCGGCAGCACCCTGGCCCTGATGGACGCCGGTGTGCCTTTGAAAGCACCCGTAAGCGGTGCAGCCATGGGTCTGATCAAAGAGGGCAAGGAGGTCCGCATCCTCACTGACATCCAGGGCATTGAGGACTTCCTCGGTGATATGGACTTCAAGGTGGCGGGCACTGACAAGGGCATCACCGCTCTGCAGATGGACATGAAGATCACCGGCCTGGAGATCAAGACCGTTGCCGAGGCCATCAATCAGGCCCGTCCTGCCCGTCTTCACATCCTCGAAAAGATGCTGGAGGCGATTGACACCCCCCGCGACGGCATGTCACCCCATGCCCCGCGTCTGCTCAGCTTCCGCATCGACCCGGAACTGATCGGCACCGTGATCGGTCCTGGTGGCCGCACCATCAAGGGGATCACCGAACGCACCAACACCAAGATCGACATCGAGGACAGCGGCATCGTCACCATTGCCTCCCATGACGGGGCGGCGGCTGATGAAGCGCAGAAGATCATTGAAGGTCTCACTCGCAAGGTGAATGAAGGCGAGGTGTTCAACGGATCCATCACCCGGATCATTCCGATTGGCGCCTTTGTGGAGATCCTTCCAGGCAAGGAGGGGATGATCCACATCTCCCAGCTGTCCGAAGCGCGGGTTGAGAAGGTCGAAGACGTGGTCAAGGTGGGCGACGAGGTCACCGTTCGCGTCCGTGAAATCGACAACCGCGGCCGGATCAACCTGACGCTGCGCGGTGTGCCCCAGAACGGCGAAGACACCGAGCCTGAGCCTGCTCCCACACCGGTGGCACCCCTCTCCTGAGGGGAGTCGCCTCAGACCTGAAAACCAGGATCGATGGACTCCATGGCCCGTGCCGCTCGCTTCTCAAGCGCGGCATGGGTTTTTCCATGGCTGGCGATCAGACATCCGGCCTGACGCACATCACCGGTGTTGTACGTGAGCGGACGACCGTCCGCGTGGGTGAAGGCACCGCCAGCGGCGAGCAACACAGCCTCTGGGGCTGCCATATCCCAGTCTTTGGGGGCACTCTTACCGGACAGCGAGATGTAGAGATCGGTCTCACCTCGCAGGATGGTGGCCACCTTGCAGCCCACACTGCCCACCGCCTTGGAACCCGCCAGTGGGAGAGCAGCGATCAGTTGTTCCAGGCGATCGTCCCGATGACTGCGGCTGGCCACCATGACCAGTTCGCCATCGGCAATGCGGTCGCTGAAGCGCACCGGGCTGCGCTCGCCTGTGCGGTTTTCGCACCAGCTGCCATCACCCACCACACCGAACCACAGCTCATCCGCTTCGGGCAACAACACCACGCCCAGCACTGGACGCTGACCCTGCACCAGCGCCAGATGAACCGCGTATTCGCCGGTGCCTTGCAAAAAATCCTTGGTGCCATCAAGAGGATCAAGAATCCAGAGCCATTCAGCTGGCAAGGGCTCACCATCGGTGAGCTGCTCCTTGGCCGTCTCTTCGCTGAGCAAGGTCCAGCCTGCATCGGGGAATGCTGCACGCAGACCATCGAGCAACCATTGATTCACCGCCAGGTCTGCCGCAGACACTGGCCCCTCTCCACCATGGTCAACGCTCAGGGCACGGGGAAACCCATGGGGAGGCTGCTCACCACGGGCATAGGCCCTCAGAATGTCGGCGGCTCCCCAGCACAGAGGGCGCAGCGCCTTGATCAGGCTGTCCTGACTGATGCCGGCAGGCAGGTTCATCGCAGTCGGCATCATGGAGTGATCTGGGCGGAGCCATTGTGAAGCAGCGCGCCGAACCGGAAGCTGGTGTTCTTTATCTGGTGGGTACACCGATCGGTCATCTGGGCGACCTTTCCCCGAGAGCACGAGCCCTGCTGATCGCCGTCGACACCATCGCCTGCGAAGACACACGTCACAGCGGCCAGTTGCTCACAGCCCTGGGATCGAAAGCACGACGCTGCAGCTTCCATCAACACAACACGCATGGCCGCATTCCCCAGTTGCTGGAGGAACTCAGCAACGGCCACAGTGTTGCCGTGATCAGTGATGCCGGGCTGCCGGGAATCAGTGATCCCGGTGAAGATCTTGTGGCTGCCGCACATCAGGCCGGCCATGCCGTGATCTGCATCCCCGGGCCCTGCGCAGCCACCACAGCACTGGTCAGCAGTGGGCTTCCCAGTGGGCGCTTCTGCTTTGAAGGGTTTCTGCCGGCTAAGGGCCGGGAGCGGCGGGAACGCTTGGCAGCAGTGGTCGCCGAACAACGCACCACTGTGCTTTACGAAGCTCCTCACCGACTGGTGAAACTGCTGGAAGAACTCCGGGAAGGCTGCGGGGATCAGCGTGCCCTGCAAGTGACGCGTGAACTGACCAAGCGACATGAACAACAGGTGGGGCCGACCGTGATCGCGGCCCTGACCCATTTCAAAGAGCATCCTCCCCAGGGTGAATTCACCCTGGTGCTGGGAGGTGCACCGCAACCGGAACCGACGGCCATGAACGACGATCAATGCCGTCTGCAGCTTGCCGCCCTGATCGAACAGGGCATGAAGCCCGCTGATGCAGCGAAGGATCTGGCCAGAAGCGCCGGACGATCACGGCGTGAGCTCTACGCGCTGCTGCATGAGGAGGAGAACCAGGCAGACTGAGCACAGCTGGCGGAATTCGCGGCATGTTGCTGCGCCTGAGATTGCTGCTGATCACCCTGGGCGGAAGTGCTGCTCTGCTGCTGGTGCTCTGCCTTGGCGCACAGAACCTCGGTGACCGCTATCGGCTGAAACTGGGCATCGGCACAACAGCCCCACTGCCAGCAGGCTTCATTGTTGGCGTCAGCACTGTTCTGGGAGTGATCAGCGGCGGCAGCCTCGCGGCAGTCTTGATGCCGAACTCTGAGCGGTGATCAGGTGTCCAGTGAATACAACGCGCCTTCAAGAACAAGACGCGTAATTCCCCTGGCAAGCAAGTGGCGTGATGTGCGCTCAAACACCTGGGTGTTGGGCACCTTGATCACACGCTGACTGCGACCGCACTGACGCTTGGCTGAGCGTGGACTGGAGTACAGGCACAGTGCCTGACGCGTGAGCTCCTCAGGATTCAGAACACCCAGTTCCGGGAACTCGCTGAGGGGCTTTGGATCCAATTCGACCGTCTTGTCGACCAGCATGTAAACGCTGTCGGGAAGAACGCCGGAAACGAAAGGACGACAGCTGACCTGCTCCCTGCTCACCTGCGGCAGATCAACCGGCAGAACGGCGATCTCCTGAAACACGTCGTCAGTCGACCCCTCGAAGCCGTCGTCATCACTCACCTCTTCTGGGTCTTCATCACCGAAATCGTCGGCATCTTCAAGGGCCAGAGTCGAGGCCTCGTCATCGCCTTCCGGCGGAGTGTCCTGAATGTTGAGGGAGGGCTCAGAGCCAGAACTGCTTTCTTCGGAGGCTTCCTTCAGCTCCTTCTGCGCTTCAGCGGGCTGCACAGGGGCTGCAGAAGTGGCGGCACGGGAGCGCTCCGACTTGAGTTCGTCGTATTCCTCTGGGGTCAACAAGGTGCGCACCGTGCGGCTGACCGTGTTGACGCTGCAGCCGTAAACCCCTGCCAGAACAGCGCTGGACTCACCGGCGCGATAACGGACCAGAAGCTCCTGCTTTTGACTGTCGGTAAGCCGGCTCGGTGCCATCGCAGGATTTGCGCAGCCATCAACCTTAAGCGCTGCAAGGGGGATTGGCTGCAAGAATGCGCTTTCAAGCTCCCTTAGCTCAGCTGGATAGAGCAACTGCCTTCTAAGCAGTCGGTCGATGGTTCGAATCCATCAGGGGGCGTCATGCACTGCAGTGCTTCTCAGCCAATCCTCACCCGCCACTCGGCGGGTTTTTTATTGCCCTGGAGCCCTTGGCAGGGTGTGGGTCACGAGATCAGCGTTGACCCAGCGGATCATCATTGAGAAGCCCCACTCCTGAGAGCGGGGCGTTGCGGCATGAGGAGTCAGGCCATCAACGGCAACCACAGCCGAGACCATCGGCGCATGGCACACAGCAGAAGGCTTTGCCGTTGCGCATCACGGCTTTTGCAGGCTCGACCCTGCACTGACAACCGGTGTTGCATTGGCACTTGATGAGATCTGTCGTCATGGTGAATAGCGGGTTGGAACAGTTTTGTTCTATGCCTTACGAAAGTTTCCCAACAGGGGGACGACCGACCCTCGAGGTACGGTTTAACGTGCGTTTATGCGTAGCCGAAAAAGTCAGAAGCCTCCCCAGCTTGTGCCCGTTGAAACAGGCTGTGAGGACTGTCCGCGCCCTGTCGCAAATCACCACCGGGAACTGACCAGAACGCCCTGGCAGAACGCTGATGGCTGGTGGAAGCTCACCACGTCAGGCCGGCTCTGGTGGGCTCCTCTGGGCGCTCGCCGCTGGCGCTGGACGCCATGGTTCGTCGCTGAGGATCAGCTCTGGCACTCAAGTAACAGCACGTGCCCTGAAGAAACAACATCACTCCTGGATCTGTTGGCTGAAGGGCGTCAGAGGCAGCTTGATGATCGCCTGGAGAGACGCGCTGCTGATGCCCGTCGCCGAAGGGCTCTTAAACCAGCCCATCCTCCGAGACAGTGCTGCTGCTGTGGCTGCACCTTCACGCCCAAGCGTGCGGATGCCAGGTGCTGCTCAGGACGTTGCCGCGCAAAGCTCAGCAGGAATAAGGCTTCAGACGCTTGCTGCGGCACTGAATGCGATTGACTGTCCCCCCGAGCGGGTAAGTCGAGGGACTGCTGTTTCACACCTTTGGGTGATCTGAATCTGATTGATTCCGGAGATGGTGAAGAGGTCCAGGAGGGATGACCTCCAGCAACTACATCTAAACCAATGAAAAAAATCGCTATCACCACTATTGCCGCTTTAGCTGCTGTTATCGGAGCATCAACATTTCCACCTCAATCAGCAGATGCTGTTTCCTGTCGACATGATGTCGTCGGAGGGCAGTTAGTGAAAATCTGCTGCACTAATAATGGTTACTGTTACAGAGGATGATCATCACGCCGGGAAACCTGAAGCCATGAAAGCGAGGCTGAGAGCTATACAAGACCCGAAAGGGAAAAGCAGGGGGCGTTGAGTAGTCGCTATCGATCTCCCGACATAAACCTCACACCAAACACGCCCCGCCACGAGCGGGGTTTTTGCTGTCCTGGAGCCTTTGCGTTACCGGCTTCCGGGTGAGCTAAACCCAGTGAGGAAGGTGGATCTGATCCAATCATCAGAAGGTCACCAAAACTTCGCGGGTTCTACACAAAAGCTGTGTAGTTGGGTTCACCAGAAGGGCTGTGATCTTGAAGAAGTCGAGGGCGCAACACCCCCAACACAACTCACACACTCAACTCACTCATTTCAAAACCATGACTTCACTCAACAGCCAAGCTCAAATCATTGAACTGACTGACGACCAACTCGAAGCAGCCCAAGGCGGATTTGTTAAACTTGGAGTAACTAGAGGAACGCTTGTAGACATCACGTTGAGCAAAGTTCCAGTTCTCGGCAAGATCAATATGATTCTGAAACCCTTTGGCATTAGCGCGGGGCAACTAATCGACGGATAAGGATGTCAAGAATCTCTTTTTTGCTGTACCAAGCCCCGCCAAGTGCGGGGTTTTTTATGTCAAGCAAATGGATACGCTGCTTCCTGCCAACCGTTGCTATGACCAGGCTGTAGCTCCACACCTTCCAATGTCAGAAGAGCAGTCATAGCAGCGGTCTGAATCACCATCTACGCGGGCACCGCTTCCACCCGCCTGACTTCTGAACATCAAAAGGAGTCAAGATCAATCTTGGCATCAGGCTTCAGCCTAAGGATCATCCACGACAACATCGCGACACATGCCTTGTCGTCCGCTCCGTAGTCGTATTTCCAGTCCTTCACCATTGCCGTCAGCTCGTGCTGAGCGTTGGTGATGAATTCGTCTGTCCACTCCATGGTCACCACTTCGGCTGGCATCGTTTCCAGCCGCCTGAATTCTCCATGGTCTCCCATGCCACGATGGCCTTCAACTCACCAGGCAATTAAAAAACCCCACTCGTGAGAGTGGGGCATTGGATTGAAACGTCTTGGATCAATCGTTCGTATGCAATCTCAAATAGCGGTCAGCCCAACATTTGAAGCCAGAGTTTTGGTTCAGGTGGCCGACCAATATCAACTGAAGCTCCTTCAAGTGGTTGAAAGCCGCCATCTTCAGGAACGGGCTTGAGGGATTCACCGAAGCTGTCCATCCCAGCGACTGGCTCGAAGGTTTGTGTGAATAAGTCAGGAACACAAGTGCAGTTCCATCCCTCATGGGCATCATCAACTCTTACAGCAGAACGATCAACGCCTTCAGTTGAGCCATGGCCGGCTTGCATCTCGTAGCCAATGGTGCCGATGACCTGTTGCACCAAAGCGTCTGCATTGAAGTTGCCATTTGCTTGGTAGGTCACCTTGATTTCTTCAAAACCCTGTTTGCCACCGCTGACAAGTTCGTCGTACTCAGGATCAATCAGACCTGAAGGACCAACGCTTGCCAGTTCGTCGTACTCAGGATCAATCAGACCTGCAGGTGCACCATCGGTTAGATAGGTCCACTCAACTTCGGTGTAACCCTCTGTGGCAGCGTTGGTCAGGCCGTCAACGAACTTGCCGTGATTGTGGTCGCGGACATCCCGCCAAGAGCTGGAGTAAGCACCCGCAAAGTCCTCTGCGGCTTCATCCTTGATATCGCCGAGCTTCATGAAACCATCGGCCTCAGGGCGGTAATCGGGATGAATAACGGTTTTGCTGGCAAATTCACCCTTGATATCGCCGAGCTTCATGAAGCCATCGGCCTCAGGGCGGTAATTGGGATGAATAACGGTCTTGCTGGCGAATTCACCCTTGATATCGCCAAGCTTCATGAAACCATCGGCCTCAGGGCGGTAATTGGGATGAATAACGGTCTTGCTGGCTTCAGGATTGATTTCTTGGAACCGCGGATGAGCTTCGTTGCCAGGGCCTTGGAATCGGTCGGCTTCCAGCAACTTCGCTTGCCGTGGTTCAAAGCTTCCAAAGCTGTCCATTTCGGGTTGAGCGGTCAGGCGAGCGCCGCCGAAGTCGGTGAAGTGAGGCATTGATCTGAAAGCGGTGGAGGATTGTTCCCTCTCGATGGACACACCATCTCCGGATTCAGCGGCTGACTTGATGACCCATCTCATACAGGGCTGTGAGGTTGCTCACAGGGTCTTTCGCTCGAAAGGGGGATGGTGAATTCAAGCCATCTGATCGATGGTGAATCCAGACAGGAGAACGCCATGGAACCCATCACCGCCACAATCGTCATCGTTGCTCTTGTCGCACTGGCTTGCTAAGCGTCACCCTTTGGGCGGACACCGTTTCCAACCACCCGTTATCTGAATGGTTTGCCACGCCTCAATCGCGTTGTGCCTGGCATTCCTCGGATGACCGGCTGACCGCTGCCAGGTAATGGTCTGATCTCGACAACAACCCACTGGGCATGCGCCGTTGGATTGACAATGGTGAAGCTGAAGACCTTGCCTTCCTGATCGTTCTTCGGTGCATGGCGATCAACAAGTGGGCGTGTCCTTGCTGAGTGAGACGCAACGATGGCGAAACCACCATGCTGATGCTGGGCAAAGTGAAACCCGCAATCAGTTGTTCATGTCAGAGGCCACCAAGACCTGCGTTGAGATGACGAGTCTGCAGGGGTTGGCTGATCTGGAGCGGCTGGAGGGGTATAGACAGTTTTGCAACCGCGGATCTCATAATTAGGTTGTTAACAATGGGCTGCACCGCGACCGATTTTCCGCCGCTTCGAGGCTCCAAATCGGCGCGTGAGCGGAGCGTTAGGCGACAAGCACCATCCAATAAAGAAAACTATGTCTAATTGCGGATGCGGAACTGAACAAGTTGAGAAGCTAGAGCGAAAGACGCTCATATCCTTGCTAGCAATTAACGCCGTTATGTTCCTAGTAGAATTTGCTATGGGCTGGTTAGCAGAATCGACCGGCCTCATTTCTGACTCTCTCGATATGCTCTCCGATTCCGCAGTTTATGGATTATCGCTGTATGCCATAGGGAGAGGATTAAAAAAACAAATAAAAGCTGCTCGCCTCAGCGGAATACTACAGATCATTCTTGGTACTGGTGTGTTGCTCGAAGTACTGCGTCGGCTTCTATTAGGAAGCGAACCAGAAAGCCTTCGGATCATGGGGATAGGCGTTGTAGCTCTCGTCGCTAATATTTACTGTCTATCACTTATATCAGGCCATCGTAATTCGGGCGTACACATGCGCGCATCATGGATCTTCTCCACAAACGATGTCATCGCTAATTTAGGCGTTATCGTGTCTGGACTCCTAGTGTGGTTGCTTGGGAACAGATTCCCCGATCTGATTGTGGGCGCAATTATCTCCTCTGTGATCGTGAGCGGTGGGGTCAAGATTTTACAAGAGGCTAAACAAGAAAGAAAAGCCCACATTCGCGCATAACAAGCGCATACAGCTGGGACGCCAGCCGGCTTTGCTGGGAATTGGTTAATCGAATCAATCGAGATTGAGAAGCACCTTTTCCTGCTCTCGATATTTGAGCCAAACACCATTCAATGGCTGAGAACGATGAAGCTCACCGGCGCTGCAAACAATGACTCAGTGGTGGTCTCGATCCAATGGAAAGACCAACTGCTTCTAAGGCAGTCGGTTGATGGTTCGAATTCATCAGGGGGCGTCATTCATAGACAGGCTTCTTAGCCCTGGAGCCATAGCGTCACCGACTGGCGAATGAGCTAAGCCCATTCAGTCACTGTTTTCTGCCCCACTCACCAGATGCTCAACAGAACCTCTCGAGGTCTGCACTAAGGCTCTGCAGTGGTGTTAACCAAAAAAGGCACGCAACGCTTCCAGCCATCTGGTTTCCGCATTGACTCCAATATCTCGATGGCGATAACACATTATGACCTGATCTCGACAACAACCCACTGGTCATGCGCAGCTAGCAGGTCATTACTGAAACTTCGGCAGTTTCTGATCGACTTCTTACCGCATGAATCACGCCAGTAGTTCCCTTATTCGGGACCCCAAATTCTCCTCAGAACAGCAATGTCGTAATCAGTAAAAAACTGAGGAGGACCACCGGGCCGTGGCTTGTAGGCCATCACCGTCACCCCAGCATGAGCAGAGGCATTTGAGAACGGCTGGTTGTCATAAAGACAATCGCCATCATCATCAGCGAAGGGGTGTTCAAGGCCTAGGGCGTGGCCGAATTCATGCAGAAAGAGCCACACGGGATCTTCTTGTCCGGTGGCAATTCCCATACATCCATTCAGGATCAAAAAATATTGAGTGCCTTCGACGTTCTGAGTCATAGCACCCTCTTTATCGTCGTTCTTCTTGCAGTAGCCAACAATCACCATGTCAGCATCTTCGGCACGCTGAACTTCCCTGAAATCAAGGCTGATCAACCGATCTGTGGCCTTGATCAGCTCGATGCCGAGAGCTCTTTCTTCGTCATACAAGGGGTCGGACTCGAAAATTTCCCATGGGGATCCGGGAATCATTTCTCCCTTGTCATTACCGTAGACAACTTGATAGCGACGTCGCCGCATTTCAAAGAAGTAGCTGACCGATGTGCGTCCTCCAAGGAATTCCTGGTCGGCAGCATTCCATGGAGCAATAAGAGCCCGAGCTGTGGGTTGTTTATCACAAGACTGTGCAAGGGCTGGAAGAGGCCCCATCAAACCAACGCAGGCGGCCACGACTAACGACCATCTCTTCATGATGAATCTCGGTTAAACGTCTCGCTAACAATGAAGCGTCAACTAAAAGCAGACACGTCACGGGAGCGATACGAATACGACGAGCTGAGCATACTGCGTTGGCATTTAATTCTTAAAACTGCAGACGTTCGCTCAAGAATTGCTCATCAACCAGGCGTGCCCCTCGAGCGACACACAGAGGCCAACGAAGCGGAGACAGTCTTCATTCATGGACTATCCCCTGCCTGTTCATGCGAAGACCACAGTGCAGAGAAATCAATGGCCCGACTGCACCCAAAGACAATGGGCGCGTAAAATTCACACTCACACCGGTGGAGGCGTGCGGCTGCTGGAAGCAGACAACCTGCAAACAGCGATAGACCCTGGAACCACACCAAGCATGATTGGGCAGTGATTAAATCAATAACAAGCCATATCACCGAAATCGGCAACGTGATTCAATCCCAATTAGCAATCGATTGATCCGCAGAGAAGACGATGTGAATAGACAGAACAATTAATCACCACACTGCTCATCTTCTGCACGACTTGGGTTGGCCTCAGAACAGTTAACCCTTACGTATCTATAGTCAGGAGAAGAGTTGGCAAAATTCGCAAGTCCGTTTTTATTTTTTTGACCATTGCCCGTGGCAAATCTCACAGTAAACCCAGCTGAATACCTTGTCTTAAAATTCAAGTCGCGTGTCATCCTGGCATAGATACTGGAATAGCCACTGATATCTCCAGCAATTTGAGCTTTGAATCCGACTCCAGAAACTGGGTCGACATAGAGTGGTGGCTCTGATTCATTCGATTGATAGTACAAACCGGCTAACAACTTGATCGATGGCAATACCTCGTATTCAATGTCGACTCCAGTAGTCATCAGTGGCGATGCACCGTAGAACCCATAAATACTTGCGACCTTGTTAGACCCAATTCCATACTCACCAATTGGGAATAAACCGTACGCCGAAACTTTCGATTTTTCCCCTGCCGATACTGCGCTAACCGCTAGCTGCTGGAAGAACTGTGTCTGCGGACCTGCCCGATAGGCTGTTGCTTCTTTGATGAATTCATCCATCGGAAAGCCGGCGATTAAGGGCCTGCTGTCATATCCAGCCGATATACCAAAACCACGGTTTAAATGATGATCAATCCATCGATACCCGACCCGAGTTGACGTTGATATTGAAACTCCCTGCACCTGCACGTCATTAATACTGGAACTGAGATATTCAGGAGTAGTATTGTAATCTCCTAAATTAAGGTCAAACCTACTATCCAGAAACCACATCGTACTTGGCTTGACATCAAAAGGGTAGAAAAAACCAGCGCCGATTCGATTTGTCACTCCAGCATCCTGCAATGCACCCTGGAAACCCCAGTTGAACTTGACCGCCTCCTTGAGGTTGATGCTCATTCCATCGCCCAGGTCATCAGCATTGCCGTCCTGTGCTTGCAGAGGAAGCGGGGCTACTGCAACAACAGAAGCAAGAAGTCCAATCGAAAAGCGGCGAAGCATGGGCTGACGTCAGTGCGTGCATGATGCCATCTTTTCCACTGCTGCGATGCTGAGTGCACATATGTCATCTCATCATCAAAGAGGTCAACGCTTCAAACCGCCTGATTCCTGCATCGTTTTCCAGCCCTCAATAACGATGAATTGAAAAGCAAAAAACCCGCTCATGGCGGGAGGATGTGCAGAGATTTAAATGAACTTACACCATTAGCATGCTTTGGAATGAAGGGGCTTGTTGGGCATAGCCAAAGGCAGACATTGGCATTTGGCTGAAGCAATCCATAACGCCCTGCCCATCATTTTCAACGGCAGAGCCAAGTGAAAAGCACTGCTCGTTCAGCCAAGGCATATCGAAGCAGCCATCAGGATCAGATTCACTGCCTTGATCTGAATCATTATCGCCTCCATCACCATTCCACCAATCTTTGAATGCCTGCAAAGCTGAATCAAAAAGGCTCACCTTGCCATCACATCCATCGCCAGTTGGAGCATCTCCGCTATACCCATCCCCATTCAAGTCATAGTTTTCACCTGTTTGCTTGAACTGTTCCTCCTTTTGATTCCAGGCATTAGTCATTCCCTTACTGGTGCATTCATAAACTTCAACGACGACACCACTGGCCTTATACAAGTTACCGGCAGCTCCAAACTCAGCAAAATCAGACCAGTGAAACCCGCCGATCATGCCATCATTCACATCCTGTACAAATAGATCCATGGCAGCAGCAGACCAATCATCCTGCACATATAAATTCTGATGAAAGCCAATCCCAGTCATTCGATCAATATCAATGCCATTTTGCAGTACCTCATTGATGCCGGAAATTTCCATCAGTCTGGTATTGACACTCAAATCACCTGCATTCAGCAATGAATCCAAGACAGGGCTTAAGTCTTGAAAGCCAAAGTTGGACTCATTGATCGGGCTTGAAGCCACAACATCACGTCGACTTGAGGCAAGAATTTCTGGTCGGTCAGTCTGCGCAGACTGCTGGAGGTCGACATGAGTTTTAGTAGCGATTGCCATGATTTTTGGTGTCTGAAATGCGATGGAGGGTTGTTCCATCTCGATGCACACACCATCTCCGAATTCCACGCCTGACGCGATGACCTGGATCCATGAGGACAGTGATCTTGATCACAGGTTTAATGCCTGTGTCAGTACGGCTTCCGCAGCGTCGATGGCGTGAAAGTGAAGCATCCTTCGGTGACACAAGCCATTGGCAAGTGCCGTAGGCGAGTCGCGGTTGGAAACGACAAACCTTGCCTTCCTATGCGCTCATAACCCAACCATCCCTGCTTCGGCACATAGCCATGAACCACTGGGAGATTCAACTCAAATCACAAATGCATGACATTGCGACAGAAGATTCAGAGTCTGGTTAGGAATTAAAACCAAACCTAATAATCAGCAAAAGAAGCTATCATCAAAAGGACTTGAATAAGAATTCAGACTTATCGTCCCTTTAAAAGACGTCGCGCTGGTGTTTCGAACCAGTCATGACTAAGCCAAGACAGGATCAATGTCACAGCCAATACAACCGGAAAATAACACCAATCGGGGATTGCTTCAAACAGGGTAGACTGAAGTGTAGGGTTATTTCTTTGCATCCTTAGCCAGCTCAATAATGGCTGATGGAATAGATAAACCCCAAAGCTCAACTCTCCAAGCCTAATCATTGCCGGATGAGACAGGATAGTCTTCCCCACAAATCCACGACAAGCAGCAAACACCAAAACAATCGCCACGAGCACAATTGATGAAAACCATTGATACAACAGCAACCGCAATGGCGGGACAATATTCGAGCCAAGCGAGTAAATTGGATTAAGCCACAATACCGATACCAAGCCAATCAATATGAATACCTCTAAGCATGATTCACCCAAGGAATGGCTAATCTGTTTAGCACGATCGAATATCGAATCAAGCCGTATCTTCCAAGCTGGATTAAGCCAAAGCTGACCAGCAAAGATTCCAGCAACAAACTCAAATAACCTCGACGCTGGGTTGATATAGACCATCCCATTCCATGTCGGCTGAGAAAGAGCTGTAGCATCAAAAGATGGTACCTGAAGCTGAATTGCAAAATATGTGAGTATCGCTCCCAAAGCAGCTACCAGCAACCACGTTACGTTAGTGAATGATCTAATTCCACGATTCAACAGAGGAAAAGCCAAATAAAAGCACCATTCAACAGAGATACTCCAAGTCACTGCATTGAAAGCCCAATACCAGTCGGGAATTGGAACAAGAGACTGAAGCATTAAAACAACTACCAATAAAATCCAACCGGTGCTCCAATCAGGCAAGTGCAGAGGCAAATAATAATTTCGCGGCAGGATTAATAGCACGAGCAATGTTGAAAGGATCGTGGCTGGCCAGATGCGAGCAAAGCGAGCGCGATAAAAGCGAACTCCCAAATCTGATTTCTCCGCGTAGACATACGCCAAGACAAAGCCCGACAGCACGAAGAAAAACGAAACAGCGATTGAAGAGAGATAAAACAAAGGGCAGAAACCAGCCTCACCAGCGTGCTGTGTGAACACCATCAGCGCCGCCGGACCACGAGCGCCAGTCAACGCGTTAAGACGTGGACGTGACGCAGAATCGTTCAAAGTCATCAGCGCAGAGCTCTGACCATCAAGGTTGGCATGTCGTTCCTGACGCTACAGACCTTGCAGTCCTAGGGGTTCAGAAGCCAGGTGCCGCCGTTCTTCGATGAGTAGCGCTCGACCTCTGGGCGATCCATGCTGGGGCTCTGCGTAACCTGAAGAAATCGTCTGATCACCAAACGAAACACCGAGTGCTCATGAGACTGTTGATCGGTCCGAAGAAAACTGGTGCAGCTCGCATTCCATTTCGAGAAACGCCCAGATCAACGCAGAATTCAAGTCACGAGGGGCAACCATGAGGGAAACCAAGGTTCTTCCCGCATTTCTGCAGAAGTAGAGGCTGAGCAAGAAGCCGGGTCACCTCCTCGCAAGCAATTCGGTGAATAGTCCGCACAAACGGGAGCAGCCTTGGCTGCTCAGTCTCAATTGTGTGTATAGGTTGTTGATAGTCTCATATTTGTTGTGGTCCGAATTCTTCCTCTCGCACTACTCACGCCACTGAGCGCACTCTGCGTAGGGTCTATGGCTCAAGCCAGTCATCATCCAGCTGGAGTTGAAGCAAAAACGAAGGAGATTTCAGCACCACATGTTCACCAAAAAGGGTCAAATGTTATCGAGGGCAAACACCTTGCCGATGCATCATCCGGAATCATTGTCACGGAAGACAATTTTCCCCAAGCCTACTCAAATCTTCGGTTTGACGCAATCATAAACAACACCGGAGGGGTGAATAAATTCTTGGAAATGCCAGTGGCACCAAGCGATCCTTCTAAGCAGTTTGTGGTTCGCATGAATAGAGATACTTATTACTCAACAGGCATCTTCGACATGACTGGAGACATCTACATCACCATTCCCGAAACTGACCAATATATTTCGGTGCAGGTGGTAGACGAAAATCATGAAACCCAGCCGATGATCTATGGCTCTGGCAGGCATAAGCTCACTGCTAAGACAAAGCATGCATTTATTGTTGTTAGGACCTTGGATGACCAGGCACGACGAAACTTAAAGACAGAGACGAATAGCTCGGATCCATTTGTTGTGAAGGAATGGGATAACGCATCATTCAGCAAAGTAGCAGCTGCTGGTAATGCAATTTTTGCTGCTGGCTACGACCAGTCAAAGGCATATGGGAACAAGGAAAGTGGGCAGACTCCTTATTGGAACTTCGTCGGTGCCGCTGGTGGATGGGGAGGAGCAATGGTTCAGGACAATATTTACCAAACAAGCAAATACATGAGTTCTACAGGGTGCTATGAAATGAACTTCGTAGACCCAGAAGCAAGAGACTTTTGGTCTGCCACGGTTTACAACGGAGATGGCTATATCTTTAATGATATTGCAAATATATCAAGCGAGATGAATCCCGAAAAAAATTCGGATGGCACTTACACTGTGCGATATGGGTGTGATGGGCAGCCTAATAACATCCCAATTCGTGAAGGCAACACAACAGGCAAATTTAACGTCGTTATGCGCCATTACGGCCCCAGCAAAATGGTGAGCAACAAAGAAAAAGGCTACAATCCGACAATAAATATTCTTGAAGTCAAATAGTGTCTTTTTGCCCACCCAGACCACTCATCAGTTCTGGGTGGGCGTAGCAGGCGAGTTTTCAATATTTTAGGTGCGTCAGTGAAACCCTGATAAAGCCATCGAGCCAAGAAGTGTTTCCTTCAAATTTCGGCATGGTCCCACAGATTGCACTCGCTAAGTGACAAAGCATCACGGAATACAAAACTGGCCTAACGGCCTCGAGCCAGGTCAGAATCTGAATCACTGCTGGTTGAATCTCTGCAGACCGATCCGCTGGAAACAGCAGAAAGACAAGCAAGGTGGGGTGATCAGCGCATAGCCCTCACTCCTCCGCATCAACCCACAGCGAGTCTGCGATTTGGAGTCATGCCAGATTGAACAGGCCTACGTTTGCGGCAATTCATGCTTAGAAGCACGTTCTCATCAAAGACCGGATGCATCACGGGCACAACGAATTGATGGCTGTCCATCAAATTCCAGATACCAAATTAATGATTGACCTGAGAGGAGGAGACTGAAGTTTGGTCCTGCAGAGCTCCTATAAACCCAGCGTCCGCCGAAATCTCCTGGGAATGCTGCTGAAAGCCGGTATTGAGAAGTTCCAGTCTGCGGATTCATCAAGCGAACTTCTATGCGATCGCCGAGTGGATTGCGATAGGTCGATTGAACAGACAGCTCCGTCACCCGAATCAACGTACCGTCCTCGCAATCAAGAGAGAACGTTTTCGGAACTGCAGCCTGAGCTCGCGAGAGCAATAGAAGTGGTGCGCAGACCAGCAAAGCCACTAAAGCAATGACAGGGTACTTTTGCGACATCACTCCTCCACGATTTGAGGTCATTGGACGTCATGCATTTTTCCATGAATGACGATCAAGCCATAGACGGTCTCCCCATGACATCAGTCCAGACTGGCGATTAGCCTGAGGAGCCGGCAAGTTGGTAGCGATTGGCATCGACAGATCATGACGCCGCTCTGGGTTCGACTGACAGCAATAACAGTCGTCATGACCAGTTCGATCGCAGTGAGCTAGTACTCATGCAGTCCGATCCTGGGTCTGTGCCGTGGCTGAGGCGGCGAAGGCAAACAACGCTCGACGAGCAGTGGGTGTCTGCATTTGCAGATGAGCACGGTGACTGGACATTAAAACCGGAAGACCACGCAGTCAGAGACGCTGATCACAAACAGCCAACCACAGGCCATGTTCTGAGTGAGGTGGAGCAACAGCGCAACTTACTTCGATTGCAGCTTCCGATCGAGGCCTGGAGAAACAAAAAATCTAGTCAGAAAAATAAGTTAATTACCTTGCTTCATCAAAGACCAAAGCATCGATCTCCGAACACTCACCATCGGTATCAATGGCAACTGAAATCGTGTCATTCAAAGCAAGCGTATTGACGGTAAACTTTCCCGGCGGCTGAATCCAAACAGCACGCTTCGCTTCAAATTTAAATCCATCAATTTCGCCTGTACGCACGTCTCTTATAACACCGTCAACAATCTGAATGTCCTCCCAGGTGCCTGAACCAGCACCCATGCTCCTCTGATTTTCAAGATCAACCTTGAAAACAATTGACCCGGACTTGACATTTTCTTCCAAAATCTTCTTTGTCAGCAAATCAGTTTTTGTGTTCGTGACTTCAACTTCGCAGTTCAAATGAAGATAGCCTTCAGCCCAAACACCAGAAGAGGACAAAAACAAAGCACCAAAAAGAAAGAAAGGTTTCACGGGCAACAAGGAATCAGGAAAACTCAAAAAACGTGGATCGTCTTAAAGCAGCACCAACAAGGACCTAAGCCTTCAGACAGGTTTTACCCCAGTTGTACATCAGGACCCACAAGAAGACCGCGCCTCCTAACGCGACTTTCCAAGTATGACTTGAGAAAAACCCATCCCTCTCAATTTTTTTTGCCTTATTTTCGTCAGTGCCGTAGTTAGCAGCAAGAGTATGAACAAGCCCATACAACTGCAAACAAATGGCAAGACCAGCAATTCTTACAATTTCCGCGAATAGCTGATTCATAAAAGGTTCGGTCATTAGATGAAGGCTACCAACAAGCCAACTGAGGTGAGCACAATGTTCTCAAGTCAATGACGATAAAAAATTGACTTACAATCACTCAAAGGACGAAGGCAAGCAGCAGTGCACTAAAAAATTGATGCAAGCGATTGCCCCTACAAACTGAATGAACTAGCCTCGCGCAATGATGAAGGTGCATGCAATCAACTTTATCAACAAGCATTGGCTTGCCATCAGCATCATGATTTTGGCTGGCATCACAGTCCTTTCCTTGGCTCCGCTCAAAGAGCTACCTGAAGCCCCTGGTTCCGACAAGACTCATCATCTGATTGCATATACAGCACTGGCTTACCCTGCATCACTGCGAAGACCAGCGGGATGGGAAACCATCATCATCCTCTTCGCTGTTTTCAGCGGCCTCATTGAACTCATTCAACCCTATGTCAATCGTTACGGAGAATGGCTTGATTTTGTCGCGAACCTGTTCGGCCTATTGCTTGGATCCCTACTCGCGCTAGGTAGCAGAACGATTAAAGGCAATTTGACTGACTCATAAAAAAACAAGCGACTGACTCCTACTCGACAAATAGTCAATTCAACACTGACCGATTGATCTTTGATCTTCAAATGGATTTAATAACGAAAATGCTTAGCGACCACTCCCTTCCCTTTCATTCCCTGCTTGTTCTGCCAGGCATGAGCAATGACCGTCCTATTTTCATAACCGAGAACCTGCTGGTTAGACCTGTCTTCTGTACACCAGCGAGCAGCGACTTGATGATCAGTTAATTGACGACTCTGCTGATCCTCTTGTTTTAGCTGCTCGTGGAAGTCAATCTGAAATGCCTTCGTTTGCGCTCGAAATTGATCGGCATCTCGATAAGCACTGAGATCCTCTGCCTCAATCTCTTTCAAAGTCAGCTCTAGCTCTTTCTGCCGATTGGCTGGCTGAAGCGGCTGCTCGTCTCGGTAGCTTCGAATCGTGACATGACTTTGCTTTGCTCTCCACTCATTACAGGCCTCCTGGGCTTGCTCCTTTGATGGATAGCTACATCCTGCTAGCCCTAGCAAAAGCAGAGCGATGGATAATTGATGCATCATTGATCGGTTGATTGCTCAATCTTAGGTCGGAACTTCGATGAGTAATTCATCGAGCACTGATGCCCATGGCCAATACAAGCTCAACCCTAACCATTCGCCAATCTAGCAATCAACGAGACAAACAGACAAGAACCAGCCAAACAGAAACTTGCAAGTCAAAGACCAAGTTGATCCCAGAGCAGAGACACCAGAGCATCTGCAGCTATATTTTTATTGATTTTGTACTGAAGACGAGACTTCACTGCATCGCTTCCATCGATATCGGTGACAGCGATCAAAATCTCAACACGTTTCAACGGATCAATCAGACCCTCCCGCTGAAGCCAGGGTATAGAAAGAGAGTTGGATGACAGAAGAACAGGCCGTTGTCGACACACTGGCGTCCCTAGTCCGCTACTGACCCAGTCGAGGCTGTAGAACATCATCGCAGGAGATGGACCATCAACACCAGATCTTTTGACAGGAAGGCAGGTCTCTTGAAACTGAATTTCTGTGATGCGATAAATGCTATTGATCTTGACAGATTTTCCCTTCAAAGCCCCTCCCGTCTGAAGAGCGAAAAGACGCTCGGGTTTGTAATATTCAATGAGACCCCGAATGAAGCGAATACACTGCCGAGGAAGGCGAGCCATACCATGGTTTGCGCAGCGCAATGAAGGATGCACCGACAGCATCTTGCCTTGCTGATAAGCACTAAAGCGTGGCCGACTTGGCAGTCGCTCCAATGAGAATTTTTCAGCCTCTAAACGCTTTTCAAGAGCATTGTAGGAATACGGATTCCAATGCAGAACAATCGTTTCAACAGGCGACAGAAGGAGAGGGAAGGGAATCAATTTTACGCTCAGGAAAAATACTGCCAAAGAGGAATCAAGGCCTTAATGCCATGCATCAATTAGGTGATGACAACAATACTTCTGAAGCCTGCTTGCATTGAATCGATTTCTTGAAGCAAGCGAAAGACAAAACAACAGTACTTTGAAGTGGAATTGATGTTGCTGAGTACACCAAGCTTTAGAAAGTGACAACCATCAGAGCTCGAGTCCCATGACCCAAGCAACCTGAGATAAATGAATGACAAGACAATCCACCTTGGTGATCCATCCCTGGATCAAAACTTTAAAGAGTGAAGACTCACCGGAACAGCTCAGCACAACGACAGCCATCTGAAGTCGCCAGCTCGACGCCCAGAGTTAACGATCTTCCTCCCAGCAATTGCATCCTCTCTTTGGGGACTTCTCGAAACACCTGAGCCTTGACGCAGGCAAGACTCACCAGATGCTTTGACAACACGATGGAGCCAACTCTGGCTCGCGGGGTGGGAGAGCCGCACTCAGGGGTTCGGTTTCGTGACCTTTCGCTCAGGAAAGGATGGCAGCAAGTTGGCTTTATCGCGAATGGGAGGGCAGTTGCTGTGATCGGACACACCAGGCTCTATTGCACCAAGGCAGAAGGATTCCGTCTTGTTGAGGTGCCCACGGGAAAGGCTTCAAGCGAAGCCAAGCGGCTCAGGAATCAAGGCTGGACGATTGACGCTGCAATTCCTGTTTAAAAGCATGGAATTCAGATCAAGGAAGGTTCAGGCGTTTCTCCAACATGAAGCAACGGCACAACACACCCCTGAGAGTGAGCCAGCGCATCGGCCATGATTGAACGCAAGTAGTGGCCACAGCCCCTGGAATTGCCTGCCCGGGAAGGCGATGCAATCCATACAACCGGCTTTTCTCTGGGATGCATCGCCATATCACTCACGACCTGCCTTCCAGGAGCTAACTCCATTCGAAGCAGCTGAATCAACTCCAAGGGGTAGGGACTATCAAGGAAGCGGCAGCGAAGCCTTTTGAAGCTGAATCCCAACATGGGAAGCGGAAAGCACAACCGCCATCCCAGGGATGCAGGATTGAGCGATGGCAAGCCCAGTCAACAGGCTTGCTGATCAGCCTCAGACAGTGGTCTTTCTGTTGTGCTTGACGGGGCGCTGACGACTTTTCAAAGCCTTGAGCATGCCTTTTTCAAGGGATGTGAGCTTCGGAGAAGTCTCATGCATCGCAGCCCTGGCGCGCTCCTTGGCGGCATCCATGAACCTCTCAGTCTTGTCCTTCGCTTCAAAAGCCATGATCTTCCTTCAGACCTCCATCAAAAGTTACACATAGAAATCGCAGGTGTCCTCAAATTCAGCGGGGCGCCCCTGACTTGGCCCTCCCCGTCGTGGGCGCTCAGCCGCTTAGGAACATGAGCAGCTCGTCGCGATGGTCGAATGATTCACACCGTGGTGTGCTCTGACGCCACATGAATCCGAACAACCCAGACATCATCATGAGGAGACAAGCCGGGGAACACCAGTTGACCTCGAACACTCAGCCTCTGGCAGATCTCACCGAAAGCCAGCGACTTGGATTGCGCGATGTGCTCAAAGATGTCAAAACGGCCAAAGCATGGTCCTGGGAGCTCCCGGTGCTGCTGAGAGATCGGTGTTGGCTGCGACTGGACCGCATCCGACTCAGCCAGCTGATGCGTCAGCTTCCTCCGGATGGACGCGAGGAAGCCCCTGAGCTGGTGCATTACCGGCTACTGATGAAAGAGGGAATCGATCCACTGTTAGCGCAGCAGACCTGTTGGCAGGAGTTTGGAATGGAAGACTGCCAAAGAGCTCTTCATGCGTACTGGCGTAGCCAAGAAGGGACAGACCATGGTTGGACGTCACGACGCTATCGCCAACTTGTCAGCCTTTACCGAAGCCGAATTGAAAGGGGTGTCACGACAGTACCGATGCTGGTACTTGCACGCAGAGAGAGTGCAGAACAACACCAAGTTCACTGGATCACTGAAACAGCACCCGTCAACCGTTAACTCGTTGGGAACCCGTCCGATTGCTGAGGTGTCAACGAAGCAGACCTACGCAGGAGAGGCGCTAGATCGAAAGGGAGCTGCACTCACATCAAAAGACTTGACGATTAGAATCAAGACACAAACATCACTCGTGTCCGAAGAACAACTCAAAGCATTTTCAGAAAAAGGACGAGCTGATCAAAGTCTGCAGATCAAGACATCCACATGCAAAGGTTACATCGTAGATCTGGCAGAAAAGAAAGAGTTTTTAATCACATTAAATGACTCAATTAACTCTGGTTTGGTGCTTGGCAGCCTGACAGAACTAAGGAATGAGGGGATGAAGTGAAGTGATGCCTAGAAAACTCAGCCAAACAGCATCAACGATCAGTGCGCCTCACGGTCAAAGGCTATGCAGACAAAGGGGAAGCAAAGCATGGGCAGAATGATACGGTGATTGGTATTAAGCCACTCATGTGTTGTTAAACCGACGTGTTATCCACTCAATCGAAACAAAATGGACACCATGAGACCAAGCTTTTACGATTTCAAAGCAAACTATGACTCGCAACCGGAACAATGGAAAAAGCGACTCATGGCCATTTACAGAGCTGATCAAGAAGCAGCAATTGCTGCATGGACACTGATCATGTCCATGGACGATTTAATGCTGGAAGTTGAAGAGACAGCCTTGTTTCTAGATCAAATCTACCCCAAAAAATGAGCACTGCTGACTCAAAAACAGTGAATCAATCCTGAAGAAAACAACATTGATGGGATTTAATGATTTGTTGATGACTAGGAAATGAAAAGGCCTAGAAGAGGCAGAACACGTTTTTTAAAAATGCGCCTGCCAACTGCTGAGGGAAGTGATGAGTTCTTAGCCAAGATCGTAACAAAGATTCTGTTCTGCAAGCATGCCGAAACCGGAACTTCGAGAGATGGCTTGAAAAGGCATCTCTCATTCAATCATGATGCTTGCAAGGACCATCCAACGGAACAAATGCTTCAAAGGGCAAAAAATACAACAAGAGCAGAAGCCTGATCCAAAAACGAAAAATCAAAGAACAGTACGAGCCAACAGCATCGTGAATGGACCTTTTTAAAATCCGTAGCTAGACAACAGACAGACAATCATCTCAGCATGGCAAGAAAAAGCACTTTTTTTGCAGATTTCAAAGCCTTTATCAATAAAGGCAACGTTGTTGACTTAGCGGTTGCTGTCATTATTGCAGGGGCATTCGGGAAAGTGGTTGACTCAACAGTTCGGTTGATCATGACGAATGCACTAGAACCGGCATTAAAAAAAGCAAATGTTGACTCATTGGCTCAATTACCAGGAGGCTCAATCATCGTTGCATCCATCAACTTTATTGTTATTGCTTTCGTCTGCTTCGTTGTCGTCAGGATCGTTGAAAAAATGAAGCGCAAAGAAGAAGTCGTCAGCACTTCAAAACCGGACCCTCAGGTACAGCTGACATCAGCTATTACACGCCTTACAGAAGTCATGGAACAACGCTTACCATCAAATCAATAAAGCCAGATGTGGACTCAAATAGCACAAGAAATAGACAAACTCAACCAACTGTTCTTTGATGGCGAATCATTATTGGATCATGATGCATCGGATGATTTCACGACTAGCGTTTTTAACACTCTCAGCGTTGGTCACGACGACACTGAATGCTGCACAGGCCATGAGCAATCAACAACTCAACAAGGCAGCGTCTGAATTTGCCAGCGGAAAGGTGCCAGAACTATGCATGGGCAAAGGGAAGCTTGACACAAGAGATGATCAAAAACTAGAAAACGTCTTGATTTCCAATGGCCTGAAAGAAAATAATAATTTCACTAATCAAATGGGCGAATACTTTGTCTATGCATTGATGTTTGGATTGGCTGATGGCATGGCTCAAAATTGCCCTGAGGTCGACAGAGTCACTGTCATTCAAAACTTCATGGAAAGCTTCAATAACAAGCCATGATGAATGGATGAACTCTTTCTCGAGCGGGCTCCAAGAAAACCACAGCGATGACATTGACACGAGCGGTGCAGGTCAAATCAACGCATCAGCTGATCTAATCGGCAAAAGTCGAGCGAAACGGCCGTGAAGATAAAAAACTGGGGACTGCGTCGTTTCATCAACTGGATCAGCGTTATGCAGCTTTGCGACGTCCAAGGGAAAAACCTGGTATCGAGCGCTTCAAGGGCTCAAGATTGTCGTCCAACCACTTTCTAACTGCGGCCAGTACAGCTTCGCTGGCCCAGAAGCTATAAAGCTGTACAGCAGTCACAAAGAGGACTGCTCCAACGATCACCAAAACGAGACCTGACAGCTGACCGAAATCCATTGAGCTTTATGTCTATCCTTTGTTTGCTAGCCAGGATGCATTGCTCTGTCAGCATTTCAACGGAACCGGTCGCGAATCGTTAATAGCCGAGACCAAAACAGGGCGTTTGCACTCATGTACAAGAAGGTACACAGCATTTTAAGGTTGAGATGACTCAGAAAAGTCGATCCACTGACTCAATAATGTCCTTCAGTGCACGCTGCAGAAGGTGGCAAGTCATGGCTGACAGGGTCTTCAAGGATTTCAAATAGACAAAATCCGACTCAGACGATGATTAACTTGAAAGCATCGATCAAACAAGAAAGGTCAGCACAAAGGCTCATAAAAGGTTATCGTTGAAGGATTCACAACTGAAGCAAGTTAGAATTCTAGGCATGGCTTAAACACGCAGTGTTTACGAAAGACTCTTATCCATTAATCTACCATCATGAATCGTGATTTGAATGAAGAGCTAGCGAATCGATCAATTGAATTAGCAAAACTATCGAGAATGACACCGGACGATCGAATCGCACGAATTGTATGGTCTAGAGTGCAAAGCGATTTAGAGCGTCAAGACAGCCTTGTCTACGGGATGCAGTATTGCATTTCAAATATTTACCATTTTATCAAAACACAAATCCAGGAAAATGATGAGAAACTCTCTACTCTGAGCAATTGCAAGCTTCTAGTTCAATATTTGGGCTGGAAAGATGAAGATGTGTTTGCCAAGGATCATTCAAAGATGGTTTTCATCGAATACATCAAAGAAGTTGTTGCATTGTACACTGATACAAGACAAAGCCACTGCGAGGATGCGCAATGCATTCTTGCAGTGAACATGATTCACATGGTAATTCAAGATATCGAATATGTGATGAACAAAAGCCCAGCTCAGCAAAAACGACTGCTACCTGCTTTAAAAATCGCAGCGATTGTACGAAATCAAATGCTAAACATTTTTGGGTATCAGTCCACCCTTGAATGAACACAAAAATGAGATTTGAAGCAGTAGTCTAGAAAACCAACTCATCATCGCGTGTCATTGAGTTGAAAACAAGCCAATCAAAAGCTGAGCAAGCATGAATATCAAAGTAGCATCCGCTTCATTGATTGATCGCAACTCCAGGATTAATCACTTTGATCTTCAGCCATTCGTCATACATACGCGGCTCTAGACGACGATAAATTCTCCCCCTGACCTTATGCATAAAATCTCGATTAGCCGAAACGTTGTATTCATACAATTTCTGGTCACCCATTGATTTAATGACCAAATCAGAGAGCCTAATCAAACCTAAATCTGAGACGTCACTCGGCGACCAATTTCTGAAAAACTCAACCAAATTACATTCTCCAGCTTTGATGATATTAATTTCTCCACCAGAGTGTTGCTTTCGATAGTATTCCCATTCGATGCGATCATTAATTCGATTAATCCAAAGAGCTGAGCTACACGCACTCTTCCAAACTTTTTTGCTTGGCATCGCCTCTTCTTGTCAATGTCTGCGATGTCATAATAGTCAAAATCGTCCCAAACAAATAGAATTCATTCTAAGCACTTACGATTCATAGAAACATGTTCTGAATGTGTCCAGAGTTAATGCTCGGCAGAATCAAAAGAAAGATGTCATCCCGCACAGACCTGCCGATCGTTGAGCGTGCCTGGCTATAAAGGAATCTGCAATGGGCAGCATCAAACACTGTGATTGCAGACGACACCATAAAGCGCAATGAGGCCTAGCCAACAATGACCATCACAATTTATGGAGGACCACAAACCCGAGCATCAATGCCACGCTGGTACCTTGAGGAAAAAGGTATTCCCTACGACCTGGTTGAAGTGGTTCTGGCTTCCGGCCAGAACTTGCAAGCCGATTTCCTATCGGTTAACCCTTTCGGGAAACTTCCGGCGATGCGCGATGACTCGGTCGTGGATTCAGAGGGAAGAGCAACCACTTTGTTTGAATCAGGTGCCATTCTGCTTCACCTCGCCGAACACCACGGAGGAGAAGCAACAAGCGCCTATGAACGTTCTCTGATCAGCCAGTGGACTCATTTTGCCAATTCGACTCTGGCATTTGCAATTTTTGTTCCCGATCAGAAAGTAAAAGTGTTGCCAAGATTGCTGAAGCAACTGAACAAGCAACTGTCTGAAGGCTTCCTGGTGAACCAGCATTGGGGTGCTGCAGATTGTGCGGTGACGGCCTATCTCGCCTACATCAAGCTATTTTTTCCCAATGAAGATCTAAGCATCTATCCCAAAATCAATTCATTGATCGAAGCAACAAACCAAAGACCTGCCTACAAAAAGGTGATGGGGCTCGGCTGAACCACACCAAGCCTTTCAAAGGGTGGTGACTTGACAGGCGGCATCCCATACTAAAACCATTGGGGTCTTTTGATAAAGTGTACCTATGCATGCTCTGTGATCGACAAAATAAAGCAATGGCGCAATGGTTTCAGGTCATCGACCTATCGCAGACGGAAGAACGAACATTGTTGGAAGAATGATGACCTCCACACTTCAAATGCTCGAACTCATAAGAATCAATTCCTGACACATCGGTCTTAGCAATAGCCCAAAGCCTTAAAACGAAAGATTTCAAAATTAACCCAATTTATGCGCAACAACTCTATCAAATTAAACATATTAAATCGACTAAATTCGGAATAAAAGAAGACGGTCACAACGAGATTCAAAGTGAAGCCTAGCTACATGAGAATGCAACATATTGCATCCTCATGTTCGCTGCCAACAGCTTCAATACTAAAAATCAGCATGGAAACGCATGGATCGAGCTCATCCCAAGGCACCAGCAACATGGGTACTGCCTATATCAATCGCTTT
Source organism: Synechococcus sp. (assembly GCA_047286485.1). GTDB lineage: Bacteria > Cyanobacteriota > Cyanobacteriia > PCC-6307 > Cyanobiaceae > Synechococcus_C. The sequence goes on from JBJBBH010000006.1 coordinate 1,478,377, forward strand.
TTCTGGCCTCTGCATCTTTGGAGCGGGGTTAGTTATTCACGAACCATTAGAGAAAATCGCCACTCGTCAGAGCTACACCATTGTCATTGAGCATCGCACTTCTGAGCATCTGACAATCAAACCAAACAGGCGGTGATCAAAGCCTGAGCTGTTGTGATCGGCAACAAAGAAATTATCTTCCTGGGGCCAGAAAGCCAAAGCAAGAAGAGACGACCATTGTGCACAGCTGAACCATGGAAAATGCAGACAAAGGCATAAAGAATGCAACAGCAGTTCCACTCAGACTGTCCGCAGCGAAGCAACTCCCCTGAGCCAAGCGCTCACGCTCACTCACGCCTCAACTCAAGCGCTTCTAAAATGACCGTTTATGCTTGAAGACAGCCCTCGATATCTGAAAACTCTCTCTGAGACATCAGCACTGCTGCGATCACCACGCCGACGATCCCCAGAAAAGCAAGAAAGACTTTCATTACTCGAGCTCTGCTGAATCAGTTCTGGCTTCCTTTGAGGCTCAGGCCTACGAAGGAGCGCCCAAATTACTGGCTAAACGCTTCGAATAATAGGTTCTGAGCATCCTTGAGAAACAGGAGCCGATAGGTCGTCTAAAGCACCTCCGACATTGTCATCCTCAGCAATACAAGATCAGACGGTACGTGCGATTTGGATAGACTTTCCAAGACCCTACCTTAATATCCAAGGTATCAATCCTAGTGGCCGATCCAAGAAGTATATGCTTCAAAGCACATCAAACGATTCGCATTTAGCCATCAACCATCTTTTCTTGCATCCATTCAATAATATCCTGCTCGAGCCAAACAACTGTTCTTGCACTGATTTGAATCTGCTTCGGGAAATTGCCTTTTTCCATATGGGTATAAATGAAGGTTTTTCCAACACCAGTCATCTCAATCACTTGAGAGAGCCTGAGAAATCGAGGTGCAATAGCGTCCTTAGACAAGGCAATCAAGAGTCGATGTAGACATAAAAAGATGAATCACTCAAGAACGAACTGTGTCATGGCTTGAATGAACATGCCCCCCACGGACAACAGCCCGACCGTTGCCTCGATGCGAATGTGCAATGCCAAGCTTATGCAGCCGGGAATGCTCTTCAATCTGATCTGTGAACTGTGCAGAGCCAGCACCAAAAGCAGCGTAAATCCCATACAAGAGGGCCCCTAGCACCAACGCAGCCAACACAGCAATCATTAAATATGCAGAAAGATCTTGATTTGCAAGTTCCATAAATTCCTTAAACCTCTAAGTAAATATTGGCCTCTCAAAAAACCGATGCTGTGACGATTGCTTCGCCAAACATTTACAATTGGCATGGATAGAACCATTAAAGATTAACGTTCACTCGTCAAGTCTATTTACAGACGACAAGCGAATGTAACCAGCAACAAGACAACACGATGCATTCCTATGTAAGTGAATGCGAAAGCATCGCCTACCCAGGCACGTCAGAGATGCGTTTGCGATGATTTTCGACTCCTCAAACTAATCAAGAGAAGGAAAGGAAGTTTTTTCCAACGAACTTCCGCGAACATCAACGAACCCCAAAATCGAGAACTGTGCCAAGGTGAGCAATATGGCTCTGCTGACAAACCGGCTTTCAAATGCTGAGTCAAGTCATCGATTTTTGGGCACACCCCATCAACTCAGAAAAAACTGAGCCCACTGCCAGCATCTGCAACGTTGTGCCGTTCCGGCAAGCCAGCGTCCGTTTGAACGCCATGCTTCTCCGTGAACGACTTGCGATTGGCCGAAAACCCAGCCATGGAGCATGGCGAAGACATGACAAGAGGGCAAAAGCTGAACGGGTCCTGCACATCCATCAAGCTTCACGATTGAAATTCACAGCTCGCGATCAGGGGGCCAAAACCCTGGGAGTTGCATGATCCAACAATCCACAACGACGGCCTTTTCAAGCGGTAACGAGCTGTACTGTGAGAATGCTTAACCGTGCGTTAACCTTTAAAAGGCCTTTGAACACTGAGACACCAACAAGGAGGTGAGATAGATGAATCCAGACAAGCAGCATCGCAAACTTGTGAAACTCAAGCTCAAAGCAGAGGAGTGCTTGACGAGAGAGCAGGCTCAAAAAATCATTCGAAAGGCGGATAAAGCGCACCGGAAGCTCTCAGAGGGTCACAACAAAGCCGCCTGATCACTTATCCCGATGCGGTTCGCCAGGGCTCAACAGGCAACCACGTCGTTTCCATGCCATGCGAACGGGTAGAGATGCGGGTCGACAGACCTCCAGATCCTGGTGACGATCGGTTGAGCTGAGACCGCCCCAGCCCAATGGACGAAACCACACTGGCAATGGAGGAGCATTGGCCCGTTGAGGAGGAACTCGAACTGGTCGACAAAGCCTGTGATCAAATCGAGCAGATCCTGGATGGCCTCGTCCAGGACACGGCATGCTCCAATCATGCGATTCGCGATCTGCTGAGCACACTCTCCCAAAACTGGTCTGATGCCGAACAGGACAGGGCCTGGAAAACGGCCCTTTGCAACCAAGAACTGGAGGCCTGTTAACGCGTCCCAGAACCATGCAAATTCAGCGATCTGGACTTGATGTCATTCGTCTTCATGACATGTGGATCGCAAGGGCTCACAACGAGCCGAGCCAGGCGGCAAGTCCAATCTTTGAAGCTTCGCTGGGACGTCGAACAGCGACTCCGTAACGGCAGAGGGCTCATCGCTCATCCATGGAAGTGCGTGTCTTTACTCTTTTCTCAGGCGACCAACCAGGGTTAGACCAGGAGAAGAACAAACGTACTTCAATGCCGACTTATCCTCCATTGGGGCCACCCAGCTCAAACGTGATTGATGCGGCTTCAGCCTTCCTCTCGATCAGACCCGGGCAGTTCGTAATCGTCAGAGATCTGACTCCTGCCAGTCCGAAAGTCGATCACGAAAGGAACTGGTGGCTTGGTCAGGTGATTTTCTGCGAGGGAAAGGGAAAACATTCGAAACTGAACTCACTCTTACAAGTTGCAGACGTCGATGACGGTGCCATTCGCTGGGTCCATCCCACCCAGGTGACCCATGTTCTGCACGGACTCGATGGGATCGGGCAGGAAGGTTGGGATGGATTCGAGGACTGATCGAATCCGTCAACAAAGTGCCAGAAAAAAAGGAGGCCATCGAGGCCTCCATCTACCTATCACCAAAGGAGAAGTGCTCGACGCCTCTCCTGACTTCAGTATGTGTATCGCAAGGAACATGTGCCTGAGATCACATACTCATTGCCGAAGGGCAGCATGCTCTGGTAAGACCTGGCCCATTGAGACATGGGCGAAGCCAACCCTTGACTCGCCACTGAAGGCGCAGCTGGAACAGGGTGAGGGAGAAGAACGAACAATCCTTTGATGGTTAGCTTTTGAAAAGCTTGCCAAGCTTGGGACATGCTCGTGCGCCGAGGTGATGCCTGGCCAGTCCAGACAACAAGCAACAAGAATCATTCTGGAATCAAGCGGCACGCTGATTGAGAACGATCACTTTGTTTATGCTTCAGGAGACCATGGCTCTGGCTGGGTCGCGAAAGATCTCATCAATCTGAGGCCAGAATTAGCCTACCAACTTGGCCAATTACTCGCTCAAGAAATCCAGAGCCAGGGCTTGCAACCAGACATTGTCTGCGGGCCCGCTATTGGCGGTGTGATTTGTGCTCAATACACCGCATTAGCACTGGGCAGTCGTTGTGTATTCACAGAACGTGTTGTCGACAATCAGGGAAAAACAATCAACTTTGAGATCAAACGCGGCTACGATGAGATTATTAAAAACAAATCCGTACTCGTTGTTGACGACATTATCAATACTGGTTTTTCAGTGCAACTAACCAGCGATGCTGTTGCGAAAGCAGGTGGAAACCTGATTGGAATTGCAGTCTATGTGAACAGGGGCAACGTTGATGCAGGCGAACTTGGTGTGAAAAATTTTATTTATCTTGACGAAATTCTTTTACCGGCCTGGCCTGCTCAGGACTGCCCCCTCTGTCAATCTGCCAAACCCATCAACATTCAATATGCTCATGGTGCAGAATTCACCACACTACGTTGAACTCAAGAGCTTCAAGAGTCTTTTGGTTGATCGACAAGAGCTGCAGAAAATTCCTGAAAAGCAACAGCCGCATCTGCAGGACTTGAATTGTGTTTTGCTTCCCATTGCTCAACAAGAGCGCGCATGTCCTGCCACATCTCGACCATGGCAAGTGGGTTGAATTCGCTTGGCTGGGATGAAGTGGTGGACATGGTTGAACAACGATCGCCAAACCTCCCTCTTTTACTTGATCAGCAGCTTCACTGCTGATCAACCAGGCACCACAGCACGAATCAGCGATCTCAGATCAAGACAGCTTTCGCTTCCGGAGAGGAGGCATGATCAGGAGAACTTCTTCTTTGATTCATGTCCCGAGCCACGCAACTGTTCAAAAAACTCGACAAGTTGCTGAGCAAGCACGACACGTTTGGGGACAGGCCAGAAGCATTTGTTGATGAAATGCTTGCGGAGCTAGACGACCAGATCAAGGCTATCCACGACAAAAACAAGCCAGAGCACTGGGCTGCCGTTTACGTGGAACGTGATCGCGCACGCATCAAAACAGCCGTGCTCAACAAGGTGATGGACCGCAGTTCGCAGTGAAGCCATACCAGAACGACTCTGATCAAACCTCAGCTCTCCTGGCATCGATGATCCGGGCCAACTCCAGGATGTATCCAGCCGTGCACCACCGGCCATGGCTGCGCGCACGATTCTCAACGTCGGAACGGATTTCTGCGGTTTCTGCCATCAGCAGATCGAGCTCACTTTGAGGAAGTTCATAGAGCTCCTGAAGTTCGACCTCGCGCCCAAGCAGGTGGCTTCGAAACCATTTCCGAACCTGTTCCTGGGGTGGGATCTCTTTGGACATGCAACCGAAGCAGCAACAACCAGTCTGGCCGCTCAACGGATCTTCAAGCCTGTTCATGCCTGACGAAAACCTTGCCCAATGGGCCAAGGATCGTTTTATTGATGCAGATGCGTTTGATGGATGACACGCGCTCTCAAAGCGAACTGGCTTTCACTCTCCATTGCAGCCTGCTCTCTCAGCGGACTGCTCTGGCTTGAACTCGTGGCTGGTTAGAGCATTTCGCAATTTCGGCAACAACTGAGAATGAACACCCTCTGCCGTTCAAAAGAGCGCTGTATGTGGACCGCATTACTTCTTTCAGGACCAGTCACACCACCAATGCCACCCTTGGAAAGGAGAAAAGCTATCCCTGACGCACAGCCGAGCCTGCAAATCGAGACCTTTGAACTGAAAATCGATCAACAGGGGTTCGCTTGCTCCGCTGGCGTCTTAGGAACAGGCAACAAAGCCCCACACGCCTACGATTCATCAAACCAAAGCTTCGAAAGCGAGTTGCAAATTCACGCAGCTCGATGCAAAACCCGCTTCTAAAAAGTCCTAAAAAAGACAACAAATCAGTAAGGACTGATTGTGTCAAGGCTGTCAGGACAACACAACATCAAAGCGGCTCATCTGGACCAGGCAATGGCTTGCGACTCTTACGCGTAGGCAACAACGACTTCAAAGCACCAATCATGTCATTCGTTCTAGAAACATAAACAAAACTCCCTAAAAAAAATACTGTAGCGAGAATAAAAACAGTGGTGGTCAGCGCATCCAACTCGAGATTTCCGATGATCAAGCCAAGCATGTTGTGCGTGCCAAAACGGCCCTGTACTGCATTGAAGCATCATTATCCTCTGCCTCTCTGTCGAAGCAATATCAAGAGACAACAGCGCTGACGCAATCGCTTCAACAGCACAAAGCTTGTTCAACAACCAGTCAAAATCCAACGCACACGTTGGAAGAACCCTGACAGCCCGTTGGTGACCTCAGGGCGGCAAGCAACGCCAACAGGGAGACTTCATAAGGCATGGAACTCGACAGGATGTTGCCGACTAGGCTTGGTGTGACTTAAAACACGTCAAGGAACACCTAAGGCTCACCATGCGTCCCTCTTTCCTGCTCTTGATTGCTCTTCTTGTGGCACCCAGCGCAGCCCTGGCCCAGAAAAAAATCCCAAAAGCCAAGGGACACAACCAATGCCCACTGGGATACGTCAACACTCTCGGAACAACCTGTGTTTCTCCGATCTACTATCAGGTTGCTCCAACAAACGGAGAAGCCTGCAAGGAAGGCTGGATGAACATTGGTGCTGGCTATTGCAGGAAAAAGTGAGCCATGATCCCTCAGCAACCTGAGAATCAGCGCTCTGGCCGCATCACAAGATTCTTGCTAAAGGTCAAGCAGCAGCATCAAAGAATCCATGAAACATCTCTGCAAATCTGCACTGCTGCTCACAGTGGTGTCGATTAGTATGGCTGGAATCGATGCGCAGGCAAAAACTCGTACAATCTCTGATTGCGCTCAGAAACTAACCGCCAGGGGATTCAATGTGATTGACAAGGAAATCGACGACAACCTTTATGAATTTGAAGCCATCAAAAGCAATCAGAAATGGGATATCAAAATGGATCAAAAATGCAATGTACTACTTGAACGCATCGACGATTAACACCCAGGTGTCGCTTTAACGGCATGCTGAAATCTATAAAGCAACGACACCTGCCAAACCAAGGATGACTTAGCGCAGACACATGAAGGACTCTACCTGTCCACTGTTTATTTCTGGACTACGGCATCATTCCAAGCGAATGGAACAGTCCCTTACTCACGAAAACAAGCATGCAAATTGATGTGAATGCGACCAGATTGATTGCGGCGATGTCGAAGACTATTGGGCTCCGCTCGCCCTGATCTGATGCACCAGAAGAGAAGGATTGATTGATGTCGTCCCAGTAAGCAAGCACAAAACCCTTTTTAACCGTGAGGCTTCCAGGTCTTGTGACGATTTGGCTTTGGCCCTGACTGGCGAGCTGCTGACGATCTATTTTCTCAACCTCACGCCTAAATGCATTCTGGAACCAATTGGCGTGGCTGAAAAGCCCAATGACGATCCAGAAAACAAGCGAGACACCGATCAAAGCACTAAGAAAAACCATGCCGATACCACTCGATTGCATGAACTAGACATCAATCATGGCCTCAATGCAGGCCATCCAAGTGTCAATTGAACCGTAGACAAAAATCATTTGACTTAATCGCCCGCAGCGTGAAAAATTCTTGACAAGCTTTCGTATCAATCCATCGTTTAACTTCCTCCTCGCGATGGGAAACCTTCCCGAACTCGCATCCCCAACATGAATCCAAGGTGAGGCAACCATGGGGGATAGAACAAGGAGCATCCATCAATCAGGATTTTCCAGATGGCAACTGTGCTCTGTAGTCGTCAGCAACGACGTCAAGAAGACCTAAGACATAACGATCACTCGCGCCGATTTCGCCTTGCAGGTTTTGAAGAGCTATCCGAATATCCTCAATCGCAACATTGATTTGATTTTCAAGCTGTGACTGGCTTGGCTGCCATTCCTCAGTGAAAGAAGTCGAGGAAGCGATTCTCAGATTTGTCGAATCGTGGTGCTTCGGAGGCATGGATGATCCTCTGCGTGGAGCCTGTGAGTTCCGAGCTTGGTAAGCCATGCTGTTGGATTTTTGAAAAGTTTTTCATCGAAAAGCCAATGAGGCTGTCAAATCGCCAACCAACGGACCTCTCAAAAAAACGCAAGGCAGCTGAACGTTCAGAAGATCCTGAAGAAGAACAAGCCTTACGAGATCAGCATGCTGAGAAGAGCTCCTTTAACGATGAGCATCTGTCTCTCCTGATCACAGTCCGCGCCTGCGTCCTAAAATTTTTCTCTTGACCACCCCATCTTCTTTTTGGTATAGAACCAGTCGGTTCTCTTCCAATGTATTGAGGCTCAAAATGCCTTTATCACGATATTGACGATTGAATGGAACGACCCATGAGGTCCCCATCGCCATCACATAAATCAGCTCCTGCTGGTCAGAGCTGATGCAAAAACGGACCTTCACATCTTTAAAAACGCCCACATCGCTGACATACTCAGCCTTGAAATAGTCGCAATCCTGAGCTCTTTGAAACTCGTCTTTGATATTGGCGAGTGCAGAGCCGTTGAAACCGATACTGAGAAAGGCCAGCAACCCCATCCCTGGGATGAACTTCATAAGGGCACTGCATTGCATCACAGCAGCAGCATGGCGTGCCAGAGCAGCAATTTCAATCGCTACTGACGCTTGATCTGATCAATACATCCAAATTTGAGAGAAGCAGTAATTTCTCACCGTTACAGTGATCGGCCTTGTCAACAAGCCACTTCGACGACGATGGGGCTGCGAAGCCGCAATTCGCTGACCCAGTGTTTCTGCAACATGCTGAGGCCAGCGTTGGCCCATGGTGGGAGTCACGGATTCGTGACCTGATGATGCAGGATTGCACTGAGGAAGCAGGCGCTTTATTCAGAGAATTCGAAACGCCTGAAAAGGGTTTCTAATCGTTGATGAACTGACCATAGTGAATATCAAAATCATCTAACCCAAAGATTATTTTCCCCAAGTGCTGCTCACAGGGCATAGATCATCAAAGGACAACCGAAGATGGCTCTTTCGGATGATCAGATCTTGCGGCTAGCCTCTGCACAAGGTGTTGCGAGGGTCACTTGCTGAAATTGATCATGTTTTAAAAAATCCAAGCAATATTCAAGCCCTCTAGAGCAGATCAAGCCATAAAAAGTTTCGTAACCTCCATTCGGAAGGAATACACTCATTCAACTGATTCACGCACTCCACCCAGATGACACCTGATCAGACAAGCAACAGAGCGACCAGCACTGAACAAACCAAAACAAACCGCGCTCTGACCTACTCAGAAATGATGAATGAAGGCAGGCAAAACATGAGGGCTGGGGCAAGCCAAAGAAAAGATGACCTTCAAAAACGAGTGGAAGAGCTTGAGAGAAAAGTTGAACATCTCCAGCAAGTCATCCAACGCCAGATTCGCCTTGGACGAATGGCAGAATAGATTTCGAAGCTTACATCACAAAGATGATGATGGCTCTAAGACAATGATCCTAAAATTTGTTTTTGATCAAAAAGATCAATCAACTTGTCGGGGAATATCCTATAACTCACATTGCAAATGATTGAAAGGGCTACGATTGGCCTGGGCGCATGTCCAAACTCAAACAATCAAGACTGTCATAAGTGTCAACACCAGTCACTGGATTAACACCAGTAGCTCTGGAGCACATCGCCTCGCGCTGAGGATCGTCGATAATCGCGCCTGAAAAATCTGCGCCATCAATGGTTGTCGCCATGAAAAAACTCTTGGTCAGCACAGAATCCCTGAAGTTCGCATTTGTTAGGTTTGCCTCCTCAAAATGAGTTGCATAGGCAATGCTACCCTCAAGATTTGCACCCTCCAGATCTGCACGCTTGAGGGTCGCGACGCTAAACAAAGCACCTCTCAGATCAAGACCAGAGAGGTCATAATTGGATAAATCATATTTCACGAATTCCTTGGTAATTGGTTTTCCATTCTCATCTCGTTCGTAAAAAGGGTATTTTTCTTTGAAGGCCTCTGTTGCCTGGTCACTTCCTTGAAGACTTCGATCAAGCCCGATATCAGGTAGGCCGCCACCGCTTGGATAAATCGCCAAGGCTTGTGATGGCAGCATCAGTAGCGCGCAGAAAAGGATTGCAACGAATGATCGCAATGACTGCCTGACAACGGGATTTACTGATTTCATCAAACGCTCCTTTTATTGAAAAACCTAAGGCAAGCAAGTGAGGCACCTTGACAACATGAACCACCTGGACGAAACAAATCGACCAGTGGAAGGAGAAAAATCTCACCGCCTTGAATCTCATTAATCGCCTGAGCATCACCCAGATGAATAATCAAAAATCATGCACAAAGTAGTATTGATATAGAGTTCTCTACCAAAATTGGAAGATCAAACTCAAGCACTTCTCGCGGAGCTCATTCGTCAAGCTCTCATCAGAATTCACAGTGGAGAAGCAGGCGCAGACTCTGCACTCTACAGAGCTATCTACACACTCCAAGAACAAAATATTATTGAAAACATTGCATCAACCTTACAATAAAACCAAGCAAGCCCGGCCAGAATGCCACGTCAATCCTAAATAGTTCAATACTGCTTATTTAATACGACATAAAATCTTCAGCCCATCAAGTAGATATAGCCTGAGACCAAATCAACAGAGAGCCAGATTAATGCTGAAAAATAAACCGCTGCGAAGACAAATTCTTCAGCAAATTCAAAGGAATTCATGGCTTCAGTAAAGGGTTGCCCTACGGATAAACTGCATTGCGGCGAGCGCTCCTAAAAAAAACACCGTTGGAATGCCCAATGCATTCACAGCAAGAGTTCTCACAGTAAAAACAGGATAACCTCCATCTTCCCTTTTGAAAGGGGCCAGAGGGCTATCGATCCATTCTTTACGATTTTGAATCGACGGAACTCCGAAAAACTGCTTTCCCCAGACAAGAATCTCCCAACGCGTAAGCCAGAACGCCGTACTGACTACAGAGAAAACGATTGGAGAAGCAACCAACAGGATCTTGTAATTGAACACAGCATCAACGTCATTTCAAATACCTTAAGAGGTTGACTTCATCTCCAGGTATTGATTGATGCACCATTTCGCCCACAATGCTGCACTTGTCTTGACTCATTTTTTCCAGTCAAATTGATAGCAGCAACGTGACTTTTTGAGAAGCGCAAGGCTCATTTGAGCTGCAAAACAGGTCTAATTTGATGGCTCATTACGCAATTTGCAGTGACAAAGCCAAGCCTGATGTCGGAATGCGCAACATAATCATCAATCTGAACTCATGATTTTACGTGCTTCTGATGCAGATGTTTCCAGCAAAAAGCTTGATAGCGCGATGAAATCCACCCATCCTGAAGAAACATATTGCTTGATTGACAAGAGCAAAGATTATGCCTCTTGATCAATCACTTCTTAAGCCCGGCGAGCGAACCGTGAAGGCCGGGGCTCAAGGAAGGAATCTCAAATTCCGGACAGCTCTTTGCCATTGAGGCCGCATCCGTCTTGACTAAGCGAGACACACCTCCGGCCTGAAAACGTGATGGAGAACACGCTGGTTTCTGGCCCCCGGACGGCCCCAGCGACTGTGGTGCTGGCGCATGGGGCAGGCGCTGGTATCGAGAGCCCCTTCATGCAGCAGACAGCACAAGGCCTGGCGGAGAGGGGATGGCAGGTGATCCGCTTCGAATTTCCCTATATGGCACAGCAGCGCATCAGTGGCCGCAAAACACCGCCAAACAAAGCCGAGATTCTTTTGCAGTGTTATCTCGAACAGGTGCAATCGCTACCCGCAGATCAACCGCTGATCATTGGGGGCAAATCCATGGGAGGGAGGATCGCCAGCCTGCTTGCCGATGAGTTATGGAGCCAGAACAAGATTCTGGGATGCATCTGTCTTGGCTATCCCTTCCATCCACTTGGCAAACCAGAAAACTTGCGAGTCCAGCAATTGCAGAATCTGCGAACGCCAACCCTGGTGATTCAGGGAGAACGTGATGCGATGGGCAGCAGAGACCAGGTCGAAACCTATGCACTCTCAGAGCAGCTACAGCTCGCCTGGATGCCGGATGGTGATCACAGCTTCAAACCACGCAAACGCTCAGGGCGTAACGAGCAGGAGAATTTAGCTCTGGCTGTTGACCTCATGAATGACTTCCTCAGCGGACTGATGCAACAGGGTTGATCTTGGCGATCAGGTCTGATTCCCACCCAGCATGTCGTCATACCCCTCATAGGGGTTGTATTCGGCCCAACCAGGACTGGCCTGATCCATCAGACCAAACTCACCATCAATCATGTCGGCACGGGTGTTGCCGTAGGGAACGGTGTTGCAGGTGATTCCACCACCCGCAACAGGCTGGCAGTCATCGAAACGCACCTGTGCCCGTACGGAACGATCAAGACCCGCGCTGACCGTGATCAAAGCGGCAACGCTCATCAAAAACACGCGCACGACACTCGATGCATGGGATCCCATTCTGAACGGGATGTTGATCCTTGAATCAAAGGCCAGCACAAAGACGCTCACTCTCACGGAGCGTCTCAAAGACTTTCTGGCCACGTTGTTCTGCAAGCTGAACCATCACCACTTCCGCCTGCAGGCCCAGCAGCAAGGTCTGGCAGGGATAAAGCTCACGATCGGCGGCAAGGCGCTGCATGGCCTCGGTGAGCACCAGAGCCCGATCACAGCTGGCTGCATTGGCGCTGCGGAAGCAGGCCAGCAGAACAGGCCGCACGCCCTCCAGAGATGCCGCATGCACCGGCATGTCGACGCTGCCCATCGCAAAAGCAACCGTTGCGGGCATCAAGACCCTGAACCAGGGGTACACGAGGTTGTTGATGAAACGGCTTGAGCGAGAGCAACGCACTGAAGCACTTCCAACCATTCAGCAGCCAACTCCCGGCCAGGAATCTGAGATCAACGAAAAGATTGAAAACACTGGATCGATGCTCGGATGTATACCGACTGGACCGCGGTCGCACTGTTGCTCTTCACCTCAGTGCCGCTATTGGCTGTCCTAGCGACAGCCGCATTCTTCATTTGGCAGAAACGGAAGTCGCCGCCGTCTTGAAGACCACTTCCGGCGACTGCTCACTGGTGTGTTCGAGGGAGTGAGCGACAGAACGACCTCTGAATGTTGATTTTGAGGACGAAGCGACTGGCTCGAGCACACCTCTTCCAAGACAGTCCTGACAAGTCCGGAAGCGCTGCTCGCTGATGCGTTGGACGCCACTGCCGCCGCAGCTGGAGCAGATCGCCATGACTGAGCCAGAAACGCCTCTTTAGTGTGGGAGAGGAAGACGCCTGCGATCCCGAAGGCTTCCTTAAGAATGCAACTCATCAAAGCAACCTTGAAGCGGCCGAGGTCTGGTTCGCAGCTCTTGCAGCAGCTCAGATACCGATAAGGAGCAATGCTGATCGACCAGGCCCAGGGAACCCGCCAGCCATCCCAACACCCTTTGCGATGACCACTGCTGGTCCTGGAGAGGAGCCAGCCCTGCAGCCTGTTCACGCTTGGAAAGCTTCTGCCCATCGGGATCCAAGAGCAGCGGTGTGTGTCGATAGTTGGGCGGCTGCTCTTCCAGTGATGCGATCACTGCCTGCTGAGCAATGCACACTGCTGCCAGATCGGAACCTCTCACCACTTCAGTGATCCCCAGTGCCAGCTCATCCAGCGCTGTTGCAAGGTGGTAGGCGATGAATCCATCAGCCCGACGCAACACCAGATCACCGCAGATGGGTTCATGCTCGGGCTTCACTCTCAGTCGCCAGGCCGGCAGTCGTCCGTCTTGAAGGCCCCAGCCCCTTGACCTATCCCTGCAGGTTCCCGGATAGCGCCGACCGGCACCCAGCTGGCGACGACTGCATCGGCAGGGGTAAAGCAGTTGCTCACGCCGAAGTGCGGACAGGCAGGAGTCATAGAGCTCCAGGCGCTGGCTCTGCAGAATCACGGGGCCATCCCAATGCAGCCCAAGCCAGCGCAGGTCTTGGAGAGCGGACTCGACCGCACCTTCCCTGATGCGAGGCGTGTCGAGATCATCAATCCGTAGCAACCATTCACCCCCCTGAAGGCGGGCCTGCAGCCAGGAAATCAAGGCCGTGCGCAGGTTGCCCAGATGGAGAGGTCCCGAGGGAGTCGGAGCGAAACGTCCGCGGTAACCGAGGAGTCGCTGTCGACGCCCCTGCTCCAAAACAGACCGGAGACGATCAGAAAGGTTCACACAAGAAAGGGTGGCCCGAACGGACCACCCCGATCAAGAGTTCCAGGAGGACATCAGCCCTGAACGCGATCCTTGAACATCTTGCCGGCGGTGAAGGCAGGCACGCGCTTGGCGGGAATCTTGATCTTCTCGCCGGTCTTGGGGTTCAGACCCTGGCGGGCAGAGCGCTCGCGAGGCTCGAAGGAACCGAAACCGAGAATGGAGACTTTCTTGCCCTCAACGACGGAATCGATGATGGTTTCGATGGCGGCGTCCACCACCAGAGACACATCGGTCTTGGTGAGCTCGGTGCGGGCAGCAACCAGGTTGACGAGATCAGCTTTGTTCATTGAGTGGGGGGAAAGTGGCGGAAGCGGTTGGATCGACGATGCGGAGGTCGACATCCGCACGGCTTCCCTGAGCGCGCCAATCGTATGGAGACAATCGCTGTGCGGCAACCGAAAAACACCGTGCCGCAATGCTTTCACCGAATCTCGTATGAATCAGACCGTGTCAAATGCTTCTTCAGACTGCTGATTCCAACTGCTGAAAGGTGCCAGATGGCCACCGCAAAGAGCCCCAAGCGCGGCCCCAGAAGCCAGTTCTGGAGTGGCTTCTGAAGGAAGCCATCGGCGCAGGTGACGGAGGCTTCGCTGCTGGCGGTGCCAGTGAAAAGTGCGCCGGTGCTGCAAAGGTGCCAATTGATCCTTTTCCACCGGCACGAGCAAACGTCCGCAGAACAGCACATTCACCGGCAGCGGCGCATGCACGACGGCATGACCTGGGGTGGGTCCTGGCGTCCACAGCAGCCGCAATCCGGACACGGTGCTGACCTCCTCTGAAAACGTTTCAAGCTGCTGAACGCCTGGCAGCAAATAGGCCTCCTGCTCCTGAACAAGCACGGGCCATGACATGCGCTCCTGCAGACGCCGGAGCCGTCCATGCCCCTCTCGGCTGGTGAGAAGGATTCGGGCAGATCGGCCTCGCGCCAGTTCCCGCAGTGCTTGCAAGGTGGCTTCGGTGAGCGGCGGACAATCGATCAGAACAGGCTCTGGATCCACGTCGAGCCACCAGGACGAGCCTCCACGACAGTCACGGTTAGGCGGAAACAGCCAGAGATCAGGCCGGATCTGCTGAGGCGGACGGCCTGGCTCCAGCGAGGAGGTCATCACAGACACGATGAATCACCGGAGCTATCACTACTTTGAAGGCTTCACCTGCCTCCTGGGAGTGGATCTTTGAAAGCGATCCGGCGAGGCAAACCCTGGCCTCTTGGCAGCAGCATCACCAACCATGGTGTGAATTTCTCCGTGGCAGCTCCCGGTGCCAATCGGGTTGAACTGCTCATTTTTGCGACGGCTGAGGACACCACTCCGGAACAGCTGATTGATCTCAACGACGGCAATCACCGCTCTGGCGACTACTGGCACGTGGAGGTGGAAGGCCTGACGGCAGGTTGCTGCTATGGCTATCGCGTCTTTGGGCCGCTTGCTCCTGGAGGCCATGGCTTCCGGCCCGCCAAGGTGCTGTTGGACCCCTGTGCGCGCGCCATTGCTGGCTGGTCGACCTACCAGCGCGAAGCCGCAACCGGTGCATCACCCAACACCCATTGCTGCCTGAAGGGACTGGTCTGCGAGCGCGACCTGTTTGATTTTGATGCCCACCCCAGGCCACAGCACAGCTGGCAGCAAACGGTGATCTATGAGCTGCACGTAGGCGGCTTCACCCAGCGCAGCGACAGCAACGTTTCCTCAGATCGACAGGGCTGCCTGCTGGGAGTGATCGACAAGATTCCCTATCTCAAGCAGTTGGGCGTCACCACGATCGAACTGCTCCCCGTGCAGGCCTTCGACCCGCAGGATGCACCCCCTGGACGAGACAACGTCTGGGGCTACAGCCCACTGAGTTGGTTTGCCCCGCATCAGGGCTATATCAGCGGCGACGACCCCATGATGGCCAGAGCGCAAATGCGCCAGCTGGTGGCGGCATGCCACGACGCCGGCCTGGAGGTGATGCTCGATGTGGTTTACAACCACACGACTGAAGGCAATGTTGGTGGTCCAACCCTGAGCTGGCGTGGCTTCGCCGATCGCACCTACTACCACCAGAACGAGAAGGGTGACTATCAGGACGTGAGTGGCTGTGGCAACACAATTGCGGCCCACAAGCCTCTCAGCCGTGAACTGATTCTGGAGTCATTGCGCTGCTGGGCACTGGAGCTGGGAGTGGATGGATTTCGCTTCGATCTGGGCATTGCCCTCAGCCGCGGCGAAGGACTGAAGCCGTTGGATCAACCCGCACTGTTTGAAGCGATGGAGGCCGACCCACGGCTCAGCGAGCTGAAACTCGTGAGCGAGCCCTGGGACTGCGGCGGCCTCTACCGGCTCAATGACTTTCCGGCACGGCGCATTGGAACCTGGAACGGCCGCTTCCGTGATGCCGTTCGCAGCTTCTGGAAAGGCGACGACGACAGCACTTGGTCGATGGCACAACGCCTTCGCAGCAGCCCTGATCTCTATGACGGCAAACCGGCTGGCCTGGGCCGCTCCGTCAATCTGCTCACCGCCCACGACGGTTTCACCCTGATGGATCTGGTGAGCTTCAACAGCAAGCACAACCTCGCCAACGGCGAGGACAACCGTGACGGGGAAAATCACAACAACAGCTGGAACCACGGGGTTGAAGGCCCCAGCAGTGACCATGCCATCACCGCCCTGCGCAAGCGACAGCAACGCAACATGCTGAGCACTCTGCTGCTGGCTCGCGGCGTGCCCATGCTGTTGATGGGCGATGAGGTTGGCCGGAGCCAGGGAGGCAACAACAACACCTGGTGCCAGGACACACCGCTCAGCTGGATGATCTGGTCCGAGGAACACTGCGACAGGGAACTGCTCACCTTCGTTGAGCGGTTGCTGAAACTGCGTTCCCAGCTGACTGAACTGTTGAACCCGGTGGTCGGTCACAGCGAACAGACGCAGCGCCGCAACAGTGATCCCGATGGCTTGTGGCGCCAGTGGCATGGGGTGGAACTGGGCAAACCCGACTGGGCCAGCTGGTCTCACTGCCTGGCGATGAGCCTGCATCGCGGCAAACGGGGAGCCGTGCTTTGGGCCGGCTTCAATGCCTACTTCAAATCCATGCACTTCGATTTGCCCGAGCCGGCGTCGCCCTGGCACCGCCTCATCGATACGGCTCTTCCTGCGGACGAAGACCTCCCCAAGACATTGGAACCCTGGAGTCCGAAGGGGGTCCCCCTCGAAGCCAGAAGCCTGGTGGTGATGGTGGCTCGCGAGTACGCCTCCAGCCTCAGACTTTGAACAGCGTGTGCTTGAGGAGCCTGGAGTCGTGGATCAAAGCGGGCGGCGGGAATCGAACCCGCATCATCAGCTTGGAAGGCTGAGGTTTTACCACTAAACTACGCCCGCACGAATACATCCGTACCAACGCCTTGAAGGGCGTGATCGCAGGTGTTGTGCGCTTTCATTATGGCGGTCCGTCTGCCCCTCCCTGCTTGATGAGCACCAGCACCCTTCCAAAGGGATCCCGCCGCCGCCTGATGGTCGCCTACGGGCTGGGTGATGCAGGAACGGGACTGGCTGCCACGCAGCTTGGCTTTTACCTGTTTCCCTTCTTCACCTGCGCCGCAGGCCTGCCTGCCATCATCGCCGGCTCATTGCTCACGGTGATCAAGGTCTGGGACGCCATCAACGACCCCCTGATCGGCTGGATGAGTGATCACACCCAGAGTCGCTGGGGACCACGCATTCCCTGGATGCTCGGTGCCGCTCTCCCCCTTGGCATCACTCTTGCGGCGATGTGGTGGGTCCCCGAGGGCAGCACCCTTCATCGCACCACGTACTACGTGGTGATGGCCATCCTGCTGATGTCGGCCTACACCAGCGTCAACCTGCCCTATGCGGCACTCTCCACCGAGCTGACCACCAGCACGGCGATTCGCACCCGCTTGAACGCAGCCCGGTTCACTGGATCGATTCTTGCCGGGCTCAGCGGCCTGATCGTGGCTTCCATCGTGTTGACCGACGGTGCCGATGGTTATCTGCGCATGGGACGCATCACCGGCACGATCGCGGCCTTGGCCACACTGGCCTGCTGCTGGGGTCTTGCTCCTTTCGCCAAGCGTGCTCAACGACCAAGCAACCAGGCTGAACCCGCCCTGGAACAGTTCAAGAGGATCCGCTCCAATCCGCGTTTTCTGATGGTTCTCGGGCTGTACCTGCTGCTCTGGTTCGGTCTCCAGTTGATGCAGGTTGTCGCTCTGATCTGGCTGGTCCAGGTGGTGAGGGTCCCCCCCGACCTGTCCACCTGGATTTTGCTGCCTTTTCAGCTGAGCGCCCTGGTTGGCCTTCAGCTCTGGAGTCTGCTCTCCAACCGCCGCGGCAGGCTTGTGGCGCTGCGATGGGGAGCCGGAATCTGGATCCTGGCCTGCCTGCTCTCCATGGTTTTTCCACCCATGCAGAACGGCGGCACCACCGCAGAACTGATTCCTCTGATCGGCCTGATCATGCTGGTGGGCCTCGGAGCATCCACCGCCTATCTGATCCCCTGGTCACTGCTGCCGGATGCGATCGATGCCGACCCAACCCATCCGGCAGGTCTCTACACGGCCTGGATGGTGTTCGGCCAGAAGCTGATCATCGGGATCAGCATGAGTGTGTTCGGCGCGCTGCTTTCGCTCACCGGTTACATCTCCACCGAAATCTGCGATGGCGCTCTCAGTTTCATTGAACAGCCCCAGAATGCTCTTCTCGCCATTCGGATGAGCATGGGTCTGATTCCGGCGATCATGGTTCTGCTTGGCCTGATAGTGATCCGACGCTGGCCCGATCGCGGAGCCCATCTGCAACGCGCATGACCTCCTTCCGATTCCGAACTCAGTTGAAATCACCCCGCTGGCTGAACAGGCTGGGCAGCAGCCTGATCATCGGCGGACAGGCGGTGACCGCCACTGTCAAGGGGAGGATCAATACCGTTGACCTGCTGGATCAGCTGCAGGAAGCCGGGCCTGGCAGTTTCCTGATTGTGATCATCACGGCCCTGGCTGCGGGCACGGTGTTCAACATTCAGGTCGCCAAGGAACTCAGCAACATGGGCGCCAACTCCACGGTGGGCGGTGTGCTGGCGATTGGCCTGGCTCGGGAGATTGCCCCCCTTCTGACAGCCACGCTGCTCACAGGCAAGGTGGCCACCGCCTACGCGGCACAGCTCGGAACCATGAAAGTGACCGAACAGGTCGATGCCATCACGATGTTGCGCACAGATCCTGTCGAGTATCTGGTCGTTCCACGCCTGATCGCCATGGTGGTGATGGCCCCGGTGCAGTGCCTGTTGTTCTTTGCTGTGGCAATCCTGGGAGGCCAGATCAGCAGCACGGAGATTTACCAGATCCCTCCCGCGGTGTTCTGGACCTCAGTGCGCACCTGGCTCGATCCGGACGATTTGCCGTTCATGCTCGTCAAAGCCTTGATTTTCGGCCTGCAGATTGCGGTTCTGGCCTGCGGCTGGGGCATGACCACCCAGGGAGGACCGAAAGAGGTGGGCACCAGCACCACAGGCGCCGTGGTGATGATCCTGGTAACCGTGGCCCTCATGGACGTCCTCCTGACTCAGATCCTCTTCGGAGGCTGAAGCAACCTCTTAAAACCATGACCACAACACCCTCTGAGCCTGGCCAAGACACGGTGAGCATCAGCCCCAGCCCACGCCTGGCGCTGCTGATCACTCTCTTCAGCCTCTGCTTGCTGGCACTGCCTTTCCAACCATGGCCGACCGTGGTGGTGGGGCTTTTTGGTGTGTTTCTGCTGGTGCAGACCTACAGCCTGCGGCTCGAGTTCACCCCTGACACGCTTGTGGTGTGGCGAGGCCAGCAGGAGCTGCGCCGATTTCCCTACGCCGAATGGCAGAGCTGGCGCCTGTTTGCCCCCTGGCTTCCAGGCCTGTTCTATTTCCGCGAAGTGAAAAGCATTCACTTCCTGCCCATTCTCTTCAATCCCGCTGAGCTGCGCCAGCAGCTGGAACAACGGGTGGGATCACTCGAGACCCCCAGCCCCTGAACGGGGAATTGTGTTTTGGCCGTGAGGCCGGCGATCCGCTGAAATGAGTCCAAGAGAAGTCGACCATGCCTGACGACACCGATCTACCTCTCCAGGACACCCCCCAGGACACCGGGGCGCCGCCGGAGGCAAGCGTCGCGACAAGCGACGGCGATGAAGCGAGATCGGAGGCACTGATTCAGCTGGCCCTGACAGAGCTGCAATCGCGACGCGACAGTCTGCAACAGGAGATCGAGACCCTCCGACAACGCAAGCAGCAACTCGAAGAAGACATGGCTGCCAGCTTTGCCGGCCAGTCCGATGCAATCGCCAGACGGGTTAAAGGATTTCAGGAGTATCTGGGCGGTGCCCTGCAGGGTCTAGCCCAGTCGGTGGAGACCCTGGAGCTGGTGGCCCAGCCCGTTGTGGTGCAGCCATCACCGCTGGATGCCCAGGCTGCTGAAGCCGCCGCCGACCAGGCCATGGCCAACGCTGCTGGCGCACCGGCCCTGGCCGACACGTTTCGGCCCGATGAAGACCTGATCCGATCCAACCTCAGGCGTTTTCTGGAGCAGCCCGACTTCTATGCCGAGCCCTGGAAACTGCGCCGCAGCCTCGACGCCAGCGACATTGCTCTGCTCGAGGACTGGTTTTTCAATCAGGGCGGTCGCGGCGCCCAGGCCAGTCGTGGCAGTCGACCTCGCAACGTGTTGCTCGGTGCTGCCCTGATCGCCATCATCGGCGAGCTTTACGGCGATCAGTTCCAGACCCTGGTCCTTGCCGGACAGCCCGAACGCCTGGGGGAGTGGAGACGAGGCCTGCAGGATGCACTCGGCCTGGGTCGGGAAGACTTCGGACCCAGCAGCGGCATCGTGTTGTTTGAACGTGGCGATGCCCTGGTGGAGCGGGCCGACCGGTTGGAGGAACGCGGTGAAGTGCCCCTGATCCTGATCGATGCCGCTGAACGGGTGGTGGACATTCCCGTGCTTCAGTTCCCGCTCTGGCTGGCTTTTGCAGCCGGGCCCGGCGAAACCTACGACTACGACGAAGACCTGCTCTGATGCCTCTCCTCACGCTGCTGCTGGGTTACCTGCTCGGCTCGATTCCCAGCGGCTTCCTGGCCGGGAAATGGTGCAAGGGGATCGACCTACGCAGCATCGGCTCCGGCTCCACAGGGGCCACCAATGTGCTGCGCAATGTGGGGAAAAAGCCTGCTCTGGTTGTGTTTCTGATCGACGTGGCCAAGGGCGCGGCTGCGGTGTTGCTGGCCGCTGCCCTGACCCAGAACAATCCACTCAATGACTGGATTCAGGTGCTGGCAGGTCTTGCGGCCCTGGCCGGCCATATCTGGCCGGTTTGGCTCGGGTTCAAGGGCGGCAAGGCCGTGGCCACAGGTCTTGGCCTGTTCCTGGGGCTGTCCTGGCCCGTGGGGCTGGCCTGCTTCGGAGTGTTCATGGCGGTGTTCAGCCTTAGCCGGATCGTGTCGCTGGCCAGCGTGGTGGCGGCGGTGAGCCTGCCGCTGCTGATGGCCGCCGGTTCAGACAGCAACGCCAATCTGGTGGTAGCGCTGGTGGCAATGGCACTGGTGCTGTGGCGGCACCGCAGCAACATCCAGCGACTGATCAACGGAACCGAGCCCAAGGTCGGCCAGAAGTCTTGAATGCAACGGTCAGCTCATGAGCTCCTGACAGCAGGCCGAGAAGGCCACACCCGGGTCAGCGGCCCTCGTGATCGGCCGGCCGATCACCAGTTGGCTGGCACCGGCAGCAACCGCCTCCGCCGGCCCCATCACCCGGGCCTGGTCGCCCGCAGAACTGCCTGCAGGGCGGATCCCTGGTGTCACCAGTGCAAACGGTTCTGGATGCTGTGAACGCAACGCCGCGGCCTCGAGTGGAGAGCACACACATCCGCCGATTCGAGCATTGGCCGACAGTTGCGCCAACGCCGGCACCCGCTCAGCGATGTCCTGGCGGATGGCGAGTTCCCGTTGCAAACGCTGCTCTTCCCAGCTGGTGAGCACCGTCACCGCCAACAGGGTGGGCCGTGGCTGGCCGCTGCTTTGCGCACCTTCCATCGCCGCTGCCTGCGCCGCCTGCAGCGCTTCACTGCCTGCGCAGGCGTGCACCGTGATCAGTTCCGCCCCCAGCGCCGCCGCCCGCCGGCAAGCACCAGCCATCGTGGCAGGGATGTCGTGAAATTTGAGATCGAGGAACACCCGCAGCCCCTGCTCGCGCAGCTGGGCCACCACCTCTGGGCCCGACTGCACAAACAGCTCCAGGCCCACCTTCACCCAGCGAAGACCCTCCACCTGGGCGGCAAACGCCAAGGCCTGATCCGGGGCCATGCCATCGAGGGCCACGATGATCCGATCGGCGGGATGGATCACCATCAGGCCACCAGCCTGCGGAAGGTTTTCTTGCCAAGCTGCAGCACCTTGCCCTCCAGTTCCTCCGCCGAGGCGAACTCCTGATTGGGATCAGTGATCTTCTCCCCTTCGAGCCGGGCGGCTCCGCCTTTGATCTGACGCCGGGCCTCGCTGCTGCTGGCACAGATGCCAACAGCACTGAGCAGATAGAACGCCTTGGCCGGAAAATTCACCGCCGAAAGCGAAGCCTCGGGCACATCGGCGCCGGCATCACCGCCACTGCTCACCAGGGTGGCCGCATCGCTCTGGGCTTTTTGGGCTGCCTCCATGCCATGCCGGCTGGCGGTCACCGCCAGAGCCATGGCCTTCTGCTTCTCGCGAGCGTTGTCCGGCAAATCCTGCGGACTCAGGTCCGTCAGCAGAGTGACGTAGTCATCAATGGCGGCATCGCCGACCTTCTCGAGCTTGGAGTACATCGACAATGCGTCTTCCTCCAGGCCCACGGTGTTGCCAAGACTCTTGCTCATCTTCTGCACCCCATCCAGGCCCACAAGAATCGGCAGCAACAGGCCGAACTGCGTGCCTGATCCGAAATGGCGCTGGAGATCGCGGCCCATCGCCACGTTGAATTTCTGATCGGTGCCGCCCAGCTCCACATCGGCATTCACCGCCACGGAGTCGTAGCCCTGCAGCAGTGGATAAAGGAATTCATGCAGGGCGATCGGTGCACCGCTGCCGTAGCGCTTGGAGAAATCCTCCTTGGCCAGCATCTGGCCCACGGTGGCCGTACCCAGCAAGCCAATGACCTGAGGGAGATCAAGACCTGCCAACCACTCGCTGTTGCGGCGCACCTCAAGGCGACCGGGGGTTTCGAAATCGAGCAGTGCCGTCTGCTTCGGCTGGCCCTGGCCCAGCTGAGCGAGGTAGGTGGCGGCATTGGCCTCAACCTCTTCAGCGGTGAGCTGCACCCGCGTGGCGCTCTTGCCGGTGGGGTCGCCGATGCGGGCTGTGAAGTCGCCGATGATCAACACCGCCGTATGTCCCGCATCCTGGAAGGCCCGCAGTTTGCGGAACAGAATGCTGTGCCCCAGGTGGATGTTGCTGCCGGTGGGATCGATTCCCAACTTGATGCGCAGCGGCCTGGCCTCGCGTTCAGCCTGCTTCAGGCGGGCCGCCAGAGACTGATCGGAATCATCAGCATCACCGGCTGGAAACAGATCTGCCATGCCACGCGACAGCCAGGCCGGCAAAGACGGAGTGGAGGCCATGGGCGGGCGGAACAATTGCGGGCTGAATCGTACGGGCCGCTTCAGCTGGGTGGCTGATCCAGCTGACTTTTCATGCGCTCAAGCGTGCTCTGCATTTGTTCGAACATCTGCTCCGGGGTAATGCCGAACTGGCCCAGCTGGGTGCGCAGCTGCTCCACCGTGAGCTTGGCCTGGAAGTCTTCCGATAACTCGAAGCGCTTCATGAACACGCGGTAGCGCTCCATCAGCTCTTCCATCGTGTCGATGAACTTCTTCTTGCCCTCGCGATCGAACTTGCCGTAATCGGAACCCAGCTGCATCAACTGCTGGTAGTCGCCGAACAGACGCTTGGCCTCCTCCTGCACGATGTCCGAGTCGAAGAACGCCATGGCCCACCCATCAACTGGCGTGATTCTGGACAATTTGAGCTCGCCGTAACAGTGCGGATCCACGCCCTCTGATTCACGTCAACATGAGAAGGCCAGCGGCAACGGCTCCGAGCCTCTCCCTTCCTTGGATCTCAGCGAACGGATCCCGTCTCTGCAAGAACGGTCCCGCCAGGGTCACAGCCTGCTCAAGCGCAGTCGCACCGCGATTGCTACGGCCGACCCTGTTCTGCTCAGCAGCTGGACGCTCTGGTTTGAAGGGCAGGGACCCTTGGTGGCAGCCTGCACCAGCGAGGATGACTGCCTACAGAGGCTGCGGAGCAGCGCAGCCAACCTGTTGCTTTGCACGGACACCCTTGATGGAGGCTGCGGTACAAGCCTTGTGCGCAGGGCAAGGGAGAACGACCCCCAACTGAAAGTGTTGCTGTTGCTTCAGCGACCAATTCCACGCACGATCCTGGAGGCCATCGATGCCCGATGCCATGGGATCTGCTCGGCACAGGCCACCGGAACGGGGACAGTGGCGGCAGCGCTGACGGCCATCGAAACCGACGGGCAGTACATCGATCCATTAATCAGTGGCGTGCTGCATCACAGCAGACTGCGGCGCAGTGGTGATCAGATCCCCCTCAAAGAGCTCACCATGCGCGAAGAGGACGTGCTGCGTGGTCTCTGTCGAGGCATGACCAATCAGGAGATCGCCGATGCTCTTGTGGTGTCGATTGACACCGTCAAAAGTCATGTCGGCAGCCTGCTGCGCAAGCTGCCGGCCAGGGACCGAACCATGGCCGTTGTCACAGCATTTCGTGAGGGGCTCGTGCAAGTCCCCACCAGGCCGCCCCGCTGGACCTAAGGTCCCAGCGAGGCTGCAAGGGAGATACGCGGCGATGGCCCGCCGGCATTGGCTCGATCCACTGGCCCGCAAGGTGCTTCAGGCCATGGGTGACCTGCCCAGAGACACGGTTCGCACCGGGAGAAGCAACGGGTCCAAAGAAGAGCCCGAGGTCGCTCCAAGCTGGTGCATCGATGTGAACAGGGCCACGGCGGAACAGTGGCGACAGTTGCCAGGCTGCAGCGAAGCGATGGTGGACCAGCTGATTCGCCTGCAGCAGGGCGGAGTGCAGTTCAGCCAGATCGAGGATCTGGCCCAGCTGCTCAATCTTTCGGAGAGCCTCTGCGACCAGTGGAGACCCCACCTGATTTTCCGCTGGCATGGTGACGCGCCCCAATTACCACCACAGGCACCCCTGGATCTCAATGCCGACAACCCCAAAGTGCTGGCCAGCACACTGCTGTGGCCAGAAGACCGGATGGAGCGGCTGATCGCCGAACGGAGGCGGGAACCGTTTCAGAACCTGGCTGATCTGCAGGAACGGCTTTGCTTGCCCCCGGCAGCCGTGGAGGCTCTGATCGGGCGTGTTCGCTTCGGAGCCAGGCCCGCAGGCCCAAGCCTGCCGCCGCGAGGTTGATTCCCATGCCTGCAGCCCCTCGTCAGGGAAGTCTTTTCGAGCAGCCTTCAATGGCCGGCGATGCGAGCGAACCCGCCGAATGGGCATTGAATGTGCAGCAGCTACAGAGTTGGCAGGAGCGCATCCATCGTTTCCAGAGCCCTTTCTTTGAGGCAGACCAACCGAGTCAGGAGCAGGGCTGCCTGTTCGGCAGCACTGAGGGGTCAGCTGCCGCGATTCAACCCCTTTCGCTCAAACCATTGCCGCTGAGTTTCTGGCGCTGGCCGCAGAGCCCCCACCAGGGAGCGGCGCTGTACTGGGTCATGGATCGACCCGCCGGCCTGAACCACCCGATCCTGCTTTACATCGGAGAGACCATGGCAGCCGATCGCCGCTGGAAGGGCGAACACGATTGCAAGGCGTACCTCGCGGCGTATCAAGAGGCCTGCGTGAGCTGCGGTCTGACCTGCAGCACAAGCATCCGTTTCTGGGGTGACGTGCCCCGCTCCACCCGGGCAAGACGACAACTGGAACAGACCCTGATCCGTCGCTGGCAGCCACCCTTCAACAAAGAATCACGTGACCGCTGGGCCACACCGTTTCAAGCGGCCTGAGCACAGCTCCTAGCATCGGTTCAGGCAACGGCTCCCCATGAAAATCTCCCTCTCTCCGGCCACCCCTGAGGCCTGGAGTGGTTCCGTTCTGGCGATTGGTATTCCTCAAGACGACCCCCAGGGCCTGGTGGAGGCGATGGAACAACGCTTCAGCATTCAGCTGACGGAATGGCTGAAGCAGAAGTCCTTCACAGGCAAGAGCGGCGATCTGGCCAGCCTCCAACTGCTCCGTGGCGACTGCACCACCCTGGCGCTGTTGGGGCTGGGTGAGGCCGGAGCAGTGGAACAGGACAGCCTGCGCATGGCTGCCGCCGCCGCGGCCCGCGCCGCAGTGGGTCAGGGCGGTTCTCTCGGCCTGTTTCTGCCCTGGAGATCCGAGGATCCCATCGGTGATGCCACCGCCGCGGCGGAAGCCGTTCGACTGGCGCTGTACAGCGATCTGCGCTTTCGCAGCAAGCCCGAACCGAGCCACAAGCCTGAACAACTGGAGTTGCTAGGGCAATGGCCTGCTGGCCTGAGCCCGACGCTGGACACGGTTCATCCCGTTTGTGCTGGGGTGGAGCTGGCCAGGGAACTGGTGGCCGCTCCACCCAACAGCGTCACTCCCGCTGAACTGGCCCGCACTGCGGAAGCCCTCGCCCAGGAACACGGTCTTGACCTCACCGTGCTCGAGCGGTCCGACTGCGAAGAGCGAGGTATGGGGTCCTATCTCTCCGTCTGCCAGGGATCGGACATGGATCCCAAGTTCATCCACCTCACCTATCGCCCGAGCGGCGTCGCCAAGAAACGCCTGGTGCTGGTGGGCAAGGGTCTCACCTTTGACTCAGGCGGATACAACCTCAAGGTTGGGGCCGCCCAGATCGACATGATGAAGTTCGACATGGGCGGAAGCGCAGCCGTGTTCGGAGCGATGCGCAGCATCGCCGAACTGCGCCCAGACGGCGTGGAGGTGCACATGCTGGTGGCCGCCTGCGAAAACATGATCAACGGGTCCGCCGTTCATCCCGGCGACATCGTGACCGCTTCCAACGGAACCACGATCGAGATCAACAACACCGATGCGGAGGGCAGGCTCACCCTCGCCGATGCCCTGGTGTACGCCTCCAAACTCAAACCCGATGCGATTGTGGATCTGGCAACACTGACAGGTGCGTGCGTGGTGGCCCTCGGCGATGAGATCGCCGGTCTTTGGACCACAGACGATGACCTGTCCTCGGATCTGGAGGCTGCTGCGAACGATGCCGGAGAGGGCATCTGGCGCATGCCTCTGCACAGCTCCTACCGCAAGGGCCTCAAGT
Source organism: Synechococcus sp. (assembly GCA_047286485.1). GTDB lineage: Bacteria > Cyanobacteriota > Cyanobacteriia > PCC-6307 > Cyanobiaceae > Synechococcus_C. The sequence goes on from JBJBBH010000006.1 coordinate 1,505,540, forward strand.
CGTTGTTGGCCGACATGAAAAACACCGGGCCACGCCCCGGTGGATCCATCACGGCCGCTCTGTTCTTGAAGGAGTTCGTGGATGCCGGCATCCCCTGGGCCCATATCGATATCGCGGGAACGGTGTGGAGTGACAAAGGGCGCGGACTGAATCCCTCGGGCGCCACCGGCTACGGGGTTCGCACACTGGTGAACTGGGTCGTGAAACAGGCCTCAACCGCCGAGGCCTAAATTCAGCCTCTACGGAACAAGCTGCATGGCTTCCAGCCCTCTTCGCTGGTATGTACGCGCCCAGTTGGGCGTTCTGCTCCTGCCCGCGGGTCTCTGCCTTTTCGGTGAGGCGGTCAGCCGCAGAACACTCCAGCTGGCGGGAAGCGACGGTGGCCCCTGGTGGTGGTATGGAACATTGAGCCTGATCGCCATCAACGCGGGCATCGGACTGATGATCGAATCCGGACTTTTGCGTGGATACCCCGGGCGCAGAACGGCAGGTTCAGAACAACGAGATTGACAACAACGACAGTCTGGATTTCGAGAGTCTGATCTCAGTCAGGACGCTGCAACCATCGTGAGCGAATGGGGATTCTCAAGCGCATGAATCTGCCATCGCGCCCGCTCCGAACAACTGGCCATGACGCGCTCAAGGTCATCGGAGGCCTGCTTCGGGGAGGGGTACGGACCAACATGACGCGTCACGAGACCGTCTTTGATGGTCAGCAGATACATACAGACCTTTCACAACTCACCCAGGAATGGTACGCAGTCCTTTCTGTGTCGTCGATGGCGTAAAAGCCGCACCTTCACTGCGAAGTGGGCGAATCCAAGCGCAACAATCGCTACAGAATTTCCTCAGATTCACTTATTAAACCCAAAAGTCCTGACCTTGGCGGGCCAGTGGCTAGTTGGCCCAGGAATCACCGGTGCGCGCCTTCTCACCCCAGACCTCATCCAGCCGCTTGTCCCTTCCACAGGCCCAGCGGTAGTACTTGTATTTCACTGAATTCAATTCAGCAAAATTCTGGTGATAGTCCTCAGCGGGCCAGAACGTCTCAAGGGGCTTGATCTCCACTTTGAGGGCCGATTCAGACACGCCCAGTTCCTTGGCCGCCGCTGACTGACTGGCAAGCGCCTCACTGTTTTGTTGATCACCATCGGTGAAGATCACCGGTCGGTAGGAGTCGCCTCGATCACAGAACTGACCATTGCCATCGAGGGGGTCCACATTGCGCCAATACGACTGGAGGAGCTTGGGATAACTGATTTTTGCCGGGTCAAACAGCACCTCCACAACCTCCTGATGCCCAGTGGTTTCGGAACTCACCTGGTTGTAGGTCGGCTTAGAGACACGGCCGCCGCTGTAGCCGCTTTCAACAGAGATGACACCGGGAAGTTTCTCCAGATCACTCTCCATGCACCAGAAGCAGCCCCCAGCCAGAACGGCGCTCTGCTGTGCAGCAAAGACTGAAGTGGGTGAGATCAGGAGCAGAGCTCCCACAATCATTGAGAACAGGAATTGGGTCATCGACAAAATCAAGTTGTGAGCTGATCGAGGATGGCGGCAGCGGCTCGATCGGTCACCCCCGGCTCTCCCAGCGTTTGACGCAACCGCTCATAGCCACTCAGCATCGTTTGGCGCGCATCAGAGCGCTCCAAAAGAGGGATGGCTTGGGCAACCAACTGGTCGGCGGTGAAGTCTTCCTGCAGAAATTCAGGCACAAGACGCTCCTTGAGCAGCAGATTCACTGGCGAGATGTGATCCACATGGAAGCGCAGCAGATTGCGCGCCACCCACGCCGTCATCCGGCTCACCCGATAACCAACCACCTGGGGCACTCCCTGCAGAGCCAGCTCGATGTTCACGGTCCCCGACTTTCCCAGAGCAAGATCCGCTGCGCTGAACAATGCCGGCTTGAGAGCATCCGCATCGGCCGCTGGAATCACCCGTCCACGCACCCCGGCGGCTTCAAGCCCTTGCTGGAGTTCACGTTCGAAACGACTCAGGCCTGCCGGCACCATCACCATCAGCTTCGGATCACGGGCTTGCAGGCGTGCTGCCACCTCCGCGAGGACAGGCATCAGATAGCGCAACTCCTGCGGCCTGGATGCGGGCATGAGCAGCAAGAGGCGTCCCTCAGGATCAAGGCCGAGCTGGCGACAGGCCTGGGCGCGGTCGGGATGGCTGGTAGCAAGATCGAGAAGAGGGTGGCCAACCCAGGTGACCTGCGCCCCATGGGATGCATAGAACGAGGCCTCTTCCGGGAAGATCGCAAGGATGCGATCAGTGAATGAGAGAAGGCTGCTCGTGCCGTTGTCATTCATGCGCCAGGCCCATTCCTGAGGGGCGATGTAGTAAGTGATGGGGACCTGAGGCAGCTTGCGGCGCAAACGCTTGCCAAGCCTCACATTGGCACCCATGTAGTCGATCAGCACCACGGCATCCGGGGGCCGTGCAGTGAGTTCGCGGTTGACCCGCGACTGCAGCTTCAACGTGGGAACAACCTGAGGGAGGTGCTCCAGAAGACCGATCGAGCCCAGCGGAGCCGTATCAGCAAGAAGTTCAGCACCGGCGGCCTGCATGCGTGGTCCCCCCAGGGCCAGCACTTCGAGATCAAGGCTCCTCAGTCGGGCCTGCCGGTGCAGAGCCTGAACCAGCAGGCTGCCCTGAAGATCGCCAGACACCTCGCCGGTGCTGATCAATACACGCACCATCAGCGACCACCGACAGCGGGCATGGGGCCACGCCGTCCCTGGCTGATCGAACCCTCCAAGAAGGTGCAGAGATGATCGGCCAGAGGCATCAGGGGCTGTTCACGGGCCAGCCGCAGACCTTCAGCAATCACATGATCCGAGCGATAAAGCAGAGACCAGATGTCCTGGAGCTGCTTGATTTCCTGGCCCTGATCCTTGCGATCCAGCCCTCGCCTGCGCAGACCCACGCGATTGAGGCCGCGCACCCTTCCGGGATGGCCCTCCACGAGGCAATAGGGAGGCACATCCCGATCCACCCTCGTCATCCCTCCAACCATGGCCATCCCACCGATATGAACGAACTGATGGATCCCAAGGCATCCACCGATCACAGCCTTGTCTTCAATCAGGACATGACCGGCGACCTGGATGCCATTGGACATCACGATCCCATTGCCCAGCAGACAGTTATGCCCCAGGTGGCAGTAGGCCATGAGCAGGTTGTGGTCGCCGATGCGTGTCTGCTCCCCTTCATCGGTGGCCCGGTTGATGGTCACGCATTCACGAATGGCGTTGTGATCACCGATCACGACTTCTGTAGGAGCTCCCTTGTACTTGAGATCTTGAGGTTCGAGACCAAGGCAGGCACCTGGAAAAATCTTGTTGTGTTCACCGATGATCAGCCGACCATCAAGCACTGCGTGGGGGCCCACCCAGGTGTGGGCCCCCACGCGGACATCCGGGCCAACAACAGCACCGGGACCGATCACCACACCAGCGGCGAGCTCGGCCCGGGAATCGACTGCCGCAAGCGGATGAATCTGGGGAGGACGGTCCTCAGCAGTCACGGCGGGGGATCGCTGTTCACTCATCATGCTCAGTCCACCAGCGAGAACATGAGCTCGCCGGAGCAGACCAGCTGACCATCCACCGTGGCCTCAGCCTTCACCTTGCCAAAGCGCTTGCGTTTGAGGCTAAGCAGCTCACAGGTGATGAGCAGCTGATCACCTGGAATCACCGGACGGCGGAAGCGCACGCCATCAATGCCGGCAAACACAAACAGACCTTGAGGCAGATCAGGCATCTGCGTGACGATCAGACCGCCCACCTGGGCCATAGCCTCCACGATCAAGACACCGGGCATTAACGGACGGCCAGGAAAATGCCCCTGGAACTGAGGCTCATTGAGGGTGACGTTCTTGATGGCTACCGCTTTTTCACCAGGCACGTGCTCAAGAACACGATCCACCAGCGCAAAGGGATAGCGATGGGGCAACAGTCCCATGATCTGCTCCGCAGTGAGCAGAGGTTGTGCTGCGGATGCGGCGTTGGCCGACGAAGCGGTGGCGGAGGAGGAAGTCAAATCGGTTTAGAGCTGAGCATCAGATCGATCGGCCAGGACCGCTGCCAGGTCGGTATGCAGACCGTGGGAGCCGCGGTAAACCAGCACCTGCGCCCGCGGAAAACCCACGAGTGCCAGATCACCGATCAGGTCCAGAAGCTTATGGCGCACCGGTTCATCGGGATAGCGCAGAGGTGGATTCAGCCAGTGGTCGTCATCACAGACCAGAGCATTGTCGAGAGCACCACCTTGGATCAACCCCGCAGCACGGAGTTGATCCACCTGCTCACGGAACCCGAAAGTGCGCGCTGGAGCAATCTCTTTCACAAAGCGTTCTGGCGTCAGTGTCAAGGCACACTGCTGGCGACCGATGGCCGGCTGGGGGAAATCAATCACGCCCACCAGCGTGAACTCTTCAGCCGGCGTGACCGTGATCACACTGCTACCGCGATGCAAAGCAATCGGTTGCTGCAGTTGCGGCCGAGCTGACGCGGGCGTTGATGCCGGCGCGAGCCCCGCCTCGGCAATGGCCTCCACCCATCCCTGCGAGGAGCCATCCAGAAGCGGCACTTCACTGCCCTCAACCTCAAGATGGACATGGGTGAGACCGCAGCCAGCGATGGCAGCGAGCAGGTGCTCCACCGTGGCAAGCCTGCGTTCGCCGAGCTCCAGAGTGGTGCAAAGCTGACTATCTCGAACCTGGGAAGGCTTAAGCCTGTAAGGATCACTGCCATCCTCCGGCCAGCTCACCCAGACGCCTGGCTGATCCGAAGGCTGAAGGGTGACCGAGACCTGATGACCGCTGTGTAGCCCAATGCCACTGCGACGGGCCTGGCCTTCAAGGGTCCAGGCTCCGTCGTAATCATGAGGCCAGACGACCATTAGAACTTCCAGCCGACACCGAGATTGAAGCGCCATTCCCCGGTGAAGTCCTGACTTGCGACCTCCAGACGCAGAGGTCCCACAGGGGTGGTCACGATCACACCCACACCAGGTGAGACGCCCGAACCGGGTTTGTCCAGAAGCTGGCCTGGCTTGCCAGGGACACTGGCTTGAGATCCAAAGTCCGTACCGGCGTCAATGAACACCTCGCCGGCAAAAATACTGAAGATGGGGAAGCGATATTCAATGGTTGCTTCTCCGAAGCTGCGACCAACCGCCAGATCACAATCGAACCAGCCGCGAACTGAGTTGGATCCACCAAGACAGAAGGCTTCGTAGGGAGGCAACTGACCGAGCACAGTTCCGGCCTTGATCTGGAAGGCCAGAGCCTGCGGGCAGTTCTCCGGTTCACCCTCCTTGGGGCGACAACCCTTGGCGATCTTCAGCCATTTGACGGGAATGAAATGGGTGTAGCTCGTCCGGATGCGATTGAACGTCGGCGAGTTCTCGCCGACCGACAGATACTGTTCCGTGCCGAAACTGAAGAAATTGCCTGAAGTTGGATTCCGGCCATCATTCAATGTGCTGTAAGTGGTCGCAAAGCGGATACTGGCCAGCGTGTTTTGATCAGCACAATTGAAGGCCGTACAGATGACCTCATCTTTTTTGACGCGGTCGTTCTTGATTCTTCTGCTGGCAATGCCGTAAGGCCTGGTATCACCCGCATAATTGATCGGACGAACAGCCTGCAGATTCAGCCCGGCCAGGATCTGCCAGGGCACCTTTTTGAAAGGATCACCACCATTGAGTGGACGGGCAAAAATCACATTGCCGCCAATGCGCTCCAGTGCGATGGAATCGCCTTCAAAATCAAACCAGCTGGTGTCTGAAAACTCATCACTGGCCTCATCAACATTATCGAATTTGCTCTCGGCGGGATTATTTTTGGTGTTGATTGAGAAGACAGACGAGGACTTGTTGTCCTGATAATCATTCAAAGCAACGATGTCTCCATCGTTCTGGCTTTGGAAGACCTGAGGAACTTCCCGGCTGAGGAACAGGGAAGTACGGAAGGAGGTGCGATGGCTATCTCCTTTGATCCAGGGGTCGGAGAAGGTGAGGTTCGCAAGACCACCAAACTGGCCGTAGGTGAAGTTCAGCGCCAAATCCCAGGCACGCCCGAACAGATTGCTGTCGGAAAGCTGGATCTGACCGAAGACGCCCTGACTCTGGCTGTAGCCGAGGCCACCTGACAGCGAGCCGGTGGACTGCTCGACAATGCCCAGAACGATGGTGATGAAACCAGGCTCACCCGTCACTGGCTGCAAGGTCACCTTCACGTCACTGAACAGCGACGTGCCGTACAAACGCCGGATATCGCTCTCGAGCTGGGTGCGATTGAAGGGTTCGCCTGGCTTGATGGAGATCTCCCTGCTCACAACCCAAGGCTTGGTCTTGCCCTTGATCGGTTCTCCTTTCTCGTTGGTGTCCTCACCCTCCTTATTAATGAATTTCACTTCAACACCGGCCACGGTGCCGATCAGCACCTTCAGCTGCACAACGCCATCAGGGCTCACCCTGGTGGGCCCGCTAACGCGGGCCAGCGAGTAACCCTGATCGGCGTACCACTTCTGCAGCTCCTTGATGCGCAGCTGCAACTCGTTGAGATTGAGCGTGCGACCGTAATCAGAGCTGAAGGTGTCTTCGATCACCTGGGGCTCGATCTTGTTGTCCTCAGGCTCAAGAACAACCTGGGTCATCACCGGGTTCGGGACCACCTGCACCGCCAACTGCACACCCAGAGGGCCGTTGATCGGCTCAATGCGCACGTCCGAGAACCATCCGGTGGCGTAGATCGCATCGAGATCAAGCTTCAATTCCTCACGCGTGACCCGACTACCAGGGCGCACACGCATGGCGTCGTAGGCCGCGAGCTCGAGACGTTCCTGCTCAGGGTGACCATCGATACCCTCAATGATCACCTCGGTGATAAGAACCCTGGGCTGTTCTGGCCCCTCTTCAATCGGCTCGGCTACAGGAGTTGCGGCAGGAGCAGGAGTGACCTCAATCTGCTCGACCTCGATCTGCTCCTCCGTCAGCTCTGCTTCAACACCTTCTGCTTCAACTTCAACCGCCTCAGTTTCAACAGCTTCAACCTGAGTCGCTTCGAGCTCTGCACCGTCAGGCTCAGCCTGGGCTTGCCCGGGCAGGCCACTGATCAATGGCAGGGCGAGGGCAAATCCCACGGCACCTCGCCGAACGGCGTTCTTGGTTCGGCTGGAGGAGAAAGCGACCATTAGGGGGGACGGGAGTCGGCCGGGCCGGCCACAAACGTCGGTGAACTTAACTGCAGTTGCGGGGTTTCGGGCAGGCCCCTTGTACCCGTTTGCAGACCTCCCCGTAGGCCTCGATCACCCCGCCCAGGTCCTTCCGGAATCGATCCTTGTCGAGGATGCGCTCCTCTGCATCCAGGCATGAGAGATCCCAAAGTCGGCAGGTGTCAGGACTGATCTCATCGGCAACAAGCAGCTCACCGGCCTCATTCATTCCCAGCTCCAGCTTGAAATCCACCAACTGCAGGTCGACACCCTTAAAGAAGGGAATCAGCACCGCATTCACCCTCCTGGCCAAGTCCTCGATCCGTGCCCGAAGCTCGCTGGAGACCAGACCCAGCAACGCGAGACGTGCATCCGTGAGCAACGGATCGCCGAGGCCATCGTCTTTGTAGTACAGGTCCAGCAATGCCGGTTCAAGGGCTGTGCCCTGGGTGATCGGCGTTTCGCGACAGAGCGAACCGGTGGCAATGTTGCGCAGCACCACCTCAATGGGAATCACCTCAACGCGCTGAACAACCATCCAGGTCTCATCTGCGAGTCCGCAGTAATGGGTGGGAATGCCCTCCCGCTCCAGCAGCTCAAACAGACAGGCTGAGATCAGGCAGTTCAGACGCCCCTTGTCATCCAGTTGAGCCTTTTTCTGGGCATTGAATGCGGTGGCGTCGTTCTTGAACTCCACCAGCACCTGCTGGACGCCTGAACCGGCATAGATGCGCTTGGCTTTGCCCTCGTAGAGAAGATCACCGTGGGGAATGGTCATGGCTGCTCGTCGACGCCGGTCGCGCCGGCTTCAGGTGCTGGTGATTCTCCCAGTGCGGCGTGGCCACCGGGAGCCCGCGGAGAGCGCAGCTCCTGCTGCAGCTGTTGTTGTTGTTCAAGAGACGCTCCCGGCAGATCCTGATCGAGATCCAGCAGGGTGAAGCGATCATCCACGCGCGTGGCCAGCCGGCGGAGGCGTTCCCGGGGACGCTCACCGCTGCCGCCACGAGCAAGCTCCAGCCGCAGCTGAAGCCGAAGCAAATCTTCCGCCTGGTTCCAGGCCTGCACCGCCGCAGCCTGATCAAGAGCCGCCTCGATCAACGCTGTGCTGCGTTCAGACTCGATCTCATCCAGCAGCTCAGCAGCGAGACCAAGACGGCGTGCTGCAATCCCCCCTGGCGTACGGCCCGCCAGCAAGGTGATGACAGCCTGCTCGGGCTGTCCGGAAGCGATCTGCGCTTCGGCCAGAAGGTCAAGAGCTGAGCGCGTTTTGGGAAGCCCCTCTTCATCCAGACCCACCACAAGCTGCTCAGCATCAAGCCTTCCGAGGTCACCATCCGCCAGACGCAACAGGGCCAGGACAATGCGCTCCTGATTCAGGGCCGCACTGGCTGCCTGCCAAGACAACAGCAACCATTCCCGGCGGCGACGACCCGGGCCGGGGCCATAGCGACTCAGGACAACCTGGGCGCTGTCAGGAGCCTTGCAAGACATCAGAGCCTTGGCATTGGCCATCACCACGTCAAAAGACTGCGGTGCTGGTGCCACGAGCATGAGCCGATCACGCAGCAGCTGGAGACGTTCATTGACCCCGAAGCGGGCGGACTCCTCGCAGACCAGCTGCAGTTCCTCAAGACCTCCCTCGATCAGAACGGTCGCGAAAGCCTCCTCGGGCATCGGCACCGGTGAGGAGGGCGACACGGAGACGGCTGGCGTTGCCGAGCCTGGCACCACCGCCAAGAGAAGGGACAGAGGCAGGGGGAGCAATCCCATGGGCCGGAAGGCGTTCAACAAAGATGGAACGATCGCTCCGCCATCAACGACCGCGGAGCGACGCTCAAACCTAAGGGTCTCCGCCCGAAACACTTGCCTCCATGGCCCATTCCAGCTCCCGTCCTCAGGCCCTGCCACCACTCCGTCATCTGCTCGTGGTGGGGGGTGGTGGCCGTGAACAGGCCCTGGCCTGGGCCTTGCGCCGCTGTCCCGGGGTTGAAGCGGTGTGGGTCACACCTGGTAACGGAGGAACCGCAGAGCTCGGCGATTGCCGGTCTCTCGCGATCGGGGAACAGGATGCCGAGGGCCTGATCAAAGCCTGCCAAGAGCAAGCGATCGATCTGGTGGTCATCGGACCGGAAGCCCCGCTGGCTGCAGGGGTTGCCGACCGTCTGCGGGATGCAGGGCTGGCTGTGTTTGGCCCAAGTGCCGAAGGAGCACAGCTTGAGGCGAGCAAGGCCTGGGCCAAGGCTTTGATGCGGGATGCCGGAATCCCCACGGCGGGCCACTGGACTGTGGCAAGCGCCAGCGAAGGCCTGGAGCTGTTGAACCAGCTTCAACGGCCACTGGTGGTGAAAGCCGATGGCTTGGCAGCCGGCAAGGGAGTGACCGTTGCTGAAACGCTCGAAGACACCGCAACGGCGATCCGTGAGGCTTTTGCAGGACGCTTCGGCACCGCGGGCGAACGACTGGTTCTGGAGGAACGGCTTCAAGGTCCTGAGGTGTCCGTTTTCGCTTTGTGCGATGGCGAGCGCATGGCGCTGTTGCCGCCCGCTCAAGATCACAAGCGACTGCTCGAAGGCGACCAGGGACCGAACACCGGTGGAATGGGCGCCTACGCCCCAGCTCCATTGCTCGATCAAGCGGGGCTCGAGCAGGTGCGGCAGCTTGTGCTCGAACCGACCCTCCAGGCGCTGAAGAATCAGGGGATCCAGTACAGAGGCGTGATCTATGCCGGCCTGATGCTGACTCCGGACGGTCCTCAGGTGATCGAATTCAACTGTCGCTTTGGAGATCCTGAATGCCAGACGCTGATGCCCTTGATGGGGCCGGAACTGGCGCAGGTCCTGCAGGCCTGCGCCCTTGGCTGCCTGGATCAGGCACCCGAACTCTCGGTTGCCCAAACCTGTAGCGCTTGTGTGGTTGCCGCCGCTGAGGGCTATCCCGAGGCTCCACGCAAGGGGGATGTGATTCAGCTGAAGCCCGATGCCAACAGGCAGCGGCAACTGTTTCATGCAGGTACCAAGCGTCAGGACGACGGCCAGGTGCTCACCGCCGGCGGACGGGTGCTGACACAGGTCGCCCAGGCGGCGGACTTTGATCAAGCCTTCACCAGCGCCTATGAGGGCCTCGAATTGGTGCGATTCAAAGGGATGCAGTTCCGCCGCGACATCGGTCATCAGGTGCGCCGGCCCTAATCTTGGTTCATGTGCTCCGGCGGAATGGCCAGCGATCCAGCCACGGCTCAGAACGAGGCCCCAGCGGAATGGGCGACGCCAATCGCCGGAGCTGAACCAGAAACCGCCCGAGGTTTATGGCCGCAGGCTCGTTCCTGGTGGGCCGAATTCAGCCTTCAAACCAAACTGCTGGCCGTCGCCACCCTTGTGGTGAGCCTGATGATGACGGGCATCACCTTCTTCGCACTGAACGGCATTCAGCGCGACACGGCGATGAACGACACCCGCTATGCAAGGGATCTGGGCCTGCTGCTGGCCGGCAATGTCAGCGAACTGGTGGCGGAAGGTCGTGATCGTGAACTCGCCAATGTCACGGAAACCTTCTGGAGATCGAGTCGAAGCCTTCGCTACATCTTTTTCGCCGATCCCGACGGAATCGTCTACCTCGGCATTCCCGTCAGTGGCAGTGATGATGCCAGCAATGCAGATCTACGCCTGAGCCGTCGCCTGGAACTGCCGGATGAATTGCGCAAACGCACTCAGAATCCGCTGGTGCGCCAACACATGACACCCCAGGGGCAGGTCACGGATGTCTTCGTGCCACTGGTGGAGAACAACAACTACCTCGGCGTGCTGGCACTGGGTGTGAATCCCAATGAAACCGCTCTCGCCAGTGCTGCACTCACCCGGGAGGTGACGGTGGCGGTGTTCATCTCCATCTGGGTTCTGGTGATTCTGGGCGCTGTTTTCAACGCACTCACCATCACGCGGCCCGTCAAAGAGCTGCTGAGAGGCGTCCGATCCATCGGCGATGGTGACTTCCGCGCGCGCATCGGTCTGCCGATGGGTGGCGAACTGGGAGAACTGCTGGATGGGTTCAACGCCATGGCCTCACAGCTGCAGGACTATGACGCAGCCAACATCGAAGAATTACAGGCAGCTCAGGTCAAGCAGGCGTCCCTGATTGCCACCATGGCCGACGGTGCGGTTCTTCTCGACGGTGACGGCCGCATTGTGCTGGTCAACCCGACGGCGCGACGCCTGTTCCGCTGGGAAGGACGCAATCTCGAAGGCCAGGACTTTCTCAATGAGCTTCCGGAATTGCTGTCGGTTGAACTGCATGAGCCACTCGACGCCGTGTTCTCCAAGCAAACCGACACCAACGAGCTGCGCAGCAGTGTCGGTGATCCGCCGAGGACCCTGCGATTTGTGATCCAGGCCGTGCGTGAGCCGAGCGGTGACACCCTCAAGGGCATCGCCGTGACGATCCAGGACCTCACGCGGGAAGTGGAACTGAATGCCGCTCAGAGCCGTTTCATCAGCAACGTCTCCCATGAATTGCGTACACCGTTGTTCAACATCAAGAGTTACGTGGAGACTCTCCACGACATGGGAGATCAGCTCAGCGAAGAGGATCGAAAGGAATTTCTAGGCGTTGCCAATTCGGAAACAGATCGCCTCACCCGCCTTGTGAACGATGTTCTCGATCTTTCAAGGCTGGAATCCAATCGGGTGGTTCAGTTCTCGGCGATTGATCTGCGACCCGGACTGGAGCAGACCCTGCGCAGTTACCAGCTGAACGCCAGCGACAAGCAGGTGGAGCTGAGTCTTGAAGCCGACCGTGACCTCCCCGACGTTCTGGGCAACTGGGACCTGATCCTGCAGGTGCTCGACAATCTGGTCGGCAATGCTCTGAAGTTCAGCCGCAGCGGCGGGCGTTTGATGATCAGGGCCTACACCTGGCCCGACAGCTGCCAGATGACACCATCGCAGCGAGACAGCGAGATCAACGATGGGCCCACCTGCATCCTGACTTCACCACTCCCCAAAATCAGGGTCGAGGTGTGTGACACCGGCTACGGCATCAGTGAGGAAAGCCAGCAACGCATCTTTGAGCGCTTTTACCGGGTTGAAAATGCGGTTCACACCGAGGTGGGAACTGGGCTCGGACTCTCGATCGTCCGCGGCATCCTTGAGAAGCACGGCAGCATGATCTGCATGGCCAGTGAACTCGAGGTCGGCACCACCTTCTGGTTCGAACTGCCTCTGGCTCAGGAAGATCCAGAAGAACTCAGGTGGAGAGCCGAGCGCCAGAGTGAGGATGAGCGACTGGTGCTAACACCGAACGCCGAGAGCTGATCAGTCTTCGGGTGCGACGCCACGGGCGATGCGCGAAAGCTCACTGCGCTCATCCGTGGTGACACGGTGAGGAACACCGGAGATGATCCGCTCGAAATTGGAGAAGGAATCCTTAATTTGCGGACCATTCCCGGTAATCACGAACTCACGGATGCCCTTGTCATGCCAGGAACCACGCATTTTGAAGACATTGACAGCGCGAGCCATTTCTCCGCGGATCTCCACGTATTGCAACAGCAAGATCGTGTCGGTGATAGTGGAAATATGGGAATCCGTGATCGAGTGGCTGCCCATGAACTCCTCCGAGGTGTTCGTGAAGAAGCCGGCGATTTCCTCCTGTTTCGCATAGCCGGTCACACCGATCACGAATTGCCGGAAGGCGTTGTGACTCACGCCGCGGGCAAGGGCGGACAGGGAGTCGATCGCCATTCGTGAAGGCTTGAACTGACTGATCTCCGTCTTGATGATTTGCAGGTGATCCTCAAGACCGGTCGATTCCGGATAGGCACAAATGATCTTGAGCTGGCCGTCTTGCTCCATCTGTTCAAAATCGATCCCCCAGCTGGTGGCGTTGCGCAGGAGCTGGGCACGCGACTCTTCGTAAGCGAAAAGGATGGCGCGTTCTTTATTGCGGCAGGCGTCCTCGATGAATTTGGACACGAGCAGGGTCTTGCCCGTCCCCGTGGCGCCGGTGGCCAGGATGATCGAGTCCTTGAAGAAACCTCCACCGCACATCTCATCGAGGCGCGGCACACCGGAACTGATCCGGACATTGGAGGAGCGCTGCGTGAGGCGCATCGCACCCAGAGGGAAGATGCTGATCCCATGGGCCCCCATCGTGAAGGGAAACTCTCCCTTCATGTGCGTGGTACCGCGAAGCTTGAGGATCTCTACGGTGCGTCGCCGGCGTTCGCCTTCGAGCACATTGCGCAGAATCACCACGTTGTCGGAGACAAACTCTTCAACCCCGTAACGAGCAATCGGGCCGTATTCGTCGATGCGCTCCGTGGTCATCACCGTTGTGACACCGATTTCCTTGAGACGAGCGATCAGACGGAAGATTTCGCGACGCACAACAAACACAGCGTCGTATTGCTGGAACACTGCGGTGATCGAATCGATCGCCACCCGTTTCGCCTTGTATTTGCGGATGGCGTAGTTGATCCGCTCGATCAAACCGGACAGATCGAAACTTCCGGCCACATCCTGACCATCGGGATCGGGAGAGGCGTCGAGGATGAACAACTTGTCCTGTTCGACCATCTCCTGAAGATTCCAGCCGAAGCTGGCGGCATTGCGGAGGATGTCGAGCGGCGACTCTTCAAAGGTGACGAAGATCCCCGGTTCGTCGAAGTGAGCAACGCCGTTGTGCAGAAAATGCAGAGAGAAAACAGTTTTGCCTGTACCGGAAGTCCCACTAATCAGCGTGCTGCGACCGATGGGAAGGCCGCCCTGACACACGTCATCAAAACCCTCGATCCCTGTCGGAAGCTTCTGAACCTGCATCTGTGGAGAACCACTGGAGCTGGAGATCTGCATAACGACGCTCTTATGGCTGCAAGGTAAGGAAAAAACAAGTCATCACCTGCGGTTGCACGGGCAGGCTTAAGAATCTGGTTCGACTGTCTCCGCCTCTTCCAACGCATCCATCAACGATGAGGTGAGGTTGTTGTCAGTGAGTTCGTCGTAGAGAAGGTCGAGGCCGATCAAGACCCGCTCACGGTCAGAGAGATCGCCAATGATCCGACGCACAGGAGGGGGGAGGATCTTGGAAAGCGTTGGTGTGGCGAGGATTTTGTCTTCTTCCGCCAGCTGCGGATTCTTGAGCACATCAATCACTTTCAGGGCATAGACACCTTTGAACTCCGTCTCGAGAATGTTGCGGAGAGTCTTGAGAGCCCTCATGGAGTTCGGCGTATTACCGGCCACGTAGAGCTTGAGGATGTAAGTCTTGCGTGGGCTCATGGAGCCACCTCCGGATCGGTGCGAACGCGACGTTCCCCGGCCGCGGGTGTCAGAGCGGCCTCAGGAGGGATCGAACGTCGATACATCTCGCAGAGGTGAGCCATGACATCGAGCAGAGCGAGGCGATAGTCCTGAAGAAAATCGTTTTTATGCCCTTCAAGTCTGAGCTGCTTCCAGAAGTCGTCAATGAGATTCATGTGGATCTCCACAGCTCGGGTGATCGGCAGATCACCAAAGAACGCTGTGTTCACGAAACTCTCCAGTGCCTGGTTGGCCGCAGCCGGATCACTGAAGTAGCTGATCAACAGATCCCGGTAAGTGCGCTGGAGTGACTGAACGAGATCGCGTTGCTCATCCGGAGGGAGGTTGGCGAGGAATCGTGAAGGGTCTCGCTTGTAGAAGACACCCAGATATCCCAGACGCTCCTGCAGACGACTGGACAACTTCCAGGCACTTCCCTCCATCGCCGGCATGGCGTTTTGTTCAGCGCCGTCGTCGGGCCTGGCATTCTTCTGCCCCTGGCGCAGGAAGCGCGAAATGGAGGCATCCACGTTGTAACCCAGCTGCTCCAGCTGATCGCCTGGCAGATGGACCTCTTCCGGGTGGTAATCCACGCGACCCATCAATTCACCCACCACAACCGCAGGGAACAAAAGCCCCTCACTGCCGAGGGCTTCACGGGTCTTGTCATCCAGGAGGCACTGCTCAATCACCACCGCATCCACCGCTTCACGCTGGCGGGAGAGCAGATCCACAACACCCTGACCGGATTCAACGGCACCGAGATCAACAGGTGAGTAGCGATTCACCGGCAGCCACTGGCAGCAGATCTCAACGAGATCTCGCGTTTTGAGCAGCAAAGCGATCGTGAGTGCCGGACGAGCCATCCACCGCGAAGGGTCCTGAGCTGAATCTTGACGAAAGGGACTAAGAAGACCGAGGATCTTTGTTTGTCTTTCGATTGCGGTTCAGGCCAAATCGGCTTGTCCGAGCCTGACCGCGTCCCTCAGAACATGGCCGAAACCAGCTCTAAAACTTCTGCAGCCCCAGAAACGGGCACCTACGCGATCGTCGAGGCCTCCGGCCAGCAGTTCTGGCTGCAGGCCAACCGTTACTACGATCTCGACAGGCTTAACGCCGAGGTCGACGCGACGGTCACCCTCGACAACGTTCTTTTGGTGAAGGATTCCAAGGGCACAACCCTTGGCAAGCCGTATGTGAAAGACGCGAGCGTTGAGCTGAAGGTGATGGCGCACCGCCGTGGCCCCAAGGTGATCGTTTACAAAATGCGCCCTAAGAAGAAGACCCGTCGCAAGAATGGTCATCGTCAGGAACTGACCAGAGTCATGGTTCAGTCGATTTCCGTCGGTGGCAAAGCCATCAGCTGATCATCCGGATCCACTCCAACCAACGTCCACTCACCTCTTCGCTTCCTCCCCATGGCTCATAAGAAAGGCACAGGCTCAACACGTAACGGCCGCGATTCCAATTCCAAGCGCCTTGGCGTGAAGGCTTACGGCGGAGAATCCGTCACTGCCGGCTCCATCCTGATCCGTCAGCGCGGAACCTCAGTGCTGCCCGGTGTGAATGTTGGTCACGGCAAGGACGACACTCTCTTTGCGCTGACCGATGGGGTGGTGAAGTTCGAGACCATCCGCCGCGGCCTGCGCAATCGCAAGCGCATCAACATCACCGCTGCTGTCTGACCAGCAGGGAGTTTCTCGTCAGGGGCGCCGCTCCGAGCTCAGCGCCAGACGAGTGGTCAGCACAAGACCAATCACTGTGAGCCCCAGAACAATCCATGTTCTGGGGCTTTGTTCATGCAAAGCATCCACGAGTTCCAGAGGCAGAGCGAGGCCGAGGACCCCGACAAGCAACCACTCGCCCCAGCGGCGACCGACCCAGGTGGCCCAAGCCGCCACAAGGATCAGGGCGGCATAGACCCCCGAAACCAAAGCCAGACGCATCAGGCGAGTGGGGCCCAGCAGAGATCCCTTCTCTGCCAGCGAAGAAAGGAATTGACGGTCGGCGTTACCCCAGGTTTCGGCGAAATCCGACAGCTGCGCATAGTGAACATCTCCAAAAGCAGCAGCCACGCTGATGGCAAGCAGAATGCCGGCCAGCAACAGCTTCTTCACCACAATCAGGCGAATCAGCCAGCGACCCTGTCCTGAGATCTGGGCCATCGATCCTTCAGCTCAACCGTCCTCAATTGGACGGTAAACCCTTGTCGTGATCAGCAATGGGTGAAACAGTTCGAGGAAATGACTCTGTAGGCAGCGAAAGAATTCCTCCACCAGCGATGGATCATCGAAGTGGAAGGGGTACTCACCGTGATGTCCTTTGAAGAAATACCAGTTGAGTAGGGCCCGACCGCCAGAGCGGAGGCGACGGTGAAATTCCGTCAGCTGCGCCGAGGGGTCGGGCAGGTGCTCGAGCACATCCAGACAGACGACCGTGTCGAAACGTCGACCGGGAAGGCTGTCGAGATCACGGTGGACACTCACACGGTCCGAGAGTCCAAGGCGGGCCGCACGATCCTGCACGAATGCTCGGTTCTGAGGGTTGAGATCCACAAACCAGACATGCCGAACGCTCTCAAGACCCGCTGCGGCCAGAGCATGGGTTCCGATACCGCCGCCGAAATCAAGCACGTCGCCGTGAGCAAACTGCTGCTGAAGCCGCAGCGTGTCAGCGATGTAGTCGGCACTGCTGAGATGCCAGGCCGCCAACTCGAACAGGTGGCCCGTGCCAACGGTGTCCTCATAGAAATCAGATGCTCGCTCGGGATCGAAGGCTCCCGGATGCATCGCCGCCAGATCCTCCTTGCTCTGCGGCAGGCGCTCGGCAACATCCGCCGCTGAGAGCGACAGATAGGACGCCAGATGGTCCTTCACGGCGAAGCCGCTTTCGAGAAAATGGGCAATGTCCACACCAGCGGAGGCATTGAGTGGCGGCATGGACCATCAGGACGTGCTCGGGCAAACCTACGTGCGAGCCCACTGGCGCCAAAGGCAGGGTGCCACAGTCGACAGCTGGACATGGCTTGCACCTTGACTGCACCCATTGGCTTCGCCGTGATCGACAAGCCGGCGGGGCTCACCTCCCACGCTTGCGTCGCTCGCATCAGGCGACTGCTGGGTACCCGCAGGGTGGGGCATGGAGGCACTCTGGATCCCGCGGTGACCGGCGTGCTGCCGATCGCCGTGGGACAGGCGACCAGGCTGCTGCCCTATCTGCCTGGCGACAAGACCTATCGAGGTGTGATCCAGCTTGGGATCACCACCAACACCGACGACCTGCAGGGCGAGCAACTGTCCAGGCAATCGGTGCCCGATCTGGGCTCAGAGTCACTGGATCAGGCACTCAGTCGCTTTCGCGGCTCCATTGCCCAACGGCCCCCTCATGTCTCAGCGGTGCATGTGGACGGGGAGCGTGCCCATAGCAGGGCCCGTCGCGGCGAGGTCATGGACCTTCCAGCGCGGCCGGTGACCATTCATCAGCTGCATCTTCTGGACTGGGATGCATCGCAAGCTCAGTTGAGCGTGGAAGTGCACTGTTCAGCTGGCACCTACATCCGCTCACTGGCCAGAGACCTGGGTGCGGCACTCGGCTGCGGAGGCTGTCTGGCCAGCCTCAGGCGCACCCAGGCTCTGGGTTTTCTCGACCATCAGGCGGTGCCCCTGCCTGACGCTCCAGATGTGGTGGGCGATGGTGAAATGCCCCTGTTACGGCCCGAGCTCGCCTTGCCTCATCTGCCAAGGCGCCTGCTCACTGCCCAGGAACAGATCGACTGGAGCTGTGGTCGCAGGATCACCCCCGGCATCGCGGGCACAGCTGATGCTGTGGTGGTTCTCAGTGAGCGTGGGCGCATGCTCGGACTCGGTGTGCCCGATGCGGAGGGGGGCGTGAAACCGAAGGTGGTGTTCGAAGCGCGGGGCTAACGCTCCGAGCTCAGTAATTTGCTGGAAGGCAAACGGACGCCGAAGCATCCGATGGCAGGCCACAGCAAATGGTCCCAGATCAAACGAACCAAGGCGGTGGTGGATGCCAAGCGAGGGGCTGTGTTCACTCGGATCGGACGAGAAATCACCGTGGCGGCACGCCAGGGCTGTGACCCCGACGGCAATTTCCAGCTGCGCACGGCGATCGCCAAAGCCAAGGCCGCTGGAGTACCGGCGGGCAATATCGAAAGAGCCATCGCGAAAGCTTCGGGCAAAGCTGGTGATGCAGAACAGCTCGAATCAATCCGCTACGAGGGGTACGGCCCCGCTGGCGTGGCTGTGCTGGTGGAGGCACTGAGCGACAACCGCAACCGCACTGCAGCCGCTGTGCGCCTGGCCTTCAACAAACACGGTGGCAACCTCGGTGAAAGCGGATGCGTGAGCTATCTCTTCCAGCACCGCAGTGAAGTGCGCCTCCAGAGCCAGGCCATCAGTGAAGAAGCACTGCTGGAATGCCTGCTCAATCTGGACGCCGATGGTTATGAGCTTCTGAGCGCAGAAGAGGCCCTCGTGCATGGTCCCTTTGAAGCGCTCGAATCACTGCAGAAAGGACTGCGCGATCAAGGCTGGGACGTCGTGGAATGGTCGCACTGCTGGCACGCTCTGACCCAGGTGAGACCCGACAACGAAGAGAGCACCCACCAGTGCCTGAAGTTGTTGGAAGCCCTGGAGGAACTCGACGACATCTGCAGTGTCAGCGCGAACCTCGAACTGAGGGACGACCTGACCGCGTAACTGGCTCAAAGCCACCACCACCGGGGGTGCCGATCAGCAACCGGTCCCCGGCGTTGACCTGAAGCTGCACGCAACCATCCAGCGCCTGCACAGTGCCGTCGGCCTGAGTCAACCAAGCCGTTCCTGTTTCACCTGGCTCTCCACCTGCCAGCCCGAAAGGAGCGACGGTCCTGGAACAGGACAACAGTGCTGCAGTCATGGGTTCCAAGAAACGGAACTCCCTGACCAATCCATCCCCTCCAGACCAGCGGCCGGCGCCTCCACTGCCTCGACGGAAGCCGAAACGTTCCAGCCTCACTGGAAACCTTTGCTCGAGAATCTCCGGGTCCGTGAGCCTGGAGTTGGTCATATGCGTCTGCACACCACTTGATCCAGCGAATCCCTTGCCGGCCCCCCCGCCGCCGGCGATGGTTTCGTAGTACTGCCTGCGCCCGTCACCGAAGGTGAGGTTGTTCATGGTGCCCTGGGCCGCGGCCATCACCCCGAGTGAGGCAAACAGCAGGTTGCAGAGAGCCTGCGAAGTTTCCACATTGCCGGCCACCACTGCTGCCGGTGGCCTGGGGTTGAGCAGAGTGCCCTCCGGCACGATCAAGGTCAACGGCCGGAAACATCCGGCATTCAGAGGAATCGGCTCCTCAACCAGACAGCGGATCACGTAGAGAACAGCAGCCTTGGTCACCGCCAGAGGTGCATGAAAGTTGTGCTGGCCCTGGGCACTTGTGCCACTGAAATTCAGCGAGGCCTGCTGTCGTTTCCGATCCACCTCCAAAGCGAGTTGCAACCTCGCACCGTTGTCGAGATCAACGTGGAAAGTCCTGTCTTGAAAGCGGCCAATCAGCCTCCGAACAGTTTCTGCAGCATGGTCCTGAACATGCTGCAGGTAGGCCCGAACACGCTCGCGGCCTTCCAGTTGCAGAAGCTGATCCAGCAGTTCAATCCCAAGATGATTGGCAGCGGCCTGTGCCTGAAGATCTGCCCAGAGCAGTTCAGGATCTCTTGGAGGTGAGCTGAGCCCTTTCAGGCACTGGTTCCACCCCAGGGGATCAGGCGTTCCCCTGAGGGTCAACCAGTGGTTGCGCACCAGTAGACCTTCCTCGTCAATGCTGATGCTGAAGGGAGGCATGGAACCTGGCGTGAGTCCGCCGACATCAGCGTGATGGCCTCGACAGGCCACAAAGGCGAATGGATCCGAATCTCCCTCCACGAAACAGGGGGTGATCGCAGTGATATCGGGCAAGTGAGTGCCACCGTGGAACGGATCGTTGCTGATCACGGTGTCCCCGACCGCCAGCGCTGGCCTCTCACCTCGACGGATCTGCCCCAGGAGATCCTCGACCGCATCACCCATCGAACCCAGGTGCACAGGGATGTGAGGTGCATTGGCAACAAGCGCCCCCTGCGCATCGAACAGGGCACAGGAAAAATCCAGCCGCTCCCGCATGTTCACGGAACGACTGGTCTGACGCAGCCGCTCTCCCATGCGCTCGGCGATTTGCATGAAACGGTGATGGAAGAGGCTCAGATCCACAGGATCTGGGATCGAATCCTGTTGAGAAATCGCACCCTGGTTAGAGGCCTTCACAGGGGGAGCAGTGGTGGACTCCTCCTCGAGCAACAAACTGCCGTTCTCAAGCAGCCTGGCCGTCCACCCAGGCTCCAGAACGGTGCCGGCGGTGGGATCCAAGATGAGGGCAGGCCCTGGCAGGTGCTGGTTGCGCTTCAACTGCCAGCGCTCCAGCACAGGCACCTCACGCCAGCCCTGCTCTCTCCAGTGCACTCGCGCTCGCTGAACCGTTGTTGATGGTGTGGCAGAAGCACCAGGCCCTTCCACAGACCCGTCCACAGTCCATTCACGGGAGCTCTCGGCCATCGCATCGAGCACTTCAACCTCGAGGCGTTCAACCATCAGAGGAGCAGTGCGCGGCGGCGCGTAGCCGAACCGGCGCCGGTGAGCCTCGTCAAACCAGCGTTCAAGCTGATGCGGATCCAGATCTTCAACAGCGGATGCCAGGGAAAGCATCAGCCCTTGTTCCGCCGAGGGATCGCGCAGCTCAATCCTGATCTGATGCTCCTGTGCTGCCGAGGAACCAGCAGAAAGCTTCTTCAGCTCCAAGACCGCCTTGTTCAGATCAGCCTTGACCATGGCCGGCAGCAGGGTCAGAAGGTCTGCATCCAAAGGTCGGCGGATGGAGCGCTGATGCAGCTGACGCTGACGAGCCTGTCCGAGGCCATAGGCAGAAAGCACTCCCGCCAGCGGGTGCAGCAGCACCTGATGCAGACCCAGAGATTCGGCCAATCGACAGGCAAGCTGTCCTGCAGCACCGCCATAGGCAATCAGCACACCTCCACGGATGTCGTGCCCACGGAACAGGGAGACCTGCTTGATCGCACCTGCCATCGCCTCGACAGCGAGGTCAAGAGCACCTTCAGCGAGCTGCTCGGCCTGCTGACCCAGTCGTTGGGTCAGCGCCCGAAAACGATCTCGAGTCGCCTGCAGATCAGGCGGCTGATTGCGGGCAGGCCCGAACACCGCCGGGAAAGCCTCAACCTGCAGTCGACCCAGCAGCAGATGGGCATCCGTGATGGCCAAAGGTCCGCCCCGTCGATAGCAGGCTGGGCCGGGTTCTGCACCAGCCGAGCGTGGACCCACCGTCAGGCGACCGCCATCGCAACTGATGATTGATCCCCCGCCTGCCGCCACGGTGTGGATCGGCAAGCGGGAGGCTGTGAGCTGAAGTCCGGCGATTTCAGTTTCAGCATTGCGTTCCCACTCCCGATCGGCAGCGCCAGGCGGCAGGCAGAACACATCCGTGCTCGTGCCCCCCATATCCACGCCCACCAGGGCTGAAGCCCCGAGACCCGCATGTTGAGCAGCGGCAACTGCTCCGACCATGCCACCAGCAGGACCCGACAGGATGGTGTCTTTGGCCAGGAGTGAACTGGGATGCTGCAGAGCCCCACTCGATGTCATGACCCGCAAACGGGTTTGATCACCCAAAGCAGCTTGGACCTGAGCCAGGTACGCGGAGAGCACAGGCCTGATGGCAGCCTCCACAACCGTGGTCTGTCCTCTCGGTACAAGGCGCGGCAGCGGACTGGCCTCATGGGAACAGACCACCGTCCTGAAACCAGCGGCTCGAACCACCTTCGCCAGAGCCCTTTCATGCATGGGATCACGCCAGGCATGCATCAGAGCGATGGCACAACAGCGAATGCCAGCCTGATGATGACGCGCCAGCCTTTGCATGAATGCGTCTTCAAGCCGCAGTGCCTCCAACTCCCTGCCGTCCGCATCCAGACGACCAGTCACCTCTTCAACGGCAGCCAGCAGTGAAGGGGGCTTGGGTATAGCCAGCGCAAAAAGATCCTGGCGGTGCTGGTCACCGATCACCAGAAGATCCGCGAGGCCACGATTGGTCAGAAGCAGCACAGGCTGTCCGGCACCCTCAAGCAGCGCGTTGGTGGCCACGGTGGTGCCCAGCCGCAGTTCCTCGATCAACCCAGGATCAATCGGCTCTTCCGGGGTGAGCCCCATCAAGTCGCGAATGGCCGCGACGGCCGGATCCCCAGAAACACCCGGCTGTTCCGAAAGCACCTTGCGCACCAACAGCTGGCCTGAAGGACGACGTGCCACCAAATCGGTGAACGTGCCTCCGCGGTCAATCCAGAACTGCCAGAGGTTCAAGGCAACAGCGGAAGGTGAGAACAGGCCGCATCATCCACCCAGAGATGCACGCTTGGATGGCGCTGCAGCCAGCTTGCAGGAACCTGCTCACTGCAGGGATCCAGCAGAGCTTTGCGCAGAATCTCTGCTTTGGCGGCTCCGGTGACAATCAGATGAATCTCATCGGCAGCAAGAATCTCATCGAGACCGAGAGTGATGGCCTGCTCAGGCACCTCGTGGGGATTTCCCCCAAACGCACTGGCATTCTGAATTCGTGTGACTTGCTTCAAGGTCACAACGCGGCAGCGACTCCCTGCAGGTGATGGCGGCTCGTTGAAACCAACGTGACCGTTGCCGCCGAGACCCAGCAGCTGAAGACCGATCCCCCCGGCCTGATGGAGCGCGGATCCATACCGGCGGGCCTCCTCGGCAGGATCCTTGGCCGTTCCATCCGGCAGCTGCAACTGGCGGGGTGAAAGATTGAGATGACAACCCAGTTGAGCGTGCATATACGCGGCGAAGCTGCGGCTGTCTCCTGGCGACAGCCCCACATACTCATCCAGGTTGAAACTCAGCCAGGAGCGTTTGAGCCGTTCGAGCCGCGATGAAGGCCATGTCGCCAGTCGCTGAATCAAAGCCCGGTAAAACGGTTCCATGGTCCTTCCTGTGGCCATCCCCAGGGGCTTGAAGCGCTCCTGATCGAGGGCCATGGCGAGATGGGCCACCACGTGATCCACAATCGCCTCCATCAGTGCGAGCGGCTGCGAGCGACGTTGCACCACAAGTGAGGACAGAAACTGGGGCACGCAACGATCGCGACAATTCAACCCAACAAGGCTGGCTCCGAATGGGTGATGAATGCCACTGATGGGTCATCAGCCGGTCGATACGGCCTGATCGTTGCCCCGCGGTAGTAGTGGTGAAGAATCTCCCGAAAATCGGCGCCTTGACTGGCGAGACCGTGGGCTCCCCACTGGCTCATGCCGACCCCGTGGCCATACCCCTGGCCCTCCGCTTGCAACACGATCGAACCTCTGGACGTTTCTGGAGCTCTCCCTGGGTGATCCGATGAGGTCAAACGCCTGCCGAGCGGAGGAGGCGGCAAAGGAGCTGTTGCAGGGCCACCAGCGGCTGAAGACGCATCCGCCACTCCGATGCTGCCGCTGGCGGAATCGCTCCAGAGTCCGATCAGCTGCGGCGGAGATTCCGAACGATGATCCGCAGGATCCAGGGGGTCAAGGGGATCTCCAGAGTCACCCTGCAGCAGGGAAAAGCTCACCATCGTGCTCTTCAAGCCCAGACGCTGACGCAGTTGACGACCTGTGAGCACCAGTGATCCAAGCGGACCTTGAATTCGTGCCGAACGCACCCTGCCGGTGGAACTGGTCCTGAGCACACTCAGCCGATCCACGCCACCGGTCTCCTGGAAGCGGCGGCGGAGGTCACCAGCCTCGAAGCGTTGATTCCAGCGATGCACAGGGCTGTGCTGGTCATGATCTTTGACACTGACGAGATAGGGCAGCTGGTTTTGCCAAACCTCGCCGCTGGGCTCAGTGGATCCTCCGGAACTGCTGTGAAAAACGGCATTGATCAAGCGGCCGTTGTGCACCAGGACAAGCGAGCGCGTTGTGGCAACCGCTTCCAGGGTTCTTGGAGTCTCCGATTCGATGCCCTTGTAAACCTGGCTGCTCACCGTGGCTTTCACATCGAAATCGGGTTTGCGTCCCCGTTGGCGTAGGGCGTAGGTCCTGGCAGCGACGGCCTGGGCCTGCAGGGCTGCGAGCGGCCATGTTGCAGGCATCTCACTGCCGACGACACTGGGCAGATAGGTCTCAATGCCCAGCTGATTGATCGCTTGAATTCTGCCGTTGCGGACCAGCAGCAACAGATCTCCGCGGTAGCGCCGCTGTCCGAGCCAGATACCGCGAGGATCACTGGAGCTGATCCGCAGTGAGCGGAGGCCCTTTCCTCCACCCGTCAACGCCAGCCGGCCGTCACGCAAGCGAACCTGCAGGCGCTGGAAGCGACTCTCCCGCTTTCCGAGTCCATGAACCAGCAAGGGCTGATCGCCATCGGCTCGCAGCATCAGCTCCGACCCCTCGGCCACCAGAACCCGCATCTGCGGCTCCTGGGCAGTGATCGCAGCCCTGGGTTCCGCAGCCAGAGCAACCAGGGCCAGTGGCAGCATCAGCGCTGCCGCAGCGAATCCTCGACCAGTGGAGAGGTTCAGAAACACTCGATAGGCCAACGGTCGCTCAGTTTGCCCCGCCCAGCGGATTGCAGCCAGGCCTTCATGGCAGATTGACCATTGAGCACACCATGCCGTGCAGGTCACCTTTCTCGGCACCAGTTCCGGAGTCCCAACACGAGCCCGCAACGTCTCAGCGGTGGCCGTGCGACTGGCGCAACGTTCGGAACTGTGGTTGTTCGATTGCGGAGAAGGGACCCAGCATCAGTTTCTGCGCAGTGATCTAAGGCTGTCCCAGCTGCGCAGGATCTTCATCACACACATGCATGGTGACCACGTGTTCGGGCTTCCGGGCCTGCTGGCCAGTCTTGGACTGAGCGGCAGCAGTGGTGGCGTGGATCTCTATGGCCCCGATCCGCTCGAGAGCTATCTGGACGGTGTCCTGAGAACCAGTTCAACCCGGATCGGCTATCCCCTCGCGGTGCATCGGGTACGCAACGCCGCGGAAAGGGACCGCATTGTTTTTGAAGACGCCGATCTCACCGTGCGGGCAACACCGCTGCACCATCGTGTTCCTGCTTACGCCTACCGCGTTGAAGAGAAGCCGAAGCCGGGGCGCTTCGACATCGCTAAAGCGCGGGACATGGCAATCCCACCCGGGCCTGTCTATGCATCTCTAAAGCGGGGTGAGACGGTCACCCTGGAGGATGGGCGGCGAATTGACGGCAGGACGCTGTGCGGGCCTGAGCGAGCAGGAGCGAGTCTTGTGTACTGCACAGACACCGTGTTCTGCGAAGCGGCCGTGAACCTCTCGAAAGGTGCAGACCTGCTGATTCACGAGTCCACCTTTTCCCATGCCGAGGCCGACATGGCCTTCCAACGCCAGCACTCCACCAGCACGATGGCGGCCCAGACCGCAGCGGAAGCGGGTGTCGGCCAACTTGTGCTGACCCATCTCAGCCCCCGCTATGCACCTGGCAACGCAGTGACCGCAGACGATCTGCTGGCCGAAGCCCGAGCGATTTTCCCGAACACGATCCTGGCGAAGGACTTCCTCTGCCTTGATGTGAACGCTTCATCACGGACTGCATGCTGCAACAGTTCGTGATCGCTGGAGCCCGAACAGCGTCACTTTGATACTGCAGCGTGATACAAGAGCTTGGTGCGCTGTATCCATCAGTCTCTGGCATCCTTCATGGTTCCTTTTCTCTCCAACCTGCGACAGTCGCTGAGTCGGCTGCTGATCGTCCTGCCGGTGCTTGCTGTGTTGTGGATCAGCTCCCCTGCAATGGCCGCCCAGTGGGATGCCGAGACGCTGACCGTTCCATCAGACCCGGAGGGCACCGCGGTGACCTTCAGCGAGCAGCAGGTGAAGGCGGGCCGCAAGGTCTTCAACACCAGCTGCGGCACCTGCCACGCCGGTGGCATCACCAAGACCAACCACAACGTTGGCCTTGATCCAGAAACGTTGGCTCTGGCCACACCAGCGCGAGACAACATCGCCGCGCTGGTGGATTACCTGCAGGATCCAACCTCCTACGACGGCGAGTACAGCATCGCTGACCTTCACCCGAGCATGCGCAGCCGTGACCTGTACCCGGCGATGCGTGATCTCACGGATGAGGATCTCGAGCTGATGTCGGCTTACATCCTGGTGGCCCCGAAAGTTCTGGGTCAGGAATGGGGCGGCGGCAAAATTTATTTCTGATTCCTGGGGATCGATCCGGGGGCAACCGGATCGATCAACTGCAGAAATCAACTGCAGAAATCAGCTGGACAGTCTGAGCGCCTCTAAGGCGCCAGATTGCTCGGGTCAAGCGAACGTGGGCGACGGCTGTACCACCACTCCTGCATGTCAGCGGTGAAGCGCATGGGGAAGAGAGTGAGCACGGTGATCGTTGGCCTGGATCCAGGTTGAAGCAGTTCAACCGAATAAGACGGGGAGCGCCGCGATCCGAGATCGGCGACAAAACGACGACCGACGCGTCTCCAGCTCGGCTCCTTGCTGCGCCAGGCCAGACGACAACAAGGCCAGGGAAGTTCCTCACGGTCGTAGAGGCGGCAGCAGGGCCCAATCACCCGAAAGCTGTACTGGCCGCCTGGACTGGTGTGCACCGATCCATGATCAAGCAACCGTTCCACTTCAGGCTTGAGCGGTGCAGCGGGGACGGCGGTCATCGGCAGGGGAGCCACGTGGCACCACAGTGACAGCAAAAAGCCACCTCCGGGAGGAGGTGGCCAAAGACATTCGCGTCAGACTTTCGGATCAGAAGTCCTGCAGCTCAGTAGAGCTCTTCCTCAGCATGAGTCTTGATGGTGCAATCCGAGGTGGGATAGGCCACACAGGTCAGCACGAAACCGGCTTCGATTTGGTCATCGTCAAGGAAGCTCTGGTCAGACTGATCAACCGTTCCAGAGGTGATCTTGCCGGCGCAGGTGGAGCAGGCACCGGCACGGCATGAATAAGGCAGGTCAATGCCTTGCTCTTCAGCGGCATCGAGGATGTACTGATCGTCGGGAACTTCGATGGTCTTGTTGAGACCTTCGCTTTCGGCGACCAGGGTGACCTTGAAAGAAGCCATGGGTGGAGTGAATTTGCAGAGGCTCGTAACAAACGAACCCGCCGGACCGATCATTTCTACATCGTCCAGGCGTCAAGGCACACGCTTTAACGACTGTTTCGGTGTAAGGCCAATCAAAGCAGAACGATTTATAAGGCCCGCTTATCAAGGTTAGCGCCGAATCTCAAGCAGAGCCCATCGCCCCTGCTCGGCAAGCGGCTGCACCGTCCAACCCAAGCTTTCCAGCACTTCCGTCAGCCTGGGTGCCTGCTCCACCAGCAGTCCACTGAGGAGACCCCGCCCACCAGGGCGCAGTACGGATTGGAAATGCGGCGCGAGAGCCTCGATTACCGGAGCCAGGATGTTGCAAAGCAAAAGATCCGCAGGCTGCTCATCAAGCAGCTCCAACAGCACCTCAACCGATCCTTGCGTGACCCGGAGCTGATCAACGGCAAGACCATTCAGAACCGCGTTATCGGTTGTCGCTCTGACAGCCAGGGAATCGGTGTCGACTGACAAAACCTGGTGAGCCCCAAGCCCAAGTGCAGCCAGGCCAAGCACTCCGCTTCCGCAACCCAGATCCGCGACCCTCATGCCGGAGGGCGGCTCCTGCTCAAGTGCTTCGAGACACAGGCGGGTGGTGGGATGACTTCCGGTGCCGAATGCACTGCCCGGATCCATTTTCAGGGCAAGCCTGTGCACATGCTCGTGAGGCACGTCGAGCCAGGCCGGCAGGATCAGCAGCCTTTCACCCACAGGGTCTGGCTGCCAGTGCTGCTTCCAACTCAGGCTCCAGTCTTCATCCGCCAGTTCATCCCACGCCGGCTGCGCCAGAGCCAGGCCGAAGGTCTCAGCCAGGGGGATGAGACTTCTGAACAGCTCAGATCGCTGCTCCTCGGGCCATTCATGGGCCGGCAGCCAGGCCAGAAGCGTGCGCTGATCTGGAGTCTCAGGTGCATGCTGAACAGCAACACGGTGGAGACCGAGAACGTTCAGCTTCCAGAGAAGCGACTCCTCGAGCTCAGGCTGAACCGGCAGAGACAAACGCCACCACATCACAGCGTTACGGGATGGGCTTCCTGA
This sequence comes from Synechococcus sp., assembly GCA_047286485.1. Lineage (GTDB taxonomy): Bacteria > Cyanobacteriota > Cyanobacteriia > PCC-6307 > Cyanobiaceae > Synechococcus_C. Next base: position 1,534,275 of record JBJBBH010000006.1, read on the forward strand.
ATCCCGTTGATGCCGCTGATGGTGGCCAGAAGCGCAGGCGGAATCGGGTCATCAATACTGAGCACCATCACGGCATCTCCCCGGACAATCCTGCGGCCCACTTGCATCGAGGCGATGTTCACGTTGTGCTCGCCGAGCAGAGAGCCAAGATGGCCAATGATTCCCGGCATGTCCCTGTGACGGGTGAACAGCATGTGCCGACTCGGCGGCACATTCACAGGGAATTCGTCGATGGTGGTGACCCGCAGTTCACCATCGGCGAACACCGCACCCGTCACACTGTGGCCACCCTGACCACCGCGGGTGGTGAGCTGCAGGGATCCTCCGGCGAAATCACGGCTGGCATCATCCTTGACCTCCAGCACATGAATTCCCCGTCCCTTGGCTTCCAGAGAGGCATTGACGTAATTGATGCGTTCTCCAAGAGCACTGGAAAGCAGACCCTTGAGCGCTGCCACAACCAGGGGCTGGGAGGGATGATTGGCGAACTCTCCCTGAAGACGCACCTCGAGTTCCTGAACCTGACCACCACTGAGTTGACTCACCAGCAGACCGAGGGTTTCAGCAAGCTGCAGGTGGGGCTTCAGCCGCTCCATGATCTCGGCGCTGAGACCTGGAATATTGACGGCACTGCGAGCAGGGAGGCCCAGCAGAACATCTCGGATCTGCTCAGCCACATCGGTGGCCACATTTTCCTGCGCTTCCTCGGTGGAGGCGCCGAGATGGGGCGTCAGCACCAGACCACGCTCGACGGCACGCAGTGGAGAGTCCTGATCAAGAGGTTCGGATGCAAAGACATCCAACCCAGCCCCGGCGATCACCCCATTGTCGATGGCCTCGGCAATGGCGGCCTCATCGACGATCCCCCCCCGGGCGCAGTTCACGATCCTGGCCGTTGATTTCATGGTGCGGAGCAGCTCCGCATTCACGAGATTTTCGGTGTCGGGCGTTCTGGGAATGTGCAGCGTGATGTAATCGGCCTGACGGAACAGATCCTCCAGGGTCGTGAGTCGGACCTGCATCTGCTGAGCCCGGTCAGCGGAGATGAAGGGATCGAACGCGATCACCTCCATGCCCATGGCTTTGGCGACCTTGGCCACATGGGAGCCGATCTTGCCCAGACCAACAACGCCGAGCACTTTCTTGTAAAGCTCATTGCCAACATATTTTTTGCGGTCCCAGGCACCGGCTCGCATGGATCCATGGGCCTGAGGCACGTGGCGGGAGAGAGACAGCAGCAACGCCAGAGCGTGTTCCGCAGCCGCGATCGTGTTGCCCTCAGGTGAATTCACAACCAACACACCACGCTGGGTGGCGGCCGGGACGTCAACGTTGTCGACGCCCACACCGGCACGACCGATGATGCGCAGGCGATCCGCAGCTTCGATCACATCCGCTGTGACCTGGGTGCCCGAGCGAATCATCAGAGCGTCGTATTCACCGATGATCGACTTCAGCTCATCCGCAGACAGGCCTGTCCGCTGATCCACCTGAGCCACCTGCCCGAGGATGTCGATCCCCGCCTGATCAATGGGGTCTGAAACGAGAACTTTGGTCATCCAGCGGCGGAGAGAAAGCCGTTCAGAAGTTTAGAGATCGGTCCGAACATCACTGTTGACCAGGGTGATTGACCTCTTCGTCAACCAGAGTTCTCGCTGCATCCTCGGCTTGCCATGGAGAATGGCAGTCCGCACCGATCCGCCCATGCCCGTTTGCGTCCTGGTGCTCAAGGAACGAGCCGCCGCTGAGAGTTTGGTCCAGGACCTCCAGGATTCCGACACGCCACTGATGCGCGTCGTGCTCGTCTCACCCGAACCATCAGGAAACGAGGATGGGGTCCTGAAGGCAGAAGAGTTCAACACTGTCGATCTGCTCAATCCGAGCATGGCCCGCAGCCGCCGCCAGCGTTCGATGTCCCGCTGGCTGATGCCCTTCGGCTTCATGGCGGGGGTCACTTTCACACAGATCACCACCCTCGATACATTTGCGCGCTTCGGCACGGTTGGCGAGGCGCTGATCGGCGGCCTGCTCGGGATGGGCTCGGGATTGATGGGAAGCTACGCCGCAGCAGCGAGTGTTCCCTCCGAGAACGAGGACGGAGTCCGGATCCTGCGCAACAGACATAACGAACAGTTCTGGTTGCTGCTTCTGGAAACCCGGGCGGGTCTCGAAGTGCCCTGGCAACTGGTTCAGAAAGTGCGTCCTCAGCAGGTTGTTCGCCTGAGCGAACTGTGAGTCTTCCTCGTGCGCCCTTGCTGGAGGGCCTCGCTGATCCGGAGGCGATGCATCGTCTGATCGACCAGGCGGAAGAGGTGCTTCGCACCTGGCAGCCGAGCTGGAGCAGCTTTCTGAGCGGTCCTGAACTGGAGGACGCACGCCGCCTGGAGGCACTGACAGAACTGCGACTGATCCGCGACGGTGGGAGACCAGGCACGGAGCGCTGTCGCGTTCAGCTCAGTCGCAGCGATCAGGAACTGCAACAGGAACCAGCTCCGATCTCGGGATTGAGGCTCGAAGGCAATTTCCTGTTCGATCGAGCTGAACCGCAGGACATGCGCAAAGCGTTGATTGATCTTGGGGTGAGAGCGGATGGCCTCGGCGATCTCTGGCTTCGGGGCGATCGTGGCGCCCAGGCCGTCTGCACACCGGAGGCCGCGAACCACCTCAATGGCCTGACTGGTCAGGTCCGCGACGTGACGCTGTCCGTGGAGGCCGTCAGCATCGATTGCTTGCAGTGGCCGGCGCAGAGACTGCCGAAGCGATTCACCAGTGTGGAGGCATCCTGCCGCCTCGATGCCATCGCTTCAGCGGGTTTCGGATTGTCCCGCTCCAAGGTGATTCGTCAGATCCGAGAGGGAAGGTTGCGGCTCAACTGGAATCGGGTACGCCAGGCGAGTCGTGAGCTGAAGATCGGAGACCGACTCCAGCTTCAGGACCGCGGCAGCGTGGAGGTGTTGAACCTCGAGCTCACCAAACGCGATCGCTGGAGGGTGGAGATGCTGCGCCGGTGAGCTGCTAACTTCAGTCGCATCCGGTTGGGAAAGCTCAACCGTCACCGCAGAGTCTCTGAAGGGTGAAAATGCGGGCGATTAGCTCAGAGGTAGAGCACTACCTTGACACGGTAGGAGTCACTGGTTCGATTCCAGTATCGCCCATTCCCCTCGTTAGCAGAGATCGAGAAGCATGACCCTGAGTGTCGTGGTCGGACTGGGACGCTCTGGGATCGGGGCAGCCCGTCTGCTCAGGGCCAGGGGATCAGAGGTGGTGGTTCTCGAGAAGGCAGAGAGCGATGCCTGCAGGAGAAAGTCAGCGGACCTGAGAAACCAGGGCATCGATGTCCGGCTCGGACAACCTCTGGAAATGTCCAGCTTCGAGCCCTGGATCCATGAGCTGGATCAGGTGGTGATCAGTCCTGGAATTTCGTGGACGCATCCAACCCTTGAGGCGTTGCGCTCACGGAGGATCCTTGTGAAAGGAGAGATGGCCCTGGCCTGGGAAACACTCAAGGAGCGTCCCTGGATCGGCATCACGGGCACGAACGGAAAGACGACCGTGACCCATCTTCTTCACCACGTGCTCAGCCACGCAGGCTTGCAGGCGCCCATGGCTGGAAACATGGGATATTCCGCCGCAGAACTGGCCCTTGAGTGTCTGGAAGGCTCCACTCCTCAACCCGACTGGGTCGTCATGGAAATGAGCAGCTACCAGATTGAAGCGGCCACCGACGTAGCCCCCCACATTGGCATCTGGACGACGCTGACACCTGACCATCTGGAACGGCATGGATCACTGGATGCCTACAGAGCGATCAAGCGAGGACTGCTGGAACGTTCCCAGCTGGCCATTCTCAATGGTGATGACCCTGACATCAACCGCAGTCGCTGCAGCTGGGAGCAGACCCGGGTGAGCTGGGTCAGCACTGTCCAGGAGGCTTCTGAACGGGACGACTCTCGGTTGAGCGTGAGTGAGGACGGCTGGGTCTGCGACGGAGAGCGGAGGCTCTTCAGTGCCGACGTCCTCGCCATGCCTGGGGCGCACAACCGCCAGAACATGTTGCTGGTCACAGCAGCGGCTCTCGAAGCTGGGTTACCGCCGGAAACCATTGAGTCAGCGTTGCGCTGCTTCGAGGGGGTCCCCCATCGACTCGAATCGCTGGGAACCGTTCAGGGCATTCCTGTATTCAATGACAGCAAGGCAACCAACTACGACGCAGCTGCAGTCGGCTTGCAGGCCGTACCCAATCCCGTGGTGCTGCTCGCAGGGGGGCAAACGAAACAGGGTGACGCCCAGCCTTGGTTGCAGCTGCTGAAGGAGCGCAGCAGCGCCGTCGTCTTGTTTGGGTCCGGGGCTGAGGAACTTCGTGGATTGATCGAATCATCGGCTTTCACCGGTGCGGTGACCACACACAGAGATCTCGTTGACGCTGTGCCACATGCCCTTGAACTGGCCCGACAGCAGCAGGCTGCGAGCCTGTTGTTGTCACCGGCATGCGCCAGCTTTGACCAGTATTCCGATTTTGAAGCTCGTGGCAATCATTTCCGTGAGCTGATCGCAGCGAGCCAATCAACCTAGTCTGGGGAAAATTCCGTAGAGCGCGTGGCCTACTGGCTGATGAAAAGTGAACCCGATGTTTACGGGATTCATCATCTTGAACAAGAGCAGACAACACTCTGGGACGGCATTCGCAATTATCAGGCGCGTAATTTCATGCGCACGATGGAGGTTGGCGATCAGGCCTTTTTTTATCACTCAAACTGCAAGCCCCCTGGGATCATCGGCCTGATGGAGGTAGTCGAAACCGGGCTGGTGGATCCAACACAATTCGATCCTTCATCGAAATATCACGACCCGGCCTCAAAACCGGAAGCTCCACGCTGGGACTGCGTGCGTCTGGCCTATCGAGGCAGATTTCAGCAACTACTGAGCCTTGAGGACTTGCGCCAGTCCTACCAACCGGAAGAACTGGCGGTCGTTCGACGCGGCAATCGACTGTCAATTCTTCCTGTGGATGAGCAAATCGCCCGGGATCTCCTCGATCGACTTGGCTCACTTCAGTGAACCGAAGGAGCGTCGCCGGACAGAGCGCCTCCCGTTAGCAACCATCATTCCAAGAGCCTGGATCGGGTTCAGCGAGGCTCCCTGGCGCTTTGTGGGCCTGACAGCTCTGATGCTGATCATCCTGACTGGCCTGACCGTGATCTCGCGGGATCTTCAGCAGGGGGATGGCTGGTGGGAGGCAACCCTCAGCGATGTGCTCTTCGTTGCCACCATCCCCGCCACGCTTCTACCGGTCGTGGCCTTGTTGCAGCTCGCCGATCGACTGCTTCCATCGATCAACACCACGCAGCAGAGCGACCCTGCCAGCACAAGGCAACGGCTGCGGTGGATCCTGAAACAGACAGGCGCCCTGGTGCTGCTGGAAGGCGTCATCCTCATTGGCGGCCTGAACACCATCAGGATCATCGGAGCATTGGTGGCACGCCACAGCGGAGTGCTCTCGGCTGTGATCCTGATTGCAGGGGGCCTGGCACTGAGCCTCTGGACCCTGAGCCAGACGCTGGCCCTTCCGCTTCTGGTGCATCACGGGCATCGGCCTCTCGCGGCGATGGAGCACAGTCGACGACTGGTTCAGACCAATCGACTGAAAGTGCTGGCTTTGCTGGGCCTGCTCATCGGTGTGAACCTGATTGGCCTGATGGGAGCTTTCATCGGCCTGCTGCTGAGCATTCCCTTCAGTGCTTTGCTGCTGATGGCCAGTTGTCGAACTCAGACGCCCTGGGTGAGTGATTCGCGGCGAAACATATTGCCCACATAAAGACGCGTGATCTCCCTGGACTCCACGCCATGTTGAATCAAGAATCCGGCCAGAGCAGCCTGAACCAGACGGTACTGATCCCAGTTGGGACAACGCTCAATAAACGCAACCATGGCCTGCTGCAAGGGCTGTGGAAGCTCTGACTGAAAGCTCACTGCTGCCTGATCAGAAGCAGAGGACTCCGATGCATCAGCCGCCTGCGACTCCCCTCGGAGCTCATCCTGTGCTGAGACCTGAACCTGCTGTAACTGATTGGCCAACTGCATGCAAACACCTCGAATGCCAACCAGTTCTCCACAGATACCGGCCTGCGTCAAGAACCGGCTCAAGAGGCATTCCCAACGACTCTCCCCGTGAGACTTCAGGCGCTAGAACCATTTCCAGCAAGCGATCTCCTTCGCTAGCCCCAAAAGAGTCACAGGTGCGATTCGTCAACCAAACCAGTCCCCCGGAATCAGGTTTTCCACAGAAGCCAGCCGTGCCGGCCCAAACAGCTTCAAGCCTGTGGAAAAGGTCACTTTCCCCGTGGGGAATGCCGGGGAAAAATCAATGAATCAAAACTGATTAGCTGCTCTGATCATTGCCGCTGTCCCACAACGTTCTCATCGCGGCAGCAATGGCTTGCGCAGCAGGGTCAGGCCAGCAGACTTCCAAGCCACGAGCCTGATCACCGTCGCCGCTGCAGATGCCCCGCAGTGACCAACGGGAACGATCACCCTCGAGGCAGGCCCACCAGCAACCACGCTCAAGCTCGACGGTGATCGACTCCTCTTCCATCAGCTGATCACAGATGGCACTGTGTTGATTGGTCAGATCAACAATCAATGAAGCCAGCTCGCAGGCTTCACTTTCCTTTAATTCAAGAGCCCAGTGTTCACCACCGATCAGAACGGAGAACAGTGGGCGGGATGGATCCCTGGACAACCTCCAGCCCGAACCCTCCTGTTGAATCATCCAGGGAGAAGGTCGGGCTGATCCTGTTCGTCGCTCAGTTCAACGATGGCGCGCTGCACCGGCTTCACACTGGATTCTTCAAGCAGACCATCGAAATCGTCAAAGCGACGCTGCTTGGCACGGAAAGCGATTCGAACCGTGGTGAGATAGCGATTGCTGGACTGACGGATCAGACTTTCACCACGCTTGGCAAGGTCCTGATGATCGACTCCGGCGGAGAGCATGCCCACAACGCATTAATCGCCCATCTTATGTGAACAGATCACTGTGAAAAGGCACATGCATGGGGTAACTGCGTTGCGGACGCCCTGGAACCCTCAAAACGATCTGGCGACCCAGTCCCATCGCCACCAGCGGTCTGCGCAGATGACTGAGCAGTGCACTGACCTCCTCGAGATGCTGCGCATCCACACATTCAATGCGGATGCTGCCCCAGCTGCGAGACATCCTGCAGTCTCGAAGCGGTTCGAGCTCTTCCTCGATCTGTGGATCCTCCCGATAAAAGGAAAACACCAGCCGTCTTAGGCGATCCATCGTTGCTCCCCGTAACCTCGACCTGTCTCCAACCTGCCCATAGCGGTGGTTCAGCCCCTCGCTGCCGAACAAAACCTTCATCTTTCCGACGCGTCTTACAACGTTGGCACCTTGGCCATCGACCTGGGGAGCACCACCACGGTGGTGGCTTTTCAGTCTGCTGCGCGATCCGAGGTGGATCTGCTCGATCTGCCTGCGATCACCCGTGAGACGGGCGCCATTCCATCCCTGATCTGGGCAGAGGATGCGGTTTCAGGCCCTGTTCTGGTGGGGCGTGAGGTGCTTGACAACGGCTTGCATGAGCGTGATGCCCCTCAGCTGCATCGCGACTTCAAGCGTTGGATCGGCGTGGCAGCGGATCAACGGAATCCCGAAAGACGCCTCAGCCCGGAGCAGGCCGGCGCGCGCCTTCTGACTGAAATCTGGAAGCGCATACCCCCGGGACTCAGCATCGAACGGCTCGTGCTGACAGCCCCCGTCGACCAGGGTTCCGGTTATCGCGACTGGCTTCTCAAAGCCTGCGAACCGATGCAGGTCGCGGAAATCGCCCTGGTGGATGAACCAACGGCAGCTGCTCTCGGCGCCGGACTGGAAGCGGGGTCGAAGCTGCTGGTCGTCGATCTCGGTGGTGGAACCTTGGATCTATCCCTGGTAGCCCTCGAAGGCGGTGAGGGTCGTGCTGCACCGATGGCCCAACTGCTTCGCTTCCGCGGCCAGGACCTCACCAACAGTCGTCAGGCGCTTCGTCAGGCCAAGGTTCTCGGCAAAGCAGGCATCACCCTGGGTGGGAGGGATCTTGATCGCTGGATTCTCGACGAACTCTGCCCAGGGGGCCTGCCGGAGGAAGGTGATGGTCTGATGGCTCTTCTGAATGCGGCGGAACGGCTGAAATGTCGCCTCAGCAATCCAGCGATCGAGAATCGGGAGAGCATTTCAGAAACAGCGAACGGCCCGGATCTCGACGCCCCAACCAGCCTTTCCATGGATCGACACCAGTTCAGTCGACTGCTGGAGGAGCGCGGACTCTTTGACGCCCTGGAAGGACTGCTCAGCAAAACATTGCGCGATGCCGAGCTCAATGGCTGTCCAGCCGAGGATCTTGACGCTGTGGTGGTGGTCGGGGGAGGGGCTCACCTACCACAGCTGCGCGATTGGCTGGCCCAGAAGCTCTCACCCACGCCACTGCTGACACCTCCTCCGATGGAAGCGGTGGCTTGCGGCGCCCTGAGCCTCACTCCAGGAGTTCGCATGCAGGACTTGCTGCAGAGGGGGATCTCACTGCGCTGCTGGAACCAGCGCAGCAACTCCCATCACTGGCATCCCCTGTTTCTTCCAGGTCAGCCCTGGCCTTCCAGCAAACCGCTCGAACTAATTTTGAGCGCCAGTGGTCCAGACCAGCAGTCGGTTGAGCTGGTGCTTGGAGAAACGAGAGGAGAGACGAGGCATGAAGTGGTGATGGTCAATGGGCTGCCTCAGGTCATCGAAACAAAGGATGGGTGGGATGACGTGACAAGGCGGCCGGACACCGCCTGTGAACTGCCTCTGGATCCACCAGGACAGCCGGGGGAGGATTGTCTGAAACTGCGTTTTCACCTCAACGATCAGGCAGAGCTTGTCCTTGAAGGCGAGGATCTTCGGAGCGGTGAAAGCCTCGACCCAAGACCACTCGGGACCGTGCGGTGATCGCGCCGTCCACAAGGTCGTGTGTGCTGGCGGCGACATCCATAGAAAGGTGTCTGTCGTTCCCTGACCACTCTTGGCGCTGCGTCGCCATCTCCCAAGGTTCTGGCTGATCGCCACACTGGGTGGTGTTGCAGCCCTTTGCGGGTATGCGTACTGGTGGGAACAGCAGTTGCCGGCTCGCCTGCGTGAAGCAGCGTCGCGGGGAGATCTTGAATCCTGCTTGCGCTACGGCGAACAGCTGGCGGCACTGCGTTGGCTGGACAGGGAAGCGCCCATCGAGCAGGCGGTCTGCCGTCGTCGTCAGGCTCAACTCGCCTGGGAGGCAGGAGACAGCGCCCAAGCACTCAATCTGCAGTCACAACTTGTCAATTCGAATGTCGGCAGTGAGGAGCAGCGGCGCACTGATCGCGCCAGATTGCGTCAGTGGCGGAAGAGCCTTCGCGAGCGTGCACTGGATCAGTTCCGCGCGGGAGATCTTGAACAGGCCCTGATCACCCTCAGACCTCTGGAACAAAAGGGACAGAGACCGGGGACCCAGCTCAGCGACAGTCTTCGCGAGACCTGGAACCGCAACAAGGTCGATCACGAACGGCTGAAGGACAACGTGCAACGACAGCAGTGGTGGGAAGCACTGAGCGTGCTCAATCAACTGGACCACCCCTGGTGGCAGAACCATGCCCTGCCCCTGCGCAGACAGGTGGAGGAAGCCATCCAGAATCTGCGGGATCGGCAGGAGCATCACAGCCATGGAGCTCTTCCCGCCCATACGGTCGACCCGGAACGCCTCAATGCAGCTGTGGAGGATCGGCTGTCCAGCGGCATGGATCCGTGGAGTGCCTTCGTCGCCGGATGTGCGGATCTGGGAGGCGTTCTGGTCGAAGAGGGACCGGAAAGCCTCTGCAAGGCGAAGCGACCGTGACAGGATGAATCTCAATGAGATCAACTGCATATGCAGCCTGGCGACAGGGTCGTTGTGACCTCATCAGTGGTGGTCTACAACCACCCTCAACACCGGGGTGAAGCCTTCGACATGAAGGGCAGCGAAGGGGATGTGGTCAGTGTCCTGACGCAATGGAAAGGGCGCCCCATCAGCCCCACCCTGCCGGTGCTCGTGGCGTTCGGTCGTTACAAGGCCCATTTTCGCGACGAAGAGATTCAGCGCTCCTCTTGAACACGCCTCAGGAACACCCCTTCTTCTCCATCCACATCCTGCAACCTGAGCTCGATGGTTTCAATCCGTCGCGTGGGAACGGAGCGACCGCAGAAATCTGGCTGAATCGGTAATTCCCGATGGCCTCGGTCCACCATCACCAACAGCATCACGCGGCGCGGCCGTCCCCAGGCCTGGATGGCTTCCAGAGCGGCACGGACGGTGCGACCGGTGAAAATCACGTCATCGACCAGCAACACATCTCGTCCTTCGACACTCACAGGCAGTTCGGTCGCCTGCACTGCCCTCATGGCCACACGCTCGAGATCGTCGCGATGGAAGGTGGGATCGAGTGTCCCTTGGGCAATGGTCTGTCCGCTTTGCTCCTGCAGGAAGCGTGCCAACACCGCTGACAACTGAACACCCCGGGTGGGTATTCCCAGCAGCAGCAGCTGCTCAACATCGCCCACGCATTCAAGAACCTGAGAGGCCAGCCGCGACAGTGTCCGGCCGACATCTTCAGCAGAAAGGATCTCGATCCGCTCACCGTTCCCAGACGTCACCATGACCGATGCAGTGGGATAGATGATTTTATGTCGGATATCACGTTCCAGATCCGCAAAAGCTGACCTTCCTGAGCACAGGAGTTCACCTCGGGCGGGATCCGGGGGTAACTTATGAATCTAGAGAAGACCTTAAGAACGGATAGAGCTGAGTGAACGTTGCCGATCGCCATACAGGACGACCAAGCAAGGAGCGGTCGATTGCTCCTGTTGTCCTGGCGATCCTGGATGGCTGGGGAGAGCGCACCGACGCCGACCACAACGCCATCCGAGCCGCCAGCACTCCCGTGATGGACGCGCTGCGACACGCTTATCCGCAGACACTGATTCAGGCCAGTGGCTCCTATGTGGGATTGCCTGATGGACAGATGGGCAATTCCGAGGTGGGCCATCTCACCATCGGTGCGGGCAGGATCATTCGCCAGGAACTCGTGCGCATCGGCGACACGGTGCGCGACAACCAGCTGAAAGCCGTTCCAAAACTGTGCGAGCTGGCCGAACGTCTGCGAGCAAGCAAGGGCACGCTTCACCTGCTGGGCCTCTGTTCGGACGGCGGCGTGCACAGTCATGTGGATCACCTGTGCGGACTGCTGCACTGGGCAGCGGACGAAGGCCTCGAACACGTTGCGATCCACGCGATCACCGACGGACGTGACACCCCAACCCAGAGTGCCCCGACTTACCTGAAACAGGTCGAGAGTGCCATCGAGTCCAGCGGGGTGGGTGAAATCGCCAGCCTCTGTGGTCGCTACTGGGCCATGGACCGCGACCGGCGCTGGGAGCGCACAGCCCGCGCCCATGAACTGCTGACCTCCCCTGACTTTCCGGTCAGTGAGATGTCAGCAGCTGAGGCACTGCAAGCCAGTTACGACGGCGGCACCACCGATGAGTTCGTCGAACCAACGCGTCTTCAAGCAACCCATCTGAACGATGGCGATGCGTTGCTGATGTTCAATTTCAGACCAGACAGAGCCCGCCAGATCATTCAGTGCCTGGCCAGAGAGGAGTTCTCTGATTTCGAACGCCCCCACCAGCCTCAGCTGGACGTTGTCACGTTCACGCAATACGAAGCTGGTCTCCCAGTGGAGGTGGCCTTCCCGCCCGAGTCGCTCGATGACCTGTTGGGCCAGGTGGTGGCAGCGCGTGGACTACGCCAGTACAGAACGGCCGAAACCGAGAAATATCCCCACGTCACCTATTTCATGAATGGTGGTGTGGAGCAGCCCCTTGAGGGAGAAGACCGGCATCTGGTGCCCTCTCCCCGCGTGGCCACCTATGACCAGGCCCCGGCCATGAACGCCGAAACCCTCACCGTCAGCTGCATTGATGCGATCGAGAAAGGGATCTATTCCCTGGTCGTCATCAACTACGCCAACCCAGACATGGTGGGCCATACCGGTGTCATGGAGGCCGCGACTGAGGCCATCCAGACCGTTGACCAATGCATCGGTCGCTTACTCGATGCCGTGGGACGCATGGGTGGAACGATGATCATCACCGCAGACCATGGCAACGCCGAGCGGATGCAGGGTGATGACGGTCAGGCCTGGACAGCCCACACCACCAATCCCGTCCCCTTGATCCTTGTGGAAGGAGAACGCAGAAAGCTGCATGGCATGGGCAATGCAATCCGCCTGCGGGACAACGGGGGGCTTGCTGACATTGCACCCACGCTTCTGCAACTGCTCGGTCTTGAGAAACCCGAGGCCATGACAGGCAGCACCCTGATCGAACCGATCGAGACTCCCGTGCCGTCGACGGCGCGCCTGCCACAGCCGGTCTGATCGGCTCGGGCATAAGATCGGCCCATGATCACAACCGTTCTCTCCTGGATCTGGATCGGCAGCGGCCTCCTGCTGATCCTGTTTGTGCTGCTGCACAGCCCCAAGGGTGATGGCATGGGTGGGCTTGCCGCCAGTGGCAGCACGTCGTTTACGAGTGCCAGCAGCGCGGAAGCAACCCTCAACCGCATCACCTGGACGACCCTGGCCATCTTTCTCACGCTGGCTGTCATCCTGAGTGCCGGCTGGCTGAATTGAATCGGCAGGTGCGTCTGTCAGAGCTGGACTGATGCCATCAACGGCGAGGAGGCCCTAGACAGGGCCTAATACCGCTTCAATCACTTCTGAAGGACACAAAAAAACCCCGCCGAAGCGGGGCTTGAGGGGCCGACGAGACAGACCAGATCAGAGGCAATGACTCAGTAGTCGAAATCGCCACCGCCCATACCGCCACCGGCTGGTGCGGCATCCTTCTTCTCGGGCATATCAGCAACGATGCACTCTGTCGTCAGAACCATGCCGGCGATGGACGCAGCATTCTGCAGACCAGAGCGAGTCACCTTGGCGGGATCCACAATGCCGGCAGCCAGCATGTCGACGTACTCACCGTTGGCAGCGTTGTAGCCATCGTTGAAGGCCTTGGCCTTCACATTTTCAGCGACCACAGCGCCGTTGACACCGGCGTTCTCAGCGATGCGCATCAGCGGTGCCGTCAGAGCGGCAGCCACGATGTTGGCGCCGATCAGTTCCTCACCACCCAGGCTGGTCGAGGCCCACTGCTCAAGCGTGGGAGCCAGGTGCGCGAGGGTTGTTCCACCGCCGGGAACGATGCCTTCTTCCACCGCAGCCTTGGTGGCATTGATGGCATCTTCAAGACGAAGCTTCTTGTCCTTCATCTCAGTTTCGGTGGCAGCACCCACCTTCACCACTGCGACGCCACCGGCGAGCTTGGCGAGTCGCTCCTGCAGCTTCTCCTTGTCGTAGGTGGACTCGGTTTCGTCCATCTGCTTGCGGATCTGCTCACAACGCGCTTTCACAGCCACGTCGTTGCCTTCAGCCACGATTGTGGTTGTGTCCTTGTTGATGGTCACGCGACGAGCGGTGCCCAGCATCTCGATCTTGGCGTTCTCGAGCTTCAGACCTTGGTCTTCGGTGATCAGCTGACCATTGGTCAGAACAGCCATGTCCTCAAGCATGGCCTTGCGACGGTCACCGAAACCGGGAGCCTTCACAGCAGCCACATTCAGAACGCCACGGAGGCGGTTCACCACCAGGGTGGCCAAGGCTTCTTTCTCGATGTCCTCGGCGATGATCAGCAAGGGCTTGCCAGTGCGGGCGATTTGCTCCAACACGGGAACCAGATCCTGCACAAGACCGATCTTCTTGTCGGTGAGCAGGATGTAGGGCTCGTCCAGGACGGCTTCCATTCGCTCCGTGTCGGTGGCGAAATAGGGAGAGATGTAGCCCTTGTCGAAGCGCATTCCCTCGGTGACCTCCAGCTCGGTGGTCATCGACTTGCCCTCTTCCAGGGAAATCACACCTTCCTTGCCAACCTTGTCCATGGCATCGGCAATCATCTTGCCGACTTCCTCATCGTTGCCAGCGGAAATGGTGCCCACCTGAGCGATGGCATTGCTGTCAGCAATCGGCTTGGCGTTTTCCTGGATCTTTTCGACCAGAAAATCCGAAGCTTTATCGATGCCCTTTTTCAGGGTGATCGCATTGGCACCGGCAGCGACATTGCGCAGTCCTGCCTTGACCATGGCATGGGCCAACACGGTCGCGGTGGTGGTGCCGTCACCGGCGGCGTCATTGGTTTTGGATGCAGCCTGACGAATCAGAGCAACACCGGTGTTCTCGATGTGATCCTCGAGTTCGATCTCTTTGGCGATCGTGACGCCGTCATTGATGATCTGGGGAGCACCAAATTTCTTTTCGAGAACCACATTGCGACCCTTGGGGCCGAGTGTCACAGCAACGGACTCGGCCAGGATGTCGATGCCCTTCTCGAGAGCGCGGCGAGCGTTCTCGTTATAAATAATGCGCTTAGCCATGGGTGGCGAAAATGGATTGAGAGGAATATGAAAGTGACTACCGACCTGTCAGAGGAATTGGGCAGTCAGGAGACGGTCAGTTGACGATGGCGAGGATGTCCTTCTCGGACAGGAGCACAAACTCATCGCTGCCGAGCTTGATATCGGTGCCTGCGTACTTGCTGTAGAGGACTTTGTCGCCAACCCCAACTTCAGGAGACTGACGGGAACCGTCGTCATTGCGCTTGCCAGGACCAACCTGAACGACTTCACCCACCTGAGGCTTTTCCTTGGCGGTGTCGGGGAGAAGGATGCCGCCGGAGGTTTTCTCCTCGGATTCAGAAACTTTGACGAAGACGCGATCGCCGAGGGGCTTAACAGTGGAGACGCTGAGAGAAACAGCTGCCATGGGTTCTTGCAGGAGCAGGGACAGTGCGCCGAAGCGCCGGTGCGACTCGAGCTGGCACTCAAGGTCGTCGAGTGCCAACTTATGTCCGGGTTCTGCACTTCGGCCACGGGATCAGCGTGCGGGTGACCGAACCACCGCCCTGCTTCTCGACAGTGGTATCGTTGCCCCGCTCAGGAAGGGATGGCTTTAGAAGCTTCCCTCTCACACCCCCTTACTTATGGCCGCTGCTGCTCCCGCCTCCGCCGGTACCAAGGGCGTTGTCCGCCAGGTGATTGGCCCGGTTCTGGACGTGGAATTCCCTGCCGGCAAGCTGCCCAAGATTCTCAACGCACTCCGCATCGAGGCCACCAACACCGCCGGACAGGCGGTCGCCCTGACTGCTGAAGTCCAACAGCTTCTCGGTGATCACCGGGTCCGTGCCGTGGCCATGAGTGCCACCGACGGTCTCGTTCGTGGCATGGAAGCCATCGACACAGGCGCTCCGATTTCAGTGCCAGTCGGCGAAGGCACGCTGGGCCGCATCTTCAACGTGCTTGGTGAACCTGTTGACGAACAGGGCCCTGTCAAAACCGACTCAACAGCACCCATCCACCGTTCAGCGCCCAAGCTGACTGAACTGGAAACAAAACCGAAAGTCTTCGAGACCGGCATCAAGGTGATCGACCTTCTCGCTCCCTACCGTCAGGGCGGCAAGGTCGGCCTGTTCGGTGGAGCCGGAGTCGGCAAAACCGTTCTGATTCAGGAGCTGATCAACAACATCGCCAAGGAGCACGGTGGTGTTTCCGTGTTCGGCGGCGTTGGCGAACGCACCCGTGAGGGCAACGACCTTTACGAGGAATTCAAGGATTCAGGCGTGATCAACGCCGACGACCTTTCGAAGTCGAAGGTGGCGCTCTGCTACGGCCAGATGAATGAGCCCCCCGGCGCCCGCATGCGGGTTGGCCTTTCGGCTTTGACGATGGCTGAGCACTTCCGTGACGTGAACAAGCAGGACGTGCTGCTGTTCATCGACAACATCTTCCGTTTCGTGCAGGCAGGCTCCGAAGTGTCCGCCCTGCTCGGACGCATGCCTTCCGCTGTGGGCTATCAGCCCACCCTCGGTACCGACGTTGGCGAACTTCAAGAGCGGATCACGTCCACTCTGGAAGGCTCCATCACCTCGATTCAGGCGGTGTACGTCCCTGCTGACGACCTGACTGACCCTGCGCCTGCAACCACCTTTGCTCACCTGGATGCCACCACGGTGCTGAATCGTGGCCTGGCCTCCAAGGGCATCTACCCGGCCGTGGATCCCCTGGACTCCACCAGCACCATGCTCCAGCCCGCTGTTGTCGGCGATGAGCATTACCGCACTGCCCGTAGCGTTCAGTCCACACTGCAGCGCTACAAGGAACTGCAGGACATCATCGCCATTCTTGGCCTTGATGAGCTCTCCGAGGATGATCGCCGCACCGTTGACCGTGCTCGCAAGATCGAGAAGTTCCTCTCCCAGCCCTTCTTTGTGGCTGAAATCTTCACCGGCATGCCTGGCAAGTACGTGAAGCTCGAGGAAACCATCGGTGGATTCAACCAGATTCTCGCCGGCGAACTTGATCATCTGCCTGAGCAGGCTTTCTACCTCGTTGGCAACATCGACGAAGTCAAGGCCAAGGCCGCGAAGATGGCCGAAGAAGGCAAGTGATGACGATGGGGGCGTGAGCGATCATGCCCCCTTACTTTCACTTCATTCAACGCTTTTAACCCAAACATTTCATATCCATGTCCCTCACCCTCCGCGTGCTGGCACCAGACCAGAGCGTGTTCGATGGATCTGCTGATGAGGTGATCCTCCCCAGCACCACTGGGCAGCTGGGCATCCTTCCCGGTCACGTTTCCCTCCTCGCCGCACTTGATATCGGTGTGCTTCGCGTGCGAGCGGATGGAGCCTGGAAATCCATCGCCCTCATGGGTGGATTTGCGGAAGTGGAGGCAGATGACGTCACCGTGCTAGTCAATTCGGCTGAGCTAGGAAGCTCAATTGACGGCAATTCCGCTGAAACCGAACTGCAGGCTGCACGCAGCGCAGTCGACAAACTGGAAGGCCAACCCTCATCACCCGAGAAGGTCAAAGCTCAGCAAAGCCTCAATCGAGCACGAGCCCGTGCCCAGGCAGCAATCAATCAAAACTGATTAGCCATGGCGCGTCTCTGCGAACAGGCTTTGCGGAGACAAAATGATAAACATGATTCGGAATAGCTCCTTTTATATCAATGTTGACTAATTGAAGCCAACATTCAATCAATCAACAAATCTTCCATCAAGACTAGAGACTTATACCTCTTCATTGATTTTGATTCCTCTGAGGAAGGAAGCAGGATCAATGGCAATATTTTCTGGGGTTCTGATCTCGAAATGAAGATGAGGCCCAGTGCTGCGCCCGGTATTCCCCATCCTGGCAATCAGTGCACCTTGGCCAACACTCTCACCGACCCCAACAAGGATCTCGCTGCAATGGGCGTAGCGCGTCTTGTAACCGTCAGGGTGCTGAATTTCAACCATCAACCCGTATGCGCCCAGATGCCCTGCGAAAACCACCCGCCCTCGTCGTGCAGCGTAAATGGATGTTCCAACGTGATTAGCGATATCAATACCGGAATGGTGTCGTGACCAACGCGGACCAAAAGCCGAAGTAAAGACCCCTGAAGATGGCAGAGAATAGCCTTTCAGCGACAACTCATTCAGATAATCAGCAAACGATGCGAAAGAACAGACTTGAGCCAGGGAATCATCGGGCACCGCTTCATAGCTGAAGGCAGGCCACGCAGCTCTAGACAAAGAGACAGAAGCAACATCACGACCGACCGACTCCTGCAAACAATGCTGCTCGAAAAGCGCAATCACTGATTGCTTGCTGAACAGCGACTGAGTCGCCTGAAAGACAGTATTCCCACCATTGCCACGAAGGCCTGATATCCGAGATTCCTGGAACTTGAATGAGTCAAGTCCATTCAACATGCCCACACTTGATGTCGCTGCGAAGGTTGCAGAGGACAGGCCAAGCGCGAACAAAGAAGTGAAAGAAATCAACCCATTAAAAATAATCCACGAGAGCGTAACAGAACATTGCGGGATTCATTCCGACAAATGGATCGGGATTGGTGATGAATATCACCTTCAAACAATCAAACGATAATCCTGATGAATAGCCACAGCGAAAGACCAGTCAAAGAGGCTTGATCTTTGATAAGAGCACTGATCAAAACCGCTGCACTTGCCAAGCATTCCGCCCAGGCTGATGCCTCAGGCCAATCCCGTCAGCAAACGCCTGCAAACAACTTTTCAGGCCACAAAAAAGCAGGCAATGAATTGCCTGCTGAAGTCATCAAAATAGTGACTGATGTCAATCAAGCGGTGCCACAGAAGGTCACATCGGGGAACTTGAGCTTGGCATCATCCAAGCTCTTGCCCTTGCCTTCTTCCTGCCAGTAATTGATCACTTCAGTGGCTTTGTTTAACACCTCAACGCGTTCGTTATCGGTGATCCAGGACTTGCCTTCGAGTTCACTTTTGAGAGTTTCCCAGGCGTCCTCACGAGGCCAGAAGAAGTAGGCCGTCAGTGGACTGGGACCACCACCAACAATTTGATCAACGGCAAGCGCCACGTTGTCGGGCAGCCAGAGAATCTTCAGCAGGAAGCGTCCCTCATCGGCCTTCGGGGTGTATCCGGACGGCACACCATCGGCATCGATCGTTGCTGATGCCAGTGCAGCACTGCCGCCACGCATCACTGGACGACCTTCCTTGGGCTCCTGCTGCTGATCGGCCTCTGTGCTCTGAGGAGCCTGATCAGCTGCTGCTGCCTCGGTAGCGACCTCTTGGTCGACGGCAGCGCCTTCGGAAACCGTCATGGTGTCAGCGCTCAAGAATCAAGGACAAAGAACTAACCTACCAGCCGCCAAAACCCAACCTCCTGGACCGGCACCCTTCCACCCGCCAGCTGCTGCTGTTCGACATCGATGGAGTGATCCGTGATGTCTCTGGCAGTTATCGGAAAGCCCTCCAGGCCACCGTGGAGCACTACAGCGGCTGGCGACCAGCACCGTCCTGCATCGATGCCCTCAAAGGCGAAGGGCGCTGGAACAACGACTGGGACGCCAGTCTGGAACTGCTTCGCCGCCACGGAACATCCGCTCCGGAACGTTCTGCCCTGATTGATGTCTTCAGCGGGTTTTATTTCGGCGCTGATTCGGATGGTGATCCAAGCACCTGGACCGGTTACATCGGCGATGAGCCACTGCTGGTGAATCGAGCTTTCTTCAAGGCTGTCGAACAGCAGGGCTGGGGATGGGGATTCGTCAGCGGGGCGGAGCCTCCGTCTGCTCGGTTCGTGCTTGAGCAGCGACTCGGCCTCGACAATCCTCCGCTGATCGCCATGGGCGATGCCCCGGACAAACCAGACCCCAGCGGATTGCTGCAACTCAGTGACAGTCTCCTGGAATCAGACAGAGGTGGAACCATCGCGTACCTGGGGGACACAGTGGCTGATGTGAAGACAGTGCTCAATGCCCGCAAAAGCCGGCCTGATCGCCAGTGGATCAGCCTGGCGGTGCCACCTCCCCATCTCAAACCTGGGAGCCGGGAGCGCCTGACCTATGAACAACAGCTCCGTGCCGCGGGCTCAGATCACATCCTGGAGAGCACCGCTGCCATTCCACAGTGGCTGAAGGAAGGGGCAAAGATCTGAACAAGCTGCCAACGTGAGCCCACCCTCCGGGCTCCATGGACAGCGCCCCAAGTCTTCAGCAACGTCTGCATGACATCCAGAAGGAGCTGCTCACCCTGACGCTCGGGGTGGGTGTGCTGGCTCTGCTCAACGTCACTGGACTCATCCCCTGGCTGTTGGAGAGCGAGGCGGCATGGATCATCGCCGGCCTGTTGTTCCTCGGTGGCGTTGTGGTGCTGCTCTCCCAGCAGGCTGCCGGAGCCGGGAACGACGACATCACCCACCGTCCATGGCAGGCAGCCGGACTGCTCCTGGCAAGCCTCGCTGTGGTGGTGATGATCGCAGAATCCATGGGCCAGCTGATCGAGCAGGGCGTCAATGAGCTGAGCCTTCCAGCAGGTCTGGCAGGAATTCTCGTGGCGATGCTGATTCTGATCCCGGAGGTTCTCAACGCCATCCAAGCCACGCGCCGGGGTCAGCTGCAACGGGCTCTCAACACCCTGTTCGGCTACGTGCTGGCCACCATCAGCCTCACGGTGCCGGCGGTGCTGGTGATCGGAGAGATCACTGGAACCGAGGTAATCCTCGGCCTGGATCCAGCCGCCGTGGTGCTTCTGGCCCTCACCCTGTTCCTGCTGCGGCCCCACCCCAAGGTGTTGGGCAGTGAAGGACTGATGCTGCTGGTGGTGTTCCTGTTCTGGCTGGTGTTTGAGCTGGTCTGATCAACGCTCCATATCCGCCACCGCTTTGAGAGCTCCGGCCGTCAGCACCTCATGACCGCAGGAGACTTCGACTAGATCCCTGACTGCCACATCGTCCTCGATACGGATACCGATGCCCTTCCAGCGCTCATCAATCGCCGGCTGTCCCTCGGGGACCGCAAGACGGTCACTGATGTAAAGCCCAGGCTCCACCGTGAGCACCATGCCGGGTTCCAGCTCCACGTGATGCTCGCCGAGCCGATAGGCACCCACGTCGTGAACATCCAAACCCAGCCAGTGGCCGGTTCGGTGCATGTAGAGGTGCCGGTAGCTGCCCTGCTCGATCAGACCATCCACCTCTCCCACCAGAAGGCCCAGATCCACAAGCCCCTCCACCAGAACATGCACAGCTGCCTCGTGAACATCCTCGGCGGTGTGGCCGGGTTTGACCTGGCCAATCGCCGCTTCCTGCGCCGCCAGCACCAGGGAATAAAGCTCCCGCTGTTCCCCGCTGAAGCGACCGCTCACCGGGAACGTCCGCGTGATGTCTCCGTTGTAGTAGTCGCGCAGTGAGCAACCGGCATCGATCAGCAGCAGATCTCCGTCCTGCAGGACCGCGCTGTTGTCGATGTAATGCAACACACAGGCATTGTCTCCACCGGCAACAATCGAACCGTAGGCAGCTCCACGGGCTCCCAGCTCGAGAAAATGCTGTTCGATCAGAGCCTGAATCTGTCGCTCGTTCATCCCGGGGCGCACGGCAGTCCTGGCCAGCTCATGGGCCGAGGCTGAGATCCGCGCGGCTTCCCGCAGACGCTCCAGTTCAGCGGGTTGTTTGCGCAAGCGCATGCGATGCAGCAGCGGGCAGGGCGCGATCAGCGCCAGTGCAGCGCTGCCGGTGCGCGATGCCCGGTCCAGTTGTGCCGCCCACGAACGCAACACCAGAGGTTCAATCGATGGATGACTGCCGACCCGGAAGGCGATGCCCTCCGCACCCTCCAGGTACTGGGGAAGCAGGGCATCCAGCTCCACACGTGGATGGGAGAGCTCGGCACCGAAGCGCTCCACCGCACCCTCACAACCCCAACGCCTGCCTGTCCAGACCTCAGCAGCTGGCTCACGGGGATTCACGAAAAGCACAAACCGCTCACCCTCAGGGCGATGGGGCAGGAACAGAGCCACGGCATCGGGCTCGTCAAAGCCGGTCAGATACCAGAAATCACTGTTCTGGCGGAAGGGCCACTCCGTATCCGCATGGTGCGTGACCAGGGTCGCCGCTGGGATCACCGCCGCGGCCCCACCCAGTTCAGCCATAAACCGCTCGCGGCGATCTGCGAGCAGTTGCGCATCAAAAACAGGGGCGAGATCAGCCACAGCAGAGACAGGACACCGGAGAAACGTCAGGATGGCAGTCAAAGCGCCCGCGCATGACCTCCGACCTCCTGATCCTTCTCCTGTTGGTGGTGGTGGTGCTGACCGGATCCGCCCTCTGCTCCGGCGTGGAAGCCGCGCTGCTCACCGTGAATCCCGTGCGGGTGCATGAACTTGCAGCCCGGCCGAAACCTGTGGCCGGAGCTCGCAGGCTTGCCCAGCTGCGGTTGCGCCTGGGGCGGACCCTGTCGGTGCTGGCGATCACCAACAATGGCTTCAACATTTTCGGAAGCCTGATGCTCGGTGGCTACGCCTCCTGGGTGTTCACCGAAAAGATGGACGCAGGCAATGGAGCGCTGGCGCTGTTCTCAGTAAGCCTCACGGTGCTGGTGATCCTGCTCGGGGAGATCCTGCCCAAGGCGGTTGGAAGCCGCCTGGCACTACCGGTTTCCCTGGCGAGTGCTCCGGTTCTGCACTGGCTTGGCGTGATCATGCGTCCGTTGGTACTGCTGCTGGAGCGACTGCTTCCGGCCATCACTGAAGAAAGTGAGATCAGCACGGATGAGGAAGAAATCCGCCTGCTGGCGAAACTTGGATCCCAGAAAGGGCAGATCGAAGCCGATGAAGCCGCCATGATCTCCAAGGTCTTTCTGCTCAATGATCTGACCGCCCGAGATCTGATGACACCGCGGGTGGCGGCTCCAACCCTGGATGGCTCCTGCAACATCGAAAAGTTGCGCGTTGAACTGCTCGAAAACGAAGCTCAATGGTGGGTGGTGCTGGGCGATGCGGTGGACAAGGTGCTCGGTGTCGCCAATCGTGACCGGCTGCTGAGCGCCCTGGTGCGCAACAAGGGGCACCTCACGCCGGCCGACCTGAGTGAACCGGCCGAGTTCGTTCCCGAAATGATTCGAGCCGACCGCCTGCTCACCGGATTCCACCGCGATACCAGTGGCGTGCGGGTGGTGGTGGATGAATTCGGGGGCTTCGTTGGCGTGATTGGCCCGGAGGCCGTGCTGGCCGTGCTGGCCGGCTGGTGGAGGAAAACCAGCGTCGAGGCAGCGCCATGAGTGCCACGGAGGAGCGCTGCAGAGATCTGCTGCAGGATTGGCGAGAACGGCTGGATCTCAATCAACGGGAACAGGGACTTCTGGTCGGTGCGCTGCAGCTGCTGGATCGCCAGCTCGATCGCCTGGAGCGAAGCAAGCTTCGGATCTCGGTGTTCGGCCGCGTGGGCGTCGGCAAGTCCAGCCTGGTGAATGCGCTGGTGGGTCAGCAGCTGATGGCCACGGATGTAGCCCACGGCTGCACGCGTCAGCAGCACGCCGTGCCCTGGCCCAGACCCGTTCCAGGACTGCAGACGGTCGAACTGGTTGACACCCCAGGCATCGATGAAGTGGACGGGCCGGCGCGGGCACGACTGGCCGCCAGGGTTGCCCTGCATGCCGATCTGGTGCTTCTGATACTGGACGGCGACATCACGCGGGTGGAACTGGAGGCCCTGGACACGCTGCAGACCATGGGCAAGCCGGTGCTGACTGTTCTGAACCGCAGCGACTGCTGGCCGGAGGATCAACTGCCGGATCTGCTGCGCAGCATCCACAACCGACTCCCGGCAGGACTGCAGGCTCCGCTGGCCGTATCGGCTGCGCCACGCAAGGCCGTTCAACTGAGCGATGGCCGCATCCGCAGCCGCGAGCAACCAGCTGATGTGAAAGCCCTGGAGATCGGTCTCAGCCGTCTGCTGGAACAACATGGCCACAGCCTGCTGCTTCTCAACAGCCTCAGGCAGGCCACGGGGATTCAGCAGCAGTTGGAGACGGGGAGGCTGCAGCGACGCCGAAGAGAAGCCCAGGGTTTGATTGGGCGCTACGCCGCCCTCAAGGCCACCGGTGTGGCCGCCAACCCGCTGCTGCTTCTGGATCTGGCTGGAGGCTTCGCCTGTGATGCCGCCCTTGTTCGCCAGCTCTGTTCGTTGTATGGGCTTCCCCTTGGAGGGCCTGCGGCCCGCAAGTTGATCCGCCAGCTGAGTGGACAGAACGCTCTGCTGGGGGGTGCACAGCTCGGACTCCAGGTCGCCTTGGGCTCGTTGCGACAGCTGTTGTTGCTGGCCGCACCCTTCAGCGCTGGCCTGACACTGGCCCCTGCCGCACCGGTGGCCCTGGCCCAGGCGGCACTGGCGGTGCACACGACACGCCGCACCGGACGGATGACAGCCCGCTGGCTTCTGGAGGAACGGGGGCGGGGTCGCCGACTTCAGCCGGGGCCAGCCACGCTGATGCGACGCCTGGCACAGTCAGATCGCGGCATCGTTCAGCTGATGCAGGAGTGGCCCCAGCCGCAGACACGTCCGCCGCTGCCATCGCTGTTGCCCTGACCATGGCGGACACAGCCAGGGCTGAGATCGCACTGCTCGGCACCAGTGCCGACCCTCCGACCGTGGGCCATCAAGCGCTGCTGGAAGGGCTGCTGACCCAGTTTGACCGGGTCGCCACATGGGCGAGTGACAACCCGATGAAACGCCATGACGCAGATCTGGAGCTGCGTTGTGACCTGCTGAAAACCCTGGTCGATTCGATCGCCGATCCCAGGCTGCAACTGGCCCAGGATCTCAGCAGCCCCTTTGCCGTCTCCACGCTGGAACGGGCCAGCCAACGCTGGCCCGAGCATCGGCTCTGTTTCGTGGTTGGAAGCGATCTCGCTCAGCAGATCACAACCTGGAGAGAAGCTCAGCGCTTCTTGAAGCAGTGCAATCTCGGCATCGTGCCCCGTGAGGGATGGCCCCTAAAGCAAGGCACTCTGGAAACCCTTCGTCAGATGGGTGCGTCTGCGCGGTTGCTGCCCCTGGGCGTTCCCGCTGCTGCCAGTTCTCAGCTGAAACAGCGGCAGGAGCGACAGCAAGTGCCCGAATGCCTCTGGCCACTGCTGTTGAAGCACAATCTTTATGGATTCAATGCCGCCACCCCCTGAGTGCCGATGCGTATTGCCCTGGCCCAGATCAATCCTGTCGTGGGCGACCTGCTGGGCAATGCCAACCGCATTCTGAGCGCCCTCGACAGCCTGATTGAGACCACAGGCAGCCAACCGGAACTGCTGGTGACTCCGGAGCTCTCACTTTGGGGTTACCCACCCAGGGATCTGCTTTTCAGCCCCACACACCTGCAACAGCAACGGCAGGCCCTTGACACTCTCCGCGATGGCCTGGCTGCCCGTCAGTTGGACATCGCGCTTCTGGTTGGCGTGGCGGATGCTGCAGAAGACGGCTTGCATCCTGCGCTGTTCAATGCCATCTCCCTTGTTCAGGTGAGCGGCGATCACGTGGTGGCACGGAAGCAACTGCTACCCAGTTACGACGTTTTTGATGAGACGCGTTACTTCAGGCCGAGCCATGGCGCTGGGCAGATCACGCTCAGCAGCGAAAACCGCCAATGGCGACTGGGAATCACCATCTGCGAAGACCTGTGGGTGGACCAAGAGCTGCATGGTCGTCGCCTGGTTGGACCTGACCCTGTGGCCGATCTGATCCCCGCACGGATTGATGCGCTCATCAACTGCTCAGCCTCTCCCTTCGGCCGCCGCAAGGCGACTCTGAGACGTCAGTTGGCCGCTCGTGCGGCGCAGCGCCTTAACTGCCCCGTGGTCTACGTCAATCAGGTGGGAGGCAATGACGAACTGGTGTTCGACGGTGCCAGCTTCGTGATGGGCGAGCACTGCGAGACACCGCTCCTGCAGCTTCCGGACTGCCGTGAAGCCACACAGATCTGGAATGCCGCCGACAGACCAACAGCGGCAGGCCATCCATCGGCCATGACGCCATGGGTCCAGACCGAGCAGCAGGAGATGGAAGCGCTGTTTCGCACCCTGGTCACCGGAGTCAAGGACTATGCCGGCAAATGTGGATTCCAGAGAGCCCTGCTTGGACTGAGCGGAGGCATCGACTCAGCGCTGGTGGCTGTGATCGCTGCCGCAGCCCTGGGCCCCCATCAAGTGCAAACCCTGCTGATGCCTTCTCCATGGAGCTCGGAAGGTTCACTGAGGGATGCGCTCAACCTGGCGGATCGACTGAACATCGCCCACACCATCGTTCCGATCGAAACCCTGATGGAGGGTTTCCAGGCAACATTGACTCCTGCACTGGAGAGCGCTCCCTCAGGCGTGACGGCCGAAAATCTGCAGTCGCGCATCCGGGGCACTTTGCTGATGGCCATGGCCAATCAGCAGGGACAGCTGCTGCTCACCACCGGGAACAAATCGGAGCTCGCCGTGGGTTACTGCACCCTCTATGGAGATATGAACGGCGGCCTGGCCGTGATCGGCGATCTGTATAAATCAACCGTTTTTGCACTGTGCCGATGGCTGGACAGCAGCCAGGCAAGCCTCTGCCGCCAGGAACTATCCCTGCCGACCGAGGGCGCGCTGATCGGCAGCGCAATCCTCGAGAAACCTCCCAGTGCAGAACTGCGTCCGGATCAGAAGGACAGTGACTCACTCCCGGACTACGACAGGCTGGATCCCCTGCTGATCGACATGATTGAACGCCGGCTCAGCGGCCAGCAGCTGACAGCTGCTGGCCATGATCCTGCCGAGGTGGAACGGATCGAGCGGCTGTTCCGCAGAGCTGAGTTCAAGCGCAGACAGGCCGCACCATTGCTGAAGGTGAGTGCCCAGGCATTCGGCAGTGGCTGGCGGCTGCCGATCGCCGCTGTCTGAGCCACATTGAAGAGACGACTCCGTCCTCCATGGCCCATTCCGTCCTGACGGCCCCGATGGCCACGATCGGGGTCCCCACCGAGATCAAGGCCGATGAACAGCGTGTGGCACTCACCCCGGATGCGGTCCGCGAATTGGTGACCCAGGGCCTGGAGGTGCGGATTCAGAACGGAGCCGGGGCCGGGGCAGGCATCAGTGACGACGCCTTCGCCGCGGCCGGGGCCAGGCTTGTGAGCCGTGAGGAGGCCTGGGCTGCTCATCTGGTGGTGAAGGTGAAAGAACCGCAGCCGGAGGAGTTCAGTCTTCTGCGGGACGACATGGTGTTGTTCACCTACCTGCATCTGGCGGCTTACAGCCAGGTCGGGGAGGCTCTCCTGGATGCCGGCACGACAGGGGTGGCCTACGAAACGGTGCAGTTGGAGAACGGCAGCTTGCCGCTGCTGGCCCCGATGAGCGAAATCGCAGGGCGACTGGCCGCCCAGGTGGGTGCCAGGCTTCTCGAGCGCCCCAATGGCGGACGGGGCGTTTTGATCGGTGGTTGCACCGGCGTGCGTCCGGCTCGTGTCGTGGTGCTGGGAGCCGGCACAGTGGGCTGGAATGCGGCACGACTCGCGGCGGCAATGGATGCCGAAGTGCTGCTCCTGGATCGCTCCCCTGAACGCTTGCGCAGCCTTGAAGCAGACCGCCGTGGGCGGCTGATCAGCATGGTGAGCAGTCGCGGACTGTTGGAACGCTTGGTTCCAACCGCGGATCTGCTGATCGGCGCGGTTCTTACACCCGGTGGCCGGGCACCGACGTTGGTGGATGAGGAGATGGTGAAGCAGATGACGCCAGGATCAGCGATCGTCGATGTCGCTGTTGACCAGGGCGGCTGTGTCGCCACGAGCCGTGAGACCACGCACACCGATCCAACGGTGTTCATCCATGGCGTGCAGCACTATGCCGTCGGCAATATGCCCGGAGCCGTGCCCTTCACCTCCACGGAAGCACTGGTGAGCGTGACCTTGCCTTATATCCTCGGCATCGCAGGCAGGGGGCTTGAAGAGGCTGTCACTGAACGCCCAGAACTGCTGTCAGGGCTGAACACCGTGAAGGGAGCGGTCTGTCATCCGGGAGTCGCGAAAGCTCTGGGGGTTCCACCGAGGCACCCCATGGCCTGCCTGCGCTGAGAGGTCAATCCAACGGAGCGATGTAAAGCCAGTCTCCTGATGCTTCACCATCACGCCTGCGAAACAGCGAGTTCTCCCGCAGCACGTGCCGTTCGCCGCCCGCACTGAAGACGGCCTCGAAACACACGCTGCCCTCCAGATCGTCCAGGCGACCGGCCTTGGCAGCCAGCACCGTGAGGCCATGCCAGCGTGTCCGCCGGCAACTGTCGCGCAGTTCACGACGCCGTGCAGCAAGTGTGCCAGCAGCATCGGGATGGGTGGCGATCAGATAATCCACCTCAGCGAGCACATACGCGGAGTAGCGAGATCGCATCAATTGCTCCGCCGTCACCGCCTTCCGTCGTCCCGTGTGCAGAGGAGCGCAGCACTGGTCCAGCGTGAAGCCGCTGCCACAGGGACATGGCCGCGTTGGGGACTTGGCAAAACCCAAGGCCATTAATTCAGCTCCCGCAGAGCAGGGAAGGGACGCCCAAGAGAGGGAATGGCGATGCCCTCGCGCAGGGCAACCAACAAACCGGCGGCTTCGGCATAAGAGCCAGCCTTCAGCACCTGACGCCCCACACCCAGAGCCTCCGCACTCACCGACAACACGCCCGGATTGCTGACCGCGATCACAGGAACATCCCGCTCCAGGCAAGCAAGCACGGCCTCTCCTCCAAGCGCACCATCCGGCACCACAAGGGCACCCAACTGATCGGCAACAAGATCATCCGGAGCGATCGAACAGCCTGAAGACAGATCCAGAAGGTCAGGCGCCCTGCTGAGTCCCACCAGAACACAGGCAAGAAAGGTGTAGCCAAGCTCCTCCCCTGCCGCGCGGGGATCAAGGCCAGTGTCAAGGGGCAGAGCTTGCAGCGCTGGAGCATGGGCGCAGGGAATCCGTAGATGCCGAACCAGCAGATGACTGATCACTGCTTCAGCGCCAGCCAGAGCATCAACTCCAGTGCCATGGCGATAGGCCGCCAGCGCCTCGCTCTCAAGATCATCAGGGAATCGAGCCACCACAGCAATGGCGGTTGACCCTGCTGCCTTGAGGCGCTCACCTGCTCTCAGCAGCGCATCGGGTCGATCCAGGCTGCCCCAGCTTGTGCCGCTGTCACCTGCACAAAGATGCACACCGAGAGGTTCATCGGTGCTGAGCACTGCGTTGATCTCAAGGCCAAGAGTGGCTCTGCAACCCTCCGCGACTTGACGGTGTCGCATCATCAGGTCGCTTTCGATCCCGGCATCGAGCAACAGGCCGATGCGCTGATTGCGGCTGGGACGCAGACCCCAGGCAGAGGAAGCAAAACGATCGAGGCCATAACCCTCGACGTAATGAATGCGCGGATCACGCCAGTACAACGATGCTCCGTTGATCACATTGGGATGGGTGATCAGGCAACCGCTTGCCGCCGCCAACAGGCGGGCACTCGGCAGCGCATCGCCGGCGAAGCCACCAACTTCACAGCCGATGCCTGTTGGCACGATCATCAGCGTGGGCAGTGGCGCCACGGACAGCGTCATGCGTTGATCAGCACTGCTTCAACCTCAAGCGCAGTTCGCGAACCTTCAGGGGAGGGATCGATGGAGGTGATCGCCCAACGCAGGGGCTCACCTTCCCGACGCAGTTGCTCAACAACCCAGGAACGCAAGCCATTCGTCGCGAGCGACTCAGGACTGATCAACGACATCCTCCTGAACATGAGCTTCACAGCACAATCGTTCCAACTTCAGACTCCTGATTGTTGCGGATAGCAGCGGAAGAAAGCTTTCCGAAAGTCAATGCATGCAGCAAGTCATACAAAATGTCATGACTGAAAGTTCAACGAACTCGAGAAAAACAAATCATCAAAGATCCTATTCTTCCAAGATCGATTGAACGTCAGGCAAAGAACCTGATCGCAGAACATCGCGATTCATTCAAGAGGCATCGCACAGCCAAGAGATCAAACTTCCTCACCCCAAGAACGCCGAAAGGTTTTGAATACGATGCGGTCACCAACCGAAAGCCTTCAAGATCCAGGCAGACAATTCAGATCAAGCAGCACAATCAAACACGCATCGATCACGCTTGGTACTGACCGAACTGAGCCTGATACAGCGCATCCTCCTGACCAGCCATCGCTTTGAGGTCGGACCGAGGGAAGGAAACACAGAGAAGCGCGAAGCCCTCTTGGCGGAGATCCTCCTTCACACCCATGGCATCGGGTTGGTGAACCTCACCCTCTTGGATCCGTGCAGCACAGGTGGTGCACACGCCCGCACAGCAGGAGCTGGGGACAGGCACTCCAGCCTCCTCCGCAGCAGACAAAACAGTCTGATTGTCTCGGCACTGAAACTGATGCTGCTGGCCATCAAGCTCAATGGTGATGGCATAAACAGCTGGAGTGGTGTCGCTCATCATTGCTGAAAAGTCCCCCTTGATGGCCTGGTCTCAGCGTAAAGGGCCACTGAATCAACTTCAGATTTTCAGCATCTGAGCCGATCAAAAAAAAAGCCGGCCAGGGGCCGGCTGGGAAGAGCAAAATGTTCAGTCAGATCGAATCAATCGATCACGCCATTGCTGCAGCGCCACCCACAACCTCAAGAATCTCCTGAGTGATGGCCGCCTGACGAGCCTTGTTGTAGTCAAGGGTGAGCGTCTTGGCGAGAGCCTTGGCATTGTCACTGGCATTGTTCATGGCCGTCATCCGGCTTGCCAGTTCAGAGGCGGCAGCTTCCTGAAGCGATCTCAGCAGCTGATTCTGCAGGTAAAGGGGCAGAAGCGCATTGAGCAACTGATCCGGACTCTGTTCAAAGACAATGTCCGAAGGCAGCTGAGGCTGGGTGTTGGCCGGACCCGCGCCCGATTCAACGCGGAGCTCTCCATCTTTGGTGGTGAGACGGAAGATCTCGTCATCAGCCTCAGCGATGCCCTGAGGATCCAGGGGAAGCAGAGTCTGAACAACGGGGTTGCAGCTCACCAGGTTGATGAACTTCGTGTAGATGATCTCAACACGATCAGTGCTCTCGGAAAGGAACTCCGCGAACACCTCATTGGCGATAGAGCCGGCTTCATCCGCTGTGGGAACTTGCTCGAGGCCAGTAAAGGTGGCCTGGATTGGATAGTTCCGGTTGGTGAAATAGCTGATGGCTTTACGACCAATCAGAACCAGATCAACCTTGTATCCCTTGCCCTGAAGCTCAGCGAAACGCATCTCAGTGCGCTTGATGATGTTGGCGTTGTAGCCACCACAGAGACCGCGGTCGCCAGTGACAGCAACAAGAGTTATGGTCTCCACATTGCGCTGCTCCAGCAAGGGGGCATCGGCATCTTCGAAACGCATGCGTGCTTGGAGATTTTCAAGCAGTCGAGCAAGCCGATCCGCGAAGGGACGACTACGCAACACCTGCTCCTGAGCACGTCGCACCTTGGCCGCAGCCACGAGGCGCATGGCCTCGGTGATCTTGCGGGTGTTCTTGACCGATTTGATCCGGTCTCGGATCTCCTTCAGATTTGCCATGTCTCAGAGCCTCAGTTGGCGGAAGCCAACATGGTGGAGGTGACTTCGGAGATGGCCTCCTTGAGAAGGGTTTCAGCCTCAGGGCTGAGGACCTTCTCGTCCTGAATCTTCTTGATGAACTCAGGCTTGTTGCTCTTCAGGTATTCGCGAAGTTCCCTGGAGAACTGAACCACCTGATCCACAGGGACGTCATCGATCAGACCTTTGACACCTGCATAAACAATGGCGACCTGCTCAGCCAGGATCAGCGGGCTGAACTGAGGCTGCTTCAGCAGCTCACGCAGGCGCTTGCCGCGACCAAGCTGTTTCTGCGTTGCCGCATCAAGGTCGGAAGCGAATTGAGAGAACGCAGCCAGTTCATCGAACTGAGCCAGCTCCAGCTTCAAGGTGCCGGCGATTTTCTTGATGGCCTTGGTCTGGGCAGCACCGCCAACCCGGCTCACTGAAATACCCACGTTGATGGCAGGACGCAGACCGGAATTGAACAGGTCGGAACTGAGGAACACCTGACCATCGGTGATCGAAATCACGTTGGTGGGGATGTAAGCGGACACGTCACCCGCCTGGGTCTCAATGATCGGCAGAGCCGTCATCGAGCCCTTGCCCATGGCATCAGACAACTTGGCGGCGCGCTCGAGCAGACGGCTGTGGCAGTAGAACACGTCGCCGGGATAGGCCTCACGTCCGGGCGGACGACGGAGGAGCAGCGACATCTGGCGGTACGCCTGGGCTTGCTTGGAGAGATCGTCGTAGATCACCAGGGTGGCCTTGCCCTTGTACATGAAGGCTTCAGCGATCGAAGCACCCGTGTAAGGAGCCAGGTATTGCAATGCGGCGGGATCCGAAGCGTTCGCCGCAACGATCACGGTGTAATCCAGTGCTCCGCGCTCACGCAGAACCTCGGTGACCTGAGCCACGGAAGCGGCTTTCTGACCGATGGCCACGTAGACACAGACCACGTCCTGATCGGCCTGATTCAGGATGGTGTCGATCGCAATGGCTGACTTACCGGTCTGACGGTCACCAATGATCAGCTCACGCTGGCCGCGACCGATGGGAATCATCGCGTCGATCGCGGTGATGCCGGTCTGCATGGGCTCATGCACCGACTTGCGCTGAATGATGCCTGGGGCGGGGGACTCGATCAGACGAGTCTCAGTGGTTGCGAGATCACCCTTGCCATCCAGTGGGACTCCCAGGGAATTGACGACACGGCCAAGGAGGGCATCGCCAACGGGAACTGAAGCGATTTTGCCAGTTGCACGAACGGTGCTGCCTTCCTGAATACCGAGGCCTTCACCCATCAGCACGGCGCCGACATTGTCATCCTCAAGGTTGAGGGCAATGCCTTCGGTGCCATCTTCGAATTCAACGAGTTCGCCGGCCATCACTTCCTGAAGGCCATAAACGCGGGCGATGCCATCACCCACCTGCAGGACAGAGCCAACGTTGCTGACAGAAACAGACTTGTCGTAGTCCTCGATCTGCTGTTTGAGAATCGCGCTGATCTCGTCGGGACGGATGGAAACCATGGCTGGTAAACCCTTTGACGGGGAATAAAAGAAAAATCTGAAGGGTGAAGAAAAAAACGATCAGCTCGCCTTCGCAAGCGAGAGACCGAGTCGCCTTACTTGGCCGGAAAGACTAGCGTCGATGACCTGAGAGCCCACATTGATCACGAAGCCACCAATCAGGCTTGGATCGATGGTGAGATCAATCTCGACGGAACCACTGCCCACCATGGACTGAACCTTGGCGGTGAGTGATGCCTTCTGAGTGTCGGTCAGGGCCTGGGCTGAGCGGACGTGCGCCAGCGAAATCTTGCGGGATTCGCGGTAGAGCTCGAGGTACCGAGCCAGCACGGCATCAAAAGCAGTGAGGCGGTAACGGTCGGCAAGAACCTTGAGGAGATTCAGCAAGGAAGGCTGAATCTGTTGGCCCAGAAGCTGCTCAAGAGCTTTCTTCTTTGCTGCCGGCTCAAGCACCGGGGACGTCATGGCTTCACGCAGTGAGTCACTGCTGTCCCAGAGAGCAATGAGCTCCTTGCACTGGGTGGCCACATCCTCTGACTCATTCCGAGCGTTGGTCACCTGCAGCAACGCTTCGGCGTAAGGGGTGGCCAGGGTATTGAGAAGGGGCATCAGGCGTCCTCCAGATTGTTGATGGAGGCGTCGATGAGACGGGCTTGAGCCGCAGCATCGAGCCGTCCGGGCAGATCAGCCATCACTTTGTCGATGGCAGCCAGGGCAGCTTCGCGCCGTAGTTGCTCGGTAAGTCGTGCACCTTCGGCATTGAGATCAGCGAGCGCATCCTGCTTCAGGGCAGCCATCGCTTCGATCGTGCGTTGCTCACCATCAGCACGGATGGCCTGTGCCCTGGCTTTGCCATCGGCACGGATCTTCTCAGCTTTTTCTTTCGCAGAACCAAGATCGGCCTGCGCCTTACTTAGATCTGTGGTGGCAGTTTTGAGACGGGTTTCCGCATCGTTCAACTCCTTGAGAATCGATTCACGACGACGCTCAAGAATGCCGCCGAGCAATCCCTTCAGGAAATAAACCAGCAACCCGATCACGATGACCAGATTGATCAGGTTTGTCTCAAGAGGGTTGAGGTTGATCGCGAAACCACCCTCAGCAGCGAACAAGGTGACAAGAGACATCATGAAACGGCCAGCAGACGTTGAATGATCTTTGCGCTGAACTCATCGACTTTGCCCATCAACTGAGACTGGGCCTGCTCTCGCTGGGCCTCAATCTCACGGCGGGCTTTTTCCCTCGTGCGATTGGCATCCGCCTCGGTCGTCGCGATCGCCTCGCGATAGAGATTGTCGACCTCCTGCTCAGCATCGAGAATCGCGGCCTGCGCGGCTTGGCGAGCACCTCGAAGTTGTTCAGTGAGTTCAGCCTCAAGACGCTGGACTTGCTCAAGCTTCTGCTTGGCATCAGCAAGGCTTGTGGAGATATAGCCCTCACGATCTTCCACGACCTTGCCGACCGGACGGAAGAAGAGGGAATTGAGCAGGAAGGTCAGGAGAACCACCTGAACCGCCATTAACGGCAAGGTGGCATCGAGGTCGAAAAGACCTCCCTCCGGCACCGCTGCTTCAGCAAGCAGAAGCCAGGTCATGAAAGAGGAGCGCTGAGGAAAAGCTGATGAAGAAAAGAAGGATCACACCAGGGAGCTGCCATCACACGAGGGCGCTCCCTGGTTGTTGATCAACCGGCGAAAGGATTGGCGAACAGAAGCACCAGAGCCACAACCAGGCCGTAGATCGTCAGCGACTCCATGAATGCCAGAGAAAGCAGCAGGGTGCCGCGGATCTTGCCTTCAGCTTCGGGCTGGCGGGCGATACCTTCAACAGCACCTTGAGAAGCGCTGCCCTGACCGATACCAGGGCCGATAGCCGCCAGGCCAACAGCCAGGCCAGCAGCAACGACGGAAGCTGCGGAAGTAATGGAATCCATGTTGAGAGCGTTGGGGGGGGGTGCGCCGTAGGCGCTGAGCAAATGAAGTGGGGATTTGGTTCCCCCTGCGCAGGGACACTCTCTGTTGCAAGAGAGCGGGCCCGAGTCATGAGCGTCGGACCTACGCGCAGAAGTGTTTAGCAGATCGCCTAAACGGCGAGCATTTGTCACCTAGTGGTGCTCATGCAAGCCTTCGCCGATATAGAAGGCAGCCAAGGTTGCGAAAATCAAGGCCTGAATGGCACTGGTGAAAAGTCCCAGCAGCATCACAGGCAGAGGAACAATGAGAGGAACCAGATAAACGAGAACGCCAACGGCAAGTTCGTCAGCAAGGATGTTTCCGAACAGTCGGAATGACAGCGAAAGAGGTTTCGTGAACTCCTCAATGATCTTGAAAGGGAGCATGATCGGAGTCGGCTCTACATAGAGCTCGAAAAACCTCAGACCCTTCTTGCTCAAACCGGCATAGAAATAGGCGAGAGACACGAGCAGAGCCATGGCCACTGTCGTGTTGATGTCTGCAGTGGGAGCACCCAGCTCACCTTCAGGAAGTTCAAAGACTTTCCAGGGAATTAGTGCACCGCCCCAGTTGCTCACGAAAATGAACAGGAACAGTGTGCCAATGAAGGGAAGCCACTCTCGATAATATTTTTCTCCGATCTGATCCCTTGCGAGATCACGCAGATAATCCCAGAGAAATTCGAGCAGATTCTGCACGCCCCTCGGGTCGCGATCCATCTTGCGCGTACCAACCAGAACGACAGCAAGGAGTGCACCGATCAGGATCCAGGAACTCAAAAAAACCTGGCCATGCAGATTGAGGTTGCCGATCTGCCAATACAGATGGTTCCCAACCTCCAGTTCGGCGAAAGGCAGTGTGAAAGGCAGCAAAGCCATTGAATGCAGAAGGGGATGCGCGAGCTCAGCCGTCAATGACGGTCTGAAGAATCAAGGCGGGTTTATAGAGAAGGAAACCGATGAAAGCAGGAAGGATTTCGAGCTGGGGAAACTTGGCAGCTGCGACAACGAGCAGCACAGGCACAACCAGCTGAAAACGACCCACTTGACGGGAACCTCCGCCGAGCCGAGCCACGCTGCGGGCGAGGAGGCGCAGGTAGAGAACACCAGCGCAGGAACCCACCAACAGGCTGCGGGCAACCATGGCGTCGAAACCAACTAGTGCGATGAGAACCGCGACCAGTGAAACCGCCAGAGTGGCCAGCATCAGGCGTTGTTGAAGTCTGGCGTAATCGCCCATTCCAGAATCGATCGCAACGGGTGCCGCGGATGATTCGGTGGGGTCGTTAGCCAGCAAACATTGCCTGAGGAAGCGCGCGGAATCTATCACGCGTTTTCTCAGGCTCAGGTTCTGGGGGCCTCCAGAAGCAGCAGCCGGCGCCGCACGAGACCTCTGGCAACTGAGACGGTCTCAGGCCCAAGATTCAGGTCGCCCAAACAGGTTTGTGGCTGCAGCTCCACAGCTTCCAAGAGCGCGAGCTCGGATTTGGAGAGAGCGATCGGCTCCAGATCGGGGCCCAGGAGGCTGGATGAAGGCCATCCCCATAAACACGACTGTCGTCTACCAAACGCCTGGAGCAAGGCTGAATCGTCATCCCAGCGATTGGGGTGCACGGGGCGTTTCGCCACAAAAAACTCAAAATGACTGATCTCGGGATCGAGGTCTTCCACGAGCAGCCATTGCTCACGTTGGGGAAGTATTGCCGCCCTCTCCAGGAGTTCACCTGAGAGCAAACGGTTCAGATCCCAAACGGCAGGATTCGAAAAACCGGCGAACTGCAAACCGGCGGCATCGATCAAGCCGAACAACCGCCGGAGGTCGTAGCTGGTCTCCTGTGGATGGAGATACATGTCAGCAAAATTTGAATCAGCGGCGGTATCAATCAGCCAGCGCTGCTCATGGTTCTGCCGCAAGCGATTGCCCTCAGGCAGAACCTGAAACAGTTCACGGCCGAGCCGCAGACCGTCGGCACCACTACCGGCACCCAATCGGAACAAGGCTCTCTGGGTTCGATGAATTTCCCAGCGTCCTCCATCGGCGTAGAGGAAGAGATGAATCAATCCTGTGTCAGCCAGCAGCGAACCCAAGGCCTTCAGACCCGCCAGCGGCTCGCGCAGGTGATGGAGAACACCCACGGAATTGATGTAGTCGAAGGGTCCCTCGCCCTGCAGATCAAGAAGGCTGCGCTGCTCCTGCCGCAGCCCATCCACCTGATCCGCGGCACCGGACCTTTTCAATCGTTCACGGGCCACCTCGAGAGCCCCGGCACTGATATCCACCGCCAGCACCTCAGCTCCTGGATTGAGATGACAGAGGTAATCCGTGCTGACGCCCGTCCCGCAACCCGCATCGAGAATGCGTAGAGGAGCTGCCTCATCGGCACTGGACGGCACGACACCATGAACGGCCGCCACAACACTTTCATGGCACCAACGCCAGTTGTAGCCAGGAGGCGGTCCGTCCTGAAGAGGATCGCCCGGATAGGGAAACCGGTCATAGAAATCACTCACCACAGGGGTGGCCGCATCCGAGGGCTTGGAGTTCATCTGCGCGTCAGTTCCCGATTTCATTATTCGACCTGGAGCATTTCAGGGGGCCATCGGAAACAGCGCTGAATGAGAAACCCCTGCAAACATTTGTTCATGCCTGCTCGGGAGCCCTGACTACGAGCCGTAACGTGGCCGAATCCGGCTTGCTCCCGTTCATGACCGTGACCGCCAGCAGCGGCAGCCCCAGGGTTTCCCCCCAGCTGTTCGACACCCTGCCGCTCTCCAGCGTTCGTCAGGCGGAACAGCAGGACCGTTTTCCCGACGGAGGCGAGCTCGACACGCTGATCACGTTCTTCCGCAGCGGCAATGACCGCCTGGAAGCTTCAAAGATCATCGCCAGCAATGCGGAAGCGATCGTTGCCCGTGCGGCCAACAGGATTTTCGTCGGTGGCACTCCGCTTTCATTCCTCGAGGCGCCACTGAGCACTGGCGAGGTGGCTCAGGTGGCCGATGGAACTCCACTGGCTGCCGACCAGGCCGCTTTCGAGCAATCCGTTCGCACCTTCACGGGCGACAGCGGCATCACGAAACGCGGCAATTTCTTCACGCGACTTCTTGATGTCGCCGGCGGTGACGCTGATGTGCGAGTCGTCCTGCCGACAGGCTTCACCGCCATCAGTGTGGCCAAGTACGGCCCTGCATTCATGCGCAAGTCGGTGCGCGATCTGGGCTGGTTTCTTCGCTACGTGGGCTACGCACTCGTGGCAGGCGACCCCAGCATCCTTGCGGTGAACACGCGTGGGCTACGTGACATCCTCCTCAAAAACTGTTCCCTGACCGCCACCAACGTGGCCCTTCAGGAGATGCGTGGAGCCTGTGCGGAGTTGCTTCGGGAGCGCCCCGAGGCACGCCGTCTCACCATCGATTGCTTCAACGTGCTGCTCAAGGAGCTTGCCGTTGCCACACCATCCACAAAACAAAAACTTGGCAGCCGAGTCAGCCAGGGGCTTCAGCTGCCAGCGATCTACGCCCTGGCGTCAGAATCAGCGCAGCGTTTTGAAATGCGCCCTGGCCTCTCCGGTGCGGAGAAAGCCGAAGTCATCAGAGCCGCCTACAGACAGGTCTTTGAACGCGACATCGCCAAGGGCTATTCCCAGACCCCCTGCCGTTCGGAAGCCAGCCAGCTGGTGCAGGGCAAGATTTCCATGCGGGAATTCATCCGCGCCCTGGGCCGAAGCAAGGAGTACCGAAACCAGTTCTACGGACCGTTCGTGAACAGTCGGGTCGTCGAACTCGCCTACCGCCATTTCCTCGGTCGCGGCGTCAGTTCGCTCGAGGAATTCCGCAAAGCATTTTCGATCGTCAGCGAGCAGGGCCTGAACGGTCTGATCGATGTGATCGTCAACAGCCGCGAATACGCACAAACGTTCGGAGAGGAGACCGTTCCTTACCTGCGCGACCTCGGTGAAGAGGCACAGGAAAGTGCTGGATGGGGATCAAACCGTCGTTTGTTCCGCTTCAGCGCACCGTTCGAAGGAGCGCCTCAGTACGTCACGCTCTACGCCTCCTACCGGCAGCCTCTCGCTGATCAGCATGTTTACGGTGGCGGCAATGATCCGGTGGGCAATCAGTACGGAGCCATTTTCCCCTCGGACACCGCTTCCGTCTCCACACGTCCTGCACCTTTCAGCTACGACACCCGCCGTCTGCTGGTGAGCAACGGCATGTCGCAACCTGGCCAAATGGACAGCCCTCAGTTCCGAGGCAGTCGTCCACGCAAGGTGGGACCGAGAGTGGTTCGCCTCCAGCAGATCTCGACAGGCGGTGCAGCGATCCCGCGCCGCGGAGGTCAGCCCAGTGTTCGTAACACCGAATCCTCCACCCAGGCGGTCATCAAAGCGGTCTACACCCAAGTGCTCGGCAACTCCGGATACGACGGAGAACGCCTCAATTCGCAGGAAGCCCGTCTCGAGAATGGAGACATCAGCCTGCGCGACTTCATTCGCTGTGTGGCGCGTTCGGATGCCTTCCGCCGCCGCTACTGGGAAGGCCTCTACATCGCCAAGTCAATCGAAGTGATGCACCGCCGTCTGCTGGGCAGGCCGACCTTCGGCCGCTGGGAGATCGATGCCTTGTTCGACACCGCAGCTCGGCATGGTTTTTACGGCCTGGTCGATGCACTGATCGACAGCAAGGACTACGACGACTGCTTCGGTGAAGACACCGTTCCCTATGAACGCTTCATCACTCCCAAGGACCTGACCACGCGTCGTGCACCTGGATTGCGCAGGGGCTTGGATTCCGTTATCGGAGCCAACGCCAACGTGTCAATGACACCTCGGCCCGAAGCGACCCGCCGCGAGGCATTCCGCACGACGGGTGACATCACCAAGCGAAACATCGTTGATCAGAGCCGGCGCAGCAGCTTCGGTGGCAAGTGGACTTCAGACATCAAGGGCTTCACTCCACCGGAACAGCTGAGCGCTTTCATGCTTCGGCGCACATCCGGCTTCCCAGCAACACCGAACCAGTTCTCCCGTGGCTCACAGTCCAACCGTGGGCAATCCAGACTTGAAGCAGCGCTTCCTCTGGGGGACGCCAGTGGTTACAAGCGACGCGAGGGGCTTCCCACGCAGGCTTCCTTGGCGCGTGTGTCCAGTGAATCCGAACTGCGAGAAATCCTTGACGCGACCTATCGACAACTGCTGAACCGCGTTCCCCTCGAAACGGAGCGCCTCATCAGCGCAGAGTCACTGGTCAGAGATGGCCAGATTGATCTTGATGGCTTCGTCGAATCCGTTGCCATGAGTGATCCATTTCAGGATCGGCTCTCACGGATGGCACCCCTTCGGGCTGCCACAGCGGCGAGCATCGCACTCCTCGGCAGAGCCTCAACCCCTGCGGAAACAAGCCGCTTCCTTCAGGTCAGGGCTGCCTCAGGTCAACCCACTGCTGTGCGAAACCTGCTGGAACTGCGCTCCGAGATCGGTTCTGAACCTTCGGATGTGCCAGGTCTCAGCACTCTGAGCTCCCGCAGTGGCGTGCCTCAATCAACGATCACTCGGACTGCCAGCCTCTACGGCGGCAATGCAGGCCTGACCCCACGCCCAGACGAAGCTCTCTGAACTCCCCGTTCAAACAGAGAGATTGAATGCCAAATGGCATCAATTAACGCTTGAGCCGGAGACATCAAAGCCTCCCACTTTGTGCTGGGTTTTTATAAAAAAGAACTTCAAAAAACCAAGGAGAAGTTCAAACACAGCGGCCCACACTGGCAATGAAGATCTGTTACCAGCACACATCGTCTCCAGGCCGCTGCATGAGAATTCGGGAGGTTTTTGCGCTCCTGGCCTTGCGAGGGGCACGAATTCCAC
Source organism: Synechococcus sp. (assembly GCA_047286485.1). Lineage (GTDB taxonomy): Bacteria > Cyanobacteriota > Cyanobacteriia > PCC-6307 > Cyanobiaceae > Synechococcus_C. The sequence goes on from JBJBBH010000006.1 coordinate 1,574,681, forward strand.
TACGGAAGATCAACAGATACAACATCTGATGGCCTTCTGACTCGGATCTCCGCGATCCGAGGCCCCGCGGCCCTTAAGCTGCTCCTCGATCTCAATCGAGATCACCACACCACTCACCGGATATCGGCCTCCTACGGGCGGCTGCTTGCTTCGAGGTAGAACTGCATGAGCATCGTCTCCAACTCGATCATCAACGCGGACGCCGAAGCCCGCTATCTGAGTCCAGGAGAACTGGACCAGATCAAGGCGTTCGTCAGCGGAGGCCAGCGTCGCCTGCGAGTCGCTCAGGTTCTCAGCGAGAGCCGTGAGCGCATCGTCAAGACTGCAGGCGGCCAGCTTTTTCAGAAGCGCCCTGACGTCATCTCTCCTGGCGGCAATGCCTACGGAGAAGCCATGACCGCGACCTGCCTGCGGGACATGGATTACTACCTTCGTCTCGTCACCTACGGCGTCGTCGCTGGTGACGTGACTCCGATCGAGGAGATCGGCGTGATCGGAGCCCGCGAGCTCTACCGATCCCTCGGCACCCCCCTCGAGGCCATGGCAGAAGCCGTTCGTGAGATGAAAACCGTCGCCATGGGCATCCTCAGTGGTGCTGATGCCGAGGAAGCCGGCTTCTACTTCGACTACGTGGTGGGCGCTCTCGCCTGATCACCGGAACCAACGCCCCTTCACGTCACTCCTGAGTCCATGCAAGACGCGATCACCAACGTCATCAACAAGTCCGACGTCCAAGGTCTCTACCTGGATACGGCATCCATGAGCAACCTCGAGAGCTACTTCGCCAGTGGTGAACTGCGCGTGAAGGCTGCCGCAACGATCAGTGCGAACGCTTCCGCCATCATCCGCGACGCTGTCGCCAAGGCTTTGCTGTACTCGGACATCACCCGTCCAGGCGGCAACATGTACACCACCCGCCGCTACGCAGCCTGCATCCGCGATCTGGATTACTACCTGCGTTACTCCACTTACGCAATGCTCGCCGGCGACACCTCGATTCTCGATGAGCGTGTCCTCAATGGTCTGAAAGAGACCTACAACTCCCTGGGTGTTCCCATCGGAGCCACGGTGCAGGCCATTCAGGCCATGAAAGAAGTCACCGCTTCCCTGGTTGGCCCGGATGCTGGCAAGGAAATGGGTGTCTACTTCGACTACATCTGTTCCGGTCTCGGCAACTGAGCCCCATGCGGTTGTTCAAAGTCACCGCTTGCATCCCCAGCCCCGAAAAGGTTCGGACGCAGCGCGAATTGCAGAACACCTTCTTCACCAAGTGGGTTCCCTACGACAGCTGGTTCGCTGAACAACAGCGCATTCAGAAGCAGGGCGGACGCATCATCAAGGTGGAACTCTGCACCGGCGTCAAACAGGTCAACGTCGGCAACTGAATCCCATTCAAAGGTGTCTTCAGACCCGGCCTCTGGTCGGGTTTTTTGTTGAGCTCCCTTGGCAAACCGTCTTAAGGACGGCTCAATACATGCAACACCTCCGATCGTTTTGAGCAGCCCCACCGTGACCTCCAAAAGGAGTCGATCCTCACGTCAGGGCTCCGTGCGCGAACGGCTGAAGGGTGCTCCTGAATCGAAGCCGTTCTGGGAGCGTTATCTGCCGCTGGATTGGTCACTCTGGCCTGCAGAAGCACGTCTGCTGCTCACACTCACGGCCATCTGGAGCCTGGCAGGCCTTCTGGTGCTCGCATCAGCCAGCTGGTGGGTTGCTGCCCGTGAACAAGGGGAAGGGGCTTACTACCTCAAGAGGCAGCTGGTGTGGATGGCAGCCAGCTGGAGCCTGATGTCTTTCACGGCATCGATCAATCTTCGGCGCTGGCTGAAACTGGCAGGGCCAGCACTCTGGATCGGCTGCCTGTTGATCGCAGCGACCCTGGTGATGGGAACCACCGTGAACGGAGCCAGCCGCTGGTTGGTGATCGGCCCGATTCAGATTCAGCCATCCGAACTCGTTAAACCGTTTGTGGTGCTCCAAGCGGCAAACCTCTTCGCGCACTGGAAACGCACCGGACTGGATCAGAAGCTGCTTTGGCTGAGTGGTTTCGGTGTTCTGGTGCTGCTCATTCTCAAACAGCCCAACCTCAGCACAGCCGCACTGACCGGCCTGCTGATCTGGTTGATGGCCTTTTCAGCAGGACTGCCCCTGTTTCAACTGTTTGGGACAGCAATCGGAGGAGCACTGCTGGGCACAGCCAGCATCCTGATCAACGAGTACCAGCGTCTCCGCGTGATCTCCTTTCTGAATCCCTGGAAGGATCCTCAAGGCGATGGATATCAACTGATCCAAAGCCTGCTGGCGATCGGCTCGGGCGGGGTTTTCGGCCAGGGATTTGGTCTCTCCACCCAGAAACTTCAATATCTGCCCATTCAGAGCACCGACTTCATCTTCGCGGTCTACGCGGAAGAATTCGGACTGGTGGGGTCCTTACTGCTGCTTCTCTTCCTGATGTTGATCGGCTATCTGGGACTCCGCGTTGCCCTGCGATGCCGCAGCAATCAAGCCAGGCTCGTGGCCATCGGTTGCTCGGCGCTCCTTGTCGGCCAATCGGTGATGAATGTGGCAGTGGCCTCTGGAGCCATGCCAACCACAGGCCTGCCTCTGCCATTGGTGAGCTATGGAGGCAACTCGTTGCTCTCCAGCCTGATGATCGTGGGACTTCTGATCCGCTGTTCCCTCGAATCCACCGGTTTGATCGGCGGGCGTGGCCAGAGCCAGCGGCTGGCGTCTGATCGACGCCGTTTACGTTCTGATCGATAGGCTGATCTTCGAATTGATCTGAACCGGCTTCACCATCGCCTTTCTCGACCTGGCACTGTCCGATCTGGCCCGAAGCGGTGAAGACCTGCTGAACCATGCACTCCAGCAGCCGGGTCCGCTCAGCCTGGGGGCAGTGCTGGTGGTGGGAGCCCTGACCAGTCTTGGACCCTGCTCACTCTCTCTGCTGCCGGTGACTCTGGCTTACCTCGCTGGATTTGAAAGCGATCAACCGGCTTGGCAACGAAGCCTTGCCTTCTGCGGGGGCATCGTCGGGGCTCTGGTGATGCTGGGCAGCCTGAGCGGACTGCTCGGTGGCATTTACGGCCAAGTGCCGGGGTTAATTCCCACCCTTGTGGCTTTGCTGGCCGTGGTGATGGGGCTCAACCTGCTTGGGGTTGTGCGACTGCCGCTGCCGGCTGGCCCCGATCCGAACGCATGGAGTCGCCGCGTGCCAGCCCCGCTGGCGCCCATTGCAGCTGGACTGGCATTCGGTCTCGCAGCATCTCCATGCACAACCCCTGTGCTGGCCGTTCTGCTGGGCTGGATCGCCAGCAGCGGCAACGCCTTCACGGGGCTGATTTATCTCAGCAGCTTCGGCATCGGCCAGGTGCTGCCGTTGCTGCTTGCCGGAAGCATGGCAGCGTCGCTTCCCAAGTTGATGGCGATGCGCTCGATCAGTCGCTGGATTCCCAGCATCAGCGGAGTGGTGTTGCTCACAATCGGCACGCTCTCTCTGCTGACGAGGCTTGTCTGAGCATGCGCCTGTTCAAACGATTGCTGGCACTGCTCTCGAGCCTGCCCTTGGCCATCCTGCTGCTGCTGCTGATTGCGGTGGCCAGTGGCGTCGGCACGATCATCCCCCAGCAGGAGGCGCCTGAGCTCTACCTGGAGCGCTTCAATGCCGACCCATGGCTGGGACTGATTAACGGCGACCTGATGCTGCAGTTGCAGCTGAATCACGTGTACTCGAGCGTCTGGTTTCTCGCGCTGTTGGCGCTGCTCGGTCTGGCCCTCACCTTGTGCAGCTGGAGACGCCAGTGGCCGACGCTCAAGGCGGCTTTGCGCTGGACCGATTATTCGCGACCACGCCAACTCAGCAAACTGGCCTTGGCGGAGACGGTCGCTTGCAGCGACAGCAGCGCCGCACTGAATGACCTGGCCTCGGAGCTCCGAGACCAGGGCTGGACCGTCAAACAGCAAAGCGATCGACTCGCCGCACGGCGTGGGGTAATTGGTCGCGTGGGCCCCCTTCTGGTTCATACAGGCCTGGTGCTGCTTCTGATCGGAGCGGCCTGGGGAGCACTGGCAGGGCAACGCCTTGAACGCTTCCTCGCCCCTGGACGCTCACTGGATCTGCTTAGTCCGACCGGAGAGAACAGGCTCAGCCTCACCCTTGAGGATTTCGCCATTGAGAGAGATCCCGCCGGACGACCGGAACAGTTCAGCTCCACTTTGCTGCTGAGTCCTCCAGGGAATCCTGAAGAGGAACGCACGATCAGCGTCAACCATCCATTGCGGTTCCAAGGCATCACGGTGTATCAGGCGGACTGGTCACTGGCGACGATCACCGTGCAGATCGGCCGCAGCCCCCTGCTTCAACTGCCACTGAGCAACTTTCCAGAGCTGGGAGACCAGAGCTGGGGACTCGTGCTCCCCACACGGCCGGATGGAAGTGAACCGGTGTTTCTCAGCACCGGCAGTGAACAGGGGCCAGTGCAAGTGTTTGATTCAGACGGAAATCTGATCACGAATCTCAGACCCGGCGGAGAGGGTGCGGAGGTCAAAGGTCTGCCGCTGAGAGTGGTCGAGATCATGCCGGCCAGCGGATTACTGCTCAAGCGGGATCCTGGCGTTCCACTCGTTTATGCAGGCTTTGCAATCACCCTGCTCGGGGGTGGGCTGAGCATGGTGGCCACCCGTCAGATCTGGGCCGTTGCCGAAACACAGCAAGCCAAGCTTCACGTTGGCGGGCTGTGCAACCGAAACCTTGCGGGCTTTGCCTCAGAGCTGCCGCAACTGATTAACAGGGTTGGCGCTCTCCATGGCTAACGCGCACCACGGTGTGCACGTTGCCTCGAGGATGAAAATCTGCCTCCAACTGCATCCAAACCGGATCGCATGCCTCCACCAGGTCATCAAGGATGCGATTGGCCACCTCTTCATGCGAGATCGTGCGATTCCTGTAACTGTTCACATACAGCTTGATGGCCTTCAGTTCAACCACTCGCGGACCGGGTTGATACAGAAGTCGCAGCACGGCGAAATCGGGGTAGCCGGAGAAAGGGCAGAGGCAGGTGAATTCCGGTAGCTCGATCGACACCTCGTAGGCACGACCCTGACGAGGGTTGTCAAAACAAATCAGCTCTGCATCGGCAATGGCCCGCTCTCCGTAGAGGGGAGTGACGGTGGTCTCCGCGGGGGATGCACTCATGGTCGACAAGCGAGACAACGGTTTGTGAAGACCTTAAAACCCGGCACGTCCGGCGCGACCGCAGGACAAGACTTGAAAAATCACGATTCAGACCCTTTATTCACCCCAAATCGTTCACCATGAACAACTTTTTTGCAGTAGTAATGCATTGAAGGACAAACCGTTGAGCTTGGGCCTGCTCTCGCAGACCTCTTCAGCCGGAAGTAGCCACCCGCGTGGCGAAGCAACGCTCCTTCCCACGAAGCGGTCCCGATCAACGATCGGAGCACTCACCACCCTCTTCGAGGCCACGCCAATGACCACAACACAACGCACCTATCGCGGCATCCCCTACGACCCGGCGCAGCACGAGCGCCTGAGCCCGGTCAAGGTGGATCACACCTACCGCGGCCAGCACTACGACGCGCCTCTCTGCCACGCAGCGGCAACCGAGACAACCGTGGAGCTCCACTACCGCGGCAGCGTCTATCGGCACCGCCGCGAACAGGCCAGAAAGCCGGTCAACTCCTGATTCGGTATCAACGCGTACATCCTCGAAAGGATCGACAAGCCGTAATGGGGTTGTCGTATGAAGCCTCTTCATGGATCTCCGCTTGCTCGCTGAAGGCCCTTCTTTCCGATTGGTCCCCGCCAGCGTTCATGGAATCCTCTGGCTCCAGACCCACTTCGAATCCGAGCACTGGGAGCTTCTTGCACAAGGTCACGTCATCGTGAATCGGGCGGACGCTGAAACACTGATGTCTGACGCCTCCGAAGCCGGCCTGAACCTCAATACGCTTCCGTCCCTTTCCCCTAGTGCGCAAGCCTGAGCTTTTAGTTGTCCCAAAGCCGAAGATCAGCAATGAAAAAAGTCGAAGCCATCATCCGTCCCTTCAAGCTGGAGGACGTCAAGCTGGCTCTGGTGAATGCGGGAATTGTCGGCATGACCGTGAGCGAGGTGCGTGGTTTCGGTCGTCAGAAGGGCCAGGTTGAGCGTTACCGAGGCTCGGAATTCACAGTGGAATTCCTGCAGAAACTCAAGATCGAAGTCGTCATCGACGATGGTCGTGTCGACACCGTGGTCAATGCCATCGCAGAAGCTGCAAAAACCGGTGAAATCGGCGACGGCAAGATCTTCATCTCCCCTGTTGACACCGTTGTGCGGATTCGGACAGGCGACCGCGACAGTTCAGCGCTCTGAATCAGGCTCTCCAGCACTTAGCCCTTCAAAGTTGCTGAGACCACATCCTCGATCCTTGACCCGGTCAACGCCGGTTCAAGACGAGAGCTCAACCACAGCAGATATTCGTGGTTACCGGCTGGACCGGTGAGTGGCGAAGCCACTAATCCGGTCGGCTTCCAGCCAAGCGGCAGAGCGGCTTTGGTCACAGCAGTGATGGCATCGACGTGGGCCGCTGGGTCACGCACCACACCACCCTTACCGACTCGTTGCCGTCCAACCTCAAACTGAGGTTTCACCAGCACGATGGCCTCGCAGTCCATCCCTTCAAGGCCCTCAGTGATCATCAGACCACGCAGGGCTGGAAGCACCAGCACCAGAGAGATGAACGACACATCGGCCACGGCCAGGGTCGGGCGCTGATCGTCTTCCCCGTACAGCTCTTCAGCTGTCAGACGCCTCAGGTTGGTGCGTTCACGCAGCACCACCCGCTCATCGGTGCGCAGGCTCCAGGCGGTCTGGCCGTAACCGACATCGATGCCATAGACACGGCTGGCTCCGTGCTGAAGCAGGCAATCGGTGAAACCACCAGTCGAGATCCCGCCATCAAGACAAACGCGGCCGTTCACCTCAACCGGGAAAGCCGTCAACGCACCAAGCAGCTTTTCTCCACCCCTGGAGACGAATCGCGGGGGTTGCTCCACCTCAACCAGCGCTTCCTCAGCCACTTCCTGCCCGGGCTTCTCAAGACGCTGTCCATGAACATCCCGCACCTTTCCGGCACGAATCAACCTCTGGGCCTGCTGGCGTGAAGACGCCAGGCCCAAAGTGAGCAGATGCAGATCCAGCCGGCGTTTACGAGCCATTTCTTCATAAAAGCAGAGGCGAAATCCGAACAAACCTGCGTGGTTCTCCAGGGAAACCAGACAACTCCTTGAGGATCGATCCGAGCCGCAACACGGTCATGTCCGCCAAGCAGCATCCACGTCACCGACCCACAGCTCGCAACGTGGTGGAACTCCTGCATCCCGGAACCTTCGTCACCATCGAAAATCACCCCAGCGATCTGCCCCCCTTTCAGGTGATCGAATGCCGAGGTGGTCGCTGCACGGTGCGGCAACAGGCGTGGGGCCAGCATGTGCAATGGGAAGTGGAACATCGTCGCCTGCGTTCTGCCTGAGCCACAAGGGCGAACCTGCGTCGCCGTATGGTCGGGGATTGACCGTTTGTCTGCGATCCCTTGATCGAGCGCTACACCCTGCCCGAAATGGGCGCGATCTGGACCGACCAGGCCAAGTACCAGAGCTGGCTTGACGTTGAAGTCGCTGCCTGTGAGGCCAACTGCAGCCTGGGACGCGTTCCCGAAGCGGCGATGGAGGACATCCGCAACAAGGCGGCTTTTGAGCCAGCGCGGATTCTTGAGATCGAAGCGGAAGTGCGTCACGACGTGATCGCTTTCCTGACCAACGTCAACGAGCACGTCGGAGACGCGGGCCGCTACATCCACGTGGGAATGACCAGCAGCGATGTGCTGGACACCGGGCTGGCCTTGCAACTCAAGGCATCCGTCGTTCTGCTGAGGAAGGAACTCAGCGCCCTCGACGCCGCGATCACCAAACTGGCGGCGGAGCACAAGTCCACCGTGATGATCGGTCGCTCCCACGCCATTCATGGTGAACCGATCACGTTTGGCTTCAAGTTGGCCGGCTGGTTAGCGGAGACCCGCCGCAATGCCGAACGCCTCGAACGGCTGGAACGGGATGTGGCCGTGGGTCAGGTCAGTGGGGCCATGGGCACCTACGCCAACACCGATCCGGAGGTGGAACGTCTCAGCTGTGAGCGACTCGGCCTGACCCCTGACACAGCAAGCACTCAGGTGATCTCTCGCGATCGTCATGCCGATTATGTGCAGACCCTGGCGCTGGTCGGTGCCTCACTGGACCGCTTCTCCACTGAAATCCGCAACCTGCAGCGGACCGACGTGCTGGAGGTGGAAGAGAGCTTTGCCAAGGGTCAGAAAGGCAGCTCGGCCATGCCCCACAAACGCAACCCAATCCGCAGTGAACGCATCAGCGGTCTGGCCAGGGTGCTGCGCAGCTATGTGGTCGCCGCCCTGGAGAATGTGGCGCTCTGGCATGAGCGAGATATCAGCCACAGCTCCACCGAGCGGATGATGCTCCCAGACTGCTCGGTGACACTGCATTTCATGCTGCGGGAGATGACAGCTGTGGTGGCTGGTCTGGGGGTGTACCCGGGAAACATGCTCCGCAACATGAACGTGTACGGCGGCGTGGTGTTCAGCCAGCGGGTGCTGCTTGGGCTGGTGGATGCGGGCATGAGCAGGGAAGAGGCCTATCGGGTCGTGCAGCGTCATGCTCACAGCGCCTGGAACAACGATGGGGGGAATTTCCGCAGCAATCTTGAAGCTGACCCCGAAGTCACAGCCAAGCTGGGCCCCCAGCAACTGGACGATTGCTTCAGCACCGATCTACACCAGGAAAATCTGGGGGTGATCTGGGAACGCCTGGGGCTTTGAGACCTGGTCTGAACCATGTTCTGGACCCCCTATGCAGACTGGATTTACGTGGTCGTCAGCGTCAGCGGCATGCTGCTGATCATTGTCCTCGTGCTCAGACCCGGAGCGGGTCCACGTTCTTAGCGCATTCACCTGCCCTGCGATGTCAGAAGCGACCAGGATCGAACACGACAGCATGGGGGCCGTGGAAGTCCCCGCAGAGGCTCTCTGGGGAGCGCAAACGCAACGCTCTCTGAGGAACTTCGACATTGCGGACGACCTCCTGCCTGCGGAGCTGATTCATGCTCTTGCCCGCATCAAACAGGCAGCAGCGAGCGTCAATGCCCGCCTCGGCGTCATCAGTGAGAGCGACTGTGCCGCCATCACAACGGCGGCTTCAGCGGTTGCAGACGGTCAGCATGATGATCAGTTCCCCTTGCGCGTCTGGCAAACCGGCAGCGGCACCCAGACGAACATGAACGTCAATGAGGTGATCAGCAATCTGGCGGCTCGGGCTGCCGGTGAGCCGCTTGGCAGCCACCGGCCTGTCCACCCCAATGACCATGTCAACCGTTCCCAATCCACAAACGACGCCTTTCCGGCGGCGATTCACGTGGCAGTCGCCGAGGGAATTGAACGCAGACTGCTTCCTGAACTCGATCTGCTGATCGGCGTTTTTGCCGCCAAAACGGAGCTCTGGAAAGACCTGGTGAAGATCGGCCGCACCCATCTGCAGGATGCGGTTCCGCTCACTCTTGGACAGGAAGCCTCGGCGTGGCGCGACCAGATTGCGGCCGCACGCACTCGCATTGCATCCAGCCTTTCGGAGATCTATCCACTGCCCCTCGGCGGCACGGCGGTGGGAACCGGTCTGAATGCTCCGGATGGTTTTGCCGAACAGGCTGCTCGGGAACTGGCGCAACTCACGGGACTCGGCTTCAGCTCTGCCCCCAACAAATTCGCCGTGATGGCAAGCCATGACGGGCTGGTGCATGCAATGGCACAGCTGCGCCTGCTCGCAGGAAGCCTGCTGAAGATTGCCAATGACATTCGCCTGCTGGCCTGTGGCCCGCGGGCAGGACTCGCTGAGCTCCACCTTCCGGAGAACGAACCCGGAAGCTCAATCATGCCGGGCAAAGTGAATCCCACTCAGTGCGAAGCGATGGCCATGGTCTGCACGCAGGTGATCGGCCTGGATGCGGCAGTGGCGATGGCCGGCGCCGGCGGCCATCTGCAGATGAACGTTTATAAGCCGCTGATCGGCTTCAATCTGCTTCGCTCCATCACCCTGCTCACGGATGCTTGCCGCTGCTTCCGGGTCGCCATGGTCGAAGGCATCGAGCCGAACAGGGCCCGGATTCAGCGTGATGTTGAGCAATCCCTCATGCTGGTCACCCCCCTCGCGCCGATCATTGGGTACGACAAAGCGAGTGCGATCGCCAAATATGCCCATGAACAGGGTCTGAGCCTGCGCAACGCAGCTCTGGATCTGGGCTATATCTGCGCCGAAGATTTCGACCGCATCGTCGATCCAGCTGAGATGGCACGACAGCAGGGCTGAAGGGAACTGCGTCAGGCGGCCCTTTCCGTGGCGGGATTGAGACCCTCCGATTCAGCGGCGGCGGCCTTTTGCAGATCATCGGCTTCAGCCACAGGAAAACGGTTGATCGCCTTGAGGGCCTGTCGTGCATGGCTGCGCAGCTGCTCACTGATCGCTTCGCAATAGGGAACCTGTGCCAGCAGATCCACCGTGCGGCGCATGATCCGCACCACGTCACCTTCATCAAGGGACGTGTTGGCAATCAGATCATTCCAGGCCGTGCCGCTGGCCCATGCCTCCACCAATCCCATCAGCTCGGGCTCCCACCAGGCCGGCACCACAACCTGGTGACGTTCCTGCGCCCGCAGCAGTTCGCGGCGGAGACCGGAGAGATCATGCAGCGCCTCCTCGGCACGGGGCGGGGCTGGAAATCCACTCCAGAGGTCCGGACGGTTCACCTCGGTGCTGATCGCTTCAAACACCGCGGCCAGCTCAGCCGGCGGCAGATCATCAAGGTGACCGCTCATCAGAGCCAGTCCAAGCCAGAGTTCGTTGTCACCGCGAAGGGCCGCCACCGTGCGACCGATCTCCGTGGGTTCGAGCTCATCGAGAGCTGCGAAATGCTGAAGGATGTCCATCAGCGCAAGGAAGGTCTCCCAGTGACGGTTGGCGCGGTGATGGAGCAGTTGCTGCCGCTCAGCGATCTCCAGCTCCAGGTCCTCCATGCGCCGGCGGTGCTTCTTGAGCTGCTTGCGGTCGCCCCAGCGATGGGCGGGGTGAGCTTCCAGGTCAGCCTCAAGCGTCCGCACCGTTTGCGCCTGGGACAGCACTTCTCCGGCCAGGTCGTACTGAGGGGTTGTCATGTCATGGCGCTGAGCCATGTGCCCTACCGCCAGCGCCAGACCACCACTGTTCTGATCACCATGGCGCAGCTCACCGGCACGCCCGAGATCTGGAGGTCGAACCCCATCCACCTGCAGACAGCTCAGCTCCGCATGCAAGCTGACCACCGCCTGACAGGGCAGTAGCAGCCACACATTGTCGATGGTGAGGCAGAGCAGCAGAGGGAACTGTCCTGGTCCCTCGCACTTCTCCACGATCACTGCCGGCGTGACGCCTCCTCGCAGTTGCGGAGCCTTCAGACTCACAAGCGTTCCGACGCTCGCAAACTGCAGCGCCAGCGTGAGTTCGTGGGCCAGGGTTTCCTCGGCCTGTTGCTGAAGAATGCGCATCAGTCGACGCTCTTCGCGCAGTCGCCCACGACGTTTTTCGTAGTCCTCGAAGTCTTCCCAAGGCACATCTCCGGCCGATCCCTGCAACTGCCCGAGCTGCAGACGCAACTGCTCGAGGATCTCTTCCTCTTCGACCAGGTCAAGGCTGGCCAAATAACGCCCGAAGCTGCGCTCCACCAGCTCGCGCGCCTTAGCCAGATCATGGCGCTGCAACAGGTTGAGAACCATCCCGTAACTGGGGGTGAACTGGCTCACCAAAGGATCTGGAGGACTCGTCGCCAGCTGACCGGCTTCGCGCACCCCTTCGAAGCGGCTCTGCACCGTGACCACATACCCCTGGGAGTCGAGTCCGCGCCGTCCGGCTCGCCCAGCCATCTGCAGAAACTCACTGGCCATCAGCGGGCGATGCCCACGTTCCGTGCGTTTCGAGAGCGCCGCAATCACCGTGGTGCGCGCAGGCATGTTGATGCCGGCCGCCAGAGTCTCCGTCGCGAACACCACTTTCACCAGCCCCTGCTGGAAGAGTTCTTCGATCAGCTCCTTCCAGGCCGGAAGGACGCCTGCGTGGTGCGCAGCGATGCCACGCAACAGCGCATCGGCGTGAAGGCCATCACGAACGGCTTCGGGGTTGGCTGCGGTGTAAGCCTTGAGACGTGCACGGATTCGGGCCTGCTCCGCCTCCGTCACCAGGCACTGCACCCCCAGATCCCGCACCGCCTTGTCGCAGCCACGACGACTGAAGATGAAGTAGATGGCAGGCAACATGTCGCGCTCGGCCATCTGGGCCACCACAAAGCTGATCGGCGGCGGTTCGGGCTGGGGCGGCCTGGGAGAACGGCCCTTGCGCTTGTGGCCCTTGGGAGCTCGCCAGACCTTGCAGTTGGGATGAAGGCCGGTGCCCTGCTCATTGAGCAACGGATGCAGCCCCTTGGCACTGCAGAAACCGAAGTGCAGCGGAACGGGCCGGAAGTCACTCAGCACCAGCCTGGTGGGACCGTGCACCTTTTCGATCCAATCGGTGAGCTGCCCGGCATTGGCCACCGTGGCCGAAAGCGCCACAAGCTGAACAGGCGGCGGCGAGTGAATGATCGATTCCTCCCACACGGTGCCGCGCTGAGAGTCATTCATGTAGTGGCACTCATCCAGCACCACGGCCTCCACATCGGCCAGCGGATCGTCATGCTCGTCTGCCTCGGCGTAGAGCATGTTGCGGAAGATCTCCGTGGTCATCACCACGATGGAGGCCTCCCTGTTGACGCTCAGATCACCGGTCATGAGGCCCACGTTCTCCGCACCAAATTGCTCTCGGAAATCGCGCAGCTTCTGGTTGGAGAGGGCTTTCAGCGGTGTGGTGTAAAAAACTTTCTGGCCGTGAGCGATGGCGCGATGGATGGCGTACTCGCCGACCAGGGTTTTTCCAGATCCCGTGGGCGCACTGACCACAACGGAATGGCCTTGGTTCAGCGCGTCGATCGCCTCCAGCTGAAAGTCATCCAGCGGGAAGGGAAACAATTGAGACGGATCCGGCGACCCCCCTTGTGCGGGCTCTGAAGCCTGGGTGTCTTGATCCGCCATCGCTCAATCCTAGGGACGCCGCCAAAAAGGCCGTGCATCACCAACACGATCGGCGTGGACCGAGACTGCAGGGCATGAGCACTCATCCGGACCGTCGCCGTCAGCTGCGCACCTGGGCACCTGCCATGAAGCAGGAGCATCTACAGGCCGTGGCGACTGATTCGGCCATGGGTCCGGAGCTGCTTGACCTGGCCAGCAACGATTATCTGAGCCTCTGCCGGCATCCTTCCCTGATCGCCGCGGCCGAGGCGCAGCTGCGAAGCAGCGGTGTGGGTGCAGGCGGCTCACGGCTGGTGAGCGGCAGTCGGCCTGTGCATGACCGATTGGAGTCGGAGCTGGCGCAATGGCTCGGACGCGAAAAAGTCTTGCTGTTCCCGAGCGGGTTTCAAGCCAATCTGGCAGCCGTCAAAGCCCTGGCAAACCGACACACCACCGTTGCGGCGGATCGCCTGATTCATCACTCACTGCTGGTGGGCGTTCAGGCCAGTGGTGCCCGACTCAGGCGTTTTGCCCACAACGATCTGGAGTCGCTGGAGCGTCTGTTGTTGAGCAGTCGCAGCGAGCGTCCGGAGGCGCCCCTGCTGGTGATCACCGAAAGCCTGTTCAGCATGGAGGGCACCAGTCCTCGGCTGCATGATCTGGCCGCACTGTGCGAGCGCCACCGGGCGAGCCTGCTGCTCGATGAGGCCCATGCTCTGGGTGTGCTCGGAGAAGGAGGCCGCGGCCTGGGCTTTGGGGAGGCAAGGGTGACGATGCTCAGCGGCACCTTCGGCAAGGCCTTCGGCAGTGGCGGGGCCTTTCTGGCCTGCGATGGCGAACTCGGAGAGCGTCTCCTGCAGGAGAGCGGAGCCTTCCGTTACACGACTGCATTGGCACCACCCTTGGCGGCAGGAGCTCTTGCCGCTCTTGAGCTGATGCGGAAAAACCCCGACTGGGGCAGCACACTGTTGAAGCGCAGCAACACCTGGCGTGACCGCCTGGTCGCAGCAGGCTGGGCGCGACCGACGGGTGAAGGGCCGATCCTGCCACTGCTGGTCGGGGAGGATCAGCAATGCCTGAATCTGCAACGCCACCTGGAGATCTCTGGCCTTGTCACGGCAGCAATCCGCCCACCCACCGTTCCGGAAGGCAGTGCCCGGCTACGCCTCGTTCTGCATCGCCTCCTTCCCGATGAGACATTGGAAACACTGCTGAGGGCCCTCTCAGACGGCCGTGTCCCCTGATGAAACAGGTCATCGCCATGCATGGCTGGAGCGGCGACAGCACAGCCTGGGCTCCATGGGAACGGCATTTCAGCCATCTGGGCTGGATCTGGCAAAGCGGCGAACGCGGCTATGGCAACCGGCGATCCTGCAATCCAAGCTGGGCAGAGCCCCCCAGCGGCGACGCCAGCCCATGCATGGCGAGGCAACGCAGGGTTGTGATTGCCCATTCCCTAGGCCCCCATCTGATCAACCCCTCGGTGCTCGATCAGGCCACGGATGTGGTGCTGCTCGCCAGCTTCGGGCGATTCGTTCCTGAGGGGCCGGAGGGGAGGGCGATACGCACTGGCCTCAGGGGCATGCAGACAGCGATCGGAGGCCCCGGTGAGACCACGATGCTCAGGACCTTTCTGAAACGGGCAGCCCAACCCGCTGAGGTGGGCGGGCTGCCAGCTGGGCCGGTCCAGTTGGGCCTCTCCGAGCAGGGGCGCATCAAGCTGAAGGAGGATCTAGACCACCTGATCGAAACCTGTGACCTGCCTGCAGGCCTGCCCAAAAGCGCCCGTGTGCTGGTGGTGGATGGGATGGATGATGCGATCGTTGCGCCGGCAGCAAGCCGGGAACACCTGCAGGCCTTGACGCAGTATTTGCAGGATGCGCCCGAGCAGTGGCAGCTCAGAAATGTCGGGCATGCCTTGCTGGTCCCTGATCTGCTGGTCCGGGTCCAGCGGTGGCTGGATCACAACAGTCGAGCAGCCTGATGGACGCGACCGGGCACTGGGGCGACAAGGTTCTCAGCCGTTTCGATCAGTCGGCACAGAACTACAACGCCTCAGCAACGCTGCAGCATGCGGTAGCCGGTCAGCTGGCCAACCATTGCAGACAGCAGCTGATCCCTGGCGGACTGTGGGTTGACCTGGGGAGCGGCACCGGATATCTGGCGGAAGCGCTGGAAGCCCGCCATCCCGGGCAGAGCGTGCTGCGTCTGGACGGCAGCAAGGCCATGCTTCGACAACAACCGCTCTCCGCTAGAACGCAGCAATGGGACTTGAGAGGCCCGTTGCCACAGTGGCCTGAGATGCCCAGTCTTCTGGCATCGAGTTTCTGTTTGCATTGGCTGCCTGCACCTGGACAGGTCATTCGGCATTGGCTGAATCAGCTGACCCCAGGTGGATGGTTGGCGGTGGCATTACCGGTTGAGGGTTGCTTCCCTCAGTGGCATCGAGCCGCGGAGAGCACCGGCATCGCCTGCACGGCGATTGCTTTCCCGGAGACGGAGTCTTTGTTCCAGTGCATCAGCGCTGATCAGATCAGGCTGCAGGAAGACATGCACTGCGATGCCGTTGCCGAGAGCCTTCCCAAGCTGCTGAAACCGCTGCGCAGGGTGGGCGCGGGCTGCAGCACGCAGCCATCGCTGCCGATTCGAGACTGGCGCACACTGCAGCAGTGCTGGCCCGATCATGATGATGACGGACAGCTCCGACTCACTTGGGTGATCAAACTGCTGCTGATCCAGCGATGAGAACGAGCTCTGCTGCACTCCGCCTTGTGGTCTGCGGCACTGATACGGACGTGGGCAAAACGGTGGTCAGTGCCCTTCTGGTGCAGGGGCTCAACGCCATGTACTGGAAACCGGTGCAGAGCGGCCTGGAAGACGGTGGTGATCGTGAACGGGTGATGAAGCTGATCGATCTGCCCTCCGATCGCTGGATCGCGGAGACCTATGCCTTTCAGGCAGCTGTTTCACCCCACTGGGCAGCGGAACTGGAAGACACTCGCGTGGATCCAAATCGGCTGACGCTTCCAGAAACCGGGACCATGCCACTGGTGGTGGAAACCGCCGGAGGCCTTCATGTTCCACTCACCCGGTCCTGGCAGCAGATCGATCAGCTGCAGCAGTGGATGCTTCCCGTTGTCCTTGTGGCCCGCAGCGGACTGGGCACCCTCAATCACACCCTGCTCAGTCTTGAGGCGCTGCGCAACCGCAGGATCCCTGTGATCGGCCTGATCCTGAATGGGCCTGCCCATGCCGACAACCCGAGAACTCTCAGCGAAATCGGCAATGTTCCGGTGCTCGCGGAACTGCCTCCCCTCCATCCTCTCAACGCACAAGCTCTGCGACATGCATGGCACAACCAGGGGCTGGGCCCTAAGTTCGAGGCGTTTGCGAACCATCCGGACAACCGATGACAAGCCGTCAGTCCTGGGCCACCGTGGCCGTTGTGCTCCTCTGCGGCGGCATCCTCGTGCTGTTCACCGATGTGGAGGTTCAGATGGTGCGCTGGTTTAACTGCGGCCCGATCGCAACACTCAGCGAAAAAGAGAGCAACGTCTGTCGGTAGACCTTGAGGTTCTGATCTCAACCCATCGGTCTCGACCTGATTGGACATCTGCCCATCAGCAGCGCCACGTGGCGGACGGCCATGCTCAGCGTCCATCCCTGACGCAGCTGCTCATGGATCTGTTCGATCTGGGAGGGTGACCAGCCACGCATCTCGAGCCGCGCCTTGATCGAGGGCCATCCACCTTCAAAAAAGATGCTTCGACAGCCATCGCTGCCGGGGCCACAGCGGGGCTGCTGTGAAGCCGGCTCCACAAATCGATTGGAAGACGGCCACACCCTGCTTTGATCGGTCCGATAACTGGCCATGGCTGGCCTCGCAGTCCTGTGCCCATGATGACAACAGGCCATCGAGCGTGCCCAGTGTCACGGAACCATCACCCCAACCTCTGGCCACCCTTCACATCGATCACAACCACCCCAGCTCTCGAGCAGGTGGTGCGGGGAGAAGGGGCTCTGCTCTACAGAGCCGAAGGTCCACCTCTGATTGATGCCATCAGCAGCTGGTGGGTCACGCTGCATGGCCATGCCAATCCCGTGGTTGCTGCGGCCATTGCCGAACAGGCCGCCACCCTTGAACAGGTGATTTTCGCTGAGTTCACCCATCCTCAGGCGGAACGGCTGGCATCGCGCCTGGCCCAGCGCACAGGCCTCGATCGAGTCTTCTTCTCAGACAACGGCTCCACCGCTGTGGAAGTCGCTCTCAAAACAGCCGTGCAGTGGTGGCATAACCGCGGCGAACCACGCCAGCAGCTGATTGCATTTGAAGGGGCTTACCACGGCGACACTTTCGGAGCGATGGCTGTTGGCGCGCGCAGCCTGTTCAGTGAACCGTTCGATCCGATGCTGTTTCCGGTGAGACGGGTCCCCTGGCCCGAGACCCACTGGGATGACCAGGCCGTGGAAGTCAGTGAAGAACAGGCTCTTGATGACCTGGAGCAAGCACTGCAAACACCCACAGCAGCGGTGATCCTGGAACCGCTCGTCCAGGGTGCTGGCGGAATGCGCATGGTTCGGCCTCAGTTCCTGCAGGCCGTGGAGCAGCAGGTCAGGCGTGCCGGCAGCCTGTTGATTGCCGATGAGGTGCTCGCCGGCTTCGGTCGTTGCGGGCGGCTGCTGGCCTCCCAGCGAGCAGGGATTCAGCCGGATCTTGTGGCACTGTCCAAAGGACTGACCGCCGGCTTCCTGCCAATGGGCATCACCATGGCCAGCGAGGCGATTTTTCAGGAGTTCCTCGGCAGCGATCCCACCAAAACCCTTTGGCATGGTCACAGCTTCACGGCCAACCCACTGGGCTGCGCAGCCGCCAATGCCAGCCTGGATTTGCTCGAAGCCGACCCCGCCTGTCACGAGCAGTTCGAACAACGCCATCAGCAGAGGCTGGAACGGTTGGCCTGTCACCCCCGGGTGCAACGGGTGAGGCTGTGCGGAACCATCGCCGCTTTTGACCTCGTCACCGAGGGTGAGCAGGGCTATCTCAATCCTGCGGGCAAAGTGCTGCGGAGCCTTGTGAGAGATCAGGGTGTGCTGATCCGTCCTCTCGGGGATGTGGTCTATCTGCTGCCGCCACTCTGCATCAGCGACGCTCAGCTCGATCAGTGTTACGACGCTCTGCATAGAGGAATCGACGCTCTCCCTTAGGGGCCGAGGCGGAGTGCGGCTTCGACATCCTCACGGGTCAGGCCATAGGGGTAAGAGCAGGACCGGGGTGGCTGCTCCGAGGTCCAGGTCACGCCGAGATCCTGCTGATCGAGTCGCAGCAGAGCACTCCAGGGAGGCTGCTCCCAGATCCAGTTGCACGGGTCCTGATCACTACGGGTGGCTCCCAGGCCCTGCAACCACTGCTCAAGCGCCCGCAGGGAATGCTGATTGAGCGGCGTGTCCGCTGAGGGAAGTGATGCCATCGGAATCACCGGGTGGCGCATCAATGAGCTGAGTCTGCTCCTCCACCAGCCAACTGGGCTGCACCTGAAGCTCAAGCCCTCGGCTCCAGGCCACACCGACACCAAGCAGGAGGCAGAGCAGCAGAGAGCCAAGCAGAAGCAGCAGCGACAGCCACTCACCTCCGGAGAGGGGGCGACGCTGGCCGATCGCGTGCGGCACCGGAAGAGAAGGCATCACGGGCTGCTGCGTCGCTTCCCTCTCCCGCAGAGCCTCGTCATACAGACGCCGCCGGCGCGGATCGGCAAGTTGCTCATAGGCCTCGCGCAAGAGCCGAAACTGGCGAGCGGCATCCTGTGCAGGCAAACGGGTCGTGTCCGGATGCACAGCCTTGCTCAAGCGACGGAAGGCCTGACGCAAGCAATCGGCATCAGCACTGCGAGAGACACCCAGACGCTCGTAGTAGGTGATGTTCTGAGCCTGAGGGGCCATTGCGTTCAGCAGCACCTTGGGCTTCACCGCCATTCTAGAAAGGTGAGACGGTCAGGCCGCCATGCCGGATACATCGCCGTTTGCCAATCCCGGGCCGGAACTCTGGTCACTGCTCGGTTGGAGCCCCGATGCCGGACAGCTGAAGCAGTTGATCGAGCTGCAACACCTCCTTCAGGACTGGAACAGCCGCGTCAATCTCACCAGGCTGGTGCAGGGGGAAGATTTCTGGATCGCCCAGGTGCTCGACAGTCTCTGGCCTCTGTTGCCTGAGCTCAAGAACCCTGACACTCCTCGCCGCTGCATCGATGTGGGCACAGGAGGTGGCTTCCCTGGGCTGGCTGTGGCCATTGCTCTTCCTGGCGCAGAGCTCACCCTGGTGGATTCAGTCGGGCGGAAAACTGCCGCCGTGGCTGCAATGGCGAAGTCGCTGGGCCTGAGCGAACGGGTGCTGGTCCGCACGGAACGGGTGGAACGCACAGGTCAGGATCCAGGTTGTCGCGGAACGTTTGATCTCGCGATGGCTCGCGCAGTGGGTGCAGCCCCTGTGGTGGCGGAATACCTCGTGCCATTGCTGCGCCACAGCGGAGAAGCCCTGCTTTACCGCGGGCGCTGGAACGATGCGGATGAGATCGAACTGCAATCGGCACTGAAGCTGCTGAAAGCTCGCTCCCTGGGGCTGCAACGCATGGAACTTCCCTCCCAGAGAGGTGCTCGCACGCTGATCAGGATTGGGCCCGAATCCGCAACACCCCGAACCTATCCACGCACCACAGGCATGCCCACCAAAATGCCCCTCGGTGTTCAGGACGACGACAGCCGCTCCTGAGGGGATCCGCCCGCCCGATCCCGCAGGCTGCGCAGCAGACCGGGAATTCGGTCCCTCCAGGGACTCTCATTCAGAACCGACAAGAGAAGCTCCTCGCTCACGCTGCCATCGAGTGCATCGGCATTGGCTCCTGGGAACCAGTGACCGGCACGACCCAACAGGCCGTATCGCGCCTTCACAAAGCCCTCCAGATCCCAGGCCTCGAGCAGGTTGTGCAGCCAGAGAAGCAACGGCAGATTGATCTCCCCAGGTGTGTCCTGCCAAGCGGGCAATCCCTGCCTCCAGCTCATCAACCAGGAAGCACCGAGAGCATCACGTTCCGCCTCACGGAACCGGGATTCGATCGGCGCCACCAACTCCGCGGCCTGATCGAGCAGGGAAACCGCCTCAAGGTGCAGGTCGAGGTCCTGAGGACGAGCCGCACCGACACTCAGCGTGTGCACACGGGGATCACGGAGACAGAAAAGATCATTGAAGACAATGGGATGCAGGGGATCGGTGAGCTCCAGCAGGCGTGGCCCAGGGGTATGCAGGTGCCCGCCCTTGTCGGTGGGGCTGATGATGAACACGCCCATGTCCTGAAGGCTGGCGGCGGCGATGGCCGGTTCGTTGTCTTGACGGATGAAGTACCAGTGCAGATTCACGTAATCAAACGCACCCGTTTCGATCGCATCAACGATCAATGCCGTCTCCCCATGGGTGGAGAAGCCCACGTGCCCAATCCGGCCTTCGGCCTGCCAGCGCCGAACCACATCAAGGCAGCCACCGGGTCGGATGGTCTGCTCGAGATGGGAATGGAGATTGATGCCGTGAATCGACAGCAGATCAACGCGATCCACACCGAGACGGGTGAATGACAATTCGAGCTCGGCTTCAAAAAGCGCAGGATCCGACTGGGGGGGAACCTTGGTCTGCAGGATTCGGGAGGGATCGGGACAATCGGGCAGAGCCCAGCCCAGCTGCCGCTCTGAACTGCCGTAGTGACGGGCGGTTTCCAAATGATGAAAGCCCTTCCGCACTGCTCGTTCGAGCGTGCTCTGCAACAACCGCTGGGCTTGAGTGGTGATCGCATCGGCCTCAAGATCAGTCCAGCTCTGCTGGAAGCGCATGCCACCCAGTGACAGGACTGGCATGGCAATCTCAGTGCGCCCGAAGCGACGGGTTGGCAAAGCGGAACTCCCCATCAACCGTGATGGGTGTTGCGAGGGAGTTGACGACGGGGCCGAGCCGGCGACGGAACTCCCATCGGCAGAAGTTCTTGAGCGTCCAGTTGACGCTTGAGCTCAGGCAGATCATTGAAAGCGACCCAGTGGATGCAGTCCACCGGACAGGTCTCAATCGCTTCCTGGATGCACTCCGAGGAATCACCATCCTGACGAATCGCCCGGGAGCGACCGAGATGCGGCTCAATCACGAACGTGTTGGTGGCCACATGGGCGCAATAGCGACAACCGATGCACACCGCTTCATCGACCCAGACAGCTTTGGGCTTGAGAGATCCACCGAGCACAGGCTCCAAGCCCGTGCGCTCGTCCCGTTCAAAGGACGCCGCGGAATAGGCGGCAGCTGCGGGATCAGTCACAGAAGCAACGATTTGGCAATGGGTCTGCCTCAGGCGTCCCAACGGGTCACCACCAGCT
Organism: Synechococcus sp.; assembly: GCA_047286485.1. Classification (GTDB taxonomy): domain Bacteria; phylum Cyanobacteriota; class Cyanobacteriia; order PCC-6307; family Cyanobiaceae; genus Synechococcus_C. Next base: position 1,596,278 of record JBJBBH010000006.1, read on the forward strand.
CGATGGATCCATCCTGGCAATCGCGCTGCTCTGTGACATCAAATCCTTCATGACGGGTGGCTTCCAGCACCGACCGAAGTGCGTAGCGCTGGGTCAGACGGGAGAGGAAGCGCTCGACCGGAACAGGCTGCCGCCAAAGATCGAGATCAGTCACGAATTCGTAGGCACGATTCGACTCATTCCAGCGAAAACCGAAATCGGCACCACCATCAACGGCGACGGCGAGCTCTGCCTCGACGGTCTGGCCCTGATAACCGCGCACACTCTGCTGACTGTCGCCTGGCGTGTAACCCAGATCCTCAAGAGCTCCCCTGAGAGGCGCCAGCTGACGGAGTTCGGTCTTGACGGTACTGAAGTGAGACATCAGGAAGGCTCGACGGACAGGGACTGGGTGACGGGCTGGGTGGAGGTGAAAGCCTCAGAAGTGGGCTGGCGCCGTTCAACGGTGCCTAACGCTTCCTCAAGACGGTCTGTGAGTTGCAGGCAGGCGTCACCTGTGACGCCTTCAACCTGCTCTTCAACGCGGCCGTCAGGACGGATACGAAATCGCACTGTGCGCTGAGGCATGCACCATCACGGAATTGAACGCATGTTAAAGGGAATTGATAGAAGCCGGAGTTCCCTGTAACGGGATCCGATTAGATCAAAAGACCTTCGTCCAGAAGAGTCTGGAGACGATCGACGAGCTCAGGGTTATCCAATTGCTCAAGAGCCGTGCGGGCTTCATCCCGCACCGTTGTTTCACGGTCCTGAAGCAGTGCTGCCACGAAAGCTTCGACCATCTCATCCTGGCGGGGCTTCACCAGCTGATCATGCAGTCGTCCCAGGGCCCAGATGCAGTTGCTGCGCACAACGGGTTCACTGTCGATCCGCAGGCTCAGCAGCAACTGACCGGCCGCAAGGTCTGCCTTCACAGGGGAGGTGCTGCCGGCCTCCGCAAGTGACACCGAAGCCCAGAGACGCACCGACGCCACATCCACCTGCAAGGCTCTGATCAGGGGATTGAGCACAGGAGCATCCGGATAATTCCCAAGACTCCAGGCCGTGGCCTTGCGCACATAGGCGTTGCTGTCGAGTTGAAGAAGCTTCAGCAGCGCTTCCACGGCCTGCAGTGAAGGGTTCCGCCCCAGTGCGTAGACCGCACTCATCCGCACGACTGGACAGGTTTCCTCGAGCAGTGGCAGGAGCAGTGGGACAGCACGAGGGTCGCGATGTTCACAGAACACCCTCAACCCCTGAAGGCGCTGATCATGCCCCTGTTTGAGCCATTCCAGGCCCTGATCACAGGCTCGGACCGCCTCGAGAGCATCACCTTCCGGATCATCGGGGGCAATCTCATCGAGAGGATCACCCATAAGCTCTGCAGCGAGCTCACGCTCCAGCACATCAGGATCGATGGCCAGCTCAGCCATAAGGTCCTCGTTTTGAGTGCTGGATGAATCGCCCATGAACCGATCGTAATCTCAGCTGATCGGGGCAGGCGCCAGCATGTCGCCTGGAAGCCAGATGCGAGCGCTCACAGCGACAAGAGCCAGTGCGAAGAGAGCCACAATCAGGATGGGTAAAACGGTGCTGCGGAAAAAAGCCAAATTGCTGCCGGATGCCAGAGCATTGTGACTGTCGCCCGATCAGACCGGAGCGGCGGAACGCCCGGTCCAGCGCAGAAGCATCAGAGACGCCACTGCCAGCACCAGGCCGAACCAGCCCAGAAGCTGTTGATGCAACAGAAACGCCCCTGACCCCAGCAGAGCACCGAAAAGCAGTCCTGAACTGAACAGAAAGCGAGCCAGCAGAGCTGAAAGGGATTCCGATGCGGTCGCATCAAGGTCACGACGCCAGCGGCTCCAGCCAGGTCCTGGAGGACGAACCCTGAGCACGAACCGTTCCAGAACCTCTTGGGATTCCGGGGGCGTGAGCAGCATCACCGTGATCCAGACCACGGCCGTGAGGGCGGTGGTGACCATCAGACGTTCTCCGTAGTCCGCGATCTGAAGCAGAGGGACCACCGAGGTCACCAGGCCTACCACGAACCCGCAGAGCATGGCGGCCAGCTCAGCAGCAGCATTGATCCTCCACCAGAACCAGCGCAGAACGAGAACAACCCCCGGCCCGGTGCCGATGGCGATCACAAGACGGAACACCGTGCCGATGCTGTCGCTGATCAGTGCTGTGACCACGCCCAGCACGAGCAGCATCACACTCATCAGCTGCCCCACCAGCAGAAGCTCGCGCTGAGAGGCATTCGGCCGCAGAAAGCGTTGATACAGATCGTGCGTGAGATAGCTCGCACCCCAATTCACGGATGTGCTCACGGTGCTCATGAAGGCGGCAACAAGGGAGACCACCACCAGCCCGAGCACCACCGGTGGCAGAAACTGAACCGCCAGGGTCGGGTAGCTGAGCTCCCAGTCGGCCTGATCAGGAAGCAGCACCAAGGCGGCTAGGGCCACGATCACCCAGAGCCAGCTGCGCACGAGGTAATTCACCACCAGAAACACCCAGCCAGCAAGACGCGCCTGCTGTTCATCCTTCGTGGCCAACATCCGTTGGATGAACTCACCACCACCATCACTGCGGCGGAAACTCCACCACTGCACGGTGAGGTAAGCAAGAAAGGTGGAAACACTGATCCCCGCACCGCCAATCCAGTCGAAGCCTTCGGAACCCCAGCGCCAGGGAACGATCGACAACAGCTCAGGGCGGCCCAGCGCATCCAGCTGATCCAGCAGTGATTGCATCCCCCCGGCCGCATAAACAGCAGCCCAGGCGACAGCTGCTGCGCCCAGCAGCGCCAGCAGGAGCTGGATGAAATCGGTCACCACCACGGCCCACAAGCCACCAGCGACGGTGTAGGCAAGCACGAGAGCCGCCACGATGATCAGCAACATCACGGTGTCGGAAAGGCCCCCGGCTGCCCGTATCGGCTGATCCGAGACGATGCCGAGTGCCTCAACCACCTTGCGCATGGCGAGGAAGGCGTAACCGATGCCGATGCAGTTCACCGGAAGTGCCAGCAGAAAGGCCTTGATGCCTCGCAGCCAGGCCGCGGCAGGACCGCCGTATCGCAGTTCCGTGAAAGCAGCATCCGTGAGCACGCCGCTGCGCCGCCACAGCGGCGCGAACACCACGGCCATCGCCACATGAGCGAGCCCAAACCCCCACCATTCCCAGTTCGCCGCGAGGCCCCGCGTTCCCACGATTCCCGCCACATAAAGCGGCGTATCGATCGAAAACGTGGTGGCCGCCATCGACGCCCCGGCGAGCCAGCCACTGAGTCGGCGGCCGGCCACGAAATAATCGTCCTCGCCGCGATTGCGTCGGGCCAGCCAGAGACCGAGGGCGAGCGTGGCCGCGAGATACACGATCAGAATGGTCCAGTCGATCGGGGCCATGGAGCCGCGCAGCTCTTTGCAGTCTCCCTTACTTCTGCCTGGAGCGCCTCAGCTGGCCACAGGCCGCATCCTGATCCAGGCCTCTGCTGGAGCGCAGGCTGACTGCAATTCCACGCCGTTCCAGAACACGACGGAAACCTTCAATACGCTCACGCGACGGCCGCTGAAATTCCTCCTCCTCAATCGGGTTGTAAGCAATCAGATTGACGTGGCTCTGAAAGCCGCCGACGCGGTCAGCCAGTTCCTCGGCATGCTCCGGTAGGTCGTTGAGCTCTCCAAGAAGGATGTACTCGAAGCTCACCCGACGGCCTGTGACCTCCAGATAGTGGCGACAGTCGTCGAGCAAAGCGTCATAGGGGTAATTCCTGGCGGTGGGAATGAGATCCTCCCGCAGCTGCTGATTGGGTGCATGCAGGCTGACCGCGAGGGTGAACTGAGCTCGGCCAAGGGTTTCGATGGCCATCTCGGCAAGCTGAGGCAACGTTTTCGGTACGCCAACCGTGCTCACAGTGATCCTGCGCTGGCCGATGCCCAGGTCATCACTGAGGCAACGGATCGCCTCCAGGACCGCACGGCTGTTGAGCAGTGGTTCGCCCATCCCCATGAACACGATGTGGGAGGGACGTCGATCCATCACTTCGCGCACACTGAGAACCTGATCGACGATCTCGTGGGTTCGCAGTGAACGCTGCAAGCCATCTTTGCCCGTGGCACAGAAACGGCAGGCCATCGGACACCCCACCTGACTGGACACACATACCGTCAGACGTTGATCCGTAGGAATCCCGACCGTTTCAATCGTTTCTCCGTCATCGGTGGCCAGCAGCAGCTTGGTGGTGGCGTCGGAGGCCACGGAACGATGCACCTCTTTCAATCGGCCGATGCTCACCCCCTGATCCGTCAGTGTGGCTCGCCAGGCCTTGGGCAGAACGGTGATGTCATCCAGGGAGTGAGCCCCCTTGGAGTACAGCCAGTCATGGAGCTGACGCCCGCGGAAGGCTTTTTGCCCCTGGGACACCACCCAGTCCTGGAGCTCGGCCGCGCTGCGGCCGAGCAGAGCTTTGCTCACCAGATCAGAAGACCATGCCCAAGCTTGATTTCCACCGCGAGCAAGGCGATGAATCCCAGCATGGCCATGCGTCCGTTCAGACGCTCGGTATGGGTGTGAAACCCATACCGGGGCAGACGACGAATGGGAATCGTGGTGGGTTCAAGCATGGACAGAGCCGGCTTCAGCGCACAGTTTGAAAGGGACGGGGGGATGGGCGCGGGGGCAACCGCAGAGTTCACTCATCGCTGAGAAGCCCCTCTTCCTGAAGGCCCTCAACGGCCTCCGCATCGACCACCTGCTCTTCCTTCAGCTCATTTTCAGCGTCTGGGCGGGCAAAGGCCGCGAAGTTGGCACCACCTTCAATGCCATGACGGCTGCGGGTGGCCTCCAGATCGGCATCACTGGGGTCATCCAGCACTGCATTGGCATCCTTTGCAGGAGCAGCCGGCATGTCAACGGTGTAGTCCGGACGGAGGTTCTGCATGCGGCGGTAACCGACGGGATCCTCCGCAAGGATGTCGGGATGGGGCCCGGCTTCGGCACGCAGCTCTTCTTCAAAGCCACTGAAGCCGGTGCCCGCAGGAATCAGGCGGCCGATGATCACGTTCTCCTTGAGACCACGGAGCCAGTCGCTCTTGCCCTCGATGGCGGCTTCGGTCAGAACCCTTGTGGTCTCCTGGAAGGAGGCCGCGGAGATGAAGCTGTCGGTGTTGAGGGAGGCTTTGGTGATGCCCAGCAGAACCGGAGTGAATTCAGCTGGAGCACCTCCGGTGATTGACATCGCCTGGTTGGTGTCCTCCACCTGACGAAGTTCAATCAACTCGCCTGGCAGCAGGGTGGTGTCACCAGCGTCCTCAACCCGCACTTTGCTGGTCATCTGACGCACAATCACCTCGATGTGCTTGTCGTCGATCGACACGCCCTGAGATTTGTAGACGTTCTGCACCTCAGTCACCAGCCGGTGCTGAAGGTTGGCAATCGCCTCCTGCGCCGCATCCATGAGCGGCTTGCGGCTGCGCAGATCCTCGAAGAAACACTCCAGAAGCTCGTGGGGGTTGATCGGACCATCCGTGAGCAATTCACCGGCCGTGACCTGCTGGCCATCGTTGACCATCACATTGCGGCCCAGCAGGATTGGATACTCGACGACAGCGTCATCGGCCTCGATAACGGTCACGACAGTCGTTTCATCATCTTCGCCCTGCTTGATCTCGACCGTGCCGGGCTTCTTGCAGAGAATCGCTGATTCCCGCGGACGCCGGGCCTCCAGCAGCTCCTCGATTCTGGGCAGACCCTGAACGATGTCACCGGTCTTCTGGCGTTCAAACACCAGCAGTGCAAGGCCGTCTCCTCGCTGCACCAAATCCCCATCGCGAACATGCAGCAGGGAGTCCGGTGAAATCATGTACGGGCGACCCAGGCGCAATGTGACGGCCTTGGCATCCACCTTTTCCACCTCGCCACAACAATCAACGAGCTGGCCTTCAGCAAGAAGATCACCATCAACAATCCGCTGACCAACGGTCACGACAGGCTTGGCTGAGGTGTTGATGGTCACGGTGTCTTCCGCACGCTCCACAATCAGTCGGCGCACCGGCTCACTTTCGGTGGCTTCAGGCATCTGGGCCACACCCTCCTGCTTGCAGAGGATCTGAGTGGTGGCCACCACATCTCCGGCCTTGATCGACTGACCGTCTTCAATCTGAAGTTCGGTGTGGGTAGACCCGTGACTGGAGTCGGAAATCGTGTCGCGGCGGACCAGGATGCTTTCCAGGATCACCAGCTGAAGTCGCTCGATCGTCTTGGCGCGTCTGTCAGGCACACGTTCCACATCCACAGTCATCTGTGGCGTGGTGTCAAATGTCTCCAGCATCAGCTGGGTGCGCAGCAGCTCCACACCCTCCACAGACTTAACCAGTTCGTTGTCCTTGAACGAGAGCCTCTGGGTTGCCTTCAGGCCCAGGTGAGGACCATTCGGCTGCTTGACATGTCCCAGATCAGGAAGCTGTGCCTCGTTGGGAATGGTGTATTCCTCAACAGGGCGCAGCAGCAGACCTGAGCCTTCAGGTGTCTCAACGGTTTGCACATACACCATGGCGTCAGTGCTGATGCCCTTGGCGATCGGTTCGCCGGGGTTGACCATCACACCGTCGCCGGTGAAACGCTCGAGGGCTTTCTTCTCAGTGCAGAGGTGGAAACTGCCGCTGCGCACGATGATCTCGCGCAGGATGTCGTTTTTCTGGGTGACCGTGACGATGCCGGCCGTCTGACTGAAAATGTCCTTGACCACTTCAGTGCCGGCTTCGATCCACTGGCCATCAGTGATCATCAACAGGGAGATGTCCTTGTTGATCTCATGGGTTTCCTGAGGAATCCAGAGCAGGGTCCCACCCTTGTTGACCTCGTAGCCGTTCTTGGCGGATCGGGCCTTCTTGATGGCGAGGCCGGGAGCAAAGCGCACGAGGCCACCGGTCTGGGTGCGGAAGCGATCGTCATTGAGTTCAGCGACCACTTCGCCACTGCCGATCTTGCTGCCAGGAATCGTGTTGAGCCGGTAACGGGTGCCGTCCTTGGCTTCCAGATTCCAGATCTCACCGGCATGGGTGGATTCGCCCTGCAGTTTGAAGTCACGCAGGGTCATCGACGTGGTGACAATCTGCACCTCACGTGAATCGCCGAGGGCTTCACGCAGGCGAACAGCACCGCCGTATTCACTGGCCTGACTGGCTTCCGCGAGCACTTGGGATTCGGTGACCTGAGCACCAGCTGTGACCACAGGCTGGGCATTGGGGGGAAGGTTGTACACATCCCCAGCCAGCACCCACATCCTTCCAAGACGTTGGGCCTTGTGCGTGATGTTGCCCTGACGATCGGTGACTTCCCTGGGCTGAATGGTGGGGTCATAGCTGACCTGGCCGGCCAGATCACAGATCACGTCCTTGGTGGCCTTCTCAACACTCTTCTTGACGGCACCGGCAGCGATCTGAGCGACGGTCACGTCCGCAGCGATTTCCTGACCGTTGTCGACAAACAACAGCGAACCACTGGTGATCTCGACCTTTTGAGCCTTGCCCTTGCCGGAGGGATTGATGGTGAGTTTGAAATCAGCTTCCGCCTGCTGAGCATCAACACCATGGGGGGTGCGATAAGGACGCACGCGTGCTTTCGCTGCGAACTCAACGGTGCCCTCGACCTTGGAGCGGACCACACCGGATTCGGCAGTCGACACACCACCGGTATGGAACGTTCTCATGGTGAGCTGCGTTCCAGGCTCACCAATGGATTGCGCGGCGATGATGCCGACGGCTTCGCCAAGATCCACCAGCTCGTTGTGAGCCAGGGCCCAGCCGTAGCACTTGCGGCAAACCGAGCGGTTGGCTTCGCAGGTGAGCGGTGAGCGCACGCTCACTGCCTCGATGCCGGCCTTCTGGAACCGCTGGGAAAGGGGCGGATCGATTTCGGTGTTGCGCTCGGCGAGCACCTCACCCTCGGCTGAAACCACCTGATCCGCGGTCAAACGACCCACCAGACGGTTACCGAACTTGCCGTTCTCAGCCTTCACGACGATAAAACGCGTCGTTCCGCAATCGTCCTCGCGAACGATCACGTCCTGCGCGACATCCACCAGTCGTCGGGTGAGGTAGCCGGAGTCAGCGGTGCGCAGTGCCGTGTCCACCAGACCCTTGCGGGCGCCGTAGGAGGAAATGACGTATTCGGTAACGGTCAGGCCTTCACGGAAGTTGGTGCGGATCGGAAGGTCAATGATTTCCCCTTGGGGGTTGGCCATCAAGCCGCGCATGCCGACCAGCTGGCGCACCTGGGACATGTTTCCCCGGGCACCGGAGTTGGCCATCATCCACACCGAATTGAGTGGATCGTTCTGGTTGAAGTTCTTTTTGACCGCATCCACCAGGCGCTCGTTGGTCTCCGTCCAGGTGTCGATGACCTTGGTGTGACGCTCAACCTCCGTGATCACACCAAGGCGATAGGACTCCTCGGTGGCAGTGATCAGCTCTTCCGCCTCTCCCAGCAGGTCTTGCTTCGCCTCAGGAACCTTGAGATCGTCCACCGAAATCGACACCGCAGCCTGGGTGGCGTACTTGAAGCCAAGATCCTTGAGCTGGTCGGCCATGGCGGATGTGGCCGCCGTGCCGTGGTGCTTGTAGGCCCAGGCAACCAGCTGCTTCAGACCCTTTTTGTCCACCACGCGATTGCGAAAGGGTGGGGGAGTCTTGGCCAGGGCACGGGCTTCCTTGGCTGCAGCAGCTGCAGCCTTGGCCGCCTTGGAAGCCTTGGAGGACTTGGAGGACTTACGGGATTTGGACGGAGTGGAAGTCATGACAGCGCTGAGAAATCGTGTTTATGGAGTGGGTCGGTCTTGATCGTTCAGGTGGCTGCCACTGCATCAATGATGGTGTGATTCATCACCACACGGCCCACGGTGGTGAGGATGTAGCGGCTGATCAGAGCTCCCTCTTCATCGAAACGGTCGCGGCGGTACGTCCATTGCTCAAGTCGTGTGCCGTCGGAAAGAGTTTCAGTCTTCAGGGGCTCGTCGCGCTCGTCATCGTCTTCGACTTCACCGTTGAAGCGCACCCAGACCCAGTCGTGCAGTCCGAGACGTTTGTCCTCGAAGGCATGAATCACGTCCTCCAGGCCGGAGAAGGTGCGGCTGCGATCCCCAAATTCAATGGGGCTCATCTGCGGCTGAAGCGCCGTGAGGTAGTAGGCACCAAGCACCATGTCCTGCGAGGGGGTGATGATCGGTTCGCCGGTGGCCGGAGAGAGGATGTTGTTGCTGGCAAGCATCAACATGCGGGCCTCGGTCTGGGCTTCGATCGCCAGAGGCACATGAACCGCCATCTGGTCACCATCGAAGTCGGCGTTGAACGCCGGGCAGACGAGGGGGTGGAGCTGGATGGCGCGGCCATCCACCAATTTGGGCTCAAAGGCCTGAATGCCGAGTCGGTGCAGCGTCGGTGCACGGTTGAGCATGATCGGATGACCTTCGATCACCTCCTGGAGCACCTGCATCACTTCATCGTCAGCGCGCTGAATCAGCTTCTTGGCGGCCTTGATGTTGTTGACGATGTTCTGACGGATGAGGCGATGAATCACGAACGGCTGGAACAGCTCGATCGCCATCTCCTTGGGCAAACCGCACTGATGCATCTTCAGTTTCGGGCCCACCACGATCACGGAACGACCGGAGTAGTCGACACGCTTGCCAAGCAGGTTCTGACGGAAGCGACCCTGCTTGCCTTCGATGATGTCGCTGAGTGACTTGAGCGGACGGTTGTTCGCACCCACCACGGTGCGACCACGGCGACCGTTGTCGATCAGGGCATCCACCGCCTCCTGCAGCATCCGCTTTTCATTGCGAACGATGATTTCGGGGGCGAGGATCTCCTGCAGACGCGCAAGCCGGTTGTTGCGGTTGATGACCCTGCGGTACAGGTCATTGAGGTCAGAGGTCGCGAAACGACCGCCATCCAGCTGCACCATCGGGCGCAGATCAGGTGGAATCACCGGGATGACATCAAGCACCATCCACTCAGGGCGAGCATTGGTGGCGATGAAGTTGTCGATGACGCGCAGACGCTTGATCAGCTTGGCGCGCTTCTGACCTTTGCTGCTGGCGATCTCCTCACGCAGCTGTTCAGCCACCTCATTCAGGGTGAGGTCTTCCAGCAGCTGCTTCAGCGCTTCCGCACCGATGCCGACCACCGGCTCGTTTTCAATCTCGGAATCCTCGGCATAGATCTCATCTTCGATCTCCAGCCACTCGTCCTCGGTGAGCAGCTGTTTGTACTTGAGATCCTTGTGATCACCTGGATCCAGGACCACATAGCAGTTGAAGTAAACGATCTGCTCCACATCACGCAGAGGCATATCCAGAAGGATGGCCACGTAACTGGGGATGCCCTTCAGGTACCAGACATGGGAGACAGGAGCTGCAAGCTTGATGAAGCCCATGCGGTGCCTGCGCACCCGACTTTCGGTGACCTCTACGCCGCAGCGCTCACACACAATCCCGCGGTGACGAACCCGCTTGTACTTGCCGCAGTGGCATTCCCAGTCCTTGGAGGGGCCGAAGATTTTTTCGCAGAACAGCCCGTCCATCTCGGGCTTGAGGGTTCGGTAGTTGATGGTCTCTGGTTTCGTGACCTCACCCACCACCTGGCCATTGGGCAAGGTGCGCTGACCCCACTCCATCACCCGATCGGGTGAAGCGAGAGTGATCTTGACGTAATCGAAGTGGTTCTCGGTGCGAAGGTTGCTGTTGGTCATTGACGGTTAAGGAAGAGGGAGCGGTTTGTCGGTTCGTTCGTTGATCCGTCAGTCCTCGTCGTAGTCAGCGACGCCCAGGGATTCATAGGTAGGCCTGCTGGGTGTGCTGCGACGTGGGTTCACGTCCTGCATCAGATCCACTTCCTTGCCTTCATCGGTGAACACAGCAATGTCCAGACCCAGCGACTGAAGCTCGCGCATGAGCACCTTGAAGGACTCGGGCGTGCCAGGACGTGGGATCGGCTTGCCTTTGACGATGGCGTTGAGAGCCTCGTTCCGGCCCTGCATGTCGTCCGACTTGACAGTGAGCAGCTCCTGGAGGGTGTAAGCGGCGCCGTAGGCCTCGAGTGCCCACACCTCCATTTCGCCAAGACGCTGTCCACCCTGCTGGGCCTTGCCTCCGAGGGGCTGCTGGGTCACCAGGGAGTAGGGACCGGTCGAGCGGGCGTGGATCTTGTCATCCACCAGGTGAACCAGCTTGAGGAAGTGGGAGTAGCCCACGGCTACGGGCTGGTCGAAAGGCTCACCGGTACGGCCGTCGATCAGCTGGAGCTTGCCGGGGTCATCCGGGTTGTAGATCCATTCCTTGCCGGGCTGCTTGGCCGCCGTCTTCAAGAAGGTCTCCACGGTTTGCTGAGACTTCTCAGCGCCATACATCTCATCGAAGGGCACAACCTTCACGCGGCAGTCGAGGTTGGAAGCAGCCCAACCCATCAGCAGCTCAAACACCTGGCCGACATTCATGCGGCTCGGAACCCCCAGAGGGTTCAGCACGATGTCAACAGGTGTGCCATCGGGGAGGTAAGGCATGTCTTCCCTGGGAAGAATGCGGCTGATGATTCCCTTGTTGCCGTGGCGACCGGCCATCTTGTCGCCCACCTGGATCTTGCGGCGTTGGGCCACATACACGCGCACCACCATGTTGGCGCCGGGCGGAAGCTCATCACCTTGTTCTCTGGTGTAGATGCGCACATCCACCACACGTCCACGCTCAGTGCTCGGGACCCTCAGTGAGTTGTCGCGAACGTCACGGGCTTTTTCACCGAAGATCGCGCGCAACAGTTTCTCCTCAGGAGGCTGATCGGATTCACCCTTCGGCGTGACCTTGCCGACAAGGATGTCGCCGCTCTCCACGAATGCACCGATGCGGATGATGCCCATCTCATCGAGATTGCCGAGGCTTTCCTCTGCAACGTTGGGAATCTCTCGGGTGATCTCCTCAGGCCCCAGCTTGGTCTGGCGGGCCTCAATCTCATACTTCTCGATGTGCACCGAGGTGTAGAGGTCGTCGTTGACCAGCCGCTCGCTGACAAGGATGGCGTCCTCGTAATTGTAACCCTCCCAGGGCATGTACGCGATCAACACGTTCTGCCCAAGAGCGATCTCACCCCCTTCACAGGCGGATCCATCAGCCAGCACCTGGCCCACGATCACAGGGTCTCCCTGACGCACGATCGGACGCTGGTTCAGACAGGTGTCCTGGTTGGAACGCTGGTATTTCTGGAGATAGTGGGTGTGCTCGAGACCTTCCTCGTCCTGAACCACGATCGCGGTGGCATCCACGAAGGTGACGGTGCCATTCACCCGGGAGATCGGCACCATGCCTGAGTCGCGGGCCACCTGGGTTTCCAGACCTGTTCCGACCAGCGGACGCTCTGGGCGCAGCAGCGGCACGGCCTGACGCTGCATGTTGGAACCCATCAGAGCTCGGTTGGCATCGTCGTGCTCCAGGAAGGGGATCAGCGACGTGGCAACGGAGATCACCTGCACCGGTGAGAGCTGCACGTAATCGACCTGCTCGGGAGGGACCTTTTCAAAGTCCTGCCGGTAGCGAACAGGGATCAGGTCCGCGAGGATGGTTCCGTCGCTGTCTGTCGCCACATCTCCAGGGGCAACACGGCATTCGTCTTCAAGGTCGGCTGACAGGTAGATCGGATCGCCCTGCTTGAGCACGCGCCCGTTTTCAACCTTCCAGAAAGGGGTTTCGATGAAGCCGTATTCATTCACCCGGGCATGGGTGGCAAGTGAGTTGATCAGACCGGCGTTGGGCCCCTCCGGCGTCTCGATCGGGCAGAGACGGCCGTAGTGGGAAGGGTGGATGTCTCGTACGGCGAAGCCAGCACGCTCCCGAGTCAGACCACCTGGTCCAAGCGCTGAAATGCGTCGCTTGTGCGTGAGTTCAGCCAGTGGATTGGTTTGATCCATGAACTGACTCAGCTGACTGGAGCCGAAGAACTCCTTAATGGCAGCGACCAGAGGCTTGGGATTGACCAGCTGAGCAGGGGTGAGCGAGTCGGTTTCACCGACGGTCATGCGTTCCTTGATGATTCGCTCAAGGCGGTTCAGACCAACGCGCACCTGGTTCTGCAGCAGCTCACCGACCGAGCGGACGCGGCGATTACCCAGGTGATCGATGTCATCGAGGCTGGCACCACCGACATCCAGCTCGAGATTGATGAGGTAATCGAGCGTGGAAAGCACATCCTCATGGGTGAGGGTGCGCACGGAATCAGGGATGGTGAGACGGAGTTTCTTGTTGATCTTGTAGCGACCCACCCGTCCGAGGTCGTAGCGCTTGGGATCAAAGAATCGGGTCTGCAAAAGCTGCTGGCCACCACTGACGGATGGCGGCTCACCCGGACGCAGCTTCTTGTAGAGCTCGAGAAGGGCCTGGTCCTCTGAGCTGATCCCCTCGTCGTTAGCCGCTTCAATCGACTTCTTGTAGTACTCCGGATGCCGGAGCTTGTCGATCACGTCGTTGTCCGACAAACCCATGGCACGCATGAGCACGTGGGCATTGATCTTGCGGGTCTTGTCCACCCGGACATGCAGGAGATCGTTCTTATCGGTCTCGAACTTGAGCCAGGCTCCGCGATTGGGAATCACGCTGGCGTTGTAGGTGCGGCGTCCGTTCTTGTCCATTTCATCCTTGAAATAGACACCGGGGCTGCGCACGATCTGGTTGACGATCACGCGCTCTGCGCCGTTGATGATGAACGTCCCCCGCTCCGTCATCAACGGCAGCTCGCCGATGAACACCTCCTGTTCCTTGATCTCACCGCTCTCCTTGTTGACCAACCGGCAGGTCACATACATCTGGGAGGCAAAGGTCGCATCACGACGCTTGGCCTCTTCCACATCGTGGCGAGGGCGCTTCAGCCGGTACTCACTACCAACGAAATGGAGTTCGAGTTTGCCGGTGTAATCGGTAATCGGCGAGAAGCTTTCGAGCTCCTCAATCAGACCTCTCTCAAGAAACCACTTGAAACTGGCACGCTGTACCTCCACCAGATCGGGCAGATAGGTGGCGGTCTTGGCGACCTGAATCGCGCTGCTGCTCATGCGGAGACCTGCAGGTATTTGGAGGGGACAGTGGGGCCTAAAAGAAGCAGCCTGTTCAACCATGGAGAGATCTTGCAGCCAAAACAGCGGCTACCGCCCCTCAAAAAAGGGGCGACCTCCGCAATCACTGGCTTCAGAAAACTCGGGTCAGAACGGCTGACGTCGTCAATGCACCGGACGGTAATGGACGCTTCGGGAGCCCAAGCACAGAAAACCATGCTTGGCCAGGCCAATAAGTCATCTTACACTTTCGCGCTGCCGCGGTCTTCCACGTCAGGGAAGCCGGAACAGACGCCTTGCATTGGCAGTGCTGTCCTGAGCCACCTGCTCGAGAGTCTGCTGGCGGAGCTCCGCAACACGCGTGGCCACTGACGCCACGAACGCAGGCTCATTGCGTTTGCCCCGGCGAGGCACCGGCGCCAAGAAAGGACAATCGGTCTCCACCAGGAAGCGATCCTCAGGAACTTCCCGAGCACAGTCATGGGTCGGCAAGGCCTTGGGGAACGTCACGGTGCCGCTGAAGCTGATGTAGAGACCCAGCTCCAGAAACTGATGCATCTCCTCAGGGGTTCCCCCCCAGCAATGCATCACACCGGCAGGACAACGGCCTTCAAGTTGTCGCGCACGCAGTTCAGCCAGCATCGGCTCCGCCGCATCGCGGCAATGGATGATCACCGGCAGATTGAGCTCCACGGCAAGGTCGAGCTGGGGGCGCAGAATCGCGAGTTGTTCATCCAGATTCTTGTCGCGGAAGAGATCCAGACCGAGCTCGCCGATGGCCACCACCCGACTGTCTTCGAGCGCTGCCTGGCGCAACACCTCAGGCGTGTCATGACTCCAGTGCTCGGTATCCAGCGGATGAACGCCGACGGAGTAACGCATCTCCGGGAATCGGTCCGCCAGCGAACGGATGGCGGGAATCTCGCTGGGCTCGACACAGGCATGCAGCAGTGACTGCACGCCTGCATCCCGCCAACGCTCCGCGACGGCCTCAAGATCCTCTTCAAAGGATCGGAAGACGATGTGACAGTGACTGTCGATTAATGCCGGGATGGCCATCGGATCCTGAAACGCGCCTTCAGGATCCATTCTGCAGGGTTCGAGACCATCAATCTGGCCCCGAGCCAGGGTTTTCAGCCCGCGGCCGGAGCGGGATCAATGGCTTTTTTAACGGCAACGGTCAACCGGGCCTTCTGATGAGCACCGGTGTTGCGGTGCAGCACGCCTCTCTTGACGGCCTTGTCGATCTTGCTGAATGCAGCATTCATGCTGGATTGAACACTGGCTTTCGCTTCATCGCCGGGGGTTGCGCTGTAGGCGTCACAGGCACTGAGGCAGCGCTTCATCAGAGTGCGCATGGCTGATTTGTAGGCCTTGTTCTGGAGGCGATTGCGCTCAGCGATCTCGACGCGCTTCTTTGAGGACTTGTTATTGGCCACAGAGCCGGATTTCTCATCGACAGCCCACAACCTTAACTCAGGACCCCCTTCGCTCCCATTGCGTTGACTCGAGGGGACCTAGCTTGAAGAGACCTGAAGGCCGGCGTTGATGACCACCCTGAGCACGGAGCCAGCAATGAGCGGTCTGCCCAGGTGCCTTGACAGTGCTGCCGGAGCTGAGCAGGAACTCGATCGGATTTCAACCCGCACCACAGGCCAGGCCCAGAGGAAGGCAACCGCCACAGTCGAAGCCATCATTGAACGGGTGCGAACTGAAGGTGACCGTGCCCTGATGGCACTCACCGAACAGTTCGACGGTTTCCTCCCTGATCCGCTGCGCGTTCCAGCGGCAGCACTGCGAGAAGCCTGGGAGAACAGCCCAGCCGATCTCAGGGATGCACTGGAGCTCGCCCATCGCCGAATCCAGGATTTTCACCAGCGCCAAAAACCACAGGACCTGGATGTGCAAGGCGTTCACGGCGAACGACTTGGCCGGCGTTGGCGACCGGTGCAGGCTGCAGGTCTGTACGTTCCGGGTGGTCGGGCCTCCTACCCGAGCACTGTTCTGATGAATGCGGTTCCGGCAAAAGCCGCCGGCGTTGAAAAGCTGGTGATGGTGACGCCGGCAGGGGCCGATGGCCAGGTGAACCGCACCGTGCTGGCGGCGGCACACCTGGCGGGAGTGCAGGAGGTTTATCGCATCGGAGGCGCCCAGGCGGTCGCCGCTCTCGCCCTCGGCACCGACACCATCCCCCGCGTCGATGTGATCAGCGGACCGGGCAATCTCTACGTGACACTCGCCAAAAAGCTGGTCTACGGCCAGGTGGGAATCGACTCCCTTGCAGGCCCCAGCGAAGTGCTGGTGATCGCCGATGCCTCGGCCTCGGTTGCCCAGGTTGCCTCGGATCTTCTGGCACAGGCGGAACACGATCCACTGGCCGCAGCCATCCTGCTCACCACGTCCCAGGCCCTGGCTGAGGCCTTGCCCACCGAGCTTGAATCCCAGCTGAGTGAGCATCCTCGTGAAGCCATCTGCAGGCAGTCACTGGGGCAATGGGGTCTGATTGTGGTCTGCGACAACCTCGAAACCTGCGCACGCCTCAGCGATCGATTTGCGCCAGAGCACCTCGAACTGCTTGTGGAGCGACCACGGATGCTGGCGGATCGCATTCAACAAGCCGGTGCGATCTTCATCGGACCCTGGAGCCCGGAAGCGGTGGGTGATTACTTGGCCGGCCCCAATCACACCCTGCCCACCTGTGGTTCAGCCCGTTACAGCGGTGCCCTGAGCGTGGAGACCTTCATGCGCCACACCTCAATGATCGAATTCAGCCGGGAGGCGCTCGAAGCCACCGGCGGAGCTGTGGTGGAACTGGCTGGCAGTGAAGGACTGCACAGCCATGCGAACTCGGTGAAGGTCCGGCTGGACTGAAATCAACTGGCTTTGTCCAGTCGGCGAACACCCGCCACACCGTCATTCACCTCACCCACCAAAACCTCATCGGCGAGATTCACAAACAGACCGTTCTCCAGCACACCGGGAAGGTTGTTGATGCTGCGCTCCAGATCCACGGGATCTGAAATCCCTCCTTCAAAGCGCACATCCAGCACGAGGTTGCCCTGATCGGTCACCACAGGCCCAGCCTTGCGTTGCGCCATTCGCAATTCAGCCTGCCCGCTCATCGCCGACAACTGCTGCTGAACCTGACGCCAGGCTCCAGGAAGAACCTCCACCGGCAGAAGAAATTCGAGATTCAGTCGCTTCACCAGCTTTGTGGAATCCACAACCACAACAAAGCGTTCTGCGCGGGCCGCCACCAGCTTCTCCTGAACGTGGCAGGCACCACCGCCTTTGATCAGTTGGAACGAAGGGTCGACCTCATCGGCGCCATCGATCGCCAGATCGATCCGATCCACAGCATTCAGGCTGCGCAATGGGATACCCAGCTCAGCAGCCAGCACTTCTCCCTGGAACGATGTGGTGACGCCGACAATGTCCTTGAGCTGTCCGGATGCCAGCCGCTGCCCAAGTCCCTTGATCATCAGAGCCGCCGTGGAACCCGATCCCAGCCCCACGATCATTCCGTCGCGGAACTGTTCAACCGCCGCTTCTGCGACGGCCTGTTTCATCTGGTTCTGAAGATCTGACATCGCTCAGGTTTTAACCGGCGAGACCGTAGCAAGGGTTTCAGCCGAAACCAGGCAAGGGTTCCGGTTTGACAGACAGCTGCAGGTCTTTTTCACCACGAATGATCTGCAGAACGAGAGGCTGATTGATCTCAGCCTGATCGACCTGCTGAAGCAATGTCTGGGGATCATCCACCGGAACGTCCCCCGCCTTGACCACCAAATCACCGCGTCGCAGACCAGCTCGCTGAGCAGGACTTTCAGGCAGAACCGACTGAACCAAAGCACCCGAACGTTCAGGCAGCTCAACCAGCGCATTGGGATCCCGGTTGTGCTCGCGGGCGATTCTCGCCGTCAGAGGAATCAACTGAAGCCCGAGATAGGGATGAACCACCTCTCCGGCCTGCTGCAGCTGATCAGCAACACGGCTCGCCAGATTGATGGGAATGGCAAAACCAAGTCCCGCGCCAGGACCGGATCGCACCAATGTGTTGATGCCGATCACCCGCCCCTCGGCATTCACCAGCGGACCGCCTGAGTTTCCAGGGTTGATGGCGGCATCCGTCTGAATCAGATCAAGACGCTTGTCGTTGAAGCCGAGGCTGCTGATGTTGCGATGCAAGCTGCTGACAATTCCAAGGGTGACGGTTCGCTCAAGGCCATAGGGCGTTCCCAGAGCAATGGCCCAATCGCCGACATCCAGTGCGTCGGAGTCACCGAGCCTGGCCGGCTTCGGAGCCTGGCCACCCTCGAGCCGAACCAGCGCCAGATCGGTGACTGGATCACGCCCGATCACAACACCATCGCGTTGATCGCCGTCGGCCAGAGTCACATTGACCTCCTCAACCTGCTCCACAACGTGAGCGTTGGTGAGGACCAGGCCCTCCCGATCGATCACAACCCCGGATCCCTGACCGCGCTGACGCTCTGGGCCGTAGCCGGGCTCACCCAGCAGATCTCTCAACAGTGGATCGATCAGGTTGGGATCAAATGGCTGGCGCTCCACGACCCGCTCGGTGTCAATTCGCACCACTGCTGGGGCAACGTTGCGCACGGCATCCGCGACGAAACTGTGGGTGCCGGGAAGCGCACCGGACACCGCGAGCACCCTTTCCGGCAGGAGAAGGAGCGAGAGCACAACCGAAAGGGTTCCCAACCACCTGAGAATCCATTGTTTGGACAAACGGCCAGGAACCACGGACGACAGCCGGATAACTGCGCTCACGCTAAGAGGGCCGATCAGAACATTTGAGCTGCATCAGCAACAGCGGGTAGAGCGAGAGGGTCATCAGGCTGGGCCACAGAGCCTGCCTTGGGTTGGCTGAAATCATTGAGCTCGAATTGACCGTCGCCGCCAAGAATGAAGTCGAACGGCTCACTGCGCGACATCACCTCATCGAACGTGGCAGAACCTCGAAGCAATTCCGAAGCCGCCGTGATCAAGCTCTGATCTCCACGGCTGTCATTTGACAAAGCCCAGAACATCATCCCGCCGAGACCCATCTCATCGATGAATGCCGTTTTCCCTGCGATCGTGGCGGGGGTTTCAACGGAACTCCAGATTTGGGTTGCATCGCTGTAAGCAAAGGCAGCCTTGGAATCATCATCCCAGATCAGATCATAGGAACCATTACTGATGCCAGTCATGAGATCTTTCTGGTCGTAATTACCTGCTTCAAAGGAACCGGGCGCCAGCCTGGAGTCTCCCCTATTTCCCAGACCCAGCGTGTCTCCGGCATCAACACCTCCCCAGGCACGTGTGTAGGTCGGCGCTCCAAGAATCACCTTGTTGAGATCAACATTGTTGATCTGAAATTGCTCGATCGCTGTAACGACGTCATAGCCGGCAGGGTCATTGGTCATTGCCGCCTGATGACCGGTTTGAGATTCCCAGCCTCCATGAAAGTCGTAGGTCATCACGTTATAGAAATCGACATAGGGATCGATTCCCTGCAGATTCAAATTGGCAAGTTTGTCGTAACCACCTGCAGTTGCCACTGAGATCTCATAATCCTCTCCATTCGCCTGCCCAAGCAGATCAAGTTTGGCCCTGAGGAGCTCAAGCGTCAGCTCAAAATTCTTCCCATCCTCAGGACTCGATGCATTACCTGAATCCCCACCACCTCCGGGATATTCCCAGTCAAAGTCGACGGTGTTAAAAAATTCATAACGCTCAAATAGATCAACAATATTGTCAGTCAAGGCTTCACGATCGGATGCCGAGTCAACCGCAAGACTGAATTCATCCGACAAGGTCCAGCCACCAAGAGCAAAACCCAGATTGAGCTCAGGATGCAGCTGTTTGAGCAGATCAAACTGACGGAGGTTGCCGACGTAATCGACAGGCGTGTTCCAGTCCATGGGAACACCGGTCACAGTCACCGATCCGTCTACATTTGTCGCGCTAATGAAGTCGCCTCCGGTTGTATAAGTCTTGAGACGCTCAGCATCCAGGTCCAGCCAATCAACCTGTGAGAACGTGCGGCTGACCTGATCAGCAGCGAGGAATCGTTTATCGGTTGCGGCCCAGTCATCAAACAGCTGCACATCTCCATTCGATTTCACATCAAAGAAGCTGTAGTTGATGTGAGTCAATTCATCAGCCTGAATGTCCTGGACGAGGAAGTCACGTTCGTAGATGCCCCATTCCTCGAAATAGGCCACGACTTTCCTGTCGGAAGAACTAATCTGCTGGCCGGGAACGCCGATGTCGGCCGAAACGGGAACCAAGCGGTCTGCCGCTTGCACAGGGTCAGCCGATCCTGCTGGCGCGGAGATCTCAACAGGCTCAGTGGGCGCAAGAGTGGCCAGCGAGGGATCCATTGCCAGCGGAGACCCTGAGACATCCTGAGGCGCCGATTGAACAGGCCCATCCGCCTCAGCCTCTGGCTTGAGCCCATCAGCACCACCAGTGAAGTCAGTGGTCGAGGAAGCAGCCCGGTTGCCCCCTGCAAAAAACAGGTCACTGGTGAGAACGCCGCTGTTCGGAATGCCCTCACTGACCGCATTGAAACTCACATCAATGCTCTGCCCTGCAGCGATCGTGCCGTTCCAGTCCGCCGGGGTCAGCGTCACCTTGCTACCGCCTCCTTGCAGCGGTTCGACGCGCGCAGCACCAGCCCAGCTCTGAAAATCACGGTGGGGAGTTTCGAAGCTGACAGACCAGTTCTCAACCTCTCGGTCCGTGGTGTTGGTGATTGTGAGAATTCCGCTCATCCCTCCCCAATACAGGCTTCCGCTCGCTTCAAGACTCAGTGGGTTGCCACTGGCATTGGCAGGCCTGACCTCTGAATCGACGCTTCCCTCCCCAGGGGGCTGATCTGGCTGTCCGGCACCATCAGAAGACGAGGATGCCTGCGCCTGGGCTTCAAGATCTGAAGAGATCTCAGGGTTTGTCAAAAGCTCCGGCAACACTGGCAGCACCGGCGCAACCGAGTCACTGAAGAATGCAGAACTGGTTAGAGCGCCGCTGTCAGCCAGTCCCTTCCCCTTGGCATTGAAACTGAGCGACAGTTCTCCATTCGCGGGAATGATTCGGTTCCATTCAGCAGGTGTAAAAGTGACCCTGTTGAGGCCGTTACCTGCATCCGAGACCTGGACTTCGCCTGACCAACTTTCAAAGCCACTGTGCGGCGTCAGGAAAGAAGCTTCCCAATCTTCAACCGCCACTCCCATTGGGTTGCGAATGATCAGATTGCCGCTGATTCCACCACCCCACCACAGAGATCCATCCACATCGAGCTGAAGACAGCTGTTGTGGACGTTGGAACCGCCGGGCAGATTCATCACCACAGTTGTGAGATCCTGGGCTGTCATCTCCATCGTCATTGGCATGTCATTCATGCCGGTGGAAGACTGCTGAGATCCAGAGCCCATGGGCATCGCCTCGGACGCTTCAGATTGATCAGCTCGTTCTTGAATCAAACGATCACTTTCATCGAGTGATGTCGGCTGACCGGGAGCTTCTCCAGCAGCGGTGACAAATTCCCCAGGACGGGTTTGCGAACCATCGGTCAAACCACCCTCGGGAGTGATCAGAGTTGTGCGATCAACCAACGCAAGCTGCTCAGGACTGAAGCCGAAGGCTCGATCAAGAAGGTCCTCCTCAATCTGGTCAAAATGAAACTCCAGGTTGGCACCAATCAGGTCTTCCTTCTGGATCCCGGTGAAAAGAAATTGCTGACCGTTCGGCTCCGAACTGATCAGCAGATCGGCACCAACATTTTCAACTGTCAATCGCTCACGGGTGCCGAAATAGAGAAAGTTAATCTTGTCCGTCAAAGGATTGAAGCCATCAACCCTTGTGATGCTGTCTTTCTGGTGAGATCGAATATAAACAGTGTTCTGACTGCTTGAGCCAGCATCATCGAAGGCCGGCCCAGTCTGATTTTCCCAGGACAGAACAGCGCCGATATCCTGCCGAAGATGTTCATTCGCAACCGGGGCAAAATTGTCGACACTCAGATCGCTCCAGCGGATGCCCATACCATCAGTGCCGAGGATTCGCTGAAACTGGTCTGACTGCCAAGGGAACACGATCGTGGCAAAACCATTCTCATCCTGACCAAGAATCAGGCTGTGGACAGAAACATTGCCGAAGTCAAGCTTGTCATTCAAAGGATCAAATCCGCGAATGTCCTGACTGAAATCACCAATAGCAAAAGTTGCCATGGATCAAGTGTGTGGGGCAGTTGAATCATTGCTGCTGCCGATGAAATACAGAACCCTTCATTTCTAGGGTTTTCAGTTAAATTCAGACACAGATCCAAGCGACAGATTCATCTCTGATTCACACCCCAGAAATTATTGAGTCACACCAGTCATCAAACCAATTGCTTGTTTGGATCGTTTCAGTCAACCCAGTGGCGCCTGATTCCTTCCACTGCCGCTGCGGTGCGGTCCTTCACATTCAGCTTGCGCATGATCGACTGCACATGGCCTCGTGCAGTGGTTTCCGCAATCGAGAGCTGATCAGCGATCTCTTTGTTGGTCATGCCGTCGCAGAGCAGGGTCAGCACCATGCGTTCGCGATCCGACAAAGCATGAGCGTCGCGGGGATCTCTGTGGCAGATGGCATAGGGAATGAACGGATCGACAAAGCGTTCGCCGGCCTGAATGGCCTGCATCGCGTTGGCAATTGAATTCAGGTCAAGGCTGCGTCGCGTGAGAACCACATCCGCAGGACTGGCGAGGGCCTCGCGCATCAGGGTGGGATCAGCTCCTTTCAGCGTGAACACCGTGGCAATCGGAGACTCCGGCACCGATCGTTGCTTGAGGTCAGCCACCAGATCCAGCCCCCTGCATTCCTCCAGTTGCTCGCTGACAAAGGCCAGCACCGGTTCGCTGGTTGCATCGAGACAGGACAAAGCCTCCTCACGCGTCGAAGCGATGCCGATCAGAGGACAGTCTTGGTCAGGGCCTTGGAGAGCGAAGAGACTGGCCAGCGCCAGGGCATAAGGACGATTGGCCGTGGCCACAAGAATGCGATATCTGCCCGTGAGATCCCGCAGATGTTGGCTCAGGAGGCGGAAGGACTCATCAATCGTGATCAGCACTGATCAACTCCATGCTCAGCAGTCGGCAGCGGTCGGAACAACAGGATCATGCCCCGCAGGCTGATCCGGATCGGGCAGGTTTCCAATTTTTCGAACTGGTCGCTTCCGCAAGCTGTGCCTAGTGGTGTGTCAAACCGATCCGACGGTGTCATCACCATGCGCCTGATCCAGAAGGCCGCAACCGGCCTGCTCGCTCTTTCCACCATTGCCCTTGTGGGTTGTCAGAACGAGAAGCCTGCAGCGGACAACGCGTCCAAGAGTTCAGCAGCCAAAAGTGTCTATGACACCGGCAAGCTGAGAGCTGTGGTCATTGGTGATTCATTACCGATGGTCAAGAAAGACGGCGACAACTACGACGGACTGTCGTTCGTGGTTCTTGAGGCGATTCGCGATCAGATCAATGTGTCGCCCAAGAAGAAGGACAAAGACGTCAGCATCGAGCCGGTTGCGGCGAGTTCTGCCCGCGAAGGCCTGGACATGATCCGATCAGGTGCTGCTGACATCGCCTGCGGTGTGGCCTTCACCTGGCAGAGACAGCGCTCGCTCACCTACACACTGCCCTTCTCTGTTGGTGGCGTGAGGCTGCTGGCCCCAGCAGGCATCGATGGCACACCCAAGAGCCTGAACGGCAAGACGGTCGGTGTTGTGAAGGACAGCATGGCCGCCACTGTGCTAGCCGATGCAGTGGACGACGCCAAGCTCCAGTTCTTCGACACGCCCGATGAAGCCCTGGCAGCTGTCAAGGATGGCAACGTTGAGATTCTTGGCGGCGACAGCCTTTGGTTGAGGGCCAACAAGGCCGCAACGGCACCTGGTTCCTCTCTGGTTCCCGACAGGCCTTATGCCCGCTCCGGCGTGGGCTGCGTGGTGGCAGACACCACACCCCATCTCCTCAACATCAGCAATCTGGGCATCGGCAGGCTGCTCTCGGGTTACATCAACGACGACGACGGAGTCCGCTCAGCCATCAATACCTGGATCGGCACCGACAGCAGCGTGGGCCTGAAGGACGAACAGATCAGCACGTTCTTCACGATCGTTCTCTCCACTGCCGCCGAGTTCAAGCCTCAGTCCTGACCTTGATTTCTGATTGATCCTTCGTTTCTCTCACCCATGAACAAAACAAGCCTTCTCACCTTCGCCGCCGTTCTGGCAACAAGTGCGGTGCTCTGCGAATCCTCCAGAGCCGCAGTGCACAACGAACCTGACCTGGGTAACTCTCTCGAACAGCGGATCGAGCGCATGAGCCCCGAAGCCTGGGCGGTGATGCAACGCAATGGCGTTCTCAGTGACGAAGAGATCGCTCGCGCCTGGGGTAACGGTGGCGGCAGGGCCTGGGGTAACGGCGGGGCACGCCGCCGAGCCTGGGGTAACGGTGGCGGCGGCTTCGCCAACGGCTACCGCGGTGGATTTGCCAACTGGTGAACCATTCCGACTACGGCCCGATCGGTCTGCTGGTGATCCAATCGACGTCGCTCTGCAACCTCGACTGCAGCTATTGCTACCTCCCGGATCGCCAGCGGCGCAATGTGTTCAACCTTCAGCAGCAGTTACCCCTGCTGCTGGAGAGGGTTTATGAAAGCCCGTTCTGGGGTCCCCATCTCTCGATCCTCTGGCACGCCGGTGAGCCGCTGACGTTGCCCACCAGCTTCTATGACGAGGCCAGCGCCATGATCCAGCGCCAGACCGCAGGTCTGCAGGAGCAGGGGGTGGTGATCGAACAACACCTGCAAACCAATGCAACGCTGATCAACGAAGACTGGTGTGACTGCTTTGAGCGCAACGGGATCGTTGTCGGAGTCAGTGTCGACGGTCCTGAGGACATTCACGACAGCCACCGACGTTTCAGAAACGGCAAGGGTTCCTATGCCCAGACCATGCGCGGTATCCGCACATTGCGCAAGCGCGGCATCGATTTCCATGCCATTGCCGTTCTGACCGCTGATGCTCTGGAACAACCGGAGCGGATGTACCGCTTCTTCCGGGATGAAGGGATTCATCAGCTCGGATTCAACGTGGAGGAGCAGGAGGGAGTGCACACCAGTTCGTCCATGCAGGGGCTGTTGAAGGAAAAGCTCTACAGAGAGTTCCTTTCACGTTTCTGGGCGTGCAATGAAAGGGATGGTTTCCCCATCCAGGTTCGTGAATTCGACCAGGTCATGGGCATGATCGCCGGAGGCCAACGCCTGCTGCAGAACGAAATGAACCGTCCTTACGCGATTCTCAGCGTGGACGCCAAAGGCAACTTCTCAACGTTCGATCCTGAGCTGCTGTCGGTCGAAACCGAGCGCTATGGCCTCTTCAATCTGGGCAATATCCGCGATGTCTCGCTGATGGAGGCCACCCAGACGGAAGCTTTTCAAAAACTGCTTCGCGACATGTCTTCTGGGATGAAGCGCTGCAAACAGGAGTGCGAGTACTACGGGTTCTGCGGAGGTGGAACCGGCAGCAACAAATACTGGGAGCACGGCAGTCTGGATGCAACAGAAACCTGCGCCTGTCGCTTTTCCAGTCAGATCCCTGTGGATGTGCTGCTGGAAAAACTGGAAACCGCAGCCGGGCCCTGAAGAGCCATCGCATCAGATCCCTGACTGTTTGGGCCGGCGATGCGGGGGTTCGGCAATCCTTTAAATTGAATCCACGGCCTGGTGAGATCCTCTCTCCGGGAGGGTGATCAATGCATCCACCATCGGGCCAGAGCCCGAGACCACCCTTGCCGCGCCCTTGCCCCATCCACTTCTGCCGGATCTCACCTCTCTGGCCAAGGCCACGGCTGAACGCCATGGATTTGCACTGGTCAGCGTGCAGATGCTCGCGCATCTGCAACCGATGACTCTTCAGGTCCAGATTCGTCGCAGTAACGGAGATGACGTCTCCCTGGATGACTGCGCGGGATTCAGTGCGCCGATGGGAGAAGCCATCGAAGAGGCTGCGCTGCTCACGGAGGCCTATGTTCTGGAGATCAGCAGCCCCGGCATCGGGGACTGGCTCCAGTCGGACAGGGACTTTCAGACCTTCCGGAGCTTTCCCGTTGATGTCATCCACAAGGATGACGAAGGCAGGGAGCAGCGTCTGTCGGGAACCCTGCTGGAACGCACCGAAGACCATGTGCAGATCAACATCCGTGGCCGGGTCAAACGGATCCCGAGGGATTCGGTGATCAGCGTTGAGCTGACAAGCCCCACAGGCTGAACAGATCACAACCGCCCTCGATTTTCCTCTCCTTCATTCCTCCTCGACACCGCCATGGCACTCGTTCTTCTTCCCGGCCTCAGCAACCTGATCGAAGACATCAGTGAGGAGAAGAAGCTTCCTCCTCAGGTGGTGGAGGCCGCTTTGCGGGAGGCCCTTCTCAAGGGTTATGAGCGCTACCGCCGCACCCTTTATCTGGGCATCGGAGAAGACCCGTTCGACGAGGAATACTTCAGCAACTTCGATGTGGCGCTCGATCTGGAGGAAGAGGGCTACAGAGTGCTCGCCAGCAAAATCATCGTGGAGGAGGTGGAGAGCGAAGACCACCAGATCGCTCTGGCTGAGGTGATGCAGGTGGCTGAAGACGCCCAGGCCGGCGACACGGTGGTGCTGGATGTGACCCCGGAAAAAGAGGATTTCGGGCGCATGGCAGCAGCCACAACCAAACAGGTGCTGGCCCAGAAGCTGCGCGATCAACAGCGGCGGATGATTCAGGAGGAATTCGCCGACCTTGAGGATCCGGTTCTGACGGCCCGCGTGATCCGCTTCGAACGCCAGTCGGTGATCATGGCTGTGAGTTCAGGGCTCGGGCGCCCGGAAGTGGAGGCGGAGCTGCCGAGGCGTGATCAACTGCCGAATGACAACTATCGCGCCAATGCCACCTTCAAGGTCTTCCTCAAGGAGGTCAGCGAGGTACCCAGGCGGGGACCGCAGCTGTTCGTGAGCCGAGCCAACGCAGGCCTCGTCGTCTACTTGTTCGAGAACGAAGTTCCTGAGATCCAGGAAGGATCGGTGCGCATTGTCGCCGTAGCACGGGAAGCCAATCCCCCATCGCGATCCGTTGGTCCCCGCACCAAGGTTGCTGTGGACAGCATCGAGCGAGAAGTGGACCCTGTCGGAGCCTGCATTGGCGCCCGAGGATCCCGGATTCAGCAGGTGGTGAATGAACTCCGAGGAGAAAAAATCGACGTGATCCGCTGGTCGCAAGATCCTGGCCAGTACATCGCCAACTCCCTTAGCCCTGCCAGGGTTGATGTGGTTCGGTTGGTCGACCCTGTCGGCCAGCATGCCCATGTGCTGGTCCCACCGGATCAGTTGAGCCTGGCGATTGGCCGCGAAGGTCAAAACGTGCGCCTGGCTGCTCGACTGACCGGATGGAAGATCGATATCAAGAATGCGAGCGAATACGACCAGGCCGCTGAGGATGCTGTTGTTTCTGAATTGATCGCTCAACGCGAGCAGGAAGAAGCACTGCAGCGTGAAGCAGAAGAACGACTTGCCGCCGAGCAGGCCGCGCGAGCCGAAGAGGATGCCCGTCTGCGTGAGCTGTATCCCCTGCCGGAAGACGAGGAGGAGTACGGCGAAGTCACGGAAGAAGCCATGGCAGACGCTGACACCTACGAGGAGTCAGCTGAGTCCGAGGCATCGGAAGTCGAGGCATCGGAAGCCTCAGCAGACCAGGCCGGAGACACTGAGACTGAAGAGGTTGTCAGTGATTCCAACGAGGAAGGAGCCCGGTGAACACCTCACGCCCTGTCCTGCGCCGGTGCGTCGCCTGCCGAGAGCTGTTTGATCGCAGCATCCTCTGGCGGGTCATCCGCGACCATCAGGATGGGGTTCTCCTCGATCAGGGCATGGGGCGTTCCGCCTATCTCTGTCGCAAGGAGAGCTGTCTTGAGGAAGCACAGCGCCGAAAACGCCTGCCCAAAGCCCTGCGATGTCAGGTGCCCGACAGCGCGATTGAGGAGCTGAGACAGCGACTGAAACCAAACAAGGAATCAGACGCTGAGGCAAGATGAACACTGGCCCCACCTTGTGTGGTGCCCCGAGCACCCCGTGCCCGGACCGACCGGAGACCTGAATGACCAGCAGCGGCAAAGTCAGAATCTATGAGCTGTCCAAGGACCTTGGCCTGGACAACAAAGACGTGCTGGATGCCGCTGAGAAGCTGTCCATTGCGGCCAAGAGCCACAGCAGCTCGATCAGCGAAGCCGAGGCAGGCAAGATCCGCACAATGTTGAAAAGCGGAGGTGCCCCCCGCGCGGCTGCAGCCCCCTCGAAGCCCGCACCAGGAAAATCAATCCTGTCGGTCAAGAAGGCCGCTGGAGTTGATGCCTCTGCACCGGTCAAGCCAGCGCAGCCGAAACCAGCGCCGGCTCCGGCCGCACCGATCCGTGCTGCCGCATCGCCCCAGCGACCTCCTGCACGGCCCGCCGCGCCCGCGAAACCTTCCGCGCCTCAGGCCGCCGCTCCCCAGAAGGCAGCACCACAGAAACCGGTGGCTCCACCACAGACGCTGGTTCGCAAGGAACCCTCTCAAAAGCAGCCCCCTCAGAAGCAGCCTCCTCAGAAACCGGTTGAACGCCAATCCCAGGCACCTCAGCAGCCAACACCCAGGCCAGCTGCGGCCCCTGCCCCGAGTCGAACCGCCAGCC
The DNA here is from genome assembly GCA_047286485.1 of Synechococcus sp. Classification (GTDB taxonomy): domain Bacteria; phylum Cyanobacteriota; class Cyanobacteriia; order PCC-6307; family Cyanobiaceae; genus Synechococcus_C. Next base: position 1,625,102 of record JBJBBH010000006.1, read on the forward strand.
GACCGGTTTCCCCGCCGGCCAGACCGAGTGCGCCCTCACCCTCCTCAGCATCCAAACCCCGCAACACGGCTCCGATCCGTCGGGCACCGAGCGAAGGGGGTGCGCGTCCGACGCAACCACCGCCAGGGCGTCCCCAACCCAAGTCACCGGTAAACCGAACGGTGCCACCCCCGCAGAGACCGGCCAAGCCGGAACTGGTGGGTCGTCCTCAACCGAAGCGCCCAGGAACAGGCGCTCCCTCAAGACCCGGCGCTCCCCGACCCGGCGCTCCCGGTGGTCAGCGTTCCGGCTCGCCACAGCGGCCAGCTGGAGCACAACGCCCCGGTGCACCCTCTCGTCCGGGGTCACCGTCAGGACGCCCTGGAGCAGGACGCCCCGGCAGCACCCTTGAACTGGTCGGCAAACCGATCCGTCGCGACAGCAACAGCAATCGCAGCGATGGCGGAAGGCCCGGCACAGCTGGTCCTCGCAGCGGAGCTGGTGGCTCCAACCGACCTGCCATGCCACCGGGCATGCGCAAGCCGGTGGCGCCTGGTGAGCTCATGCAGCTGCAGAAGCCCACAGGCAGGCCAGCTGTTCCACCCCCGCGCCGTCCCGACGGCACCCCTGTCTCACCCCGCGGTGACAGCCCCAAGGCAACACCTCCGGTCAATCGACCCACTCCCTCCCCCGCAACGGCCCCACGCCGTCCGGGCTTCCGTCCTGGAGCAGGCCCTGGCGGTCAGCGTCGTCCGGGACGTCCTGACTGGGATGACAGCGCAAAACTCGAAGCTCTGCGCAATCGCTCTCCTCAGAAGCAACGCCAGAAGGTTCACATCATCGGTGAGAACGATGATTCCCTGGCCGCGCAAACCGGTGGATTCGCCGGTGAGCAGGAAAACATGGTGCTGTCGGCGAGCCTGGCTCGTCCCGCCAAGCCCAAATCCCAGCAGCGGAGCACGCCCAAGCCCGTGGCGGCCATGCGCAAACGGCGCAAGGAAACAGCCCGCCAGCGTCAGCGGCGCAGGGCCATGGAACTGCGCGCAGCTCGCGAAGCCAAGCAGGTGAGGCCAGAGATGATTGTTGTTCCGGAGGACAACCTCACGGTGCAGGAGCTCGCCGACATGCTCAGCGTGGAGAGCTCAGAAATCATCAAATCCCTCTTCTTCAAAGGGATCATCGCCACGGTCACCCAGACCCTGGACATGCCAACGATCGAAACGGTGGCCGAAGAGTTCGGAGTGCCCGTCCTGCAGGACGACGTGGAGGAGGCTGCCAAGAAGACGGTCGAAATGATCGAAGAGGCGGATCGGGAACACCTGATCAGACGACCGCCCGTGGTGACCGTGATGGGCCACGTCGATCACGGCAAAACCAGTCTTCTCGATGCAATCCGCAAAGCACGGGTTGCTGCTGGAGAAGCCGGTGGTATCACCCAACACATCGGTGCTTATCAGGTCGAGATCGAACACAACAACGCGGCTCGAAAGCTCACCTTCCTTGATACACCGGGCCATGAAGCCTTCACAGCGATGCGTGCACGGGGTACCAAGGTCACCGACGTCGCCGTGCTCGTGGTGGCAGCCGACGATGGCGTGCGCCCGCAGACCCTGGAAGCCATCAGCCACGCGCGCGCTGCAGAAGTGCCGATCGTGGTGGCCATCAACAAGATCGACAAGGAAGGGGCTTCTCCAGACCGCGTCAAGCAGGAGCTGTCTGAACAGAACCTGCTGGCAGAGGAGTGGGGCGGTGATGTGGTGATGGTGCCGGTGAGCGCCATCAAGGGAGAAAACATCGACAAGCTGCTGGAAATGCTGCTGCTGGTCACCGAAGTGGAAGACCTCCAGGCCAATCCCGATCGCATGGCCCGCGGCACGGTAATCGAAGCGCACTTGGATAAGGCCAAGGGCCCTGTGGCGACCCTGCTGGTCCAAAACGGCACCTTGCGAACAGGCGATGTGGTGGCGGCAGGTCCTGTGCTTGGGAAAGTACGGGCGATGGTCGACGACGCAGGCATTCGCCTGAAGGACGCCGGGCCGTCCTTCGCGGTGGAAGCTCTCGGATTCAGCGAGGTCCCCACCGCCGGTGACGAGTTCGAGGTCTACGCCGACGAGAAGTCCGCACGGGCCGTTGTCGGCGATCGAGCGTCCGACGCCCGAGCAACCCGCCTTGCCCAACAGATGGCGTCTCGCAGGGTCTCACTCACCGCGATGTCTGGCCAGGCCAATGAGGGCGAGCTCAAGGAACTCAACCTCATCCTCAAGGCCGACGTTCAGGGCTCTGTCGAAGCCATTCTCGGTTCTCTGGAGCAGCTGCCCAAGGACGAAGTCCAGGTGAGGGTTCTGCTGTCAGCACCTGGGGAAGTCACCGAAACCGACGTGGACCTCGCAGCGGCTTCCGGAGCTGTGATCATCGGCTTCAACACCTCGATGGCCTCAGGCGCCAGAAAGGCCGCTGATGCCAACAGTGTGGATGTGCGCGATTACGACGTGATCTACAAGCTGCTGGAAGACATCCAGCTGGCGATGGAAGGTCTGCTCGAACCCGAGCTTGTCGAGGAAGCCCTGGGTGAAGCTGAGGTCCGCGCCGTGTTCACCATCGGAAAAAGTGCTGTGGCCGGTTGTTATGTCACCACCGGCAAGATTCAGCGCAACTGCAAGGTTCGGGTTCACCGCGGCAAAGAGATTGTCTATGCGGGCGATCTCGACTCACTGCGTCGCAACAAAGACGACGTCAAGGAAGTGGCCACCGGTTTCGAGTGTGGTGTGGGCACCGATCGCTTTGCCAACTGGCAAGAAGGCGATCGCATCGAAGCCTTCAAAATGGTCACGCAGCGCCGCAAGCTCACCACCTGATGATCAGCCGCCGAGAGCCACTGCTCTGGCTTCAGTTGATGGCGCTAGCCGTCATTCCACTGGAGCTCGAGCTGCTTCGACTCGTGCTCGCCGGCCCTGCTTTCGGTCCAGCCCCAGCCCTCGAGCGTCTGCTGATCTGGGGCCTTGCGGTGGTTGCACCCGGCGTGCTGCTTTGGCGGCGCTCGCCCGACTGGGCCTCACTGCTCCTGGTGCGCATACCAGCCTCGAAACGAAGTATTGATCAACGTCGCCTAAGCGCCGCTCAGCAGCCACTTGGGCTGAAAGCAGCTCTGGTCATCGGCATTGCCCTGTTGCTGGCACTGTTCTGGTGGATTGACCGTTCAGCACTGCTGGTGGTTGAGCTTTCGCCAACGAGCGACAGCAGTCGACTCACGGCTTTGCTGATCGCAGCTCCATTGCTGGCTCTGATGCTCTGGCAATGGCAACAACTTGTTCAGGCCATCTGGCTGTTGACGCGCAGCGATCAGGCCTTCACAGACCTCACACCGATCAACGCCGCTGACCTGCAGACCAACCACCTTTCCCTGGGCCTGGGACTTCTGCAACTGCCCACTCTGCGATGGGAGGCAACCGTTGAACCTGGTCAGTCAACCCAGACATCTTCCAGCGGCAAGGGAGATCACGACCTCAATCCGACAGTGCCTGATCCAGCACCCGATCCCCAGCCGGCGTCTGCAGAGATCGATGGCGATGAGGTCGTCCAGGAGGACGTGCCTGAAGCGATCCATCAGGAGCCAGAGGTGATCGCGGCAGACGAGCAAGAGTCTGAAAGCGATGTGGCCTCTACCGACATCGAAGCCAACGAAACGGAGCAAGAACCACTCAACGAACCAAGCAACGACGAGCAGCATGACCAGAACGGTGCTGACAGCGTTGTTGCAGGCAGTGATGCTGAAACTGGTCAGCCATCCATTCAACAGTCAGCTGCCGATTCAGCACCCGATCCCCAACCGGAGCCTGCGGAAATCGATGGCGATGAGATCGTCCAGGATGACGTGCCTGAAGCGATCCATCAGGAGCCAGAGGTGATCGCGGCAGACGAGCAAGAGTCTGAAAGCGATGTGGCCTCTACCGACATCGAAGCCAACGAAACGGAGCAAGAACCACTCAACGAGCCCAGCAACGACGAGCAGCATGGCCAGGACAATGCTGAAAGCGTTGATGCAGGCAGTGATCCTGAAACTGATCAGCCATCCATTCAACAGTCAGCTGCCGATTCAGCACCCGATCCCCAACCGGAGCCTGCGGAAATCGATGGCGATGAGATCGTCCAGGAGGACGTGCCTGAAGCGATCCATCAGGAGCCAGAGGTGATCGCGGCAGACGAGCAAGAGTCTGAAAGCGATGTGGCCTCTGCCGACTTCGAAGCCAACGAAACGGAGCAAGAACCACTCAACGAACCAAGCAACGACGAGCAGCATGACCAGAACGGTGCTGACAGCGTTGATGGAGGCAGTGATGCTGAAACTGATCAGCCATCCATTCAACAGTCAGCTGCCGATTCAGTACCTACACCCCAATTAGAAACCGCTGAAGCAACGGCTGAAGAGGACTTATCTGAAGACAGCTCAAGCAGGGCCGAAGACAGCTCGGCAGAGAGCGAAGCTGAACCAACTTCAGCCGTTGCCCCTGTCGCGATCAAACCAGAGCAAGCCGCCGAAGAGGACCACAGCCCCGACCTGGATGGCCAGGTCAGTGCCGACGGCACTGTTACCAGCACTGATGCTGAAACTCATCACGAAGAGGCCAAGACCTCCGGAAGCGAACAAGGCGATCCAGAGCAATCGGCGCAGCCCCCGCCAGGGAGTCCGTGATTCACGCAGCAGCCGTTCCCGCATCGCCGGGTCCAATCCCTGATTTCCCTCCGATTCAGCGCTCAAAAGCTGTTTGCGTGAACCCAAATGTTAATTTCCTAGGGTCGCCGATGTAGCTCAGCCGGTAGAGCAACGCTTTCGTAAAGCGTGGGTCGCCTGTTCAAGTCAGGTCATCGGCTTCGGTGTTGAACCCGGTTGCAGTCGACTGCTTCGGCTGCAACAGGTTTTTTTGCACCAGAGGGCTTGGAGGCGACCAATCGATCGGGAGGAAGGGGCTGATGGCCTGGAAGCAGAGCACCAGCGGTTGATGGCTTGGCTGGTGGAGCAATCAGAACGCGACCCATTGGAGAGTTTGGGCTGATGCCGCCGAAGCGCAGGCGAAGGCCACCAGCGCCAAAGGCCAGGGCAGAAGCGGAAAACGAAATTCTGGAAAAAAGCAGGTGGAGTCAGTTACGAGCCAACGAATCACTGCACACCCAGGCTGAAAAGAACGCTGCACGGCACCGGTGCAGACAACTGATTGATGGTGGCGTGGTTGCCACGGATTGGCTGGAGCTTTACGGGCAGAAGTGACTTTGCTCCTTTTGGGGGATGCGCATTCACCACCCTTTCAGCGACGGCGACTTGTTATTAACTAATAATTACTGCGCTCAATCGTGCCAGGTGTTGAAGGCTGATTTGTGGGATTAGTTGGGCTATTGAAGCAATAAGAAGCCCCTGTGGTAGCAGGGGCTTTGAGTGTGTAGGCTCAAGAAAAACTTAGGCATCAAAGCATCCAGACAAATAGGTACACGGAGTCACACAAATAAAACACTTAGTATTCGCAGACAAAATCGACGCCCCCCCGGCACCGTTTTCCAGCTCTTCTTCAGAAACTTCTGATTGAGCCTTCTTAAATTCATCAGCAGAAATACTGAAACCTGCTTCTTTGGCAATAGCAGCAACAGCATCAAAATCCGCAGCTGCTGCGAGCTTCTCCCGAAGGCTGGTGTCGCCTTTTGCGTAAGCCAGGAAAGCTGTGAGTTGTTCTTGTGTCATGGTTCTAAAAAGTGAATCTTGGGGTGTGTTGCCCCTGGACTCCTTCAAGATCACAGCTCTACTGGTGAACCCCACGACACGGCACTGGTGTAGAACCCAGGAGGTTCTGGTGAGCTTCTGGTGAATGTGTCAGACCTTCGTCACCACCTGGTCTGACAATGTTTCCACCCGCCTGACTTCTGCATCGTTTCCCAGGCTTCGATTGCTTTACACACTCGGGCGATGGTCAGATGGTCTGCCCACCAAGAAACAAATTCATTTCAGGCTTTAAGCGTGGTATCTGCGACACTAATGGCATGAAACGACTCCTGCTTTTACTGCCATTCTTGCTTGCAGCACAGCCAGCAACGGCTCAACAGGATCCCAACCACTGTGACTCAATGGTTAGGGCTGCCATGCAGGGATATCAAATATCTAAAGACACGCCATGCATTGACGTAAGCGAAGGAGACTGGCCGAAATCAGCCAAATATTATTCAAAATTTGAGTATTTCTGTATAGGTCGCGAAAGAAACCCAGGCTGCAGTTAGCAATCACTTGGCCCCTCAACTCCTTCAAGATCACAGCACTTCTGGCACCTGCTAGAAGGCATGGGACGGATTTTGATATTCACTGACCCCGCACGCTGCGGGATCGACATCACCACCTGGGCTGACACCGTTTTCCACCAGCCTGACTTCTGCATGGTCTCCCAGGCTTCGATGGCGTTGTGCCTGAGCATCCGCCTAATGACTGGTTGACCACTGCCGCGTAATGGCCTGGTTTCAACCACGACCCACTGCGCGTGTTGACTCGGCATGTCGTTTTTGAACCGGCAGACCTTTTGCTCCTGATCATTCATCAACCAGCCGACACCGTCTTTGGTGCGTAGCGATCAACAAGTGGGCGGTCCTTGTTTGGCATCCGAACACGATGGCGAGTCAGCGTGCCTTTGAGGGTTTGCGATGGGGGATCTCAGTAACACCGTTTTTGGTGCGAAAGATGGTCAAGTCCCTATTTCGATCAACCTGCCACGTAGCGGGAAAAACCTTGCCATCGCTTACAACTGAGACATCCCCACCGGCAGGCTTCACATAGATGACTCGCTTGTTATCAGAGGCGTATGTCACTTCAAATTCGCTGGTGCTTTCTCGTACGAAACACGCCTCTGAAACGCCATTGAAAGTGCATGTTCCATGAAATCCAATGATGGGACGTGCGGCAGATACAGAAACCGAGCAAGAGCTAGCAGCAGCGATCAGTACAAGCCGTAAAGGGTTCATTGATAACGCCTGAGCATTTCCACCAATACTGCAGTTTCGTCACTAAACAAGTTGGCGGTGCTCAAGTGGGTCGTCCTTGTTTGGCATCCCGACACGATGGCGAAACGGCCTTGCGAATGCTGGGCAAACTGGAACCTGCAATCAGTTGTTCATAACAGAAACCACCAGCCCGAAAGTCGAACTGACGTGTCTGCAGGGGTTGGCTGATCTGGAACGAATCGAAGGGCCATTTCTGAATGCACTGGCCGCAAGCGACCCCGAGGGAGCGGCGGTCATACTGCGTTTGTTGCTGGCCCACATGGCATCGACCAGCAAACGAGTGATGTTGGCAATGGTGCTGGACGCTTGGATGCAGATGACCTGGGCACCTTCAGACCGGCAAATCAGCCCGGACTGCAAAGTGCTGCAGAAGCCTGAAACAGGTCTGCAAAAGGGTGAGAGCAGAAATCCAGTCCCTGACTAGAAACCCCTTGCAATGACTGGGCTCGGGGACGCCTTCGTAAAGCGTGGGTCGCCTGTTCAAGTCAGGTCATCGGCTTCGGTGTTGAACCCTGTTGCAGTCGACTGTTTCGGCTGCAGCAGGTTTTTTTGCGCCAGAGGGCTTGGAGTCGACCAACCGATCAGGAGGAAGGGGCTCTTCGGTTATTCCTTCTAAGAAGAATTTCAATCCGTAAAGCGGATCCGAGAATCAACGGGTTTATGACGCCTATTTCATGAACCTGTGCAACGCGCGCTGTCGCGAACACTGAAATGGCAATCTTTCGAAATGGTGGATCTTCGGATTTCCTTTAGATTTGACCCAACATCATTTCGGGGCTCTGCCCTTCGACCCATGGCCAAGAGTTCAAAAGAATTGGCATTCCTTGGTGGCACGTTCCTTTTCGGGCTCGGAGCACTGGAAGTGTGTCTTCGCTTCAACGGGTTTTAAGCACTCCAACCCGAGACAACCCAGCTGGCAATAGCCCTATCAGCTCCGACTGAAGCAACGGATTCCAGACAAACAAAAGCCCCGCATAGGCGGGGCGATCAGCATTAAAGATCAATCACTCGTTCAGCCTGCTGCATCCACAAGCTTGGTGGGTGACAGGTGAGCGGACGTGTAATCAGATCCTTCAGACGAAGCAGCGAAAGAATGCTGTGCGTCAAGAAGACGACGAGCTCTGAGCTCTTTTTCTTTGATCATTGCGAGGGTGTTCATCAGAACCTCCTACAGCGCCTCAAACCCCGTTGCCTGTTTGAGATCGGACTGCGCCCCTCTTGGGGCCAACGTTCCTGAAGCTTAATCGATTCACTGGGCACCGTGGAAGCAATGGCCGAACAATCCCTGGCGAGAGAACCGGCCTCCGCACCAGAGTGATGGGCAAGTCCTGAGAGCCTCGAGGGACTTGGAAGCAGCGAATTTCAAAGCAATCACGTCGCGCCTCGTCGACAACCTGGATTCAAGTGGTGCAAATGATGGTCTTCTCAGACGCTTTCCCGTTAGGGTCACCGTTGCAGAAATCGATCAAATGGGCGACTACACCGTTGCGATTTGGGCCACCATTGGTCTTGTTGTGGTGTTCACGGTGCCAGTCGTCTGGCAGTTCATGCAGCCCAATGATGACGATTTTGGTGATCTGACGAAACGGCGTAAATAACGCGCACCTCTGATCTCACAGATCAGATTCACTAAACAAATAGCAATACCGAAGTCAAACTCAAAGATAATTCCACTCCTCAATCCAACAATCCTGCGGCCAAATAACTAAACCCTAGGAAGGCTCTGAGCACAGTAAATCATCCAATCAAGAGATCAAATCCTGAAACAGCCGAAGAAGGCTGAATCTCACTCCGAAGAAACACACAAGAGAAAACCGGGAAAATCGATTTTTAGACCGTTACGAACAAGTTCAATTCAATCCCCGGAACAAGGCTTTTTGCTCTTTGAATGGCTGTGCTTTGAAGACAACTGCAACAGACTCGAGGCCTTCTCCTGTTCTTCTACTTTGGCCAATCGCCTTACAAGGTCCCAGGTGTCTTGAGCCGACATTTCGCCATCCGCTTCCCACTCCAAAGAAGACAAGTCAGACGGAGACATCGCACGGAAGACGGCCTCACAATTTAAAGGAAAGGCCACTGAGTTCTGCCATTACAACAGCAATTAAACCTTTAATGATTTGGAAATTGGTGCTGGCCAATACGCATGACCTTCGTCCAGGGCTCGATCACTCTCACCACCGCCGGCTGGTCAAGAGCCAGCCACAGGAGCACTGACTGCCTGCTCACGATTCAGATCAACAACTCACAAAACGACCCACAGCATCGGAACGAACTCCATTCATTGATGCGTTGGTTCAGGTGTTGGATACACAGAGGAGCAGGTCACGAACAGCTGCAGAGCAGAGACCACTTGGCGATTCCTTGGATCGGAAATCTGAGCGTCACCAGATCCTGAACAGTCGAGCGCTAACAATCAGACTGCCCTGACCATTGCGAGTTCATGGAGTCGGGCAGCTTGTCCAGCCGCAAAATCAGACAACTGCATCGCAGCCACATGAGCGATGCCACCTTGGATGAAGTGTTCATCGTGCTCAGCATTGGAGCGAGCCTGATCTCCACCCTGGGGCTGCTCGCCAACAGCACTGCAGTGGTGATTGGCGGCATGGTGGTGGCACCGTGGATCATGCCCCTGCGGGCCGCCGCCTTCGCAATTTTGCTGGGCGAAGTGAGACTGCTGGGCCGATCAATGCGAACCCTCCTGGTAGGGGTCTTAAGCACCACGCTGCTCTCCTTTCTGCTGGGTTCCGTGGCCGGCTTACCGCAGTTCGGCACCGAGGTTCTGGCCAGAACATCACCCAACCTGCTCGACCTGGGGATCGCACTGGTGGCCGGAGGTCTGGCGACCTACGCCAAGTTGCGCAGCGATGCCGTGAGTTCGCTGGCGGGGACGGCAATCGCCGTGGCCCTGGTGCCTCCTGTCTGCGTGATGGGGCTGTTGCTGTCACACCAGAGCTGGAGTGATGCCTTCGGAGCTGGATTGCTGTTCACCACCAACCTGCTTGGAATTCTCACGGGCGGTTTGGTGCTGATGGCCTGGAAAGACTCCGAATTCCGCCATGAGCTGCTCCGAAGCCAACTCAGTGCGGCCAGCTTCACACTGACAGGCCTGCTGCTGATTCCCCTGGGAGGCAGCTTCATCGGATTACTGAATCAAGCCAATCGGGAAAACCGGCGGTCCATGGTGGAACAAACAGTTCGTAAATTTCTTGTCAATGAAACTCTTACCTTCAGCGATCCGGAATTAGTGGATGTTGAACAGGTTGATATTGGTTGGAGAAAAAACGACCATGGAAAAAACAAAGAAGAAGGCATCATTCGAGTCATTGTTCGTGTGACAGATCCTGAACTTCCGAGCTACAAACAGGTCACCTTGGTTCAGGAAGAGATCAACAAACTGCTTCGCGGTCATTACCAGCTCGTGGTCCAGCGCACCGCTGTGGATGTAGTGGGGCCGAAAAAGGTGATCCCTTCACCGCAGGAATCCATGGACGCTGAAATCCAGCAACCTGCACAGAACAACCAAGCGGAAACTGACGACACGGAAAGCACTCCACTGCAGCAGAAGTCAAACGTTCAGCTGGATGAACCATGACAAATTTGTTAAATGAAAACGATCTCGTCACCATTGCTTGAATGGAATTCAGAAGTGAAGATTCAGGCAGTTATCTTTGAACTGACGCCATCGGTGAATTGATTCCGGCCATAAACTCTGCAGATGAGGCAGACCGGACGTCGCAACTTTCTAAGGCTGATCGCTGGCGCAGCGGTTTCAGGCAGCGCTATTGATGGCCTGCTCCGGAAAACGGGCTCACAACCGCTGAGACCTCCCTCCGATGAGACAGCCAAGGCCTTGAAACTGGGCTTCATCAGCGACCTGAACGGCGCCTATGGAAGTACGCACTACAGCAGTGGAGTACAGCGGGGAGTGAGGTTGCTGTTGCAGCAACAACCCGACTTGGTGCTTTGCGCCGGGGACATGGTGGCTGGCCAGAAAAGATCGTTGACAGACGCCCAGCTCAAGGCGATGTGGGCCGGTTTTGACCAATCGGTTCGCACACCGCTTCACAAAGCAGGGATTGCCTTACTCCCCGCAATTGGCAATCACGATGGGTCGAGTCAACAACATCAAGGTCGCTGGATCTACGGGCGTGAGCGCAAGCAGGTTGATCTTTTCTGGAGCAAGCATCGCGGAGATCTGCAATCCGGGTTCATTGAGAGCGAGCACTTTCCTTTTCAGTACGTGTGGAGACGTCCTGGACTGTTTGCAGTCGTCATCGATGCCTCTTCGGCCATCGTTGATTCGTCCCAACGCCAGTGGGTCGAGGCAGCCCTGAACTCCACCCATCGCCAACCTGACGATCTCTGCCTGGTGATGGGCCACCTTCCCTTGACAGCCTTCAGCGAAGGGCGGGCTCGCGCTGGAGAATGCATCGCCAACCCGGAAGCACTGGCCAGCCTGCTTCGGCGGGCCCGGGTTGATCTGGTGATCTCAGGCCATCACCATGCCTGGTATCCCTCTGAATCAATGGGACTGCGCCTGCTCAGCCTGGGAGCGATGGGAAGCGGCCCACGCCGGATCATCGGCAGTGGTGCCACTGCACCACCCTCTCTGACCCTTCTTGAGTGGTCTCGCCCTTCGGATCTGATCAGCGAAACAACCATTGATCTGAACACCATGCAGTCCATGGCCGGTGATGGCCTTCCTGCGCAGATCAATGTTCCTGGATTTGCCCAGGCTCGCCGCAGAAGCCCGCAGTGGCAGCGGGGAACTGTGATCTAAGCAGAAGACAACAAAAAGCCCCCTCTTACGAGGGGGCTTTCCGATTCAGTTGACCTGAATCGTTTTGGCTATTCCAGATGGAACAGGTTGATTCCAGATCAACCGATGGCAGGAGCCTGCAGAGCCACAGGAGTGGACTCAGCAGCAGCCAGGTCGAGGGGGAAGTTGTGAGCGTTGCGCTCGTGCATGACTTCCATGCCGAGGTTGGCGCGGTTCAGCACATCAGCCCAGGTGTTCAGGACACGGCCCTGACCATCAAGGATGGACTGGTTGAAGTTGAAACCGTTCAGGTTGAAGGCCATGGTTGACACGCCCAGGGCGGTGAACCAGATGCCGACAACGGGCCAGGCAGCCAGGAAGAAGTGCAGGCTGCGGCTGTTGTTGAACGACGCGTATTGGAAGATCAGGCGACCGAAGTAACCGTGGGCAGCCACGATGTTGTAGGTCTCTTCCTCTTGGCCGAACTTGTAGCCGTAGTTCTGAGACTCGCTCTCGGTGGTCTCGCGGACCAGGGAGGAGGTCACCAGGGAGCCGTGCATGGCGGAGAACAGTGAACCACCGAAGACGCCAGCCACACCAAGCATGTGGAAGGGGTGCATCAGGATGTTGTGCTCAGCCTGGAACACCAACATGAAGTTGAAGGTGCCGGAGATGCCCAGGGGCATGCCGTCAGAGAAGGAACCCTGACCGAAGGGGTACACCAGGAACACGGCGGAGGCAGCAGCCACAGGTGCGCTGTAAGCAACGCAGATCCAGGGGCGCATGCCGAGGCGGTAGGAGAGTTCCCACTCGCGACCCATGTAGGCAAAGATGCCGATCAGGAAGTGGAAGACAACCAGCTGGTAAGGACCGCCGTTGTACAGCCACTCGTCGAGAGAGGCAGCTTCCCAGATGGGATAGAAGTGAAGGCCGATGGCGTTCGAGGAGGGCACAACAGCACCGGAGATGATGTTGTTGCCGTAGATCAGGGAGCCAGCGACGGGCTCACGGATGCCGTCGATGTCGACGGGGGGTGCTGCGATGAACGCAACGATGAAGCAGGTGGTGGCAGCCAGCAGGGTGGGGATCATCAGCACACCGAACCAGCCCACATACAGGCGGTTGTTGGTGGAGGTGACCCACTCGCAGAAGGACTGCCAGCCATTCGCGCCGGAGCGCTGCTGAATGGTGGTGGTCATGAGAACGGGAAAGAATGTCTCCGAGGAGACGGTTACGGAAGGGCAGGAAGCCCTGCCAGCACTGATTGTAAAGCAACATTGCGCAAGATGTCGCCAGCTTTATGAAGCCCATGTGAAGAAGCGTTGAGAACTTCCTCAGGCGTTCCCGGGAAGAAGGAGCGCCCCCTAAAGAATCGCTTAAGATTCTCAGGTTGTGTCTCGGTAGACGCTCGTGGTCCTGATTCGCTGGTTAATCGCAGGGCAGCGTCTTGAAGAAACCGTTCCCACCAAGGATGCACGCCACAGGCGTCATGAACTGGAGGCTCAGGGCGCTGTTGTGTACTGGAGTGAGCGACTGGTCGAAACCGGCTGAACACCCACACTGGATCCATCAATCACCGCCGCGGTCATGCTTCCGTCTTCAGCCCCCGCCGTTCGATCGCTGGCCATGACCTTCACTGTCGTGATGGCAGCAGCTCTGATCAGTGCTTGTCAGCAGAGATCTGACCAGCAACCGGCAACAGACAACAGTCGCGATGGACAGATCAGTGAATTGAACAGCCGCCTGGATCAGCTTGAACGCAGGATCAACAGGGAAATGCCAGGGAGCGACGACAGTGGGGAGCGGGTGCCACCGGGGCCGATCAAGTCGATCACATTCCGCAGCGGCACTGCCGACGACCGGTTGAGGATCTACTGGGAAAACGGCCAGGTGAGCAGTCTTCCCTGCACGCTCGAACAGGGCACCTGGGCCTGTGGATAAGCATGAGAGCGAGAAGGGATCAACAGTCACAGACAGACATGCCTTCCCACAGGCCGGAAACACGTTGTCTGACCATTGGCATCAGGCTGTTGGTCCCTCGAGAAAACACATGAACCGACTGCTGACAGCGGCCACCGGGCTTGTTCTCTCCCTGGCGGGCATCGGCGCGATCAAAGCAGCACCAGCCCTGCCACTCGCACAACCCAAAGCAGCAAACCTGGCAAGGATGAGAGCGGAATCCCTGAACGGCGGCCTTGGCTCCTACCGGGCCGCAGCCTGCATGTATGAAACAGGCGCAAGTTCATGCCTGGTCTCCAAATCAGATCAGGGGTTTCTGTTTCGTTTCCCCGGCGGTCCACCCGGATGGGAGCAGGAATCACCCCCCCGCCCCACTCTGGAAACAAGAGTTCTCGTCTCTCAAGACGGAGACAGAATCCTGGCAGTTCCTTACAACGGCCCTATCCCCTGAATCCAGAGGTCAACAGACCACAACGGATTAGTTGACAGACGCTGGCGCTCTGTCTCCGATAGGGGAGTCTTCCTCAAGGTCATGAACCTCTCTTCCTTAACTGCCCTGGCGGTGATCGCTGGAACAGGCGCTTTGGCAGGCGCCCCTGTGATGGCACAGGCAGCTGTTCCAGCCTCCCAGGTGCGCGCATTGAACCTGGCGCGCAACACAGCGGTGACAGAAAACGGTGGTCTCAGCGTCTATCGCCCCCAGCCCTGCATGTTCCAGACCAGCTCAGGCGGTGGAGATTGTCTTGTGGATGACTCCCCAAGTGGTTACACCTTCAGCTTCCTTGGCGGAGCCCCTGGCTGGCCCGAAGACGGCAGCGATGCCACCACGGAAACCGAGATTCAAATCGCGCCTGACGGTCGCAGTGTCCTCAGCATCATCTACAACGGTTCTCCACGCTGATTCCCGGTCAGCAAAAGAGCAAGTGCCTCTGTCCAGCTCTGGGACAGGGGCCATTCCTCACGGCTCGTGAGGCTGAAGGCAATGGCCTTTTCCGCGTAAGCCGCTTCGTTGATGAAGACAGGGATGGCTCCGTCCGGCCCCTCATAGGCAATGGTTGTTCCCTGAGCCGAAACAAACAGCGGATCACCGCAGCGCAGGGGAATCCAATCGCGGTCCTGAAGCTGCGGGTGAATCAGTGCAGCCGCCTCACCTGAAGCATCTCGTGGCAGATCAAGGCTTTTGAGGTGACGGTGGACCACCAGCTTGTTTGGGTAACAGGCTTGGCCTGAGACGACTTCCGCAATGGCCTCAAACACCGCCTGAAGCGCCAGCCGCGTCTGCTGCACGATGTCATGCCGACGAACGCTCTGAGGCACGGGCCCCACTTCAATCACAAGCCCACAGGGCCAGCGCTCCACCATGAAACCCTGCTGAGCGGCATCCGCTTCATGCAGATAAATCTGCAGCCCCAGCGCTGACTGGACAAGCGCGGCCAGGGCCAGATCAGCTGG
Organism: Synechococcus sp.; assembly: GCA_047286485.1. Lineage (GTDB taxonomy): Bacteria > Cyanobacteriota > Cyanobacteriia > PCC-6307 > Cyanobiaceae > Synechococcus_C. The sequence goes on from JBJBBH010000006.1 coordinate 1,640,280, forward strand.
CCTGCGGCCGTACACCACCAGGCAGTTGCCCATCGCCGCTGTGGTGCTGTGCAGGTCAACCACCAGGTCACAGGGTCTTTGTCCCTCAGGCCCGAACTCGCGCAACAGATCCAGAGCCCTGAGCATTTCCCGATCAGATCGCTCGGGGTGGGTCTCGCTCTGCAGCAGCAGATCGGGGCGAAAGGAACGATTGAGATCGCGATCGCAATAACGACGACCAGCCGCACGGGCGTCGGGATTTCCGATCACCGTTTCGACAACACATCCACACGGATCGATCAGCTCATTTTGAGAACCCCATTGCTCCACAAGCCAGGGAGCATTGACTTCATTGCCATGGGTACCTGCCACCACCAGCACTCGGGGGCTTGTCATCAGGTCGCTGCACTCATCCACAGCCTGAAGGACAATGCCTTGAAACGGAACCGTGATGTCGATTCCTCCGCTGATCGTTCGCAGTGTGCGAAAGGGCTGGCAGTGGCAGTGGCAACGCCTGATGACAGGGCTGGGGCCAGCGGATGACCAAGGCAACTACCAGAGACCGGACAGTGCACCGATGTCAACATCGGTCCCCGAAACTGAAGATCTGCAGGGGCGTGAACCAGGCCGTCGACCACGACTGCTGATCGGACGCAGCTGTCCATGGGCACACCGCACCTGGCTGATGGTGAAACTGCGTGGTCTTGAGAGCACGCTCGAGGTGATGACCACAAAGGCCGATCACGAGGAAGGACGATGGCGGCTGGAACCCAGCTGGCTGGGCTGCTCCAGCCTGCTGGAGCTCTATCGCCGCTGCGGGGCGGAACCCAGCTTGCGGGCGACAGTGCCAGTGCTGGTGGACCCTGGTCGCAACGAACAGCACGAACCACACCTTCTCGGCAACGACAGCACACCACTGACATTGGCGCTGAATCGGTGGCCTGCCGGACCTGAGGCACCGAACCTGGCTCCGGCACACCTGCAACAACGGATTGATGCCTGGCAGGAGCTTCTGCAGCCAGCCGTGAACGACGGGGTTTACCGCTGCGGCTTCGCGCGAAACCAATTGGCATACAACCGGGCAAGTGCCGCCATGGTCGATGCTCTCCAAGTGCTGGAACGAAGCCTCAGACAGGAAGGTCCGTGGCTCTGTGGAACCAGCCTGACCCTTGCCGATGTGCGCCTGTTTCCAACCCTGATCCGCTGGGAGACGGTGTATTCCCCTCTGTTCGGATGCAGCGCCAGCCCGCTGTGGATGCTTCCAGAGCTGTGGAAATGGCGGCAACGGTTTCTGTCTTTACCCGGAGTGGAGGCCACCTGCGACGCCGCGGCCTGGCGCCATGACTACTTCGGAGCTCTGTTTCCCCTGAATCCAGGCGGAATCGTTCCAGACGGCCCGAAGCTGAGCACACTGGTGAACAGAACCATTCCCTTGCCATGACAACCGCCGATCCCCAGTTCGACGGAATGTATGGACCCTTCACCATCACCTCGACAGACAGAGAGGAGGTGCAGCGCTACAGGATCTGCCTGCTGATCAGCGGAGCATCCCTGAGTGCAGGCCTGCTGCAGTGGTGGCTGGCGGGCGGTGAGTGGGCCTGGCTGTGGCTTCTGCCTCTTTGCGGCAGCCTCGGACTGGCACTCCAATGGATTCATATCTACCTGCGTCCGCTGCATCGGGCGCTGCAGCTGTTCTGGCTGCTCGGTTGCCTGGGATGGCTGGTGCTCATGCTTCAGGGATCAACCAGTGCAGCTCTCGACACGCTGGCCAGCCAGCCGCTGTGGATTCTCGCCGTTGGGCCGATGTTCGCAGCTCTCACCGGAATCGGCTTCAAGGAATTCTTCTGCTTCCGGCGACCGGAGGCCGTCGGCCTCACGCTGCTGCTTCCTGTTGCTCTTCTCGGACGGTTGCTGGGGCTGATTGGCAACGGCCCCTGCTGGTTTCTGGTGCTGTTGGCGGGGTTGCTGCTGGTGGTGCTTGCCGTTCGAAAATTCGGCATGGAGGCAGCAGCCGATGTGGGAGACAAGAGCGTGTTTGCTTACCTGGACGCGCAGCGAGAGGTCGCAGGCCCGTGAGTCTGATCAGCCTGGTTGAGGCCTCCAAGGATTTCGGCATCCGAACCCTGTTCGAAGACCTCACGCTGCACATTCGTGAAGGGGACAGAGTTGGGCTGATCGGACCGAATGGAGCGGGCAAATCCACCCTGCTGCGGGTGCTTTCAGGCAAGGAACCGCTTGGAGGGGGAGAGCGGCGCTGCTCCTCGCGTCTGAGAATTGAGCTGGTCGGTCAGGAGAGCACGGTGAAGCCAGGGCTCACCGTGCTCGAACAGGTCCTAGCCGGATGTGGAGAAAAGCGGGAGCTGCTGCTGCGCTTCAGCGAGGTCTCTGAAGCGGTCGCCCAGTCTCCGGACGACACAACGCTGATGCGGGAACTTGGGGCCCTCAGCGAACGCATGGATGAGGAAGCGGCATGGGGGCTTGAGCAGCAGTGCCAGGAAGTGCTGCAGCGCTTGGGAATCAGCGATCTTCACCGCCCCGTGGAGGATCTGTCCGGTGGCTATCGCAAGCGGGTGGGACTGGCTTCGGCACTGGTGGCCAGCCCTGATGTGCTGCTGCTCGATGAGCCGACGAACCACTTGGATGCAGCGGCGGTGGAATGGCTGCAGAGCTGGTTGGATCGCTACCCGGGAGCTGTGGTGCTCGTCACCCACGACCGCTACGTGCTCGACCGTGTGACCCGCCGAATTGTGGAGGTGGACAGGGGACAAGCCTCCAGCATTGACGGGAATTACAGCGCCTATCTGCAACGCAAAGCCGATCAGGAGGTTTCAGAAGCGGCGGAAGCCGCCCGGTTCAAAAGCGTGATGCGACGGGAACTGGCCTGGTTGCGCCAGGGCCCTAAAGCGCGGAGCACCAAGCAGAAAGCACGCATCCAGCGAATCGAGGCGATGCGGGCGGCGCCCTCGAAAACCAATCGTAGCCAGCTGGAGATGAGCAGCGTCAGCCGCCGGATCGGCAAGCTCGCCATTGAAGCGGAAGATCTGATGGTCACCGCGGATGGCCAGGCAGACGGGCCCGTCCTGCTGAAGGATTTCAGCTACAGCTTCAGTCCAGAGGACCGGGTTGGCATCATCGGCCCGAATGGCAGCGGCAAATCCACCCTGCTTGACCTGATCGCCGGCCGGCGGCAGGCCACCGCTGGCAGCCTTCGCCTTGGGGAAACGGTGCATCTCGGTTATCTCGATCAGCACACCGATGCACTCACCGAAGGGCGTGGCCTGGAGCGCAAGGTGATCGAGTTCGTCGAGGAAGCCGCATCTCGGATTGACCTGGGAGGGGAGCAGCTGAGTGCCTCCCAGCTGCTGGAACGCTTTCTGTTTCCGCCCGCTCAGCAACACAGCCCGCTCAGCAAGTTGTCAGGCGGAGAGCGACGCCGACTGAGTCTGTGTCGAATGCTGATCCAGGCTCCCAACGTGTTGCTGCTGGATGAACCCACCAATGATCTCGATGTTCAAACGCTGAGCGTTCTGGAAGACCTGCTCGAAGACTTCCGCGGCTGCGTGGTTGTGGTGTCTCACGACCGCTACTTCCTGGATCGAACCGTGGATCGTCTGTTCTGCTTCGAGGAAGGACGTCTGCAGCGATTCGAAGGCAACTACAGCGCCTTTCTCGACCATCGCCGAGACAAGGAAAAGAATGCTGCGGCTGAGAGCAATCGAAACCGCTCCAACAGTGTTCAAACCAGCCAGGCCCAGGCCCCGAAGAACCAGAGCCAAGGCCCTCGTCGGCGCAGTTTCAAGGAATCGCGTGAACTGGAATCACTGGAACGTGAACTGCCTGAGATGGAGCAGCGCAAAGCAGATCTGGAGCAGGCCATCTCAACCGGCCAGGGAGACCTCACAAGCCTCAGCCACGATCTGGCCAGTCTGCTGGAAGCCCTCGAAACCAGTGAGGAACGTTGGCTGGAACTCAGTGAACTGGCTCCTTGAGAGATCGCCGGCGGCGACGTGGATGCACCAGATCGCCACCCGTATCACCCGCCAGATTCGAGCTCGAGTTGGCCAAGGGAACAGGACAACTCAGTGGGGTGGAGGGCCGACCGCTCCAGGGCGCTGGTCTCACTGCTCGGCCAGCAGCCTCAGCCAGCTTCATCACCGTGGGGCGGTAATCGTCCGCAGAGCGATGCAGGGCCATCTGGTCGCCCATGCGACGCAGGTAGAGATCATGAGACCAGAAAACCTGGTTGTGTTCGAAGGCCTCGCAGGCGGCCTGAAGTGAGCTGAAGCGCTGACTCACCAGCCCTGAGGGAGCGCATTGCTTCCAGTCAAGAACCTCCTGAAAGCTCAGGCCGCAGCGCCACTGACGCTGTTCTGAGAGATAGCAGAAGTTTTCCGGACCATTGATCCAGAACATGCGTCCCTCTTCATCCATGAAGTGGCGCCCCTGTCGTTGCCTGATTCGCACCATGACCACGAACCCTGTCTTCTTTGCTGGTAGCCGAGGTGACTCACTCAGGGCATGAGTGTTGATACGGAAACGAGCTGTCACGTCCAACAGCTGGCAGCACCGCGCAACAGCCGTATGGTGTGTGCGTCGACATTGGTTGGAACACGCCAACGCCTCCATGAAATCCATCGACGAGCACATCAAGAAGGACCAGAGCGAACTCGAAGCTGCCAAAGCAGAGGGCAACGACGCCAAGGTTCGCCACTTCAGCGAAGAGCTTGAGTCCCTTCAGGACTACAAGAAGGAGCACCCCGGCGACAGCCACGATCCGACTCCCCTTGAGCTCTATTGCGAAAACAATCCGGAAGCTGATGAATGCCGCGTCTACGACGACTGAGGCATCAGCAACACCGTCATTGGCATCAAAAAAGCGGGGAGTTCACCCCGCTTTTTCATGGCAATGACACGTCCAGGGTCGTTTACTGCTCCTCGTTGAATTCAGCAGGGCTGCCCGTAAGGCTGCAGACCACAGCTTCCTCAGGCTTCATGGCATGCACATCAGCGATCGGACGACCGCGGCGGCGCAGGGCTTCAATTTGCTGAGGCGTTTGACAGCGGGCAATTAACTGGCCCTGGGAGTCGAAACAGGTGAAGAAGGTCATCGGACGTTCTCTCATTACTCCCGTTATCGCCATGCCACGCAGAACGCACAAGTCCTGATGCGGCCGCGAACACAGTTCGCGGCCAACGGATCGCAGTACTTCGTTGAGCTCACAAGCTCAGACACCAAGCTCCTTCCAGACCTGATTCAACAGCTCTTGCAATCCCTCAGCCATCACCGCTGAAATCAACAGTGGCTTTCGACCACTCACTTGTTCCAGAGAAGCCACCAGTTCGTCGCGACCCGATTCATCGAGAAGCTCAAGCTTGTTGACCACCAGGAGGCGCTGGCGATCCACCAAGCCATGGCCATAGGCCTCTAACTCTTGCTCCACCACCTTCAGATCCTCAAGCGGGTCGTCTGCTCCTCCATCCACCACATGAATCAAAAGGCGCGTGCGCTCGATATGGCGAAGAAAGTCGTGCCCGAGCCCGGCACCCTGGGCTGCACCGGCAATCAAACCAGGAATGTCGGCGAAGACGGTGCCATCACCGGTCGGACGACGCACCACACCGAGATTCGGCACCAAGGTTGTGAAGGGATAGTCGGCGATCTTGGGACGGGCTGCCGACAAGACGCTGATCAGTGTGCTCTTGCCCGCATTGGGCAGGCCGATGATGCCGACCTCTGCCAGGAGCTTCAATTCCAACTGAAGAGACCACTCTTCTCCATCGCGGCCCTCAGTGCACTTCTCGGGTGCGCGGTTGCGGTTGCTCAGATAGTGGGCGTTTCCAAGACCGCCGCGGCCTCCGAAAGCCACCATGAGCTGCTCTCCAGGCGCGGTCAGATCACCCATGAGAATTCCAGTGGTGAGATGTCGCACCTCCGTCCCACAGGGCACGTGAATGACCAGGGGCTGGCCGGACGCACCGGTGCAGCGATTGGGACCGCCGCGACGACCATCCGCTCCAGCAAACAAACGCTTGTATTTGAAATCCAGCAATGTCTGGAGATTGGAGTCAGCCTCCAAAATCACGTGGGATCCATGGCCACCGTCACCACCTGAGGGGCCACCGGCTGGGACGTACTTTTCACGACGGAAAGCCACGATGCCGTCACCACCACGGCCGCCACGGACCGTGATGCGCGCCTGGTCGATGAACTGCACGAAAAGCTTCGATCGGGACCAGTCACCAACCCTAGGATCGCGGGGCACAGGAGATTGAGCTTGGCCGGCGTTCGCTTCGAGGCGCTCAGCAAGAGCTATCCAGGTCGTGGTGGGGAAGCACCCGTCGAGGTGATTCGTGACCTCTCCCTGGCGATTGACGATGGTGAATTTCTGGTTCTTGTCGGTCCGTCCGGCTGCGGCAAGAGCACCTTGCTCAGATTGATGGCAGGCCTTGAGACACCCAGCTCCGGGGAAATCCGGGTGGGGCAGCAGGCCGTAACCAGGCTGCGACCGGCCAAGCGCAATGTGGCGATGGTGTTTCAGAGCTATGCGCTCTATCCCCATCTCAGTGTTCGCGACAACCTGGGGTTCGGACTGCGCCGCAGCCACCGCCGCAGCGCCATGGAGCAATTACATGATCAGTTGCATCGCAGCACCAGAGAGCTGCCCCGCTTGCTTCGGGTCCGATCGGAACGGGAAGCCAAGATCGAACATCGGGTGTTGGAGGTGGCGCGCGCTCTCGAACTCGACCAGCTGCTGGACCGAAGGCCCAAGGAACTTTCCGGTGGCCAGAAACAACGGGTGGCCCTTGGGCGTGCCATGGCGCGTCAGCCGGATGTCTTTCTGATGGACGAACCGCTGAGCAATCTGGATGCGAAGCTGCGCGGCAGCACCCGCACCCGCATCGTTGAACTCCAGCGTCAGCTGGGAACCACCACCCTTTATGTCACCCACGATCAGGTGGAAGCGATGACCATGGGTCATCGGATTGCCGTGCTCAATCAGGGGCGATTGCAGCAGCTGGGAACACCGATGGAGCTCTACCGCTGGCCATCAAACCTGTTTGTGGCCCAGTTCATCGGCAGCCCACCGATGAATGTGTTGCCAGTGCAGGTGGGGCGGAGCCAGACACTGCAACTGGGTGAACGGCGTGTGAGCGTGGAGGGTCCACTCGCCGAAGCACTCGCAGACCTTGAGGGAAGACATCTCAGTGGCGGCATCCGTCCGGAAGATCTGCGAGTGGCACCCGCCACCAACCGCAACCTGCAGGCCGAGATCAGTCACAGCGAAGTGCTCGGCAACGAGCAGCTGATCACCTGCAGGCTGCTCGATGGGGGGCATCTGGTTCAGGTGAGGGCCGATCCCGGCCTAAAGGCCATCCCAGGCAGTCGCATTCATCTGGATGCGGACCCGCATGGATGGCGCCTTTTTGACGACCAGGGGAACGCCATCCCCATGCCGACTCCTCCATCGGAGCGCGATGGAAGCCCCGTGCTTCCCGATCTGAACTGAGGGCAACCGACTTCAGCGAACCCAGATCACACTGCATCCCGCCCCGCCGTCGCCCTGCTCGGCATCCACCACACGCTCCACATAAGCGAGTGAGCCCAGCCAGTCGCGTAAGCCACGTTTCAGGCGACCCGTGCCGATGCCATGGATCACCCAGACGGGGCCATTCGCCCCGCGCAACACATCGTCAACAGCAGCCTCAGCCTCATGCACACGCATGCCACGCACATCGATCGTGTTGCGTGAGGTGCGCACTTCTGCACCGCCACTGCCTCGGCGCGCCTTGACCTGAACCACTGGTGCGGGGGGTTCAGGTTGACGGCCATCAAGACTCTCCACCGCTGAAAGCTCCACGGTGCTGCGCATCACGCCACAGCGCACATTCAGCTGCAGACCATCGTCGGAAACAGCAAGCACTTCAGCAGCTTTGCCGAGTGCCAGAAGCCGGATGCGATCGCCAACCTGCGGTTGCCAACCCTGATGTTGTCGTCGTTCTGGCTCAGGGCGATGACGGTCCTCCAGCTTGCGCAGGCGCTGACCAGCTTTTCGGGCCGTTTCGCCATCGGCCTGATCATCCCGGAGCCGGCGGATCAGCTGACGCACTTCCTTCTGCCCTGAACGAATGGAGGTTTCAAGACGCTGCCGTCCCCGTTCCTGGCGTTCAGCGGAGTGCTGCTTCTGGGTCTCCCACCGTTTCAACAACTCCTCATGCAGCAGTTCAGTGCGCGCCAACAGAGCGGCCGCATCCTCAGCAGCAGCTTGCTGACGCTGACGCTGTTCCTCAAGACCACGGATCACCGTGTTGGCCTCTCCATCGCCGCGGGGAGAGAGAAGGCTGCGAGCCTGATCAATCACGCCGGAATCAAGACCGAGCCGCGTTGCGATGGCGAGAGCATTGCTTCGACCGGGAATTCCCCAGAGGAGGTGATAGGTCGGAGAAAGGGTTTCACTGTCAAAGGCGACCGATGCATTTTCAAAACGCGAATCGCTGTACTTGAGAGCCTTGAGCTCACCGAAGTGGGTTGTGGCCACCGTGAGCCTGGCCCGATCCGCCAGCGTGCGCAGCAGCGCCGTGGCCAGCGCACTGCCCTCACTGGGGTCCGTTCCTGCTCCCACCTCATCCAGGAGCACCAACGCCGGGGCAGCACCTGAAGCGATGGCCTCCAGGATGCGACCGATGCGCTTCACATGGCCACTGAAGGTGGAAAGGCTTTGCTGCAGAGATTGCTCATCGCCGATATCAGCGAGAACCTGGGCACACCAAGGCAGGGTTGGGCTGCCACTGCAGGGGAGCCAGAGCCCTGCACGTGCCATCAGTGCGGCGAGACCAAGACTCTTGAGCGTGACGGTCTTGCCACCGGTGTTGGGACCAGTGATCGCCACCACCCTCAGAGCAGGTGATACATCAACACTGACAGGCACCACCGCTGGCCCCTGCTGCCTGCGCTCCTGCCACACGAGCAGAGGATGGCGAAGATTCTGGAGCGTGAACGGTGCATCACTGGAGGCCTCGATCCGGGGGGGAACGGCACCCAGCCACTGCCCATAACGACCTCGGGCCAATGCCAGATCCAGCTGCAACAACACCACCATCAGCGCGGACAAACCATCCACCTGCTCGGCGACAGCGGCACTGAGGGCGGCGAGAACGCGTTGCTCCTCCTCACGAATCCTGCCATCGAGATCCGCCAGGCGATTGCCCAGATCCACCACCGACTTGGGCTCCACGAACACGGTGCTGCCCGAGGCGGAACTGTCATGAACCATGCCGGGACACTGGCCACCCGCGCCTGCCTTCACCGCGAGCACGGGTCGCCCATGCCGCTCAGCAATCACCGTGTCCTGAAGGTGTGCCGACCAGCGCCGAATCACATCCTGCAACTTGTCGCGACGTCTGGAACGCAGCTCGTGCCATTGCCGACGCAGCCCCTCGAGCACGGCACTGGCGCGGTCTGCCACACGACCACCTTCCTCAATGGCAAATTTGAGGCGTTGCTCCAGCTCGGGAAAGGTGGCCACATCCCCAAGCAGAGCGGTGCAAACTGGCCTCAGCTCAGGGTCATCGATCTGTCGGCGCAGACGTCGAGCTGCGCCGAGGGTGTCGGCAACGGCGAGCAGCTCCTCTCCGGAAGCCACACCTCCTTTGCTGCAACGCAGCAGAGTCAACTCGAGATCGCCCACCCCCTGGAAGCTCAGGCCTCCATCCAAGAGACCGTCAAGGCTTGCCATTTCAAGCGTTCTTGCTTGAAGAGTGAGGCTTTCAGCAATGGAATCAGGGAGGGAACCGATGCGACAGTGACGTCGTGCCTGCAGGGTGCTGGCGAAGCTGGAAAGATGCTGGCAAAGGCGCGGCCACTCGAGCAGCTCCAGTGTTTCCTCAAGAGCGGACATCAATCGGGCTGCGCGACTCCAGATTGATTCGTGGGGATTCCCCCGGGAGGCTCATAGAGCATCTCCAGCCAGTTGCCCTCAGGATCACGCAGGTAAAACGATGCCGTGCCGTCGCGGTGATCATGGACTCCGCCCACCGCAACACCCGAGGCCTTCAATCGGTCGTGAACCACATCCACCTCTGCACGATCGCGGAAATGGAACGCAAAATGGGGGCCTGCGGCCTTGTAGTTAGGCCCAAGCAGTGCGAGGCCATCGCGGGACTCACCGGCTTCGAGATAACACCAGTCGTCAGCCTCCCAGACCATGCGCATGCCAAGACCGGTGTAAAAACTCACAGCCCGTTCCATGTCGTTCACACGGATGGCGACATGACCGAGACGCTGCACCGCAGACATGAAGGATCTCATCAAGCCCTCACATTCTGTAGGGCATCTGTCCCCAAACCGTGAGTGATCCAGCAAGGATGAAGTGATCAGAGCGATGAAGCAAGTCGGATCCAGATGAATTGGCAATGAAACGATGAAAACGACAGAGAATGGCAACGCAAAACATGATTCACGGTGACTGCGACCCCAGCCAACCAATCAAGAAGCTTCTGGCAAACGAACCGAGGTGTTCTGGCACTTTGTTTTTTCGTCCTAGAGCTGCTTTTTTTTGCGACCGATTCTGTGGGGGTTCCTGCCCATGCCTACGTGAGCGGTGATGTCGGGGGAACGCCGTACCTCTCTGTCTGGTTCATGGCGTCGTTCCTCATTCCTGCAGCGTTGGTGATGCCTGTGGTGGGAAGCCTCAAAGCCCGTTATGGCGCAAAAACGTTGGCCATCTGTGGTCCTGGTCTGTTTGGAGTCGCTTGCTTAATCAGCTCAACGGCTCAAGATCCTCAGCTCTTTATTGCAATGCGGGTCTTGGAAGGGATTGGGGGGGGCTTTATACCTGCGGTCGCCGGAGGTTATTTAGGTGCCGAGCTAGGAGAGAAATACTCCCCAATGGGCAAGGGAATGGTGGCACTTGCATGCGTTGCTGGTGCATGCCTGGGAATCCCGATTTCAGCATTGATCACCTGGCATCTGAGCTGGCGTTTTCTGTACGTCTTGATCGGGCTCATTGCACTCATCGCCGTGGCGATTATTTCCAAATTAATGCCACAAACCGGCGGCGACTCGCAATACCAAATCGACTGGATTGGCTACGGATTCATGAGTGGGGGCTTCGGCCTTCTGAGCCTCTCTCTCATCGTTGGCAATCAACGCGAATGGTTTGCCGACCCGGTCTATGTGTCAATGTTATGGACATCAATTCTTCTGCTTGGCCTTTTTGCCTGGCGCATAGCCACCAAGCCAAAGCTGATCGACCTGAGAATCTTCAAAGACATCAATTACTGCGTCGCCGTTATTACGTCGGTCTCAGTGGCATTCTTTCTATTCATGGTGTTTGCCCTTGTCCCCCGCTTTTTAGTCATCGCAACGAACAATACAATTGAGAACTATGCCCTCACATTCATACCCTTTACTGCTGCAGCAATCATCACCGGAATATTTGCATCTCCAGGGATCAGCCCACTTGCATTGGCAAAAACAATACCTCAAAAGAAAAAGATTTGTTCAGCGGCAATTTTCACATTTGCCTTGAATTCTCTCTGGATGGCGAACACCAACTCCCAGCAAGACAACATCAATATTGGAATTCAGCTGATGATCGTTTCCACATGCTTCGCCTTAATAGTCTGCATGGAAATTCAGATGGGACTAACAACAATGCCGCCTGAGCTACTGGTTAGCGCCAGCTCCATACTCTTTTTTGGAACCAACATCGCGAAAGCCCTCTCCGGCGGCGTCACCAGTGCAATTTTCACAGTCACCAGCGAAGGCAGCTGGACCAGGTTCCGAGAGCAAATCCATCCAAGCAATACCGCCCTCGAACCATTCCTCCGACAACTCCATGGACACGACCAGGGCATTACAGGGGCGATGTGGTCTCAGGGATCCCTGGAACTGATCAACAAAGAGATCGCAAGGCAGGCCGAGGTTGTGAGCTACATCAACATCGCAACCATGGTTGGATTCGTTTTACTTTTACTCTGCGTCTTGCCCTTATTGCACCGCCCGGCAGAGGCCAGGAAAACATAAGATGAAGTCATTCGATGAAATCAAGTTAAAATCATGAAAACAGGAAAGCTCCAGTAGTGACCAACAGCGCCTCCAAGCAGACAACCGAGAAACCTCATCGACCTTGGCGGACAAAAATCATTATTGGAGGAGCAGTTGTGGCACTGGGGACCGGCCTGACGGGTTACTTTGTGCGCAACCACTATTATCCAGGCACAAATGACGCCTACGTGCATGCCTATACGATAACCATATCTCCTTATGTGGAAGGATACATCAAGAGAGTTCACGCTTCACCAAATGAATTCGTCAAAAAAGGGCAACTCATCTACGAGATCACCCCACTACCCTTTGAATTAAAAGTCGAACAGCAGGAGCACAGATTAAGAGCCGCAGTTGCCCGCAAAGAATCATTGGAGGATGCACTTTTACAATCCAAACAACGGCTCAAGGACCAGCAAGCCAGTCAATGGATTATCGACCTCAACGAAAAGCGCTACGCCTACCTACAACAAGAGCAGGTTGTCGCACTCGCCAAAGCCCAAGAATTTGAAGCGTCAAAACTCGAAGCACTCGCGAAAACGAAAGCGGCAACAATCGACATTTCACAACTAGAGAAAGACATTCTCCAACAACAAGCAATTATTGATGCACTCAGAGCAGAAATTGGGCAAGCAAAAGTCAATCTCGGCTATACACGCTATTACGCACCCATGGATGCATATGTCAGCAATAACTTCAGCATCCGAACAGGCCAATACGTCAAACCAGGACAGGCCCTTTTCAAGCTCATTGACAACAGCAAATGGTGGGTCGACGCCAATTTCAAGGAATCTCAAATCCACCGCATTCGCATGGGCATGTCAGCTCACATTTCGCTGGACATGTATCCCAACAAGTCTTTCAAAGGAAATGTGATCAATATCAGCCGAGGCAGTGGAGCCTATGAGTCGCTGCTGCCGCCAGAAAACGCGACAGGAAACTGGGTGAAAGTGCCACAACGGTTTCCAGTACGAATTCTGATGGAACAAAATGATGAACACCCATTGCGCGCTGGGGCAACTGCTCACGCAAGAGTCAACACAGTTAGCCCCTAAGTTTGCGGCAACGCAATCGGCAAATCAACATTTTCTTCTGGATTTCTCGGCACATCCACCAGCTCTCTAAGTAATTGAGCGTAACTCAAATTAGCGAATGTCATCGCCTCAGCTTTTTGCTCCATCGCCCTTGTTAGTGAACTGATTGTATCAGCGAGATCTGTATAGTCAGCCAAGCCGAATTCGAAGCGTGCCCTCGTATCACGGTACGCATCTCTTGCCGCCTTGTAAGACGCATTGGCAGCAATGATCTGACTCAAAGCTGCGCGATGGTCGTAATAAGCACTTTCAAGTTTCTGTCGGATCGCATTTCTTTCTGCCGCTTCATCCTGGAGAACCTGATCAGCCGCAGCTTTGCTCGCAGCAACGGCACCCGCAGTGACTCCACCATCAAAAAGACGCCAATTCAAACGCAAACCTGCTGCCCAATCATTGGTCTGAGAATTCAAAGCAGGGATAATCACAGTGGAGCAACAGCCATCAAGATCAATCTCAGGAGATCGCGATTGGCTTGCTAAGTAGCCAGCTTCTGCAAACAGTCCAATCCTTGGCAACAGTTCCGCCGCTTGCCGATCGGCTTGGCGCAAGAGCGCCGATCGAGCAGCCTGCAAAGCCTGCAATTGCGGATTGTCCTTGAGGCCTCTGACGATTGTTTCATCCAAATCCAAAGGCCAGGGCTGCTGCAAACTCACCTGCTCACGAGCCTCAAGTGTGACCTTGAAAGGAACATTCACAAGGTTGCTGAGACGCCTCTGACGACTCAACAACTGTGCTTCAGCTTGTTCCAACAAAAAGCGCTGTTGCTGCAAGTTTGCTTCTGCACGCAGCACATCCACACGCGGGACCAGACCCGCTGTATTCATGGAAAGAACCTGATCAAGAATGACCTCGTCATTCGACACCACAACCTGCCGAATCAGTCGTAGTTGACTGGCCAATTGAAGTTGATAATAAGCCTCACTGACATTCAGCTGCAACTCGCGCAATCGGTTGCCATAAAGCTCACGCGCATTCTCGAGATCAGCTCCCAACTCAGCCAGTGCGGCATTTCTCTCAAAACTGAGCAGCTCGTAATCAACCCTCAGCCCCGCAAAACCTGTAGCAATATTTGTTTGGACTAAATTCTTGCCACCAGAGGCCACATATAGAGGCGAGTCTGAGCCAACATCAAGGAGAGAACGATTACCCTCAATAGCAAAATTCTTTTGAAATTCCTGGTTGTAACCAACACCAAGATTGAAACTCACCGTCGGATAAAGACGTCCTTGAATTGAACGCAACAACCCTTGTTGCTCACGAACGCCGCCAATACTTTTCTGAAGCAATGGATCATTGCGCACAGCCAGGTCGATGACTTGGGGAAGATCAACGCGAACACGCTGATCGATCTTCACCTCGACCGGCAAGATCGGGAGCTCAGCGGCAGCAGGGGCGGGAAGTGCTGGAAGCACACTTTGGCCTTGATCAGCACCCTTTTCCCACACCTGATCAAGTCGCTCAAGATCTCTGGCATAAGCCTCAAAGCTCCTCATCAAAGGAGCAAGAGCGGTGGGATCACCTGCAGCTCTTGCCATTGATCCTGTCAGGACAATGAACAAGGCCGTAATGCCGAATGGCACGATCGGCTGCAGCATCAAAATCTCACTGGGTTGGAGACATCATCACTGCTTCAGCCATTCAGCGGCATCACAGGCGTGATAAGTGAGGATCAGATCCGCTCCAGCCCTTTTGAAGCTGAGCAGCGTCTCCAGAACCACAGAGCGTTCATCAATCCAACCCTTCTCAGCGGCAGCCTTCACCATCGAATATTCACCACTGACGTTGTAAGCGGCGATAGGAAGCTCCGACTCCAGTCGCAGTCGATGAATGATGTCGAGGTAAGCAAGCCCTGGCTTCACCATCATGATGTCGGCGCCTTCCTGTTCATCAAGCTGAGCCTCGGTGATGGCCTCCCTGGCATTGGCGGGATCCATCTGATAAGTGTCCTTGTTTTTAGGTATTGGCTTGCTGTCTGTCGCACGGGGTGCTGAATCCAGTGCTTCGCGAAAGGGGCCGTAATACGCGGATGAATATTTAGCGGTGTAGCTGATCACACCCACGTGCTCAAAGCCCTCATCGTCGAGGGCTTCGCGAATGGCGCCGACACGGCCATCCATCATGTCGCTCGGACCGATGAGATCAGCACCGGCACGGGCCTGCATCACCGCCTGCTTGCAGAGCTGCTCAATGGTTTCATCGTTGAGCACGACGCCTTGCTCACTCACGATGCCGTCATGGCCGTCGCAGGAATAAGGATCCAGTGCGACGTCGGTCATGATCGCCATCTCAGGGATCTCCTGCTTTAACTGGCGGATGGCACGGGGGATCAGTCCGTTCTCGTTGAAGCACTCAGCCCCGTCCTCTGTTTTGAGTCCTTCAGCCACCTTGGGGAACAGAACCACGCAACGGATGCCCAGATCCCAGGCACGCTTCACTTCACCCGTGAGCTGATCGAGGCTCCAGCGACTGGCTCCTGGCATGGCACCAATCGGCTCAACCCCGGCACCTTCGTGCACAAACAAGGGATAGATGAAATCGGCTGGGGAAAGACTTGTTTCACGAACCATGGCACGCAACGCCGGCGAGCGGCGAAGGCGACGCGGGCGGTAAGTGAGGTCCATCAGCAGCCTTGATCGGTGCAGGCGATCGTAAGCGTCAACCGCCGACAGTTCCTTAGAGACGAGCGCTCTGTAGCCAGTCGCTACGGGGATTGTCCATTCGTGCGTTCCTCAGCTGTTCCAGCAGAGTGCGCTGCGCATCAGACCATTGAGTGGGCCACTGCAGGCTGAGATTGAACAACAGATCACCTCGGCCTGACTTCAAAGGCCAGCCTTTCCCTTTCAAACGAAGACTCTTGCCTGGAGATGTGCCGGCAGGAATCGAGACTTCAGCCTCACCATCAGGCGTCATGACTTTGACCATGCCACCGAGAGCCAGCTCATCGATGGAAACGGGCAGTTCAGCACGCAGCTGATCACCATCGAGATGCCAGACAGGGTGGGGCTGCACCTCGAGATTGAGATACAGATCACCACGACGTCCAGTCCCCGGCTGAGAATTTCCCTTGCCTTTGAGCCGAAGCCGGGAGCCGGTCTTCACACCAGCAGGAATCCTGACTTGAACCCGCTCATCATTCACGGACAGCGTTCGCTCAGAACCACGGAAAGCCTCGGCAAAGCTCACCTTGACACTGGCTTCAGCATCAAGATTCAAGGACGTCCTCGTTGAGCCTCGGGGGACACCACCGCCGGCAAAACCTCCGCCTGGAAAGCCACCGCCTGGGAACCCACCGCCAGCAAACCCGCCTGGAGCCCCTCCGAAGCCTCCACCACCAGGGCCGCCGAAACGACCGAGCAGGTCATTGATGAAGTCATCGAAGTTGCCGTATCGGCCGAAATCAACATCAAAACCTGAAGCACCCGCGCCTGCACCGGTGGCGCCAGCCTGATTCCAGTACTGACCGAACTGTTCGTATCTGCGGCGCTTATCAGGATCGGAGAGCACCTCATAGGCCTCGCTCACCTCCTTGAATTTGGCCTCAGCGCTGGTGTCACCAGGATTCACGTCAGGGTGATATTGACGTGCCAGCTTGCGAAAAGCTCGTTTAATCGCATCGGCATCGGCACTGCGCTCTACCCCGAGCACCTTGAAGTAATCGCGGTATCCACTGCCGGCCATTGTGATTGCTGAGCTCCGGGAGCTCCGGTTGATCTCAGTGTCCCAGTTCCGTCCGGGGTTCGGAACGGATCAAGGGGGCCGGATGCCCGTACGTCGGAACGCACTTACATTTCGCAAATGTTCAAAGCTCTTCTGCTCGGCGCACTCAGCAGCGTCAACATCGCGATGCTTGGCAGCTCCGCAGTGCAGGCTGGACCGGACCCCGGTGCTCTTGCTGACCACTTGAGTCAGACCAAGGTGATGTACTACGGCTCATGGCGCTGTCCGGCTTGTCAGTACCAGGGACGTCTGTTCGGCGAAGCGGCCACGCGTCTTCCCTACGTGGAATGCGGCAAACCCAAGGAACTGCCGATCCAGGCGGCGGCCTGTCAGCAAGAGGAAATCCGGCGTTACCCCACCTGGATTCTCCCCAACGGGGAGAGGAAGGAAGGTGTTCAGTCCCTGGAAGATCTCGAGATCTGGTCGGGAATGGGCCAGAAACCTTGAAGACATGACCGCGAGCAGGCCTCCCCTGATCAACGGCTTTCACTGGCGACACTGGCGAGGAGATCTCACAGGTGGTGTCACTGCTGCCGTCGTGGCACTGCCGCTCGCCCTCGCCTTCGGCAATGCGGCATTGGGCCCAGGGGGGGCGATTTACGGTCTTTACGGAGCCATCATCACTGGCTTTTTAGCCGCTCTGTTTGGAGGAACGCCTGCACAAGTCAGCGGGCCGACAGGACCAATGAGTGTGACCGTGGCCGGCGTGGTCAGCAGCCTTGCGGCTGTGGGAACAAATCGTGAGCTGGGTCAGGGGGACATGCTCGCCATGGTCATGGCCGCAGTGGTTCTTGGAGGGTTAATGCAGATCTTGATGGGGATGTTTCGCCTGGGGCGTTACATCACCCTGGTGCCCTACTCAGTGGTCTCAGGATTCATGTCGGGGATCGGGGTCATCATCCTGTGCCTTCAGATTGGCCCTCTGCTGGGAATCAGCAGTCAGGGAGGAGTGATTCCATCCCTGCAGATGGTGAGCAGCAATTTCACACCCAACCCTGCTGCTGTGATCGTCGGCATGGCCACCCTCGTCGTGGTTTTCGCCACTCCGAGGCGTGTCAGCAAGGTGATCCCCTCGCCTCTGTTGGGCCTTCTGCTGATCACTCCAATAGCCCTATGGCTTTTTCCAGACAACCTCCCAAGGATCGGTTCAATCCCAGAAGGAGGACTGAGTTTCAGCACACCGAACTGGAGCCATCATTTGCCGGTACTGATGAAAGCGGGACTTGTGCTGGCAGTGCTGGGATCGATCGACTCACTGCTGACATCACTGGTGGCAGACAACATCAGCCAAACCCGTCATCGATCTGACCGGGAGCTGGTGGGTCAAGGCATCGCGAACAGCATTTCAGGGCTGTTCAGCGGTCTCCCCGGTGCAGGCGCCACGATGCGAACCGTGATCAACATCCGATCAGGCGGCCGGACTCCGTTGTCCGGCATGACGCATTCCGTGGTGTTACTGGTCTTGCTGTTGGGAGCAGGCCCTCTTGCCGAAGGCATCCCTACCGCACTGCTGGCAGGAATCCTGATCAAGGTTGGGCTTGACATCATCGACTGGGGCTTTGTTCTTCGCGCCCACAGGCTGTCACTCAAAACAGCCCTGGTGATGTGGGGAGTATTGCTGATGACTGTGTTTTGGGACCTGATCGGTGCGGTGCTTGTGGGCATGTTTGTCGCCAATCTGCTCACAATTGAGTCGCTAACTCAACATCAGCTCAGCAAGATGGACACGGGAACCGGCCATCTTTCCAAGCGAGAACACGAATTACTGAAACGTTGCGGTGACGATCTCATTCTGTTCCGGATGCAGGGTCCGCTGAGCTTCGGAGCTGCGAAAGGAATCAGTGAAAAAATGATGTTAGTGAAGCAATACAAAGTTCTTCTCCTCGATATCACCGATGTGCCACATCTAGGCGTTACCGCAAGCCTTGCCATCGAGAGGATGGTGAAAGAAGCTGAACGTCAACACAGAACCGTGCTGGTTGCTGGAGCAAGCGGAAAAGTCAAGCAAAGACTAGCCCAGTTCGGAATCCGAACGATGTTTGACAATCGCCTCCAGGCACTCAACCAGGCGGCAAGTCGGATTAGCAACCCAGCCTGTTAGGACGAAGAAATACGAGATTAGAGCAGTCAGCAATGAGCTAAAACGCAATCCAAAGCGAATACAAAAAGTTTTAGCCAAAAAGATCAATCCCCAAAATCCCTCAATCAAAAAAGAAGCGCAACCAGGCACCTTGCGAAACAGGAGAACACATATCAGTCAATCGAAAACCTCAAAAAGGCGCAAAATGCAAGAAGCCACGTCGACCAGCAACTAGCCTGAGCCATAACAATCGATACATAGTCAGGTAAAAGAGAAGCCGATCAACCGCTCTGCAAAGGATATGGTTTGACCTAAAAAGAAGGCAGCCATGGCTCTGGCAGGCAAGAAGACCCTCGAAGCATTTATTGACTACATCGAATCAGATTCCCTGAAACGCAAACACTGGCTTTCTCGCGTCAGAGAGGCAGGCTTCGACCAGGCGCTGTCCGAATATCGAGAAATGACTTCGCCAAAAGAGATGCCGTTACAGATGTGACTGGAACTGGGCAGAAAACAGCAGTCTCAACACAAAATGTCATGAGCTTGTAGCAAAATTACGCGATGGAGTGCCGCATACAACCAAGCAGCGCGTCAAAAGCAGGATCAATCCCGCCCCAAAGCAAGGATGATGATTCAGTTATCCAACTCCTATGGCTTTCACGATTTTCTTTGCAACATCAACAGGCAAAACGGAAGACATAGCCGATCGCCTGAAGGAACTCCTGGGCACTGACGCCAAAGATGTTGACAGCATCAGCGGTGTTGACGAATTGGTGTCTGCAGAAGCTCTTGTTTGCTGCATTCCTACTTGGAACACTGGTGCTGATGAAGCACGGTCTGGCACAGCCTGGGACGACCTGATTACTGAAATCCCTGGACAAGATTTTGCTGGCAAGCCTGTTGCCATTCTTGGACTGGGCGACTCTTCAGGTTATGGCGACTACTTCTGTGATGCCATGGAAGAGCTGTACAGCGCATTCCAGAAGTCAGGCGCAAAAATGATCGGAAAAGTATCTCCCGAAGGTTATACCTTTGATGAATCAAAGAGTGTGATCGACGGTAAGTTCTGTGGACTGCCAATCGATGAAGACAACGAGTCAGAGTTGACCGACCAACGTCTCTCTGACTGGGTGCAGCAAATCAATTCTGAAGCCTGATTAGCTATCAGCAGAAAGGGTAATCAAAAAGCGCCTAACGGCGCTTTTTTTATGTCTTTTATCGATGGACCCAATCAACTCTGATTTCCTTACGTTGATTCAGAAACTTGTCGATGGACATTGCAGCGATGCACCCGTCAGAACAAGCAACTACAGCTTGCTTGAAAGGAGTGTTTCGGATGTCACCAATGGCCCAGACACCTTCTAAGTCTGTCATCATGTCATCATTAACTCGAACACCTCCCTCTTCCGTCAAGGGAATCTGACCGTGTAAATAGTCAGTAATAGGCAAACTCCCTGAGGAATAAACAAATACCCCATTCACATCAAGCTGAGTATCTTCCTTGCTGCCAGACTCTTGAAGTTGGACAGCTGTAACTCCTGAATCATCACCTTCGACAGAAGTCAGACGAGTACGCTGCCAGTGCTTAACGTTGGGAGATGATTGCAGCTGAGTAAGACCCGTGCAATTTGAATTGGGCTTACTTTTAGTAATCCAGTGAACGGTCGAAGCGAACTTGGTTAGAACCAGAGCTTCATCGATCGCTTCCTGGTTAGACCCATAAACAGCAACCTGCTGATTTTTGTAAAAGGCACCATCGCAAGTGGCGCAATAACTGACACCTCGCCCAAGAAATTGATCTTCCCCAGGCAGCGTTGAGGTGCGACCCATCGCACCTGTTGCTAAAACAAGCGTCTTACCTTTAAATGTACCCTCGGGTGTATAAACAGTTTTTTCAGGGCCAGATAAATCGATTCCATAAACTTGAACCTGCCTGTAATCAGCACCGTAATCAACTGCCTGATCTCGCATTGTTTTCAACAGATCAGCACCGGAAGTGTCGGCAGGGACACCTGGGTAATTAGCGATCTTATGCGTGATGGCGAGGGCACCAACAGCAGGATTTTTATCAAGAATAATCGTTTTCAGTGAAGAACGGGATGTATAAAGAGCGCAAGCACAACCCGCGGGGCCCCCACCCACAATAACGACATCAGCTTCAAAGATATCTGACATAATCAATTCCAAGCAAGAGGGGTGAAGTCATTGGGGCCAAGTGCACGATCAATCCATGAATTAGGCACCATTTGAATGAATGCGGTGATCAAATCTGCCACCCTTTGGGATTGATCAAATTGGAAAAAATGACGACCTTCGCTCATGCAAACATAACGATCACCAGATTTTAGCGCTGTAGACCAACGATTGACCGACTTGCTGTCAACAACAAAGTCATATTCTCCGTTCAATACGAGGGTTGGAATTGGTGGAACATTCAGATCACTAGTTTGTTGATGATCAACAATGGAACCCTGTATAAATTCAGTATCCAAACACTTAGCCAGCAGACAAGGAAGAACCTCAGCTGCACGGGAATTGCTGCTGGAGAAAAGCAAAGAAGACAAATGGGTTAAAAGGGCTTGCCTTGAAGATGGCAATTTGCTCCGCATTTCCAAGTAATGAGAGGACCAGTGGTTGGTTGACAGAGTATCCACTGACATCATTGTAAGGGATTTTACCAGCTCAGGGTACTTTTCTGCAAAAAGACAGGCAACAGTGCCGCTGATCCCATGCCCGACCAGGTGAAACGGCTCTGAAGACGCCTCAAGAGTCTGCCTGAGTAAATCGTGAACAGTGGAAACGGAGCATGATTCATCAAGATCATGCTGAAACGACCACCGTTGTACAACAAACGTGCGGCTTAATAACTGAGCCACACGCTTATTCAGGCAATACAAGGTCGGCTGCAGATCAATCCAAAGGACCTTGTTTTGAGACATATGTTGCACAATTTCAATTATTTTGAAATGGTGGAGCACAGATCAGACAGCACAGCTAACAAGCGGCTGTATAAAAAGGAGTCGCAAGAGGTGAATTATAAAACTACGGCTAAGGGCCAATAACGAGAATTGATCCCTGCAAAACACGGTTTTTTAAATGCTGAATCAGCTTTTGATCGTTTTGATCAGCAGAGAGTTCAAGGCACGCAAGAGATTGATAAGCGGTATCGGAGATGGAGCCTGAGCACGTCGTTTCAAGATAAAGATCAACGACCGACGACGAAGGGAGCAATTCAGATTGACTGTTCAACAAAAGAATGATGGGCAATCCTTAAGCGAAAATAAACGGACAAGGAGCGAACCGTTCGTATCAAATGAATCATCAAAGGCAGCCCTATCGAGATCAAGATTGTTCAAATGCACAAAAAGAACCCCGACTCAGCGCTGGGTACAGCTCCCGTGCAACTCAAGGTCTCAATGGAATTGAGGGAATCGCAACAAAAACTTTGTAAGAAACCAAAAACATCACAGAGCTGGTTGCACTGAACCGCATTGGATCTCTTCATCAAACCAAGTGAAACACCCCTACAGATCAAGCGGGTAGTAGCACAAAAGAGCCATACTGCGAGTGTTTAGACCATAAAAAAGCCCCTGGATAGGGGCTTTGATTCAATCATGGATGTTGTGAAGTCAGCTGATTTTTGCTTTGTCCATGGATTCAAAAGCAGTACCAACACTCTTGAAATTGAATCCCATACCTCTGAGAGCATGCCAGAGGTGCCCCTGGAGGAAGAAGAATGCGAGATAGAAATGAGTGTTGGCCAACCATGCACGCGCAGTGTGTGCATCGCCAGGAAGTGCAACAGTGTCAGTGAAGTAAGGAGAGAAAGCGAAATTCAACTTCAGAGGATCACCGTACAACTCAACAGGATAGATTGTTGTATTTTGTGCACACCAGATAGCGGTCACAAAACCCATCAACGCGATGCCCGCAAGTGAGTAAGAGAGGATCGCCTCACCGTTGTAGATCAGAACTTTTTTGAAAGGACCAAAAGGAGAACTGATGATATGCCAAACGCCACCAATGGTGAGAATGAATGCCAAAACAGCATGACCACCCATCACATCTTCCAAACTACTAATCGTGAGGAAGTTAGTTTGATAGCCCCAAACCATACCAAGATCAATATTCGGATCTACAGTACGTACTGCTCCAATCGAAGCGTCGTAAATACCGTGAACACGAGCCCATTCAACAAAAGCGATCACACCCAGACCTAAGAAGATTAAGTGGTGACCGAGAATAAAAGTTAGTTTTTTGGGATCGTCCCAGCTGAAATCAAACTTTTTAGCTCGGCCGGTGGCCTCAGAAAGATCTTTTGGAGCGCGGAGGGTATGCCAAATGCCAGCAGCACCAAGAACAGCGGAAGAAACAAGGTGCGTAGCAGCCACAACGATCAAGGGCTGTTGATCAATTATGACTCCACCATCCCCAACACCAAGCCCTAAACCAGCCAGGTGAGGTAGCAAAATCAGACCCTGCTCACCCATTGGAAGGGAGCCGTCGTATCGAGCGAGTTCAAAGAGAGTGAATGCTCCGGCCCAGAACATGATGAGACCGGCGTGTGCAGCATGTGCAGCGATGAAAGAGCCGGAGCGCTTCGCTACTCCAGAATTTCCCGCCCACCAGTCATAAGTGACTGATGAATTTCCATACGATTGCATTGGGAAAATGAAAGGCAGTCACAACCTAATAACCATTCAATTTGCCCTAATCATCCGTTAACAATAGTTTTCAAGCTCAAAATTAATGAGACATGGAATAATTTCTTTTGTAACCCGTCTACGTAGCGTTTGTTATTGCCAACGCTCAGGTGTCACAAAAAACAGCCGTACCTTATGAAAGGTAAATGTTACTTGGTGGAATGCAGTGCGTACTGTACTGATAATTGAAAGATGTCGGCACAGCGCTCAAAAGTATTGAAATGCACAAGCAATACGCAAAGCAAATGAACACAACAATGATGAATTTAATCGAGGGCATGCATCAACAGACCTGCGATCCAAGAGAGAAAGGTCGCCAAAAAGAGGACTAATAGTGAAATCCTCGGAGAAGTATTCAAAACACCAAAGAGTCAATGGCAGAGTGTGATACGTGTACGACTTCAAAACCAAAAAACAGAAAAGATCACATGACGAATGTGACCTCCATACAAAGTCGAACAAGAGAGAATCAGACTAGATTGACGATATTGCCAAATTGCTATATTTTTATCGCAATACAATCATCAAGTGATCCAAAACAATTAATCAAGATAAGCATGCATCGATGCAAGACACATCAGGGCAAGGGAAGAATTCAGACAGCTCATTCAGGCAGAACCAAAAACTACCGTGACTTCAATCATTACTGACATAGAGCGCCCACACAAAAGCTGATAATCAGAAATCTGACGGGGCACATAGGCCAGTGAGTTCATCAAATCAGATATCTCGACGTTTGGGACCAAGCAGCGGCTGGAGAAGTAAGCGAGTCAGAATCGCCATTGCCCTTAGACAACAAGGATGGACCTACAAAACAATCTCAGAGCATTTATTTGTATCACCAAAATCAATCATGCGAGATATCAAGTGTTTTGTGATCAACCCTAGAAAGCTACCTCGGCCGTAGACTGGCACTCAAAAGCTTACTTTTTGCCTGAATACAAAAAACCAATAATAATAAGATACATAAAAGCGAGGATAGATCAAATCACAAGCAAGCAATAATTGGTGATTTGAGAATGGATTGAGGAGTTGTCAGCCCGACAACTCCTTAATCCCGATGCCGGTGCCCACCTGCATCATACTCAAAGCAGTCGAAAGACTGAAAGAGCAGCGATTATCCAAGTCGCAAGCTAATTGTGATCGAGCAGCCTGAGAAATCCTCAACATTTTTGACAGAGCGGCGAATCATCAAGCCAGCGTGTGCAGCATAGATGCTACAAAAACCGAGAAAGTCACTCAAAAAGGGGTTCAACACGCTGGTCTGATTGTCAAACAAAAGTATTGACCACCAAAAAGGCCATCGAAAATTTCAAAAACTCAGAATAAAAATGCGAAGAAGCATCTCCAAAGGCCTAGGAGGAGTAGTATCGAAATAAACAATAAAAGATAAAAATTGGCTCAGATTTAAGTGATCATATGAGTTGCATAATGCTCCTCCCATAGGAGCATTATGCAACTCGGCAATCAGTTGTAGGCCTTAGCAATCAGGGGCCCAGCTTGATCATCAGTCAAAACAGGTGTAACTTCCCAATCAAGACACTCTGCCCATTCAGCAGCATGCTCATAGCATGCATCCGCACTATCAGCCTCAACAAGAATCCAACCTTCTACAGAACCTGGGCCATGAAAACGCTTCCAGGATTTACAAGCTGGAAATGGTGCTCCAGTTGACAAAAACTTTTTAGCCGCAATCTCGTGATATCCGGTCTTGAACGACCAATGCATCAAAAAAGTCATGAAAAAAATTGTTGACATCGGAAGGATCGCATAAAAAGAAGAAAAAAGAAAGTGCTAAGTAGCGGCTGAAGACAAGTGATTTAAAGTTAAAAGCCCTATGGCCAAAAAGGCAACTGTCCATGCAATCTGAACTATTTGGGAGCAAAAATATTCTTAAACCAGCCATGCCTCCAGTTCTTCATAGAAACCCATTGTTCTGAATTATTCAAACAACGACAAGACAAATAAGCCGACTCCAAAAGCAAGGAAAAAACCAAGCGCAACGAACACATCATTAGTGCAACTCTCCTACGATAAGTAAAAGAACTGAGTCAGCGCGAGAGCTGAGCCACGGTTGGATATCAGAGAATTGACCATCTGTCAAAAGCAACGACTTAAAGCAACAATTTCATGATAGACGCAACAGAATTAAGCAAGTATTAACTGATCAAATGATCAATCCATCGGCAAAAAATCATCGCCAAAAGAAATAGAGTTTGGTTTACATCCCAATTGATAGGATCAATCATCCATCAATCTCACGCTCAAGAGGCAGGATGTCCTCCTCCGAGGCGTCTTTAGAAATTGTTGGAACAGGAATCGCGACTTTGGCTTTGGCTTTTTTGATCGTAAAAGGAGGAATTGCGAATGATGGAATTGGTACACGAACTGAGAATCGACTCGTACCGATGGGGACATTATTAATTGATCCTATTCTAGGACGATTTGGAAGTACTTCTTCACCAGAAGCGTCATAAATAAAAGCGAAAACATCAACATCTTTGATCAAACTTTTTGCAGTACTCCTGATCTGCCCATCCAAAATATAACAACCCGAACGATAACCTTTAGGCTGTTTAGAAGCAGGATCAGCCGTATCACATTTCACAAGGTTAAGCTGACTCAGCTCGAGTTCAAGAGCTTCTACTGCAGAAACACAAAATAAAAGAGTTAAAAAGATGGTAAAGAGGACTGACAAAAACCTTAATTTCAAGACTCTCATGTCAATATAAAAACCAATTGCACATTGGCCCATATCCAAAACATAAGCAGCAGCGAATTAGCAAACACGTGTAGCGATTGACGCATTTAGATCGAACAGCAGCCAAAAACCCCATTGCACAATCACAAAGCACAGTGGTTAAATTTATATAATTACGCTGATACTAATAATATGAGAGGAGCTTTTCTCTTGAAGATTAAAGCAAATAAGGTTCAGAATTAGTTTTTAGAATAAAAACCACGACGTTCAACACGTCTTTTAAAATCTTTTGCTTCGTACAACCAGAACTTTTCCTTGTCCAGGACAAGACCCTCAGCCAAGGCAATAGCCACAACGTGATCTTCGTTATTGGCCTTACAGACTTTTTGCTGAAGTATCTTATCTTCCTTAAGCCGAGAGAGAAATGAGCAGAGATCTTGTTCTGACTTCTGACATTTTTGAAATCTATCCATATAAAAAGGGTCTGGAGCTTGAGAATTCATAGAAATGATGAAAGTAAGGTCA
This sequence comes from Synechococcus sp., assembly GCA_047286485.1. GTDB lineage: Bacteria > Cyanobacteriota > Cyanobacteriia > PCC-6307 > Cyanobiaceae > Synechococcus_C. The sequence goes on from JBJBBH010000006.1 coordinate 1,667,125, forward strand.
AGATACAAGGGATCTCTGTGGCAGATGCCATGAATTAAATATCTTAAATTAAGATAAGCCAGCAACTTGTTTAGCTTTATTGAGCAAAGAGACGAACAAGCTCATGGCAAGCGCAAAAGAACAAGTATTTTACTCATTAAGACGGAAAAATAATCAAATTCAGATTATTCCAGTGGATCATCAACAATCTGCTGCCGCCCGTCCAACCATCTTCTGAGTAAGAGTTAACCGACAAAACCAGTCTTTGACATGCTGAATATGCACGTAAGGCTATTTTTTAGCGCAATAACGCTAGAATGATTAAAAAATATTCGTTCAGATCAATCAGCCCTCAGAGCTATTTTAATACAATCCGGCATAAAATTAGGCATTTCTAATGAAATTGAATCAAAATAGCTTGAGGCTTTGCTCGTAATTGGCAAAAAGAGTCGAAGTGTTCTTACTTTTTGACCCGAGAAGCCACATCCATATAGTCAAAACCGTCTAAATCATCAATCTCTTGAGGAGCAAAGCCTTGGGGTTGAACAATCTTAGCCATACTCAAGAACTCACTGACATAACCACGTCGAACAGTACGCACAGGAATGCGCTTTGGAGAAAGGTCGCTAATGATGCAATGCGCAAGTGCAGTAATTATAGAACTTCATGAATTCATACGAAGAACGGTTTTGGATGGAAAGGGCGGCCCATGAAACAGGGGGTTCCTTCCGGGAACAGGTGCACGTAGCTCATGCCACAACGCGCAAACCAATCCGAACAAAAGACGCAATCAAGGTATCAATTGATATCGCCGCAAGCTAGTCATCCAGTCGTTTTAAGGGCACTTTGACGGGTCATCAAAGCAACCAGTCGCCTTGAACATCAAACGATTATTGACCAATCAAACAACATCGCTCAAAGAGTATCTCAAAAACTTGAACACGGACATTGGATTCAATGTTGCCCAAATCTCTAAAAAGGTTAAACGCTCTTGCGCAACAGAGCGCTGTGATTCAAAACGGCGGTTCAAATCCTCTCGACGCATCGCTTGAACCCTCATTTGCTCAAGTTGCGTTTGTCGAATCAACAAATGCTCCTGGGCAACGACCCCCTCATCGATCACCAGAAACCAGCGATCATCGCCCTTCAAAAAATTAACGAGGCTTTGTAAGAGTTCGGCGATTAGATACAGTAATTTTTGCATTCTTTAAAAAAGACATCTGATCATAAGACCCGGTCTTTAGTTTCCCTAGTGATATAGAACACATCGGTAGTCAATCAACTACTGCTATCAATGATGGAGATTTGAGCTTCTGATGTGAACAAGCACATCATGCTGATCTATGCAGGGATTTTCCTTGCAGGATTTTGTTTTGTCTCAACAGGCCTGGTCGACGCGATGCTCTAAACAATGTCAGGGCCATCACATTAGATTGTGTTGCCACCGAGGCCAATAACAAAAGAGTGAAAAACAAAGAAATCAATAGGACATCTTCAACCCAAAGATCAACAAATTAAGCTTTTAATGTCTCGCGTCAGCATTCTAATGCTTGCATATACCGCCCAAATCAGCACCTCCTTCGCCGCCATCATGAAAAATCAATTAAAAATCATAGAAGTTCGAGCAAACAGCATCCTAAAAAACATCCAAGAGAAAAGAGCTCATTCAATACAAAGGCTTTAGCATGAGCAACACCAAATCAATGGTTTAATTCCGGCAAACTGCTTATCCTTAGGGATATTCATCAGTACAACCTAAATCAACGGTCAAACTCACAAGTTTCCAAAATCGACAAATGGCTGATTTAAATCAAACTGACTACCCCAAGACGGTGTATGACAACGCCTGGGAAGACCTGAGCGTGATGTACGAAAGCTGGAAGAGCATCCATGGTGTAGATCGTCAGTTCTGCATCGAAATCATCAGAAGATTCGCCAATCATCTAATCCATGAACAACAATAAAATCTCAAAGCTGATTGAAGATGATTGAGCAGAAGCAACAACAATGGTGACATTCAAAGCAACAGTAGAACTTGAATGATTCAAGTTTCAGCAAATTTAAAGCAAGAAGATATCGCCATCAAGTCATCGCAGACAGACACACTCCATAAAGAATGCCACTGCAAATCAAACCGAAAAGCCAGCAAACCGATCTCAGCGGCGGAATATTTCCAATGTAGGCAACAAGGTAAACCACTCGAAAGATTGGATGCGCAATTGCAACCACAACAGTGAGAGGAGGAAGGATCAGACCGTTCATGACAGAAAAAATGGCAAGCAGAGTTGCTGGGGCATGCAGAGTGAACGATTCAAAACTGTTTTGCTGAGCCCAGCTCGCCCTTTTTCCCCAAGCGGGATATCGATCAAACATTGAGCGCAGAGACGACAAATCACTCATCTCAAATTGCGCTTTAAACCGAGCTACGTACAGAGGCGCGATACTCAGGATCACCAATGCAAACGACAGGACAAGCGACCACAGATAAGGGGCAGCATCAGCGTATGAAGACGAATGGGCAAACACCATGAACTGAGAAATTGAATTGGATTGGTCTTAACAATGAGTTTAAAGAAAAGTGGCGCCTTTAACAAATTATTCTATTCGTCAATAATCAGCCAGCCACAAGCTTGAGCGTGGTAATTCATGAGACAACGTCGGTCGCTGATTCGTATGCTTAGCATTCCATAGTTTTTAGCAATCAAACCCCCAAATGGGGGATTGAACATGACCCAAGCCATGAGATCATCAAAAGAGACATGCAAACCCTGTGCCACCAAAATACGACCTTATCTTTGAACAGGATGGAAGCCTAAAAGTGACTGCTATAGATGCAAAAAGCAGAGAAGAAGCGAAAAAAGCTGCCTCTTGTTCAGGCGTAAAAATCAAAGGGATTGTTTTCAGTGATGAAAACAATGATCCAAGTCAAAGAAATGAAGTCAAAAATGAATTGCATTTAGGCTATCAACTCACTAGGATGTAATGAAATGATGTCCAGCGCGTGCTCATCAATCCAAACGAACTGCCTCTCAGGCAAGCCGCTGATCAATGCAAAACATTGCTCAGCAGTAAAAAAGTATTAGTGTGCAGCAAAAACCGTTTAACTTTAGCCGCATTATGTCTTTGCACTCCAATTCTGCAATCACTGATTGGTGGAGCAACAACTGAAGACGAAGGACTGGACTTACAAATTAAGTTCAATCCTGACATCTTAATCACGAGTGAAGATCTTGAGAAAGGATATGGCATTCGTCTTGTGGAGAAAGTCAAGATCCATAATCCAAAGATAACAACTCTAATTTTTCTAGGAAGAGAAACTACAGACGTGGTCCATGAAGCAATGGATGCAGGAGCAGATGGTGTGATGTTCGTTTCATCGGTGGGTTCAGGACACGGTGACTTCATCAAGGCCCTTACCACAACAAATCACGGTGGGGTTTACTATCCCAAATCGGTTCGTGCGGCGGCCACAGCCAAAATCAAACCAACAAGTGAGCTGATCGATCCGCTGTCTGAACGCGAACGTGAGGTGCTTCGCTGCATTATCCAAGGCATGAAAAACTCTGAGATTGCTGAGTCATTATTTTTATCTTCAGAAACAATTAAAAGTCATGTCAGCACAACAATCCAAAAACTCGGAGTTAGAGATAGAACTCAAGCCGCTGTATTTGCTCTTACTCATGGTTTAGTTGCAGCCGATATTTGAATTTCGACTTAATTGATTGCCAGGCATGCTCTTGCATCCTAAAAACAAGGATTTATGTCATTGAGCTTTGCCTGTAACTTCAATCTCTTAAAAAAGTGTTGGCTTGACCATACAGATGCTTGCCAGGATGGCTAAGCCCTCAGACGCAACCCAGGTTTGCCGCTCAATAAGTTGGCTCAGGCAATCCTCTAGAGTAAACCCTGCGAAAAAATATACAGAGTTTCAGAATCAGCACTCATAAAATACTCCAAGCAATTAAGGGTTGAATTCCCAGCGCAATCAGCAAACTCACAATCAGCCCAACAGAAGCTTTTCCAATATCACTGCCAATCACCAAACCAAGACTGCCATTGGTGTGGTTGGTAAACTCAGTTTGCTGTTGAAGCTCTTTCATGCGAAGGGCAAGCTCTCTACCTGCAAGTAACCCAAGAAAAACCCAGGTGGTACTTAAGGGAAAACTGCTTAGAAATGCCTCGTAAAGCAAACAAAGCCCGAACATAAAATCAATAACAGTTGCTGATCGTAAATCTGAAGTATTCGTTTTTGACCGCAAAACACCCTGTATTGGACCACCTCCAATCATAATCAGCATGCAAAGGCCTATACAAAGAATCAGAGTGCATACACACATTGAAAAGAAATCAAGGTTTCGTGGAAGGTAAACAAAGATATTTGCCATGTCCTGGATTAGCCACATGCTCCACAAAAATCCTGTCGAAAACCACTGAGTGGCAAACCAAATCGTGCTGATCTCTTTTAAGTCCTGATTACGATGAAAAATCCATCGCTCCAAAAGCCACATTCCCAATCCCCAAACAGTGAGTCCAAGGGAAAAAGCTATGACATACCCTGATAATGAACTACCTAAAAGCCGTCCAATATTTTCAGGAACGAACGATGAGAGTACCAGAAATGATGTACTGACAGGTGCACCCCAAGCTGTTAATGCCAGAACTGCAATGGGCGGAATAATGTAAGCCCAAGTGAAAGTCTCGGGCACAGGGAATGACTGGAGGCGCCCCCAAGCTGGTTCACCTTGATTGAGCGACCATCCCAGGAAAAGTACAGTGACCGTAATGGCGCAGACGAACACCATCTGAATGCGTCTTGGCGTTCGCTGTCGGTTAGAAGAGATATAAGTGCCGAGTGTTTGCAGGGAATCATTGGATACAACAGAAAAAGCTGCCAGTAGAAATCCGATAATCATCCAGACATTGATCTCAACCACTTGCGAGATTGCGTGCTGACATCGTCAGATCATCGCATCGTTGACAGGCAATGCAGGCATCCACCGCGCGGCCTGGGGCTTTCCAGGAGAGAACTCCGCAAGCTGTCAGGAGGCCTGTCATGACTACCCCGCAGACCAACGGCAAGTTTTTGACTGATGTGAGCTGTTGTTGACTGTTGATCATGGTTGGCATTCCATAAATGGATCGGGCCTCACCCCGCTAACGAAGCGATCTTTATCTGTAAGCAAAAGGAGCCTGCTCAAACCAAGCATCTTCTGATTTCAGCTTCAGTGGGGCCAGCCTCCTGAAGCAGTGGGAGAAATTGTTATCTCAAGTTGACTGTTGCCAAGACCGTTCTAGAACGGTTGAAGAGGCATCTGTTTCCAATGGAAATCCACACTGCCCATGCCGAACCCATCGGTGAGTTGATTCGCGAAAAAAATCACAAACCATTTCGTGCCTTGGCTTGCCCAATTGGCCCAAGTTGCAAACTCGTTTACTTCAAGACTCAGGCCAAAGAGAGCTGAACCCAATCAGCAAAAGTGCCAACCAGCCCTTTTGGTTTTGGACCTCAAGGACCAGGGAAATTTACAGTGGAAATGATCGACATGGTGTGAAAGTGTCATTTCAGCTATTTGCCTAGGACCTGTAGCAAATTTAAAGCGGGTCCTAAACATGAAGAGCATTTCAGCCTTGATCTTTCTTTTGATACGCCTGAGTGCATTCATTTTTATTCGCCAAACCAAACTAATTTCTCGATTAAAAAAGAAGATTGGGAATGATGAAGCAATCAAGAGCTGGATTCTTCAATTTTGGCAAAAATCACCGAGATCTTTTTTTTAAGCGCAGAACCACACGATTCCGCCCATCGAGCAAGCTGGCGTTGGTTGGTTGAAAGCAACAGGAAAGGGCGCCTGTCGGCCCTTTTGGATTCATTGCGAACTGCTGCTTCAACGCTCCAGAGATCAGGCATGTTTTGAGAAGCTTCAGATACATGGACAGCCGCTTGAAGGGGCGATGATCGAACGGCACTCGGCATCGATTGATGGCTTCCAAGTTCTTCCACGTTCACCATGAGTTTCGGGCGGGTAAAGCCCAGCAATGGTGGGAGACAGCTCAGAAAGCAATGGCACCAGGAGGAGGCTGGGATGATGCAGTGGCCAAAAATTTGAACGCAGGTTTCTACAACCACTGCTTCTGCCCGATTGGCCCTGAAGGCCCCGCGTTCTGCATCTGGGAAGTGCGTGAAGATATCACTGCTCAACAATTCCAAGACTTCATCGATGGTCCAAACGGTGTGAACTTTGGACTGGGTGCCTGGATGAATATCTGCAAGGAGATCAATGTCGAGCTGGCTGGGAATCCCCCTTATCCCCGCAAGTTCTGAACAGCATTGGCGAACTGGCCTGGGTCACTTCGACCCAGGCCGTCACAAGGCCTTTGAGTCGATAGGACATCCATCGCTTGTCTTCGGTCTCTGAGCGGTGGAGACGAATCGTGAGTTCAGGGCCTAATGAACCGAATCAAGGGTGATTCCCATGACTCTTGTCAGAACGAGATAGCCGCCCCAGGCGATCAGATTCAATCCGATCGCCCAGAACCAGACAGTTTTTGTTGTTTTGCTGGTGTGCTCATCCATGGGTCATCTCTTCGACGGGGCATGACAACCACCCTTCAGACAACTTGTGCTCAGGCTGCCGCCTGCTCTGAGGTGTTGCGGAGAACTTTCTCTTGTAGCTGCTGAACTGCACAGAGAGCTTCATGGGCAGGCCAGCCATGCTTGTTCATCAGCTCCTCCACCAGGTAATCAGGGGAATTGGAGATTCGAGCATTGAGATCAGCCACAGCCCTGTCATCACGGGCTAATGCATCGAGTCGGAGTGACCGGAGTTTTTGAAGACTTGGCTGATTCATCAGCACACTCTGCACGTCTGTGGGACCTGAGCGGCATCAAATGTCAAGAGAGCCTCTCCCAAGTGAGCCCCATGGGCCGATGCTGATGACCTGGAATGGTGGTGGGGGCCTTCCAGCCCCCGCGAGTCAATTGGGTGATAAGGCTGACTTCACCCCATCTCCCTTAATGGGTCAGGCAGCAACAGGGGCTGCTTGACGGGAGAAACGAACGATGTTGTTCGCAGTTACGGGTTTGCTCTTACCGAGCAGGCTTCAGTCACCCTCCTCATGCCCCGTCGAAACCATTGCAGCCCCAGGAAGGGGGGAATGGAGCTGAGCGGAATCGAACCGCTGTCCGAAACACTGGTGTGGATCACCTAGTCCGATCAAGACCGGACGTTGTCATTCTGACAGCAGTGGTGAAGTGGAGCAGAGGATCTTGGGGAGTGAGAACCGACATACGCCGCCGGTCATTCGTGGCGTCGCGGTGTTTCCCCAGGGTCTCGAGGAAATCGGCAGCCAGGAGTTGCAGACACTTGGCGCCAAACAGGTCACACCCTTACGCCGCGCCGCATCGTTTCAAGCCGACATGGCTTGCTTCTACAGGCTTCACTTGCAATGCCGGCTGCCCTTCAGATTGCTGCGGGAGATGGCACGCTTCCGCTGCGACGGTCGCGATTCCCTTTACGACGGCATCCAGCAGGCCCTCGACTGGGAACGCTGGCTTCATCCATCAATGAGCTTCCGTGTGGATGTGACCGGAACAGCGCCCGGGCTCAATCACAGCCACTTCACGGCGCTTCAGGTGAAAAATGCCTTGATTGACCGGCAGCGTGATCTTTGGGGAAAACGGTCGTCCATCGATCTGGACGAACCCGATCTCTGCCTGCATGTTCACCTGCATCGTGGTGAAGCGATCCTGAGCCTGGACGGCAGCGGCGGCAGTCTGCACCGCAGGGGATATCGAGCCGCCGTGGGTTTGGCACCGCTCAAAGAAAACCTCGCGGCAGGCCTGATCAGGCTGACCGGCTGGGACGGAAGCACCCCATTGACCGATCCCTGCTGCGGTTCTGGAACTCTGCTGATTGAAGCCGCAGCGATGGCACTGCAGCGATTCCCCGCTCTGCATCGCAACTTCCTGCTCGAGTCATGGGCGGATTTCGAACCGGATCTTTGGACTGCAGAACAGCAAAGAGCCCAAAAGCGGCAACAGCCCGTGAACAATCCACCACGGATCCTGGGCTACGAACAGGACTCAGACATTGCCCAGCAGGCACGCGACAACATCAGCGCAGCAGGCCTGGAGGAGGTGATCGAAATCGTTGAATCCGATTTCAGGGATGCACCGGCTCCTGAGGCTGACCACGGCGTGGTGGTTTGCAATCCGCCCTATGGCGTGCGACTGGGCCATACCACTGAACTTCAGGAGCTCTACAGAGAGCTCGGAGCAGTGCTGAAAAAAGATTACGGCGGCTGGGATCTGTGGCTTCTCAGTGGCAATCGAGAATTAACCGGAGCTCTGCGCCTCAAGGCAAAGCGCAGAATCCCTGTGAGCAACGGTGGATTGGATTGCCGTTGGCTGCATTACGAGCTGAACAGACGCTCAGCGGATCCAATCCTCCAGGGGAACTGAGCACAGGCGATTCATTTGCCGAGAACAGCCCGCGTGGTTCGCAGCAGACCATCCAGTGTCTGAGGCAGATACGGCCCTTTGGCGAGCTGACCGCCAATCCGAAGGCTGAATCCGGCCACCACCAGATTGAGAATCGCCATCGCCAGCAGCGATTGAATCAACGACCAGCCCCAGGACTCCAGCATCCAAACCAGCAAGGCGGCTTCTCCAGCCACGAGAGCCATCAGCATCAGGGTGCCTCCCATGGCAAGAAACACCCCACCGCTGATCAGGCGCCGTTTCTCGCGATCGACCTCCTGCAAAGCAATACGGACATGCAGGTCCATCACCGAGCCAGCAAGTGCGGTCACACGGGCGGCAGCTCCAAGTCCTCTGGAGCGCGGTTGCTCGGAACGCGGCAGTTCACTCATGAGGATCTCCGTCCACCGGTCAGCAGAGCGCCCACCAGAACCCCCACACCCGCGGCAACGGCCAGGGCCATCAGGGGTCGTTCACGCACCGGTTTCTCAAGTTTTGGCCTCAGCGTGTGATTGAGCTCGTCGAGCAAGTGCTCAAGCTGCTCCTCCAGGGGATCAAGGTTGTCAGCCAGGGTGCGGGTGCGATCTCCGGCCTGATGCAGCAACTCCTCGAGCTGCACGGTGACAAGCCCCGCTGCCCTGTCGCTTTGGGTGGAAATCAAGTGCACCACCTCATCAAAACTGCCACGGGTGGCCTCAAGCGCTTGGTGGGTGACTTCAGGCCAGCGCTTTTGGATCTCTGGCAAGAGACTCTCGAAGTGATCTCGAAAGCGATAGGCCAGTTCCTGGGAGTCCGCAGGCGCATCGGCTGATGAGGGAGCTGAATCCATGGCGATCCTGACGGCCAACCGCAGGCTAGGGGTGGTAACTCTGAGAGGAAACCCATTGGCATTGGTGCCTCATCAGTTGCGCTACGCCCTGCTGGAGCATTTGGGGGCACCCGATGACCCGAACGGCTGCCACCTCGATCTGTTGCTCGAGGATGGAGACAGCTGCCGCAGCTGGAGGCTGGCAGCGATTCCGCCCTTGAACGGTCCTGCTGTCATGGCCACACCCTTGCCCCCCCACCGACTGGTCTGGCTGGAGCGTGAGGCAGCTTCGGTGTCTGGCAACAGAGGCTGGGCACGCCGTGTCGTGGCAGGCGCAATGCGAGGCAGCTTGCCGACTGATGCCGATCAGCCCATCCAGGTGGAGCTGGAGGGGATGGCCTTGATCGGTCTGTGCGACCCGGTTGTGCTGGAAATCTCATCAGAGCAATGCCGACTGCGCTCGCGCTGCGATCAAGACCCTGCAAACGGCACTTGAGCTTTTTCAAGGCTCCGCTAATTTCAGACGGCTGACAGCCGTGTCCCCTGTTGGTCCACATCAATCAGGTCGGGCTGACACAGTTCAAGTCCTTCGGGGGGGCGATGAGCATCCCCCTGGAACCGGGTTTCACCGTGGTGACCGGCCCGAATGGATCCGGCAAGAGCAACATTCTCGATGGAGTGTTGTTCTGTCTCGGCCTCGCCAACAGCAAGGGCATGCGTGCTGATCGCCTGCCTGATCTGGTCAATAGCAACGTGCTCAAGGCTGGAAAGTCAGCCGAAACCACAGTGAGCGTGCGGTTCGACCTGTCCGAGTGGCAGCCTGACGCCGCTGAGGAAGGGCTGGAGCCCCCGGAGGAGGGGCCATGGATTCGTTCCGATCAAAAGGAATGGACCGTGACGCGCAAGTTGCGGGTGATGCCAGGTGGCTCTTACAGCAGCAGCTACAGCGCGGATGGAGTCCCCTGCAATCTCCAGCAATTGCAGACCCAGCTGCGCCGACTGCGCATCGATCCTGAAGGCAGCAATGTGGTGATGCAGGGGGATGTCACCCGCATCGTTTCGATGAGCAACCGTGATCGGCGCGGTCTGATCGATGAGCTGGCCGGTGTGGCGCTGTTCGACACCCGCATTGAACAGACTCGGCGCAAGCTCGATGAAGTCCAGGAACGCCAGGAGCGTTGCCGGATCGTGGAACAGGAGCTGCTGGCAGCGCGTCAGCGGCTTGAGAAAGACTGCGCCAAGGCCCGGGCCTATCAGGAACTCAAGGAACAGCTGCAGCTCGGCCGCCGCCAGGAGCTGGTGTTGGCCTTCGAAGCAGCCCAGGCTGAACGTCACCGCCTGCAGCAGCGCCAAGAACAGCTGAGGGCAAAGGAAGACAGCGACACCCGGTCAATCCAGGAACGCGACGTGAGCCTGCAGGAAGCCGCAGTGCGGCTGCAGGCTCTTCAGGAGAACGTCAAGGCACTCGGCGAAGACCAGCTGCTGAGCGTGCAGGCTGAACTGGCCGGTTTGGATCCACAGAGCCGCGAACTGGAGCGGCAAGCCAGCCAGCATCAGCAGGAGGGGGAGCGCCTGCAGGGACTGCGCCATCAGCTGCAGGCCCGCCGCGGCCAACTGCAGGCTGAAAAGGACGACCTGCGCCTGAATGCTGACAGTGGATTGCTGGAGAAAGCCGAACAGGACTGCAGAGATGCGGAAGCAGCTGTGGAGCTTTCCAGGCGGCGGCTGGGAGAGGTGGCAGGGCGCTCAGGCACCTGGCTCGAAGAGCAGAAGCAGCGCTCCGGTCAACGTCAGGAGCTCCAAGGTCGTGTCACCCCACTTCAGGAAGAACGTCAACAGCTGCTGGAACGGCTGCGACAGGACGAAGAACGACAGCTGGAGCTGGAACAGGAACGGGATCGAGACGGTGCAGAAGATCAGCAAGTCCAGACACTGCTGGAACAACTGGAGAAGGAGTGGCAGACCCTGCTGGAGTCGGTGCGCAGTGGCAGAGAGCAACTTCAACAACTTCTTGAGTCAGTCGCCATCCAGCAGCGCACCCGTTCCAGGCTCGAGCAGGAACAGACACGGCTCGAGCGCGACATTGCCCGCCATGACAGCCGCAGGGAAGCTCTGCAGGAAAGCAGAGGCACTGGCGCCCTGAGACTGTTGCTCGAATCGGGCCTGGAAGGGATTCACGGCCATGTGGCCCAACTTGGCGAGGTTGACGAACGCCATCGCCTGGCACTTGAAGTGGCTGCCGGCGCAAGAATGGGGCAGGTTGTGGTGGACGACGACCGCATCGCGGCGCGGGCCATTGATCTGCTGAAAAGTCGCCGCGCCGGTCGACTCACCTTCCTACCGCTCAACAAGATCAGAGCTCCTGGGGTGGGATCTGCGGCTGCCACAGCTCGCGGCCGCCGCCCCCAGGCAGGCGAAGGGAGCGGTCTGGTCGGACGCGCTGTCGACCTGATCCGCTACGAAGCGATCTATGCAGATGTGTTCGCCTACGTCTTCGGTGACACGCAGGTGTTCAGCGATCTGAGCAGTGCCAGACAATTTCTGGGCCGTTCTCGGGCTGTCACCCTCGAGGGTGAGCTACTTGAAAAAAGTGGTGCCATGACCGGAGGCAGCTTCTCGCAGCGCGGAGGCGGGCTCAGCTTCGGAGCCAGCAGTGACGGCGATGAAGCGGCCCCCCTGCGACAGCGACTGCTGGAGCTCGGAGAGACCCTGGCCGCCTGTCGGAGAGAAGAACAGCGGCTGGTGGAGGCCGTGGATCATCTGCGACCAACACTGCGCCAACTGGAGCAGCGCCAGGCCGCTCTTGAGGCGGAACGCCAGGCCGCCAGGCGTGCCCATGGCCCGCTGGTCGAACGGGTGCAACAGCGTCAGCGCAAACTCAGCGATCTGCAGCAGGCCCAGCAGAAACACCGCTTGAGACTTGATCAGCTGGAGACGAGCCTGAACCCACTGCAAACGGAACTCGCGCAGCTGAATGCCCAGGAAGCCAGTGTGGAAGCCAGTGGTGATGCCGAGCGCTGGCAAGCTCTGCAGCAAGAGCTTGAACGGGTGGATTCCGGACTCGAGGCCGCACGGCAGCAACGTGATGCCCTGCTGCAAAAGGAACGCGACCGACAGCTCTCTCAACAGAGACTCGTGGATCAGCAGCAAGCCATTGAACGGGAGGAAGCGGCGCTGCAACAGGCGGTTCAGGCTCTCACTGAAGCCCATGGCCGGTGGAGGGAACAGCAACAGGCGTTGAAAACCCGCCGGCATGCACTGGAAACGCAACAGCAGGAGCTGCAAACCCGTTTCGGGGAAGAGCGACGCGCCAGAGATGAAGCGGAGGCTGCCGTTGCAGAACAGAGGCAGGCTCTTCAGCAGGCCCGCTGGGAACTGGAGCGCCTGCGCGAAGAGCGCAGCTCACTGGAAGAGCAACTGCGCAACGGCGGGCTGCGTTTGGAGGAGCTGCGGGCCACCCTTCCTGATCCACTGCCTGAAATTGCCGATGAGCTGCGTGAGAGTGGATTGGAGAGCCTTCAGGAACGCCTGCAGCAACTGCAGCTGCGCATGGAAGCACTGGAACCGGTGAACATGTTGGCCCTGGAGGAGCTGGAGGAACTCGAACAACGTCTGGGCGACCTGGGTGAACGGCTGGATGTCCTCAGCCAGGAGCGGGAGGAGCTGCTTCTGAGGATCGAGACCGTGGCCACGCTGCGCCAGGAAGCCTTCATGGAAGCCTTTGAGGCGGTCGACAGCCATTTCCGCGAAATCTTCGCAAGCCTCTCTGATGGCGATGGAAAGCTTCAGCTGGACAATCCGGATGACCCTCTTGAAGGGGGTCTCACACTGGTGGCCCATCCCAAAGGCAAAGCCGTCAGACGTCTGGCCGCCATGTCAGGGGGCGAGAAATCGCTCACCGCACTGAGCTTTCTGTTTGCGCTGCAGCGCTTCCGTCCGTCGCCTTTTTATGCCCTCGACGAGGTCGACAGCTTCCTCGACGGCGTCAATGTGGAACGTCTGGCGGCCCTGATTGCTCGCCAGGCGGAACAAGCTCAGTTCCTGGTGGTGAGCCACCGCCGCCCCATGATCGGAGCCTCCACACGCACCATTGGCGTCACCCAGGCTCGCGGTGCCCATACCCAGGTGGTGGGCCTTCCTGATGCAGCTTGAACAGCCAGTGCAGGGTCCTTGCGCCAAAATGTCATGAATCCCTCCGGCTGAGGCCCGCGGTTGAGCTTGTCGTCAACACCGAATGAACCCCTGGCGAACGTGCCCAGTGACCGCCTCTGGTTGAGGTCGGAACTGATGGGGACTCAGGTCATCACCCGCGACAGCGGACGTCGCCTCGGCGTTGTCGGTGAAGTGGTGGTGGACATTGACCGGCGCGAAGTGGTGGCCCTTGGCTTACGCGACAATCCGCTCACCAGGTTCCTGCCGGGCCTGCCGCGCTGGATGCCCCTCGACCGCATCCGTCAGGTGGGAGATGTGATCCTTGTCGACTCAGCCGACTCCCTCAGCGAAGGCTTTGCGGCTGATCGCTACAGCCGCATCATCAACTGCCAGGTCATCACGGAATCCGGGCAACAGCTCGGCCGTGTACTGGGCTTCTCATTCGACATCGAAACCGGCGAACTGACCACCCTGGTGATGGGGGCCGTGGGGGTTCCTCTGCTGGGTGAAGGGGTGCTGAGCACCTGGGAGATTCCCGTCGACGAGATCGTCAGCAGCGGTGCGGACCGGATCATCGTTTACGAGGGTGCCGAAGACAAACTCAAACAACTCAATAGTGGCTTCCTGGAAAAACTCGGTGTGGGTGGCGCCAGCTGGGAAGAACAGGAAAGGGAGCGCTATCGCCTCAACGTGGTGCCCGTCGAGAACCAGCTCAGCTCCGGACAGCCAGCTGAGACAGCACCACGCCAGCTCGAGGCCTCTCAGGTGGAGCGATTTGAGGCTGAGCAACCGGAACTGGAATATGTGGAACTGGAACAGCCACAGGACCAGGAGTTGCGCCGGCGTCGCTACCTCGATGAACTGCCCATTGATGAACCCGAGCCTTACCGGGAACCGGATCGATATTCCAGACGTGAACCGGAGCCAGAGGATCGTCGTTATACGGCTCAAGAGGAAGCAGAACGGTTTTACCGGGAGCCCGATAACTCCCGCTATCCCAACCCTCTGCCCGACAGGGATTCCCCCAGCTATGGGGAACGGCCTCGCTATGACGATCGTCCCCGGCCGGCATCCAGACGCCCCGTGGAACGCCCCGGTGCACCGCTAGACGTGGAACCGATGGAGCGCCAACCCCTGAACTTGGAGCCGAAAGGGCGGGAATCGTGGGACAACGAGATGCCTGAAGCAGCTTCAGGCGAGCCCGTTGAAGATCCTTGGTGACTCCATTCCGCCCAAGGAGGCACTCGTATTGGCCGCAAGCAGAACGCTCGTCAGATCAGCTGTTGCTGCCACCTCTGAACTGCAGTGAAGCGCTGTTGACGCAGTAGCGCTGACCGGTCGGAGCAGGACCGTCGCTGAACACATGTCCGAGATGCGAATCACAACGGGCACAGAGAATCTCCCTGCGCACCATTCCATGGCTGCGATCTTCCTTGGTGACGATGGCTCCGGAACTGACCCCCTGCCAGAAACTGGGCCAGCCGGTCCCGGATTCGAATTTGGTGCTGGAACTGAACAGCGGGCTGTCACAGCAGATGCAGTGGTAAACACCGTCGCCCTTGTGGTTCCAGTAAGCACCTGTGAAGGCCCGTTCAGTTCCCCCCTGGCGAGCCACCTGGAACTGCTCAGGAGTCAGTTGCTGCTTCCACTCCTCTGGGGAGCGTTCAACGCGATCGCCGCCGAAGGTCGAGGGAGTGGACATGCACTGCGATTGGTTTGGTATCAAAAGTTAGTCGGAAAGAGCCTTTGGCAGCAGGCTCCTCACCTCATCAGCTAGAGCAGCAACCGCTCCAGGCTGTCCGCGCAGCGCCCTGAGATCCTCGCGCTGACCCTGCAGCCGCTCAGGCTGCTGCAACCAGCCCAATGCTTCGGCTGCGATCTGAGCGGGTGTGATGGCCCCCACGCGCTCAGGAACCACCATCCGGCCTGCGGAAATATTCGGCCAGGCCAGCAGACCATGGTTTCTCATCCTCCAGGCACTGAGCAGCAGACCGATCAGTCGCCGCAGTCCAGGCAACCTGGCCAACAACCCCATCCAACCGTCCCAGGCCTGCATCACACCCAGATGCTGGGTGGGCACCAGCACAATCATGGGCACTCCCAGAGCGCCCAGTTCAGCCGTGTTGGCACCCACCGTGGTGAGTGCCAGGGAACATTGACTCAGCACACCGTGGGCAGGCGGGTCCTCCTGAAGATGGATAGGTGTGCCGGCCTTGGTCAGCAGTCGCCTCCAGGGCCAGCCATCCCCCGGGGGGAGCACCTCGCTGACAGAGGCGTCATAACCATCCGCGATGCGATTGGACGGCCCGAGGTAGCGAAGAAGATCCTCCGCACTGGTTGTGGGGGCAACGGGCAAAAGGAATCGACAGCCTGGGCGTACCGCCCTCAAGCGATCAGCGGTTTCAAACAGAAAGGGAACACCAACGCTGAGCTTGGCTGGCTTGGATCCCGGCAGCAGCGCCACCCACTCTCCTTCAGGCAAAGGATCGCTTGCCCTCGCATGGCTGGACAGGTCGGCCATCAGATCGCCAACAACCCTGCAACGCGAACGAAAGCGCTTTGGCAACTGCTGCTGCACCTCCGGGGCCATCGCTGCAATGCGGTCATTCCAACGCGGCCAACGGGCCACCCATTCGGCATAGGTGATGTGTCGATAGCCGAGCCGTGCGGAGAGCAACACACTCCAGAACTGATCTCCACCGAGAAAGACCACCACGCCTCGATCGGGCCAGTGGCCAAACCGAGCCGGATGAAGCAACAAAGACCAGAACTGAGCCGCCGGAATGATGCGATCGAACTGCTGCCAGCGACCGGCAGCCTCAGCCTCCATCCCTGTGGCATTGGGGCATGGCACGAGCACCAACCGCAAACCGAGAGGCGAATGCATCGCCCTGGGCCTAAGCAGCAATTGCCGGTGGAGTTGTTCCGCCAGTGGACGGACCCAGGTGCTCAGCTCGCCGGGTCCGTTGGAAACGAACACCACAGAGAGCGTTGGATCCGTGGAACGGAGCGTCAAGCGAAACGGATCAGCTTTTGGAAGAGAAATGCGGATGGCGAGACTTGAACTCGCAAGGCCGAAGCCACACGCCCCTCAAACGTGCGTGTCTACCAATTCCACCACATCCGCGTGGTCGATTCAGCCCCTCGGGCTTCATCGAGGATCGATCATACCGGCTGGAGTGCCCGTCAATGCCCACCCGGCTGACCCTGGAGGGAACGGATCAGCCCTCACGCACGGACACTGATACGATCCGCCCTGGCTTGGAAACTGCGGGATGCCCATCGGCAAGGTGCTGATCGCCAACCGCGGCGAAATTGCTCTCAGAATCCTGAGAAGCTGCCGGGAGATGGGGATTGCCACGGTGGCGGTTTACAGCACCATCGATCGCAACGCTCTCCACGTCCAACTGGCCGATGAAGCGGTCTGTGTCGGGGAAGGGCCGAGCAACCGCAGCTATCTGAACGTTCCCAACATTCTCGCGGCAGCCACCTCCAGGGGCGTTGACGCCATCCATCCCGGCTACGGATTTCTGGCCGAAAACGACAAATTCGCGGAAATGTGCCGCGACCACGGCCTCACCTTTGTCGGACCGTCGCCCCACGCGATCCGCTCAATGGGTGACAAGTCGACAGCCAAAACCACCATGCAATCGGTGGGGGTTCCCACCGTTCCAGGCAGCGAAGGGCTGCTGTCAGGAACCAAGGAAGCAGCTGAACTGGCCGCCAGCATGGGCTACCCGGTGATGATCAAGGCCACGGCCGGCGGGGGTGGCCGTGGAATGCGCCTCGTCCAAAGCCCTGATCAGCTCGACACGCTCTTCAAGGCCGCACAGGGCGAAGCGGAAGCAGCCTTCGGGAACCCCGGGCTGTACATGGAGAAATTCATCGACCGCCCGCGACACGTTGAAGTGCAGGTGTTGGCCGATCGCCACGGCAACGTCGTTCACCTTGGTGAACGCGACTGCTCCATTCAGCGTCGCCACCAGAAACTGCTGGAGGAGGCACCAAGCCCTGCGCTTGATCCTGAGCTGCGTCGACGCATGGGCGAAGCCGCTGTTGCTGCAGCGCGCAGCATCAATTACGAGGGAGCCGGCACGGTCGAGTTCCTGCTGGACCGAAGCGGTGGCTTCTACTTCATGGAGATGAACACCCGCATTCAGGTGGAGCACCCCGTGACGGAGATGGTCACGGGCGTCGACCTGATCACGGAACAACTGCGCATCGCCGGAGGGGAGCCGATCAGCGTCCGCCAGGAGGACATCCAGCTGCGCGGTCATGCGATCGAATGCAGGATCAACGCCGAGGATGCACGCCACAACTTCCGCCCTGCACCGGGCCGCATCACCGGCTGGCTGCCGCCTGGCGGTCCTGGCGTGCGCGTGGACAGCCATGTGTACACCGGCTATGACATCCCGCCCTTTTACGACTCGCTGATCGGCAAGCTGATCGTCTGGGGAACCGACCGCACCCACGCGTTATCGCGCATGAAGCGTGCCCTCAATGAGTGCGCAGTCACCGGGATCCCCACCACAGTCGACTTTCACCTGGAGATGATCGACCGACCGGAATTCATCAACGGCGACGTGCATACCAAATTCGTCGAACAGGAAATGCTCCCCTGAGCTGATTGCTCCAGTTTCAGGCAATGGCCTGCGCACGCATCAGGATCTGCGAGATCACACCCTGCTGACCCACCAGCAGCTCCCGGACAAGGCTGACCAGACCCAGCCAGATCACCGGTGTGACATCAACACCGCCGATCGGAGACACCACCTGCCTGGTCAGCGCAAGGACAGGCTCCGTGGGCCAGAACACGACTGCCCAGGCCCCCGATGTTGAATCCAGCTTCGGATACCAGGTGAGCACAATCCGCATCAGAAACATCAGACTCCAGGCCGCCAGCAGCAGACCAAGGCCCAGATGCACAAACGGAAGCACCTGAAGCGACATCGGCGTCACAAAGCTCAAAGCATTGACCGGTGCATCGTAGAAAGTCGCCGCTGATCCCTAGGATCAACAGGCTCTGTCCCAGACCGTCAGTCCCGGCACGATCGCTATGACCCCCTCACTCGCCAATTTCCTCAGCAGCCTTGTCTGGGGTGCTGTGATCGTGGTTGTTCCCGCCTCGATCGGCCTGTTCTTCCTCAGCCAAACCGACCAGGTCGACCGCAAGCTCTGATCGGTCTGGCGCGCTTCGTAAACTTGGTTCACTTGTTCCCGGTCCCTCAGGCCCGGTGAACCCTTTCCGAGGGCCTCAACGTGGTTAACGCCAGTCTCAACTGGGCCAGCATCGTGGGCATCGTGCTGGCTGTTGGCGGAGCGATGCTGTACTTCATGCGCAGCTTCAAACCTGCACTCGCCCGCGATTACGACGTTTTTTTTGCAGCCATTGGCCTGCTCTGTGGAGGAATTCTCTTCTTCCAGGGCTGGAGGCTTGATCCGATTCTTCAGTTCGGTCAGTTCTTGCTCGCCGGCACAACTGTTTTTTTCGCCTACGAAAGCGTTCGTCTGCGCGGCATCTCAGCCGAACAGGCACGCCGCTCGGCCTATTTCGATGACGAACCTCCCGCAAGGGGACAAGCCCCAGGGATGCGCGGTGGATACGACGACGCCTACGACAGCTTTGACGAACCTCAACCCTTGAGACGCCGCTTTGCAGGTCAGGAATTCGACCGCAATGAGGGGCAGGACGAGGACTTCTACCGACCGCGTCGCAACTCCAGAGCTGCCATTCCCGAACAAGCGGCCAGCCGACGACGCGGGCGCCCCGAAGAACCCTCCAGCTGGAGGCAGGACAGTGAGCAGGAGCGTCGCATGGCCCGCTTTGGCAATCGTGAGGACGATCGCCCAGCCTCGGGTCCCAGTTTCGGCGATCGCCGCAATCAGCGGGAAGATCAACGGCGCGGCAGCAGGCCCAGCGCTGCCTCTGCTCGCGCGGGAGCCCCCTCCACGTCCTCCCCTCGCTCAGCTTCACCTCGCACAGTCGACGATGCTCAGGGGGCCGTGTCCCGATCCCCTTTCATCAATCGATCGTCAGCATCAGCAACAACACCGCCGGGGGTGCCCCAGGGGACACCGTTCCGCCAGGCTGCTGAAGATGCCGCCTACAGCCCCACCCAACGTCCGTCCGGTCAGGACTCTGCGCCCAGCACACGGTCCCAGGAGTCTGGACGAACCCCTCCACGCAGTTCGCGTCCGCGGGATAACAGCTCCCGCTTCGACGACTGATCCGCTTCCCTGCGCTGCTGCTGCTGATTGGCCTCTTAACGGCCGGGTGTAGCGGCAGAACTCAGCGAGCACCAAGCTCCCTGCTCCCAGAGCAGCAACAGGAGCCTGCCCTCAGTGGAGACGGCAGCAAGCTCGCCGTGATTGTCGACCAGCGCGGCAGACCCACCGTGCAGCTGAGGGATCTGCGTGGCGGTGGTCGCCTGCCGCTCCGCCATCTGAACAGGCAGCAGCCCCATAGCTCTCCTTCGCTGAGCTGGAACGGTCGCTATCTGGCCGTGATCATTCAGCGTGGCAACCGACGGCTTGTTCTGATCGAAGACCGGCTCACCGGCAGAGCCCATCCACTACGCCTTCCCTCAGGTCGCTCTCCAGTCCGTCTGAGCCTGGCGCCCGACGGCCGTCAGCTGGCTGTGCAGACAGCCGATCGAGGTCGTTGGCAAGTGGAACTGCTTGACCTCAGCGGCCTGCTCGAACCTGATCGCCCCGGCGGGCTGCGCCGGTCAACTCCAGCAGAGCCTCAGCCATGACGCACCGATGGCCACGATTGACAGCACTGCTGCTCGGGTTCTGCTTGATGGGCTGTGGTCCATCCGGCCTGCGCCCTGAGCAGGGCATCAGCAGTGCACTCAAGCGAAGTGCGGACAGCCGGAGATGGCCCTCCTTGGGGAATCGCTGGTTGGCATCGATTGCCAGTCGAAACGGTCGGGAACGGGTCGAACTTGTGGATCTCCGCAATGGCCAACCGGTGCCGCTGCCCGGCATCAATCAGGCGGATGCCCAACCCATCAGTGTCAGTGTGAGCGCTGACGGCAATCGCATTGCCCTGATCCGCAGCCGAGATGGACGCACGGAACTGATGCTCTATCGCCGGGGCATAGGCATGCTGCAACGCTTACCCGTGGAACCGGCCGGCGTGCCAAGAGACGTCAGCCTGGACGGATCAGGACGCCTTCTTGCCGTGCAGGTGAGCCGCCAAGGTCGATGGACCGTGGATCTCATCCGTCTGCCCTGATCAGCTCGTCATGCTCAGGGCACCAGACCAGCCCAGTGCAGGAAAGTGTCGTGGCTCAGGGCCTCCACGAGAAGCACGGAAAGAAAGCCGATCATGGCGAAACGACCATTGACGCGCTCCGCGTAGCCACTCCAGCCGAAAGCGGGAACATCACGCGTCGTCGCCGAGGGTGTCTGGTCGGCCGCAGGCTCGGGCGGCTTCGCTGGTTCGGTCTCGGAGGTCATCAGGAATCAGACGCGGCCGAATTCATAGTTTGCCGCGGGCAGCAGACGCCATCCTCCCTCGCCGTCGAGCTCGAGAACCGTGTCGTGGAACTCACGCAGGGTGGGCCTGTGACCAACACTCACGACCGCCATCTCCCTCTCCACCAGCAGTTGGTAGAGATAGCGCTCGGTTCCCACGTCCAAAGCGCTGGTGGCCTCGTCCAGCACCACAACTTTGGGCGCATTGAGCAGCAAACGGGCAAACGCCAGCCTTTGCTGCTCACCCAACGAGAGCAGCCTCGGCCAGTCCTGCTTCACATCGAAGGATGGGTAGCGATCAAGCACTGACTGAAGCTGCACTTCCTTGAGCACGGCCTGAAGATGCTCATCGCTGAAGCGATCGCAGTCAAGGGGGTAGCAGAGCTGCTCACGCAATGAGCCCAGAGTCATGTAGGGGCGCTGAGGAATGAACAGCAGATCACCCGTTGCCGGTGTGGAGACTTGTCCAGTGGGGGAAGCCCAAAGGCCGCTGATGACGCGCAATAAAGAGGTTTTGCCACATCCGGAGGGTCCCACCACGAGCAGACGCTGACCACTGGCAATGCTCAGAGTCAGATTCTCGGTCAGCAGGCGATCAGCAAAAGGAGTCTTCACAGCAGCACCTTTGAGCACAATCGAATTGGCGGGGGTGACCTCTGAGAAGAAGTCGCTGTATTCCACACGGTCAATATGAGAAATATTCGACTGAAAACCCTCGAGACGACCCACTGAAGCCGAGAAACGAGCCAACGACTCGATGTTGTAAATGATGAAAAACAGAGAACCCTCGACGAGCGAATAAGCGACATTCGCCTGAGCAAAACTCCCGTAATCCATTTTTCCCGCCAGGATTGGAGCGAGCAAAATCAAGTAAGGTATAAAATTACTTCCATAAATCCCTGACCGCTGCACCATCTTCAAAAGGGCCTGCCAGATAATCAAGAGGTCGTAATTCTTGATCACGGTGCCCAGTCTCTGACCGACCTCTCTCGACTCCTCAGGCTCTCCGGAATAAAAGGCAATGGATTCAGCATTATTTCGAATGTGCACAAGGCCATAACGAAAATCAGCCTCATAGCGCAATTGATTCGTATTGATTGCGACAAGCTTTCGGCCAGCGAAGATCATCAGGGCCGACATGATCCCTGCATAGGCCAACAAAGCCAATGTCAGCTCTCCGCTGATACTCCAGAGAATGGCAATATTGAGCGAAAAACTGAGAATCGAATCAAAGATATCCAGCGTAAATCTCAAAGCCTCAATCGTGAAGTCCTTGGTGTCATCTGCCATTCGCTGATCAGGATTATCAACATCGCCACCAGAGCCCTCGTTCGGATTAAGAACGTAATAAGCCCGATCCTTGAGATAGTCAGAAATCAAACTCTTAGTCAACCAGTCTCTCCAGACCAGGCTCAGCTTGGCCGTGAGGTAATACTGCAAAGTGCGGATTGGCAGCGCTGCCATAAAGCAGATGCCATAGACCCAGAGATTGCGATAACTGGCTTCTGGATTCCGTGCAATCAGCGCATTGGTTAAATCACGTGCAATGAATGTGATGCCGGCATTAATTCCATTCACAGACAGCAGCATCAAGATGATCACCCCGAGCATCAGCCAGGGGATCCAGCGTCGCTGACGCAGGCGGGAGCGAAGGGTAATAAAACAGCCGAGACCGAATGCAAACAGCAGAAGAATGAACTGGCCCCAGCAGAGCAGGCCAAAGCCGAGGCTGTTCATCCAGGGGGAGAGGGCCTCGATCGAGCTTGACCAGAGCTGGGTCAGGGGATCCACCACCCCTGAGAAGGATGCTGTCACCGCAGCCGGGGCCAGCCATCCCAGCAGCCCAAAAACAGCAGAGACGGTCAACAGTGCCGTGATGCCCCATGCCAAAACGATGCTTGGGGAAACCAACCAGGCCTTGACGGGAAATCCTCGACTCATTCGCTCCTGAGAAATCAGGGCGATGGCCAGTGCAACCGGGTAAATGAACAGGGAGAGCTGTCCCCACGACAGGATCTCGATGATTGGGCGTGTCCACAGCGACGTGACCGCCCCCTGCACACCACCGAGATATTGGGAGGTGAGCTGAGGCCAGACCGCCCCAAACAAACCCATCAGGCCGGAGACGAGGCCCAGAACCGTTGCAGCGACGCAGAACAGCAGCGACAGCAGCAGCAAGCCGAACTGCCAGGCATTGCTCTCGGTGTAAGGCAGAAAATAGGGCTGAGACAGCCGGCGCAGCCTCGTGAGCTGGGCCCGAAACGACTGCAGGGACGCCATGAAATCAACCACCTCTGATCATTCTGGCGACTGGTTGCTTGGGGCGGTTGGTCAACCGGGGGGCCAATCCAGTGCGCGACCACCGATTACATGCACATGCAGATGAAAAACGGTCTGGCCTGCGGCGGCGCCGCTGTTGATCACCGTTCGCCAATCCTTGAGACCCTCCTGCTTGGCCACCCGAGCCGCAACCAGCAGCAGATGCCCCAGCAGGCCTACATGCTCCTCCCCAACATCCTGAAGCCCCACGATCGGTTCCCGTGGGATGACCAGAACGTGAACAGGAGCCTGGGGAGCAATATCGCGAAAGGCGAGGCATTGCTCATCGCTGTAGACCTCATCGCAGGGAATCTCACCCCGCAGGATGCGGGAAAAAATGGTGTCCTCGGCCATGGCACTGGGGCTGGTGAGGGGGCTGGTGATGGGACAGGCAGGGCATCAGATCCATGCACCGCTCATCAGTCCAATGCTGGCACGCTGCCTGAGCGCATCCCTGCTCGGATTCGACGCCATTCCTGTGACCGTCGAGGTTGATCTGGCGCCAGGCCTGCCCGGCCTGCAGCTGGTGGGGTTGCCGGATACCGCCATTCAAGAGTCGCGAGAACGCGTCAGAGCCGCACTGCGCAACAGCGGATTTCGCGGCCCGCTCGTGCGAGTTGTGGTGAATCTGGCCCCTGCGGACTTGCGCAAGGAGGGGCCCGCTTTTGACCTGCCCATCGCCCTGGCCTTGCTTGTGGCAAGCGGACAGCTGGATGCGCCTGTTCTCAAGGGCCTTTGGTGTGCCGGGGAACTGGGCCTGGATGGGAGCATCAGGCCCTGCCGCGGCATCCTGGCCATTGCTTGCCAGGCCGCTGAACAACAGGCTCGAGCACTGGCCGTGTCAGCAGATGATGCCGCCGAGGCCTTGCTGGTCAAAGGCCTGGTGGTCCACAGCGCCGCCACACTTCGAGAGCTCGTGGAACGTCTTCGCAGGGGAGAAACAGGAGCGCGGCACAGTCGCAGACAAGCGGGAGAGGGAAGCCTTCAGCCAGCGGCACCAGCATCTGGATCACCCAACCAAATTCTCCGCCTTCCCGGCCAGGAACTCGCCCGGCAGGGCCTCGCCATCGCTGCTGCTGGCGGCCACCACCTGCTGCTGGTGGGTCCACCTGGATGTGGCAAAACCGTTCTGGCGAATCAGTTGCCGTCACTGCTCCCTCCGCTGGACCAGGACGAAGCCCTTGAAATCACCCGCCTGCATTCAATCGCCGGACGCATCCATGGGAAAGGCCAACTGATCCGGCAACGCCCCTTTCGCAGCCCACACCACAGCACAACATCTGCAGCGCTGCTTGGAGGCGGTGCCCATCCCCGACCCGGAGAGCTGAGCCTCGCCCACGGTGGTGTGCTGTTTCTGGACGAACTGACCGAGTTTTCCAGATCTGTGCTCGACCAGCTGCGCCAGCCCCTAGAGGAGGGCGTGATCGGCCTGAGCAGAGCCAGACTCAGCTGCCGTTTTCCCTGCCGGGTGACTCTGGTCGCTGCAGCCAATCCCTGCCCCTGCGGCTGGTCTGGCGATCAACGCTGCCTTTGCAGTGAGCTGAAGCGTCGGCGTTACTGGGGGCGGCTGTCAGGCCCCCTGATCGACCGCCTGGATCTTCAGCTGAAACTCAAACCATCTGAGCCAGGCAACATGCGGCAAAGGCTGACTGAAGCCCCCCATGAGCCGGAACCGACATTCAGCGCTGCGTCAATCCATCGCGCCAGAGTGCTGATGTGTCAGCGCAATCCAAAGAGCCTGACCAATCGGGAACTCAGTGCCGAGAGCCTGGAGCGTCATGGACGGTTCAAGTCAGAAACCATCAGCCATTGGGAGCAGGTGGTCCGCACAAGGCGACTGAGCATGCGAAGCGGGCTGTGTCTGCTGCGCGTTGCCAGGACAGTGGCTGACCTGCAGGCGAATGAGCATGTGAGCGTCGACAATCTTGTCTCTGCCCTTTGTTTCAGAAGCTTTGATGTTGCTGAGCCATGGAACTGACCAGAGCCCACGCAACATCGACAGGCCCCCTTAGCGATGGGACCGGGGACGATCCCGATACGGCTGAAGTCCGATATCCGGAGGAATCGTCATCTTCTCCTCCCTTGGATTGCCCATGGCATGGGACAAGGTTTCCGCCATCCAGGAGCGGAATGCATCGATTGAGCGGCCCATGATCTTGATTCCTCAGCTCTTCCTTCAGTCTCGACAGGAAGGAGAAGGAAGCCAACAGGCCGAAATACGGATCTTTGCCCCTTTTCTCAGAACTCAAGCCGTCACCATCCCCCGATGAGACGTTGCACATCCCATCGGGCGGGTGATCTGAACTCAGCGACGGCGACGACGCTGCTGAGCCTTGCGCTTGTACTTCTCGATGGGTGTTTCGTGGTGACGCAGACGCTTGAGATCAGCGAAGATTCCAGCCTTGGAGACCTGACGCTTGAAGCGACGCAACGCCGATTCGATGCCTTCGTTTTCGCCGACCGTGACCTGAGTCATTCAACAAGCAAGAGATTTCCAGCGCACTAACCTAGCAAGTGACCTCAAGGGGTCTCTTCGGTTGCCTCCGGGACTGGTGTCTCTGCAGCACTTCCTGCATCGGACTGCACTCCATCGCGGTACACATAGAGGTGTCCGAGAGTGCGCTTGCCGTATTGACGGCGCATCAGCCGCCAACCGGGCTCCAGTTTCAGCTGAACAAACTTGTTGCCAAAACCTCCTGCACGGGCCACCAGAAGGGTGGGCTCCGAAGGGTTTCGCGTTGGAACAGCCATCAACTGCACGTCATTCGCTGACTTGATCACTGACAGGCGATAACGGGTTCCCAGGTCGTCGCCTCCGATGCGCAGCGAATAGCCATTGCCGTCGATGTAGCGATTGCAGATCCCCGTGAAATCAAAGGTCGCCAGCAAAGGATCAACCAGGGCCGGGGCACTGCCACTCACTGCAAAGCAGGGACGAGCACTGGTGCGTTGCTCATAGATGTTCAGCTGGGATCGTTCGCCGGAGCCGATCGGCGCCGCAACCAGAACAAACTTGGTTTCATCAACCTCAGCAGTGGTGAACAGGGAGCCCTGGGCGTGCACCGGGGACATCAGTCCTGAGGCGACAGTGGCACCGAAAACCGAGAGAGCGGCAGCGGCGATCCGGGAACGGGCCATCGAAGCAAAAGAATGTGTCTGGATCGTAAAAGTGCCGAGGCTCTTCGGCTGCCTCGATCAGGCCGGTTTGTTCAGCCGAATCGCAACCAGAAGTGACCCAACCGTGGCGGGAAGCGTCAGCCCGAGGATCCATCGGGTCAGCGTGACGCCGAGATCAGGGTCGCCATAGGCCAGTTCGAACACACTGCCTGTGGCCGCAATGCCGAGCACACAGGCAAGAGCAAGGAACAGCCCTGCAAGGGGTTTCATCGGCATGGGATCAGGGGATGGAACGCACGTCGGAGGCCTGAAAGCCATGGTCCTTCAGCTCCTTGCTGAGCCCACTGGCGTCGGTCACCCGGTCGACAAACAGCACACCGGTGAGGTGATCCATTTCATGCTGAATGCAGCGAGCCATCAGACCATCGGCCTTCATGGTTCGCGGGCGACCCATCTCATCACGGAAGCCCACCTGCACGGCACTGGGTCTCACAACGTTGAGATAAACACCGGGAATGCTCAGACAACCCTCTTCATACGTCTCGAGGCTGGCACTGGCCGACACAATCTCAGGGTTGATCAAAACCAGTGGCGGAGTGGTGGAGTTCTCAGGATCCAGATCGATCACCAACAGCTGCTGGTGAACCCCAACCTGAGGAGCAGCCAGACCGATCCCCCGGGCGGTGTACATGCTGCGCAGCATGTCCCGCGCCAGATCCCTCACCGACTCATCAACCTTGCCGATTCGCCGAGCATCAACCCTCAGCACCTCATCACCCATGGTGTGGATCTGCAGCGGCGGTGTATCCAATGCCGTCTTGGGCACAGTCACCGAGGAGCTGGTCTTCTCCGCAGATCGCGCCAACTGGGCGAAGCTCCTGGCCAAGGTCTCAAACTCCGTCCGATCTGTGCTGATCTTAGGCAGTCCCCCCTGAGCATCGGATCGCACTCATGAGCCGTCCCCAGCCTCTGTCCGCAAGGACTGCCCTAGGGCGCCAACCGGTGCTGAAAACACCAAGGGTTCTGGGCAACTGGGTGTTCTGGCTGGAGCAGCGACCTCAGGAGAAAGGGCGGACCACGGCCATGATCCGCCCTTGGCATCAGACCGACAAGCCGGCGAAGGAACTGACGGCAGCACCCACCAACCTGCGCTGCCGGATTCACGAATACGGCGGGGGCGCCATCGCCGTTGCTCTGTTGGACGACGAGCTGCTGCTGACCTGGATCGAAGACAACGACCGCTGCCTCTGGCAGCAGACCTGGAGTGGATTACGCAGTCAGGACTGTGCAGCACTGACAGCGGAGAAGCCGCCAATCCGCATCAGCGCACCAGGCGAATGGGCCCTGGGAGGTGGCCTGATCGATCGTGACCGGCAACGCTGGGTGGGCGTGATGGAGTGCAACGGCCGTGACCATCTGGTGAGCGTTGCGCTGAATCAGAGCGATCAACAACCACAGGTGCTGCACGCAGCCGATGACTTCGTCGGATATCCCGCGCTCAGCGCTGATGGAAACCAGCTGGCCTGGGTGGAATGGCGGCAGCCCGCCATGCCCTGGGAGGCCAGTGAGCTTCGTTCCGCCTCCCTCACCCCGGAAGGGCAGCTGATGCAGGTGCAGACACTGGCCGGAAGCCGGCCTGACGCCAAGCAGGCGATCTCGGTGTTCCAGCCCCTCTGGCAACCCGACGGCAGCCTTGTCGTAGCCGAGGACAGCAGTGGTTGGTGGAACCTGATGCGGCTGGCCGAGCCCGCCAGCGGCAAGCACAACTGGCAGCGTCCATGGCCCATGCAGGCGGAAACCGCCATGCCTCAGTGGGTGTTCGGCATGAGCACCAGTGCCTGGGATGGCGAACAGCTGCTGGCAGCCATCTGCGCGGAAGGTCGCTGGGAGCTGAAGCAGCTGAGGGGCGACGGCACGGTCAGCCGCGTGGATCAACCCTTCGATGATCTGGCTGACCTGCATGCAGCCGCAGGACGGGCCGTGGTCATTGCCAGCAGCTCCTGTATCGGCCAGGGGCTGTTGGAGCTTGAGCTGGCCACCGGTGAATGGCAGCACACTCCGGCCAGTGAAGCGGCGCTGCCGATCGAGGCCATCAGCAGCGCCGAACCGATCTGGTTCCAAGGCGCCGATGGGCTGCGCACTCACGCCTGGTACTACCCCCCCCTGGGAGGAGCCAGCCGAGAAACGCCCCTGCTCGTGAAAAGCCACAGCGGACCAACCGCCATGGCCCGCCGCGGCCTCAGCCTTGGCATCCAGTTCTGGACCACTCGGGGCTGGGGCGTGGTGGATGTCAACTATGGAGGGTCCACCGGGTTCGGACGGGCTTACCGGGAAAGACTGAACAGCGGCTGGGGTGTGGTGGATGTCAGAGATTGCGCAGCAGCAGCAACAGCTCTTGTCGAGGCCGGCAATGCCCATCCAGAACGGATTGCGATCGAAGGAGGCAGCGCCGGTGGCTTCACCACCCTGGCCTGCCTCTGCTTCACCGATGTGTTCAGGGCAGGGGCATGCCGCTACGCCGTCAGCGACCTCACGTCTCTGGCGTCGGAAACGCACCGCTTTGAAGCGTGCTATCTCGACTCTCTTGTGGGGGCGTGGCCTGAAGATCGAGCCCGCTATGAAGAGCGATCACCGCTTCAGCATGCGCAATCCATCAGCTGCCCAGTGATCTTTTTCCAGGGTCTTCAAGACAAGGTGGTGGTACCGGAGCAAACGGAACGCATGGCCGCTGCGCTGAGAGACAAGGGCCTTCCTGTCGAGGTGCAGACCTTTGCGGACGAAGGTCATGGATTCCGCGACAGTGAGGTGAAAGTGCAGGTACTGGAGGAAACGGAGCGTTTCTTCCGGTTTCACCTGGGGCTCTGATCCGCCTGACCGTAATGAAGTCCGCGGAACTGGGCATGCACCGCTTGCATCTGCTCGGCGGAGAGCAGTGGGGGCTCCCCCACCTGAAGAGCCTGCAGATACATCCGCGCCAGGGTCTCCACCTCCACCGCCACCCGCAATGCGGACTCCAGATCCTTCCCCAGGGTCACCATTCCATGCCTCGCCAGCAGACAGGCAGTGTGCTGGCCCAGAGCATTCACCACGTTGTCGGAGAGCTCTTTGGTTCCGAAGGTGGCGTAGGGAGCACACCGGATCTCATCACCACCAGCCACCGCAACCATGTAGTGAAACGCTGGAATGCCGCGGTCATGACAGGCCAGTGCCGTGGCATGGATGGGATGGCAATGGAGCACAGCCATCGCTTCGGGACGACCGCGGAGCACATCCGCATGCAGACGCCATTCCGACGACGGTCGCCGCTGCCTCTCCAACAGGGGTTGTCCGCTGAGATCCAGTGCCACCAGATCAGCAGCTTCCATCTGTTCATAGGGAAGGGAACTGGGGGTCACCAGAAGTCCTCCCTCAATCCGTACCGAGAGGTTGCCGGAGGTGCCCTGGTTAAGACCTGTGCCATTCATGCGGCGGGCCACGGTCAACACTTGATGACGCAGCGCCTGATCATCCAACCGATCAGCCACAGCCATACAGACTCTTCAGCCCCTCCTCACTGGCATCCGCCACACCCCGATCGGTAATCAGCGCAGTCACCAGCCGGGCAGGAGTCACATCAAAGGCAGGGTTGAAGCCATCACTGCCATTGGGTGTGAGCTGCACCTGGGCAAGAGTGCCTGCCGCTGGTCCATCGAGCAGGCGGCCCTGAATTGCGGTGACCTCCTGAGGGGAGCGGGCTTCGATCGGAATCTCCGCCACCCCGTCATCCAGGCCCCAGTCGATGGTGGATGCGGGCAGTGCCACGTAGAACGGCACCCCATTGTCATGGGCCGCCAGGGCCTTCAGATAGGTGCCGATCTTGTTGCAGACATCTCCACGGCGGGTGGTGCGATCCGTTCCCACAATCACCGCATCCACTTCACCGTTCTGCATCAGATGACCTCCAGCGTTGTCGACGATCACGGTGTGGGGAATTCCTTCCCTGCCGAGCTCGTAGGCCGTTAGCGACGCACCCTGATTGCGGGGTCGGGTCTCATCCACCCAAACATGAAGATCAAGTCCGGCGCGTCGGGCCTTGTAGATCGGGGCTAACGCCGTTCCCCAGTCCACCGTGGCCAGCCAGCCAGCATTGCAGTGGGTCAACACCTGAAAAGGCTTGTTCTTACGGGCTTCAGGCCTGGCCGCCGCGAGCCGCTGGATGATCTCCAGGCCGTGGTCACCAATGGAGGAGCACATGGCCACATCCTCATCAGCGATCAAACCGGCCTCCTCGCGAGCGGCAGCAGCCCGTTCCACGGGAGGCAGCGGCAGCACACGATCACGCACTCGCTCCAGAGCCCAGCGCAGATTCACCGCCGTGGGGCGGGTGGCATTGAGCTGGTCAAAAGCAGACGCCAGCGCTGCATTGCTGGGATCATCCTGCAAAGCGAGCATCAGGCCATAGGCACCGGTCACCCCGATCAGCGGAGCACCGCGGACCACCATGGTGCTGATGGCCGCAGCCGCCTGCTCACAGCAGCTGAGGGTGCGGGTTCCGAAGCGATGGGGCAACTCGGTCTGGTCAATCACCCACACCGAACGACCGTCCGGTTCCAGTCCGATGGTGCGCCAGGCCTGGCCTTCAATATTCATCCGGATCGCTGGGATAGACCTGGGCCAATCTGCCTGTCCGCTTCACAGCATCCCCTCGAAGCGCTCAATCGGTCCTGGCAGCGAGCCATGGCCCAATCCATGACCCTGGATCAGGAATTATCACGGAAGAAGGTGATCACGCCCTGCAGCTCATCGGCGAAACGATCGATCTCCGCCGTCGTTGTGATGAAGCTGAGGCTGGCGCGGGCTGAGCCGGTGACTTGATAGTGGCGATGGAGTGGCTGACAGCAGTGATGGCCACTGCGGATGCAGATCCCAGCGAGGTCGAGCATGGCCGCGATGTCATTCGCGTGCACCCCATCCACGAGGAAGGTGGCAAGGGCAGCACGGCCAGGTTGTTGCTGAGGCGTTGGTCCAAGAATGCGCAGACCATCAATCGCCTGCAAGCGATTGAAAAGATGCAGCGTGAGTTCCGCTTCCCAGGCTGCAATGGTCTCAAGGCCGATCTGCTGGAGATAGTTGAGCGCAGCGCCCATTCCCACGGCTTCACCAATGGCGGGCGTGCCGGCCTCGAACTTGTAAGGGAGATCTGCCCAGGTGCTGTGATCCAGATGAACGTCCTGAATCATTTCGCCACCCCCAAGGAAAGGGGGCATCGATTCCAGCAGTGCTTCTTTCGCCCAAAGGAAGCCCATGCCGGTGGGACCACAAAGCTTGTGTGATGAACCCACAAGGAAATCGGCTCCCAGCGTTGCCACTGACGTGCGCTGGTGGGCAAGGCTCTGGCACGCATCCACGAGCACCAATGCACCGGCGGCATGCGCTGCCGGGATCACCAGATCAAGAGGATTGCGGCAACCGAGGGTGTTGCTGATGTGCACAAGGCTGACCAGCCGTGTGCGATCGCTGAGCTTGGAATGGAAATCGGCGACATCCAGCTCCCCTGTTTCGGTGATGCCGACATGACGCAGCACACAACCGGTTCGCTGAGCGAGCAACTGCCAGGGCACCAAATTGCTGTGGTGCTCCATCAACGTGAGCAGGATTTCATCTCCTTCCCGCAGATTGGCGTTACCCCAGCTGCGGGCCACAAGGTTGATGGCCTCCGTGGCGTTGCGTGTGAACACGATTTCCTGCGGGCCAGCCGCACCGACAAAAGCAGCGGTCGTGGCGCGTGCCGCTTCAAAGTCCTCGGTGGCCCTGGCACTGAGCTGGTGTGCTCCCCGATGCACATTGGCGTTGTCACAGGAGTAATAGGCCTGCAGCGCCTCGAGCACCACCCGGGGTTTCTGGCTGGTGGCGGCATGATCGAGATAGATCAGTGGGTCGCCCTGGGAGGTTCGCTGATCGAGAATCGGGAAATCGGCACGGGTGCGTTCCGCCAGCGAAGTTCCAGTGTCTCGCGAGAGTGTCGTCATAGCGGTCGAGAGGGGTCGGCAATCGCGCCTGAGGTCATCCAGGGCTCGGCTGCTGCGGGGAGACGGTCCACCACGTCGCAACAGAAACCCCTCAGTAGCAATGCAGCTGCTTCGTCGCCGTCAACTCCGCGACTCCGAAGGTAGAAAAGTTCTTCCTGCTGCAGCTGGCTGATCGTGGCGCCGTGCGCGCACTTCACATCATCAGCAATGATTTCAAGCTCGGGTTTGGCGTCCACACGTGCACGACGCGAGAGCAACAGACTGCGGCTGAGCTGCGAGGCATCCGTGCGTTGTGCCGCTCTGGGCACCTGAATCGCTCCATTGAAAATGCTGTGGGAGTGTTCTGCCGCAACAGCTTTCTGCAGCTGATCCAGCTCACCTTCGGGTCCTTCGAAACGCACACTGCTGTGCGTCGCAAATTGTTCGTCAGCCGTTGTGACCGACAACCCGTGGATTTCTGAATTGGCCTGCCCCTGAAGTTGCAACACACGCGGCTCAAGGCGTCCAAACCGCCAGCCGCGGCAAACGCTGGTGAGCGCATAACGGCTGCGAGGCTCCTGTTGGACAGCGAGGTGCGCCATCAGCGAACCGTCGCCGCTGCCACTGGCCAGCACTCCGTGACCGAGCCGGGCCTCTTTCCCGAGATGCGCTTCCAGCACATGACTGTGCGCACTCTGCCCATCAGCCGATGCGGGCCCTGATAAAAACACCTCGAGCAGCTCCAGCTCCGCATTCGGCTCGAGCAGCAACAGCACCCTGGTGGCGGTCAAGCCAACACCACTCGTGATCACAAGTTCAAGAGGGGAGACCTTGCCGCAAATGCGCAGGGCCAGCACCTGCCGGCTGTGAGCATGGTTCAGCTCAACGGGCCAGGCCTCAGCGCAACCGCAGCGATCAAGGCCTTGGCCAAGGTGCTGGTGGAGCTCAGCATCGCTGAGTGGCGTGACTCCTTCAGGAAGAGAGACTCCGTCCAGAGGATCCGTTTGACCGCCCAGCACGAGCCGAGTCACCCCATGCTCAACCTGAGGCATTGAGAGGTCGCGGGCCTTGCTGACCTCGGGAAGTGTGGCCAGGGCCTCGAGTCGCTTGAGATCGGTGAGCCTCCAGGCCTCCTGCTTCCGGGTGGGCAGACCAAGCCGTTGCAGAGCTTC
Organism: Synechococcus sp.; assembly: GCA_047286485.1. GTDB lineage: Bacteria > Cyanobacteriota > Cyanobacteriia > PCC-6307 > Cyanobiaceae > Synechococcus_C. Next base: position 1,700,620 of record JBJBBH010000006.1, read on the forward strand.
TCGCCCTCGCTGCTGCACCGGTGCCAGCACACTGCTCAGCATGATCAGGCCACTCCTTCAGCGGCGAGCTGCTTGTCGACCCAGTCGTAGCCTGTTTTTTCCAGCTCGACCGCCAGTTCACGCCCTCCGGTGCGCAGGATGCGGCCTGCCGCCATCACATGCACATAATCCGGGGTGATTTCATCCAGCAAGCGCTGGTAGTGCGTGATCAGGATCGTGGCGTTCTCGGAACCTGAGAGCTGATTCACACCACCGGCGACGATGCGCAGGGCGTCGATATCGAGACCGGAATCGGTTTCATCCAGGATCGCCACGACCGGCTCCAGCAGAGCCATCTGCAGAATTTCATTGCGCTTCTTCTCACCACCGGAGAAGCCCTGGTTCACGCTGCGCTCAAGGAATGCAGGATCCATCTGCACCACCTTGAGCTTCTCGCGCACGTGGTCTTCAAAGTCAAAGGTGTCGAGCTCGTCGAGGCCCTGCTTTTCGCGCCGCGCGTTGGTGGAGACGCGCAGAAATTCGAGATTGCTGACGCCGGGGATTTCAACCGGGTACTGGAAGCTGAGGAACACACCGAGGCGTGCCCGTTCCTCGGCCTCCAGTTCAAACAGGTCTTGACCGCGGTAGCGGACGCTGCCGCCGGTGACCTGATAAGCAGGATGACCCGCCAGGATCTTGGAGAGGGTGCTCTTGCCGCTGCCGTTGCGGCCCATGATCGCGTGAATTTCACCGGCTCTGATCTGCAGATTCACGCCTTTGAGAATGGGCTGGTCTTCTACCGATGCATGCAGGTCATTGATGTCGAGAAGGAGCTCGGCGTCGGGGCGAATCACAGTTGGAAAGGAACAGGAAAAATGATCGTCTGAAATTGAGCCTGAGAGGCGGGTTCAACCCACAGATCCCTCGAGCTTGAGAGCCAGAAGCTTGTCGGCCTCTGCGGCGAACTCCATCGGCAGCTGGTTGAACACATCACGGCAGAAACCACTCACCATCATTGAGACCGCTTCCTCAAAGCCGATGCCACGGCTCTGGAGATAGAAGAGCTGATCCTCTGAAATCCGGCAGGTGCTGGCCTCATGCTCAACCGCAGATTCGGGCTGCTGGGAGCGGATGTAGGGATAGGTGTTGGCTGCAGCCTGATCACCGATCAGCATCGAATCGCACTGGCTGTAATTGCGTGCGCCTTTGGCCGCAGGGCCGATCTGAACCAGACCTCGGTAACTATTGCTGGAACGTCCTGCGCTGATCCCCTTACTCACGATGGTGGAACGGGTTCGGGCACCGATATGCACCATCTTGGTTCCGGTGTCGGCCTGCTGTTTGTTGTTGGTGAGGGCCACTGAATAAAACTCACCAACGGAATCAGCCCCCTGCAGCAAACAGCTGGGGTATTTCCAGGTGATTGCCGAACCGGTCTCCACCTGGGTCCAGCTGATGCGGCTTCTTGCCCCACGGCACTGGCCGCGTTTGGTGACGAAGTTGTAGATACCGCCGACGCCATTCTCATCACCGGCATACCAGTTCTGAACGGTGGAGTATTTGATGGAGGCGTCATCGAGCGTCACCAGTTCAACCACCGCTGCATGCAGCTGGTTGGTGTCGAACATCGGTGCTGTGCAGCCCTCGAGATAACTGACGGACGCACCTTCTTCCGCGACGATCAGCGTGCGTTCGAACTGCCCGGTGTCTCCGGAGTTAATCCGGAAGTAGGTGGAGAGCTCCATTGGACACTCAACACCTTTGGGAATGAACACAAAGGAGCCATCGCTGAAAACCGCAGAATTAAGCGCTGCGAAGTAGTTGTCGTTACTCGGCACCACCGAACCGAGATATCGCTCAATCAGCTCTGGATGTTCCTTGACAGCCTCACTGAACGAGCAGAACACAACACCGTGCTCGGCGAGCTTTTCCTTGTAGGTCGTGGCAATCGAGACGCTGTCGAAGACAGCATCAACGGCAACGTTGCTCAGGCGCTTCTGCTCGCTGAGAGGAATTCCGAGCTTGTCAAAAGTTTCGAGGAGTTTGGGATCAACTTCGTCGAGTGAGCTTTTTTTGGCCTGCTGCTTAGGTGCTGCGTAATAAACGATGTCTTGGTAATCAATCGGGTCGTAACCCAGCTCAGCCCAATCAGGCTCTTCAAGGGTGAGCCAATGCCGGAAAGCCTTGAGGCGGAAGCGAAGCAGAAATTCTGGCTCCTCCTTTTTGCGGGAGATCAGGCGAACGATCTCCTCGCTAAGACCTTTGGAGATCTTTTCAGTCTCGATATCGGTAACGAAGCCGTACTTATACGGCTGGCTGACGAGATCCCGCGTGGAGGTGGAGGTCATGGCGCTCAACCGGCAGAGGCGTGGATCATTTCCGTGGTGATGGTCTGATGCTCACCACGGAAAGGGCTGTCTTCAGTCAGGAACAACATGCAGTGGCACTCCTTGCGCTCACGCATCGGTACACAGGGACAGTTCCAGAACGCTTGAGACACTTCGGCTTTTTTGTCCTCGTAGTGACGGCATGGGCAAAGAGCACCGCCGAAATCGTCTTTGTGACGGGCGAGCCCCTTCAGAACAACAGCAGTGACACCAGGATCACTACAGAAATAGGTATGGGTTCGCTTTGCGTAAACCTCAGCAAATTTGCGGATGACTTCCAGGCTCTCCGAGGTCGGCTCTCGTTTGCCGGCAAGGGGATCAGTCATGGCGGCGAACGTTGGCAAGAGTGTCGAAGCCAGGGAGATACGAAACAAAATGGTTTCGTATTTGGAGCCTAAAGCACGGATCCATCACCCGACCATGTGACCATTGTGACGGACATCGGTTCTAGCTGGAAAACGCTGCTGACGCGGCGCCAGCAAACATCACAGGCCTGAAAGGCACCAACAGCTGCGGATTCCGCAGGGATCAACGCGTCAGCCAGAGCAGTGTTGAGAGGCCATTGATCAAGGCAACAACCCAGTCCCTACCGCGACTGGCATCAATTCATGCAAACCCCTGCTTCCACGGTGGCACTCCACACCAAGAACGAAGACAGAGTTGAACAGAACGACGATCATCTCCGCGGACATTGCAGCCAGAGAACCTGGTTCTGAGGGCGTTCTCGACATCTCAGCGGGCATAGCCCAAGGCAGTTGAGCCATTCCCGTGGCATGGTGAAACCATCGTCCCGAACTCATGGGCGCGTCAGCTCAGGCTCCCACTCGTGAAGCGACGCTCTCCTTGCTCCTGCGGCAGGGGGAGATCAGTGCTGGTGCTCTGGCGGATGAACTAGGAATTTCGGTTCAGGCGATGCGCCGTCATCTGCGCACCCTGGAGGAGGAAGGCCTCGTTGAAGCCAGTCCGATCGCCGCCGGGCCTGGCCGGCCATCCAATCGATGGAGGCTGACGCAGCAGGGGCATCAACACTTCCCTGATGGCAGTGACACCTTCGCTCTAAATCTGCTCGAGTCGATGGCGACAAGCCTTCCACCGGAGACCTTGGCAACGCTGCTCGACCGACAGGCCCATGAAAAAGCTGATCACTACAAGCAGCAACTCGGCGATGGTCCGCTCGAACAACGCATCCGCAGATTGGTGAATCTGCGCAGCCATGAGGGATACGTGAGCGAAATGGTTCCAGCGGAGAATGGATGCGGCTGGTGCATCAATGAATTCCATTGCTCCGTGCAGAGGATCGCTGAGGAGTTCCCGGCTGTTTGTGACCAGGAACTTCAACTGATTCGAATGACCTTCCCCGACTGCCATGTGGAAAGGGTGCACTGGCGGCTGGAATCAGGTCACTCCTGCGGTTTTCAGATCAGTCCATTCAGCACAGAGCCCAACGAATCAACGCCAGGATTCAGCCCGTGAGCATGGATCCATCGGCGGTTTCGGGCCCATTGGACCGGCAGCAGATCGAACGCATTGACGCCACGCTTCTTCCCGCCGTCGACCGCCACCTTCTGCGACTGCAGGCCCATTGCCTGGCAACGTTTCAGCAGATCGCCATGCCGCTGCAGCAGGGGCCTCTGCCAACGCGGGATCGCTGGCAGGACTGGTGTGACGGCCAGCCTCAGCTCGCCAATGACGCGGAATTCAGGGAACAACTGATGATGCAGTTCACCGTGATTGCCAGCCAGCTGGAGGAGCTTGCCAGCCAGCTGCAACTCACTCCACTGGAGCTCAAGCTCAAGGATTTGATCAACAACGCCGAAACCAGCAGCCGTCAGCGCTTGTCAAACTGATCTCTCCCCCTGCGATCATCCAGAACAGAACGTCCACAGCCGATGACCCTGGACATCCCCGACGCGCCGACATTCTTCCGACTGAGCTGCGGAAGCTGGCGTTCACAGCGGAGCGTGCATCACCTTCTGCACCGTCGCAGCGAAGCAGGCGGCTCACTGATCGTGGTCGAGGACCTCGAACTCAACGATGAACGGCTGCTGGCGATGGCTCGCCAGCATGATCAGGATCCTGGACTGATCATTGGCGGCAGCTATGTGCGTTGGAGCGCCTCCATGGCCTGGGACCGTGACGGCGATGCCCACGACGGTGAGACCTGCTTCGCGTTGATCGGAGATGGTGAAACCGCACGCTCCGGCACCATGCTCAGGGATCAGGGCTATGCAGAGAAAGCGCCCGCGACGTCCACCTTTGCGATGGACGACAGGGATGGACTGATCCTCTGCACGAGCTACGAAATGATGACCGTCTGGGAACGCTTCAGCTTCGCCGGCCCGGATGTGCGCATTCGTTCCAGCACCGTTGAAGGACTGTCCAACAACGCGTCCTTCTGCGTGGAGACCAGGCTCAAAAACGACAGCTCATCCACCGGCTCCCAAGGGATGACAGCGCTTGTATCACCCTTCGGCTGGTGAGTGTCCTCTGTTACGGACTGTGAGTAGGCCGGAGTCAGTTTGGAAGTGTGTTGACTCCCACTTATACGATCCAGCCAGTGTGTTCCGACTCGAGTGGCGATTCCTCTTCTTCAGTACGCACCGACGACGCAGAACAATCGCGTCGCAGCACTCAGCCTTGCTTCTGAAGAGACCCAGCGTTCCCTTCAGATGGACATCTCGATGGACGCTGACAACGTCGAAACGGTGATCGAATCGGCGTACCGTCAGGTTTTCTTTCACGCGTTCAAAAGCGACCGTGACGTCAACCTCGAGTCACAGCTGCGTGATGGCCAGATCACAGTGCGTGACTTCATCCGCGGCTTGTGCCTCTCGGACACCTTTAAAAGGACGTTTTACGGATTCAATTCGAACTACAAAGTGGTTCGCCACCTCGTCCAGAAAATTCTGGGCCGCAAAACCCACGGACGATCCGAAGAAATCTCCTGGTCGATCGTGATTGCCAGCCAGGGGATCGAAGGCTTCGTGGACGCCCTTCTGGACAGCGAGGAATATCTCGAAGCCTTTGGCTACGACACCGTTCCCTTCCAACGCAATCGCGTTCTGCCCGGCAGAGAGATCGGCGAGACCCCCTTCAACATCACCACTCCCCGCTACGACGAGTACTACCGGGGCATCCTTGGTTTCCCCAAGATCATCTACACCGGCACTGCGAAAACCCTGCCCGCACGCGCCAGCCGCCGCCGGGGAGGGTTCAGCGAGGATTATCTGCCTTGGGTTCGAGGCATGGCCGTCGCAGGTTCAGCCTCTCCCGAAGGCAACCTGGAGATGGACTACCTGTCGAAAGTTCCCTACCGAAGCATCGGCCGCTGAAAAGCTTGTCCCGGCCATGACATAGGTGCGGAGCTCCCAGTGGAGCTCCGCTTTTTTGTGCGCAGCGTCAGCACTGAAAAGAATGCGGTCAAGGGAGGCGATGCAGTCAGAAGATGCTGACCACGGACGATCAAGCGCCCTGAAAAGCGGGACTTTCCAGCAAACTGATCCCAAAGAAACCCGGTAGCCCGACCGTGACGCAAGCCATCACATCCCTCGCCCGCATGACCCTGCGTCAGCTGCGTCAGATGGCCAGTGATCTCGGCGTCACTCTCTACAGCCGCAAGAGCAAGGAGGATCTGGTCTCTGCGATTGCCGAGAAGCAGGAACGTCGCGGCGGCGACCTCAAGGCGATCGAAGCGGAATTAAACCCACCGTCACGCCCGCAGTCGGAAACCCGCGTGGTTTTTCTTCCCAGAGATCCTCAATGGGCCTATGTGTTCTGGGAGATCTCCGACAACGATCGTCGCCGGGCTCAAAGCGAGGGTGCCGCCCACCTGAATCTTCGCTTAGCTGATGTGACGGGCCTCCAAGACGGCTCAGCCCATCCCCACACTCTCCAGGAAGTGCCTGTCGATAGCCACAGCACCGAGTGGTATCTGCCAGTGCCTCTCTGCGATCGCGACTACCGCGTGGAACTCGGCTTCCGCTCAGGCAGCCAATGGATCTCCCTGGCCTTTTCCTCTGTGGCCAGAGTCCCTGCCCTGCACCCCAGCGATCAGATCCTCGATCAGTTCGTTCCCTTCAGCCTCGAAACCTCTGCTCCTTCACCGGCGCCGGTCAGCACACCCAGCTTCGAGCCGAGCGACAGCGGGTTGCATGAGCGCCTCTATCAAAGCGCTACCACCCACTTCCGCAGCCGCCGGGTCGGCTCCGAAGTTCTGCACGAACAGGATTCCCTTCCCAGCGATCAGAGCGGCCTCAGTGATTCCGGAGCTGGCCTATGGGCCAGCGGACGCAATGAGTCCGGACTCGGAGGGGTGGCCCCTCGCCAACGCACCTTCTGGCTGGTGGCGGATGCTGAGCTGATTGTTTACGGCGCCACCGATCCTTCTGCACGGCTCACCATTGGCGGAGAAGAGGTACCTCTCTCCAGTGACGGAACCTTCCGAATCCAGGTGCCCTTCCGTGACGGTGAGCAGATGTATGCCGTTGAAGCGACCGCTGCAGACGGCGAACAGAAGCGCAACATCACCCTCAACTTCGAGCGCGTGACCCCAGAAGACAACAGCAACCCTGCCAGCGAAGCCAAAGCCGAGTGGTTCTGAGCCTGTGGGAGTGAACCGAAAAGCTCTGCGAAGGGTTGTGGCTGTCACACCTGTTGCAGGGGCCGTCGCATTCCCGGTGCTTGTTCCTCTCACGATGGCGAAAGTCGGCATCGGAGCCGGTGTTTGCCTAGCACTCGTGCTGAGCAGCCTCTGGTTCGTGGGAATGCTGAAAACCTCGGAAATGCCCCACTGACGGGTTCACCAATAAAACGGTGGAACACTGCCAGCACCCGGAAGACAAGGTGTGCTGGGAAAGCTGCTGAAACAGATTCAAAGACATGCCTTACTGGCACTGGTGACACCAGCGCTTTGGAGCTGCAGTCAGGCAGGGCGTGTCGTTGGTGAAGCCGAAGCTGAGCTGCCCTTACCGCAGAGCTTTCAGCTGCACTTCAATCATCGGGATGGCGCTCGATACCGCAGTCCCCTGAACGGCCAGTGGCGCAACGGCGACAACCTGGAAGAGCAGTTGATCAAGCAGATCGATGCGGCCAAGCAGGAAGTGCTGGTCGCCATTCAGGAGCTCACCCTTCCCCAGATCTCCAAAGCACTGATTCGAGCCAAGCAGCGGGGATTGCGTGTGCAGCTCGTGTTGGAAAACAACTACAGCAAACCCTGGTCTGAACAACATCCCAGCGATCTATCAGTTCACAGCAGGCGTCGGCTGCAGCAATTGCAGCTACTGGCGGACAGCAATCGCGACGGCAGGCTGACCGCAGAAGAACGTTTGGATGGTGATGCGATTGCGCTGCTGAGAAGCGGTGGGATACCGGTGGTCGATGACACCGAAGACGGAAGCCGAGGCAGTGGCCTGATGCATCACAAGTTCCTGGTGGTGGATCGATCTCTGGTGATCACCGGCAGTGCCAACTTCACCAGCTCAGGAATGCATGGTGATGCGGGAGCCTCTCAAAGTCGCGGCAATGTGAATCACCTGCTGAGCATCCGAAGTCCCGAACTGGCTGAGTTGTTCAGAGACGAATTTCAGCGGATGTGGGGCGATGGCCCGGGAAGCGAACAGAACAGTCAATTCGGGCGCGGCAAAGCAAGCCCAGGCTTGGAAAGCGTTCAAGTCGATGGCATACCGGTGAACGTGCTGTTCGCTCCACACTCCAGACAACGTCCAGGCCATGGACTGGACGTGATCGGCGATCAGCTTGCTGCGGCGAAGCGGAGTATCGACATGGCGCTGTTTGTCTTTTCAGATCAAAGCCTGACCAGTGTTCTGGCAGAACGAATGACGGCTGGCATCGAGATTCGACTCCTGGCGGATCCAGGATTCGCGAGCCGTTCCTTTTCTGAAGTGCTGGATCTGCTCGGCCTGGAACTGCCCGACCGCTTTTGCAGGCTTGAAGCGGACAATCAAGCCCTCAAAACGCCTCTAAAGTCCGTTGGCACACCAAGGCTGGCCCGCAGCGACAAGCTCCACCACAAGTTCGCCGTGATCGACAACCGCAAAGTGATCACGGGATCCTTCAACTGGTCACCCGCCGCTGCCCACACCAATGATGAAACCCTTCTGGTGATTCACTCACCCAAAGTTTCTGCTCATTTCACCCGTGAGATGAATCGAATGTGGCGTGGAGCTGAGCTGGGGATCACCGCTCGAATGCGCCGCAAGCTGGATCGGCAGCGAACCAAATGCGGGAGTGGGGTGAAAAGGAACTAATAGTCCCGAAATCCAGGCAGCGTTCGCTTAAACCGAGGCTCAGGAGCAAGCGGTTCTTGTATTCGACAACCAATCCAATGGATCAGAGCAACACTCCAAATCCTCGACAGTGACGGCAAGCGACTGGGCGCATTCACTGAGATAAAGCAGAAGCTGTCGAAAATGCACAGAACACGTAAAGCAACGCTTAACCACCAGTGAGTCACCCACGGTCAAACCAGTAGACAGAGGCAAGGGAACCTTGCCTCTACCGAAATTACCAATTGTATGAACCGTCCCATAGCTGATCGTCAGCTGATCTTCCGTAAGCCCCTCCCAACATCTGATTTCATGACGTGTTGCCCCAATATTTGAGCGATGAAAACCCAATCCCTTCAAATGATTCTGAATTCTGGGAAATGCGCCATCTGGCAATGACAAAACGGGAAAGCCCTGCAAATCATCCAATTGGAGATTTTCACTACGCTCCAACAGGGGATGATTTCGATCCACTAAAAAATAGGATGGATAACGAGTGAGGTTGATCACAATAAACTCATCATCATCAGGCACATCTGGATAGCAAGCCAGCCAAGCATCCAAGATGGAATCTTTGAGAAGTGCCAATGGATAGCTCACATTCAGAAAATCAGAGGGCCCATACACCCAACGAACAGAAGATTCTTGAAAATAAGGAGCACCAACTCCGTAGACAGAATCAATCCTTAGAGATTGACCACGACTCCAGCGATACAGTTGATGAATTTTACGCTCAGCATTTAAAAGAGAAAGGTCTCCACCTAAACACTATTCTCCCTCTAATTTACAAGCATCAAGACCAAGGAATTCGGCCACAGAATTGGCGTTGCGCGATACCGTTGCCTGATTGCAATTTACCCTTGAAGCAGCTCCTTTACCAGAACAAAGCCAGACCAAATAGTCAAGGCATGAGAGACGAAAAACATCAAACACTTCTTACTCGATAAACAGGCGACGAAATCTTCAAACTTTTAATACTGATAAAAACACATTAGCCGTACATCGACACATCTAAAGAGCTATGCAAAATCTGCATCACTCAAAGCAATCCAGCAGACCATGCGTTCAAAGGAACCATTGCGTGTCTTCTGGCTTCGTGCTTGTCTCAAAATCCTTGAATGCAACTAGCACCAAGCTAAAAACGCATCAAATTCAATCGTGGAAGCCATATCAAAGTGACTGAGCCTCGGGGTGCCACTTTCTGCATCACTGGACAAAGCAAGGAGCTGCGTAGCGACAAGTTCCAATACAAGTGCCCCACGGGCATCACTAAATAGTGATCACAGGGAGCATTAACCGGTCAGCCACTGCTGCTCACACCAACAACAAAACCTTGCTGATGAGTCATGCTCACGGCTCACTTCACTCGTGAAATGACCGGGGTGTGGAGCAATACTGGTCCAGACATCAGAGCGAGAATCAAACCCAATCTGAGAAGAGATGAAGGGATGTGCGGGAGAAGACTCGCAAAACACTGATCTGACGGAGCGACATGAGCTGCATCAAGGGACGCGCTAAGAATTAAAAATGGTATTGAGCAAATCTTCAGCGCTGAATATTCAAGCAATCGAAACACTGGAAAGAAAGAGTGGATTCAACGGAATGATTTAGGAAGCGTTGGTATTGGCACTTGGCGAAAAGATTCTTTTTTCTAGGTTTTTAATCATGACATAGACCGGAGGTACAACCAGCAAGGACAATGTGGTGCCCATCAACAGACCACCAAAGACCACCGTGCCAATCGCTTGCTGCGTATTGGCTCCTGCATTTTGCGCAATCACAAGTGGGAAAAATCCAGCAAGTGATGCCATCGAGGTCATCAAGATCGGCTGAAGCCTTTCTTTTCCTGCCTCGGCAGCTGCAGCAACAATATCAACACCATCAGAGACTCGTTGATCTGCGGCTTCGACAACAAGGATTGAATTTTTAGCTGCAAGACCTATCAACATTAGAAGACCAATTTGAGAGAAAATATTGACATCCATCGAGCGGAGCTTAACAAACAAAAGGCTTCCCAAAATAGCAATTGGTACTGTAATCATAATAGCGATTGAAATAATATAACTTTCATATTGGGCTGACAAGACCAAGAACACAGTCAAAGCAGCCATCAAGAATAGAAAAACGATTTGAGAACCAGAGTCATTTTGCACTCTCGTCAAACCGGTGAACTGATAGCCGATATCATTGAAATTAAGAGAAGTAAAAACATCCTGAATATCTTTGATGACCTGCCCGCTAGAAAATCCTGAACTAGGAACAATTTTATACTCGATCGAGCGTTGGAAATTAAAGTGATCAATCGTTCCTGGACTCGTCACCAGCTCATAAGTTGCTACTTCATTCAAAGAAACGAAATCGCCTTTGGATGATTTGATCCCATAGTTCATCAATTGATCAATCGTGCTTCTTTCCTTAGGTTGACTGATAAGAACAATATCTTTCGGACCACCCTCTAAGGAAGTCTGAGTGACACGTGAACTACCAGCAAGCGTACTAATTGTCGTCACAACATCCTCATAATCAAGGTTTAGAGATCCCAACAATGATCGATCAATATTAATTTGATATGATGGATTATTAGCAGAAAACTGTGTTGAGATATTTTGAATTGACGATCGCTGGGAGGCTTTGACTGCGAATTGGTTGGTTAAATCAAAAAATTGATCAATCGAATAACGTCCGCTGCTTTCATCCGTTAGCGATACGGTCAAAGAAGAATCTTGACCGAAGCCAGTGATCATTGGTTCTTGTAATACTGGGGGGGGGAATTTGGTAGGTAGCCCGGCAAACTTGGCCATGAGACTGGAAGATATGTTATCAATTTTTTGAGTTGTTTTGCGGCGCTGATCAAGAGGCAATAAGGTGACATAAAAAATAGCAGAGCCATCGTTGCTGTCTATCAATACAAAATCAGAGATACCGGATTGATCACTTTCTTTTTCATTGTTTAATATGCTCCTCGCCTGATTACTCATAGGCTCGACAGCAGTAATTGATGCACCAGGATTGAGATAAAGTAAGCCAAACAAATTGCCCATATCTTCTTGCGGGATTAGCCCAGTTGGAATGATCCTGAAAAGATAAATTGTCACCAGAGCAAGAGGCAATAGGGATAGACTCACCCATTTTCTTTTTTTCAAAAACTGGCTTAGCAACTTCTGATAAGCAGTCTCGACCTTTGCATAAAATTGATCAAACTTTCGGAAAACTGTGTCAAGCTTTAGACCAATAAAAGCAAAAAGTATGGTGCTGATCGGAAGGGCAATATTTCCGAAACTAGCCTTGGTGAAATAGCCAACCAGGAGACCAACAAGAGATCCTAAAAATGCTGTAATCCATGCTGGCATTGACGTCATTCGCCCTGGACGCAACAGCAGAGCTGACATCATCGGCGAAAATGTCAGAGCATTAAAAGTCGATATCGCGATAGAGCATATGATTGTGATTGCAAACTCAATATAAATATTGCCGATCGGCCCACTTGTCAGTGTGACAGGAAGAAACAATGAAATAAGCACTAGTGAAGTAGAAATAATCGCTCCAAACAATTCATTCATTGATGCAAAGGCCGCCTCTCGTGAAGTCATTCCTTTCTCAATCTTGGCTGTGACTGACTGAACCACGAGAATTGCATCATCAACGACAAGCCCCGTGGCCAAGACCAAGGCTGTCATCGTAAGGAAATTCAGCGTGAAACCAAAAAACCTTAGGAAGGCAAATGTGCCGACAATAGAAATTGGTATCGCCAATCCTGGAATAAGAATAGTGCGCCAATTTTGCAAGAATAACAATAAAATAAGAACGACTAAAACGATCGCTAATCCGAGTGCATCTTTCACATTCGAAATAGAATCTAGAATAAATGCTTTACGATCCTTGAATTGAACAACTTTAACTCCCGAAGGGGCAGTGGCTTTAAAGTCATTAATCCGCCGAGCAATCTGTTCACCAACCTCAACAGCATTACTATCTGACTTCAGAGAAGCTTCAATATAGACTCCTGGATGACCACTGCTAGATTTAATTACGGATTCAGGACTCGCTATATATTTAACATCCCCAATATCTTTGATCCTCAAAACAGCACCAGAACTTAATCGTTTAACGACAATATTCTCAAATTCGGGTATGGATTGAATGTAACCACTGTCCTCAATCATGACAGAGTAGTCATAGGTCGCTGCATCACCAGCCCGAGAAGCACCAACAAAGCCTCCAGAAGAAGGATAATTCTGTGATTTAATCCGCTGACTTACCTCATCAACACTTAAACCATAGGAACGAACTAAGTTTGGGTCGATTGAAATCTGAAAAATTGGCTTCGATGGGAAAAGATATAATTTACCGACACCGGAAATCAGTTGAAGTTGCTTTTGCAATTGGTCTTTAACCAATGAGCTTAAATAAGCAGCGTCATATTGACCATTGGTTGATGTAATCAGATAGCCACTGATTCGTGTATCTGTAGTCTGCGAAATAGTAATTCCCTGGTCCTGCGTAATTTGCGGCAAATTTGACTTCGCCTGTTGAACACGATTTTGAACATCTAATGACGCAGTATCGGCCGAAGTATCAGCTTCTAGGTGTAATGTGATCGATGTTGAATCAGCTTTAGAAGTCGATGTGATGTAATCAACTCCAGGCGTGTCTGACAAAATGTCTTCTAATTGCTCTGTAATCGATAATTCAACAAATGAAGCATTACCGCCTGGGTAAGTTGCGGTGACTACAATTTGAGGTTGAGCAATATTGGGCAGAAATTCAATTGGCAAGCTATCAAGTGAAATCCATCCAATAATGAAGATCACCAGACTGCAAACACTGGTGAGAACTGGTCTTGATATGAAGCGATCAGATAAAGACATTTATAAATCGAACTTAGTTTGAGGATTTGATTGATACTGGCGTGCCATTGGCAAGGACTGCTGAACCGCTAACAGCAATCAAGTCACCGGCTTTTAAACCTGCTAATACAGAGTAATAATCATCCTGCAAGGCACCGAGCTTCAATGGCGTATCAACAGCAATCAAGGTCGTTGAGGGCAAGGCCGTCAATGATTTTTTTTGCTGAGGATTAACATCTTTATCGTTCAAAAAAGATTGAATAGGTATGAGTTTATAGGTATAGGCTTGCTGAGCTTTAAACAATGCCGCCGTGGCAGGCAAGCCAGGATGCTGCTCTCTACCAATAACAATCTTTGAGCGAATTAATTGATTAGGGCGAAGACCTGCTCTTTCATTCACGAATGCTGCTCTTACCCTCAAAGTATTTAAAACCAGAAAATCATCATTCTTAGTATCAGCTTCAAAATAAGGAGGAATAAAAGTGATTCGACCTTCTCCTATCACATCACTGTTGGACTCATCAAGCATTTGCACTTGCTGTCCTAACTTGATCTTGTTCGCTTGTAGTGCAGGCACAGAAAGATCGATCGAAAGATTTTTGTTGTTGACCACTACAAAGCTGTCGCCCCCTTGCTCCAGATATTGGCCTGGATTGACACCAGCTAAATCTCCAATAACACCGTCAATAGGTGATCGCATTGACCTCTTATTGAGAGCTTCTTGTTTGGCAACAACTTTGCTCTTGGCTCGAACAACTGCAATCTGCTTCTCTTCAACTTGCTCTTTTTTTACACCTCCCACTAACACTAGTTGACTCCATCTTTTCGCTTGAACCAATGCCTCTTTCAACTCCGCCTGGGCTGTTCTAAGTTCAGCAATTTGCTCTGCATTATCTAAAACAACCAAAATTTGCCCCGTCCTTACAGGATCACCTTCTTTTACGAGTACTTCTGTAATCAGGCCACTCACTTGTGGCCTGAGTTCAATATATCCAGGATTAACAAGTGTACCTTCAGCCTGAATGATCTCAGCAAATGGTCGTGCTTTAATCCTCGTTGCATCAACTGGAAAGGCTTGAGGTGCAGGATTTTTACTTTGACAACCTGCCACCATGCAGGTCAGCCCGCATAAAAGGCCAACTTTCACTGCGGATTGTATGTAGAAGCGAATGTATGAAGGCAAGAGTGAATCACTAAATTGGCCAAAGCATAGCCATCACAGGTGATTTGAGGTTATTCATAAACAAGTATTTCGCAACGTTAGCATTTGCCATCAAAAGATTCTTTTTGAATGCAGCTAAAATTGGAGCTTGATTCAACGAGCCAAGTATTTTCGCCATACAGGGCTTGGTGAAAAGAAGTCCACGCCTCGCGTTGAGAAGAGCACCCCCCAGTTCTTCTCTCAATGGAATTGCCAAGCACTTACGTTTTGTTCTGACTAGCAGTTTTCACAACTCGATGACCCTTCATGTCAGAGCGAGGACTAAAAGCGAAATAGCTCCATCGATGTCTCAGAAACAAATTACACAAAGGTATCTCTGAATAAACACCTAGGTCTTTGAACACGTTCTAGATCTATTGTTGCCGGCATCTCCTGATATCTTGAGAATCGTGCATTGCATGGATGTTCAAAGTTTAGTTTGCAGTATCCACCAATAAAACCACTAACATCCTTCATGATTCATCGGATCGTATCAGTTGCACGGTGACAATTCATTCAAGCCTGATTAGCTTGAAAATATAAATTTCACTCACTCTCGCCACATTAAATACTGCAAATTATTCTATTCAAGCAAAATACACAATCGTCGTACACAAAGGCCCCGGATCAAGGTATTGATTGATGCAAGACCCATCTCGTGAATCGTCCGCTGAAGATCTCGTTGAACAACCCTATAAATATGGATTCGTCACGGAGATCGAAGAAGAAAAAATCCCTAAAGGGATCGACGAAGACGTGATTCGACTGATTTCAGCTAAAAAGGAAGAGCCGAGCTTCATGCTCAATTTTCGCCTGAAAGCCTATCAGCACTGGCTATCTCAAGATGAACCAGACTGGGCAAAACTTGGCTATCCAGCGATCGATTATCAAGATATTATTTACTACGCAGCTCCCAAAACGAAGGAAAAGAAACGCAGTTTAGAAGAGGTTGATCCTGAGCTTCTTGATACATTCAGCAGACTTGGCATTCCCTTAAGCGAACAGAAAAGGCTGGGAAATGTTGCCGTTGATGCTGTTTTCGACAGCGTTTCGATTGCAACAACCTTCAAAGAAAAACTGGCGGAATTTGGTGTTATTTTCTGCGGCTTTGCAGAAGCGGTGAAGGAGCATCCGGAACTTGTCAAAAAATATCTTGGCACCGTCATACCTAGCAACGATAATTTCTTTGCAGCCTTGAACGCATCGGTATTCAGCGACGGTACGTTTGTTTATATCCCCAAAGGAGTGGAATGCCCGATGGAGCTTTCCTCCTATTTTCGAATCAATTCCGGAGATGCAGGGCAGTTCGAACGCACGCTGATCGTGGCGGAAGAAGGTGCGTCCGTCAGTTATCTCGAGGGCTGCACTGCACCGATGTTCGACACCAACCAGCTGCATGCCGCCGTGGTGGAGCTGATTGCACTTGACGATGCCTCCATCAAATACTCCACCGTTCAGAATTGGTATCCCGGTGATGAAAATGGCGTCGGTGGTATCTACAACTTCGTCACCAAACGCGGCCAGTGCCGTGGGGCAAGAAGCTGCATCAGCTGGACCCAGGTGGAGACCGGTTCGGCAATCACCTGGAAATATCCCAGTTGCGTCTTGATCGGCGAAGATTCGGTTGGTGAATTTTATTCAGTTGCTCTGACGCATCATCTTCAACAGGCAGACACTGGCACAAAAATGATTCATATCGGCCCCCATACACGTTCCACCATCGTGAGTAAGGGCATCAGCGCAGGGAAATCAAGCAACAGTTATCGAGGGCTTGTTCATGTCAACCCCTCTGCCAAAGGTGCGCGCAATTACAGCCAGTGCGATTCCATGCTCATTGGAGACAATGCCAGCGCCAATACTTATCCATATATTCATTGCCAGCAGATGAATTCTGCGATTGAGCATGAGGCCAGCACCTGCCGGATTTCAGAGGATCAGCTCTTCTATCTCCAGAGCCGTGGCATCGGCTTTGAGGAAGCGGTCTCAATGATGGTGAGTGGTTTCTGTCAGGATGTTTATAACCAATTGCCCATGGAATTTGCAGCAGAAGCCGACAAACTTCTCTCACTACGTTTGGAGGGAGCTGTGGGGTAACTGTCCCTGATCAAACCACCAAGAATGCAGACTTTTCCCACATTTATCCATGATCAATCCTGATTCAGAACTCCTTCTCGACATCAATGACCTGCATGCATCGGTAGAAGACCAGCCCATTCTCAAAGGCGTGAATCTCCAGATCAGAGCCGGTGAAATTCACGCGATCATGGGCCGCAACGGCAGCGGCAAGAGCACCCTCTCCAAGATCCTGGCGGGTCATCCCGCTTATCAGGTCACCGGTGGCAGTGTCCGCTATCGCGGTCAAGACCTGTTTGAACTGGAGGCAGAGGAACGGGCACGCCTCGGGGTGTTCCTCAGCTTCCAGTACCCGGTTGAAATCCCCGGCGTCAGCAATCTCGAATTTCTGCGCGTCTCCACCAACGCGCGGCGCGAAAAGCAGGGCCTCGACGAGCTCGACACCTTTGACTTTGAAGACCACGTGCGCGAGAAGCTCAAGGTGGTGCAGATGGATCCTGCATTCCTTGAGCGCAGCGTGAACCAGGGCTTCTCCGGTGGTGAGAAGAAGCGCAATGAAATCCTGCAGATGGCTCTGCTGGAGCCGGTCGTGGCGATCCTGGATGAAACCGATTCCGGTCTCGATATCGACGCCCTGCGCATCGTCGCCGGTGGTGTGAATCAGCTCTCAGGTTCCGAGAACGCCACGATCCTGATCACGCACTACCAGCGCTTGCTGGATGAAATCACCCCGGATTATGTGCATGTGATGGCGGCAGGCCGCATCCTGCGCACCGGCGGGCGTGAACTGGCGGTCGAGCTGGAAAAAACAGGCTACGACTGGGTCGACAAGCAACTCGCCGCTGAGGGAGTGGCCTGATCATGCTGAGCAGTGTGCTGGCACCGGTGCAGCAGCGAGGGCGAGAAGCTCTCCAACGGCTTGGTTTGCCCACCCGGAAGCAGGAAGCCTGGAGGCTCACCGATCTCAAGCGACTCGAGGCCGTTCAGGCGCTGCCTCCGATTGGAGCTGATTCAGGGAATGATTGGCCGGAGCCACCGCATAACGGGCTCCGCTTGTTGCTCGGAACTGATCGGGATCCATTGGAAGGGCTGGACATGCCGAATGGCATCAAAGCCTTGAACAGCGATGAGCTGAGGATGCTGCTCGGTCGCGCAACGGATCACTGCAGCTGCTCTGGCGACTGGCCTGTTGAACTGAACAAGTCATGCAGCCGTGATGTCCTCGCCTTGCAGATCAGCGGCAAGGCACCACCTCTGGAACTTGTGATTGCGGCCAGTGGTTCAGGCCTACTGGCCACACGGGTGCTGCTGATTCTTGACCCGAATGCCGAACTCGAGCTGCTCCAGGTCTTTCAAGCAGGGAATGGTGTTGCCCACAGTCATCTCTGCGAAATCCTGCTCGGTGAAGAGTCACAGCTTCAGCACGGATTGGTCTCCCTGGGCGATGGCACCAGTTCACTACTGACAACGCTGGCAACACAACAGGAGCCGCGCAGCCACTACGCATTCTCCTCCTTCGTTCAGGGGTCGATGTTGGCTCGACTCGAACCAAGAATCGTTCAACTGAGAGGGCAGGCCTGCACATCCCTCAAGGGAT
The DNA here is from genome assembly GCA_047286485.1 of Synechococcus sp. GTDB lineage: Bacteria > Cyanobacteriota > Cyanobacteriia > PCC-6307 > Cyanobiaceae > Synechococcus_C. The sequence continues at coordinate 1,718,988 of JBJBBH010000006.1, forward strand.
TAGCTGTGGCTGCAGACGAGCAACAGATCGGTGTCCATTCGGCCATGCGTTTTGATGGGCCTGAGGGCGAACTGGATCAACTGCAGAAAAGTCTGGTCTCAGGAAAGTCGCACACCATTTTCAATGGCTCAATTCAGGTGCCCAAGGAAGCACAACGAACCAACGCGGCTCAACTCAGTCGCAATCTGATGCTGTCGAGTCGAGCACGCGTCGACACCAAACCAGAGCTTGAAATCATCGCTGACGACGTGAAATGCGCCCATGGGGCCACGGTCAGCCAGCTTCAGGAAGACGAATTGTTTTATCTCCGCAGCAGGGGAATCACTGAGGCGGAAGCAACAGCTTTGCTGCTCAATGGCTACTGCTTGGAAGTGATTGATCAATTACCAGCCAATGCTGGTCGATGGCAGCTTTCGAAACGAATGCATGATGTGCTGACGACATCTGCTTAAGACATTCAGCCCTTCATCCACTCTTCATCCACTCCAGCGCGCATCATTGTCTCCCGAGGATCTGAGCAAGTTTGATGGCATTCAAAATCGCCTTCCAAAACGGAGGCAGAAGATCCAGCCAAGGTTCAGAGCATCTGCGCAATCTGACTGAAATCAGTCTTTGATTCACTCCAGACGATGGGTGCGGCGCACCTGCGCTGTGTTGCTGAAATCGTCGTGATGGCCGAACTCAGGTCAGAATGACGCCACGTGTTGAGCCATCCCCGTGAAATTGCAACTGTTGCTTTTGGGGTTTGCCTTGATGCTGCCTTCCACGGTTCAGGCCAAGCCCAAAAAGGTTCCCTTCCCAACCAAGGAAGAACTGCGTTCGCTGCAACTGCTCGCCTACAGCTGTTCACGCGCAAACGACCAGGACAGCTGCAACAAGACCCGCAGCCTTGCTGATCCACTCATGGACCATCCCAGGCTGTCAGCCGCCTGCAAAGACACCGTCTGGGAACTGGTTCAGGCATCACAGGTGGTCACCACCAACAGCTTCCAACGCCGTGACAGCATCGATCGACCCGCACGCCGTTTGACGCTGGTCTGCTCCAAACCTGAGAAACCTCCAGAACAAGCCTCACCAACCAAGACTTGAGTCTCAGCGAAGCTTCAATCCCAGTCGAAGTCAAAGCGTTGATTGGGAAGGAGCCGCGTCAGCTCACTCCCGGCAACCTGCCACAGCTGACTGGAAATCAAAGGGTGTGCACGCAGCTCATGGATCAGCTCTTTCACATCACCTTCAGTGAGTCCATGGCTGGACATCATGGATTCCAGACGTTTCTGAAAGTGATCAAGCACCTTCTGTTCCTGCTCAGACAGCGGGGCAGCGTTCGGGTGATTGATCTCCATCACGCTTCAGCAGCCATTACCCCCTGAAAGGTAGCTGCGACAAGTGGTCGCGCCGACAGCCCTGAGCAGCATCTGCCGTGTAAAGGTTCCCGGTATCCGCTCCCGTCAGGGATGACCGCCTCCGCCTCGGCAAACCCCGCTCAGATCTTCGTGCGGCTCGAAGCCCCGTTCACCGACCAGAAGCCGGGCACCTCCGGATTGCGCAAGAGCAGCCGACAGTTCGAGCAACCGCACTATCTCGAAAGCTTTGTTGAGGCCGTGTTTCGCACGCTGCCAGGCGTGCAGGGAGGCACCTTGGTGCTGGGGGGCGATGGCCGTTACGGCAACTTACGCGCCATCAATGTGATTCTGCGCATGGCTGCAGCACATGGCCTGAGCAAGGTGATCATCACCACCGGTGGCATCCTCTCCACCCCGGCAGCCTCCAACCTGATCCGCAAGCGAAAGGCCATCGGCGGCATCATTCTCTCCGCCAGCCACAACCCAGGCGGTCCAGATGGTGACTTCGGCGTGAAGGTGAATGGAGCCAACGGTGGCCCCACCCCCGGGGCCTTCACCGATGCGGTGTTCGAGTGCACCAAGTCGCTGGAGCAGTACGCGATTGTTGAAGCTGCTGAGCTCGACCTCGGAACCCCGGGAAGGCACAGCATCGGTGCCATGGAAATCGAGATCATCGATGGTGTCGATGACTTTGTGGAGCTGATGCAGCAGCTGTTCGATTTCGATCAGATCAGCGCTCTGCTGCGCAGCGATTTCCCACTGGCCTTTGACGCCATGCATGCCGTCACAGGTCCCTACGCCAAGCGTGTCTTTGAGGATCTGCTGGGAGCACCAGCAGGCAGCGTGCGCAATGGCATTCCACTCGAGGATTTCGGCGGCGGACACCCGGATCCCAACCTCACCTATGCGCACGATCTGGCCGATCTTCTGCTCAAAGGAGACGACTACCGCTTTGGTGCTGCCTGCGACGGTGACGGCGACCGCAACATGATCCTCGGTCACCACTGTTTCGTGAATCCCAGCGACAGCCTCGCCGTGCTGACCGCCAACGCCACGCTGGCCCCGGCCTACGCCGCAGGCCTCTCAGGAGTCGCCCGCTCAATGCCGACGAGCTCCGCTGTTGATGTGGTGGCCAATCAACTGGGCATTGAATGCTTTGAAACACCAACCGGCTGGAAGTTCTTCGGGAATCTGCTGGATGCGGGCCGCATCACGCTCTGCGGCGAGGAAAGTTTCGGCACCGGCAGCAATCATGTGCGCGAAAAAGACGGACTTTGGGCCGTGCTGTTCTGGTTGCAGATCCTCGCGGTGCGGCGCTGCAGCGTGGCGGAGATCATGAGTAACCACTGGAATCAATTCGGGCGTCACTACTACTCACGGCACGATTACGAAGCAGTGCCCAGCGAGGCAGCCCATGGCCTGTACGACCGGCTTGAAGGACTCCTTCCAGGGCTAGTGGGCCAGGCCTTCGCCGGTCGCAACATCCGTGGTGCCGACAATTTCAGTTACACCGACCCGGTGGACCAGTCGGTGACCCAGGGTCAGGGCCTGCGCATCCTGCTGGAGGACGGAAGCCGGGTTGTGGTGCGCCTTTCCGGCACCGGTACCAAGGGAGCCACCATCCGGGTGTATCTCGAGAGCTATGTGCCCAGCAGTGGCGATCTCCATCAAGATCCCCAGATCGCCCTGGCGGACATGATCAGCAGCATCAACGCTCTGGCCGAGATTCAGCAGCGCACCGGAATGAACCGCCCCACCGTGATCACCTGAGCTGACATGACCATGGGGCAGCAGGAGTCTCAACGACGTCGTTGCCCCCGCAGACCGCCTTTGCGTGAGCGGTACTCCTCCTCCGGAGCACTCTCCTGAAGCTGGCGCATGCTTTCGATCGATGAACCGAACAGCACAGTGGAGAAGATCACCACGCCATAGAGATAGAACAATCGGCTGGGAGGGATGTCGGCAGGCGTGTTGCGGATGAACGTGTCCAGGAAGATCGAGAGAACAATGCCAACGCCTGCGCCGATCAAAGCAGCCCAGAGGACTTTGAAGCCATTGAATTCACTGGGTTCGCGTCTCATCAGCTGATAAGTGCCGAACCATCATCACCGCTTGACGGTGATCCTTCGGATGAACCACCAGCCTGACCGAGCAGAGACTTGAGAACGACATAAAACACCGGCACCACGAACAGCGACAGAACAGTGGCGATCAACAACCCGCCGAAGACCACAGCCCCAAGGGATGTCTGGCTGCGCGCACCGGCTCCACTGGCAAAGACCAGCGGCATGAAACCGAACAGCGAGGAGATCGCCGTCATCAGGATCGGCCTCAGGCGGGAACCAGCCGCAAAACGGGCAGCCTCCAGGGCATTGGCACCAGCCTGCATCCGCTGGTTGGCCATATCCACGATCAGGATGCCATTACCAGCCGCCAGGCCGATCAACATCACCAGACCCACCTGGGCATAGACGTTGAGCACCTCACCGCGCAGTGCCAGGAAGGCGAGTGCGCCCAGCATGGCCGTCGGCACCGTCATCAAAATGATCAACGGATCGGCGTAGCTTTCGTACTGCGCAGAGAGCACCAGATACACCGCCAGGATGCCGAGCGCAAAGATCACCACCGCCAAGGCACCGGCCTTAACCTCCTCACGGGAAATTCCGGTCCAGTCGAAGCTGAGGCCCTGTGGATTAAGGGTCTCAAAGATCCCCTTCATCGCTGTAATCGCCTGGCCGGAGCTCTTTCCTGCAGCAGGCGTGCCTTCGATCTTGATGGCTCTGTAGAGATTGAAGTGAGGGACCACCGTGGGGCCGAGCGTTTCACGCACGCTGAAGAACTCCGCGAGCGAAATCAGATCACCGCTGGCGCTTATGACATACAGCGATGAAAGACGCTCGGGCGTGGCACGGCTTTCAGCATCGGCCTGCACATAGACCCGACGCACCTTGCCCTCCTGAAACGTGTCGTTCACATAGAGGCCACCGAAGTTGATGCTGAAGGTCTTCATGGCAGCTCCGAAGTCAACATCAACCGCGGCCATGCGATCGCGATCCACCTGAATCTCGATCTGTGGCGACTCAGGGGCGAACAAGGTGTAGACACGGTTGAGATCAGGGTCAGCGTTACCCGCCTGGATCAGGCGCCCTGCTGTGCCATACAAATCAGCCAGGCTGTATCCCCCACCACTCTGATCGAGAAGCTGAAACTCGAATCCACCGCCAGTGCCATAGCCGGGGATGGCCGGAGGTTCAACAACAAACACTCTGGCGCCATCCACCGAACGGGCCAGCTTCTGGTTGAGCCTCTCCACGATCGCCCCCACGTTCTGATCGCGCTCCCTTCGGTCAGACCAGTTCCTTGTCCCGAAGAAGAACAGGCCCTTGTTGGGACTGTTGCCATCCAGGCTTGCGCCACTGAACACGGATGCCGCGGTGATGTTCTGTTCCGTGCGCAGCACGGCAGCCACCTGCTGATTGATCGACTCTGTGACCTGGGTTGAAACGCCCTCTGGCGCCTGCACCACTCCAATCGCATAACCCTGATCTTCGATCGGCACAAAGCCACCGGGAATGACCCGGAAGGCAACGGCCGTCAGCAGAATGCCGGTGCCGAGAATGCTCATCACCAGTCGACGTCGACCAAGAGCCCACTCCAAAGCGGAGGCGTAACGGCTCTCCATCACGGCATACCCGCGATTGAACCTGACGAAAATGATCGGGGTGAACCACCCCAGAGCCAGGCCCAGAGCTGGATAGACGGTCACCGGAATGACCCGGCTGACCCCCACAAGAATCAAACCGCTGATGGCACCGCCGATGGTGAAAGGCAGCGTGACCGGTCGATCGATGAAGCGCCCCAGCAGCACACCAATCAAGGCACCAAGAGCCATCGGAATCATCACCAGAGGCGCTCCAGCCCCGACCACCAGCAACCCATACACAAAACCGATCACCGTGCCGGCGATGGCATAGCTCCGCCGTCCGGGATCCTTCGATTCACGCGCCAGCAGCAGTGCTGACAACATCGGCGAGAAGGTGAGCGCATTAAAGGTGGAGATGGCAATCGAGAAAATCACCGTGGCCGCGAACTGTTTGTAGATCGTTCCCGTCGCACCCGGGAAAAACAGCACTGGCAGGAACACCGCGAACTTCACCAAGGACGTGGCGATGACCGCGGAGAACAGCTCATCCATGGTGGCTTTCGCCGCTTCCAGGGCCGTCATCCCCTCCGCTTTCTTGGTGGAGGTGTCCTCGATCACGGTGATCGCATCATCGACCACGAGACCCGTGGCCAGCACCAGACCGAACAGCGTGAGCTGATTCAGGGAAAACCCAAAGCCCAGAACCAGACCGAAGGTGCCAATCAGCGCCACGGGGATCGCGATCCCCGGAACAAGAGTGGCCTTCCAGTTCTGAAGAAACAGGAAGAGAATCAGCACCACAAGCACCACCGCGTCCCGCAGTGAATTCACCACGCCCTGGATGGAGGCGGTGATGAAGTCGGTGTTGTCGTAGATCTTCTCCATCTTCATGCCGACAGGCATGGTCATCTCAAAGTCGGCCAACACCTGCTTTACGCCGTCCGAGACCTCAAGAGCATTACTGCCCGAGAGCTGATAGACAGCCAAACCAACAGAAGGAACACCCTGAAGATCGGTGGCGCTGACCGCATAGGACTCACCACCAAGCTGAACGCTGCCCACATCTCGGAGGCGCACCAAACCACCCTCATCAGCGGTTCTCACCACCATCTGCTCGAAGTCCTCAACGCTGCGCAGGCGGCCCTGCAGCTGCACGGTGAAGGTGAACTGCTGACCCTTCGGAGAGGGCTCACCGCCGACCTGACCAGCGGGAACAAGACGGTTCTGGCTGGACAGCTGGTTGACGACATCGCTGGAGGTCAGGCCGAAACTGGTGAGCTTGTCGGGGTCAAGCCACAGCCGAAACGCCAGTTTGCGATTGCCGAAATAGGTGAGATCGCCGACGCCGCTCACCCGCTTGATGGCGTCAGTGAGGTTCAGATCCAGTAGTCCACTGATCGTCTCAGCGCTGTAGGTGATCTGGTCAGGATCGGCGCTGCCGAAGTTGTAGACGAGCAGAATCGAGTTGGAGGCCTTGTTGACGCTCACGCCGGCCTGCCGCACCTCCTCAGGGAGTTGCGGTTCTGCCAGAGCCACACGGTTCTGAACATTGACCTGATTGATGTCACCGTTGGTGCCGCTGGCGAAGGCCACATCAATGGAGCTGATCCCGTCGGCGGAACTGTTGGACTGAATGAAGTCCATGTTCTCCACACCATTGATCTGCTGCTCAAGAACACTGGTGACACCCTCCTCAACAGAGACGGCATCGGCACCGGTGTAGTTGGCCCTCACTTTGACGGTGGGAGGAGCAATGTCCGGGAGGTTTTCGATTGGGAGGATCGGAATCGCAATCAATCCAACGATCACGATCAGAATGCTGCAGACCGTTGTGAGAACGGGTCTGGTAATGAAATTATTGGAGGCAGACATATCTCAGTGGCTCAGTTCTTCACCTGCACCGGCACGCCATGGCGAAGGCTGAGCAGATTGCTGGTGATCACCTTCTGACCAACCTTGAGCCCCCGGGTGACGGGATAGCGGTTGTTCTGCAGGGCACCGAGACTGACCGGCGTTTGCAGCGCAAACAGGGTGCCGGAAGGAATCACGCCGCGATCAATTCCCCGTTTGATCCTGGCCAGGTCAGCCTTGCCAGGCTGTGCTTCAAGCTCCTTGAACGTTCCAAGACGGAACACGAAACTCTGGCCGGAGGTCTGCGTCACGGCAGCAAAGGGAACGGATGGCTCCTGGCGGGAGTCCAGCTGGACCCGGGTGCGTAACCGCTGACCGTTGCGCAGCTTGCCATCTGGATTGGGAAATTGCGCCATCACCAGAAGAGCCTGTGTTCCGGAGTTGATCCCAGGATCAACCGACATCACCGAACTCCTGGCGAGCACCTCGCTCCGGCCAGGAAGACTGAGCAAGACCGGAAGCCCAAGCCTGATGCGATCGGCATAGGTGGACGGCACTTCCACCCTGGCCTCCAGGGTGTTGTTACGAATCAGCTTGGTGAAAGGATCGCCGTTTCTCACCACATCCCCAACCTGAACGGAGACATCCGCCACCGTTCCAGCGATCGGTGACTGCAGGTTGCTGTAGGCCAGGGTGGCCTCCTGAGCTTTGACCTCCTCTCGTGAAGCGATGTAGATCGCACGTCGCTGATCGCGCTCCGAAGCTTCCGCAGCACCAAGAGGCACCAGGAATTCATAGCGTTTCAGCTCCAGCAAGTCTTTCTGCTCTCGGGCTTTCAAGCCGGCCAGTTTGGCCTGCTCCTGAGCTTGATCAAGCGTCATCAGCAACTGCCCAGGTGATACCCGATCTCCCTGGGTGATCTTCAGTTCAATGATCCGGCCTGATGCCTGAGCAGCAAGCTGAACCAGATCGCTTGCCTCGAGCGTGCTGACCGTGTCAACGTCATCGGTGAATGCAGCCTCGGTAACTGCAGCCTGCTGAACCTTGGGGAGGGGTCTCTGCGCATCGCCACCTTTTCCGCAGGCACCAAGCAGGAGGGCCGTCAGTGCCACAGGGATGAAGGATCGGTTGAGACGCACGGCCAAGACTCAGTCGGCCGCATTATGACGGCGCTCTCGATGTCAAAGGCTCAACTTGAGCAAGAATCGTCTCACCGGGAATCAATGCCGTGGGCGGACCTCTGAAACAGGATCTGTTCAGCCATCACGGGGAAGCAGCTCGGCTGCGGCAGGCACCTCTCGCCGATCGTCTGCGGCCCCGCACTCTCGATGAATTCGTGGGGCAGGGAGCGATCCTTGCGGAGGGTCGCCTGCTGCGGCGAGCCATTTCAGCTGACCGTGTCGGAAATCTGATTCTGCATGGCCCACCCGGGGTCGGAAAGACCACCTTGGCGCGGATCATCGCCAATCACACAAGAGCCCATTTCAGTTCCCTCAATGCAGTGCTTGCCGGCGTGAAGGATCTGCGCTCTGAAGTGAGCGATGCCGGTCAACGGCTGGAACGCCATGGGCTGCGCACCATCCTGTTTATCGATGAAGTGCATCGCTTCAACAGCGCCCAGCAGGATGCGTTGCTGCCGTGGGTGGAGAACGGCACACTCACTCTGATCGGTGCCACCACCGAAAACCCCTTTTTCGAAGTCAACAAGGCGCTGGTCAGTCGCTCCAGGCTGTTTCGTCTGCAGAGCTTGGGTCCGGAAGACCTCAGTCGTTTGCTGCAGACCGCACTCCACGACAAGGAGCGTGGCTACGGCGACCGCCAGGTGGAGATCAGCGCTGAAGCCTCTGACCATCTCGTCAATGTGGCGGGAGGTGACGCACGCAGCCTGCTCAATGCACTCGAGCTCGCCGTGGAAAGCACCCCTGCAAATCACGCTGGCGTGATCGAGATCGACCTGGGCATTGCTGAGGAATCCATTCAGCAGCGCGCAGTGCTCTACGACAAGCAGGGTGATGCGCACTTCGACACGATCAGCGCATTCATCAAATCCCTGCGGGGCTCGGATGCCGACGCCGCGCTGTTCTGGCTGGCACGGATGATCGAAGCCGGTGAAAACCCTCGCTTCATTTTCCGGCGCATGCTGATCTCGGCCGGAGAAGACGTGGGTCTCGCGGACCCGCAGGCGGTGGTAGTGGTCGAAGCCTGTGCCGCGGCCTTTGAGCGCATCGGCCTGCCCGAGGGACTGTATCCACTGGCTCAGGCTGCTTTGTACCTGGCATGTACCGAAAAAAGCAACAGCACCAGCGGCATGTTCGAAGCGCTGCGTCAGGTGCGTGAAGCACAGCGACAAGAGGTGCCTGCCCACCTGCGCGACGCCAACCGCGATGGCGATGCCTTCGGTGACGGCAAGGGCTATCGCTACCCCCATGCCTTTCGTGAACACTGGGTGGCGCAGCAGTATCTACCCAGTGCCCTTCAGGGTGAGGCCTTCTGGTCACCCAGTCGTCAGGGCTGGGAAGGACAACGTCGCGAACGGATGCTGGAACGGCGTGCCGCTCAGCTGGCGGCATCAGCCGAAGCGGTCGACGAACACCCCCTGTTGGTGAGCAGCGGACCGGAGCAACCGCAACTGGAGCGTTGGCTGCAGCGTCAACTGTCCGTGGATGGTGAACGTCTGCAGGAGCTGCGTCAGAGACTGTGGTCTGATCTTTCCTGGCAACGCACGGATCGCGTGCTGATCCTTGGCGGTCGTTCACTGCTCTGGTCGCTTGATCCCCTCGGATCCGTGGCCGAGGGTGGCCTCACGATTCTCTGTTCATCCTCAACGGAACAGCTCCGGCTGGAAGCACAGTTGCAGTTGCTTGATCCTCTCAATCAACCAGCCGTCCTTGCCCATTCTGCTGCACTGGAACAACTGAGCACTGACCACCTGTTTGAAGTGGTGGGCGGGCGACTGAATCAGGAGGATCTCAAAGCTCCCAACCTGGAAACGTTCTGGGCTCGGGTGAGCTCGCGCTCGGCAAGCGGCGCACAACTGAGACTGTTGCTGAGTGAACCCCAACTCGGGCCTGCAGGAGGGCTGCTGGAGCTGCTCACGCACGAGAGGGAGGCGAGCAAACCACGCTCATTGCTGCAGAACCTGGCCGCACTGGAATCGAGCTGGCTGAATCAGGCGGAACAGCGGCAAATGCTGCTGAGCCAGCTTGAGCGGTGCGGCTGGGTTACGAACCAGAGCAGCTGGCAGGAATCCCTGAAGCTATCTGTTGAGCCGAGCCTGATCGAACGATGGCTGGGAGCAGACCGCCCCTACCGCAGAGCGCTTGAAGAAACCGGTGAAGCCAGTGAAGCCGCACTGTCGGAACTGCGTGGCGAACTTTTGCAGCAACGGGGAAAACCTCTCCCCCAGAGTCTTCGTCACTGGCGTATCGACGGTCGACTGGCCTGAGCGCCTTCCCTCAACGCCTTTCATAAAAAAAGCTCCGGCGATGCCGGAGCTTGCAGAACAATGTTGATGAACCCGTGAGGGTTCCCAACGATCACCAGAGGCCGCGGACAGGAGCAGCAGCAGGTGCGGGCTCAGCGGGGAGGATCTGGTTGGCCTGCACACATGCGGGCAGGAACACATACCAGGAGAGCAGGGATGTGGACTGGGGCTCGTCGAGGCCTTCCTTACAAACGTTCTGAGCACCATCAGAAAGGCCGTTGTCATTCAGACGGAAGTCAACGGGCAGCTGGCGCATGATGCCGGCGGAGGAGATTTCTCCATCAGCAGCATCGAGAATGATGGCGGAGCGAAGAGCGACCACAGCGGTCTTCTTCTTCTGCCAGTAAGGGAAGTAGCTACGGGTCTGGTCGTCCAGGAACTTCACGCCATCGGCGGAATACAGGAAGCGAGACACACCAACCAGATCTACGTCGTAGCTCTTGGTCATGCCCTCTTGAATTTCATCGGCAGTCCAACCGGAGTTGTTGATGCCAGCTTGAAGAGCACGGTCAGTGATTTCGCCATCGTTGAAGAACTTGGCGAAAGCTGAGGCTTTGGTGGTCCAGACAGCGCCACCGGACACCCAGCGCACGGGGCGCTTGGTGCCAGCTTCAGCGGCGACAGCCAGAGTGGAAATGGAAGCGGCGGCGAGAGCGCCGGCTGCAAAACGGGTGAACACGGACGGCGAGAAAAGACGTCTTTTTAATCATATCCGTAGGAAAAAGAGTTGCCAACAAAATCACCGCCTGAAAAGCGCAAATGAGGACAAATCCGCCTCGCAAGGCTCACACAAACAAGACTCATGGATCTCAGTAGATGCATGGATCCCGTGGTGATGCGTCGTCGATGATTTGGTTGTTTTTTGGCGCTACTCCAGAGGGCGTTGACATCGGGCCCGTTCTTCAATCAGGCCTGCAAGGAGTTGAACTGACGGCAACTCAGAGGCAACCGCATCGCGAGCCCGACCGATTGTTCAAGCTGTACAAAGCAGACAATCCCGCAGAAGTTTCTTGTCAGCGACAACGACCCCAAAACGCCATTCCCCTTGAGATCGCAACTGGGCAGCCACATTGAGATCCAAAGCGCGATGCGAGGCACCGCAAAGGGTGGAACTCACCTCCCAGAAGCACAGGTCTTGAGCCAAAGAGCCTTGCTGCCACTTGATCGCAGCCTCCTTGACCAGCCACCGGTCTAAAACCTGCTGTCGCAGCTGATCTCCATCCAGATGTCTCAACTGACTCTGCTCTGACTCGGTGAAGAAACGGCGCATGAAAGCGGCCGCAGCGTGGAGCTTTCGGTCGGCACGCTCCAGGTCCACACCGATCGGCTGCTGAGACCAACCGAGAAGACAGGCATCAGCACAGTGACTGAGGCTGACGTAACCCCAGCCATCCAACAACCGCGGAGGAGCACCCGGGGGAGCCTGAAGTGGCACCTGGCGAGGGACAGATCCATGCAGCTCGGCCAGACAACTGCGCATCCAGTGACGTGAGACCAGGAACTGCTGAGCGCGCGATGCCCCCAACTCAGCGGCCCAAACGCGCTCCTGCTCGCTCACCGCAAGCTCCCCCGCCGCAGCTTCAGAACCGATCTGCTGCATCCACAACGCAGTTACGCTGCCGCCGACAGTCCGGTTATTCATGACACTGCAGATCGGCGATCCCGCCCCAGACTTCACACTTCCCGATGAGAACGGCGATCCCCTCACACTCTCATCTCTGAAAGGACAGCGCGTGGTGATCTATTTCTATCCGAAGGACGCCACCCCCGGCTGCACCAAGGAAGCATGCAACTTCCGCGACCGCTGGAACGACCTCAAGGCCCATGGGATCAGGGTGCTGGGAATTAGTAAAGACAACGCCGCATCTCATACACGCTTCATCGCCAAGCAGGAACTGCCCTTCACCCTGCTCACTGATGAAGAACCCTGCGCCGTGGCCAGCAGTTACGAGAGCTATGGCCTGAAGAAATTCATGGGCCGTGAGTTCATGGGCATGATGCGTCACACCTTCGTGGTGGATGCTGAAGGCAAGCTTGAGTTGATCTACAGAAAGGTCAAAGCCGATTCAATGGCGGATCAAGTGTTGAGCGATCTGGGGCTGGGCTGACCAGGCTCACCAGTGACTGCATCACAAGATCAGGGGCATGATTCACCTCAAGCCCCTGGATCTGCAAAGCCTGCAGAAGCAGCGGAGCATCTCCGCCGCACAGCCAGAGCGGGGAGGGATCAAGTTCCTGCGCTCGGACGATCAGACCAACGAGGCTTTCGATCACCCCCCGGCGCATCGCCTCGCATGAATCCCTGGGGAATGGGGTTCCCGCACTGGGAGCCTGAATCTGTCCATCAGGATTGGTCAGCGCCACGGTGCCTTCCGCCATAGCCTGCAACTGCAGCCTTAACCCGGCTGCAAGCCAGCCGCCGTTGAATCCGCCGTCTGCGTTGACCCGCGTCAGGCTGAGAACGGTGCCTGCATCAACAACCATCAGAGGTCCAGCCTGAGCTGACTGGAGCCAGGCCCCCCATGCCGCCAGCGCTCTGTCGATGCCTAGCCATGGCGGAACATTGCGAAGCGGGATCGCATCGAGGCCAACACGGCTGTCAGGGCTGAGCACGGAATCGTCAGGCACTGGTCCCACGGCGGCCCAAGCGCAAAGCGGGGGAGAGCCAGCCAACACCGACGGTTGCGGCTGGGAATGGCGGTAGCTCCACGCTCCACTGCCGCAGCATTCAGCCCAGTGCCAGCGACTGTTACCGATCAGCAGACAGCGCTGCTCAGACCACATGGTCAGATGCCATCGCCCATCACTCCAGGCACATGGATTCCGCACTCCTGACGCTGTCCGCCGAAGCGGGTGCTGCGTCCCTCGGACTCCAGGCCATCTGGAGCACTGGAATGCCAGTCACCCACAGTGGAATAGCCCTGATCGAAGAGCGGATGCTGAGGCAGGTCATGCTCCTGCATGTAATAGAAGACATCCCGATTGGTCCAGCGCAACAAAGGCCGCAGGGACAGACGATCCCGAATCGGATCGAGCACGGTCATGGTCTTGCGCAGATCAGTCTGGCCGCGTCGCACGCCACTGGCCCAGCAGCTCACCTTGCGCCCACTGAGTGCTTCCTCCAGCGGCTCCACCTTGCGCAGACGCAGATACAGATCCAAGTCCTGCTCAAGGCCAGTCTCCCAAAGCCTGCCGTGGATGGCTTCCATATGGGCAGGAGACATCGAGGACTGGGCCACAACAAGGTGGGTGCCCAAGCGTTCGCAGAGAGTGCTGGCATAGCGATAGGTCTCCGCGGGCAGATATCCGGTATCCACCCAGATCACGGGCACGCTCTCTCCCCCAGGAAGGCGACTGAGCATGTGCAGCAGCACTGATGACTGAATGCCAAAGCTGGTGGTCATCGCAAAGCCGGAACCGAAGCGATCCAACGCCCACTGCAGGCGTTGCAGAGGTTCCATCGGCTCCAGCTCTGCTCGCAGAGCTTCAAGACCGGCAGCCGCCGTTCCCGAATCCACACCGCCAGCGGTGCTGATCATGTTTGTGGTGCCCTGGCTCATACATCCCATCCTCCAATGCCGAGGTGACCACAGGTCTGCCTATGGTTTCACCACGCTCCAGAGAATGCCGTGACTCCCCCTGCCAGCGGGCAAGTTCAACCGATCGTGGTGGTCGGTGGTGGATTCGCCGGATTGTCGACGGCGCTTGCCTTCAGTCGCCTGCATCCAAGACCTCCGGTCGTGCTGATCGAACCGCGTGACCGCTTCGTCTTCGTGCCCCTGCTCTACGAATTAATGAGCGGAGAACTCAAGGGGTGGGAAGTGGCACCTGATTACGCCTCCTTGCTGCAGGGTCATGGGATCAGTCACCTACAGGACCGCGTCAGCTCCGTCGACCTCGAGGCCCGAACCATCACCACGGCATCAGGCCGGGCCCTCAACTACAGCCAGCTTGTGATGGCCACGGGTGCGCAGCCCGACGATTTCGGAATCCCAGGAGTCCGCGCCAATGCCCTGAATTTCCACACCCTGACCGATCTGCAACCGCTCCAGGAGCGACTGCAGGAACTGCGTCGCCGTCCATCAGGCTCGAGCTCTCTGATCATCGCCGGTGCCGGTGCCACTGGCGTCGAACTGGCCTGCAAGGTGGTGGACCTGCTCAACGGTGCAGCCACCGTGCAACTCGTCGAGCTGGGCGATCAGATCCTGCCCAGATCAAAAGCCTTCAACAGGGAGCAGGCCGAGAAAGCCCTGAAGAAACGTGGTGTCAGCATTCACCTCAACACCCGAGTTGACTCCGTCACGGAAGACACCGTGACGCTGAGCGGACCACAGGGCTCCTATCAACAGCAGCATGACGGACTCGTCTGGACGGCGGGCAGCCGCCCCAGCATTCCGGAGATCTCTCCCAAGCTGGAGCTGCACAAAGGCCGACTGCCGGTGACTGAATCGCTTCGCCTGAAGGCTTACCCGGATGTTCTGGCTCTTGGCGATATCGCCGTGAATCCCGATGCCGACGAACTCTCCAGTTGGCCTCATTCAGCGCAAGCAGCCATCCAGCAAGGTCAGTTTGCAGCTCAGGAGTTGAAGGCGAAGCTGCAGGACCGTGATGCAAACACCTTTGTCTTCAAGGATCTTGGCGAAATGCTCAGCCTGGGCGTTGGCGATGCCTCAATCACCGGTCTGGGCCTGACGCTCGCTGGCCCCCTAGCTTTCAAGCTGCGCCGACTGACTTACCTGATGCGCTTGCCAGGCCTTTCGCTGGGGCTACGGGCAGCCGGAGCCTGGCTGGTCAGTCCTTGAAACAGGCTCACCTGGCAGGCAGAACCAGGGGCCTGCGTCCATCACAGCTCAAGCAGCTGGAGCGCCTCAGCCATCGTCGGCATCCCGATGATTCCGGAGCTGAAGTCTTCACGTTGGAACGATTGGCCGAACTGGCTCTGAAACTGGAGGAAACGCTGCATCTGCTGATCGACGAGCGCGGTGTCTGCCGCCTGCTTTGGGTCGGCCCACTCGGAGAATCCGATCGGCTGGAACGCCATCTTCAGGGCGGCTCCAGGCGCCGCTCAAGGCAATGGCGCCTGATCAGCACGCTGCATGAACGGCGTTCTCCGGAGCTGGTCCCTGATGGTCGCGATGCGGTGATCGCCCTGGATGTTCAACCAGAGTCTTGGCTGCGTTATCAGGCTGCCATCTCTCGAAGTGGGATCCGCGCCGGCGCCCTCTGGGTTCCAGATCCCAAAGCAGAGAGCGGCTGGAGTTGTGGCGAAACGGGCGATCTGGCGATGCTCTGCCGCTGCGACATCCCTGCGGGACCAGGAGATCCGCGTGGCGAACCCTTTCAGGCAGCACAAGAGCACACGTCAACGGTGGAGCAGGTGCTGCTGCTCACTCTCACCGGCACAGACCCTGCGAGGAACGAACGTGAACTGGCCGAACTGGAGGGGTTGACGCGCAGTGCCGGGGCAAGAACGGTTGCGGTCTGCCGCCAGCGTCAGGGACAGATCAATCCCCAGACCCTGTGGGGCACCGGCAAGCTGCAGGAGGCAGCCCTGGACATCCGCAAGCACGGCGCCACGCTGGTCATCACCGACAGAGAGCTCACGCCAGTTCAAGCCAGAAATCTGGAACGACTGCTCGACAGTCCTGTGATGGATCGCAGCGAGCTGATTCTCGACATCTTTGCCCAGCGAGCCTCCAGCGCTGCAGGCCGCCTGCAGGTGGAATTGGCCCAGCTTCGCTACAGACTGCCCAGGCTCGCAGGACGTGGATTGAGTCTGTCCCGTCAGGGGGGCGGCATCGGGACTCGCGGTCCGGGCGAAACCCAGCTGGAAAAGGACAAGCGTGCCATCAGCCGACGCATCGAACACCTGGGGAGGGAACTGCGCCAACTGGGAGCACACCGAGCACGTCTGAGGGAACGGCGCCAGGACCTTCCCGGTGTCGCGCTGGTTGGTTACACCAATGCCGGCAAGTCGTCGCTGCTCAATGCACTCTGTGATCGCGCCCCAGGAGGACCGGTTCAGGCTGAGAACATCCTGTTCGCAACGCTAGACCCCACCACGCGTCGGCTCTGTCTACCAAGAGAGGGAGCGGCGCCGCGCGAGCTGTTGATCACCGACACCGTCGGCTTCATTCGTGAACTGCCGGCCCCTCTGATGCAGGCCTTCATGGCCACGCTGGAGGAGACACGCAATGCGGACCAGCTACTGCTGGTGGTGGACCTCGGAGATCCCGACTGGCAGGGACAGCTCAAGGCTGTTCACGCCATCCTTGATGATCTGGGCTGTGAGCAACCCCGCCAGGTGCTGGCCAATCAGATCGACCGCTGCCACGCCAGCGCTTTGGAACGCATTCGTGAACTGGAGCCCGAGGCCCTCTACCTCTCCGCTACTCACGGGACAGGCCTGAAGGGTCTGCGAACATGGCTCGAACAGACGTTCTGGGAGCCAACAGGCGCACCCCCCAATGGTTGAGCTCAGTGCCGCTCTGCAGAACGGAGACGCTCTGATCACGCTGGCTGTGCTGCTGCTTGCGGTGGCGCTGTTCATCACGGGTGCCATGGCGCCAGAGCTGGTGGGGCTACTCAGTGTTGCGCTGCTCATGATCGGCGGAGTGCTGACCCCGCTGCAGGCTCTGAGCGGCTTTGGCAGCCCAGCGCTGATCACACTGATGGGGCTGTTCGCCGTCTCAGCCGCCCTGTTCCGCAGCGGCGCCCTCGATCGACTGCGCGAACTAATCGCCTCCGAGCGCATCCGCAGTCCAAGGCGCATGGTGGGATTGCTGACCCTGGTGGTGGCACCGATCTCCGGTGTGGTGCCCAACACCCCAATCGTGGCCAGCCTGCTGCCGGTGCTGGAGACCTGGTGCCAGAAGCGAGGGATCGCACCATCCAGGGTGCTGCTGCCTCTTTCATTCGCCACATTGCTGGGCGGCACCCTCACCCTGCTGGGCAGCTCCGTGAATCTGCTGGCCAGCGATGTCAGCCAGCAGCTGGGCTACGGATCGCTGGATCTGTTCAGTTTCAGCGCGATCGGTGTGCCGGTCTGGCTTGCAGGAGCGGCCTACATGCTGCTTGCCCCTCGCGCCTTGCTGCCGGACAGGAGTGCACCCGATGATCAGCTCAGCACCAACCAGTCGCTGACTGGATATTTCACCGAAGTCACCATCCCAGGCTCTTCATCACTGGTCGGACAGACCCTGCGGCACAGCCGGTTGCAACGTCGTTTCGATGTGGACGTTCTCGAGCTGCAAAGAGGTGGAGAGCGAATCCTTCCACCACTAGCCGACCGCTGCATCGAGGCCGAGGATCGGCTGCTGCTGCGGGTCACCCGCGCGGATCTGCTGCGCCTGCAACAGGAGCACACCATTCAGCTGGCCTCAGCCAGTCACCCTGCAGACAATCGCCAGGCCATGACGAGTGCTGAACTGGCTTTCTCCAGCGATAGCGCTGACGGTCAGAAGACCGTGGAGGTCCTCCTTCCGGCGGGATCAACACTGGCGGGTGCAAGTCTGCGCGAACTGCGCTTTCGACAACGGCACAACGCCACGGTGCTGGCGCTTCGCCGTGGTCAGCAGACGGTTCAGGAGCGACTCGGCCAGGCCATCCTGCGTGAAGGCGATGTTCTACTGCTTCAAGCTCCACTGGATGCAATCCGGGGGCTGCAGGCCAGCAACGATCTGCTGGTGCTCGACCAGCTTGAGAACGATCTGCCCACCATCCGGCGCAAGCCTCAGGCCATCACCATCACGGCTCTGATGCTGCTGGTTCCCACCGTGACCGACATCCCTCTGGTGGCAGCAGTGCTGCTGGCCGTTGTGTTGCTGGTGCTGATGGGATGCCTGAGAACTGGAGAGGTGCAGAGCTCGATCCGATTGGACGTGATTCTTCTGCTCGGGTCCCTCTCCAGCTTCAGCGTGGCTCTGCAGACCAGTGGCCTGGCCAATGCCATGGCATCCGACATGGAGAGACTGCTTCTGAACTGGCCGTCTTACTGGGCCTTACTGGTGATTTTCCTCTCCACCAATCTGATCACCAGTGTGATGAGCAATGCCGCGTCGGTGGCACTGCTGGTTCCTGTGGCCACCCAGCTCGCGCCCTCTCTCAACCTTCCCCCCCAGGCTCTGCTGCTCACGGTGCTGTTCGGAGCCAGTCAATCGTTCCTGACGCCGATGGGATACCAGACCAACCTGATGGTGTTCGGACCGGGGCGATATCGCTTTTTCGATGTGGCTCGCTACGGGGGCGGTCTCACCTTGCTGATGACCTTGCTGGTGCCAGGACTGATCCTTGCCCAGGCAGGAGGGAACTGAGCGCATGACACTGCCTCGGGCGATCCATCGAACTCAGGCGTGGTACCGGCGCCTCACCGTGCCCCAGTTCACAGTTGTGACGGGCCTGCTGGTGATCACCATCGGGACACTCCTGCTGTCAAGCCCGCTCTGCTCCGGCACGAGTGTCGGACTCTGGGAAGCACTGTTCACAGCCACCTCTGCGGTGACCGTGACGGGCCTCACTGTGATCGATGTCGGCAAGGATCTCACCATCGTCGGTCAGATCGTTCTGGCGGTGATGATCCTGGTGGGAGGTCTCGGCCTGATGGCCATCACCACCTTCCTTCAGGGGTTCGTGGTGCGGGGAGCGTCTCTTCGACGTCGCCTCGATCGCGGCCAGACCCTCGATCAATTCGGTGTGGGTGGGGTCGGCGGCACCTTCAGAAGCATTGTCCTCACCGCAACCGTGCTGATCCTGGTTGGAGCCTTTGTGCTCTACAGCTACGGGTTTTCAGACCTTCCTGCGGGTGGAGCAAGGCTGTGGGCATCGGTGTTTCACAGCATCTCGGCCTACAACAACGCGGGGTTCGGTCTGTGGAACGACAGCCTCGAGAGCTACCGAACCAATCGGGTGGTGAACGCGGTGATCATGCTGTTGATCGTTCTGGGAGGACTCGGCTGGCGTGTGACCAGCGATCTCTGGAGCAATCGACAACGACTGAAGCGGCGCAATCTCAGTCTCCACACACGCCTGGTGCTGAGAACGTCGATACTGCTGATCCTGATCGGGACCTTCGGTCTACTGCTCACTGAATCCCTGTCCAAGGGGCATGTCCTCACCACGATGGACTGGCCTGAACGGTTGATGAGCGCCCTGTTCGAATCCGTGAGTGCACGCACAGCGGGCTTCACCACTGTTCCGCTCTCGGAGCACAGTGTGTCCGACTCCGGCCTGTTGCTGCTGATGGCCCTGATGTTCATCGGGGCCAGTCCTGGCGGGACAGGAGGCGGCATCAAAACGACCACGGTGGCAGCACTGATGGCCGCCACCCGATCCACCCTTCGCGGTCAGGATGATGTCGTCATCCGTCATCGCCAGATTCCCGACAAGGTGGTGCTGAGGGCCGTGAGCATTGTGATGGCGTCTCTGATGTTTGTGCTTGTGATGGCACTGCTTCTCGCCCTCACCACCAATCAGAACGGTGAAGATCCACTCACCTTCCTGGAACTGCTGTTCACCTGCATCTCAGCCTTCGCGACTGTGGGAATGGATTTGGGCGTCACCGAACAGCTGGGGCGCTTCGGACAGCTGATCCTGGTGGTGGGAATGTTTGTGGGCCGACTGGGGATCCTGCTGCTGCTGAGCGCGATCTGGGAGAGCTTCGACCGTAACCAGTTGCAGCGCCAGAATCGGATCGGTTATCCCCGTGAGGATCTCTATGTCTGAACGCGACTGGTTGGAGCGGAGGCCATGAGGGATTGGTGGCACTGGTCGCCTGCTGATAACGACGATCCCCGCAGCTTTGGCATCGTGGGCGTCGGACGCTTCGGCAGTGCTGTTTGCCGCCAGTTGATGCAGAGCGGAGCCGACGTGCTTGCCGTGGATCGTTCCTTGAAGGCGATCGAGGAACTCAGGCAACTTGAGCCGTCCATCGAAGCCAGGGTCCTGGACTGCACCGACGAGGAATCACTTCGGGAGGCAGGCATCCTCGACATGGACACCGTGGTCGTGGCGATCAGCGAGCCGATCGAAGCCAGCATCACGGCCACCTTGATCGCCAAAGACAGCGAAGGCACTCGGGTGCGCCGGGTCATCGCACGTGCCACCAGCGATTTGCACGAAAAAATGCTGAAGCGTGTTGGTGCCGATCGCGTGGTGTTTCCCTCGCGGATGCAGGGAGAGCGCCTGGGGCTTGAGCTGGTTCGGCCCAATCTGATGGAGCGACTGGAGCTCGACGAGCTCAACTCCATCGAGGAGATCAAGGTGCCGGAACGCTTCGTGGGGCTCTCGCTGCGCGATCTCAATCTGCGTAAGAACTATCGGGTCAATGTGCTGGCAGCAGGGCCAGCTGCCGATCTGATGGTCAACCCACCCGCATCCCATGTCCTGATGAAAGGCCACGTTCTGGTGGTGATGGGCTTGACGGAAGACCTTCAGAACCTCCCCCGCACCTGACTGGAATCATGCGCGTTCTCGGGCTGATGAGCGGCACCAGCGCTGATGGCGTGGATGCCGTCCTGGCTGAGTTCAGTGGACCATCGACCAGCCCCCGATGGAGCCTGATCAACCATGTTGCCTGCCCCTACCCCTCAGACCTTCGCAAGCGAATCCTGGCCATCGCCCAGGGACAGGCCGCCGCCGCGGCCGACATGCTGGAACTGACTGAAGCCATCACCGAACAGCAGGCCAAGGCTGCTGAAACGTGCGATCCCAATCGTTCAGCCAGCCTGGTTGGCTGCCATGGACAGACGATCTGGCACCGCCCTCCTGAATGCGAAGCGTCCGGAACGGTTCGACGTGGGAGCAGCTGGCAAATGCTTCAAGGCCCTCTGCTCGCGCAGATACTGCAACGACCTGTCATTCACGATTTCCGAGCGGCCGACCTTGCTTTGGGGGGGCAGGGCGCTCCCCTGGTGCCCATGGCCGATGCGGCTTTATTGGGCAGGATTGAGGGCTGGCGCGCGCTGCTCAACCTCGGCGGCATTGCCAACCTCACGCTGATCCCTCCGTCGCACGGTCCAGACCGGAAACGACCCGTGCTGGGCTGGGACTGCGGCCCGGCCAATAGCCTCATCGACCTGGCAATGGCAGCCTTCAGCGATGGGCAAGAGCGCTGTGACAAGGATGGAGGCATGGCCGCATTGGGGCAGGTGCTGGAGGAGCCGCTGAGGAACTGGCTACGTGAGCCCTATTTCCTCAAGAGAGCACCAAAATCGACCGGGCGGGAGCTGTTTGGCCAAAAGGATCTGGAGCGCAGACTCAGCGAACTTCAACCGGCCTGCCGCGAAGACCAACTGGCCACCCTCACAGCCTTCTCAGCGGCAGTGGTGGCTCAGGATCTGGAGCATCTGAGCGATCTCGGCCTGCCCCTGCCGGCGGAGATGGTCGTGGCCGGAGGAGGCCGCCGCAATCAAACCTTGATGCGGGAACTGCAGTCGCGCTGCCGTGGCCTCAGAGTGCGTCCAAGCGACGAACTGGATCTTCCATGCGAGTCGCGCGAAGCCCTGGTGTTCGCGCTGCTGGCCTGGTGGCATCACCGCAATCACCCGGGCAATGCACCCTCCATCACTGGGGCCGAACGCAGCTGTGTTCTCGGAGTGCGGGCCGAACCGGCCTGACCCCTTTCAACCCATCCGCAGGCAACTCAGATCAGCCAGGACGATGGAGCCGCAACCGCCTGGGAGCCCCACGGAGTCGACGAGGCTGCTGGGCCTCAAGAGCTGAGCGCAGTCGCTCAGTGGAGGAAGGAGCTGGCGCCACCGATGAACCGGCCTGCTCCAGTCGCTGAACGCCTTGCTGGATCAAGACCTTGGCCATGTTGCTCACGGTTCGGCTCTCCTGTTCAGCAAGAGCCGTGAGCCGATGACAAAGCTCTTCCGGCAGAACCACCTGAATGCGTGGCGATTTCGGCTTCCCGCTGGATGAGGTTTGGCGGGTCGCCACGAACCATGAGGCAGAGATACCTAAAAGTGTACAGAGATGCGCAAGGGTAGTATCCAGCACTATGATGCGGTCATCGATCCATTCCCTGACGCGCGGCTCATCACCCCAGGACTGCACATCAACGATTCCGCCAGGACTGCCATGCCACGTACAACCAGCCAGGCCTCCAGCACTCGCCAGTCAGCCCCTCGCAATCGCAGGGCGGCTGGCTCGCGTCGATCCCGCCGAGCTGCCGAAAACAGCGATGTGCTGGTGTCCGCTGTGATCAGTTCCTATCTGCTGACCCATCTGCACCATGTGCTGCAGCGTGCTGAATACGGAGCCGTACAGGAAGGCAGGGTGTCCCAGGCGGCCAACTACGCCCAACTGCGCAAGGTTCTCTGCATGGACGCACGCAGCATGGAAGATGCCTCCGCCTCGGGGCTCAAGGAAGCTGACCTCGACCAGGCCGCGTAAAAAAACCAAAGCACGCCCATGGGCGCCCACGGCGGGCATGGATAGGGTTTGCGGAGATGGTGGTGCGCCATGAGCAACGCAGCAGAGCTCTACGCCAAGATCGAACAAGACAGGGATCTGACTCGGGCACTGTTCCGACAGGCACTTCAAAACCCGGAAGGTGCCATCCAGGCCATCTGTCAGGTGGGGGAGCAGATGAATCTCCCCGTGAGCCATGACGACGTCAAGGCGTTCATCAACAGCCTGGATGACGAACTCAGCAAACAGTGGCTGGTCAAAGCGAGAGGCGGTCTCTAACCAAACCGCTGGATTGGCTGGGTGACGCCGGGACAGGCAAACGATCCCTGCTGCCACCACCACCAGCCCAACTGAAGAACAACCAGTAACTGACCAGAGCCAGCCCTGCGGCCACCACCAGGGCGGCGACCTGCTCCAGCCTTCGCATCAACGCAGCTTCTCTCTTTCCGCACAGTCTGCCCACACCCCGACACGAGATGATGGGGATTCTCCGCGTCTTCGCCGGTGCTGCGACTTGAGCACGTCAGCAAGATCTATCCCACAGGGGAAGTGCTCCGGGACGTCACCTGGGAAATCAAAGCCGGGGATCGCATTGGCCTGGTGGGCGTCAACGGCGCTGGCAAATCGACTCAGATGCGCCTGATCGCTGGCCATGAAGAGCCAACCAGCGGCTCGGTTGTGCGTCAGGGGGAGCCACGCATCGCTTTCCTGCAACAGGAATTTGATGTGGACCCCGACCGTTCAGTCCGGCAAGAGCTCTTCCAGGCCTTTGGAGAGGCCGCCACGGTGCTGAACCGTCAGCGCGAGGTGGAGGAGGCGATGGGCTCGGACAAAGCAGCAGAGGATCCCGACCATCTCGATGAACTGATTCATGAGTTGGGACAACTGCAAAACCGATTCGAAGCCCTGCACGGCTACGAACTGGATGCCCGAATTGACAAATTGCTCCCCACCATCGGCTTCACTCCAGAAAGCGCTGAATGCCTCGTCGGTGACTATTCAGGCGGATGGCAGATGCGGATCGCCCTGGGCAAAATCCTTCTCCAGGATCCGGATCTGCTGCTGCTGGACGAGCCGACAAACCACCTCGATGTGGAAACCATTCAGTGGCTCGAGGGCTATCTGCAGGATCAGACGGCGGCACTCGTTGTCATCAGCCACGATCGCACCTTTCTTGACCGCGTCTGCAATCAGATCGTCGCCACCGAACGGGGAGTCTCCAGAAGCTACCTCGGCAATTACACGGCCCATCTGGAACAGAAGCAGCTGGAACAGGAAGCCACACAAGCGGCCTTCGACCGTCAGCAGAAGGAGATCGCCAGTCAGCAGGCCTACATCGATCGATTCAGGGCCAGTGCCACGCGAAGCACCCAGGCCAAGAGCCGGGAGAAACAACTGGACAAGGTGGAGCTGGTCGACGCCCCGGTTGAAAGCGTTGCGGGCCCGAGTTTCCGGTTCCCCCCAGCTCCCCGCTCAGGGGCCCAAGTGGCCTTGATAGAGAACCTCACCCACAGCTATGGAGACCAGATCCTGTTCCTTGGCGCGGAACTGGAGGTAGAGCGAGGTGATCGAATCGCCTTCGTGGGGCCGAACGGAGCGGGCAAGTCCACGCTTCTGCGTTTGATCATGGGCATGGAGTCTCCAGACGAGGGATCGGCTCGTCTGGGTGAACACAATGTGATCGCGCGGTATTTCGAACAGAACCAGGCAGAGGCCCTTGACCTGGGCAAAACCGTGATCGACACCATGTTTGAAGCGGTGCCGGACTGGACGCAAACCCAGGTGCGCTCCCTGCTCGGCAGCTTCTGCTTCAGCAACGACACCGTCTTCAAGGAGGTCGGCAAGCTCAGTGGCGGAGAGAAGGCGCGTCTCGCACTGGCCCTGATGCTGCTCACACCCTGCAATCTCCTGGTGCTGGACGAACCCACCAACCATCTCGACATCCCCGCCAAGCAGATGCTGGAAGACGCACTCTGCGCTTACGAGGGCGCGGCCTTGCTTGTCTCTCACGACCGGTATTTCATCTCCCGGGTTGCCAATCGCATCGTTGAGCTGAGGGATGGCGAACTCGTGCTCTATCGAGGGGACTACGCCTATTACGTCGAAAAGAAAGCCGAAGAGAGGGAGGCCGCCGAAGCCGCCCTCCGCCAGGCGCAACAGGACGCGAAGCGAAAGGCCAAACGCGCGAAGCAGAAAGAACGGGATGCCAAACGAAAAAGTGCGGCATGAGCCCGATCGGAGAGCGTGCAAGACGAAACTTCACGAACTGTTAGGCAGGAAGACTTATTTCCCTTTACCCGCTCTGAACGTGTGCATAGGCTGACATCACTGATCCCGGCACTCGATGAGAAACTCTGAAACTCAGTCCGCCGGCATCCATGACGTCAACCTGAACAACCCCAATTCCGTCGGCGACCATGAGCAGACATGGGATGCCGTCGAGACCTACTTCGAGTGCATCACCACCTGCTCCCTGGATGATGGTGAATGCATCACACGCTGCGTGGAGCAACTGAAGGACGCCGATGACGCCTGACACGTTCAGGGCATCTTCAGAGCACGCATTTCAACCGGCCTCACCGTCACCGGCAGTTGCCTCCCCTGGCGCTGCACGCTGAGAACCAATGGCTGATCAACGCCGCTGCGATCAATCGCCGTCACCACTTCAGCTGGATTGCGGACAGGCTGGCCGGCCACAGACACGATGACATCGTTGACCTGAAGGCCAGCCAGAGCTCCTGGACCACCAGGCATCACCGAACGGACCACCGCGCCGGGGGGCACGTTGCCACCGGGCATTGATGCGGGAACCGTAGAGAGACCGATCCCAACCATGGGGTGACTGGCTCGTCCTTGGTTCACCAGCTGCGAGGCAATCGTTCTCGCTCTGTTGATCGGGATCGCAAATCCAAGGCCAGCGCCTGGCCCAGAACGCACCAAGGTGTTGATCCCCACCACCTCACCAGCGGAATTGAGCAAAGGCCCCCCGGAGTTCCCGGGGTTGATCGCCGCATCGGTCTGAATGAGATCAAGACGTTTGCCCTGGATGCCGAGCTGGGAAACGTTTCTGTTGAGGTTGCTCACAATTCCCAGGGTCACGGTGTTTTCAAGTCCGAAAGGATTGCCAACAGCGATGGCCCAATCACCCACGCGCAGGCGATCGGAATCCCCAAGCGGAGCGGTCGGCCAGAGACCTCCTCCCTGGAGCTTCACCACCGCGAGATCGGTCACGGGATCCTGGCCGACCACCTGACCGGGGACTCGTCTGCCGTCAGGCAATCCCACCATCACCCGATCCGTGTTCTCGACAACATGGGCGTTGGTCAGCACCAGTCCCTGACCATCGAAGATCACGCCACTGCCCTGACCCCGTTCAACACGAGCTCTCGGGGCCGCCGAGCCCTGCAACCCGAAGAAGCGCTGAAAGAAGGGATCGATCAGCAGTCCTTGCGGCAAGCCTGAACCACCGGCTGTTCGCACCGTTCGCTGCGTTTCCAGCGTCACCACCGCAGGACCACTTTTGGCCACGGCTGCCGCCACAAAAGACTGGGGCGCAAGAGCGGCGGCAGCAGAGACCTGAGGTGCCGCGGAAGCACCTCGCGGCGACAGGACCAGCCCAACTGGAGCCGCAAGCGACAACCCCATCATCAGGGGCAGGACCCGGCGGCGAAACCTCTCGACCGGAGTAGCTTCCTTATCAAATGTGAAGGGTGTCACAGCCATACCAAGGGCAACGACGATTTCGAGAAACTGACCTTAGTGAGAGCAATCCAGCGCGGATAGGGGGGATCACCATCGAGTCCATGACCAGATGCAACCAACACTGCGCAATGGACGGGCACAACGGGGCAAGAAATAGCGATGATGGAGTGCAGAGAGGGTGTGTCCCAGCTCGACAACCGCCGTCATCCCATGATCAGTAGTCTTTTTCCCCTGATTTACGGACTGATTTTCCTTGCCCTGCTTTGGCAAGCCTTCCGGGTGATGGGACGAGGGTTCAGTGCAGCGATGCGCTCTCCTGGAACAACTGACGCCCGTTCGGATCGAACCGGCAAGGTGACCATTCACCCGGAGCTGCTCGATGGTGATGGCCGACTGACGGAGGAAGACCTGCTCACCGTTCGATTCAGCGGTGAGGACGAAACGGGCGAGCCTGGTGTGCGTCCAAATGAATAGGTTGGGTAGGAAAGCTGCGCGGCAGCTCGAAACGGACTCGTAGGGGGAACCTCCTGGTGGATCAAAGAACACGGATCGTTGGCGCGGTGATCAAATCCGTGAAGTTGCCTCCCCGCTTTCGTCTCCGTCTGCTCAAAGAGGATCCCGTTCGCCTGGAGCTCAGCCTGACTCCTGCCTATGGCAAGGATCCGATTCAGGTCGGCCTGGTTGAATCTCTCGATCTGGTGGCCCGACGCGACCGCGAAGGACGCATCCCCCGGGATCTTCAGGGCACCTGGGACTGGACGGTCAGACATGGCCAGGTGAGCACTGGAGGTTGGAACCCCTATCTGAAGGAAGCACTCCAGACCATGTTCGAAACCGGTCTGCCAGCCATCGTTTACGAGGAACTCACAGGCGAGGACTACCACCCTGTTGATGGTGCTCGCCACGTGCGCTGACCCGCGCAATCCGCAGGAGCTGGATCCGTGTAACACCGTGCTAACGGATACAGCCAAGCCAGTGAACAACGGGCTACAAAGGCACCAGCAAGGCCTTTAAGGATTTCTTCATGGCCACACTCAACCGTCGTGTTGCCCCGCTTGTTCGACTGCTGGCAGCGATGGGTGCATTGACCAGCATCCTGCTGCTCGGACTCCTCAACTTCATCCGCTGACGCCGATCGTCGCCGTTGGGCTCCTTCCCCATTGATGGGCTTTTGCCTGAGCTGTGTGATCGCCTGCAGAACTCAGGCATCCTGATTCTCCAGGCACCTCCTGGTGCAGGAAAGACGACCAGGGTCCCCTTGGCACTCATCGGCGATTTGGTGGACAGGCCACCACTGGAAGGCCGGATCCTGCTCATCGAGCCCAGGAGACTGGCCGCCAAAGCGGCTGCGACACGACTGGCTCAATCCATCGGAGAACCGGTTGGTCTGCGCGTTGGCTACTCGGTCCGGAATGAACAGAAACGCTCTGACGCCACGACTGTCGAGGCCATCACTGACGGATTATTCCTGCGTCGTCTTCAGTCGCAGCCTGACCTGCCTGGGATTGGAACCGTCATTTTCGATGAATTCCACGAGCGCCGGCGCGACAGTGACGTCGCCCTCGCCCTGCTGCGCGAAGCACGACGCCTGCTGAGACCCGACCTGAAGCTGCTGCTGATGTCAGCAACACTGCAGCTGGAAACGCTTGCGAGTCAGTTCGAGGGCGCTGAAACACTGACCAGTCAGGGACGCGCTTTCCCAGTGGTGACTCACCACTGCCCTCCGCGCGAACAGGAACGCCTTGAGACACATCTGCTGCGCGCTCTCGAAGGAGAGTTGATTCAGCTGGAATCCAGTCGTCGGTCCGGAGAAAACCCGCCTGGAGTGCTCGTTTTCCTCCCAGGTGTGCGAGAAATTGAACGATGTCGGCAAACGCTCATCAGCGTTCAACGTCTGCAGAACTGGCAGGTGCTGACCCTTCATGGCCAGCTCTCCCTCCAATTGCAGACCGAAACCCTCAGGCCCTGCCCAACGAGCTGGGACGGGCGCATTGTCCTCGCAACATCGATTGCGGAAAGCTCCCTCACCCTCGACGGCATCCGGCTCGTGGTGGATGCAGGCCTGAATCGCCACACCCGTTTCGACCCGGGCACCGGCATGGAAGGGCTGGTGACCGTGCCGGCCAGCATGGCCAGCGCGGATCAGCGGCGGGGGCGAGCTGGGCGTCAGGCCCCTGGCCGTTGCGTGCGTCTTTGGTCAGTGGCAGAAGAGCGACGCCGCCCCGCACAGGATCCTCCGGAACTGCTTCGAGCGGATCCACAACCCACCATCTTGGACCTGGCGCAGTGGGGAGCTGGCCTGGGTGAAGAGCTCGACTGGCTGGAACCTCCCCCGAAAGCGCTGTTCCAGGAAGGGCAGCAACAGCTGAGGCAGCTGAAACTCCTGACGGATCAGGGACAAATCACAGCCCTTGGTCGACACGTGGCAGCGTTCGGCATGCACCCAAGGCTGGGGCTGATGTTGATCCAGGCAAGGCGTTGGGGGCTGGAGACACTGGCCTGCGATCTGGCTGCATTGCTCAGTGAACGCGATCTCCCCGGGGGCCGTGATGCTGGGTGCGACATCGGCCACCGCCTGCAGCGCCTGAGAAACTCAGCACCACGAGATCATCACGACGGTCTCGGCCGCATCCGGCAGCAGAGCCGGCAGTGGCAAAGACAGCTCCGTGCACTCGAGCCACCAGCGCCAGCGACACAGTTGCCCACGAACACCCAGGAAGACCTCGCCATCGCGCAGCTGATCGCTGCGGCGTTCCCCGAATGGCTCGCACTGGCACGACCGGGGCGCACAGGCGCTTTCCTGCTGCGTCAGGGGCGCGGCGCGTTGCTCCCGACAGGCGATCCCCTCAGCAGTGCCGATGCCCTGGCCGTTGCAAGGCTTGACCTCAACGAACGTGATGCACGCATCCGCCTTGCGGTTCCGATCAGCCAGCGCTTTCTCGAAGAAATCGCAGAGGAGCAAGGTGAATGGAACGACCAGGTGGTCTGGAACGACAAACAGCAACGGATCCGCGCCGAGCGCGTGCTGAGCCTGGGGGCCATCGAACTGCAGCGCCATCAACTGCCACGACCTTCAGCCGATCTGGTGAGCCAGGCGCTGATGCAACAGCTCCGCGACACCGGCATCAACCTTCTCCCCTGGACTGAACGCTGCGAACAGCTGCGTCGACGCCTTCAGATTGCCCATCTGCGCCTGGGGGCCCCATGGCCCAACCGCTCACTCCAGGAACTCCAGAAAACTCCTGAACACTGGCTCAAAGAGGCAAGTCTGAGTTGCAGCAGCTGGCAGGATCTCGACAGCTCCTCGCTGATCGAAGCGTTATGGAGTGATCTTGCCTGGGCACAGCGGCGTGAACTGGAGACCTTGCTTCCCGAGCGGCTGACCCTTCCAAGTGGCAGAGAAGCCAAAGTCACTTACGGCGATGACGAAGCGGTGCTGTCGGTGAAGCTTCAGGAAATGTTCGGCTGTAGCCAGGGACCAACCCTTCTCCAGGGGACCCTGGCCGTGACGCTGGAACTGCTCTCACCCGCAGGCCGCCCCTTGCAGCGCACCAAGGATCTTGCAGGCTTCTGGACTGGCAGCTACTACGAGGTCCGTCGTGAAATGCGTGGCCGCTACCCGAAACACCCTTGGCCCGAGTCACCGATGACCGCCACCCCGACTAGCAAGTCCAAGAAGTGGTCGTAATGTCGCATTTACGACAGGCAACAAAACTCCATTGTTTGTTACATTGATTCAAGTCACGGATCACCACTCATGTCTGACAACGCAACCCGCTTCGGCTTCGTCAACTTCGCTGAGACCTGGAATGGCCGCCTGGCCATGATGGGCTTTGTGATCGGCCTGGGCACTGAGCTGCTCACCGGTCAAGGAATCCTGTCTCAAATCGGCCTCGGCTGATTGCGACATTCGCACTGAAAGCTCTTGGAGCTCACCAACCCCATCGGTTTGCCGGTGGGGTTTTTTTAATGAATGCCGACACTGCGAGAGAGTATGCAAAGCCGTTCTCTGCCCTTGCCCCGTTTCTTCGCCGGCAACCGCCGCGATGGTGCCAGGTTGCTGAGCAGTGCACTGGTGTTTCTGTCGATCGGGCTCACCCAGCTGGATCATCAATGGGGGCGGATCCTCAGCGTGGTTGCTGGGGCTGTCTGCATCTACTGGGGTTTCGCATATCGCCGCCTTGATCGCTGACGCCATCCCCAGCTACTCCGTCAAGGAACTCAACAGCGCCATTGGCTCTCTGCTCGACCGTGGTTTCGCCCCCCGCTTTCTGGTTCAGGGCACGGCCTCCCGCCCCCAGGTCAAAAAGGGACACCTCTGGCTCAACCTCACCGATGGGGAGGCAACCATCACGGTGGTCTGCTGGGCCTCACGGTTGAATCAGCTCAATTACGTGCCAGCCGATGGGGACGGCGTCACGGTGGTGGGCAAACTGAATTTCTGGGCAGCCCGGGCCAGTCTTGCCGTGCAGGCCATCGACATTCGCCCGAGCCTCTCCACCGTTGAGCGTCGCTTCGAAGCTGTCAAAGCGCTCCTGACATCCGAAGGCTTGATTGATCCAGCAGCACGAAGACGGCTGCCATTGATCCCCAGACACATTGCTCTGTTGACGAGTGTGCCGAGCTCAGCTTTGGCAGACATGCTTCGCACTGCCAGCGATCGATGGCCTCTGACAGAACTGCTGATTGTTCCAATCCCTGTGCAGGGGGCTGTCGCTCCCCAGATCTGCGCAGTGCTGGAGCATCTCAACCAGGCCTGTTCCCGGTTGAAGCTGGATGCCCTGGTTCTGGCCAGGGGAGGAGGAAGCCGTGAGGATCTGATGGTCTTCGACGATGAGCGGGTCTGCCGTGCCATTGCAGCGTTCAGCTGTCCAGTCGTGACAGGTTTGGGACACGAAGACGATCTCACCGTGGCCGACCTGGTGGCTGATCACCGTGCTGCCACTCCCACCGCTGCGATCGTCAGCCTTCTCCCAAGTCGAGTCGCAGCTTTGCAGACAATCCGGCAGCAACGGCTGCAGTTGGAGCAGCATCAGCGCTGGCGATTCAAGCGGGAACGGGAACGGCTCCAGCAGAGAGATCAACTGCTCAAGAGTGTTCACCCGAAAACTGTGGTGCAGCGCTGCCGTTTGCAGTTGCGTCAACGACAGCAACTTCTTCAGGCCCTTTCACCGGATCGCTGGTTAAGCCGTGGTTTTGCCAAGGTGACACAAGTCGACGGAACAGTGCTGGAATCGGTGACTGAAGCCAATCCCAGCGACGAACTGGTGATTCATGTTCGAGACGGGCAGATCGGGGTCACGGTCCAATCCGTTCAATCCAACAATCCATAAAACCAGAATCCCAAATACAACCTCTGCGTTGAACACCACGTCTCCCCTCTCCATGCCGAAGAAATCCCAAACGGTCAAGAACGATCCACAGACGAGCTGGCGAAGAGAAGCTGAAGCACTCGACTATGAGGAAGCACTACAAGCACTCGACCTTCTCCTGGCCAAACTTCAGGACGAGTCACTTCCGTTGTCCGACCTTCAGAGCAGTCATCAGCGAGCAGAGATTTATCTGAGCCGTTGTGAACAACTCCTCAGCGAAACAGAACAAAGCGTGCTGCAACTTGACCCCCAGACATTGAATACAGAAAGCTTTGAGCAGCAAACCGATGCGTAACGTTCTGATCTGGAGCTATCTCGCTCTGGCCCTGCTGGGTGCGGTGTTGCCCTGGCAAGCCAATCTGGAGTTCATTCAAGCAGGATCGGGAACTGGATTTGATCTGAGCGGCTTTATCAGAGACGCCAATCTGACTGCGGCCTCACGATCCCTGAGCCGTGATCTGATCATCGGCGCCACTGCATTCACGATCTGGATCGCCATCGAAGGGCGCCGTCTAGAAGTCAAAGCCTGGTGGATCAGCTTGATTCTTTGCGTGAGCGTTTCCTTTGCCTGCGGAGGTCCATTTTTTCTGTATTTACGTGAGCGTCGGCTGCTGGAGCTTGAGAAGGCGAACGAAACAGCAGGTTAAAACGATGCAGTCAGCAATCAATCAAGGAGAACTTCGGTCAAGTTTCAACATCCTCTGCAGTGACATCAATAGTGACAGAACTTGCAGGAGTGGAATCAACTTCAAACTGTGTGCTGGCAGCGCTGGGGTCACCCGCTGTTGAGAAAGCTGAACCACAGACGGCACAGACTGGAGCGGACTGAAGCGAAGCCGCACCACAGCTTGGGCAAACCTGCATCCGGCTTTGCAACACCTTCCATCCAATCCAACCAAGACCTCCGAGGATGAAAGGCAGCGCAAGCAGAACAAGGGCAAGTCCACCCAGCACATCAATCAACGCTCTGCCAACAGGCGTCGGCAGCAACACCAAGAGGGCCGCGAGCCAGATCAGAGGAGACAGTCGACCCATATCAACCGAAACCCGACGAATGAAGGATCTCCATAATCACTGATCCACGTCAGTCCTGGGCAAAGTCAAAGAACGGATCCCCGCCCTTCTTAATACGCATATTGGCCAACTCCACACTCCAACACTGTCCGAAATAAATCACAACACCAACCATCCAGATCCACAATGTCAAGACGAGGACACCACCAATAACTCCATAAGCCTGAAAGCGTGATCCCAGCGAAAAAATACTTCGGCTTACAGCAAGGTTCAGGACAGTCAGCAAAAAGCCAATTAACAAAGACCCTGGGATGAGCGGCAAAAAAGGGACTTTTCTGCTGGGAAGCAGAAATTGCAACAACAAAGCCATGGCTGAAAAACCCACGAAGGGAATCAACAAACGTCCAAACTGAAGCACCGCAACATCGGGGAAAACATCAGCCAACCATGGCAAAGAGCGCACAAGTTCATCAACAAGAGCCGCAGGAACCATTCGAAGATTGGCACTGATTTGATCAACAACGACCAGAAGCCCTATCAAAATCACAACGAAAAAAGCTTCAATTCTCACTCGCACAAATCGATAAGCCTGAGCTCCAAATGGCAATGCATCAGGCTGTGGCTGCAGAACATCACGCCATAAACGGTCAGCTCCACGCTGCAAGGTCAGATAGACATTTCCAGCTGTCACCAACAGAACAGCTGCACCGAGAAGTCCAGCACCGAAACCCTGCGAAACAAGCTTCTCAAGAGTTTGGCGAACAATTTCAATCGCCGGAGGTGGCAGCACACCACTGGCATAAATCAGAATTTGATCATCGAGGTTCTGCTGCCGTCCGAGAAGCCAGGACGCCACCGACAATGAAATCAGCAGAATCGGAAAGATTGACTGAAGAGTGTAGTAAGCAAAAGCGGCACTGAGATCGACACAATCTGAAGAGGCCCAGCGCAGATAAGCCCTCCAGAGAGAGCGACAAATTTGACGAATCGACAGCCTCAGCGCCATAAATTCCGTCAAAGTTATCAACCCAAACTAGCGCGTCAGGGCACAAAAAAAGCCACCCTCTCCGGGGTGGCTTTCTTCGCATCACAGATGTGATTGAAATGTTTTACCTGGCATCGAGCTATTTTCTCAGGGGGCTACCCCCCAAATATCGTCGCCGCTGCTGCGTTTCACAACCGAGTTCGAGATGGATCGGAGTGGTTCCACAGCGCCATGGACACCAGGATAGAAAACATTCCCAAGGGTGAACCCTGAGAACTGCATAGGACATCATCAACAACTTTCATCATTGATCATGCGTCTGATTCGAATAAAACCTCGCCTCAGGCAAGAACCAAATCATGGTCAAGCCCTCGGTCTATTAGTACTCCTCCGCTGCATCCATTACTGGACTTCGACGTAGAGCCTATCAACGGGTGTTCTTCCCGTGACCTTACTGGGTTACCCCATGGGAATACTCATCTTGAGGTGGGCTTCCCACTTAGATGCTTTCAGCGGTTATCCACTCCGCACATGGCTACCCAGCGTTTACCGTTGGCACGATAACTGGTACACCAGAGGTGCGTTCCTCCCGGTCCTCTCGTACTAGGGAGAAATCCTCTCAATATTCCTACGCATACACCGGATATGGACCGAACTGTCTCACGACGTTCTGAACCCAGCTCGCGTACCGCTTTAATGGGCGAACAGCCCAACCCTTGGGACCGACTTCAGCCCCAGGTTGCGATGAGCCGACATCGAGGTGCCAAACCTCCCCGTCGATGTGAACTCTTGGGGGAGATCAGCCTGTTATCCCTAGAGTAACTTTTATCCGTTGAGCGACGGCCCTTCCACTCAGAACCGTCGGATCACTAAAGCCGACTTTCGTCCCTGTTCGACTTGTAGGTCTCACAGTCAAGCTTCCTTCTGCTTTTGCACTCATCGGCTGATTTCCAACCAGCCTGAGGAAACCTTTGCGCGCCTCCGTTACCTTTTAGGAGGCGACCGCCCCAGTCAAACTGCCCACCTGATACTGTCCGCTCCCCGGATAACGGGTGAACGTTAGAACCCTAGCTCTGAAAGAGTGGTATCTCACCATTGACTCCCTAGTACCCACGAGCACTAGATCAACGTCTCCCACCTATCCTGCGCATTCAGAGCCCGGGCACAATACCAAGCTACAGTAAAGCTTCATAGGGTCTTTCTGTCCGGGTGTATGTAGTCCGCATCTTCACAGACAATTCTATTTCGCCGAGCCTCTCTCCGAGACAGCGCCCTGATCGTTACGCCTTTCGTGCGGGTCGGAACTTACCCGACAAGGAATTTCGCTACCTTAGGACCGTTATAGTTACGGCCGCCGTTCACCGGGGCTTCAGTCGCCAGCTTCGCTTACGCTGACCGGCTTCCTTAACCTTCCGGCACTGGGCAGGCGTCAGCCCCCATACATCGTCTTGCGACTTAGCGGAGACCTGTGTTTTTGGTAAACAGTCGCCAGGGCCTTTTCACTGCGACCACCTTGCGGTGGCACCCCTTCTCCCGAAGTTACGGGGCTAATTTGCCGAGTTCCTTAGAGAGAGTTACCTCGCGCACCTCGGTATTCTCTACCACCCCACCTGTGTCGGTTTCGGGTACTGGCAGTTATGCCTTAACGGGTATAGAGCTTTTCTTGGAAGCATGACATCACCAACTTCGCTGCCGTAGCAGCTCGTACTCACGCCTCAGCTCGGAACGTTTTCGCCGCTCCTCATAGCCTCGAACGCTTGAACCAGTAACCAACATCTGGCTTGGCTAGCCTTCTCCGTCCCTCTTCCCAAAACATAACCGGTACAGGAATGTTGACCTGTTATCCATCGACTACGCCTTTCGGCCTCACCTTAGGACCAGACTAACCCTCCGCGGACGAGCCTGCCGGAGGAACCCTTAGGGTTTCGGTGCATGGGATTCTCACCCATGTTTTCGCTACTCAAGCCGACATTCTCACTTCTATGCAGTCCACGCCCGCTCACGCTAACGCTTCGCCCCACATAGAACGCTCCCCTACCATAAATCCGCAGCTTCGGTACAACGCTTAGCCCCGTTCATTTTCGGCGCAGGATCGCTCGACCAGTGAGCTATTACGCACTCCTTTGAGGATGGCTGCTTCTAGGCAAACCTCCTGGTTGTCTGGGCAATCCCACCTCCTTTATCACTTAGCGTTGATTTGGGGACCTTAGCTGGCGGTCTGGGCTGTTTCCCTCTCGACCATGGAGCTTATCCCCCACAGTCTGACTGCCTCGCTACACACAGGGTATTCAGAGTTCATCTCGATTTGGTACCGCTCTCGCAGCCCGCACCGAAATGGTGGCTTTACCCCCCTGCTGGAGCACGAGACGCTACGCCTCAACGTATTTCGGGGAGAACCAGCTAGCTCCGGGTTCGATTGGCATTTCACCGCTAACCACAGCTCATCCAGTGACTTTTCAACGTCAGTTGGTTGGGACCTCCACTTGGTATCACCCAAGCTTCATCCTGGCCATGGTTAGATCACCCGGGTTCGGGTCTATAAACACTGACAAACGCCCTATTCAGACTCGCTTTCGCTATGGCTCCACCATTTCCGGTTTAACCCGCCAGTGCCTATAAGTCGCCGGCTCATTCTTCAACAGGCACACGGTCACCCGATAAGTCGGGCTCCCATTGCTTGTAAGCTCACGGTTTCATGTTCTATTTCACTCCCCTCCCGGGGTTCTTTTCACCTTTCCCTCGCGGTACTGTTTCGCTATCGGTCACACAGTAGTACTTAGCCTTACGAGGTGGTCCTCGCGGATTCACACGGAATTTCACGTGCTCCGTGCTACTCGGGATACAGCTAGGTCAGTTCAGTTTTCGTGTACGGGGCTTTCACCCTCTTTGGCGTGTCTTTCAAACACTTCCACTAACATCCCTTTTCCACATTGCTGTCCCACAACCCCGATAGTCGAAACTATCGGTTTAGGCTCTTCCCCGTTCGCTCGCCGCTACTCAGGGAGTCGTTTTTACTTTCCTTTCCTCCAGCTACTAAGATGTTTCAGTTCGCTGGGTTGGCTCGTGCCAGCCTATGGATTCAGCTGGCCGTTCTAAGGGTTGCCCCATTCGGAAATTCCCGGATCAAAGCGTGTTTCCAGCTCCCCGAGACTTATCGCAGGTAACCACGTCCTTCATCGCCTCTGTGTGCCAAGGTATCCGCCGTGAGCTCTTTGTAGCTTGACCATTCATCTCCAAAACGCTTGCTGTCGTTGAAACAGATTCTGAACGATTCATTGCTGAATCAATCATCAAACTCCCAATTGCTCGACACAATTAGAAGAACGTTATGGAGTCTCGGCTCTTGCTCAAGAATTAACATCATTCTAAAAGAAGAATGATGCATCCATGAGAGATGCTTTATTCTTACAGACTTTTTCCTATGCAGTTGTCAAGGTTCTGCTAGACATCAAACTGATTGCTCAGTTCGAGCCCAGCATCTTATCAACCAAATATCGTGATCACTCACGTCAGTTTGGAATGACAGGAAGCTGGGATCATGCCAGCGGACACATCTAAATCACATCACATTCGAGTTCACCTTCCATCCTTGCGACGATGGAGATTGAGTTCGATCAGTGGAGGTTAGGAGACTCGAACTCCTGACATCCTGCTTGCAAAGCAGGCGCTCTACCAACTGAGCTAAACCCCCAACACCGAATGGGCCATCCTGGACTTGAACCAGGGACCTCACCCTTATCAGGGGTGCGCTCTAACCACCTGAGCTAATGGCCCAGGAAGACTCAACCCTTGTGGGATGTGACCTAGACAAAGTTTAGGAACTGAAAATCTCCATCAAGCAATTCACATTCCTGTGCATTCTTGATTTCAAAATTGAGGTACCGATCGACCTAAGGTGACAGGATTTTGGCCTAAGAATTAAGTACTCAGACATCAAAATCGTTGTTTGTCTCCCTGTTAGGAGGTGATCCAGCCGCACCTTCCGGTACGGCTACCTTGTTACGACTTCACCCCAGTCATCAGCCCCACCTTCGACGTCCTCCTCCACAAGGGTTGGAGTAACGGCTTCGGGCGTGGCCAACTTCCATGGTGTGACGGGCGGTGTGTACAAGGCCCGGGAACGTATTCACCGCAGTATGCTGACCTGCGATTACTAGCGATTCCTCCTTCACGTAGGCGAGTTGCAGCCTACGATCTGAACTGAGCCACGGTTTATGAGATTTGCTTGTCCTCGCGAACTTGCTGCTCTTTGTCCGTAGCATTGTAGTACGTGTGTAGCCCAGGATGTAAGGGGCATGATGACTTGACGTCATCCACACCTTCCTCCGGTTTATCACCGGCGGTCTCTCTAGAGTGCCCAACTAAATGCTGGCAACTAAAGACGTGGGTTGCGCTCGTTGCGGGACTTAACCCAACATCTCACGACACGAGCTGACGACAGCCATGCACCACCTGTCACTGCGTTCCCGAAGGCACTCTCTCGTTTCCAAGAGATTCGCAGGATGTCAAACCCTGGTAAGGTTCTTCGCGTTGCATCGAATTAAACCACATACTCCACCGCTTGTGCGGGCCCCCGTCAATTCCTTTGAGTTTCACACTTGCGTGCGTACTCCCCAGGCGGAACACTTAACGCGTTGGCTACGACACCGAGGGGGTCGATTCCCCCGACACCTAGTGTTCATCGTTTACGGCCAGGACTACAGGGGTATCTAATCCCTTTCGCTCCCCTGGCTTTCGTCCATGAGCGTCAGTTATGGCCCAGCAGAGCGCCTTCGCCACTGGTGTTCTTCCCGATATCTACGCATTTCACCGCTACACCGGGAATTCCCTCTGCCCCTACCACACTCAAGCCCAACAGTTTCCACTGCCATGATGGAGTTAAGCTCCACGTTTTAACAGCAGACTTGAAAGGCCGCCTGCGGACGCTTTACGCCCAATAATTCCGGATAACGCTTGCCACTCCCGTATTACCGCGGCTGCTGGCACGGAATTAGCCGTGGCTTATTCCTCAAGTACCGTCAGATCTTCTTCCTTGAGAAAAGAGGTTTACAGCCCAGAGGCCTTCATCCCTCACGCGGCGTTGCTCCGTCAGGCTTTCGCCCATTGCGGAAAATTCCCCACTGCTGCCTCCCGTAGGAGTCTGGGCCGTGTCTCAGTCCCAGTGTGGCTGATCATCCTCTCAGACCAGCTACTGATCGATGCCTTGGTGAGCTCTTACCTCACCAACTAGCTAATCAGACGCGGGCTCATCCTCAGGCGAAATTCGTTTCACCTCTCGGCATATGGGGTATTAGCGGCCGTTTCCAGCCGTTATCCCCCTCCTGAGGGCAGATTCCCACGCGTTACTCACCCGTCCGCCACTAACCCGAAGGTTCGTTCGACTTGCATGTGTTAAGCACGCCGCCAGCGTTCATCCTGAGCCAGGATCAAACTCTCCGTTGTAGATCAAGTCCTCTTAAAAGCTTTCACTTCCTCAACTTGATTTGCTTTACCCACTCTTCAGCACTGGCGCACTGTTCGCAGTTAAAACCACCTTCCTCTGACAGAAGGGTTCATAAGAGTGCACTTAGAATCTCTCCCTCGTGACTTTCCAGGATCTCAGATCCGGTTGTTGCTCCACAACGCGCACACCGACAAACTCAAAAGCTCGTGAAAACTTTCAAACTTGTAAGCACGCTGCTTCTTTGCAACGAATAATTGTTGACGGGACCTCACACTTACATCGCATTATCATCAAGTTCAATCACTCAACCTTTCAGCTAAGTCATCAAACTCGACGCGATGAAAGCGTCAGTTCCTAAACTTTTCGATTGTCCAGGTTCTGCCGTCGCACTTCCTCTCAGAAGCGGTTGGCGGTGCGGCCTCGCGACCGCTTGTGAAACTTACAACACCGTGGGATCGCTCCCTCTTGGCCTCGTAAGCACCCCCAAACATTACAAGCTCGCGCTCTTCATGCTCAGAAGCTGCGCTCCAGGCTTCCGCCTCTCGCGCAGTCCAAAAACATAACTCACTCACCACCCATTCCGCAACCATTCCACTCCTCAGCGCAACAGCAGCGACTCTCCCCAGGGCAACAGTCGCTCAAGCTCAGCCTGCGAACCCGCCGCAAGCACAGGAAAACTGACATCAGAGAGATCCTGACCCGGTGTGAGCGCCGCCGGGTCCTGGTCCAGCCAATGCAGAGGGCAATCCAGTTCAGAAAGCACCAGCCAGGCCGCTGCCAGATCCCAGATCTTGGGTGTGGCCTCCAAGGCTGCCACGGTCTGCCCCATCGCCACACTGACCATGTTGAGACTGGCGACGCCAAGCAAGCGAATTTTTCCCGGAAAAGGCTCCTCGTGTCGGCGCTGCAGCACACGGATCGCACGACTGCAGAGCGACACACAGGCACTGCCGGCCTGCAGACGGGTCTCCGCAGTCAGGCGTTTGCCATTGCGCCAGGCACCTCGACCACGGATCGCAACGATCCTTTGATGCAGCGATGGAATCTCCAGGAAGGCCTCAGTGGGTCGGCCGTCAACAAAGCGCGCCACAGAGATGGCCCAGTAAGGGATCCCCGCAGCAAAATTGGTGGTGCCATCCAGCGGATCCACCACCCAGAAAGCAGAAGAAGAGGGGCAACGCTTCTCACCCTCCTCGCTCAGAGTGAATTCGCCGGGAGCCAGGTCAGAGAGGCCTGCGACCAACGCCTCATCGCTCCAGCGATCACAAGCGGTGATCAAGGAACCATCGGCTTTGACATCGGAAACGATGTGTCCGAAATCCTGTCGCTGCCGATCAGCAACCCTGTCAAGCAGCTGATGAACCGCGAGTAACTGCTGAGGGTTGAGGAGTCTTGAGGTCAACGTCGCGCTATCGCCTTCATCAAGATCCCAACAGGGAGGCCTGGCAGGCTGGGATGTTGGGGGTTGGCTCAATCGGAATTTCATCTGCAGCACTGGGTT
Organism: Synechococcus sp.; assembly: GCA_047286485.1. Classification (GTDB taxonomy): domain Bacteria; phylum Cyanobacteriota; class Cyanobacteriia; order PCC-6307; family Cyanobiaceae; genus Synechococcus_C. The sequence continues at coordinate 1,759,737 of JBJBBH010000006.1, forward strand.
GAGCCGGCTCTCCTGGTAGATCCAGGGGAGGGCATGCTGCAACCTGATCGAGGCCGGTCCGTCGTCTCAATTCAGCGATGCTGATGTTGTAGTCGGCAAGAGCGGTGACGTAGCGAAGCTGAGCTCGGGTGAGATCCCTTTGGTTATCAACAACTTCACGCTGTGTGGTCACACCTGCCTGGAAACGCAACCTGGCGAGACGCAGCGCTTCTCGTTGCGAGAGAACCTCCCGCGAGGTTGTGCGAATGGTCTGCTGATTCGCTCTCAAATCGTAAAAACTCTGCTCGACTTGGTATCGAACAAGACCGCGTTGTTGCGCGAATTTATAGGCACTTGCTTCAGCTGCTTGCTTGTTGCGCCGGGACTCAGCGCGAGCCTTACCTCCATCAAAAATATTCCAGCGAGCCTCTAGACCAACCGTGTTGTTCATATCCCAGCCGTAATAGTTGGTCGTAAAAGAACCTTCAGACTGCTGGCCATCAAAGCGCCGAGTTGTGAAATCGTTGTAGATACCCAGAACAGGCTGAACCGCTGCCAAAGCAGCATTGGCTTTGCTGTTGTTGATCGAGATATCCAGGATGAATTGGTCAAGCTCTTCGCGGAAGGCGTAAGCCGCGACGATGCTCTCCTGCAAAGACGGCTCCCAAACGCCCACCACTCTTGAAGGAGACGCCGCCGTGGGAGTGATGTCCTGAGGGAGATCAATCAGTCTTGCCAAATCCCGGCGAGAGCGGACCTGAAAATTCAGGTTGCCAGTCAAGATGTCCTGGTCACGGGCGAGCTGGGTTTCAGCCTCAAGCACTTCCAGCTTGGTCGCAACACCCGCCTGATAACGAGCCCGAGCATCGCGCAGACTGATCAAAGAAGCAGCCACAGACTGCTTACCAACATTGACCGATTCGTCGTAGCGCTGAAGATTGAAATAGGCGGTGGCCACCTGAAGACGAAGATCTCTTAAAGCGATGAGATACGCGTCACGCGTTCGCTCAAAGGTGTCACGTGCAGCAGCGATCTGGGGAACTCGCGCCGGATCAATCAAGTTCCAGTTGAGCTGGGCGCGGAAATTGGCTGTGGACTGTTCTGAGAACGTGGTTCTCCCTTGCTCCTCCTCCAGACCCGTCGTGGCGCTCTCGGTGTCGGCGACGTTGTCGTCAAAAAACTGCTCCTGACCAGAGAGGTAAGAGGGAAGACCGTTGGCGGTGAGACTGAGGGTTGGATACCAACTTGAAATGGCTGCTCTCAAGCTGGACTTGGCCTGCTGAACTTCGAGAGCCACGGCTTTCAGCTGTGGACTATTGACTTCAGCGAGTTGTTCAACTTCTGCAAGGGTGAGAGGTCTTAACTCCCGGATGCGGACCTGGTCGGGCTGACTGGGCAGGGCAAGACTCGGTGGCGACTGAAGGGAATCGAGCGATTCTGGCAGTGTGGTTGCTGCTGGGGGAAGGACCGAGGGATCCGCCTGCGGCCGGGATCCTTTCAGTTCAATGGCCGTTGGCAGGGTGCTCTGATCAATCAGAGCAGCGCCATTGTCTGGCGACAGTTCGGAAGACTCTTGAGCGGAGGCAACTCCAGCGATGTGGGAGGGCACAATGCCTGCAATCAGAAGGAGGCTTGCAGCTGTCCGACGCACATCAAATCCTGAGCTTGGCGGAGCTTAGTTGGTTTTCTCTGGATCTCCGAGCACCGCAGCCACGATGTCAGCTGCTCCATGCACGATCCGAATCGGGACAGAAAGTTGTGCCTGAACCTGATCCAGAGTCATGTCATCAAGAAACACAGGCTGACCCTGCCGCAGCATCACCGATGGCAGCAACAATTGATCGCCGAGGTCCTGGTCCTTGAGACCATCCAGCAGATCCTGGCCAGTCAGCAGACCGGTAACCACCTGGTCCTGCCCCCAGTAGGGACTGGGAAGACCGTGCATCCGGAGGGTGACGCCATCAATTCTGTTCAAACGCTCGGTCACTGTCTCCAGCGCCTGATCCACGAGACGCCCCACCACCCAACTGCTGCGCAGCGGCTCGACAACACTTGCTGGAAGTGACTCCGTGGCCTCATCCAGCGACTCAAGAAACGCACGGATCGTTCCCACACCATTTTCTTGCTGAGGGAGATCCTCGTAGCTGGCGCGAGGGGGAAGTGGACGCCCTGCAATCAGATACCACTCATCCGACAACCAGACGAAACGACTGCCGAAACGCAGTTGAAACTCAGACTGAAGCGGCTCCACAGCGTCAATCACTCGCCAGGCATCCTCAGGGGTCACAGCCCGCAAGCCATCACCAGGCGGCCGGAAACGCGTCAAGCCCACTGGCACCACTGCCGCTGAAAGCACTGCAGGCCACTCAGAGCCTGTAAAAGCGGAGAGATCGCGCAGCGTTTTCAGCAGTGCATCACCGTCATTGAGACCGGGACACACCACTACCTGCGCGTGAATCTGCAGATTGCGTTGCGCAAACCACTCGAGCTGCTTCAGCAGTCTCCCGGCGCGTGGATTCTCCAGAAGGGTGGATCGCAGATCTGGATCCGTTGCGTGCACAGACACAAAAAGTGGTGTCAGCCGTTGCTGCTCGATCCGCTCCCAGTCGGCGTCGCTCAGGTTCGTGAGAGTGAGATAGGAGCCGTAAAGAAAGCTGAGTCGATAGTCGTCATCTTTGAGATAGAGACTGTCTCGGTGTCCAGGCGGCTGCTGATCGATGAAGCAGAACGGGCAACGATTGGTGCACTGGCGAAGGCCATCAAAGAGGGCTTCTGTGAAAGCGAGCCCCAAACCGTCATCCGCATCCTTTTCCAACTCGACGCAATGCAGCTCACCGGCACTGTCACGAACCTCCAGCGTCAGCTCCTCTTCAACAATGAGGTAGCGGTAATCAATGAGATCCCGGGGTCGCACACCATTGATGCTCAGTAGCTGATCACCAGGCTCAAATCCCAGTTCTTCTCCGATCGAGCCTGCCTCAACCGAAGCCACCACTGCAGGCTCAGGTTGTCGTGAGGGACTTGCAGGGTCCAGAGCCGTGACAGCAACCCCTGCGGAGGGCTCATTCCACACAGCACGGAGGCAACTGTGATCAGTTTGGGCCTGAAGCGGACCACCACACCAGCAGCAACACTCCAAAAAGGAGTCGGTAGATCACGAAAATCCAAGTGCTGTGGCGTTGGAGGTACTTCAACAGCCAATCGATGGCCAGCCAAGAGACCACTGCTGCAGAAAGAATTCCAACCAACAAGGGAATCGCTCCGCCTGCGCTTGGCTCGCTGAACGCATCTTTCAGTTGCACCAAACCCGCCAGAGTGATGGCTGGGATTCCCAGCAGAAAAGAAAATCGGGCCGCATCCGGACGCTTCCAGCGGTCAAACAGTGAGGCAGTCAGCGTGCTGCCCGATCGGGAAACCCCAGGGATCAAAGCGAGCACCTGGGCAAGACCCACCACAAGGCCATCACGCCCTTGCACCTGATCGAGGCGCTTCAGTCGCGGGCCCAGCTTCTCAGCCAGGGCCAGCAGCAATGCCATCACAATTGACACAACGGCGATGACCGGTTCGCTGCGCAACGGAGAGGTTTCATAACCCGGCCACAACACCTTGATCCCAAGCCCGACCAACAGAATCGGCAGGGTTCCAATGGCCATTGCGATTCCCAGGCGCGCCTCCGGCTCCCGCCACTGCCCTCGACGCAGGGCAGTGCTGATCCCCTTCCAAACGCCAATCAAGTCGTCGCGGAAGTAGCCGATGACCGCAACGATGCTGCCCAGCTGGATCACGGCTGTGGCAGACACACCGGGATCCTCCCAACCGGCCAGAGCCGGCACCACTTTGAGATGGGCCGTGCTGCTGATGGGCAGGAATTCAGTCAGGCCCTGGACGACACCCAAGACAACATTCCTCCAGATGGCCTCGAGCAGTCCTATTTCTGACACCTCTGACGTCCTGATCACAAGTTTCAGGACGCTATCGCCAGACCCAGCGCCCGATGACATCAGGCGCCTCACAAAAACGCTCAATGAGGCTCAAATCTTCTAAGGTTTCAGTCCTTTTTCACATTCAGGCGGGGGTGGAGCGTTGTTCAGCGGGCTGATACGGAACCAAGCCCTCGCTGAGCCGGTCCAGCCGAGCGCTCTTGGCTTCGTGGGATGGCCCTTCTGGGCTTCCATGCTGGTGGTGCTGCCCGTGTTCGTGCAGGCTCCCTGGGTACGAGAACAGCCGTTCACCTCCTGCGTGTTCGGCTTTGTACTGCTTGCAGTGGGCGTGATCACCCATTCGATGGCACCGCTGAAGTGGAAGGATCTCGGCGCACTGCTGGTTGGCTTCAGTGGCAGCTGGCTGGCTGGGAGCTTGTTCTGGGGATGGCTGGCGAGTCATCCACTGCTGCATCTTCCGGTAGAAGCCTTTGCCTTGCCCCTGGCGATCACCGGTCTACAGACACGATGGCGTCTTGGATGCGCCTTCTATCTCGCATCACTGGTGGGGACCGCTTTCACCGATCTGGCCATGGCACTGACCGGAGTCATGACCCTCTGGCCTGCGGTTGTTGGAGCTTCAACGGCAGAGGCAACCGTGCTGCTGCAGGACGCAGCAGCATTTGTGCTGAGGCCTAGCTCTCTGCTGACGGTCATGGCAGCCGGCGTGATCATCCTCCAGTTGGTTCAGTACTGCAGACACCAGAGCAGCCTGTCCTTGGCCACTGACAAGGCCTGGAGTGTTGCAGCAGCAGTGCTGTTCACAACCCTTCTCATCGACGGCTTGTTCCTGTCTCTGTCGTTGCTCGCGCCGGAACTCAGCGGCCTGGTCTGAAACGAACTGCAAAAAACTGCGACTCCTCGCAACAGTTATCGGCAATGGCACTTGTAAGGTTTGCTTGCCGGCGTAGCCGGTAATCATCCCGTTCCGATCTTTAAGACGGAGAGTTCCATGAAGCGTCTGCTGTCCTGGCTGACAGGCATTCTTGTGATGGCAGGTCTGCTGATGGGCCTGTTGCTACCCGCGAGCGTTCAGGCTGCTGACATCCGCAACGTCGCTGACGACAAGATCGCTGAGCGTGGCGCAAAGGTGGATCTCAACAACTCCTCCGTGCGTCGTTTCCAGCAGTTCCCTGGCATGTATCCCACCCTCGCCGGCAAGATCGTGCTGGGTGGCCCCTACGAAAGCGTTGATGACGTTCTCTCTCTTGATCTCACCGATCGGCAGAAAGAGCTGTTCCAGAAATACCGCGATAATTTCACGGTTACAGAGCCATCGATTGCTCTCAACGAAGGATTCGATCGAATCAACGACGGGCAGTACCGCTGAGGTCTCTCTCTGAAAACACCGATCGCCACTCATTGGATTGATTGGATTGCGGTCAAACCGTCGGAGAACCCGGCGGTTTTTTGCTGTTGACATGAAACCCTCCGGCCCTAGCAGCGAACCAATCCCCTCCGGTCCATGGGACGTTGTGGTGATTGGCGCCGGGGCAGCAGGCCTGATGACCTGCCTTGAGCTGCCGGCTGGACTGCGGGTGCTGCTTGTGAACCGCAACACCAGCCGGCGCTCATCGAGCCGATGGGCCCAAGGCGGCATCGCATCCGTCACACGCCCGGATGACAACAGCGAGAGCCATGCAGAAGACACCATTCACGCCGGTGCTGGCCTCTGCGACGGTGATTCCGTCCGTCTTCTGGTTGAGAAGGCACCGCAATGTGTGGACAGGCTGCTCGAGCTGGGGATGGATTTTGATCGGAACCGAGACGGGAGCCTGGCCACCACCCTCGAAGCTGCCCACAGTCATCACCGGGTGCTGCATGTGCAGGACCGAACAGGCCACGCCCTGGTCGACGTGCTTCAGCAGCGTGCCGAGCAGAGGCCTGGATTGCTGCATCGCCGAGGCGTTCGCGTCAGCCAGCTCTGGGTGGAGAACGGGCGCTGTTGCGGCGTCCAGGTTCTGGATGGGTGCAGGCTGCAATGGATCCGATCCAGAGCAGTGGTGCTGGCCACAGGCGGTGGGGGGCACCTCTATACCAACACCACCAATCCCGCTCAAGCCGCAGGGGAGGGAATCGCCCTGGCCTGGGCTGCAGGGGCCGCCGTGGAAGATCTCGAGTTCGTTCAATTTCACCCCACGGCCCTGAAGCTTCCTGGCGCTCCCTGCTTTCTGATCTCTGAGGCAGTTCGCGGCGAAGGAGGACGTCTCGTGGACGCCATGGGGAACAGCCCGGTCACTGAACTGCATGGAGCTGATCTCGCCCCCCGAGACCAGGTCAGCCGTGCACTCCTGAAAAGCATGCGCCTCCAGGGCGTCGACCACATGGGCCTGGACCTTGCAGGGATCCCCCGCGACCAGGTTGAACGCCGCTTCCCAACCATCCTTGAACGCTGCCGCAACCACAATCTCAACCCTCTTGAGCAACCCATCCCCGTGGCTCCTGCCGCCCATTACTGGATGGGTGGAGTGGCAACAGACCTCAGTGCCGCCACATCACTGCCAGGCCTCTTTGCCGTGGGGGAGGTGGCCTGCACAGGGCTGCACGGTGCCAATCGTCTGGCCAGCAACTCATTGATGGAATGTCTGGTCTTTGCTCGTCAGCTAGGGGCGATCGAGCTGCCAGCGGTTTCCGAAAACGAAAGAGAGCACTGGAGGACTCGGGGGGAGTCAGTCGGCCCGAAGCAGACCAATGCCCGCAGCCACACCAGCATCGGCGAGCTAACCCGCAGCATCGACAAGCTCAGTGAACAGTGCTGGGATGTGGCCGGAGTCAATCGCTCCAGAGTGGGGATGCAGACACTGCTGCAGTTGACCCGAAAAGCCATGAGCCCCCTGGAAGACGAAGAGCTGCTGTGCATGGTCAACCGCCAACCTCATCAGCAACTGCTGCAGCTGGAGGAGCCCAGTCGCCAGGAACTGAACCTGCTGCTTGATCTGACCCATCGCCAACGCACAACTGCTCTGCTCCTGGAAGCCTGTCTATTCAGAACCGAAAGCCGGGGAGGACATTTCCGAAGTGATGCCCCCAGTGCCCTTCCCCAGTGGCGCCGACACAGTCGACAGCTCAGAGGAGAAGGAATCAAGACCCGCAGAGTGACGGATTAATGAACTGACTGAGTGAGGAGAACGTGTTCCCTTTCGCTCAGAAATTGGTGTCTCCCTTGAAGCCCGACAGACCTGCCAGGGTTTTCAGATCTTTCACACCCGAATCAAGCTTGCCGTTGATCTCCCAGGTGGGGAACCCTTCGATCTTCTTACTCTGGCAGAGGGCACGCTGGCTGTTCTGACCATCCTCAGCACACTCCACGACGGTGAGCTTCTTGGCAGCTTCCAGACCAAAGTCTTCCTTCTGCTCATGGCAGTGAGGACACCAGTAAGCGCTGTACATGACTGCTCCCGTTGCGGTGAGGTGCTCAGCTAGAGCCACCTTCGCTGGCGTGCTTTCCGTTGTCACAAGAGGTGGCGCTCCAGGGCCGGTCACAGCAGCCTCCGGCCGGTCAGGATCCAGCACCGACGCCCAGATCAAACTGCCAAGCAACACAGCCAGCGCCAGCAGAATGCCGCGGAACACCAGCTGAGAGGGGTCATCCCAGCCACCACCAATCACGGAAAGGATCAGCAACAGAATCGACAACGCTGCTGAAAGCACGCAGAAGAAACAGAAGGCCTGAATCTTGAACACCATCAAGCCCAGCAGCACCATGCTGAACACGGCCATCCCCAGAGAAACGGTGAACAGTCCCCACCAGGTCCGCCGTGAAAGGTCGTTGCGACTGTCCGCCAAGCCAGGAAGCAAAGGCACAAGGGCCATCACCAGAACAGCGAGATAAGCCAGCAAACCAACGAAGGAGAGTGGAATGCTGAAGGCCTCTGACTGAAAAAGCGTGCCCCAGGGGCTATTGAGGACCTTGTCGCACCCCTCTGCCCCCAACGGACAGCTGAGGTTGCTGAACATCCCCCAGCGTTTGAGCGTGATCGAACCGGTGTCGATCACCCCAACGGTGGCCAACACCGCCATGCTGATTCGAGCCCATTTGTAGCCCTGGTCCTGGCGACGTCGGCTGGTGAGTCGGGTGGTGCCCATGCGCACTGAACTGAGTGTTGAAATTTTGGCAGGCATCAGCACGAGATTTATGGTGATTGATTGATTGGTTGTGCCCATGTCCCCGGACCATCCCCCCGGCCGCGGCATGGCCAGTACACGACCAACCGTGGCCTTCGCCCATCTCGGCTGCGAAAAGAATCGGGTGGATACCGAACACATGCTCGGCCTGCTCACCCAGGCGGGCTATGGCGTCAGCAGCGATGAAAGTGACGCCAACGTGGTGGTGGTGAACACCTGCAGCTTCATCCAGGACGCCAGGGAGGAATCCGTCCGCACCCTGGTGGGACTGGCTGAGCAGGGGAAGGAACTGATCATTGCCGGCTGTCTTGCACAACATTTCCAGGAGGAGCTGCTCGACTCCTTGCCGGAAGCGAAGGCCATTGTGGGGACCGGTGATTACCAGCACATCGTGGAGGTGCTGGAGCGGGTCGAGGCCGGAGAACGCGTCAATCGGGTCAGCAAGACCCCCACGTTCGTGGGCGATGAAACCCTGCCCCGATACCGCACAACCGGAGAAGCGGTTGCCTATCTGAAAGTGGCCGAAGGTTGTGACTATCGCTGCGCGTTTTGCATCATTCCGCATCTGCGCGGCAATCAGCGTTCACGAACCATTGAATCGATCGTGGCGGAAGCCCATCAACTGGCTGAGCAGGGGGTGCAGGAACTGATCCTGATCAGCCAGATCACCACCAATTACGGCCTGGACCTCTACGGACGTCCACGCCTTGCGGATCTGCTGAGAGCTCTTGGTGAGGTGGAGATTCCTTGGATCCGTGTTCATTACGCCTATCCCACCGGCCTCACCCCTGAGGTGATCGCGGCTTACCGGGATGTGCCCAACGTTCTCCCCTATCTCGACTTACCTCTTCAGCACAGCCACCCCAAGGTGCTGCGTGCCATGAACCGTCCCTGGCAGGCGGATGTCAACGAACGACTGATGAATCAGTTACGGGAACAGCTGCCGGATGCTGTGCTGCGCACCACGTTGATCGTGGGTTTTCCCGGTGAAACGGAAGAACAGTTCGAACACCTGGCAGGTTTCCTAGAACAACAACGTTTTGATCACGTGGGTGTGTTCACCTTTTCACCTGAGGAAGGCACAGCCGCGGCCAAGCTGCCGGATCCCGTGCCAGCCGAGATCGCCATCGCCCGCAAAGATCGATTGATGACCCTGCAACAACCGATCTCAGCCGAGGCCAACACCCGCTGGGTGGGGCGCACAGTGGATGTGCTGATCGAACAGCACAACCCGAACACCGGGGCCATGATCGGTCGCTGTGCTCGCTTCGCCCCAGAAGTCGACGGCGAGGTGCAGGTGCAGCCACGCGCCGACGGCCTGCAAGCGGCACCGGGAACCATGGTCCCTGTGCGGATCACCGGAGCCGATATCTATGACCTGACTGGCGACATCGTCGGAGCAACAGAACTGGTGGCCTCAGCTCGCACCAGCCTGTGAGCAGTCACTCACGGCATGAACGCCAACGCCTCATCTTCCTGATCGCCTCCGGCTTGAGCACTGCAGGATCTTTTGCAGGGCTCACCGCCAAGGGCTGGATCCTGATGGACGAAACCAGAGAGCCCATGGTGCTGGCTCTGCATTTCGCCGCACTTTCCCTTCCCACCATCTTGGTGAGCGGTCCAGCTGGTGTGCGCACCGATCGGATTGGCTGTGAGCGGGTGTTGATCCAGGCCCAGTGGGCCCTCTTAGGGGCGGGTCTGCTGGGGGCTCTCTCGATCCCCGTGTTCCAGGGGCAGGCCCAGGTTTTGATGCTGCTCGCCAGCACCCTGCTGGTCGGGATCGCCGGTGCCTACGAACTCACGGCACGCAACAAATACTGCGCTCTGCTGGTGGACGACAACGCCGAGCTGGCGCCTTTCCTGACAAGTTTCTCGGTGGTCTTCAATGTCGGAAAGCTGATTGGACCTCTACTGGGGGGTTGGCTCATCACCCTGACCGAGCCGTCCATGGCACTCACGCTGGATGCCGCCACGTACCTCTTGCCCATCGCCAGTGTGATCTGGCTGTTGCATCCGAGAAAGGAACTGGAACAGCGCAGTGCTCCTGGCGAGCAAGCCTCGCTGCGAGTGGCCTGGCGTGAATGCGGCAGCACCCTGAGGCACGTGCTGATGTTCACCGGAATGATGTGCGTGGTGGGCTTCTTCCACCCAGGACTCGGTCCCTTCATTGCTGCCAGCGAGCTGGGAAATGCTCCGATGGATCTTGCCGTGTTCACAAGCGTTCTGGCCCTTGGCAGCATTGCCGGAGGCGTGCTGCTGCAACGCAACAGCCACCGCTTCTGCAGAAGGCCTTTCCTGACTCTGTCAGGATTTGCGCTGGTGACTGCCGTGGCTCAGCTCGGGATGGCCTTTGGAGGCGACGTGCCCTTTCTGCTCGCCATGACGCTGTTGATCGGAGCCGGAACGGCAGGATTGCTGAGCAGCAGCAACCTGATCACTCAGGTGGGCTCAACCCAGATCATGCGAGGGCGCATGGCCGGCCTAGGCCAGATTGCCTTTCTCGGCGGTGGCGGCATCAGTGGCCTGATCGCCGCCATTCTCACGGACACGGTGGGACTCCAGGCAACCTTCGCGATCAGCGGAACTCTCGGCTTAGCTCTGGCACTGCTCGAAATCTGGCGCCGCGGAGAGGCGGTTCTGACCGAAGTCAGATCAGTTTGATCCCACGCAGAACGAAACTGATCGTCACTGCGGTTGCGAGTCCGGCTCCCACCAGACCCAGGTAGATGAGGACGCCCATGCCTGTCACAGATTGCAGCAACCATTAGATCAGACATCAGGCCTGGAATCACCCGATCCCCCTTAAGCTTCTGCACAACGAAATCAAATGGAAACGGAAGGTTCTGTCCGCAGGGTCGACCGCAAGTAACAGACAGACCACTTCCTCGCCCCGGATCATGCGCACCCTATTTATTTATCCTCTCTTCCCGAAAACCTTCTGGAGCTACGAGAAGATTCTGGAGCTGGTGAATCGCAAGGTCCTGCTTCCGCCGCTCGGACTGGTGACTGTGGCCGCCCTGCTGCCTCAGGAATGGGAGATGAAATTGGTGGACCGCAATGTGCGGGAAATCACCGAGGAGGAATGGAACTGGGCCGAACTTGTGGTGATTTCGGGAATGATCGTCCAGAAGGACGATATGCAGGTTCAGATCGCCGAAGCCAAGCGCCGCGGACTCCCAGTTGCTGTGGGCGGTCCCTACGCCAGTTCCACACCCGATGCCCCGGAAATCGAGCAGGCCGACTTCAAGGTGCTTGATGAGGGTGAAATCACTCTTCCGATGTTTATCGAGGCGATTCAGAGAGGGGACAGCAGCGGACGATTCAGTGCAGAAGGCGACAAACCTGATGTCACCGCCACACCAATTCCTCGCTTTGACCTGCTTCAGCTTGAGGCCTACGACTCAATGAGCGTGCAGTTCTCAAGGGGCTGTCCGTTCAATTGCGAGTTCTGCGACATCATCGTTCTCTACGGACGCAAGCCACGCACGAAAAACCCCGAGCAGCTGATCGCTGAGCTCCAACGTCTCTATGACCTTGGCTGGAGGCGCTCGATCTTCCTTGTTGATGACAACTTCATCGGCAACAAGCGCAACGCCAAGCAGTTGTTGCCCCAGATCAAGGGGTGGCAGGAAGAGCGTGGCTACCCCTTCAGCTTCGCCACTGAGGCCTCAGTGGATCTCGCTGATGACGAGGAGATGATGCGCATGATGCACGAGGCTCGCTTTGAAAGTGTGTTTCTCGGCATCGAGACTCCGGATGAAGCCAGTCTGGAAACCTCACGGAAACTGCAGAACACCCGGAACCCCCTGGATGCGGCGGTTGACAGAATCACCGCCAACGGCATCCGCGTGATGGCCGGTTTCATCATCGGATTCGACGGAGAAAAAGACGGTGCCGGTCGACGCATCGTTGAGTTCGTGACCCGCACCGGAATACCGGCCGCGATGATGGGCATGCTGCAGGCGCTGCCGAACACCGCGCTGTGGCATCGCCTCGAGAAAGAGGGTCGCCTGATTCAGGACAAGTCTGCCGCCAAGGGTGTGAATCAGACCAACCTGCTCAACTTCAAACCCACGCGCCCGATCCGCGACATCGCCAACGAATACGTCGAGGCCTTCTGTGCGCTCTACGAGCCCAACGCGTATATGGATCGGGTCTACTCCTATTACCTGAAGATGGGAGCCCCCCGCTGGAAGGGCACCGCAAAACTGCCGACCTGGACCGACATCAGGGCTCTTTCCATCGTGGTTTGGAGGCAGGGAATCAAGCGCGATACCCGCAGTCGCTTCTGGCGCTACATGCTCAGCATGGCGCGTCGCAATCCTGCGATGCTGGAGCAGTTCCTGGTGGTGCTGGCCCACAACGAGCACTTCCTCGAATACCGCGCGATCGTGCAACGCGAAATCCGAGAACAACTGGAATCCCTTCCACCTGAAGAGCCCAGCGAGTCCCGCGAACTGCTCACGGCCTGAACTGACTCAGTCCTGGCAGTAAGACGAGCCGGCTTTCAGGCAGGCCTCCGCTTTCTGTAGTTCGCGCCCCAGATACAGGGCATGGTCAAGACGACTGACCGGTGGGGCACCGTCAGTTTCGGTCAGAGCAATACCCAGCTCCTTGGCCGTTCTGCCCCTGAAGACTGTCTCCGGAGAACGGGGACCGCCGCCACGGCAAGAGAGGACTTCACCGGTGTCCGGATCAGTGGCACGGCCTCGCTCGTCCACATCATTGCTGTAGTGCTCGGCAACCAGCTCACCAGCCTCGGCATCCAGCTTGATCAGGAAGTAACCAGATGGATCAAGCTCGATGAATCGCTGTGACAGCTGATCGTCAAGCGAGGAAGTGCCTTCTGCCATCGTCACACCTTACAAATGATCGCCTCGGGCCATCAATTCAGGCGGTTTGGTGCGGAAAGGAAGTTCAGCATTGATGGCTTCGATTTCCTCCTGCATCAGTCCATTCGCCCTCGGCAGCCAGGAACGGATCAGCCCATCCATCCGGGGGTCATACCAGCGATGCAGGCTGGTGCGCGGTTGCGTCACAAAACCTCGACGGCGTTTGTGACTGCCGCCAGCCCCTGGATCAAAGCTCTGCAGGCCCTGTTGCAGCGCCCACTCAATCGGCGCGTAGTAACAGACCTCGAAATGAAGGCAGTCGATCTCTTCTTGACTGCCCCAGTAGCGACCCCAGAGATGGGATTCGTCCTGAACGCAAAGGGACATCGCCACAGGTTCAGAGGGATCTCCGCGATGGGCGCTGAAGAGCACCACATGCTTGGCCAGTGCGGGATCAACCAGTCGGTCAAAGAATGTGGACTGAAGATATTTGCTTCCCCAGGGCCCCCAGCGCGCGCAGTGCTGCTCATAGAAAGCATGCATACGCGCCAGCAGCTCGGGCGTCAGGGCTGAACCGGTCAACGGTGTCACGACCAGTCCCGCCTGGCTCACCGCCTTGCGTTCACGCTTGATGTTGCGCCGCTGATTGGCGTTGAAGCTGGCGAGATAGTCAGCGAAGTCCTTTTGCCCATCTGCAGACCACAGGCTCTGGTGATTCACCCAGCCCGCACAGCCTGCAGCCTCGGCCAAGGGTTGCCAGAGAGGATCAACGTAGAGAAAGTTGCAGCTGAGAATGTTGTTGCGCTCAGCGAATTCATCAATCAGCCGAAGCATCATGACCGTGATGTCCTGAGCATCTTCATCCGGATGGATGTGGAAGCGATAGCCCTGCACAGGACTGACCGGACTCATCCCGATCAGCTTTGGGTAGTAGCGCAGGCCAAGATCACCCGCAAGACGGGCGAAAGACTGATCAAAAATGAATTCGCCGTAGCTGTGGCCCTTGAGATAGAGAGGAGCTACCGCAATCAGGCTTTCCTCATCCCTCCAGAGCGACAGGTGGAGGGGCTGCCAGCCCTGATCCGGAACCACACTGCCTGAGTTCTCCAGAGCCTCCAGCCAGCTCCAGCGATAGAAAGGGATCGCAGGCTCTGCCAGCAACCCCTCCCAATGCGACTGAGGGATCTCATGGATGCTGCGATGCCAACGAGCCGTGAGCGATGCCATCCAGGGCCAATTGAAACGCCTCGGCAAAGACACTAACCAGCGAAACAACAAGGGGAGAAAATGGGGATGCGTTGGGGCCGTGGTCATGCCCAGATGGTCTCAGCAGCAACTGAAATGGACGACAGCTCTGTTGCTCTGCCCTCTGCTTCTGGATGTGAGCGGCATGAATCAAACCGCCAAGGCGGGACTGTTCCAGCCGTTGATTCGGCTGTTGCAACCCAAGCTCGAAGCCAGGCTTGTGAGCGAATGCCGTCAGCTGGCGAAACAGGCTCTGAAAGACGTTGCGTCCGAGCTCGCTCCAGAGAGCTGGTTGAACAACGCTCTCGAGGAGCCTTGCCGGACCCTGGCCCGCCCAGTGAGCGAATGTCTGATCAAGGAAACCAGTCGCAGTGGCAGGGAGCTGGGAGTGCTGACGGAACTGCTGAGGGGCAGGGTCGGTGACGACGCCAGTGTGGTGATTCAACGGTGCCTGACCTCGCTGACAGGCCTGCCCCAATCCAGCCTGAATCAGGTTCCACTTCAGGAACTCATGGAGCGATTGCGGCAGTAATGCACCAGGAGTTCATTCTCTCCGAGGGAACGGGCCTCCAGCAGACTCCAGGCCTGCGAAGACGCAAGTGTTGCTGGCAGTGGTGTGTCCGTCTGCGGCAACCAGGTGAAGGACCCGCCCAGCAGCCTGGGACTCAGGGTCAGTTGCAGCTCATCAACCGCATCCTGAGCCAGCAGCGAGTGAATCAGAACAGCACCACCAAGCAGAACCAGCCTGAACCAGCCCTTGGAGGACAGCCCAGTGAGCGTCTCGCTCCAGCAGGATGACAGCCGACAACACGACTGAAATCCAGGAACACAACCCTCGCTGGCAGACAGCAGATGGCGGTCAAAAGGTTGCTGAAAGAAGGGCCACTCCAAGGGAAATCCAGCCTGACGACTGACGACGAGCGCTGCAGGCTGGGGCGAGCGCCCCTCAAGTTGACGTTGCTTCAGCAGATCCCGGTCACGGATCAGACAGCTGGAGTGATGGGCCCTCAGCGTTCCCGCTCCGATCAGTGCTGCATCACTCCAGGCGAGCGCTTCTTCAAGAACACGACGATCACCAGGCCCACCCAGCTGAGCTGCACCTCCGGTTGGCGGGGCCAGACGACCATCAAGGCTGACGGCAAGCACCAAACGGACCTTGGGACGCTCAGCCGATGAGAAGGGTTCAGACAGGAAGTGCCGCCTCAAGCGCTGAGGGAGTCATCTCCAACTGAGGAACTTCGGCATAGACCTCGGCCGCATTGTTGGGGCTTTCCTGCAGGCGCACCTTGTGAAGACTGGCACCAATCGCCTTGATCGGTGACGACAGGCGGTCAGCGATGTGGAGCGCGATGTTTTCTGCTGTGGGAACGCATTCGGCGAAGAAGGGCACATCCTTGTTGAGGAATGTGTGGTCGAAGGGCTCCACAACAAGGTCGTCCACAAGACGTTGCAGCGCGGAGAGGTCGCAAACCATGCCTGATCGTGGATCGATCGGACCGCGCACCGTGACATCCACCAGATAGTTATGGCCATGGCCATGGGGACGTGCGCACTTGCCATAGATGCGCTCGTTTTCCTCCTGGCTGAGCTCAGGTCTGGCCAGACGATGGGCAGCGGCGAAATGGGTGCGGATCGTGAGGAAGGCGTCCATGGGATGTCCGAGATAGTCGGCCCAGAGGCCTGGTTGTTCGTAAAGGCGCAAAGCCGTGATTGGCAGATGCGGACTCAACCGAGCCCAAATCTGTCGGACGATGGCTTCGGTGGTGGGCAGGCAACCCTCCGGCTTCGACACATCGAATTCGGGCCAGGCCTCGTTGAGAAAGCGAAAGTCGAGCTGACCAGTCACCTCGCTGCGGATGGCGTGCTTCACCTCGGAGAGATTCAGCACCATGCCGTGCGCGTCGAGACCACCGGCCATCGAGACAATCAGCTCGTAGTTGTGACCATGCCCAGGAGCCAGAGCACAGGGCCCGAAGCGCGCAGCGTTGTCATCTGCAGACAATTCAGGCAACCAGTAACGGTGGCTTGCACTGAAGCAGGCACGTCGAGTGATGACGCAGCCACGTCCGCGGCCATGACGTGCAAGTGACTTCATTTCAGTCATGTGACGGTCCGGCCAGAAGGCATCCTAATGAGCTAGCGGCGATTCCGAGTCATGGTGGAGACGACTCCAACTCTGCGGCAGCGTCTGGGAGGACGCAGTCTGTATCTGGTGGGCATGATGGGCAGCGGCAAAACCAGCACCGGCAGGCCTCTGGCAGAACGGCTGGGGTACGGCTTTGTCGACGCGGATGCAGTCATCGAGCAGGTGGCCGGCTGCACCATCCCCGAGATCTTTGAGCGTGACGGTGAAGAGGAGTTCCGCAACCTTGAAACCCAGGTGCTGAGGTCCATCAGCGAACGTCATTCACTGGTCGTCGCGACCGGGGGCGGGGTTGTGACCCGTTCCGAAAACTGGGGAATGATGCACCAGGGCATTGTGATCTGGCTCGACGTCGAGCGCCGTCAACTGCTGGAGCGGCTTCGCAACGACTCCACTCAGCGACCACTGCTGAAGACGCCAGATCCTGCTGAAACACTTGATGAGATTCTCAAGCAGCGACGCCCCCTTTACGACGAGGCCGATCTCACAGTGGTCATTGAGTCAGAGACCGCCGACGTCGTTGCGGATGGAATCCTTCAGCTGCTGCCGGAGCTGATCAAAGATCCACCGAAAGAACGACCTGACTGAGAATCAGCCAGCGGGTGGATCGAGACGCACCGCGTACCACTGCAGAGCAAGACCAGGCGAAATCTCCAGTTCACAGGCTGTATCGATCAGACGCAGTGCCGCCTGCTCAGGGCTCTTGCAACCGCTCAGATCCGAGGGCCAGGGGTCCAGATCCTGCAGTCGACCTGCAAGCCATGTCAGGGTGTCGGCCGCTGTCAGCAGCTGCTCAGGTTCGCCTGGCACCAGCACCACGTAGTGATCAAGGGATCGAATCAGAGGGTCGGACATGGCAAAACCGTTGTTGACACTGCTGATCACCATGCTGCTGCAGGTTGTGGCAGTCCAGTCCGCCGACGCCGCCAGTGATCGCGGCATCGACTTTCTCGAGCAGCGCTTCGAAAGGTGGCCTCAATGGTCACTGCCGGCACCTCTGCCCCGTCCACGCGCCAAACAAGATCTGATTTACCCCGATTGGTTTTCAGGGACATGGCAGGTGACCAGTGAGGCACTGGATGATTCAGGCCATCCCGTTCCCGACGATCCCCCGCTTGTACACGAGGTTCGTTTCCTGCGAAACCGTCGCAGCGAACTGATCGGGGATCGCCCCTACAACGCGGCTTCCGTGGGCAAAGCGCTGCTGGGTGATCAGTTGCTCTCCGTTGAACAGGATCCCAATCAGGTGAACCGTCAGCTGGCGAGGTTTCGAGAGGATGTGTTGCTCGAAACCACAGTGATCGGTCGTCGAGAAACGAATCCGGAGGCGGCCTCTGATTTCTTCAGCGATGAACTGGTTCTGCAGATCCTGCACGGACCGGGCTCGCCGCGACTGAGCAGGATTGAGACCCTCACGCACTACATGCGATGTGGCGATGACATCTGCGCTGACCAGCGCCAGGTGAGCCATGCAGGGCCGGGCCTCAAGACCGATCAGACCCTGGAGGGGCGCAGCAGCCGTTTCAGACTGACGCTCAGACCGCTGGCGCTGGATCCAGATTGATCAGACGGGCTTCCAGCTGATCGCGCCAACGGAACAAACCCTGAAGACGGGGATGATCACTGATGCCTGGAACCCCTCGGCCAGCAAGTGAATCTCCTGCGGAAGCAGGGAAACGCAGCAAAGACAACTGGGCGCCAACGGCAATATCGGCAAGGCTGATGGCATCTCCCACAAGACAGCCATTGAGATCAAGGCCATCGGCGACGGCGCACAAACTGCTGAGCATCGAGGCTCTCTGCTCCTGACCGAGCAATTCACCGAGACTGCTGAGCCAACCGCCCGGCAGACCAGACATCACTTGCCGCACCGGCGAGGGAACATCATCCGGAAGCAGCACGTCCCGCAACTGAGCATCATCGGCAGCCGCCTGAAGAAGCGCAGCCCTGACCGCAGCGGCAAGGGTGGTGTCAGCCCAATCTTCAATCAGCTGCATCTGAGCTCGCTGTTGGGGGTCGGAGGGAATCAACGGCGGCTCAGGCCTGAGCTCCTCCAGATACCGGCAGATGGCACTTGAATCAGCAACCACGTCATCGCTGTCAACCAGAACGGGCACCTGACGCTGACCGGAAAGCCGGAAAAGTGAAATCTGACCGATGCCGGGCATGACCTCAACCTCGCGAAAACTGAGTCCCTTGGCTTGCAGTGCCATCCGCACCTTGAGACAGAAGGCCGAGTGACGAAACTGATGGAGCTCCAGCATGTCCAAGCCGGTTCTGGCGCTGGAACGGTAGCCATCCCGTTCCACGCAGCGCCATCTGCTTGGACGAAGTGCAGTGCTTGGGCCCTGAGTGTGCGATCAACACGGACTCAGGCCTCGATCAGAACCCCCTTGGCATGATTCGACCACTCGACAGGGAGACATTCCTCTGGGGTGCCTGAGACCGGACAGGCTGCTTGGTTGCCACCGCCTCGGGTCGTCCAGACGTGCCTGCTGCAAGAGGCGTGGCGATCACATTGAACGCAATCGACCAACGCTCGCCATCGCCCCGGAAGGGAGCAACGGAGTGGGGTTGCCAGGCAGGGAAGACATAGAACTCGCCTGGCACGGGCAACACGTAATGAGCCATGCCGGTGCGAAACGACTGCAGATGCCAATCCTCGGGACCGTGAAAACAGAGCTGACCGTCAAAGCATTGCCCCTTGATCTGAGGCGGAACCTTCAGAAAAATCACCCCCGAGAAACTGCCGCCGTGGGTATGGGTTGGGTTGTAATCGCCAGCTCGCTGACAGTTGAGCCACAGATCCACCATCTGCAGCCTGTAACGGCCAGGCACCCACGGGCCACGGCCTTGCGGAGGCTGACGCTCCATCACATGACCGATCCAGCGGTCACAGGCTGGAAGAACATGCTCAGCACAGAGCTGCTGGATCGCTGCATGCCCGGGGCTGAGCTCTCTCTGCTGACTGAGCTGACCGGCCAGCTTTGCTGAAGCATCCGGACTGGACCCCGGATTCGCCAGGACATCGGCACTGATGCAGACCAACCGATTCAGCAGCGGCCCCGGAAGGCTGCCCTTGAAAATGGATCTTGGGAACAGATCGAGGATCTCCAAGGCTCCTGGCCAAAACTGCGGCGAATGGTGCCAGCGACTAACCCTGGCGACTGTTCACAACGATGAAAAGTCCCTGATCCAAGGCCAAGCGAACCGCGAGGTTACGCAGCGGCAGCGGTCAACGCCCCCTCAAGTGGAGAGCCACAAAAAAAGGAGACCCGCTCCCGGCTCTCCTCTCCTTGGTGTGATTCAGAGGCCATTAACCTCCTCTTCATTTGAGCAACAAAAGTCACTAGACGCTGTAGCAAATGAGTCATTTGCTACTCGGAGTGATCCAGGATCCCAGGTCACCGGAACGAAAAGCCCCTGAGCTAGGAGGCCGTTCTTCGTGTGTATTTGCTCCAGATACACTGAAATGTGTCAATAAGGTCCTCTTATTGAGAACCTGCTGCTTGTCGTTGAGTGCCCTCTCCTCTGCGGCAAGTCTCAGCCATTCCAGAAACACCCGAATCAACAAGACACCCTGCGATCACTGGCCATGAAAGAATTTTTCATCAACGTGACGCGCTACCCGCGCTACCTGATCACTTTCGGCCTGGGTGTGATCAATTCGGTGGCAGAACCGCTCGCCCGTCGCCGCAGCAATCCTGTGACTGCCGTCGCCCTGATCGGAGCACTGATCAGTGGCTTCCTCAGTCTGAGCTTTGTCCTGCGTGCCATGGTGTCTTCAGCACCGCAGAGCTGACATGGCCCCGGGACGTCGGGTTGAACGCGTGGCAGCCCTCATCCGCAAAGAGATCAGTGAACTGCTGATCAACGGAATCCGCGATGAGCGCGTGCATCAGGGCATGGTGAGCATCACGAATGTTGAGGTGAGCGGCGACCTTCAGCACTGCAAGATTTTTGTCAGCGTGCTGGCGGACGATGAAGCACGCTCGGAAGTCATGGACGGCCTCCAGGCCGCCAGTGGCTACCTGAGAGGAGAACTGGGTCGTCGTCTGCAGATGAGACGAGCCCCTGAAGTGGTCTTTCAACTCGACCGCGGTCTCGAGAAAGGAACCTCCGTGCTGCACCTGCTCGGAGAACTGGAAAGGGAGCGAGAGGAGAAAGGCAACAGTCCTGCTGGCAGCGACGACAGCGAAACGGCTGACTTCAATGACCGAAGCTGAGCTTCGACGGGCAGTAGCGCAGCTTCTCGTCATCCGTGCCAGCGGCCATGCCGAAGACCGGCAACGTCGGTACCCCCGCTGGGAACATTCCAATGCTGAGCTGGAGAGGTTGCTCCAATCCGGCGTTGGTGGGGTGATCCTGCTGGGCGGCACAGCCACGGAACTGCAGCAACGATGCCGAACGCTCCGCCGCTGGAGCGACAGCGCAGACCTGCTGCTCTGCGCCGACGTTGAGGAAGGCATTGGCCAGAGATTCCCAGGTGCCACCTGGTTGGCGCCACCGATGGCCCTGGGCAGGCTGCATCAAACCAACCCATCACAGGCTCTGAATCTGGCAGAGCGTTACGGCCGCACAACCGGGGATCAGGCACAACGATGCGGCCTCAACTGGGTGTTGGCTCCGGTCTGTGATGTGAACAGCAATCCGGACAACCCGGTGATCAACGTGCGGGCATGGGGCGATCAGCCTGAGTCCGTTGCGGATCTGGTGGCAGCGTTTCAACGGGGCCTCAACGCCGCTGGCGTGCTGGGCTGCGCCAAGCATTTCCCTGGCCATGGCGACACGGACCAGGATTCCCATCTGGAACTGCCACTGATCAAGCACGCGCGCAGCCGACTCGATCAGCTGGAACTGGTGCCGTTCCGGCGACTGATCGACTCGGGGATCGCCAGTGTGATGACCGCTCATCTGCTGATCCCGGCACTGGACGACTCGCAGCCGGCGACCTTGTCGCATGCGGTGCTGACCGGCCTCCTGCGCAAGGAACTGGGTTTTTCTGGCCTGATCGTGACCGATGCACTGGTGATGGAGGCGATCAGCCGGAGAGCAGGGCCTGGAGAAGCTGCGGTTCAGGCCTTTGCGGCTGGAGCGGACCTGATCCTGATGCCCGCTGATGCCGATGCGGCGATTGATGCACTCTGCTCAGCACTGGCCGACGGCAGGATCCCTGAAGCTCGCCTGCACGAGTCACTGAAACGACGAACAGAAGCCCTGCAAGGCTGCGACAAGCCCATCTCCACTGCCAGTGCCCACGCTGGCGAGCTCGAAACAGCAACGGACCGCAGGCTGTGCATGGAGCTCATCGACAGCTCACTGGAGTTACAAGGCCCCCAACTTCCAATCCAGCCTGAGCAGAACGGGGTGACCTTGATCCGCGTGGATGGGGTCCTCCCCTGCGCATTCCTACCTGCTGATGCGGCTGCGATCAGCACGCTCGAACGTCATGGCTACAAGGCCCTGATCTGCCATGACAGGGGCATTGAGCCCTGGAGCACCGAGAAAAACCCCACAGGACCGCTTGACCTGGACCGACTGGGAGAGGGCCCAGTCTTCCTGCAATTGTTTCTACGCGGCAATCCATTCCGTGCCGGCCAGCAACGCCATGAACCCTGGGCTGAAGCCATCGAGCAGTTGCTGCGAGTTGAACGCCTCTGCGGCTTGGTGGTCTATGGCTGCCCCTACCGGTGGGAGTCTCTACGCAAGCTCCTTCCAGAGAGCGTTCCTGCGGGTTACAGCCCAGGACAGATGCCAGAGGCTCAGCAGCAGCTGTTGAATCGGATGCTGGGCTTGCAGAGGGAAGCGCACGAACGCCGGGATTTCACCGACTGAAGCACGGAAGCCTGACGGAACCACACTCCTGGAACCGCCTTAGCCTCTGAGGCAGTGCTCATCACCAACATGCTCAGCCTCTCGATGATCGTGCGCGATGAGGAAGCGCGGATCGAGGCCTGCCTCAAGTCGGTGCAGGGCTTCGCAGATGAGATGGTTCTTCTCGATACAGGCTCAGTGGACGGAACCATCGCCGCGGCGGAAGCCTGCGGGGCGCGGGTGGAACGGATGGACTGGCCAGGAGACTTTGCACCGGCGCGCAATGCGGCCCTAGAGCATGTGAAGGGCGACTGGGTGCTGGTGCTCGATGCCGACGAAGAGCTCCGCTCGGAAGCGATCCCACAGCTCAAGGCCTTGATGGCCCAGCCTGATGTGCTGGTGATCAATTTGCTGCGCCACGAGCTGGGGGCAGCCATGGCTCCCTACTCCAATGTGAGCCGCCTGTTTCGCCGACATCCACGCATCCGATGGAGCAAGCCCTACCACTCGATGATCGACGAGAGCGTTGATGCGCTGCTCAAGGAGGAGCCCGGCTGGCGGATTGCCAACTGCACCGAACCAGCACTGCTGCATGAGGGTTATCGGCCGGATCTGCTGGCTGGATCGGACAAGGCGGACAGGTTGCGGCAATCGATGGAGCGGTGGCTGAACGATCAGCCCAATGACCCCTATGCCTGCGCCAAGCTCGGTGCGCTTGAAGTCAGCGACGGCAACCGCGACCGTGGCCTCAGTCTTCTTCGCCGCGGCCTGGACCAATTGCCCGAAGGCGATGGCAGCAGTGCTGAACGCTATGAACTGCTGCTCAATCTCGGAATCGCGCTGGCTTCCGAGGACAGCGATGCCGCTGTGCAGTGCTACCGGGAGGCGCTGAAGCTACCTCTGGAGACCCGTCTGAGCCTCGGTGCACGTCTGAACCTGGCGGCCTTGCTGATGCAGCGCAATGAACTGGAGGAAGCCATTCAGCTCACCACCACCGCCTGCCAAAGGGCACCCGAGGTGGCGCTCGCCTGGTACAACCTTGGCCTGATGGAACGCCGTCGCGGCGACCTGCTGGCTGCGATCAAGGCTTACGAGCGATCCCTGAGCGTGAATCCCTCCCACGCGGAAAGCCATCAGAACCTGGCCGTGGCAAGGCTGATGGGCGGGGACATCGATGGAGCACGCACAGGCTTCCGCCAGGCCATCGCGCTGCTCCGCGCGCAGGAGCGGCAGGCAGAAGCCACCGCCCTCCATGCCCAGGTGCATGGACTGGTGAAGCTGGACGATGAGGCCAAAGCATGAGCAGCGATCAGAACCTGCCGTTGCAGGGACACACGGTGGTGATCACCCGGGCCCGTGAACAGCAGAGCGAAGGACGCAGGCTGCTGCAGTCTCTTGGTGCCAGGGTGCTCGACCTGCCGGCTCTGGAAATCGGCCCGCCTGACAGCTGGGCTCCCCTCGACGATGCGCTCGCCGACCTGGAGAACTTTCACTGGTTGATTGTTTCCAGTGCCAACGGTGTGGACGCGGTGGAAGAGCGACTGCAGCTCAGGGGGCAGGGGCTGATGCAACGCCCGGAGAGCCTCAAGATCGCGGCCGTGGGGCGGAAAACCGCTCAGCGGCTGGAGGACCTGGGGGCACCGGCTGATTTCGTACCCCCCACATTCGTGGCCGACAGCCTGATTGATCACTTCCCTGTCTCTGGCTGGGGGTTGCGAATCCTGCTGCCGCGGGTGCAGAGCGGCGGACGCACACTGCTGGCCGAAGCCTTCGGAGAGGCGGGCTCACGGGTGGTGGAAGTGGCGGCCTATGAATCCCGCTGCCCCACATCCATTCCTCCAGAAACCCTGACAGCACTGGTGAACAAAGACGTCGATGTCATCAGCTTCAGCAGCGGCAAAACCGTGACTCACACCGTGCAGCTGCTGGAGAACGCACTCGGGAGTTCAGAGACTGAGCAACTGTTCAGAAAGCCTGCTGTGGTTTCCATCGGTCCACAGACCAGCAAACGCTGCAGGGAACTGCTCGGCAGAGTGGATCAGGAGGCCACCCCTCACGACCTGGAAGGACTGGTCAAAGCCTGCGTTCAGGCGATGCAACGGGGGGGCTGAGACTCTCCGGAGATGGAAAAGCTCAGACAACCTCGCGTG
Source organism: Synechococcus sp. (assembly GCA_047286485.1). GTDB lineage: Bacteria > Cyanobacteriota > Cyanobacteriia > PCC-6307 > Cyanobiaceae > Synechococcus_C. The sequence goes on from JBJBBH010000006.1 coordinate 1,784,005, forward strand.
AGATCAATGCCGTTCACGGTCCAATCCTTCGGCAGTGGAGCCGCCGGATTGCCGGGGCAACGTCCGCGCTGCCCGACGCACACTGTTCCGGAGACTTCAGGGCCACTAACAAGCGCCCGAAGTTCAGATCCAACAGCCAACACACCAATGACATCGAAAACAGGTGTGGCTGCCCCATCAGAATCGTTCTGAACGATCAAGGCCTTCGACGGGTCAATGATGGGTGCGAACGGGTCGTCTCGCCCCTCCGGAACCGATGAGAGGACCTGTTCACTGGTGGGCAGGGGAATCAGTCCAGTCTCGGATGAGGAAGGTGCGGGGGGAGACACCTCAGCAACGGGGGCATCAGGCGAGGTCGGATTGACCGATCCTTGAATGTTCTCTTGCGTTCCACAGCCGCTGAGGGCTCCCCATGCAACAGCCATCAACAAAGCCGCACAGGAGGCTGAGGCTGGGATGCGGGAAGCAGACACCTCAGCTCTGCGATGCGTATCCGCTTTCCACCAAGTCGCGGAATCGATCAAGGTTCGCCTGGAGTTCCTTCGTCACGATTCCACCAAGAATGCTGGGTTCCATCAAGGGAGCCAACACACCAGGAAGTTCGTAGGTCACGCTGAGTTTGACGGCTGTGAGCTGAGGTTGTTCCCCATAGAAGCGAACTCCTCCTTTGGTGGGCAAACCTCCCACCGACTCCCAGTGGAGTTGCTGGGCTTCGACCCTTTGTGTGATGCGTGCCTTCCAATGGAAGCGGAATCCCTGGGCTGCCAACGTCCAGTCGGTCAGGTCTGGATCCTCGAGCGTCTTCACGGATTCAATCCATCGCATCCATCTGGGCATCGCTTCCAGATCGCTCCAGACCTCCCAGACCCGGTCAACGGGAGCCTTGACCTCAGTGGTTACGGAATGTTCAAGCCAGCGTCCCATGGGTTCAGGCAACTGCGTTGTTGACGGCCAGCCGGGCCGGTTGCCCCAGGATGGCGGCGGCGGCAAGGTGCCCGCTCATGGTGGCTCCTTCCATCGAATCGATGTAATCCTGACGGGTATAGCTGCCTGCCAGATAAAAGTTTCTGACCGGAGTGCTCTGCTCAGGCCTGTAAGGCTCCATGCCGGGAGCTTCCCTGTAGAGCGATTGAGCCAACTTCACCACGTTGCTCCAGGTGAGTGTGAGATTGGCAGCAGAGGGGAACAGCTTTCTCACCTGACGATCGGTGTGCTCAACAATTTCCTTGACGGACTTGCGCATCCAGGGATCGCCTGGAGTCAGAACACACTGCAACAACGACCCTTCGCCCTGCTTGCGGTAATCCTCCGGACTCGCCAGAGCCAGATCGGCAAAGCAGCTGAAGTCAGCATCAGCGGTGTAAAGCAGATTGTTGAGACCGGTGGGGTGGCTCAGATCCCGGCGACTCTCACCGTTGCTCTCGCCGAGTTCCGTCACCCAACCGTCGTAACGCAGTTGCACGGTGGCGACCGGAACAGCTTCAAGGTTATGGATGGCTTCAAATTGCGGGAAACGACGCCAGTCATCTGGAAGCAGGCGCTGGATACCAGGTACATCGCAGGCAGCCAGGTAGGCATCAGCAACAACATGCTGTTCTCCATCAGGAGTGCCCAACTTGAGGCCGGTGACTTCCGGATGATCCCCCTCGCTGAACTCCACCTGCTTGACCGGATGGCGGAGATGAAGCTTGCCCCCACGCTGTTGGATGTACTCGAGAATCGGGCCGGTCAGCCAGCGATGGGGTGAACCCTTGAGCAGGTTGAGCTTGGAGGCTTCGGTTTTGGCCGCAAACATCATGAAAATGGTCAGCATGCAGCGGGCGGAAATCGTTTCGCAGTCGATGAAGCCAAGGGCGTACGCGATCGGGTTCCACATCCTGCGGATGCTCTCCGGACTGCCGCCATGGCCCACGAACCAGTCCTTGAAGCTGACCGAATCCAGAGCTCGGATCGTGCGCATCGCGCCTTCGTAATCCACCAGACCTCGCACAATCGGGCTCGTGCCGAGGGCAAGAGCGTTGCGCAACTTGTCGATCCAACCCAGCTGAGGAGTGGTGAAGAACGCTTTAAGACCATTGAAAGGTGCACCGATAGGGAATCGAAAATCCAGTTCCCGCAGGTCACCGCCCTCATTCACAAACAGATGGGTGTGATCCTTCGGCAGCAGATTGTCGAAGGCGCCCACTTTTCGCATCAGTGCGAACAGATTCGCGTAATTGAAGAAAAAGACATGCAGCCCCATCTCGATGTGATTGCCGTCTGAATCCACCCAGCTGCCGACCTTGCCGCCCATGAAGGGACGGGCCTCATACAGATTCACCTCGTGGCCGGCATCGACCAAATCCACAGCAGCGGAGAGACCAGCCAGACCAGAACCCACAATCGCGACCCGCACCGTCTGTCGTGCAACTGGGAGGACTCTATGAATTGAACCGACTGAACTGCTTTCGGCAAAAGTGGTGAGGGATTCATAAAGTGAAGCCAGGATCCAGCGCCACTGCCTCCGATGTCCAGCCCCGACACCACTGCTGAGACCCCAACAGCCAGCCCGTCGCACACCGCGAAAGACGGCAAGGGCATCCTGATCACCGGGCCTGCCATGCAACAGCTGGCAAGGCTTTGCACCGATCAGGGGACCAACCAGGTGCTGAGGGTTGGCGTGCGCTCAGGAGGCTGCAGCGGCATGAGCTACACGATGGATTTCGTGCCTGCCACAGACATTCAGCAGGACGATGAGCGTTATCAATATGAAGCGCCTGATGGGGCTGCTTTTGAAGTGATCTGCGATCCCAAGAGCCTGCTCTACATCTATGGGATGCAACTGGACTTCAGCACCGCACTGATCGGTGGGGGGTTCAATTTCACCAATCCCAACGCCACCCAGACCTGCGGCTGCGGCAGCTCCTTCGCCGTCTGAACCGGCAGCGACGAACTGGTTGCTGTGGGAATCTGAAGGCCTTGCCCGACCGATCCACGCTCCATGGAGTCCAGCCAGGAAAGTCTCTTCCAGCAGGCGATGAGCCGTTACCAGCAGGGTGCTCCAGCCCAGGAGTTGCTGGCAGATTTTGAGTCCATCACCGCAGCGGCGCCTCGCCAATCAGCAGGTTGGACATGCCTGGCTTGGCTGCAATTATTGAGCGATCAATCCGAGCAGGCCCTGCGGTCCGCCCGGATGGCGGTCAAGCTGAATAACCAGGATCCGCAGGCTCGCATCAATCTTTGTCTGGCGATGCTGGAAACCAAAGCCAAAGGTGTGAGAGATCAGATTGAAGTCGTTCAGCAGGTGCTCGCTGTTGCGCCCGAAGTGGGAGCTGAACTGAAGGAATCCATCGAGGACGGGCTCAAGCGCCGACCGGAGTGGCCTGCACTGCTCAAAGTGAAGGCCTGGCTGGAGCTCTGAGATGGGCCGTCTGCTGCTGCTCAGCAACGGCCATGGAGAGGATCTTTCCGGTGCGCTGCTCGGGCAAGCACTCCAGAGGGAAGGCCATGCGGTGGACGCTCTTCCCCTTGTCGGCAAAGGTCAGCCCTATCAGGACGCGGGCATCGCGCTGATTGGAGGCACTCAGGAATTCAGCACGGGGGGCCTTGGTTACACGAGCTTTCGCGGCCGCTTAACCGAACTGTTGCAGGGTCAGGTGGTTTATCTGCTGCGCCGGCTGCTGAGGTTGCTGCGCATCGCACGCCGCTACGACCAAGTGGTGGTGATTGGCGATGTGATTCCTGTGATGGCCGCCTGGCTATGCAGGAGGCCTGTGGCCACCTACCTCGTGGCTTACTCGAGTCACTACGAGGGTCGGCTCCGCCTGCCCTGGCCATGCGCTGAGTGCTTGAGGAATCCACGCTTTCAGGCCGTATTCAGCCGTGACCAACTCAGTGCAGACGATCTGAGCGCACAGCTGCGCAAGCCAGTCAGGTTTCTGGGCAATCCGTTCATGGATCCGATCCTGAGGGACGATCAACGTTTGCCGCAGGCACGCCAACGACTGGGACTGCTGCCGGGAAGCCGCCGGCCTGAACTAGAGCAGAACCTGATCCTTCTGCTGGGAGTGGTTGAACAACTGCCGGCAGCGTTACTGAGCAGCGGTGAACTGCAACTGGATCTGGCACTGGTCTCCTCTCTCTCCGACTCAGCACTCTCAGAACTGTTGGCCCCGCTCGGCTGGAGTCTTGAACCAGCGGACGCAGGGAAGGCAGCCGTGCTGCATCGAGACAAGCAGCGCGTGCAGGTGCGGCGTGGTGGTTTCGCTGCGGTTCTGCACAGTTCCGATCTGCTGCTCTGCATGGCCGGAACGGCAGCCGAGCAAGCCGTCGGACTGGCGAGGCCCGTCCTGCAGCTGGTGGGTGAAGGGCCTCAATTCACAGCAGGATTCGCGGAGGCCCAGCGCCGTTTGCTGGGCCCGACGGTGTTCTGTGCGGATGGCGAGGCGGGCGCACCAACCACCCTTCAAGGCACGGCTGCATTGGCGCTTGAGCTTCTGGAGCGCAGCCAGCTTGATCAGCAGCTGCGGCGCCTCTGCCAAGACGTCGCGCTGAACCGCCTCGGCGAGGCCGGGGGCGGGGCCAGGATGGCGGCATCGATCTCGCAACTGCTGCGGGCGTCCGCATGAGCAAACCGAACAACGAACCCATCTGGAAGCGCTGGCTCGACCGCATCCTTGTTTTGAATGTCTTTCTGGTCATCGCCGGTGCCGGTTGGTTCGCCGTTGCCGTCATCGGCAGCAGTCAGGGCTTGGAGGCGCCGATGCGAGTGTTCATGCGTCTGTGGGAACCCCTGTTCACCCCCGCCATCGGCCTGCTCATGGGCGCTGCCCTGCTCAGCGGCTGCTTGAGCTGGTGGCAACGTCGAGTGCAACGGGCAGGGTCGGACAGCGGAAGTTGAATCCCAGTTCTTCGAGTCGACTCGAACTCACGAACTGACCCTCAAGAACCACTTTCGATCCATCACCCAGCAGCAGCTGCAGCATCGGGCCAGGCACCGGCAACAAACTCGGTCTGCCCAGACAACGGCCAAGACTTCCTGCGAAAACAGCCATCGTCACGGGGTCAGGGGCCACGGCATTGATCGCGCCTGACCAGGCTTCAGATTCCAGGGAGCTCTGGATCATGCGGCATAAATCGCCACGTTCGATCCAGCTCATCCATTGCTGTCCGGAACCGATCGGGCCACCGAAGCCTGCGCGAAAAACAGGCAGCATCTTGGCAAGTGCTCCACCCTCTGAAGACAGCACGATGCCGATCCTCAGCACCACGAGCCGAGTGGCTGCGGGCTTCTCAGCGGCAGCTTGCTCCCACTTCTGACAAAGGCGCGCCAGAAAATCCTGACCTGCGGGACTGCTCTCTTCAAAGCGGCCATCAAGACTGGTGCCGAAATAACCAACAGCCGAGGCATTCACCAGCACGGACGGAGGGTGGGCAAGCGTCGCAAGGGCGCCCACCAGATGACGCGTCGTGCCCAGCCGACTGGCTTCGAGGGTCTCTCGATGCTGGGGGGTCCAGCGCTGTTCAGCAATTGGTTCTCCGGCGAGATTGACGACACCGTCGCTGGCGGCAAGTACATCGTGCAGCGGCGTTGCAGGAGCCCAGCTCGACGCCACACCGGGATCTGCCTGAACCCACTCAAGCGATTTCGCTAATTCGGCCGAAAAGCCCGCAGGCGAGGCACGCCGACTGACGAGGGTGAGTTGATGACCGGCGGCCTGCAGAACGGGAATCAGACCACGGCCGACCAAGCCCGTGCATCCGATCAGCAGAAGGCGCATGGCAATGGGGACATCACGCAGTTGAGGTTAGGAAGCGATGGAGGCATCGGTGTCTTCCGCCGGCAGGGTGAGATTCATCTTGCGAGCCATGGGAACCAGGGCAAAGCCTTGGATGAACAAGCCAAACAGCACCACGGCGAGAGCAAGGGGAGGCATGGTCACACCCCAGCTCACATCAGACGACGACCAGGCATTGATGGCCATCGCGATTGGCACGGCGCCACGCAGGCCCGCCCAGCACACGAAAATCCTTTCGCCATGGCTGAAAGGCGTTCGCCACAGAAGGATCTGCACCATCAGCAATCGCACGAGCTGCATCACCAGAAACAGCACAAACGCGAGACCAGCGGCGTGCACCACATCCTGTGGGTTCACAACCAGGCCCATGCAGAGGAACAGCAGGAGCTCCGCCATCTTTGCGTAGCTGGAATGGGCTTCCTCCAGGCCGTTCTGGTCAAGGTCGGCACTGTTTCCGAGCACCAGACCCGCCACATAGGCCGCGAGCAACGGGCTGCCTCCAAGCAATTGAGTGCCACCACTCAGCACCATCAGCAAGGCGAGGCTGACCACAGGCAGCATCGAGGTCTGGTTCAGCCCCATGCGTGTTCCAAGCAACTGCACCGTGAGACTGCCGCCGAGAAAACCGATCAAAATTCCGAGCAGGAACTGACGGATCAGATCCGTGACCAGCAAGCCAGCGCCCACACCCTCACCACCGGCGAGTGCCAGAGCCAATCCCGCCAGCACAACGGCAATCGGATCATTGAAACCGGATTCACACTCGATCAGATCCGTCAACGGTTTTGGCAGACGGCCCTGAAGAGGACGCAGCAGAGCAAGAACAGCCGACGCATCGGTGCTCGCAACCATGGCTCCAACAAAAAGACTGCGAGGAAGGAGCACGGCCATCGATTCCGTTCCTTGCGCCAGTCCGAACCCGATGATCACCAGGGTGATCAGAGCTGCCGTGATCAGCACGCCGATGGTGGCCAGACGGGCCGCGGGACGAACGACACCACGCACCTGCTGCCAGTTGGTGGTCAGCCCTCCGAAAAACAGCACGAGCACGAGAGCCGCTTCGGTGATCTGCTTGGCTTGTTCAAGGCTCAGAAGAGTGATTTGACGGCTGCCGGCCACATCCACGTGGTTTTCAATCAGCAGTCCGAGCAGCAGCACCATGAGGATTCCAGGGACCCTCACCCGTGCCGCCAGGTCATCAAGCAGAACTGCAACCAGCAGCAACCCACCAAAGGCGACCAGATAAAGCGAGAGGCCGTTGTCCAAACCAACTGCGGAAGTGGTCTTGAAGGGTTCTAGCCTGTCCGGCAAATCACGACCCGCAATGGCAGAGACAGAGTCGAGCCCTGCACCAGCTGCCAAGCCCCCCGCACCCCTCAAGAAAGGTGCACTGGTTCGGGTGAGCAGGAAAGCCTATGCCGGCAGTGTGGAAGCCGGAGCCAGCGATCCCTATCCCCCCGCATACATCTTTGAGGGCCCTGGAGAATTGTTGGTGGTGAAGGGCGATTACGGCCAGGTGCGCTGGCGACGTCCGGTGCCGGATGTTTGGTTGCGCATCGATCAGCTCGAGCCTTTTTCCTGAGAATTCAGCGAATCCTCAACAGTGGTGACTGCGGCAGGCAGCGACTGAACAGCCGCAGGGAGTCTCCAAATAGCGCCAGCAAGCACAGCTGACAGCGACTCAAGGCTCACCAGAATGGGATGAGGACCATGCATCCCGATTGCAGCTGAGGCCACCGAGGAAGCAGACCAGGGATTCCAGCCTGCGAGCAACACCACACTGCGATAAGCACTGGGCCAGAGACTTTCAGGATGGGAGATTTCCAGCCGCTCAAAATGTTGAGCAGCTTCAGCCGGCCTGTTGCCAAGCACCGCCAGCAGGGCCAGTGTCCAGCGCGCCGAATCGTCGGAGGGATCCTGCTTCAGACGTTCGAGAGCCTCCCGACGCAGTGGTGCGCGGTAACTGAAATGGCCATCGAGCATGTGCTCGATGGCCACACTGCTGAAAACAGGATCAAGGCCTGCAGGTCCCTTGGCCAGCCCCGCAGCGAGCTGGGGAAACCGCTGCTCGAATCCCACGGGAGAAGCTGAATCGATCCGACGTTTCCAGAGTGAGTAACTCCCCCCCTTGGGTCGGGCAAACACCTCCATCTCATCAAAGACCCCGCTGTTGCGCACAGCCTGATCCAAGGAAAGCGCAGACTTGCGGACCGACCCCTGATCACCTTCCGCAAGCAAGACCCATTGGGCATGGTCCAACACTGGCTGAATGTGATCAGTGCTGCCTCCGAGCTGGCGACCCACCAACCGACCCCCGTTACGGCGGCCGTAATAACTCACATTGTGCTGATTGAGATCCGGAGTGCTGGGCACAACGATCAACGTCGTTGGCTCAGCGACGGGATCACCGCCACCAGCCCTCTGAATAATCGCCTGAAGCGGATGACGATTGCGCGTTTTCAGACGTGCCGACTGGGCACTCCAGGCCGGAGCGATCGTGACCAGTGCACCAACCGTGAGAGCCAGACCAGGCAGCCAGGCTGACCGGGCGGGCCAGCGTTGACGCATCCACAAGCCCCACTGCCACCAGCCGCGGCTCAGCAACAACAGCAAAGGCGACAGCAGTGGGGCGATGTAGCGGGCATCTTTGTTGGGGCTGAGGTTGGTCACAATCCAACCGAGCACCAAAGTCCCTAACAGCCAGCGCCAGGCTTCGTTGTGATCCCATTGGTTGCTGACTGTTGCCATCCGAGCCCTGGAGCGCATCAGGATCAGAAGCACAAGCCCGGCCAAACCGATCCAGAGCAGAGCCCAGCCGATCTGAAGAGGAAGCTGACGCAGGTACCAGAGCCATCCTGAGATGCTGAAAATTCCTGGATCCCCCTCGCGGGCAGCGGATTCGATCACAGCCCGATTGGTGCCACCGAGAGTGGTGATCCAGTTGTGCCGCAGCCAGGGGAACACCGAGATCAGAACCAGAATCAGTCCTGCAAGCGCTTGCAGTCGACGACCTCGACCGATGCGTTGAGCGGCAACCAGTGACCAGGCCAAAGCGGGCAGCAGCACCAGCAGAGCGCTCTGTTTCACCAGCAATGACAACGCCACAGCAAGGGCAGCGAGCCATGCCTGCCACCATCGGCCACCGCTGCGAGGACTCCACCAGGCACCCAGACGCCAGAGCGCCAGGGTGACCAGAGCGGTCAAGGGCAGCTCAAGCACGTAGTCGGTCCTGAGTTCGAGAAGCATCGGTGCCAGGGCTACAGCCGCAGCAGCCAGCAATGCGAACCCCCTGGCTGCTGCTCTCGGGCGCAGCAGCTGGAGTGCCCAACCGGCACTTGAGAACAGCAGCAGCGCATTCCAAAGACTCAACGTCCATGCCGCCTGGGCGGGAGCATCACCGGCCAGGGCCATCACGGTGCCGTTCACTAGCGACGCCAGAGGAGGGATCTTGGGAGATAGGTCGAGGAGTGCGTTCCAGCCTTGCCAGCTGCCGCCGGCCAGAACACCAAGAGCACGACCATGGTCAAGCGCGCTGTTCAGATAATCCGCCTGATCCCAGGACGGCAGGCCTGCATGGTGCCCCCACCACAGACGGTCTGCAGCGGTAGCGAAGAGCCAGATCAGGATCAGGCAGACACGGAACGGTCCAGCACCCATCAACCGATCTCCAACCTGCGCCGTTCCTGCTGAAGTCGCTGGCGTCGTTGACGGGCCTCCCGCAGCATCTCCCGACCATCATGGAGATAGCTGTCGACGTAACCCATCGTGTAACGCTCCAGCTCCGCAACGGCATCCTCCACCTGAGAGAGGCAGTGATAGACGCTTAAGCCAAAGCCCCGGGCCGACGGCGGAGTGGGCAACGCCTGAAACAGGTTCTTGACCTTGTCCAAACGGTTTCGGCTCTGCTCCAGATAGGTGCAAAACGCCTCCATCAGTTCGTCGTCATAGGGATCCGCCGAAAGAGCTTTCAGTTCTGCAGCGAAAGGATTGATCACCTGACCCAGCAGACGATCAATCGGGGCGTAAACCTTCTGAAGCCAGGTGGATAGTGCCTGGTCTTCACTGGCTCCCTGGCCTGATGCACGCCGCGCCGCCTGACTGGCTCGGGCGTTGCGGGCACCGCGGGCCCGCGCTTCCTCACGGGCGGACTCCGAGGATCCATGCTCACGATCAAAGCAACTTCGGGTCTCCGGATCACCGAGCTGCTCCCAGGCAGCGTTGAGCGCCAGGATTTGCTCTTCATCGCCTCCCGCATCGGGATGGTGCTGCTTGACCAGACGTCGATAGGCAGCCTTGAGCTCAGCCTGAGTGGCGCTGGAGCTCACCTCGAGCACTTCATAGGGATCCCTGGGGTGATCCGAGCGATTGGAAAACGCAGGGCTCAAAGCTGACCATCCCGGCGCGCCGGCAGAACCGCTGCAGCACTGAACATCGGAGTGGAAAGATAACGCTCGCCGAAGCTGGCAAGAATCACCACGATTCGGCGACCGGCCATCAGAGGACGTTGGCCCAGCTTCAAGGCTGCAGCAACGGCCGCTCCGCTGCTCACCCCACAGAGCAGCCCTTCCTCCCTGGCCAGACGCCGGCCGATCTCCATGGCCTCCTCATCGGTCACAGCGATGACCTCATCGATGAGTTCTCCTTCCAGCACCGGAGGAACAAAGCCGGCCCCAATACCTTGAATGCGGTGCGGTCCCGCCGAGCCGCCCGACAGAACTGGACTGGCAGCAGGTTCGACGGCAATCACTTGAAGATCCTGCTGCCGGCGGCGCAGCACGCGGGCACAACCGGTGATGGTGCCTCCCGTCCCCACCCCCGCCACCAGAGCATCCAGTCGCCCATCGGTGTCCTGCCAGATTTCCTCTGCGGTGGACGCCGCATGAACAGAAGGATTGGCAGGGTTGTCGAACTGCTGAAGCAGATAGGCCCCTGGAATGTCCTGGACCAGCTCCTTGGCGAGAGCGATGGCACCCTGCATTCCTTCATTGCCCGGCGTGAGTTGCAACTCCGCGCCGTAAGCGCGCAGCATGGATCTCCGCTCCGTGCTCATGGTGTCGGGCATCGTGAGAATGAGGCGGTAACCGCGGGCTGCCGCCACCATCGCCAGAGCGATTCCGGTGTTGCCACTGGTGGGTTCCACCAGCACGGTGCTGCCGGGAACAATCGTTCCGCTCTGCTCCGCCGCCTCCACCATCGCTCCTGCGATGCGGTCTTTCACCGACGCTGTGGGGTTGAAGCTCTCAAGCTTGGCCACGATTTCGGCCTGGCAGCCGAAAGCCTGTGGAAGACGGTTCAGCCTTACCAGAGGTGTACGCCCTACCAACGCAGTGATATCAGGAGCGATCGGCATGCGGTTCGTGAGGCTGGTGCTGCATCAATTCCATCCAATCATCACAAGCGCAGACAATCGAGCCCCTTTCAACTTTGATCAATTCAACCCCAAACAGCAAATCCATTCCAAAATCCTATTTCCGAGGAGTTGAAGACACTGAAATCGACTCAAAACCAGAAGCAAAAAGTTCTCCCAACAAGACCACCAAAGCCACGGAATATCCCCTGATTACTAAAGAACAAACCATTAACACCAGTCCCCAGAGAACCACGCCAATGAACTCTGTTAGCAGTGACTGAAGACCGCAATTAAACAACAAGCAGCTACAAAAAAAGCGCGACAAAGTCGCGCTTGAATCTTCTGATAAGGACAAACCAGGCTGCTTGAATGAAGCAGCCTGGACAGTCATGATCCTGAGATCAGAACTTGAAGGTGGTCTTGATCAGTCCACCGAAGTTGCTGAAGGTCGAATCACTATCATCTCCACCGATGGTGCCATCAGTCAGATCGCCATAAGGACGACTGAGATAGTAGATAGCAGGGGTAACGGAAATGTTGTCGGTGACCTGGAACATGTACCACCACTCCCAGGCGTAGTTGCCGTCAGCGACGAAGTTGGAATCATCGTCGTCGTCGCGGTAGTCAACACCGGTCACGAAGGTGGGCTGACCAACAGCCATACCGAGGGTATTGCCCTTCAGGAAGGCATCAGCCCACTGAAGACCGACGTACCAAGACTGTGTATCCACAGAGCGGAAAACATCGCTGTCGTCGTTGGTGATGCTGTTGAAGCCGTAACCGGTGCTGATGCTGGGAATCCAGCCTGACTCTTCAGGAGTCCACCAGGCACTGACACCAACCGAGGAATTGTTGCCCTCACTCGTGGCAATCACCGCGAGAGGCGTGCCGTTGCCTGCGTACAAAGTGCCACCGTTTTGGGAGGCATAGTTGTAAGCAGCAGCGATACCCCAGTTATCGGGAGCGTAAGCAACCTGGACTGTTCCGTTGGAAGCAGCACCATCGGTTGCAATGCCACCGTTGTTGGGATCACCAATATTGCCGTTGGAGCTCACATAGTTGGCACTGATGCTGAAGCCGTCATTGCTCCACCAGAGGCCACCACCAGAACCAAGGGAAAGGTTGTAGGTGGCAGGTGCACCTGCATAGGTGAAGAAGTCCAGCACGGTGTCAGCCGGGTAGGCACTCGGCCAGACCGCCAACATGTCGTCCTGGCGAACGCGTGCGCCGACAGTGGCTGTGAAGTTGCTGCCAACGGGGAATTGATACCAGAGGCGGTTCACAGCAATGCTGTCTGCGCCGGAGGGCTCTTCGAAGGCCGTTTCCATGGCATCCAGCCCGACATAGCCGGAACCGAAGTAAGGAGACTGGCCGAAGTTGCCTGCACGCAGCATGGTGCGCAGCAGATCCTTGCCGGTGAAGCTGGTGTCGAGGAACAGCCTCAGGTCGTAGTTGAAGACAGTGGCACCTGACACTGCTGCGGCTGCGTCAGCACGCTTGGTGCCGAGACCACCGTTCCGAAAGACGGAGTCGCCGTCGTCGTTGGTGGTGACCGAACCGATACCGACTCCGGTGTTCTCGCCCAAGAAAAGATCAACGCCGCCTTGCTCAGCATCGCCACCGAAGCTGTTGGCACCGATCACGAAGGTGGCCTGACCTTTCAGCTTGGTGGTGGTGGAGAACTGGGTGGCTTCCAGTTCGCCCACGCGAGCTTCCAGACCGTCAACACGGCCCTTGACGATGGCGAGCTCCTTCTCGAACTCCTTCATCAGACGCTTGAGCTCGTCGGTCACTTCGGTGACGCGGTCGAGACAGGCGTTCAGCAGTGCGGCCGCTTCAAAGCGGGTCATCGCACGGTTGCCGCGGTAGGTGCCGTTGGGGTAACCGGCAACACAGCCGTAGCGCTCGATCAGGTTGCTGAGAGCCTGATAGGCCCAGTCGGTCGGGTAGACGTCAGAGAACTGGGTGATGCTGGTGACCTGATCCACAGCAACCGCGTCCTGAGACACGGGGGCGTAGTCGGAAACACCGGCAACGTTGACTTCAGTTGCACCGGCAGCCACAGGAGCCAGAAGGCCCAGGGCAGCAGGAGCAACAAGCAGTTGCTTGAACAATTTCATGGGGGAGGGTCCTCACACACAGAACCGGCGTATGTATAAAACGCCACATTGAATGTGGCTGGTTGCGTCGGTCAAAGCCCTATGCGCTGTGACACCAGAAGTCCTGACATGTATCGATCAGCACCAAAATCGACAATTTGTGTAAAAACGGCGACCAAACGTGCATCGGGTGATTTCACCTCGGCAAACGAGCGCGAATGACAGCACTCCTTCAAAACGATGCCCCCGACCGGATCCCGATCGGGGGCTCTCGCCGGGTCCACTCTGGCGCGGAACCGATTGATCAGTCAGAAGAAGTGGCCGTCAGCCGGCATTCTCCGCGATCAGCAGACCCTGAATCAAAGAACTGGAACTCATGGACACCTCCTCCTGAAGGATTGTGAATGCCGGCGGCGCATTCGAATTCAGCGGCTCTGCGAAGAGAGCAAGCTCAATTCACGTCACTGCATCCTGTACATCAGGACCATACTCAGATTCGTCCACGCTGTGGAGCATCCATGGGCTCCAAACCCGTGTCATCAAAGCTTCCCTGGCGGACACTTTTCGCTCTCTGGGCTGTTGCAGCAGTGCTATCTCTCATCGGCCTGGGAGACGTGCCGCTGAGGGATTTTGATGAAGCCACCGTGGCGAGGGTGGCATACGAACTTCACCAAGGCAAAGGTGAAGCAGCACTCCTGCCGACACTCTGGGGGAATCCCTATCTCAACAAAGCGCCGGGCCTGCATCTGATCATTGCAGCAGTGATCGGCATGAGCCCGTCTTCAGGGCTTCCTGATGAATGGATCATCCGAATTGCACCGGCGCTTCTTTCCACACTCGTTGTGCCGCTGGGCGGATGGCTGATGTGGACACTTCGACCTGGAGACCGCACAAGCACTCTCGCCATGAGCGCCATTTTGATGACGCTTCTGCCAATCGCCCGCCATGGGCGCATGGCCATGCTCGATGGCACTCAGCTCAGCGTGATGGTTGTGCTCTGGCTGGGACTGACGCAACTGACCTCCACCCATCAACCTCGGCGGGCAGGGCTGCTGACCGGATTGGCAGCGAGCGCGATGCTGCTGCTCAAAGCCCCGTTACTGGTGCCCGCTGCCGCGGCAGGAGCTGTGGCCATCGCCTGGGGAAAGGAATGGCGAGAGTGGCAGCTGAAAGAGACATGCTTTGGCATGGCCATGGGGTTGGTGCCAGGGGTTGCATGGCACGGATGGCATGCGCTGGTGCGGGGGCAATCCGCTCTCTGGCTCTGGGGCGGTGATGGCGCAGGACGCGTTCTTCTAGACGCCGGCGAGGGCAGCGACCTCGGCTGGCGAGTGCCGGTCATGGAAATGCTCGAAGGGGGCTGGCCTTGGCTTGCCCTCTTCCCAATGGCCGTGATCTGGGCCTGGCAACTCAGAACCACTCGCTGGGGACGATGGAGCCTGAGCCTTCTCGTTGTTCTGAGCGCATCGATCCTGCCTCTGCGCACTCAGCTGCCCTGGTACAGCCATCCTCTCTGGTTGCCGGTGGCCCTGCTCTGCGCACCGCTATTGGCCTGGATCGTCAACCGGAACACCAATCCTGAAACATCGCTGTCAATGCGAGGGCTTCTGAGCAGGGTTCCACTGTTCTGGGCATTGATGGGCGTTCTATTGCTGATCCTTCTTGGAACAAGCATGACTCCGATCGGATCAGCTCTCAGCGACTATCGAGGCCCGGCCGCCGCTCTGGGGCTGGGCTGGCTCGCCGGTGGCTCATTACTGATGGCAGGCTCCATTCGAAGGAGACAACTGGGTGCCTTGAGCCTTGTATGCGGAAACCTGGGTGCTCTTGCCGTGATCTTCAGCTCACCGCTCTGGCATTGGGAGCTCAATGAAACATGGCCCGTTCAACCGGTTGCCAACCTGACGACGCATGGACACGGTCATCAGATCTCAATCATGGGCCACGACGAACGCCCCAGCCTGAATTGGTACGCGCAACAGAGAATTCCTCGAAATCGCTCAGGCAAGCACCTGCACTTGAGCAACAAGCAACAAGATCATTGTGAAATTGTGGCCAGACATCAAGAGTGGACTTTGACCGATTGCGATAACCTACTTCCCAAAGATTAAAGACGTGACCTTCACAACGGGATCTAAAAATATCGAAGGCCAAGGCTTGTCGATCATTTTGCCCACATACAACGAGGCCGGATCCATCGAAAAAATGGTGGCCTCACTTCTAGAGATCACCAATCAATACCAAGTTGAAATCCTAGTTGTTGATGACGACTCCCAAGATGGAACAGCAGACATTGTTCGAACACTGGCAAGACAGGATTCACGGATCAGGCTCATTCAGCGTGTGGGACGCTCTGGGCTTGCAAGCGCCATTAAAGAAGGCTTGATCGCTGCCATTTATCCCTTTGCGATTGCAATGGATAGTGACGGGCAACATGAACCCGCTTCCGTCTTAGCAGCCATTCACAATCTTCATGAAGGCTCTGATCTCGTCATCGGCAGTCGCTTTCTTGTGAACTCAGAAATCCACGGACTGAGTGAACGCCGTACAGGTGGCTCCAACCTGGCCAATCGCCTAGCGCGATGGAGCCTGTCAAGAAGTTATGACCAGCTCACTGATTACATGAGTGGTTTCATTGCCATGGATCTTCAGCGTTGCATTCAGCTCGTCAGAAAAGTCGATGTCAACGGTTTCAAGTTCCTCTATGAACTTCTAGCAATCAGCAAAGGAAATCTAAAAGTCAGCGAAATTCCATTGAACTTTCAACCACGCCTGCATGGAAGCTCCAAGCTGGACTATGCCGTGCTTTGGGATTTTGCTGTATCACTGATCCATACAGCCCTCTTCAGACTTCTACCTCGGCGAGCGATCAGCTTTGGCCTTGTGGGGATCTCTGGTGTTGCCGTTCAACTCATCATCACGTGGTTCGTGATGGCTCTTGGACTGAGCTTTCAACAAGCTTTGCCTGTTGCTGTGATTTCAGCCGCGAGCTCAAACTATCTGATCAACAACAGCTTGACCTTCAAAGACCGACGCCAACACGGAAGTCGACTGCTTAAAGGCCTACTCAAATTTTTACTCGTAGCCTCTCTTCCTTCACTCGCCAACATTGGCTTGGCGACTGTTTTCTACAATCTGGTTCAGGCTAATGCTGTTGCGGCACAGCTCTCAGGAATCATTGTGGTTTACATCTGGAATTACGCTGCTTCATCCCGATTTGTCTGGAACACCCCCTGAGCCACTTCTTCAATGACAGTGCGTTGCTTTGGCAGCCAAAAGCAAACCTTCCCTGCTGCAGCAATCTGGATTCCAATCACTCTGGGAATCATCCTTCGCAGCATTCAAGCCTGGATGCCCATCACCGGAATTCACAGCTGGCGGCAGGCAGACACGGCCGCCATGGCTCGACATTTCCATCTCTCAAAGACTCCAATCTGGCTCCCGCAAATCGACTGGGGTGGCGCATCCGCTGGCCATGTGGAATCAGAGTTCCCAATCTTCCCTTACCTCACGAGTCAGCTCTATCAAGTCTTTGGCCTTCACGAATGGCTGGGGCGCTGTCTCTCCATCATCTGCAGCGGATTAACGATTTGGCTCATCATTCGGCTTGGTCAACGTTGGTTTAATCCCACAGCTGGCTGGTGGGGCGGAATGGCGATGGCTGTGGCTCCTCTGGGGGTCTATTACGGCCGCGGCTTTCAAGCAGAAGCACTGATGTTGTTTTGCGCTGCTGCTGCACTCGAATGCCACAGTTTTTGGAGCAGTCAACAATCAAAAACAGGGCTAATTCTGAGTTGGCTGTTTTTTACAACTGCCGCACTGATCAAAGTCATCCCTTTGCTCTGGCTGGGGCTTCCATTGCTACTGGTGCATCTAAACCCAGCTCCACAGGATCAGGCGGATTCTCTCCGCTTCATGCTCAAGAAGCTGTTCAATCTGCTTCGAACCTCGGGTTTCTGGATGTATTGCGGCACATCGATTGTCATTGTTTCAGCGTGGTATTTCCATGCTTACCACCTTGGTGAAGCGAGCGGTCTGAGCTTCGGATTCTGGGGGGAAGACAGCGATCGCAGCAATATCGGATTGATTTTGAATCTGTCCAGCTGGCTGAATCTGAGCCTCCGAATCGGCATCAGGGTGTTATGTGTGATCGGAATCCCTTTCTTGATTCTTGGTGGAATTCGCAGCTGGTCGACAGGCGGAGGACGCATCGCGATCGGAGGTCTGATCGGGCTGCTGCTCTGCACATTCGCCACCATGCGATCCAGCACAGTGCACGAGTACTACCAATTTCCGCTGCTGTTGTTCACATCACCGCTCATTGGATTGGGCTGGGACTCCTGGCAAAAAAAGCGCAGCGGCCAGGTGGTGT
This sequence comes from Synechococcus sp., assembly GCA_047286485.1. Taxonomy (GTDB): domain Bacteria; phylum Cyanobacteriota; class Cyanobacteriia; order PCC-6307; family Cyanobiaceae; genus Synechococcus_C. The sequence goes on from JBJBBH010000006.1 coordinate 1,801,603, forward strand.
GGGCCTTTCTTGGGCTTTGGCTAGCGGTCAGCATGCTTGTGCTTTCGCTGGATTACTGGGCTGTGGAGGCACGCCAAAGCAGAACCTGGATGCCACTTGCCCAGACCATCCGCCATGAGCTGCCCAGCGATGCTCGAATCATCACGGTGACTGGCCCTGACCCGACGCTTCTCAACCTCGCTCGTCGGCAGGGTTGGCTGATCTCCAGCGGCAAAGTTTCACCATCGCGAATTGCAAAACTGAAGCGAGCGGGTGCGACGCATCTGGCAGGAAGCTTTCTCTGGGAAGCGACCTATCAGGCCATGCCCGAAGCTCACCAAAAGACACTTCGAGGTCTTGCGTCATCAAGCAAGGACAGTTGGATTGATGCAAAACATCAGACTTATCTGATTCCTCTGAAGCATCTACCTGCCGACTTTTAATTCATTTCTGCAGAGATCATCCTTCAATCCACGAACAATCCCTGACCGAGCTGGCTTCGTTGGATGCTGATCGGTGCACATCAGCCTGTCGCTGCAACACAACTGTTCCTGAACGGCACTGAACGAGCTGAAACTCACCGGATTCCGTGAGCTTGTTCAACTCACGCCGAATGGAACGCTGCTTGTTGTGTTCAAGATCGAACACCGGTGCAAGCGGTGAATAAAACCCTGGGAATGCCACCACCCAATCAACGGTCTGCGGTTCACCATCTCGGTCGCGGTAGTGGATGTGTTTCGGGAAGCGAATAGCCACCTCCCGTTGGGCCAACAACGGCAAAAGGGGCGTATCCGCTGCAACTGAGGCCTGCTCCGGAATCAAGGCCAGTGCATCGAGTGCAGCAGCCCTGCGCTCAAGCATCTCGGCGGGAGGCACATGCACCCAGGGGGAAAAACTATCCGGTACGAGTGCCGAAAGGCTGCGATGAGGGTTGGCCACCAAGGTGAGTACAAGCCCGAGAGTGAGCGCGCCTGTCCAGCATCGACGGATCCATCGCCTGGACCAGATCGCAGGATGCGCTTGCCACCAGAGGACTGCCCCCAAGTAGAGACCTGGAACCAGTGCGAGCACGTAACGCAGCGTGACTGACAGCGCTGAACGTCCCTGGGAGACCAACGCAATGAACAGCGGCACCGCGACAAGCAGCAATGAATCAACCGACAGCAGGGGAATGAACAGCAACGGCAGACTCAGGGCAAGCAAGAACCCGAGCGTGCTTCCAGGCGGAGACACAATCGCCTGAAGCAACGCCAAGGGCTGGCGGAGCATGCCGAGCATCACCGCAAACGTGCCACCTGAAACGTCCTTCACGAGATGTCCGAATTTCTCCTGGAGGAAGCGATCAGACAGCGAGGAATCCACCGCCGGCTGAACCCAGCCTGTGACCAGCAGCACCCAGAAAAACGAGATCAGCATCAGGCAGGCCGACATCCAGCGCAGACCTGGCCTCCGCACAAGACCCCAGAGCCCGAGAGAAAACAACACCAAACCGCTGTCCTCACGAACCAACAACAACAACAGTGCTGTGATGATCAGCTGACCACGACGATCTTCCAGCAGCGCCTCCACGACCAGGAATCCCAGCAGTGGCAACCAGATGAGGTCGTGAAAGTTCTCCAGTGCAGGTCCGATCACCGCGCCGCTGAGGTAATAAGCGGCGGTGATCCTCAGAGCAAGCGACTCAGGCAGACGCCTTGAAGCGATGCGCCACAGCACAAGGCCTGCGGCCGTCAGCACAGACACCTGAGCCAGCGGCAATGCCCAGCTGCCCACGAGGAGCAGCAGTGGAGCCACGAAGAGCGTGAGTGCATTGGCATGCTGACCAAGGTGGAGATAATCGATGCGGGGCAGCTGCCCACCCACCTTCACAGGACCCGACAAAACAGAGGAGAGGCTGCTTTCAAAAGGCCTTCCCTGAGCAGTGGACCAGAGCTCCTGCAAAAACAAAGCCTGGTCATAGGTGGCACTCAGGCTTTCCAGCCGCCAGATCTGAACGATCAGACACAGCAGGAAAAACCCTCCGGCCATGAGGAGCACAGGACGAGGGAATGACCGACGGGCTGAATCACCTGTGGAGGAGGGGTCGCTCATGCAGCCCTGACTTGATGTCCGAGCAGGCTACGGATGGCCTTGATAAGAGTTGACGCACGATTGCTCAGAGGGCCCAAGCAGAACATGCGTCCTGAGAAGCAACAGCAAGCCGGATCCATAAAGAACAAGCTCACCCCATTCCTGATCGCGGTTGTGGATGACATCCGTCCATGACTCTGTGGCAACGCAATAGGCCAGAGCGACCACCAGCAGAAAGAGGGGCCAGCTGTAGGGCGCCGGCATCAATGCCTGCACAAGTGCCCGTCGTTGCGCTGAGGAATGGCGCAGGGCTCGTCTGCAGATCCAAGGAACGAGCACAACCGCCGCTAGCAGGGCAACCGTCGCAAGAAAGGTGAAGAGATCAAGACGGTCCTGAAACCATCCGATGTTGTGGAGAGTCGTCTCCTGCTGAGCATTGAGGGATCGGATCGATTCCGGCGTCTGCCAACCAAAAATCACTTGGCCCCAGGCCAGCTCCTCCAGCAGCAACAAACCGAGAAGCACTGCAAACCCTCTGGCTAACAGGCATGGAAAGGGGTGCGGCCACTGACGCCTGAGATCAGCCCCAATCAGCCAGGTCACTCGACAGGATGCAGCCAGAACAAGCACCTGACTCCACTCCACCAGGCCACCTTCGCCGAAAACCAGCCGTTTGTAGGCATCCAGATCTGCAGCGCTGATCTTCAATACGACGATCAGCAGAACCACAGCTGCAACCAGCAGCCACACCACCAGACCACGGGCACGATGGGCTGAAAGGTCGTTATCCGCCAGAAGTCGGTTCAGCCATTGCGATGAGCGTGCCCATACCGTGAGAGCTGCCAGCACAAAAGCCAGCAAGAACCAACCCGAGTCGATTGAGACTTCGGCCCCGAATCCAATCAGAGCCAGCTGGGCCAGACCGACCAGAAGTGCAAGCACGCTCGCGGATCCAAGACCGCGAATGAACCAAAGTGATAACCGCACGCCTCTGAAATACCGCATCGGCTGCCGCATTTCCCCGACATTAGGAAGTCAGGATCTTCGAGCAGACAACAAAAAAGGGCCCCTTGCGGAGCCCTGATTTGGATGGTTTGAAGCAATCAGAGGGCGTTACCGCGGGGCAGAACCTCTTCAGGGAAGACGAAGTTTTCGTGCGGCTGGTCAGCCGGTGCCATCCAGGCACGCAGACCTTCATTCAGAAGGATGTTCTTGGTGTAGAAGGTCTCGAATTCGGGATCTTCTGCAGCGCGGATTTCCTGTGACACGAAGTCATAGGCGCGCAGGTTGAGGGCCAGGCCGATGATGCCGATGGAGCTGGTCCACAGACCCATCACAGGCACGAACAGCATGAAGAAGTGCAGCCAGCGCTTGTTGGAGAAGGCGATTCCGAAGATCTGACTCCAGAAGCGGTTGGCGGTGACCATGGAATAGGTCTCTTCTTCCTGGGTGGGCTCGAACGCCTTGAAGGTGTTGGCCTGCTCGCCGTCCTCAAACAAAGTGTTTTCCACGGTGGCGCCGTGAATGGCGCAGAGCAGTGCACCGCCGAGGATGCCGGCGACGCCCATCATGTGGAAGGGGTTGAGGGTCCAGTTGTGGAAACCCTGCAGGAAGAGGAGGAAGCGGAAGATCGCTGCCACACCGAAGGAGGGAGCGAAGAACCAGCTGCTCTGGCCGAGGGGGTACATCAGGAAGACACTGACGAACACCGCAATCGGGCCGGAGAAGGCGATGGCGTTGTAAGGACGAATGCCGACCAGACGGGCAATTTCGAACTGACGCAGCATGAAGCCGATCAGAGCGAAGGCACCGTGCAGGGCCACGAAGGCCCAGAGGCCGCCGAGCTGACACCAGCGAACGAAGTCGCCCTGGGCTTCAGGACCCCAGAGCAGCAGGAGGCTGTGACCCATCGCATCAGCGGGGGTGGACACAGCAGCAGTCAGGAAGTTGCAGCCTTCCAGGTACGAGGAGGCAATGCCGTGGGTGTACCAGGAGGTGACAAAGGTGGTGCCTGTGAGCCAGCCACCGATGGCCAGATAGGCCGTTGGGAAAAGAAGAATGCCGGACCAGCCGACAAAAACGAAGCGGTCGCGCTTGAGCCAGTCATCGAGGACGTCAAACCATCCCCGCTGTGGCGCGCGTCCTACAGCGATCGTCATGAGAGAGCTTCATGAAGCTTTACGTGCTGAGCCTAATTGCAGCCTGCGATTCTGTGGGCACTGATCCAGAAATTCATCAAGACATGAGTAAAAATGCCCATGTCTACAGCCATGCCTTCCATTCGCGAAGATGAGCTGATTGAGGAGATTTGCCTGTGTACGTGATTGAGCTGGCTCTGCGCATGAGCCCGATGCCCGTGTCCGTGCAGCGCAAGGAACATGACGCTGCCGAGGGGCTCTATCAACAGGTGCGGACGGCGCTCGAGCAGGGGCAGCCCCGCTTGCTCGAGCTCACCTGCGAAAAGGTTGAGGGCAAGCGCCTCAGCGTGCTCACCAGCGAGCTTCTGGCGGTGCAGATCTACGAAAAAACAGCAGCTGCGGGTGGCAGCAAGCGTCCGGGCTTCTCCCTGGACGGCTGAACCTGCATGAGCTCAGATCAAAAAGCCGCGCAGGCAGGACTGAGTTTTGAAAGGGTCAGCTACAGCTGGCCCTGCGGCACAAAGGCACTGGATCGCTGCAGCTTCCAGGTTCCTGGACCGGGACTGTGGATGCTTGTCGGCAGCAATGGCAGCGGCAAAAGCACCCTGTTCAGAATCACAAGCGGCCTCATCAAGCCGCAATCGGGCCTAGTTCGCCAAAGCCTGAGGCCAGCGCTTGTCTTTCAGAACCCAGACCATCAGCTCTTACTGCCCAGCTGCGGCAGCGAGCTTCTGCTCAATCTTCCTTCCGGCTTGAGCCGCGAGGAACAGCGCCAAAGAATCACTCGACTCATGGAGCAGGTTGGCCTGGCAGGAATGGCAGGTCGACCGATTCACACACTGAGTGGCGGCCAGAAGCAGAGGCTGGCTATCGCCGGAGCACTGGCCAGCGAAGCCACGCTCCTGCTGCTCGACGAGCCCACCGCACTGCTGGACCCCACCAGCCAGTCAGCGATCCTCAGCACGGTCCAACAGCTCTGCCACCGGTCCAAGTCTCCATTGACAGCCCTCTGGATCACCCACCGACTGGGTGAGCTGGATCATGCCGATGGTGCCGCCAGGATGGAACGAGGACGGATCGGCGCTTGGCAGAACGGACCGTCTCTGAGAAGTCGCCTTGAACCCCTTGCGGTACGGCATGGCTGAGGGGTAAGTTCTCAACGTCACATTCCTCGGTAGCTCAGCGGTAGAGCGGTCGACTGTTAATCGATTGGTCGCAGGTTCGAATCCCGCCCGGGGAGCTTTGATCTCTTTCAGCACCATGACTCATTGAGTTGTGGTGTTTTTTTTGGCCAAAAAGCGCCCATACCCTCTCTTCTGTCAGCAGCACTGAACACTGCAGCAACTGAATCAGGCCACTGAAAAGCCTTGAAAAAAGGAAATTCCTTAACAGTCACCCCCTGAAACCGAAGACTTTCTGTAGAGGCGGCAACGCCCAATCAAGTCGAAGTAAGCCGAAAACTCAATGGCAGCAGCAGTTCTCACCCGAGAGATCAATTCAGTCCTTATCAAGACATCAATGCAAGCCACAAAGAACCTTGAGAGAATCTGTCAAGCAATGACGCGGCATACCCACGTCCACTCTTTCCTCTGCTGCTCTGTCGATGAAGCCCTGCATCCTGCTGATCGAAGACGACCGGGACATGCGTGAACTGGTGAGTGGTCACCTTGAGCACAGCGGCTTCGATGTTCAAAGCGCTGACGATGGAATCAAAGGCCAGGCCCTGGCGCTTCAGTACAGCCCGGATCTGATTCTGCTGGACTTGATGCTTCCCAAGGTCGATGGGCTCACCCTTTGCCAACGTCTTCGACGCGACGAGCGCACTGCAGCCATCCCGATCCTGATGCTGACGGCCTTAGGTGGAACGAAAGACAAAGTCAGTGGGTTCAACTCCGGAGCTGATGACTACCTGACCAAGCCCTTCGATCTGGAGGAGCTTCAGGTGAGGGTGAAGGCTTTATTGCGCCGCAGCGATCGGGCACCGGTTGGAACCACGAGCAACCACCACGAAATCCTCAGCTATGGCCCGCTAACCCTGGTGCCTGAGCGGTTTGAGGCGATTTGGTTCGATCGCCCCGTACGCCTCACCCACCTTGAATTTGAGCTGCTGCACTGCCTGCTCCAGCGCCACGGTCAGACCGTTGCGCCTTCTCTGATCCTCAAAGAAGTCTGGGGCTATGAGCCAGACGACGACATCGAAACCATCCGAGTGCATGTGCGCCACTTGCGCACCAAACTCGAGCCCGATCCTCGTAAACCGCGTTTCATCAAAACGGTTTACGGGGCTGGATATTGCCTGGAGCTTCCGACAGGGGCTCAGCTGGAGGGCCTGCAGGACGTTCTTGCTCAAGCCCGCCAGGAGCGCGAGCAGAAAGATCAGGAGAGCCGCGCAAGCGCTTGAGCTGAACCTGAGCAAAAACCTGATCAAACCTCAATCAGATTGAGCAATGCCACTTCCCAGGCCAGTCTGGGTTGCACGAACGACAACAAATGCTGGCGAAGTCGATCCAGCCTTCTGAGACGATCAGGCTGCGTGGATGCGATCCAGAGTGTTTGTTGCCACCAATTGATCATCCAGAGCTGCTGATCGCCGTCCAATTGCTCAGATACATCTCGCGCCAAAGCGAGTGCGTTCAAAGGCGTTGTGGGGAGAGTTTGCAGTCTTTGCCTCAGCTCCTCCGGAATGGTGTTCCACATCCGCACATGTTCCATCAAGGCCCCCGGCGATCCTCCAGCCAGGGCCAGTAGTTCAGGATGCGTGGCCGCGAGTGCGAGTGCTTGCTCACCCTTCCCCTCCGGCAATTGTCCAAGCACTGAATGCATGCACCTCTCGCTGAGACGGGTGAAACGGATCTGCTGACAGCGCGATCGGATGGTGGTCAGGAGTCGCTCCGGTGCGGCGGATAACAGGATCAACAGACCATGCCCAGGCTCTTCAAGGGTCTTGAGCAGTGCATTGGCCGCTCCCTCAGCCATGGCCTCAGGTTGTTCGAGGATCACCAAACCTCTGGGCGACTGCAGAGGCTGACGGGCCAGAAATCGGCTGAGCTCACGAATCTGCTCCAGTCTCACCTGAGGTGGCGTCCGCTTGCTCACACCCGTGGACTCGGCTTCCGATCGTGGGATCAAACGACCCTGATGGTTGTAGGTGGGCTCCACCCAGAGCAAGTCGGGATGGTTGCGCTCTTCCAGGCGCCGGCGTTCACGCGGAACAGCGTCACCTCCGCCGAGCAGGCCCTCCAGGAAGCGAAGCGCTGCTAGACGTCGTCCCACCCCATCAGGACCACTGAACAGATAGGCGGGAGCCAGTCGGTCGTTCTGAAGAGCAGCAACGAGCAAGCGTTGCGCCAGAGGCTGACCCTGCAACTCGCTGAACAACCCCTCAGTCACAGCGATGCCTGTTCAAGCCAATCGCGCAAACGTCGGCGAATGAGCTGCTGCACCTGATCAGGGCTCTGGTCCGCCGCAACCGGAGCCCAACCGCGCTGAGCTGACAGGCGCTGGAAGCCTTCAGACACCCGCGCCAGGAAGGCTTCGCCTTCGGCTTCAATCCGATCATCGCTGCGGGCCCCGCGACGTTTCAGGCTCTCCTTCAATGGCAAATCGAGCCAGAACGTGAGATCCGGAGTGACACCAGCCGTGGCGATCCGCTCCAGATCAAGGATGGTCTGCAGATTCAGTCCTCGACCATCACCTTGATAGGCAATGGTGGAGCCGCTAAAACGGTCGCTGAGAACCCAGTCCCCGCGCTTCAGGGCAGGGCGGATCAAACGTTCAACATGCTGAGCACGATCTGCCGCATACAGCAGCAATTCAGCGGTGGGACCTGGAGATGACTCTTCCGGCGGATTGAGAAGCAGCTCACGCAACGCCAGGCCAAGGGGTGTGCCACCAGGTTCGCGCGTGAGATGCAGCGTTGCACCTGCCGGCATCAGACCACTGCCTGGGAGCCAGTCAGCCAGTTGCCGAAGCTGCGTGGTCTTGCCACAGCCATCGATGCCCTCAAGCACCAGAAAACGTCCGGCCATGATCAGCGAACACTCAGGCTGAGGGCATTCAGAACAACCGACACCGAGCTGAGGGCCATGAGGAGTGCCGCCAGCGGCGGAGATAACAGCAGATTGAAGCCTGGCAACAGAGCGCCAGCGGCGACGGGCAAAGCGATCATGTTGTATCCGAATGCCCAGAACAGGTTCTGTCGGATCTTGGCCATGGTGCGCCTGGCCAGCGTCAAGGCTTCCGGCAAAGCCTCGAGCCGATCGCCAAGCAAGACCAGATCTGCGGTGTCCTGAGCAATCTGTGTGCCAGTCCCCACAGCGATTCCCAGATCCGCCGCGGCCAGGGCAGGGGCGTCGTTGATGCCGTCTCCAACCATTCCCACAGTCTCGTTGGTGCGCCAATGTTCGAGGCGCTCCAATTTCTGATTCGGGAGGAGCTGCCAAGCCAGTTCGTCATCGGCAAAGCCGAGCATCCGGGCAATCTTTTCAACGGCCTGACGACGATCGCCACTGAGCATCCCCAATGTCAGCCCCTGATCCCTGAGCCGCTGCAGCGCAACAGGCGCATCCGGCCTGAGGCGGTCATCAATCGCCACCATCCCGAGCGGCTCGGCATCAAGAGCAACAGCAACAAGCGTCTGTCCGCGCTTAAGAGCCTCCTCAACCGCTTGCTGTTGCTTGTCCGACCACACCACGCCTTCCCGCTGCAGCCATTCGGGAGAACCCACACGGAGTTGTCCAGTGATGGACTCGAGTGTGCCCTCCATGCCCAATCCAGGAAGAGTCCGACTGTCCGTCACCGACAACAGCGAGAGGTTGAGACGCTGAGCCTCCTGCAGCAGCGCATGGGCCAAAGGATGTCGACTCGTCTGTTCGAGGCTGGCTGCCAGCTGGATGGTGCGGGCGGGTTCGTCGCTGGCCATCACCGCATCCACGAGCGGGCGACCCAGGGTGAGCGTTCCGGTCTTGTCAAAGACCATGCGCTCGATGGACGCGGCTTGCTCGATCACATCTCCGCCCCGGAACAGCCAGCCCTGGCGCGCGGCCAGTCCTGAAGACACGGTGATCACCGTGGGCGTGGCCAGTCCGAGGGCACAGGGGCAGGCCACCACGAGCACCGCGATGGCCAGCTGAAGGCCGAGACCGAACGGCGTCTGGGCCCCTGCCCCAAGAGCGCCATGAACAGCGGAATCATGTCCAGGATCCATGAGCACCACAGGAACCTCCAGCACCTGCGGCCAGAGACGGCTGCCCAGCTGCCACCAGAACAGGAAGGTCAGCAGCGCCAGGCTGACCACGCCATAGCAGAAACGGCCTGCAACCCTGTCGGCCAGCCCCTGGATGGGAGCTCGCCTGGCCTGAGCCTCCTCCACAAGGGCAATGATTCTGGCCAGGGCCGTATCACTGCCGACGCGCTGAACCTCCATCTCCAGATTGGCCTCGAGATTGAGGCAGCCGGAACTGAGCTCCGTCCCTGGCTTGGCCTCGAGCGGCAGCGGCTCTCCGGTGAGACTCGACAGATCCACGGCCGAACAGCCGTTTCGGACAACACCATCGACAGGAATCCGGTCTCCAGCCAGCAGCTGGATGGATTCGCCCGGCCGGAGCACCGCAACGGGCACTTCGCGAACCGTGTCATCCGCCATCAGCAGCCGCGCGGTATTGGGCTGCAGCGCCGCGAGCTCCTGCAGAGCCCTACCCGTACGCCGGCGGGCCCGTTCCTCCAGGAATCGCCCCAGCAGAACAAACCCGAGAAGCATCACAGGTTCGTTGAAAAAACAGGGCCAGCCCACCGACGGCCAGATCAGCGCCACCAGACTTGCCAGGTAGGCGCTGCCAACGCCCAGGCTGACCAGGGTGTCCATGCTGGGCACACCACTGCGAACCGCAGACCAACCACTGATCAGGATCGGCCGACCAGGCCCGATCAGAGCCACCGTGGCCAGTGCAGCGTGGAAGGCGAGTGTGCCGATCAGCGGCAGCGCGAGCGTTCCAGCTTCGGCAAGGTGACCAAGCACCGACAGCAGAAGCAGAACAAGAGCGACCATCAGCTGTCGCCACTGCTGCCACCACCCCCTGGTTCTTTCAGGCTCCGTTTCGTTGGCGAACAGACCGCTCTGACGGGGCTTCGCGGAAAAGCCACGGCCATCAAGTGCCGCCAGCACATCATCCAGCAACGACTGAGAGGAGGGTGTTGCCTCACCGTCGAGTCGCAACCAGGCGCTGCGGGTCACAAGATTGACACTGGCCTCTTGCACACCAGGCTGAGCCAGCAGTGTGCGCTCCACTGCACGCACACAGGCCCCACATTTCATTCCCTCCACATCCAGAAGCACCGCGTGGGTCTGAACGCTCTGGTCAGGGGGATGGGAAGACGCTGCTGACACTTCAACGGTTCACACCACTCCACGCTAGGTAGCACCAGTTGGGTTCAGGATGGTTTGATCCGTCCGGCTTTCCGTGCCACGCAGTAACCGCAACGACAACTTCATCGACAAGAGCTTCACGGTCATGGCTGACCTGATCGTGAAGCTGCTGCCGATCAACTCCCGGGCCAAGGAGGCCTACGTGTATTACCGCGACGGCCTGTCTGCTCAGAACGACGGTGATTACGCCGAAGCGCTCGAAAACTATGAGGAGAGCCTCAAGCTCGAGGAGAACCCGGTTGATCGCGGAGAAACGCTCAAGAACATGGCGATCATCTACATGAGCAACGGCGAGGAAGACAGAGCGATTGAGACCTATCAACAAGCCCTTGATGAAAATCCCAAGCAGCCGTCATGCCTGAAAAACATGGGGCTGATCTATGAAAAGCGCGGGCGGATCGCCGAAGAGGAGGGTCGGCGCGACGAAGCGGACGTCTGGCTCGACAAGGCGGCTGAGGCCTGGACCCAGGCCGTGCGGCTCAATCCAGGGGGCTATCTGGACATTGAAAACTGGCTGAAATCCAGCGGCCGCAGCAACGTTGACGTTTACTTCTGAGGCGTGTCAGCGACTCAAGCCGGCTCCTCCTCCGGATTCACCCCCAGCCCCAGCACGAGGGCTTCGGTGATGGATCCTGCCTCCAGCAGTTCAAGATCCAGGCCGGATGCGATCGACCCCAGGCCGCTTCCCCGGGGCACAACGGCACGTCTGAACCCAAGACGAACCGCCTCCTGGAGTCGCAGCTCCAACTGTCCCACCGGTCGCAGCTGACCTCCCAGACCCAGTTCGCCGAGCAGGACCGTGCCGGCAGGCAGCGTCAGATCCCTGAAACTGGCGACCACCGCCGCAGCCACCCCGAGGTCTGCTGCCGGCTCCTCCACATCCAGTCCACCAGCCACGGCCAGATAGCAGTCGAACCGTGACAAGGGCAAACCCATGTGCTTCTCCAGCACCGCCAGGATCTGATGCAGACGATTGACGGCAATGCCGGTGGCTGTCCGGCGAGGACTGGCATAGCTGGTGGAGCTCACCAGCGCTTGCAGATCCACCACCAGTGGCCGGGTGCCTTCACAGGCCACGATCGTTGCCACACCGTTGGCCCGCTCACCACTGAGGAACAGCTCACTGGGATTGCCGACCTCCTCCAGACCCTGACCGCGCATCTCAAACACGCCCAGCTCATGGGTGGCTCCAAAGCGATTCTTGACGGCCCTCAGCAGGCGATGACTGGCGAAGCGATCTCCCTCGAAGGTGAGCACCGCATCCACCAGGTGTTCCAGCACCTTGGGCCCGGCCAGAGCGCCTTCCTTGGTGACATGCCCCACCAGCAGCAAGGCGGTGTTCTGCCGCTTCGCCAGCCTCTGCAGAGCCGCCGCACATTCCCTCACCTGGGCAACGGAACCGGGTGCACTGGAGAGTTCAGCGTCATGCAAGGCCTGGATGCTGTCGATGATCGCCACATCAGGCCGCAAAGCCTCAAGTTCTTCCAGAACCAGCTCGAGATCCGTCTCGGCCAGAAGCTGCAGATCACTGCTGTCAGCAGTGAGCCGCTGCCAGCGCAGCTTCACCTGCTGTGCAGATTCCTCAGCGCTCACATACAGCACCGAGCGATCCCGTGCAATGGCCGACGCGCTTTGCAGCAGCAGTGTGCTCTTGCCGATCCCGGGATCCCCTCCCACGAGTACCAGTGATCCAGGAACGAGCCCGCCGCCCAGAACGCGGTTGAGTTCCCCATAACCACTGCCGATGCGCTCAAGGGGCTGATCGCCGAGCGAGGCCATCGACGTGGATCGACGTGGCTTCGGTGCCACTGCGGGATCGGCCCCGGAACGACGGCGACGGCCGTCGTCCTTGGGTGCCGATTGCTCCACGAGCGAATTCCAGCTGCCACAGCTGCTGCACCGGCCAAAGAACTGCCGTGTCTGGGCACCACAGCTCTGGCAGACGTAGAGATTGGCCGATCGGGGCACGTCGAATAATGAAGAAAGTTGGCGCTACGTGAACGACTGAACCCGCTGATCACCTATTTGTGAGCACTATCTTCGCTCCTTGCAGGCGACATGACGGCCTCAGCACCCTCCAAGGAAACCATCCTCGTGGTGGATGACGAGGCCAGCATCCGCAGGATCCTCGAAACCCGGCTTTCGATGATCGGGTACAACGTTGTCACCGCCTGCGACGGGACCGAAGCTCTGGAAAGCTTCCAGGAATGCAACCCGGATCTGGTCGTTCTCGACGTGATGATGCCGAAGCTGGATGGCTATGGGGTCTGTCAGGAACTGCGCAAGGAGTCGGATGTTCCGATCGTGATGCTCACAGCTCTCGGCGATGTCGCTGACCGGATCACGGGTCTGGAGCTCGGTGCGGATGACTATGTGATCAAACCCTTCAGCCCGAAGGAACTGGAAGCTCGGATCCGCTGCGTGCTGCGTCGTGTGGAAAAAGAGCATGCTGCGGGCATCCCCAACTCGGGAGTGATCCAGGTTTCAGACCTGAAGATCGACACCAACAAGCGCCAGGTGTTCCGCAACGACGAGCGCATCCGTCTCACCGGGATGGAATTCAGCCTCCTTGAACTGCTCGTGAGCCGTTCGGGCGAACCGTTCAGCCGTGGTGAGATCCTGAAGGAGGTATGGGGTTACACCCCTGAACGCCACGTCGACACCCGGGTCGTGGATGTTCATATCTCACGTCTTCGTTCCAAACTGGAAGACGATCCGGCCAACCCCGAGCTGATCCTCACGGCTCGCGGCACCGGCTACCTGTTCCAGCGCATCGTCGATTCCGTTGCCCCCGAAGGATCCTGACCTCACCCCGGACGCCGCGCCGAGGATCAAAGCCCGCCGGTCCAAGGCTGTTCGTCGCCTTGTGATCTGGTATCGGCGCAATGCCGCAGTGACCACCATCGTGGACACCGCAACCACCTCGGCCAATGCCGCCGGCAACGTGGCCGGTTCCGTGACTTCCATGGCCGGTTCCGTTCTGCAGCCGGTGATGGATCCTCTCAGACGCCTGCAGGGCGGAGTCCCCGGTGAAGAATTCGAGATCGACGATCGTGACCGCGTGTGGGTCGCGGTGGACGGAATGGGCGGTGATAACGCACCTGCACCGATTCTGGAGGGATGCCTTCAGGCCATCGAGCGTCTGGCCGTGAAAATCCGCTTCGTTGGCGAAACCGATCGGGTTTTGGAAGCCGCCGCTGCCGCCGGACTTGGTGAGGCGTTGAATGCGGCGATCGATGCAGGTCTTCTGGAACTGATCACCAGTGGCCCCTCCGTAGAAATGCACGAGGAGGCCACAGTGGTGCGACGCAAGCGAGACGCCAGCATCAACGTGGCGATGGATCTTGTGAAGCGAGGAGAAGCCGAGGCGGTGTATTCAGCCGGTAACTCAGGTGCCGTGATGGCTTCCGCCATTTTCCGGCTGGGACGACTGGCTGGAATCGAGCGACCGGCCATCGGCGCCCTGTTCCCCACGAAAGACCCAGGCCAGCCGGTGCTGGTTCTCGATGTGGGAGCCAACATGGATTGCAAGCCCTCTTATCTGCACCAGTTCGCCCTACTCGGAGACATCTACTGCAGAGATGTGCTGCAAGTGCACAAACCCAGAATCGGACTGCTCAACATCGGCGAAGAAGAGTGCAAAGGCAACGATCTGTCCGTTCGCACCCATGCACTGCTGATCGAGGAATCACGGCTGCACTTCGCCGGCAACTGTGAGGGTCGTGATGTGCTCTCGGGTGAATTCGACGTGGTGGTGTGTGACGGGTTCACCGGCAATGTTCTGCTGAAATTCCTGGAATCGGTGGGCAGCGTGCTGCTTGGCGTGCTCAGAGCCGAACTGCCCCGCGGACGTCGCGGCAAGGTGGGTTCTGCCTTCCTGCGCAGCAACCTCAAGCGCATCAAAAAGCGCTTGGATCATGCTGAACATGGCGGCGCCTTACTGCTTGGCGTCAACGGCATCTGCGTGATTGGCCACGGCAGCAGCAAGGCCTTGTCAGTGGTCAGTGCCTTGCGCCTGGCCCATTCCGCTGCCAGCCATGGCGTCATGGACCACCTCGCCCAGCTGGGGGCCAAAGCCACCTCCCGCGCTTGACGCACCTCCCAGTGTGAACTGAGGCAATACTCGAAAGACAGCATTCATCAGTCTGAGCAACCCGCTTGCCTGACAGGCGTTCTGAGGGACTGTGATTGACTGACGCCACCGCTTGGACCCTCTTTTGGCTGGAGCATCACCGCACTCCCGAGGCGTCGCTCTCATCGGCAGCGGCAGCTCCCAGGCAGCTCAGGTGATCAGTAACAACCAGCTGGGTCTACGTGTGGAAACCAGCGATGAGTGGATCCGCAGCCGCACAGGGATCTCCACTCGACGGGTGAGCAGCCCCGATCAGAGCCTCATTGACCTCGCCGCTGAAGCAGGGCGATCTGCTCTGTCGATGGCCGGCTGGTCCGCCGACAGCCTCGACTTGGTCTTACTGGCGACCTCCACACCGGATGATCTGTTCGGTTCAGCCCCAGGAGTGCAGGCGGCGCTCGGCGCGACCAATGCGGTCGCTTTTGATCTCACTGCCGCCTGCAGTGGATTTCTGTTTTCACTGATCACAGCCGCGCAATACCTGCGCACGGGCGCCATGAATCGAGCCCTGGTGATCGGCGCCGACCAGCTCAGTCGTTTCGTCGACTGGGATGACCGCCGAAGCTGTGTGCTGTTTGGCGATGGGGCCGGGGCCGTTGCCCTTGAAGCCTCCGATGATGATCAACTCCTCGGTTTCCTGCTACGCAGCGATGGTGCACGAGGTGGTGTGCTCAACCTGCCAGCGCTTGACAGTGATCAACCCCTGGCCGCCGATGCACGCCATCGACAAGGTGGCTACCGGCCGATCGAAATGAATGGTCAGGAGGTCTACAAATTCGCAGTCAGGGAAGTGCCGGCAGTCCTGCAAAGACTGCTGAAACAGTGTGAGGTTGGCCCAGAAACCATCGACTGGCTGCTTCTGCATCAAGCCAATCAGCGCATCCTCGATGCAGTTGCCGATCGCTTTGCGATTCCCAAGGCCAAGGTGCTGAGCAACCTGGCTCAGTACGGCAACACCTCAGCAGCAACCATCCCTCTGGTGCTTGATGAAGCCGTGCGAGAGGGTCGTGTCCGGCCAGGACACCTGCTGGCAAGTAGCGGATTTGGCGCTGGCCTGAGTTGGGGAGCGGCGCTGTTCCGCTGGCAAGGTCCCGCTTAGGCTCCCAGCACTGTTGCGCCACTGTGAATGTCGATCGCCTGGGTGTTCCCCGGACAGGGATCTCAGAAAAACGGCATGGCCGACCCCGTCCTCAGCCTGCCTGGAGCGAAGGAACGCTTCGCTTTCGCTTCCGATCTGCTCGGCAGGGACCTTCTGTCGATCTGCAGGGGTGAGGGATCGAATGCCGGCAGCCTCTCCGATCTGAGCGACACCCGGAACACCCAACCGGCTCTGTTCGCAGTGGAATCGCTGATTGTGGATGAGTTGTTGCGTCAGGGCAGGCAACCCGACCTGGTGGCAGGTCACAGCCTTGGCGAACTGGTGGCTCTCTATGCGGCTGGCGTGTTTGATGCAGCCACAGGGCTCGAGCTCATGCAACGCCGATCGGAGCTGATGGCAAGCGCAGGTGGAGGAGCGATGACCGCAGTGATCGGTTTCGACCGCAGCCAACTGGAAACCCTTGTGCACTCCACAGAGGGTGTGGTGATTGCCAATGACAACAGCGACGCCCAGGTGGTGCTGTCAGGCAGCCCAGAGGCCGTGAATGCAGTGAGTGAAGCGCTCACCTGCAAACGC
Source organism: Synechococcus sp. (assembly GCA_047286485.1). GTDB lineage: Bacteria > Cyanobacteriota > Cyanobacteriia > PCC-6307 > Cyanobiaceae > Synechococcus_C. The sequence goes on from JBJBBH010000006.1 coordinate 1,818,021, forward strand.
GCCATTCCCCTCGCCGTATCCGGTGCCTTCCACTCCCCCTTCATGGCCGAGGCGGCGGAGGCCTTCTCCTCCCATCTGGACAGTGTCGCCTTCGAGGATGCGCGCTTCCCCGTCGTCAGCAACACCGACCCCACCCCCAGCCGCGATGCCGAAGAACTGAAGCAGCGACTGCGTCGCCAGATGACCACTGGCGTGCGCTGGCGAGAAACCATGGCGGGAATGACATCCTCCGGCGTGGACACTCTGGTGGAAATCGGTCCGGGGAACGTGCTCAGCGGCCTGGCCAAGCGTGCGATGAAAGGGGTTACCACCTCTCAGCTGTCAAGCGCTGGCGATCTGGGTCTTTGAAGGTGACCAGCGACCTTGCGACCACACCCAGCAACCTCCAGCCATTGAAGGCGCCACGTCCAAGTCTCATTTACAGGCTGGTCAGCAGCTTGCTGGTGTTTCCGGTGTTCAGGGTGCTGTTCCGCGGACGCACCAGCGGCAAAATCAACGTGCCGATGGACGGCCCCCTTGTCGTTGTGGCGAACCATGGGTCGCATCTCGATCCACCCCTGCTGGGCCATGCCCTGGGGCGACCGGTGTCGTTCATGGCCAAAGCCGAGCTGTTCCGCATCCCGATCCTTGGCAGGGTGATCCGGGCATGCGGCGCTTACCCGGTCAAGCGTGGTGCGAGTGATCGTGAAGCCATTCGCACAGCCACCGCAAGACTCAACGAAGGCTGGGCCATCGGAGTCTTTCTCGATGGCACCCGACAGTCGGATGGGCGTGTCAACCGGCCCATGCCTGGCGCCGCACTGCTGGCGGCAAGGTCCGGAGCTGCTCTTCTGCCTGTGGCCATCCTCAACAGCCACAGAGCTCTCGGAGTGGGTCGCAACCTGCCTCGTCTGGTCAGACTGGAAATGCGGATAGGAACCCCTGTTCCGGCCCCGAGCAGCAGGCGCAAACCAGACCTGGAAGCAACCACACACGAACTCCAGCGACGGATTAACGCCTTACTCGATCAGGGAACGCTGAACAGCTGAGGCCAGTGTCTTCGTGCCCAGGGCTTGAGGTCCCGCCCGGTGACCACCCAGGCAACGGCGCGGAGTCCATCCCCGAAGCGCTTTCCCAGGCCTTCATCCCTGCAGTTGGGCTCACAGCTCACCGGAACACCCGTGAGCCGGATTCCACGGCTTCCGGCAACGATTCCGCCCACTGCCATCGCGCGCGGCAGATGGTCTTCACTCGTGACCAGCAACAGATGATGCACCCCGTCGCTCTGCAGTTCATCCACCAGTGAGGTGAAATTCCCCAGGGTGTCCTTGGCCCGGTAATCGAGTTGAACCCTGTCCTGTGCCAGACCGGCATCCCGCATCAACCACTGGGCATATTCCGGATTGGTCCCGCCGCTGACCACCAGAGGGAGATTCATCCGGCGTGCCAGATGCAAGCCCACGCGCTCACGATCGGCATCGCCGCCGAGCACCAGGATGCGCTGAGGCTGATGATTGGTGAGTGCAGCCTCCACAAAGGGTCGCATTGGGCCTCCGATGCCGGCACCGGCCAGGACAGCACCGCAGAGCAGCAGCGAACGACCGCCCAGCACCATCAGACCGGCCCCACAGGCGATGTGGGGTAGATCGGCAGCACAGGATCCCAGGGACCTGGATGATCGCGGACATGACAGCCCTGGCAGCATCTCAGCAGCTCGAGCACGTCGGCAGCCACATCCACGTCCATCGGAATGGCGGGGGAAGGCTGATCACGATCGGTGAGCAGGCGAGGCGATTCCAGCTCCTCCACCTCGGCATTGGCGATCCGGTAGCGACCGGCAACCTGTCCACGTCGGGGCAGGGTCTGCACAATCGAGAAGGGCTCCTGCTGATGCTCTTCCGGGAGCTGCTTGCACAGCCTGGGAGCCATCAAGGCGAAGCTGCTGACGCCGTGCAGGGGCACGCCTAATTGCTGAGCCAGAGTCCTCGCCAGCACAACGGTCAGACGGGTCCCTGTGAATCCACCCGGTCCTGTGGCGACAGCAAGCCGCTTGATGTCGGTCCACTGATCAGAAGGGAGGAGCTGCTGCAGCGAGATCACCAATTCGTTGGTCAGAGCCCGTCCAAGTGAACGACACACCACTCGGGCTTCCTGCAGGGGGGCTTCAGCACCCACCAGTGCGATCCCGAGAGTTTCAGTGGAGCTGTGCAGAGCGAGCAGCCAGTCGCTCATGTAGGCACCTCCTCACCGGGCCTGAGTCGGCTCCAACGCCCTCGTTCCAGCTGAAACGACCCACAGCCGCGAACATCCCACTCGACACCGACTTGCCCGCCGGGCAGGTCCATCACGCTGATGTGGATTCGAGGATCTGCAGGCTTCAGATCAGGTGCCTCAGCGAGATGGGGAGCACCGTGCTGCCGCTCCACAGCGTGATAGGCCTGACAGCGATCCACCCAGCGGCAGTCCACACAGATGCACATGCCCCCCCGCTCCGGTTCGACCTCCATTCTGACGGGAGATCGGGGCAGGTTGGCTGCAATCGTCTGGCAGCGTCTGAAACCAGACAGCTGGCCGGTCCTGCCGACAGAGCTCCCAAGCGGATCAGTGCTGGTGGGAGGCGCCGTTCGTGATGCCCTCCTTGACCGGCTTTCTGATGCCCCCGACCTGGACCTTGTGGTGCCGGACAACGCGCTGGAGAGCACCAGGCAGCTGGCGCGGAAGCTCGGTGGCGCCTGCGTTGTGCTCGACGAACAACGGGACATGGCCCGCCTTGTGCTGAAGGGCTGGACGATCGATTTCGCCAGACAAGACGGGGAGACGCTGGAGACCGATCTGAACCGTCGCGATTACCGACTCAATGCCATTGCTCTGACCTTCCATGGCACCCCACGGCTCGTTGATCCCACAGGCGGTCTTGAGGATCTACAGAAGGCCAGAGTCGTCGCGGTGAAGGAAGCCAATCTTCAGGAGGACCCACTGCGCTTGCTGCGAGGCCTGCGCCTGATTGCGGAACTGGAGATGCAGCTGGATGCACAGACGCTCAAGATGCTGCACCGCAACCGTTCCCTGCTTCCCAATACCGCACCGGAACGGATTCAGGCTGAACTGCTGCGGCTCGTCGCGGCACCGGCCGCCGAGCCAGCGATTGCAACCATCCTGGACCTGGAGCTGCTAAAGCCCTGGACAAAGCAGAACACTGCCGATCCTGACGAAAAGCCGCTCAGGGTTGATGAGAGAAGCGAACTGCTGACAGCAAGCGAACGTCAGCAGGCTCTCCCCCTCGCGAGGCTCACCCAGTTGCTGCCGGATTCCGGCCTCAAAAAACTTCGCTTCAGTCGGCGGCAGTTGCAACGTTGTGAACGGCTGCGCTACTGGATCGGGCGTTCAACTCCTGAGCAGGGACATCCGGCCTTAGAGGCTTTAACGGAGGAGGAACGCCTGCAACTTCACAGGGATCTTGAAATGGATCTGCCAGCCCTGATCCTGACTTGGCCAGAAGCGCTGCAGCAGCAGTGGCTGGAACGATGGCGAGACCCCCAGGACCCTCTGTTTCATCCCAGGCCCCCACTTGATGGCACAAGCCTTCAGAAAGCCCTCTCCCTATCGCCGGGCCCCGTCCTGGGTGCTCTGATCCAACACTTGAGCCTCGAACGTGCTTATGGTCGGATTTCGACCCGCGAACAGGCGCTCAAAGCAGCGCAATCCTGGTTGTCCCACCGGTCGGTTCCAACAGACCCGGATGGGTCCTGTGATTAACTGCCCTAGCAGTGACGACAACGATCGGCCTGACACGCAGTCTTCCGTTTCCCTTCCCCGTTTCATGAGCGTGCGTCTTTACATCGGCAACCTGCCGCAGAATTTTGAGAGCAAAGAGCTTGAGGCTCAGCTCACCAGCGTTGGGGAGGGAATTCGCTTCAAGGCTGTTCTCGACCGCGAAACCGGTGCCTGCCGCGGCTTCGGATTCGCCAATGTCGACGACGAGAAAGTCGCTGATGCCCTGATCGAGCAGTTCAACGGCAAGGAGTTCGGTGGAAATGCGCTTCGCGTAGAGCGCTCTGAACGGAGAGACAGCAATGCCGGCGGTGGCGGCAGACGCGGCCAGGGTGGCGGTCACGCACCCGGCTCAGCGCGCAAGGCCGTCAACAAGGTTGTCCACAGCGACGCCAAGGCCGAAGAGGCACCTGATCCCCGCTGGGCAGGTGAACTCTCCAAGCTCAAGGATCTGCTTGCCAATCAGAAAACGGCTGTCTGAAATAGTCGTTTGATGTGATTTCCCTCACCGGTCATCTGAGATGACCGGTTTTTTTTATGGGTGACGAGCTAGCGAGACTGAGCCAGCACAAAAGAACGTGGAAGATCAAGAAACTTGTTGAGTTTGCCGACGTAGGCACGCTTGTTGAAGACGTCGTAATCGTGACGCTCGATCACGTCCAGGATTCCCCTGTACAGGCGCAGCGAGGTCCAGACGGGCCATCGGGCATCACGCGATAACCAGCGCACGCCGGCTTCGGAGCGATCAAACCACTCACGGGCGCGGCGCAGTTGAAACGCCATCAGATCCTTCCAGGCCTGATTGAGACGTCCAGCCATCAGATCATCCTCGGAATATCCGAAGTGCTCAAGATCTTCCTGAGGCAGATAGATGCGACCACGACCGCGATCTTCGCCGACATCGCGAAGGATGTTGGTGAGCTGGTTGGCGATCCCGAGGGCAACCGCTGCATCCGAGGTATCGGGACGGTCACTCCAGGGGGCGGAGCTGTAGGCCTGATCCACCCCCATCACCCCCTGAGTCATCAGACCAACGGTGCCTGCAACTCTGTAGCAGTACAGCCTGAGATCTTCGAAGCGGGGATAGCGGGTCCAGGTGAGGTCCATGCGCTGCCCCTCAATCATGTCGAGATAGGGCTGGATGCTCTGAGGGAACCGCTCGAGCGTGTCAACCATCACCGCATCGAGCTCATCCTCAACATGGCCCTTGAACAGACCGCGAGTCTTCAACTCCCAGCGATTCAGCCGATCGGCGAGCTCCTGCTGCGGGCGAGCCTGGGCCTCAGGGCTGTCCATGAGTTCATCGGTTCGCCGGCACCAGACGTAGATCGCCCAGATGGCACGACGCTTCTCAAAGGGAAGCAGAAGCGTTCCGAGATAGAACGTCTTGGCCCACTCGGCGGTCTCCCGACGACAGGCCTCGAAGGCTGCGTCGAGATCCGGAGCTGCGAGAGGCATGACTCAGGCCGAGACCGGCTCACTGACAGGGGACGATGATGCCAGTAGATCGCTCTTGCGGTCTACCGCCCCTGCGCAGAGTTTGCCGCTGAGAACCGCACCTTCCATGGATGCGAGGTAACGCTGCATCGTGTAATCGCCCGCCAGGAAAAAGTTTTTGATCGGGGTGGTCTGATCGGGACGCAGTTTCTGACAGCCGGGAGTGGTCTTGTAAACCGAGAGCGGTGTCTTCACCACCTTGTACTTGCGCAGGGTGGCGGGGTTCTCGCCGCCGAAATGCATGGGGAAGAGCTTGTTGAGCTCGCCCATCGTGGCCTCGATGATCTCCTCATCGGAGCGTCCGATCCAGTCCTTGGCAGGCGCGAACACGAGCTCCAACATCGACTTATCAGGGTCTTCATACTCCTTGCAGGTGATGCTCATGTCGGCATAGACACTGAGCAGCGGGGAGCGGCTGAACAAGAGGTGATCGATATCCGTGAGCTTGCGGTCGAACCAGAGGTGCAGGTTGATCACAGGAACGCCCCGAAGGCCGTCGAGCTTCTTGAAGACGTCCATCTGCTTCCAGGGCTCAGGCAGCAGCAACTTGAAGGGATCGACGGGCAGAGCACTCACATAGGCATCAGCCGTGAGATCGAAGCTCTCTTTGCCTTTGATGCCTCCGATGTGAAAAGCAGCCACGGAGCCGTCCTCATTGAGCTTGATCTCACGCAAAGGGCTGTCGAGATGAACCTCACCGCCAAGAGCTTCGATGTGCTCGACCATCGGTTGGCACAGCCGCTCGGGAGGTGCACCGTCAAGGAAAGCCATCTTGGACCCACTCTTCTCCTGCAGGAAACGGTTCAGAGCCGTGAGCACGACCGTGGCAGAGATCTCATCCGGATCGATGAAATTCAGCGCCTTGCTCATGGCGATGAAGACCTCATCGTTGACCCGTTCGGGAATGTTGTGGACCCGCAACCACTCAGTCCAGGAGTACTTGTCGCACTCTTCGACATACCCCTGCCCCCGCAGCATGGCGGGCACAAGGCCCAGGCCGAAGCTGATCTTTTCAGGCCAGCTGAGCATGTCGTTGTTTCCCAGAATCGCCGCGACGCCATTCACGGGGGCGGGCAGATCGGGAAAATCAAAGCGGCTGTAGGTGCCTGGCTCCTCCGGCTGATTGAAGATCATCGAATGGCTCTTCCACTGCAGCCGGTCTTCGATGTTCAGTTCCTTGAACATCTGCAGCATGTTCGGATAGGCCCCGAAAAAGATGTGAAGCCCGGTCTCGTACCAGTCACCGTCCTCGTCCTTCCAGGCAGCGACCTTGCCGCCGAGCACGTCGCGAGCCTCGACCACGACGGGCGTATGGCCAGCATCGGCCAGATACTTGGCGCAGGAAAGACCTGCCAGACCGGCCCCCGCGATGGCGACGCGCATGCTTCTGAACACAAGTTGAAAACAACCTTAAAAGGAGAGGTCTCCTCTCCGCTTCCTAAAGTCACTTGCAATACGCCTGCGCGATGTTCACATCGCTTCGCTTGATTCATGGCCGAGACCCTGCTGAAGAGCACCACCCGTCACGTGCGCCTGTTCACGGCGCGGGTTGAGAATGGTGATCTGGTCGCCGACCCGAGTCAGCTCACCCTTGACTTGGATCCTGACAACGAATTCATCTGGTCTGACGACACCATCAAGATCGTTCAGCAGCGCTTCCGCGAGCTGGTCAAAAGCCATGACGGCCAGGCGCTGAATGACTACAACCTGCGTCGCATCGGCACGGAACTCGAAGGATGCATCCGCGAGCTTCTGCAGGCCGGAAAGTTGAGTTACAACCCTGAATGCCGCGTCCTCAACTATTCAATGGGTCTTCCCAGAACACCTGAACTGCTGTGAGTCGATCCCCCTACGACCGCTCCCGCTCCGGTTATGACCGCGGATCAGATGAGCGTCGCCGAGGTGATCCTCGAAGGGATGACCGCCGAGACGGCCGGGGATACGGAGGTCCTCCGCCACCGAAGAGCGGTGGAAACGGCATGAGCTTGAACACAGCCACCATCGCTGTGCTGGCAGGGGTGCTGATTGTGGGGATCGGCATCGGTAGTGCCGTGACCAGCACCACACAAGGCGACCAGGGCAACATCGCCAGCTCTCAACAACTGGACATGGCGGTTCCGGACCCGGAGTTCTGCAGACAGTGGGGGGCCAGTGCCTTTGTGATGGACATCGAGATGTATACGACACTGAATCCATCCAGCAGTTTCGTCACCCAGCCGACCTTGCAGCCTGGATGTGTGATTCGAAGGGAGAACTGGGCGGTCTTGCGCAAAGAAGGAGCCATCACTTCCGCTCAGGAACGTGAATGCAAACAGCGCATGAACACCTTCGCCTACATCGGGTCAGTGCGAGACAAACCGGTTGTGCGCTGCGTCTACCAAACCGACATCAGCCAGAACAAGTTCCTGACCCGAGGTGTGGCGGATGACACCGTGGGCATCACCCCGGAAGCTGATCAGTTCTGATCGCGCTCCCCTGCCTCTTCAGAGATGATCTCCTGAGGCAGGGCGCCAGTCCTTCCCTGGCGAAGGGGGCTGTCAGCACTGGCAAAGACCGGCAGCACATCTCTGCGAAAGGCTTCGGCAGCTCTGGAGCAGTAGCGGGATGGATTGGTGATCAACTTGAGCTGACGACGCACCTGCAGGTCAACGACGCTTGGCCGTAACAAGGTCCCGGCGGTGAGCTCGCGCTCAATCGAGACCACTGGCAGGAATGCGGCACCCAGGCCTGCCTGAACAGCATTTTTGATGGCTTCGAATGAGTTCAGTTCCATTTCGATGCGCAGCCGCTGTACATCCAATCCGGAACGACCCAGCAGTTGATCGACCATCTTGCGCGTGGTCGACTGCGCATCCAGGCTCACAAAGCCAAGCCGATAGAGGTCATCCTTACTGAGCTCCACCAGACGGGCCAGGGGGTGCTTCACAGGCAGCACCAGGGCCAGCTCATCACTGGCGTAGGGCACAACCTGCAGCAACTCATTCAGCTCTGCGGGAAGTTCACCACCGATGATCGCCAGATCGATCTGTCCATTGGCCACGCTCCAACCCGTGCGGCGGGTGCTGTGGACATGCAGCTGAACAGCCACATCTGGGAATTTCTGACGGAACAGACCAATCATGCGAGGCATGAGGTAGGTCCCGGTGGTCTGGCTGGCACCCACCAGCAGAGAACCTCCTTTGAGGTCGTGGAGGTCGTCCAATGCCCTGCAAGCCTCATGGCACTGGCTGAGAATTCGATCGCAGTAACTGAGCAGAAGGTGGCCCGCTTCGGTGAGCTGAGCCTTGCGACCGCCACGATCGAACAGGGCCACCTCGAGCTGCTTCTCGAGGTTCTGGATCTGCAAGCTCACCGCTGGCTGGGTGACATAGAGACTGTCGGCCGCCTTTTTGAAACTGCCCTCACTGACGATGGCCCGCAGGATGCGCAGCTGATCCAGGGTGAAGGGCAGATCGGCCATGAAAAGCTGCCCGGCGAACAGCAGAAGCCCGAAAACTGTAGGGGTCCTCTTCCCTGCCGAACGCCAGAATCACCGCTCCCGCAGCATCTCGTTGGCTGACGCAACAGCAGGCATCCATCACAGCAGCCTGGTGATGCTGGGATTGCTCGTTGGCTTCGCCGTGATCCACAGCGGTGGCGCGGCTTTGCGAACCCGGGCTGAGGCCAGGATCGGCGCGAGAGCCTGGCGGCTGGTGTTTGCAGCCCTGAGCATTCCCTCAGCCGTGGTGGTGATCGGCTACTTCCTGGCTCACCGCTACGACGGCATCCGGATCTGGAATGTCCAGGGGGTGCCGGGGATGGTCCCCTCCATCTGGGTCGTGACAGCCATCAGTTTCCTGTTCCTGTATCCAGCCACCTACAACCTGCTCGAGATCCCGGCGGTGCTGAAGCCTCAGGTGCGGCTCTACGCCACCGGCATCATCCGCATCAGCCGACATCCTCAGGCTGTGGGGCAGATTCTCTGGTGCATGAGCCATGCCCTCTGGATCGGCAGCAGCTTCATGTTGGTGACCTGTACGGGTCTGATTGCGCATCATCTATTTGCCGTCTGGCATGGCGACCGACGACTCAAGGCGCGCTTCGGCGAGGCGTTCGACAGTCTTCAGGCCGAAACATCCGTCGTTCCTTTCGTCGCGGTGATCGATGGACGCCAACAGCTGATCTTGCGGGAACTGGTGCGACCGGCCCAGCTCGGCATTGCCATCGCCATCGGGGTGTTCTGGTGGGCACATCGCTACATCCCCAGAGGTGGCATGGCCTTTCTGCACTCGCGTCTAGGAGAACTGTTGAACTGAGCTGCCTACACTCGCTGCAAGCTGTTTTGTCTGGATGCCCTCGGCTGCCGACTCCGCCTGGTTGATTCCAGTGCTGCCCCTGTTCGGGGCCTTGATCACTGGTCTTGGTCTGATCAGCTTCAACCGCACGATCAACCGATTGCGAAAGCCTGTGGCGCTGCTGTTGATCAGCTGCATCGGAGCTGCCGCAGTGATCAGCTATGCGGTGCTGTTGGAGCAATTGGGAGGCGCCCCACCGGTTGAACACCTGTTCGTCTGGGCCAGCGCTGGCGATTTCATCCTGCCGATGGGTTACGTGATCGACCCTCTGGCCGCGGTGATGCTGGCCCTGGTCACGACTGTGGCCCTGCTGGTGATGATCTACTCACACGGCTACATGGCGCACGACAAGAGCTACGTGCGCTTCTTCACCTACTTGGCCATTTTCAGCAGTTCGATGCTTGGCCTGGTCGTGAGCCCCAACCTGCTGGAGATCTATGTGTTTTGGGAGTTGGTGGGCATGTCGTCCTATCTGCTCGTTGGCTTCTGGTACGACAGGGATGGCGCAGCGCATGCCGCCCAGAAAGCCTTTGTGGTCAACAGGGTTGGTGACTTCGGCCTGTTGCTCGGCATTCTGGGTCTCTTCTGGGCAACAGGCAGTTTCGACTTCCAGGGCATCGCCGATGGGCTTTCAACCGGTGTGAGCAGTGGAATGGTTCCTGGCTGGGCAGCACTGGCTCTTTGTCTGTTCGTGTTCATGGGCCCGATGGCGAAATCCGCCCAGTTCCCTCTGCATGTCTGGCTGCCGGATGCGATGGAAGGACCGACACCGATCTCTGCACTGATCCATGCCGCCACGATGGTCGCTGCTGGGGTTTTCCTGGTTGCACGGCTTGAACCGCTTTACAGCCAGTTCCCCAGCGTGGGGGTGTTCATCGCCGTCACCGGCACGATCACCTGCTTTCTGGGTGCATCGATCGCCCTCACCCAGATGGACCTCAAAAAGGGACTGGCCTACAGCACCGTCTCCCAGCTGGGCTACATGATGCTGGCCATGGGCTGTGGAGCCCCTGTGGCCGGCATGTTCCACCTGGTGACCCATGCCTTCTTCAAGGCGATGCTCTTCCTGGGATCGGGATCCGTGATTCACGCCATGGAGGATGTGGTCGGCCATGAACCGGTGCTCGCCCAGGACATGCGACTCATGGGTGGTCTGCGTCAAAAGATGCCGATCACAGCCATCACTTTCCTAATCGGCTGCATTGCGATCAGTGGCATCCCTCCGCTGGCAGGCTTCTGGAGTAAAGACGAGATTCTTGGCCAGGCCTTTGAAGCCTTTCCGATCCTCTGGGCCGTGGGTTTTCTGACCGCCGGCATGACTGCCTTTTACATGTTCCGCCTGTACTTCCTCACCTTTGAGGGAGAGTTCCGCGGCAATGACAAAGCCATGCAGGCCCAGCTGATGGCTGCCGCCGGCAAAGCAGTGGATGAGGAACACGCCCACCATGCGGGCAGCCTGCATGAATCGCCATGGCCGATGACGCTGCCGCTGGTGGTGCTCGCGGTCCCTTCCGTCCTGATCGGTTTGCTTGGCACCCCCTGGAATAGCCGCTTTGCCGGACTGCTCGACCCTGAAGAAGCCCTTGAGATGGCGGAGCATTTCAGCTGGGGAGAATTCCTGCCTCTGGCAGGAGCCTCCGTTGCGATCTCCTTGCTCGGCATCAGCGTGGCTGTGCTCGCCTACGCCCTGCGTCGAATCGATCTGGGTGAACTGGTGGCAGCTCGTTTTCCAGCCGTCAACGCCTTTCTCGCCAACAAGTGGTATCTTGATGACATCAACGACAAGCTCTTTGTCCGCGGCAGCCGCAAGATTGCCCGAGAAGTGCTCGAAGTCGACGCCAAGGTGGTGGATGGAGTCGTGAATCTCACAGGCCTTCTCACCCTGGGCAGCGGCGAAGGTCTCAAATACTTCGAAACCGGTCGCGCTCAGTTTTATGCCTTGATTGTGTTCGGTGGTGTGATCGGACTGGTGGTGCTCTTTGGTGTACTGGGTGGCCCGATCAACTGAATCGTGTCATCTCAAGGATTCATTGGACCCTTGCCAGTCGCTGGACTTGTTCATGAGAGTCCACTTTCGCAACGGCCCTGAGTCAAGTGCGCGGCTGGCACAACCCTCGCAGCGTTCAACCTGAACAAGCCTCAACTTATGGATGGCGCTTCATGTGCCGGTTCTGTGTGTGAGGAGCCATTCCCATGAAATTATTCAAGCAACTGCTGGTTGCTCCCGCTGCCCTGGGCCTGCTGGCTCCTGTGGCTGCCGGTGCAACTGAAGTCAATGTTGCCGGTGTTTCCGACTACGCCTCCGTGTCCGAGGGCGCGGTGTCTGTCGATCAAGTCACCAGCATCACCCAGTTCTCTGACGTCTACCCGACCGACTGGGCTTATCAGGCTCTCAGCAACCTGATCGAGCGCTACGGCTGTGTTGCCGGTTACCCCAACGGCACCTACCGCGGCAACCGTGCGATGACCCGCTTTGAAGCGGCCGCACTGCTGAACGCCTGTCTCGACCGCGTCACTGAAGTGACCGACGAGCTCAAGCGTCTGATGAAGGAGTTCGAGAAGGAACTCGCCATCGTCAAGGGCCGTGTCGACGGTCTGGAAGCTCGCGTGGGCGAACTGGAAGCCACCCAGTTCTCCACCACCACGAAGATGAAGGGCAACACCACTTTCGTGATCGGCGCCAGCAGCTACGGCGGTGACGCCAATGAATTTGGTCAGTTCGGCTCCAATCCCGCTGTGAACAACAGCGGGTCAATGTCCGACATCGCCAACGCCAATCTGGGTGCGGTCACCTTCAACTACGACATCAAGATTGATCTTGATACCAGCTTCACCGGCAAGGACCTGCTGCGCACGCGTCTGAGGGCCGGCAACTTCGATACCAGCGCCTTTGGCTTTGGTGCGTCCACGGGCATTCGCAGCCCCTTCGGCGCTGAGACCTACTACAAGACAGCGTCCGGCCTTGAAGTGGCCTTTGAAGAAGGCGACGGCCTCAACATTGACAGGCTGTACTACCAGTTCCCTGTCGGCAGCTCCTTCACGGTCACAGCCGGCGGAAAAGTTCGTCAGGACGACATGCTCGCCGTCTGGCCGAGTGCGTACCCCTCTGACACCATCCTGGATTACTTCACCTATGCAGGTGCCCCCGGTGCCTACAGCCTGAATCTTGGTTCTGGTGCCGGTGTCTGGTGGAGCAACGACGGCTTCAGCATCAGTGCCAACTACGTTTCCACCAACGGCTCTGAGGGCAATCCCAACGATGGGGGCATCGCCACCGACGGTGCGTCCGGAACCGGCACGGTGCAGCTGGCCTATGCAGATTCCAACTGGGGTCTTGCTGCGGCTTACACCTACAGCTCCAAGAACTGGGGCAGCGTCTACGAGTCCACAGGGACTCCCCTCGCCACACAGGTTGGCTTTCTGGGCAACAGCAACAACTTCGGTCTGAGTGCTTGGTGGCAACCGGAAGAGTCGGGCTTCATTCCCTCCATCAGCACCGGTTGGGGCCTCAGCTCCACCACCGGTGTCGATGACAGCAAGCTGTTCGGATACGACTTTGATTCGGCCACCTCACAGTCCTGGTATGTGGGCCTTCAGTGGAGCGATGTCTTCCTGAAGGGCAACAACGCCGGTATGGCTGTGGGTCAGCAGGCATTCGTGACCGGAATTGATCTCTCCGGAGATCCTGATGCCGCTGCATGGAGATCTTCATCCAGCGCGGAGGACAATCTCGCGCGCGATGGTCAGTACGCCTGGGAATTCTGGTATCAGTTCCAGGTGACAGACAACATCTCCGTGACTCCGGCTCTCTTCTACCTGAGCCGTCCTCTGGGAGCTGCAACGCAGGGAGAAAGCTTCAATCAGTTCGGCGGTCTAGTGAAGACCTCCTTCCGTTTCTGACCTGAGCTCAGCAGCGATTGCAGGCCCCACAGATAGGGGTTCGGCAATCGCTTTGATGCTTCGAGAACTTCAAGCTTCCCTCAATCGGGAAGCTTTTTTGTTGCTAGCCAGAGAGGTTCTTGACCTCTTCGGCAACCGGGATGAATGCAGCAAACATGTCATCAACCCCACAAGTTGCATCTGTCGTGATGGTCAACGGCCCCCCTGATTTGCAGGGTTCTAGAGAGCCCTGATCAGCAGATCAGCACATCAATGCCGCTGATGTGTGTCAACGCCTATCGACTCAGTGCCAGTGCTGCCAGGATTTCTACACTCCGATCAGTGGTGAAAGGCCTGTTCGTTGCTGGAATTTGCCGTCAGTGCTCCCTTTGATCCTGCAGCCGATATCGCAGCAGGAATCATTCCAGCTCAGTTTCCATGGCTGAGTCTTTCCATCCTCTTCCCCATTGTTGGAGCGCTGATCGTCCCCTTCATTCCTGATCAAGGTGAGGGGAAACAGGTTCGCTGGTTCGCTCTGGCTATCGCCCTGATCACCTTTCTCATCACGGTGGGGGCCTATCTGAGCGGTTATGACCCCAGCTTCAGCGGCCTGCAACTCTCCGAACGGGTCAGCTGGCTGCCGAATCTGGGACTCACCTGGGCCGTTGGGGCAGATGGGTTGTCCATGCCTCTCATCCTGCTCACCAGCTTCATCACTGCTCTGGCAGTCCTGGCAGCTTGGCCGGTCACCTTCAAGCCCAAGCTTTTCTTTTTTCTGATCCTGGCCATGGACGGAGGTCAGATCGCGGTCTTTGCCGTTCAGGACATGCTGCTGTTTTTCCTGGCCTGGGAACTGGAGCTGCTGCCTGTTTACCTGTTGCTTGCCATCTGGGGGGGAAAGAGGCGTCAGTACGCCGCCACCAAATTCATCCTCTACACAGCAGGCAGCTCGCTCTTCATCCTGCTTGCAGCGCTGGCCATGGGCTTCATGGGTGGCGGCACACCCAACTTTGAATACACCGTGCTGGCACAGAAGGGATTCAGCACGGGATTTCAGCTGCTCTGTTATGCCGGCCTGCTGATCGCCTTCGGAGTCAAATTACCGATCGTTCCTCTGCACACCTGGTTACCCGACGCGCATGGTGAAGCGACCGCCCCGGTGCACATGCTGCTGGCGGGAATCCTGCTGAAGATGGGCGGCTATGCCCTGATGCGCTTCAACGCCGAAATGCTGCCTGAAGCGCATGCCCAGTTCGCACCGCTGTTGGTGGTGTTGGGGGTGGTCAACATCATTTATGCAGCACTGACCTCCTTCGCTCAACGCAACCTCAAACGCAAAATTGCCTACAGCTCCATCAGCCATATGGGCTTTGTATTGATTGGCATTGGCAGTTTCAGCGCTCTGGGAACAAGCGGTGCAATGCTGCAGATGATCAGCCATGGCCTGATCGGGGCGAGCCTGTTTTTCCTGGTGGGTGCCACCTATGACCGCACCCACACGCTCCAGCTCGATGAGATGGGTGGCGTGGGCCAGAAAATGCGGGTCATGTTTGCGCTGTGGACCGTCTGCTGCCTGGCCTCGCTGGCACTCCCTGGCATGAGTGGATTTGTCAGCGAGTTAATGGTGTTCACAGGCTTCGCCACCGATGAGGCCTACACGCTGAGCTTCCGAATCGTGATCGACGGGCTGGCTGCGATCGGAGTCATCCTGACGCCGATCTATCTGCTCTCAATGTTGAGGGAAATTTTCTTCGGCAAGGAGAACGCTCAACTGACCACCAACACAAACCTGGTGGATGCGGAACCGCGCGAGATTTACATCATCGGCTGCCTGCTGGTGCCGATCATCGGTATTGGTCTCTACCCACGGCTGATGACCGACAGCTATCGCACCGCGATCGAAGCTCTGGTTGACAGGGACGTGGCAGCCATGGAGGTGATCAGCCGACCCACTGCACCACTGATTCGCAGTGGCAGCCTGGCACCAGCCATGCTCAAAGCCCCCCAGCTGATGTCCGGCCCCCCAGCCTGACTCTTGATGCGGGCAGATTTGCAAGAACTGGGTTAACCAGGGGCTGGCCCGATCAATCCATCACCGGTACTTTTCCTGAAGATGGCCGCTGGCTGAGATGGATGCCGGGCTGAGTCAGAGAGCTGATGCTGGTGCCAGGCTCGCCATACGCCTGCTTCAAGACGCAGCCCAGCAAGGTGATCTCGATCCATGGGATGTGGATGTCATCGCTGTGGTCGATGGCTTTCTGGATCAGCTGAAGCAACGGATCGAGGTCCCTCGCCTGGTTGAGGAAACGTTGAAGCGACATGGCGGAAGCTATGAACGTGACCTGGCCGACAGCAGTGAAGCCTTCCTGGCAGCGTCGGTGCTGGTGAGCCTGAAGGCGGAAGTTCTGGAAGCCAGCACGTTCCCTCCTCAACCAGAGGTGGAGGAAATGTTTGAAGCGGATTTTGCTGACCAGGGCTGGCTGGATCCAAGCTTCAACATCCCGCGCCATCCTGAGCGGCATCTGCAACGCCGACCGGTGGCACCACCACCGCTGCGGCGGCCGGTCACGCTTGGCGAACTGATCGAACAACTGGAATCGATTGCGGAACAGCTCGAATCAGACGAACTGGAGATGCGCCGGCGCCAGCGTCAGAAGCGCTACTCCAATCGGGAAGCGATTGCTCAGGTGGCTGCTCTTGCTCATCGGGAGAAACTGCCGGAAACCACCGCTGCCATGGGTGTCTTCCTGAACGGCTGGGAAGCAGCTCTGCAATGGGTCAATTTCGAAAACCTGGTGACGCAGTGGAACGAAATTGCCGACGACGATCTGGATAAGGACCGCGTAGGCGTTTTCTGGGCGCTTCTTTTCCTGTCCTCACAGGGCCAGGTGGAACTTGAACAGGAGGGATCACTGCATGGCCCCATCCGGCTCAAGCGTCTGCTTGCCCCTGGCACCATGGCCCAGATGCCACTGACCAGTCTCGACGTGCCAGCTGTCGTGCCGGCCGAGGCTGCCGTGGCCGCTTAACCACACCCTTATGTTGGCTTATCCGTTGTAAGCCTGTAACGCCGATGAAGGCGATGATCCTGGCCGCGGGCAAGGGCACAAGGGTTCAGCCGATCACACACGTGATCCCGAAACCAATGATTCCGATCCTGCAGAAGCCGGTGATGGAGTTTCTGCTGGAACTGCTCAAAGAGCATGGTTTCGCCGAGGTGATGGTCAATGTGTCCCACCTCGCCGAGGAAATCGAGAACTACTTCCGAGACGGCCAGCGCTTTGGGGTTGAAATCGCCTACAGCTTCGAAGGGCGTATCGAAGATGGTGAGCTGATCGGTGATGCTCTCGGCTCCGCTGGCGGACTGAAGAAAATCCAGGATTTTCAGACGTTCTTCGACGACACCTTCGTGGTGCTGTGTGGCGATGCTCTGATCGATCTCGATCTCACCGAAGCGGTGAGGCGGCACAGGGAGAAGGGTGCTCTCGCCAGCCTGATCACCAAGCGTGTCCCGAAAGAACAGGTCAGCAGCTACGGCGTTGTCGTGAGCGACGCAGAGGGAAGAATCCAGGCTTTTCAGGAAAAGCCAAAGGTGGATGAGGCTCTGAGCGACACGATCAACACGGGCATCTACCTGTTCGAACCGGAGATTTTCGAACACATTCCCTCGGGCGAGTCCTTTGATATCGGCTCAGATCTGTTTCCCAAGCTGGTGGAGGTCGGCGCACCCTTCTATGCACTGCCCATGGAGTTCGAATGGGTCGACATTGGCAAGGTTCCTGACTACTGGCGAGCGATCCGAAGCGTGCTGCAGGGCGATGTTCGCCAAGTGGGAATCCCAGGCAAAGAAGTTCGTCCAGGGGTCTATACCGGCCTGAATGTGGCGGCCAATTGGGACCGAATCGATGTTCAGGGTCCTGTCTATGTCGGGGGTATGACCAAGATCGAAGATGGAGCCACATTGATTGGGCCCACGATGATCGGTCCCAGCTGCCACATCTGCGAAGGCGCCACGATCGATAATTCGATCATCTTCGACTACTCCCGCATCGGCGCGGGCGTTCAGCTCGTTGAAAAACTGGTGTTCGGCCGATACTGCGTCGGGAAGAACGGCGATCATTTCGACCTCCAGGAAGCTGCTCTCGACTGGTTGATCACCGATGCCAGGCGCCAGGATCTTGTCGAGCCATCCCCTCAGCAGAAAGCCATGGCCGAACTGCTTGGCACTGACCTCACGACAGCTGCGAGCTGAGACCGGCTCGCTCCAGCACTTCAGGAATTCTCTGTTCCGCTCTCACCGCCATGACATGGACCCCCTGTGCAATTCCAGAGAATTGACGGACCTGCTCAGCGGCGATGACGACACCCTCCGCCGCAGGATCTGAAGCAGCCTCAAGTCGCGCGATCAGGTGGTCGGGAATGTTGGCTCCAGGCACCTTGTTGTTGATGAAACTGGCATTCTTGGCCGATTTGAGCAGGAACACGCCTGCCAGGACAGGCAGCTCCATCGGATCAGCCATCTCACGGCAGAAACGCTCCAGGACCAGTGGATCCATCACCATCTGGGTCTGAACGAAACGGGCTCCGGCTTCGCGTTTACGCTCCAGCCTGCGCTTGAGTCCCGACCAGCTGGCACAGTGCGGATCAGCTGCAGCGCCTGCGAACAATGCGGTGGGGCCATCAGGCAGGCTCTCTTTCACGGGGTCCTCACCACGGTTGAAAGCACTGACCTGCTGCAGCATCCGCACCGACTCCAGTTCATGCACCGGGCGAGCGGAGGGTTGGTCACCGGCCTTCACGGAATCCCCCGTGAGACAGAGCAAATTACGGATGCCGAGCGCATGGGCACCAAGCAGATCCGCCTGAATCCCGATTCGATTGCGATCACGCCCCGCCATCTGCAGCACAGGCTCTAGGCCGGCATCAAGAAGCAGGCGGCAAACAGCCAGGCTGCTCATGCGCATCACCGCACGACTGCCATCAGTGACATTGATGGCCTGAACCCAATCCCGCAGAAGATTGGCCATGGCCAGGGTATGACTGGGATCTCCCCCACGGGGCGGCATCACTTCTGCGGTGACGGTGACGGCACCAGCCTCAAGACTGCGCTGCAGCGCTGAACCCAAACCCTTCAAATGCTTCTGATGGCCACTATGGAAGATCGCCGGTCAGGAATGAATGCCTAGGATGGATTAGGAAGACTCGTCGGTGTCCAGCATGGTGAATGGCGATGGACCGGGGTCCTCGAACATCTCACTCTCGACACGGGAGGTTGAAATCATTGAACTGGTTGCTGAGGGATTGACCAACCAGGAGATTGCCGAGCGACTCACCATCAGCAAACGCACGGTCGACAATCATGTGAGCAACGTCTTCACCAAGACTGGCTCCAAGAACAGAGTTGCCCTGCTCAACTGGGCGATGGATCACGGAAAAATCTGCCGTGACGGCTTCAACTGCTGCCTGCTCCCGGAATCATCCGCTGACGCGTCCTGACCGCCAACGGCAGAGGCAAGGGCAGATCCATCAGCGAGCATCGAGCCAAGGAAAGGTCGAACAACTCGGCATACGCCACACAGGCCTCCCGGTCCAGTCCGATGAACCGAAGAATTCCGTCGTGGTCGTAGAGGCCGTGCACTAGAAACTTCACGCTTCCCGCCCCAAATCTAAAGGAAAACCAAAGACTCTTTCAAGGGGTCGCGGCGTGATTGCTCAGATTGTCTTCAGGCCATGGCGCTGCCTCATGGCAAGAGGCCAGCTTGAAATCGGCTGAAAAGCCAGTGCTGCATTGCTCCAGCAGCCTTCGCCGGTGATCTCCTGACCACACCACGCTGGTCGATCAAATGAATCCGCGGCGTCACGGAGCTCCACCTCAGCCAGCACAAGCGGAGCGTTGTCTCCTTCAAAACAATCCACCACCCATTCACCGCCTGGAAGCGACAGGGCAAAACGGGTCTTGATCAACCGATGGGGCACAAGATCCCAGAGAGCTTCGGAATCAGCAGATGGCAGTTCGTATTCGAATTCGTGCCTGGCGATGCCCTCCGCTGGTGCCTTAAGGGTGAGCCAGGCTTTCCCATCCGCCCTCAGTCTCACCCGCACCGTAAAACCTTTCTCACTGGCAGCCAGATAGCCCTGGCGGAGGTGCTGCGGCTCTCCTGCATGGGCACGCCAGCCAGACCCGATCACCAGGAAACGGCGTTCGATCTCAAGGGGCATGGCTGATTGATCAATTGGGCGAGGGCATCGTGTCGACCAGGCTGCCGGCCCAGTGCAACTTGCGCGAAAGCGTGCGGTAATAAGAGGGCGACTGCTCGAGCTGAACCATCAGGGCATGATGAGCAGCCCTTTGAATCACGCAGCATTCGCCTGGACTCATCACCGGACCACTCGCGCCATCCTTCCATAGCTTCACCTGTCGATAGCCGTCTCCAAGGGGCCAAATCACCAATCTCGACCTGGGGGGAAGCACCACGGGACGGCTGGAGAGGCTCATCGGACAGATGGGGCTGACGATGATGGCATCAATGCCTGGGTGGAGGATGGGTCCTCCCGCTGCCATGGCATAGCCGGTTGAGCCGGTGGGGGTCGCCAGAATCAGACCATCACCACGCACCTGATCAACCACTTCCCCATCAATCTCCAGTTCAAGGGTGCAGGTGGGCGCTAGATCCTCCTGATACGGACGCAAATAAAAATCATTCAGGGCCCAGTGGCGCTCGATGTCATCCGTGACCTGACCGCCGTCTCCGGACACGGAACAGTTCAGATCATCCGCCCGATTCACGACAGCCTGCAGCATCATGCGGCGTTCCATCGCGAAATGATCATCCTGGAGGCGTCGCCACAGATCGTCCCGCCGAATCAGCCCAGGCTCATGGGTGAGAAAACCGAGATGACCACCAACATTGAAACAGAGGATCGGCACGTCATAAACAGCCAGATGCCGTGCGGCACCAAGAACTGTGCCATCGCCTCCAAGCACTACTGCCAGGTCAGGGAGTTCAGGTTCTGACGCCAGCAGACCAGGGAACGGATCCGCCGTGAGACCGCTCATCGCCACGGACACCGTCACCCCAAGTGCCTCCAGCGTCTTGGCACAGGACCGAGCCTCTTTCAGAGCCAGAGGACTTTCAGCTCTGTAGATCAACCAGACCCGTTGCAGACGCATGATGAGGGCGCCGGCCCTACCAGCGCAGAAGATTGAAGCGTTCCATGTCCACTGTGACGCGATTGCGATAGAGCGACAAAAGAATGGCCAGGCCAACCGCGGCTTCCGCAGCCGCGACGGTGATCACGAACACTGAGAAGATCTGACCGCGGATCAACTGACCATCCACGTAAGAGGAGAACGCCATCAGGTTGATGTTCACAGCATTGAGCATCAGCTCGATGCTCATGAGCACCCGCACAGCATTGCGGCTATTGATCAGACCCCAGACCCCTGTGCAGAAGAGAACCGCGGCAACAAGCAAATAGGCCTCTAGAGGGACAGAACCAGACAGCAGCTCGGAGAGCATGACAAGAAGCAGGGAAAGGTCAGGAAGGTGGTTGATCAACCAGCAAGGGAGTCCGGGCCTTTTCAATCAGGCCTTGATCGGCAATCTCGCCAGTTCCTGGATCGACGGCCTGAACATCGCGGCGTGCCAGCACGATGGCTCCGATCATGGCCATGAGCAGCAGAACTGAGGCCAGCTCGAAAGGAAGGAGATAGTCGGTGAAAAGATGCTCACCGATTCGGACCGTGGCATCTTCTCCAATCGGCTCTGGCCCTTCAGCCCAAGGGGTTGTCAGAACAACCCTGGTCAACAGGGCGAAGAGACCGGCACACACCCCACCGGAAAGCAGACGACGCAGGGGCAATCCTGGAATCGGAGCAAGGTCTTCCTTTTTGTTGACGAGCATGATCGCGAACAAGATCAGCACGTTCACAGCGCCGACGTAAACCAGCACCTGGGCTGCTGCCACGAAGCTGGCATTGAGCAGCAAATACAGACCTGCAACCGCGAGGAACACTCCCCCAAGCAGGAAAGCGGAATAAACGATGTTGCTGAGCAGAACTACACCGAGCGCTCCCAGCACAATCACAGCGCTGAGCACCAGAAAGCAGATCAGCTGCGTTGACGCTGCGATCGTCATTCGGCACTCTCCTTTCGATCAGTGGACACCGGGTCTGATTCTCCCGCATCCACCGTTGACACAGCTGCGGTTGACTTCATTGCTGCCAAGACCTGATCGGGCCGCTGGCCAGCACGTGGACGATCGGGATCGACGCCATGGGGATCCATTTCACCGGCGGGAAGATAAGCAAGTTCCCGCAGAGGCAGAACCGATGGGTCGGTGGTCACGCTGGTAGGGAGACGCCCAAGCGCGACGTTGTCATAGTTGAGGCTGTGACGGTCAAATGCCGCCAACTCATACTCTTCGGTCATCGAGAGGCAGTTGGTCGGGCAGTACTCCACGCAGTTTCCACAGAAGATGCAAACCCCGAAATCAATCGAGTAATTGCGCAACTCCTTCTTCTTGGTGGCTTTGTTCATCACCCAGTCCACCACCGGAAGGTTGATGGGGCAGACACGCACACACACCTCACAGGCGATGCACTTATCGAACTCGTAATGAATCCGTCCCCGATACCTCTCCGAAGGAATCAGCTTTTCGTAGGGGTACTGCACCGTCACAGGACGGCGCTTCATGTGGTCAAACGTGACAGCCAGACCCTGCGTGAGATTGCGCGCCGCATCAACGGCATCTCTGGTGTAGTCACCAACCTGTTTGAGAAAACCGAACATGGCCTGAGGAAGGGGAAGCGGAGAGAGCGCTGAAGCAAGAGCCTAGGTAATTAAACCTAACCTCCGAAGGCAACTGGGAAGGCAAGTTTCAGTGCTGCGGTCACAAGCAGGTTGACCAGAGCGAGTGGCAGCAGAAACTTCCAGCCGAGATCCAGCAGCTGATCAATACGCACACGCGGCGTCGACCAGCGCAGAAGGATCGCAATGAAGACCAGTAAATAGGCCTTCAGCACGGTCATGACGATGCCTGTGGTTCCTGTGATCACCTGGACCAGAGGGGCATCGACCGACTGGCCCAACCAACCGGCCAGCCACTCAACGGGCAAAGGGAAACCCCAGCCACCGAGATAAAGCACTGAAACGAGCAGTGCTGACAGCACCAGATTGATGTAACTGCCGAGGTAGAAGAGAGCAAACTTCATTCCGGCGTATTCAGTCTGATAACCGGCGACAAGCTCCTCTTCAGCCTCGGGAAGATCAAAAGGCAGACGCTCACACTCCGCCAGGGCACAGATCCAGAAAATCAGAAAGCCAACGGGCTGACGCCAGATGTTCCAACTGAGGATGCCCGCTCCGGTTTGCTGGTCGACGATGTCAACGGTGCTGAGAGAGTTGCTCATCATCACGACCGCCAGAACGGCGAGAGCGAGTGGGATCTCGTAGCTGATCGACTGTGCCGCGGCCCTCAGGCCGCCGAGCAGAGAGTATTTGTTGTTGGAGGCATAGCCACTCATCAGCAGGCCAATGGGTTGAACGCTGCTGAGCGAGATCCATAGGAAAATGCCCACTCCCACGTTGCTGATCAGCAGGTTCTGGCCGAAGGGGACGATCAACCAGGACAGAATCACTGGAACGACGACCAGTACAGGGCCGAGCGTGAACAGCAGGCTGTCAGCCCGAGCGGGAATGATGTCTTCCTTGACCAGCAGCTTGAGCCCATCAGCCAGGGGCTGAAGCACTCCAAGCGCTCCCGCATACTCAGGTCCGATGCGCTGCTGCACCGCCGCTGAGATCTTGCGTTCGAGCCACACGGTGACCAGAACCCCCACCACAGCAGCCACCAACACCAGCAGCATGGGAAGCGGCAGCCAAATGAGACGGGCTGCCTGTTCGGACAAGCCAAAACCTTCCAGGGCTTGGCTGAAACTTCGCTCAAGATCCAGGCCTGGACTGACCAGAGCCGGTGCGCTGGTGGCGAGGAAGGTCACCATGGACATGGGTGTGATGAATGTAACTTAGGTGGTGGTGGTGGAAACACGGGCCTCCAAGGGCGTCCATTGGCGCAGATCACTACCGGTGTAGATCTGAGAAGGCCGGAAGATCCGGTTGGCACCCAGCTGTTCGCGCCAGTGCGCAAGCCAGCCCGCAACTCGTGCAATGGCAAAGACTGGTGTGAACAGATCTCTGGGAATCCCCAGCTTTCGGTACACGAGTCCTGAATAGAAGTCCACGTTGGGATAGATCCCTTTCGGACCAAGACGGGTTTCGGCGGCAGCTTCCAGAGCTTTTGCCACGTCGTACATCTCGTCGTGACCGAAACGCTTGAACATCTCTTCGGCAAGAGCCTGAAGGATCACTGCACGAGGATCCTTGACGCGATATTCGCGGTGACCGAATCCCATGATCTTGCGCTTGCTGGCCATGGCCTCATCGAGGTAGCTCGCGGCCTGACCTGGAGTACCGATCTCCTCCAGCATCGCCAGGACATCTTCATTGGCCCCCCCATGAAGTGGTCCGGCCAGGGTGCCGACAGCGGAGGCGACAACGGCGTAGGGATCAGTGAGGGTGCTGGCCGTGACACGGGCACTGAAGGTGCTGGCGTTGAGACTGTGTTCCGCATGCAGGATCAGACACTGATCAAAGATCCTGGAAGCCATTGGATCCGGCTCACGCTCCATGAGCATGTAGAGAAAATTGGCCGAATACGCCAGATCATCCCTGGGCTGGATGGGGTCCTGGCCTTTGCGGATCAGCTGAAAGGCCGCAACCATGGTTGGGATCTTGGCGATCAGCCGGACCACCGCGTCATAGATGTACTGGGGGTCGTCGATGGCACGACGGGAATAAAACAAACCCAGAGACGCTGCACTGGACTGCAGCGCATCCATCGGATGCCCGTCGGAGGGGAAGCATTTCATCATGTCCCTGACGCGAAAACTCACGCGTCGGTGCATCTGCACCTCGTCCTCAAAGTCGCGTAACTGTTGAGACGTCGGGAGCTGCCCCCAGATCAGCAAATAGGTGGTTTCCAGAAAGCTGCAGTGGGTGGCCAGATCGTTGACGGGGTAGCCGCGATAGGACAAACACCCCTCATAACCATCGATGTCGCAGATGGACGATTGGGTAGCGGGCACCCCCTCAAGTCCGGGGCGGAACACCAGACCCGTTCGCTCATGACGGATCTCGGCACCATCGTTCTGACTCACCAACCTCCGCTTCAGCGCAAAAGCAACTTAAACGGAGCGCGGAATCAAAAGACGGGGCCGGAGCAATGCCTGCAGTTCAGCACACCCCCGAGGATCATTCAGACCAGCAGACCAGCTGAGATGGCAGTAACCGGCCTTGCGCAGACGAAGGCTTCCAGCGGGCGCTCCGATCAAGGTCGTCGCAAGCATGCTCAGATCCGGCTCATGGCCCACGAACAGGCAGCAGCCTGACAAGCGGGACACCAGCGGCCAAGGGTCACCGCCTGGCACCAGAGCTGAATCCAGCCGCAACGACTCGGCCAAACCAGCCTGGAGCGCGAGCTCGGCGGTCTGCCTGGCTCTCCGGTAAGGGCTGCTGACCAGCGAGTCCGCCTGAACATTCAGCATCCGCAATTGGCGGACCACCGCCAGCGTTCGCCGGATTCCACGATCCGTCAGGGCACGGTCGGGATGGTCCCTACCCAAGACACGTTCTGCGGCCAGGCCATGGCGCAGGAGAAGAAGATCAACCGAGCTGGAGTCGCGCACGCAGACGCAAGCTGCTCACACCTTCATCCTGCACGGAGGCGGCCGTTTGGTCAGCACCAGCAGCGACGGCCAGGCCTTGAACAGCCGGCAGCAGAGATCGACCAGCCACACCCTGCACCAGCTCCCAGGGACGCCACTGGCCCAGGTGTAAGCGGCTGGGGGCTGCAGCCAGTGCCAGCTGATGCGACAACGGCGACTCACTTTCGAACAGCAGTTGCTGCAGCTGCTGTTGGCGCTGAATCTGATCACCACTCTCACTGCGCCGGCGCAAGCCATTGAGGGTCTCAGCCCACCAGTTCACACCGGTATGCCGCTCCAGGGCGACAGCGAGCTCGGCCTGCAGCGACTCCTCTCCACGACGTCGCTGACGCGCCAGACGGGTCCAGACCTGGACAGGCTGACCCTCGCTGTCGAGCGTCGAGCCGGTCAAACCGAGCTCCTGAAGCCGTGCATCCACCATCTCTGGGTCGGGACGATTGGGCCTGGTGCCCAGCACCCAACCCTGCGGGCCCTGCTGCCAGAGCATGAGTCCCTCATCCAGACCAACAACCGCAGCCGCGGCCCCGGTTGGGACTGATTCAACCGACTGCTTCAGCAGAGGAGCGATCCACTGAGTGAGGGGCTCATCAGCGTCGCCAGCCAGCAGAGCCGCAGGATTGGTCAGAACCGCAAGTGCCTCCGCATCCCCGCCGGCATCTCTCAGCAGCGCATCACTGTCCGTCAACTGAGAAGCCAACGGGATCGTGGGCTCGCGGAAGTGGACCACGGCATCAAGAGCCAGATCCGGGCCCTGCGGTGTCAGAGAGGCCACCAGTCCCTGCAAGTCTTCGCGATCTGTGATCGCCGATGGGACCCCGAGCCAACGGTCCATGGCACCAGGGTTCGCGATGAGAACGGCAGCACCACGACCGAAACTCTTGAGATCAGATGCCAGAACAGGATCTCCCAGCTGATGCTGACTCTCCAGCTGGGAGACATCGAGCGCCTGTTCAAGCACCCCACGCCCTGACGCCAGCAACAGCAGATCGTCATCGATCAAGGCCGTGGCGATCGGTTGTGGATCCCGGCCCAGCAGGGCACCACGCCCGCTGATCAGCCCCATGCCGCGATAGCGGGAGATCTGCAAATCGGTTCCTGCCAGGCTGCGGGTCTGCCAGAAGCGCTGCAGAAAGCGCTTGGCCCCGTCTTCATCACGGCTGGACAGGGCCAGAACCCAGCCCTCCTTCGGCGGCTCACCGGACTGCTGAGCAGGAGCGTCCAGCACTGAGAAGCTGACCTCGGAGCCAATCCATCCAGCCAGTTCAGTCCCGAAATCAAGGCCGGCCAGAGCGAAAGCACCGTCTCTGAGCTGACGAGTGCTGTCATTCACCAATCGGCGTTGGCGCACTGGAGCAACGGCCTGGGCATAAGCAGGCACCTGACGGGGATCGACCAGCCAGTGGAGCGTGAGGGCGGCATCGCTGGGCATGAAACGAGCCGACCGAGGCAACTCAAGTGGCCGGTCCATGATCCGCAGCGGGCTCTGACGAGCCATCGCCCACCACACCCCCAGCGCGAGTGTGAGCAGCACCATCGCCACAGCGACCAGAGCCAGCAGAAACGAGCGCCCTTTCATGGACAGGCGGTGGAGCACATGGTGTTCATCTTCTATCCATCCATGGAGCTATGCCAGCCCGAGTCCAGACTGAAGCGATGAATGGACCCACACCCAAGCCCCTTAAAGCCCGCGAACTGAACGAATGGCTCGGCAAGAACGTTGATCTGACCCTTGTGGATGTGCGGGAGCAACAAGAGCTGGCCATCGCTGCATTTCCCCATCCGGTGAGGCACCTGCCCCTGAGTGATGCTGAGAACTGGATGGGGAGCATTGATGATGTGCTGCCGCAGGAGGGTCCGATCGTGGTGCTTTGCCATGCCGGAGTGCGCAGCTGGAATTTCGGTTGCTGGCTGCTTGAACATCGGCCATCGCTGGACGTGTGGAACCTTGAAGGTGGCATCGATGCCTGGAGCGTCATGGTGGATTCCACAGTGCCTCGCTACTGAACGCTGCGCCGCTCGGACGAACCGCGTTCATTCATGACAGGGATGAACCGCCATTGCGGATTCTTCGTAAGATCACGCTCCTCAAGGTGCTCTCCGTGAAGCCGCTGCCCCGACGACAGCAGGAGATCCTTCAGGCCACAGTCCATCACTACGTCGACACCATCGAACCGGTCGGCAGTCGCGCCTTAGTGCAGCGATTCGGGCTTAAAGCCAGCTCGGCCACTGTGCGTTCGGCGATGGGAGCTCTCGAACAGCGGGGACTCCTCACCCAGCCCCACACCTCGGCAGGTCGGGTGCCAAGCCCCCAGGGGTATCGCCACTATGTGGACTGCCTGCTGCCCGAGCCCGGTGCAGGGGCCCATCGCCTGGAAAAGGAACTGACCCAGCTGAGTCTGCGCTGGGCGGCACTGGATGATCTGCTGCTGCAGCTGGCACGGCGGTTAACGGATTTCACAGGCCTGATGAGCCTGATCAGTCCGCCGCAGCGATCAGAGAGCCAGCTCAGAACCATTCGTCTGGTGCGCAGTGAAGACCGCCTGCTGGTGATGCTCGTGGGTGATTCCAGCCAGGCCCATCACCTCAATCTGCGGCTGCCCCACGGCAGCGCAGGCCAGGTGGAAGCCCTGGAACGATGGACCTCCGAGCAGCTCTTACATGCCGGGAAACTGGACTGGAACTGCCTTCCGCAGCAGCTGCAGTCCTGTGGGAGAGCACTCCAGGATGCCCTGGAGAACGGGAATCCCTTCCATCGCCCGATCGAACAGGCGCCGCTGGTGCATGGGGTGTCGCGGCTGGTGGCCGAGCCTGAATTCAGCGACAGCGCCAGGGTGAGGCCTCTGCTTGATCTGATGGACAGTGACCCGGCAGCGTTTGTTCCCGCGCCTGCCTGGTCTGACAGACGAGTTTGGATCGGACAGGAGCACCCCCAGACAGCCCTCAGCCACTGCTCCGTCGTCCACGCCAGCTATCGGGGCGGCGACGGAGCTGTGGGTCAGGTGGCCCTGATCGGTCCGATGCGCATGGCCTACGCGACGGCGCGCGCCGCCGTGAACTCCGTCGCAGTCACCCTGGAGCGTTTGCTCAGCTGAGACGGGGCCTTCTCACTCAGAGCGCGTCACCAAGCTTCTCGGCAACTGTGTTCACATCCTTGTCACCACGCCCGGAGCAGTTCAGCACCACTTCAGTGCCATCCGGCAGGGTTGGGCAGAGAGTCTCCAGCCAGGCGAAGGCATGAGCCGTCTCCAGGGCAGGAATGATTCCCTCCAGTCGACTCACGAGCTGCAACGCCTGTAGCGCTTCCGCATCAGTGACAGAGCCATACTCCGCCCGGCCGATCTCGCGCAGGTAGCTGTGTTCTGGGCCTACGCCTGGATAGTCCAGACCCGCACTGATCGAATGAGCTTCCTGCACCTGACCGTCCTGGTCCTGCAGCAGCAGACTCATGGCACCGTGAAGGACGCCCACCGTTCCCTCAGTCATGGTGGCGGCGTGACGACCTGTAGCGACCCCATCACCGGCGGCCTCAACCCCGATCAAACGCACATCACTGCACTCCACAAACGGGTGAAAAAGCCCCATGGCGTTGGACCCGCCACCAACACAGGCCATCAGCACATCCGGCAAACGACCGAATGCCTGCTGGCACTGTTCCTTGGCCTCTTCTCCGATCACGGCATGGAAATCGCGCACCAGCATTGGATAGGGATGGGGACCAGCCACTGATCCAAGGATGTAATGGGTGGTCTCCACGTTCGTGACCCAGTCACGAATGGCTTCGCTGGTGGCGTCCTTGAGCGTGGCCGTACCGGCTGTCACGGGCTGAACGCTGGCACCGAGCAGACGCATGCGGAACACATTCAGAGCCTGACGGCGCATGTCCTCCGCTCCCATGTACACCACGCACTCCAGGCCGAAGCGAGCGCAGACGGTGGCCGTCGCGACACCATGTTGGCCAGCCCCTGTCTCGGCAATGATCCGCTTTTTGCCCATGCGCACAGCCAGCAGCGCCTGCCCAAGGGCATTGTTGATTTTGTGTGCTCCGGTGTGATTCAGGTCCTCACGCTTCAACCAGATCCTGGGTCCGCCATCACTGCGGCGGTAATGGGCTGTAAGCCGCTCCGCCTCGTAGAGAGGTGTGGCTCTGCCCACGTAGTTGCGCAGCAGACGGTCGAGCTCTGATGTGAAAGCCGGATCTTTCCAGGCTTCAGCCGCGGCCTTCTCGAGCTCAGCCAGAGCAGGCATCAGTGTCTCGGGCACGTACTGACCACCGAAACGGCCGAAACGGCCGGAGGAAGCAGGCCTAGAGCTGACGGCCAGATCCTGAGCGGTGGGCTTGGGTGGCAGGGTGCTGGTCAAAGTGCAGCTGACCGCGCGCGCGGCCTCGGAAGCGTTGGCTCAGCGTAAGCAGGCAATCACGCGATGCCGTGGATCACAAGCACTGATTTGGAGATTCCGAAATCCTGCCGCCTGCAAAGCCCCAGCCATGTCGAGGCTGAAGTACTGCTCGATGTAGGGCTCCGTGCTTTTCAGCAATGTGGCGACCGCCGCAGGCAGGCGTTGAAGAACGGAAGACGCCGGATCCTGGTCCACCATCACCAGAGCACCGCCTGGACGCAGCAATCGCGCAGCCTCCAAGAGCACGGCATGAGTCGCGTCCTGCGGCAACTCATGGCAGACGAACTGAAGACTGATCAAGTCAAAGGATGCATCAGCCAGACCAGTGTTCTCCGCTGCTGCATGCAACCAGCCATCCACCAGTCCCTCCCGATCACGCACACGCGCCACCGCGAGCATGTCGGGAGAGAGATCCAGCCCCTGAATGCGTGGAGCAGGCTCTTGGCGCTGCTCAGCCCGCTCCTGCAACCAGCGTCCGAGATGCAGGGTGCTCACGCCCACTGAACAGCCAAGGTCCAGCACCCGTTCAACGGATCCGCTGAGCAGGGGCGCCACAGCACGGTGGATCTCGTCCCTCAGACGGGTCTGCGCCACGGTCGGCGCGAGCGACTCCTCCGGCCAGATGCGAAGAGCCATGGCATCGGTGGCCTGCTCCGCTTCGGCAGCAGCCTGCCAGCAGAGATTGCCCTGCTCATAGGCGTGAAACCGTGCCACGTAGTAGTCGGGTGGCACGAGGCCAGGAGTGATGCTGCTCGACAACAACGGTGCCGCCGCCTGCTGCAGTTCCCTGCGACGGACTCTCCAGGGGATGCCATTGCGTTCCGCGGTGCGAATAATCAGCTGACGAGCCTGAAAGAACAGCGGGCGCCTCAGCAGAGCGATCCCAATCAAACGTTCGATCCAGCGACCAAGGCCCTGGCTTGAGTCAGCCCATCGAGGCGTGGACGTGGAGTCGGTCATCACGAGAACGGCAGGATGGTGTCGGATGCACAGAAGCGATGCCGAAAGGCGGTTGGCAGGAATTCAGCAACACAGACAGTCTGCAGCGGCCCAGCGGGCCAGAGAAGCAACCGACCGCGAAAGCCCAGCAGATGGTTCGGGTGCAGCCAACGCGGGGAGGCAAAGGCGGTAAGACAGTGACGGTGATCCTGGGGCTGGAGCTTGACCCGGAAGGATTCAAGGCATTGCTGAAGAAACTCAAGACACGCATCGGCAGCGGTGGCACCACAAAAGACGGCCTGATCGAACTTCAAGGCGATCAGGTGCAGATTGCAATGGATCTGCTGAGCAAGGAGGGCTACCGACCAAAGCGGGCCGGTGGCTGAGGGCGATGCAGGCTGAGAGACAATGGCGGGCCGAGAACGCCGCATCCCCATGACCGCTTCGTCCAGCTACGGCCAGCTCACCAACCAGGGTGCTTCCACCAATATCGCCTGGCACCAGGCATCGGTTGACAGGGCAGCCCGCGCTGCAAGGCGGGGCCATCGCAGCGCCATCCTCTGGTTCACAGGCCTGAGCGGTGCGGGCAAGAGCACCCTCGCCAACGCGGTCAATCAAGCCCTGTTCGAGCGGGGCCTGAGCACCTACGTCCTCGACGGTGACAACATCCGCCATGGCCTCTGCAAAGACCTGGGTTTCTCCGATGCCGACCGGGAGGAAAACATTCGCCGCATCGGTGAGGTGTCGAAGCTGTTTCTGGATTCCGGCACCATCGTGTTGACGGCATTCGTCTCGCCGTTTCGTGCTGATCGCGACAAGGCACGGAACCTGGTGAGTGAAGGTGATTTCATCGAAATTTTCTGTGCCGCTGACCTGAGCGTTTGCGAAGAACGCGACACCAAGGGGCTCTACGCGAAAGCACGTGCGGGAGAGATCAAGGAGTTCACCGGAATTTCCAGCCCTTATGAAGCGCCAGAGACTCCGGAACTGTCGGTTGATACCGGCGCCGCGGACCTGGCGAACTGCGTGGATCAGGTGGTGAACGAACTGATCGCCCGGGAGATCATTCCGGCCCAGCACTGACCGCATTGACGACTTCGTGGATGCCCTGACGCTCGGCCCAGGCATCCACGAACGTCTTGAGGCAGCTGGCCACAGGCACCGCCAACAGCAGACCCAGCAAATCTCCAAAACCGTAAAGCTCTCCGGCCTTGGCTCCCAAGGGCAGTGCAATCAGCAGCCAAGCTGGCTGCAGCCCCACGATGCTTCCCATCAGACGTGGCTGAATCACCTGGTCAACGAGCTGACCGACCACGATCGCGGCCACCAGGGTCTCCAAGCCAGTACTGAAATCCTGCGCAGCAAGCAAGCCGCTCACGGCGACGATGGTCAGTGCGCTGGCATAAGGGATCAAGGTTGTGAATCCAATCAGCACGGCAAACAGCACTCCATAGGGGATCTTCAGCAGGGTGAAGACCACGATCTGACCAAGCGCCAGGATGAGCGCCAGAAGAACTTGCCCGCCGAAATAGCCCCGAAAGGTGCGCACCAGGGTGCCGGTCACCAAAGCACGCCACGCATCAGGCAACCAGCGAGCCAGCCCCTTCGCAATCGATTGGCCTCCGATCAGGAAGAACACTGCCAGCACCAGCACAATCACCGTGTTGATCGTGGTGCCGAGTGTGGCTCCGAGAAGACTCAGGAGCCTCTGACTGAGCTGACTGGCCACCGTGCTTAAACGAGAAAGAAGATCACTGCTGAGATCTCCAAACTCAGTGGGAAGCCCGCGGATTGAAGCCCACTCCTGCAGGCGGTTCACCCACTCCTGGGCCGCCAAGAGCAGTGACGGAAGGGCATTGATCAACTGACCCAGCTGCTCGATCAGCAGCGGCACCAGAGTCAGCGCAGCGAAGACCAGAGCGCCGATCGTGGCAAGCGTGACCAACACAATCGCCACCCAGCGGCGGAACCCACGGCCGACGAGCCAGCTGCAGGGAATCTCCAGCAGGAACGCGATCAATGCAGCCGTGAGAAACAGCCCCGGAAACGGGGCCAGCGGCAGGAGAAGCTGACGCAGCACATACAGGTTGAGCGTCAGCAACGGCAGCACCAGTGCCCAGCGAATCCAGGCTGGCCAGGGAGTCATGGATGCGGAACGCGACAGATCAAGTGGTGCTCAGCTTCGATGTGGCATTGACGTAATGGCACCAGAAGGCAAGCCAGGCCGCAATACCAAGAAATTTTGCCCCTTCCTCAAAGAGTTGAACGGTCTCATAGGAAGCCGGGAAGACCCCTTGAAAAGAATCAATCAATACTGAGGCACCCAGAAAAATCACCGATAAAAGAAACGAATCTCCCCCGAAGCGTTGCAACGGCTCACGAAAACAGAGCAGAAGCAATGCAGTGAAGACCGCATAAGTGACATAGAGAAATGATTGACCTAAATAACGATCATGAACCAGAAACATGTCATCGAGGCAGAGCCAGAGCGAAAATCCGCCACCGCAGAATGCAAATTGTTGATTGACGAGGGGTCCCTTGATCTGACGCGTGAATGCTGCAAATAATGCAATTGCAGCCGCAGCCATCCAGAGGAGATAACCAACACTGGAGAGAAATCCCTGTCCCAATGCGGCGTCGCAAGCCTGGGCCAGGTCACGCAAAACTTGCGTGGAGCTGATGCCCTCAGCCGCGCTCCACGCCAATGCGATCCAATAGAGCAACGCCGCTGGAAGGAGCGCTTTCAGCACTGTCGATCGGGCAGTTCGAATCAATTCATTCCCTCGAGATACGCATGACTTCCCAGATCCATCAGGCGGGAGTCCTTCTGCACAACGGTGTCATGCAGCTGCTGGCGGTAGGCCTCCAGTCGTTCAGCCAGTTCACCACCTTGCACCGCGAGGATCTGGGCGGCGAGCAGTCCCGCGTTCAGGCCTCCGCCGATCGCGACCGTGGCCACCGGGATCCCGCCAGGCATCTGCACAATCGAATGCAGGGAGTCGACACCTGATAGTGCTTTGCTCTGCACCGGCACCCCGATCACCGGCAGGGTCGTAAGTGCGGCCACCATTCCGGGCAGATGGGCGGCACCACCGGCGCCGGCCACGATCACAGCCAACCCACGCTGGCGTGCCTCCCGGGCAAAGCTGACCATCTCCAACGGCGTGCGGTGAGCCGAGAGCACGCGGACCTCCACCGCCACGCCCAGCTGTTCCAGCACCTCCACGGCCGGATGGAGGCTGGGAAGGTCGGAATCACTGCCCATGATCACGGCGACCCTGGGAGCGGCGGCTGGATCAGTGAAAGGAGATGGCAACACGGCCACAGGCAAGAACAGGAAGGACAGCGAGACTGCCATCGTCCCGCACCGGCCTGAGCCGGCCCACCCGCATGCGTCGGATCACCGATGTGCGTCTGCCCCGGCGCCCCGGAAGCCGAGACCCTGGCGGTCTGTCCTGGCTCAGCCTGGATGATCACGATCAGATCAGAGCCACCGGCCCCATGCCGGCCGGTGGCGCGATGGCCGGGGAAAGCTGGCAGGGCGACAGGCTCAGTCACCGGGGGATCGATCTCCAGATCAATGGGGGCCTTGGCCTGGCCTTTACGGAACTCTCAGAACAGGATCTGCCGAGGCTCCTGCAGCTGCTGGAGCTGCTTTGGCGCGATGGCGTCGAGGCGATCGCTCCAACCCTGGTCACCTGTGCGGTGCCCCCCCTACGCCAATCCCTGGCCGTGCTCCGGCAGGCCCGCGACCTGCATCAAGCCGGCCGCTGCCAACTGCTGGGCGCCCATCTTGAGGGGCCATTCCTGGCGGAAGCCCGGCGGGGCGCACACCCTCTGGAGCACATCACCGCTCCCAGCGTCGCGGCCCTGAAGGCCCGAATCGCCGGGTTTGAACCCGAGATCAGCTTGATCACCCTGGCACCGGAGCAACCGGGCGCTGAGGAGTTGATCTGCCACCTGAGAGAGCTCGGCATCCATGTGGCACTGGGTCACAGCAGCGCGAACGCCGATCAGGCAGCCCTGGCGTTCAGCCAGGGAGTTGCCATGATCACGCATGCTTTCAATGCCATGCCTGGACTGCACCACCGTGCGCCCGGGCCATTGGGTGAAGCTTGCCGACGCGGCGACATTGCACTTGGTCTGATTGCCGACGGCGTGCATGTGCATCCCACCACGGCGGTCTTGCTGCAGCGGATTGCCGGAGACCAACTGGTGCTGGTGAGTGATGCCCTGGCGCCCTACGGGCTCGCTGACGGCGAACATCGCTGGGACGAGCGAGTGCTGCTCGTGAACAACGGCACTTGCCGACTGGAAGACGGCACCCTGGCCGGTGTGACCCTGCCGTTACTGGAAGGAACCTGCCGCCTGGCCCAATGGAGCGGTGATGCGGATGGTGCGATCTGGGCTTCCACCATGGCGCCCAGAGAAGTCCTCACGGAGGGACCTGACGACCATTTTTTTATTGGAACCGTGCTGAGCGAGCTGCTGCGCTGGGAATGGAGCGAATCAGAACGCAAGCTGGCCTGGCGGAAGGCTGCTTAAGATTCCGCCGCTGCGAGTGAATTGATGGCCCCTGAGCAACTGCTGAATGACAAGCAGGCCGAGAAACAGGAAGTGAAGGGCTATTTCGAAACCACGGGTTTCGATCGCTGGAACCGCATCTACAGCGAAAGCGATGACGTCAACAAGGTCCAGCGCAATATCAGGATCGGGCACCAGAAAACCGTGGATGAGGTACTGGCCTGGATCAAGGACAGCGGTGAGTGCAACGACGTGAGTTTCTGCGATGCCGGTTGCGGCGTTGGCAGCCTCAGCATCCCCCTGGCAGGCATGGGAGCCGGTTCGATCCATGCCAGCGACATCTCTGAAGCGATGGCCGAGGAAGCCGAGCGCCGGGCGCGTGATGCGGGTCTTGACATGACCAAGCTCCATTTCTTTGCCAGCGACCTGGAAAGTCTCAGCGGCTCGTTCCACACCGTGTGCTGTCTGGATGTCTTCATTCACTACCCCCAGAAGGCAGCAGAAGAAATGGTGCGGCACCTCTGCTCTCTCACTGAACAACGCCTGATCGTGAGCTTCGCGCCCTACACGCCCCTGTTGGCAGTTTTGAAGGGCATCGGTCAGTTGTTCCCCGGCCCCAGCAAAACCACCCGCGCTTACACCCTCAAAGAGCAAGGGATTGTGGCGGCAGCTGAAGCCAGTGGCTTCAAGCCGATGCGCCGCAGCCTCAACAAGGCGCCGTTCTACTTCTCAAGGCTGATCGAATTTCAGAAGGCCTGACCAACATCCCCGTGGCGCCATGGTTAAGGGCCTGTCAGGGCCCAAACTGACTCTTCAACTTGAGCAGCGCATAAGGGGGCGTATCACTAACGAAATCAGCCGACCCGACGTAACCGCTGAACGCCCCCCCCTGACCGATCAGGGTCGCGCCATGGTCCTTGGGGAAGAGGCCTCCGATCGAGAGTTTCACTGAACCGGATTCCAGGCTTTGCATCGCAGCGTCACTGGCCTGAAGCGATCCCAGGGAGCGGGTCTGGAGATTGCCGTCCTTGAAGGTCATCGTTCCCTGAGCGTGCGTCAGGAACACCGTTTCGCCATTTTGGACACGTCGCTCCACCAGCTCCTCCAGGCCATAGAACGAACCATTCACCTGTTCACAGCCCTGCACAGCTCCTCCAAGCCTGGCCACCGCAAGTTTGTAGTTGACCGAATCACCCACCGACAGGACTGAATCACGGTTGGTATCGATGAAGGTGCCTGACTCCACATTGCAGAACAACACCTTGAACTGCTTGGTCTGCCGCTGATCACCGCCAGATCCACCGATGGAACAGCCCGTCAGCATCAACAGCAGCGAACCAAGAATGGCGGTGGAAACCGGGATGGACATGGCATCACTCCCTGAACTCACTCGATGCTGACAAGCCATGGCGCGAATGAACCGCATCAGAACGTGGAGGCCGGCTCACAGCTGAGATGCAGCTCCCCCAGCTGCAAGCGCCAGGCATGAAGGCGATAGCCGCCGTCTCCGGGAGTGGCCACCTCACTGATCCGCTGATCGGTCAGGTAGAGCGGATCTCCGAGCAGAGGAGCCCCCAGTTGCGCCAGATGAACACGGATCTGATGCGGTCGTCCCGTCGAGATCGCCACCTGCAGGCGGTCCCCCTGTGTGCAGCGTTCCAACAGGGTGAATTCACTGCGGGCTTTCAGCCGCCTCCGAATCAAGCCATCCGATTGGGGCAGCGGTCCCCACACCCAGCCCAGCAAGGGATGGGGCCGCTCAACCACATCCGTCTGAACCACAAGCGATGGACCGAACTCAAGCCCTTCAACGCGCTGAGACCAGGCCTGGTAAAGCTTGCGAGTGTCTGAAGCGGGCTGAAAACATCGGGACAGCGCCGCTCGGGTCGCCGGCTGACGCGCACAGACCTGCAAACCTGAAGTGAAACGCCCAAGGCGGTGAACAGGCTTGGGCGCCAGCGGCTCGCCGTGCTGACGACTGCGCTGATCCAACAGCGTCGCGAGCGTGTGCTGCAGAAAACCACCACCAGGCATCACCGGCAGTCCAGAGGGTTTGTTGATCACGAGCAGATCTCCGTCGTCATGCACCACCGTCCAGGTGTCGGGGATGGGGGGCTCCAGCCACGGAGGACGGCACCAGAGCAGTTCTGCCTGCTCTGGGAGAGGCCGATCTTCCAGTACGAGCGTGCCGTTGCATCGGATTTCACCGCTTGCGATACGCCGCAGCCAAACGTCTTGTGAAGAGTGGGCGTATCGCTCAGCCATCAACGCGCTGATCAGCGTGCCGCGGTTGTCAGGATGCGTGATGTCTTTGTAAGTCCATCCCTGATTGAGTGCAGCTGGACGCCAACCCTCAGGCAAAGGGGATGCCTGTGGGAATGTCACTCCACCAGGCGATGCTGCAAGGCGTAACGCACCAGCTCGGTTCGGCTGGATGTGCCGGTCTTGATGAACAACCTGCTCACGTATTTCTCGACGTTGCGGATTGATGTCTCCAACTGGCGGGCGATCTCCTTGTTCATCAACCCTTCCGCCACCAGTTGCAGAACGCTGGATTCCCTCGGCGTGAAATTGTGCTGAACAGGATCACTCGAGGGCAGCGCTTCCGCCTGGGCCAGGAGCGAGCGAATCTCAGTGATCTGTTTCGCCATCTGTCCCATGTCGGCATCGGCGAAGCGAGCTGCTTCCTGCAGCAACCGCTGCTGGCGCTGGGCCACGTTGCTCACACGAGCCACCAGCTCGTCTGGGTCAAAGGGTTTGGGGATGTAATCATCCACACCCGCCAGATAGCCCTGGGTGCGATCCGCCGTCATGCCCTTGGCCGTGAGAAAAATCACGGGAGTCCCGCCCAGACGCTCATCAGCCCTGAGTTTGTTAAGCAGGCCATAGCCATCGAGCCTGGGCATCATCACGTCGCTAATCACCACGTCCGGCAGCATCTGCTGCGCCTTGGCGAAACCATCCTCACCATCCACAGCCGTGGTGACCTCAAACCCCTCATCTTCGAGGTAGGCCTGCACAGCTGAACGCAGCCCCGGCTCGTCGTCCACCAACAGCAGACGAATCGTGGGCGGTTCAGGCTGAGAGGACTGTTCAGACTGGGAGGGCTGTTCGGGCTGGGAGGTTGTCAAGGCCTGACCTCATCTGGCCGGAATCTAGGGGCGTCAGGGCGCTGGTAACCGCAGCACTTCCTGGGATTCAATCAACTCGATGGAATAACCGAGCTCTCTGGCCTTGTCAGCCAGACCTGCTGGATCCTGCCCGGCGAGATCGGGATGACAGGCCGCCCACCACACGAGATGGTCTTCGCGCGTGGACGCTCGCATGCTCCCCCCTGGATTGAGCTTGCGCACGTAGATCGCTTCGGTGTCCCTCGTGACCCGCAGGGGCTCCTCGCGACTGCAGTTCACCGACTCGGTGGGAATCACCAGATTGTCGGCATATTCCTGCCAGAGCTTGAACCGGCGCAGCTCAGGATCAGCAGGATCTCCCGAAACCGCAAAGATCCCCAGC
Organism: Synechococcus sp.; assembly: GCA_047286485.1. Taxonomy (GTDB): domain Bacteria; phylum Cyanobacteriota; class Cyanobacteriia; order PCC-6307; family Cyanobiaceae; genus Synechococcus_C. The sequence goes on from JBJBBH010000006.1 coordinate 1,856,640, forward strand.
GTGTATTCATCGGCCCCATCGCGCTGATCGAGCACCACCAGATCAACCGGACGCATGGCCTTCATCTGCTCAAGCAACTGTTCCCGTTTCAGAGCCTCAGCGACAGCAGGCTGAAAAGCAGCTGACATCACCAGACCCAAACCGAAGATCCAACGGATGGATTGCATCGCGACAATCTGAGAGTCCCACCATGCTGACCCAATACACCCACTTGGACTCCGTGAAGTTGTGATCAACCTCGATCACCAGGCCTCAACGCCCTGCCATCCCTCGGTGATCCAGGCAATGGAGCCCTGGTGGCGAGAGCAATGGGGCAATCCTTCAAGCCGGCAACATCGGCTTGGGCTGACAGCAGCGGCGGCCGTCGGCTCAGCCCGAGAACGCCTCGCGGACAGCCTGGGCATTGGATCCGACGAGCTGATCTTCACCAGTGGTGCCACTGAAGCCAACAACCTGGCGCTGCTGGGCCACGCCAGAGCTCGAGCACTGGCCGACGGTGGACCGGGCCATCTGATCAGCGTTGCCAGTGAGCATCACGCGGTTCTCGACCCACTGCTGCAGCTGAAGCAGGAGGGATTTCAGCTCACGCTGTTACCCCCACAAGAGAACGGCCTGATCGAGGTGGAGCAGCTGCAACAGGCCATTCAGGCCAACACCCAGCTGATCAGCGTGATGGTGGCCAACAACGAGATCGGCGTGATCCAGCCGATCCAGGACCTGAGCGCCGTCTGCAGAAGCCGCGGTATCACCATGCACACCGATGCCGCGCAGGCCTACGGACATCTTCAGTTGCAGGCCGAAGAGCTGGGCTGTGCACTGATCAGTCTCAGCGCACACAAATTCAACGGTCCGAAAGGCATCGGTGCACTGGTGGTCAGAACTGGCACGCCGCTGCAACCGCTCCTGTGGGGCGGAGGACAGGAACAGGGCTTGCGGGCCGGCACCTTGCCGGTGCCGCTGATCATGGGCATGGCTGCTGCAGCCGAGCTGTGCATGCAAGATCTGGAGGAACGGCAGGCCCGCCTCCAGGCCTTGAGGGATCAGCTGTGGGAAGGACTCAAAGATCGGAACCCCAGCATCCAGATCAACGGAGCCCTGCAACCGCGACTGGCCCACAACCTCAACATCACTGTTCCCGACGTGTCAGGCAGCCGCCTGCATCGGACACTGCGATCGCGTCTGGCCTGCAGCAGCGGTTCTGCCTGCAGTCGCGGCGAGCCATCCCATGTGCTGCGAGCTCTTGGCCGAAGCCGTCTTGAGGCGGAAGCATCCCTGCGGCTGAGCCTGGGACGCGACACCACAGCGACGGAGATTGACAGCGCGATCGACGTGCTCACAACCGCGATCAAGACATTGACCACAGCGTGACATTCAAGAACTGGATGTAACGCAACACCTGGAAAAAAATGTCAAGGAAGCTACCTTCCGCGCAAGTTCTTGTGCTTTCCATGACTGAAACACCGGCCAACGAGAGGCTGCGCATCCTGCAAGCCATCGAAGACGGATGGAATGCCTTTGCGAAAGCTCCATGGACTTTCCTGCTGTTTCAAGCACTGGTTGGCGTGATCGCGCTGCCATTCGCAGCCATGGCTGGGCTTGGCTCTGCTCGGATCGCATCGTTCCCGGTTTTCCTGGATGTTCACCCGGTGGGAGCAGGCATCCTCCTGGTCGTTGGCCTAGTGGGCTACATCATTGTGATGCTCTGGGGGGTTGTCGGAATCATCCGAGGTGCCTGGCAGTGCCTGGAGGGGGTCAAACCCAATTTCAATACTTTCACGCGATGGGATGGAGAAGCCACAGGACGCTTATTCATCAGAGCCATTGAACTTTTTGTTCTCTTTGTCGTGATCGGATTGATCTGCTCCCTGGTTGGATTTGGGCTTGCACAAATCAATCAGGTGCTGGCCATCATCCCCCTGATCGTCGCTCTGGTTTTCTTTATTTATCTCTCGATCAATCAGAAGTTCCTCCCCTTCATTGCCCTGTTCAGAAACAACGGCTCCTTTGAAGCCATCCAGAAAGGACGCTCCGTTGTTGACCCCTCATGGTGGACAGTCCTCTGGTTCTTCATCGTCGAAGCGATCATCAATGCGATCGCCGCTGCATTCCATTACGGAGGCTTGTTTGTGGTCGTACCCGTTCTGATCTGCATCTCCACAGCTGCTTATCGTCAACTGTTCGGGTGCGAAGACCAGACAGGCCTGATCAGCGAAAACTGAGAATCACAAAACCGGCCAGACCGACCAAAGCCATCAGGAACTGGGCAATCCTGCTGATCAGCAGACCAGCAACCACCGCCAGACCAACCACCGATCCCTGGCGCAACGCCTCAAGCCACCCCAGATTTCGGGGTGGCTTTGTTGTGAACCATGTTTCAACGAGCATGGCTCCCAGCCACGGGCCGAACAGAGCCCCAAGAACCGGCCCTCCAAAAGGAAGTGCCGGCAGCAGGCCCAGCACGCCAACGAGCAAACCAACGCCAGCGCCAAGCGCAGACCAGCGACTGGCTTCGAGACGCGCTGATGCCAGTCCGAGAGCCAGCAGATCAGCCAAAAGCCCAAGACCAAACAAGACCAAAGCCACCATGAACTCGGGCCAGGCCTGAGCCCATCCCACAGCCCCCATCCAGACCAGGGCGCCCACGGGCAACCAGATCAGGCCAGGGAGAAGGGGCAAGAGTGTGCCAGGAATCGCCAGACACTGAACCAACAGAGCAATCCACCAGAACCCATCCGGCGTCCAGACCCAGCTCATGCTTCAGCCCCCGACTCGGGAGAACGACGTCGAGCAATTCTGAGCTTGGCGCTGCGACTGCGCGGATTGACCTCCTGCTCAGCCTCGTCAGCTCTTAGAGGCTTGCGGGTGACACGCTGCAAGCGCTCATCCCGGAGAAAGGCGGTTTTGACGCGCCGGTCTTCCAGCGAATGGAAACTGATGATCGCCAGCAGCCCATCGGGTTCGAGCCAATCAGGAGCTTGCTGCAACAGGCGGTCCAGCACCCCAAGCTCATCATTCACGGCGACCCGCAGAGCCTGAAAGGTGCGCGTCGCTGGATGAATGCGTCCACGTCGGGCCTTGGGCGGATAACAACCAGCCACCGCATAGGCCAGCTCAGCAGTGCCGGCGTAGGCACCGCGTTCAACCAGATCAGTCTTGATCCGGCGGGCAATCCGCCGTGACAAGCGTTCCTCTCCGTAGGCGTAGATGAGATCCGCCAATGCGGGCTCGTCCAGCCTTGCAATCAGTTCAGCGGCAGTTTCCCCGCCCCCAGCAGGATTCATGCGCATGTCGAGGGGTCCATCCAGCCGGAAGCTGAATCCCCGTTGCGCCACATCCAGCTGAGGGCTGCTCACACCGAGATCCGCCAGGACCAGTGCCACCGGTTGAGGAGGGGTGTAATCGGCGAAATTGGTCGCCACGATCGTGACGCGATCGGCATGGTGTTCGAGCCTCTCGGCCGCCGCTCGACGAGCGGTTTCATCCTGATCCAGACCCAGCAAACGCAGCTGGGGATAGCGATCCAGCAGCAGACCACTGTGGCCACCACCACCCAGCGTGGCATCAACAAACACCCCAGATTGGCGCTGAACACAGAGCTCCGCTGTCAGGGCTTGCATCAAGGGTTCGGCCAGAACCGGCACATGAATGAAGCCCTGGGCGTGACTGGATGGCAGATCGGGCATGGGTCCTTCCTAAGATCCCGACACAAATGTTCTGCCACGGCCCCATGACGCAGCTGGAAACGCGCACGGAGCCGATGGTGGTCAACTTCGGCCCCCACCACCCCTCCATGCACGGGGTGTTGCGCCTTGTGGTGACTCTCGATGGAGAGGATGTGGTGGATTGCGAGCCGGTGATTGGCTATCTGCATCGCGGCATGGAGAAGATCGCCGAGAACCGAACGAACGTGATGTTCGTTCCCTACGTGAGCCGGATGGATTACGCAGCGGGCATGTTCTACGAAGCGATTGTCGTGAACGCCCCAGAACGACTTGCCAATATTTCTGTCCCCAAACGTGCCAGCTACATCCGGGTGTTGATGCTGGAGCTCAACCGGATCGCCAACCATCTGCTGTGGCTCGGCCCCTTCCTTGCTGACGTAGGCGCCCAGACCCCGTTTTTCTACATCTTCCGTGAACGGGAGATGATCTATGACCTCTGGGAGGCAGCCACCGGTCAACGCCTCATCAACAACAATTACTTCCGCATCGGTGGCGTCGCAGCAGATTTGCCCTGTGGATGGCTGGAGAAATGTCGCGATTTCTGTGATTGGTTCGGACCCAAAATCGATGAATACGAAAAGCTGATCACCAATAACCCAATCTTCCGTCGCCGGGTTGAAGGCTTAGGAGTGATCAGCAAAGAAGAGGCCATCAACTGGAGCTTGTCCGGTCCGATGCTGAGAGCATCCGGAGTGCCGTGGGACCTGCGCAAGGTCGACCATTACGAGTGCTACGACGACTTCGACTGGGAAGTCGTCTCGGAAAAAGAAGGCGACTGCTTTGCCCGTTACAGGGTTCGTATTGAGGAAATGCGCCAGTCGCTCAAGATTCTTCGCCAGGCCTGCGACATGATTCCTGGTGGGCCGACAGAAAACCTGGAGGCCAAACGCATGGCCGAAGGCAAAGACAGTGATTTCGCTGGCTTTGACTACCAGTACGTGGCCAAGAAGGTGGCACCGACGTTCAAGATCCCCAATGGCGAGCTCTACACCCGGCTGGAGTCAGGGAAGGGCGAAATCGGAGTGTTCATTCAAGGGAACAACGACGTGACACCCTGGCGCTTCAAGATCCGTGCGGCAGACAGCAACAATCTGCAGATCCTGCCTCACATCCTCAAGGGACACAAAGTCGCGGACATCATGGCGATCCTCGGCTCCATCGACGTGATCATGGGCTCTGTCGATCGCTGATTCATTCTCAGCCTGTCGCTATGGCCGCAGGCCAGCAAAGAGCCTCTGCAGCAACCGACCGGAAGAGATTTCTCAATGGAACCAGAGGAACGAAGCAAGACAAAAAAAAGATGAAATCTCCATAACTGATTCACAATTCCAGTAGCGTAAAAACCCATAATCCCAATTCAAAATGCCGACACTCAAGGGGCATTTAATTTCCGGAGGCCAAGGCTTTAAAAGCACAAACGTCAAGCTATATCAAATTTCAGAAATCCCATTCAATCAATCCAAACTAATTGCATCAACATCAAGCAATTCAAGAGGCCTGTTTGAGTTCCATGGAGTCAATATATCGCCTACGCATACGTACTACATTTCAGCATCAGACGGACCCAACAAACTCCTGGGGTTACTGCAAAGCAGCGACACCCAGGGGCTAATAATCAACGACCTCTCCACCGCTGCGAGCGCCTACACATTCAATCGATTCATCAATGGAGAGGACCTGAGAGGCAACCAGCCTTCGCTTCGCTCAGGCTGGATGACTTACCAAAACCTGGTCAATCCGAATGGAACCATCGCTCAAGTCGCACTCAACAATGCTGCCACTGCCGAGCGACTTAATTTACTGGCTAATCTCAATGCAGCGGCAATCTCCAATCCCACATTCCGGAAGATACTTTTAAACCTCACATCCCCAATCGAAAGACCAACGAACCAGAGCAATCTCGAAGCACTTATATCGATCGGACAGAGCCCGGCAAACAATGCGAGGCAACTCTTTGAACTGGCTGAATCCGCCCCAGCCATTTATCCCGCAGACAGCGGGAACATTTCCCAACGCGACTCCTGGCTTCTCTATTTCGAACATTTTGGAGCAGCCAATGAATCAGAGTCCATTTTTTTTGGACCAGGAAATATTGCAATTGACAGTCTTGGCGATCTCTGGATTGCCAACAACTTCAAACCTGGATCCGAAAAGCTTGACCCTCCACTCCCAGGCACCACACTGCCTCGATTGAAACCCAGCGGGGAATTGGTCGGAGGCGAACCTCTTCAAGGCGGTGGCCTCTATGGGGCAGGATTCGGGATCGGCATTGACCCGGAAGGTCAATTGTGGATCGGCAATTTCGGATTCGGAACCTCGAAAGTTCCCCTACGCGGAAACGGGAACAGTGTGTCGCTTTTCTCAAAGGAAGGCGAAGCACTCTCACCGGATCGATCACGGCGTGCACCCCGCAAGCCATCCGGTGGTTACACCGAAGGCGAGCTGCTTGGCGTACAGGGTGTGACCAGTGATCAAGAGGGCAACATTTGGATCGCCAGCTTCAGAGATACCGCTTCAACACCTAGCAAAATTGTGGTGTATGAGGATGGCCAACCGAAGCAATTTTACAGCTTCCAACATCCTGAGCTGACATCACCTTTCGACATTGCCATTGATGCCTCTGGGAATGCCTGGGTGAGCTACAGAAGTGGCGGTCGCCGCGGCCAAGGAGGGATTGGCCACTTCAGCTTCGACTCAAAAGATGGAATCAAACTGATTCAAACAATTGAATCCCGAGACCTGAATGTTCCCTTCGGGATTGCAACCGCAGCGGATGGGAGTGTCTGGGTCGCCAACAACGGCGGGCCTCCTAACTACAACTCCAGAACCGTGTGCAAAATCGATCCGATCACCGGAGATGTGGACACATTCTCCATCAATGCATCGAAGGAATCGGGCCCTTGGGGCCTCAACCTAGACGGTGCAAACAATGTCTACGTCGCCAACTTTGAAGATCTCTCCATTTCCGTGCTGAATGGATCCAGCGTCGGTTCGCTTTACGGGCATCAGCCAGGCACAGAACTCTCACCCGAGGGTGGATATGACTTTGACGGCAACATCATGCGTCCAACAGGGCTGGAAGTTGATAGCGCGGGGAACGTCTGGGTCACCAACAATTACAACGTGGAAGCTGACCTCTATGGCCAGAACAGCGTGTTTCAGGCCATTGGCCTTGCAGACCCCGTGAAGACGCCACTCATTGGCCCAGTGGCCCCCCTGTTCTGGACTACAGCGCCTCAATCTCTGGCCTGATGAATTTCATCTGATCGGGGTCAGATCGCCATCATTTGGTCATTGACCAACTCAGGCGAAGACGCTCATGCTGGCTGAGCAGTTGGGCATGTGATGCACTGATGCCAAGCTGAAAGTGCGGTTCAGTGATGACAACACCCTTAATGATGTCGCCAGCCTGGCTCAACCTCACCAGAACAGTGCGTTTCGGCGACACCGATGCCGCCGGAGTGATGCATTTTCATCAGCTGTTGCGCTGGTGTCATGAGGCATGGGAAGAGAGTTTGGAGTTATTTGGCATCGAAGCCAAAACCGTATTTCCTGGATGTCGTGATCAGGACCACTGGCCTAACACTGCACTCCCCGTGATTCACTGCAGCGCCAGCTTCAGAAAAGCTGTGCATGGGGGTGACCAACTGCTCGTGAGACTGACTCCAGAACGGATTGATCAGGGATGTTTTGAGGTTCGCAGTCAATTTTTTTGCAAAGACCAGGAAGTTGCCCATGGCTTGATCAGACAGATGGCCATCGACACGGCAACACGGCAACGCTGCCCCTTACCGGAAGCGATTTCACTGTGGATTGAGGCCGCACAGATCGGGCAGATCAGAGAGCTCTGAGCCAGCAACTGAATAAACCTCCTGTCCGGGACAACAACGGATCAACGTCGGCTCGCCCCAAGCCAGTCACGACACAATTGTGACATCAATCAGTTCAAGAATCCGCCCATAGAGCGGCCATCTGCCACGCAGGAGGCCATCAAAGAACACTGAAAAAAATGACCCAAAAGCTAATTTATGGATCATTTTCCAGTCGCCAATGGATTTGAGAATTCTGATCGTGGCATTGCCCATTGTTCTTGCTCTGAGCTGGGCCGCGTTCAACATTGGCAGAGCTGCGATTGGCCAACTTCAGGTTGCGATCAAGCAATACAAAACCAACCAAACAACCTGAGAAAATTTCAACTCATCTCAACTGGTGCAAACCTTCGATCAGCTGATCACAGCTGGACACCTGCAGCAGCATCTTTCCAATCTCATGCTTCAGCAATGAGAAGAGATCGCAGGACTGATTGACGCACAAGTGATACCCGCCAACCACAATGTTCGACACCTCTGCGGCATTTACAGCGCCCTCAGACGTTGAAACAACGTTTGACACTTCGGCAGCATTCACGGCACCAGCTCATAACATCACCTCACCATCCGGCCTAGAACCTTGCCTGGGCGGTGAACTGAGAATGCAGGCCATCTGGGTGGATGAAAAAGTCTGCGTTGGATGTCGATATTGCGCCCACGTGGCAACAAACACCTTCCTGATGGACCAGAACACAGGAAAATGCAGGGCTATACGGCAGGATGGCGATTCAACAATGGTGATCAACGAGGCAATCGACACTTGCCCGGTTGATTGCATTCATTGGATCAGCTTCGAGGAATTAATTGAAAAGAAAAAGCTGGAAATAGAGAAAGCATCCTACTGAAGCTCAGCCCACAACAAATACACTGTTCAAAACCCTAAGGATCCCGGCAACAATGATTCCGGAAAGGATAATGAATGATGGCACGATGTACTTAAACGCCTGATCAGAAGGACGCTCATAAATCACTCTTTCCGCGAAAGTCTTGTTAGGACCAAAACGCAGATGATCTTCGATGGACATCATCATGCCCATCGACGTCAGCCTTTCCTGCCAATCGAAGGAGTAGCGAGGGAATTCCTGATACACAGGAGCTTCACCGACTGCTTTACCCGGCAACACTCTTGACCTCTCAAGGGGCACAGTGTCATAACCGAATCTCTGCATGTACTCCTCACTGTTGAGCACTAGGTCCACAAAAGCCTCGAACCCTTTTTCAGCAATTACGATCGAATAGGTTAACTTTTCAGTATTATCTCTCACCTTTCGGCCCAAAGCTCTACCGATCACCTGCTCGACAAGGCGGTAATTGCTGTTACAGGAGACGTATCCACTCAGAAAGCGCTCTGAAAGCAGCAGACCTCGAATGAAATCTCTGACTGTGATTGATCCATTTCTCAGCTGCGACTCCAAATAGCGATCCCTGTCGCTACTCATCGCATGAAAATAAATCTGTCGATAACAGCGCTCAATAACGTCTCCCGCATTATCAACAACGTCCCCTTCCATAGAAGGAGCAGCGATTGTACTCACACGAATGTTTTGAGAAGTAGGCCGAAAGGGCCGAAGGGGAACGGGCAACGAAGAAACCCAACAAAACTCAGAAAATCACCCTAAGAGTCTGCCGTTATCCGCAAAGGATAAAACACGAACTAATTCACAATTCAGACGCAGAAACAGGGCATTAAAAGTAATTTGATACACGCAGCCGTTGCAAAGAGAACGCGCGCTTCTCGGTGTTCACAGCTTCGGGGGAGATGCGTTATTCGCCTCCGGGAACCGGCATGGTTTCGTCGATCAGAAGACAGGCCGGATCAGTCGTGTTCGCGCCCCAACTTCAACCAACTGAGCCGACAAAGACGCTGACCCTTTGATCAGGCATAACGCCGAAATCGACGACCCATCGCACACCACATTTTGCAAACCACATGCAATCCAACAGTTCTGCCTGCAAATTCAACTCCAAAACCCAATTTCAAAACCCAATCATGCAGCGAACACCAAAACTGCAATGCGGGCATCGCTTGCCTGAGCCAAGCCCAACGTTCCTCTAAAAGTCACTAGGGCTGCTGCGCCGGTGGTTGAGATGCCAACCAGTGCTGCCAGCGTGCACGCTCCCACTTTCCTGCCGAAGAGCATTCCAGGCCAGCGCACACATACCAGTGCAACGGGCGTTCCGGTGCGGACCAATCGGCCACCAAACGACGCAATCGGTCCACACCTTCAGCCGGCACCTCCCCGGATGACCAGCGAACCAGCGCCACCAGTCGTTCTCCCCATTCACGGTTCGTCGAGCCGAGCAACAGCACGGCGTCGAGCTGCAGCCCTTCCCTGCGGGCCGCCGTCAACAGCCTCTCCTCCAGTTGCGAAGGGAACACCGTGACCCCTCCCGACTGGATTGCGCCATCGATTCGCCCCTGAAGATGCAGCTGGGGATGCGTTGCAGAACCCTGAAGCTCGGCCAGATCACCTGAGTGCCACCATCCGTGCTCATCCGCCAGCGCGGCCAGGCCTCCCGAATCAGCGAGCTTGGCCACAGCCAGTCGATCGCAGTGCACCGCGAGAGCGCCCTGCTGCGTCAGACGCAGGCGAACCCCCTGAAGGGGACAGCCACAACCACCCAGCCCCGCCAGAAAATCAAGCGGCGTCTGGGCCGTCACCATGGCGGCCGTTTCCGTTGCGCCGTAACAGGGGGCCAGTCGCAGACCGAGGTCCCTGGCTTGCTCGGCCAGATCAGCTGGCAAGGCTGCTCCACCCACCCAGATCACCGCCATCTCACCCAGCCAGGTGCGTCCAGAGGGATCCGCCAGCAACCGCCGCAATTGCGTCGGCACCAGGGACAGCAGCATCGGACGCCGTTTCCAGCCTGGATGGCGAAGGCTATGGCTCAGAAGCTGCTCAGGCTGTTTCAGCAGAGAGGGTGCAAGCCAGGCGTGATCCGCGCCCCACTGACGAGCGCGCCACCAGGGCATCAGACCACTGACATGCTGAAAAGGCAGAGGATTCCACACCAGCGTTGAGGCTGGCTTCAGGCCGATTCGCTCCAGCCAGGCACCGCAGGCATGAGCCGAGCGCTCCAGATTGGATACGGGATGCAGACAAAGCTGTCGACCACCGCTGCTGCCACCGGTTGACAGCACCAGACCCGGGCCAGTCGGCCAGTTCAGTCCCTCGGAATGGAGCCACGACGTCTCCGGCAGGACTCCAGAAGCAAGCAGACGGACCCAGACGCGATCGGCCAGGTACGCCTCGAGGGTCGCAGCTGCCAGACCAGGCTGGGCAGGGTCACAGTGGAGAACCCTCAAGCGGCTCATCAGCCATTCCCCTCAGCAGCAGCCCACACCTGGGACGGATCAGAGCTGAACAGGTCACCTTCTGGGCGCCAACCTGGGGCCAGTCCAGGAGCCACTGGAGTGGGACCTCGCTGCTGAAGCCCTGCCATCAACGCCAACCAGCGAAAGCCAATCCCGGTTTCAAAAACGGTGCTGAGCATCAGCCGCGGCCGGCCTTCCTGCAACTGGCGCAGCAGGGTTCTCGGATCTCCCTCGAGCAGAGGTCGCCGCACCTGCCATCCCAGCCACTGCTCGCGCAGAGCCGGTTGCTCCAGCAGAGATTCATCCAGGGCGACAGGGACACGCTGCGCCAAGTTCTGCAGGCCCTGCAGATCATCCACAGCCAAGGGCTGCTCCAGCCAATCCAAACGGGGATCACCCTCCAGAACCCCAGCCCAGCGATCGGCTTCAGGTCGCTCCCAACCGGCATTGGCATCCAGACGCAGACGCGCTGAACCGGGCAGCCGTTTGAGAAGCTTGGCGAGCAACGACCGTTCCAGATCAGAGTCCGTGGCGGCCACCTTCCACTTGAAGGTGATGGGCTCGTCCACAGGATGGTCCTCCAGCAACTGGTCGAGCATGGGCAGCATGGCCTTGCCGGCAGGCAACAGACAGGCCGACCTCGGAGCAGGGAGCCAGGTCTGAACACCGCCATCCAGCTCCGCCAGCGAGGCACCCAGCGCAAAGGAGACTGCTGCTGGCAACGTCGGCAGCAGTGCCTCGAGCTGGTCTCGGTTGCAGGTCGCATCCGCAGCGTTCTGCCATCGAGAGAGGGCACGCTCACAGGCGAGTCGGTCTGTTAGCTCCAGCGGAGCCACTTCCCCCCAGCCCACCCGAGCGGAGTTCATGCAGGTCAGCCGCAGCAACCAACCCTCACGCTGCTGCCAAGCACCAGAAGCGGTCCGCAACGGGCGGTTCAGCCGATAGGCATAGGAGCGAATCGCCAGTTGAAGCCGCATGGACTCAGCCCGGCAGCAGGACGGGGGCGCCGAACCATGGACCCAGGCTCAGACCGATGCTCAAACCGAGGCCATTCAGCGCCTGAAATCGCAACGCCAGAAACTTGCTGCCTGTGATGCGTTCAGGCTGGTGATGATGCGAGCGAAGCAATCGGATCAACGCTGCAGCCGCCGGGAGCCCGAGGCCTCCCAGCAGTGCTGTGAGTGGCCAGTCACCATGCAGAACAGGAGCCCACTCCAGGGCAAGGGTGCCGGCGACAAACCAGGGAACAAGCGACGACGCCCGCGCCGTTCCCAGGCGCACAACGGGAGACCGCTTGCCATGGGCCTCATCTTCCTCGACCTGATGAAAATGCGAACAGAACAGCACCAGCGTGGTGGCCAGAGCCGGTCCGGAACCGAGAAGCAGAGCAGCATCCCAGGGCACCACATCCGTTGGAGGGGCGATGACCAGTAACGCAGCGGCAGTGGCGAAAGGGCCAAAAGCAAGCCAGCAGAGTGGTTCACCCAACCCCTGATAGCCGAGACGGAATGGCGGTCCCTGGTAGAGATAGCCCAGACCGCAGCTCACCAACGCCAGCATCAGAACGGCAAAACTGCTTCTGAGTGCAATCAACAGCATCAGCAGCAGTCCCCCCAGCAGAGCCAGCATGGCCAGCTGCTTCACAGGGCGAGACCGTCCGAGCAACGCCACCACCGAGTGGGGCTTGCCCCGTTCATCCACGCCGGTTTCGGCGTCGAAAAGGTCATTGCTGAGGTTCTCCCAGATCAGCAACAGCACCGCCGCCAACAGAAAACCAAGACCCTGACCCCAGCGCACGGGCAGCCCGGCCCCCAGCCGAAATCCAGCGGCAAGCAGCACAGGCATCACCGCAACGGAATACATCGGCCACTTGATCGCGGCCTTCCAAAGGCGCCGACGATCCCCGACTCGGGAGTGAAGGGTTACAACAGCCTGTTGATCTGGCATGGACTGGACTCGTAGAGCCCTCTTCGGGACTCATACATTTGAGCAGTAACCCTTCCTCCTGCCGTCCTGATGTCGGCCCTGCCCTACGACAGCTCAGCTGCTGTGAACTTCAGCGATCTGCTGGAGCGGGCACTGCACGTGTGGGATCAACGCCAGGTGGACGATGGAGTCTTCGCCTTGGCGCTGCCACTGCAGGGGCTGGATCCACTGCTGCAGCTCTCGGATCTCGAGGACGCGGACCCCTTCCGTTTTCTCTGGGATGGAGCACCAGGCCTGAGTTTTGCAGCAGCTGGCCGCTGCCATCACCTGGAGCTCTCAGGCCCGAAACGCTTTGAACTGGCCCAGCGTTTCAGTGACATCACGCTCGGACGCATTCTCGACGGCTCACCGGAAGCCCCGGCACAAGCACGCTCACGCATCCTTCTGGCCTTCTCCTTTTTCGAGAGCACCGGTGAACTGCAGCCCAAGGGCAGCATGCCCTCGGTTCAGGCGGTTCTGCCCCGGTGGCAACTCAGCCGCCATGGCCGCCAGGGTTGGCTGCGCCTGCACGGCGTCGCTCAACAGACCGGTGATGTGCGCTCGCTGACGGAGTCGCTCTGGCTGATGGCGGAGAAACTGCGGTCGTGGCGCAGCTGGCCTGGGCAGGCATCAGGCACCGTGAGCGGCCGCATCACCCCAGGTGACTGGGAGCGGCGCTACACCACGGCACTTCAGCGCGGTCTGGAGTTGGTGAACGGTGGCGAACTGCACAAGCTGGTGCTGGCGGTGCGCCAGTCGGTCAGCCTGACCTCCCCTCTTGACCCGTTGCTGTTGCTGAAACGGCTGCGCTGCCAACAGGCGGGCAGCTGCCGATTCCTCTGGCAGCGAAACCAGCAAGACAGCTTCTTCGGTGCTTCACCTGAGCGCCTGCTCAGCTTGCGCAACGGGCAGCTGCGCTGCGATGCACTTGCAGGCACTGCCGGTCGCAACGACCATGCCACCTCCCTGCTCAACTCTGACAAGGACCGGCGCGAACACGAGCTGGTGGTCCAGGCGATCACCGAACATCTCAGCGCCCGGGGACTGCAGCCTCGTCGGCCGCGCAGCCCTCAACTGGCCAGACATGGCCAACTGATCCATTTGCACACACCCATCACGACTCCGGCGCCAGGACAATCACCACTTGCCCTGGCTGGAGTGCTTCATCCCACACCAGCTGTGGCCGGGCTCCCCAGACGCGAGGCCATGGGCTGGTTGCGCAGCCTGGAGCCGTTTGATCGCGATGGTTATGCCGCACCGATCGGCTGGATCGACAGTGCCGGGGATGCGGAGCTGCGCGTCGCCATCCGCTGCGGCCATGCCCGCGGCACCCAGCTCGACCTCACGGCCGGTGCTGGACTGGTGCGCGGCTCGGTGGCCGAACGTGAGCTCCAGGAAGTGGGGCTGAAGCTCACCGTCCTTGCCGATCAGCTGGATCTGGTGTCAGGGGGTCGGCAAGGAGCGCAGTCTCCAATCCATTGATGACTGCTTGAGGGTGGTCCCGAAGGGTTCCGCCCGACCGCCAACATGCTCGCTGAGGAACGCTTCCACCAGCGCGTACATCGCCAGGGCGTTGCGTGGATTGGCCAGACCGTGCCCTTCATCGGGAAAAACGACGAAGTCAATCGGCAGCTGTCGCTCCTCCATGGCCGCCGCAATGGTTTCACTTTCCGTGAGCTTGACGCGAGGGTCATTGGCGCCATGACCCAACAGCAGGGGGCGTTGAATCCGATCAACGTGCTGAAGCGGGGAGATGGCATCGAGATCGACCTTGCCCACTCCGATCATGCGCTCAAGGATCGTTCTGCCCGACTCCCAGTAAGGCGGAAGTGAGGCCAACAGTGTGCGCACATTGGATGGGCCGACCTCCGAGATGGCAGCAGCGAAGAGCTCAGGGTCACGGGTGAGACCGGACAGGGCGGCGTAACCGCCATAGGACGCCCCCATGATCACCAAACGATCTGGATCAGCGATGCCCTCGTCGACCGCCCAGCGGACGGCATCAACCAGGTCATCCTGCATCCGGCCGTACCACTCACCCTCTCCGGCCAGGAGATGGGACTTACCGAAGCCGGTCGATCCCCTGTAATTGACACTCAGGACGTGATAGCCGCGATTCGCCAGCAGCTGATGCGCTGGGTTGTATCCCCAGTAATCCCTGGCCTGAGGGCCTCCGTGGACCAGCAGCACCAGAGGTTGCGGCCCTGCCCCGTCCATCGTCGGGGTTCTGCTCAGGTAAGCGGGCAGTCGGCGTCCATCCCGGGCCTTGAGATCAAGGCTTTCCATCGCCACAAGGTCGTAGGAATCGAGGCGTGGCTGCACCGAAAACAGCTTGCGGATTTGATCCTGGTCGCGGTCCCACAGCCAGTATTGGGGTCCCTGTTGATCGGAGCCGATCGCAATTAACCAGCGGCGATTGCCAAGGTCCCGATCGACCACGCTGAACTCATTGGGACCGGCGAGTTGCGTGAGCCTGTCGAGATCCGGTTGAACAGAAGAATCCAACACCACTCTCTTGGAACGGAGATCAACCTCCTTGAGCACGGTGGGAACTCCCGTGTCGATATCGCTGAGGTCAACACCGAAAGCACCAGCTGAAGACCGATGCACCACCTCTGGCGTGCAGTCGGTGCCGCATGACTCAAGATGCTCACGACTCCAGCGCACCAGCCTGGGGCGATCTTCACCGGTGCTGAGCTGCCCGTAGAGCCAACGACCATCACGCGTGAACGCGCTAGGCGCGGATGTGTAGGTGTCCTCGAAATCAAACTGAAGGAACGGCCGCCAACTGGTGTCACCGGGCAGGCGCAATTCATAACTGCTGCCTGCATCCGGACGGACCTTGGCACGCAGAACCGGATGCCATGCCCCGTCTAGCCAATCAACAGTCACTTCACTGCCGTCATCGGTGGAGCGGTAGAGCAAGCTCCTTTCTCCGCTCTCCACATTGATCACGTAGAGATCGCTGTAACGGGGATCACGGTCGTTGAGTCCCACAACGAGCTCAGATGGAGCTTCCCGATCCACTGCGATCAAGGAAGCCCTCACCTTGCTCGGAGGTGTCAGATCCTTTTTCTCGCCTGTGGCAGGGTCGATCCTCACCAAAACGGTGTTCTCATCACCATCGCCATCCCGTGAAGAGATCAGATAGCGACCATCGGCAGTCCAGAACGCCGATCTCTGGGGGCGACCCCGCTGCTCAGTGATCACACGAGCGGGAGCATCCCCATCCAGATCCTGAACCCAGAGATTGAGCACACCCTGATCAGGCGCTAGGTAGGAGATCCGACGTCCATCAGGACTGAGCGAAACCCCGATAATCTCAGGATTGCCAAACAACACCTCACGGGGAATGAGTGGCGACGTGGAGCCGGCATCCACCGCCCGACCGGAGATCGTGAGGCTTCCCGCCAGACCAACCAAGAGAGCTGTCCCCCAGCGCAATCCCCGTTTCAGCAAAACTTTGCCTGATCAACACAGAGCACAATTGTGATCGCTCAGAGCAGATCGCGCAGACGAGTGATCACCTGATCGGCAAGGGGCTGATTCATCAGTCGTTCCACTTCACGGATGCCGGTGGGACTGGTGACGTTGATCTCGCTGAGCATGCCGCCGATCACATCGATGCCGACAAAGAACAGGCCCTCAGCCCTCAAAGCAGGCGCCAGGGCTGCACAGATCTGGCGTTCCCGCTCACTGAGTTCCGTTGCTTCAGCTTGACCACCCACCGCCAGATTGCTGCGGAATTCTCCAGCGGCAGGCCGACGGTTGATGGCACCCAGCGGCTCACCGTCCACCAACAAGATGCGCTTGTCGCCCTCGCTCACAGAAGGGAGAAAGCACTGAGCCATCACGGGGAGACGTTCCTGCTCGGTGACCAACTCCAGAAGAGCCTTGAGACCAGGCGCCTCAGAAGAGACCCGGATCACTCCCAGCCCCGCCCGTCCTCCAAGGGGTTTGAGCACAATCTCACGATGCGCTTGAGCAAAAGACTTCAGCTCACTCACCCTGCCGGAGACGAGGGTGGGGGCCATCCACCGACTGAAACGCAGGGCACCGAGCTTTTCATTCCAGGTGCGCAGCGAGTCGGGGCGGTTGAGCACACGAACCCCTGCCCGTTCGGCGACATCCAGCAGATGAGTGGCGTAGAGATAGGCCTCGTCCACCGGAGGGTCCTTGCGCATCCAGATCACCTGGAACGTGGCCAGCGGCAGCCGTTCACGCTCGCCGGCGGTGATCCAGGGCTCAGGCTGAACCGGCATGGCCATCGCCAGAGGTTCATCACCAAGCGCGATCAGATCAGCCGGTGTACAAGCCCAGACCTCCAGTGCCGATCTGGCGGCGGCCTGCATCAGCGCAGCGGTGGAATCCTTGGCGGGATTGATCCGATCCAGCGGATCCAGCACAAACAGGTGACGCATGAGCAGCGGTCGGGTCAGAGAACTTCAGGAGAGCAGCGCGTCAAGTTCACCAGCCCGCTCGAGAGTGTGCAGTTCATCGCAACCACCGATGTGTCGGTCGTCGATAAAGATCTGCGGAACGCTGCGGCGGCCATCGCCCCGGGCCGCCATGGCATCGCGAGCCGGTTCATCACCATCAACGGGAAACTCGGAGTAGGCGACGCCCTTGCGATCCAGCAGCTGTTTGGCTCTGATGCAGAAAGGGCAAGTACGCCAGGTGTAGATCTCGACGCTCGGCATGGAGCCCTCATGACGGGACGTTGATCCTATTCAGGCATTCAGCCTTGAAACGCTGGCCACACAGAGATTCCGCACTGATAAGGTCGCCAAATCCGTTCAACGCGCACCGTTGCTCGACCTCACCGACTTCAAACGCGACCTCTCCGAGCTCACTGATCGCCTGGGC
Source organism: Synechococcus sp. (assembly GCA_047286485.1). Taxonomy (GTDB): domain Bacteria; phylum Cyanobacteriota; class Cyanobacteriia; order PCC-6307; family Cyanobiaceae; genus Synechococcus_C. The sequence goes on from JBJBBH010000006.1 coordinate 1,874,378, forward strand.
AATGCCCAGGACTGTCTTTGACGTTCCTGCACTGAACGCCAGACAGCAGGACCTCGAGCAACTCGCCGCTCAGCCTGACTTCTGGGATGACCAACAGAACGCTCAGAAGCAGATGCGTCGCCTCGACGAGGTGAAGGCACAACTGCAGCAGTTGACAAGCTGGCAGGGAGCGGTGTCCGATGCCCAGGCCACACTCGAGCTCTATGACCTGGAGCCCGACGACGACATGCTCTCGGAAGCGCAGGGTGGCCTTGACCAACTGCGCAAGGATCTCGACCGCTGGGAACTGGAGCGCTTGCTCAGCGGTGAATACGACAAGGAAGGAGCTGTGCTCTCCATCAATGCCGGAGCCGGTGGCACGGACGCGCAGGACTGGGCGCAGATGTTGCTGCGCATGTACACCCGCTGGGCTGAGGACCATGACATGAAAGTCACGGTCGATGAACTGAGCGAGGGGGAAGAGGCAGGAATCAAGAGCGCCACGATCGAAATCGAAGGGCGCTACGCCTACGGATACCTGCGCAACGAAAAGGGAACCCATCGCCTGGTGCGGATCTCTCCCTTCAACGCCAACGACAAGCGCCAAACCAGTTTTGCTGGCATCGAAGTGATGCCGAAACTGGAGGAGGAAGTCGATATCGACATTCCTGAGAAAGACCTCGAGGTGACCACCAGCCGCTCCGGAGGAGCCGGCGGGCAGAACGTCAACAAGGTGGAAACCGCCGTGCGGATCCTGCACATTCCCACGGGGCTGGCTGTGCGCTGCACCCAGGAGCGCTCACAGCTCCAGAACAAGGAAAAAGCCATGGCCCTGCTCAAGGCCAAGCTGCTGGTGATCGCTCAGGAACAGAGAGCTGCAGAGATTGCCGACATCCGCGGCGACATCGTGGAAGCCGCCTGGGGCAATCAGATCCGCAATTACGTGTTTCACCCGTATCAGATGGTCAAGGATCTGCGCACCCAGGAGGAAACCAACGATGTGCAGGGTGTGATGAACGGCGATCTCGACCCCTTCATCCAGGCGCTGCTGCGCCAGGGTGTGGACAGCCCCGGACAAGACGAGGACAGCTGACCATGAGCTCAAAGCCTGACGGCATCGAGACGTCGAAGGACAGCGCGGTGACGACCCCGCCGCCGAGTTTCGTCAAACAGGCCATGCGCAACATGGTGCGAAAGGGCAGCAAGAGCCTGTTCCATCTCGGACTCACCGCCACGGGGTTCATCGGTTTCATCCTTGTGGTTGCCTGGCTGGGGCGACCAACACTGCCCCAGTGAACAGCGCACAGGCTTGGGCCATTGACCTGGCCTTCACCCCAGCCGCGCAGGAGCTGATCCAGGCTGCAGAAGGGACGGAAGCTCATCAGCGCCTCAGCCAGGGGGAGCCCTGGGAAGCAACCCTGCATCTCTGGCTGCAACACCTGATCAGCGCCGGTGGCGACACCACTCCCCATCAGCTTCGGGACTGCGAAGAAATCTGTCTCGGCCTGCAGTTTGTTGATGATGCCCAGATCACTGCTTTGAACGGACGCTGGCGTCACAAGCCCAGGGCCACTGATGTGTTGTCGTTTTCAGCACTGGAAGCGGACATGCCCCCGGACAGCAGCCCCAGCATTGAGCTCGGGGACATCATCGTGTCGGTCCCGACTGCAGAACGTCAGGCTCTGGAGCAGGAGCACTGCCTGGAACGCGAGCTCTGCTGGCTGGTCAGCCATGGCCTGCTGCATCTGCTGGGATGGGATCATCCCGATGACTCGAGGCTTGAAGCGATGCTGAAATGCCAGGAGCAACTGGTTGCAATGGCCGGTATCGTTCAATCCCACGGTGAGATCAACTGTGAATCAGCAGATGAAATCACTGCGGAAACCTGACGATGGAGCTCCGTTGACCGAGGAGATCAGCCAGCGCAGCACCCGGCGTGCCCACCACGCCGCTCACAGGGGAGCCTGGAAAATCGCCGGCGACCTGCCTGCCAGCTTCCGGTACGCCGCTCAGGGACTGGGTTACGGATTCATCAGCCAACGCAATTTCCGCATCCACCTGGGGATCGGAAGCGTCGTTTTCTTTCTGGGACTGTGGCTGCAATTGCCAGCCATTCAGCTGGCCGTGCTGGTCCTGACCGTGGCGGCCGTGCTGGTGCTTGAACTGCTCAACACAGCGATTGAGTCTGTGGTGGATCTGGCCATTGGGCGTCGCTTTCACCCGCTGGCCAGGATCGCCAAGGACTGCGCAGCCGCAGCGGTGCTGGTGGCAGCCATCAGCTCTCTGGTGATTGCCCTGCTGCTGGTGCTGCCGCCCCTGATTCTTCGCCTCGGCCTTTAAGCGATGCTCCTGGTCATCGACAACTACGACAGCTTCACCTTCAACCTGGTGCAGTATTTCGGGGAGTTAGCGGCTCAGCACCCCCTCGCACAAGACCTGCGCGTGGAGCGCAACGATGCTCTGAGCGTTGCCCAGATCCGCGACCTCAGACCCGATGCCATCCTGCTGTCTCCTGGGCCCGGCGACCCTGATCAGGCGGGAGTGTGCCTGGATGTCCTGAAGGAACTCTCACCAAGCATTCCCACCCTGGGGGTCTGCCTGGGCCATCAGGCTCTGGCTCAGGCCTACGGAGGACAAGTCGTGCGGGCCGCGCAACTGATGCATGGCAAAACCTCGCCGGTGCTCCATCGAGGCGAAGGTGTCTTCGCTGGCCTGCCTCAGCCACTCACCGCCACCCGTTATCACAGCTTGATCGCGGATCGAAGCAGTCTTCCGGACTGTCTGGAAGTCACGGCCTGGCTGGAGGACGACACCGTGATGGGACTGCGTCACCGTGAGCATCCCCATCTCCAGGGCGTGCAGTTCCACCCTGAAAGTGTGTTGACGGAGGCCGGTCACAACCTGCTGGCCAACTTCCTTCGACTGGCGGAGGGGCGCATTCAGCACTGCTAGCTTCCTGGGCCAGCAGGCATTCCCCCATGACAGTTTTCCTGAAACGCCAGGGTCCTGGGCGGGCCATCACCTTCCTGGCCTCATCCACTCTGCTGGCCGGACTCAGCACCACCACCGCGCAGGCGGCAGGCGTGTCGATTACGAGCTACGGGCACAGCGCTCTGCTGATCCGTGGCGGCGGCCAGTCGGTCCTGGTGAACCCCTTCCGGGCCGTGGGCTGCGCCAAGGGGCTCAACGAACCGCGCGTCAGCGCCAATGTGACCCTGGCCAGCTCCGAGCTGCCGGATGAGGGAGCACGCATCGGGGGTGGAACCTACCTCTCCAAGCCGGGGTCCTATCGGGTTGGCGGCATGGACCTTGAGGGATTTTCCGCGCCGCATGACCGGATGGGTGGACGCCGTTTCGGTAACGCCACCATCTGGCGCTGGCAGCAGGGAGGGCTGAATTTTGCCCATCTCGGAGGAACAGCTGCCCCTCTCAGCGGAGAGGACAAGGTGCTGCTGGGTCGCCCTGATGTCTTGATCATCGGCGTCGGAGGCGGAGGCAAGGTCTACAACGGAGAAGAGGCCGCTGAGGTGGTGAAGCAACTGAATCCCCGCCGGGTGATTCCCGTTCAATACGTGAATGGAGAGGCTCCGAGCGGCTGCGACCAGGGTGGAGTCCAGCCCTTTCTCGATGCGATGAGCGGTACTCAGGTTCGCCAGGTGGGCCCCAACCTCTCCCTGCCGGGAAGCCTGAACGACAGCACCGTGATCGAAGTGATGCGCTGACAATCGGTTCAGCGTTCAAGCTTTCGGTAACACTCCCAGAACCTCTGCATCTGCGCCTGGGTGCCGATACTGACGCGCAGCGATCCGTCGATCTGGGGCTTGCCGGCCATCGAGCGCACCAGGATGCCGTCATCCCTCAGTTGCTGCTCCACCTGCTGGGCGGGAGACGAGGGCCAGACGAGCAGATAATTCCCCCCATCGCAATGGAAGCTGACACCAGAACGCGTCATCTCCGTGACCAGATAGTCGCGAGCGCGTAACACCTCGGCCACATAGTGATCGGTGTAGGCCTGGTCCGACAGTGCAGCGAAAGCCGCCGTCACGGCAAGGCTGTTCACGTCGTAAGGACCGGTCACGCGGCAGACCCGATCGACCACCTCCGCCGAACCGATGGCAAATCCCATTCGCAGGCCGGCCAGACCGGCGGTCTTGGCCAGGGAGCGCAGCACCAGCAGATTGGCGTGCTCGGCGAAGTCCACATGCGGCAGAACACTGTCGCCGGTGAAAGCCTCATAGAGCTCATCGACCACCACGAGCGTCTCGGGAGCGGACGATGCCAGCTGCAGCACGTGCTCGGCAGAGAGCCGCGTACCGGTGGGGTTGTTGGGATTGCAGAGCATCAAAATCCGTGGTCGGCGCTCCAGGGCAGCGCGAATCTGCTGCAGCGGAAAGCGAAAACCTGGCAGCTCATGAGGCACTGCTTGAACGGCCATCCCTTGCATACCCGCACAGGGGGCGTAGTAGCCGAAGGTGGGACTGGTGGTGAGCAGGGTGTCACCAGCTGCCCCATAGGCATGGATGACCGCATGAATCGCCGCATCTACACCGTTGAACAGCCCGACCTGCTGCGGCAACAGTTCATGCACCAGGCCAGCGGGTGAAGCCTGCAGATTGCTGATCACGGCCTCCCGCAGTCCGTCGTATTCGGGATAAACCGCGATCTGATCAGCCGGGAAGGAGCGAATCGCCTCTGTGACCGCGGGACTGGGGCCAATGGTGTTCTCGTTGAAGTCCAACCGCAGCAGACCCCGGCGACCCTCCAGAGGCGCGCTGTAACCCCTGAGACGCTCAACGTCAGGGCGTGCTGAAGGCGAGGGAGTCGCTGAGGTCATGCCAATCCACCTTGCCAACGAAGGCCAACCAACAAGCTATCGACATCCCTCTCATCCCAACAGTCGCGGCATTCACGCCGATGATGGGAGCACTGCAATGACCAGTCTGATGCCAGCCAGCTCGAGCGCATCCCACTTAACTGACACCTTCGCCGAGTTCGCTGAACACGTCGATTACTCCTTGCTGAACAAGCTCAAACCGGATCCCGAAGCCACTCACCACGGATACGACCACCGGGCACGTCAAGTGAGATCAGGGCACTACGTCCCGGTCACACCAACGCCTCTGCCAGACCCGCAGTACGTGGCTCACAGCAACGAACTGTTCGATGAACTGGGACTGAGCGATCAGTTGGCACAGGATGAAGGCTTCCGGCGGTTGTTCTCCGGCGACATCAGCGTGAACCGAGAGCCCATGCTTCCCCATGGGTGGGCCACCGGCTATGCCTTGTCGATCTACGGCACCGAATACGATCAGCAATGTCCTTTCGGCAATGGCAACGGCTACGGCGATGGCCGTGCGCTCTCCGTGTTCGAAGGTCTGTTCCAAGGACGCCGCTGGGAGATGCAGCTGAAGGGCGGTGGCCCGACGCCCTATTGCAGAGGGGCTGATGGCCGTGCCGTGCTGCGCTCGAGTGTGCGCGAGTTTCTGGCCCAGGAATTCATGCATGCACTCGGAGTTCCGACATCACGCTCCCTGACGCTCTATGTCTCCCATTCCGAGAGTGTGCGTCGCCCCTGGTACTCGGATCAGTCCAGATCCATGGACCCCGATGTGCTGGTGGACAACCCTGCAGCGATCACCACACGCGTGGCTCCGTCATTTCTGCGGGTCGGGCAGCTGGAGCTGTTCGCACGACGCGCCCGTCGCGAAGCTCACCCAGAGGCCCATCAGGAGCTGAAGATGATCGTGCAGCATCTGATCGAGCGGAACTACCAGGCTGAGATTGAGCCCTCACTGCCCTTCAACGAGCAGGTGGTGGAGCTCGCCAGGCTGTTCCGCGGACGCTTAACGGTGCTGGTCGCCGACTGGATCCGCGTGGGCTACTGCCAGGGCAACTTCAACAGTGACAATTGCGCGGCAGGAGGCTTCACCCTTGATTACGGACCCTTCGGATTCTGCGAACTATTCGACCCCCGCTTTCAGCCCTGGACCGGTGGCGGCATGCATTTTGCCTTCTTCAATCAGCCGGTGGCGGCAGGCAAGAACTATCAGATGTTCGTGTCAGCCCTCAAGCCGTTACTGCAGGATCACCCGGAAGCCATGACTGGCCTCGAAAGCCTTGAGGAGGGTTTTAAAGCCGCGATGCAAGAGGCTCTCGACAGCATGTGGCAACGCAAGCTTGGGCTTGTCGACCACTCCCCAGAGCTGGTGGGAGAGCTCTTGCAGCTATGCGTCGACTCCGCCGCTGATTACACCGTGCTGTTCCGAGAGCTGTCAGCCATTCCTGAACACGTGGCCCCATTGAAGCGGGGTTTCTATCGACCCAGCAACGACCAGCTGGATGCCCGCTGGATGGAGTGGCTGAGGCAGTGGCATCGTCAACTGGAGGAGAATGGCGATCTGAAAGAGACATCCCATGCGATGCAGCGCATCAATCCCGCCATCACCTGGCGTGAATGGCTGATCGCACCGGCTTATGAACAAGCAGCCCATAGTGACTACAGCCTGGTGCACGAGCTGCAGAAGGTCTTCGCCAACCCCTATCAATCCCTACCAAGCGATCTGGCTGCCCGCTATGACCAGCTGAAACCCAAGGAATTCTTCAACGCTGGAGGCATCTCGCACTACAGCTGTTCCTCATGAGCCGTGGTTGACCAGGGCCCACAGAGTTCAGACCAAGTCGGCGAGTTGGAGCCTGTCCAATCCAGCCATCAGAGCCAGCAGCAACAGCACTCGCGCCTTCTGGGGACTGAGCCGCCCGGCGGGCAAAAGGCCAAGGCGGGCAAATTGCTCATCACGATGCACCGGCCCGGAACCACAGCGATTCGCCCTCAGCATGAGCGGCAGCGGCCCTGGCCAGTCTTCAAGAGCGCAGCGTTCCAGCGCCGACAGTTGGCCAGCCCCAGTGCCTGTGAACACCAGACCCCGGACACCCGCCGAAAGCAGGGCAGGAATCAGGGCCGACGGAGGCTCGACGCAACCATGCAGGATCGCCACCTGGGGCCAGGGCTCTGCAAGCTGAAGGCCTGCGAAAGGAACAGGGCGTGCAGGCTGCGCTGGAGGCAGGTGCACCCCCGCATCATCCACCCAACCCAAGGGGCCGACACCAGGGCTTTCGAAAGCACCAACCCCCTGCGTCGCAACCTTGGTCACCTCTCGAGCTGCATGGATCCAGCCATCCATCACCACGAGCACCCCATGTCCACGGGACTCCGGCGCTCTGGCCACCTGCACGGCCTGAAACAGATTGAGCGGGCCATCAGCACTGAGTGCCGTTGCTGGCCGCATCGCTCCAACCAACACCACAGGCCGGGGATCATCAATCAGCAACTGCAGGAGCCAGGCTGTTTCCTCCAGCGTGTTGGTGCCATGGGTGATCACCACCCCCGCCAGATCCGGATCAGTCGCCAGAGCTTCACGCAACCGGAGCACGAGCCTTTGCCAATGCGCGAAGGTCAGATCCGCGCTGTCGACATTAGCGATCTGTTCCACCTGAATCTCAGCCAGCTGCTTCAGCTGGGGCAGCGACTGCAACAACTCCTCAGCACTGATGACGCCTGCTGAGTAGTGATTCAGGGAAGTCACGTCATGCGCCCGTCCGGCGATGGTGCCCCCGGTGGCCAACAACAGGAGCCGAGGCAGAGAGGAACCGCTCACCGAGTCAACGCTCACATCCGTTCCAGCGTGGAGATTCCCAACAAACCAAGACCCGTTTTCAAGGTGTTGGCGGTAAGACGACAAAGGGCCAGCCGTGATGGCAAGGCATCAGGCTCAGCCTTGAGCACCGGCACCTGGTCGTAGAAGCGATTGAACACCTGGCTGAGCTCGAACAGATAGCTGCAAAGTCGATTGGGCAGAAGCTCCTCCTCCACCTCGGCGATCACCGCATCGAACTTGAGTAGCTCCCGCACCAGGGCCCACTCCTGCGGCTCGCTGAACTTCAGCTGATCAGCCGCCACATCCAGATCACCACCCTTGCGAGCGATCCCGGCAATGCGCACCACCGCATACAGCAGATAGGGAGCCGTGTTGCCCTGGAGGGCCAGCATGCGATCGAAGGAAAACTGGTAGTTGGTGATCCGGTTCTGGCTGAGGTCGGCGTATTTCACCGCCGCCAGGCCAACGGTGCAGGCCACATGGTTGATGAAGTCTTCCGGTTCATCGCGCTCTTCGTCCTTAAGGCGCGAGCGCAGGTCAGCCTCAGCGCGCTCCACCGCCTCATCCAATAGATCACGCAAACGCACAGTGTCACCGGCCCGGGTCTTGAGCTTCTTGCCGTCTTCCCCTTGCACCAAACCAAAGGGCACATGCTCCAGGCGAGCACCACCTGGAATCCAACCCGCCCGCTCGGCCACCTGGAACACCCCCGCAAAGTGATTGGCCTGACCGGAATCCGTCACGTAGATCACCCGGCGGGCCGCATCCCCATCGGGAGCTGCCGCGAACCGGTAGCGAATCGCCGCCAGGTCGGTGGTGGCGTAATTGAAACCGCCATCGCTTTTCTGCACGATCACCGGCAGCGGTTTGCCGTCCTTACCGCTGACCCCTTCAAGAAAGACGCACTCCGCGCCATCGTCGGTGACCAGCAGACCGACCTGCTTCAGCCCATCGATCACCGCCGGCAGGAAGGGGTTATAGAACGACTCGCCCCGTTCGCTGAGGCGGATGTCGAGCCGGTCGTAGATCTTCTGGAACTCACGCCGCGACTGGTCACAGAGCAGGCCCCAGGCTTTGAGCGACAGAGGATCACCGCTTTGCAGCTTGACCACTTCCTCGCGGGATGTGGTCTGAAACGCCTCGTCATCGTCAAAGCGTTTTTTGGCCTCCCGGTAAAAGGCCACCAGATCACCGAGGTCGATGGCATCAGCGGTGTCGAGCGCTTCGGGGGCCACCTGCTTGAGATGGGTGATCAGCATCCCGAACTGGGTTCCCCAGTCGCCCACATGGTTCAGCCGCAGCACCGGGTGCCCACGGAACTCCAGAACCCGCGCCAAGGAGTCGCCGATGATCGTGGAGCGCAGATGGCCCACATGCATCTCCTTGGCGATGTTGGGACTGGAGAAGTCGACCACCACCGGCGCTGCATCCTGCACCGATGGAACGCCCAACCGCGCATCACCCAGCCGGGAGGCCACCTCAGCAGCAAGACGCTCGGGCCGGATGGTGAGGTTGATGAAGCCTGGGCCTGCGATCTGAGGCTCCAGACAGAGCTCGGTGAAAGCAGCATCTGCTTGCAGCTGCTCGACGATGGCGGTGGCGATCTGACGCGGCGCCTGCTTCAGCGGCTTGGCCAGCGGCAGAGCAGCGTTGGCCTGGAAGTCACCAAATTCCGGCTTGCTCGCTGGCGCCAACTGGGGATCCAAGCCAGCCTTCCCCGCTTCAGCCCAGGCCTCGGGGAATGCCCGTTGCATCGCACCGCGCAGCTGTGTTTCCAGGGCGTTGGCAATGCGGAGCATGAACGGATCAACGGACTTGGCAAGCCCTGATCATCTCCCGGCAGGTGCAAAACGCATACTCAAATCCAGCCAGCGGCTCCGCGTGACCGGAGCGCTGGTGGAAATCAGATCGATGCCAGTGGCGGCATAGGCGCGCAAATCCCCGGGCTGAATTCCAGAGGCTTCAAGAATCACAGCCCCGGAGGCCGTCCGCTCCCGCGCCAGCTGGCGCAACCTGGGCACCAGCACGCTCAGCTGTTCAGGGGTGAACTCATCCAGCAGCACAGCATCAGCTCCGGCAATCACGGCCTCTGAGGCTTCCTGCTCGTTTTCTGCTTCCACAATCACCCTCGCTGGCCATGGAGCTGAAGCCCGTACAGCAGCAATCGCCGGTTCAATGCCACCCGCCCAGGCCAGATGGTTTTCCTTGAGCATGGCAGCGTCGTCGAGGCCCAGTCGGTGGTTGATGCCTCCACCCATGCGAACGGCGTACTTCTCGAGTTCACGCAAGCCCGGTGTGGTTTTGCGCGTGTCGGCAAGGCGCACGCCGCTTCCATGCAGTTCCCTCACCAGGGCCGCTGTCGCCGTGGCGATGCCGGAGAGACGCATCGCCAGATTCAGCGCCGTGCGTTCAGCGCCCACCAGGGCAGTGGCCTGACCGTCGAGATGCAGCAGGCTCTCACCGGACTGCACCGCAGCCCCCTCAGCCACCAGACACTTCGCCTCAAGCTCGGGATCCAACAGGCGAAACAACTGAAGAGCAAGGCCGCCACCGCAGAACACACCCTCCTGTTTGGCGATCCAGGTCGCCTGAGCCCGCCGCCCGCTGAGGGCCGGCGCCGTGAGATCACCACGGCCAAGATCCTCAGCAAGCCAGTCTTGAAGCTGCGCCAGAAGCCGGGGGGTCCGCAGAGGCTGCTCGAGGTTCATCGCTCCATCATGCGGGCACGACGGTTCAAACCAGGCCCGCAGCACTTCATTTGCCGATGCAGAAGCGGGAGAACACACGGTCCAACACTGATTCGGTGAGCTCTTCCCCCGTGATCTCGCCAAGGCTGCGGATGGCTTCACGCAGGTCAATCGTCCAGAAATCCCAGGGCAGTCCATCAGCAGCGACCTGCTCGCTGCGATCCAGAGCCGCCGCCGCCACCCGTGCCAGGTCAGCCTGTCTCTGGTTGAGTGCCAGCAGCAGGGAGCCATCGGTGAGAGCGCCGCAACGCTCCAGAAGAGCCTGCACCAGCTGCGCTTCACCCACCCCTGTGACCGCAGAAAGGTGCACATCAGCAGGAGCCGCAACATCACTGAGATCAGCTTTGTTTCCCACCAGCAGATGGGGAACTGCGACGGGAATCTGCTCACGCAGAGCTTGGTCTTCAGCGGTCCAGCCCTCAACGAGATCAAACAGCATCACGACCAGGTCGGCACTGGCCAAGGCGTCGTGGCTGCGCGCGATGCCCAGCTGCTCAACCGCATCGTTGGTGCTGCGGATGCCGGCGGTGTCGAGCAGCGTGATCGGAACTCCCTCCAGCACGATCTCGCTCTCCAGCAGATCTCTTGTGGTTCCGGGCAGATCGGTCACGATGGCCCGCTCGCGACGACTCAGCCGATTCAGCAGTGAGCTCTTTCCCACATTGGGCCTGCCGACAAGAGCCACCCGCAATCCTTGGCGAAGAGCAACACTGCGCTCCCCATCGGCGACCAGTTGCAGCAACTCGTCTCTCACTGATTGGAGAGCCTTCAGCAGCGCCTGGGCATCGAGTGCGGGCAAATCCTCCTCAAAATCAACCCGGGCCTCGAGCTCACTGAGCTGATCCAGCAGACGTTCACGCAACTCATGGATCCGGCGCTGAATGCCACCATCCACCCCTGCCATGGCCAACTGAGCAGCGCGCTGACTGCGGGCCGCCACCAGATCACCGATCGCTTCAGCACGGGTGAGATCGAGGCGCCCATTCAAGACGGCTCTCTGACTGAACTCTCCAGGCAATGCCCGGCGCACTCCTGGCTGCTCAAGCACGCGAGCCAGCACCCGCTGCACGGCCATCACGCCGCCATGGCAATGGATTTCCGCCACATCTTCAGCCGTGAAACTGCGTGGCGCCTGCATCAACAGCACCAGCACCTCATCCAGGCGCTCCACTCCATCGGCGGCCATCACATGGCCGTAAAGCACCCGGTGGCTCTCCCACGGCTGGTCACCCGGGAAGCAAGTGATGTCTTTGACGGCCCGCTGAGCATCAGGACCTGACAGACGAATCACAGCGATGCCGCCCTGCCCGGGTGCCACTGCCGTGGCGACTGCAGCAATGGTTTGGCTCTCCAGGTTGATCTCCTGCATCGCGGTGCTGCAACAGGCCCTACCCCACTCCCTACGATCACATCCTCAATGCCATGCGGGAACCACCGACACTCCCATGGGCCGGATGCTGAGAAAGGCACATCGACGCCTGCAGAGAGGACTGCAATGGATCTGGCAACAGGAGGGCACTCCAGGGCAGCGCGCCCGCGGGCTTGCCGCCGGCATTTTCTGTGGATGCTTTCCAATCTTCGGTTTGCAGACCCTGGTCGGGATCGCCCTAGCCAGTGTGGTGCGCGGGAACCACCTGCTGGCAGCCGCCGGCACCTGGATCAGCAACCCCTTGACCTATGTGCCGCTCTACTGGTTCAACTACAAGATTGGGGCTCTACTGCTTGGTCCAGGGCTTGAATGGCCAGGCTTCGATGCTCTGCACCAGAGCAACTTCAGCCAGATGGGTTGGAGCGTGGTCAGCCGTTTGCTGGTGGGATCCAGCCTCACAGGGGTTGTGTGTGCCGCACTGGGCTGGTGGCTGAGCCTGAACTGGCTTCGACAGCAGCAGCACAAACGCTGAGAGCACTGACGAGCGAATCAGGTGCCGCTGCTGCGGGCAATATCAATCACATCCGCCATGGAACGGATCTGGTGCATGGTGCGCTGCAACTGCTCTGCGCTGGCCAGCTCCAGACGCAGATCAATGCGCGCCGGTCTCCCATGACTGGTCTTGACCCGGGCATCACTGACGTTGATGCGTCCATCGGAGAGGCGCATCAGGATGTCTTTGAGAATTCCCACACGATCAATCACTTCGATGCGCAGCTGCGCCGGGAAGCGCTGCTCCCGAGTCGTCAGGGCTGGATTCCAGCGCACAGGCAGTCGCCTTTCACTTGGAATCGCCTCCACATTGGAGCAGTCCTGACGATGCACGGTGATGCCATGGTTGCCGAGGGCAACGGTGCCGAGGATCGCCTCACCGGGGAGAGGGCTGCAACAACCACCGAGGCGATAGTCGAGTCCCTCCACACCAAGGATTGGATCCTGCTGATCAGGACTGGAACGGGGTGTGCCTGTTTCCGACTGCTGGACCAGCTGGCGGGCGACGTCTTCGTTACTGAGCGGTGGCTCCTCGATGGTGGCCTGCAGCCGGATCTCCTCTCGCAGGCGGTTGAGCACCTGATGCAGCGTGACGGCCCCGAAACCGAGAGCCGCAAGTAAATCCTCAGTGCTGAGCAGGTTGCACCGCTCCGCCACACGCGTCATCGCATCACTGCTGAGCAGAGCATCAAAGCCGCTGCGGCCCAGCTCACGTTCGAGCAAGTCTTTGCCGCGCTCGATCGTTTCATCCCGATGGCTGCGCTTGTACCACTGGCGGATGCGATTGCGGGCTGTTGGCGTCGCCACGAAGTTGAGCCAGTCAAGGCTGGGATGTGCCGTCTTGCTTGTGAGCACCGTCACAAAATCTCCGTTTTGAAGCGGAGTCGACAAAGGAGACAGTCGATCATTAATCCGCACGCCATGGCAGTGATTACCCACTTCCGAGTGAATGCGATAGGCAAAATCCACAGCCGTCGACCCCTTGCGCAAACCCAACACATCGCCCTTGGGAGTGAACACGAAGACCTCTTCATCGAAGAGGTCTTCCTTGATCGAAGCGAGGTAGTCGTTGTGGTCATCAGCCCCTCCCTCTTGCTGCCAGTCAACGAGCTGCCGCAACCAGTTGAAGCGCTCGGTGTCTCCGCCGGCGGCTGGTGAACCACCCTCCTTGTATTTCCAGTGAGCCGCAATTCCGAACTCGGCCACCCGGTGCATCTCCAGCGTTCGGATTTGCACTTCGATCGGACGATGACGCCCGATCACAGCGGTGTGCAACGACTGATAGCCGTTGGGCTTCGGCAGACCGATGTAGTCCTTGAAGCGACCGGGAATCGGGCGAAACGTGTCATGAACCACGGCCAGAGCCCGGTAACAGGCCTCAACGCTGGGGGTGAGAATCCTCAGGGCCGCCACGTCGTAGATCTCGTGGAAGGCTTTCTGCTGACGCTGCATCTTGGTCCAGATGCCGAAGAGGTGCTTGGGCCGGCCACTCACCTCACAGTTCTCAAGCCCGACAGCCGCCAGTCGATCGCTCAGCAACTGGACGGTGACTCCTAGACGTTCTTCGCGCTCGCTGCGCTTGGTCGCGACTTCCTGCTGAATCTCTCTGAAGGCATCCGGCTCGAGCAATTTGAAGGACAAATCCTCGAGCTCCCATTTGAAGCGGCCGATGCCGAGCCGATTGGCCAGAGGGGCATAAATCTCTCGCGTTTCCCGGGCGATGCGCTGGCGCTTTTCCTCTCGCAGCGCACCCAGCGTGCGCATGTTGTGCAACCGATCCGCAAGCTTCACCAGCACCACTCGGATGTCGCTCGCCATGGCAAGAAACATCTTGCGCAGATTTTCAGCCTGAGCCTCGGTGCGGTTGGTGAAGTGAAGACCGCCAAGTTTGGTGACCCCCTCCACCAGCTCCCGGACCTCCGGTCCGAAATGACTCTCCAACTGCTCTGGAGTGACGTCCGTATCCTCCACCACGTCATGGAGGAATCCTGCAGCGATCACGCTGGCGCTGGCACCGATGTCCCTGAGCAGGTCGGCCACCGCCACTGGATGAACGATGTAAGGGTCTCCACTGGCGCGGAACTGGCCCTCGTGCAGCTGAAACGCGAAATCGAACGCGGCAGCGAGCAGAGCTTCTGAATCGGTGGGGCAGCTGTGACCTATCCCCGGTGGCACGTGATCAATGCACTCACGCAACCAGGCAGGCAGATCAATACCGTAATCGTCTGCAGAACGGATGGGCCGGTCTCTGAGAGCCACCAGACCACAAGCCGGTGCCGCGGATCCGTTCCGGATCTGCACTGCAACCGACTCGGAGGTGGCGTTGAGCATCCGACCCAGCGGGTGAATCCATGGTATGTAGCCATGAGCACCTGCGCTCCGAATTGCCATGACAACCGCGCCAGGGACTGTCCTGGAGCTCAACCAATTCAGGCTTCGCTACCCGGGAACCCAGGCGTGGACGCTTGATGGACTTGACCTGCACCTGCGTCCTGGCGAACGCCTGGCGCTTGTGGGGCCTTCAGGCTGCGGCAAGAGCACGGTGGCCAGAGCAGCGCTGCAACTTCTGCCCCCAGGCAGCCGTTGCGAAGGAGGGCTGGCCTTGAACGGTCACGATCCCCGCAGCCTCAGCCTCGCCGATCTGCGGGCATTGCGCGGTGAGTCGGTGGGACTGGTGTTTCAGGATCCGATGACACGCCTCAATCCACTGATGACCGTGGGCGGTCATCTGCTGGACACCCTGCGTGCCCACAGACCGGACATGGGCGATGGAGAACGCCTTAAGCGGGCCGAAGTACTGCTGGAGCAGGTGGGCATCGGCGCCGCACGCTTTCGCGCTTACCCCCATGAATTCAGCGGCGGCATGCGCCAGCGCCTGGCCATTGCCCTGGCCATTGCCCTGAGCCCTCCTCTGGTGATCGCGGACGAACCCACCACCAGCCTCGATGTGGCTGTGGCAGGGCAGGTGATGGCTGCCTTGAGAACGCTGTGCGAGGAACTTGGCAGCGCGCTTTTGCTGATCACCCACGATCTGGCCATGGCCCATCGCTGGTGCGAGCGCATGGCGGTGCTGGACGGCGGGCGCGTGGTGGAGATCAACCGCAGCGACGTGGTTCTGACCTATCCCAGCTCCAGAGTGGGGCAGCGACTACTTGCCGCTGCGCGAGCGAGGGAAGGAGGCAGGACCCCTGAAGCACCGGAAGCCAATGCAGTGCTGGCGGTTCAGGAGCTGCGCTGCTGGCACAACCTGGGTGGCCCGCCCTGGAATCCTTCCTGGCTGAAAGCAGTGGATGGCATCAGCTTCCAGTTGCGAGCAGGCGAAACCCTGGGAGTCGTCGGAGGATCAGGATGCGGCAAGAGCACTCTCTGCCGCGCCCTGATGGGACTGACCCCAATTCGTGGTGGGAGCGTTCAGCTGCTTGGTCAGGATCTGCTGAGGCTGCGAGGGCGCAAGGCGCGCCAGGTGCGCAGAACCATACAGATGGTGTTCCAGGACCCCCTGGCCTGCCTGAATCCAGCAATGTCGGTTTTGGATGCCATTGCCGACCCACTGCTCATCCATGGTCTGGCCTCAGCGGGAGGAGCTCGCGAGCAGAGCCGCCAACTGCTGGAACGCGTCGGTCTTGGCCCCGCGGAGCGCTTCCAGAATCGGCTCCCTCGCCAGCTGTCCGGCGGTCAACAGCAACGGGTGGCCATTGCCCGAGCCCTGGCCCTGAAGCCAAAGGTGCTGATCTGTGATGAGAGCGTGAGCATGCTCGACGCCGAAATCCAGGCGGAGGTGCTGGCACTGCTTCGGCAGCTTCAGCAGGAACTTGGGCTGGCCATGATTTTCATCACCCATGACCTTTCCGTGGCCAGTGGCTTCTGCCATCGCCTGATCGTGCTGAACAAAGGGCATGTGGTGGAAGAGGGGCCCGGCGACCAGCTGTTGCATCAGCCGCAAGCAGACATCACGCGAACACTCGTCGAAGCCTGCCCCCGTCTTCCCACCTGAAGTCTTCTGTCAGCAACGAAAAATTCAAACCACGAGCAGCCAAAAAGAGAAACAAGCCACGATCCGTCGGGATTAATTAATCAAAAAGACGAACAATTTGGCGTACAGGAAACCTCTTTTCATGAGGAAAAATGAGAATATTGCGACCAACCCAGGCCACCACCAGAAGCATCAACCTGATCACAAGATCCTCGAAATCCTGCATTTGAAGGATGGAAGAAAACAGACGTTTAAGCCTGAATGAAACGGCGACGGATTGAAAAGATCAAACCAAGTCAGATTCAGACACAATCTGAACCGCATGAGTTCCATCTGAATCACATCCTGTCGCTGCACTGGATCTGTACCTCTCATTCATGCCATGACGCCATCTGAGTCACTGCAGGTTTCAATCGGTGGGGACATTTGGTGGGGCGGCTTCACTGCCGACCTGGCCATCACCAATACCAGCGATCAGGCTCTTGAAGGCTGGACAATCAACTTCACCAGCCCCCATCAACTGGACCCCAATGCCTGGGGTGTCGCTGTCGAAAGCGAATCCTTGGATAACGGACTGACGCGCTACACCCTTAAAGGAACGGACTGGGGAAGCCGCATCCCAGCAGGCGGAACCATCAAGGTTGGCTTCAACGGCACCCAAGGCAGCGACCTTGGACGCAATGGCAACCTGACCGAGGGGATGCTGGTTTCAGAAGCTGGCATGGACACCAGCACCAGCACCAGCACCAGCACCAGCACCAGCACCAGCACAGATTCCACCCCCGCCTCCGCCATGGGTGATATGGCGATGGAGGCCAGCGAGATGGCGGGCCATAACAACCACGATCAGGCCATGCATCAGCACGCTGCCGCGGAGGGGCCTTACACGGATATCAACAGCTGGGGAAGCTTCCACGGCTCCAACCACAATTCCGAGCACAACGAACTGGTCGGAGGCCGCACAGCGATTACCACCGAAGCATTGGAGGCCTACAACGGCCTGCGTGCTTTCTCAGGGCTTGAATCTGTTGGGATTGAGACCGTTGGCGAATGGGCATTTGCCAACGGTCTGACCAACAATTCTCAGGCCTGGGGCGATGACACCAAAGGAGTCGGCCTTTGGTATGCCATGCAGGGAGCGAAGGTGGGTTGGATTGCTGATCAGACCTATAACCCGCAGATCCTCGCCGACATCCAACGAACGGCGCGACTGGGATCCCAAGACGACGTGATGGCAATGGTCCGTGAGTTTGGCCATGAGGGATTCGCCGACTACATCAAGCAATCAGGGTTGCAGGAAGCCTTCATCAACACCTTAAAAATGGAGCCCCATTACGGAGGCTGGATGCATGGCCGCACCCATGGATTTTTAGATATTGAAGGCGTCGCGATTGCTCACGACATCAATCACCTCACCGTTCTGGGATGGGATCAAGACCAACCCTTCATGAATGACACCTTTGACTGGCCGCAGTGGCCAGCTCTGGATGTTTCTGATTCGACGGTCATCAACTATTACCAGGGGATTGTGTCTCTGGGTGATCCACTGGCGCAGAATCTCGAAGCGTTGTCCAGCCCTGGAATCATCGACCAGGAGCCACAACCAACTCCTTCTCCAGAACCCATCCTCCCCGATCCACAGCCTGAAGAAACCGATCAACTCACAGGCAAACCTCTCGATGTTGAGGTCAGTGGCGATCTTTGGTGGGGCGGCTTCACAGCCTCCCTGACTGTGACGAACCAAAGCGAACAGCAACTGGATAACTGGTCGCTGAGTTTCAACAGCAACCACAGATTCTATGGCGAGTCCTGGGGAGTCAACGTGGCAACTGAACAGTTAGGTGGAGAGCTCTATCGCTATGAACTCTCCGGAGTGGACTGGGGCTCATCGATCGGAGCTGGCCAGTCGCTGACGGTGGGATTTAATGCCCTGTCGGATGTGGATCTTGGCAGAGATGGAGCGCTAACAGAAGACATGCTGCTGGCTTCAGGGAGCGCAATCACTCTGCTTTAACCAAGGCTGCGATTCCTCAGGGCGCCCAGAGATCAATCCAGAAGCCTGAATCAACCCGTCGCCAAAGATGAGACGATTCAGGCTCATCTAGCGACGGTCTAATCGCAGTTTTGGGATCAAAATCGTCGCAGGTTATCGTGATCCACGCAGATAGCTCCCTGCATGTTGACTAGCGAGTCGCGCGTCGAGATGTGATGCCCAAGCGGATCAGAACCATTCTGTTATTGAGCCTGGGTGCATTCATGGCATGCACCATGGGTGATTTGAGTTACAAAGCTCGCGCGGATGGAAACAGTGCGGAGCAACGCGAGACAGTCAATGTGATTTGGCACCCTGACCCCCCTTATGCATTAAACGAAAACGGGATACCAACTGGGTTTGAGATCGATCTCTGGCGGATGATCGCCGAGAACCGAAAGATCCCGTACCGCATCACACGCGCGAATACGTTTGGAGAACTTCTGGAAGCCATTGGCAGTGGCCGTGCAGACGTGGCAATGGGCGGGATTTTAATCAACGAAAATCGCAGCAAACGCTTCCAGTTCAGCTTTCCAACAGCCACAAGCGAATTCAAAATCTATGAGCTGAAACAGGAAGAGTCGACAGCCCTTCGCCTGCTCAAGGTGACGACTTCCAAGGAAGTACTCCTGATCTTTGTGGGAGTTGCTCTAATCGCCTGCTTCTTCGCCGTACCGGTTTGGCTGCTAGAGCGCAATCGACTCGATTCCATTCACGAGAAGAAACGCCACCAACTGATTCTAATCCTCCAGAAAACGCTCTTACTCTCGACAGATCACACACAGAAATCCAAAACTCGCATCATTTCAATTATCTCATTATTTGCAAGGGTCTTGCTAACAGCCTATTTCGCCTCCTACATCTTAAAAACAGCCAACAATATTCAAACAAAAAACAAACAGGAAGTCATCACCTCACTCGATAGCGGCACCCTTCGAGGCAAAACCTTCGCTTCTTTACCAGACTCAATCCAGGAGTCTATTCTGAGATCCAAAGGCATCAAACAAATCAGCTGTGAACTGATGCCTGAATGCCTTCAACAGCTTGAAAGCGGCCGCGCCGATGCGATCCTCGCCGACGAGCAGAGCATGCAAACCGCGCTTCAACAAATGCCTTCAGTGCTCAATGTTCAGCCAACGAGCGAGACGCTGACAACCTTATTTATCGCCTATGGCATATCCAAAAACTTTCTGGATGACCCACGCTCAGGAGCAATCAACGACGCAATCGCCCGGAGTTATTACGATGGAACTTACACCAAATTGAGCCAAAGCTGGCTGCGCGAGTATTAACCTCCAGAGCTAAATCACCCAAAAGAATGACAGCTCAAAGGGCCGTTCTCAGCTTTCGACAACCAAAGGCCAGCACGACCTCCTGAACAATCTGGTGGACAACAATGGAGACGGTGATTTCAACGCTCTGATGTTGAACTTCACCAGCCAGCAGATTCTTTGATCCTGCGACAAAAACAGAACTAAGAACGGCGTCTTAGGACTGCCAACAACTTCTCCATCACCGGCGGGATTGGTGCTTCGAACAGCATCCGCTCCCGTGTGATGGGGTGATCCAATCCCAGCTGAAAGGCATGCAACGCCTGACCTGGCAATTCAATCGGTAATTTTCGGCAGCGGCTGTAGGTGGGGTCCCCAAGCACCGGATGATTCATGTGCGCGCAATGCACCCGGATCTGATGGGTGCGGCCGGTGTCGAGCTTGAAGCGCAGCAGCGAATAATCACCAAGGCGTTCCTCCAGGTTCCAGTGGGTACAGGCATGACGCCCATGCTCACTGCTCACCACCGCATATTTTTTGCGGTCGGCGGGATGACGGCCAATCGCCCCCACGATCGTGCCGCTGTCTCCTGCAGGCACCCCATGCACCACCGCCAGATACTCCCGGGAAGCGATGCGTTTCTGGATCTGACTCTGCAGTCGCACCAGAGCCTCCTGACTTTTGGCAATCACGATGCAACCGGTGGTGTCCTTATCCAGTCGGTGCACGATGCCTGGCCGCAGCTTGCCGCTGATGCCTGGCAGGTCGGGGCAGTGATGCAGCAAGCCATTCACCAGCGTGCCGTCTTTGTTGCCAGGTGCAGGATGCACCGTGAGACCAGCCGGTTTGTTGATCACAATCAGGTGCTCATCCTCAAAAAGCACATCGAGATCCATCGGCTCAGGCTTCAGATAAGGGAGCGGTTCAGGAGGAGGCATCCACAGCTGCACCTCATCCCCAGACCGCAAGGGCGTCTTGGCCTTACCGGTCTTGCCGTTCACACGCACATAGCCGGCATCAATGAACTTCTGAATGCGGGCGCGGCTCTGCTCAGTGCGCTGACTCACCAGCCAGCGGTCCAGCCGCATCGGCAGCGGCTTGGGGTAAGTGAGCGACAGCAACTCCCCCTCGCCCTCACCGAACCCGTCGGTGAACGTTTCTTCCGGCAGCGGGGGGCGACTCCAGGCAGGACTCATGCCGGCAACTCCAGGGCGATGCTGCCCAGCGCCGACTTACGGAAATCATCAAGCAAGCGCTGGGCCATGCGCGCCGTGTCTGAAGAGGTATGGCGCTGGGCCACAGCCTGCAGCCAGAGAGCAGGGTCTTCGGTCTCACCCGAGAGAGCGGTGCCGTAACGCCCTTCCAGCACCGCCAGCGCTACACCGGAGGCCTCCTGCTGCTGCAGACCCATCAGCAACCGCAAAAACGCCTGGGCGACCAGTTCACCGTCATAGGCGGCCTGGCCGATGTCATCACAGAGAGCCAGATGCAACGCCGCCTGTTGGTCATCAAGCCTGGGCGGCAGCACTCCCGGCGCATCCAGCAGGTCGATGTCTTGCCCTAGTCGCACCCAACGCAGCGTTCGGGTCACACCGGCCCGGCGGGCACTGGCCACCACCTTCTGCCTCACCAACCGGTTGATCAGCGCGGACTTCCCCACATTGGGAAAACCCAGGGTGAGGGCCCGCACAGGCCTGGGGCGCATGCCCCTGTTGCGCCGCCGTTCATTGAGCTGATCGCCGGCACGAATCGCTGCCTGCTGCACCTGCTTCACACCTGTGCCGGCCTTGGCGTCACACCAGACCGTGCGCTGACCCTGACCCTTGAACCACGCCTCCCAGGCGGTGCGTGCCTCGGCTGTGATCATGTCGCGCCGGTTGATCACCAGCAGGTGCTGTTTGCCCTTGATCCAACGGCTGAGGTGGGGATGACCGGTGGCCAAGGGGATGCGTGCATCGCGCACCTCGATCACCAGATCCACCTTGTCGAGATTGCGGCGGAGTTGCTGTTCCGCCTTGGCGATATGGCCTGGATACCACTGAATCGGCGGGGAACTCACGGCACCACCAAGACAGGACAGGGAGCCAGCTGGATCACCCGTGCAGCTGTGCTGCCGCTTTCGGCCTCCAAATTCACACCCCTGGTTCCCATCACGATCACATCCACATTCAACTCATCGGCCACATCACAGATCACAAACGCCGGCTTGCCCTCGCGCTCGATCGACTCGCAGGCCACACCCGACTGCTCAAAACGTTCCTTGGTGCGGGTCAGCAAGCTGGCAACCGCCTCATGGTCATGCATCTCCGGCCGTTCAGGCTGCACCACCGACAGCAGCAGCAGACGGCTGCCATGCGTGCGGGCGAGCTCCAGGGCCTTGCCGGCGGCCTCAAGAGCCTCACGGCTCTGATCGATCGGAAAGAGCACGGTCTCGAACATGCAGACGACCTCCGGCCGACACCCTTAAGCCAGTCCTAGCGCCGGGCCTGCAGAACTCGGGTTAATCTCACCCCGTTTTCTTACCGCACGACACAACCCTCATGGCGAAGCGTTCCCTGGCCAGCCTCTCCGGCGCCGACCTCAGCGGAAAACGTGTTCTCGTGCGGGTCGATTTCAACGTCCCCCTGAACGATGCCGGGGCGATCACTGATGACACCCGCATCCGTGCAGCACTTCCCACCGTCAAAGACCTGATCAACAAGGGCGCCAAGGTCATTCTGTCGGCCCACTTCGGACGCCCCAAGGGTCAGGTGAATGACTCCATGCGTCTCACCCCCGTTGCCGCCCGTCTGAGCGAGTTGCTGGGCAAGCCTGTCTCCAAGACCGACAGCTGCATCGGACCTGATGCCGAAGCCAAGGTGAACGCCATGGCCGATGGTGATGTGGTGCTGCTGGAGAACGTGCGTTTCTTCGCAGAAGAGGAAAAGAACGAAGCTGGTTTCGCTGAAAAGCTGGCCGGACTGGCTGAGGTGTACGTGAACGACGCCTTCGGTGCCGCCCACCGCGCCCACGCCTCCACCGAAGGTGTCACCAAGTTCCTCAAGCCCTCCGTGGCCGGCTTCCTGATGGAGAAGGAGCTTCAGTACCTGCAGGGTGCCGTTGACGATCCCAAGCGCCCCCTCGCCGCCATCGTGGGCGGCTCCAAGGTGAGCTCCAAGATCGGCGTGCTCGAAGCCCTGATCGACAAGTGCGACAAGGTGCTGATCGGCGGCGGCATGATCTTCACCTTCTACAAGGCGCGCGGCCTGTCAGTGGGCAAGAGCCTGGTGGAAGAAGACAAGCTGGAGCTGGCCAAGGAGCTGGAGGCCAAGGCCAAGGCCAAGGGTGTGCAGCTGCTGCTGCCCACCGACGTGGTGCTGGCCGACAACTTCGCTCCCGACGCCAACAGCCAGATCGCTGACATCAATGCGATTCCCGACGGCTGGATGGGTCTGGACATCGGCCCTGACTCCATCAAGGTGTTCCAGGACGCACTGGCCGACTGCAAGACCGTGATCTGGAACGGCCCCATGGGCGTGTTCGAGTTCGACAAATTCGCCGCTGGCACCAACGCCATCGCCACCACCCTGGCCGAACTGAGCGGCAAGGGCTGCTGCACGATCATCGGTGGCGGCGACTCCGTGGCTGCTGTGGAGAAGGCTGGTCTGGCCGAGAAGATGTCGCACATCTCCACCGGCGGTGGCGCCAGCCTTGAGCTGCTGGAAGGCAAGGTATTGCCTGGTGTTTCCGCCCTCGACGCCGCCTGAAGTCAACAAGACCCAATCCAAGGGAGGAGCTTCAACTCCTCCCTTGGCCTTGCCAGCGAAAATCGCGTCGAGGCGTGAGTCCTAACCGGCGACGTTCGGCATTTATGACCTGTCGTCCCTGCTCCATCAAGCGCCGGCGAGCCTGCCGCTGTTGCTTCATGCAAGCCTTACCGGCTTCAGGGGTCTGAGCACGCTCAAGACAGCTCCTGCCGGACTTGAGCAGAGCAAAACGCTTGTCATAACTGCTTAGTGCATAGTCACGGCGAACCTCGAACAGCCGCTGCTTCTGGCTGTCAGTGAGATTCGACTCAGGCATCCTGCGACCTGGAGCCGCTTCAGCGAATCCGCCGCTCTGCTGCAGAGCAGCCGCGGTGAATGCAACGCAGGGAATCAGGAGTGCTCGTCGCCAGCGGTTGGTGAAGGGCATGAAGACCATCAACAGTGAACGCTCTCAGGATGCTGTGAGTGCCGAGCCAGGATCTGACTCAGATGGCCTCAAACCATGACCAGATGTGAGCTCACGCCAGAGAGCCAACTGGCCTTCATCGGCCTGGGAGCCCTGGGGTTACCGATGGCGGTGAACCTGCGGGCAGCGGGCTACCGACTTCGGGTTCACACCCGCAGCCGATCAGCGGAATCCGATCCTGGCCTGGCCGGCAGCTCACCCGCAGACAACCCAGCAGCGGCGGCGCGCGACTGCGATGCCCTGCTGCTCTGCGTCAGCGACGATGCCGCCGTGGAAGCTGTTCTCTGGGGTGAGCAGGGCGCTGGACCCGCTCTGCAGCAGGGCAGCTTGGTGATCGACTGCTCCACCATCAGCCCCTCCACCGCCAGAGCGATGGCTGAACGTCTCGCTGAACGAGACATCACCTACATCGATGCTCCCGTCACAGGCGGCACGGAAGGGGCAAAGGCCGGCACACTCACAGTGCTCTGCGGTGGAGAACCCACTGCAGTGGACCAGGCGCGACCCGTGCTGGAGGTGATTGGCGGCTCAATCCACCATTTCGGCGACGTGGGCAGCGGACAGCAGGTCAAGGCGATCAACCAGGTGCTGGTGGCCGGCAGCTACGCCGCGGTGGCAGAAGCCGTTGCCCTCGGACAGCACCTGCAACTGCCGATGGAGCAGGTTGTGGATGCACTGCGTCAGGGGGCTGCCGGTTCCTGGGCACTGGAGCACCGCTCAGAGGCCATGCTCAACGACGCCTATCCGCTTGGCTTCAAGCTGGCTCTGCATCACAAGGATCTGGGCATTGCACTGGATGCGGCGCTGCAGACGGGACTCAAGTTGCCGATCACTGAAGCCGTCCATGCCCAGGAGCAAGCTCTGATGGAAGCCGGGTTTGGCAATGCGGATGTTTCCGCTCTGCGCCGAAGTCTTCCGGCGAACCCCAACCCTCCTGATCAGCTCAAGGATTGAGTTTGATCTTGTCGTCGACCACCTGCACCCTCTTGCTGACCGTGATCACTCCGTCGGGATGCACCAAGAGGGCCGCCCAGGTCTGAACACCGGGCTGAAAGGGGGCCTGCACCGACTTGAACAATCCGCCACCGCCGAGCGGCTCCAGCTGAACATCCGGGCTCTGTTGCGCAATGACCTGCTGGGGTGTCACCGCGATCAGCCCGCCAGCCAGCAAGGCTTTGCCCAGCGGTTGATCCACCACCACATCCACGTCGTAACGGCTGCCGGTGAGCACTTTGTCGGGGATCAGCAGAGAGATCGGCAACGGCTTGCGGGCACTGGTGAGCACAGACTGGTCACTCAGCACCTCTTGCCCGGTGATCAGCCCTGCATCGGTGGAGAAGGCGAGCCGCTGGGAGGCCTTGAAGGAGTAGCTGAGACCATCCTGCTGACGGGTACCGCTCACCGCCAGCTGCACTGTGGAGCGGCCATCCGCCAGGGACTGACCTGGCCTCACAGCCCAGCGCGTTTCAGGGAAACGCATGCTGAAGCGACGAAAGCGATCGATCAGGGTCGTGGCCTGATCCGGCGCCATCAAGGCCGACAGAGCCTGAACACGATCGTCTGCATTGAGAGCCTGTTGCAGCCTGGTGCTGAGAGCTGAGTCATCACCGCTGGCCGCCAGTGCCGGCAGGGCGCTGATCACCGCCGCGCCCGAGAGCATGGACATCAAAGAGGCTCGCAGGAGCGGAACCATGAATCAGCCTCAACAGTCGAACTAAGTTAGGCCGCGTTTTCGTGGTCCGCTCCCATGCCCCGGCTTCTCATCGCCGCCAGCGGCACCGGTGGCCATCTGTTTCCGGCGCTCTCGGTAGCGGAAGCTCTCCCTCCCGACTGGAGCGTGCGCTGGCTGGGTGTTCCAGATCGCCTGGAAACGACTTTGGTGCCTGAAAAGTACGGCCTGGTGACCGTGAAAGCCGGAGGGCTCCAGGGCCGAGGCCTGCGCAAGCTCATCCAGTTGCTGCGGCTGCTGGGGGCCAGCCGCGATGTGCGCCGGATGATCCGCCGCGAGCAGATTGATGCGGTGTTCACCACCGGGGGATACATCGCCGCACCGGCCATTCTTGGAGCCCGGTGGTGCGGGGTTCCCGTGGTCTTGCACGAATCCAACGCCATTCCAGGTCGGGTCACCAGGCTGCTGGGCCGCTTCTGCACGCGCGTGGCCATTGGCCTTGATGCTGCCGCAAGTCGCATCCCTGGATGCACGGCCGTGGTAACGGGCACACCAGTGCGGGATGCCTTTCTCCAACCCCAGCCACTGCCGGAGTGGGTCCCGAAGGGCGAAGGCCCCTTGCTCGTGGTGATGGGCGGCAGCCAGGGCGCTCTCGGCCTCAACCGGATGGTGCGCGTGCTGCTGCCGGAGCTGCTCAGCAACGGTTGCCGGGTGGTGCATCTGACCGGCAGCAACGACCCCGATGTGAACTCCATCGAGCACACCGCCCTGGTGGAGCGACCCTTCAGCGATGACATCCCCGGACTGCTGCAACACGCGGATCTGGCGATCAGTCGAGCGGGAGCAGGCAGCCTCAGCGAGCTGGCCGTGTGCGGGACACCGTCTGTGCTGGTGCCGTTTCCGCAGGCCGCCGATCAGCATCAGGATGCCAATGCCGCCTGTGCCGCAGCTCTTGGTGCAGCCGTGATCGTGCATCAGCACGACCCAAGCCATCCCGCCCTGCGAGACACACTCTGGCGCTTGCTTGGCCCCAGGCTTGGCGTCGGCAAAACGACAAAGAATCCACTACCGGCGATGCAACAGGCCATGCACCAGCTGGCCGTCCGAGACGCCGATCAGCAGCTGGCCATGCTGCTGCAGGCACTGGTGCCATAGGGCAAAGCGTCAGCGGAGTTCTTGCTTCAGAGCTCTGAGGATGCGCCGGTTGCCGCCACGATCCTGAAGCCCGATGCGCAGCCAGTTCTCACCCAAACCTTCGAAGGATCGACAGTCGCGCAGGAGCACGCCACGTTGTGCCACCCGCTCGCGCAGATGCAGCAGGGAACCCTCGCCACGCAGCAACAGATAGTTGGCGCTTGACGGCATGGGGCACAGACCGGGCAGGTCCATCAACTGCCGTTGGAACCACTGCCCCTCCTGGGCAACCCAGCTCTGCACGCGCCGCAACCAACGTTTCATGCCGTGCTGATCGGCCATCGCAGCTCGACCGGCAGCCAGCGCCAGACCATTCACCGGCCAGGGATCACGCCATTGCTGCCAGCGTTTGATGCGTTCTGGAGACGCGACTGCGTAGCCCAGACGCAGCCCGGCGATCGCGAACAGCTTGGTGAGACTGCGGATGACCACAAGATTGGAACGGGTTGCCGCCAGAGGCAGCAGCGACTGCGCTTCGCCTTCCGGAACGAGAGGCAGGAAGGCTTCATCACAGATCACCAGCGCGTAATGCTCCAGCAGCGGCTCAAGCGATGCGCGACTCCAGAGCTGGCCCGTGGGGTTGTGGGGATTGGTGATCCAGAGGACCTGACAACCCCCATCTGGCTCTGCCTGAAAGGGCCATGGCTGCGGCCAGGTGCGAGGCCAGCTCAGGCTGAGAGGCAGGCTGAGCAGAGCAGCATCCCAACAAGCGAGCGCTCGGCGGTAGTCCGCAAAGCCCGGATCAGGCAGGCGACTGACGCCGCACGATGCGGCATCCCGTGCCGCCCAGGTGAACAGTTCCGCCGCACCATTGCCGGGCAGCACCGCCTCCGGCTGGAGACCATGCCAACGCCCAATCACCTGGCGGAGTTCTTGCTGCTCACGGTCGGGATAATCACGCAAAGCGCTACCCGCAATCGCCTGCTTCAACGCACGCCGGAGAACCCGTGGGGGACAAAAAGGCACCAGCGAAGCGCTGGCATCCAACAGCTGCGACGGCCTGAGGCCGAGGCGGAGGGCCTCCTGGATGAGATTGCCTCCATGCGGTGGAAGGCCGCTGCTCAAGATCAACGCAAGCGACACACAACACCATCCTGCCCAGTCGCTCTCGACGGCGGCAGCGGAGACCGATACAACCAGGCAGCGCAGAGCTGCGGCCCATGAACAACACCGAATGCAGCCTGGCCAGGATCCAAAAGCTGTCTCAGGTTGTGATGCTGAGCGCTCTGCTGAGCATGGCCAGCACCCAGGCCAGGGCCAGTGATGCGCTGATTCAGGTGCTGCAGGAGCGAAGCTGCAGCGGCTGCCGACTGGCGGATGCCGATTTAGTCCACGCTGACCTACGTGATGCTGACCTGAGCGACGCCAAGCTGATGCGAGCCAATCTGGGACAGGCTCAGCTCGATGGCGCTGACCTCAGCGGTGCCGATCTCAGCTTCACCAGCCTGCGCGGCGCCTCGCTGCGAGGGGCCAACCTCACAGGGACTCGGCTGTATGGAACAGATCTGCGCGATGCGGATCTGACCGGTGCCCAGCTCACTCCCAACGCCCTGGATGAAGCCCACTGGCAGGGCGCGAGCGGCATCAGCGTTGGCATCCGTAGCCATGCCGCCCTGCACAACGCAGGTGTGGAAGCGTTCCAGGCCGGCCGCTGGTCAGCGGCTGAGCAGCTGTTCAGTGACGCGATCAGCAGGGAACCCGGAGAACCTCTGAGCTGGGTGGCCAGGGGCATCAGCCGCAGCGAGCAAGCCAAAGATGATGTTGCTGCAGCTGATTTCCGCTATGCCGCGGTGATTTATGAGAAAGAGGGTCAAGCCACCTGGGCGGTGCAGCTTCGCAAGGCCGCAGAATCCATCCAAGGTCGGCGCTTGAAGGAGCAATCACCAAATGAAGGCAACGGTCTTGGAATTCAGCTGCTGAACAACACGATTGCAGGCTTACGAATGCTCGCGCCAATCGCAGCAAAAGCACTCATTCCACTGGGACTAGGGTTTTAAATTCAAAAACCAAAACCCTTTAGGCCTCAAAAATACAAAAACCAAATACCAGCCAAATTCAATTCATCATGCGTCTAGCAGCGGGAAGATCAGGCTGATATCCATATCCATAGTTACCACCTTGCTCATCATCAACAATCCGTGGGGTCACGAGGATCACCAACTCTCTCTTGGCCCTATCCCCGGTGGTAGACCTGAAAAACTGGCCGATCAAAGGAATATCACCAAGGATGGGCCATTTACTCACAACCCTTGAGTCAGCGTCAGAAATAACGCCTGTCAATATCAACGTCTGACCATCCCTCACCCTCAGGGATCCAGTATCTAATCTCCGAACACTGAGAACGCTAATAGGGCCACAGCCTTCAACATTTTGAGAGCGCGTTACCGCAGACAACGAAGGAGAAAGGGTAAAGCTCACAAAACCATTATCATCAATTTTCGAGACTCTTGCCCCGAAGGTCAGGCCTGCTGTTTGAAATTCTGGCTGACATGTATTAGCAGCACCATTTTGGCCAGCTTGTACGTTGTAATCGACAATTTCTTGCGTTCCGACAGTCACAAACGACTCGTTGGCCCGCTCGCGGCCAATCGTGCCGCTAGACAATGCCGATTGTGGATCAGAGACACTGGCAGACGACCCTCCCTCCAATTCCCGTGGAGACTCAGAGAGAAGCAGAGTGGGAGAGGCAAGCGTTTTTGCACTGTTGGACTCAATCTTGGCCCTCAGGAAGTCTAAAAATCCATCGGTGAATTTGGCTTGATCTGAATCAGGGAAAGACAAGCCAGGGTTGACTCGCGCTGGAGCAAGAGGTTCAACGACTCGCTTCTCTTCCTCAGAATATTGCGGCTTTGCACTTTCAGCCTCACCCGCAATGATGTTGAAGTTTTCTGAGTTCGGGGGAAGGTTTGAACCAAATGCCCCGATCAGCTCCCCGCGATCACTGACAATGAAGTTGTACGCATTTCTGAACGCAAAGCTGTTGGACATGGATGACTCATTATCCAAATTAATGTCGAGAATTTTCACTGACAGCGCCACCTGCCTCTGACGAAGATCAATTTGCTTCAGATAATTTTCAGCCACTTGAATCAGGTCTGAATCACCCACAAGTGTCAAGGTCTGCAGCCTTGAATCGGTTGTGATCACAAGCCCGCGCAAAGGCCCAACAGAAGCACCAAAGGACTCCGTGGCCTTCAATTCAGACTTCTCTTGAGAGGTTGTATTGCTGATTTCAGACGTGCCTTGCGAAGCCGGCTCTCCAGTCGTCACGGAAATCGTGTTCGTGAAATTGACTGTTGCCCCAAGGTTCCCCAGATATTCAGCTCCTGCTTTCGCACTGACCTGATTCAACCGAATCACTTTTGACACTTGAGGGCCAAATGTCTTCGATGCAATTGATGTTCCCACAAGCAACATACGGCCATCGAGCTTGCCTTGAAGGCCCGAAGCAAGCAAGATTCCGTTCAGCGCACGTGAATAGGATTCATTCACAAAGGCCATCGACACATCACGGCCACTGGGGTTCGCTGAATCAGCTCCGGAGTCGTCGCTGTCTTGATCGACGCCAGCATCATCTCCAACGAAGACAAAGCCGTACCCCCCTAATCGTGCCAATGCCATCAGCGCATCCTTGGCTGGCGCATTGTTCAGTGTGAGTGTCACGGGGGGACCGCTGACATTCACGTAGCTGCGGTTCCGCAGCACCATGGTTCCCACGGCCATATCCCCCAACGGTGGTGCCACGGCCCTAGGTCGCAAGGGGGGGGCATATTTTGCCTGGGGCACCGACCCTGGCGTATTGAGATCCAGACGACCTGTTTGCAGGGTCGGAGGCGCCATCAACCCTGGAAACTGGAGAATGAGGTTGCGACCATCAGCGCTGACCACCGGCTCCTGCAGCGTCTGTCCTGGGACAGGGACCACCTCCAAGCGATAAGTACTGCCAGAGCCACTGATGGCCACCCGCTGCAGGCCTGCGACGGAATCAGAGAGCTGTTGACGGCCATGGAGAATTCCAGGACTCCCCTTGGTTTGCAAACTGCCCTGCCAAACCCCGCCGTTGAGCCGTTGCTTCAGCAAAGGCTGCGGCCCGACCCCTTGGATCACCACCTCCACGCCCCCCTGTCCACTGCGGACACGCAAGGACATCGCCCCCTGAGCCAGTACAGCGCGGTGCCCTGATCCCATCGGTGATTCCAACAGGCCCAGATCGGAAACGCTGAGGCCTGCGACCAACAACAATGCGCTCAGGCGAGAAGGGGTGAAAGTCATACCCTGGCCTGGACGCCATAGACATGGCCGGATGGTATCGATCGGAACCAGTCGGGGCCAGCCCTGATCTCAAAGCTGAATGTCTCGACTCAAGATGGAGCTTCTGACAGGGGCGGAGGATTCCCGTCAGGCTGCGCCGAGCCCTGACTGCGACTGTTATCGCCGTTGGCCGCCTTCGCTGCTTGATCAAAGAAGGTCAGCCTCAACTTCAATCGCGTGCGTGGCGGAGCAAGGATCATCGCTTGATTCTCGGATTGATCTGGAGCCTCCACAGCGGTGAGTTCGAGATCACTGGGCTGAACCAGAAGCTCAAGCAGCTCCATCCCCCTCAGGAACTGAAGCAATCCCTGATAAGGCCCCTCCACCTGCAACAACACGGCACTTTTTTCATATCCCAGTGCCTGGAGCGGATCATTGCTCGCAGCCGCACTGTCATCTCCCTTCTTCTGCTGAGCCTGGTTGCCCTTGGGCTTGGAAGGCTCCAATGCGTTAACAGCTAAAGGCTCATACAGAGTGATCACCACTCCGCTGGCGGCGGAGATGCGGCTCAACTGAGCCAGAAAGGTCTGAATCTGACCACGGCCTGCCACCAGGTCCACCAGCAATGCCTGCTGTTGCTTTACCTGACCCAAGGATTGGTCGCTCTGCTTGAGCTGAGCCTCGAGGAGGGGAAGGGTGTCTCGCTTGCTCTGGAGCTCCTCCAAGCGCTGGCGCTGCTGGTCCATCCGGTCCAGTGCCGGCCAACCCAACGCGGTGAACAGTCCACCAGCCAACAGCAAACCGAGCAGACCGGGAACACCCACCAACAAGCGCTCCCTGGTGATTTGATGGCGCCAGGCCGGACGATCAGGGCTGAGATTGGTCACAGAGCGACTCCCTGCTGCTCCAACAAGCGATAACGCTGAACCAGACCCATGGCACCGAGCTGCTCAAGCTGCTGGATGGAGGGCTTGGCCTTGGGATCGAGTGCCCAGTCAAGGCTGAAGCGCACGGATGGCACCTCACCGTCATCGCGGCTGGCCTTCAAGACCTTGACGCCGTTCCGGCGGGTGATCGGCAATCGCTCCAAGGTGAGCACGAGAGCGTTAATCCGCTCCAGCGGTCCAGGCGTGCCGCCAAGAGCCACCTTTCCAGACACTTTGATCTGGTCGTTCTGCACCGAAACATCCTCCAGCTGCACGCTGGCCGGCGTCACACGACGCAACTCCTCCAACAGGGGCGAGCCTGCAGGGACAGCCAACAACTGTTCGGTGATTTGCTGATTGTCCTGCCGCACAGTGGCGACCTGCTGCTTGGCAGTGCGCAAACGACGTTCAGCCGATCGCACCCGCAGCTCGAATGGCGCGAGCGCCTGCAACTGCTGTTGCTGCTGGTCTTCGACCCAGCCCATCACAACAATCGAGCCTGCGGAGAGAACCAAGGCCACCCCTCCGATCAAAGCTCCGCGCAACAGCAGTGAGCGCGTGGGATGCCATGGGCCCGCATGGTCCGGCAATCCGAGCTCGAGCCGGCGCTCCCGCAGGAGATCAGGCAGGCCTTTTGCATTGGAACGATCACGCATCGCGCGCCTCCCGGGATGCGATCAGAGCCAGATCCAGCAACGAAAGTTCAGCATCGGAATGAAGAAGCCCATGCCGAGGGTCATGCTCTGCAGCCCAGCAACCCTGCCATTGAGGTGAGGCGGTGACCCACCATCCAGGTGAGCCCGAAGGGAACCAAGCTTCAACCAGCCCAAGCACTTCATGTCTGAGTGAAGGATGCTCGGACGCCTGCAGGCTGACATCAACCTCGGGACAATCGTTGCGCAGCAACATCAAACGCCATTGACCAGCCTGCTCCACCAACCAGACCAATCGCTCATCACCTCCACTCTGGAGAGTGCGTAGACCACGCCAGGCTGCCGATAACGACCATTCAGCCCGCCGCAACGGCAGATCGGCCTCCTCCAACGTGTTCACCCAGGCCTGGAGCAGCAAACGTTCCGTTCCCACGACCAGGGCCTGATCAGCTTGGGCCTGCGGCTGAGGAAGGATGTCCAGATAACAGTCTTGCCAGGCCAGCGACCAGCCGAGTTCGGGCTGCAGCATTCGCAGATCGCCGCCGCCGCTCAGCGAAGCCGATGCAGTGCCTTCCAACACACGCCACTGACAGCTGCTGAAAGGCAACAGCAGAACAATCTCAACCTGGGGAAGACTCAGGCCCCGTTCCAGCAACAGATCGGCGATGGTCTCCCCAAGCGCCTCACGATTCAGGGGCTGACCGAAGCGGCACAGATCCGGCGGCAAGACCATCGAGGCCGTCTCCCAGCCATCCTGCGACCACCAGGCGAGATGAAGCGCTTCATCCTCAGGCGCCAGCACCACGGTGCGTGGATTCAGCAGACCCTGGAGCTGCATCCACCAGGCATCCAGGGCGGGGTAGCGATCACGTAGTTCAGCAAGCACCACGATGCAATTCCGAGCCGGTGGGCGCTAGACCCTGCTGGAAGGGTATCGACTACTGCCAGGGGGCGCCGCTCCCCACCGCTTCATTGATATGACGGAAACCCTGGCGATCCAGCTGCTCGATCAGCCCCTCAAGAACCCTGGGCACTAGATCAGGCCCCTCAAAGATCCAACCGGTGTAAAGCTGAACCAGCGATGCGCCGGCGGCGATCCGCTCCCAGGCGGCCTCGGGAGTACTGATGCCACCAACACCCACCAGCGGCAGTGCCGGACCGGCAGTGGCGCGCAACCGCCGGAGCACCTCCAGAGCACGCTGGCGCAATGGATCTCCACTGAGCCCCCCCGCTTCCTTGGCAAGGCTGCGACCGGTCTGACTCAGCACCCGCTGACCAAGCCCGAGACGATCCAGGCTGGTGTTGACGGCGATCACACCGGCAAGCCCCTCCTCATACGCCAGACGAGCAATGCCATCGATGGCGTCATCTTCGAGATCCGGTGCGATCTTCACCAGCAGTGGCGGACAACCCGGCAGCCGCCGCAAGCGTTCCACCAAGCGACGCAACTGAGTGGCGTCCTGCAGGTCGCGCAGACCTGGTGTGTTCGGCGAACTGACATTGATCACGGCATAGTCGGCCAGAGGCGCCAGCATTTCCAGCGAAGAGGCATAGTCATCGGCCGCCAGCTCCAGTGGCGTGACCTTCGATTTGCCCAGATTGATGCCCAACACGGCAGGCCGCTGACCGCGAGGCGGCAGGGCCTGCCGCTCCAGGGTGCGACGCAGCTCCTCCGCACCCTTGTTGTTGAAGCCCATGCGATTCAGCGCCGCGCGCTCATGGGCCAGGCGGAACAGCCGCGGCCGAGGATTACCGGGTTGGCCGTGCCAGGTCACGGTGCCTACCTCGGCGAATCCAAAACCAAATCGATCCCAGACCCCAGCGGCAACACCGTTTTTATCAAAACCGGCCGCCAACCCCAGGGGATTGCTGAAACGGCATCCAAACAGCACCTGCTCCAGGCGCAGGTCCCGGCGTGTCAACTCAGCCGCCACACCATCCAGCACACCTGAGACACCCGGCCACTGACGGCGAAGACTGAGCTGAGCAAGAGCCTGAAGAGCAGCACGGCTGAGCTGTTCGGCATCCACACCCTCGTCTTTGGCCAGAACAGGACCCAGCCAGCGCCGATAGAAACCTGCGGTGGACATCACCCCGGACGATGACGGCTGAGTCATCTGGGTTCCTCGATCTACTTCGATCCTGCCTCGGCACGGCGCAGCCGCCAGCAGTCGCCCTCCGCCGGCTCCACCAGCCAATCACGCCAGCGCCATGCCTGTTGACGCTCAGCCAGGCGCGTCAGCGGTTGCTCCACAAGCTGGGCCAGTTCCACCAGGGACAGGGCATATCCACCAGCAGCCAGGCGATCAGCCAGCTCAAGCCGAGTCAGCAGCTTTTGCAACGATTCGGGCGCTGCATCATCTCCCTGGACTTTTGGCCCACCAGCGGGTGTCCTCGCCCTGGCGCCGGAGGCTTGAGAAACCCGACCGAGCCGTGGCGGCGTGCCCTTGGAGAAGGCAACAGCGATCTGATCCACCCGATCGTTATCCGGGTCACCGCTGTGTCCTTTCACATAGGTCAGGGGTACATCAGACAGCCGTGCAGCATCGAGTGCCTGCCAGAGATCCTGATTGAGCACAGGTTTGCCCGCTGCAGTTTTCCAGCCCTTGCGTTTCCAGCCAGCCATCCAGGAGCCCAGGCCATCAATCAGGTACTTGCTATCGGTACGCAGGGTGAGATCCGGATGACGGGGCAACTCCGCCAGCCTCTGCAGCGTCGCCAGCGCCGCCTGCAACTCCATCCGGTTGTTGGTGGTTGCGGGGTCGGCACCGCCGAACTCCTCCACACTGCCATCCTCAAACCGGATCAAAGCCCCCCAGCCTCCTGGGCCCGGATTGCCACTGCAGGCTCCATCGGTTGCGGCCGCCACCACACGTCCTCGTTGATCAGCCTCAACCATTGGTCACCCCACGCCTTCTTCGGTACAACACGGTTCTTGAACACCCAGGAGGGCTGGGCCATGGGCCGAACCTACTTCCGCAAAGCTGCGCTGAGTGGTGCCGCCGTGGGACTGGCAGCCCTGGCCGGAAGTTTGCCGGGATTGGCGCGAGCCCTGTTCAACAGCCGTCCAGTCCAAGAGGAACGTTTCGCGATCCTGGCCCAGGCAGTGGGTCGAGATCGTTGGAAGCTGCTGGTGCTGGAACAGGTCAAAGCCAGACCCCTCTGCTGGGAGGAACGTGCAGACGGGCTGATGCACCCCTCTCTGAACAACTTTGATTTCACGGGAATCTGCAGCCGCTACCTGGACAGCAACGGATACTCCCTGCGCACATCCGGCAAGGATGCCGAAAAGCGCTATCGGCTGCGGCTGAACCGGAGCAAAAACGGGCTTGTGCTTCAGGCCATTGACTCTGTGCAAGGCGGCGGCATCACGGTGGCGCGAGCCAGCAAGGTCCGCAGGGACAAAAACGCCTTTATCAAACTCACGTTGAATCCAGGCTGGTCGCTCGAACGCCGCAGCTACGGGGGGCGCACGCTCAGTCATGTGTATTTCTCCCACAAGACACCGATGAACACGCTGATGGCGTCCAGCAAGACAAAGACGTTCGACAAAAGTCTGACGTTTACCGCCAGCCTGCCCAAGCCTCCTTCACAACCCAATGCTCAACGCCTGAATCGGCAACGCGGACCGGTTCGTTTGACCGTGATTCCCTTCCGCCCCTGAGCCACCGCCTCAAGTAAGGACAGTTGACAGAGCGCCCCAGCCCAGCGCGCAATTCAAAGAGCAATTTTTTACTTTGACAAAGTGTGAGGAGTGCAAAGCGCCTCTTCTGGGTCGAAACAAGGACAGACTCCAGCAACGCGTTTCACTTCTGAGTCCTGCCTTTGGCGGGGCTTTTTTTTGGCAACCCAACCAAGCTGTCTGGACTCATCCAGGCATAAAAAAACCGACCCGAAGGTCGGTGACGAAGCAGGAAAGGGATCGGCGAGCGCAGGCTGCCGATCCAACAGAATCACTTGAGAGTGACCTTGCCGCCTGCCTCTTCGATGGCCTTCTTGAGGGCCTCGGCATCGTCCTTGGAGACACCTTCTTTGATGGTCTTGGGAGCAGCCTCGACCATGGCCTTGGCATCGCCCAGGCCGAGGCCGGTGGCTTCGCGCACGGCCTTGAGAACCTTGATCTTGGCGGAAGCATCGAAGCTTTCCAGCACAACATCAAATTCGGTTTGTTCTTCAGCAGCCTCGCCACCACCGCCACCGGCAGCGCCGGGGGCAGCCATCACCACACCCGCGGATGCGGCAGCGGAGACGCCGAAGGCTTCCTCGATCTGCTTGACAAGCTCGGAAGCTTCAAGCAGGGAAAGGGACTTCAGCGATTCGAGGATTTCGTCGGTTTTTGCAGACATGGTTGGGATTCAGCAACAGATCAAAAAAACAGTCGGGTCGAAGACGTTCAGCTTTCGCCTGAATCGGCGTGCTGCTTGAGCGCCCGAGCAAGACCGGAGGGAACCTCGTTGATGCCCACAGCCACCTTGGTGGCAACGGCATTGATGGAACCAGCGATCTGAGCCATGAGCACTTCCTTGGATGGAAGGTCACCGATGGCCTTGATCTCGTCCTGAGAGAGGAGCTTGCCTTCAAAAAGGCCGCCCTTGGTCTCGGACTTCTTGGTGTCCTTCTGGAAAGCCTGGAGGGCCTTCACTGCACCACCAACATCGCCCTTAACCAGGACGAAAGCGTTGGTGCCGCTCAGAAGGGGATCGAGGTTGGACCAGGCACTATCACCATCAATGGCAAGACGCATCAAGGTGTTTTTGGTCACCTTGCAAACGCCGTTGCTGGCCCGAAGACGAGTCCTCAGATCAGACATTTCCTTGATGGAGAGACCCTGGTAATCCAGGACCAATGCCATTTCGGCCTCACCGAGGAGCTGCTTGAGCTCTTCGACGATCTGTTGCTTGCTCTCCAGAGTGCGGCCCATAGGATTTGGATCGGATCGGGGGAACAAGCTGGACACACGGCCGTTCAGTGCTCCCGAAGGAGACGAGGCCGCGTGTCGATCCAATCCCATGGAAGGGAGAAAAATCGTCGCGTCTGCCTCGGCAGGACTTATGCAATCAAAAACGGTTCGTGAAAACCGACTGAAGCAACCTGCTGTCTTTGGCCGGGCGCGTGCCCGTTGTCTGGCTTTCGCCAGCCCACAAACTTACAACAAAGCCCCCACCGCAGTGGAGGCTGATTGAGAACACACTGGCCGAAGCCGAATTAGCCCTCTTTATTGATGTCCTGCAGGGCAGAGATATCAACTTCCACGGACGGGCCCATGGTGGAGGTCACATACAGGCTCTTCCAGTAACGACCTTTGGCACCGCTGGGCTTGTTGCGGTCAATGGTCTCCTGAAGCATCTTCAGGTTATCGAGAAGGCTGGCAGCGTCGAAGCTGGCCTTACCAAAACGCACGTGCACAATGCCAGTACGGTCAGCACGGAATTCGAGCTTGCCAGCCTTGAACTCTTTGATCGCGGCGGCCAGATCAGTGGTGACGGTGCCCGCTTTGGGGTTGGGCATCAGGCCCCGGGGACCAAGCACGCGACCCAACTTGGCAACCTTGGGCATCATGTCGGGTGTGGCGATCAGCAGGTCGAAATCCATCTCCCCCTTGCTGATGGTGTTGACCAGATCCTCGTCACCAGCGAGTTCAGCTCCGGCTGCTTTGGCTGCTGCAACCTTCTCACCACTGGTCACGACAGCAATGCGCACGGTCTGACCGGTGCCGTGAGGCAGTGCCACGGTGGTGCGGAGCTGCTGATCGGTGTACTTGGGATCGATCCCGAGACGCACATGCGCCTCCATGGTCTCGTCGAACTTGGCGTTGGCGTTGTCCTTGACCAGCTGGATGGCTTCAAGCGGCTCATAAGCACGCTCTTCAACCTTGGTCACAAGGCTGGCCAGGCGTTTTGAAAGTTTTGGCATGGCTGTATTTGGGGTTCAGGCGACCGCGAGGTCTCCCCCTGAAGAAATGGAAATGAACAATGACCGGCGCTGAAGCGTCAGTCGCTGATGGCGACGCCCATGTTGCGGGCAGTGCCTTCGATGATGCGCATGGCCGACTCAACGCTGGTGCAGTTGAGGTCGGGCAACTTGGTCTTGGCAATCTCCTCAAGCTGGGATCGCTTGATGGAGCCAACGCTTCCCTTGGCAGACTCACCGGAACCTTTGGCGATTCCAGCAGCCTTGGTGATCAGCACGGACGCTGGGGGCGTCTTGGTGATGAAGGTGAAACTGCGGTCTTCAAAGACCGAGATCTCCACCGGGATCACGAACCCGGCTTTGTCCTGGGTGCGGGCGTTGTACTCCTTGCAGAACGCCATGATGTTGACCCCGTGCTGACCGAGGGCAGGACCCACGGGCGGTGCAGGGTTGGCTTTGCCGGCCTGAAGGGCCAGCTTGATCACAGCTACGACTTTCTTGGCCATCGGCGGACGGAGTTGAACATCTGCGGATCACCTGGCCCTCGGGGCAGGTGCGGCGGGGTGGGGAACCACCCCTCAGGCCGCCCTCCGCAGGGAGACGGCCGCCGCTGATATCAGTTCTGCTTACTCACCTGGGAAAACTCGAGTTCGACCGGTGTCTCACGACCAAAGATGGATAGGAGAGCCTTGAGCTTGCTGCGCTCACCCGACACTTCGATGACCTCACCCTGGAAATCCTTGAACGGGCCAGCCGTGACAAGAATCTGATCACCCTCCGTCAGGTCGACCTTCACGACAGTCTTCTTCTCCGCAGCCCGCTTGAAGATGCGGTCCACTTCCTGGCGGCTCAGAGGACGTGGCTTGATGTGCCCCCGGGCTTTGCCGGTGGCACGGCGATCTTCCGCACCAACAAAGTTGATGACATTGGGGGTGCTGCGCACCGCCATCATCGTGTCTTCATCCAGCACCATGCGCACGAGCACATAACCGGGAAAAACCTTCTCCTCAGTGGACTGGCGGCTGCCGTCCTTCTTGATTTTCACCGCCGGAGTTTCGGGAATTTCAATCTCAAGAATGCGATTGCTCACACCCAAAGTCACAGCCCGTTGCTCCAGCGTGGCCTTCACCTTTTTCTCGCAACTGGAAGCCACCTGCACCGCGTACCAGCGGGCGACACCCGTGCGAACAGTGGGGGTTTCGAGGGTGCCCTCTTCCCCGTCGTTCGGCGCCGGAAGATCAAGCACCTCACTGGAGTCCGACTGGCTTGGATCGAGATCAGACACGAGGCAGGGCAGGAGCGAAGGATGAACTTGGAAAATGAACCGGATGGGACCGGAAAGGAGTCAACGGAACACCTGGGACGCAGCCCAGCCGTAAAAGCGACTTAAAGCGGCAATGGCCGCAGCCGAGAGACTCACCATCAGGATCACCGCGATGGATTCGCTGAACAGCTGTTGTCGGCTGGGCCAGACCACGAGCTTCAACTCCTCGAAGGTGGCCTGCAAAAAACCGCCCTTTTTCTCAGGCTGTTCAGAACCTGATGAAGGTGGGGTCGTTGCTGCGGTTGTGTCCTCGGAAGTGGGGGTGGTCACGGATGACGGATCAAAAAGTCGTCTGGGCCGGTGCTGACGCCGGCTCTTAGGGCACGTGACAGCAATTAACCATCGTACCGGACGCCTTCATGAGGCGTTATTCAGGTTCAAAGCGGAAGGGCTCGGTTGGGGCCTCACCAGCCAGGACGCGCACCGCCTGAGCTCCGCTGAAACGGTCCTCCAGCAGTTCAGTCGCGAGGGGATTCTCCAGTCGACGACGCAGCACCCTGCGCAACGGCCTCGCACCGTACTCCGGCTCGTAACCAAGGCTCACGATCGCTTCGATCACACCGTCATCAACACGAAGCTCCAGCCCCTGTTCTCTCAGCAACAAGGCCAGATCAGCCAGCTGCAGGCGCACAATCTTGCTCAGATCCTCCAGGCCAAGAGGCTGAAACCGAATCACTTCATCGATGCGGTTGAGAAATTCAGGTCGAAAATGTCGGCCCAGAGCCTCATCCACAGCACCATCCAGTGCGGATGGATCAGTTGATGCTCCCGCTTCCCTGTCCTGCCGGGCAGATTCGAGAATCGCGCGGCTGGCCAGATTGCTGGTCATCACCACCACGGTGTGGCGGAAATCGACCGTGCGCCCCTGCGAATCGCTGAGGCGCCCGTCATCCAAGACCTGCAACAGCACATTGAACACATCAGGGTGAGCCTTCTCCACCTCATCCAGAAGCAGCAGGGCATAAGGACGACGACGCACCGCTTCGGTCAGCTGCCCTCCCTCCTCGTATCCGACATAACCGGGAGGAGCACCGAGCAACCGCGCCACCGCATTGCGCTCCATGAACTCGCTCATGTCGAGGCGCACCATCGACTCCTCCTCGTCGAACAGCTGTCCGGCAAGAGCCTTGGCCAGTTCGGTCTTGCCGACACCTGTCGGCCCCAGGAACAGAAACGAACCCACGGGGCGGCGAGGATCCTTCATGCCTGCGCGGGCTCTTCGGATCGCCGCGGCCACAGCCCCCACGGCATCGGACTGGCCAATCACACGCTCCGCGAGGCGCTGATCCAGCTCCAGCAGCTTTTGACGTTCTCCCGCCAGCAGACGCTGAATGGGAATCCCGGTCCAGCGCGCCACCACATCCGCAATGTCCTCGGCCTCCACCTGATCCCGCAGCAGTGCCGTGCCGTCTTGCTGCGCCTTGTTGAGCGCCTCCTCCAGGTCACTGCGGCGCTGCTGGAGGCGATGGAGCTGATCGTACTGAAGACGCGCAGCTTCTTCCAGATCGCCCTGTCGCTCCGCTTCAGCAACCGCATGGCGAAGATCTTCGTCTTCCTGCAACAGCTGGCGCAGTTCCTGCAGCTGTTCCCGCTCAGCCTGCCAGCGCTCACGCAATTGGCTGAGCTGGGATGAGGCCTCCAGTCGCTGGCGCTGAAGCTGCACGCGCTCCGATTCAGGAGCCTGCTCTGCCGCAAGCACCGCCAGTTCCACCCGACGCAGATCCATCTCAGCGTCTTCCACCACCTGGGGCTTTGACGTCACATCCATCTTGAGTTGTGCCGCCGCTTCATCAATCAGATCGATGGCCTTGTCAGGCAGGCAGCGATCACTGATGTAGCGGTCGGCGAGGCGTGCGGCAGCGGTCACCGCGGCGTCGGTGATCGTCACGCCGTGATGCAGCTCGTAGCGCTCCTTGACGCCCCGGAGGATCTCAACGCTGTGATCGATCGACGGCTCGGAGATCTGCACCTGCTGGAAGCGACGGTTCAGTGCCGGATCCTTTTCAACGGTGCGGCGGTAATCCTCTGGGGTGGTGGCCGCGATGCAACGCAGATCCCCTCTGGCCAGTGCAGGCTTGAGCAGGCTGCCAGCGTCGGCGCTGGAGCGATCGCTGTTCACCACGGTGTGCAGTTCGTCGATGAACAGCACCACACCGGCCTCAGGATCACTCACCTCCTGCAGCACTTCCCGCAGCCGTTCCTCAAACTGCCCGCGAAACTTGGCTCCAGCGATCAAGGCACCCACATCCAGGGCAACAAGCCTCAGTCCCTGCAGCGATTCGGGAACTTCACCGGCAACGATGCGCTGGGCCAGCAGCTCAGCAATGGCCGTCTTGCCCACGCCCGGCGCTCCGATCAGCACCGGATTGTTCTTGCCCCGACGCGAGAGCACCTTGATCAAGCTGCGGATCTCACCATCACGGCCGACCACAGGATCCAACTGCCCCTGCGCCGCAGCGGCAGTGAGGTCACGGGCGTAACGATCGAGCGCTGTGGACTCAGGCTCAGTCGCAGGGTCCAGTGCCGGCTCATCGACAGACTCCGGCGGTCCCAGCCGGGACTGCACCGATTCGGTTGAGGGCTGAGCCGATGCCATGACCGGAGTCGGCGCAGCTGAACGCACCACTGGTACTGGAGGACTGGCCGGCGATGGCACAGGAGTGGTTGTCGGCCGCCGCAGCTCGGCCTCCAGGCGATCCGCCGGCAACCCAAACCGGGACAGCAGATCGGCACCGATGCGCGGATCCCGACCGATAGCGATCAGTAGGTGCGAAACATCGATCAGCCTCGAACCCCACAGGCCCCGCACCCTGTCGGCCGCCTCAAGCAACGTCTCCAGGTCTTCACCAACAAACAGCTCATCCCCACGGGCCATGGGCTGCTCCTCCAGAAAGCCCTCGAGCTGATCCAGCAACTGGTCCTGAGACAGAGGCAGTGCGGCCACGTCTGCCTCGAAGCGTGGATCACTGAACAGAGCCTGGAGCAGATGCTCCACATCCAGTTCCCCATGGCGCCAGCGACGGGCAGAGTCCTGGGCGGAGAGCAACAGCTCCCAGGCCTCATCGCTGAAGCGTTCGGGCTCCACCGTGAGACTTGCTGGAGGTTGAGGAGTCACACCGAAATCGGATGTCATCGCAGGCGCATCCACTCAGGCAGCTGTCGATCGGGAGGGGAGCTCAATCAGCTCCACCTTGTAACCATCGGGATCCTCAAGAAAAGCGATCACGGTGCTGCCATGCTTCATCGGGCCCGGCTCTCGCACAAGACGTCCGCCACGATCAGCAATCCCGTCACAGGTGGCATGGATGTCCTGCACGCCAAGAGCGATGTGGCCATATCCATCTCCCAGGTCGTAATGGTCGGTGTCCCAGTTGTGGGTGAGCTCCAGCACGGTGTGCTCCTTTTCGTCGCCGTAACCCAGGAACGCGAGCGTGAAACGTCCGGAGGCGTAGTCCTTGCGACGTAGCAGCTGCATGCCGAGGACATCGGTGTAGAAGGCGACCGAACGCTCCAGATCACCGACCCGGAGCATGGTGTGGAGCATGCGCATGATCGGGGTCAATCGCTGGCACCAGCATGGTGCATCCCGCGGATCAGCGGAAGGGAGCCAGCAGGTTTCAGAGCCTGGTTCCTGTAGCTGGCGATACCGATGCAGGGCGACTCATAGGATCCCCGAGTCTTCGATTCACTTCACGTGTTCGATTCCCTCGACCTCGTCATCGACACCATCGTGGCCCGTGAGGTGCTCGACTCCCGCGGAAATCCCACTGTGGAGGCGGAGGTTTTGCTTGAGGGTGGGGCCAGCGGCAGGGCGATCGTTCCCAGCGGCGCCAGCACCGGTGCACACGAAGCCCACGAGCTGCGCGACGGCGGTGATCGCTACATGGGCAAGGGCGTCAGCCAGGCCGTCAATCACATCGAGGAGCGCATTGCTCCGGCCTTGTGCGGACTCTCTGCCCTGGATCAGGCGGCTGTGGATGCAGCAATGCTGGAACTCGATGGCAGTGACAACAAATCCAGCCTCGGTGCCAACGCCATCCTGGCGGTGAGCATGGCCAACGCCCGTGCAGCCGCCAACGGACTGGGCATTCCGCTCTACCGCTACCTGGGCGGGCCGATGGCCACCCTGCTGCCGGTGCCGCTGATGAATGTGATCAACGGTGGTGCCCACGCCGCCAACAGCCTGGATTTCCAGGAGTTCATGCTTGTTCCCCATGGCGCCCCCAGCTTCCGCGAAGCGCTGCGCATGGGCACGGAGGTGTTCCACACCCTGAAGGGACTGCTCAAGGACAAGGGCATGAGCACCTCGGTGGGAGACGAAGGTGGCTTCGCGCCGGATCTGG
Source organism: Synechococcus sp. (assembly GCA_047286485.1). Taxonomy (GTDB): domain Bacteria; phylum Cyanobacteriota; class Cyanobacteriia; order PCC-6307; family Cyanobiaceae; genus Synechococcus_C. The sequence goes on from JBJBBH010000006.1 coordinate 1,918,438, forward strand.
GCAACGTTGAAGCAGGCGAAATTCTGGTGCAAGCGATCGAAAAGGCCGGCTATAAGCCGGGCGATCAGATCTCACTGGCCCTGGATGTTGCCAGCACCGAATTTTTTGAAAATGGCCGCTATGCCTTTGATGGCGGCAGCTACGACAGCGCCGAGATGGTCGGTCAGCTTGAGCAGTTGGTGGAGAAATTTCCGATCGTCTCAATCGAGGATGGCCTTGCCGAAGACGACTGGGAGGGCTGGAAACTGCTGACTGAGCGTCTCGGAAGCAGGGTTCAACTGGTGGGTGACGATCTGTTTGTGACGAACACCAAGCGTTTGCAACAGGGCATCGACAGCTCCACGGCCAACTCGATCCTGATCAAGGTGAACCAGATCGGCTCTCTGACCGAGACGCTTCAGGCCATCGACCTCGCTGGTCGTTCGGGGTACACCAGTGTGATCAGCCACCGAAGCGGCGAAACGGAAGACACCACCATTGCTGATCTGTCGGTGGCCACTCGGGCTGGTCAGATCAAAACCGGCTCTCTGAGCAGAAGTGAGCGCGTTGCCAAGTACAACCAGCTGCTGCGCATCGAGGACGAACTGGGCAGCCAGGCTGTCTATGCCGGTGCAGTGGGCCAGGGCCCCCGCGGTCAAGCCTGATCTAACTATCAGATTGCAGAAACAGTGCCATTCACGCGGAGACGAACCGCAGTGAATGGCATTTTTATGATCTTGGAATCGAATGCTCTGACCAACATCATGCAAGACAAAGCAAAGACTGCATTCCAACAATCAAGACCCTGATTTCACAGACTTCACCGAGAGCGAATGAGAACCAGAGAGACTATTTAATCCTAATTTTGCAAAACACAGCGCATTGAAGTCTTCACGCCAGAGCAACAACAACTGGGCCAATGAAGCGAGTTAGCTTTTGGACGACGACAAGGATTCGATCCGCGCATCCTTGCGCAACTTCACCTGCAGCTTGATCCAGCCCATGCCGACCGGCACAGCTGCACCAAGAGGCAGCAGAGCCCAGAGTGGACGAACGCTGGCACCCAAAACAGCCGCCGCCAGGGCCAGGCCTCCCAGAAGCACCGACTGACCGACGGAATGCTGAGCAGTGACCATGCGGCGGAACTGACGATCCGATTCACCCATACGAATCTGCAACTGCAGATCCCCCTGCTCCAGGCGCTCAAGGCTTTCATCCAAGCGACGGGGAATCCCGACAGCCCGAGAACTCAGAGCACCCACCTGACGGCCAAGTTCATTGAACAGATCATTGGAACCGGATCCACTGGAAGTCATAAGAGGCAGTAGATAGGGCTTGGCAATCCCCACCAGGCTAAAGCCGGGATCGAGGCTGCGTCCCACGCCCTCAAAGGTCGACAACGCTCGCATCACGAAGATCAGCTCGACCGGCAGCCGAAAGGGTTGGCCGTAAACCAAGTCGTAAAGGTCTCCCGATAATTTGTCGATCACCGAAGCACTGAAGGGAGGGGTGAGTGCATCCCGCAGCATCAGACGAACCAGACGCCGCACAGGCCCGAGATCCACATCTGCAGCGATCACACCAGCCACCTGCATCTCCTCCACCAGAGCCGATGCGTCGCGGGATGCAGCAGCCCGAACCATGGACCCAAGCCGTCGTCTCAACCGCTCAGACAGCTGCCCCATCATCCCGAAGTCGTAGTAGATCAGGGCTCCATCACTGGCAACCGCCAGATTCCCAGGATGGGGATCGGCGTGGAAAAAGCCGAAACGCACCAACTGCTGCAGATAGCTGGCGGCACCGATCTCAGCGACCTCAGCTGGATCAATACCGGCGGCCAGCAGTTCAGGACGGTTGTTGATCTTGATGCCCGGCAAGTAATCGAGACACAGCACTTGACGGGTACTCAGCTCCCAGATCACTCCAGGGACACGAATGCGGGGATCATCCAGAAACTGCTGACGAAAACGAGCAGCGTGCTGCGCTTCCAGCCGAAAATCCAGCTCACGCAACAACACACGCCGGCATTCCTGAGCAATGGCCACCCAGTCACGACCTTGGCCCCATTGGGGATGACGCTGCAGCACTGAGGCCACCTGCTGCATCACCTCAAGGTCAAGCCGAAACAGCGACTCCAGGCCAGGGCGTTGAATCTTGAGCACCACCTGACGACCACTGCGCAGGCTGGCTCGATGCACCTGGGCCAACGATGCAGCCGCCAGCGGGTTCTCATCGAGATCAATGATCTCCGCACAGCGAGCACCCAGCTCGGCTTCCAGGAGGGCCTGCGCCTGATCAAACGGGAAAGCAGGAACTTTGTCCTGCAGGTCGGCGAGTTCAGCAACCCAGCCTGCAGGCAGCACATCAGGACGCGCCGACAGCAGTTGACCGAGCTTGATGAACGCCGACCCGAGATGGAGCAATTCCCTGGTGAGCCAGCGGGCACGCTGCTGCTGACGGACCTGACGACGCTCCGGCGATACCCCGCCTGGATAGGTCCATCCACAGCTATCCCACCAGAGCAGGAACAGCAGCACAAGAACAGCGCGCCAGATGCGCAGTGCTCTCAGACCCCTGCGCCAAGGAAGAGGTCGGGCACGCCAACGGCTCAAGACCGTTCCTCCAGCCGTGTGCTCAGCTCCGCAACCTGCGCCCGCAGCCGATCAATCCGCTGCTGCAGTGGCTCATGCTCTGTGCCGCTGCGATCGGAGGCTGGTGCAGTTTGGTGCTGATCCTCCTGTTGCAGCCGTTCGGCCTCTGCCTTCACTTCTTCCTGAAACAGATCCCATTCCTGGCGAATGCGCTCGGGCGCATCCTGAACGGCGACAGCCACTCCGGCAGCGGCATCAGCCACACCTTCACCGACCCTGGCAATCAGGCGATTCATCGCCGCTCTCAACAGGGCGTCCGGGGGAGTCATGTCCTGACTTGCGATGCAGAAACTGTGGCAGATACGCCGACAGGTTTGCGAACACACTCAGGGAACCGGGGGAGTGGCTGGTGGCGTGGCCGGTGGTGCTTTAAAGATGAGCGACTCATCGATGGCGGGTCGAGTTGGAGTCAACGCAGGCTCAGGAGTGGCCACAGCGGCAGGTTCCGGTTCAGGCGCAGCTTGAACAGAAGGCTCAATGACAGGGTCAGGGGCAGTCGCCGGCTCAGGCACAACCGGATCAGAGGTGGGAGTCACGACCGCAGCTGGCTGAGCCCCATCCGGACCCACCTGCTCATCAACATCCAGAACAGGTGCCGCCACAGGTGCAGCCGTGGACACTGGCTCCTCTCGAGCCGTCCAAGGCTCTGGCACAGCAGCCTGCTGCGCTTGCTCACGCTGCTTCACTTGCCTGGCGATGGCCTCGGCCTGTTCATTGGCCTTGCGCTGCTCGGCATCGAGAGCCTCCTTCGCAGCCACATCACCCATCAACGGTTGATCAGCGCCGTAGCGACGCCTCAAGCCATCCAAGGTCTCTCCGGGAAAACTGTTCTGTCGGAACGTCGCCTGCTGAGGCTTTTCCCAGGCCTGCCTCATCAGCACCACCCGCTGAGTGATGCCATAGCCAAGGGCAAAACAAGCGCCTGCCACAAGAGGGCCAACCCAGTACCGAGGTCGCCTGGACCGCTTCTGATCAGAGGTGGTCGTGGTCATCGCTCTGGCAGGTACGAACAACACCGAACAGTCGGCGCAGCCATCTTCGCGTCTGATCGCGGGTGCTGCATCACCTCCCTTGTTTGATCAAGTCGTGTAATCGGCGTTGATGCGCACGTATTGATCCGACAGATCGCACCCCCAGGCACGACCTTGGCCCGGGCCGGAACCGATCAGCAAACGGATCACCACAGCGTCATCATCCAGATAACGGCCGGAAGCCCGCTCTCGCAGGTAAGTCGAAGCCGCCGCACGATCAAAGCCAAGCGGCTGACCGTTCTCCATCAATTGATGCTCTCCGATCCAGAGCGAAACCGTCTGCGCATCAAAGGCCACTCCCGAACGCCCCGCCGCGGCCACGATGCGGCCCCAGTTGGGATCGCGGCCATGCACAGCCGTTTTCACCAGCGACGATCCGCACACCGTGCGAGCCATCCGTAAGGCCTCAGCTTCTGATGCTGCTCCCTCCACTGACACCTCGATCAGGCACGTCGCACCCTCCCCATCACGAGCGATCGAACGCGCCAGGTGTTGAGCAACCAGCGTCACCCCCTGCTCAACCAGTTCAAGCTGACGGGGTGGCAGAGGTTCACCCGCGGCAAAGGCCAGAAACGTGTCGTTGGTGCTGGTGTCGCCGTCCACGGTGATGGCATTGAAGGAGCGCTGAACAGCACGGCGAACCATGGCCTGCCAAGCCTCGGCCGGCACTCCGACATCACAGGTGAGATAGCCGAGCATGGTGGCCATATCCGGGTGAATCATTCCCGAACCCTTGGCCATCCCGCCGATGCGCACGGTGCGGCCTTCAATCTTCGCCTCAACAGCGATCTGCTTCTCCACGAGATCCGTGGTGAGGATGGCGCTTGCAGCTGCCGAACCGCCATCAACAGCCAAAGCCTCCACGAGCGGATCCAGACCAGCCAGCAGCACCTGCATTGGGATCGGCACACCGATCACACCCGTGGAGCAGATCAGAACCTGATCACTCGACAGCCCCAGTCGGTCAGCAAGTACCTGAGTGGCGCGCTGGCTGTCGATCAAGCCACGATCACCCGTACAGGCATTGGCCTGTCCGGAATTGATCAACACAGCTCTGCTCAGACCACCCGTGGTTTGCAAGCGCTCAGCACACAGATCCACACAGGCCGCCCGCACAACAGAGGTTGTGAAGGTGCCCGCACAGACAGCACCCTGCGGAGCCAGCACCAACGCCAGATCGGGCTTCCCAGAGTCCTTGAGACCAGCCGTAATGCCGGAAGCTTGAAAGCCACAGGGAGCAGTAACACCGCCTTCAATCGGCGTCCAGCTGGAAGATTGCGCCATCGATGGACTGAGCGAGCGATCCATAGGGCTTATTCAAAACGCCGGTGCTCCGCAGCGAACAAAGCGGGAGTTACAGACTGGAATCAGTCATCGCGCACCAACGCTTGAGTGCAACATCCCGCTGGCAAGGTGTACAGCACCGCATCGGTCTAACCGGTGGCATTGCCAGCGGCAAAAGCAGTGTCGCCCAGTATCTGCATGACCTTGGGATTGCGGTTCTGGATGCAGACCTCTACGCCCATGAGGCGCTTCAACCGGGAACTCAGGCCTCGGAGATGGTGCTGGAGCGTTATGGCCCGCAGGTGGAAGCTGAACCGGAATGCGACATCGAGCCGAGCGCAGTTCAACGCACGATCAATCGCCGCGCACTTGGCAGGATCGTCTTCAACAACCTGGAAGAAAGGCGATGGCTCGAGCAGCTGATCCATCCCATGGTCCGTGCGCGCTTCGAGCTTGAACTGGCGAAGCATCCAGAGACTGCACCCATTGTGTTGATGATTCCACTTCTGTTTGAAGCGGATCTCACCGAGCTCGTCTCCGAGGTCTGGTTGGTTCACTGCCTGCCGACACAGCAGCTTGAGCGGCTGAAGCAGCGCGACGGTCTGAGTACGGCCGAAGCGAAAGCAAGAATGGAAGCCCAATGGCCGTTGAGCCAGAAATGCGCCAAGGCCGATCTGGTGCTGGATAACCGCTCAGCATCGATCTGCTGGGAAAGACAGATCCAGGCAAGGCTCGCACTGATCAAACCCGGACGGCGCTGAATGCCTTGAGCTTTGCGCTCAGAGCTCTGAACAGATTCCGTTCAGGCGACACCCTTCATGCAAGGGATTACAGCGGGCTCGGAGTCAGTGAAGGCGAACGATGGCAGGATTTGACTGATCAGATCGATCGAACCGATGAGCTTCTGCCGCCAGATCGTCGCCTTCAGTGCCTGCCTGTCAATCTCACTGGTTGGAGCTGCTCCGGTTGTTGCCAATTCCGAGAAAGCCACGATTGAAGAGATCCTGGATGGAGACGAACTGTTCATTGATGATCAAAAAGCCAAAGTCGAAGAAGTAGCCGAGTCACCGCAGGTCATCAGCACTGGAGTCAGCCGCGGCCAGATTGCCTTCAGCGGAGGGGCGGTGGGTCGAATCAATCGTCAATCCCTGGTCAAGCTCGGGAGCAGTTGTTTCCTTCTGAACAAAGGCCAGATTCTGATCTCGGGCCGTCAGGACGGTTGTACAGCCTCCAGCCGATTGAGCGTTCGCGGCACCAATTACGTTCTGAAAGTCAGTGATGACGGCAGTACAGATCTGGCTGTCCTGGAAGGCTCCGTTGAAGTCACGGATAACAGCGGGAAACAGGAGGCCGTCACCGTTGAGGCAGGCCAACGCCTTCGACTCAGCCCTACGGGTGTCGTGATCGGACTGCTGCAACTGGCGGCCGGTGACTACCAGAGGATTCTTGATGGTCCCCTTTTCATCGGCTACACAGCCCCATTGCCCGGATTAGCCAATCTCAGGCGTTATCTGAATCTGAATGTGCCTGGTCTACGCATCCCCAGCGTGCCGGGAAGCCAGATCCGAATCACCCCCAACCTGCCGAGCGTGCCCAGCCCAGTTCGTCTCTTCTGATGACCTGACCACCCCAACCCCAAGCAGCAGCGCGGATGACAACCACCTCCGGCAGGGCCAGAAGAGGCATCGCGATCACGCTGTTCGGCCTGCTCTGTGGTGGCCTCAGCGGCTGGCCACCCGCTCTGTGGCGCAGCTGGTCCAAAGACATCACTGATCAGATCACAGTCTGGGCAGGGCCCAGCGGTCCTCCGGCAGAGGTGGTGGTCATCGCCGTGGATGATGCGTCTCTGCAGCAGGCACGATGGGTTCGAGAGGATCCGGACCCCGCCCCCTGGAGCGAAGGGCTCGACCGCTGGCCATGGCCAAGATCGACCTATGGGCAGTTGATTGAACGCGTCATCGCCGCTGGCAGTCGTGGTGTGGCGATCAATGTGCTGTTTGCCGGACCAAGCATGTATGGCCCTGGGGATGACGCCCGCTTCGCGCAAACGCTGAAACGACATGGTTCGGCGGTGGTTCTGGCCGCCGAGATGATGGAACCGGTTGATCGCCAGGGGGCTGGCGGACTGTCCCTCGAGCCCCCCGCATCAACCTTGCTGGATGCCCTTGGCGGCCTGCAGCATCTGGGCCTCACCAACATGCTCAACGCCGAAGACGGAAGCATCGGGCCACATCCAGAAGCCTATGGACAACGGGTGCTGCGGCCCTACGGCTTCCAGCTGCAGCAATCCCTGCCCTCTGCTCTGCTGAAGATCGCCGGGCTCCAACCACCCCTCGATCAGGCGGATCGTTCACTGCGGTTGTATGGCCCGGAGGGAACCATCACCCGACTATCAGCCTGGGAGGTGCTGGACCCGCTGCGCTGGCGCAATCACCCGCTCCGGCCCAGGCTCCAAGACAGCCTGGTGCTGATTGGCCCAACCCTGGAAGACAACCAGAGCGGCCAGTCCACTCCCTTTGGGACCCTGTCGGGAGTCGAACTGCTAGCAACAGCAACCGCCAACGACCTCGATGGCAGCGGCCTGCGGCAATGGCCTCAGCATCCCTGGCAGAAAGCTCTTTTGAGCGCTGCCTGCAGTTGGCTGATTGCCTCTTTGGCCACGCGGCGACTGACCCTGCGCTGGCGGCTGACCAGCTGCTCACTCGGCCTGATCGGCCTCCTTCTGATCAGCATCATCACGCTGGTGCAACGCCAGACCGTTCTGCCTTTACTGGCACCAAGCGCCGGGGTTGTTGGCCTGGCTGCGGCACTCGCCGTCAGCACGTTCTGGCGTGAGGAGCAGGAGCGCCGACGGCTCCGCCAGACCTTCGAGCGCTATGTATCCCCGAGCGTGGTCCAGGAAATCCTCAAAGACCGCGACAGCGCCGAAGGCATTCTGAGGGGCAAGACCCTCAACGTGACAGTCCTGTTCAGTGACCTTGAGGGTTTCACGGCCCTGACACGGGAACGGTCCCAGCAAGGTCGCAGCGAAGAACTGATCCATCAACTGAATCTCTACCTGGGCCGGATGGTGGAGGTAATCACCGTGCATGGCGGCACCGTCGACAAGTTCATCGGCGATTGCGTCATGGCCGTTTTCGGATCACCCGTGAGTCGGGGGACCGAGATGGAAGCCAGGCAGGCAGTTCGGTGTGCCGCGGCGATGCGCGAAGCCCTTGAAGAACTGAATCAAAGTTGGACAGAAAGGGGCCTTGATCCGCTCAGCTGTGGCATCGGTCTGGCCAGCGGGGAAGCGGTGGTTGGTCAAATCGGCAGTCCACAACGCATGGACTTCACCGTGATCGGTGACACGGTCAATCTGGCAAGCCGCCTGGAATCACTGACCAGAAAGCTCAGGACGCCAATCCTGATGGACGAGCAAACCGCATTCCTTGCTGGAACTGAGGTCGCCACGGACAATCTCGGCGAACAGGCGATCAAGGGAATGGATCGATGCCAGGTCTATCGACCCAGGCTCATCCCTTGAGTTTCTGACTGAGGATCGGATCAGCAAGTTTTGGATCAGCCGTACCGCCGGTCTTCTTCATGATCTGGCCAACAAAGCGTCACTGGGCTTGGTCATCAGACCAATAGAAGTGACGTCGGAATAGCAACACTGGAATTAAAAATTTCCAAGAAAAATGCTGAAACCAAGGGAATCACCAAAAACCCTTTATTTGATGGGCCATATCGCTGAGTCACAGCTGTCATATTAGACATCCCTGCGGCCGTCGAGCCAATGGAAATACCGCCGAAACCCGCACAGATAACAGCCGCATCATAATCCTTTCCAAGAAGAGGAAAAATCACATAGAGATTAACCAGTATCGCAAGCACAAATTGAACAAGAATGACTGGGATGACGACATAAAGGACCCCTGCGAGGGTCCAAAGATGCAAACTAACCAATGACATAGAGAGAAACACACCCATCGACAACTCCATCACAAGATCAAGAGTTGGGGTGCACTGCTGCCACGCGAGAAAGCGAGAGAGCCTCCTGGAAGAACAGACAAGATTGGACAAGACAATTCCAACAATCATGCAAGGCAGGAAAAGAGGTAGTTTCACTCCATTGGAAGCCAACAACGCATTGACCGACTGACCAAAAATCACACAGATATTGATGGCAAATGCAGCAGCTAAAATACTTTGATAAGAAATGGAGGATCCATCCAAGCCTTCACCACCGCCAGGGCCCACAGAAGATGGCTGAGTGGTCAAAGAAGTGAGCCGATGAACCTTCGAATCCGAGACATGAAGATTATGGCGCCTGATCAGATAGCTGGCGATTGGCCCACCCGAAAGACTGGCCAGAATCAAGCCAATAGTGGAGGAAGCCAAGCCAATTTCCATGGCATTCGTGAGATTAAATTGCTCAAGAAAGCTTGGAGACCATGCAATAGCCACGCCATGTCCACCAACCAGGGAGACAGTTCCCAAGAGAAGGCCAACAGCAGATTTCAAGCCAATGAGCCTTGCCAAGAGCACACCTGTTGCGTTCTGAAACGCCATGAAAAATGCAAGGATCACAACCAAAACGAGGAAGTCTCTACCGCCACGACGCAAACCACTAATGCGTGAGTTAATGCCGACAATTGTAAAAAAATAAACGAGCAGAAAGTCCCTCGCATTCAAATCAAAATCCAGAGTGACCGACCACAGCAAATGCACAAACAAGGAGACAAAAGCAAATAACAACCCTCCCGAAACCGGCGCAGGAATCGATAGTCGATTCAAAGCGGGAATCGCTTCATTAATCCTCTTTCCAACCAATAAGGCAACAATCCCAATCGTGATTGAAAGAAGCGGAGACATCAGCCCGTCAAAGCTCACGAGACCTTCTCAATCAAACACACCAGACCCCTCAGAAAAAAGCGCTTCTTTACAAAGAAGTTGCACACATGCAGAACCAGGCCTCAATCAGCCAATCAAATGCACAAGATCTCATTCAGACATGTCTTGCTAAAAGCCAAAAAATTTTGATACACAAAATAGATTCACCAAAAACGGCCAATCAAGAGATTTCATTATCCAAAAGACCATGAAAGTGTTGAGCAATGAATTGCCAGCCATCACGAAACATCAATCAGCTCTTCATCCTTATTCGGGAGAAAGAGGCATTAATCGTCTCAGAGATCGAAACGCATAACGCGGCAAGTGTCAGGACTTGGTCATCCCACTCATTTCACCAAACCCAAGACTGTTCATGGGCGCCAAAACAATCATCCTCACCCCTTGAGTTTCTGGCTGAGGATCTGGTTGGCCAGCTTGGGATCAGCCTTGCCACCAGTCTTTTTCATCAGCTGGCCCACAAAGAAGCCCTGAAGCTTGGTTTTACCGCCACGGAAAGCTTCCACCTCATCCGGATGAGCCGTGAGCAACTCTTCAACAATGGCGGTGAGCGCCGCAGGATCGCTGATCATGCCAAGACCGCGTTCGTCCACGATCGCTTGGGGTGAACCGCCCTTTTCGAGCAGCTCAGGGAGAATTTCCTTGGCGATCTTGCCGCTGATCTTGCCTCCGTCGATCAACTTCACCATCTCCGCCAGCTGATCAGGTCGGAATGGGAGCTCTGCGTAACTGAGCCGGTTGCTGTTGACGTGAGCCGCAATATCCCCTGTGATCCAATTGGCCGCCAATTTGGGATCGGCTCCTGCGCCCACAACAGCCTCGTAGTAGTCCGCCATCGGACGCTCGTCGGTGAGGACACGGGCGTCGTACTGAGACAAACCCAGGTCGTTGGCATAACGATGACGCTTGGCTGCCGGCAGCTCGGGAAGTTCTGCCCTCCAGCCTTCACGCTGGTCAGCGCTCACCTCGATCGGGCCAAGATCGGGATCGGGGAAATAGCGGTAATCGCTGGCCCCTTCCTTGCTGCGCATGCTCTTGGTGAGCTGCTTGCCCTCATCCCAGAGCCGTGTCTCCTGAACGATCGGCTCACCACTCTCGTAGGCCTTGATCTGGCGCTGGATCTCGTACTCACAAGCCTTCTGAATCGCGGAGAAGGAGTTCATGTTCTTGATCTCCACCTTCGTGCCGAACGGGGCCTCAGGGCCACGTCGGACTGAGATATTCACGTCGCAGCGCAGCGAGCCCTCCTGCATGTTTCCGTCACTGACACCGAGGTAGCGCATGATTCGCCGGATCTCGGAGGCATATTCAGCGGCCTCACGACCGGTGCGCAGATCTGGCTTACTGACGATTTCAGCCAAAGCAACACCGGCGCGGTTGTAATCCACCAATGAATGGGTGGATCCCGCCAGACGATCGCTGCCTGCATGCACAAGCTTGCCGGCGTCCTCCTCCATGTGAAGACGCTCAATACCGATCTTTTTCAGATAGGTGTCCTTGCCTTTTTCAGCCACCTCTACCTCTATCCAACCCTCTTCCGCGATCGGTTCGTCGTACTGGGAGATCTGATAGTTCTTCGGCAGATCGGGGTAGAAATATTGCTTGCGGTCGAACTTGCTGTGCTCCGCAATGTTCAGATTCAAAGCCATCGCGGCCTTGACGGCATATTCGAGCACCTTCTGGTTCAACACCGGCAGAGTTCCTGGCAAACCGCAGACCACCGGATCGATATGCGTGTTGGGGTCATCCCCGAAGGTGGTGGAAGCGGCAGTGAAAATCTTGCTGTCGGTCCCCAGCTGCACATGGGTTTCCAAGCCGATCACGGCTTCCCAGGCCTGTTCAGTCGCTGTAGATGCCGACATCCGTTGAGGGGATCAATGAGGGTTTGATCCTATGGAAAGGCTAGACATTCGGTCATGACCGCCTCAGACAGCTCAGCCCCTGAACCGGTGCTCATCCTTGGTGGAGGCCTGATGGGACTGGCCATCGCCCATCAACTGGCACGCCGTGGAATCCCAGTGACGGTGCTCAGCAGACGCCGCAGCGAAGCAGCTGGTTTCGTTGCTGCTGGGATGCTGGCGCCCCACGCCGAAGGCCTCGAAGGAGCGCTGTTGCAGCTCGGTCAACTCAGCCTGAACCGAATCCCCAGCTGGGTCGCCCAGATCGAGGCCGACAGTGGTCTTCCCTGCGGGCTTCGTTCCACCGGCATCGTGGTGCCGTTCCGCAGCGCGAACGAACGGGATGCTTACCCCACAGCGGCATTCGGCGAGCACCTGGACCGCGAACAGCTGGCGCAGGAACTACCAGGCATCAACTCGGTCTGGAGGGCTGGACTGTTGTTCGCTCAGGACGGCCAGATCGATAACAGACGTCAACTCATGCGAGCTCTGGAAAGCGCCTGCGTGGATCGCGGTGTGCAGTTCCAGGAGGGTGTGGAGGTGTTGGAACTGTTCACAGCCAATGATCACCTGAGCGGAGTGCGCACAAGGGATTCAGAGGGAAGGGAAGCCACGCTTACCTGCGAACGGGCGGTGCTCTGCAGCGGCGCCTGGAGCGGGCAGTTGTTGCCTCAGTTGCCTGTGTTCCCGGTGAAAGGCCAGATGCTGTCGCTGCAGAGTCCACGCGGTGCCCTCCGGCGCGTGATCTTCGGCCCAGGAATTTATTTGGTGCCCCGCGAAGATGGGCTGGTGGTGGTTGGCGCCACCAGCGAACGCAATGCCAGCTTCAGCGAGGGGCTCACTCCACAAGGTCAAACCACGCTCAAAGAAGGGATCTCAGCTTTGGTGCCTGAGGCCATCAACTGGCCTCCCATGGAGCGCTGGTGGGGGTTCCGCCCCTGCACACCTGATGAAAGCCCGCTGTTGGGCAACAGTCCGATTCCTGGACTTCTGCTGGCCTGCGGCCACCATCGCAATGGCGTTCTCATGGCTGGTGCAACCTCTGAACTGATCGCCGATCTCGTCTGCACCACGGAGCCGAAGCAGGATCTTGCGACACTGCTTCCCAGCTTTCGATGGGATCGTTTTCAATCCAGTTGACGGGTCGCCATTGAAAACAGATTGACGCCGGCTTCAACATGGCTTGCTGATCACGACGAATCAGACGCCAGTCAAGCCAATCCAGGTTGGAGGAAGAACTGCTGAAAGTCTTGAGTTGGAAGCGCTTTCAGAACCAGACATGCAAGCCGTGATCCAGATCACAAGAGTTCTTGAGCAAACCGTGAATCAGGCCTGATTCGCATCACAGGGTCGGAAGAACTTTGCGTTGAAGGTGAGTGGGTTCGAGAGCAAATGCTCCACCCATACATCCAGCCATGAACTTCACAGCTCGTGCTTTTCAACGCAACCGCGGCCCCCGGCCTTCTGTTTCCGTCACCACGGTGGACGGACAGACAATCAGCTCAGGCCATCACAACGATCGCATCGACATTCGTGCTGGCGCGATCAATCGAGGCGGCTACGCCGAAGCGACAGGACTGAACAATTCCTCCGTTTCAACCGCAGCAGGCCATGACTCCGTTCGCATTCACGCCCACGCCCGTGGCAGGAGCACCAATGCCTGGGCCATGCGCAACAGCACGCTGGATGTTGGGCCTGGCAACGACAGGATTGACCTTCGTGCCGTGACCCGTGCAGGCGCTTTTGATCCCGCTTACGGCATGGACAACAGCTCCATTGCCTCAGGCCCAGGCGAAGACAAACTGCGCATCAATGCCATCGCTCGCGGCAACACCACAGGCACCATCGCCGCCTATGGCGCTCTGAATTCTCAGATCAACACCGGTGCCGATGACGACAAGGTGCATATCCGAGCCTCCGCCAGCAACCGCCGGGGTTACGCCGAAGCCGTCGGTCTCGACAATTCAGTGCTCGAAACCGAAACCGGTGACGATGTCGTTCGCATTCACGCCCACGCCCGTGGCAGGAGCACCAATGCCTGGGCCATGCGCAACAGCACGCTGGATGTTGGGCCTGGCAACGACAGGATTGACCTTCGTGCCGTGACCCGTGCAGGCGCTTTTGATCCCGCTTACGGCATGGACAACAGCTCCATTGCCTCAGGCCCAGGCGAAGACAAACTGCGCATCAATGCCATCGCTCGCGGCAACACCACAGACACCATTGCCGCCTATGGCGCCCTGGATTCTCAGATCAACACCGGTGCCGATGACGACAAGGTCGACATCAAAGCCTCCGCCAGCAACCGCCGTGGTTACGCCGAAGCCGTCGGTCTCGACAATTCAGTGCTCGAAACCGAAACCGGTGACGATGTCGTTCGCATTCACGCTCGTGCCTGCGGGAACAGCACCAATGCCTGGGCCATGCGCAGCAGCACGCTGGATGTTGGGCCTGGTCATGACAGCATCCATCTCAGTGCCGTGACCCGTGCAGGCGCTTTTGATCCCGCCTACGGCATGGACAACAGCTCCATTGCCTCAGGCCCAGGCGAAGACAAACTGCGCATCAATGCCATCGCTCGCGGCAACACCACAGACACCATTGCCGCATATGGCGCCCTGGATTCTCAGATCAACACCGGTGCCGATGACGACAAGGTCGACATCAATGCCTCCGCCACCAACTTCCGCGGCATCGCCGAAGCCATCGGTCTCGACAATTCAGTGCTCGAAACCGAAACCGGTGACGATGTCGTTCGCATTCATGCCCACGCCCGTGGCAGGGACACCAATTCCTGGGCCATACGCAACAGCACGCTGGATGTTGGGCCTGGTGACGACAGCGTCGAGATCAGAGGCAATGCACTGAACAGCACGGTGCGCACTGGCGAAGGCTTCGACAGCGTCAGAATCACTGGCCTTGAGACCCAACAATTGCTTGTGGATACTGGCGCTCAAGATGATGAGTTAACCGTCGATGGCGGCACTGGAATCACTTACATCTCCGGTGCTGGCTCCGACAAATTGCGTCTAACCCGCAACTACTTCACGAGCCTGCTCCAAGCGAAAGAATCTCAAGAGCGGGTAGATCCAACTGATGGAGTGATGGTTCAGGATCGCAACACAAAAGTTGCTGAGATGGGCTTCAAAGGAGTGGCCAAACCAGTTCAACCAGCCCTGAATGAAACCTCCAGCAGGATCGATCAAGAGACGAAGCTGAACAGCCTGCACTCATCTGAGGCATCTGATCCGCAAATAAATCCCAGCGAACCACTGACATTTGTGGACTTCCTCACCGGTGAAAACGGTGACAGCATCGACTGCGACGACATCCTGATTGGCCATGGAATCAACGTCAATCGTCAGTCTATTTTTGGAGACGGCTTTTTAAGCTTCTCGCAGCAAGGCAACGACAGCCTGCTGTACTTTGATTCCGATGGATTCAACAAAAACAACAACGATAAAGTTGCCTTGGTGATCTTCAAAGATGTTCAGGCAGCTGACTTCAGTGAGCACAATCTGAACTCGAGAATCATCAACAAAAATGATTTCTTACTGAGCCAGGACAAGCAGCACAACCTCAACCCCGACCCAGCTCCTGAGGCAGCCGCCAAGGGCGAAGAGTTCAATCACGCTGCAATCAACCCATCGATCGCAGGCCTGGAGACTGACCCCATGCTGATGAGCCCTGGTGTTCAACCACCCAATGACCAGCTCAACCCTTTCACAGCCAATCCGACCATGCCCGGATCAGGAACCAATCCGATGCTGACCAACTCCGACCTTCAGCCTTCAATCGAATTGGCTTGACTGTGATGTCAAACCAGGAGAAGCAACAAACCGCCCTGCAGGAGCAGAGCGGTTTTTTTGATTCAATATTCAACTATCAACGACACCTCTTGAAGATCGAATCAAGAGGGCAGCCAATCAACCCTCTACACGCCAGCCTTGGTCAGAAGGAGACCAGTCATTGAGTTCAGAGGACTGGAACCAGAGACCGATCTCGAATTGAGCAGTTTCCGCTGCGTCAGAACCGTGAATCACGTTGCGGCCGATATTCACGGCAAGGTCACCGCGGATGGTTCCTGGCTCTGCCTCCAAAGGTTTTGTGGCACCGATGAGCTTGCGAGCGCTGGCGATGACGCCGTCGCCTTCCCAGACCATGGCCACCACAGGACCTGAGGTGATGAAATCGACCAAACCAGCAAAAAACGGACGCTCTTTGTGCACTCCATAGTGCTGCTCAGCCAGATCACGGCTTGGAGTGATCTGCTTCAGGCCGACCAGCTTGAAACCCTTGCTTTCGAAGCGGCCGAGGATTTCACCCACCAGCCCGCGTTGGACACCATCGGGCTTGATGGCGATGAACGTGCGTTCGGTGGCCATGAAGAATCAAAAGCAAGAAACGAGCCATTTTCTGTGCTCAGCTGCCCCCTTGGCAAGCAACCCAGGCACTTTCAATTTTCTGCTGCCCTGAAGCAGGGTCCTTAGATTTGCTCCAACAATTACAGCGCTCTCTCACGCATGGTGCTCGCCGACGCCAACCAACCAGAACGTGAGGAAACGGGCGCCAGAACAGCAGTAAACACTGGCTGGACTATTCAGGACAGCTCCGATCTCTACGGTCTCGAACGCTGGGGGGATCCTTATTTCTCCATCAACTTGCGGGGCCACATCAGCGTGCAACCCCGCGGAGAGCGAGGCGGAAGCCTCGATCTGGTGGAGCTTGTGAAAGGCCTGCAGGGCCGCAATCTCAACCTACCCCTGCTGATCCGGTTTGATGACATCCTCGAGGATCGGCTGGAAAGCCTCCATGCCGCCTTCGAGCGAGCGATTACCCGATACGACTACAGCGGTCGTTATCAGGGGGTCTTCCCCGTGAAGTGCAACCAGCAACGCCACGTTGTGGAAGAGCTGGTGAGCTGCGGAAGGCGCTGGCACTTCGGCCTTGAAGCCGGCAGCAAGGCGGAACTGCTGATTGCGCTCTCGCTGATCGAGGATCCCGAAGCTTTACTGATCTGCAACGGTTACAAGGATCAGCGCTACATCGAAACGGCAATCCTGGCCAGGCGGCTAGGCAGACGGCCAGTGGTCGTGATCGAACAAGCCGATGAAGTGCAACGGATCATTGATGCCAGTCAGGAGCTCGGTGCTGCACCCCTGATCGGGATCCGCGCCCGGCTCTCCAGCCGAAGCACCGGCCGCTGGGGCAACTCGGTTGGTGACAAGGCCAAATTCGGGCTTCCCGTCCCCGAGATCCTGGCCACTGTGGAAGCTCTCCGTGAGGCCGGGCTTCTGGAGGAGCTGCGCTTGCTTCACTTTCATGTTGGCAGCCAGATCAACGACATCGGTGTCGTGAAGGACGCTCTGCAGGAAGCATCTCGCATTTACGTGGAGCTGCACAAACTCGGAGCCCCGATGGGGTACCTGGATGTGGGAGGAGGACTGGGAATCGATTACGACGGCAGTCGGACAGCCACGGCCGCATCGACCAATTACTCCCTTCAGAACTACGCCAATGATGTGGTCGCCACTGTCAAGGAAGGATGTGAGCCCCATGGCGTGGCCGTCCCGACTCTGGTCAGCGAGAGCGGCCGGGCTATTGCCAGCCATTTCTCAGTCTTGATCTTCAACGTTCTGGGCACCGGCGGACTACCGCAATCCACACCCTCGCGATCCGAAGAAGAATCTCTGATCGTGCGCAACCTGCAGGAGACCCTGGAAGGGATCACGACACTTCCTGATGACGGGAGCGCGGATGTGTCTCGACTGCAGGAAGCCTGGAATGACGCTCTGAAATTCAAGGACGATGCGTTAGCCGCATTCAGACTCGGCTATCTGAGCCTCACCGAACGCAGCCAGGCGGAGCAGCTCACCTGGGCCTGTGCAAGAGCACTGGTGGAAAGGCTCCCGGAAGACACCGTGCTCCCCGAGGAACTTCAGGCCTTACCGGCTGTTCTGGCGCTCACCTACTACGCGAACCTATCCATCTTCCGCTCTGCCCCCGACACCTGGGCCATTCAGCAGCTCTTCCCCCTCATGCCAATCCACCGGCTGGGAGAGAAGCCAACTGAGCTCGGCCATTTCGCAGATCTCACCTGCGATTCAGATGGTCGCCTCAACCGCTTCATTGCGGATGGTCGCAGCAAACAACTGCTGGAGCTGCATGGCCTGCATCCGGAAGAGCCATATCTGATCGGGATGTTTCTGGGTGGGGCCTATCAGGAAGTGATGGGCAACTTGCACAACTTGTTCGGCACCACCGACGCAGTGCACATCCGCCTGGCACCCGGAGGCGAGTACCAGGTAGACCATGTGGTTCGGGGCGACACCAACGCCGAAGTTCTAACGGCGATGGAACACAACCCGGAATCGCTCTTAGAACGTTTGCGGATCGCCAGTGAGCGGTCCATCCGAGGGAACCAGCTCAAGATCGCCGAAGCACGACGACTCATGGACCATCTGGAGATCAGTCTCCGCCAAAGCACCTATCTGCAGAACTGAGCGCCATGACTCTCTCTTTGAGCGTTCTGGCAATCGTGGCACTCCTGATGATCCATCGGGTTTGTAAAAACCAGAAGCTCAGCCCTCCTCCCTTACGACTGCCTTTGATTGCTGCAATCGGCATCCCGCTGCTGAGCAAGCTGGCTGAAATCGTGAGCTATGGCGGACTGCCAGTGCTGCAAAGCTCACTTGCAGCAGCCATCACCCTGCTCTGGGCTCTGAGTCTGATCCGCATCCTCAACTGGGCCATCCTGCAGATTCCAGCAGAGCTGGGCTGGTGGAAACCCACTGCCAAGATCCTGCGGGACCTACTCACCCTTGCAATCATCACGGCCGTGGTGATGGTGGTGATTCACCGAGATTTCCGCGTCAATCTTGTTGGACTGGCAGCCACGTCAGCCGTCGTCACTGCCGTCATCGGTCTTGCCG
Organism: Synechococcus sp.; assembly: GCA_047286485.1. Classification (GTDB taxonomy): domain Bacteria; phylum Cyanobacteriota; class Cyanobacteriia; order PCC-6307; family Cyanobiaceae; genus Synechococcus_C. Next base: position 1,937,106 of record JBJBBH010000006.1, read on the forward strand.
CTCAGGAGACACTGAAAAATCTATTCGCAGGAATTTCTCTGCAAGTTGACTCACCTTTTGAGGAGGGCGACTGGATCGATCTGGGCACAACCACCGGAGTAGTGACATCCCTCCGGTTAATGACAACTCGCGTACGTGGGCTCGACGGCTCAATCACCGTGGTCCCGAACAGCCGCATCGCTGTTGAAGGCCTGCGCCGCTTCAAACCTAAAGAGCCAGTGGGCCAAATGATCGATCTGGGATTGGATTACAACCTTCCTCCACGCCAGGCGATCGAGCTGCTTCAACGCACTCTTCAACACAACCGCAAAATACTCCGTCACCCCACACCCAAGGTCTGGGTGTCGTCCTTCGCTGATAGCTCCATCACCTATCGCCTTCTGACCTGGCAGGCCTCCCCTCTGGAACTACGACAGCTGAGAAGCACGGTGCTGGAGCAGATCTGGTATGCCCTCCATCGCATTGACCAGTCGATTCCCTACCCCGTACGTGACATTCGCACAAAACCGAGCCCGGCGAGGTTGCCATCCAGCGACATCAGCGTGGGGCAGAAGCAAAAGCTGCTGGCATCCACAGAAATCTTCAGTTATCTCAACGATCATCAACTTGAAATGCTGGCCAGTCGCGCAAGCTGCCAGAGCTTTGCCCCAGGTGAATCGGTCGTGAGGCAGGGAGAGCGCGGTGACAGTCTCTATCTTGTAGCCAGCGGAACGCTGGAGGTCTTTCAGGCAAACGTCAACAGTTCCACAGGGTTGCCAGGTCGGCACGTCGCCAATCTTGAGCCAAGTGACGCCTTCGGTGAAATGGCGCTCTGCACAGGCGAAGCACGTTCAGCGAGTGTGATCTGCAAAAGCGAGTGCGTCCTGATCGAAATCGAGCGAAAACACCTTGTGCCATTACTCGAAGAACAACCAGAAATTCTCGAAATCATGGGCTCGATCATGGCCACACGACGAAAGCAACTCAAAGCGAACCAAGAACAACGTGCCGAATCCCGACGCCTCGCCTTAATTGCGCGCATGCAGAGACTGTTCAATCTTTCCAATCAGGCGCCATGAACTGGCAGCGCCTGATGCGCCAGGCCATTCCCTATGCGGCAGCCACAGGGCTACTGATCACTCTGCAGCAGTCTCCCTTGGTGGAAACCACCAATTTGCTCGTCTACGACCTGGCCATCCACCTACGCAACCGAAACAACAAAGACCAAGCCAACGACCTGAACTGGCCGATCACAGTGATCGGGATCAATGAAGCCGACATCAAGCGCTATGGCTGGCCCCTTGACGACTCGCTTCTCTGCAGGGCTCTGCAACGGCTCGATGACCTTGGGGCCAAAGCCATTGGACTTGACCTATACCGCGACCAGGCCAAGCCCTGCCTCCAGGACGAGATTCAGCGCAATCCACGTCTGATCTCGATTCACAATGCAGTCGATGGAATTGCTGCCATCCCTGGAACACCCGCTCGGCAACAAGCGTTCAATGACCTGATCATGGATGCAGACCGTGTCGTCAGGCGTGATCTCATTCATGTCGGCGGGCAAGAAGAGGCTCTGCGATCACTGCCGCTGCGGCTGCTGGAAACAGCCAGCCAAACCAGAAGCCTGGACCAAGAGCTCGAACAGCTCGATGAACAGCACTGGCTGCAAGAACAATCCGGCGGTTACAAGGACCTCGACGCAGACGGCTATCAGGCCATGCTTCCTGTTTATCCACCAGGACGCTATCCCTCTCTGGATTTAACCGCTCTGCTGAATGGCGAGGTGCCTCGGGAAAAGATCAACGGTCGAGTGGTGCTGGTCGGCAGCGTGGCTCCCTCCCTGCGTGATCTGTTCGAAATTCCCCACAGCCGCTTCATCAGCAGCTCTCAGTTTTTTGCAGTGCCTGGGGTCGAACTGCATGCTCAGCGCCTGGAAGCTCTACAGCGACTCCTGCAGAGCCGTACACCGGAAATCGTCACCATTCAGGGCTGGCAGCGATCGCTGCTTCTCTTAGCGATGGTGCTGCTCGGTGTGCTGATCGCCGAACGTCCCGCAAGAATCCGCCGCAGCTTGATGTTGCTCACAGCCGCGGTCATCCTCTTGATTGGCGCAGTGTTTGGGCTGACGCTGAGCGGAATCTGGGTCGGCCTGACCATGCCACTCTCAGGCCTGCTGCTGATCAGCGGCAGCGGCATCCTGAGGCGTGGGGTCCAAAGCCAACGTCACCAGCAAGACATGCGTCGCCTGCTTGGTCAGACCAGTTCTCCCGCCGTTGCACAGCAACTCTGGGATCAACGCGAAGATCTGATCAAAGACGGGCGCTTCACGGGCAGAGAACAGCAGGTCACTGTGCTGTTCAGTGACACTTGCAGCTTCACAAGTGTGAGTGAACAGCTCACCCCTTCTGAGCTGATGCAGTGGCTGAATCGTGGCATGTGCATCGGCGTCGATGCAGTCACCCAACGCGGTGGAATCGTCAACAAATTCACCGGGGACGGCATGTTGGCGGTCTTCGGCGCTCCTGTCTCCAAGGGTCCAGCCGTGGATGCAGGTCAGGCTGTGGCAGCTGCCTTGGCGATTCAGGAACAGATCTCAACGCTTAATGAAGCGCTGAAGAAGGAAGGTCAGCCAGCCTTACGCATGCGGATCGGGATTCATTCCGGAACGGTTCTCACTGGATCTCTCGGCAGCAGCAGGCGATTGGAATACGCCGTGATCGGCGACACCGTGAACTGCGCATCTCGACTGGAAGGCTTGGACAAACAACGGCATCAGGGCATGGTGAGGATCTTGATCTCAGGAGATACCCAATCTCTGATTGAGACCTTGCCACCCCACATCGCTCACGAATCATGGGGAACGGTACTGATCAAAGGGCGTTTAGAACCGCTGGAGGTTATCGAACTCAGAAGCACTGCACCGTGACGTCCTCCGGCCAGGAGTCATTGATGACCTCATCATCAAACTGAAACATCACCTTCAGAGGTGCAAGGGGCGTTGAGGTACCGCAAACAGCCTTGAGAGCAACCAACTCCCTCTGCTGAGGCTGGTTCTGAGTCTCAGCACTGCCATCGGGAAGCAACAGGCTGCGGGCCGGGGGCGCCGACGATGTGATGAAACCGAATTCATCGCCGCCGCCATCGTCACCACATCGGTAAGACGACTCCCAGATCATGGGCAGTGCCGATGCAGGAATGCTCAACAGCACCAAGCGATTCACTGCCGAAGGAATCTGCCTCTGGAGCAACGGTGCGGCATCAGGAACAGCGACTCCATCCAGCGAGGCAGAGTGCAACGTGATGTCCAAGGGTTGAGGGGCCGGAGACGGACCCTCCAGCACACCAATCAGCTTGGGTTCACCTGGCCTGAACACATTGGAGGCGGGCACGAGATGCACCACTGGGCGTGCCGCACACTCGCCCCTCGTCCCCCCGCCAACCCTGCGGCCAGGGAAAGAATTGCGTTGAGCAGCCTCCAGGGCTGGAGTGAACATCACACTCATCAGCACTGCACTCAGCAGAGACGAGGTGAAAGCTGTGACGAACTGAAGGCGAACCATCGAACGACGTGCTGCTGCACGGATGTGCTGACTGCTCCAGATTGACGCCAATCGATGGAGAAAGGGGTTGAGACCGGTCACCGTTTGCTGTGATTTCAATCACAGCAAACCCTTGAAGTCTGCCCTTACCAGGGTGAACCGATGAGCTCAATGCCAGCCCAGAAGAAGGGGTTCTGAACCCCAACGGAGATCCGTCGACGTTGCTCAGGAGTGAGGTCATTGAGGAGGGGTGAAGCATCAGGACCGATCACTTGATCGCCCTCAAGGCGAATCAGACCGGAGGCAAACAGCTCACGGGTGCGTTGGAGCGCTTCGGCCTTTGCCAAGCCCTGATCCAGCAAGCGATAGAACTGCACAAAGAAGGCTGAAGTCACTACGTCATCGACATACCAAAGCGTGCCCACAGCACTGCGAGCTCCAGCCTGCAACGCCAATCCAGCAAAGCCGAGTTCACTGTCTTGGTCTCCTAAAAGCGTGCGACAGGCACTGAGCACCACCAGATCCAATGGAATCTCGCTGCGCTTGCTCCGCAGCTGCGCGAATTCGGCCATCGACATCGGCCCCGTGCCGGTGTGCAACACCGATTGGGCTGGCCCCCCTGGGCGAAAGTCGGCATGGGTGGCCACATGCACGCGGGAATAACGCTGGTCGGCCGCTCTGCTCAGCAGGGCCTGAGGTGAAAACTCCTGGTTGAGGTAACGGTCGGCATCGGTTGAAGCATCAAGCTGCTCCAGCTCCTGGGGCACGAGCGGGAGAGGTGCCAACCCATCAAATTCGGAAGCGCCAAGGGCCAGCTGACCTTTCGGCAACGAGCTGGCCGGTGTTAGCGGCGTGAGGGCCAGGGACGGTGTGAGACCGAAGGCATAGTTCAGGCCGAAGAAGGAGGTTCCATCGCTGAGTGCTGCAAACGGGACAGCCTGTAATCCCTGGTCAGCAGCAATCAGGAGCGTCTTGATGCCCTGGCCCTGGAGCGCATCCTGAAGCGGTGCCACCAGCAAGGCATGCAGCTGACGCGTCGGCGAGGCTGGATCGTCAACAGCCAAGGACTCCTGCCGGGACAGCTGGCGGTACAGGGTCTTGAGCAAACCAGCAAAACGCTGACGGTCCACAGTGATGCGTCGCGCTTGGACCGGGGCTTTCGCACTGATCAGGGTCAGGTCGAGGAAACCGTCCTGAGCGTTCTCAGAGGGACTCGACGTGAAACGCACCTGAAGCACCGCAGGACTGGTGCCGAAGCCTTGACGCTCGACCTGATCCAGCACCCCCTGTAAATCCTCAACCGTGGGTGTGGAGGGGAGGGCGCTTTGAAGAGCTTGGTCCAAACCCAGCAAAGACGCCGTGCGGCTTGCGGCGGCCTGGTCAGACTGCTGCAACTGGGCGACCGCCTGTTCGGGAGCCATGGTCTGGGCGCTCGGCGCCATCACCGTGGTCTGAGCTGGGGCTGCTGTTCCAGGAGTGGCTGAATCGCTGCCAGTGCCGAGATCGACCTGCAGACCAGAATCCAGGCTTTGCGGCTGGGCTGTGATCAGACCTGCCTGGCCAGGGACGGTGGTCTCCGAATCAGAGGCGACAGTGGGTGCTTGCTCCGCAGGGAGAAAAACAGGAACATCGGCCACCGCATCCCTCAACTCATCTGAGGCAGTGAGCACAGCGAAATCAGGCTGCTCACTGATCGACTCCGAATCCGGGTTGGGGTCAGGTTCCGGTTCTGGTTCTGGTTCGGGCGTGGGTTCCGGCTCCGGTTCGGGCGTGGGTTCCGGCTCTGGTTCGGGCGTGGGCTCCGGTTCCGGCGTGGGTTCAACACCTCCACCACCACTGCGGCCGCCACCGCCACCGGAACAGAGACTCGAGGAACCCGTCCCGCTGCACGTGGCTGCGGTCGGCGAAGCAGACAACACGTCAAGGGAGCCGCCCTTCACGAAGGTGGCACCGGTGTAGGTAATGGCTGCCGAAGCGGGGAAGCGAAGCGTCCCATCTCCCTCCTTGGTGAACGTCCCTGCGCCGGTGATGGGGGCATCCCAGACCAGCGTGGAGCTCGTTCCAACGCTGATGCCACCACCACCAGCGCCTAATTCCAGGCTTGTGCCACGCACCGTTTCGGTCTTGTCACGGCGCAGCAACGCACCCTTGTCCAAGAAAAGTGATGAGCCGGCCGGTATCACCGTTGCTGCACCGGCCGGCTGATCCATCCAGAGCGTCCCGCCATTAGTGGACTCCAGCCGCTGCACCAGCAAGTCGTTCTTGAAACGAACAACACCTGATCCGGTCTGACGGAAGTCGCCGTAGGAGGGGGTGCTCTGACCGTCCTTGAGGTTGAACTTGCCCTCCACAACAAGGTCACCAGCACCCGTCAGCGTGAAATCGGAGTTGTAAGCGGACGTCGCAACATCCACGGCAACAGCGTTTCCGGAACTGGGGTCGAGCGTGAGGCTGTCCTGTTGGGCATCCACAAAGGCACTGCTTTTCAGCAGCAGGGGACTGGTGAGTGTGTTGTCCCCGGACAAGTTCGTCAGCGTGCCTCCCCAGAGCTCGATATTCGCCGCGAGACTGATACCACCATCCAGCTCAAGGGTGGCGCCGTCCTGAACCTTGGTGAGTCCGCCTGCACCCAATGCATTGGAACCGTTCACGCGCAGGGTGCCCTGTTGCACATCTGTGGGGCCCGACCAGGTGTTGCTGCTGCCCGAAAGGATCAGTCGGCCATTACCGGTTTTGGCGAGCGGACCTGAGCCGGTGAGCGTTGCGGCCAGCTCAGGTGCCGAAAAACCGGGAGTACCGATGCGGTCATCACCGGTCGAGACCTCGAGCGGTCCATTGAGATTCAGGGTGACGCCGCGTGCAGCCTCTACAAAGCCGGTGTTGGCCTTGAGGGTGAGGCCTCCGGAACCAGTTGTGATGTTGGAGTTGAGCTTGATGTAGCCGCTGGCATCAAGGGTGAGTTGCCCCCCAGATCCTGAGTAATCAAGTGGTGCTCCGGCCTGCCATGTGATGTTGCCGCCCCCCGAGCCACCTGGACCGGTGGCGATTCGTACATTCGTGCCTCCACCTGCAAGCTGAGTTGAGATGTCGGCGACGTTGACACGCGAACTTGTTGCGCTGGATTCAAACAACGCCCCAGCACCACTCGTGAAAGGAGTGACATCACCCGTAGCTGCACCAGCAGCAATGGTGATGTCATAGGGGTCGAGCAGCCATTCACCACTGAGGCCGTTCGCCGCCGACACATCCAAACGCTCGGGTTGTGCCAGCAACAAAGACCCCGACGTTTCGATCCGCCCGCCATCACCACTGACCGAACCACCGCGCGCTAGCAACGAGCCCTCCGCGACCGTTCCTCCTGAGGGATTACCGAGATCACTCCAGATCACCACCGTTCCGCCGGAACCGGCATTCGTCGATGAAGCATCCACCAGAGAGCCACGCTGCATCCATGTCTGAGTTGCTTGGCGCACAGCGGGATCAGTGTTCTGCCAACTACCGCCGACCTGCACAAGACCCCCATCTCCGGAGCCAGTCGCGAGCAATTCAGACCCATCCCCAACACGAATCAGATCGGCAGCAAGCGTGAGAGTGCCTCCATCTCCAGCAGGGTTGCTGACTGAAAGACGGCTCTGGTCAACATCAATACGGCCGCCAGGAGCATCCACGAGCAGAGCCTCGTCGACATCGATGGAGATTCCCTCCATGCGGATCCATGGCCGTTTCTCTCCGCGTGCCCCGGGTAACAAGCCCAGAGCACCTGGCAATGGATCACCAGCCAAGGCTGAAATGGCGTGCCGAGGAGTGTTGAACACATCGAAGACGCCACCAGCGAAGCGCAGTTGTGCTGCTGTGCTCAACGTCAGTTGAGGGATCTGCTGAAAAGAGGCCCCAGGCATCAACTGAATCCCCCCTGGAGAAAGCAGGAACAGATGCGATGGAGATGTCAGTGAAACGCTTTTATTGATGAAGCTGCCGTCTGGAGCTGTGACTCCCAGCACGAGATTGCGAACACCATCACTGTTAATCGACACGCCCTGAATCGCACCGCGGGTATCGAATTCACTCAGCCGATGAAAACGATTGCTGCCGCTGTCGATTCCACCATCGATCCGGCAAAGACCGCTGTTGCAACGGCCGTTGGCCGAACCGTTGACCCGAGTACCCAAGCCATCCGCCGAGCGAGTGGCGACGTCGGCCTGCACGGGCGGGACTGCGAGAAGAGCAACCAGCGGAAACAGCACCAGTCGTCTCATTGCGCGCTGCCTCCGGGGAGTCTCTGCAACGAATGTGTTGCTCGCCGAAGAGGTTAGGCCAATTTCGTTTATCCAACTTTAAAGTTCGCACCAATTCTCAGTTGCCAGATCAATGTTGCTTTTGCTGGCGCAACTGGTATCTCCCCCCCTGCAACCGGGCCCAGCTCGCCTACCCGAACAGGCGCCGGTTCAACAACTTGAGCCGGAATCTCCGCAGACCAAACCGGAGGTCGACGACCGACAGCTGGCTCCGAACAACGAGTCATTCACAGAACCAGGAGCGTCGCCTTCCAAACCAAGTTCAGAAGAAAACGGTGCTGTCTCTGTTGAAATCAAGGGAACAACGCCTTACAGCCCATCAGAACTCCAGAAGCTGTTGCGCCGTTGCCAAGCCGACAGCAGTGCAGAAACACGCCTGAAACGCTGCGCTGAAATCCTCAGCGGACAACTGCAGCAGGACGGCTATGTAAATTCCCGGGTCTTCATCGATGAAGAGCCCGCACCGGCCCATCTCACGGTCGTCATGGGGCGCCTGGTGGAGCTGCACATCAACAGTGACGATCAGCGACTCAGGCAAAAGGTGCGCAAGCGCCTCGCAAACCTTCTAGGCCAGACCCTTCACCTACCGAGTCTTCAACAACAGCTGCAGCAACTCAAGCAGCAGTCTGTCGTCAATAGCGTCACAGGAAGCCTGGGGAAACTGGGAAGTGATCCGACTCAAGCCGTTCTGACTCTGGCGGTCACCCCCGCCAGCCATCCCTGGAGAGGTGATCTGAGTGTGCGCAACGACGGCAACGCCGGCAGCGGTGAATGGCGAGCGGTAACAGTGCTGCAAAAACCGAAAGCTCTGATCGACGACGACTTCCTTCAGATCTACGGCGAACTCAACGCTGATGGTGATCCGGAACTGGGCGCCTCACTTGGCTCCATCAGCTACACCCTTCCCTTGGGGGAGTCGGTGAACTTCACCGGCTCCTTTGGTGCCAGTCGCCGCAATCTGGTCGAAGCCCGAGGGCCTGCCCACGGCCTCAGCTTTCGTCAGTATCAGGGCCTGGGTCAACTGCAGTGGACCCTCAAAGAATCTGATCGTCAGCTCTGGTATGCGCAGGTTGGCTTAAGTGCCAATCGCAGCGACAGCTACCTGGATGGCCGCTCCTTTCCTCTGATTATTGGAGGAGGCCCAGAAGGAGAGCTGAACACAGGGTATTTACGACTCGGGCTCGGACATGCAGGAAGCAACGACAACCTCGGATGGTCTGGTCAGATGTACTGGCTTCAGGGAGTCGCCGGATTGAGTAGCGAAAACCAGCTGAAGGATCTCGCCTACTACGGCATCAAGCCAGGCCAATCCCGGGCCCTGGGTGGCATCACCACCCTGGGCTGGCGGATGGCCTCCAACCTTCAACTCAATTGGCGTGCGGCAGGTCAGGTGGCCTTCAACGAACTCACCAACGACATGGGCTTCTCACTGGGGAGCGATGTTGGCCTCAGGGGACTGCCAGGAACCCTGATCAGCGGAGACACCGGCTGGCTGAGCAGTGCTGAATTGAACTGGTCGTTCTGGCAACAACACAACAACACTCTCCAACTGGTGCCTTTCTTCGGTCTCGGTGGGGTTCAAACCACACGTGACTCCATGAGCTTCAACGACACGATTGGCTCAGGGGGCATCCTGGTGCGTTGGTTGCATGGTCGACATTGGTCACTCGCGCTGGGCTGGACTGAGCAGTTCAACGATGGTGACAACATCGGCATCTGGAACGACTGGCTTCTCGGAAGCGGAGCCTATGCAAAATTGCGATATCAGTTTTGATCAAGAAGCCGGGCTGTTTAAGGAATCAGCCCGCGCTTCTCCAGGGGCTTGAGATCAGCCAAAGACAAACGTCCATCCTCCTCAATCACCGTGCCGCGTTGACGAAGCTTGCTCAGGGTGCGTGAGGCGGTTTCCCTGGCCAGGCCTGCAATCAAAGCAATTTCCAGCTGCGCGAGGGGTGGTATCTGAGCCTGCAGATCATCGTCGGCCGAGCTCTTCCGAGCCAGATAAGAGAGCGCACCCAGAAGTCTGGTCGTCGCATCAGCCGTCTGAAGTGCAAATCGCCGGTTGAGATCGCGCAAGCGGCTGGCCTCCAGTTGAGCGAGAGCGAGCGCAAAGCCGGCCTGCTGATTCAGCAATGCAGCAAAGGGTGGAATCCGCAGTTTCACCAAACGCAGATTGGTCAGCGCGACCACATCAGCAGAACGGGAATCTCCATCAAACACCGCCATTTCACCAAACACATCACCAACGCCCAAGAGCGACATCACGACCTCATCACCGTCAGTGGTGAATGTGCGAACTTTGGCCAACCCATCGCAGAGCAGAAACAGAGACTCGCCCCAGTCCTGTTCCATCACGATGACTTGATCGGCCTCATGCACCACTTCTCGCTGTCGATCGAGAAGCTTGTCGAGCAACTCGTCTTCAAGACTCTCAAAAAGTGCGATAGCCCGTAGATCGTCGCGACTGATCATCGGCAGCGAGGTCAGATTTAACCTGAGTCTCCATCCAAACCAAGAGCAACGCCAGCAAAGTCTCTGAATCGAGCGTCCAACCCGACAGCTTTGGCTTCAGAACCACGACGGATATCCACCCAAACATCTGGCAATGCCTGAACGCTGCGAAGGTCGCAAACTAGGCACACCTGAGCAGCACCAATGCAAATCAAGCTAGGAGAACGATTACAAAGCCTCAAGCTGCTTGCCAGCCTGGCCGCCTTCCTCAAAAATCCTGGCTCTCTGGATAGCGTCCTTGCCATCGGCGCCAGCGTGAAAGACAGTCCGATCGCCGAGCAGATGATCCGTCATCTGCTGAGCAATCCCCAGTTCGCACAATTGGTGAACGAGGGCTGGCGTCCGCAACCGATCGACTTATCCGCACTGCAAACGCTTCCAGAGGGCACCCTTGGGCGCTGTTATGCCGATCAGCTGATCAGCCAGGGCATCACTCCTGACACGCTGATCGACCCTTCACCCGTCAAAGATGAGCGTGACTACATCACACACCGCCTCAAAGAGACCCACGACATCACGCACGTCCTGACCGGATTTGGAATCGATGGGGTCAGCGAACTGGGCCTGCAGGGATTCAATCTCGCTCAGAACCGATCCCCTCTCGCGGTGATGCTGATCTTCGGCGGAATGCTCACGGCACTGCAGAACGATGAACCATTGGCTCCGATGCTGCGCGCACTGGCAAAGGGCTTCCAGATGGGACTGGATGCCGAGCTTGTGATCGCTCGCAAACTGGAAGAGGGCTGGGATCGTCCCCTCAAAGAGTGGCGAAGCGAACTGAAGCTTCCCGAATCTCTGACCGGCTAATCCTTCCATCCACGCGGGCATTGTCCTGCGATTGGATGTATCAAGGAGAGAACAGCCGCGAAGCCATGTGGGGAGATGAACCTCAGCTCCAGGCCTTCAGAGAACGACTGAAGCTTCTGCTGGTCGCTCACCAACAGGAGCTCAGCCCTGAGAAAGTGATCGCGGTCGAAGGAGACGTTTTATGTCACCAAGGCGACGAAGTCGAGACATTGATGTTGCTGACCCAGGGTCGTGTCGCGGTTGATGTCCATCACGGCGACGAAATTCATACCCTGGCCGAAGTGGAGGCCGTGGAATTACTTGGCGAAGTAGGTTTCTTCGCCAATGGCAAGCACTACGCCGACTTCCGCGTTGTGAAGGGGCCCGCAGAACTGCTCTCCATTCCTGGTCAGGCACTGCTGCAGGCCATGCTGTTTGACACTGATCTCGTCGTGGAGATGCTGTCACTGGTGAGTGAACGCTGCCGTCGTGGCAATCAGGTCATCGGCATGCTGCTGAGCGGGATCGAAGCCGTGCACGACGACGCACAGAACCATCTCGAACAGGCCACCACAGAGTTAGGCGGTGTGCACTTCTGCATGGCCAAGGCCAGTCGGCAACTGCAGCACATTCATCAGCAGCTACGGAGCTGACAAAGGAAAGGAACGGAACTCAACCCAATGCCTCCGCGAGCTGCTGACGGGCCTCCTCCAGGGCTCCATCCAGCGCGGCTCCATCCCTGCCACCGGCCTGAGCCAGATTCGGACGGCCTCCACCACCGCCGCCGCAGCGCTTGGCAATCGCACCGATGAACTTGCCCGCCTGCTGTCCGTTGGCGACCACAGCTTTACCGAAGGCTGCCACCAGAATCACCTTGCCCTGATCGGCAGGGTCCGGCAGGCCACCGATCACCACAGCGGCACCATCCCCCAGCTGATCGGAAAGGCTCTGGGCAGCACCCTGCAGGCCGGCACCATCCACACCATCCAGGCGTTCCACCAACAACTGGAAGTCGCCGACCGCAACAGCCTTGGCTGCCAGCGCCGCTGATTTGGCCACCGCCAGCTCAGCCTGAGCCGCTGCAAGAACCTTCCCGGTGGCCTTGAGCTCGTCTTGCAGGGCCGTCACCCGATCCACGATCTCGAACGGTTGGGCCTTGAAGCGCTCACCGAGCTGCTTCACCACCGCATCACGTTCATTGAGATAAGGAAGCAGCGCAGCGCCAGCAATGGCTTCGATGCGCCGAATGCCAGCGGCGACGCCGCTCTCACTCACGATCTTGAACAATCCGATCTCGGCGGTGTTGCGCACGTGGGTGCCACCGCAAAGCTCCATCGACACGCCAGGCACATCGACAACACGCACCACATCGGCATACTTCTCACCAAACATGGCTACAGCGCCAGCGGCCTTGGCTGTCTCGATCGCCATCTCTTGCACTTCAAGCGCATGAGCATCGGCGATCCAGCCATTGATCAAGCCCTCGATCCGTTCCAGCTCTTCGGCTGTGACCGCACGAGGGCAATGAAAATCGAAACGCAGACGATCGAAATTCACCAGCGAGCCGGCCTGGCCGATGCCCGGGTCCACCACCTGCTTAAGCGCTGACTGCAACAGGTGGGTCGCGGTGTGATTGGCCTGCGCACGACGACGACAGGCACGATCGACCCGTCCATGCACCACATCACCCACCGACAGTGAACCTCGTTCCACGCGACCGCTGTGCACGAACACACTGCGATTGCGGCTCACCGACTCAACCTTCACGATCAGACCATCGCCGGCCTGGCCATCAGCCACCAGGGTGCCCCGATCACCGATCTGACCACCGCCTTCGCCATAAAACGGAGTGACATCGAGCACCACCTGAACGGCATCACCCGCGGCAGCGGTCTGCGCCGGCTCGCCATTCACCACCAGGGCCTGAATGATGCTGCTCTCTTCCAGTTGCTCATAGCCCCGGAACTCCGTTTCATCCAAACCTGCAGCCACCTGATCAATGGCGTCTTGCAGGGTGAGATCAATGCTCACCGCAGCGGCTTTGGCGCGTTGGCGCTGCTGCTCCATGGCTGCCTCAAAACCGGCGAGGTCCACCGCAAGACCGTGCTCCTCAGCGATCTCCTGGGTGAGCTCCAACGGGAAACCGTAGGTGTCGTAAAGCTCAAAGGCCTGGTCACCACTGATCTGCTTCGGCTTGGCAGCGAGCACATCCGCGAGCAACTTTTCACCGCGCTCCAACGTCTCCAGGAAACGGGCTTCTTCCCTTTGCAGTTCCGACAGGATCACCTCTCGACGTTCGATCAGCTGTGGATGCGCTGATTGCATCAATGCAATGGCAGCCTCTCCCATGGATTTGAGAAACGGCTTGTCGATGCCCAGCAGACGGCCATGGCGCACCACGCGGCGCAGCAGGCGGCGCAGGATGTAGCCGCGGCCAAGGTTGCAGGCCGTCACGCCATCACTGATCAGCTGGGTCACCGCACGGCTGTGGTCACCAATCACCTTGAGCGAGGTTTTGCCCTTGTCGTCGAGCTGGTGGTAGTCCACGCCAGCCCGATCCGCGGCCGCCTGAATCAGCGGAAAAATCAGGTCGGTCTCGTAATTGTTGGGAACCTTCTGCAGGATCTGAGCCATGCGCTCCAGTCCCATGCCGGTGTCGATGTTGCGGTTCGCCAGCGGCGTCAGCGTGCCCTCCGCATCGCGATTCGACTGCATGAACACCAAGTTGTAGAACTCGATGAAACGGTCGTCGTCTTCAAGATCGATTCCCTCATCGCCAAGTTCTGGCTTGAAGTCGTAATAAATCTCCGAGCAGGGGCCACAGGGTCCTGTTGGCCCTGAAGCCCAGAAATTGTCAGCTTCATCCATACGGATGATGCGCTTCGGATTCACGCCGACCACATCACGCCAGATCTGCTCGGCTTCATCGTCTTCCCGGAAGACGCTCACCACGAGATTCTTCGGATCCAAGCCGTAGACGACCGTGCTCAGCTCCCAGGCCCATTCGATCGCCTGCTGCTTGAAGTAATCCCCAAAGGAGAAGTTGCCCAGCATTTCGAAGAAGGTGTGATGCCGGGCGGTGCGGCCCACGTTCTCAATGTCGTTGGTGCGAATGCACTTCTGACTGCTGGTGGCGCATGGTGCAGGTCGTTCCTGCTGACCGAGAAAGATCGGCTTGAAGGGCAACATGCCCGCGATCGTGAGCAGAACCGTGGGGTCCTCAGGAACCAGTGAGGCACTGGGCATCCGCTTGTGACCACGCTGCTCATAAAAGGAGAGGAAAGCTTCCCGGATCTCCGCACCGCTGCGGGGACCAGCTGCCTCGTTTCGCGACGATCGTGCAACAGCCATGGCGGGTTCGGGCTTGAAAGCAGGTCCTCCAGCCATGATCGCCTTTGAGCTGCCGCCGACGTTGGCCGATAGCACTGCTGAGCAGAGTCGCGCGGCGTTGAGACTGCGCTCCCTGGGCTGGGCCCTGATCGCAGGAGTGGCTGCGGGGTTGATCAGCCTGCCCTTCGGAGTTGATCAGGCGGTGCGATCCACAGGTTGCGGTCTGTTCTATGGACTTCTGGCCTTCCACCTTGTGCGAGTCGATCCGGAGGACTCACACCTGCAGGCGGGACTTGTGGGGGCCGTCTGCGGCATCCGCAGTTTGGGAATGTGCCTGCCGACACCGTGGGCAGATGCTGATTCCCTGGCATCATTGGTAAAGGATCTCGTCATGGGGTGGTTGCCGTTGATCGGCAGCTCGCTCCTGCTACACGGAACCCAACGCATGTTGTCTGCGTCGCGGCCATGAGCCTGCTGCACGCCACCTGGCTTCCGGCCATTCGTACTCCCAGCAGCTCCGGGCGAGCTGCTTTGCTCGTGTGGGCTGACACCTGGCGTGTGGCGGAGCCGCTGGGGCCAGGCACCACCCCGGCGATACATCCGTTCACCCTCAGCACCGAGGATCTGCGCGCCTGGCTCACGGAACGGGACCTGCTGCCAAACGGAATCATTGATGCAACAGCCTGCCTGACGCTTCCCAGTCGCAGCGTCAAACCGAAACGCAAGCGCTCAGCGGCAGCCGAGGCACCCGACGACGACGAGCCCCCATGGTGCGGTCTGCCCCTGCAGGCTGGCGAACCGATTCCGAAGACCACCGAATGGTGGCCCTGGCAGGTGCAGGGCCTGGCCATCGAACCCATGGCCGCCACTGAATGGCTGGCCAAACTGCCGCTGTCAGGACGTCATCCGGACCTGGCCGATGAACTGCGCTGGTGGAGCCACATGCAGCGCTGGGCACTGAGCCTGGTGGCACGAGGCCGCTGGCTGCCCCAGGTGGAACTGAGCAAGGGCGAGGGCTACCCCCACAGAGCCCGCTGGGTGCCGTTGCTCAATCGCGAGGAAGACCGTCGCCGACTGGAGGATCTGGCAGCAGGCCTGCCCCTGGTCGCCACCTGTGCCCTGCCCTGGCGAGAACCAACCGGTCGGCGCAGCAACCGCATGACCCGGCTGCGGCCGGAAGCGATGCGGGCCGCCAACCCTGTTGCCAGCTGTCGCCCCCGCAGTGGTCGACTGCGTGTGGCCACCCTGCTGGAAGACCTGGTGGACGCCCAGCTGCGCAAGGGCTTCAGCCCTGATCAGGAAGGGCTGGATCCGCTGCTCAGCGCCTGGGAAGAAGCACTCAGCTCTGAGACCGGCGTGATCAACCTCAAGGATGAGGATGCGGAGCGCCTGGCCACCGCAAGCAATCACTGGCGGGAGGGTGTCGCTGGAAATGTTGCGGCGGCTCGCGCCTGCCTCGAGCTGGCGACACCCGCTGAAGGTGAGGAACTGTGGCCCCTGCGCTTCTCTCTGCAAGCGGAATCAGACCCCACCTTGAAACTGCCGGCCAGTGCCGCATGGGCGGCAGGACCCCGGGGTGTTCAGTTGGGGGAAATTCCCGTGGAACATCCCAGCGAGGTGCTGTTGGAGGGCATGGGCCGGGCATTAACCGTGTTTCCGCCGATCGAACGGGGCCTGGAGAGCGCAACACCGGAAGCCATGCAGCTCACCCCCGCAGAAGCGTTCGTGCTGGTGCGCACCGCAGCCCGACAACTCCGTGATGTGGGCGTGGGCGTTGATCTGCCGCCGAGCCTCTCAGGCGGCCTCGCCAGCCGACTGGGACTCGCGATCAAAGCGGAACTACCCGAGCGCTCCCGCGGCTTCACCCTGGGCGAGAGCCTGGACTGGAGCTGGGAATTGATGATCGGCGGCGTCACGCTGACCCTGCGCGAACTGGAACGCCTGAGTGGCAAACGCAGCCCCCTGGTCCGCCACAAGGGTGCCTGGATCGAACTGCGCCCCAATGACCTCAAAAACGCCGAGCGTTTCTGCAGCGCCAACCCTGAGCTGAGCCTCGACGACGCACTGCGCCTGACCGCCACCGAGGGAGACACCCTGATGCGGTTGCCCGTGCACGCCTTCGATGCGGGCCCCAGGCTTCAGGCGGTGCTGGAGCAGTACCACCAGCAGAAATCACCGGATCCACTGCCGGCCCCTGAAGGATTCTGTGGACAACTGCGGCCTTATCAGGAGCGGGGGCTGGGCTGGCTCGCCTTCCTGCACCGTTTCGACCAGGGTGCCTGTCTGGCCGACGACATGGGCCTGGGCAAAACGATCCAGCTGCTGGCTTTTCTGCAGCACCTCAAGGTGGAACAGGAACTGAAAAAGCCCGTGCTGCTGGTGGCTCCCACCTCGGTGTTGACCAACTGGAAGCGGGAGGCCGCCGCTTTTACGCCTGAGCTCAATGTGCATGAGCACTACGGCCCCAAACGGCCCACGACACTGGCTGCTCTCAAAAAGGCCTTGAAGGATGTGGACCTCGTTCTCACCAGTTACGGACTGGTCCAGCGAGACATTGAGCTGCTGGAAAGCTTCGACTGGCAGGGGACCGTGATCGATGAGGCTCAGGCGATCAAGAATCCTTCCGCCAAACAGAGCCAGGCCACTCGCGATCTGGCCCGCACCCGCAAGGGCACCCGCTTCCGTATCGCCCTCACCGGAACTCCGGTGGAGAACAGGGTGAGTGAATTATGGGCACTGATGGATTTCCTCAACCCACGGGTTCTGGGTGAGGAGGAATTCTTCCGACAGCGCTATCGCATGCCAATCGAGCGCTACGGGGACATGTCGTCGTTGCGTGATCTCAAGTCGAGGGTGGGGCCCTTCATCCTGCGGCGACTGAAGACCGACAAGGCGATCATTTCCGATCTGCCGGAGAAAGTGGAGCTGAGCGAATGGGTGGGGCTGAGCAAAGAACAGAAATCGCTTTATGCGAAGACCGTCGAGGACACCCTCGATGCCATTGCCCGTGCTCCGCGGGGCAAACGCCATGGACAGGTGCTGGGACTGCTGACCCGCCTGAAACAGATCTGCAACCATCCCGCCCTCGCTCTCAAGGAAAAGGAAGCCAGCGAGGATTTCCTGCAGCGTTCCGTGAAACTGCAACGGCTTGAAGAGATCCTTGAAGAGGTGATCGAAGCCGGCGACCGCGCCCTGCTGTTCACCCAGTTCGCGGAATGGGGAACCTTGCTGAGGGAGTATCTGGAGCGCCGCTGGCGCAGCGAGGTGCCCTTCCTCAGCGGCAGCACCAGCAAGACGGAACGGCAGGCCATGGTTGACCGCTTCCAGGAAGATCCCCGCGGACCACAGCTGTTCCTGCTCTCACTGAAAGCCGGTGGTGTGGGTCTCAATCTCACCCGTGCCAGCCATGTGTTCCACATCGACCGCTGGTGGAACCCTGCTGTGGAGAACCAGGCCACAGACAGGGCTTATCGCATCGGACAGACCAACCGGGTGATGGTGCACAAGTTCATCACGAGTGGCTCGGTCGAAGAGAAGATTGACCGGATGATCCGCGAGAAGTCCAGACTGGCGGAAGACATCGTGGGCTCCGGCGAGGAATGGCTCGGAGGACTCGAGATGGGCCAGCTCAAGGAGCTGGTGAGCCTGGAAGACAATCCCTCCTGAAGCGATGACCATCACCCCCAACAGCAGCGGCATCAACACCTCCCTGAGTGATGAGGGGCTCGGACAACAACCCTGGTGGGTTGAACAGTGGATGGAGCTGATCAACTCCTACCGCTTCAAAAAACGCCTCGAACGGGCCTGGACCTATGCCCGTGAAGGACACGTGACATCGATTCGCTTCGAAGGTCGCCGGGTGCATGCCCGTGTCCAGGGAACCGATGAAGACCCTTACAAGGTGAAGCTGTGGCTGGATGTCCTGAGCGATGAGGACTGGGGCTTCGTGCTGGAAGCCCTCACCCAGAAGGCCCGCTGGTCGGCACAGCTTCTGGCCGGCATCATGCCGGCGGACATCGAGCGCGCCTTTGCAGCCAGTGGCCGCCGGCTCTTCCCCTTCAAGCTGCAGGAGGTGCGCAGTGAATGCAGCTGTCCCGACAAAGCCAATCCCTGCAAGCACATCAGCGCGGTGTACTTCCTGATGGGAGAACGGTTCAGTGAAGACCCCTTCGTGCTGTTCCAGCTGAGGGGACGCACCCGAACGAAGCTGCTGGAAAACCTGGCAGAGCATCGGCTCAAGGCCCTGCAGGCCAGGGCCGAACAAGCAAAGGCCGAAGACCAATCAACCGCAGCAGCGGATGGCGGCGGGTCGCACCCGGACGACACCATCACACCACCGCATCCAGCGGTCTTGGACCCAACGCTCTGGTGGCGTTATGAGGCCAACCTCGACGGTGATCTGGTGGTGATCACTCCTGCGATGGAGGGCGATACAGGTCTGGATTCGGCAGGTGACCTTCCCCTGGCGGAGGAGCCACGCTTCCCCGACTCCAGACCTCGCTTTCTGCAGCACCTGCGCGATCAGGGCCAGGCCCTGGCCCAGCGAGCCATGCTGGAAGCCATGGCGGCCGGTGGCTGAATCCGCGCCCTGGCAGACGCCGGAAACCCAGGAACTGGCCTCCTGGATGTTGCTGTCTCACCATCGGGCCTTCAAGCGGCCACTTCTTTCGTGTGGAGACAAGGCAACGGACCTGTTCAACAGCGAGATGGCCGTTCTCGCCCACGACAACAGCGATGACCCCCGCCTGATTTATGCGAATGCCACCGCTCTTCGCCTGTGGGAGCGGTCTTGGGACACCATGATCGGCATGCCCTCCCGTTACACAGCAGAGGAAGGAGCGCGTGAGCAACGCGCTTCCGCCCTGCATCACGCGGAGAAACAGGATGCGTTCGAGGGTTATAGCGGCGTACGGGTGTCAAAAACCGGTCAACGATTCATGATCAACAACGCAAGAATCTGGACCCTCTGGGATGGCAAAGGTCGCAAATGCGGGCAAGCGGCAGCGTTCTCAACCTGGAGCTGGCTCTGAGCGCCATGCAGCGATGTTCGGTTGTCGCGAAAAAGCTGTCGTAACAACCGAATTCAGTGGTCTGGACCGAACAGAACTGGGCGGTTGTCCCCCTCCTCAGAGTCATTCAGACCGCACATATTGGCGTTGTGGGTGATGCCAACACCCCATCAACATCACTCTTCAGGAGTTACCCATGATCACCCTTCGTCAGTCACCATTTGATCTGTTCGAGCGTCTCGACCAGCAGCTTTCACAGGTCGAACGTGTACCAGCCGCCGAAATTCACGAAACCGAAGGCCACTACTCCATTCGCCTGGAACTGCCAGGAGTGGCTCACGACAGCATCGATGTAAAAGCCAGCGACCGCAGCCTCAGCGTCAGCGCTGAGCGCCTGAATCCCCAGGCCCAGGAAGCGGATGAGGCCGGCGCTGCGGCAGACAACACCCTGCTCAGCGAATTCCGCTACGGCAACTGGAGTCGCAGCTTCCGCTTCGCCCATTCCCTCGACCGCGATGCACTCCGTGCCTCTTACCGCGACGGCATCCTCACCATCGAGGCTCCCAAAACAGACAACCGCACCACCGTGTCGGTGAAGGTGGACAGCTGATAACAGCGTATTGAGCCTCAGCCATCAGGGAACGCTTCAGCCCTCTGCCAACGCAGGGGGCTTTTTTTGATTGCGAAACCCGGGCCAAGCAGGAACCGATCGATAGTCTTCCCAGGACCAGCGTCGTCTCCCAGGCGACCAACCCAGGAGCACGTCATGCAACGTCGGCAGCTGCTCCGGACCAGTGGGCAAGCGCTCGCCGCTGCCGCCGGAGCCGGAGCACTGAGCGCCTGCACAATTCGTCGTGCTGAAACCGGGCGCAGCAGCGGTCTTCCCCAGGTGCGCTGGCGGATGGCGACGAGCTGGCCGGTTTCGCTCGACACCATTTATGGAGGTGCCGAAACCATCTGCGAGCAGGTGAAGGCGATGAGTGGCGGAGGGTTCACGATCGAACCGTTTGCCGCCGGTGAAATCGTTCCAGGGCTCGAAGTGTTGGATGCCGTGCAAGCCGGCTCCGTGGAATGCGGCCACACGGCCAGCTACTACTACGTGGGCAAAAACCCCGCGTTCGCCTTCGGCACTGCGGTGCCCTTCGGGCTCACGGCCCAGCAACAGAATGCCTGGCTCTATCAGGGAGGCGGCAATGAAGCGATGGACGCCTTGTTTGCTGATTTCGGCGCCAAGAGCTTCCCTGCCGGTAATACAGGTGGTCAACTGGGCGGCTGGTTCAAGCGACCTGTCAACAATCTGGCGTCCCTCAAAGGCCTGAAGATGCGCATCCCAGGGCTGGGAGGCAAAGTGATGGCCAGCCTGGGAGTGAACGTTCAGGTCTTGCCAGGCGGCGAGATCTATCTGGCCTTGGAGCGAGGAGCGATTGACGCCGCCGAGTTCACCGGTCCGTATGACGACGAGAAACTCGGCCTCCCCAAAGCAGCGAAGTACTACTACTACCCAGGCTGGTGGGAGCCAGGGCCAAGCCTGACCGCGCTGGTCAACCGCAGTGCCTGGAACAAACTGCCGGAGGAGTATCAGGCCATGTTCAGCACGGCCTGTTACCAGGCGAATCTGGGCATGCTCAGCAAATACGAGCAACGCAACAGCGAGGCGCTGCTGAGATTGCGGCGACAGGGAATCAAACTTGAGGCCTACAGCAACGACATCCTCGAAGCGGCCAAGGAAGCCACCGGCGTGTTGTTTGCAGATCTGGCGGCTGACGATGCGGGCTTCCGAGACTTACTGGAACGATGGCGGCTGTTCCAGAAAGAAACGCTGAACTGGAATCGCATCAACGAGCTGCCACTGGCGAAGTTCAACACCAGCGCTGAGGGAGGTGAAGGATGAGCGAACCTCTCTCCGCTGTGGTGCGCCTGTTCGATCGCCTCAACGCCGCGGCCGCCTGGCTGGCGCGCTGGGCCGTGCTGCTGATGCTCGCAATCGGGATCTGGAACGTGATCGGCCGCTATCTGGGTTCTGCCATCGGCATCAATCTCAGCTCCAACGGATTGATCGAAGCCCAGTGGTATCTGTTCGATCTGATCTTTCTGCTCGGCCTTGGCTGGACCCTGCAGAAACAGGGCCATGTGCGTGTGGATGTGCTGCAAAGTCGCTGGTCGCCTCGCCGCCGCAACCGTCAGGAGCTGAACAGCATCCTGCTGCTGTTATTGCCATTCGCCTTCGGAGTCATGGCGATTTCCATCGCTCCGGCACTGCGCTCCTGGAGCATCGCCGAGATGTCGCCCGATCCAGGCGGGCTGCCGCGGACCTGGGTGAAATCGCTCATCCCTCTTGGCTTTCTCTTGCTTGGACTGCAAGGGATCGCCGAAGCGCTGCGGCTGCGGATGGCTCTCCGCAACCCTGAAGCCAGCCAGACAGGCGATGAACAGCTCCAAGGGGGAGGCACCTCGCTGTGATTGAGATCGAATCCCTTGGCTGGGTGATCAGCTTTGACCCCTCCGCGGTGCTAGCTCCCGGGATGTTTTTGGCGCTGATCGTGGCGCTGCTGAGTGGATTTCCCGTCGCCTTTTGTCTTGGCGGGATTGGGGTGATCTTTGCCCTGCTGGGCATGCTCAGCGGTGAGATCGAACCACAGTTCGTCACCGCTCTTCCCCAGCGCATCCTGGGGATCATGGCCAACTTCACCCTGTTGGCCATCCCCGCTTTTGTGTTCATGGGTTCGATGCTGGAGAGCTCCGGCATCGCCGAGCGGCTGCTGGAAACCATGGGCCGGCTGCTGGGACGCCTACGTGGTGGCCTGGCGCTGGCCGTCGTTCTTGTGGGCTCGCTTCTGGCGGCGACCACCGGCGTGGTGGCAGCGACCGTGACCACCATGGGGCTGATCTCCCTGCCGGCCATGCTGCGGGCGGGATACGACAAAAGCCTCGCCACAGGGGTGATTGTGGCCTCAGGCACCCTTGGGCAGATCATCCCCCCCAGCATTGTTCTGGTGGTGCTGGGCGATCAGCTCGGCATTTCAGTCGGCGATCTGTTCATCGGAGCGCTGATTCCTGGACTGCTGATGTCGGCTGTGTTCGCCATCTACGTGCTGGTGATCAGTGCGCTGAAACCGGAGCTGGCCCCCGAACTCAAGCCCGAGCACACCGGCTCAAGTCATCCGCTGCAGTTAGTGCAGTCGGTCTTGCCTCCGATCGCTCTGATCGTGGCAGTGCTGGGGAGCATCTTCTTCGGCATTGCAACACCCACTGAAGCGGGCGTGATCGGAGCGGTCGGCGCCATGGTGCTGGCAGCTCTCAATGGCGGTTTCAGCCGTCAGCAACTTTCCAATGTCTGCGAGAGCACCATGCGGACCACCGCGATGGTGATGGCGATCCTGATGGGCTCCACCGCATTCAGTCTGGTGTTCCGCGGAGTTGGAGGAGATCAGCTGATCTCCGATCTGCTGCTCAACCTGCCGGGAGGGCGTGTGGGATTCCTGGTGTTCAGCATGCTGATCATCTTTCTGCTGGGCTTCTTCATCGATTTCTTCGAAATCGCTTTCATCGCGGTGCCGCTGCTGCTTCCAGCCGCCCGTCAGCTGCTGGGGCCTGAGGCTCTTGTGTGGTTCGGCGTGATGATCGGCGCCAACCTGCAGACCTCATTCCTCACACCGCCCTTCGGCTTTGCGCTGTTCTACCTGCGCGGGGTAGCGCCCGATGAAGTGAAAACGCGCGATATCTATCGGGGCGCCCTGCCGTTTGTCGGACTGCAGGTTGCTGTTCTGGCCCTGATCATTGCGGTGCCGGGCCTGGTGGACTGGTTACCCCGTCTGGCTGGAGCCCTCAGCCCGGGTCCGATGACCTGAAGATCTTCGTAAAGTTGGTTACATCGCGCGATTCAGTCATGGTCACGGCAAGCCTGAACAGCACGGACTCCTCGGCTGTGACCCCCCGACTCTCACTCCAATGCGAGCCGATCGCGGCAGACAGCACCACCATCCGCTCCCTGGACTGGGAACGCAGCCGTTTCGACATTGAATTCGGTCTGCGCAACGGCACGACCTACAACGCGTTCCTGGTGCGAGGCGAACGCAACGCCCTGATCGACACCAGCCACGCCAAGTTTCGCGACACCTGGGTACCACTGCTCAAGGAGCAGATCGATCCGAAGGCGATCGACCATCTGATCGTGAGTCACACCGAACCGGATCACTCAGGGCTGATCGGCGATCTGATTGATCTCAATCCCGACATCGAGATCGTGGGTTCGAAGGTGGCGATTCAGTTCCTCAAAGACCAGGTGCATCGACCCTTCAACTCACGCGCGGTCAAAACCGGCGACGAGCTTGATCTCGGCACCTGCCCAGACAGCGGCGTGCAGCATCGCTTCGAATTCCTCAGTGCCCCAAACCTGCACTGGCCCGACACGATCTTCTCGTTCGATCACGGCAGCGGCATCCTCTACACCTGTGATGCGTTCGGACTGCATTACTGCTCCGACGAGTTGTTCGACACGGACCCCGGCGCCATTGCCCCCGACTTCCGCTTCTACTACGACTGCCTGATGGGCCCCAATGCCCGCAGCGTGCTGCAAGCACTGAAGCGCATGGATGCGCTGCCAGAGATCAACACCGTCGCAGTAGGGCACGGCCCCCTGCTGCGCCAACACCTCAGCCACTGGTTGAGCGACTACAGGGAGTGGAGCAGCCAACGCAGCAAGGGCGACACCTATGCAGCCGTTTGTTACCTCAGCCAATACGGCTTCTCAGACCGACTCAGCCAGGCCATCGCCCACGGCATCGGCAAAGCCGATGCGCAGGTTCAACTGGTGGATCTGAGGGCTACCGATCCTCAGGAGCTGACCGCACTGGTCGGCGAAGCCAAAGCGGTGGTAGTGCCCACCTGGCCGGCGGAACCGGATGGTGAATTGCAAGCCTCAATCGGCACTCTGCTGGCAGCCCTTCAGCCCAAGCAATTGGTGGGGGTTTACGACGCTTTCGGTGGCAACGACGAGCCGATCGATGCCGTGGCCGATCAACTGCGCAACCAGGGTCTGAAACCAGCCTTTGAACCGCTGCGCATCCGCCAGCTGCCCCAGGGCGGCGACTATCAGCGCTGCGAAGAAGCAGGAACTGACCTCGGCCAGATTCTGACCAGGAAGAAATCGATCGAAGCATTGCGCAGCATCGACGCCAACCTCGACAAGGCCCTCGGTCGCCTCACCGGTGGTTTGTACATCGTGACGGCGAGCCAGGGCGAAGGCGATGCCCGCCGCAGTGGCGCGATGGTGGCCAGCTGGGTCGCCCAAGCCAGCTTCCGCCCCCCTGGCCTCAGTGTTGCGGTGGCCAAGGATCGAGCGATTGAAGCGCTGATGCAGGTGGGCGACCGCTTCGTGATCAACGTGCTGCGGCAGGACCGCTACAAGCCCTTGATGCAGCACTTCCTCAAGCGCTTCCCCCCCGGCGCCGATCGGTTCGAAGGGGTGAATGTGCTGCATGGCGCCGCTGAAGGTGGCCCGGTGCTCACGGACGCGCTGGCCTATCTGAGCTGCCGAGTGGAACAGAGGATGGAAGGACCGGATCACTGGATCATCTACGCGCTGGTCGAGCAAGGCAACGTGGCTGACATCGATGGGAGGACGGCGGTTCATCACCGCAAAACTGGCAACCACTACTGATCGTCAACCACTAACAACCACATCAGAATCCACCTATGCCAACAAGCTGATAAGACCAAACCAAAGGCAGACAAGAACTGTAGAACGAGGAAATCAGACGCAAAATACGCATTAACAACTACAGAGTGACTGTCATAAAAACAATCAAACGCATCCAAATTTTCTACAAACAATTGATTTACAGAAAAGATCATTAGGCTTGCGATATTTTACTAAGCTCAGTCAAAATTATTTTTTCATACAGCTCATCAAAGGATAAGTGGAACAAAAAATCTTGCCCTATTCATTTCGAGACTCAGCACAGAGATGACTGCTTCGTGACAACGAAAACCAGGAATTGAAAATGTCAAGGCAAACTGACAACACCAGGCACAAGGACGATTGATTAAAAATCATCAGGAACCTCGGTTAACTATTGAATTATTTTCTCTTGAATAAGTAGCGTCAGGACCGCAAAGAAATAAAATTAAAGCATGATCTTTTTTTCAAAGCGGCGGTATGCTTTAATATAATCGGCAATCAACCAACCCGTCATCTTAAATGGCCTGTCAAATTTGTGGTGATGATACATATCTAGTGCTTGATCTTGGTAATCATCCACTTTGTGATGACTTAATTCCAGTTTCGTCAAACAAAACATCAAAGCTATACCCCCTGCAAATTGATTTCTGCGATAAAACACTCACTGCTTACCAAAAATTCAATGTTGACAAATCAACTCTTTTCCCTTCAACCTATCATTATCGCTCACGAATGACAAAAGATGTACTTATCGGCATGCAAGATCTGGTAAACTCTCTTGAGACTTCGAAATCAAAACCTTTATTAGTTGACGTCGGATCAAACGATGGCTCTTTATTAAACTTTGCAAAACAAAAAGGCTTTACTACAATTGGAGTTGAACCGACAGGCGCTCATATTGACTCCCTAAATAAAGAACATTCTATATACAACGATTATTTCAATCCATCAATCGCAACGGAGATAAAAGAGCGTCACGGCTTTCCGGACTTCATTACTTTCACAAACGTTTTTGCTCATATTGATGATTTGGATTCATTATTAGAGGCTATTTTATTATTAATTGGGCCAAATACTACTGTCGTTATAGAAAACCACTACCTTGGCGCTGTTATTCAAAAATGCCAATTCGATACCTTCTATCACGAACATCCTCGCACATACAGTTTACACTCTTTTAAATTCATTGCGGCTCGACTTGGTTTAAACCTCTCGGATGTTTCTTATCCAAGTCGCTACGGTGGGAACATAAGAGTTCATATGTCTACCAAAAATGAAGTCTCAAATCTTTCTCAGCTTCTCGATGAAGACAAAAAGGCATGCCAAGATATAAATAAAATGCAATCGAAGGTGATACAATGGACTGAATCGAAGAGCAAGCTCATTAGTTCATTAACGAAGCGTTTTGGCCCTTTACCATCTAAAGCTTTTCCAGGGCGTGCAGCTATCTTGTATAAGCTTCTTGAATTAGACAGTTCATCAATATCATGTGCTTTCGAGCAAGATCAATCCCAAAAAATTGATCATTATATTCCAGGAACCAACATACCTATTAAGCCCGACTCTCAGTTATTCACAAATTCCATAAGCCCTGAAATCCCAATTATCAATAATGCTTGGCATATTTCTGATGAAATCAGAAAGTATCTCCGAAATAAAAATCTGAAAAATCCAATTATTGATCTTATTGACGATTCTGATTTTGAATAATAGTTGCCTTATTTATGGCTCCGGCAGGTGGGCTTCTCAATATATCAAAACCCTTGAGTTATTATATCCAAAAGTGCAACATATTTACCATATTGGAAGCCGACTACCTCAATATAGACCAGAAAATCTAATTCACTTTGATTCTATCGAAGACTTGGATGCGGGATATTTAGCTTCGAACTGTTCACACTCAATAATAGCCAGCACCAACAGCAAGCATCAAAACCATATCTTGCAGTCTCTATCTAATATGTTAAACATTCTTTGCGAAAAGCCACTTCATATTTCATCAAGTTTGTGGAATAAATGCTATTCATATTCTTCTAATTATTCGCTCAAATTCTGGGAATCGCTTATACCTTTATATGCTAATTACCTACATCAACTTCGCCCTTATGTGCTCCCATCATCCGCACTGCAATTGGTGTGGCAAGATTCCTTGAGCTCTGTTGAACGGCATGGCAGCATCAAGCGGCACGACCAATCAATAGCATATTTTGATGACGTATTGCCAAATATCATGGCAACATTAGCTGGTATTGGAATTTGCTCTGATAAACGTCCTCTCAGGTTGAGTTGTGTTAATGAATACGACTTAGATTCGGGAAATTTTCAGCTTTTAGGCAATTCTTTCAAAATAGATGTGTCATATTCGCGCAAATCCTGCTCAAGGTCCCGCATCATAAAATCCAACAATGGCCAAGACTTTTTTGTATTCGATTATACTCGCGAGCCTGGAAAAATAGTTTCGGCATCTTCCTATTTAAAAAAAGATTCATTTTCAAATTTGTGTTTTGAATCACCCTTATTAGCGCAAACGCTCGACTTTCTTTATTCAACTTCATCGAGAAATTTACTCTCTACCTCCAGGTGCCTTTTGACAAACTTTCCAGCTGACAGAAAACAGTCGTGAATAAATTTAAATCACCAACCTTTGTTTAAATTTGAGAAACAAAAACACGCTATTAAATTTTGTTGATTAGGATTTAGTGAATGACCTCTTCAAAAAGAAAGAATCTGATTTACAAACCATTAATCCTCGACGCTGCGACCACGGCCTCCGCTGAGCGGCAGGTGATCACCCTGCCGATCGACGAGGGCCTGATCTGCCTGCGGGGACTCAGTCCCCAGCGACTGCGCTTCGAGCTGGAATACGCGCTCGAGCGCGGCAGCACGGCCAACAGTTTTCTGTTCGCAGCAGGCCCTGATGCAACAGGCGTTGAACAACCCGCCGTTCTCGTGCATCCACCAGGAATGGCCTACGGCAGCGTTTTCCTGCCCGCACTGCTGGAGGCTCTGCCGGCCACGGATCAGCTCCTGCTCGTGGTGGTGGGGCATGTGAATCCCAACCGTGTGGCACTGCTCCAGGAATTGGCCGGGATCTATCCAGGCCTGGAGCTGATCGCGTCAAATCCCGGTGCCAAGCTGCTCGAGGAGCTCTGGACTCAG
Source organism: Synechococcus sp. (assembly GCA_047286485.1). Classification (GTDB taxonomy): domain Bacteria; phylum Cyanobacteriota; class Cyanobacteriia; order PCC-6307; family Cyanobiaceae; genus Synechococcus_C. Next base: position 1,965,394 of record JBJBBH010000006.1, read on the forward strand.
CGCAAACCCTTGCCTCCGGGCTCCGATGAGCAGCAACCGCCTCTGCCGCCTTTCCCGCCACTTCGGGTGATCCGCCGCGAGCAGACACAAGCGATGAGCCATGGACGCAACCTGCTGCTGTTGCCCGCACCAACGCCGCGCTGGCCCGGTGGACTGATGGCCTTTGAAGAGAGCCTGGGGCTGTTGATGAGCGACAAATTCTTCAGTGCCCATCTATGCACCAAGGCCTGGGCGGAAGCCAACCGCAGCTGCACCGAAGAGGAGCGTCGCCATTTCTACGACTGCCTGATGGCACCGATGGCCCGCAAGGTGGACCTGCTGGTTGAACGTCTCGAGGAACTGAGCATCCGCACCATTGCGCCGGCCCATGGTCCTGCCATCGATAGCAGCTGGCGCAGCCTGCTGAATGATTACCGCCGCTGGGGAGAGAGTCACCAGCAATCCAGCTTGACTGTGGTTCTGCTGTTTGCCAGCGCCTACGGCAACACCTCAGCAATTGCCGATGCCCTGGCACGGGGCGTCAGTCGCACTGATATCAGGGTCATCAGCCTCAACTGCGAATTCACACCATCGGAGGAACTCGTCGCCGCCATCCAGTCTGCGGATGGAATCCTGATCGGCTCACCCACCCTCGGTGGCCACGCTCCCACCCCGGTGGTCTCTGCCCTTGGGACCCTGCTTGCTGAGGGTGACCGCAGCAAGCCCGTGGGCGTGTTCGGCAGCTTTGGCTGGAGCGGTGAAGCCGTGGACTTGTTGGAAACGAAGCTGCGGGATGGCGGCTTCAGCTTCGGTTTCGAACCGATCCGAGTCAAATTCAGCCCTGATCGGGCCAAGGTGAAGGAGCTGGAGGAAACCGGCACCCGTTTTGCCCGCAAACTTCTGCAGGCGGAGAAGCGCGCTCAGCGCCGCAATGCTGGAAGCATGAGTGAAAGCCGCAGTGATCCAGCGGTTCTGGCCCTTGGACGCGTGGTGGGATCGCTTTGCATTCTCACCACACGCAAAGGCGAACTCAGCGGCGCCATGGTGGCGAGCTGGGTCAGTCAGGCGAGCTTCACGCCTCCAGGGCTGACGGTGGCAGTGGCCAAGGATCGTGCCGTGGAAGCTCTTCTGCAGAAAGGCGATCGCTTCGCTCTGAACGTGCTGGCTGAAGGACGCGAAAGCGGTCCGATGAAGCAATTCCTGCAACCGTTTCAACCCGGTGCCGATCGCTTCAGTGGACTTGAACTCGACGCCAGCCCGAATGAACAACCGTTGTTGCCTGAAGCCCTCGCCTGGCTGGAAGGGCGCGTGAGCCAGCGGATGGAATGCGGAGACCACTGGCTGATCTATGCCGAACTGGAGCACGGTGGCGTGTTGGATCAGGAAGCCTTCACAGCGGTCCACCACCGACGCAGCGGCGCCAATTACTGAAGGTCGTCAGACTTCCAGTCATGCAGGAATGCTGATCATGAGCACGGCGAACAATCCTGATGTGCTGGTGATCGCCGCCAGCAACGGCGAAAACCTCAAACTGGCCCAACGCTTCGTGGACGAGACAAACGCTCAGGGCAGCCGCGCAGATCTGCTCGACCTCACCACACTCCAACTCCCTCTGTTCACACCGCGCATGCAGGAGAAGGGCATGCCCGAGGAGGTGCCTGCACTTCAACAGCAACTGATGGAATCACCGCGATGGGTGATCTGCGCACCGGAATACAACGGTTCCATTCCCCCCGTTCTGACCAACGCCATCGCCTGGCTGTCTGTGCAGGGGGATGACTTCCGGGCCCTGTTCAACGGGCGGCCGATCGCCATGGCCAGTTTCTCCGGTGGCGTCGGGATGTCGATGCTGATGTCGCTGCGAATCCAGCTGACCCATCTCGGCGCTCAGGTTGTAGGGCGCCAGCTGCTCAGCAATTATGCAAAGCCGGCGAAGGACGAAAGCATTACCGACCTGATCCAACGCCTGATGCAGATGGCACCGCTGAAGCTGTGACTCAGTTCAGTTGATCAGGGAATCCATCAAAAACAACCCATGAATTAAGAACAGCCAAGACAATCAATTCGAAAAAGAATCGGGTTTTCGTGCACACACCACATCTAGCGCCCTGAAATAGCGAAGTCACCACACAATCTCCATTCCACGAATGGGCATTCCTCAGGATCCTCAGTACGCGGTTCGCTACCGCGGCTTTGTTCTGTTGCAGCAACGAAACAACAGCTGGTTGGTCAGACCTGAGCGAAGCCCGATGCAGCTTCTGCCGTTTCGCACATCCACCTGCTCGCTGGAGGATGTGAAAGCAGTGTTGGACGGGCGACTGGAGCAGATCACAAGTCTGATCTCTGCCGCCTAACGCCTCAAGCAGCCTGAGGCGGTGGGGTTGGCGATCCCTGAGACTGAATCGGGATCACCAGGGTTGCCCATCGCTCAGGACGTTCGGGACGCTGACGCCTTGCCTGTCGAATTCCGAATGGAACTCTCAGCACATTGGTTCCTTCGATCGGCAGAGTATGACCCCGCCCGAGAGCGGCCTGAAGGCATTCGGGAATGTCGGGAAGCTGGAGCGAGTCTGGTGTCTGCTCAGTTGATTGTTTTTGATTTTTGGTGTCGCGACTCATTGATTCCCTTTTTGCGACGGTGAATGCTGTGCAGTGTGATCAGAGTTTCCGTTGCACAATTAAAAATCGAAGATTAATTTCCGATTTCGGTAAAATTTAACGCATGGATTGAGACGCAGTTGGCTGAGTCGCTGCCATGTCCTCAACACTGGGGCAAGTGCAAATCAAATTGCGGTCGCCATAGGCATTGTCGATCCGTGCCACAGCCGGCCAGAACTTGCTTTGCCGCTGATCCGGCAACGGGAAGGCTGCCTGTTCACGGGAATAGGGACGATCCCAATGCTCTGCCGTCACAGCGCTCAGGGTGTGGGGAGCGCGGCGCAGGGGATTGTTCTCACGATCACTGTCACCGCTTTCGATCGCAGCGACTTCTGAGCGGATCGCGATCATGGCGTCGCAGAAGCGATCCAGCTCCTCCAGGCTCTCGCTTTCAGTCGGTTCAACCATCACAGTGCCCGCCACCGGCCAGCTGACCGTCGGAGCATGGAATCCGTAATCCATCAGACGCTTCGCCAGGTCATCGACCTCCAAACCGGCGCTGCGCCTTAGATCGCGCAAATCCAAGATGCATTCATGGGCGACCAGGCCTCCCTCGCCCCGGAACAGCACCGGGTAGTGGGAATCCAGTCGATGCGCCAGATAATTGGCCGACAGCAAGGCCACTGCGGTGGCTTGCCGCAGACCAGCTGGGCCCATCAAACGCAGATACATCCAGCTGATCGGCAGGATGCTGGCACTGCCCAGGGGGGCTGCAGAAACGGCTGAGATGGCCTGATCACCGCCGCAGCTCATCAGTGGATGACCAGGGAGGAACGGCAACAGATGCTCTCCCACAGCGATGGGACCCACCCCTGGGCCGCCGCCACCATGGGGAATGCAGAACGTTTTGTGGAGGTTGAGATGGCAGACATCCGCCCCGAAGGCCCCAGGCCTGCAGACACCGACCTGAGCATTGAGGTTGGCGCCATCCAGGTACACCTGACCGCCATGGTCATGGACGAGGCGGCAGATCTCACGGATGCGGGTCTCGAACACCCCATGGGTTGAGGGATAGGTGACCATCAGCGCCGCCAGGGCATCGGCGTGCTCAGAGAGCTTGCTGCGGAGGTCGTCGACATCGACATTCCCCTGCTCATCACAGGCCACGGGCACCACGCGCATGCCGGCCATCACGGCACTGGCTGGGTTGGTGCCGTGGGCACTGGTGGGGATCAGACAGACATCGCGATGGCCCTCTCCACGGGCCTGATGCCAGGCGCGAATCACCAGCAAACCGGCGAACTCGCCCTGGGAACCAGCATTGGGTTGCAAAGAAACGCCGGCGAAACCGGTGAGCTCAGCCAACCAGCTCTCCAGGTCCTGCGCCATCCGCTGATTGCCCTTCAGCTGATCGGCGGGGGCAAAGGGGTGGATGCTGCCGAACTCCCTCCAGCTCACCGGCGCCAGCTCTGCTGCCGCATTGAGCTTCATGGTGCAACTGCCCAGAGGAATCATCCCGTGCACCAACGAAAGGTCTTTGCTGACCAGACGCTGGATGTAGCGAAGCAGCTCGGTCTCACTGCGATAGCGGTGAAACACCGGTTGCTGTAGCCAGGGGCTGGAACGCAGCGGCAAACCAGAAAGAGCCTCAACCTCAAAGGAAGTGTCGGCACGTTCTGAGAGGAGGCCTCCGGTGGCCTCGGCCACCAGCGCCAGAAGCCGGCAGACTTCTTGCGTATCGCTGAGCTCATCCAGGCTGATCCCGAATCCCTGCGCCTGATCCATCGCAGCACCATCGGGCAGGAGTCGCAGGTTGAAGCCGGCTCGGGCTGCCAGTTGATGCACTTGCGGTGCCTGAGCGCAGACCACATCGACACTGTCGAAGCGAGATCCCTGCGGAAGAGAGAGGCCAAGCGAGCGCAGCCCCGCTTCCAGCTGACAGCGCAGCCGCAACACCCGTCGGGCAATCGCCTCAAGACCTTCCGGCCCGTGGTGAACGGCATAGAACGAAGCCATCACCGCCAGCAGAACCTGGGCAGTGCAGATATTGCTGGTTGCCTTGTCTCGACGGATGTGCTGTTCACGGGTCTGCAACGCCAGACGCAGGGCGACATTGCCTTCACCATCCTTCGACTGCCCCACGATGCGTCCAGGCACCTGCCGGCGGTAGGCATCGCGGGTGGCAAAGAAGGCCGCATGAGGACCACCGCCACCCATCGGCACGCCGAAACGCTGGGCACTGCCCACCGCGATATCAGCGCCCAGAGCACCCACTGGCTCCAGCAGCACCTGGGCCAATGGATCAATGGCCACGGTCACCAAAGCCCCATGCTCATGGGCCCTGGACATGCAGGATCGAGGGTCCCAGAGCCGGCCGCAGCGTCCTGGCAACTGCAGCAGCACGCCAAACACATCGGCACCCCAGGCGAACTGATCAGGCTCCGCCACATCAAGCTGGACACCGATCGGTTGGGCTCTGGTGCGCAGAACCGCCAGGGTCTGTGGCAGAACGGCGGCATCAACCAAAAAGCGGGTTGCTTCAGGTCGCTTGCAAACCCCGAAACTCATCGACATGGCCTCCGCTGCTGCGGTGGCTTCATCCAGCAGCGAAGCATTGGCGATCGGCAGACCGGTCAGCTCGCTGATCAAGGTCTGGAAATTCAGCAGAGCCTCCAGACGCCCCTGGGCGATTTCCGCCTGATAGGGGGTGTAGGCCGTATACCAGGAAGGGTTCTCCAACACCTGACGCTGGATCAGCGCGGGCGTGACGGTGCCGTAGTACCCAAGACCAATCAACGACCGCGTCACACGGTTCAACCCGGCAAGTTGGCGCAGTTCAGAGAGGGCTTGTTCCTCGCCCACGCCGGCCGGGAGCTGCCCTTTCGGCGGACTTGAATCGAGAATGTCCTGGGGCACGACGGCCTGCAGAAAGCCCTCAAGATCCGTGAAACCAAGCCGATCGAGCATCAGCTGATTGGCTGCTGGTCCTGGGCCGATATGGCGTTGTACGAAGGGCGGAAGAGTCTCCACTGAAGCCGTCTCCACCATGCGCTGGTCCAGCAGGGTCATGGTGCAGCCACAGAAGGCGCCGACTTTAGGCAACTTGCGCCAGGCGACGATGTGATATCAGGTCGCGGCGACCTTGGCGGCGTAGGTGGCCGAATCCATCAGCTGCTCAAGCTGCGACACATCGCTGGATCGAATCACCAGCAACCAGCCCTCACCGTGGGGATCCTTCTGAAGTTCTTCAGGATTGGCGAGCAGAGCTTCATTGCGCTGCAGAACCTCGCCACTGAGGGGGGCATACATCTCTTCAACGGCCTTCACCGACTCAACCGTGCCGAAACTGCTGCCACGGCTGAGAGCAGCACCCACCTCGGGCAGGTCCACAAAAACAATGTCACCGAGTTGATCCACGGCATAGGCACTCAGGCCAATGCGGATCGTGTCAGCGTCCTGCCAGGCGTATTCATGACTGTCGGCATAGCGGTAGGAGGCAGGGAAGTCGAAGGCCATCGGGCCGCACCAGCGTCTCTCAATCAGTGTGCGCCAGATTGAGATGTCCTGCCGCAGCGAGGGCTTGGAGCGCCTGGATCAGTGCCAGCTCCACATGGGCGTGATGCGTACCGCCCTGCACGTAGAGATTGAACGGCTCTCGCAAGGGCCCGTCAGCGGAGAACTCACTGGTGCTGCCGTCGATGAAGGTGCCACCGGCCATCACCAGATCACTGGCATAACCCGGCATCGCCGCCGGCACTGGGTCTAGGTAAGAACCCACCGGAGAGCAGGCCTGAAAGGCGCGGCAGATCAGCTTGAGAGCCTCAGGATCGCCCAGCTGCACGGCTTGGATCAAATCACTGCGGGGCGCTCCAGCACTGGGCTGCACCGGAAATCCGAGCTCGGCAAACACTCCGGCCACCAGATCGGCGCCAATCAAGGCTTCGGCGACCATCTGTGGTGCCAGAAACAGCCCCTGCAACAGCAATCGGTGCAGATCGAAACCAGTCCCCCCTGCGCTGCCGATCCCTGGTGCTGTGAGACGGCAGCAGGCTTGTTCCACCAAGTCGGCGCGTCCAGCCACGTAGCCCCCAGCAGGAGCAATCGTTCCTCCCAGGTTTTTGATCAAGGAACCCGCCACGAGATCCGCACCCACTTCGGATGGCTCCTGGGCCTGAACCAGTTCCCCATAGCAGTTGTCCACAAAGCAGACGCATTCCGGCTGCTGGTCATGGATGCGGGCGCAGAGGCGACCGATGGTCTGCACACTGAGCGATGGGCGCCAGCTGTAACCACAACTGCGCTGGATCAGGATCAGGCGATGGGGTCGTGCCAGGGCGAGATCCAGGGCCTGCTCATCCACAGCACCGGCATCGGTAAGCCGCAGCTCGTCGTACTCGATGCCGAAGTCTTGGAGTGACCCTTGCCCCTCTCCACGAAGACCGATGACCTCCTCAAGCGTGTCGTAGGGACGCCCGGTGATGGAAAGCATGCGATCACCAGGCCGGAGCACGCCAAACAAGGCGGCAGCGATGGCATGGGTACCGCTCACGAACTGAAGTCGCACAGCTGCTGCTTCCGCACCGAGCACCCGTGCGAACACACGATCGATCACTTCTCGGCCCTGGTCACCATGCCCGTAACCACTCACGGAGGCGAAATGGTGAGTACCCACCCGTTCAGCCTCGAATGCCGCCAGAACCTTCTGCAGCCGATCGGCCACCGCAACCGTGCGCTGACGCGCCAAAGGCTGCTGACGCTCGCGAACAGCGGCAACCGTTCTGCGTGCAAATGCCTTGGCATCACTGAGATTCATCCCCTCTGCCCCAGTGCTCTCTCCGTAGCGATTTGAAGCCTGTGCCATGGGAGAACCGCGAGAAGTCAACTGTTTTCTTTTACATTCACACTTCCAACCAACTGTTTTCGTCTCGGCTGTAGCCGTTCCGACCGCGACAGAACTGGTTCAAGGAGAAACTTCTTGGTTACAACCACTCCGGCAGCTCCCACCTCAAACCGCGAACTGCGCATGCGCGCGGCGGTGATGGCGCCCCGTGAACGGCTGCCGCGCAAACAGCGCAAATTCAAAGGCGGCACCACATCCTTCATGGTGGCGATGCACGTGCTGGCCACCATTGCACTGCTCCCACGGTTCTGGAGCATTCAAGGGGTTGTGGCCTTTGCCGTTCTCTACTGGGCCACGGTGCTTGGCGTCACCCTCGGTCTGCATCGGCTGGTGGCACACCGGAGTTTCGAGGTGCCGCGCTGGCTTGAGCGGGTGCTGGTGATCATGGGCACCCTGGCTGCGCAGAGCGGACCCATCGACTGGGTGGCCTTGCACCGTCACCATCACAAATTCTCTGATCAACCCAATGATCACCACGATGCGGGCCGAGGCCTGTGGTGGAGCCACAGCGAGTGGATGTTGCACGAGATCCCCGCGCTTGAGCACAAAGAACGATTCGGAGGCGACCTGCTGAAGGATCCCTTCTACGTCTGGCTGGATCGCTGGTTCCTGGTCCTGCAGATCCCACTTGGCCTGGCGCTCTACTGGTACGGCAATGCAGCTCAGGTGCATGGAGGCGGCGTGGGCCTGGTGCTGTGGGCCATTCCCCTGCGCCTAGTGGTTGTGTATCACGTCACCTGGCTGGTGAACTCGGCGACTCACGCCTTTGGTTATCGCAATTTCGACTGCCCTGATCTTTCGCGCAATTGCTGGTGGGTGGCCGTTCTGTCGTTCGGAGAGGGCTGGCATAACAACCATCACGCCTATCCAGGCAGTGCTCGCCATGGCCTGCGCTGGTTCGAATTCGACATCACCTGGATGCACATTCGGATGCTTCAGAAGCTTGGCCTCACCCGACGCGTCCGCCAGGCCCGCTACCCCGCCTGAGCAGCCGTTCGCAACTCGGCCAGAAACGCTTCAGCGCTCTGGCCCTTGCTGCCCTCAAGGGCCATGTGGGTGGCATGAAGATCGAGGAACTCACCATCGAGCTCTTCGGCGCTGTATTCCCTGAGCCCAGCCATCACTTCGGCAAAACGATCGCGGCGTTGGTTCTTGGTGACCGGATAGGCCTCCATCACCTGATCACGACACTGACGCCAGGCCTGCCCGCGGCAAAGGCTGTCGGCGATCGCCGCACTCAAAGCAGCCGCCTCATCTTGATCAATTCGCCAATCGAAGCCTGGAGGCAAAGGCCCCAGGCCCACAAAAATCTCCAGTAATTCGCCGGCACCGATGGGCTCACCATCGGCAGCGAGCAGGGGCACGGCACTGTCGCCCAGCACCCGCAGCAGATCGGGGTGAACTTCCGCCAACTGATCGCGAATCGGATCCAAGCCTTGGTGCAGCACCGCATTCGCCTGGCCAAGGGCGAGAAAAACCTCCGGCCCCGGAGACGAGAGCTTGCCGTTGCGGAGGTTGGAAATCTGTGAGTTGTGCACGCGACCGAGATCCAGCGCATCAGCCAAAGCCGGCAACACCTTGTGAGACCAGCCGTTGCGCTCATGCCACACATGGATCAGATGGGCCATCGCCTGGCGCCCTTCCTCGAGACGCTGGCGGTAACCCTTGGTCACATGATCAGAACCGCTTGCCTTGTCCATTGCTTGATACGTATCCGTATCGCGTGTAGTGTGCAGAGATCAACCGGGATCAAGCCATGGCACCAAGCGCGATTAAAACGCCTTCGCCACCCAGTCGGAAACCAGTTTCGCACCGGGGTCCCCGACTGGCAATCAAGCCGTACCAACGCTCCAAGAGCAAAGCACGCATCGTTCCAAAGAGCGAAAAAAGCTGGGTAACGATCGGATTCATGATCGTGATCCATGCCCTGGGGCTGCTGGCACTCGCCCCTGCCTTCTGGAGCTGGGAGGCCGTCACCAGCCTGCTGGTGCTGTATTGGGTCACCGCCTGCCTGGGAGTGACCATCGGCTACCACCGACTGCTCTCCCACCGTTCATTCCGCGTGCCGCTCTGGCTTGAGCATTTCTTTGCCACCTGCGGTGCTCTGAGCTGCCAGCACGGACCGATCGACTGGGTGGGACTGCATCGGCATCACCACAAGCATTCCGATACGGATGCGGATCACCACAACAGCCACCGCGGCTTCTGGTGGAGCCACATGGGCTGGATGTTCAATGCGATTCCGGCCATGAAGGAGGTTCCCCGCATGGCCAGTGATCTGGCCAAGGACCCCTACTACCGCTGGCTGAACAACTGGTTCCTGGTCTTGCAGCTGCCCCTCGCTGGCCTGCTGTTCTGGATCGGCAGCGCGACTGGTGCCGGCGGTTGGGCCTTGGTGCTCTGGGGCATTCCTCTCCGCCTGGTGCTCGTCTATCACGTCACCTGGCTGGTGAATTCAGCCACCCATACCTGGGGCACCGTGGCCTTCGAGAGTGGCGACGCCTCCCGCAACAACAAGTGGGTCGCAGCACTGACCTTTGGCGAAGGCTGGCACAACAATCACCACGCTTTTCCCCATTCCGCTCGTCACGGGCTTCAAGCTGGTCAGATCGACCTCACCTGGGAGCACATCCGCCTGATGCGCGCCCTGGGCCTGGCCACCAAAGTGCGCCTGCCCGTGAAGTCGTAAAGTTGTCGATCGCTAATCAGTCGTCGTCAGGAACGTTCTCCCATGGCCAAGCGCGTACAAGTTGTACTGAATGAGGACGTTCTCAGCCTCGGCCGGGACGGAGATCTGGTGGAGGTCGCTCCTGGTTACGCCCGAAACTTCCTGTTGCCCTTCGGCAAAGCCGTGCCCGTCACCCCGGCAGTGATGAAACAGGTTGAGCACCGCAGGGCCAAGGAAGCGGAGCGCCAGGCCGCTCTCAAGGAAGAAGCCGTCGCCTTCCGCACAGCCCTCGACACCATCGGGCGTTTCACGGTGAAGAAGCAAACAGGTGAAGACGACGTGCTGTTCGGCACCGTCACCAACGGTGATGTGGCCGAGGTGATTGAAGAGGCCACCAAGAAGGAAGTGGATCGCCGTGACATCACCGTGCCCGACATCCATCGGACCGGTAACTACAAGGTTCAGGTCAAGCTGCACAGCGAAGTCACCGCTGAAATCAACCTGGAAGTGGTCAGCTACTGAGCACAGGCCAAAAATGTCTCTGATGTGCCTGACAAGGTGCGTCAGAGTGGATCTTCTTCTTGAGCAGCTGCCGCCATGGTGAGCGTTCCCGTGTCAGATCCTGGTGGCGAGTCCACCGAGGGGGAACGCCGTGGCTTCGGCAAAGGTCGCCGGCGTGAGGAGCCCAGCTTTGAGGCCCTGCCGGATTCGATCCCGCCACAGAACCTGGAGGCCGAAGAGGCCGTGCTGGGCGGAATCCTGCTCGACCCAGACGCCATCGGCCGGGTGGCCGACGTGCTGCAACCGGAAGCGTTTTATCTCAATGCCCATCGGGAGATCTTCCGCACAGCGGTGATGCTCCACAGCCAGGGCAAACCCACCGATCTCACGGCAATGACCGCCTGGCTGGCGGACACCGGCGCTCTCGAGAAGGTTGGAGGCAGCAGCAGGCTGGTGGAGCTGGTGGAACGCGTGGCTTCCACCGCATCGATCGAGCAGGTGGCACGCCTGGTCATGGATAAATACCTGCGCCGCCAGCTGATTCGCTCAGGCAACGAAGTGATCCAGCTGGGCTTCGATCAGGGCCTGCCGATGGAGCAGGTGCTCGACAAGGCCGAACAAACCATCTTCGCCATCAGTCAGGAAAAACCATCGCAGGGGCTGACGCCCACCGCCGAAATTCTCACCACGACCTTCAACGAGATCGAGAGTCGCTCGCTGGGCACCTCGGTCGCTGGCATCCCTGTGAATTTCTACGACCTGGATGCCATGACCCAGGGCCTGCAGCGCAGTGATCTGATCATCGTGGCGGGACGCCCGGCGATGGGCAAAACATCCATCGTGCTCAATCTGGCCAAGAACGTGGCCCAGTTGCACGACCTGCCAGTGTGCGTGTTCTCCCTGGAGATGAGCAAAGAGCAGCTCACCTACCGGCTTTTGTCGATGGAGGTGGGCATTGAAGCGGGCCGGCTGCGCACAGGCCGCCTGCAGCAAGAGGAATGGCCGCTGCTTGGCCAGGGCATCAACACCCTCGGCCAGTTGCCGATCTACATCGACGACAAACCCAACTCCGGCGTCCTGGAAATGCGTTCCCTCTGCCGGCGATTGATGGCCGAACAGGGCAAGGAACTGGGGCTGGTCGTGATCGACTACCTGCAGCTGATGGAAGGCTCCAGTCCCGACAACCGCGTGCAGGAAATTTCAAGAATCACACGAGCTCTGAAGGGGATGGCCCGAGAACTGAACGTTCCGGTGATCGCCCTGTCGCAGCTCAGTCGTGGCGTGGAATCACGCACCAACAAACGACCGATGCTCAGCGACCTGCGCGAATCGGGCTCAATTGAGCAAGACGCTGATCTGGTGCTGATGATCTACCGCGATGAGTACTACAACCCCGAAACTCCCGATCGGGGGATCACGGAAGTGATCGTGACCAAGCACCGCAACGGTCCGGTGGGCACCGTGAAGCTGCTGTTCGAGCCGCAGTTCACGCGCTTCCGCAACCTCGCCGCCTAAGCCTCAGCATGTGGATTGGGCGCATCCTTTTGCTTGGTGTTGGCTCGTCGTACATCGCACGCTGGATCCTGAGTCCTGAGCGGCATCGCAACTACGTGGCCGGCTGGCTCAAGGCATTGCACAAAACCAGCCGTTGGCTGCCGCGCGGTCGACACGCGGTTCGCCGCCTTGGTCGACGGACCTTCCGCGCCACGCTCAAACCCTCCAACCGGAAATCAATCCAATCAGCACAGAGCCTGAGTGCGCGTTGAGGCCACAACATTGATGCAGGGGTCTGAAAAAAGCTCGGTGAAACGCCTGGATGTCCGGTTTCAGACTTGTGAGGAACTTCAGGAACTGTTTCGGCCACTCTCACCCGATCTGGTCGCCGTGCAACTGAGCCCTGGTCCTCTGCAAGGACGAGTCCGCATTTTTGTTCTGGGGAGCTACCGCTTCAACGTGCTCGAAACCAGCCAAAGCCTGTTTTTCAGCGGAACTCGGCGGCCCAAGCCATGCACGCTGGCCATTCCATTGACCGATGCCATGGCGGATCAGCCTTACCGCGCCCAAGGCATTGCCATGCCTTGGCCGGGCTTGATGGGCTACAACCGATCGCTGAGCGATTTTGATCTCAGAGTGCCTGCCGGTACAACACTGGCAACCTTGGTGATCGGCAAGGAAGCCTTGCTGGAACGCCATGCACAGCAAGGAGGTGGGCCACTGATGCTGAAGCGCTGGGAAACCACCAATCAGCTGGAAGTGCAGACAGACCTGCGTCTCCGCCTTCAGCAGCAACTCAACGATCTCATTGCACGAGACCAAGAAGCCTGGAAACCTGAAGAACCTGATCAGCTGATCGACACTGTGATTCGCTGCTTTGAAACACAAAACAGCCGAACCATGCCCATTGCCAAACGGGAGACTCGCCATGAAGCGGCCATCGAATTGCTGCACTGGTGTGCAAAGAACGGAAGCAACTCGCTGTCGATGAATGAGCTTTCGGCCGAGCTGCATCAATCACGAACATCCCTCTTCAAAGGATCCAGAGAACACTTCGATTGCACCCCACTGGAGCTACAACGATCCATCCGCATGGACCGGGTCCGCCACCTTCTGCTCAATCCAGACCGTCGCCTTGAGCTGGGGCTTAAGGGGGTCGGAGCCATCGCATCCGCCATGGGATTCACCAGCCGCAGCCACTTTGCGCGGCGCTACCAGCAGCAGTACGGCGAACAACCTCAAGACACGCTGAACCGCAGCGACGACGCGACTACCGCCTGAACCAGCAAGTGGCTAATAAATCTCGCACTTTTGGGGTCACGAGCCTCTCGAAATTCGTGGGCTTTCAATCAGAATTTGCTGAAAGTTCTCTGAGTTGCTCCAGACGTGATCACCTCCACGCCTGTTGCAGCGCCTGATGACACCAAAACTCCTTTCAGAGGATTGGCCCAAGCGACTGCAACCAACAAGACGTTATTGATCGTCAATCAGGACTGGGAAAAGATTTTTTCGACATTTTCAATAATTAAGCGCAATTTACCCGCACCATCTTTTTCTTTAAAAAGTCAATATCAACCCACCGCGGAAACATCATCAACACCTGACCAAGCTCATTTCAAAAGCGCCAGTTGCCCTACTGGCTGGATGTTGCATCACTAGATCGAAGAAATAAGTCTCATGTCTTTAGTTACCGCCAACAATTTAATCAATACCTGGAACCTGAATGGCGGAAGCCTTGATGCAGCTTTTGTCAGCACGATTCAAGGCAGTTTTGCAGACATCAATTACCTCTACACCTTGCCCAATCTGACAGGGCTTGGCGATGAAGCACACATTCTTGAGGACACATCCCTGGCCGTTGTGTCTCTCAACACACTGGACGGCAAAACCTCCGGCACCATCAATGCCAGCTCCATCAACACGCTCACCGGCAGCACCGCTGAACTGAATACCGCCTATGCATCAGGCGGCATCAGCAATCTCGGCAACGAGGCCGTCATCATCTCTGACACCAGCCTTGCCGTCTCTGTTCTCAACACACTCGATGGACGCACCTCTGGCGCCATCAATGCCAACTCCATCACTACGCTCTCAGGCACTGGTGCTGACCTCAATACCGCTTACACATCAGGAGGCATCAGCAATCTCGGCAATGAAGCCGTCACCCTCACGGACAGCTCGCTCGCTGCTTCCGTTCTCAACGCCCTCGACGGTCGCACCTCAGGCACCATCAATGCCTCCTCCGTCAACACACTCACCGGCAGCGCCTCTGATCTGATCACTGCCTACGACTCTGGCGGCATCACCGGACTTGGCAATGAAGCCATCAACGTCAACAGCGGCACCGCTTCCACTTCCCAGGCCAATGCCCTTGCCGCCGACACATCCGGCGTGGTCACCGCCACCATCTCCGATGGCGACATGGCCACTCTCGCCGGGCTCAGCGAAACCGGCAACGCCTACACCATCACCATCACCGACAACAGCGTTGCGGCCGCGGCTCTCAACACGCTCGATGGCAAAACCTCCGTTGCCATCA